>NZ_JAZARB010000001.1:2312659-4284226 GCF_040984485.1 Stenotrophomonas sp. WED208
GCTAAGCGCGGCGGCGGCAGTACTGATGCTGGTAGTGGTCGCAGCACCCGGCGTCGCGCGCGCAAAAGCCTTTGAAATCAAGGGTATGGAAGCGGGCAATGCCGCAGTCTGTATATTATGTTCGCTCTTGCGCGGTTGGCTGGCGCACTTCTTGCGTCGGCCTCGGCTCCTTCTTTGGCATGGAGCCTGATCGTGCGTGATCGGAAACTGACCGGCCCTTGGGCCGGTTTTTCGTTTAAGGGTGGCCGACTGGTCACGCCCGAGGGCCGCGAGCTGGAACCGCAGGATCTGGCCTGGCTGTCGCTCACCGCTGCGCAAGCGCAGGAATGGCGTCGAATGATGGAGAGCGGCCGCGCGATCGGCAAGCCCCGGAAACCCTTGTCGTTCAACGCTGCCAGCGTGGTGAACCTCTCGGATGCCTTGGCACAGCGCCGGAATAAGCGGTCATCGATGGCGATGGCTGGCCCCGACGCCGAGCCGCCTGCGGCAGTCCTGCCGGTACCGGGGCCGAAACGCCGCCAGCGCGTGTGAGGCGCGTCCGTAGGGGCGCCGCCCCTACACCCCGGCTAGAATGTGCGCAGGACGCCTTGGGGGGCTGCATGGAACGCGAACGACCGGATTACCTTCCACCGATCCAGCGTGCACGCTGGGAGTTTCCGTGGCTTGGCCTCTGGGCTGTGCTGCTGCTGGGCATGGCCGGTGCCGGAATCTGGCTGCATCTACGGACCAGCGACGCCTGGAATGCCCGCTTCAATGGCGAGCCTGAGCCGTCTCCCCCAACCATCGTTGCGCAGCCTCATATGCCCGAACCCTCGGCTGAACGTGAAGCAGCGATAGCAGCGATTCGTGCGCGCAGAGAACGGGCAGACCGCGAAGCCCAGCAGCGACGAACTGATGTCCGCTGCATCGGTGGCGTTGCTTTCCGAAGGATTCCGGGCGGCTGGGAGAACATCCCCGGCCAGCCATGCCCGTGACTGATCACGAATATCAGAGCTTTGTCGGGATCGTCGGGCTGGTCAGGTAGGTATCGGACTCAAATGCAGGCGACTCCGGGAAGCTGCCGTTGGCGCGTTCGCCGCGGCTGATCACTGCGCCCTGTATGCCGGCTGCGTCCCGTGAACTGACTGGTGCCGGCATCGCCGGAGCTGGCGCAGGCGCTGGGGGCTGCGTGGTCTTGTAGGGGTTGTATACCGGACCATTGCGCGCCAGCGTGCGACATTCCGGCTGGCTCAGCTCGTAACGTGTGCCCTGCTCTGTCAGGCATGTGCAGGTGGCCGGGGTGTGCTGACCATTGCCGTCCAGCCCCTCGCCACTGGCGATGCAGTACAGCTGCGGATCGCTGGTCACTGCTCGCTGGTCATAGATCGGAGCAGTCCAGGGCATTGTGCCGATGCGCGGGAGGTGAGCAGTGGCGTACTCAGCGACAGTCGCATATGTGACGGCTGCGCCCGCCCCCGCTTCCGCTCCGCTCCGCGCAGTCGGTCGCATCCCGTCCAACGTGATGGGATGCAGCTGCTTACTCTGCTGCTCAGCTTCCTCGATCTTGGTGTCATAGCGCCATTTCAAGTAGCCAAGGACGGCGCCCAGAAGAACGATCAACAGCAATAGCCAGCGCATCCACATGGGCATGGTGCGCTTAGTCGTGATCTTTGTAGTGCTGGTGTAGTAGTCGAAGACGTACTTCGGCCTGATCCAATCAACCGTGTCATCGCACTTAACTTGGACGTTGCTCTGATACTGATTCCAGCGCTTGAGCTTGGTCTTGCTGCGAACGATGGACGTCTGCCGAACATGCACATGCTCTTCATAGAGGCCGCGCAGGAATGGGTCCAGCTGCAAACCCTGCTGCGCAATCAGAATGAAATCAAATCCACGGTGCCGATGCGTTGCCAGCGCCTTGACATGCGCGGGAACGGCAGCACCAGGATTGCGGTTCGGAAAAACCGTGTAGCACTCATCAAGCAGAACAACGGAACCGTCAGGCAGCTCTTCCCACTTGGATGGATCTTCGAGATACGTCCATCCCGCCTTGGCGTAATCGAGGTCCTTTACACCGTGTGCATAGATGGCCCTGCCCTCCTTTTGGAGCTTGAAGGCCTTGTCCAGGGCGTAGGCGGTCTTCCCGTGGCCGGGTTGGCCGGTGACGAGGTACAGGGCCATTACTTGCTCCCAATCTTGCTGAGCACAGCGGCCTGCGCGCGCGTCGCAAACCACGCGCTAAGGATCATCGTCACAGCTACGCCGATCCCGGTTGCGCCCCAGTAAGCCTGAAACAACGGCGGAAGCGCGCCGAACTTGGATTCAACGTAGCCTTTCAATGCAGGCATTGCCACTTCGTGGGTGACGAAGCCTATCCCAAATGCAAGCAACACACGACCAATGATGCCGGGAAGGTACTGGCGGAGAGCGCTCACGAGAAGCGCTACGAGCGCGGCAAGAATTTGAGGCATTACGGAGCTCCCCTACCGAGGATGAAGACAGACGTGACTGAGGCGAACAGGATGATTGCCGCTTTGATATGAGCGATGTGATCGCAGAAGAATGGCGGAGGAGATGCCATGACTTGCACAAACCCTGAGCCAATTCCACTACCGCCACCACCACCCGCGAAGCCCATGCAAGAACCGCCGCCACCGATGCCGCTCTGATCTAGATCGCTTATCGATATCTGCTTGGTAGTGAGTACCTTCGTGTCATCTGGCGATGCCCCCGCTCCGGGATCCGTGTTCATTCCGCCCACCTTTGTCCATTCCGGCTGGGACCCGTCACCGCCATTGTTGCCCTGGCCTGCCATCTTCTCTGCGGCGCATGCGGTGCGCCACTGCATCAAAAGTCCTGCGTACTCCATTGCGTCGCACTTCTCGCCGGTGCACACAGGCATCGCAGCGCACGAGCCTCCCGCGATGTTCCGGTTCTTGCGGGTATTACAGTCGATCCGCCACTGGATGCGCGCCTGACCGCACAGGATCGGCGAGCCGCTGCAAGAGGGTGGAACGCTGCAATCATCGCCACCCGAGAAGGTGTCCTTATCGCCCGGCTCATCAGGCTTCCCGTCATCGTCGGAATCCTTCTTGCACGTGCCGTCTGGTCCGCGCACCTCGCCCTTCGCACACTGACCGTCACCGGGCAAACAGCGCCCATCGGGCGACCTCACCTGTCCTGCTGGACACTCGTTCTCCTTCTTCTTGCAAGTGCCGTCCTGCTGCTGTGCCATGCCGTCAGGGCATGGCTCTGGGGCGCATTGCCCCAGTGAGTTTGGCTTAGTCCCGCCGCCGCAGTCTGGCTCCTTCTTCTCGCATACGCCGACCTGCCGATTGTAGAAATAGGAGTCTCCACCGCCCATGGCAGCGTTGCACTTGTCATCGCTATCGTAGGAGTCGCCAGTGCATGAAGAATTGGATTTAGTCGATCCATTGACAGTTCCATCCTCATTGTGTCGCCACAACACGGTACATCCAAGGTCGCACGAGAATGAGCCATTCTGTGGCTTGTACTGCCCGCCAGGAAACGCGCCGTTGTAGTCAGGCCGAGCCTCGCAAGCGGTATCAAAAGGAACAGTTTTGCTGTGCCAACCCTGATAGCGGCCGTCACCGAAGAAGCAGCTGCCCGATGCGTTGACGCTGCCCCACCCCACAATGAGCTTTATCTCGCCCTGAATGTGCGTGCCAGCGGTAGGGGCCGATTGATTGCATGACTCATGCACCTGCTTGACCGCAATCTGTGTCGCCTGCCCCTGATCCACAGCCTGTGCTAGCCCTGGCATGGACACGAGCAGAAGAAGAGCCGCCCTTAGCCATCCATTGCGAGCCATAGCGCCCCCAGTAACGCAATCATGACGAAATAGCCGACGTAGGCCATATCCACCTCCCCAACAAAAAAGGGGCGGGTTTCCCCGCCCCAGTGGTCCATGCGAATCAGCTGTTCGTCGCCTTACGACCCGAGCGAATGAGCAGGATGATGCCCGCGATGCTCATGATGATGACGCCGATGGCAGTCAACTCAGCCTTGTCTACACCCGACTCAACAGCCGACGCATACTCGCCAGCGAATGCAGCGGCGGGTGCCAAGGCGGCGGTGGCGGCTGCGCCGAACGCAACGATCTTGGCACGGGACTTCTGGATCAGATTGTTCATAGAAGCTTCTCTCTTTCTGGGTGATTTAACCGCCTGTGACCCGGCGCGATTGCCGAATCATGTAGCCGATAGCCCAAGCTCCCGCGATGACAACGGAAACCTCGAAACCATCCTGTGCACTCATGGGCGGAATGAGCATGGGTGCAGGCCCATAGAAAGGAGCGACACACTGGCCGGTAGAGGCATCAAAATCAGCCTGTTTGCAGTACAGAGTGAGAACCGTCTCTTCCATGGGGACTCCTGTGACCGGCGAACGCTATTGCCCATGCGCCGGTCTTGATTGGTTACTTGGCAGCTGCTGCAGAGGCAGAAGCAGTCGCAGCAGGTGCGACTGGAACCAGCACGAGGCGGCGACCGACAATCAGATCGCCGTACTGACCCACGTTGAAGCTGGAAGCATCAACCTGATACTCGCCAGCCGGATATGGCGCCTGCGCATCGTCCAGACCGAGGCGGAACGGATGCGGGAAATCCTCGCCATCCTTCATGATGGCGGCGGACTGCTCGCGAAAGACCATGATGGTGCCATCCTTGCGCTTGATCTGGCGCGGGGTGACGGTGGCAGTGCGGATGATGATCTTGCTCATGCGGGTATCTCCAATTTCCATACGATGATCCGGCCCCTGTCGGTGATCACTTTCCACGGCGAGGGCCAGAAATCGCCGGTGATTTTGTCCACGTAGCCGCCCAGGGCTTTGCGGATGTCGGCAAGTACGCCGAGTGCATCGCGTGCTGCCTTAGGTGCTTTCCACCAGCGCAGTTCACGCTTCGATTCCGTGTTGAGCCCACCGATGGCATGGGTGCGGAATCCCTTCGGGAACGACGCGAGCATGTCGGGGGAAAACTTGCTGGCGTACTTCGCCAGATAGCCCACTGCATTGCGGGCTTTTTCGATCTTGGTATGGCCGTGAGGCCACCACCCTGCCCTGTCAGCCTTGGGCAAGAAGATCCCGCGAGGGATGTAGATCAAGACGTGGTAATGGGGAACCCCGGCTTTAGTGAGTTCACCGCACCAGAGGTAACGGAAACGCGGACGGTATCCCCGGTAGCGCAATCGGACAGCTCGATTGAAGAAGCCCCGGATGCGCTTAAGTGTCTCGCTAATGTCACGAGGGCCAGCGTCACTTCCGTTTCGGTAAGTCGTGGTGAGCATGTACCACGCGCCACGGAACGAGCCTTGTTTCGCCTCTTGGTCATGAAGCCTTGCTCCGGTAATCAGCGACTTCTTCAGCCGCAGTCCGCGAATGTGATTCGGGTCGAGAGTGAGCGACACGCGGCGCGTGTCACTTGTTGAAGAATGGACAAGCCCAAGGCGTCGGCCTCCGGCCGCCGCCGAGAATCCGTGCGCGGCGTTCTTCTCGTTGAACAGTTCGGCACGACGCTGGGCGCCATAGGCGCGCGCATTTGCAGCGTCGAACGCAGCAAGCTCGGGCGAGCGGCGATCAACCGGCGTTGCCGATACAGGCACGCGCACATCGCTTTCGCTGCACTCGTAGCAGAGACCACCCTTGAACAGGTAGACGCTGATGTTCCCGCAGAATTTGCAGGTTCCGCCGCTCATTCGGTCGGCTCCTGAAGGATGCAGATGCACGTGCGGCGGCAGCAGCAGTGACCGGGTCTACAGGCAGGCAGGCGCCAGAACCTGCGATAAAGGCGGTCGAGGAACAGGCTCACTTCAGCCGCCTTTCGCGGGCGCGCAGCCATGCGACGAACATGCAGATGAAAATCCAGCCGCCTACAACAGTGAGGAAGGCTTCAAGGTCACTCATTCGAATGGCCCCCTGCCGTCACGTAGATGCTTGAACCACCAGAAGATGGCAACGAGAACAAGCGGGATCAGGAAGATCACTGACGCACCTCGGCGCGCTCCTGCTCTTCTGCAAAGGCGGCTGCGGCCAGCAGATCGCCGCGCTTGGTGGCGGCAATCTCAGCCTGTGCGAGTGCAATGACCTGGGCTTCGCGGGACCGCTGCGAGGCGGTGTAGTCACGCCGGTCGAGCAGCCACGAAACGATGCGAGCGCCGCCGATGGACGCGGCCACGATGGCCGCCAGCAGCACAAAGGTAATCAGCGGATCGATCACAGGCACCCCCCTTCCAAATAGGCGCGCTCCAAGCGGCGCCAGCCGTGTGCAATGCGTTCCCATTCGTTGGCCGAGGTATCCCAGCCATTGCGCCGCGAAATCGCGGACTGCTCTTGTGCGTACTCAGCCATGCGTGCGCAGGCTGCGGCGTCTTCGGCGTGCGACATGCCCTACCCCCTGCCCCAAGCCCCAAGAGAACCCGCCAGCGGCCTTGGGGTGCCGGTGGCGGGTGTCAGGATTGATCCTGACGGGAGCAGATGTAAGCTGATCTCCTAACGAGGTGTCAAATGGAATCCTTACATGAACGCCATTGCCGACCTGCTTGACCAAGCACGCGCAGGGGGAAACTTCAACTCAGACATGGGCTTAGCCACACGTCTTGGAGTTTCGCGACAGACTCTTCACGCGTGGCGCAAGGGCACAGCGCCCATCCCGGATGAGAGAATTGCGCAAATCAGTGAGTTGGGCAAGCTCGACGGCGCCATGTGGATGGCGAAAATTCACGCCGAGCGAGCGACCTCTCCGGTGGAACGCAGGGTGTGGAGGTCGGTATTGGACAGGCTAAGCGCGGCGGCGGCAGTACTGATGCTGGTAGTGGTCGCAGCACCCGGCGTCGCGCGCGCAAAAGCCTTTGAAATCAAGGGTATGGAAGCGGGCAATGCCGCAGTCTGTATATTATGTTCAATAGAGCCTGGGCAACTGGTACGACCCAGACCTTCTCCACGCCTGCGCTCCCAACTGATGGGATTTGCCCGTGGGTCGCGCCCCTTCTTGATTCTTCAGGAATTCCTTAAGGCGTTAAAGCCTGCTAGCGACAACAATCAGCGGCAGACTCCTGCGCTTCCGTCGAGCAACAGCAACCGGACAAACGACCCAGGGCCACCTGAGCGCCACATGCAACCGCGCCGGCAGATTACGTTCGCCTCTGAGCGCGATCGTTCCACATTGCCAAGCGCCTGATTTCCGACAGATCTGACGTACTCGGCCCAGTCTTTTCGCTCAGATTTCACCGCCTCCAACGCCTCGTGAAGCCGAGCATCAATCGATCCTTCCAAGCGCCAAGTCGGCTGCAGTGCATATGCGTCAGTTTGAACGCCAGCGCCCATCACTGCCCAGGGAGTTCCGCGAACAGAACTGGCACGTCTTCAAGGCCCAGCGCCCCGGCTGCAGGCGCGTGCTTATGGTCGATCGGCCGACGTCGAACTCGGCGACACCCCGGACCAGGCAAAGTCTCCCGTGCTCACGCCCCGTGCCCTCAGGATGGGCACCCGCAAGTGAGACAAGACTTGATGAATTGGCGCATTTCTTAAACGCCATATGAATAACGTGAAGCCCATCACATCAAGCCGCCGCCACTGCGGCCCCGTGATGTTTTCGCAAGATATTGATAGATAAGGAAATAGAACTAGATAAAGAACACTCTCACAATGTCAAGAGAAATCCTTAACGCAGCTTTAATTTATGAGATTTCAGGGGCACTATCGACTCACCTCGCAGCCAATGGCGTTAACCGCCAGTCCCTGCGAGGTATGCGAACACAACCCAGCTTCCCTGGAGAGAGCCCATGACCCGCAACAGCAATCCGCTGCGCGATGCCATTTGTCTCGCGTTGGCCGTCAGTGCAGTTTCCGCAGCCGGCACAGGAACAGCGATAGCGCAACAGCCCACCACGCTGGATCGAATCGAAGTCACAGGTTCGCGAATTCGCCAAGTCGATGTCGAAACCGCGCAGCCCGTACTGACCGTGAGCCGTGCAGACATCGAGAAGCAGGGATTCTCCTCGGTCGCCGACATCCTGCAGAACATCAGCGCTGTTGGCGCCCCGCCGATCAGCCGTGCTCAGCCACTGTCGTCAGGTGAGAATGTCGGCGGCACCTACATCAGCCTGCGCAACCTCGGTGCAACCCGCACCCTGGTACTGGTCAACGGCAAGCGCCTGGGCATCACCACCGCAGGCCTGCAGGACATTTCGACCATCCCGGTCTCGGCCATAGAACGCGTGGAAGTACTCAAGGATGGAGCCTCGTCCATCTATGGCTCCGACGCCATTGCCGGCGTGATCAACATCATCACCCGCACCAACGTGGAAGGCGTCCAGGGCAGTGTCTACTACGGCCAGTACAGTGAAGGCGACGGCGCCACCCGTACTGCTGATCTGGTCATGGGCTTCAAGGGCGAGCGCGGCTCGCTCACCGTCGGCGCCGAGTACGCCAAGGAAGACAAGGTCGCCTCGGCGGATCGCCCCTACTCCGCCTTCCCTCGCTCGGCCAATCACCCCACCTTCGGCTGGACCACGGTAGGTCAGTACGGCGGCTTCGTCAGCCGCCCCGCCGATGCGCTGCCCGGCGTGACCTATCCGGCCGCCTCGGCGAGCAATCCGTTCCGCGAAGTTCGCGTGGTGGTGCGCGATGGTGGCGATCCGCGCAACCCAGCGGACTACCGCCCGCAGAACCTGAACTCACTGTCGACCCAGGATAAGACCAACACCAATCTGCAGACCGACCTGCGTACACCGCAGACGCGCCGTTCCGTATTTGCAGATGGCGTATACGACATTACCGACACCCTACGCTTCCGCACAAACCTGCTGTACAGCTATCGCGATGCGAGCCGTCAGGTCGCCGGCTATCCCTATCAGGCATTGGCCTTCGGCTCACCGATGGCGGCCAACAGCTACTTCAATCCGCTGGGCACGGAACTCGGCAACTGGTGGCGCCGAACCTGGGAAATGCCGCGCCGCACTCGCTCGGAACTTACCACCTACCGTGTCACCGGCGCGCTGGAAGGCAGCTTCGAATTCGCTGGCCGCAGCTTCGACTGGGATGTCAGCTACCTGTACAACAACAACAAGTTGACCGAAACCGCCACCGGTGACATCAACCTGACGGCGCTGCGCGCGGGAGTCGGGCCGTCGTTCATGAACAGCAGTGGCCAGGTCCAGTGCGGCACCGCCGCCAATCCCATCAGCTTCACCCAGTGCGTGCCGTTCAACCCCTTCCTGTCATACGGCCAGACCGGGCCGGGCGCGCTCACCGGCAACGACGCCCTGCTTCGCTTCATGTTCCCAACCATGCATTCAACCGCGGAGACCAAGACCAAGGCGCTCAGCGCGAATCTGGCCGGCACCCTGTTTACCCTACCCGCGGGCGACCTGGGCTTCGCCATCGGTGTCGAGCAGCGCAAGGAGAGCGGCGAGTTCAGCCCTGATGCGCTGGTGCAGTCGGGCAACACCTCGAGCCTGACCGCTTTTCCAACCGGCGGCAGCTACAAGGTCGACGAAGTCTATGCCGAGCTGAACATCCCGGTATTGGCCGATCTGCCGTTCGCACGTGAGCTGAGCTTCAACGTGGCCAGTCGCTTCTCCGACTACAACACCTTTGGCAATACCACCAACAGCAAGTTCGGCTTCAAGTGGAAGCCAATTGATTCGTTGCTGGTGCGTGGCACCTGGGCCGAAGGCTTCCGTGCCCCGACCATCGCCGACCTGTACTCCGGCGGTTCGCAAGCGTTCGACTTCTTCACCGATCCGTGTGACGTTACGTACGGCGCCTCGCGCAGCAGTGCCTCAGTCCGCGCACGCTGTGCCGCGCTGCTACCGGCCGGCGTGAATGCCGACGCCTTCCGCCAGCTGGCACAAGGCTTCACTCCCACCACGGCTGCCACCTCGCAAACGCCAGTGGCCTTCCTGGCCGGCTCCAACCCGAACATCACGCCGGAAACCTCCACCTCCAAAACCCTGGGCTTCGTGTACAGCCCGCACTTCGTGCAGAACTTGAACATCTCGCTCGACTGGTGGCAGATCAGGGTGAAGAACACCATCATCGCTGACACTTCAAACCTGATCTTGAATGACTGCTATGTCAACAACATCGACGCTCGATGTGCCCTCTTCAGCCGCGACCCCATCACCGGCATCGTCACCGATCTGAGGCGCACCGGCATCAACGCCGGCTACCGCGAAGTGGAAGGATTCGATCTGGATGTCAGCTACCGATTGCCGACCGATCGGTTCGGCAACTTTGGCCTGCAGTGGAACAGCACCTACACCAGCCGCGACGACCTGGTCACCACCCGCAACAAGGTCTCTCACCCGAATCCGAACACTGGCGTGAGTTGGGGTTCGAACTTCCGCATCCGCTCCAACGTGATGCTGAGCTGGGACTACGGTGCGTTCGGTGCCAGCTGGACCACCCGCTACTACTCTGCAATGAAGGAGGCCTGCCTGAGTGCTGCGGCATTCCCGGATGAGTGCAGCGATCCGAACTTCCGTTCACCCAACAACCAGGGCGTCTCGATCGGCAGCCCGACCAACGTTCGTGGCGCCACGGTCTTCAACGACGTGCAGTTGCGCTGGAACGCACCGTGGGACGCGACTGTCGCCCTGGGTGCGAACAACGTCTTCGGCCGTGTGGGCCCGACGATGTACAGCCAGCCGAGCGCCAATGTCTCGTACTACGGCGGCTTCGACATCGGTCGCTTCTTGTACATGAAGTACACCCAGCGCTTCTGATTACAAGAAAGTGTGACTGCCGTTGGCTCTCTCTTCCACGCCCCGCGAGGGGCGTGGTCTTCTATCGGGTGAAAGGACTGCAGCTTTGTCCGAAGGGTTCAGATGGCAGATTCAATCAAAGAGCCTTCGATACGTCCTCAGCCGTCGCTACCATACGCACGATCAGCACCGCCAGCAGCGGAATGGCGATTCCATACACGTACTGGGTCAGTGTCACGCCAATCCCGAACGGGAACCAGATCGTTGGAAACCCCAGCGAACCGAGTTCGCTCGTGTACTGCGATACGGTGATCATCAGCATCACGATCAAGGCCATGCCTCGCATTGGCCCATTGCGGGCAATCCGCGCGGCGACAACCACGAGCAGCGCGAGTGTGCCGAGGCGGAAGACTTGAGTGCCCCAGGCAGCCCCCAGCGCCGCCAGAACAAAGGCGCTACCGTCGATCATCCGCGAAGGTGGAAGTACCCAGCGATTCCACGCCAGTGCCCATGCCGCCAGGCTGAGCGGCATCCACAGCACATTGTTCAGCCATGCATAGGCAGGAAGACTGAGCAGATCCGTCCAGGAGACGATCGCGTTATCGAGCCGCTTCACGGCAGAGAGCAGAAGCGCGACGCAAACGAAGGCGATGAACGACCGCTGGCTGCTGAGCGGTCTTAGCAACAGTGCCAGCACGATCACCATGGCCATCGCAAGCGGCTCAACGACTTCAACACTGTAGCCCGCGACGGTACGCCACCATTGCACGCGATACAGCTCACGGCTTTCTGGCTGCGGGGCAAGTGTCGGGGCCACGTGGATGCCGCCGCTCGCAGGGCCGGCAGCGCTGCCGGGCTGCATGAATGCTCGTATGGCGATCACGCCCTGCGTGCCTGCGGCATCGGCGGGCAGCGAAAAGATCATCGGCCGCGTACCCACGACACGGGGCGACTCCCCTAGCCTGCCTGAGCCCCCCAGGCGCTTGCCGTTCCAGTACAACTCATAGCCATCCTCTACGGCGGTAGGCCCCAGGATGTCCCACACGCGGTCGCCCTCTGGAATCGCAAGCGTGCGCCGGTACCAGGCGTATCCTTGATACCCGTAATGACCGTGTGCCATCCATCCGCTGACATAGTTGGGCAGCCCCACATCGCCGTCGATGCTGCTGGCCGGTGCGCTCAGGTCGAGCGTTTCCCAGGACGAATCATCCAACGCAATATCCGCCCAGCGCGGATCGTCACCGACCTGGAATTTCCACGCCCCATCGATCAGAGGCGCCACTGCGCGGAGCCTGGATGGATCAGGCCGACCACCGAGGGCAAGGACGGCGGCAGTACACACCCAGGCCAGCAGGGTCAGTACTACGGTCCTCACCACGAGCTTGTGTTGCCCCGATGAGGCAGGAGAGGGAGATCTGGTCGCCGCAGTCATCACGGGTTCTCTGTAATGAAGTCGCCAAGGATTCCTACTGCCATGCACGGATGTCATCCTCCGTACAACCCGTGCCTACTGCAACCCTCCCCTGCCCCGTCCAATCCCAGCTCCTTGCCAATGGGTCATCCAATCCCGCCCACAGACGCCACCCGCATGACGAAGTTTGCGATCGTCTCCTCCATCTGCTGCAGACCTGGATCCTCCAGCGGGTAATGCCCGGCATTCCTGAGCAATACAGTCTCGACCTCAACCTGGCGGATGCGCGAGAGGAAGGGCGTACTGAGATGCAACGGTGTCCAGTGATCATCTGCCGGCTGGGTCAGGAGCACCGGGCAGCGGTCGAACTGCTCGGGTTCGAGTGCAGGCCGATAGTTCCCATAGCTGTCCAGGAACCGAATCGACATCCGGTTTCCAGCAGATGTCCGGTCGCGCAGAAAGATCTCCATTGCGACCTTGTCGTTGGCAAGCGCACTCATTTTCGACGCCAGCGTCATTGGATATCTGAATGCAGCAATTGGAGACTTCGCCAACAGGCCCATCAATGGAATTCCAAGCCGTGAGGTCAGCAGGTCGTGGGCCGTCTCATCGCGCACCTGCTGTGATCGCTGGTCAAGGAAGGTCATGCCCACAATCCCAGCCACTGTCCCCTTTGGCGCCTTTGCAGCAGCGTGATAGGTCAGCATCCCGCCAGCACTAAGGCCATACAGCACGATGGGGCGCACGTCCCGCGCCCGCTCAAACGCAATGAAGTCGACAACGAGATCGACCCACTCGTCGTAGGAGAAGGGGGCACCGCGCGCTACCTTGGTGAGCCCGTAACCAAGATTGTCCAGTGCCACTACTTCCAGACCTCTACGTGCCAAAGGCGCGCCCAGGATCATCGACATCTGGCGACCATTGGTGCCTACGCCGTGAAGGAGGATGACCTTCGCCGGTGCTTCCGCATTAACGTATCTGTCCAGGTGGACCTCGTGTCCTCGATGACTCCAGTACACCTCCTTGGGGGCAGTTGCCTCGTCAAGACGAAGGCGCGCAGGTAGCCGCGTTTGCAGGTCCCTCCATTCCTGCTGATCACGGTAGTAGTCTGGCTTGGCGTTCATGTTCACCTCGATTCAAGGACAGAGGGCATGCTCCTCCAGGCGGCGGCGGCCAGGGATGCTTGTTCGGGACAGGCGCTATAGAATTTGTGCCAAGCAACGGACTTGATCATGGATCCTTGGCACTACCCGCGCAGCCCTGCTTCGATCGAGCTCATGCTGCGTTTTGGCGAAAGTCGTGGGATAAAGACCCCGCAGCTGATGACGGGCACCCGCCTGGCGGCCGCCGACCTGAAGGACCCCGACGCGATCATTTCGGCGACCCAGGAACTGAAGGTCATCGAGAACCTGCTGAAAGCGTTGCCGAAAGCATCCCGCGCCGGGCTGGAGGTAGGCCTGACCTATCGGCTTTCGGCGTATGGATTGCTCGGCTATGGGCTGCTAAGCAGCGCAAGCGGCGAGGCTGCTCTTGCCCTCGCCCGGCGCCTCCTCCCGCTGACCTACACCTTTGCCTCCATCACGATCACATCGGATGGGCGCAACGTGCAGATGGCATTCGCCCCTGCCCCCGAATTGATCGGTGACACAGCGCGCTTTGTGGTGGAACGTGCCATGGGTGCCACCGCACGTGTACTACATGACGTGATCGGGCGGGACTTCCGATTGGAATGGTTCGAGCTCGCCGGGGCAGCCAGTGGCTCAGGCTCGGGTGTCTCTACCGTATTCAGTGCACCGGTACGCCATGGCGCCATCAAGGGTTCTCTGGGCTTTTCATCCGCCTTGTTGCAGCGTCCACTGCCACAGGCCAACCCGATCACGGCCAGAATGTGCGAACAGATGTGCAATGAGCTGCTGAGGAAGCGTAGCCCCAGGGTAGACACGGCGGCCTTCATCCGCGAACACCTTGCCGGACAATCATTCAGGCATCCGCCGTCGGTCGGCGAATATGCACGCATGCTCAACACCACCGAGCGCACCCTCAAACGCAGGCTGCAGAGCGAAGGAACAACGTTCCGCGAGATATCCAACGGTGCGCGTTTGGCCCGCGCAGACATCCTGATGCAGGACGGGCGCCTATCCCTCGCGCAGATTGCCGCCGAACTGGGATTCAGTGAACCAACCACCTTTTCGCAGGCCTACAAGAAGTGGACCGGGGTGCCGCCAGGCAAAGCCCGCAAAAGCGGCATTTAACCGCAACATTCAATGTCGGATATGCTGATCGCACCCTTGCCACTGGCAGGACCACAATCCATGGCACAGGCCTTCACACGTACCATCTGCATGCTGATCTACGACGGCGCGCAGTCATTGGACATCAGCGGCCCTGTGGAAGTGTTCGCTCTGGCAAGTCGCCAGGCCGAGGAAGACCGCGCTGGCAGTGCACCGCTGTACTCCGTGAAGCTGATCGGCAGACACTCGAACTGGGTTGTGGCCTCCTCCGGCATACGCCTGCTCCCCGATATGACGTGCGAGGAGATGCCCGACAATACCGACACGCTGCTGGTGTGCGGAGGAATGGGTGACTCGCTCGATGTCATCAGGGCTGATCGGGCACTGGTCGAATGGCTGGGACGAGCCGCAACACGCGTGCGGCGGATCGCCTCGATCTGCAGCGGCGCTCTTCTGCTGGCCGAGGCGGGCGTCCTTGATGGCCGTGAGGCCACGACGCACTGGAGTGATGTTCGCGAGCTGCGCGAGCGCTATCCGAAGGTGCACGTGCAACCAGATGCGATCTACACGCACGATGGCCATGTGTGGGCGTCGGCTGGGATCACCGCGGGGATGGACATGGCCCTGGCGATGGTCGCAGAAGATCGTGGCAAATCGCTGGCACTGAAGGTGGCCAAGCGGATGGTCATGACCAGCAAACGCTCCGGCGGCCAGAGCCAGTTCAGCCGCCAGTTGCAGTCTATGGATCTACCCGACCACTTCCAGAAGCTGGAACAGTGGATGCGGGAGAACCTGCATCTTCGCCTGAGCGTGGACGAACTCGCGCAGCGTCTGCACATGAGCCCCCGGCAGTTCAATCGCAGATTCGTCGCGACCTTCCAGCTTACGCCACAGAAGTATGTGGAAATGCTGCGCGTCGAAGCAGCCAAGCCATTGCTTGAGGGCACGCGCAAGGACATGCAATGGGTTGCCAGTGAGTGCGGATACGGTTCGGTGGATGCGCTCCGGCGCGCCTTTCTCCGCCAGCTCAACGTGACGCCAAGCGAGTACCGGACACGGTTTGGCTCTGTCTAGAGCGTCCCGATCCGCAGGATTGATGTCCGCATCCGCCGGTGCGCCTCAGCTACGTTATCGTCTTCGCGTCACCTCATCGCGGCGCCCTTCGGCTCGTGCCGTGAGCGCCCGCCCGCCTAAGGATATGCCGTGACCCGCTACGCCCCACGTTGCCTCAGCCTCCTTGCGGGGATCTGCGCCGCCGTGCCGCTGCCTGCATCGTCGCTCGAGCGGCTTCCGCTTCCGGCCGGGTGCAAACCCGCCCAGCGTTCTGCGCAGGCACGCCCGATGGAGGCCATGGACGTACCCGTTTTTCCGCCTGTCCAGCTTGATGTCCGTACCCCCTTCGAGCCCAGTGCCTTCAGTGCGGGCGGCTATCGCTACCTTGTGTACGAACTGCAGCTGCAGAACTACTCGGAAGCATCATTGCGCGTAGAAGCAGTGGACGTATTGACGCCCGCACCGGATGGGGCCGAGCTTCTCCTCAGGATTTCAGGACAGGCCCTGCGCGACCAGATGAGACTGGTCGGTAGCGGTGCTGTTGATTCCGCGCAGACGCTGGAGACAGGACGAGCGGGGACGGTCTTCCTATGCGTTGCGTTCGACGGATCGTTCCCGGTGCCTGATCGCCTCCTGCATCGCGTCGTGCTGGACAGTGCAGTGGCGCAGGGCCCCGAGGTGGGCACGCAGCACGACACCGTGAAGGTGCTGTCCAGCCCCGTCCGTGGCAGCCACTGGCTGGCGGACAACGGGCTCGCACTTGACCTTCATCACCGTCCTGGCGTGTTTGTCGCCGGAGGGACAGCCCAGATTTCGCGCCGATACGCCATTGATTGGAAGCGCCGAGTCGACGGCAAGCTGCTGGCGGGAGCCCCCCTGGATGTACGCAGCTACCATGCGTACGGGGAACCGGTATTTGCCGTTGCTGATGCCACCATCATCCAGGCCAGGGACGGGTTCCCGGACAACATCCCGCGGACACCGGCCGGGTTCACTCCTGCCGTGCCACTCAGCATGGAATCGTTGGCGGGCAACACCGTGGTTCTGGACCTGGGCGATGGCCAGTTCGCGCACTATGCCCATCTTCAACGTGGAAGCGTCGCGGTCAAGGCCGGGCAACGGGTCAAGCGTGGCGAGCTGCTGGCGAACATCGGAAATTCAGGCGATGCCAGATGGCCACATCTGCACTTCCAGGTGACAACCGGCCCCGGCGTCATGAGCAGCGAGGGTGTGCCGTTCGTGCTTGATCATTTTCGTGCCAAGGGCCCTTCAGGCCAATGGACCGTGAGGCGTCAGGAGTACCCCCTGCTCGACAGCGAGCTCGACCTCTGATCCAGACTGGGCGAGGGTCATGCCCTACCCGGCCTCGCGAATCCGTCGTGCCGACTGGCGCAGACTGTCGATCAACCCTGCGATGGCCGAATCGCTGCCCGTCGCTTCACGCCAGTACATGCCGAGTGCTCCTGCCGACCCCATCGACAAGGGCAGCCGGGCCATCTGCCTCAGGCGCACGAAGTGATCCGCTACATGTGCCGATGCGGCCAGCAACAGATCGCTGTCGCGCAGAAGCGAGATGTTGGCCAGCATGGAGGCCGACTCCACCGCATAGGGCGGCGGCGTCAGTCCGATCTCGGCCAGGCCGGTTTCCAGATTGGAACGGATCGGCGTTCCCACAGGCCACACGATCCACGGGTAGTCGAACGCCTGCTGCCAGGTGAGCGAACGCTTGCGTGTGAGTGGATGACCGAGCCGCGCGACCAGCACAATCGGCTCCACGTACAGCAGCTCATACTGCAGGCCAGGTGGCGGATTGCTGCCGCTCAGCCGTCCGACGGCCACATCCACCTGGACGCGTTCCAGCTGTGACAACAGTTCATCCATCGTCCCCTCGCGCAACCCGATCTGGATGTCCGGCTGCAGGCGCATGTAACGCGCGATCGCATCAGGGACCAGATCGAACGTGGCCGCAGGTGAGGTGGCAAGCATCACCCGGCGCAGGCCGCCGTGGCGTACTGCCTCCACATCCTCCTCCGCCCGCTGCATCGCGTTGAGAACGCGTCGCGCATAGAGCAGCACCAGACGGCCCGCCGGGGTCGGGCTGATGCCGCGTGCGTGCCGGTCGAACAAGGCCGTCCCGATGTCCTCTTCCAGTTCGCGCAGCCATTTGGACAGGCCCGGCTGTGTGGTGTGCGCCGTCCGCGCGGCTTCGGACAGGCTGCCGGTCTGTTCCAGCAACAACAGCCACTGCAGATGCCGCATATGCAGGCGGCGCGACCAGTCGAGAATCCCAGACATATGCGTTCCTATATGGATGAATACTCAAAGATCATTTTCGCATTGTAGGTTAACCGCCTAGTCTCTGCTTCGAAGGCACCGCTCCGGGGTGCCGGCACGCACGGTGGAGTCGCTCATGCACGCAGTCCAGGCCCTCGACGCACGTTCCGCATTCAACCGCGATATCGACGCGGACCATCTGGTGCCGCTGTGGGAACAGCTGCATTCACTGGTGCCGCGAGCGCCGGCAGCCAAGGTAGAGGCAGCGCTGTGGCGCTATCGCGACCTGCGTCCGCATCTGATGCGCGCAGGCGGCCTGCTGACGGCCGCCGAAGCGATACGACGGGTGCTGGTCATGGAGAATCCCGCGATCCGTGGCCGCGCCTCGGTCACGCAGAGCCTGTATGCCGGCCTGCAGCTGATCCTTCCCGGCGAAGTCGCGCCCAGCCATCGCCACACGCAATCGGCGCTGCGCCTGGTGATCGAGGGCACCACGGCGCATACCGTTGTCGATGGCGAACGCATTGCGATGGCCCCGGGCGACTTCATCATCACCCCGTCCTGGACCTGGCATGACCACGGCAATCGCGAAGCGGCCGAAGGTGGAGAGCCTGTGGTCTGGCTGGATGGGCTGGACATTCCGTTGTTGGGCTTCCTGGGTGCGCAGTTCGCCGAGGACCACGACAGCGATGAGCAGCCCCTGACGCAGCTGGAGGGCAGTTCACTGGCCCGCTACGGCTCGACCCTTCTGCCGGTACGGCACCGCGTGGCAACGCCTGTATCGCCGCTCTCGCACTATCCCTACGAACGCACCCGCGAGGCGCTTGAAACCCTGCTGCGCAATGGCGATCTGGATCCTTGGGATGGCATCAAGCTCCGCTATGCCAATCCTGCGACCGGTGGCTGGGCGATGCCCTCCATCGCGACCTGCATGCAACTGCTGCCGGCAGGCTTCCGTGGCCGCACCTGGCGCAGTACTGATGCCACCGTGTACTCGGTGGTGGAAGGCAGCGGTGAGGCGATCATCGGCGGGCAATGCTTCGCCTTCGAAGCCAAGGACACCTTCGTGGTCCCCTCATGGGCCGGGCTGTCACTGCATGCCAACGAGGATTCCACGCTGTTCAGTTTCTCCGACCGCCCGGTGCATGAGCTGCTGGGCGTTCTGCGCGAGTCGCGCGAAGCGGAATGAGGTCACGTCCTCCCGCGCGCCCTTCCCCGTCCGTTTCTGGAGTGGTTTCAATGACGTATCTCTTTGCCCCGGCACCAGTGGTCGGCATACCGGTGGTCGGCAGTGATCAGCAGTTCCCCGTACGCCGCGTTTACTGCGTCGGCCGCAACTACGCCGCACATGCGCGGGAAATGGGGTTCGATCCGGATCGCGAGCCGCCTTTCTTCTTCTGCAAGCCCGCCGACGCTGTCGTGCCGGTGGCCGCCGGAGAAGAGCTGCAACTGCCCTATCCCAGCGAAACCGGCAATTACCACTATGAAATCGAGCTGGTGGCTGCCATCGGCACCGGCGGCTCCAACATTCCGCTGGAGCAGGCGCTGTCGCATGTGTTCGGCTATGCAGTAGGCCTGGACATGACACGCCGCGACCTGCAGATGAAGATGCGCGAGATGGGGCGCCCGTGGGAAATCGGCAAGGCCTTCGACCAGTCCGCCCCGATCGGCCCGCTGTGGCCTGCGGCACGAAGTGGATCGATCGACCAGGCCGGACTGTGGCTGCAGGTGAACGGTGAAGATCGCCAGCGCAGCACGACCGCGGCGTTGATCTGGTCAGTGGCCGAGACCGTCGCATACCTGTCGCGCTTCTTCGAGCTACAGCCGGGTGACCTGATCTATACCGGCACTCCAGAGGGCGTGGGCCCCGTGGTCCGCGGCGACCTGATGGTGGGCGGCATCGACGGTCTTGGGGAGTTGAACGTGCGTGTAGTCTGAGCACGCGCACTGCGGCATTCACCAGCCCTCGGGAGGGCTGCAATTCCATTGCACAAGGCTGCGCATGGCGCGGCCAGGGGATGAATCATGTCTGCAATCCTGCGTAACGGCGCCGTCGACATCCAGGCATTCGTTGACGCGCAGCCATTGAGCGGCTTCCAGTGGCGGGTACTGGGTCTGTGTTTCCTGGTGGTCGCGCTGGACGGATTCGATACCGCCGCAATTGGTTTCATCGCCCCCGCATTGAGCCAGGACTGGTCACTGACTCCCGGCCAGCTCAATCCGGTGATGGTTGCTGCGTTGGCGGGGCTCGCCGTGGGCGCATTCGCCTGCGGCCCGCTCGCCGATCGCTTCGGCCGCAAACGCATCCTGATGCTGTCCGTGCTGTTCTTCGGCGGCTTCAGCCTGGCTTCCGCCGGGTCGGACTCGGTCGCGGGATTGAGCGTGTTGCGCTTCCTCACCGGACTCGGCCTTGGCGGTGCCATGCCGCAGGCGGTGACGCTGATGTCCGAGTATTGCCCCCAGCGCCGCCGCTCGCTGCTGGTCACCACCATGTTCTGCGGCTTCACCCTGGGCTCTGCGCTGGGCGGGATCGTCTCCGCGCACCTGGTGCCACTGTTTGGCTGGCGCTCCATCCTGGGGTTGGGCGGCGCGCTGCCCCTGCTCATTCTGCCGGCGCTGGCACTGTGGCTGCCGGAATCGCCGCGTTTCCTGTTGCTCAGGCCGGGCAATGAAGCACGTGTGGCAGCACTGCTGCGCAAGATCGCAGCGTTGCCAGCAGGGTGGTCCGGGGCGTTCCTGGATGGCGTGGCCCGTGATCCTGCCACGCAGGTTGGGCGCTCCCCGTTGCAGCTGATCATGGCACCGGCGCTGCGCCAGGGCACGTTGTTGTTATGGGGTGCCTTCTTCATGAGCCTGTTGATCATCTACCTGCTGACCAACTGGCTGCCGACGCTGATCAAGGGCACTGGCCTGAGCCTGAGCCAGGCGGCGCTGCTGACCGCCCTGTTCCAGATCGGCGGCACCATCGGCTCGATCGTGCTGGGGGCCACCATGGACCGGCTCAATCCCTACCGCGTGCTGGCATTGGCCTATCTGGCCGGCGCGCTCTGCATCGGCGCCATCGCACGCTTCTACTACGACTTCTGGCTGCTGGGCGCCTTCGTGGCCGGGGTGGGCTTCTGCATCAGCGGCTCGCAGGTCGGGGCCAATGCACTGGCGGCCGCGTTCTATCCCACTGCCAGCCGCGCCACCGGCGTTTCCTGGGCGCTGGGTGCAGGCCGCATCGGCTCCATCGTGGGTTCGCTCAGCGGCGGCGCCATGCTGGGCCTGGGCTGGGGCATCCAGGGCATCTTCAGCCTGTTGATGCTTCCCGCAGCGATCGCCGCACTGCTGATCTTCATCATGGGGCTGCGCTATCGGCACGCACGCACCACGACTGCGGCAGTGACCGCGCACTGATTCCCTCCGTACGAGCCGATCATGATCCTCTACAGCTTCTTCAACAGCTCCACCTCCTACCGGGTGCGCATCGCCCTTGCCCTGAAAGGGATCGAGTACCAGCTGCGCACCGTGAGCATCCGCAAGGGCGAGCAGTACAGCGCGGCCCATCGCTCGCTGAGCCCCATCGGTGGTGTGCCGGTGCTGGTCACCGATGACGGCGAGGTCCTGACCCAGTCACTGGCGATTCTCGACTACCTGGACGCCATCGCTCCGCAGGTACCGTTGTTCCCGACGGACCGGATGCGCCGCGCACGGGTGCAGGAACTGGCGCTCCTCATTTCCTGCGACATCCATCCACTCAACAACCTGCGCGTCCTGAAGTACCTGGAGTACGAGCTGGGCCTGGAGGCTGACGAACGATCGGAGTGGTACGGCCATTGGATCGCCAAGGGCCTGGCCGCCGCCGAAATCCTGCTGCAACGCGCCGACCCAGCCACGTTCTGCTTCGGCGACACGCCGGGCGCGGCGGACTGCTGCCTGGTCCCCCAGGTTGCCAATGCGCTGCGCATGAACTGCGACCTGGCGCCCTACCCGCGCATGCTGCAGATCCATCAGGCCTGCCTTGCACACCCTGCTTTCCAGGCTGCCGCACCGGAACGGCAACCCGACTATCCGGCCTGAGCCGCCGGTCGCGCTGCCAGCGCGGGAACGTGCTCATCACTCAACCTCGGGAGAGATCGCATGCGGCACCCTCCATATGCCATCGGTTCACGGCAGGCACCCTTCATGCTGTCCGTGCTGGCCCTGGTCGGCAGCAGCGTTGCGCTACCGGCACAGGCTGCGCTTCCATCCGGCAACCTCGGGCTGACCTCGTTCAACGATGGCAAGTCCAAGCCCGGCAATCTGTTCCAGCAGTTCGTCAACGTTTACGAAGCCGACCGCTTCATGGATGCACAGGGCAGGCCACGACCGGTCGACAACGAGCTGCAGACCACCGTGCTGGCCACCTTCGTCGGCCGCATCACCGAGCACAAGGTCTTCGGCGCCTGGTACGGCTATGAAGCCCTGCAGCCGGTGCTGTTTGCCAATGCGGATTTCAACCCGCGGGTAAGCACCGGCAATGGCCTGGGCAATCTCAGTGTCAGCCCGGTCGTATTGCAGTGGCCCGAAACAACCCTGTTCGGGCGCCCCTACTTCCAACGCCTGAACCTGCAGGTTCAACTGCCCACGGGCAGCTACCACCGCGACCGCGCCATCAACCCGAGCAGCAACGCCTGGGCGTTCAATCCGCACTATGCGCTGACCTGGGAGTTCGCGGACAACTGGGAACTCAGCTCTCGCATCCACTATCTGTGGACGGGCCGCAACAACGATCCAAATCCAGCCCTTGCCACCGACTACGTGCAACCTGGCCAGGCGCTGCATGCCAATGTCTCGGTCTCGCGTGCAGTGGGCCAGAACTGGCGTCTCGGCCTGTCCGGCTATGCGCTCAAGCAGATCAGCGCCGAACGCATCGACGGCAGAACCCGGGCCGATTCGCTGGAGCGAATCAGCGCACTGGGCCCCGCCGTCCAGTTCGGCACCGGCAGGACCCGCATCATGGTCCACTACTACAAGGAGTTCGATGCGGCCAATCGCAGCGAGGGGGACCGCCTGCTGCTCCGCTGGTTCCAGTTGTTCTGAAGCCCGCTCACATCGATTCATGCAAGTGAAAGATACGCCCTCCCTGTCGCCCCGTGGGCTATGCTCGCCCTGCACGTCTGCACGCGCGAACATCGCCTCCCGGGGCTGGCGTCATGTCAAGCACGATCACGCAGCGAATGAGAGCCTGGCTCTTCCCCTGCACAGTGGCTGCGCTGGCCATCTGTACGGCCACTGGTCTGCCTGTGGCAAGCCAGATCGGGATCGAGCAGATCTTCCAGGCCACCGAACGAAACGTGGCCATGGGCTACGCGCGGGATGTCCTGCAGCGCTCCGAACGGGTGTCAGCCACCTTGAAGGACGCCCTGGCGCAGCTGACACAGGGCGATCCGGCAACCTTCTGTGATCCCTCACGGGTTACCACGATGCGCCGTATCGCCTTGATGTCCCCGGACATCATGGCGATCGGCCATTCCCAGCAAGGTCGCCTGCTCTGCTCCTCCTTGCCGGTCCCGGTGGATTCGGTGGTGCTCGGTCCCGTGGAGTTCCGCGGCGAGTTCGATGTACGCACCAAAGTGAGCCTTCCCCTCGCCCCTTCACCGACATTCATGGCGATAGAACGTGATGGCTTCGTCTTCTTCCTGTACAGAACGCACGTGATCGACCTTCCGCTCGATCGTGACGCAGTGGTTGCGACCTACTCCACGCTGGCGCGCAGGGTGCGGACCTCGCGTGGCGAGGTTCGCCCCGCCTGGCTCGGGGCCGGGCGCCGCGGCCAAGGCGTCAGCTTCATTGATGGCCGCTACGCGGTGGCCGTGCTGGAATCCAGCCGAAACGCCACGGGCGTGGTCGTCGCCTACCCGCGCAGCCGCTGGCAATCAGAGAAGCGCAGCATTGCCGGCGCCACGCTCGGCCTGGCGTTGCTGGCTGGCCTGGGGGTGGCGTCATGGGTGGTCCTGTGGGCCCGGCGACTGCTGAGCGTATCGGCCACTTCGCTGAAGCGGGGCCTTCGGCGCGGGGAGTTCAGCCTCCACTACCAGCCCATCGTCGAGCTGGAGACCGGGCGATGGGTGGGCGTGGAGGCGCTGGTGCGCTGGCAGCGTCCAGGCGGAACCCCGGTCAGTCCCGCGATCTTCGTGCCGTTGGCGGAACGCACCGGGCTCATCGCCCGGCTCAGCCAGCGTGTTCTGGAGCTGGTCGCCGCAGAAAGCCCGATGCTGCTGGCGGAAGATCCCGATTTCTACATCGCCATCAATCTTGCCGGCAGCGATCTGGCGTCATCGAAGATGCTCACTCAAGTGCGCGCACTCTCCGAACTGCCTGGTGCCAGCGGTCGCAACTTCCAGGTCGAGATCACCGAGTACAGCATGGTGTCCATCGACGCGGCCGGAAGCAGTATCAAGTTCCTGCGAGAAATGGGCATCCAGGTGGTACTGGATGATTTTGGAACAGGCTTCTCCAACCTTGGTTACCTGACCGAGTTCGCGCTGGATGGCCTCAAGATCGACCAGCAGTTCGTGCAACGCATCGGCAGGTCGGACACCACCGATGCCATGGTCTTCCACATCATCGAGCTCGCCCGGTCATTCGGGCTGCGCATCGTGGCCGAAGGCATCGAGACCCAGCAACAGGCCGATGCACTGGCAGCGCATGGAGTACGGCGTGGCCAGGGGTGGCTGTTTGCTCGTCCGATGCCGCTGCACGAGCTGCTCAAGGCGCTGCGGCTCCGCCACGATTGAATGGGCGCGCCGGACCGCTCACCGCCCCTGCTCCACCTCCCCCTGACCACCACAGCGCCGATAGTCGAACGGAATCCGCAGGATCTTCCCATCCTCTCCCGGCCCGGAAATGCTGGCCTTCAAGTCGGCGCCATCACGCCGATACTCGATGCGGTTCGGGAAGTCATGCTGCGGGTTCTCGAACACCACCCAGTTCTCGCCGTGGTCGGCAATCGCGAATGTGGTCGGCGCCACACCGTTGGGCTGCACATGCAGGCCGGCCGCCTTGCCGGCCGGCACCAGGCGCATGTACTCGAAAGACGCCATGCTGCCGTGGCTCAACGTCCGTGACATGCCAAGCAGGGCGCCGCCGGCCTCTGGCAGCCACACCTCATCAAGCCTGCGCTCCTCGGTACCACCGCACCAGTGCCCGGCCAACCAGTCGAACCTGGCCGGAGCAGCGGTGACTGCACTGCTTCCCAACGCCAGCCCTGCGCCCAGCACCACCAACGTCGACTTCAACATGCCCTGACCTCCTGGATCGGTTGGACGCAGGCTAGCGCCCCAGCTCCGGGGACGCTTGTAAAAATGCGCAGGATGACGTCCGATGCCGCATGGACTACCGCGAGCACCCTGCCCCCGACGACCTGCACCGTCATGTCCAATGCCTCTGGTGGCTGCGGGACGAAGCCCCAGGCCATGAGGTGCAGGTCATCTATCCCGATGGCCGGTGCGAGTTGCTGGCGGAACTGGGCGTGCCGCTGCATCTGCACGGGGCAGACGGCCGGATCCGTTCCGATCTGCCGTTCTGTTTCGCCGCACAGCAATGCGGCCCGATCCGCCTGCGGGCCGTCGGCCCGGTGTTCTGCATCGGCGTGCGGCTGCAGCCGGCCGCAAGCGCCTTGATGGCCGGTGTCCGCCTGCCCGGTCTTCGCGACCAGGCACCGGACCTGTACACACTGGATGCCTCCTTTGCCGAGACCTTCAGTGCGGCCGCTCGCGCCAGCGCTGCAAGCGGCACGCCCGAGCCGTTATGGCAGGTGCTGCGGGAATGCTGTGCCAGCTTCATTTTGGACGAGCGCATCGAACAGGCCGTTGCGGAACTGGATGCAGCGGAAGGCGACCTGCGCATCGCCGAACTCGCGCGGCGGCTGGGCATGTCCCTGCGCGGCCTGCAATCCCGCTTTCTGGCGGCCGTGGGCATGACGCCGAAAGAATATGCCCGTGTATGCAGGCTGCAGGCTCTGTTGCACACGCTGGATGGAGAAGCCACCAGCATCGCCTCCGCCGCAGCGCGCCACGGCTACAGCGACCAGGCCCATGCCACGCATGACCTGGTGCGATGGACCGGCGTCACGCCCGCTCGACTGGTCCACGCGCTGCGCGGTGATCGCGGCAGCGACGATGCACTGCGGCTGGCTGCCGCCTTCGTGCGCGGAAGCAGTAGCGGCCACTCACGATAGCCGGGCCCCACCCTCCTGCCCTGCTCCAGAGTCGACACCATCAGCCAGCGCTTCCCGCCGCCCGGATCTGCTCCCCCAGCTCGCGGATCCGCGCTTCACCCGCCTCCAGTGCCTGCGGGCTGGTATGGACCGAGTAGTAGCCGGTTGCCAGCGGATACGGATGCCGTGCTGCGGTACCGAACACGAACTCGGTGTCCTCACGGGCGAAGAACGCAACGTCCTGGCCACCTTCCTCGAAGACCACCAGTTCACCTGCACCGATCGCTTCGGGTACACGCAGCGAGCCCACGCTCACCGCGGCCCAGGCCACGTCATGTCCCGGCGGCGGTTGGAACCGCCACGAATCCCCTGCCGCCAGCTTCACCGAAAAGTAGTTGATCGGTGCCAGGGCATCGATGGGGCTGCGGGCCGTGCCGTACGCTCCCAGCAATACGGTCACCGGGCCTTCGCTGCGGATCTCGCCCGGAGAGAAGTAACGGCTGAAGGGCACGCCCAACTCCAGTGCGGGCGGCAGCGCAAGCCACAGCTGGAAACCGCGCAGGCGATCGGAATCACCGAATCCGCCGCCGTGCCAGGCGCCACTGCCGGCCTGCATCCACTCCATCCACCCGGCCTCGATGCTGCCCTGGCGCCCCTGGTCGTCTTCATAGTCGACCGCCCCTTCCAGCAGCCAGGTGAGCGTGGCGATGCCCGAGTGCGGATGCAGGCCAAGCGCAGGGGCCTGGGAGCGCGAAAGATCACGCGCATCGATAAGGTCGAGGAAGACGAACGGCTTGAGACGTTCGCCCAGGTCGGAAGGACTCACCAGCCGGGTGATGGGTCCGTGGCTGCGGCCGCGGGTGCGATGCACGATGCGGCGCACGGAGGCGACCGGAGGGATCGCGGTGGATTCGGAGGGGTGGACGGCAAGCATGGCGTGATCTCCTTGGAAGCAGGGTTCGAACGACGCGGCGGCGTCGTACGTCCAAGGTAGGCATCGGCCACGCATGGCAGTAGCCGGTCAGATCGGATTTCACCCCTCCATTGCTGGAGCAATCGCTGCAGCGCTGAAACAGCTACCGCCCGATTCAGGCGTCCACCAGCTGCCCCTGCACCAGATGGGTCATGGCGAACTCGACAAACGCGCTGGCGGCGCGAGGCAGCTGCCGCCGGCTCTGGTACACCACGAACAGTTCCAGGCCATCAATCCGGTAGTCGGGCAGTACCTGCACCAGCAGCCCATCCCGCAATGGCTGCGCCACCATCGCCTCGGTCAGCAGCGCGATGCCCATGCCGGCCACGCAGGCCTTGGTCAAGGCCAAGGCCGAGTTGGCGCTGAATCGCCCGCGCACTTCGACCTCAGCGGGGCCATCCGGCCCCATCAAGCGCCACTGCGTGCGCCCTGAGCCCGAGGGCACGGCGATACAGTCGTGCGTGGACAGGTCCTCCAGTGCGCTGGGCGCTCCCCGTGCCTCCAGGTAGGCCGGGCTGGCCACCAGCATGGCACGGTTGTTGCCGACCCGGCGCGCGATCAGTGTTGGCCCGGTGACTGCACCTGCACGAATCGCAACATCGATGCCGTCAGCGACCAGGTCGGCGCGCGCATCATTGAGCACGAACTCCAGGCGGACCCTGGGATGGGCCTGCAGGAATGACTGCACCCATTCCAGCTGGAACCAGTTGAAGAAGTCCACCGGCGCGGCGACGCGCACCTTGCCCACCGGCACTTCACTTCCCTCGGAAAGCTCCAGGGTGGCGTCCGCCAGCGCCTCGATCTGCTCCACGCTGCGTGCGTACAAGCCCTCACCAGCATCGGTCAGGGTCAACTTGCGGGTGGACCGATGCAGCAGTCGGACGCCCAGCTGCGCCTCCAGCTGCTGGATGCGCCGGCTGGCGGTATTGGAGGGCATGCCGACGCGGCGCGCGGCCTCGGCGAAGCTGCCGGCTTTGGCTACCTGTACGAACAGGGCCACATCATTGAGGTCGATCACCCGCGGTCTCCATGCACACGACTCCGGTACGGAGGCCCCTGCATTGTGTTGCAAATGGTGTCGCCACGCTCGGCGCGGCGCCCTGCCCTCATCGGGCCTTGCGCGCATCCAGGCTGAATCGGCCGGCGCCGTTGGCGGCCAGCATCAGGAATGCACCGGCAATGGAAACATTCTTGAGGAACATGATCATCTGCGTCTGGTCTGCGAAGTTGTTGTGGAACAGGAAGGCGGTGACCAGGGTGAAGCCGGCAAGCAACATGGCGACCAGCCGGGTCTGCCAACCCGCTGCGATCGCCAGCGCGCCACCGATCTCCGCCAGGATCACCAGCGGCAGCATCAGCGCGGGGACACCGACCGAGGCCATGTACCCCGCCGTGGCCTCGTAGGCGCTCAGCTTGCCGAATCCCGACAGCAGGAACAGTGCGACCAGCAGGAGGCGGCCGAGCAGTTCGACTGCGCCCTGCAGGCGGGTGGAGGACGAGGCAACAAAGGTGGTTGTGGAATAAGTGGACATGTCTGCATTTCCTGGAGGCGTGTTGAAACAAGAGGGACGGTGGCAGCGGCAGGAACGACGACATCATCACTGCCAGCGGGACGCACTCTAGGTGCCCCTTCCACCGCCCACTAGCCGACCCAGGGGGAATACACCCGTCCATTCATGGACGAATCCACCCGCAGTGGGATTGCTCCCATCCGTGGACGAATGAAATCCGCTGCGACCGGCTAGTGGGGCCCAATGCCCGGAAATAGAGTGCAGCCGTGGCCCAAGGCAGTGCGTTCACCGGGCCCGCCCTACCCTCCACTACGAGAACCGCCATGAAGCTCCTGCACATTGATTCCAGCATCCTGGGCCAGCAGTCGGTCAGCCGCCAGCTCACCGCCCAGCTCATCGAGGCTGCCCGCCAGCAGCATGGCGACGTGAGCGTGGCCTACCGCGACCTCGCCCTGGCACCGGTCGACCACCTTGCCCCGCCCCACCTTGCCGCTGCCCAGGGCGCCCCCATCGAAGCCGATGCCCTGCAGCAGGACGTGGCGCTCGGTGCCGACGATCTGGAGGCCTTCCTGCAGGCCGATGTCGTCGTCATCGGAGCACCGATGTACAACTTCAGCATTCCCAGCCAGCTCAAGGCCTGGATCGACCGCATTGCGATTGTCGACAGGACCTTCCGTTACACCGCACAGGGGCCGGAAGGCCTGGCAGGCGGCAAGCGGGTGCTGATCGCCTCCACCCGCGGCGGCATGTACGCCGGTGATGTGCCGGGTGCGGCCATGGACCATCACGAAACCTACCTGACCAGCCTGTTCGGCTTCCTGGGTGTCACCGACCTGCAGTTCATCCGGGCCGAAGGTCTGGCAATGGGCGAAGATGCGCGTGCACAGGCGCTGCGGCACGCCCAGCAGGACATCGAGCGCGTCTTCGCCTGATAGCTGTGCCGTCGGCGGTACACATCGCCACGGCATTTCAATCCCATTCCGCCCGACGCACCGAAGCCGATGGACGGCGATATCGCTGCCTACAGGAACCGGTGCATCACATATACATCAACCAACCCCAGCGACCGATGCCGGAACGCCGCCGGTAGCGTCCCGGCCACGGCGAAGCCCAACTTTCGATACAGCTCGACCGCTGGCGCATTGGTACTGACCACGTAATTGAACTGCATGGCCAGGAAGCCTTCCGATCTGGCTCGATCAAGACTGTGCTCCACCAGCGCCCGGCCAATGCCGCGACCTTGCACCCGGGGATCGACCACATAGGTAGCGCTGGCCACGTGCGCTCCCAAGTCTGGATAGTTGGCACCCATCTTGTACATTCCGGCCACGCGCCCTTCCAGAACGGCCACAACGGCCGCCTGCACTCCGAACCAATGGCTCCGAAAGGTCCCGGCCTCGAAGGTGCCGGCGAACGGAAGCGCATCCTCCATCGCAATGGCCGCCTTGAAAATCGCCCACGTGGCGTCGAAGTCACCGTCGGTGGCAGCTCGGATTTCCATGCGATTCCTCGCGGATCGGCGTAGCGGGCAAGGCGGACACTAGCAGAATCCAGCAAGTGCGCCGGCACCCGCTTCACGCGCCACCGCCATCGGTTCGGCAATAGTGGAGTGAATTCCGGCCCTTAGAGCAGTACATGCCCCCTACTTCCGCGCGCATCCCGCACCGGCTCCGCCGATGGCGCGGCGCTGGCTACATCCTGCTGGGCGTGTACGTTCTCTACCTGCTGGCCGGCAACATCTTCCTCAACACCCCGCTGTTCGACCAGGTCACCAACCGCAAGCCGCACAAGTTCGTGATGACCACCGGCCCGGCCATCACGCTGCTGCCCGGACATGTGATCGCGTGGAACGTACATATGCGCGGTCACGTCAACCATACCGTCTACGTACTGCACGCCGAGCGTGCCAGCGCTCGCTTGGCCGTGCTGCCCTTGTTTCGCCGCGAAGTGCGGGTTCCGCGATTGCAGGCCACTGGCGTGTCGGCCGAGATCAGTCGCGTCGAGGACGCCATTCCGTCACCGCCGCGTAGCGACCAGGGCTGGACCCTGCGTTTCGACGCCATCCACAGCGACAGCATCCGCAGTGCCCGGCTCGGCAAGCTGCTGATCATCGGCAAGGGCCAGGGCACGGTCGGGTTCCTCAAGCAGCTGCGCGGCGGCCCATCGGAACTGTTCGATTCCGAGGTCTCGTTCAGCAAAGCAGATACCAGCTATGACGGCGTGCAGCTGCTGGGCGACATGAATCTGACTGCGCGCTTCAGCTATCCGCGCCACTATCGCGATCAGGCGCCCGGCCTGGCCAAGTTGAAGCTGCTGCACGCGCAACTTGATTTGGACGCGCGCAGCCAGGGCCTGCGCATGGATACGGACGCCACAACGCCAAAGATCTCCAGCGCGCCCGTGCCCGGCCGCCTGCAACTGGCCGTTCATATCATCGACGGCCAGCTGCAACCCGGTGACCACGCGCACTGGCAGGTGCCGCTCTTCCTTGGCGATGGCGCACCCAATCGCGGTGTGCTGGCCCTGCAGCTCAATGTGGCCAACGACCTGCGCCTGCAGGCACGCCTGCCGCCACGCCCGGATTCGGCCGCTGGCATCGATGCCGACCTGCACATCACCGGGCGCGAGATTCCCTTCCAGCACCCTTCCCAGCTGCTGGAGCGCAGCTCCGGCGCGGTGCGCGGCGAATGGACCTTCACCTCGCTCAACTGGATCCCTGCCCTGTTCGTGCGCAAACCATGGCTGCAGCTGGATGGCGGCGGCACGCTGAAGGCCGACCTACGCCTGCGCAATGGTGAGCTGATCGAAGGTAGCACCGTGGACATTCCTTCGGCTGCCGCCGTGGCCGAGGTCGCTGGCGTGCGCCTGGCCGGCACGGCCAGTGCGCATGGCGAGCTGAAGGCCGGCACCCCCACTCAGGCACAGCTGGCGATCCGGCTGCCCCGCTTCACCGCTCGCCCAAGCGATGCGAAGGATGTGCGCCTGTTCGACGGGCGCGACCTGGCCGTGGACCTCACCGGCGACGGCCGCCTGCAGGAACTGCGCAAGGGCGTTCGTGCGCGGCTGCGCTTCAGCCAAGCGACCATCCCGGACCTGGCCGCCTACAACCGCTACCTTGGCTCTCAACAGGTGCGCCTGCTGCGTGGCACCGGCAGCCTCAGCGGCGACGCCACGCTCGACACCGATGGCCGCGTCGGCCACGGCACCGCGCGGCTGCTGGGTCGCAATGCCAGCGCCAAGGTGGCGGGCCTGGACATGGGCGGCGATGTCGACGTGAACGCGACGCTTCGCCGTGGGGACTTCAACCAGCGCCATTTCGATCTGTCCGGCACCACCGTGGAGCTGCGCAATGTGCAGGTGGCGCGCACCGATTCCAGCAGCGCGTGGAAAGGCCGCGCCGTGTTCAAGCGGGGCCGCATCGACGCGCAGTCTCCGTTCCAGGTGGACGCTATCACCGATCTGACCCTGAGCGATGCACGCCCCTTGCTGGCCGTGTTCGCCAAGCGCACCGACTATCCGCGCTGGACGCTGTCCCTGCTCGACTCCGGCCAGGTCGATGCACAGGCCACGCTGCGTTGGCGCCCGGGGCATCTTCTGGTCGACGGCCTGCAGGCCGAGAATGATCGCCTGTCGGTACGTGCGCGGCTGGATCTGCTGGAGCAGCGCAAGCGTGGCGATCTCTATCTGCGCTGGGGGCTGCTGGGCGCCGGCATCGAGCTTGATGGCGAACAGCGCCAGTGGCATCTGGCCAAGGCGCGTGAATGGTTCGATCAGCGCCCTTCGCTGTTGCCGGCTGCCGAAGGTGGAAGCGCCGCGGGTTCTTCAGACTGATCGCCCCGGGCTGCATCCATTTGCCGCTTCCGTTCGTATGAGCGGGTAAACGCAGGATGGAGCGGCACGGAATGAAGCGGCGTTCACAGGTTATGGGTCTTCTGGGATGGGGTGTGGTCACTTTTGCGGCGGCGGCAGTCGGCGCATGGGCATCGACATCCGCCGCCAGCTTCTACGCCACTCTCGCCCTTCCCGCCTGGGCACCGCCTGCCAGCGTGTTTGGCCCGGTATGGAGCCTGCTCTACGCGATGATGGCTGTTGCTGCATGGCTGGTCTGGCGTGAGCGCGGCTGGCGAGGTGCACAACCGGGGCTGACGCTCTATCTGCTGCAGTTGGCCGTCAATGCGCTATGGAGCTGGCTGTTCTTCGGCTGGAAGCTGGGCGCGCTGGCCTTCGTCGACATCCTGGTACTGATCACGCTGGTGTGCGCAACGATCGTTGCCTTCGCCCGCATCCATCGTGGTGCGGCGGTGATGCTGCTGCCTTACCTGGCCTGGATATCGTTCGCATCCGCGCTGAACTTCGCGGTGTGGCGCGCCAATCCCGGGTTGCTGTGACCCCGTATCAGTGCTCTCAGGCCTGTGCGACGCACTGCGGCTGCCATGCACGCAGCAACGCCGGCTTGAACGCCTGCTGGCCACAACCCGTGGGGCATCGCACCACGCGCGCGGCGGTGTGGCTGACCAGTCCCTGCCCCTCTTCCGCCTTGAACACCGTTTCGCAGCACAGGCAGCGCGCAACCAGCGAGTACAGGTGGAGCAGGCGCCCACTGGCCGGATCCTGCAGGGCATCCACATCCAGCAGCTCAAACTGGCAGCTGTCGGCAAGCATGCGGTATGGCGTTGAAGGCAAGGTCTGCAGGTTCACGTGGCGTGGTCACTCAGGAATGTGCATTCACCCTAGGCAAGTCGGTGTCGAGCGCGCGTGCAGCGCACATGTACCTTTCGCGAAACATGCAAGTGCTGTTGGAATGCTCAGATGAAGAATTCAGGTTTGAATGAAACGTTCTTCACGCGCACGTGCTGGTATGCGAATGCACGATTTTGCTTCACCATCCATGCATGCCGGATGCAACGCTGGGCCATTCCAGCCATCCACGAATCATGAGTCCCGCCTTTGATGCCTTCTGCCGAGTCCACGCACGACACCGCCCAGTCCCGTTGTGCGCGTGAGCCGATTCATACGCCCGGTGCCATCCAGCCATACGGTGTGCTTCTGGTAGTGGAGCCGCAGTCACTGCGGGTGCGTGAGCGTGCCATCAGCCAGCAAGGGCTGCTGCAGCAGTTCGGCGAACCCTTGATGCAGCATGTCAGCGAGGTACTGGGCGGCGTACTGGCGCCCTTCCAGGCGCTGTTCCAGCAGGCCGCGGTGGGCAGCAGCGCACATGTCGGCGCCGTGCACCTGGATGGCCACGGCCGCCATCAATTGCTGGTGCACCGCTCCGCCACCGATCTGCTGGTCGAGCTGGAGGCACCGGTTCCCGGCCAGCCGGGCTCGCTGGAAGAGTTGTATCCGTCGATCCGCGAACTGATGACCGGCATCGAGTCGGCTCCCACCGTTCAAGATCTGTGCCAGCTGGCCGCCGCGCACATGCGCCGGCTGACCGGCTTCGACCGCACCCTGGTCTACCAGTTCGACGCCGGCTGGAACGGCATCGTGGTCGCTGAGGATGGCAACGGCCTGTTGCCGTCCTACCTGGACCTGCGCTTCCCCGAATCGGACATTCCGGCCCAGGCCCGCGAGCTGTATCGGCGCAACCGGGTGCGACTGATCGCGGACAACAACTACACCCCTGCCCCACTGATGCGCAGCGAGGCGCACCGCGACGCGCCGGCCACCGACCTGAGCCTGGCCGTGCTGCGCAGCGTTTCGCCCGTGCACCTGCAGTACATGCGCAACATGGGCACCGGCGCGTCGATGTCGGTGTCACTGGTGCATGAGGGCCAGCTGTGGGGTCTGGTGTCCTGCCACACGGTTCAACCGCGCCGCCTGCCCTATCACGTGCGCACTGCCTGCGAATTCATGGGCCAGATCCTGTCGCTGCAGATCGCGCTGAAGGAGCGTGCACGCGCCATCGAAGAGCGCGTGGCGCGCCGCTCGGTGCTGGTCAAGCTGCTGGCACGCATGGCCGGCGACGAGGATTTCATGGCTGCGCTGCGCCACGACGAAGCCAGCCTGCTGTCGCTGACCGGCGCAGCAGGCGCCGCCATCGTGCACAAGGGCGACTGCATGCGTGTGGGCCAGTGCCCGCCCGCAACCGACGTGCTGGCCCTGGCCGATTGGCTGGCGGCACAGCAGGCCGGGCAGGAAACGTACTGCAGTGACCATCTGGCAGCCGACTGGGCGCCAGGCGCGCGCCTGTCCGACGTGGCCAGCGGCGTACTGGCGGTGTCCATTTCGCAGCTGCATGACAGCTACCTGATGTGGTTCCGCCCTGAAGTGGTGCGTACCGTGCGCTGGGGCGGCGATCCGCGCAAGACCGCGGCACTCGACGTGGCACTGTCGCCGCGCAGCTCCTTCGAGGCCTGGAAGGAAACCGTGCAGCAGCGCAGCCTGCCGTGGAACGATGCCGACCGTGATGCCGCCCACGAGATGCGCACCGCCATCGTCGACATCGTGCTGCGCAAGGCCGAGGAAATGGCCGAGCTCAACGAGCAGCTGGTCCGCAGCAACAAGGAACTCGAAGCGTTTTCCTATTCGGTCAGCCACGACCTGCGTGCGCCCTTCCGCCACATCGTCGGTTACTCGGAGCTGCTGGGCAGCTCGGCCGGCGAACGCCTCAACGATACCGAGCGCCGCTTCCTGGATACCATCGTGGAATCGGCCAAATCTGCCGGAGCGCTGGTGGACGACCTGCTGAGCTTCTCGCAGATGGGCCGCTCCACGCTCGGCCGGGTGCGGCTGGACATGGCGGCACTGGCCGAGGATGTCCGCAGGAGCCTGGCACTGGACTACGCCGGACGCGACGTACAGTGGACGCTGGCGCCGCTGCCGGAGGTGCAGGCCGACCCGACGATGATGCGCCTGGTCTGGCAGAACCTGCTGGCCAACGCGGTCAAATTCACCCGTGAGCGCGAGCAGGCGGTGATCGAGATCGGCCATGAGCGCCTCGATGAGGAGGACCACTTCTTCGTGCGCGACAACGGCTGCGGTTTCGACATGCGTTATGTCGACAAGCTGTTCGGCGTGTTCCAGCGCCTGCATCACGTCGAGGAATTCGAAGGCACCGGCATCGGCCTGGCCAATGTGCGCCGTATCGTCGGCCGCCATGGCGGCAGGACCTGGGCCGAGGGCGAACCCGGCAAGGGCGCCACGATCCATTTCACCTTACCCCGTTCCACAGGAGATCACCCATGAGGGACCTGCGGCCGATCCTCCTGGTAGAGGACAGCCCCAAGGATGCAGAGCTGACGCTGGCCGCACTTGCGCGTTGCCAGTTGCTGAACGATGTCATCCATGTACGTGACGGCGCCGAAGCGCTGGATTACCTGCGCTGCGAAGGCAAATTCGCCGGCGCCAACCACGGCGGCCCGGTGGTGGTGCTGCTGGACCTGAAGCTGCCCAAGGTGAACGGCCTGGAGGTGCTGGAGCAGGTGCGTGGCGATTCGAACCTGAGCAGCACGCCGGTGGTGATGCTGACCTCCTCCCGCGAAGAGCAGGATCTGGTGCGCAGTTACGAACTGGGCGTCAATGCGTTCGTGGTCAAGCCAGTCGATTTCAAGGAATTCTTCGACGCGATCCAGGGCCTGGGCATGTTCTGGGGCATCACCAACCAGCCACCACCGCATCGCCCCAACGGCTCGGGGCAGCACAATGCGTGATGGATCGCGCCGCAGCGAGCGCCTGCGCATCCTCATGCTGGAGGACAGTGCGCTTGATGCGGAACTGATCACCGCACAGTTGCACCGGGCCGGCCTCGACTTCGAGGCTGAGCGCCTGTGGACCCGCAATGCCTTCATCGAGGCAATCGAGAATCGCGCCTTCGATGTCATCCTGGCCGATCATGTGCTGCCCGGATTCGACGGCGACGCTGCACTGGCGCTGGCGCGCGAGCGGATTCCGCAGACGCCCTTCATCTTCGTTTCCGGCACGCTGACCGAAGAACTGGCGGTGCAGGCGCTGACCCGTGGCGCACGCGATTACGTGGTCAAGCAGCGCCTGCAGCGCCTGCCGGATGCGATCCGCCGCGCCCGCCAGGAGGCGAACGAGCGTACCCAGCTGGCCCACGCGCAGGCCGCCCTGAATGACAGCCAGGCCCAGCTGCAGCAGGTGACCGATGCCGTCCCGGCACTGATTGCCCAGCTCGACAAGGAGCATCGCTACCGCTTCGCCAACAAGGCCTTCCTGGACTGGCACGGCGTCAGCCTGGCCGAACTGCTGGGCCGTACGGCGCGCGATGTCAGCGGAGTCTCCGCGTTTGAGCAGGCGCTGCCCAGCATCGAACGGGTGCTGCAGGGCGAGCGCACCCGCTTCCAGGTGGAGCTGGCCCACCGCAGCGGCGAATCACGTTTCGTGCAGATGGACTGCGTGCCGGAGCGAGGCGCCGACGGCGCCGTGGTCGGCTACATCTGCCTGGGCAGCGACGTCTCCGGGCTGAAGCAGGCGGAGCTGGCCCTGCGCGAAGACAACCAGCTGCTCGAACGGCAGGTGCAGGCGCGTACCACCGAACTCCGGGCCAGCAAACGACGCTTGCAGGCCATCTTCGAATCCAGCTTCCAGCATCAGGTGCTGCTGGACCTGGATGGCCGCGTGGTCGACGCCAATGTCGCCTCGCTGGCTGCCGTGTTGGCCGACAAGCCCGACGTTGTAGGTCAGCGCTATGGGCAATCGCCGTGGTTTGCCACCAGCGATGACGTCGGCATCCTCGTGGACCAGGCCATTGCCGCTGCCGCGAAGGGCCACAGCTCGTTGCATGCGCTGGAGCTGGAACTGCCGACCGGCCGCCGCAGCTACGATTTTTCGTTCCGTCCGCTGTTGGATGCCGAGGGCGCGGTGACCGCCGTGGTCTCCGAAGCGGTGGAAACGACTGCACGCCTGCAGGCCGAGCATGCGCTGCGCCAGTCACAGAAGATTGAAGCGGTGGGCCAGCTCACCGGCGGCATCGCCCACGATTTCAACAACATCCTGACGGTGATTTCCGGCAACGTTGAACACGCCATGCTGCTCAGCGAGCGGGCCGGCGAGCCGGGCGCCATGGTCAGTCGTGCGCTGGACAATGCTCTGAAAGGCGTGGGCCGTGCCGCCAGCCTGACCCAGCGCCTGCTGGCATTTGCCCGGCGCCAGCCACTGCACAGCCAGGCAGCCAATCTCAACGACCGCCTGCTGGACATGCATGACATGCTGCAGCGCGCCCTGGGTGAGCTGGTACAGCTGGAACTCCGCGCCGCCGAGGACGTCTGGTGCGTCGAGATCGACGTCAGCCAGCTGGAGGCATCGGTACTGAACCTGGCCGTCAACGCCCGCGATGCCATGCCCCACGGGGGCCGGCTGGTGATCGAGGTCGACAACAGCCATCTCGACCACGACTACGCCGCCTTGTTCCCCGATGCAGCGCCTGGCGAGTACGTGATGCTGCGGGTTCGCGACAATGGCCACGGCATGGACGCGGCCACCCTCGCGCGCGTGTTCGAACCCTTCTTCACCACCAAGCAGGTTGGCCGTGGTACCGGCCTGGGCTTGTCGATGGTGCATGGCTTCGTCAAGCAGTCCGGCGGCCATGTACTGATCGATTCGGTGGAGGGCGGCGGCACCAGCATCACCATGATGTTCCCGCGTTCGGCACTGGCCCTGCCCTGCGAGGCGAGCGCACCACCGACCGGCCTGGCCGGTTACTCGCCACGCGAGGAAACCATCCTGGTGGCCGAGGACAACGATGATGTGCGTGCGCACACCGTTGATGCACTGCGCCTGCTGGGCTATCGCGTGCTGGAAGCGCACGATGGCCCGTCCGCACTGCGGCTGCTGGAACGTCCGGACACCACGGTCGACCTGCTGTTCTCCGACGTGGTGATGCCCGGCATGTCGGGCTGGGAGCTGGTGCGGGAAGTCCGGGAGCGCTGGCCCGACGTCGCGGTCCTGTTCACCTCAGGCTATCCACGCGATCACGACGCGGTCGGCACCCAGGGCCGGGCGGCCGCGCTGCTGCCCAAGCCATTTACCCGCAGCGACCTGGCCCAGGCGGTGCGTACCGCACTGGAAGGTGCCGCGCATTGAGGTCAGGCAACCGGGTCACTCACGTCCATCGCGATCCGGTTGATGTCCGCGCACTCCACCGTGGCAGGCGGATGTTCCCTGCCGGCCAGTGCAATCATCGCCTGGCCCAGAGCCAGGTTGCTGGTCACCAGTGACGGCGCGATCACACCCGCCAGTTTCATCAAGGGTGCGCCACCCCAGTACAGCGGCTTCAGCAGGCCATGACGGGTGCCGGTGCCCTGCACGGGGCGAACGCCACCCGGACGCAGCATGACCGTGCGGACCGGCAGCGACTGCAGTGCTCGCTCTGCCTCGCCCTTGATCCGCAATGGCATCAACCGGCTTCGCGCATCCGCACCGGCGCCGGATACATACAGGAAACACCCCTGCGGGTTCATCGTGGCCCAGGCGCGGGCGACGGCCAAGGTGGTGTCCAGTGTCACCCTTCGGTACTCGGCCTCGGCCGTGCCGACCGGTGGAGCGCCCGCGCAGTAGAAACAGGCATCGAACCCCGACAGATCATCCTGCCGTTCCTCGATCCTAAGGAAGTCCGGCACGATCAGCTCGCTGCCGCTACCGTCGAGGCTGCCCGGGCGCCGGACCAGTGCAGTCAGATCGGAAACCCGGGGCGAGCGCTGGCAGGCCAGGGCCACGCCCTGCCCCACCAGCCCCGTGGCACCGGTCAGCAGAACCCGCAGCGCGCCTGTAGCCATCGCTGCACGCATCCTAGAGCTTCACGAAGCGCTGGATCTTCCGCGCCAACCAGCCACTGAACACCAGTGGCGCATCCAACGCTGATACACAGATACACGGCACGCCAGGTGCGGTGACCGGTTGATGCTCGACATCCTCATCCAGATCCGCCACGTCACCCGGCGCGAACAGCCCCAGCGCGTCGTTGTAGGAACCGCGCAGAATCTGGGTCAGCTCGCTGCGGCCATGGCTGTGCATGGGCAGGCACTTGCCGGGGGCGATCTTCAACATGATCAGCGAACGCATCTGCTCGGCACGGATGCAGTGCACCCCCGGCGCCATCCAACGCCAGCGCAGGCCGCTGAGCGAGGCGCCGAAATACGGATGCAGCGAGGCAGGCAGATGGTCCGGATTGGCCTCGGGCCGCTCCTTCGGCACCGGCCGCGTGGCCCCAGGCACGGCCATCGGCGTTTCCGTGGCCAACTGCATCAGCATCGCCTCGCGCAACTGTTCGCGGCGCGTGTCGGCTGCAGACGGCTGGGTCTGCTCCAGCAGCACCGAACCGATCGCCTCGGCGTCGCGCAGGCGCTGACGGCAATGCGGGCACTGCTCCAGGTGGGCACCGGCCACGATACTCAACGGCGCCGGCAGCGCCCCGGCGGCATAGCTCATCAGGGTGGATTCGTGCAGGTGGTGGTGCGGATTCACAGCGCACCTCCCACTTTCGCCTGCAGTTGCAGGAACGCTCGGCGCAGGTGTGATTTGACCGTCCCCAGCGGCATGCCCAACGCCTCGGCGATTTCGCTGTGGCTCTTGGCTTCGAAATAGGACATCCGCACCAGCCGCGCCTGCACCGCAGGCAGCTCGTTGATGCGCTGGCGCAGGCGCGCCTGATCGGCGAACTGCTCGGCACTGCTGCGCTCGACCACGTCCAGTGTTGCCGCATGTTCCACCGCGGCCTGCACCTGCATCCAGCTGCGTTCGCGCCGTATGCGATCGATATGCAGGTTGCGGGCGATGCGATACAACCACGTACTCAAGGCCCCCTGCCCGGGGTCGAAATCGGCGGCCCGCAGCCACAGGCGCAACAGGCTCTCCTGCGCCAGCTCCTCTGCCACCGCGTCGGGCACGCCCAGGCCGCGCAGGTACACGCACAACCGCGGCATGAAGTAGTCGTAGATCCGCATGAAACAATCGCGGTCACGAAGCCGTGCCACGCCGTCCATGTCACCGGCCCAGTTCGTCGGCTCGCTGCTCGGCTGCTGGGAACTGGACACGATGCGTGCGGTATCGAAGTTGAGGAGTGTGCTGGCGGCGTCAGGGTACATCTGCGTTCGCGGCGGGCGGGTGAAGGTCTGTCCCCTGTACGCGCGAAGGCCACAATTGGATGCAGGCGACGTAGCGCATCCAACCGGCCATCCCCGCCGTATGACCTGGGCCCTCCCCTTCCGGATGAACACCATGCGCACTGCCTGGCTGCTGCTGTGCCTGCCCCATGCTGCGCTGGCGGCACCCTGGCTGCGAAGTGAAGGCGTGGCCACCTCCGCGCAGGGCGACATCCTCTACCGTGAAGTGCACTGGCGGCGCGAAGCAACGGAGGGTGCCGAGCGCTGGGTGCTGTACCAGTGCCCGGATGGCCAGCCCTTCGCCCGCAAGCACTTGCCAGCCAGCGCCCGCCCGCAGGCACGGGGCTATTCGCTGCAGGACCGCCGCAGCGGCCAGACCGCCGAAGTCGACGCAGCTGGCGACTCGGTGTCGATTGCCTGGAAGGAGGATGCCGCCAGCCTGCTGCGTCGACGCCGGCTTGAACTGCCACCGGACGCGGTCATCGATGCGGGATTCGACGCTGCCGTACGCCTGCACTGGCCGACGCTGCTTCGGGGCGAGCGCATCACGCTGCCATTCCTGGTGCCGGCACGCCAGCGCTACTTCCCGGTGCAGGTGCGACGCACCGGCCCGGTTCGCTGGCAGGGCATCGACGCCCAGGCAATCGAAGTCAGCCTGGACACCTGGTACGGCGGCATCGCACCGCGCCTGTCACTGGTCTATGCCAACGGCGACCGTCGCCTGCTGGAGTTCCGCGGCACCAGCAACCTGCGCGACACCCGCGGCAGCTATCCGCCGGTGACCGTGCGCTTCAGCTCGCCACCAGCCGAGCGAACGGCAGGCGACTGGCAACAGGCGTGGGCGCAACCCCTGGTGGAGCGTTGCGTCGTGACGCCCAGGTGAAGTGGAAATTTACTGCGCCGTGGCGCATCCATTGCGCATCCTGCTGCGTAAAGGAAGACACGACACCCGCCGAGATCCGCCATGGCCTCTGTAGCGCCCCTTCCCCGTCGACGCTGGCGCCTGCTGCGCACGCTGCAGCGCTGGTTCGATACCGGCAACGCCGCAGAGGCCACCGGCGAGCGGCCGGGGCGCATCGACTGGGTGCGCGCCGTACCCTTCGCGCTGATGCATGTCGCCTGCCTGGCGGTGATCTGGGTCGGTGCCTCATGGACGGCCGTGGTGGTCGCTGCGGCATTGTATGCAGTGCGTATGTTCGCGATCACCGCGTTCTACCACCGCTACTTCTCACACCGCACCTTCCAGGCAACGCGCCCGGTGCAGTTCGTGTTCGCAGTGATCGGCGCCTCCAGCGTACAGCGCGGACCGCTGTGGTGGGCCGCCCATCATCGCCACCACCATCGGCACGCCGACCAGCCGCTGGACCCGCACTCCCCACGTGAAGGCGGTTTCTGGCGCAGCCACATGGGCTGGTTCCTGACCCGTGAGGCCTTTGCCACCGATCTGTCGCGGGTACCGGACCTGGCACGCTTCCCCGAACTGCGCTGGCTGGACCGTTTCGATACGGCCGTGCCGGTACTGCTGGCCGCAGCGCTGTATGCATTGGGCGCCGGGTTGGAGCGCTGGGCACCGGGCCTGCACACCTCCGGCCCGCAACTGCTGGTGTGGGGCTTCTTCATCTCCACCATCGTGCTGTTCCATGCCACGGTCACCATCAACTCGCTGGCGCACCGCTTCGGCCGCCGCCGTTTCGAGACCCGCGATGACAGTCGCAACAACCTCTGGCTGGCGCTGCTCACCTTCGGCGAAGGCTGGCACAACAACCACCACTTCTTCCCGGGCACCGTCCGCCAGGGCTTCCGCTGGTGGGAAGTCGACCTGACCTGGTATGGGCTGCGCGCGTTGGCGGCGCTTGGGCTGGTCAAAGGACTCAAGCCCATTCCCGAGTGGGTGCTGGCCAAGGCGAGGTACTGATATGCGCATCGCAATCATCGGCTCGGGCATTGCCGGACTGGCCAGCGCCTGGTGGCTGGACGGCGAACACGACGTCACGCTGTACGAGGCCAACGACTATCTGGGCGGTCATACCCACACCCATGACGTGGAGGTGGATGGCCAGCGCATGGCGGTGGACACCGGCTTCATCGTGTTCAATCCGCTCCACTACCCCTTGCTGAGCGCGCTGTTCGACGAGCTGGGCGTGGCGTCGAAGCCGACCAAAATGAGCTTTTCCATGCACAGCGAGCGCAGCGGCGTGGAGTACAACGCGACCTCGCTGGATGGCCTGTTCTGCCAGCGCCGCAACCTGGCATCACCGCGGTTCTGGGGCATGCTGGCCGACCTGCGCCGGTTCTATCGCGATGCCCCCCTGTTGCTGGCAGAAGACGAGGGCCCAACGCTGGGCCAGTACCTGCGCAGCCAACGCTACGGCGATGCCTTCATCGACGAGCACCTGCTGCCGATGGCCTCCGCGTTGTGGTCGTCCCCGACGGCTACGGTGATGGACTTCCCGGCGCGCTATCTGGCCCAGTTCATGGCCAACCACCAGATGCTGCAGATGACCGGGCGTGCGCCGTGGCGGGTGGTGAGCGGCGGATCGGCGCGCTATGTCGATGCCCTGCGCGCCCGCTGGCGGGTGCATGAGCGGCTGGAGTGCCCGGTGCAGTCGGTCGAGCGCATGCCCTGGGGCGCGCGCGTGCACAGCGCGGCCGGCGTGGAAGGCTTCGATGAGGTCATCCTGGCCTGCCACAGCGACCAGACCCTGGCGCTGCTGCGTGACGCCGACCCCATCGAGCGCGACGTGCTCGGCGCCATCCGCTATCAAACCAATGAAGCGGTGCTGCACACCGATGCGTCATTGCTGCCACGCAACCGCAAGGCGTGGGCGGCATGGAACGCCCATGTGCCCCGCGATCCTGCCGCGCCGTGCACGGTCAGCTACTGCATGAACCTGCTGCAGGACCTGCCCGGCAACACGCCCCTGGTGGTAACGCTCAACCGCAGCGCGGCGATCGACCCCGGCAAGGTGCTGCGCACCCTGCGCTACGCCCACCCGGTGCACGACCATGCCGCAGTGCGCGCGCAACAGCGCTGGGCCGAGCTGCAGGGCCGACGCCACACCTGGTTCGCGGGCGCCTATTGGGGCTGGGGCTTCCATGAGGACGGCATCCTCAGCGCCCGCCGGGTGGTGGATGCGCTGCGCACCTGCAAACCGCACCGCGTCATGGCGGCTCCCGGCGAGGTGGCCGCATGAGCGCCAGTGCACTCTACTTCGGGCAGGTGATGCACCGCCGGCACCTCCCGCACCCGCATGCGTTCCGCTATCCGATCGCACAGCTGCTGCTCGACCTGGATGAACTCGACAGCGTGTTCGCCGGGCGCTGGCTGTGGTCGATCAATCGCCGCAACCTGGCCGAGTTCCGTCGCAGCGATTACTTCGGCGATCCCGCGCGGCCCTTGGCCGATGCAGTGCGCGACCACGCTGCATCCACCCTCGGCTACCGGCCCACCGGCCCCGTCCGCCTGCTCACCCATCTCCGCTTCGCCGGGCATGTGTTCAACCCGGTCAGCTTCTACTACTGCTATCGGGCCGATGGCAGCACGCTGGACTGCATCGTCGCCGAGATCACCAACACGCCCTGGAAGGAGCGGCATGCCTACGTGCTGCCAGTCGCGACGGCCACGCACGAAGGCACCTCGCTGCGCTGGCGGTTCGACAAGTGCTTCCATGTCTCGCCCTTCATGCCGATGGATTGCCATTACGACTGGCGGTTCAACTGCCCTGATGGGGATCTGCGCGTGCACATGCAGGTCTGGCGCGACGGCGTCCGCCAGTTTGATGCCACCCAGGTCATGCAACGGCACGCCCTGGATGGCCGCGGGCTGGCACGCGTCCTGGCCTGCTATCCACTGATGACCACCCAGGTGGTGGCCGCCATCCACTGGCACGCGTTGCGGCTGTGGCTGAAACGCAATCCCGTGCACGACCACCCCACCCTTGCCGAGAAACCGCGATGAACTCGATGACTCCTTCGGTCGCGCTGCCGCGCCCGGGCGCATTGGATGCCTTCCTGCGCCGCCGCCTGCTGGCCCAGCTGGCCCCGATGCGCGACGGCCGCCTGTGCGTGCGCGACGCGCTGGGCGAAGTGTGGTTGGGCGATGCCCGCGGCGAACTGCATGTCACCGTCACCATCGATGACCCGGCGTTCTATCGCAAGGTGGCGGCACAGGGCAGCGTCGGTGCAGGTGAAAGCTATATCCAGGGCGAGTGGCACTGCGATGACCTGGTCGCCCTGATACGCCTGCTGGTGCGCAATCGCGATCTGCTCGACAGCATGGAACACGGCCCGGCGCGCGTGGGAGGGTGGCTGCTGCGCGGCTGGAACCGCCTGCGCCGCAACAGCCGTGAAGGCAGCCGCCGCAACATCGCTGCGCACTATGACCTCGGCAACGATTTCTTCGCCCTGTTCCTGTCGCCGGACCTGATGTACTCCTCGGCCCTGTTCGCCGAAGACGGCGAGTCGCTGGAGTCCGCCTCGCACCGCAAGCTGGACCGCATCTGCCAGCAGCTGCAGCTCAAGCCGGGCGATCGCGTGGTGGAGATCGGTACCGGTTGGGGTGGTTTTGCGCTGCACGCGGCACAGCACTATGGCTGCCACGTCACCACCACCACCATCTCCGCCGAGCAGCATGCGCTGGCCACCGAGCGCGTCCGCATCGCCGGCCTGCAGGACAAGGTCACGCTGCTGATGCAGGACTATCGCGACCTGCAGGGTCAGTACGACAAGCTGGTCTCGATCGAGATGATCGAAGCCATCGGCGCGGAATACCTGGACACCTACATGGCCACGCTGCAGCGACTGCTGAAGCCGGATGGCGTGGCCCTGCTGCAGGCGATCACCATCGAGGATCACCGTTACGAACAGGCACGGCGCAGCGTCGACTACATCAAACGCTACGTGTTCCCCGGCAGTTTCATTCCATCGATCAACGCGATCATGACCGCCAAGACCCGCTCCAGTGACCTGCAGCTGGTCGCCCAGCAGGATTTCGGCCACTCCTACGCACTGACCCTGCGCGCGTGGCGCCAACGCTTCCTTGCCCAGCTGCCCGCCGTGCAGGCGCAGGGCTTTGACGCGCGCTTCTGCCGGATGTGGGAGTTCTACCTGGCCTATTGCGAGGGCGGCTTCCTGGAGCGTTCGATCGGCGTTTCGCATCTGCTGCTGGCGCGCCCAGGGCATCGTCCCGCTGGCGCATCGGGTCAAGGCGGCTGAGATGCGCCGGTTGTGGGCCAATCTGCTTGGCAACCAGCTGGTCTGGCTGTGCGCCGTGGCCGGCGCCGGGCGCGGCTTGCAATGGCCGGCGCTGCTGGCAGCATCGCTCTACATCGGCAGCCAGCTGCTGACCTCGCCGCAACCGCGGCTGGATCTTCGGCTGATGGGACTGGCCTTGGCCTGCGCCTGGCTGGTCGATGCCAGCGCGGCAGCCAGCGGAATGGTGCGCTATGCCGCTGCTCCGCTCGGCTGGGCACCGCCGCCCTGGATCATGGCGCTGTGGGCCGCCTTCGCGATGACCTTGAACACCTCGATGCGCTTCCTGCAGCGCCACCCCGCTCTGCCAGCCCTGTTCGGCCTGCTGCTGGCCCCGCTGGCGTATCTCTCCGCGGCGCGCGGTTTCGATGCGGTTCGATTCACTGCGCCACTGTGGCAGGGCCTGCTGGTGCTGGGTGTGGGCTGGAGCATCGCGCTTTCGCTGCTGTGCATGGCCGCTCGTCGCGGCTCCAGCACCATTCCGCCGCCCTTGGCCGGAGCACCGTCATGATCAATCTGTTGTGGGTCCTGCTGTATGCCGTGCTGGTGATGAGCTGGGGCTGGGCCTGGCAGCGCCGCCACCGCAACATCGGCGTGGTCGACGTGCTCTGGGCCAAGGGCGTGGGCGCATCTGCGCTGCTGCTGGCACTGCTTGGTGACGGCGCGATCGTGCCACGGGTTGCACTGGGGCTGCTTGGCGGCCTGTGGGGCAGTCGACTCGCCCTGCACCTGTGGCACCGAGTCCGTCACGAGCAGGAGGATGGGCGTTACCGTTACCTGCGTGAGTACTGGCATGGGCATCAGGGCAGGATCTTCGGCTTTTTCATGGCCCAGGCATTGCTGGTCGTACTGTTCGCCCTGCCCTTTGCCGCGGCGGCTGCCAATCCCCGTGCCGACCTGACACCTTGGGTCGTGGCCGCCGCACTCGTCTGGCTACTGAGTGTCGGTGGCGAGAGCCTGGCCGACCATCAACTGGCCCGGTTCCGCGCGGATCCGGCGAACAAGGGTCGCACCTGCCGCGACGGGCTGTGGCGCTACTCCCGCCACCCCAACTACTTCTTCGAATGGCTGCACTGGTTCAGCTACGTCTTGCTCGCGGTGGGCTCGCCGCTGTGGTGGCTGGCCTGGGCCGGACCGCTGTTGATATACGTGTTCCTGCGCTACCTCAGCGGCATCCCGTTCACCGAAAAGCAGGCCCTGCGCAGCCGGGGCGAGGACTACCGCGCCTACCAGCGCAGCACACCGATGTTCTTCCCCTGGTTCCCCCGTTCTTCCAAGGAGCATTCCGCATGAGCGCGATCCCGTCACTGAACCCGGCCGACGACGCGGAAACCGGGCTGATCGCCTGGGCCGAGCGCGGACTGGTTCCCGATGCGGCGCTGCGCGCCGGCATCCGTCGCCTGTGCGCGCAACGCCTGCACGAGGAAATGCTGGGCGGTATCGAAGCACAGTCCGCGCGCTTCGGCCGTCGCATCGCAGAACTCGCCGACAGCCCGCTGGCGCTGCATGTCGACGCGGCCAACCGGCAGCACTATGAAGTGCCGGCAGCCTTCTTCCAGGCCTGCCTGGGCAAGCGTCTGAAGTACAGCAGCTGCTACTACCCCACCGGCCGGGAAACCCTGGACCAGGCCGAGGAAGCCATGCTAGAGCTGTACGGCCAGCGTGCCGCCCTGGCAAACGGCCAACAGATTCTTGAACTCGGCTGTGGCTGGGGCTCACTGACGTTGTGGATGGCCGAACGCTATCCGCAGGCGCATATCACCGCCGTTTCCAATTCGCACAGCCAACGCCAGTACATCATGGCGCAATGCCAGGCGCGCGGCCTGGGCAATGTCGAGGTACTGACCCGCGACGTCAACGAACTTGAACTGCCGACGGCACAGTTCGACCGCTGTGTGTCGGTGGAAATGTTCGAGCATGTGCGCAACTACGAACGCCTGCTGGCGCGGATCAGCCAGTGGCTGAAGCCCGACGGCGCGCTGTTCGTGCACATCTTCGCCCACCGCACGCTGATGTATCCGTTCGAGACCGGCGGCGGTGACAACTGGATGGGCCGCCACTTCTTCACCGGCGGCCTGATGCCCGCTGCCGACACCCTGCTGCACTTCCAGCGCGACCTGCAGTTGCAGCAGCGCTGGTTGCTGGATGGCACCCACTACCAGCGCACCGCAGATCACTGGCTGGCCAACCAGGATGCAGCGCGCGGGGACGTGATGCCCATCCTGGTCGCCACATATGGCCAGGCTGCCGCAAAAATCTGGTGGCAGCGCTGGCGCATGTTCTGGATGGCCTGTGCCGAGCTGTTCGGCTACGACGATGGCCAGCAGTGGCTGGTGGCCCACTACCTGTTCCGTCCCCGTTGAGGTGCCGCATGCGCATGTTCTCGCTGCTTCCCCTGCTCGCGGTCGGCCTGTTCGGTTCCGGCTGCAGCGCGAGTGACACCCGCCCCTTGCCGCGCCCATCCGCGGTGGACGTGCCGCGTTTCATGGGCGACTGGTACGTGATCGCACACATTCCCTCACGGCCCGAGCGCGAGGCCTTCGACGCCGTGGAAAGTTACGCGCTGCGACCGGATGGGCGCATCCAGACCACCTTCACCTATCGCAAGGGCAGCTTCGACGCCCCGCAGAAGTCGATGCATCCGATCGGCCGGGTGGAGAAGGAAGGAAACGGCGCCGTCTGGGGCATGCAGTTCATCTGGCCGATCCAGGCCGAATACATCATTGCCTGGCTCGACGAAGACTACCGCCAGACCATCGTGGCGCGCAGCAAGCGTGACTACGTCTGGTATATGGCACGTACGCCACGGGTCTCGGAAAGCGACTACCAGCAGGCAGTGCAGCGCATTGCGGCGATGGGCTATGACACCCGCAAGCTGCGGCGCGTGCCGCAGTCGGTGCGATGACGTCTTCGCTGGAAACCGGTGAACGCAGGCGGCATTTCGCGCCAACCTGACGCGGCGCATCCACGGCGTTGATGTGCCGCTGCGCACACTGCATTACCCCACCGCAAGACAGGCTCCTCCCGGCATGCATCCCTTATCCCATCCGCGCACCTGCAACCTGTTGCTGGTGGAGGATCAGTTCGACCTGGCCGCCTTGATGGAGCAGGCACTACAGGACGGGGGGAGCCAGGTGACACACGCCTACAGCGTATTCGACGCGATGGAACTGCTCGACACCCAGCACTTCGATGGCGCCGTGCTGGATGTGGAGCTGCGTGACGGCGTGGTGTTTCCGGTTGCCGACCGCCTGGCCGACCTCGGCATTCCCTATCTGTTCGTTTCAGCAGTCTATGACCAGCTCGTTCCGGCGCGGCATCGCCGCGCGCCGTTCGTGGCCAAGCCGTTCCATCTCGACATGCTGCAGCAGGCGGTGCATCGCACCGTAACCGGGCATTGAACGTCCGTGCTCCGGATCAGTCGAGCGTGCCCAGCAGCCACGCCACGCAGCGCCTGACATCCTCGGCGTCATGCCAGCAATGGAGTGCGACGCGCAGATAACCCAACCGGACGCTGCTGTGGATGCCCTGCGCCTCTGCTGTCGCCAGCAGGCGCGCCAACCGCTCCTCCGGAAGCGCGAAGCAGAGCGTCGGGCCCAGACGATCCTGTTCGAGCAGCGCCATCAGTCGCGCAGCTTCCGCACGCCACGTCCCGTCACCCAGCGCCAATTGCTCGAGCAGCTGTCGCTGCAGCGATGCCACATGCGCCTGGATGGCGGCCACACCGCCACAGTCCAGCAGCAGCTGCAGTGATGAGGCAAGTGCCTCGCACGACAGGATCGAAGGACTGCCCGCTTCCAGCCGCCGTCCGTCCGTGGCCCAGAGGTCGGCCGCGGGCGCCGGGTCCGAAGTCTGCGAGAACTCCTCGGGCCCGGAGAGCCAGGTTCCCAGCGGAACCAGCTTCTGGCGGAACCCGGGCTCGGTCCAAAGGAAGCCCTGCCCCTGCAGGCCCAGCAGGCCCTTGTGGCCCCCGGTCGCCAGCGCGCTCACGCCCGTCAGTTCGAGCGTTGTCGTGCCGGCACCCTGGATCGCATCAACCACAAGATCGACACCCGCGCCGCGACACGCCGTTCCCAGTTTCTGCAGATCCAGTTTGATTCCATCCTGGAAGCGCACCCAGGAGGCGGCGATCATCCGGGTGCGCGGCGTGATCGCTTCGATCAGCCGATCTTCCGGCGCATCCCGTGCGGTCGGGCGCTGGCCTGGCTGCCACAGGTCGATCTCCCGGCACCGCACGCCGCGTCGGGACAACGCCAGCCACGGCAGGCGGTTGCTGGGGAACTCGCCTGCCGGAATCAGGATCTCGTCACCAGCCTGCCAGGGGTAACCGAACGCAACGGCCTCCAGGCCGGACGAGGTGCAGGTCATCAGGCTGATGTCCGCAGCGTCAACGGCCAGCAGCGTCGCAGCGGCATGCCGCAACCTGCGCTGGACATCCAGGAAGTCCTCCTCCCAGCGCAACTCCCACGGCCGCAGCTGCACCCCCATCAATGCCTGCACCGCATCCGCGGATGCCCGCGGCAGCGGCCCGTCCTTGCAATGGGAAAGCCACAGCACATCGCGTGGCATATCGAACGCGGCAGGATCAAGCAGGGAAGCGGTAGTCATAGGGGGAACGGCAGCATCTGCGGGAGACACCCATCATGCGGGGCGTGCCCGCCGGCACGTCAAGCGCCCTGAGCATGCAGCACCGGAAATCAGGCAGACCGGATGGCCTGCACGGGCATGATCGCGGACGCCCTCAATGCAGGTGCCAATACCGCCACCTGCCCCAGCAGCCACAGCGCCAGCGCACTGATCGGCAGGTACGCCAGTGGAAGCCGGGGCAGTTCGTAGAACCGCATCAGACCGAGGTTGAATGCATAGGCCAGCAACGCGCCAACTACGACACCCAGGCTCACGACCAGGAAGTTCTCCAGCTGGAAGTAGCGCAGGATGTCGCGGCGGGTAGCACCCAGCGCACGGCGGATGCCGATCTGCCTGCGCCGCTGCTCTACCCAGTAGCTGGCCAGGCCGACAATGCCCAGCGCGGTGGCTCCCAGCAGCGCGACGATCACGCCCGCCAGCAGCGCCATCATCAACCTGGCGCCATGGAAATAGTCCGCGCGCAGCTCGGCGACGGTGCGGCTGGCGGCCTGGTCGAATACCACGTCGGGGGCCACTGCTGCCACCGCCCGCTGTGCGTCGGCCATGACCCGCGGCAGCGCTTCGGGCGCGGCCCGCACCAGGTAGCGCCCCGCCAACTGCGGACCTGGCTTGGCCGGCATCAGCACGGACCAATCATTGCCCAGCGCCTCCCCTCCACCTGGCTGTGACACAGCCAGGTGCTCGACCACGCCGATAACGGTGAAACGGCTGTCCATCGACCACAGGCTGCGCCCCACTGCCGGCTCACCGGGCCAGTAACGTTCCGCCAGCTGCCGCGTCACCAGGATCGGCGCATTGGCGGGCACGTACTGCCCGATCGGCGCGTACTCGGCGGCATCCGGCAAGCGCCCGGCCAACAGCTCCAGGCCCAGCGCCTGGATCGCCACCGCATCACCCAGGTAGAAATCGAGGACCCCGCCGAAGACGTTGCCGCTCTCATCGGTATGGACACCCGCGCGGACACCCGGCTCACCGAACGGAACGGCGCTGATGATGCCGACCGACGTTACGCCCGGAATCGCCTGCAGTGCACCGGTCACACGGGCATTGAGGTCAGCGGCCTGCGCGGCGTCGAATCCGGAGAGCTGCACAATGCCCAGCGACGACTCGGCCAGGCCGCTGTCCAGGTTCAGTGCACGCCCCTTCTCGGTGAGCATGAAGATGGCATTGCACAGCACGGCGCAGGCCAGCGCGATCTCCAATGCAATCAACAGGGTGGCCAGCCGGTGCTTGCGCAGCGCTGCGATGATCAGTCCGGTTTGCATGATCGTGTCCTCTACAGCAGCTTGAGCTGCGCCACGGGCTGGATCGAACTCGCGCGATAGGCGGGAATCGCGCCTGCCACCAGGCTGGCCAGCAGGGAAAGACCGAAGGTGGCCATGAACATGGCCGGGTCCAGATGGATCAGGTCCGCGTAGGCAACCGGCTGGGCGCGGATCACCCACAGGCCCAGCAAGGTCAGCAGCAGCCCGCCCAACCCTCCGGCGACACCGATCAGCCCGGCTTCCAGCATGCATTGCATGAACACCGCACGCCGGCTGGCACCCAGTGCGCGCCGCAGGCCGATTTCTCCGCCGTGGCGCAGGAAGCGCGCCAGCAGCAGCCCGACCACATTGGCCAGGCAGACCATCAGGAACGCAAAGGACAGCACCGTCTGTACCTTCACGTCACTCGGCACTACCTGGTTGAAGTCCAGCCACGCCATCAACGAGCGGAGCCGGGTATTGTCGGCGTGCCGGATGCGCCCCAGGCGCTGCTGTTCGCCGGCGTAGTTGGCCAGATAGCGACGATAGCCGGCCACCTTCTCCGGGCTGCCCAGTTCCACCCAGACCGCGACCGCCACGCAGGGCGAGTTCTGCAGCACACCCGGCTTATCGGGCATTGCCCAGCAGGTAAAGGGCTGGAAGTCGCCTTCGTTGATATCCAGGCTGGTCGACATCGGCAGATAGATGTCATCGGCCGCGGCGTAGAAACTTGACGTCTCGCCACCCGAGAACCGCCCTCCCCTGATCTTGTAGAACAGGGGAGAGGGCCGCCAGTGATCCAGCACGCCGATCACCTGCACATGGGTATCCTTGACCCGGAGGGTCTGGCCGACACTGTCGCGGCCCCCGAACAGGCGCTGGTTCAACCGGGCCGAGATGACCGCGACGCGGCCGCGACGCTGGTCATCGTCAGCCGTCCAGGCGCGGCCATACTGGAAGGGCACCTCGAACATGGGGAAGAAGTCCGCCGTGGTCGAGATCGAAGATCCCATCAGCGGCGCCGTCCCGGCCAGGTCCGAACGGAGCTTCACCGGATTGACCACCACCATGGTCTGCCGGTCTGCCTGGCCCGATGACCAGAGATCGTGCGCGGTCCGATAGTCGAGTACGTCGTGTGGTTCGCGTCCTTTCGATCCAGGATCGACGTCCACCTGCGGATAGAAGATCCGATCACTCCGGCCAGGCAGCGGATCCCCGGAAAGCAGGTGGGTGACGGTCAGCGTGGTCATGCTGGCGCCGATCCCCACGGCAACCGCCAGCACCATCAGTGCGGTAATGATCGTGTTGCGCCTGGCGTTGTGCAGCGCCAGCTTCAGGTAATAGCCCATCATGGAAGGTGCATCCCCCTGCGTCCGTCATGCTCCATGCAGATACGATGCAGGGGTTGCCAGAAAGGTTTAAACGGATGAGGCGGACGATGGACGGGCACTTCAGCAGTACAGACCTGCCAGGCAGTGATGGCTTTGGGATTCGGGCCCTGCTCGCCGATGACCTGGATCTGATCTGCGCCCACCGCGAGGCGATGTTCCGCGAGAGTGGCCGCCCAGCAGACGTGCTGGAGCAGATGGCCGGCCCTTTCCGTGCCTGGCTCGCGCCGCGCCTGGCCTCCGGCGACTATTTCGGATTTGCCCTCACGGACCAGGGGCGCCCCATCGCGGGCATCGGCCTGATGCTGATCGACTGGCCGCCCCACCCTGCCCACCCGGAGCAGGACAGCCGCGGCTATGTGTTGAACGTCTACGTCGAGCCGGCCTATCGCCGGCGTGGGATCGCCCGCACGCTGATGTCATGGGCCGACCGTGCTTTCGCCGAACGCGGCGTCACCTATGCGGTGCTGCACGCCACCGAACAGGGAAGGCCGCTGTACGCCGATCTGGGCTGGGCGCCGACCCGCGAAATGGCCCGCACCCTGGACGCAGCCGCTCCCGGCAGTCAATCCAGCGCGAACCCTGCAACCTTGCCCTCTTCGTCGGGGCGGATCATGTACGGCATGAAGACGCCCGGCCCAAAGGTTGCCACGTAGCGGTACATCGTGCCCCTCTCGCTGGCCTGGGTACCTTTGAAGATCAGGGTGACCGGCTTCCCGTAGGGCGCGACCGCCTTCGATAGCCCGGCGCCCATCCCCGCCTCCAGCCTTGCACGCAGGTTCGCGCTGAAATCCGCATAGCCGTGCCCGGCCTGCAATTGTTCAAACGTCGCACGCGCACGCGCGGTCACTGCGGCCTCTTCGGCAGGCGCAGGCCGGCTCCAGGCAGCGACGATGGCGGGATGAAGCGCACTGAAGACCGCATTGGTCAGCGTGACTCCGGCCTCCGGCGCCTTGTCCCCAAGATTGGTGAAGGCAATGATGCGCAGCCCAAGATCGGGAAAGTATTCGTCGGCGGTGGTGAACCCCTGCGAACCACCGGTATGGCCGATCCGGGCCTGGCCGTAGACCGCATTGACGAACAACCCCAGCCCATAGTCGGCGCTGCCACCCTCACCGGTGTGGACCGGCGTGATCATTTCACGGTAGCCGGCCTGGCTGACCACGCGACCCTCGCTCAGGCCGTGGTCCCAGCGCGCCAGGTCGTCCAGCGTACCGACCAGGGCGCCGGCAGCACCGCTCCAGTCCGGGTGGAAGTAAGGTGATCGGCGCAGGACGCCCGCCTCGTGCCGATACCCCACCGCCATGCCTTGCAGTCGCCCCGTGTCGGCCAGGGTGAAGGTATGCCGCATGCCCAGCGGCTCCAGCAGGTGCCGTCGCACGTAGTCGACGTAACGCTCGCCCGATACCACCTCGATGACCCGGCCGAGCAGGATGTATCCGGTATTTGAGTACGACCAGCGGCTGCCCGGCGCGAAATCGAGAGGGCGATCGCTGATACGCGCGATCAGCCGATCAAACGCAATCGGCTGCGTCACCAGGGCATCGACCTCCGGTTCGGGCCCGTCGAAATAGTCATGCAGGCCGCTGGTATGGGACAGCAGCTGGCGCAGGGTCACCTCGTGCGCATGCGGGGCGTCTGGCAGGTACCTGGCAAGTGGATCATCCAGCGTGAGCCTGCCGGCCTCCTGCAGCTGCACGACCGCAGCGGCGGTGAACTGCTTGGTGATCGAGCCGATCTCGAAGGGCGTGTCGGCACGCACCGCCAGCCCCCGCGCCAGGTCGCGCTGGCCATAGGCCTTCGCGTGGATCAGGCGCCCGTCCTGGAGGACCATCACCGCCGCACCGGGAACATTGAAGCGACGCATGACCTGGTCGACGCCACTGTCGATGCCTTGGATCACGGCCGCATCCAGTGTGCCTTTCGCTCTGCCCGAAGCATCGCTACGCACCACTTCCGTGGCAACAGCGGGCCTGCTGCTGCCCATCATTGCCAACAGCAGGCCACCCAGGGCAATCCAGATACGTGCCGTGCGCATTTCCGAGCCCATATAATTCAAATTTGAACTATAGTTTGAATTATGAACTCCCCCGCCGCAAGCCACCCCAGCCCGGCAGCGCTCAAGCTGACACCCACCCAGCTTGCCGCGATGGCCTCCCCCGCACGGATGGCGATACTGCAGCGCCTGGACGCAGAGGGTCCCGCGAGCATCCGCGAGCTTGCCGAGCGCCTGGGCCGCCCGGCCACAGCGCTCTACCACCATCTGGCGCACCTGGAGAAGCATGGCCTGGTACGCATCACCGAGCACCGCGACACCGGCCGCCGGCCTGAAGCGGTCTACGCGGCGGCGTCGGCACAGCTGTCCTCCCGCGACGCGGTGCGCACCCCGTCCGGCCGGCGGAGTCTCGTTCACGTGGCGACACGCGTCGTCGCCGCCACCCTGCGCGCCTTCGCCTCAGCCGCCACCCATGCCGCCACCCGCTTTGAAGGACCGCACCGCAACTGCGTGGTCAGGCACCTGTCCTTCCGCGCCGACGATGCGCGCCTCGCCCGCATCAACGCATTGATCGACGAGCTTGAGGCCACCGGGCTCGACGCCGGCACACAGGGCGACACCATGCTGTTGACCGTCCTGATGGCACCTGCCACACACAAGCCGCGCGGAACACCGACCTGACCGGCTCGTCCATCGCCCTCATCAATGAATATTGCCCAGTTCAATTTTCATTGATGATCGATTCTTAGGAATAATCGCAAAAACCCTGCAGATTGAATGATCAGCGGGGCGTCAGCGCCAGAATGATCGCCACGCCCCTGCGGCGCCGATCACCTCCCTGCGCATGAATGGACACCCCGCACCGCGCCGACTGCGCCTGGCACTCCTGGACGATCATGAAGTCGTCCGCCGCGGCACCGGCCTGCACCTGTCACAGGACGCCCGCTTCAGGATCATCGCCAGCCACGGGCACAGTGACGCCTTCATCCAGACCCTGCAGAAGACGCGGGTGGATGTCGCGATCATCGATCTGACACTGGCCCGCGACGATCGCAGCAGCGCGGAGCTGATCCCCCTGCTGCGCAGCGCATTCCCACGCACGCCACTGCTTGCCTTCGCCACCCTCTCCCCCGCCACCCATCTCCATCACCTGCTGGAGGCCGGCATCAGCGGTATCGTCAGCAAGGCCGAGCCACTGCCCATGCTGTCCGAAGCGATCATCCGTGTGTCGCAGGGGCTCGAGCGCCTGCCACCCGACCGCACCATTCCGGCAGACTGCGGTGAGCTCAGCCGCAACGAGCGCGAAGTGCTGAACCTGCTGCTGGCTGGCCTGACCGTCTCCGAGATCGCGCTGCACCGTCACCGCAGCGTCAAGACTGTCAGCACGCAGAAGATCGCGGTCCTGCGCAAGCTCGGGCTGCGCAACGATGCCGAAATCTATTCCATGCGGCGCCCACAGGACGCCCCGTGACGCGGCGCGACCACCCTCGCCGGCAGGGCTCCCTCCTCCTGCTGCTGGCCCTGCTTCTGCTGCCGGCCGCTTCGGCCGAGGACGCGCAGTCACAACGATGGCTGCCCGGTCGCGAGGTCCGCGTCGCCACCGCACCCTCGCTGCGCCCATTGCCCGCAGACCTTGCGGGCACGGCGCCGCTGCCCACCCTCGCCCACGGCTACGCCGATCTCGTGGCGCGACATTCCGGACTCCAGTTCAAGGAGCACCCCTATCCCAGCACCGGCACATCGGTGAGCGCCGTATGCCGTGGCGACGCCGACCTGGTACTGGTGGTCGGGGCGGCCAGGCATCTGCCGCCGTCCTGCCCCCATCTGGTGGCCTCTGCCCCTTTCCGAGGTGGCAGGACCATGCTGGCCGGCCGCGTGGATGACCGCTTGCCGCATGACATCGCGCAACTGGATGGCCGAACGGTTGCGGTGGTCAGCGGCGGGCCCTATGCCGGATGGCTGGCCGCCCATCATCCGCAGGTTCCACTGCTGTACCTGCCTGACCGGCATGCCACATTGGCCGCGGTCGAGGCCGGCATGGCCGATGTCGCGATAGGCGTGGAGACCACTCTGCAACCGATGATCCGGCAGTACTTCGCCGGCCAGCTGCAGGTGCAGCCATTCGAGATCGGACTCTCCACCGACCTGCGCCTGCTGGTACGCCGCGAGGACCGGCAACTGCTGGCGCGCATCGACCAGGCCCTGCAGGACATCACACTGGAAGAGCATGCCGGCCTGCTGCAGCTCTGGGCCTGGCAGATACTGCCGGCTCCGGTTGGAAAGGCGCTGGACTGGCTGCGCACGCCGCCCCCGATCTGGCTGCTGGCAGTGCTGGCACTGCTGGCCGGCTTTCCCGTGTTCTGGCTTTCGCTGCACCAGCAACACGGACGTGAGCGGCGCAAACAGACACGCGCAGCGGGTGTGATCAGCCACGAGATACGCAATTCGGCCCAGGTGGTACTGGCCTCGATCGACCTGCTCAGTCAATCGCCCGCGCCCAAGGCGCAACGCGAACTGCTTGCCGCCGCCAAAGCCGCAGGCCATGCGCTGCGCGGCATGTTGAATCGCTCACTGGAGTTCGCGCGATTGGCCGAAGGGGGATTCACGCCCCGCGCACAGGCCTGCGATGTGTTCCTGCTCTGCCGCCAATCGTTGGACGCAGTCCGCCCACAGGCACTGCTGAAAGGACTCGAACTGCGCTTCGAAGGCACGCCGGACCAGGCATCCACCGTCGCTCTCGACCCCGAGGGACTGCGCCAGATTGTCGACAACCTGCTGGCCAACGCAGTGAAGTTCACCGATATCGGCGGGATCGATCTGCGCATACAACTGAGGCCAGTCGCCGATCCCCAGGAGCTGCTGCTCGATGTGATCGACAGCGGCATCGGCATCGATGCCCGCCAGGCTGCACGATTGTTCCAGCCGTTCCAGCAAGGCAAGGACGGGCAGGTGCGCGGCGGCAGCGGATTGGGCCTGGCGATCGCCCGCGAACTGGCCCACGCCATGCGTGGCACGCTGACACTGCACAGTGTGCCGGGTCGCGGCAGCCGGTTTACCCTGCGCTTGCCGGTGCAGGCTGCAAGATCCGACTTGCCGCCAGCGGAACAGACACGCCTCGGCCTTCCGCTTGCCGGCCTGGATCTGTTGCTGGTCGAAGATCACGCGATGAATCGCCAGATCATCGCCGAACAACTGCGCCGCCTTGGGGCCGAGGTCCGCGCCCTGGCCGACGCTGACGATGCCCTTGCCGAGCAAGCGCAGACCCCGCGACGGATCGTGCTGGTGGACATCGGCCTGCAGGGCATGGATGGCTACGCGCTGGCGCAGCAACTGCGCAACCAGCCCGGGGAACCGCCGCGGCTGATTGCACTGTCAGCCCGGACAGGACGCAGGCACGCGACGCGTTGCCGCAATGCAGGATTCCATGCAGTCCTGGCCAAGCCCCTGCAGATCGGACAACTGCTGCAGGCACTGGAGCTGCCGCCAGCGCCAGGGGCAACGACCGTCGACACCGTCGCGCCGCTGGATCAGGCCTACCTGGCCGACATCAACGGCGAGCTGCTGGGCATCGAGCAGGCCGTAGAGGACTACGATGCCACGGCGCTGCGTCATCATGCACATCGCCTGCAGGGTACGCTGCAATTCTGTTGCGCAACCGATCAGGCCGGAATCGCGTCCGACCTGTGGGCGCTGGGAAACGACGCCGCACCCGACTGGGCCGATGTGCGGCGCTTGCTGCAGCTGCTGCAGCACTGGCATGGCTCCCGCATTGCGGACGCCATGCCCCCTGACTGATCAGGCCGCCAGACGCTCGACCTGGCGACGGGTCAGGTCGTTGAAACGCCCCAGCGACATCAGGTGCTGGTGGATCAGGGCCAGCCAGCCGCTGCGGTGCCACTCGATCACGGTCGCTTCCGGCAGTGCCACGAACTTCTCCACGTCCACGACCTGGAAGCCGTTGAGGTTGAATTCGCGGCCATCCGGGGTACGCACGGTGGCGTTGCGCTCGACCAGCAGGCCGTTGTCGATCAGCGCCCTGGAGAAGGCCTGGGTCTGTTCGTGCTCGCGGGTGTACTGGCCGCAGAACTCCAACGCCTGCTGCACCATGTCGGTGGCCTTGCCATCGACGAACAGCGGCTGGCCTTCGTCACCACCCTTGACCACGCGCGCGCTCTCTTCGTCGATGCCCAGCAGGAAGTCGTTCTCCGCGCCGGTGTCGATGAAGATGAAGGGGTGACGACGCAGGTAGGCCGGGATATAGGCCTCGTCTTCCCACAGGCCGTCCTTGATGAACAGGTTCTGGTCGGACACGCCCACGGCAGCCATCGGCACCGCGGTCGGGCCAGCGAACAGGATCGGGAAGTGATGCAGCGCCAGCGAGAACTCGCCGAGCACCAGCGGGATGGCGTTGTTGCCGGCAGCAAACTCGAGCCTGCCCGGCAGGATGCGCAGATCGGCGTGCACATCGGCCTGCAGCGGCACCGGACGGGTGTAGAACAGGGGGGCGCTGCTCGGCGCCGCTTCGGTGGTGGTGTCGCTGGTGGTGGTCATCTTGGGAACCGTTCGATCATGCGCGCCTGCCATCCCGGGCGCGCCAGCGGGAACAACCTGAATCCCGCATTATCAACAAGCTCGATGACAACGGCCACCCCACCGACGGCCTATTTCAACTGCAGGGGGTAGCGCTGCCAGAGGACGTGGACCAGGAACCCGGCCAGCTCGGTGTCGCGCGCGCTCACCGCCGCGCGGATCTTGTCCAGCAGCACCATGTCCGAGCAGGAACGCACATCGGCATGGTTGGCCTGCCCGGCCCGGCGGGCGCGGTAGCGCGCGGCGCGCTGCGCATCACTCATTGCGTACCCGAACTTGGGCGGACGACCGCGCTTTCGCGGCAGGGTCAGCTCCAGGGTTCCGGGGTCTTTGTCATCACGCATGAGAGGGGTGCGGGCGGCGGCGAGCAACGGGGGGTGCGCAATTTATCGTGAGGCATCACTTTAATCCAGCTTTTTCTGCAGTTTTGTTGCGATGCAGTGCAAAAAGCCGCACGCCACGAAGAATCCATCCACGCCTTGCGTGGATGCGCGTTCCAGGCAACAAAAAAGGGAGCCCGCGAACGGGCCCCCTCACCTTCTTCATGCAGCGCGTACCGGCTCGTAACCATGCAGGTGCGCCTCACTGCTGGCCCGCCCCTGGCTGAGCGAACGCAGCGAGGTGGTGTAACCCACCAGCTGCGCCAGCGGTGCGAAACCACTGACCTCGGCACGACCGTCCTGGTCCTCGATGCGGGCAATACGGCCGTGGCGTCGATTGAGGTCGCCGACCACATCACCCACCGACGCTGACGGCGAATGCACCGTCACCGCCATCACCGGTTCCAGCAGCTGCGTGCCACCCTCGGCCAGCGCCGCCTTGATCGCCTCGGCGCCTGCGCGATGGAACGCCATCTCCGAGGAGTCCTTGGCATGGGTCTGGCCATCGACAAGACTGACCTCGATGCCGACCACCGGATGGCCCTGCGGACCTTCCGACAGCGCGGCACGCACGCCCTTCTCCACCGCCGCGATGAAGCTGCGCGGCACCACGCCACCGACGATGCGGTCGTTGAACACGACCTGGTCGTCCTCGCGCGGCGACACATCCAGCACCACGTGCGCGAACTGGCCCTGGCCACCGGTCTGCTTGACCAGTCGCCCGACGACGCCGTTCATCGCACGCATCGGCGTCTCCTGGTAGGCCACGCGCGGCGCACCCACGCCCACAGCGACCTTCCATTCGCTGCGCAGGCGCTCGACCATCACCTCCAGGTGCAGCTCGCCCATGCCCCAGACCAGGGTCTCCGCCGTGTCGCGATCGGTTTCGACGCGGAACGACGGATCTTCCTGGGCCAGGCTGGCCAGACCCTGCGCCATCCGGATCAGGTCGGCCGCACGCGCCGCTTCCAACCGCCAGGCCAGCACCGGCATCTGGGCCTGGATGCTCTCCAGGCGCAACGGCTGCGCACGCCCACTCAGCGTTTCACCGCTGACCGCATCCTTCCAGCCCAGCACCGCCACGATATCGCCGGCCACGGCCTGCTCGATGTCGTGGGTCTGGTCGGCCTGCACTCGAACCAGGCGGCTGACACGCCGCCCCTGCGGATGCTGCGAACTGGCCACGGCATCGCCGACCTTCAACGTACCCGAGTACAGCCGCACGAAGCTCAGCGCGCCGTGCTGCTGGTGGGTGATCTTGAACAGCAGACCGGCCAGCGGACCGTCCGGATCCGGCGGCAGCACCACCTCGCCGCTCTCGCTTTCGGCGGTCACGGCAGGGCGATCCAGCGGCGACGGCAGGTAATCGACCACCGCATCCAGCAGCGTCTCGATGCCCTTGTCCTTGAAGGCCGCACCGGCCAGTACCGGCACGCCCGCACCGGCCAGCGTCGCCCGGCGGATCGCCGCACGCAGCTGTTCGGCATCGATCGCGCGACCTTCCAGCCAGGCATCGGCCAGAAGTTCGTCGTGGTCGGCCACGGCCTCGACCAACGCATCGCGTCGCGACTGCCACGTTGCGCGCAGCGTGTTGTCCCAGGGCGTGATCGCGGTCGCAGCACCGTCCTGCCAGTGCAGTACGCGCTCATCGACCAGGTCGACCCAGCCGCCGAAGTCGCTTTCGCTGCCCAGCGGCACGCCCAGCGCCCACGGCCGCGCCTGCAGCTTGTCCTGCAGCTGCTCCAGCACGCGCTCGAACGAAGCGCCGACGCGGTCCATCTTGTTGACGAAGGCGATCAGCGGCACGCGGTGACGGCGCGCCTGGCGCCACACCGTCTCAGACTGCGGCTGCACGCCATCCACGGCCGAGAACACGGCCACGGCACCGTCAAGCACGCGCAGCGAACGCTCGACTTCAATGGCGAAGTCGATGTGGCCCGGGGTGTCGATCAGGGTCAGCCGATGCGGCGGCAGGTCGCGTGGCGCCCACTGCGCCTGTACGGCAGCAGCGCCGATGGTGATGCCACGTTCGCGTTCGATCGCCGAGAAATCAGTGGTCGCGTTGCCATCGTGCACTTCGCCGACGCGATGGATCTCGCCGCTTTTCCACAGCAGGCGTTCGGTCAACGTGGTCTTGCCGGCGTCGATGTGGGCAATGATGCCAAGGTTGCGACGGCGGGAAAGGACTTGGGTGTTCATGAGAAAGGTTCCTGCAAAGCCAACTCCAGGGGCCGCACACCCCGGTTGGCGACAGGGTGCGCGGCTAGCGTTCGGTCTCGGCGATCTGGTGCATGGCACGTTCTCCTTGCGGTACATCGGGTTACGGGAAATGGAACTGCGAAAACGAAAAGAGCGCCCCGGAGGGCGCTCTGTCGAAGGTCCAGCGATGGCCGCTTCAACGGCCTCGTGGGGCTCCAGGCAGACACGCCCGTTCCGCGCTTGCGCGGGTCAGGGTGAAAAACTTCAGGAGCGGCATCCGGTTCATGGGGCGCATTCTAGACCTGCCAATCTGGCGCGCAAGTGAATATTGCGCACATCAATGGAACGATGAGGCCGACGGGCATCGGGGTCGGATCCCTTTGCCACGGGCAAAGGGATCCGACCCCAGCTCAGCTCACTTGCACTCGTGCAGCTTGCGCGCCTCACCCACCGTCGCAGCCTGGTCGTCCCCCATCGAGATCCAGCCCTTCAACGACATCGCCGGATCCACATGTGGCAGCCGCGGCCCCTCATGGACAACCACCTCGGTCCAGCTGCCCACCGGCGCCAACTCGGACAGGCGTGCCGCCTGGTCGTCCTCAGTACTGAACATGTCGTCCGGACCGGCCGGCGGCGTGGTATTCACGGTTTCCGTCTTGCGGGTTCGTACCCGAAGCGCACCATCCGGGAGCCGCTGGGTGATGACGTCGTAGCGCTCGACGCCATACGCCCACCTGCTTTCGCCAACGCTGCGGGTCTCGCTACCGTCATCAGCCACGGCCACCACCTCGCCTGCCGGCCCGACGACGCCCGCGACAACCCCAAGGCCTGACATCAGTGCCTGATAGACGATCATCTGCCGCTGCTCGGAGGTCAACGCTCCGGCCTTGAGCTTGGCGGCAGGAATCTGCAGGTACGCCGCTTCACTGCACAGCACCAGCACCTGCTGGTCGTCCCAGCTCACCGACATTTCCTCGTTGGCGAAGTACTGCGTCTTCATCGATGTCACAGCAGCACCGTCGCTACTGGAATGCAGGGTCTCGATCAGCGAGGCGTTCTCGGCCGCGTGGGTCAGCGAAACTGGAGATGTCGACGCCGCATTGGCGGCAAATGCAGAGAAAAAGGCCGATGCGAACAGCAACGTCCGCGAAACACCTGAAGCGGAGGGCAACATTGAATCAGTCCATTGAATGTAACTGGCGCCGAATGATACAGCGTCCGGATGGCGCGACCCATCAGTCAGCACCTGCAGATCCACTTCATTGGAAACCTCCCGCTCAGCGGATGAACAGCGGCAGGGCCAGGATGCTGTCGCACGCCGGTGTGCAGCTGCGGAACTGCTCGGCGAGCACTTCGGCGCTCGGCGCGCCCGGCGCTGGTGTCGCCAGCCGGGTGTGGAAGGGATGGCGTTCCAGCAGCCAGGGCTGCGTCTGCTGCAACAGCCGTAACGACTCCGCTTCGCGATCGCGTACCGAGATCCAGGTCGGCCTTGAGTGCAGGCGGTCGAACAGTCCAGACACCACAACTTCACCGATGTAGGTCGTTTCGCCTGCGCGCACGTCGAAAGTCAGCGCTTCGTCTTCGGGCACCGCCCCGACGTATCCATAACCGTGTTCGGTCAGGTAGCCGACATAGTGTCGCCCGGCCTTGGCGCGGACGGCGGCCAGACCGGCCCTGCAGCCGAACTCGAATTCACCGCGCAGGTCAGCCAACGGCGACGTCGACCGCGTGCCGCTGGCAAAGATCGTGATCAGCCTGATGTTGCTGGTGGCACAGTTCACCGACATCACCACGTAGCCCTCGTCCGCGGCCAGTGGAACATCCGGTCGTGCCTTCAGCGTCGCGCACCCACCCAGCACCGTCGCGAGCGCTGCCGCGACCACCCACGAAATCCCTTTCATCGTGCTTGCCCCCTGGTTCTGCCGGAGCATACGGGATCCGCTGCCGCCGCGCCATTGAGGGGCCTGATGCCGCGGTCAGAAGCGCCCAGCGCGACGCCCTCACACCGTCACGTGACCACCACCAGCGGCACCCCACGCCGTGGATGCTCCAGCACCACCACATCCTGCTGGTACACGCGGTGCAGGTTGTCCTCGGTCAGCACCTGCAACGGCGTACCGTCTGCCGCCACCCTGCCCTGCTCCAGCAGCACGATGCGGTCGGCATAGCCGGCGGCCAGATTCAGGTCGTGCAGCACCACGATCACGCACGCACCCGCTTCGGCACAGGCGCGCACACTGCGCAGCGTGCGCTCCTGGTGGCGCAGATCGAGCGCAGCGGTCGGTTCATCGAGCAACAGCAGCGGCGTGTCCTGCGCCAGCACGCGCGCGAACGTGGTCCGTGCGGACTCGCCCCCGGACAGCTGCTGCACCTCACGCAGGCGCAGCGCCTGCAGCTCGGCGGCATCGATCGCCGCTTCCACCTGGGCGTCGTCCGCCACCGGATCCGGCGGATGCGGCAACCGTCCCATCGCCACTACTTCCTCCACGCTGAAGGCGAAACGCACGCCATGCTCCTGTGGCATCACCGCGCGCTCGCGCGCCAGTGGTCCGGCCTTGTAGCTGGCCAGCGGCCGGCCCAGCAGACTGACTTCGCCCGCGTCAACGCGCAGGTCACCGGCGGCGACCGCCAACAACGTGGACTTGCCCGCGCCATTCGGGCCCACCAGCGCGGTGACCGTACCCGGTTCGAACGCCAGCGAGATGCCATGCAGGATCTCGCGCTGCTGGCGGCGCACCACCACCTCGTGCAGCTTCAACAGCCCGCTCATGGAGCGGCCTTGCGGCGCTGCTGCAGCACCAGCCAGAGGAAGAACGGTGCGCCCAGTGCGGCCGAGAACAGGCCCAGCGGAATCTCCGCCGGCGGATCCAATGTGCGCGCGGCGGTGTCGGCCACCACGATCAGCAGCGCACCGAGCAGCCCGGACAACGGCAGCAGCCAGCGATGACCAGGGCCGACCAGCAGGCGCGCCACGTGCGGCACCACCAGACCGACGAAGCTGATCGAGCCCGCAAACGCCACCGCCGCACCCACCAGCAGCGCACTGAACGCCACCAGGCGGCGACGCGTGCGGGTGACATCCAGCCCGAGGTGCTGTGCCTGGCGCTCACCCAACGCCAGCATGTCCAGCGGCGTGGCCAGTCGCTGCAGCGCGAATACACCGATGGCGAACAGCGGCACCACGGCCGCTACATCGGCCCAGTTGGCGCGCGCCAGCGAGCCCATCTGCCAGAACACCAGCGACTGCAGCTCGCTCTCGCTGGCGATGTATGTAAGGAAACCGATCAACGCCGAGCAGAACGCGGCCATCGCGATGCCGACCAGCAGCAGCGTGGCGTTGCCCGTACCCTTGCCGGGCCGGGCCAAGGCGTAGGTCAGGCCGATTGCCAGCGCGCCGCCAGCGAACGCCGCCACCGGCACCAGCCAGCCGGCAGCGCCCGCGGCGCCGAGAACAATGGCAGCGACCGCACCCAGCGCAGCACCCTGGCTGACACCGACGATACCGGGATCGGCCAGCGGGTTGCCGAACAGACCCTGCAGGCTGGCACCGGCCATCGCCAGCGAGGCACCAACCATTGCGCCCAACAGGGCGCGCGGAATGCGCAGCTGCCAGACCACGGCCAGGTCACGACTGCTGACCGCCTGCGGATCAAGCAGTCCCAGCTTCACACCCAGCGCCTGCACCACCTCCAGCGGCGGCAGCCGCAGCGGGCCCACGGCGAACGAGGCCAGCACCGCCCCCAGCAGTGCCAGCAACGCCACCAGCAACATCGTCCGCCCGCGACGGCGCCGCCGATCCGCCGGACTCATGCCTTCGGCAACGCCGCCAGGGCCTTGGCCAGCGCCAGCGCGCCAGCACCGGAGCCGACACTGGTGTACTTCAGCTGCACATCCGGCATCACCCAGACCCGGTTGGCCTGCCCGGCCGGGGTCTGCTTCAGCGTCGGGTAGGACTTCCACAGGCCCCCGGCGCCGCCGAACAACTGCAGGTCATGCTCGGTCACCAGGATCACCTCCGGTGCCGCCGCGACCACGCCCTCATTGCTCAGCTGCGAGTAGTTCTTCACTCCCGCTTCGGTACCGATGTTGACGCCGCCGGCCAGGGCGATCAGCTGCGCCGACGCACTGTCAGCACCGGCCACGGTCGGTGCGCCACCGGCGCCGGTGGCCGAGACGTGGATCACTCGTGGCGCATGGCCCAGGCCCTTGCCAATCGCTGCAGCCTCGTCGAGCTGACGCTGCACCTGCGTGGCAAGTGCCTGCCCTGCCTCGGCCAGCCCTAGTGCGGCGGCGACCTTGCGCACCTTGTCCGGCGCTGGCTGCAGGTCGTCGATGACCACGGCCGGTTCACCCACTTCGCGCAGCTTCCTGGCCAGCTCGGTATGGCGGCGCAGGCTGTTGCCGAGGAACAGCGAGCCCTTCAGGCTCAGCACGCCTTCCACGCCCGTGGTGCGGTTGAACAGGAACTGGTGCGGCGCGACCAGGCCGGCCCGGGTGGTGGTGTTGGTCGGCGCGGCGAACACCTGCTTGTCCAGTCCCAGCGCTTCGATCACCGCGATCACGTCGTCACCACCGGCGATGATGCGGCTGGTATCGGCCACCTCGACGTCGGCGCCGTCATCGGAATGCACCTTGGCCGGCAGCACGGCCTTCTGGTCGCGCACGGCCGGCATATCGGTGCCGGCCACGCGCTGCCAGCCTGCTGGCAACGCAACTTCGCCAGCCGCGGTTGCGGCGGCGGCGGGCTCAACCAGCTTGCCGGTGTCCGAGGGCGTCGATGAACCGCCACAGGCAGCCAGTGCCAGCGAGACAGCCAACGGAAGTGCGCACAGGCGCAGACGGGACGCGATGTTCATGCTCGTTCTCCTTGCTGGCAGGGCGACGCGCACGTCGCCCCGCCGTGTGACTTACTGCTTCGGGGTGATGCGGGTGATGCGGTCACCCTTCGGGTCTTCGGCGCCGCGCGACTTGTTCACCGCGAACACGTTGCCCTTGCCGTCGGCGCGGACATGGTTCGGCAGCGTGCCACCGTCGAGGTTGGCGACCACCTTGCCGTCACCGTTCACCACGGTGACCGTGCCAGCGCCACGGTTGCTGACGTAGGCCAGGCCGGAGGCATCATCGAAGGCGACGTTCAGCGCGCCGGCGCCGACCGGCACGTCATGCAGTACCTTGCCGGCGGCCACATCGACGATCAGCAGGTTGTCGGTGCCCTGCGAGGCCACGTACAGGCGGTTGCGCGCTGCGTCGAAGGCCACGCCCGAGGCGCTGATCGAATTGCCCAGGTCAATGACCTTCTCGACCTTGCCGCTGGCCACGTCGATCACCGCCGCTTCCGGGGTGCCGATGCTGACGGTGAACAGCTTGCCGCCCTTCTCGTCCAGCACCAGGCTCATCGGGGTGAACTTGCCGTCGTCCACGCCGGACTCCAGCGTCACCGCCGGCAGCTCCTTGAGGGTCTTGGCGTCGAACACCGACAGGTGGTCCTCACCCGTGGCCGAGGCGAACACCTTGCCGTGGGTGCCATCAACCACTACGTCGCGCGCGTGCGGCACGGCATCGACCGGGAACTGGTGGACCAGCGACAGATCCTTCTGGCGGTAGACCGCGATGGAGTTCTGGCGGGTATTGGTGACCCAGACATTGCCATTGGTGTCATCCACGCCCACGCCGTAGACCGCGTACACCGCACCATTGGTGCTGCCCGGCACCTGCGCCGGGGTGATCGCCTTGGTCACCTTCAGCGACTTCGGGTCCAGCTTCAGCAGCTGCGACTGGGTCACCGGCGGGCGGCCCACGGCCGAGGTCACGAATACCGCGTTGCTGGCGGCGCTGTAGGCGGACTGATACAGGCCCGGCACCAACTTGCTGGACTGGGTGGCGAACTGCGCCTGGCCGGACAGCGGCAGCTGCGGCGAGACGCGCAGCTTCAGCACCGTGGCTGCAGCCGGCTGGCTGGCGCGCACCACCACCGGGTGGGTGCCCGGCACCGTGTCGGCCGGAATGCTCAGCTGGGTCTTGAAGTTGCCATCGGCATCGACCACCAGCGGCTGCGTGTTGAGCACGCTGTCCCCACGCAACAGGCTGACTTTCTGGCCCGGCACGAAACCGCGACCGACCACGTCGGCAGTGCTGCCGGGAACCACGTTCTCACCGCGTGAGACGACCTCACCCTTGAAGGTGGCGTTGGCCGGCTGATCGAACACCGGCTGCGCGGTGGCGGTCACCGCCAGCAACAGGCCGGCGGCGAGGGAAGTGAGACGGAAAGACGGACGGAACGACATGGAAGGCTCCTTGCACACGTAGGCCGCGCCACGTGGCGCGGGAGTCATCGGTTGCCTGGGCCGCTGCACGTCGGCAGCCTCGCCTGGGTAGTGGGGTCGCACGGCATCGCGTGCGAAGGGATTCATTCGGCGCCGTTGTCACCACCGTTGGGCGCGCCATCACTGGCGCTGCGGTCAGTGACGCCGTACAGCTCATGCAGCGCGGCATGGAACGACGCCGGCAGCATCGGGCCGTGGCCGAGGCCGTCGAACTCACGGTACTGCACGCGCATGCCCGGCACCTTGGCCAACCGTTCGGACAGCTGCATCGCCGCATCCGGGGTTGCGCCACCGATGCGGCGCAGGTGTGCGACCACGCGCGGATTGTTCATGTCGCGCTTGCCGCGATCACCGACACGCTCGGCACCGCCCAGCATCAGCCAGAGCTTTGCCGGCTGGCCATGCACGTTCTGCACGAACTGCTGCTCCGGATCACCCAGGGCCGCGCCCTGGCTCCACCACAGCGACGGACTGGCGGCCAGATAGGACTGGAAGGCGGCGGGACGGGTGTACAACGCATTGAGCACGAACAACCCGCCCAGCGAGTGACCCCACAGCGCTTGCTGCTGCGTATCGATGCGTGCGCGACGCTCGACTTCCGGCTTGATGCGGCGTTCGATCACATCCAGGAAGGCTGCGGCGCCACCCCCGACCGCCTGGGTCGTACCGCTCTCGTCGTCGGCGCGGTCGATCCACGCGGTGTAGTCGCGGGTGCGTGCCTTGGCGTCGATGCGCAGGTCGTTGTCGTAGCCGATCAGCACCAGCACCGGCGGTGCCTTGCGTGCGGCCAGCTCGGCCAACAGCGGCTGGTCCAGCACCATGGCCACGGCGTTGCCGTCCAGCGCGTACAGCACCGGCAGCGGCGTCTTGCCGGCCTTGGCCGGGATCGCCAGGTTCACCCGCCAACGGCGCTGCTGGTCCGGGCTGTCCACCACGAAATGCTCGAAGCGATAGCTGGCCGCGGGCTCGTCGAGCACGGTGTGGCCGATCTTCTGCAGCGGATTGCGCTGCTGTGCATGGGCGTACGGGGTGGGCAGGAGCAGACCCATCATCAAGGCGGCCAGGCCGCGGGCCAACCGGCCCCGGCGCGAAGGCAGGACGAAATGCTTCATCAGCGGCGGCAGAAGCGGCCCACGGCCGCCGGTTCACAAGGGACCGCAGTCTACCTCAAACGCGAATGATTATCACATCGATCAAACGTCACACTGTGTATCACGCGCGCATGGGGACCTTCGGCACGAAACGAGGTAATCGGCAGGCTGGATTCGCGCCACGGCCATACGGCAAGCTAGGCGGCATCAACAAGAACAGGGACTGTCATAGCGTGTACGCCATTTGCCGCAGCCTTGCCCGAAAAGGGCTCGACACGATTCGCCCACACGTCTTCCCCGTGAGCATCCCGACCACCGAGAGGCCCGCCTGCAACATCTGCGGTTTCCGCCTGCGAGCATCCCGCGAGGCCATCGCCGGAAGGGATACCCGCAGCTGTATTGGCTGCGGATCAACGCTGCGCTTCCGTGCCCTCATGGCAGCCCTGCAGTCGGAATTGGACCAAGCGCGGGAGATCCGCGTGCTTGAGCGGACCCCCAGGCGCGGACAGATCAAGGGAATCGGCATGACCGACGCCCATATCTACACTAGTGCCCTGCGGCGCAAGTTCGATTACATCAATACCTACTTCCACAAGCGCCCCATGCTGGACATCCGTCACCCAGCCGCACACTACCTGGGAAAATATGACTTTGTTGTCAGCTCCGATGTGCTGGAACACGTGGATGGACCCTGCGAGCGCACGCTCGAAAACCTGCGGGCATTGTTGAAGCCGGGCGGGCTGCTTGTCCTCACCGTTCCCTATGGATTTCACGAGGTCACGATTGAGCACTTCCCTGAGCTCAACGACTACCGGATCGAGGGCAAAGGTGCGGATCGGGTTCTTGTCAACATCACCAGCGATGGCAGGGAGCAACGATTCTCTGACCTGTCCTTCCATGGTGGTGACGGCTCAACTTTGGAACTGAGGATCTATTCGTATCCTCACCTGGTGCGATTGCTGGGGGAAGCCGGCTTTGTTGACGTCAAGCTTCACGATAGCCAATACCCGCAATGGGGCATCATCCACAACAACCTGCTGGGCTTGCCCATCACGGCACGCGCCGCATAGGCCGTCAGCCCCCTCCGGTATCCTGCCTCGCGCAACCGACACCCCCATGAAAATGACGAAGCCGGCGAAACGCCGGCTTCAGTTCATTGCCCTGGGAGAGTCGAGCCATGCTCGACTCATGCAAGATCACGGCCCCGAAGGCACCGGACCGTACACGTTCTCCTGCGGCGTGCCCGGCAGCAGCGAAAAGATCATGATCACAATGCCACCGCCCGGCACCAGCGCCAGCAGGAACAGCCAGCCCGACTGATTGCAGTCATGCAGGCGGCGTACGGTCACGGCAATCAGCGGCACGATCGTGGCCAGCCACATCACGCCCAGCAGTACCACCATGCCGATCAGGACGCCGGCCAGCGCATCGGGGCTGTTGCGCAGGAGGATCGCCAGCACACCGGCCAGCAGCATCACCGCGGTTGCGACCAGGAACAGGAACAGCTGGTACATCCAGTACTCGCGGCGGTTGGCGCGACCCTCGAACTGGGCGTAGCGCTTCAACGGCAGAATCATTTCCTGCACGGCATCGATCCTTGATAGAGAAGCCGCGCAGTTTGCCAAATGCACGTGCGCAGGACAATGTTGCGACGAACCACGCTCGGCTGCCATTGCCCCTGTAGAGTCGAGCCATGCTCGACTGCTGTTCCAGAGGGCACCCGTAACCCGCGCAAGAGCGAAGTCGAGCATGGCTCGACTCTGCAAGAGCTGGGTCAGCGGCCCTTTGCCGCCCTTGCCGCCTCGCGCTCGGCACGCAGCCGGTCCAGCTTTTCCTTCAGCTTGATTTCCAGGCCGCGCGGCACCGGGTTGTAATACACGCGCTCGCCCATCGCATCCGGGAAGCCGGTCTGGTCCAGTGCGATGCCCCCTTCGGCATCATGGTCATATTGGTACTCGGCACCGTAGCCCAGCTCCTTCATCAGCTTGGTCGGCGCATTGCGCAGGTGCAGCGGCACCTCTTCGGTACCACTCTCGCGCACGTCGGCCTTGGCCTGGTTGAACGCGGCATAGCCGGCATTCGACTTCGCCGTACTGGCCAGGTACAGCACCAACTGAGCGAACGCGAGTTCGCCCTCCGGACTGCCCAGCCGCTCGTAGATGTCCCAGGCCTCCAGCGCCATGCTCTGCGCACGCGGATCCGCCAGGCCGATGTCCTCGATCGCCATGCGGGTCAGCCGGCGCGCCAGGTAAGACGGATCGCAGCCGCCATCAAGCATGCGGGTCAGCCAGTACAGCGCGGCATCCGGGTTGGAGCTGCGCACGGATTTATGCAGCGCCGAGATCTGGTCGTAGAACTGCTCGCCGCCCTTGTCGAAGCGACGGGTCCGGTCGGCCAGCACCTGGGTCAAGGTCTGCGGCGTGATACGCCCACCCTCCCCGCCCGCCAGTTCGGCGGCGATTTCCAACAGGGTCAACGCACGACGCACGTCGCCGTCGGCGGCGGTCGCAATTTCCAGCAGGAGTTCGGGAGCGACCTCGATGTGCTCTTCGCCCAGGCCGCGTTGGCGGTCACCCAGCGCACGCTCCAGCGCCTCAACGATGTCTGTGGGCGAAACGCCCTCCAGCACGTGCACGCGGCAACGCGACAGCAGCGCCGAGTTCAGTTCGAACGAGGGATTCTCGGTGGTGGCACCGACGAACAGGATGGTGCCGCGTTCGATGTGTGGCAGGAACGCATCCTGCTGCGCCTTGTTGAAGCGATGCACCTCATCCACGAACAGCACGGTGCGGCGGCCTTCGGCGAACCGTTGCGCCGCCTCGGCCAGCACCTGGCGCACTTCCGGCAGGCCGGACAGCACGGCGGAGATCGCACGGAACTCGGCGTCGGAATATTCGGCCAGCAGCAGTGCCAGCGTGGTCTTGCCGCAGCCCGGCGGCCCCCACAGGATCATCGAATGCACGCGACCGGATTCGACTGCGCGACGCAGCGCGCTGTCCGGCGCCAGCAGGCGCTTCTGCCCGACCATCTCGTCGAGGGTGCGTGGGCGCATGCGCTCAGCCAGCGGGCGCAGATGTTCCCGATCGACGCTCAGCAGATCGGGGCCGGGAAAGGAGGTTGAACGATGTCTTGCCACCCGCTCATTGTACCGCGAGAGCGTGCCAACCAAGGTTGGCAGCCACCACAGCGGCCGGGCCATGATCGGTAGCGGATCAAGCTGCAGGGATCGGTAGTGCCGGTCGCTGGCCGGCAGATCAAAAGCATGTCAACCAAGGTTGACACCCACCAAGGCGGTGCCGGTTGACACCCACCAGAGCAGGTTGCGCCGGGCCGTGATCGGTAGCGGATCAGGCTGCAGGGATCGGTAGTGCCGGCCGCTGGCCGGCAGATCAGAAGCGTGTCAACCAAGGTTGACACCCACCAAGGCACAGGCCGGATCAGTTACCGATGACGTCGGTGCCCTTCGGCGGGGTAAAGCTGAAGGTGCCGGCAGCAAAGCCCGGGTTGCGCTTCCAGCCACTGAAGCTGATCACGGTGCGCTGGCCGACGGCGTCGGTGATCTCCATCTTGGCCAGGCCCTGGGCGTTGAAGCCCAGCGCGGCGTACTGGAAGCTGGCTTCGGTCTCACGCTTCGGCGACAGCGACAGCCACTGAAGGCCATCGCGCTGCGCGGCCTCTTCACTGACGTCGTACTGCTGCTCCAGCAGCGCCGGGTTGATCAGCGCGGTCAGTGGGCTGTTCTGCTCTTCCTTGCCCTGCTCGCGCACGGTGGCCTGTTCCAGGTCCGGCTCGTACATCCAGACCTTCCTGCCGTCTGCCACGATCAGCTGTTCGTGCGGGCGCACGTACTCCCAGCGGAACAGGCGCGGCGCGGACAAGGCCACGCGGCCGCTCGTCGATTCCTTCACCTTGCCGCGATTGTCGAACACCTGCTGGCTGAACTGTCCATCCAGGCCCTTCAGGCCACTGGTGAAGGTCTTCAGGTCATCGCGGGCGCCTGCCCAGGCGCTGCCGGCGGCGGCGCAGGCCACGGCCAGGGTGGTGGTGGCAAGGAAACGGCGGAAGCGGAAGTTCATGCGGGAATCCTGTGGGCGCGGGCGCCAGGAAAGGTGGTTGCCAGTGTGCCCGGACAAAGATGAATGGGCGATCAGGGCGACATTATGCCGCCCCGAACGTCCATCGGCGATTCAGCCACCCGAGCCGGGCAGCTTGCCGTACAGCACCTGGCCACGGAAGCCGCGCCGCACTTCGCGGTACAGCGCGCGGAACGCCGGATAGTCCTGCGGCTGGCACAGCGCCTCTGGTCCACGCACCGCGTTCTGCTGCAACCGGTGATGCACGATCACGTCCTGGCCCTCGCGGCTCCAGTCCACCCGGTACTCGCCGGCGGCGTTGGCAAAACGCTGACTGGCCGGGATGGCGATGATCGGCGCATTGGCCGGGAACTGCAGGCGATAGGTTTCCTCGCGCAGGCTGGCATTGCAGTAGAACGGCGTCTCGTTGGCCGGCGCCGAGGCGGTGGCGTACAGGCCACGCACCGATTCGCCACCCGGCGGGTCCGGTACGGCCATGCCGCCGGCCACGCTGAAGTCGGCGTAGTCCTCGGCCTGGAAGGCCATGCGATAGCCGAACGGCCGGGTCAGGTCGACCGGCACGCCCTGGATCTGCAGCTGCCCTCGCCCATCGAAACCGGACGCGGCCATGATCTGCTCTTCAGCGCGCGCACGGTTCTGTGCGTTGAGCTGGGAGAACTGGGCGCGCATGCCGATCTCGGCGTTCTCGCCCAGCTTCGGAATGGTCTCGCCGCGCAGGTTGCCATTGGCGTCGAAGGTGAAGCGCACTTCCATGGACGTGGCATTGCGCTGCGGCGTATTGGCCGGGGTGCGTGCCAGCGTGGCGTCGCGGGTACGCATCACCGGCGCACCGAGGTCGCCTTCCGGCAGCTGGCCGAAGCGCGCCCAGGCCGTGGTCGAATCCAGGTACAGATCGAACTCGGGAATGTAGGTGATGGCGTGGTTGAAGCGACCCAGCACCGGAATCTTCGGCAGTGTCGGGCCGCCACCGGCACCGATCAGCACCGGTGAGCTGGCGATGCCCTTGGCCGCCAGCAGCGCCTCCAGGATCGTCACATGGTCCTTGCAGTCACCGTAGTGGTTGTCGAGGATGCTCTGCGCGCTGTTGGGCTCCAGGCCGCCATTGCCCAGGTACACGGCCACGTAGCGGATGTTCTGAGCCACCCAGCGGTACAGCGCATCGGCTTGTTCGCGGCGGTCGCTGATGCCGACGGTGATCTCATCGGCCAGCGCCTGCAGTTCCGGCGTGACCTGAGCCGCCGGGCCAGCCTTGAGCTGGTAGGCGCGGCCCATCTGCGACCAGTCACGATAGGTGCTGGCCATGATGTTCGGGCCGAACTCCCAGCCTGCCGCCGACCAGTTCTGCGCCGGCATGGCTTCGCGACGCTGGTAGCGCCAGCGCCACTGTGCCTGGCCGTTCTTCACCGTCGGGCGATCACTGCCCTGCACGCCGCGGCTGTCGACGAACATCGGCAGGTTGGCCGGCGCACTCAGGGTGACCTCGGCGTCCTCATACTCGGTGAAGACATTGAAGGTCTCCCACAGGCCGAAGTAGCCCGGGAAGTACGGCGTGGCCTGGGTGCGGCGCACCTGGTAGTACAGGCGCGTGCCCGGCGCCAGATTCGGGAATACGATCACCCGCACCTTGCGGTCGGCATACATCGCCGCCGAGGCGCTGGAATAACTCTCCTGAGTGTAGATGCGGTCGGCCGGCACGTCGCGGCGCTGGCCGTCGGCGGTGATCGTGTAAGCGCCGAGCACGTCCAGCGTCTCCATCTTCTCACTGTAGCTCAGCCGCACCTGGCTGAACTGCTCGACGGAGGCCTTGGTCTTGAGCAGGACTTCGTAGGTTTCGGTCTGCACATTGCCCGCATCCGGCCGCACCTGGTAGTCGGCGCGGTAACGGACAATGCTGAAATTATTGCTGGCTTCGGTATCGCCGCTGGTGGAAGGCGGCGCCGTGGCGGGCGCGGAGGTGGCGGTGTCTGCCAGTGCCGGGCCGGCAGCCATCAGGGCTGCCAGCGCCAGTGCCAGCGCGCTTGGTACGGGGTGAAGCATGCGTCGGTTCCTTGGACGTCGTGGGGGATACGTCGGGTCTTACTTCGGCGGCGGCGGTGCCAGCACCGTGCGGTCGCCGTTGTGCTCGGGCGGACTGACCACGCCGGCCGCTTCCATGGCCTCGATCAGTCGCGCTGCACGGTTGTAGCCGATCTTCAGCCGGCGCTGCACGCCGGAAATCGAGGCACGGCGGGTCTCGGTGACCACCCGCAGCGCTTCGTCATACAACGGGTCGGACTCATCGCCGGCAGAACTGTTCTCGGGCAGGCCAGTGGCACCGACGACTACGCCGTCGCCCATCGTCTGCACTTCGTCCAGCACGCCGTCGACATAATCGGCCGGGCCCATCGCCTTGAGGTGCTCGACCACGCGGTGCACCTCCTCGTCGGAGACGAAGGCGCCGTGCACGCGCTCGGGCATGGCGGTGCCCGGCGGCAGATACAGCATGTCGCCGTGGCCGAGCAGGGTTTCCGCGCCGGACTGGTCGAGGATGGTGCGCGAGTCGATCTTGGAGCTGACCTGGAAGGCGATGCGGGTCGGAATGTTGGCCTTGATCAGGCCGGTGATCACGTCCACCGACGGGCGCTGCGTGGCCAGGATCAGGTGGATGCCGGCCGCACGCGCCTTCTGTGCCAGGCGCGCGATCAGCTCTTCCACCTTCTTGCCGACGATCATCATCATGTCGGCGAATTCGTCGATGAAGATGACGATGAACGGCAGCGTCTCCAGCGGACGCGGCGCCTCGCCCAGTTCCGGGTTCGGCTTGAACAGCGGGTCCATCAGCGGCTGGCCGGCGTCCTGGGCTTCCTTCACCTTCTTGTTGAAGCCAGCCAGGTTGCGCACGCCCACCGCGCTCATCAGCTTGTAGCGGCGCTCCATCTCGGCCACGCACCAGCGCAGGCCGTTGGCGGCCTCCTTCATGTCGGTGACCACCGGCGCCAGCAGGTGCGGGATGCCCTGGTAGACACTCAGTTCGAGCATCTTCGGGTCGATCATCAGCATCCGCAGGTCTTTCGGCGAGGCCTTGAACAGCAGGCTCAGCACCATCGCGTTGACCGCCACCGACTTGCCCGAACCGGTTGTACCAGCCACCAGCAGGTGCGGCATGCGCGCCAGGTCGGCCACGGTCGAGCGGCCAGCGATGTCCTTGCCCAGCGCCAGGGTCAGCACGCTGGCCGATTTGTCGTACTCCTTCGAACGCAGCAGCTCGGAGAGGTAGATCATCTCGCGGGTGACGTTGGGGATTTCCAGGCCGATCACCGACTTGCCCGGAATCACGTCGACCACGCGCACCGACTTCACCGACAGGCCGCGCGCGATGTCCTTGTCCAGCGAACTGATCTGGCTGACCTTGATGCCCGGCGCAGGCTCGATCTCGAAGCGGGTGATGACCGGGCCAGGGTTGGCGCCGACCACCTGGGCGTCGATGCGGAAGTCCTTCAGCTTGAACTCGATCTGCCGCGACAGCGCGTCCAGGGTTTCCTTGTCGTAGCCCACCGGCTGCGGCTTGGGATCGTCCAGCAGGGCCAGCGGCGGCAGGTCCGATCCGTCGCCGTTGACGCCCCGGAACATCGGGATCTGCGTGTCGCGCTTGGCCCGGTCACTCTTCTCGATCACCGGCTCCGGGCGTGGCTCGATCTTCACCGGCTCGCGCTTGGCGCGCACCTCGGCATCGGCCTTGCGTACCTCCTGGCGTTCCTCACGCATCACCCGGGTCTGCTGCCACTCGGTGACTTCTTCCTTCTTGCGCGCCAGCAACGGCGCCAGCGACATCACGCCGCGGCCGATCTTCTCCATCACCGTGAACCAGGACAGCCCGGTGGCGAGGGTGATCGAGGCCAGCAGCAGCACCAGCACGAACAGGTTCGCGCCCAGCGTACCGAAGCCCACCGTGAGCGAATTGCCGACCAGCTTGCCGAGGATGCCGCCGGCACTGGAGACGTCGCCACTGAACAGGCGCACATGCAGGAAGCCGGTGCCGGCGATCAGGAAACCGACCAGGCCAACCAGGCGCAGCGCCGGGTCCAGATCGTTCTCGCCCTTGCTCTCGCGCTTGAGGCCGAACATGGCGATCCACGCCAGCGCGCCCAGCACCACCGGCAACAGGAAGGCGATGTAGCCGAACAGCTGCAGCAGCACGTCGGCGATCCAGGCGCCAGCGCGGCCGCCGAGGTTGTGCACCGGCGCGACCACGCTGCCGGTGTGCGACCAGCCCGGGTCGGTCGCTGAATAGGTGAACAGACTGGCCGCCAGGTACAGCAGCGCCGGCGCGATGGCGATCAGGCCAAGGTCGCGCCAGAGGCGTTGGCGGCGTGGATTGTCGGTCGTCGCCGCCGCGGCCGTGCGACGTGACGCCTTGCTGTCGTCGGACTTGGAGCGTTCGGGGACCTGCTTCGCCACCTTAGACCATACCTTTGGAATGCGCTGTTAGTGATTGATAATAAATGAGACGGCGTCAGTTTTCAGTTATGCGACGTCCGACGGGGCAATCAGAGGGCCGGAACCACTGCTGGATGACGGCGTTCTGTTCATCGGCTTGAATCGCCCTGCCCCAGCCGCCACTCTATGACCAGCCACGGATGCTGCGCAAACATCGCCAGCGCCTTGTCCCATCTACCTTTTCGCGAGTCTACATGAGCACCAGCCTGCCCTCCCGCCACCAGCGCCTCGTCATCCTCGGTTCCGGCCCGGCCGGTTGGACCGCCGCCGTCTACGCCGCCCGCGCCAACCTGAAGCCGGTCGTCATCACCGGCCTGCAGCAGGGCGGCCAGCTGATGACCACCACCGAGGTGGACAACTGGCCGGGCGACGCCCACGGCCTGATGGGCCCGGACCTGATGGCGCGCATGCAGGCCCATGCCGAGCGCTTCGAGACCGAGGTCATCTTCGACCACATCCACACCGCCGATGTGTCGCAGCGCCCGTTCAAGCTGATCGGCGACAGCCACGAGTACACCTGCGATGCCCTGATCATCGCCACCGGCGCCACCGCCAAGTACCTGGGCATCCCGACCGAGGACGAGTTCAAGGGCCGCGGCGTGTCTGCCTGCGCCACCTGTGACGGCTTCTTCTACCGCGACCAGGATGTGGTCGTGGTCGGCGGCGGCAACACCGCCGTGGAAGAGGCGCTGTACCTGTCCAACATCGCCCGCAAGGTCTACCTGGTCCATCGCCGCGACACCCTGAAGGCGGAAAAGATCATGCAGGACAAGCTGTTCAAGAAGGTGGCCGAAGGCAAGATCGAGACCGTCTGGCACCACCAGGTGGCAGAAGTGCTGGGCAATGATGCCGGCGTGACCGGCGTGCGCGTGAAGTCCACCCTGGACGGCAGCACCCGCGACATCGACGCCCACGGCTTCTTCGTGGCCATCGGCCACCACCCGAACACCACCCTGTTCGACGGCCAGCTGGCGATGAACAACGGCTACCTGGAAATCCGCTCGGGCCTGGGCGGCAACGCCACCCAGACCTCGGTGGAAGGCGTGTTCGCCGCCGGCGACGTGGCCGACCAGCATTACCGCCAGGCGATCACCTCGGCCGGTTTCGGCTGCATGGCCGCACTGGACGCCGAGCGCTACCTGGACGCACAGGGCAAGGCCAGCTGAGTCGCTGACCGCACCGTGCAGCGTCGAGCCATGCTCGACCCAGGCAAAAGGCCGACGCCAACGCGTCGGCCTTTCTGTTTCATCTGCCCTATCCTTCGCTCATGCCTTCCCCCCGCTTCCTCGACTCCCTGCAGTCCATTGCCGCCACCGACTGGGACGCCCTGCACGACGGCCGCAACCCTTTCGTCAGCCACGCCTTCCTCTCGGGCCTGGAACAGCATGGCTGCCTGCGCGAGGACTGGGGCTGGCAGCCCCGGCACTTCACCCTATGGGAAGGCGAGCATCTGGTCGGCGCCATTCCGGGCTACCTGAAGACCAACTCGCACGGCGAGTTCGTGTTCGACCACGCCTGGGCCAACGCCTATGCCCGCCACGGCCGCGACTACTACCCGAAATGGCTGGGCGCGGTGCCGTACTCACCGGTCACCGGCCCGCGCCTGCTGGCCCGTCATGATTCAGAGCGCGCCGCATTGCTGTCGGCGTTGCGTGACGCATTGCCGGCACTGGGTGTGTCGTCGGCCCACATCAACTTCCATACCGCCGGCGACGAGGCGCTGTTCGGCGATGACTGGCTGCTGCGCGAGGACGTGCAGTTCCAGTGGCAGAACCCGGGTGACTGGGCCACGTTCGAGCAGTTCCTCGGCGCGATGGACCACAAGCACCGCAAGAACATCCGCCAGGAACGCGCCAAGGTCACCCGCCAGGGCATCACCTTCCGCGTGGTGCACGGCGACGAAGCCAGCCGCGCCGACCTGCAGGCGATGTACCGCTTCTACCTGCAGACCTTCCTCGAGTACGGCAATGCCCCAGCGCTGACCGAGACCTTCCTGCGCCATCTGGCGATAACCCTGGGACGCGGGCTGGTGCTGTTCCTGGCCGAACAGGACGGCGAGCCGATTGCCGGCGCCCTCTGCCTGCGCGGCGGCAACACGCTGTACGGCCGCTACTGGGGCGGCGCCACCCTGCCCGGCCTGCACTTCGAAGCCTGCTACTACCAGGGTATCGAGTACTGCCTGCGCGAAGGACTGAGCCGATTCGAACCCGGCGCACAGGGCGAGCACAAGCTGGCACGCGGCTTCCTGCCCACATTGGTGCGCAGCCGGCACTGGGTGGCCGACACGGAATTCGCAGAAGCGCTGCTGGACTGGTGCCGGCAGGAGCGGCGCGATGTGCGGCGCTACCAGCAGGCATTGCAGGGGCATGGGCCGTTCCGCGTAGAGCCGTAGAGTCGAGCTTGCTCGATTGGCGCGGCGCCGAAAAACGTGCCAACCAAGGTTGGCACCTACCAGGGCGATGTCGAGGGCGCTGTGCTCAGGTGCACTGCCAGAAGTGCCCGCTCACCTGGCACTTCGAACACCAGAACGTGTAGAGCATGCCGCCACTGCCCCAGAGCAGCGCGCCTCCACCGGTGGTCGGCAGTGTCGAATCCAGCTGCATCACGAAGGGCATCTCCTCGCCGCAATCGATGCACGCCGGGTACCACGCACTCTGCACCCAGCTTGGTGCGCCACCCACACGCGACAGGTTCTGCCGATGATTGGACTGGCCCCAGTCCTGTTGTTGCCAGCGCGCGCTTTCGAGCGCCACCAGGCCCACCTCGGCCCGCATCAGGTCGCCACTGTCGGTGGGCGTACTCGGCACCTCGCGGTGCTGGCTGGGATGGCAGGTGGGCAGACCGTCGGCATCGTGGCGATAGAAACGCACGGGCGGGTCTTCCCAGCCGCAGCAGTCCAGGCACAGCCCCAGCGTGATCTCGCCCGACGCGCCCGGCTGCAGCGCGGCAGCATCGGTCCGCAGCAGGCGCTGCAGCGGCGCATGGCAGCTGCCACACAGCGCTTCCAGTGGTCCTCCCATGTGCCCGGCGTGATGCACCTGCCCACCATTCCAGGTCGGGTGCAGGCGCCAGATGCGCTTGCGCCAGCTCGGCTCGTCCGCCTGCTGCGCGCGATGCTGTTCGCGGCCGAAGCGGAAGTGCAATGGCCGCTCGCCATGCAGGCGACGCGGCTGCGGACCTTCGGCGACGCCGGCCCAGTGCGCCCAGACCTCGGCATCCAACCGCCCCCAGTCGACCAGGTAGCCGCGAGCAATGGCGTAGGTCTCGGGCTGGGCGGCGAGCAGCAGCGCCCTGGCCCGCGCCATTTCGCGATCGTCATCGGCTTCGGCCAGGATCTGCGCCCAATGCGCGGCCGTCGCGCTGGGCAGGCCCTGCCAGACCTGCGCGGCCAACTGCACCTCATCCTCACCGGCGACCGCCAGCAATGCCTCCCAATCGTCCTGCAGCACCTGCGGCGCCTGATAGCTGGCGAACTCCATCACGCTCGTCAACACGTCACCGCGCTCGCCTGCGCGATAGCGGCGCCACGCGTCGGCCGCGACCGCGGGCACCGCGCCATCCGGCAGCAGGTCCAGCGCCATGTCGAGGAAGGCCGAGCTCGGCGAAGGCCGCGCCAGCGCCTGCAGCATCAACTCTCCCAGCCGACGCGGCTGTTCAGTGGCCAGCGACAGCAGCATGCCTTGGCTGTCGTTGCGCGTACGCGGGGCGTCATGCAGGTCGAGGATGGCGCTGATCGAGTCACTCATTCGGAGGCTCCTTGCCGGTGAACAGTGATGGTGCCAGACATCACGAATCACCACGACGAATACAATGGCCCCATGACCCGCCAGCTGCCCTGGCGCCTGGCCGACGCGCCGGACGCCCCCTTCCCGCCGGCCGAGACCGCCCTGCGCCAGCCAGATGGCCTGCTTGCGGTGGGCGGCGACCTGCATCCGGTGCGCCTGCTCAACGCCTATGCCGGCGGCATCTTCCCGTGGTTCAGCGAGGGCGAGCCGATCCTGTGGTGGTCGCCGGACCCACGCACGGTGTTCCGCACCGATGGCGTGCACCTGTCCAGCCGCTTCCGCCGCCAGTTGCGCAGCAGCACGTGGGAGGTCACCGCCGACACCGCCTTCAGTCGTGTGATGCGCGCCTGCGCCGCGGCGCCGCGGCCCGGCCAGGACGGCACGTGGATCAGCCCGGCGATGGTTGAGGCCTACAGCCAACTGCACGACCTTGGCTTCGCCCATTCCTTCGAAGTCTGGGATCGGCAGACATTGGTCGGCGGCATCTACGGCGTCGCGATCGGCGCCATGTTCTTCGGCGAGAGCATGTTCAGTGGCGCCAGTGGCGGCTCCAAGATCGCCCTGGCCACGCTGGCAGCCACCCTGCGTGGCTGGGGCTGGGAACTGATCGATGCCCAGGTGGAGAATCCGCACCTGCTGCGGATGGGCGCCGAGCACCTGCCGCGCGCGGACTTTCTGGAGCACGTCCGTCAGGCCGTACACCGTGACGGCCGTGAAGGTCCCTGGACCCAGGCGGTAGGACGCTTGCCAGCACGGCGTTTGGCCGGGGGTTAACACAAACTTTGCAAGCCGGGCCCATCACGCGTAAAATACCGCGCCTTAGGCCCAGCGTGGCCGTTTTCTGAACCGCACAGGACTACATGTCGAAAGACGATTCCATCGAGTTCGAGGGCACTGTCAGCGAGACGCTGCCGAACACCACTTTCCGCGTTCGTCTGGAAAATGGGCACGAAATCATCGCCCACATCTCCGGCCGCATGCGCAAGAACTACATCCGCATCCTCACCGGTGACCGGGTCAAGGTTGAAATGACCCCGTACGACCTGACCAAGGGTCGTATCACCTACCGCATGAAGTAAGCGGTCGGCGCCTGGCGCCACTTCGACAGGGCCGGCCTTGCTGCTGGCCCTTTGTCGTGCGCGGAAGAAAATTCCAGGCTTCACCCGCAACGCATTTTCGTCGTTGTCTGAAATCCAGCGTCGCGCCGGATGGCTAGACTCAACACGTTCTTCACACTGGGCGTTGCGCGCATGACCTATCTGATCGTACTGGACCCGCAGTCCGTCACCAGCCGCTGCTATGCCAGCAAGGGACCGGATGGCACCTGGTTCGGTCAACCCTGCCTGGTCTGCACCAGCATGGACGCATCGCACCCGCTGTACCTGGCCGTGCAACGTGAGATCCCGCATCTGGGTGGCACCCTCAAGCAACGCCTGCACATTCCGCACGAGGCGGTCGCTTTCGTCATCGAGGATGGCGGCGACCAGGGGCGACAGCAGGGATTCCGTTCGATCGCGGCCTGACGCCGCCAAAGGTCATCGTGACCGAACTCACCGTGGCGTCGGTCAGCCCCGCTTGAGGCAGATTCGCATTTGCAGCGACAGCGGCATCGTGGGATCCGATCCAGTCCGGATCGCCACCCCACCCGATCATGAACGCCCTGCTCCCGCACGTCCTGCTGCCGGCAGTTCTGCTGGTCAGCCTCCCCCTGTCGGCGCCCGCCGCCGAACCCGCCAGACCCTCCACCGCGGCCGAGTGCATCGCCCTCGGCACCAGCCGCGACATCCGCCCCTCCAGCACGGAACGCGAAGTGCTGCTGCGCGACGGCAACAACCACTATCGGGTCCACCTGCAGAAGCGCTGCCTCGGCGCCGCCGCCTCGGCCAGTTACGTCTTCTTCACACCCGGCACGCCCGAGCAGATCTGTGGCGATGCTCGCAGCACGCTGCAGACCGACAGCAACCACTGCACCGTGACCCGGATCGAACCGGTCGATGCGGCAACCTTCAAGCGCCTGGCCCAGCAGGGACGTTGAAAAGCGGATACGCAACAAGGGCGGCCGAAGCCGCCCTTGTTTTCCAACCGCACCCGGCATCGATCCGGCGCCGCCTTACTCCACCGTCACCGGCAGCAGCCGCTCCGGCTCGGCCTGGGTCTCGACCACCAGCTCGTCGTCGCGGACATCGATGCTGACCTTGCCACCGTTGACCAGCTTGCCGAACAGCAGCTCGTCGGCCAGCGGACGCTTGATCTTGTCCTGGATCACCCGGGCCATCGGGCGCGCACCCATCAGCGGGTCGAAGCCGTGGTGGGCCAGCCAGTCGCGCGCGGTCGGCGTTGCCGACAGGCTGACGTGCTTGTCCTGCAGCAGCATCTCCAGCTCGATCAGGAACTTGTCGACCACGCGCAGGATGTGCTCGAAGCCCAGCGCCTGGAACTGCACCACCGCGTCGAGGCGGTTGCGGAACTCCGGGGTGAAGCTGCGGCGGATGGTCTCCATCGCGTCGGTGGCATGGTCCTGCTTGGTGAAACCGATCGAACGCCGCGAGGCCTGCGCCGCGCCGGCGTTGGTGGTCATCACCAGCACCACGTTCTTGAAGTTGGCCTCGCGACCGTTGGTATCGGTCAGCACGCCGCGGTCCATCACCTGCAACAGGATGTTGAAGATGTCCGGGTGCGCCTTTTCGATTTCGTCCAGCAGCAGCACGCAGTGCGGCGTCTTGACGATCTTCTCGGTCAGCAGGCCGCCCTGGTCGAAGCCGACGTAACCCGGAGGCGCACCGATCAGGCGGCTGATCGAATGCGGCTCCATGTACTCGGACATGTCGAAGCGGACCAGCTCGATGCCCAGCTGCAGCGCCAGCTGCTTGGTCACCTCGGTCTTGCCGACACCGGTCGGGCCGGCGAACAGGAAGTTGCCGATCGGCTTTTCCGGATTGCCCAGGCCGGAGCGCGCCAGCTTGATCGCCGAGGACAGTGTCTCGATGGCCGGGTCCTGGCCGAAGATCACCATCTTCAGGTTGCGCTCCAGGTGCTGCAGCACATCCTTGTCGGTGGCGCTGACCTGCTTGGTGGGGATGCGCGCCATCTTGGCGACGATCGCCTCCACTTCCTCGACGTCGATCAGCTCCTTGCGCTGGCCTTCCGGCAGCAGGCGCTGGCGGGCGCCCGCCTCGTCGATCACGTCGATGGCCTTGTCCGGCAGCAGGCGGTCGCCGATGTGCTTCACCGACAGGTCAACCGCCGCCTGCAGCGCCTCGTCGGAATAGGTCACGCCGTGGTGCAGCTCGTACTTGGACTTCAGCCCCTGCAGGATCTCGTAGGTCTCGCCGACGGTCGGCTCGACGATGTCGATCTTCTGGAAGCGGCGGGCCAGCGCCCGGTCCTTCTCGAAGATGCCACGGTATTCCTGGAAGGTGGTCGAGCCGATGCAGCGCAGCTCGCCGGAGGCCAGCGCCGGCTTGATCAGGTTGGACGCATCCATGGTGCCACCCGACGCCGAACCGGCACCGATGATGGTGTGGATCTCGTCGATGAACAGCACCGCATTGGGCACCTTCTTCAGCGCGGTCAGCACGCTCTTCAGGCGCTTCTCGAAGTCGCCGCGGTACTTGGTGCCGGCCACCAGCGCGCCCAGGTCGAGCGAATAGATCACCGCATCGGCCAGAACGTCGGGCACCGAGCCCTCGACGATGCGGCGGGCCAGGCCCTCGGCGATGGCGGTCTTGCCCACGCCCGCCTCACCCACGTACAGCGGGTTGTTCTTGCGACGGCGGCACAGGACCTGGATGGTGCGCTCGATCTCGTCGGCACGGCCGACCAGCGGGTCGATGCGACCGGCCCGGGCCTGTTCGTTGAGGTTGCTGGCGAACTCGGTCAGGGCATCGCCCCTCGGCTCACCCTCCCCGCCTTCCATGCGGCTCTCGCCCTCGGAGGAAGAGGACGGCTGCTCGCCCTCCTCGCCCAGCTTGGCGATGCCGTGGGACAGGTAATTGACCACATCCAGCCGGGTCACGTCCTGCTGGTTGAGGTAATAGACGGCGTGCGAGTCCTTTTCGCCGAAGATGGCGACCAGCACGTTGGCGCCGGTGACCTCCTTCTTGCCCGAGGACTGCACGTGGTACACGGCCCGCTGCAGCACGCGCTGGAAGCCCAGGGTCGGCTGGGTATCGCGGCCGTCATCTTCGGCCAGGCGGGACACGGAGGCCTCGATGGCCTGCTCCAGCTCCTGGCGCAGGCGTTCGGTGTCGGCACCGCAAGCCTTCAATACGGCCTGGGCGGACGGGTTGTCGAGCAGTGCCAACAGCAGGTGTTCGACCGTCATGAACTCATGCCGGGCCTCACGGGCGCGCTTGTAGCACTGGCCGATGGTGTGTTCGAGGTCTTTGCTGAACATGGATTACTCCGGCGGCAGATGGGGACAATATGCGGCCTGACTACGCGTTTTCCATCACCCTAGCGGATTGCTGCGTTCAGATGGCGTTAGCGGTACAGATTGCTTGATCTTCATTCACTCCAGGACAGCCCGCCCAGCATGAGCGAACCCTACCTGAGCCGCTGGCGATTGCGGCGTGATGGCGCGGCCATCGAGACGCCCCATGCCCGCCTCTGGCCGGTGCTGACCGCCGCCGGCGAAGCGGCGATGCTGAAGGTCAGCAGCGAAACCGAAGAGCAGAACAGCCATCGCCTGCTGCGTTGGTGGGACGGTGACGGCGCCGCCCGCCTGCTGGCCCACGAGGGGCCGGCGATCCTGATCGAGCGGGCCCACGGCGACTCGCTGCGGCAACGCTCGATCGACGGCGACGATGACGCCTGCACCACGATCCTGTGCCAGGTCCTGCAGCGGCTGCACCGGCCACGGAGCGCGCCGCCAGACGACCTGGTCTGCCTGCGTACATGGTTCGTCGACCTGCTGCAGCCAAGGGCGGCGCTGCCGCCACTGCTGGAACAGTGCAGATCACTGGCGGAGGGACTGCTGCAGCAGGAACAGGAGATCCGACCGCTGCACGGCGACCTGCATCACGACAATGTGCTGGATTTCGGCGCGCGGGGCTGGCTGGCGATCGACCCGAAGCGGCTGCTGGGCGATCGCGCGTTCGATTACACAACGCTGTTCAGCAACCCGGACCTGTGCGGACCAGGCATCCACGTCGCGACACGGCCCGAGCGGTTTGCCGCGCGGCTGGAACAGGTCGGCGCACTGGCGGGGCTGGAACGCACGCGCCTGCTGCGCTGGATTGCGGCCAGCATGGCACTGTCTGCGGTGTGGTTCCGGGATGACGGTGACCCGGCCGAGGTCGACGAGGCGGTGGCACGAATGGCGCTGGAGGCGTTGGCGGAGGGGTGATCCGCGCCTGGCAGGCGCCCATGCTGGTGGGCAAGCGCGCCCGGACAGGCCTCATGCCCTGGTAGGTGCCCACCTTGGTGGGCACGCTCCTGCGGGCCGGGCCGATACGCCCGGACGAAAATCGACAGCCGGTCAGGCCTTTTCCATCGTGCACAGCAGCGGGTGCTGGTTCATCCGCGAGTACTCGTTGACCTGGGCGACCTTGGTCTCGGCCACTTCGCGGGTGAACACCCCGCACACGCCGCGGCCACGGGTATGGACGTGCAGCATCACCTGCGTGGCCTTGTCCAGGTCCATGCTGAAGAACTGCTGCAGCACGTCCACCACGAAATCCATCGGGGTGTAGTCGTCGTTGAGCAGCATCACCTGGTAGAACGGCGGCGGCGCCACTTCCGGGCGCGCGGGCTCCACGGCAACGCCGTGCTCGTGATGGGAATCAGGGGAAGACTCATGGGGCATCTGCCCATTATAGAGGCACGGGCCAGCCTGCGTCGGCCTGCCGCAGATTGGACGGCACGCACGGCCACCGTCACAATTGCACCCTCTCTCAACACTGTTTCACAGGATCTTCATGAAAAGGACCCTTCTTCCCGCCCTGCTGATCGCCCTGGCCGCCGCCGGCTCCGCCGCCGCCGAGACCCAGGCCGACAAGGCCGTGGCCCGCCACCTGGACAAGCTGGGCTATACCTACGAGGTCGACGAGGACGGCGACTACCGCATGGTGTTCGACGTCGAGGGTGATCGCACCCAGATGGTCTACGTGCGCTCGTCGGTGGAAGATTTCGGCACCCACAACATCCGCGAGATCTGGTCGCCGGCCTACAACGCCAAGACCAAGCAGTTCCCGGTGGCCGTAGCCAACCGCCTGCTGGAAGATTCGCAGGACGCCAAGATGGGCGGCTGGGTGAAGCAGGACACCACCGCCATGTTCGTGGTCAAGATCGACGCCGATGCCACGGCCGACCAGCTCAGCGACGCCATCGATGCGGCCATCCGCACCGCCGACGCCATGGAGCTGGAACTGACGAAGAAGGACGAGTTCTGAGTTGAACACCACGCCGGACCCGCGCTGGGCACCGCACGCCACTGTCGCCACCGTGGTGGTCGACGGCGGCCGCGTGCTGCTGGTCGAGGAGACCATCGACGGCCGCCAGGTGCTGAACCAGCCGGCCGGCCACCTCGAGCCGGGCGAAAGCCTGGCCGAGGCAGCCCTGCGCGAGACCCGCGAGGAAACCGGCTGGACGGTGCAGCTGACCCACTTCATCGGCTGCTACCAGTGGACGGCCGGCGACGGCACCACCTTCCTGCGCTTCTGCTATGCGGCGCGTCCGGTCTCGCACGACCCGGCGCAGCCGCTGGACACCGGCATCGATCGCGCGCTGTGGCTGACCCCGGCCGAGCTGCAGACCGCTACGGAGCGCCTGCGCAGCCCGCTGGTCTGGCAGGTGGTGGCTGATTTCCTGGGTGGCCAGCGCCATCCGCTTTCGCTGGTCCGGGAGGTCGCATGAGCACTCCGCGCGTGATGGTGGGCGTCTCCGGTGGCGTCGACTCCTCGGTCGCCGCCTGGCGGCTGGTGCAGCAGGGCGAGGCCGTAGCCGGTCTGTTCATGCAGAACTGGGCCGACGACGGCAGCGGCGACTGCCGCGCCGAGGACGACCGCCGCGATGCAGTGGCCGTCTGCGGCCTGCTCGGTATCCCGTTCCACTTCCGTGATTTCTCCAGCGAGTACTGGCAGGGTGTGTTCGAGCACTTCCTGGCCGAGTACGCGGCCGGCCGCACCCCGAACCCGGACGTGCTGTGCAACCGCGAAGTGAAGTTCAAGCACTTCCTGGATGCCGCCCGCGAGCTGGGCGCCGAACGCATTGCCACCGGCCACTACGCGCGCGTGGCCCAGCGCGGCCACCAGTGGCTGCTGCTGCGTGGTGCCGACCGCTCCAAGGACCAGAGCTACTTCCTGCACCAGCTGGGCCAGGCGCAGCTGGCGGCCACCCTGTTCCCGATCGGCGACCTGGAAAAGACCGACCTGCGCCGGATCGCGCGTGACGTCAGCCTGCCGACCCACGCCAAGAAGGACTCCACCGGCATCTGCTTCATCGGTGAGCGCGACTTCCGCGAGTTCCTCGGCCGCTACCTGCCGGCCAAGCCCGGGCAGATCCTCGACCCGGCCGACGGCAGTGTGATCGCCGAGCACCCAGGCGTCTTCTATTTCACCCTGGGCCAGCGCGAGGGCCTGAACATCGGCGGCGTGCGTGGCCGCCCGGCCGCGCCGTGGTACGTGGTCGGCAAGGATGTGGCCAGCAACGTGCTGTACGTGGACCAGGACCGCGACAGCAAGTGGATGCTGTCCGACCGCCTGCGCTCGGAAACCGCGCACTGGATTGCCGGCGCGCCGCCGGCACGGCGCTTCGAATGCACCGCGCAGACCCGCTACCGCCAGCCCGACGAGCCGTGTACGGTCGAGGTGCTGGACGATGGCAGCGTGCTGGTCACCTTTGCGCGCCCGCAGCGCGCCGTTACTCCCGGTCAATCACTGGTGCTGTATGACGGTGATGTGTGCCTGGGGGGCGCGGTGATCGCCGCCACCGATGCGCCGCTGGAACAGCGCCTGCGCACCACCCCTTCCCCTTTTGAGGTAATCGCTGCATGAGTTTCACTGTCGACGACCGCGTCCTGGCTTTGGCCGGCATTGCCCAGGCCCTGCAGCAGGTACGCCGCATCGCCGATACCGGCCATTCCGACGCCGCTGCCGTGCGCACCGCCGTGGACAGCGTGTTCCGCGTCGACGCGCCTTCGCCGCAGGAGGTGTTCGGTGACCGCCATGCATTGAAGGCTGGGCTGCGCCTGCTGCACAACTACTTCCGCAGCCAGGGCCAGGACCCGATCCTGCCCAAGCTGGCCCTGTCGGTGCTGCAGCTGGAGCGCCGCTTCGTGCAGGACGGCACCACCGTGAACAAGGTCGCCTCCGGCATCGAACGCGCCCAGCGCCAAGCCGTCGAGCTGGGCGACAGTGGCCACCCGGACGTGCTGGCCAACCTGGGTGGCCTGTACGCCGACACCATCAGCCACCTGAAGCCGCGGGTGATGGTGCAGGGCAACCCGCACTACCTGGGCCAGGCCGGTGTGGTTGCGGAGATCCGCGCCCTGCTGCTGGCCGCGGTGCGTTCGGCGGTGCTGTGGCGCCAGCTGGGCGGCAGCTACTGGGACTTCCTGTTCAGCCGCAAGGCGATGATCGAGGCCGTGGACCGCCAGCTGGCCTGAGCCCCATGGGGTCGGATCCTTTTCCGGCAAGGAAAGGGCTCTGACCCCGAAGCCGCCGAGGCGTCGGAAAACCGGCGCATTCAGAATGCACTTCGAGGCACATCGACGTTAAAGAGAAAGGGGGTACGGCCGATACATCCTCCGTGCACCTCCCGAGAACGTCCATGTACTCACGCATTTTCATCCGTCTGGCCGCCCCCCTGGCTCTGACCCTGCTGCTCCCCTTCGCCATCGGTTTCGAATGGCCGGCCGCCCTGCGCTGGGCGATCCTGACCACGATGACGCTGAGCTGGCTTGGCTTTGCGTGGTGGACCACCCGCGCCCAGGCGCACCGTTCCCCGGAACACGCCCGTGTCCTGCGTGAGCAGGACCAGCTGCTGACCGAACTGCGCAACTTCGTCGGCAACGAAATCGACGGTTCGCGTGGCGAAGTGGAACGCGCCCGTGACCTGATCCGCCAGGCGGTCTCCAGCCTGGGCGGCAGCTTCGATGCCATGAATCGCAAGTCGCGCCAGCAGAGCCAGGCCCTGTCGCGCATCGTCGATCGCGCCGGTGACGAAGGCAATGCCGGCCTCGACGTTGCCCGTTTCGCCCAGCACGCCAGCCACCGCATGGAACAGCTGGTAGAAGCACTGGAACAGGTGAGCGGCCAGAGCAGCACCACCGTGCAGCACATCGACCAGATGGCGCAGCACCTGGATGGCATCTTCGCGCTGCTGGAAGACGTCAAGTCGATCGCCGACCAGACCAACCTGCTGGCACTCAACGCCGCCATCGAAGCCGCGCGTGCCGGTGAAGCCGGTCGAGGCTTCGCGGTGGTGGCCGACGAAGTGCGCAACCTGTCCGAGCGCTCGACCACGTTCAACGAGCAGATCCGCAAGCTGGCGCACAGCTCCAAGGACGCCATCGCCAAGGTGCGCGAGACGGTCTCGCACATGGCCTCGCGTGACATGGACCGCTCCCGCGAAGCGCGCCAGGAAGCGGCGGCCATGCTCGACAACGTCGCGCAGATCAATGCCTCGCTGGGCGATGGCATGCGCGAAGTGTCCGAGTGCGCCCGTTCGATCGATGGCAGCGTGGCCGAAGCCGTACGCGCCCTGCAGTTCGAAGACATCGCCACCCAGGCGCTGGGCGGCGTGCACACCCACCTGGACCGCCTGACCGCGATCAACCGTGAAGCGGTTGCCCTGCAGGAGCTGCTGCACCGCAATGGCGGCGTGTTCGACGAAGAGATCGCCACCGCACTGCAGCGCACCGGCAGCCGCCTGCGCGAACTGCGCAGCGAATGGGAACGCCCGCCGCACAAGCCGGTTGCCCAGCAGAGCATGGGCGCTGGTACCGTCGAGCTGTTCTGATCCTGATGTCCGCTGCCGCCGCCGGCAGCCCGCAAGGCCCCGGTCATACCGGGGCCTTTGCCTGTGACCCGCCGTTGGATGCATCCTGTACACGCACCATGACCCTGATCCGCGCCCTGCCCTCCCTCACCGACACCGAGCGCCCGCGCAACGCGAGCGTGCGTGAGCAGCTGCAACAGCTGGAAGAGGTGGCACGTGAGGAGATCCGCGAACTGCAGCAGCTGGCCGATGCGCGGCCTGGCCCGTCTCGCGCGGGTGAGGAGCTGCTGGGACTGGCGTGGGACCTGGGGCTGGATGGGGAAGCGCTGAAACGATAACGGCGCGATGACACAACCTTCGAACAGGCAAACATGATCGACCCCGTGGCCCCGGACGTCCTGCGTGCCTCCCTGCGACGAGCACTTCTGGGCCAGACCCCGGCACAGCTGCTCCAGGCGTCGATCGAGGCAGACGCCGGCATGCAACTTGTCCGGGTACGCTTCGAGTTCGAAGGCCAGCCGTCGGAAGAAGCATGGGAATCCTGCTCATGCGCAGCGACGGAAGTGATTTCCGACTTTCCGGCGCCCTGGACGATCGACGAGGCCTATCTGGCCCGCTCCCTTGCTACTGGACTGTTCCCGCTTGCCTGGGTGGCCTACCTGCGCCCAGGCAATTGACGTTTCGGCTATCCAGGTTCCGACAGCTGCCGATCCAGCCCACGCCTGGATGAGGCGCCCGGCATGGCATGATGCCCCGGTCCCGTTCATGGAAGACCGATGGCCATCGCCCTGATCGCAGTGCTGTTGATCGAGACCGTCCTGTTGATGACCTGGGTGGCCGGCTATTTCAGTTGGGGCATCACCCTGTTCAACGAACGCATCGCGGCGTCACCGGCCATGCAGGCCCGGCTCTCGCTCGGCAGCCTGGAACGTGACCTGCCGCAAGACAAATGGCAGCACCTGGCCTTCCATGCACTGCCGGACGGCAGCATGGCATTCCGCGAGAGCTTTGCGCCTAGCTTCGGCCTGCGCTACTTCCCGGTGATGCGCGGTCGCATCGTACTCAACGTGCGACGGCACGAGGTGCGGGTCATCGGCCTGTGCAGCTGGTTCGTGGCGATCCTCTCACTGCTGCTGTTGCCACTGGTGGCGATGCGCCCGATAGCGGCACCGATGCTGCTGGTGCTGCCGCTGTTCCTGGCCAGCTATCTGGTGCAGAAGCGCCGCTATGCGGCCATCGTCGAACTGCTGCGCATGCAGTTGAAGGCGGAATTTCCGAAGTAGATCCACGCCATGCGTGGATGATGCCCCGCGATCCATGCATTTCGGAATGTTTGCATGGTCCTGGCAACACGCCTCGTCAACACTTGACGTCTGTTGAACCGGGCATTGAGTGAATCCCTATGACGACGCCAGCACCAAAGAGGACGATGCGGGAACCTGGAACTATCGGCGAATTTCTCAACGGCTGGACCAAGAAGCATCGAACAATGCTCCGCTTCATCCGCGCAGGCGACGTATTCTGCTTTACTCGCAATGATGGGTTTTACCACTTCGGACAGATCATTTCCGAGATCCCCATTGGCCATTCCGCACATATTTTTGGGATCCGCCGCAGGGAGACGACCGTTGCCCTTGCCGATCTGGAGCAAGCTAGACCACTAATGAATCCAGTCATCCTGGATAGCTACTCACTCTTTGACAGGAAAAGCGATCAGGATGGGGACTGGCGGGTTATCGGTCGACATGAACTTATCCATGCGACTGGCCTGGAGAACTACTTCTTCGTCTACGGCGCCCCAGGGATCTGGCACAAGAGAAACGCAACCAACTCCATTCACTGCTCTGCAACCGAAGAGGAAGCGGCGGTTCTACCCTCCCTGACTCCGTTGAACAACTTCAAGATATGGAGGGCAATCGACGCTCTCTCTAATCATTGGGCGGAGTAGGTCTGGCCGCCAAAGCCAGCTCATCCGCGGGAACCGGCGGAAAGGACGCCCCAGTCAGTCTTCGCTCTACGGTAACAACCATATTGATGTCGCACGCGCGACAGACCCGCGTCGCTTATAGATGATGATGCATGCAAGCATTCGTGCCGACCAAGTTCGACACCTACCAAAGCAGTTCAATGCGATGCATTGTTCGGCGCATGTGCGCGGTTAGTAGATCCGCGCCTTGCGTGGATGATCGCGAGCACCGGCATTCGTGTCGACCAAGGTCGACACCTACCAGAGCGGTGCGTCGGCGTGCGGCGATCCCGCCGGGCAAGGCCCGGCGCTACCCTCAGCGCACCAGTACGGCTTCGCCGCTGGCGTCGGTACGCATCGGTGCCGGGTGCTGCTGCCGCAGCCACTGCGCCAGGTCGCGCGGGCTGAGCGGGCGTGAGTACAGGTAGCCCTGGATCTCGTCGCAGCCCTGGCGGCGCAGCATGTCCTCTTCCTGGTGCGTTTCCACGCCCTCGGCCACCACCTTCATGCCCAGTGCGTGACCCAGGTGCACGATGGCCTGGGTCACTTCGGCCGTGCCCGAGTCGTGCAGCATGCCCTGCACGAAACTGCGGTCGATCTTCAGGCGCCCCACCGGGAAACGGTTGAGGTAGTTCAGATTGGAGAAGCCGGTACCAAAGTCATCCACCGCCAGTGGCACACCGTGCCGTTCCAGCACGTCGAAGCAATGCCGCAGGATGTCGGTGTCACGGATCAACGCCGACTCGGTCAGTTCCAGCTCCAGCCGCTGCGGCGGCCAGCCGTGGGCATGGCAGATCTCGATCACGCGTTCAGCGAAACCGCGGTCGCGCAGCTGCACCGCCGACACATTGACCGCGATGCGGTCGAAACACAGGCCGGCCCGGTCCCAGGCGATTGCCTGGCGGCAGGCTTCGTTCAGCACCCAGTCGCCGATGCGCACGATCTCGCCGCACTTCTCCGCAATCGGAATGAACTCGGCCGGGCTGCAGTAGCCGATACCGGGCCGGTGCCAGCGCAGCAGTGCCTCGATTGCGGGCGGCTCGCCGTGGTGGGCGTGGAGCAGCGGCTGATAGGCCAGGCTGAACTCTTCGCGTTCGATCGCCCCGTGCAGGGCGTGCTCCAGTTCGAGCTTGCGCTGGATTCGCGCCAGCGCGTCCTGGCTGTAGTACTGGTAAGTATTGCGGCCGGCTTCCTTGGCTGCATACATCGCGGCGTCGGCGGCACGCAGCAGCGAATCGAAGTCGGTCTGGGCATCGCCCAGCATCGCGATGCCGACGCTGGCGCCGACCTTCAAGGTGGTTTCGCCGCGGCGCAGCGGCTCGGCCAGCGAAGCGATCAGCTTGCGCGCCACGTGACCCGCGTCTTCCGGCTCGGCCAGATCGCGCAGCACGACGATGAATTCGTCGCCACTGAAGCGGCCGAACAGATCGTTGTTGCGCAGGTTCTGGTGCAGGCGCGTGGCGGCGGCCTTCAGCAACGCATCGCCGGTGGCGTGGCCGAAGCTGTCGTTGATGGTCTTGAAGCCGTCCAGATCGATGAACAACATCGCCAGCGAGGTGCCGCGGTCGCGCGCTTCCTCGATGGCTTCGGCGGTCTGTTCGCCGAGCAGCACACGATTGGGCAGGCCGGTCAGCAGGTCATAGTGGGCCAGCAGCTCGATGCGCTCGTTGGCCTCGCGCTCGCGGGTGATGTCACGGAACAGCACCACGAAGCGCGGCGGCAGGCCATCGCGACGGTCCAGCTCGATCAGCACCTGCACCCATACGCGCAGGCCGGACTGGCGATAGAAGCACAGGTCCAGCTGCTCGGGCAGTCCACCCGCAGCAATCCGGCCCAGCGCCGCCTCGAAGGCACTGCGCGAATCCTCGGTATACAGCGCCATCGCCTGATCGAGGGTGATCGGCTCCTTGCGCAGGCCATGGATGCGGTAGCACTCCTCGGTCCACTGCATGTGCCGGGTCTGCACCTCGATCTCGCAGCCACCGATGCGGCCCAGCGCGGACACGCGATTGAGCAGCTCGGTGCGCCAGCGGATCAACGCGTCGGTCTGGTGCTGCTCGGTGATGTTCTGCACCTGGCCGAGCAGGCGCTTGGGCTGGCCGTCCATGTCCAGCAGCGGCTGGATCCACAGCCGCAGATGCTGTGACGGCTCATTGCCGCGGGTCAGCTCCAGCTCGAGGTTGGCGGCGCGGCCATCGCGCCACAATCGCCGCCACGCCGCCCGCAACGCGCCGCGCGAACGCGGGTGCAGCTGCTTCAGCCAGCGCCGCTGGCCGGGTACGGCCCCCTGCTCCAGCGCCAGCAGCGAACGCAGCTCCGGCGACCACCAGAAATGGCCAGTGCCGGGGTCGAACGACCAGCTGCCCATGCTGGCGATGCGCTGCGCCTCGCTCAGGTGCAGCTGCTGCTCTTGCAGCAGCGATTCGAGCTGCTTCTGCTGCTCGATATCGGTATGCGTGCCGACCATCCGCAGCGGCTGGCCGTCGGCGGTGCGCGCGACCACGCGGCCCCGGTCCAGCACCCAGCGCCACTGGCCATCGGCCTGGCGGAAGCGGAACTGCGCGCTGTACTGCTCGCTCTGCCCGCGCAGATGCTGGTCCAGCGCGGCACGCACCTGTGCGATGTCCTCGCTGTGCACACGCGCCAGCATCGCGGTGGCGGTTTCATCGCCCAGTGCTGGCGTGCGCGCCACACGGTCGCTGGGAATATCCCAGTCCCACAGGCTGTGGCCGGCGCTGTCGAGCGCCAGCTCCCATCGGCCACCGCCATCAACCGGCACCGGTTCGGGAATGCTCAGGGTGAAGGCCAGCAGGTTGCCGGCACCGTCATGCACGGCACGCAGGTGGCCGTCGTAATGTCCACGCGGGCCACCCGGCAGCGTGCAGGCCACGATGCCGCCATCGGCGGCCATCAGGCGTAGATCTTCCAGCATCGGCGCATAGGCAGCCACGGTGGCCGGCAGGCCATGCTCGCGCGCAGCCGGATTGGCCGCCAGCGGGCGGCCCGTACGGTCGACGATGACCAGCGCCGACGCAAGCGGGTGCTGCAGCAGGCTGGCGATGATCCCTTGGTCCACGCGATCTTGCTCCGGATGACACGCCCGTCAGCGGGGCACGCAGTGGTTAACGGCGCCTGCGGCGGATAATTGAGTGGCCAGGGCACACCCGCGCGGTAAGATGGCCGGCGCCCCTTTCATCCAGCCCGTCCATGCCCGCAGAACCCACCGGCAGCGCCCCAGTTTCCGACCCGCGGATGGCGCAGTCGCTGAGCCGCGACCGGCGCCGGGTGGTGCTGAGCTATCTGGTGATGGCGCTGGCCTGGATGATCGCGACCGACGGCGCCGTACAGGCGCTGGTACCCGACCCGCAGCAGGCCGCATTGTGGCAGGGCCTGAAGGGCGCGTTCTTCGCCGTGGCCAGCGCCGGCCTGCTGTACCTGCTGCTGCGCCCGCTGGCCGAGCACGTGCTGCATACCCATGCCCGCCAGCAAGCCTCCGAACTGCGCCTGCGGCAGATGTTCGAGGGCAATCCCGGCCCGATCCTGGTCTACGACCTGGACACACTGGCGATCCTCGACGCGAACCCGGCCGCCTGCAGCGCATTTGGCTGGGAGCGTGACGAACTGCTGGAGCAGACCATCGACGCGCTGTGGCCACCGGGCCAGGACCAGGCGCTGCAGACCAAGCTGGAAGCGATCCGGGAGGCGCCGGAAGAGCTGTGCATCCTGCGCACCCAGCTGCAGCTGCGCGACGGCAGCCTGCGGCAGATGGAGCTGCGCTCCAATGCCATCAGCTACGACGGCCACAACGCCCGCCTGCTGATCGCCATCGACCGCACCGCCGAGGACCTGGCCCAGCTGCGCCGTGACCAGGCGCTGGCACGGGTCGAGGAGGCACATGAGCTGGCCCGCATCGGCGCCTGGGAACTGGACCCGTCCACCGGGCTCGGCCGCTATTCCAACCAGGTCTATCGCCTGCTCGGCCGACGCCCTCCCGAAGCCCGCCGCTGGCATCGCTTCGACGAACTGCTGGTGCCGGCCGACCCGGCGACCGCCACCCAGACCGAGCAGCTGTTGGCCGAGCTCTGCTCCGGCGAGCCGGTGCAGGTGGACGTGTTGTTGCCATTGCTGTCGATGGACGGTCGTGCACTGATGGTGCACCTGCGTGCCGCCAGTGGCATCGACGAAGCCGGCCGCAACCGCGTGCTCGGCACCCTGCAGGACGTGACCGAACGCGAGCAGTCGCGGCGCCTGCTGCGTGAACGCGAGGAACAGTTCCGCGAACTGGTACGGGTACTGCCCGACGGCGTGGTGATCCTCTCCGACGAGCACGTGCTGTATGCCAATGCCTGGGCCGCCGGCCTGTTCGGCTATGGCAGCCACACCCTGCTGGGTGAGCCGCTGTCGGCCCTGGTCGCGGTCGGCGACCTGGCCCGGGTCCGCAGTCAGCTGCGCGCCGGACAGCCGCATCTGGGGCCTGGCCACAGCAGCGTGGTGGCGATGCAGCGTGCCGACGGCCGCAGCTTCCATGCGGGGCTGGCGGTAGGCGAAGTGCGCTATGGCGGACGCGACTGCAAGCTGCTGATCGTGCGCGACCTCAGCGATTCCGAACGCATCCGCAGTGCGCTGGAGACCAGCAACCGCGAACTGCAGGCCATGGCCGGCCGCCTGTTCTCGCTGCAGGAAGACGAACGCCGCGCGATTTCGCGCGACCTGCACGACGACATCGGCCAGGCGATCACCGCAATCAAGCTGTCCGCCCATGCTGCGCAGGACGAGCATGATCCACAGCGCCGCGCCGAGGATCTGGCGCAGATCGTCAGCCTGGCCGACACCACCGTGGCCAAGCTGCGCGACATCTCCACGCTGCTGCGCCCGCCGCAGCTGGATGCCCTGGGCCTGGAGGCTGCACTGAGCTGGCAGGCACGGGTGCTGTTCCGTTCCTCGCCGGTGGAACTGCTGGCCGAGATCGAACCGCTGCCACAACGTCCTGACAACAGCATCGAGCAGGCCTGCTTCCGCATCGCGCAGGAGAGCCTGACCAATGCCCTGCGCCATGCCCGCGCCAGCCAGGTCCTGCTGCAGCTGCGCGATGTCGGCCAGCGCGGCCTGCACCTGCAGATCCGTGATGATGGCGAGGGCTTCGACCCGGACGGTCCGCGCGGCCTCGGCCTGATCGTGATGCGCGAGCGCGCGCAGAGCGTCGGTGGCCACGTGCGGATCGAGTCCGCGCACGGTGAAGGCACCCTGATCGACGTCCATCTCCCCTACCAGGCGGCCAGCATGGCCGCCGTCGATTCACCGGAATACTGAGCCTATGTGGAATCCCAACCTGCCCCCGGTCAGCATCGACGATGCGCCCGACCGCCTCGGCGCCGGCAACCCCGAGCTGCAGGCGATGGTCGCCGAAGCGGCCTCGGGCGGCACCGCACTGATGCTGATGCACGTGGACATCGACCACTTCGCCTCGGTCAACGAGAACATGAGTGCCGAGGTGGGTGACCAGGCGCTGGTGCTGGTGGCGCAGCGGCTGCAGTCCTACCTGCGCGGGCGCGGCAAGCTGTGGCGCCATGGCAGTGACGAATTCCTGATCGCGGTGCCCCGCACTGCCGACGTTCCGCTGCCGGAGGACTTCGCCGAGGAGATCCGCCAGCAGATGGAACTGCCACTGTCGGTACTGCCGTACACGCTGTTCATGACCGGCAAGCTCGGCGTCAGCCTGTGCCCGGACCATGCCAGCAGCACCTCGCGCCTGCTCGATCACGCCGAGGACGCGCTGTACCAGGCCGCGCGCGAAGGCGGCAACGCGGTGCGCATCCACGCGGTGGATACCCCGCCCAGCGCGCACAGCGAGAGCATCATCGCGCGGCAGATCGTCGATGCCATTCCCAATGGCGAACTGAAACTGCGCTACCAGCCGCTGGTCAGCGCCCGCGACGGTCATGTGGTGGGCATGGAAGCGCTGCTGCGCTGGCAATCGCCCACGCTGGGCATGCTGGTACCCGAACGCTTCATGCGCACCGCCGAACGGCTGGGCATCATCGTGCAGATCGGCACCTGGGTGCTGGAAGGAGCATTGAAGCAGGCCCGCCTGTGGCGCGACCAGGGCTTCGACGACTTCACCATCGCGGTGAACGTCTCCACGCTGCAGCTGCTGCGGCCCAACTTCTTCGCCGAAGTGATGGGCCTGATCCAGGCCGCCGGCGTGCCAGCACAGATGCTGACGCTGGAGATCAACGAAAGCGCGCTGACCAACAACGTCAACTTCGTGCACGAGACGCTGGCCAATCTGCGCAACGAAGGCATCAGCCTGAGCCTGGACAATTTCGGCACCGGTGATTCCAGCCTCAGTGCGCTGGTGCGCTACCCGGTGGACAAGCTCAAGATCGACCGCAGCTTCATCAAGAGTGCGCCGGCCGGCAACCGCGAGGCGGCCATCGCCCGCGCGATCATCGCCATGGGCCATCAGCTGGGCATGACCGTGATCGCCAACGGCGTGGAATCACAGGCCCAGCTGGGTTTCCTGCGCCGCAATGACTGCGATGTATTCCAGGGTTATCTGTTCGGCGAACCGATGTCGGCCGATGCCGCCGGCATGACCCTGCGCCGCCGCTACCTGCGCCCGGAGGCGTTCGCCGAGACCCGCCCGGATCGCACGCTGCTGCTGCTGGACGACGAAGAGAACGTGCTGCGTTCGCTGGTGCGCCTGTTCCGCCGCGACGGCTACCGCATCCTGGCGGCCGGCAACGTGCGCGATGCGTTCGACCTGCTGGCAATCAATGACGTGCAGGTGATCCTGTCCGACCAGCGCATGAGCGACATGAGCGGCACCGAGTTCCTGGGCCGGGTGAAGATGCTGTACCCGGATACGATCCGGCTGGTGCTGTCGGGTTATACCGATCTGAACACGGTCACCGATGCGATCAACCGCGGCGCGATCTACCGCTTCCTGACCAAGCCGTGGAACGACGACGAGCTGCGCAAGCACATCCACCAGGCGTTCCGCACCTACGAGGAACAGCGCCGCAGCAACGCCGGGCCGGCGCCTGCCGAGAGCGGGGATGGCGGCGAGGATCGCCCGTTGCGGTAACGATCCCCTCTGGTAGCGCCGGCCGCTGGCCGGCTGCTCTGGATGTCGGGTTCAATGAGGTTGCCAGCCAACGGCCGGCACTACCATGAGCGGTCAGCGCGGCTGCTTCACCGGCAGCACCACGCGGAAGCGCGAGCCCACGCCCGGTGTGCTGTCCAGGTCGATGCGGCCGTGGTGCTTGTTGATGATGCTGTAGGAAATCGACAGGCCCAGGCCGGTGCCGCTGCCGACCGGCTTGGTGGTGAAGAACGGATCGAAGATGCGCTGGCGCAGTTCCGGCGAGATGCCGCCGCCAGTGTCTTCAAATTCGACCCATACATGGTCACCCTCAACACCGGTACGCACGGTGATGGTGCCGCGCTCGGCGATGGCATGGCCGGCGTTGAGCAGCAGGTTCATGTAGACCTGGTTCAACTCCGACGGCAGGCATTCCACCAGCGGCAGCTGGCCGAACTCGCGTACCAGGGTGACCTTGTACTTCAGTTCGTTCCAGATGATGTTGATGGTCGATTCCAGGCCCGCGTGCAGGTCGACCAGCTTCCATGACTCGTCGCGGCCGGAATACGAGAAATCCTTCAGATCACGCACGATGCGCGTCACCCGCTCGATGCCTTCGCGCGACTCGGCCATCAGCTGCGGCAGGTCGCGGCTGATGAAATCGATGTCCAGGCGGTCACGGATATCGTCGATTTCCGGGATCAGCGCCTTCGGGTCGGGCGCTCGCAACGCGCGTTCATAGGCTTCGATCACGGTGAACAGGCTGCGCAGGTACTCCTGCAGGCTGCCCAGGTTGGAGTGCACGTAGCCGATCGGGTTGTTGATCTCGTGCGCTACGCCGGCGGCGAGCTGGCCGATCGAGGCCATCTTCTCCGACTGCAGCAGCTTTTCCTGGGTACCGTTGAGGCGCAGGTAGGCCTGGCGCAGCTCTGCATGGCGCTGCTGCAGTTCGCGCTCGTAGTCCTCCTGCCCTTCGATGTGGCGGAACAGCGCCAGGAAGTGCCCTTGGCCGACCGGGCCGTGGTGGTAGAGGTGCGCGATGACCACGCCCTCGCCCAGCGGCAGGCTGCCGTTCCAGTGGCCGTGCTGACGCGCCTGCTCCAGCGCATCGGGCGGCAGCAGTTCGCGCAGGCGCTGCGGCGGCGGCAATGCGCCGTCTTCGCCGCTGGCGAGCAGGTTCTGCGCGGCGGGGTTGGCCAGCGCCACCTGCCCGTCTTCAGTGAACAGCAGCAAGCCTTCGCGCAGGCGCTCAAGCAACGCCTGCAGCACCGGCTGCGGCGGAAGGGGGGCGGTAACCAGGGCGTTGGCAGCGGACACGGCGACTCGGGGCATTCGAACAGGCGCCCAATATACGCGGTCACGCAGCGGGCTTCAGCCCGCGGGAATGGGTTGTGCGACCGCCGTCGCGTCAGGCGACGGCGAGTGGGCGGCGCGCAGTGACCGTGTGTGACTGGCCCTTGGCGTCGTACGCCGAGGCGTCCTCGGTGCGGCCCAGCTGGCGCAGCGCCCAGTTGACCTCGCGGCGGCGGCGCGACAGCAGCACACCGTTGGCACGGTTGCGTTCGGCCAGTTCCTGCAGCTGTTCGCCCTCCCCGACCGGCGGCGCGCCTTCCAGCGCACGCAGCGCCTCCAGCTTGGCCCCGGTGGCCCGGATCAGGGCGTGCACGTCGTGCTCGACCAGGGCCTGGCGTTCGACGTCCAGGGCCTGGGCAAGGCGCTGCAGCGGCTCGCTCATCGCCGCGGTCATCCGTGCAGCTGCTGGTCCAGCTCGAGCATGCGCGATGCGATCGCGTCCGGATTGATCTTGTAGGTGCCGTTCTGCAGCGACTCGCGCACGGCGGCCACGCGCTGGGCGTCGATCGCCGGGGCGGTGGTCAGCTCACGCTCGATGGCCTGCAGATTGGTGGCCTCGCCGGTCAGGCGCAGGCTGTCGGCCGCTTCGACCGGGCGCGCCGCCGCATCGGTGCTGACGCCGGGCTTGTTGGCCGGGCTCGTCACGCTGCGCAGTGCCTGGGGGACCTGCAGGTTGCCGTCGATTTTCTGGCTCATGGGGTGTCCTGGAGTTGCCGTTCACAAGGGATAACGGCCTCAGGGCCGTGATCTTTAGGGATATTTTGCGGTAATTCAACGCGCCACGATTACGTCACCTGCGGCATCGACCGTGCCCTGCACGATCCGCCGCGAGGACAGGTTCTCGACCGAGACCCGCTCGTTCTCACCGGCATCACCCATCGCGCGGCCGGCAACACGGACCTCGACCGAGCCACGACGCGAGACCAGGGCCACATTGTCTCCGCGCTTGATGAGACGCTGCACCACCAGATCATTGCTCGACAGCAGGGCTCCGGCCTGCAACGGGCGGCGGGCGATGCGGCCGATCGCCGCGTTGGGATCGGCCAGCACCGCACCGGCAATCCGCGCGGCGTCACGCTGGGCAGTGGTGATATCGGCGGCGGAGATGGTTTCTCCAGTGCCGATTCCACGGTTGAGCACCAGCACGGTCTGGTTGCGCCGCACCTTCACTGGCACGAACAGTCGCCAGCCGCCGGCATCGGGGCAGCTGACCTCCACCGTGGTGTTGGCGGTGGGCTGCACCTGCAGCGCCCCCCCACACTTCGGCAGGCGAAGCGCATCGGCCACCTGGGCCTCACCTTCACTGCCGGCCGGCAGCGTCGACAACGCCGCAGCACGGATGCTGGCCACCGGCTGCCAGTCGGCGGCGGACGCGCACGGCGAGGCCAGCGCCAGCGCGATGGCGAACAGAGATGTGACCCGGCGCATGGCGCCTCCTGTCGAAGGGATCTGGCCCAGGTGCGTGCAAGGGGTGTGCCAGAGCACCGCCCTTGTAGAGTCGAGCATGGCTCGACCCCACAAATGCGGCTTGGAGCACGCGGGCGGCAGAGCGGCCTCAAGTTCGGCGCCCAACACGCCGATACAGCAGCCATGTCCCATGACCTGCTCAACCGGATCGACCAGCGGACCCGTCTGGCCGGCCACAACCGCCTGGCGCTGCTGCTGTTCCGTCTCGGCGGACGTCAGCTTTTTGGCGTCAATGTCTTCAAGGTGCAGGAAGTCCTGCGGCGCCCGGAGCTGTTCCAGGTGCCCGGGCTGCCCACCCAGTTCTCCGGCGTTGCGGACGTCCGCGGCCGCTCGGTACCGGTGCTGGACCTGGGCCTGGCGATCGGCCACCCCGAGCGTGAGCCCGATGCGGACACCTCGCCCGGCTACCTGGTCGTCACCGAGTTCAACCGTTCGATCCAGGGCTTCCTGGTCAGCGGCGTGGAGCGGATCGTCAACATCGCGGTGGAAGACATCCACCCGCCGCCGGAACTGGGCGCCGAATCCAGCTACCTGACCGCAGTCACCCGCTTCCAGGGCGAGCTGATCCAGGTGATCGACGTTGAAAGCGTGCTGGCCGACATCGCCCAGGTGCGTGGCGAGGCGGTATTGGACCCGACACTGGCAATGCCGGCCGACGGCCCGCAGCTGCAGGTGCTGGTGGTGGACGACTCGCGCGTGGCCCGCCAGCAGATCCGCAGCGTGCTGGACCAGCTGGGGGTGGGCGCCACCCTGCTCTCCGATGGCAGGCAGGCGCTGGACCACCTGCTGCAGATCCATGCCTCGGGCGAGAACCCGGCCGAACGCTACGCCATGGTCATCTCGGACATCGAGATGCCGGCCATGGACGGCTATACGCTGACGACGGAAATCCGGCGCCACCCGGGCCTGGCCGGCCTGTACGTGCTGCTGCATACCTCGCTGTCGGGCGTCTTCAACAATGCGATGGTCGAGCGCGTCGGTGCCAACGCCTTCGTCGCCAAGTACTCGCCGCACGAGCTGGCCGACTTCGTGCTGGACCGCCTGCGCAAGGTGGCGATGGCGGCGTAAGGCCGGCCGCGGGGTCGGATCCCGGAACGGGCTCCGACCCCGCATCGCAACGCGTCGACCACGGGGTCAGAGCCCCTGCGGGGATCTGACCCCACGCCTTTGGCACACCCCTTGCAGCTTCCCGGGCAACGTTCCCGTGGGAGTGCACCGTGCGCAACCTGATTACCGACTACCTGGGCGTCCATGCCCAGGCCATGCCGTTGCGCGAACAGCGGATGAAGCTGATCGCCAGCAACCTCGGCAATGCCGACACTCCCGGCTACAAGGCCCAGGACCTGGACTTCGATGCCGCCCTGCGCCACGCCCAGGGGCAGGATGCCAATGGCCTGATGGCCACCACCCACGAGCAGCACTACGAAATCAGTAGTGGCCTGAATCCGTTCCAGATCGCGCGCGAAGGCGTGCAGCCCAGCCTGGACGGCAACACCGTCGATCCCGATGCCGAGCGTGCCGCCTATGGCCGTGCCGCGCTCGAGTACCGCGCCTCGCTCAGCTTCGTCGAGAGCAAGGTGCGTTCCATGCTGACCGCGATCACGGGGCAATAAGCCATGAGCAACCTGCCGATCTTCGATATCGCCGGCTCCGCGCTGCAGGCGCAGTCGGTGCGCATGAGCACCATCGCCTCCAACCTCTCCAACGCCGACACCGTCGCCGGTTCCGCCGATGCCGTTTACAAGCCGCTGGAGCCGATCTTCCAGGCCGTGACCAGCAAGAACGATCCGAACATCACGTCGGTGAAGGTCAAGGAGATCACCCAGAGCGAGGCAGCGCCGATCAAGCGCTACGAGCCCGGCCATCCGCTGGCCGACGCCGATGGCTACATCTACCAGCCCGACGTCGATCCAGTGGCACAGATGGTCAACCTGATCTCGACCTCGCGCAATTACCAGGCCGGCGTGGAAATGCTGACCACCGCCAAGGAACTGGCCCTGGCCACCCTGACCATGGGCCGCTGAGGCCCGCAGCACCGGATACCGCCATGACCACCGCCGTCAACAACCAGACCAGCCAGGACGTCTATTCCGCGCTGGGCCTGAACGCCCCGAACAGCAACGCCACCAAGAAGAAGAACACGCTGGACCAGGCCGACTTCCTGCGCCTGATGACCGAGCAGCTGCAGCACCAGGATCCGCTGAAGCCGATGGACAACACGCAGATGGTCGCGCAGATGGCGCAGATGTCCACCGTGCAGGGCATCACCGATCTGAACAAGACGGTGAAGGGCTTCCAGGAGTCGATGGCCAGCGACCAGGTGCTGCGTGGTGCTGCGCTGGTCGGCCACCAGGTACTGGTGCCATCGGAAAAGCTGGTGCTGGAAAAGGAAGGCAGCGTCGAGGGCACGGTGGCCGCACCGTCGGCCGGCATCATCACCGTGGACATCACCGATGCCAACGGCGCCAAGGTCACCTCGCTGAGCGTTGAAGCCAAGGCCGCCGGCGAAACCGCCTTCAAGTGGGACGGCAAGGACGCCAACGGCAAGCGGATGGAACCGGGCAAGTACTCGGTTGTCGCCAACCACGTCGACACCACCGGCAAGAGCACCAAGCTGTCCACCTACGTGCAGGCACCGGTGGAAAGCGTGACCGTCGGTTCCGACGGCCTGTACCTGAACCTCAAGGGCCTGGGCACGGCCCCGATCGACTACGTGCTCCGCGTCAGCTGAGCCGCACACCCCGTACTTACCAGGAGCATCCCATGGGCTTCAATGTCTCGCTGTCCGGCATCAATGCCGCCAATTCCGACCTGAGCGTCACCGCCAACAACGTCGCAAACGTCAACACCACCGGCTTCAAGGAATCGCGCGCCGAGTTCGCCGACCTGTTCTCGGCCACCGGCTACGGCCTGTCGAAGAACGCGGTCGGCTCGGGCGTGCGCGTTTCCAACGTTGCCCAGCAGTTCAAGCAGGGCCACAACGAACAGACCGGCCGCAGCCTGGACATGGCCATTTCCGGTGAAGGCTTCTTCACCATGAACATGAATGGCTCGCGCGTCTACTCGCGTGCCGGCAACTTCCAGACCGATGCATCCGGCTATGTGGTCAACCCACAGGGCGCCCGCCTGCAGGTGTTCGCACCGAATGCCGATGGCACCAACTTCGATGCCGGCCGCATGGTCGACCTGCAGCTGCTGACCACCGACAGCCCGCCGAAGCAGACCAGCGAAGTGAAGGTCGGCTTCACCCTGCCGGCCAACGCCAAGCAGCCGACCGTCACCACCTTCGATCCGACCGATTCGAACAGCTACAACCACTCCAGCGGCGGCATCACCGTGTACGACTCGCTGGGTGTCAGCCACATCCAGGTCTCGTACTTCGTGAAGGGTGCCAACCCGAACGAGTGGACCGTGCGCAACTACGTTGACGGCCAGCCGGCGGGCAACCCGACCCCGGTCACCTTCGACAACAGCGGCAAACTGACGGCACCGACGGACGGCAAGGTCAGCCTCGGCACCTTCACCCCGACCACCGGTGCCGGCGTGCTGAACATGACACTGGATATCAACGGCTCGACCCAGTACGGCGAGAAGTTCGCGCTGCGCAACACCCAGCAGGACGGCTACGCCGCCGGCAAGCTCAACGAAATCACCGTGTCGGAAACCGGCGTGGTCTACGCCCGTTACTCCAACGGTGCCGACAAGCCGCTGGGCCAGGTTGCGCTGACCACCTTCAACAATCCGCAGGGCCTGGAATCGAAGGGCAACAACCTGTGGGTGGATACCTTCAGCTCGGGCACGCCGCGCACCGGCATGCCGGACACCTCCAACCTCGGCAAGATCCAGGCCGGTTCGCTGGAAGCGTCCACCGTCGACCTCACCGAGCAGCTGGTCAACATGATCACCGCGCAGCGCAACTTCCAGGCCAACGCGCAGATGATCACCACCCAGGACCAGATCACCCAGACCGTCATCAACATCCGTTGATGACGCGCTGACCCTGTCACGGAACTCCCCGCATGGATAAAGCCCTTTACGTGGCGATGACCGGTGCCCGCGCCTCCCTGCAGGCGCAGGGCACGCTCAGCCACAACCTCGCCAACTCCGATACCCCCGGCTTCAAGGAAGCGCTGGCCAACACCGAAGCCTTCCCGATCCGTGGCCCGGGCTTTGCCTCGCGGGTGGATGCGCTGCATGTCGATGCCGGGTTCAACCGCACGCCCGGCTCGCAGCACATCACCGGCAAGCCGCTGGATCTTTCGCTGCAGACCGGCACCTGGCTGGCGGTACAGTCCAGCGACGGCAGCGAGGCGTACACCCGTGGCGCCGCGCTGTCGGTGACGCCGAACGGCCAGCTGGTGACCTCCAGTGGCCGCACGGTACTGGATGACAACAACAACCCGATCGCCATTCCACCCTACCAGGCCATGGAGATCGGTGCCGACGGCACGATCTCGATCATTCCGCAGGGCGAAGGCCCGCAGACCATGGCGCAGATCGGCCGGATCAAGGTCGTGCAGGCGCCCGACGAGCGCCTGGAGCGCGGCCTCGATGGCCTGTTCCGCAACACCGATCCACGCCAGCCGTTCGCACCGGCGCAGGGTACGGCCGTGCACAGCGGCCAGCTGGAAGGCAGCAACGTGGATGCCGCCGGTGCACTGGTTCAGATGATCCAGCTGCAGCGCCAGTACGAAATGCAGGTGCAGGTGATCAAGCACGGCGACGACAACGCGCGCAGCGCCAACAGCCTGCTGCGCCTGGGCAGCTGACGGAAATCCGGCGCCGGCTGACAGCGGCGCTGGCACACCGCTTGCACACCCGCAGACAAGGGCCGCACCACGCGGCCGGCTCCACCAGACAGGACACCGAAGATGAACCAGGCATTGTGGATCGCGAAAACCGGACTGGATGCGCAGCAGATGCGCATGTCGGTGGTTTCCAACAACCTCGCCAACACCAACACCACCGGCTTCAAGCAGGACCGTGCCAGCTTCGAGGACCTGCTGTACCAGCAGGTGCGCCAGCCCGGCGGTTCCTCGTCGGCACAGACGCAGCTGCCGACCGGCCTGCAGCTGGGCACCGGCGTGCGCGTGGTCGCCACCGCCAAGAATTTCGAACAGGGTGGCCAGCAGCAGACCGGCCGCGCCCTCGACGTCATGGTCAACGGTCGCGGCTTCTTCGAAGTGCAGATGCCCGACGGCAGCTCGGCCTACACCCGTGATGGCTCGTTCAAGATCAACCAGGACAGCGAGCTGGTCACCAACAGCGGCTACCCGGTGCAGCCAGGCATCCAGATTCCCGAAGGCGCGCAATCGGTAACCATCGGTACCGACGGCACCATCAGCGTGAAGATGGCCGACGGCGCCGCTTCGGTGGAAGTCGGCGCGCTGACCCTGACCGATTTCGTCAATCCGGCTGGCTTGCAGGCCCGTGGCGAGAATCTGTTCCTCGAGACCACTGCGTCCGGCCCGGCACAGAACGGCAACCCCGGCCTCAACGGCCTCGGCACCGTGGTGCAGGGCGCGCTGGAAGGCAGCAACGTCAACGTGGTGGAAGAGCTGGTGTCGATGATCGAAACCCAGCGCGCCTACGAAATGAACGCCAAGGCGATCTCCACCACCGATTCGATGCTCGGCTATCTCAACAACAAGCTCTGACCGGCCAAACCGGGAAACCGCCATGTCGCCCATTTCCAACTTCGCCCGCACTGCCCTCGCCTGCGCCGTGGCCGCCCTGCTCGGTGGCTGCGTGATCGCGGGCGACGTGCGCCCCTACCCGACGATGGCACCGATCCAGCCGATCATGCCGCCGCAGGCACAGCCGACCGCCGGTGCGATCTACGCTGCCGGCCCGACGCTGCAGCTGTATTCGGACCGGCGCGCACGCGATGTCGGCGACCTGCTGACCATCACGCTGCTGGAAAACACCACCGCGCAGACCAGTGCCAACACCGCCACCAACAAGGAATCGAACCTGAGCCTGGGCACACCGTCCATTCTCGGCGCACCGGTCACCCTCGGCGGCAAGGACATCCTCAGCGCATCGGCGGCGGGCAAGCGTGACTTCACCGGCAAGGGCAACAGCGCGCAGAGCAACCGCCTGCAGGGCAGCGTCACCGTCACCGTGGTGCAGCGCCTGCCCAACGGCAACCTGGTGGTGCAAGGGCAGAAGAACCTGCGGCTGAACCAGGGCGATGAACTGGTGCAGGTGCAGGGCATCGTCCGTCCCGGCGACATCAGCCAGGACAACACCATTCCGTCCAGCCGCGTGGCCGAGGCCCGCATCGTCTACGGCGGCCGCGGTCCCGTCGCGCAGTCCAACGCGATGGGCTGGCTGAGCCGCTTCTTCAACTCCGGCCTGACGCCGTTCTGAGTATGGCCATGAAACTCTTCCTCTCTTTTTCCTGGCAGCGCCGCATGGCGTCGTTCGTCGCGCTGATGCTGCTGGTCGTGGCAACCCCGGCCAGCGCCGAGCGCATCAAGGACCTGGCCCAGGTCGGTGGCGTGCGCGGCAATGCGCTGGTGGGTTATGGCCTGGTGGTCGGCCTGGACGGCAGCGGCGATCGCACCAGCCAGGCCCCCTTCACCGTGCAGAGCCTGAAGAACCTGCTCGGCGAACTGGGTGTCAATGTGCCGCCGAACGTCAATCCGCAGCTGAAGAACGTGGCGGCGGTCGCCATCCACGCCGAGCTGCCGCCGTTCGCCAAGCCCGGCCAGCCGATCGACATCACGGTCTCCTCGATCGGCAACGCGGTCTCGCTGCGCGGCGGTTCGCTGCTGATGGCACCGCTGCGCGGTGCCGATGGCCAGATCTATGCCATCGCCCAGGGCAACCTGATCGTCGGAGGCTTCGGTGCGCAGGGCAAGGATGGTTCCCGTGTCTCGGTGAACGTGCCCAGCGTCGGCCGCATTCCCAACGGTGCCACGGTTGAACGCGCCCTGCCCGATCCGCTGGCCAACGGCGGCGACATCACTCTGAACCTGCACAACAACGACTTCACCACGGTCTCGCGCATGGTCGCCGCGCTCAACAACGCCTTCGGCGAAGGCGCCGCACGCGCGATCGACGGCGTGACCGTCGCGGTCACTGCACCGACCGACCCGGGCGCGCGCATCGGCCTGCTGGCGCGCATCGAGAACCTGGAGCTGACCCCAGGCAGCGCCCCGGCCAAGGTGGTGGTCAATTCGCGTACCGGCACCGTGGTCATCGGCCAGCAGGTGCGCGTGGGACCGGCGGCGATTTCGCATGGTTCGCTGACCGTGACCATCCAGGAAAACACCAACGTCAGCCAGCCCAATGCCCTGTCCGGCGGCCGTACCGTGGCCAGCCCGCAGTCGACCATCACCGCCACCAACGACGGCAGCCGCATGTTCAAGTTCAGCGGCGGTACCACCCTGGACGAGATCGTGCACGCGGTGAACGCGGTTGGCGCGGCACCGGGCGATCTCATCGCGATCCTGGAAGCCCTGAAGCAGGCCGGCGCATTGAGTGCCGAGCTCGAGGTGATCTGATATGCGCATCACTCCCGCATTCGATCTGCACCCGGCGCAACAGAACGATCCGGCCAAGATCGACAAGGTCGCGCGCCAACTGGAAGGCCAGTTCGCGCAGATGCTGGTCAAGAGCATGCGTGACGCCAGCTTCGGCGACTCGCTGTTCCCCGGCGAAAACAAGATGTTCCGCGAGATGTACGACCAGAAGATTGCCGAGGCGATGACCCGCGGCAAGGGCCTGGGCCTGTCGGGCATGATCAGCCGGCAGCTGTCCGGCCAGGCCGCCGAGGGCCCGGCGCTGGATACCCGCGTGGACCCGGCCAAGGCCAGTCGTGCCTACCAGCTCAATGCACCGGCCAAGCCGGCACCGTCGCTGCCGCTGGAAGACGGCAGCCAGGCGGTGCGCCTGCTGCAGCAGATGGCCGCCGGTGCGCAGCACGGTGCGCAGGCCGCGGTCGCGCCGATGGAACAGGCGCTGGACCTGATCGCCGGGCGCGAGAGCAGCAGCATGCACCGCTCGCTGGGCACCGACGATCCGTACATCGGCAGCCTGCAGGGTGAGGACTGGGCCGCCAACAGCGACCAGTGGTCGGCCACCGCCAGCAATCGCGGCACCGCGATCAGCCCGGCCGATGCAATGGCCACCCGTACCGCCGTCGCCCAGCTGGGCGAGCACACCCCCGAAGGCTTCGTCGCCAGCATCTGGCAGCACGCGCAGAGTGCGGCCAAGGAACTGGGCGTGGATGCCCGCGCCCTGGTCGCCCAGGCCGCGCTGGAAACCGGCTGGGGCAAGCGCCACATCAAGCATGCCGACGGCAGCACCTCGCACAACCTGTTCGGCATCAAGGCCAATGGCTGGAACGGCCAGCGCGCCGTGGCCGGCACCCATGAATACGTCGACGGCGTACGCCGCAACGAGACCGCCAGCTTCCGCGCCTACAGCTCGCCGGCCGAGAGCTTCGCCGACTATGTGCGCCTGCTGAAGACCAGCCCGCGTTACCAGCAGGCCCTGCAGGCCGGCACCGACGTGCAGGGCTTCGCCCGCGGCCTGCAGCGCGCCGGCTATGCCACCGATCCGCGTTACGCGGCCAAGATCGCCGCGATCGCCGGCGGCCCGACCATCGAGCGCGCGGTCAGCGCGGTGGCCGATGCCGGCACGCGCCTTGGCCAGACCTTCGCCAGCACCGCTACCGCGGCGCTGGGTATCACTCGTCGTTGAGGAACCCCATGTCCAGCGTACTTTCCACCGGTACCGGTGCCCTGCTCGCCTTCCAGCGTGCGTTGGCGACCACCAGCCACAACGTGGCCAACCTCAATACCCCGGGCTACAGCCGGCAGAAGGTCAACTTCGCCACCGCTGATCCGCAGAACTACGGCTATGGCACGGTCGGCAACGGCACCCGCATCACCGACATCCGCCGCACCGCCGACCAGCTGGCGATCTCGCGCCTGCTCGACAGCAGCGGTGAACTGGCGCGCCTGAAGCAGCTCTCCGGCATGGCAGACCGGGTCAACTCGCTGTTCTCCGAAGCCGCCACCAACGTGGCCGGCGTGTGGTCGAACTTCTTCGACTCGGTCAGCGGCCTGTCCTCCAATGCCTCCGGCACGGCCGACCGCCAGAACATGCTTGACGGTGGCAAGGCGCTGGCCAACCGCTTCGTGCAGCTCAACACGCACCTGAACAACCTCAACAGCGAGGTCAACAACGGCCTGATGGCCGGTGCCACCGAGGTCAACCGCCTGGCGCAGGAGATCGCGCAGATCAACGGCGCCATCGGCACCAACATCGCCACGGCTGCGCCTGACCTGCTCGATCGCCGCGACCAGCTGATCACCCAGCTGATCGGCTACACAGGTGGCACGGCAGTGATCCAGGACGGCGGCATCATGAATGTCTACACCGCCGGCGGCAACGCGCTGGTGGTGGGTACCACGGCGACCAAGGTCACCACCGTGGCCGACCCATACCAGCCCGAACGCCTGCAGCTGGCACTGGAGACCCAGGGCAATACGATCCGGCTTGACGCAAAGGCGGTCGGTGGCCAGATCGGTGGCCTGCTGGAGTTCCGCGACACCGTGCTGACCCCGGCCCAGGCCGAACTGGGCAAGCTCGCCGTGGGCCTGGCCGAAACGTTCAACCAGGCCCATCACCAGGGCGTGGACATGTATGGCCAGCTGGGTGGCGACTTCTTCAACATCGGCAACCCGCGCGTCACCGCCAACAACGCCAACACCGGCAGCGCCAGCCTGAGCGCCACCTATGGCGACCTCGGCAAGCTGGATGCACAGAACGTGGTGCTGCAGTTCGATGGCACCAACTGGAAGGCCAGCCGTGCCGACACCGGCGCCAACGTTCCGCTGACCGGTACCGGCACCGCTGCCGATCCGCTGGTGATCAACGGTGTCAAGATGGTGGTCGGGGGCACCCCGGCCGCCAATGATCGATTCCTGCTGCAGCCCACCGCAGGCGTGGCCGGCAGCATGGAAGTGGCGATCACCGATCCCTCGCGCATCGCTGCGGCCGCTGCGGTGAAGGGCGCGGCCGCGACCTCCAACACCGGTACCGGCAAACTGAGTGGGGTCACCGTCAGCGATTCGACCAACGCCAACCTGCGCAATCCGGCCGCGATCGTGTTCACCTCGGCCACCACCTACACCATCGATGGCGGCCCGCCGCAGACCTACACCCCCGGCCAGACCATCAGTGCCAACGGGTGGAGCTTCGTGCTGGATGGCGCACCGAAGGTCGGCGACACCTTCAACATCACCCCGACCCCGGCCGGCTCCTCGGACAACAGCAATGCCTCCAAGCTGGCCAAGGTGGAAAGCGCGAAGGCCTTCAACGCCGGCACCGTGACCCTGAACGGCGCACTGGGTGGCCTGACCACCCAGGTCGGTGCCGCCGCGCGCTCGGCCGAGTACTCGCTGGAGGCGCAGCTGGTGATCAATGACAAGGCGCAGGAAGCCCGTGACGAGGTGTCCGGCGTCAACCTGGACGAGGAAGCCGCCGACATGCTGCGCCTGCAGCAGGCCTACCAGGCCGCCTCGCAGCTGATCTCCACCGCCGACAGCATGTTCCAGACCATCCTGGGAGCCGTCCGCCGATGAGCAGCCGCATCTCCACCAGCATGATGTACAACCAGTCGGTGTCGCTGATGATGGCCAAGCAGGCCAAGCTGAGCCACCTGGAGCAGCAGATCGCCACCGGCAGCAAGATCGTCAGCGCCAAGGACGATCCGGTCGGCGCCGGCGCTGCCGTTGGCCTTGATCGCAGCCTGGCAGCCCTGGACCGGATGAAGCTCAATGCCGGCAACGTGCAGAACCGGCTGGGCGTGCAGGAGAACACCCTGGCTCAGGTCAATGATCTGATGGGGCGGGTCAACGACCTGACCATCCAGGCCAGCAACCCCGCGTTGAGCGCGGCCGACAAGAAGACGCTGATCACCGAGCTGAACCAGATCCGCGACGGCCTGCTGTCGCTGGCCAACGCCGAGGACGGCACGGGCCGCTATGTGTTCGGCGGCACCAACGATGGTGACCCGCCGTTCGCCAAGATCAACGGCAAGGTGGTCTACCGCGGTGACCAGACCCAGCGCCAGATCGAGGTCGGCCCCGATACCTACGTCCGCGATGCCCTGCCCGGCAGCGAGATCTTCATGCGCATCCCCACCGGCGACGGCTTCGTCGATGGCGGTGCCGCAACGGGCAATACCGGCAACGGCGTGCTGACCAACATCACCCGGGACGGTACCGACAGCTGGAACGGGCAGTCCTTCAGCATCCGCTTCACCGCTGCCGACCAGTACCAGGTGCTCGATGGCGCCGGCAACGTGACCAGCACCGGTACCTACAAGGCCGGCGACAATCTGGAAGTGAACGGCGTGCGCCTGCAGATCACCGGCGCGCCGGCAGCAGGCGACAGCTTCAACGTGAAGCCGGCGAGCAGTCGCGACATCTTCGACACCATGGACAAGCTGATCACCGCACTCGACGCCGACACCGGTACGACCGCGAAGATGAGCGCACAGCAGAACGAACTGCAGAGCGCGCTGCGCGACGTGGCCCGCGCATCGGAACGGATGATCGATTCACGAGCGGCCGGTGGCGCACAATTGAAGGCGCTGGACAATGCCGCCGACATGCGTGAAGCCAACAGTGTGACCCTGAAGACCACGCTGTCGCAGATGCGCGACCTGGACTACGCCGATGCGCTGAGCCAGTACCAGTTGCAGAGCACCGCACTGCAGGCGGCACAGACGATCTTCTCGCAGATGCAGTCGATGTCGTTGTTCAACAAGATCCGCTGACGCATCTCCTGCGTCCCCCCTGAAAGGCCGCGATGCCCTGCATCGCGGCCTTTTTCCGTTTCTGCGGCCCATCGCCGAGGCATGCGCCCGGCGGCCTCCCGCGGATTTTCCGTGATTGCCCATCAAGCCCGGCCGCCCCCCGCCGATACCTTCATCAGCGCTGGTTGGGCATGCCCGACCGCCCCCTTCCGGGATCCCTTTCACGCCCCTCCAGGCTGAAAACCCCGGGAAAACAGCCTCCAACAACGAATTACGGCTTCAACGGAATTCACGGCTAAAGGTTGTTGACAAAGCGCCGTTATTCATTTGGCAACAGCGAAGCACACAGCCACACAAAAAAACAGGCGGCGCTTCGTTTCATTCACCAACGGGTTCCATATAAGAGGAGACGACCCCATGGCACAGGTAATCAACACCAATACGATGTCGCTCAACGCTCAGCGCAACCTGAGCACCAGCGGCAGCTCGCTCGCCACCACCATCCAGCGCCTCTCGTCCGGCCTGCGCATCAACAGCGCGAAGGACGACGCAGCCGGACTGGCCATCAGCGAGCGCTTCACCACCCAGATCCGTGGTCTGGACGTGGCCATCCGCAACGCCAATGACGGCATCTCGCTGGCCCAGGTCGCCGAAGGCTCCCTGAACGAAGTCGGCAACAACCTGCAGCGCATCCGCGAACTGGGCGTGCAGGCCTCCAACGCCACCAACTCGGCCAGTGATCGCAAGGCCCTGCAGGCCGAAGTGACCCAGCTGGTCGGCGAGATCGACCGCGTTGCCAAGCAGGCCGACTTCAACGGCACCAAGCTGCTGGATGGCTCCTTCACCAGCCAGCTGTTCCAGGTCGGCGCCAACGCCGGCCAGGCCATCGCGATCAACAGCGTGGTCAACGCCAAGGCGGATTCCCTGGGCGCCGCCACCTTCGCCAACGGCTACACCGGCACCACCCTGGCAGCCGCTGACAAGGCTACGGCCGATACCACCTACTCCGGCCTGCAGATCTCGGTGACCCCGCCGGGCGGCACCGCCACCACGATCACCGTCAGCGACTTCACCGTGAAGGCGGGCGAATCGATCACCTCGGCCACCTCCGCTGCGATCAACAACAAGCTGGGCGAAACCGGCGTCATGGCCTCGGTCAATGCCGGCGTGATCAGCCTGGCTTCGGTCAAGGAGGGCCAGACCTTCACCCTGGGTGTCAGCGCCGCAACCCCGCCGACCGGCGCCACCGCGGCGACCATCGCCGGCCTCGGCCTGACCGAGACCAGCACCAATGGTGGCCTCCTGACCGGCGCGTCTGCCAGTTTCGTAAAGGACCTGAACGTCACCACGGCCGAAGGCGCGCAGAAGGCGCTGTCGATCGTCGACAAGGCCCTGGAATCGGTCAACAGCGTCCGCGCCGACCTCGGCGCGATCCAGAACCGCTTCACCTCGGTGGTGGCCAACCTGCAGACCTCCTCGGAGAACCTGTCGGCCTCGCGCAGCCGCATCCGCGATACCGACTTCGCCAAGGAAACCGCCGAACTGACCCGCACCCAGATCCTGCAGCAGGCCGGTACGGCCATGCTGGCCCAGGCCAACCAGGTACCGCAGAACGTGCTCAGCCTGTTGCAGCGCTGACATGAGCCGCCCCCGGGGCACGTCGGGGGCGTCTAACCCAACTCACGTGCAACCGCTCAAGGACCTCTCCTCATGGCACAAGTCATCAACACCAATACGATGTCGTTGAATGCTCAGCGTAACCTGAGCACCAGCGGCAGCTCGCTGGCCACCACCATCCAGCGCCTGTCCTCCGGTTCGCGCATCAACAGCGCCAAGGACGACGCCGCTGGCCTGGCGATCTCCGAGCGCTTCGGCACGCAGATCCGCGGTACCGACGTCGCCATCCGCAACGCCAACGACGGCATCTCGCTGGCCCAGGTCGCCGAAGGTTCGCTGACCGAAATCGGCAACAACCTGCAGCGTATCCGTGAACTGGCGGTGCAGTCGTCCAACGCCACCAACTCGGCCAGCGACCGCAAGGCGCTGCAGGCCGAAGTGACCCAGCTGGTCGGCGAAATCGACCGCGTTGCCAAGCAGTCGGACTTCAACGGCACCAAGCTGCTGGACGGCTCGTTCACCAGCCAGCTGTTCCAGGTCGGCGCCAACGCCGGCCAGGCGATTGCCATCGACAAGGTCATCGACGCCAAGGCCGGCTCGCTGGGCAACGTGAAGTTCACTGCCGACGTCGCTGCAACCACCGCCGCCGCCGCCGCGACCAGCGATGGCAAGGTTTCGGGCATGAAGCTCAATGGCGTGACCATTGACGACATCAGCTGGAAGGCCGGCGCGACCGCTTCGGACGTCGCCACCGCCGTCGCCAATGGCATCAACAAGCAGATCGGTGAAACCGGCCTGAGCGCCAGCGTCGATGCCACCGGCAAGATCACCTTGGCATCGCTGAAGGCTGACAAGGACTTCACCCTGGATGCAGCGGGCACCATCACCGGCGGCGCCGGCACCCCGGGTACTCCGACGGCTGCCACCGAAATTGGCATGACCGGCATCGCCAGCACCACCGCTGCGGCAACTACCAACGCCAGCTTCGCCAAGAACCTGGACGTCAGCAGCTTCAAGGGTGCCCAGCAGGCACTGGAAATCGTCGACAAGGCACTGGGCTCGATCAACAGCACCCGCGCCGACCTCGGTGCGATCCAGAACCGCTTCACCTCGGTCGTGGCCAACCTGCAGTCGTCCTCGGAGAACATGTCCGCGTCGCGTAGCCGCATCAAGGACACCGACTTCGCCAAGGAAACCGCCGAACTGACCCGCACCCAGATCCTGCAGCAGGCCGGTACGGCCATGCTGGCCCAGGCCAACCAGGTGCCGCAGGGCGTGCTCAGCCTGCTGCGCTGATCCGCGTCCTGATCGACCACCGGGCGGCGGATGAGCTGCCGCCCGGTTCCTGAAATACGTTCCACCTTCGCCAAAGGAAAGCACCATGGCACAAGTCATCAACACCAACACCATGTCCCTGAATGCTCAGCGCAACCTGAGCACCAGTGGCAGCTCGCTGGCCACCACCATCCAGCGCTTGTCCTCCGGTTCGCGCATCAACAGCGCCAAGGACGACGCCGCTGGCCTGGCGATCTCCGAGCGTTTCGGCACCCAGATCCGCGGTACCGACGTCGCCATCCGCAATGCCAACGACGGCATCTCGCTGGCCCAGGTCGCCGAAGGTTCGCTGACCGAAATCGGCAACAACCTGCAGCGCATCCGTGAGCTGTCGGTGCAGTCGTCCAACGCTACCAACTCCTCCAGCGATCGCAAGGCGCTGCAGGCCGAAGTGACCCAGCTGGTCGGCGAAATCGACCGCGTTGCCAAGCAGTCGGACTTCAACGGCACCAAGCTGCTGGACGGCTCGTTCACCAGCCAGCTGTTCCAGGTCGGCGCCAACGCCGGCCAGGCGATTGCCATCGACAAGGTCATCGACGCCAAGTCCGGCTCGCTGGGCAACGTCAAGTTTGCTGCGGATGTCACCGGTGGCGCCATCGCTGATGCTACCGCTGCCGGCGCCATCGACGGCCTGACCATCAATGGCATCGCCATCGACAAGGTTTCCTACGAGGCCACTGCCAAGGGCGGTGACATCGCCCAGTCGCTGGTCACCGCGATCAACGCCAAGCTGGGCGAATCCGGGGTGACCGCCTCGGTCGACGCGACCGACAAGACCAAGGTCGTGCTCAGCTCGGTCAAGGCCGAGAAGGATCTGGTCGTCGGCGGCACCGTTGCCGGCAGCGGCCTCACTGCGGCGACCACCAACGCAGCCGATGGTGCAACCAGCGTCGTCAAGGGCCTGGATGTCACCTCGTTCAAGGGTGCCCAGCAGGCACTGGAAATCGTCGACAAGGCACTGGGCTCGATCAACAGCACCCGCGCCGACCTCGGTGCGATCCAGAACCGCTTCACCTCGGTCGTGGCCAACCTGCAGTCGTCCTCGGAGAACATGTCCGCGTCGCGCAGCCGCATCAAGGACACCGACTTCGCCAAGGAAACCGCCGAGCTGACCCGCACCCAGATCCTGCAGCAGGCCGGTACGGCCATGCTGGCCCAGGCCAACCAGGTGCCGCAGGGCGTGCTCAGCCTGCTGCGCTGATCCACGGCAAGAAGGCGCCGCTACCGTCGGGTCCAACCGACGGTAGCGGCAACCCGGAAGCCACGATGCACGAAGGCGCGGGCCATGCCCGGCCCGGGAACACTCCCGAACCGGCTTGGCATCGCCCGCTCCTGCGGACCTCTCTTTCAGCGCTGTACCCTTGACTGTACGTACCGGGCGGCTTCGTCTCCCCCCGATTGTCAGTAGCCTGATCCCTCCCCTGCATTGGGGGAGGGCTTTTTGCAGACTCCCGGCAGCCTGCGGTGAACCTACCCGCACCCTGCCCCATCCCTCCTGCAACCTGCGTGCCAGAACCCGCGCCAGACGACTGGCACGGCACGTGCATCAACGAAGTCCTCAAGACCCAGCGGCGCAGGCCGCTATTTTCGTTGACGACGGGCCAGCGCCTAGCGGCCAGGCCCGAATACCAGGAGAAACGACGTGGCAGACTTTGGATACGGTGGCATTGGCTCGGGACTCAACATCTCGGACATCGTCAACAAGCTGGTCGCAGCCGACCGCAAGCCCGCCGACAATGCGCTGAACCTGCAGCAGTCCAAGACCAAGATGCAGCTGTCGTCGGTCGGTGCCGTCACCTCGGCCTTTGACAAGCTGAAGACCGCACTGACTGCGCTGAAGGCCACCACTGCCTTCGATACCCGCACCGTGAGCGCCACCGGCAAGGCCCAGCCAGCCAACACCGACGATGTCCTGACAGCATCGGTGGCACTGTACGACCAGGGCACCACCAAGGCAGCGGCCTCCAACGGCACGCACCTGGTGGACGTGAAATCCCTCGCCACGGCGCACAAGCTGATTGCCAACGCCTCGGTGCCCAAGACCGACACTTTCGGCGCCGGAACCTTGACGCTGACCGTTGGCGTAGGCGACAAGGCAAAGACGATGAAGGTCGAGGTGGAGGCGGGCGACACGCTGACCACCGTGCGCAACAAGATCGACGCAGCAGGCCGAAAGGAAGGCGTGCAGGCGACCCTGATCGCTTCGGGCGACAACCAGTACCTGTCGATCGCCCAGGAGAAGACCGGCGCCGCCAATGCGATCAAGCTTGAATACGGTGGCAGCGACCCGAAACTGAGCGCATTGGTTGGCAGCCTTCAGGAGAACACTGCAGCCGCCGATGCCGAGCTGACCATCGATGGCGTCACGGTGATCAGTGCCAGCAACACCGTGGCCGATGCCGTGCCGGGCCTGACCTTGAACCTCAAGGCCAAGGGCAAGAGCACCGTGGTGATCAGCACCGATACCACTGCAGCCACCAAGGTGATGCAGGAGTTCGTGACGGCTTACAACGCAGCGATCGCGGCAATCAACACGGAAACCAAGTACGACGCCAAGACCAAGGAAGCCGCCACGCTGACCGGCGACGCGCAGATGCGTGGTGCCACCAGCCAGTTGCGCTCCATGATGTCGGGTGTGTTGAAGGAGCTTTCCGCCGATGGCCTGGACCCGAAAACACTGGGCCTGCAGACACGCGGCTATCCCAACGCCGACGGCAGCCTGGTGCTGGACGCCACCAAGTTTGCTGCCGCACTGGCCAACCAGCCCGAGAAGATCCGCTCTGCAATTACCGGGGATACCGGCGGCGCTGGCAAGCTCTACACCATGGTCGACGGCTATGTCAGCACGACCACGGGCAAGGAAGGCGCTTTCGTCGCCCGCACCAAGGGGCTGAACAATACGCTGGACAACATCGACAAGCGCCGCAAGGACCTGGACACGCGGATGAAGAACGTCGAGGAACGCTACAAGAAGCAGTTCCTTGCGCTCGACAGCCTGATGGGCAAATTGCAGCAGAGCAGCAGCGCCCTGTCGCAGCAGCTGTCACAACTCAATCGCTGAGGCGCTGCGCGCAACGCTCAAGTTTGGCGTGCAACCCACCGATAACGGACGCAACAGCAATCAACGCCGCACCGCCGGCAGCGGTCCCCACGACCGCCCGGCGGCACCCAGCGCAAGGAGAATCACGAATGTACGGTTCCAGCCGTCAATATGCCGAGCAGTACCGCCAGGTGGGAGTGACCAGTGCGGTTGCCGACGCCGATCCGCACAAGCTGGTGGCGATGCTGCTGGCCGGCGCGCTGGAGCGCGTGCGGCGCGCCCAGGCCAGCCTCGAGCGTGGCGACCAGGCCGGCAAGGGCAAGGCGATCGGCGAAGTCTGCGCGATCGTCGGCCACCTCAACGGCTCGTTGGACCATGAGGCCGGTGGCGAGATCGCCGGAAATCTGTCGGCACTCTACGACTACGTGCTGCAGCGCCTGACCGAGGCCAACCTGCACAATGACCGTGCCGCCCTCGACGAAGCACTGCAGCTGCTGGGCGAGATCGACAGCGCCTGGAACGCCATTCCGATGGAGCAGCGTCGCCCCGCTGCGGTGGCGCCATGAGCCTGCATGAACTGCACGCGCAATTGGATGCCTTCGAGAAGGCCCTGGGCGAAGAGTCCCTCGACCAGGCCGACAGTCTGCTCGATGGCCACGACAGCACCCTGCATGCCCTGCTCAGCCAGCCACTGACCGCAGCCGATCACGCGCCGCTGACCGCGCTGTTCGAACGCCAGCAGAACCTGCTCGGCCTGCTGCGCCAGCGTCGTGATGCAGTGGCCGCACTGATGAACGATGGCCAGCGCTCCCTTCGCGCGGCGCATGCCTATCTGCAGGCAGAATCACTCGCATGACCCAATTGCCGACCACGTCGCTGCACCACCCCGCCGAAAGCGAGCTGTTCGACGAAACGCTCAGCTGCGAGCTGGCCCTGCCGGCCGAGTTCCAGGCAGGCAGCGCCGCCGGTCGCACCAGCAGTGCCGAAGGCCTGCTGCGCAGCCTGGCGCTGGTTGAAGACAGCCGCGTTGACGAGCACGACGACCGCAACGAAGCCAGCCTGCAGCTGCAGCGGCTGGAAGCCAAGCTGGATCTGGCGATGGTGCTGCTCGGCCGGCTGGTGCGCCAGCAGGGCCAGGAACTGACCCTGCGCCCGGTGCGCTGGTCGCGTCGCGGCATACGCCTGCAGCTGGGCCCACGCAGCGGCGCCAGCCCCGGCCAGGCCGGCCTGGTCCGCCTGCAGCCCAGTGACTGGCTGCCCGACCATATCGATCTGCCGGTGGAAGTGATCGCAGAAGCGGCCGATGGCGGCGGTGGTCACTATCTCTGGCTGCGCTTCCAGCGCCTCGGCGATGGCCTGGAAATGGCGATGGAGCGTCACTTGTTCCGCCTGCACCGTCGTCAGGTAGCCGAGGCACGCCGGGCACGCTGAAACCTGCCACGCTTGCACAGGACGGACGACCCTTGGCGCGCCCGTTCAGCTAAGTTAAGGTGGACTCCCCATTACGGACCTGCTGCGTGCCTGTGCGAGTTCTCATCGTCGACGATCACACCCTTGTCCGCGCGGGCCTGGCGCGGCTTCTGCAGGGGTTTGCCGACGTGCAGCTCGTCGCCGAGGCCAGCAATGCCGAGCAGGCACTGCAGTTGGCCCTTCAGCACGCCCCGGACGTGGTCCTGATGGACCTGTCTCTGCCCGGGCGCACAGGTCTGGAAGCCCTCAGTGACATCCGCCTGCGCGCCCCCGGCACCCGGGTGGTGATGATGACCATGCACGACGATGCCGCGCACGTGCGCGATGCGCTGGACCGCGGTGCGGTCGGGTTCGTGGTCAAGGATGCAGCGCCGCAGGAGCTGGAACTGGCGCTGCGTGCCGCGCATGCCGGCCAGGTGTTCCTGAGCCCGCAGATCTCGGCCAAGATGCTGGCGCCGATGCTGGGCCGCGAGAAACCCACCGGCATCGCCGCGCTGTCACCGCGCCAGCGCGAGATCCTGCGCCGCATCGGCAAGGGCGAAAGCAACAAGGAAATCGCCGCCGACCTCGGCATCAGCGTCAAGACGGTGGAGACCCACCGCGCACGCATGATGGAGTCGCTGGGCTGCCGCCGCGCCAACGATCTGCTGCTGCTGGCCGCTCGCCACCAGCACGAGCTGGAATGATTGCCTGCGAATGGGGTCAGATCCCGTTCCCATGGAAAGGGATCTGACGCCGCGGCGCCCCTCATCAGCGACGAATTCCCGTCACCCTGACAGGCCCTGACAGGAATCCGTACACGGCGCGACGCAGGCACGGGTCGCCAGCCACCACAAATCAACAACTTGGCGGCATCTATCGTCAACATTCCGCGTCAATGTAGGGAATACCCCTACACCCTGTCGGGATATCCACGAGAGGCCTCAGGAACCCCCCGATTCCGCCCCCGCCGGATCAAAAGCAAGATGCGTTCCACAAGGCGCCGGGGAGCGGTGCCAGGGAACCACGATGAAGGCTGCACTCTCGACCCAGCTGGGCCAACAACTTCACCTCACCCCGCAGCTGCTGCAGTCGATCCGGCTGCTGCAGCTCGATGGCCTGCACCTGGAACAGGAAATCCAGCGCCTGCTGGACTCCAATCCCCTGCTGGAAATCGAAGAGGCTGAAGCACCCACCGCCGAAGCCACCGAGGCCGGCGCCACCACGCTGGAAACCGCTGCGTTCGACGAACTGCCGGAGTCTTCCATGTGGGATGTGGCCGGCGCCAGCTGGCAGGACGGCGACGACGACCGCATGGCGCGCATCGCCGCCGGCGAATCGACCGACCCGCAGCTGCGCGTACTGCAGCGCCTGGCGCTGGACATGGACGACCGCGAGCTGGCCGTGGCCGCCTTCTGGCTGGACCATTGCGATGAGGCAGGCTACCTGCAGGCACCGCTGGACCAGCTGCAGCTGCTGGCCAGCGCCCAGTTCGACATCGCCGCCGACGGCGTCGAAGCCATCCGCCAGCAGCTGCTGCACGGGGAACCTGCTGGAATGGCCGCGCAGGACCTGCGCGAAGGCCTGCAGGCCCAGCTGCGCAGCCTGCACGGCGTAGTCCCCGCCCGCCACCTGGCCGCCCGCATCCTCGATGGCGCGCTCGACGCGCTGGCCGCGCACGACTACCCCGCCCTCGCCCGCCAGCACGATGCCGAGATCGACGACGTACGCGAAGCCGTGCGCCTGATCCTGTCGCTTCAGCCGCGGCCGGGCGACAGCCTGCTGCCGGAACGCAATGCCGTGGTGGTACCTGACGTGGTCGCCTGGCACGCCGACGACCAGTGGAAGGTGGCACTGAACCCGGCCACCAGCCGCCGCGTCTCGATCAACAGCCAGTACGAACAGGCGCTGGCCGAGACCAGCGAGGCCGCACCGGCACTGCGCGAAATGCTGCAGGAAGCGCGCTGGTTCAGCCGCGGCCTGTCGATGCGCTATGACACCCTGCTGCGCACCGCGCGAGTGATCGTCGAGCGCCAGGCCGCGTTCCTGGTGCGTGGCGAAGAGGCCATGGCGCCGCTGACCCTGAAGGAAGTGGCCGAGGAAATCGGCATGCACGAGTCCACCGTCTCGCGCATCACCACCGGCAAATTCCTGCAGACCCCGCGCGGCACCTTCGAACTGAAGCACTTCTTCGCCGTGCGCCTGGAAGGTGCCAGCGTCTCCGGCCAGGCCGTGAAGGCCATGGTCCGCCGCTTGATCGACGCCGAACCCGCCGGCCGGCCGCTGGCCGACGAGGCCATCGCCGGCCTGCTGTCGCGCCAGGGGGTGAACATTGCCCGCCGAACCGTCGCAAAATACCGAGAACAACTGGACATCGCCCCGGCCCGTGAACGGCGCCGGCTTGGCGCCAGGCAACCGCAGCTGGCCCGGGTGGGCTGAAAAGGATGTTGGACATGAACAAGCTCACGGTCCTGCTGGTCGATGACCACGAGGGCTTCATCAACGCGGCGATGCGCCATTTCCGCAAGATCGACTGGCTGCAGATCGTCGGCAGCGCCGGCAACGGCCTGGAAGCGATCGAACGCTCGGAAACGCTGCGCCCGCAGGTGGTGCTGATGGACCTGGCAATGCCGGAAATGGGCGGCCTGCAGGCCACCCGCCTGATCAAGTCGCAGGACGATGCACCGTACATCGTGATCGCCAGCCACTTCGACGACGCCGAACACCGCGAACACGCGCTGCGTGCCGGCGCCGACAATTTTGTCAGCAAGCTGTCCTACATCCAGGAAGTCATGCCGATCCTGGAAGGCCTCAGGGAGGATCGATCGTGAGCGAATCGCGCATCCTGGTGCTGGACAACGACGCCGTGCGTGCCGAGCGCACCGTTGCCCTGCTGGAATTCATGGACTTCAACCCGCGCTGGGTTTCCGACGCAGCCGACTTCGACCTGGGCCGCCAGCGCCAGAACGACTGGATGGCGGTGATCGTCGGCACTCTGGACGACAACGCTGCCAGCACCGCACTGTACAACTGGCTGGGCGGCAGCAGCCTGCCGCCGCCGGTACTGCTGGCCGACGGTGATGCCGCAGCCTTTGCCCACCAGCACGGCCTGCACGAAGCCAACATCTGGCCGTTGGAAACCCCGCTGCGCCATGCGCAGATGGAAGCCCTGCTGCGCCGCGCCAGCCTCAAGCGCCTGGATGCCGAGCACCAGGCCGGCGCCGCGCAGGACCAGGGCCCGACCGGCAACGGCCCGGCGGTGACCGAACTTCGCACCATGATCGAACAGGTGGCCGCATTCGACACCACCGTGCTGGTGCTGGGCGAATCCGGTACCGGCAAGGAAGTGGTGTCGCGCGCGATCCACCAGCGCTCGCCGCGCCGTGATGGCCCGTTCGTGGCGATCAACTGCGGCGCCATTCCGGCCGACCTGCTGGAAAGTGAACTGTTCGGCCACGAAAAGGGTGCCTTCACTGGCGCACTGACCGCGCGCAAGGGTCGTTTCGAAATGGCCGAAGGCGGTACCCTGCTGCTGGACGAAATCGGCGACATGAGCCTGCCGATGCAGGTGAAGCTGCTGCGTGTGCTGCAGGAGCGCAGCTTCGAGCGCGTCGGTGGCAACCAGACCATCCGCTGCAACGTGCGTGTCGTGGCCGCGACCCACCGCGACCTGGAAACCCGTATTGCCGAAGGCAAGTTCCGCGAGGATCTGTTCTACCGCCTCAACGTGTTCCCGATCGACGTGCCCGCCCTGCGCGAGCGTCGCGAAGACCTGCCGGCACTGGTCGAAACCATTGCCGCGCAGCTGGCCCGTACCGGCCGTGGCGAAGTGCGCTTCACCCCGGAAGCCCTGCAGGCCCTGGCCGGCTACGAGTGGCCGGGCAACGTGCGCGAGCTGACCAACCTGGTCGAGCGCCTTGCGGTGCTGCATCCGGGCGGCTCGGTGCGCGTGCAGGACCTGCCTGCCCGCTACCGTGGCGATGCGGCACTGGCAGCGGTGGCCGCACCGGCACCGGTACAGCCGACGGCGAGCGAAGAACGCCTGGACCTGCGCAGCTTCTCGTTCCACACCCCGGGCGGCGGCAGCCAACCGGCACTGGAGCACGGCATCGCCGTCAATCGCGCCGCAGCACCGGCGGCGCTACCCGATGAAGGCATGGACCTGCGCAACCACATGGCCAACATCGAACTGGGCCTGATCAACGAAGCACTGGAACGCACCCAGGGCGTCGTCGCCCACGCCGCCCAGCTGCTCGGCCTGCGCCGAACCACCCTGGTGGAAAAGCTGCGCAAGTACGGCATCGAACGCGAGCAGGCCGAACTGGCCGGCTGAAGCTCGCGACCAGCATGAAGGGGGCACGAACGCCTGGGCTTGCCCGGGCGTTGGTGCTTCCAGTACCTGGGGTCAGATCCCTTTCCTGCGGAAAGGGATCTGACCCCATTGCATTTGCACGTTTTCCTAAAGACATCACCGCCGCAGTGCGGAGCATGGCAAGGACATCCCAAGGAGCTCCGACCATGCATCGCCTCACCCTGCTCGCCGCCCTGCTCTGCCCGGCCCTGGCCACCGCCGCCGACTGCACCCTGCCCACCACGCTGGACCAACGCCAGTTCACCAACCTCAGCGACCCGCTGTACCAGCCAGATAATCCGAATGCCGGACGCATGGTCCAGCTCAGCTTCGCCGGCAACCAGTACGTGCTGGACATCCTCGGCACCGATCTGCGCATCGGCGGCAGCTACCGCTACCAGCGCCTGGCCCCGCACATCGCCGAGATCCAGATGAACGAAGCCCACCCGGCAGGCCCTGCCCGCTACACCCTGCTGCTGACCTGCCTGAGCGACCGCCAGGGCCGCTTCATCTACACCCAGCACGACGGCCCCATCGCACCGCGCCAGCGCCAGAATTCCGGCCGCTGGACCCTGCAGCCATAGGCCAGAAAACCGACGCCGGTTAAATGGCGCCTCGCCGACGCCTCGTCCACACATGACCATGGGGTCAGAGCGCGTTGCGCAGCAACGGGATCCGACCCCAGAAGAGCCGTGTCGACCAAGGTCGACACCCACCAAGAGCAGCCCATGCAATTCCGACAGATCGCGGGACATTGTCGAAGGCGGGGTGGGTCCGGTTGCGGGGGTGTCCGCGGCATGGATGCCGCGGCCAAGCCCCCAGGGACGGGTTTACGGCGTCCCCCGCAACCGGATCCACCGCGCCACCCCACGGATAGCCAGCTTCTGCCGTTGCTTCGGCTTCGGCCGTTGCTGCTGAGGTTGCCGGCCAGCGGCCGGCGCTACCGCGGGGAGCGGGGTGCAACCCCGCACGCACACCCAACCTCCTCACTTCACTGAATCGAAAACCGGTTTCGGCACGGCACTTGCACCTGCTCCAGCAGACAACCCCATCCCCTGTTTCTGGAACCGTTGCAGATGTCCCACTCCGTCACTTCGATCCTTTCGCAGATCCGCTCCTATCAGACCCAGATGGGACAGCCGGCGCTCAACCCGCTGGGCGAAACGCCGCGCAGCAATGCCCTGCCGGGCACGGTGCTGGACGCACCGCAGGCCCAGCCGGCCAGCTTCACCGAAACCCTGCGTGGTGCGATTGCCGGCGTCAACGACGCGCAACAGAAATCCGGCGCCCTCGCCAAGGCCTTCGAAATGGGCGACCCCAGCGCCGACCTGGCCAAGGTGATGGTCGCCTCGCAGCAGTCCCAGATCGCCTTCCGCGCCACCGTGGAAGTCCGCAACCGTCTCGTCCAGGCTTACCAGGACGTGATGAACATGCCGCTGTAAGGAACGTTGACGCATGGCACTGACGCTCTCCAAGGACAGCCTGAACGCCGAGAAGGCCGGGCAATGGTTCGACCGCCTGCAGAGTCTGCAGATCACCCGTCGGCTGGGCCTGATGGCGATGATCGCGGTGGCGGTGGCGGCAGGCCTGTCCGTGTTCTTCTGGTCGCAGAAGCCCGGCATGGTCCCGCTGTATACCGGCCTGGACCAGAAGGCGACCGCTGAAGCGACCGACCTGCTGCGCGCCGCGCAGATCCCGTTCGCGCTCGACCCGGCCACCGGTGGCATCACCGTGCCGGAAAAGAACCTGCACGACGCCCGCCTGAAGCTGGCCGGCTCCGGCCTGACCGACAGCGGCAAGCTCGGCTTCGAGCTGATGGAGCGCGACCCGGGCTTCGGCGTCAGCCAGTTCGTGGAAAGCGCGCGCTACCAGCATGCGTTGGAAACCGAGCTGTCGCGCACCATCAACACGCTGCGCCCGGTGCGCGATTCGCGCGTGCACCTGGCCATTCCCAAGCCCAGCGCCTTCACCCGGCAGCGTGACGTGGCCAGCGCCTCGGTCACCCTGGAACTGCGTGGCGGCCAGCAGCTGGAACGCAGCCAGGTCGACGCCATCGTGCACATGGTCGCGGCCAGCATTCCGGACCTCGCTCCGGAACGCGTGACCGTGGTCGACCAGAGCGGGCGCATGCTCAGCATCACCGACCCGAACAGCGAGGCGGCAGTCAACGCGGCCCAGTTCGAGCAGGTGCGCCGCCAGGAAACCTCGTTCAACCAGCGCATCCGCGAGCTGCTGGAACCGATGACCGGCCCCGGCCGCGTCAATCCGGAAGTGAGCGTGGACATGGATTTCTCGGTGACCGAGGAAGCCCGTGAGCTCTACAACGGTGAACCGCAGAAGCTGCGCAGCGAGCAGATGAGCGAGAACACCACCAGCACCCCGGGCCCGCAGGGCGTGCCGGGCGCGACCAGCAACAGCCCGCCGGGCCAGCAGGCCGCGCCGGCTACTGCGCAGGCCCCGACCGAAAGCAGCAAGAACGCGACCCGCAACTACGAGCTGGACCGCACCCTGCAGCACACCCGCCAGCCGGCCGGCCGCATCAAGCGCGTCTCGGTGGCGGTGCTGGTGGACAACGTGCCGCGCGCCGGCGCCAACGGCAAGATGAGCCCGCAGCCGCTGTCGGCCGCCGAACTGACCCGCGTCGAAGCGCTGGTCAAGCAGGCCGTCGGCTTCAATGCCGAGCGTGGCGACACCGTGTCGGTGATGAACGCCCCGTTCGTGCGCGAGATCACGCCCGAAGAAGGCCCGGCCTGGTGGGAACTGCCGTGGGTGCACGATGCCGGCCGCATGCTGCTTGGCGCGGTGGTTGTGCTGGCGCTGCTGTTCGGCGTGCTGCGCCCGGCGCTGCGTGCGATCACTGGCCAGAACAAGAAGGACGACCCGCAGGCACTGGAACCGCATACCGCGGACGTGCAGCTGGTCGATGACGATGGCATGCCACTGCCGGCGCTCGGCGCCGACCGGGCCAGCCTGGGCGGGCCGGATGCGCTGGCCCTGCCGGTGGATTCATATGAGGAACGACTGCGGATGGCGCGTGAAGCCGTGAAGACCGACTCCAAGCGCGTGGCCCAGGTGGTCAAGGGTTGGGTGGCCAATGACTGAGGCGCCACTGACCGGTGTGCAGCGCGCGGCCGTGCTGCTGCTGTCCCTGGGTGAGCTGGACGCAGCCGAAGTGCTGCGCCACATGGAACCCAAGGAAGTGCAGAAGATCGGCATCGCAATGGCTACCATGACCGACATCACCCGCGAACAGGTGGAACGGGTGATGGACCAGTTCGGCCAGGAACTGGGCTCGAAGACCTCGCTGGGCGTGGGCTCCGACGACTACATCCGCAACATGCTGGTGCAGGCGCTGGGCAGCGAGAAGGCCGGCAACCTGATCGACCGCATCCTGCTCGGCCGCAACACCACCGGCCTGGACGCACTGAAGTGGATGGACCCGCGTGCGGTGGCCGATCTGGTGCGCAACGAGCACCCGCAGATCATCGCCATCGTGATGGCGCACCTGGAAACCGACCAGGCCGCCGACGCGCTGAAACTGCTGCCGGACCGCACCCGCGTGGACGTGCTGCTGCGCATCGCCACCCTCGACGGCATTCCGCCGAATGCGCTGAATGAACTCAACGAGATCATGGAGCGCCAGTTCGCCGGCAACCAGAACCTGAAGTCGTCCAACATTGGCGGCGTGCAGTGCGCGGCCAACATCCTGAACTTCATGGACAGCGGCCAGGACCAGGCGATCCTGGGCGAAATCGCGCGCATCGATGCGCCGTTGAGCAACCGCATCCAGGACCTGATGTTCGTGTTCGACGACCTGGTCGACCTCGACGACCGCGAAATGCAGCTGGTGCTGCGTGAAGTGAGCGGCGAGCGCCTGGGCCTGGCCCTGCGCGGTGCTGACATCAAGGTGCGCGACAAGATCACCCGCAACATGTCGCAGCGCGCGGCGGAAATCCTGCTGGAAGACATGGAAGCCCGCGGCCCGGTGCGCTTGTCCGACGTGGAAGGCGCGCAGCGCGAGATCCTGGCCATCGTCAAGCGCATGGCCGATGAAGGCACCGTCACCATTGGTGGCAGCGCGGAGGCCATGCTGTGAGCAACGTCGTGCGCTGGCTTGCCCCGGACCTGCTGGCTCAGCCCGAACCGGCGCTGGAGCAGGAGGATGCGTTCGAGCTCACCGAGCCGGACCCGGAACACGACCCCGAACCGCCGCTGCAACTACCGACCCTGGAGGAGATCCAGGCGATCCAGGACAGCGCCGAGAAGGAAGGCTTCCAGCACGGCCATGCCGAAGGCTATGGCCAGGGCCAGGCCGAAGTGCGTCGCCTCGCTGCGCAGATCGAAGGCATCCTCGACAACTTCAGCCGACCACTGGTGCGGCTGGAGAACGAAGTGGTCGGCGCACTGGGTGAGCTGGCGGTGCGCATCGCCGGTGCGCTGGTCGGTCGCGCCTATGAAGCTGACCCGGCACTGCTGGCACAGCTGGTCGGTGAGGCGATTGACGCGGTGGGTGGCAGCACCCGGGAAGTGGAAGTGCGGCTGCACCCGGATGACATCGCCGCCCTCGCCCCGTTGCTGAGCCTGCCGCCGCAACAGCGCCTGGTGCCCGATACCAGCCTGAGCCGTGGCGATCTTCGCGTGCACGCCGAAGCGGTGCGCATCGACGGCACCCTGGAAGCCCGCCTGCGCGGCGCGCTGGACGCGGTGATCCGCCAGACCGGAGCCAATGCATGACCCCCGATCCACAGCCGACGCCGCCACCGGCCGACTGGGCCATGGCCCGCAACCTGCGCCTGGCCCGTCGCCTCGATGGCCTGCGTGTGGATACCGCCCATGGCCGCGGCCTGATCCGCGAAGGCGTACTGCGCCGCGCGGTCGGCCTGACCCTGGAAGCCGTCGGCTGCGAGGCGCCCCTCGGCGCCAGCTGCAAGGTAGAAGTGGTTGATGGTGGCTGGGTCGATGCCGAAGTGGTCGGCTTCGCCGGCGAGCGCACCTACCTGATGCCCAGCGCAGAGCTGCATGGCCTGTTGCCCAATGCGCGGGTGGTGCCATCGGCGCGCCGCGGTGGCGTGGAAGTGGGCGAAGGCCTGCTTGGCCGCGTCATCGACAGCGACGGCGTGCCGCTGGATGGCAAGGGCCCGATCCGCGCCGAAGGCCACGTCGGTATGGCCGGCGTGTCGATCAATCCGCTTGCGCGCGAACCCATTACCCAGCCGCTGGACGTGGGCGTGCGCGCGATCAACGCGCTGCTGCCGATCGGCCGCGGCCAGCGCGTCGGCCTGTTCGCTGGTTCCGGCGTCGGCAAGTCGACGCTGCTGGGCATGATGACCCGCTACACCGCTGCGGACGTGATCGTGGTCGGCCTGATCGGTGAACGTGGCCGCGAAGTGCGCGATTTCGTCGAGACCACGCTGGGCGAAGAAGGCCTGCGCCGCGCCGTGGTGGTCGCCAGCCCCGCCGACCGTCCGCCGCTGGCGCGCCTGCACGGCGCCTACCGTGCCACCGCCATCGCCGAGTGGTTCCGCGATCAGGGCCTGAACGTGCTGCTGCTGATGGACTCACTGACCCGCTTCGCCCAGGCGCAGCGCGAGATCGGCCTGTCGGTGGGCGAACCGCCCACCACCCGCGGCTACCCGCCGTCGGTGTTCGCCAAGCTGCCGGCACTGGTCGAACGCGCCGGCAATGGTGCCAAGGGCCGCGGCTCGATCACCGCGTTCTACACCGTGCTGACCGAAGGCGACGATCCGCAGGATCCGATTGCCGATGCGGCGCGCGCGATCCTCGACGGCCACATCCTGCTGTCGCGGCGCGTGGCCGACAGTGGCCTGTACCCGGCCATCGACGTTGAATCGTCGGTCAGCCGCGTGGTCACGGAAATCGCCGACGAACCGTGGCGCCTGCGCATCCGCAAGCTGAAGCGGCTGGTCTCGGCCTACTCGGCCAACCGCGACCTGATCGCCATCGGCGCCTACCAGCGCGGCAACGACGCGGCCACCGACGAAGCCCTGGAGCGCTGGCCGGAAATCATGGAGTTCCTCGGCCAGGACGTTGCCAAGGCCGCAGATCTCCCGCACAGCCAGGCGGCACTGCAGCGCCTGGTGGAACAAGAGAGTTAAGCCATGAACCAGTCCAAGCGCATCGATCCCCTGCTCAAGCGGGCCCAGGAACACGAGGACGCGGTTGCCCGTGACCTTGCCGAACGCCAGCGCGTGCTCGACACCCATCTATCGCGACTGGACGAACTGCGCCGCTACGCCGAGGAGTACGCCAACGCCCAGATGGCGGCGACCAGTCCGGCGCAGCTGCTGAACCGGCGTGCCTTCCTCGACCGCCTCGACAGCGCGGTGGAGCAGCAGCAGCGCACCGTGGATGGCAACCGCGAAAAAGTGGAAGCCGAGCGCGCGCGGCTGATCCTGGCCAGCCGTGACAAGGCCGTGCTGGAACAGCTGGCTGCCAGCTACCGCGCACAGGAAAAGGTGGTGACCGACCGCCGTGACCAGCGCGAGATGGATGACATTGGCGCGCGTCGCGCACGACTGGTGCAGGCCGAAGACCAGGACGGCACCGAGCAGGGAGGCCGCTCGTGATGCCCACCCCATTGGCCGGGAGTGCCAACGCGCAGCCACAGAATTCCGGCAGCAGCGCAACGCGCGCGCCACGCGGTGACGGCAGCAAAGAGTTCAGCCAACTGCTGCAGGGGGGCGCCACGGGCGCCGATGCGCCTGCCAAGCCGTCGAGTACGCCGACGCCGTCCACGCAGAGTCCAGCGTCCGACAGCAACGGCCAGGCCGGCGCCGATCGCAGGCCGGACAGCGCTGCCGCCCCCGACGAGCCCGCCGCCACGGTGCCCGCAGCACCGGCCAAGCCGGTTGCCGAAAAGGACACCCCGGCCGCGAGCGAGGAAGCCCCTTGGCCACCGCTCGGACTGGCCGGGCTGGTGCTGGCGATACCAGCGCCTGCCGATCCTGCCAGCGCTCTGCCAGCCGCGGCAGTGACGGCCAGCGACGCAGGCGGCAACGCCCTGCCCGCGCCCGCTGCAGCGCCGGTCGCAGCGGCCCTGCCGTCCACCGCGGCGGCGGCCACATCGTCCACCGCCAGCAGCGCCAGTGACCAGGCGGCCACGCTGCCGTTGCCTGAGATGGTGCTGCCCGGCAAGCGCAGCGAGCGTGGCGAAGGCAGCGACGCATCCCTCATCGGCGACCGCGCCACGGCGCCGCTGTTGCATGCGCCGGGCAACGCGGCCGTGCAGGATCTGAAGGCCGCGCTGGCCACCGGCAATGCCATCTTCAATGGCGAGCCGACGCCGAAGCCGGTGCTCGGTGACGATGGTTTCGACCAGGCCATCGGTGCGCGCCTGGGCTGGCTGGCCGACCAGAAGATCGGCCACGCCCACATCCGGCTGAGTCCGGATGACATGGGCCCGGTGGATGTTCGCCTGCAGTTGAACGGCGACAAGGTGCACGCCAGCTTCAGCAGTCCGCACGTGGAGGTGCGCCAGGCATTGGAAAGCAGCCTGCCACGCCTGCGTGAACTGCTGGGCGAACAGGGTTTCCAGCTGGCCCACGCCGATGTTGGCCACCAGGGTCCCGGTGGTGACGGCAATGCGTCGGGCCAGGCCGGTCGTGGCGGCATCGCGGGTGACGGAGAACCGTCGCCGGGTGACACCAGCGTGTCGTCCACGCAGTTGATCCGCCAGCGCGGGCTGCTGGACGCGTACGCCTGACAGACGTGCCAACCAAGGTTGGCACCCACCAGAGCGGGACGGTTGGCACCTACCCGTATCGCGTTGGTGGGTGCGGAGCTTGCTCCGCACGGCCCCACGGGCACCCCGACGGAATTCCGTCGCCCCCCTCTGCCCCGGCTACGGCACACCCCTTGCATATCCCGGTGAAGCAACCCTCAGGAGCTTCACCTCGTGGCCGCAGCCGCTGACAAAACCAAGAAGACCGCCGAGAAGGACAAGACCGCCAAGCCGCGTAGTCCGATCCTGATCACCGCATTGGTGGCCGTGCTGGCCGCCGCTGCCGCCGGTGGCGGCGTCTGGTTCTTCACCCAGTCCAAGCACGAAGACAAGGCCGCGCAGGCCCCGAAGAAGAGCACGACCCCGGCACCGGCCCAGTACTTCGCGCTGGACCCGGCCTTCGTGGTCAATCTCAACGGCCCGGTCGACGGCCCGCGCTACCTGCAGCTGGAAGTGCAGCTGATGACCCGCGACCCGGCCGCACTGGAAGCGATCAAGACGCATGCCCCGGCCATCCGCGCACGCCTGCTGATGCTGTTCTCGCAGGTCAGCCCCGACCAGATCGCCGACATCGCCGGCAAGCAGAAGCTGCAGACCGCTTCGCTGGCCGAAGTGCAGAAAGTGCTCAAGGCCGAGACCGGCAGCAACGGCGCCGACGATCTGCTGTTCACCAGCTTCGTGACCCAGTAAGGGCCCACCGATGAATGACCTGCTGTCCCAGGATGAGATCGATGCCCTGCTCCACGGCGTGGACAGTGGCGCGGTCGAAACCGATCCGGAGCCGCCGTCAGGCGAGGCGCGTTCCTACGACTTCGCCAGCCAGGACCGCATCATCCGCGGTCGCATGCCGACCCTGGAAATGGTCCACGAGCGCTTCGCGCGCTTGTGGCGGATCGGCCTGTTCAACCTGATCCGCCGCTCGGCCGAGCTGTCGGTGCGCGGCATCGAGCTGATCAAGTTCAACGACTACATGCACTCGCTGTATGTGCCGACCAACCTGAACCTGATCCGCTTCAAGCCACTGCGCGGCACCGGCCTGATCGTGTTCGAGCCGACCCTGGTGTTCGCCATCGTCGACAACTTCTTCGGCGGCGATGGGCGCTACCCGACCCGTATCGAAGGCCGCGAGTTCACCGCCACCGAAATGCGGGTGATCCACCTGCTGCTGAAGCAGACCTTCGCCGACCTGCGCGAGGCCTGGGCACCGGTGATGGACGTCGACTTCGAGTACATCAACTCGGAGATCAACCCGCACTTCGCCAACATCGTGACGCCGCGCGAGTACGTGGTGGTGTGCCGCCTGCACGTCGAGCTCGACGGCGGTGGCGGCGACATCCACGTGACCCTGCCGTACTCGATGCTGGAGCCGATCCGCGAACTGCTCGACGCCGGCATCCAGAGCGACCGCAATGATCGCGACGAGAGCTGGGGCCAGACCCTGCGCGAACAGCTCAACATCGCCGAGGTGACCCTGTCCAGCGTGCTGGCCAGCAAGCGCATGACGCTGCGTGACCTGACCCAGCTGAAGGTCGGCGACATCCTGCCGATCGAGCTCAGCCCGCAGGTGCCGCTGTGCGTGGAGAACATCCCGGTGTTCACCGGCGAGTTCGGCATCGCCAACGGCATGAACGCCGTGAAGATCACTGCTACCCATCCGCCGGGCACCCGCCCGCGCGTACCCGTCATCCAGGAAGACCCGCAATGAACGATATCGACGCCCTCGAACCCACCCCGGCCCAGTTCAGCAGCCTGCAGGCCGATGAGGCGAACGGTCCGGACCTGAACCTGGACGTGATCCTTGACGTGCCGGTGACCCTGTCGCTGGAAGTCGGTCGCGCCCGCCTGCCGATCCGCAACCTGCTGCAGCTCAACCAGGGCTCGGTGGTGGAACTGGAACGCGGCGCCGGCGAATCGCTGGATGTCTTCGTCAACGGCACCCTGATCGCCCACGGCGAGGTGGTGGTGATCAACGACCGCTTCGGCGTGCGCCTGACCGACGTGGTCAGCCCGAGCGAGCGGATCCGGAGACTGCGTTGAGCCTGCTGGCCTCCACCCTGCTGGCGGTCGGCAAGACCGCCGCTCCGGTCGGCCCGCAGATCGGCCAGCACGCAGCCGCCGCACCGAGCCTGTTCGGTGCGGTACTGGCGTTGCTGGCAGTGCTGGCGCTGGTCATCGGCCTCGGCTGGCTGCTCAAGCACCTGCCCGGCAGCGGCTTCCGCCCGGCCGAAGGCATGAAGGTGGTCGCCAGCCTGAGTGTCGGTGCCAAGGAGCGCGTGGTGGTGGTCGAGGTCAATGGCCAGCAGCTGCTGCTGGGCGTCACCGCTGGCGGCATCAACACCCTGCACACCCTGCCCGAACCGCTGCCGCCGCCCGCGCCGGTGCGCGTGCCGGACTTCAAGAATCTTCCGAATTTCGCCCAGCTGCTTCAACAGCGGCTGCGCAAGGACCCCTGACATGCGTGTCACCCGTACCCGTCTTGCCACCCTGATGCCGTGGCTGCTGATGCTCGCCCTGTGCCTGTTGCCGGCGCTGGCATTCGCCGCACCCGGCGCGCCGACCACCCCGCTGCCGGACATCAACGTCGGCAAGATCGGTGGTGCGCCGGTCAGCCTGCCGCTGCAGACCCTGCTGCTGATGACGGCGATCACCCTGATCCCGTCGATGCTGCTGGTGCTGACCTCGTTCACCCGCATCATCATCGTGCTGGGCCTGCTGCGCCAGGCGCTGGGTACCGGGCAGACGCCGTCCAACCAGGTGCTGCTGGGCCTGGCCCTGTTCCTCACCGCGATGGTGATGATGCCGACCTGGGACAAGGCCTGGAGCACCGGCATGGCGCCTTACCTCAACGGCGAGATCGACTTCCAGACCGCCTGGACGCTGACCACCACGCCGCTGCGCGGCTTCATGCTGGCGCAGATCCGCGAGACCGACCTGATGACCTTTGCCGGCATCGCCGGGCATGGCACCTACGCCAGCCCCGATGCGATCCCATTCCCGGTGCTGGTCGCCTCGTTCGTCACCAGCGAGCTGAAGACCGCCTTCGAGATCGGCTTCCTGATCTTCATCCCGTTCGTGATCATCGACCTGGTGGTGGCCAGCGTGCTGATGTCGATGGGCATGATGATGCTGTCGCCGATGCTGGTGTCGGCACCGTTCAAGATCCTGCTGTTCGTGCTGGTCGATGGCTGGGTGCTGACCGTGGGCACGTTGGCGGCGAGCTTCAATCCGGCCTGATATCCCCCGCAAAGCGCAGTCGAGCATGGCTCGACGCTACATAAGCAGATGGAACCCGAATGACTCCCGAACTTGCCCTGACCGAACTGCGTGGCGGCCTGATTACTGTGTTGTGGGTGGCCGGCCCACTGCTGCTCACCGTGCTGGTGGTCGGCGTGGTGGTCGGTGTCGTACAGGCTGCGACCCAGCTGAACGAACCGACCATCGCCTTCGTCGCCAAGGCAGCGGCGCTGACCGTGGTGCTGTTCGCGCTGGGCAGCCTGCTGATCGGCCACCTGGTTGAATTCACCACGCTGCTGTTCCAGCGCATCCCGCACTTGATCGGCTAGGACACGCGCTTCGATGGACGCCGCCACCCAGATGGCTGCCGACGGCCTGCAGGCCTTCGGCATGATCGGCACCGTGCTATGGACCATGCTGCGCATCGGCGCAGTGGCCATGGCCATGCCGATGGTCGGTACCCGTGCCGTTCCCGCGCGGGTGCGCGTGGTGCTGGCTGGGACCCTGGCCATCGCGCTGGCGCCGCTGCTGCCGCCGGTTCCGGACTGGACCGGTTTCGATGCCGCCACGGTGCTGACCATCGCCCGTGAACTGGCCATCGGCGTGGCCATCGGCTTCCTGCTGCGGCTGGTGTTCGAAGCCGGCGCGATGGCCGGTGAACTGATCGCCCAGGGCACCGGCCTGGCCTTCGCGCAGATGAGTGACCCACTGCGTGGCGGCACCTCCGGCGTGATCGGCCAGTGGTTCTATCTGCTGTTCGGCCTGCTGTTCTTCACCGCCAACGGGCACCTGGCGCTGATCTCGCTGGTGGTGGACAGCTACCGGGCGCTGCCGATCGGCGCCCCGCTGCCGGACCCGCACGCCTTCTTCAGCATCGCCCCGACCTTCCTGCTGACCGTGCTGCGCGGCGCACTGACCCTGGCGATCCCGCTGACCGTGGCAATGCTGGCGGTGAATCTGGCGTTCGGCGTCCTGGCCCGTGCCGCCCCGGCGCTGAACCCGATCCAGCTCGGCCTGCCGGTCTCGCTGCTGCTGGGCCTGTTCCTGCTGGCGCTGCTGGCCGGGGAAATGGGCCCGCCGGTACAGCGCCTGTTCGATGCCGCCTTCCAGGCTGCGGACGCGGTCACACACTGACCCTGTCATCACGCATTGCCGCTTGCCATGCATTCGTTTCTGTAGAGCCGAGCCCATGCTCGGCTGCCATTGGCCGGAACACTAGCCGAGCATGGGCTCGGATCTACAGGGGGCGCAATTTCACGCTTTGCTGCTTGCCCTTCCCCCGGGTCTGCGCGTTAGAGTGAATGCGCGGCAACCGGGGGGATGCCGCACGTGGCCGCCGCCCTGCGTCGGCCTGCCTCATGCATGCCCCACCGTGGTTTCCGTCGACAGGCAGGTCCGGGAGACTGACGAATGCTGGTAGGCACGTACAACCCGTGGCTGGTGGCGATCTCGCTGCTGGTTGCCGTGATGGCTTCGTACACCGCGCTGGCCATGGCCGGGCGCACGGTCACTGCACCCGGCAAGGGCGCGGCCTGGTGGTGGCGCCTCGGTGGTGGCTTCGCCATGGGCCTGGGCATCTGGTCGATGCACTTCATCGGCATGCTCGCCTTCGACCTGCCCATTCCGCTCGGCTACGACCTGCCGATCACCCTGCTTTCCCTCGCATTGGCGATCGCCTCATCGGTGTTCGCGCTATGGCTGGTTTCACTGCGTACCCTGCCACACCCTCGGCTGGCCGGTGGCGCACTGCTGATGGGCACCGGCATTGCCGGCATGCATTACGTTGGCATGGCCGCAATGCGCATGCAGCCTGGCATCGACTACGACCCGGGCTGGCTGTTGTTCTCGCTGATGGTAGCGGTGGCCGCCTCGTGGACTGCGCTGTACGTGGCGTTCCGCCTGCGCGCGCAGCGCACCCGTGTCGGCGACCGGCTCGCGGCTGCCGGCCTGCTCGGGCTGGCCATCGTCGGCATGCACTACACCGGCATGGCCGCCGCGCGCTTTCCGGAAGGCAGCATCTGCGGCGCAGCCGTCGGCGACGGGCTGCAGAGCGAATGGCTGGCCATGCTGGTGGTGGTGCTGACCGTCGCCATCCTGGCCGTGGTGCTGGTGGTCTCCTGGCTGGACCAGCGGGTGGAGGCGCAGCTGCTGCGCCTGCGCAATTCCCTGTTGAGTACCTCACTGACCGACGCACAGCAGGAACTGACCCAGGCCGCACTACACGATCCGCTTACCCGCCTGCCCAACCGCCTGCTGCTGCAGCGTCGCATCGTGCAGGCGCTGGCCGAGGCCGAACAGGGCGGCAGCCGCTTCGCGGTGATGTTCATGGACCTGGATGGCTTCAAGCAGGTCAACGATGCCTATGGCCACCAGGCCGGTGATGCACTGCTGGTGGCGGTGGCCGAACGCACGCGCCAGCTGCTTCGGCCCAACGACATGCTGGCCCGTCTGGGCGGTGACGAATTCGTATTGGTGGTACGCATCGAGCACGATGAGGACCTGCCGACCCTGGCCCGGCGCATCCTTCAGGCGGTCGGCAGCGGGCCGTTGCTGGCCGACAACGAACTGCAGGTGACCGCCAGCATCGGCGTGGCGATCTGTCCCGACCACGCTGCCAGCGAGCGGCAGCTGATGGCCTTTGCCGATGCAGCGATGTACCAGGCCAAGGAATCCGGACGCAACGCCTTCGTGCTGTTCGCCGACTGGATGAATGACAGCGCCGAACAACAGTTCCGGCTGCTGGCCGACCTGCGCCGGGCCATCGGCAGCGAGCAGCTGTTCCTGCACTACCAGCCGAAGATCCAGGTAGCCACGCAGAAAGTGGCCGGTGCCGAAGCGCTGATCCGCTGGCGCCATCCGGAGCATGGCCTGATCCCGCCGGACCGCTTCATCCGGCTGGCCGAACGCAGCGGTGCGATCAACGACATCGGGCGCTGGGCGCTGGACCAGGCCTGCCTGCAGCTGCGACGCTGGCACGATGCCGGCCACGAGGGCTGGTCGATGTCGGTGAACCTGTCGCCGGTGCAGTTCAGTTCGCCGCACCTGCTGCAGGATGTGCGCGAAGTGATCGAACGCTACGACATTGCCCCACGCCACCTGGTGCTGGAAATCACCGAAAGCACGGTCATGCGCGATACCGATGCCAGCCTGCGCCTGCTGCAGGCGCTGTCGGCGCTGGGCGTGGGCATCTCCATCGATGACTTCGGCACCGGCTACTCCAGCCTGCTGTACCTGAAGCGGCTGCCCGCCACCGAGATCAAGATCGACCATGCCTTCGTACGCGATCTGGAGCACAGCGCCGAGGATGTGGTGATCGTCTCGGCGATCGTGGCACTGGGCCACGCGCTCGACATGGACATCGTGGCCGAGGGCGTGGAGACCGCCGCACAGCGCGCCTACCTGGAGCGCCTGGGCTGCGACTTCCTGCAGGGCTACCTTCTCGGCCGCCCAGTCGACGCGGCGCGCTTCATGCAGCTGCATGACCTACCCCGGCCTCGGGTGGAACTGGCGCAGAGCCCGCCGACGCAGCACCCGCCCGGCTGACACCGGGCCGCGCGCCCACCGGGCACGCCCCGGGGCTGCCAGTACCTGCTCTGGTAGGTGCCAACCTTGGTTGGCACATGAACCCATCACGGAACGGTTCTTGCACGCACCCCGGCATCCCCTGCCGCAGTGCCCGTGATGTCCGAGAACGAATCCGCCGGCGAAAAGACCGAACAACCTACCGAAAAACGCCTGCGCGACGCCCGTGAACAGGGCAACCTGCCGCGCTCGCGCGAACTTGGCACGGCCGCCGTGTTCGGCGCCGGCGTGCTGGCGGTGATGGCCATGAGCGGCTCGATCGGCCGTGGTGCAAGCGCCTGGATGAAGCACGCACTCAGCCCTGAGCAGAGCCTGCGGCAGAACCCGAAGGAACTGTTCGGCCACTTCGGCGACCTGCTGCTGCAGTTCATGCTGGTGATCGCGCCGCTGGTGCTGGTCTGCCTGCTGGCCAGTTTCGTCGCCCCGCTGGTGATGGGCGGCCTGCGCTGGTCGCAGAAGGCGATGATGCCCGACTTCAACCGCATGAACCCGATGAGCGGGCTCAAGCGCCTGTATGGCCCTGAAGCCATCGCCGAGTTCACCAAATCGCTGCTGCGCGTGGCCTTCGTCGGCGTCGCCGCCGGGCTGGTGGTGTGGACCGGCTTCGACACCCTGCGCGGGCTGATCCACCACCCGCTGGAGACCGCCATCACCGACGGCCTGGGCTTCACCCTGCGCCTGCTGCTGGCCACCGCCGGCGCGATGCTGGTGCTGGCCGCCATCGATGCGCCCTACCAGCGCTGGAACTGGATGCGCAAGCTGAAGATGACGCGTGAAGAGCTGCGCCGGGAAATGAAGGAAAGCGAGGGCAGCCCCGAGGTCAAGGGCCGCATCCGCCAGCTGCAGCAGCAGATGGCCAACCGCCGGATGATGGAGGCGGTGCCCACCGCCGACGTGGTGGTGGTCAACCCCACCCACTACGCGGTGGCCCTGAAGTACGAGGGCGGCGCCATGAACGCCCCCACCGTGGTCGCCCTGGGCGTGGACGAGACCGCCCTGCGCATCCGTGAAGTGGCCGACGGCAACAAGGTGGCGATCGTCTCCGCCCCGCCTTTGGCACGGGCCTTGTATCGGGAAGGCCAACTCGGAAAGGAAATCCCCGTGAGACTGTATTCGGCCGTCGCCCAGGTCCTGTCCTACGTCTACCAGCTGCGCGCCTGGCGCACTGGCCCGATGCCGGACGCCCCGCACATCCAGGTGGATGAATTCGGCAAGGGAGGCCGCCCGTGAGCGCCCAGCCCTCCGCCGGTTTCAACACCCGCCGCGCCCTGGAGATGATCCGCCAGGGCCTTGGCGCACCGCTGATCGTGCTGGCCCTGCTGGCCATGGTCGTGGTGCCGCTGGCCGCGCCGGTGCTCGATGCCCTGTTCACCTTCAACATCGCCATCTCGCTGATGGTGCTGCTGGCGGTGGTCTACGTGAAGCGCCCGCTGGACTTCACGATCTTCCCGATCGTGCTGCTGATCACCACCATGCTGCGGCTGGCGCTGAACGTGGCCTCCACCCGCGTCATCCTGCTGAACGGCCAGAACGGCCACGACGCCGCGGGCAAGGTCATCGCCGCGTTCGGCGAATTCGTGATCGGCGGCAACTACGCGGTCGGCATCGTGGTGTTCGCGATCCTGACCATCATCAATTTCGTGGTCATCACCAAGGGCGCCGGCCGCGTCTCGGAAGTGACCGCACGCTTCATCCTCGACGCGATGCCCGGCAAGCAGATGGCGATCGACGCCGACCTCAACGCCGGTTTGCTGACGCGCGAAGAAGCCAAGCTGCGCCGCGAGGAAGTCCGCGAGGAAGCCGACTTCTACGGTGCGATGGACGGTGCCAGCAAGTTCATCCGTGGTGATGCCATCGCCGGCATCCTGATCCTGTTCATCAACATGCTCGGCGGCCTGGCCGTGGGCGTGCTGCAGCATGGCATGCCGTTCGGCGAAGCCGCTGCCACCTACACCCTGCTGTCCATCGGTGACGGCCTGGTGGCGCAGCTGCCGGCCCTGCTGGTCTCCAGTGCAGTGGCCATGCTGGTCACCCGCGCCTCACGTTCGCAGGACATGGCCCAGGCCATGACCGGCCAGGTGTTCGGCCAGTACCGCGCGCTGGCGATCACCGCCGGCATCATCGGCGTGGTCGGCCTGGTGCCGGGCATGCCCAACGTCGCTTTCCTGACGCTGTCCGCGATCCTCGGCTTCATCGCCTGGAAGGTCTACCGCAAGGGCAAGGCCGCGGCCACCGATCCGGCAGCCGCAGGCAATGACGCTGCCGCGCTCAACGCACTTGGCCGCCCGGCGGCACCGGCTCCGACTGCCGAACTGAGCTGGGACGAACTGCGCCCGGTCGATCCGCTGGGCCTGGAGGTCGGCTATCGGCTGATCCCGCTGGTGGACAGCAGCCAGGGCGGCGAACTGATGGCACGCATCAAGGGCGTGCGGCGCAAGCTCACCCAGGACGTCGGTTTCCTGATCCCGTCGGTGCACATCCGCGACAACCTGGAACTGCCGGCCAACGGCTACCGCGTGCTGGTGCACGGCGTACCGGTAGCCACCGCCGAGATCCACCCCGACCGTGAGCTGGCGCTGGACCCGGGCAGCGCGCTCGGCGCACTGGAAGGCATCGCCGGCAAGGACCCCGCGTTCGGCCTGGATGCCACCTGGATCCAGCCGCACCAGCGCGCCCAGGCCGAAACGCTCGGCTACACCGTGGTCGATCCGGCCACCGTGGTCGCCACCCACCTTTCGCACCTGATCCGCGAGCACGCGCCGGAACTGCTCGGCCACGAGGAAGTGCAGCACCTGCTGGCCAACCTGGCCAAGAGCGCGCCCAAGCTCGTCGAAGATCTGACGCCGAAGGCGCTGCCGCTGTCGGCCGTGGTGCGCGTGTTGCAGAACCTGCTGGTCGAACGCATTCCGATCCGCCAGCTGCGCAAGATCGCCGAAGCACTGGTCGAACACGCTCCGAACAGCCAGGACCCGGCGGTGCTGACCGCTGCCGTGCGTACCGCGCTGGGCCGCTTCATCGTGCAGGAGATCGCCGGAATGTCGGCGGAGCTGCCGGTGTTCACCCTCAACCCGCAATTGGAACGTGTCTTGCAGGAGTCCACGCAGGGCAACGGCGCCGCGCTGGAACCCGGACTCGCTGAGCGACTGCACCAGAGCCTGGCCGAATGTGTCAGCAAGCAGGAAGCCCGCAACGAGCCCGCGGTCGTGCTGGTACCTGGCCCGGTGCGTGCCGCGCTGGCCCGCCTGGTCCGCCACAGCGTTCCGTCGCTGTCGGTCCTGGCCTACAGCGAGGTGCCGGAGGACAAGCGCCTGAAGCTGGTCGGAACGATCAGCTGACGCCGCCCTCCGAAGCGCCAGAAAACAGACACCACTTTCGAACCAACGCAACAGACAGATACCAAGGGGAACCCGCACCGTGCAGACCACCGACCACCCGAGTTCTCCGACCGCCACCCCGCCGTCTTCGTCCCGTGACCACAGCATGAAAATCAAACGATTCGTCGCCGCCGACATGCGCTCGGCCATGAACCTGGTGCGCAAGGAACATGGTCCTGACGCCGTGATCCTGTCCAACCGCCGGATCGAGGAAGGCATCGAGATCGTCGCCGCCGCCAACTACGACGAGAGCGCCGTGCAGCGTGCACTGGAAGCCTCGCGCCGCGACGTGGCGCCGCCGCCGGCACCCAAGCCGCGCACCGCTGCCGATGCAGTGATCGCCGCGGTCACCCGTCGCCGCAGCACCACCCCGGCGCCGGAACCGGTGGCCGCCACCACCTCGGCGGTGGCCGCCCTCGCCCGCGCCGCCGTCGGCGCCACCGGGCGCACCCTGGACAGTGCCGACGAGATCGTACCGACCCGCGGCAGCACCGGCTTCGCCGCCACCCTGGCACGCGCCGCCGTCAACGAACCGGCGCTGCCGGAGCAGATCTTCGCCCCGTTCGCCGAGGCCATCGTCGCAGCGGAACCCGCCAGCGCCACGCCGGCCAACCGCGCCCGCTTCCAGATCGACCCGCCGCACGAGGCGCATCACGAAAGCGCGGCCACGGCCGTGCAGCCGCCGCCGCTGCCGACCGCTGCCGTGACCGAAGCGCAGCCCACGATCGCCGCCAGCGAACCGGCAGCGGTCGAAGCCGCCGGCGAAGCCAGCCCGGCCCCCATGCTGGCCCCGGCCCCGGCGCTGACCCTGGTTGCCCAGGACGACGCCGAGATCCGCCAGCTGCGCCAGGAAGTGGCCGGCATGCGCCAGGTGATCGAGCGCGAGATGAACCGCTTCACCGACGAGCGCCTGCGTGGCTGCCCGGTGCGCGCCACCGCGCTGGACCTGATGGACGAGTATGGCTTCAATGCCGGCCTCGCCCGCGACGTGGCCATGCAGATCCCGCTGGAGACCGAAGCCCACCGTGGCCGTGGCCTGATGCTGGGGCTGATCTCGCGCAAGCTGCCGATCGCCCCGGTCGACCCGCTGGAAGAAGGTGGTGTGATCGCACTGGTCGGCCCCACCGGCGCCGGCAAGACCACCACCATCGCCAAGCTGGCCTCGCGCTTCGCCGAGAAGCACGCTGCGCGTGACGTCGCCCTGGTCACCACCGACACCACCCGCATCGGCGCCCGCGAGCAGCTGTACGGCTACGGCCGCCAGCTCGGCATCGCCGTGCATGAGGCCAACAGCGGCACCGACCTGGACCAGCTGCTGGAACGCCTGAAGGACTACAAGCTGGTGCTGATCGACACCGCCGGCCTGGGCCCGCGCGACCGGGCACTGGCCGCCCAGCTGCAGTGGCTGCGCGCCGCGCGCCAGGTCCGCACCCTGCTGGTGCTGCCGGCCAACACCAGCTTCGGCGACATGGACGAGGTGGTCCGCCGCTTCGGCGCCGCCAACCTGCAGGGCCTGGTGCTGAGCAAGCTGGACGAGACCGGCCGCTTCGGCAACGCCCTGTCGGTGGCCGTGGACCATGCCCTGCCGATCACCTGGGTGACCGATGGCCAGGACGTCCCGGAGGACCTGCACCGGGCCAGTGCAGCCAATCTTGTACTTCGCCTTGAAGATTTGCGCCGAGCGGCCGATATGCCCTGCAACCCGGAGTTGAACCATGCCGTCGCGTGAGTACGCCAAGCTGACCAAGACCTTCCCGCTGTCGGCCACCCGCAGCGAGCCGCTCGGCCCTGTGCGCACCATCGCCGTCACCGGCGGCAAGGGCGGCGTGGGCAAGACCAACGTGTCGGCCAACCTGGCCGTGGCGTTGGCCGGCATGGGCAAGCGCACGCTGCTGCTGGACGCCGACCTCGGCCTGGCCAACATCGACGTGATCCTGGGGCTGAACCCCACCTTTACGTTGGCCGACCTGGTCGCCGGCCGCTGCTCGCTGGAAGACGTCATCGTCGAAGGCCCGAACGGCGTGCTGGTGGTCCCGGCCGCGTCCGGCCGCCGCCACATGGCCGAGCTCGCCCCGGCCGAGCACGTTGGCCTGGTCAACGTGTTCTCCGAGCTGGAACGCGAACTGGACATCATGGTGGTGGACACCGCCGCCGGCATCACCGACGGCGTACTGACCTTCTGCCAGGCCGCGCAGGACACCGTGGTGGTGGTCTGTGACGAGCCGGCCTCGATCACCGACGCGTATGCGCTGATCAAGGTGTTGTCGCGCGAGCGCGGCGTGGACCGTATCCAGGTGGTGGCCAACATGGTGCGCGACCCGAACGAGGGCCGCGTGCTGTACGAGAAGCTGACCCGCGTCTGCGAGAAGTTCCTCGCCGATGTGTCGCTGAACTATCTGGGCTGTGTGCCGCAGGATGACTGGCTGCGCCTGTCGGTGCAGCGCCAGCAGCCGGTGGTGAAGGCCTATCCGTCCAGCCCCGCCGCGCTTGCGATCACCGAGATCGCGCGCCGCACCGCACGCTGGCAGGCGCCGACCGAACCGCGTGGCGGCGTTGAATTCTTCCTCGAACGCATCCTCAAGCAGCGCGGGGTGGCGGCATGAAAGGCGCAGCCCAATACAGGGAAGTGCAGCGCTCGGCAGCCAACGAGGTCATCGCCCTGCACTCGGACCTGGTGCGGCGCATCGCCCACCACCTCGCCGCACGCCTGCCTGCCAGCGTCGAAGTCGACGATCTGATCCAGGCCGGCATGATGGGACTGATCGAGGCCTCGCGCAGCTATGACGCCGACCAGGGTGCTTCGTTCGAGACCTACGCCTCGATCCGCATCCGCGGTTCGATGATCGATGAGATCCGCCGTGGTGACTGGGTGCCGCGTTCCGTGCACCGCCGTGCTCGTGATGCCGCCGCCACCATCCGCCGCCTGGAACAGAGCAGTGGCCGCGCCGCCAGCGCCACCGAAGTGGCCGCTGCGATGGAGATGCCGCTGCCCGAATACCTGCGACTGATGGAAGACGCTGCGCGCGGCCAGGTGCTGAGCCTGGAATCGCGCATCGAGGACCAGGGCGAGCTGGACACCGTCGCCCAGGGCGGACCGACCCCGCAGCAGGTGCTGGAGCGGGGCGAATTCGGTCGCGAACTGGGCAAGGCCATTGGCCACCTGCCCGAGCGCGAACAGCTGGTACTTTCGCTCTACTACGAGCAGGAACTGAACCTGAAGGAGATCGGCGCGGTGCTCGGCGTGAGCGAGTCGCGGGTCTGCCAGATCCACGGCCAGGCCGTGCTGCGCCTGCGTGGTCGACTGAAGATTTTCGAGGCGGCAGACGCCGGCCTGGAAGAATGAACATGCCCGAGGTGGCTGCCCCCGGCCACCCGGAATGAACAACAAAGGAATTCTGCTTTGAACAAGAACATGCGCATCCTGATCGTCGACGACTTCTCGACCATGCGTCGAATCGTCAAGAACCTGCTGGGCGATCTGGGCTTCACCAATACCGCCGAAGCCGAGGACGGGCATGCTGCGCTGTCGCTGCTGCAGAGCCAGCCGTTCGATTTCGTGGTCACCGACTGGAACATGCCGGTGATGACCGGCATCGAGCTGCTCAAGGCGATCCGCGCCGATGCCAAGCTGAAGACCCTGCCAGTGCTGATGGTCACCGCGGAAGCCAAGCGCGAGCAGATCATCGAAGCCGCCCAGAGCGGTGTGAACGGCTACATCATCAAGCCGTTCACTGCACAGACGCTGGAAGAGAAGCTCGGCAAGATCTTCGAACGCCTGGCGGCCAGCGCCTGATGGATACCACGGTCGACAAGAACGCCCTCGCCCTGCGCCTGCAGGAAGCCCTGGACGCGCTGGAGTCCGGTGATGAGGCCGCCTGGCGGCAGCGCATCGACGGACTGGTCGCGCTGCGCACGCAGCCGATGATGAGCGGCCTTTCGCGGCTGGCCCGCGAACTGGGACAGGCGCTGGGTGAACTGCCGACCGTACCCAGCGAAGCCGGCGAACTGGACGATGCCTGCGCGCGCCTGGACCACGTGGTGGCGATGACCGAACAGGCCACGCACCGCACCCTGGACCTGGCCGAAGAATGCCGCAGCCTGACCGAACAGCTGCGCGCCGAAGGCCTGCAGCCGGGCCAGGACGCGCAGCTCGAGCGCATCCGCCACAACCTCACCGAGATCGCCCTGACCCAGAGCTACCAGGACCTGACCGGCCAGATCATCCGCCGCGTGGTCGGCATCGTCCGCCGCGTGCATGAAGGTTTCGGCGCGCTCGGCCTGCCGCCGGAACAGCATCGCACCGACCCGGAACTGGCCGGGCCGGCACTGAAGGGACTGGACCGCCACGCGGTCTCGCAGAACGACGCCGACGACCTGTTGTCGGATCTGGGGCTGTAAGCATGAGCGCGGTATCCGACGACATCACTGCCGATTTCATCATCGAGGCGCAGGAGATCCTGGATCGCCTCGGCGAACAGCTGGTGTCGCTGGAGCAGGCACCGCAGGACAGCGATCAGCTCAACGCGGTGTTCCGCGGCTACCACACGCTCAAGGGCGGTGCCGGCTTCCTCGGCGTCACCGCCATGGTCGAGCTGTGCCACGCCGCTGAAGAAGCGCTGGGCGCCGCGCGTGCCGGCCAGGCCGTGCTGCAGGCCCACCACTTCGATGCCGCCCAGCAATCGCTGGATTACCTGCAGTCGATGCTGGATGCCGTGTCTTCCGGCACAGAACCGGGCTATGCACCGCCGGACCTGATCGCCCAGTTCGACGTGCATGGTGGCGGCGCCGCCGCGCCCGTGGCCGCCACCGCGCCCGCCGCCGGTGGGAGCGACCTGATCACCGACGACGAATTCGAGGCCCTGCTCGACCAACTGCACGGCGGCAATGCGCCGACCGCGGTCACGCCTGCGAAGAAGGCTGACGACGGACTGATCAGCGAAGACGAATTCGAAGCCCTGCTCGACCAGCTGCACGGTGGCGCCGCACCGGGCGCCAAGCCCGCTGCGGTAGTGGCACCGGCGCCGACCGCCGCCCCGCGCCCGGCGGCCGCACCGGCACCGGCGGCCAAGCCGGCCGCCAAGCCGCTGGCCGAAGCCGAACACACCGTGCGCGTGGACACCAAGCGCCTGGATGCGATCGTCAATCTGATCGGCGAACTGGTGCTGTCGCGCAATCGGCTCAAGACCCTGCGTGCGCGCCTGCGCGACGAGGAGCTGGACCGCGCCGTGTCCACTCTGGATATCGCCACGGCCCGCCTGCAGTCGGCCGTGATGCGTACCCGCATGCAGCCGGTGGGCAAGGTGTTCTCGCGCTTCCCCAAGGTCGCCCGCGACGTCGCCCGCTCGCTGAAGAAGGAAGTGGACCTGGAGCTGATCGGCGCCGAGACCGAGCTCGACCGCAACTTGGTGGAAGCCCTGGCCGACCCGCTGGTGCACCTGGTCCGCAACGCCATCGACCATGGCGTGGAAATGCCCGACCTGCGCGAAGCACAGGGCAAGCCACGGATGGGCCATGTGCGCCTGTCGGCACAGCAGGAAGGTGACTACGTCAGCATCGAGGTACAGGACGATGGCGCCGGCATCGACCCGGAAAAGCTGCGCGCGAAGGCACGCGAGAAGGGCCTGATCGACCCGGAAGCCGCCGCCCGCCTGAGCAGCGAGGAATGCCTGCACCTGGTGTTCCTGCCGGGCTTCTCGACCAAGCAGCAGGTCACCGACATCTCCGGCCGTGGCGTCGGCATGGACGTGGTGCAGTCGCGGATCCGCGAGCTTAGCGGCCAGATCCAGATCCAGTCGGAACTGGGACGTGGCAGCCGCTTCATGATCCGAGTACCACTGACCCTGGCGATCCTGCCGACCCTGCTGGTGCAGGCCGGTGAGGATGTCTATGCGCTGCCACTGGCGCGCGTGATGGAAGTGCTGCACGCACCGCGCACGTCGCTCGGCTGGTTCGACGGCCGCGCCGTGCTTGACCGCCGCTCGCACACCCTGCCGCTGGTCGATCTGCGCCAGTGGCTGGATGTGACGCCGGCCGCGTCGACCCTGCTGACCATCGTGGTGCTGCAGGCCGGCGAAGCGCGCTTCGGCCTGGTCGTGGACCAGGTGCGCGGGCGCGAGGAAGTGGTCATCAAGCCACTGCCGAAAGCCCTGCGCGGCCTGCGCGGTTACGCCGGTGCAACCTTGATCGGCGATGGTCGCATGGCGCTGATCCTGGACGTGGATGGACTGCGCAGCCCACATGACTGACCCGCTTGCTGAACCCGTAAAACTGTGAAGTCGCACCAGTAGCCCGTACCGGTGTCTCAAGTCCCATTCATACAAGCCGATACCGGATCCATGGATAGACTCAGCCTCATTGGACTCTTTCTCGCCCTGGCCTCGCTGGTCGGTGGCAGCATCCTCAAGGGCGCCGGCCTGGCGTCGTTGTGGTCGCCTGCGGCGTTCGTGATCGTCATCGTCGGCACCATCGCCGCGATCCTGCTGCATACCTCGCCGGCGGTGTTCAAGCATGCGTTCAAGATCGTGCGCTGGGTCGTGCGCCCGCCGCACAGCGATCGCCGCGAACTGATCCAGCAGATCGTCGAGTGGAGCAACATCGCCCGCCGCCAGGGCCTGCTGGGCCTGGAATCGCAGGTGGAAGCACAGCAGGACCCGTTCCTGCGCAAGGGCCTGCAGCTGCTGGTGGACGGCGTCGAACCCGAATCGATGCGGCACATGCTGGAAATCGAACTGGGCAGCCAGGAACACCAGGACCAGGCCGGTGCCAAGGTCTTCGAAGCGATGGGCATCTATGCGCCGACGCTGGGCATCATCGGTGCCGTGCTCGGCCTGATCGCGGTGATGAAGAACCTGGCCGATCCGAGCAAGCTCGGCCACGGCATCGCCGCAGCATTCACCGCCACCATCTACGGCATCGCCTCGGCCAATCTGCTGTTCCTGCCGATCTCGGCCAAGCTCAAGAGTGTGATCTCGCACAACACCCGCGACCGCGAAATGGTCATCGAAGGCCTGATCTCGATCGCCCAGGGCGAGAACCCGCGCAACATCGAAACCAACCTCTCCGGCTTCCTGCACTGACATGGCCCGCCGCAAGCACCACGAAGAGCACGCCAACCACGAAGCATGGGCGATCCCCTATGCCGACCTGATGACGCTGCTGCTCGCCTTCTTCGTGGTCATGTATGCGATTTCCTCGGTGAACGAGGGCAAGTACCGGATCATGGCCGACGCGCTCACCGACGCCTTCGGTGGCGCACCACGCACGATCAATCCGGTGCAGGTCGGCAACAAGCAGGTGCAGGGCGGTGGCTGGGACAGCCCGTCGGTGATCAAATCCGGTACCAAGATCGGCCCGTCCGCGCCAGCACCGTCGCACGACCCGACCCTGCTGCCGTCGATGGCCTCGCAGATGCGCATGCCTGTTTCGGTGCACAACCAGGAGCAGATCGCGCGCGCCGAGCGCCAGCTCAACAGCATCGCCGACCGCCTCACCGCCGCACTGGCGCCGCTGATCGACCGCGGCATGATCAGCGTGCGCCGCACCGAACTATGGATCGAAGTCGAGATCAACAGCGACATCCTGTTCCCCACCGGCTCGGCGGCGCTGGACGTACATGCGCGGCAGACCCTGGCCAGCCTGGCCGAGGTCCTGCGCGACGTACCCAACAGCGTGCGCGTGGAAGGCCACACCGACAACGTGCCGATCGCCACTGCCACGTTCCCGTCGAACTGGGAGCTGTCAGCCGGGCGCGCGGCCAGCGTGGTGCACCTGTTCGCCGACCAGGGCGTGCAGCCGTCACGGCTGGCCATGGTCGGCTACGGCCAGTTCCGCCCGCGCGAAGAGAACGACAGCGCGCAGGGCCGCAACCGCAACCGCCGGGTGATGGTCATCATCCTGGCTGACACCTCGCATTCGGTGGATCCGCTGGGCCAGCGCCTGAACGCTGCCACCGGCGCCGCCGACAGCACCAGCACCGAGCAGGCCGCCGCAACGCCGGCCAGCACCGCCACTTCCCCCATCGCACCGGTGACGTTGCCGCCGGTGCCGGCTGGCAGCCGTGTCGGCGCCGCCGTTCCCCCGGCAATGAAGGAGTAATCCGATGCGCATCTGGGCAGTCGCCAACCAGAAGGGCGGAGTCGGCAAGACCACCACCACCCTCGCCCTCGGCCGCGGCCTGGCCGCACTTGGCCATCGCGTACTGCTGATCGATCTCGATCCGCATGCCTCGCTCAGCCGCGCGTTCGGCGTGCCGGTGGATCCGCCGCCGGCCGGCGTACTGGAACTGTTCGGCGCCCCGCCCGCAGACCTCGCCAGCCTGTGCCATGCCAGCAGCATCCATGGCCTGGACTACGTCTGTGCGCAGTCGGCGCTGGCCACGCTGGAGCGCCGCAGCGCCAACCAGCCTGGCCTCGGCCTGGCCCTGCAGAACGCGCTGGCACGCCACCAGGGCCAGCACGACTACATCCTCCTGGACTGTGCGCCGACCCTCGGCCTGCTGATGATCAACGCACTGGCCGCGGCCGACCGCCTGATCATCCCCACCCAGGCCGAGCCGCTGGCACTGCATGGGCTCGATGGCATGGTCCGCACCGGCGAGATGGTCGAGCGCTCGCGCCGCCGTCCGCTGCCGATATCGATCCTGCCGACCCTGTTCGACCGCCGCACGCGCGCAGGCAACGAGTCGCTGCGCACGATGCAGGATCGTCACGGCAGCCGCGTGTGGGAAGACGCGATTCCGATCGATACCCGCATCAGCAACGCGGCGGGCCTGACCCTGCCGAGCGTCGGCGAGGACTACCCGGGCCGCGGCCTGGCCGCCTACCGCCGCGCCCTGAACTGGATCCTCGGCGAGGACGCCCGTGCCCTGGAGCAGGCCGCATGAACAGCACCGGCGTACTGGACGACTATCTGGACGAACTGCTGGGCGAAGCGATCGCCCCGGCGGCCGTCGTGCTGCCAACGCCGGACAGCGCCGCCCCGGCTTCGGCCAGCGCATCGGAACCGGAGCGCGAACCGACCTGGGATGACCTGCCGGCCGAGGTGATCTACGAAACCGCGACCGTCGCCGCTGCGCCTGCCGTCGACAACGCCACGCTCGAAGCCGCCTTCGAGGCCGCCGCAACGGCCGAGCGCGAGCCCACCTGGGACGATCTGCCCGCCGAAGTGATCTACGAAACGGGGACTGCTTCTGCTGCCACGGCGGAGGACGACGCAGCACTGGAGGCCGCCTTCGAGGCCGCCGCAATGCCTGTCGCCGCCCTCGAGCGCGAACCGACCTGGGATGACCTGCCTGACGAGGTGATCCACGAGACGGCCCCTGCGCCCGCCACCGCCAAGGCAGGCCCGGAACCCACCTGGGACGATCTGCCCGACGAAGTGATCTACGAGACCGATACGGCCGACAGCCATCGACTCGCCCACACCGACAGCCCCGGCCTGCAGGCAGCGTTCGAAGCCGCTGCCGGTGGCGAGGACGTTGCCACGCCGCCACCTGCCGTGGTCGCAGCACCGGTTGCAGCGCAGGCGCAACGCCCTGCCCCGGCCGCACGCGCGGCCGCCGCGCCGCCGCCGCGCGTGGCCGTGGATGCCGCCGCCAGCAGCCGCCCCAGCAACTGGCAGGAACTGCAGGCCCAGGCCCACCAGCCGGCCCGCAGCCCACACCCGCAGAACCGCCGTGCCGGCGAGCGCACCTCGCGCTGGCTGCGCCTGCGCTGCGGCACCCAGGCCTATGCACTGGAACTGCTGAAAGTGCAGGAAGTGGTGCTGCCAGTGCCGCTGCTGCCCTTGCGCGGCACTGCGCCGGCCATGCTGGGCATCATGAACCTGCGTGGCCAGGTGGTACCGGTGATGGACCTCGGCCTGCACCTCGGCGCCGCCCCCGCCGAGGACGATTCGCAGACCCGTATCGTGGTGCTGGAAGAAGACGGCGAAACCATCGGCCTGCGCGTGTCGGCAGTGGAAGACGTTGCCAACCTCACCGACTCGCAGATCGAGCCGCCCGATACCGCACGCATCTGCCAGATCTCCAACGATCTGTTCCGTGGCGTGGCCCGGGTCAGCCAGCGGCCAATGATCCTGCTGGATGCCACCCGGCTGTTGAACTGAGCGGGAAAAGGGGACGGAGGGGATTAAGTCGCAATCGACCAGGCTCTCCCGCAGCCACCCTCGGCAACGGCGACCACGCAGTGGGGACGTAAGGTGTTGATCCAACGGATCAACTCCTTGCGTCCCCGACAGGCACCGCATCGGCGCAAAGCGCCGAGCCAGTTGCGACTTAATCCCCTCCGTCCCCTTTTGGATGGCGTCCCCGAAGAACACCGCATCGACGCGCCGCGTCGATTCTTCTAAAGAACCCCGCCGGGGTGCCGTTATGGATCACGGAACCGTTTGTCCGGAGCAACGATGAGCACTGTCGAACTGGGTGAGGATCTCGGCATCGAGAGCAGCACCGAGCTCAAGAACCGCCTCGCCCCGCTGGTGGCGCAGGCAGGCGAGCTGACCCTGGATGCCAGCCAGGTCGCCCGCATCCACACGGCCGCCGTGCAGGTGCTGTGTGCGTTCGTGCAGGCCCGCCGCGAGGCAGGCCTGGGCACCGGCTTCCACGGTTGCACCGCAACCTTCCGTGACGCCGCGCGCCTGCTGGGCGTCACCCAGGCCCTGGGCCTGGACGTAACCCATGACAACCTGAAATCTGTGGAGAACGCTGCATGAGCGCACGTATCTTGGTGGTGGACGATTCGGCGTCGATGCGCCAGATGGTTTCCTTCGCCCTCACCTCGGCCGGTTTTGCCGTCGAAGAAGCTGAAGACGGCGCGGTCGCGCTCGGTCGCGCCAAGGGCCAGCGCTTCAATGCGGTGGTCACCGACGTCAACATGCCGAACATGGACGGCATCGCGCTGATCCGCGAACTGCGCCAGCTGCCGGACTACAAGTTCACGCCGCTGCTGATGCTGACCACCGAATCGGCTGCCGACAAGAAGTCCGAAGGCAAGGCCGCCGGCGCCACCGGCTGGCTGGTCAAGCCGTTCAATCCGGAACAGCTGGTCGCCACCGTGCAGAAAGTGCTGGGCTGACCGCCCGCCACCGCTCCCCCTCTTCGCTTCCGGACCACCACTGCCATGAGCATGGACCTGCAACGCTTCCACGCCACCTTCTTCGAGGAGAGCCGCGAAGGCCTCGACGCGATGGAGGCTGGCCTGCTGGCCCTGGAATCGGGGCAGCAGGACGCGGAGATCATCAATTCGGTGTTCCGCGCCGCCCACTCGATCAAGGGCGGCGCCGGCACCTTCGGCTTCGATGCGATCGCCGGCCTGACCCATGTGCTGGAAACGCTGCTCGATGAGCTGCGTGCCGGCAAGCGGGCGCTGGAAGGCCACGCCGTCGACGCCATGCTGTCCTCGGTGGACGTGCTGCGCGCCCTGCTGCGCGAAGCCGAACACGGCCAGGCCGCCGATCCCGCCGCAGTTGCTGCGGTGAAGGCGCGCCTGGAGGCGGTTCTTTCCGGTCAGGCCGCAGCGAGCGCCCCGGCGGCCGCCGCAGCCAAGGTGGACGATACGCCGGAAGCCTGGCAGATCGGCTTCACCCCGGCGCCATCGCTGTTCATGAGCGGCAACGACCCGCTGCGCATCATCCGCGAACTTGAGCACCTGGGTTCGCTGCAGGTTGCCGCGCGCATGGACCGCCTGCCGGGCTTCGCCCAGCTCGATCCGCTCGAAGCCCACCTGGCGTGGGACCTGGGCCTGGTCGGCAAGGTGCCGCGCAGCAAGATCGAAGACACCTTTGCCTGGGTGCTGGACGACTGCGAACTGGACATCCGTCCCGCCGCGCCGCCGAGCCTGGCCACCCAGGCACCGGTTGCAGCAGCCCCTTCCACACCTCCTGCCGCAACATCCGCAGCACCCGCTGCAGCGACCGCCAGCGGCGGCGCTGCCCAGGAAGCCGAAACCTCGATCCGGGTCAGCGTCGACAAGGTCGATGCACTGATCAACCTGGTCGGCGAACTGGTCATCACCCAGGCCATGCTCAAGCAGGTCTCGCACGCACTGGACCCGGTCCACGCCGAGAGCCTGTTCGCCGGCCTGGACCAGCTTGAACGCAATACCCGCGACCTGCAGGAAGCAGTGATCGGCGTGCGCATGCTGCCGGTCGATGCGGTGTTCCGCCGCTTCCCGCGCCTGGTCCGCGACCTGTCCAGCCGCCTCGGCAAGCAGGTGCGCCTGCGTACCGTCGGCGAAGGCACCGAACTGGACAAGGGCCTGATCGAAAAGATCGCCGATCCGCTGGTGCACCTGGTGCGCAACTCGATCGACCACGGCCTGGAAATGCCCGACGTGCGTCGTGGTGCGGGCAAGGACGAAACCGGCACGATCACCCTGGCGGCCTCGCATCAGGGCGGCCACATCGTCATCGAAGTCAGCGACGACGGTCGCGGCCTGGACCGCGCCAAGATCCTGGCCAAGGCCCACGAACGCGGCCTGGCGGTGCCGGACAACCCGACCGATTCGCAGGTCTGGGACCTGATCTTCCAGCCGGGCTTCTCCACTGCGGATGCAGTCACCGATCTGTCCGGGCGTGGCGTCGGCATGGACGTGGTCCGCCGCAACATCCAGGCACTGGGTGGCGAGGTGCAGATCGAGAGCAGCCTCGGTGCTGGTACGCGCACGCTGATCCGCCTGCCGCTGACCCTGGCCATCCTCGATGGCATGACTGTGGCGGTGGCCGGCGAAACCCTGATCCTGCCACTGGCCTACGTGCTGGAAGCCCTGCAGCCGCAGGCCGAGGACATCCGCAGCATGGCCGGCGAAGGCCGCGTGCTGCGCGTGCGTGGCGAGTACCTGCCGATCCTGTCGCTGAGCGAGTACTACGGCTACGGCAACCGCGCACCGGGCAGCGAATCGCTGGTGGTGGTGGTGGAAGGCGATGGCCAGAAGATCGCACTGGAAGTGGACGAGCTGGTCGGCCAGCAGCAGGTGGTAGTGAAGAACATCGAGAACAACTACCGCCGCATCGGCGGAGTGTCCGGCGCCACCATCCTCGGCGATGGCCGCGTCGCGCTGATCGTCGACATCGGCGGACTGGTGCGCTCGCTGCGGATGCCGCAGGCCGCCTGATCCACGTTGCATGCGTGCACTGGACCGCCGCCCTTCGGGGCGGCGGTTTTTGTTTGCGTGCGCTCCGGCCATGTGTGGCCGGGGTCAGATCCCTTTTCTTTGAAAAGGGATCTGACCCCAATCCGCGCCCGAACCCATTCCGTGATCTCCGTCGCCGCGCTGGTTTCGTTCGCAACCACGCCACCGAAGCGCAAGCCTCGCCACTGCAGCACTTTCGCGCGGTCATCCCTACGCAACCGAATGTGATCTGCGTCCATAAAGTCCGCCCACAGCACGCCGCTATCTCGCTTTGACGGCCGTCACCGAACCCCCACCGGGCACCCCCGTTCGCTCTGCAACCACCCCCAGCCGACGCAACGACGCCGGCACCCTGCCCACCTGGAGCACCCTGCATGAAGTGGTTCCAAGATCTACCCATCGCCCGCAAGCTGGCCGTGGGGTTCACCCTCACCACGTTGATGACCCTGGTCCTCGGCGCCTTCGCCCTGTTGCGCCTGAGCGAGGCCAACAATCAGCTGGGCGAGATGGCCGGCAACGATATTCCGTCGGTCCAGCATCTGGGCGAGGCGCGCTCGCAGCTGGGCGAGTTCCGCACCTACGAACTGGCCCTGCTGAGCATGCTCGATCAGCCGGAGAAAGTTGCCGACTACAACAAGCGCATGGACGACACCGCCAAGGCCGTGCATGACGAACTGGCCGCGTACTCGGCGCTGCCGGCACTGGACAAGGAGCGCGAACTCTATCGCGCGGCCAACGTGCAGCTGGAACGCTACTTCGCCGCCAACAAGGCGATGCGCGAGGCCGTGGCTGCCGGCGATGGCGCCCTGGCGCAACAGATTTCCGACGAACAGTCGCGCCCGGCCCGTCGTGACCTGTTCGCCGCGATGAAGACCCTCGGCACCCACATCGCCGGCCTGATGGACGGCAAGATCGCCGCTGCCAATGCCACCCATCGCACCAGCATGATCGCCATCATCGGCTGCATCGTGCTGCTGTCGTTGGTGGCCGCCGCGCTGGCAACGGTCATCTCGCGCGCCGTCACCGGCCCGCTGAGCAAGGCCGTGCATGCCATCCAGGCCGTTGCCCGTGGCGACCTCAGCGTCAGCACCCAGGCCACCAGCAAGGACGAAGCCGGCAAGATGCTGGCCGCCACCGCCGAGATGACCGCGATGCTGCGCCGCTTCTCCGAGCAGACCCAGCTGATGGCGCAGATGCATGCCGGACCGGACATCGGCCATCGCATTCCGGAAGACTTCCCGGGCGTGTATGGCCAGCTGGCCGGCAGCATCAATACCGTGATCTTCGAGCACCTCGATGCGATCCGTGATGCCATCGACGTGCTCAACCAGTACGCCATCGGCAACCTCGCCCCGGACGCCCGACGCCTGCCCGGCAGCCGCGCGATCCTGCACGAATCGATGGATGCGGCCAAGGCCAGCCTGCTGGCGATCAACACCCAGATCCAGCAGCTGGCCTCGGCCGCCGCGGCCGGCGACTTCAGCCAGCGCGGCGACGCTCAGCGCTTCCAGCATGATTTCAAGCTGATGATCGAGCACCTGAACACCATGATGCAGGTCGCCGATGGCAACCTGGGCCAGCTCTCGCAGCTGCTGCAGTCGATCGCCGCCGGCGACCTGACCACGCGCATGGATGGCCAGTTCAATGGCGTGTTCGCACGCATGCGTGACGACGCCAACACCACCGTCGCGCAGCTGACCCAGATCGTCGGCCAGATCCAGGCCAGCGCCTCCAGCATCACCCTGGCCGCCGGCGAGATCGCGTCGGGCAACAGCGACCTGTCGCGCCGCACCGAGCAGCAGGCCGCCAACCTGGAAGAAACCGCCGCCTCGATGGAGGAGCTGACCTCCACCGTGCGCCAGAACGCCGAGCATGCCCGCCAGGCCAACCAGCTCGCCATCGGCGCGCATGGCGTCGCCTCGCAGGGCGGTGAAGTCGTCGGCCAGGTGGTCACCACCATGTCGGCCATCGAAGCCTCGTCGAAGAAGATCGCCGAGATCATCAGCGTCATCGACGGCATCGCCTTCCAGACCAACATCCTGGCGCTGAACGCGGCGGTGGAAGCCGCGCGTGCCGGTGAACAGGGTCGTGGCTTCGCCGTGGTCGCCAGCGAAGTGCGTACCCTCGCCCAGCGCTCGGCTGCGGCCGCCAAAGAGATCAAGGGCCTGATCGATGATTCGGTCGGCAAGGTCGCCGAAGGCTCCAGCCTGGTGCACCAGGCCGGCAGCACCATGGGCGAGATCGTCGCCTCGGTGCAGCGCGTCACCGACATCATGGCCGAGATTTCCGCCGCCTCGCAGGAGCAGTCGGCGGGTATCGAGCAGGTCAACCAGACCGTGGTGCAGATGGACGAAACCACCCAGCAGAATGCGGCACTGGTGGAAGAAGCCACCGCCGCCGCGCGTGCGATGGAAGACCAGGCGGTGCAGCTGGGTGAAGCCGTGGCCCGCTTCCGGCTGGCATCTCAGGGAACGACGGCCATCCCGGCACGCCCGCTGGCGGCACCGGTACCGCGCCAGGTCGCGGCCGCCGCACCTGCGGCAAAGCTGGCTCCCGCGCGCCCACTGCGCAGCTCCGCGGCACAGCCGGCACTGGCCGCGGACGGCGACTGGCAGGAGTTCTGATCTACCGGGGTCGGATCCCTCTTCTGCGGAAGAGGGCTCTGACCCCGCACGCATGGAAAGTGATGCAATTCTCACTTCATAATCCGACGCAGAGGCCGATATCCCCATCGAGCCTCGCGCCAACGCGTGCTGGCGCCCGCCCCTGACCGTAGATTCCATGTCCGACGGCAACGACACTGCAGTGCATGATGTCCACGCGGCTGATGCCGCCGACGAACGTTTCCTGGTCCGCAACCCGCGCCAGCTGCGGCAGTTGCTGCGCTCCCTGATCGACCAGCGATCACTGATCAATGCGCATATCGACGGTCGCGACCGCTCGTTCCCGACCGCATTGCTCGATCTCGATGAGGACGAGGACACTCTGCTGCTCGATGGCAGCCCGCAGGAGGCGTCCAACCGCGCCGCCGAACAGGCTGACCACCTGCTGTGCTTTGCCCAGCTCGAGCGCGTGCTGGTGCGGTTCCGCCTGCACGAACTGCAACGCGTGGACAACGACGGTCACGTCGCCTTCCGCGCCCCGTTGCCGGACGAACTGGTGCACCTGCAGCGCCGCGAGCTGTACCGGTTGGAGACCCCGGTCACCGACTCGCCGCAGCTGCTGCTGCCACCCGGCGAAGCACGTGCCGAAGCGCTGTCGATGCGGGTGGTGGACATCAGCGGTGGCGGCCTGGCCGTGGTGGTCCCCAATGACTGCGCGGTGTTCGGCCTGCAGAAGCGTTATCCGGCACAGCTGTCGCTGCCCGACGGCCCCGACCTGGACATCGAGCTGGTCGTCTGCAATCTACTGCCGCAGCGCCAGCCCAACGGCATCGAAGTCAAGCGCGTGGGCATGCGCTTCGAAACCCTGCCGCGCGGCGCCGACAGCGCCATCCAGCGCTACATCTTCCGCATCGACCGCCAGCGCAAGGCACGCCGCAACGGCGAGCTCTGAGACGGTCCAACCGGTAGTGCCGGCCGCTGGCCGGCAACCCTGGAACGTATACCGGGGTCAGATCCCTTTTCCCTGAAAAGGGATCTGACCCCCATCCCCGACAACGTGGATACGGCCGCTGCCGGCCAGCGGCCGGCACTACCGCTTCCCGTGTAGATCCACGCCATGCGTGGATGCCTTCCCCGGGCACCTAAAGTCCCCCACCGAGGGGCCGATATCGAGCCTGACACCGGGACTTCCGGCAGAACCAGGACCCCTCGATGAACGACAAGACCAGCTCCGCCGCCAGCGCCGGTGGCGAATTCCTCAGCTTCACCCTCGGTGCCGAGCACTACGGGGTGGACATCCTCAAGGTCCAGGAAATCCGCGGCTATGACGCGGTGACCCGCGTGCCGGATGCCCCGGACTACATCAAGGGCGTGATCAACCTGCGCGGCACCATCGTGCCGGTCATCGACCTGCGCCTGAAGCTGCGCCTGGACAACGCCCGCTACGACGCCTTCACCGTGATGATCGTGCTGAACGTGGAAGACCGCGTGGTCGGCATCGTCGTCGACAGCGTCTCGGACGTGATCCCGCTGTCGGCAGAGCAGATCCGCCCGACCCCGGAATTCGGCGCCGCCGTCGATACCCGCTTCATCTCCGGCATCGGTACCCACGACGACCGCATGCTGATCCTGCTGGACATCGAAACCCTGCTCGACAGCGCCGACATGGGCCAGACCGCCCTTGCCGAAGACGCTGCCGCCTGATCCAGCGGACCTGCTTCACGTTCTGGTCACAAAACCCTTCAGTTCCCCTTCGCGATGCCGATAGGGGGACAGAAGCCGGTCGCGCAGGAGCGCGCAGGACCGGAACGACCATCACCATCCCCGGAGATACATCTCGATGAAGTCCCTGCTTGCGTTCGTCTCGGCCGCTGTCCTGGCCACCACTGCTTCCGCCGCGTTCGCCCAGTCGGCCGACATGATCCCGCCGGAACTGGCACCGCGCTCGGTCGGCAAGGACGGCATGGTCTGCGGCAAGGTCGAGAAGGCCCGCTACGCAGAAGGTTCCGAAGGCCAGCCGACCTTCCTGTACATGGGCGGCGCCTTCCCGCGCCACACCTTCTCGGCCCGCATCGCCGGCGAGAACCGCGGCAAGTTCGCCTTCCCGCTGGAAACCCTGGAAGGCAAGACCGTGTGCGTGATCGGCAAGATCCAGCGCGACGCCTCGCGTGCGGAAATCGAAGTCAGCTCGCCGGCTGGCCTGAAGCTGGCCAACATCAAGTAATCCGCTGTCCGTCGAACCACGCCGGACTTCGCGCCGGCGTGGTTTCTGCTGCAACCGGGCCCGATGCCCGGGCGCGTCTGCCTTAGGAGCTCGCAACGCCCATGCCGTGGATCAACAACCTGAAACTGATGCCGAAGCTGCTGCTGACCTTCGGTGTCCTCCTGCTGGTGATGCTGCTGCAGGGCATCGTCGCCTATCGCGGCCTGCACTCGCTGAACAATGTCACCACCGAGTTGGCCGGTTCACGCATGGAGAGCATCCGCATGGCGGGCGAAATGCGCGGCATGCTCGGTGAGTACCGCAACGCCGCGTACCAGCAGCTGATCCGCGCCAGCGACGACGTCAAGGCCGACGCACGCAAGCAGACCGTTGAACTGCGAGAGAGCATGGACAAGTCGATCAAGGGCTACCCGGCACTGGTCGACAATGCACAGCAGAAGAAGCTGTTCGACACCTTCGCCAAGGAATGGAAGGACGCCCTGGCCTCCTATGACAGCGTCACCGAGATGCTGGAACTGGACCTGCCGGACGACGCCATCGATACCTTCGTCGGCGAGACCCGCACCAAGCACCGCAAGGCCGCTTCGGCGCTGGAAGCGTTGATCGCCGAAGACAACCGCCTCGCCCGCGCCTCGCGCGAAGAGGCCGAATCCACCTACTCCGCCTCGGCCGTGCTGACCGTGATCGCCCTGCTGGGCGGCGCCGCACTCGGCCTGGTGCTGGTGTGGCTGTTTGCCCGTGCCCTGGTCGGCAGCGTGCGCGGCGCCGTCTCGGTTGCCAACGATGTGGCCGGCGGCAAGCTCGATGGCCACATCGACGTCAGCCGCCAGGACGAAGTGGGCGAACTGATGCAGGCGATGCAGCGCATGCAGCGCGACCTGCGCGAGCGCATCGAGACCGATCAGGCCGTCGCCCGCGAGAACCTGCGCATCCGTACCGCGCTGGATTACAGCTCGACCGGCGTGTACCTGACCGACACCAGCAACACCATCGTCTACAGCAACCGCGCCCTGCAGCAGACCCTGAGCCAGTACCAGGACGAAGTCCGCCGCGACCTGCCGGACTTCGATGCGCAGGCTTCGCTGATCGGCAAGCCGGTCACCGTACTCGAGCACCGCGGCGAGATGGACCAGACCCTGCTGGGCAACCTGAAGGCACACGGCGTCGCCCGTCGCCCGATGCAATACGGCGATGCCCAGTTCGCCCAGGTGGTCTCGACCATCCGCAATGAAGGCGGCGACACCGTCGGCTACGTGGTGGAATGGCGCGACCGCACCCAGGAAGCGCTGGTGGAAGCCGAAGTGGCCCGCGTGATCGCCCAGGCTGCTGCCGGCGACCTGTCCGGCCGCATCGATTCCAGCGACAAGGAAGGCTTCTTCCTGCAGCTGGCCCAGCAGATCAACGGCCTGCTCGACGCCAACGCCGGCAGCATCGAACAGATCTCCGGCCTGCTCGCCGCGCTGTCGCAGGGTGACCTGACCGTGCGCATGCACGGCGACTACCAGGGTGTGTTCGCCCGCATGCGCGACGACGCCAACGCGACCGCCGCGCAGCTGAGCGAGATCGTCACCCGCATCAAGCAGTCCAGTCGTGCGATCAGCTCGGCCGCCGGCGAGATCGCATCGGGCAACAGCGACCTGTCGCGCCGCACCGAGCAGCAGGCCGCCAACCTGGAAGAAACCGCCGCCTCGATGGAGGAGCTGACCTCCACCGTGCGCCAGAACGCCGAGCATGCCCGCCAGGCCAACCAGCTCGCCATCGGCGCGCATGGCGTCGCCTCGCAGGGCGGTGAAGTCGTCGGCCAGGTGGTCACCACCATGTCGGCCATCGAAGCCTCGTCGAAGAAGATCGCCGAGATCATCAGCGTCATCGACGGCATCGCCTTCCAGACCAACATCCTGGCACTGAATGCCGCGGTTGAGGCCGCGCGTGCCGGTGAACAGGGCCGTGGCTTCGCCGTGGTCGCCAGCGAAGTGCGTACCCTCGCCCAGCGCTCGGCTGCGGCCGCGAAGGAGATCAAGGGCCTGATCGACGACTCCGTCGGCAAGGTCAACGACGGCTCGGCGCTGGTGCACAAGGCCGGCGCGACCATGGGCGAGATCGTCGCCTCGGTGCAGCGCGTGACCGACATCATGGCCGAGATCTCCGCGGCTTCGCAGGAACAGAGTGCTGGCATCGAGCAGGTCAACCAGACCGTGGTGCAGATGGACGAAACCACCCAGCAGAATGCTGCGCTGGTGGAAGAAGCCACCGCCGCCGCACGTGCGATGGAAGAACAGGCCGGCCACCTCAGCGAAGCGGTGTCGATCTTCGTGGTGGACGAAGCCGAGACGGTGGTTGCCCCGCGCATCGCCGCTGCCCCGGCCCCGCGTGCTGCCGCACCGGCCGCACCGGCCCCGATCGCCCCGCCGGCCCGCCGCACCGCCGGTGGTCGCCCGATGGCGACCGAACTGGCCGACGGAGACTGGCAGGAGTTCTGATGCCTGCGTGACCTGACGCACGAGAACGCCCTGGCCCTGCGCTGGGGCGTTTTCGTTTACGGGGCATCTGGATTCCAGCCAACGGCGATGCCCCTCGGGGTGGTCGCGGTAGGCGCGTGGCTACTGAGGGTTGGCCGGGAGGGTGGGCTGCGCAGGGGCCGCCGTGAATACGTCCTTGTAGGCTCGGGCGCGCCATCCATGGCGCTTACGCCCCTGCGCAACCCACCCTCCCGGCCACGGACACTTTCCGTGCGCGTCCACCCCGGATTGAAGAAAGAAGAGCAAGAGCAACAGCAACAGCCACACCGCTTCCGGGGTCAGATCCGTTTTCCGCAGGAAAACGGATCTGACCCCTCTTTCCACTTGGAAACCCAACGCTCTTTCCGTCCGACACCGAAATGCCGAGAAGGCTGGGCCGGGGTGGGTAGGCAGGACCGTTGGCGCCATGGATGGCGCCATCGAGCCCCCAAGGACGGGTTTACGGCGTGTGCTGCCTGCCCACCCCGGCCCAGCCACTTACTGACAATCCAGCGCCGACCGACCGCTGTTGCTGTTGCTGTTGCTGTTGCCGTCGCTTCAAAAGCCTGCCGCAGGCAGCGCCGCAGCCGCCGCTGCAAGGAAACCTGAATACGTTCGAACACCGCACCTCAATCCCCCGCCCGCGCGGCCGATAACGGGGTTGTCACCGCTTGTCCCGCTGTGACCGGCTCGGCGCCGCCCGCCCGTTTCGACCTGGTCCTGCTCGATGAATCTCATGCATCGCTGGCAACACTACTTCAGCAACCTCTCCGTCCGGCGCAAGCTCAACCTGCTGACGCTGCTCATCGCGCTCGGCGTGATCGCGCTCTCGGTGATCGCCGCCCGCATGCAGTACCTGGACCTGACCGAGACCCGCAAGACCGCGCTGAAGACCCAGGTCGAACTGAGCTACGGCATCCTGCAGCACTACCACCGCCTGGCCGGTACCGGCGAACTCAGCGAAGAGGCCGCCAAGAGCGCTGCGCTGCAGGCACTGGAAGTCATGCGCGCCGAGAACGATACGTATTACTTCAACATCTACGACACCGGCTACCGCCTGCTGATGCACCCGTTCCGCAAGGACCTGGTCGGCAAGGACATGAAGGACTTCCGCACCGACGACGGCGTGCGGATCTACTACGACCAGGTCGAAGCGGCCAAGGCCGGCGGTGGCTTCGTCAACTATCGCTGGGCCAAGCCGGGCAGCAAGGGCGACGTCGAGAAGGTCGCCTACGCCGGCCTGTTCGCGCCCTGGAACTGGGTGGTCAGCAGCGGCGTCTACATGGACGACGTGCAGAAGCAGGCGTTGGTGTTCACCGCCATCATGGCCGTCTCTGGTGGCGTGCTGGTGCTGATCGTGCTGGCCCTGAGCTGGGTCATCGGCAACCGCATCGCCGTGCCGCTGAAGCAGGCCACGGCCGTGGCCGAGGGTATCGCCGGTGGCAGGCTGGACAGCCACATCGGCCCGCAGCCGCATGACGAAACCGGCCGACTGCTGGAGGCGATGTCCGGCATGCAGCAGCAGCTGCACGCGGTGATCAGTGGCCAGCGCGAGATGGCCCGCCGCCACGATGCCGGCGAACTGAGCTACCGCATCGACGCCAGCGCCTTCCCCGGCGAGTACGGGCTGATGGTGCAGGAAACCAATGCCCTGGTCGGCGGCCACGTGCAGACCCTGCACGACGTGCTGGACGTGGTCCAGCAGTACGCGGTCGGCGACCTCAGCCGCGACATCGCGCGCTACCCCGGCGAAAAAGCCGCGATGACCACCACCGTCGATACGGTCAAGGCCAACCTCGGCCGCATCAACGCCGAGATCAAGCAGCTGGCCAGCGCCGCCGCGGCCGGCGACTTCAGCCGCCGTGGCGACGCACAGCGCTTCGATCACGATTTCCGCCTGATGCTGGAAAACCTCAACGCGATGATGGCGGTCAGCGATGACAACCTCGGCAAGCTCTCGCAGCTGCTGTCGGCCATCGCCGAGGGTGACCTGACCGCGCGCATGCACGGTGACTACCAGGGCGTGTTCGCGCGCATGCGTGACGACGCCAACACCACCGTCGCGCAGCTGACCCAGATCGTCGGCCAGATCCAGGCCAGCGCCTCCAGCATCACCCTCGCCGCCGGCGAGATTGCGTCGGGCAACAGCGACCTGTCGCGCCGCACCGAGCAGCAGGCAGCCAATCTGGAAGAAACCGCCGCCTCGATGGAGGAACTGACCTCCACCGTGCGCCAGAACGCCGAGCATGCCCGCCAGGCCAACCAGCTCGCCATCGGCGCGCAAGGCGTGGCCTCGCAGGGTGGCAGCGTGGTCGGCCAGGTGGTCAACACCATGTCGGCCATCGAAGCCTCGTCGAAGAAGATCGCCGAGATCATCTCCGTCATCGACGGCATCGCCTTCCAGACCAACATCCTGGCGCTGAACGCGGCGGTGGAAGCCGCACGTGCTGGTGAACAGGGTCGCGGCTTCGCTGTGGTCGCCAGCGAAGTGCGTACCCTCGCCCAGCGCTCGGCTGCGGCCGCCAAAGAGATCAAGGGCCTGATCGATGATTCGGTCGGCAAGGTCGCCGAAGGCTCCAGCCTGGTGCACCAGGCCGGCAGCACCATGGGCGAGATCGTCGCCTCGGTGCAGCGCGTCACCGACATCATGGCCGAGATCTCCGCCGCCTCGCAGGAACAGTCGGCCGGCATCGAGCAGGTCAACCAGACCGTGGTGCAGATGGACGAAACCACCCAGCAGAATGCGGCACTGGTGGAAGAAGCCACCGCCGCTGCACGTGCGATGGAAGACCAGGCCGCACAGCTGGCTGATGCCGTAGCGATTTTCCGCCTCGACAACCAGGTCTCGGCCGCCATGAAGGCCGTGGCCGCGCGCGTCGAGCCGGCCCGCGTCACCACCGTGGCGCGTCCGCAGCCGACCAGCACGCCCGCCCCGGTCCGTCGCAGCAGCAACGCCAGCACCTTCGTCGCCAGCGACAGCGACTGGCAGGAATTCTGAGACCCACCCGCGGCGGCTTCGGCCGCCGCCTCTGCCGATGGACACGTCCCCCGTGCAAAGTCCTACTCCCATCGTCACCGGCCCGCGCGAATTCGAGTTCGCCGACCGTGATTTCCGCCGCGTCTGCGACCTGATCTACCAGCGCGTGGGCATCGCCCTCGCCCCGGCCAAGCGCGACATGGTCTATGGCCGCCTGTCGCGCCGCCTGCGCACGCTGGGCATGCGCAGCTTCCAGCAGTATCTGGACCATCTGGAGCAGGAGGACGGTGACGAGTGGCAGGCGTTCACCAACGCGCTGACCACCAACCTGACCTCGTTCTTCCGCGAGCCGCACCACTTCGACAAGCTGCGCGAGGAGCTGCAGCAACGCTCCAGCCGCACGCCGCTGCTGCTGTGGTCGTGCGCCGCCTCCACCGGCGAAGAGCCCTACTCGATGGCGATCACTGCCTGCGAAGCCTTCGGCACCCTGAAGCCACCGGTACGCATCATCGCCACCGACGTCGATACCCAGGTGCTCGCCACCGCCGGCCGTGGCGTCTACAACATTGATCGGGTCACCAGCCTCGATCCGGACCTGCGCCGTCGCTATTTCCAGCGCGGCAGCGGCCCCAACGAGGGCCAGTGCCGCGTGCTGCCGGCGCTGCGCGAGCTGATCGAATTCCGCCCGTTGAACCTGCTTGCCCCGCGCTACGACGTCGGCGGCCCGTTCGACGCACTGTTCTGCCGCAACGTGATGATCTACTTCGACAAGCCGACCCAGCGCGCGATCCTCGGCCGTCTGGTACAGCACCTGGCCGACGACGGCCTGTTGTATACCGGCCACTCGGAGAACTACCTGCACGCCGCCGACCTGATCCAGCCCTGCGGACGCACCCTGTACCGCCGTGCGGCAAAGGCAGGCGCATGAACGCATCGCTGCGCACCGATGATGTGATGCGTTACCAGGACGCGCGCTTCAAGACCATTGCGGCCAAGCTGCTGCCGACCCAGTACCTGGTGGTCGATGACACCACTGCGCTGACCACCACGCTGGGCTCCTGCGTGGCGGCCTGCCTGCGCGACCCGGTGCTGAAGATCGGCGGCATGAACCATTTCCTGTTGCCCGAGGGCAACGCCGGCGATGGCGCGCCTGCGCGTTACGGCAGCTACGCGATGGAACTGCTGATCAACGACATGCTCAAGCGCGGCGCGCACCGCAAGCGCATCGAAGCCAAGGTGTTCGGTGGCGCCAACGTCCTCAAGGGCTTCACCAGCAACCCGGTCGGCACGCGCAACGCCGAGTTCGTGCGCCAGTACCTGCAGGCCGAGCACATCCCGATCATTGCTGAGGACCTGTGCGGCATTCATCCGCGCAAGATCTGGTTCTTCGCCGATACCGGCCGCGTGGTGGTGCAGCGCCTGCCGCACGCACACGAAGCCGAAGTGGCCGCGACCGAATCGGCGGTGCGTGCACGCCTGTCCAAGGCCCCGGTCACCGGCGGCGTGGAGCTGTTCGAATGACCCTGACCGGCAACGCCCCCTGCCGGGTCCTGATCGTCGACGACTCCGCCGTCGTGCGCCAGATGCTCACCGAGATTCTGTCCAGCGATCCCGCCATTGACGTGGTCGGCACCGCCGCCGACCCGCTGCTGGCGCGCGAGAAGATCAAGCGCCTGGCCCCGGACGTGATCACCCTGGACGTGGAAATGCCGCGCATGGACGGCCTGGCGTTCCTGGAAAACCTGATGCGCCTGCACCCGCTGCCGGTGGTGATGATCTCCTCGCTGACCGAACGCGGCGCCGACACCACCCTGCAGGCACTGGCGTTGGGTGCTGTGGATTTCGTCTCCAAGCCGAAGCTGGACGTGGCGCGTGGCCTGCAGGGCTACGCCGACGAGATCATCGCCAAGGTCAAGATGGCGGCGCGCTCACGGGTGCGCCCGCTGGTGCGTGCGGCCGCTCCGAAACTCCTGCTCGAAGCAGCTCCTGCAATGCGGCCAGCTGCACCGCAGTTCCGCACCACCGACCGGCTGATCGCAATCGGCTCATCGGCCGGCGGCACCGAAGCGCTGCGTGTGGTGCTGGAAGGCATGCCCGCCGACGGCCCGGCCGTGGTGATGACCCAGCACTTGCCGGCCAGCTTCAGCAGTGCCTTCGCCGAACGCCTGGACCGGCACTCGGCGATGGCCGTGCGCGAGGCCAGCGATGGCGAAGCAGTGCTGCCTGGCCATGCCTACCTGCCACCCGGCGGCAAGCACCTGCGGATCATCCGCGACGGTGCGCGCTGGCGCTGCCGCGTCGACGACGGCCCTGCGGTGAACCGGCACAAGCCCGCGGTGGACGTGCTGTTCCGCTCGGTCGCGCAGAACGCCGGCGGCAACGCCATCGGCGCCATCCTCACCGGGATGGGCGATGACGGCGCACGCGGCCTGTTGGAAATGCGCCAGGCGGGTGCGCCGACCCTGGTGCAGGACGAGGCCACCAGCGTGGTCTGGGGCATGCCCGGTGCAGCGTTCAAACTCGGCGCCGCTGAGGAACAGGTACCACTGGAACGCATCGCCGAACGCCTGCTCGCCCTCGCCCGCAGCTGACGCGAAGTACGTCCATGCAATGCGTGGATGCCTCTGTAGTGTCGAGCCACGCTCGACGCATCACGCATTGCGCGAACATCAGCCGAGCGTGGGCTCGGCTCTACAGACCGTCAGCGACGAAGCGCCGGCCAGCGGCCGGCACTACCGTGCAACGTCGGCTCACAAAAAAACCCCCGGCGCGAGCCGGGGGTTTTCCGTTACCGCATCAGGCAGCGACCGTCTTGGCCACGTCCTGGTATTCCTCGATCTGGTCGAAGTTCATGTAGCGGTAGATCTCCGCACCATTGGCGTTGATCACGCCGATGTCCGCCATGTACTCCTCCTTGGTCGGGATGCGGCCCAGGCGCGAGCAGATCGCCGCCAGTTCCGCCGAACCCAGGTACACGTTGGTGTTGCGGCCCAGGCGGTTCGGGAAGTTGCGGGTCGAGGTCGACATCGCGGTGGAACCTTCACGGATCTGCGCCTGGTTGCCCATGCACAGCGAGCAGCCCGGCATTTCCATGCGTGCGCCGGTGGCGCCGAAGGTGCCGTACACGCCTTCCTTGGTCAGCTCCGAAGCATCCATCTTGGTCGGCGGGGCCACCCACAGGCGGGTCGGCAGGTCACGCTTGCCTTCCAGCAGCTTGGCAGCCGCACGGAAGTGACCGATGTTGGTCATGCACGAACCGATGAACACTTCGTCGATCTTGGCGCCGGCCACTTCGGACAGGGTCTTCACGTCGTCCGGGTCGTTCGGGCAGGCCACGATCGGCTCGTGGATGTCGGCCAGGTCGATCTCGATGACAGCGGCGTACTCGGCGTCGGCATCCGGCTCCAGCAGCTCCGGGTTGGCCAGCCACGCTTCCATCTTCTCGATACGGCGCTGCAGCGAACGCGGGTCCTGGTAACCCTCGGCGATCATCCACTTCAGCAGCGTGATGTTGCTGTTGAGGTACTCGATGATCGGCTCCTTGTTCAGGCGCACCGAGCAACCGGCCGCCGAACGCTCGGCCGAGGCGTCGGACAGTTCGAACGCCTGCTCGACCTTCAGCTCCGGCAGGCCTTCGATTTCCAGGATGCGGCCGGAGAAGATGTTCTTCTTGCCAGCCTTGGCCACGGTCAGCAGGCCCGACTTGATCGCGTACAGCGGGATCGCGTTGACCAGGTCACGCAGAGTCACGCCCGGCTGCATCTTGCCCTTGAAGCGCACCAGCACCGACTCCGGCATGTCCAGCGGCATCACGCCGGTGGCAGCCGCGAAGGCAACCAGGCCCGAACCGGCCGGGAACGAAATGCCCACCGGGAAACGGGTGTGCGAGTCACCACCGGTGCCGACGGTGTCCGGCAGCAGCATGCGGTTGAGCCAGCTGTGGATCACGCCGTCGCCCGGACGCAGCGAAACGCCGCCACGGGTGGAGATGAACTCCGGCAGGGTATGGTGGGTCTTCACGTCCACCGGCTTCGGGTAGGCGGCGGTGTGGCAGAACGACTGCATCACCAGGTCGGCCGAGAAGCCCAGGCAGGCCAGGTCCTTCAGCTCGTCGCGGGTCATCGGGCCGGTGGTGTCCTGCGAGCCGACCGAGGTCATCTTCGGTTCGCAGTAGGTGCCCGGGCGCATGCCCTGGCCTTCCGGCAGGCCACAGGCGCGGCCGACCATCTTCTGCGCCAGCGAGAAGCCCTTGCCGGTATCGACCGGCTGCACCGGCAGGCGGAACAGGTCGGTCGGGGCCAGGCCCAGCGCTTCGCGCGCCTTGCCGGTCAGGCCACGGCCGATGATCAGCGGAATGCGGCCACCGGCGCGCACTTCGTCGAACAGCACTTCGGACTTGACCTGGAACTCGGCGATCACTTCACCGTTCTTCAGCGCCTTGCCTTCGTACGGACGCAGCTCGACCACATCGCCGTGCTCCATCTTCGACACGTCCAGCTCGATCGGCAGTGCGCCGGCATCTTCCATGGTGTTGTAGAAGATCGGGGCGATCTTCGAACCCAGGCAGACGCCACCGGCGCGCTTGTTCGGGATGAACGGAATGTCATCGCCGGTCCACCACAGCACGCTGTTGGTGGCCGACTTGCGCGAGGAACCGGTGCCGACCACGTCGCCGACGTAGGCGACCAGGTGACCCTTGTCCTTCAGCGACAGGATCTGCTGGATCGGGCCGCGCTTGCCGTCTTCTTCCGGGGTGAACGGCGCGTCGTCGCGCTTGTTCTTCAGCATCGCCAGGGCGTGCATCGGGATGTCCGGGCGGGTGGTCGCGTCCGGCGCCGGCGACAGGTCGTCGGTGTTGGTTTCGCCCGGCACCTTGAACACGGTGATGGTCAGGCTCTGCGGCACTTCCGGGTTGCTGGTGAACCACTCGGCGTCGGCCCAGCTCTGCAGCACGGCCTGGGCGTTGGCGTTGCCCGCCTTGGCCTTTTCCTGCACATCGTGGAAGGCATCGAACACCAGCAGAGTCTTCTTCAGACCGTTGGCGGCGATGGTGCCGACGCTGGCATCCTCCAGCAGCTGCACCAGCGGAGCGACGTTGTAGCCGCCGAGCATGGTGCCCAGCAGTTCGGTGGCGCGCTCGCGGCTGATCAGCGGGTTCTGCTCGCTGCCCAGGGCGATCGCCGCCAGGTACGAGGCCTTGACCTTGGCCGCGTCGTCGACGCCGGCCGGCACGCGGTGGGTCAGCAGGTCGAGCAGGAACTCGGCCTCGCCCTGCGGCGGGTTCTTCAGCAGTTCGATGACATCGGCCGTCTGCTGCGCGCTCAGCGGCAGCGGCGGGATGCCAAGCGCAGCGCGCTCGGCGACGTGGTGGCGGTAGGCTTCCAACATGACAACTCCCGGGTAATGCGTAGGTTGAAAAAACAAAGTGGGCTCAGGCTTGCGGCACGATCAGCTTCAGGCCCTTGAAGTAGTCGCGGTAAAACGTGTCGTTCCAGGTGATCAGGCCATCGCACTGCAACAGTGCGTGGGCGCCGACCATGAATTCGTCCAGGCTGCGGCGGCTGCCGCTGCGCTGGCGGTGGCGACGGTGCATCTCGCCGGCACGCAGCGCCGACTTGGCTTCCATCGGATTGAAGTGCACGCCCATTTCTTCCAGCGCTTCCAGCACCTCGGCACCGCCACGCAGCGATGCGCAGACCTCGGCCAGGGTGGCGCCGCAGACCACCACGCGGCCACCGACCAGGCTCTGCCTGAGGATGGCTTCCACTGCATCGGCCTGCGGACCATTGCTGAGCAGCTCGACCAGCACCGGAGAGTCGACGGCGATCATCACGGCTTATTCCTCGTCACGCACCGCGCGTACCGCCGCGTCGGACGATTCGAAACCGTCCAGCGCGAACTTGCCGCGCGCCCGTGAAATGGCATCGTCAACACTCTTGCGCAGGATGATGCGGCTGCCGTCCAGTTCGACCTTCAGCAGCGTGCCCTTGGTCAGGCCGAGGGCATCACGCACCGCCTTGGGCAGGGTGATCTGTCCGCGTTCTGCAACAGTGGCTTCCATCGGTAGGCCCTCCAGAGTATGCACAAATTATACATACTTCCCCGGGCATACTTCCACCCTGAACAGGACCGGCACCCCGCCAGCCCTTGCCTCGCAAAGGATCGGCCACAAACGTGACATACGCCATACACCTTCCCCTGTAGTCTGGAACCGATGCCGCAGGCCGGAACCCGGCCCGGATGAATCCATTCAGTCTGGGGTTCATACTGGGACCACCGGGGCCGTCAGGCCCGCGGCGACCGCAAGCAGGTCCGCCCATGCGCGGGCCACTGCAAGCCATCCGCAAGAAGGAGTTACCCCGCATGAGCGATTCGTTCTCCACCCGCAGCCAGCTGAATGTCGGCGGCAAGACCTACGACTACTTCAGCCTGCCCACGCTGGGCCAGCGCTTCGATATCTCCCACCTGCCCTACTCGATGAAGATCCTGCTGGAGAACCTGCTCCGGCACGAGGACGGCGGCGTCACCGTCGGCAAGGACCACATCGAAGCCGTGGCCCGCTGGAACCCGGCCGCCGAGCCGGACACCGAGATCGCCTTCATGCCGGCGCGCGTGGTCCTGCAGGACTTCACCGGCGTGCCCTGCGTGGTCGACCTGGCCGCGATGCGCGACGCAGTGGTCAAGCTCGGCGGCTCGCCGGAGCAGATCAACCCGCAGATTCCCTCCGAACTGGTCATCGACCACTCGGTGCAGGTCGACGTGTTCGGCAAGCCGGACGCGCTGGACCTCAACGGCAAGATCGAGTTCCAGCGCAACCAGGAACGCTACGGCTTCCTGCGCTGGGGCCAGAAGGCCTTCGACAACTTCAAGGTGGTGCCGCCGAACACCGGCATCGTCCACCAGGTGAACCTGGAGAACCTGGCCCGCGTGGTGATGACGGCGGACAAGGACGGCAAGGCGGTTGCCTACCCCGACACCGTGTTCGGCACCGACAGCCACACCACCATGATCAACGGCATCGGCGTGCTCGGCTGGGGCGTGGGTGGCATCGAAGCGGAGGCGGCCATGCTTGGCCAGCCGTCGTCGATGCTGATCCCGCAGGTGGTCGGCTTCAAGCTGACCGGCAAGCTGCCCGAAGGCGCCACCGCCACCGACCTGGTGCTGACCGTCACCCAGATGCTGCGCAAGCTGGGCGTGGTCGGCAAGTTCGTCGAGTTCTACGGTGACGGCCTGCAGCACCTGCCGCTGGCCGACCGTGCCACCATCGGCAACATGGCGCCGGAATACGGCGCCACCTGCGGCATCTTCCCGATCGACGCCGAGTCGCTGAACTACCTGCGCCTGTCCGGCCGCAGCGAAGAGCAGATCGATCTGGTCGAAGCCTATGCCAAGGCGCAGGGCCTGTGGCACGAACCGGGCAGCCCGCATGCCCAGTACAGCACCACGCTGGAACTGGACATGGGCACGGTGAAGCCGTCGCTGGCCGGCCCGAAGCGCCCGCAGGACCGCGTGCTGCTGGAAGACGTGCAGAAGAACTACCGCGAAGCCCTGGTCGGCATGACCGCCAACCGTGACAAGCGCAGCGACGACGTCTCCTCGTTCGTCAATGAAGGCGGCGGCGCCGCGGTCGGCAACGAGCAGCTGGCCAAGGGCTACGCCGATATCGAAATCGAGAACCGCAAGGTGCGGCTGAAGGACGGTGCGGTGGTCATCGCCGCCATCACCTCGTGCACCAACACCTCCAACCCGGCGGTGATGATCGGCGCCGGCCTGCTGGCCCGCAATGCGGCCGCCAAGGGCCTGAACCGCCAGCCGTGGGTCAAGACCTCGCTCGGGCCGGGTTCGCGCGTGGTCACCGACTACCTGGAAAAGGCCGGTGTACTGAAGGAGCTGGAGAAGATCGGCTTCTTCGTGGTCGGCTACGGCTGCACCACCTGCATCGGCAACTCCGGCCCGCTGCCGACCGAAGTCAGCGCCGGCATCGCCACCGGCGACCTGGTCGTCACCTCGGTACTGTCCGGCAACCGCAACTTCGAGGGCCGCGTGCACCCCGAAGTGAAGATGAACTACCTGGCCAGCCCGCCGCTGGTGGTGGCCTATGCCATCGCCGGCACCACCGACATCGACCTGACCACCCAGCCGCTGGGTACCGGCAGCGATGGCCAGCCGGTGTTCCTGCGCGACATCTGGCCGAGCAACAAGGAAATCGGCGATGTCATCGCCGCCACCATCGGCCCGGAGATGTTCAAGCAGAACTACGCCGACGTGTTCAAGGGTGACACCCGCTGGAACACCATCGCCTCGCCGGACGGCAACCTGTACGAGTGGAGCGATGCCTCCACGTACATCAAGAACCCGCCGTACTTCGATGGCATGACCATGCAGACCGGCAGCATCGACGACGTGCACGGCGCACGCGTGATGGGCCTGTTCGGCGATTCGATCACCACCGACCACATCTCCCCGGCCGGCAACATCAAGAAGGACTCGCCGGCAGGCCGCTTCCTGCAGGAGCGCGGCGTGCAGCCGGCCGACTTCAACAGCTACGGCAGCCGCCGCGGCAACGATGACGTGATGGTCCGCGGCACCTTCGCCAACATCCGCATCAAGAACCTGATGTTCGGTGGCGAGGAAGGCGGCAACACCCTGTACTACCCGGCCGGCGGCGGCCAGCCGGAGAAGCTGGCGATCTACGATGCGGCCATGAAGTACAAGGCCGACAAGGTGCCGCTGGTGGTGCTGGCCGGCAAGGAGTACGGCACCGGCTCGTCGCGTGACTGGGCGGCCAAGGGCACCCTGCTGCTGGGGATGAAGGCGGTCATCGCAGAGAGCTTCGAGCGCATCCACCGCTCCAACCTGGTCGGCATGGGCGTGCTGCCGCTGCAGTTCCGCAACGGCGAGAACGCACAGAGCCTGGGCCTGGACGGTTCGGAAGTGATCGACATCACCGGCCTGCAGGACGGTGCCAGCAAGCGCGCCACGGTCACCGCGACCAAGGCCGACGGCACCAAGAAGACCTTCGAGGTCTCGGTGATGCTGCTGACCCCGAAGGAAGTCGAGTACTTCCGCCACGGCGGCCTGCTGCAGTACGTGCTGCGCCAGCTGGCCAGCAAGTAACGGCGCGGCTGCGCCCGATTGAGGAAAGGGCCGGATCCTTGCGGATCCGGCCCTTTGCGTTTGCGGTGCTCCCTTCGGCTGCTTCTGCGCCAACAGCAGCCGAGCATGGGCTCGGCTCTACAGAAGCGCTCAGCGGCGCGGTGCGTCCGGGTCGGTGCGCAGCGCCTTCAGCAGGCCCCACATGTAGAACGCCAGGGTGAAGGAGAACGGCAGGCCGCACAGCACCACCGCGGTCTGCATCGCACTGAAGTTGCCGGCCAGCAGCAGGCCGACGCTGGCCACGGTGATGCCAGCCGCCCAGAACACGCGCAGCCAGATCGGCGCGTCGTGGCCATCCTCCACGCCGTCGTCAACGCGACGGGTGCACAGGTTGGCGATCATCAGCGTGCCCGAATCGACCGGGGTCAGGAACAGCACGAAGCCGATCACCACCGCGGCACCGGCCACGTACGGCGCCGCGGGCAGGTACTCCAGCAGCTTGAACAGCGTCATCGCCGCATCATGCTGGGCCACGTCACCCAGGATCGCCTGGCCGTGATTGAGCACCAGATCGATAGCCGTGTTGCCGAAGATCGACAGCCACGCCAGGGTGAAGCCGAGCGGGATCAGCAGCACGCCCATGATCACTTCGCGGATGGTGCGGCCACGCGAGATGCGCGCCACGAAAAGCCCGACGAACGGCGCCCAGGCGATCCACCACGCCCAGTAGAACAGCGTCCACGAGCCCATCCACTCACGGCCCTTCGGGTCGTTGAGGTACATGTCGAAGCTCTTGCGCACGAACGCGCCGAGATAATCGCCGGTGTTCTGGATCAGGCCGTCGAACAGGTGCAGGGTCGGGCCGGTGACCAGCACGAACAGCAGCAGGCCGCACAGCAGGCGCACGTTGAGGTTGGAGAGCCAGGCAATGCCCTTCTCCACACCCGCCACCACGCCGATGGTAGCCACCACCATCATCACCAGCACGATTGCCACCAGCACCTGCGGCGTATCCGGAATGTTGAACAGGTAGACCAGGCCGGACTGCACCACCAGCGCGCCGATGCCGAGGTTGGTCACCATCGAGATCAGCGTGGCAAGGATGCCGAAGCCATCAACCATGTCGCCGATGCGGCCATGGATGCGCTCACCGAAGATCGGGTACAGCGCCGAGCGCAACGCCAGCGGCAGGTCGCGGCGGTAGGCGAAATAGCCCAGCGCCACGCCGACCAGCGCATACAGCGCCCAGCCGTGCAGGCCCCAGTGCAGGAAGGTCAGCACCATCGCCTCGCGGCCGGCGGCCACGGTTCCGCCGGGCTGCCCGGGCGGGTTGAGGAAATGGTCCAGCGGCTCGTAGGCGCCGTAGTACAGCAGCGCGATGCCGATGCCGGCCGAGAACAGCATCGACACCCAGGCCACGTAGCCGAACGCCGGTGATTCCTCGTTGTGGCCCAGGCGGATGCGGCCGTACGGCGAGAACGCCAGCCACAGCACGAAGCCCAGGCACAGCACGATCAGCAGCATGTACCACCAGCCGAACGCCGCCGAGACTTCGGCCTGCGCCCACTGCAGCCAGTGCTCGCTGCTTTCGGGATAGAGAACGGTAAGCAGCCCGAGGATGCCGATCGACACCGAGGAGCTGAAGAAGACAAAGCGGTTCAAGCGCAGGGGCGAACGCTTGGGATGAGCCAGGGAAGACATGGGGTCGTCTCATCAAGTCCGAGGGAGCACATGGGCGGGGCCGGACCGGTAAACCGGGCCCATGGCGTGGGGCGCGAGCGCATCCTAGGGTTTATTGATTGAACGTTCAATCAATAAAAAGCATAATGGCGGGCAGCCCGATCCTTCGGGTCGCAATCCGTGGAGAGACAATGCCGAAGAAAGGCGTGGAACCGGTACGGCGCGAACAGCTGATCCGGGCCACTTTCCAGACCATCGACGAGATCGGCATGGCCGATGCGACCGTCGCCACCATCGCGAAGAAGGCAGGGCTGTCCAGCGGCATCGTCGCCCACTACTTCGGCGACAAGGACGGCCTGCTTAATGCTGCAATGCGGCAGATCCTGCGCGAACTGAAGGACGCAGTGGCCCGCTACCGCGCCGGCGCCAGCGACGACCCGCGCGAGCAACTGCGCGCCATCGTCGACGGCAACTTCGACGACAGCCAGATCAACGGCACCGCGATGCGCGTCTGGCTCACCTTCTGGGCCGCGAGCATGCACCAGCCGGAACTGGCCCGGCTGCAGCGCGCCAACGACCAGCGCCTGTTCTCCAACCTGTGCCACCAGTTCAACCGCCTGCTGCCCCACCCGCAGGCCCGCCTGGCCGCCCGTGGCCTGGCCGCGATGATCGACGGCCTGTGGCTGCGCGGCAGCCTGGTCGGCGGCCAGTTCAACGCCGAGAAGTCCCGGCGCATCGCTTACGGCTACATCGACTTCCAGTTGCAGGCTGTCGCGCTATAAGCGCTTCAGCACCCGCCCCCTTCCAAGGAGTACGCCCCATGACCACCCTGCCCGTCCAACAGCTCTACATCCACGGCCAGCGCGTCGACGCCACCAGCGGCAAGACCTTCAAGACCGTCAACCCGGCCACCGGCGACGTGATCGCTGAAGTGCAGGTCGCCAGCCAGGCCGACGTCGAACGCGCCGTGCAGAGCGCGGCCGAAGGCCAGAAGGTGTGGGCCGCGATGACCGCCATGGAGCGTTCGCGCATCCTGCGCCGCGCGGTCGAAATCCTGCGCGAGCGCAACGACGAACTGGCGCACCTGGAAACCCTGGACACCGGCAAGGCGCTGGCCGAAACCACCACCGTGGACATCGTCACCGGTGCCGACGTGGTCGAGTACTACGCCGGCCTGGCCACCGCCATCGAAGGCATCCAGCTGCCGTTGCGTGAATCCAGCTTCTTCTACACCCGCCGCGAGCCGCTGGGCGTGGTCGCCGGCATCGGCGCCTGGAACTACCCGGTCCAGATCGCCATGTGGAAGTCGGCCCCGGCCCTGGCCGCCGGCAACGCGATGGTGTTCAAGCCGTCCGAAGTGACCCCGCTGACCGCGATCCGGCTGGCCGAGATCTACACCGAAGCCGGTGTGCCGGCCGGCGTGTTCAACGTCGTGCAGGGCCCGGGCCGCGAGATCGGCCAGTGGCTGACCGAGCACCCAGTGATCGAAAAGATCTCCTTCACCGGCGGCGTCGCCACCGGCAAGAAGGTCATGGCCAGCGCTGCCTCCTCGTCGCTGAAGGAAGTGACCATGGAGCTGGGCGGCAAGTCGCCGCTGGTGATCTGCGATGACGCCGACCTCGACCGCGCCGCCGACATCGCGGTGATGGCCAATTTCTTCAGCTCCGGCCAGGTCTGCACCAACGGCACCCGCGTGTTCGTGCCGCGCAGCATGCTGGCCGCGTTCGAAGCCGCCGTGGTCGAGCGCGTCAAGCGCATCCGCATCGGCGACCCGATGGCCGCCGAGACCAACTTCGGCCCGCTGACCAGCTTCCCGCACATGGAAAACGTGCTGCGCTACATCGAAAGCGGCAAGGCCGAAGGCGCTCGCCTGCTGACCGGCGGCGGCCGTGCCACCGAAGGCGCGCTGGCCAATGGCGCCTACGTGCTGCCGACCGTGTTCTCCGACTGCCGCGATGACATGACCATCGTCAAGGAAGAGATCTTCGGGCCGGTGATGAGCATCCTCGCCTACGACGACGAAGACGAAGTGGTACGTCGTGCCAACGACACCACCTTCGGCCTCGCCGCCGGTGTGGTCAGCAAGGACGTCAGCCGCGCCCATCGCATCATCCACCGCCTGGAAGCCGGCATCTGCTGGATCAACACCTGGGGCGAATCGCCGGCCGAAATGCCGGTTGGCGGCTACAAGGAATCCGGCGTCGGCCGTGAGAACGGCATCTCCACCCTCGGCCACTACACCCGCATCAAGTCGGTGCAGGTGGAACTGGGCGACTACGCCAGCGTGTTCTGATCGGCGCGCCGCGAGCGCGCACCTTCGTCCGGCCACCGCGCCGATCCGACATTCCGCCGGGACGCCTGCACGCAGCGCGCCCCGGCCTGCAGGAGACACCCATGAGCACCCATAACGAGTACGACTACATCATCATCGGCGCCGGTTCGGCCGGCAACGTGCTGGCCACCCGCCTCACCGAAGATGCCGATGTCAGCGTGCTGCTGCTGGAAGCCGGTGGCCCGGACTACCGGCTCGACTTCCGTACCCAGATGCCGGCGGCACTGGCCTTCCCGCTGCAGGGAAAGCGCTACAACTGGGCGTACAAGACCGATCCCGAGCCCTTCATGAACAACCGCCGCATGGACTGCGGCCGCGGCAAGGGCCTGGGCGGCTCGTCGCTGATCAACGGCATGTGCTACATCCGCGGCAACGCGATGGACTACGACAACTGGGCCAGCATGCCCGGCCTGGAAGACTGGACCTACCTGGACTGCCTGCCGTACTTCCGCAAGGCGGAAACCCGTGACATCGGCCCCAACGACTACCACGGTGGCGACGGCCCGCTGCGGGTGACCACGCCGAAGGCCGGCAACAACGAACTGTTCGCTGCGATGGTCGAAGCCGGCGTGCAGGCCGGCTACCCGCGCACCGACGACCTCAACGGCTACCAGCAGGAAGGCTTCGGCCCGATGGACCGTACGGTGACCCCGAAGGGCCGTCGTTCCAGCACCGCCCGTGGCTACCTGGACCTGGCCAAGCCGCGCCCGAACCTGACCATCGTCACCCACGCGCTGACCGACCGCATCCTGTTCTCGGGCAAGCGTGCGGTGGGCGTGCAGTGGCTGCACAACGACCAGCCGCAGCGTGCCACCGCGCGCCGCGAAGTGCTGCTGTGTGGCGGCGCCATCGCCTCGCCGCAGATCCTGCAGCGCTCGGGCGTCGGCCCGGCCGACCTGCTGCGCAGCCTCGACATCGACCTGGTGCACCACCTGCCGGGCGTCGGCGCCAACCTGCAGGACCACCTGGAGATGTACCTGCAGTACGAGTGCAAGAAGCCGGTGTCGCTGGCGCCGGCACTGAAGCTGTACAACCAGCCGGCGATCGGTGCCGAGTGGCTGTTCCTGGGCACCGGCATCGGCGCCAGCAACCAGTTCGAAGCCGGTGGCTTCATCCGCAGCGACGCCGAGTTCGACTGGCCGAACCTGCAGTACCACTTCCTGCCGGTGGCGATCAATTACAACGGCTCCAACCCGATCAAGGCGCACAGCTTCCAGATGCACGTCGGCTCGATGCGCTCGCCCAGCCGCGGCCGCATCCACGTGCGTTCGAAGGACCCGCGCGAACATCCGAGCATCCTGTTCAACTACATGTCGCACGACCAGGACTGGCGCGAGTTCCGTGCGGCGATCCGGATCACCCGCGAGATCTTCGCGCAGCCGGCCCTGGCCCCGTACAGCGGCCGCGAAATCTCGCCGGGCAGCGCGCTGCAGACCGATGCGCAGATCGATGCGTTCGTGCGCGAGCACGCTGAGACCGCCTACCACCCGTCGTGCTCGAACAAGATGGGCCATGCCGATGACCCGATGGCCGTGGTCGACGGCCAGGGCCGCGTGCACGGGCTGGAAGGCCTGCGCATCGTCGATGCCTCGATCATGCCGCAGGTGGTGACCGGCAACCTCAACGCGCCGACCATCATGATGGCCGAGAAGCTGGCCGACGTGATCCGCGGCCGCACCCCGCTGGCCCGCAGCACCGCGCCGTACTACAAGGCCAACGGCGCACCGGTACGCAAGCAGGGCTGACGCAAGCGGCCCGCCTGGGGCCACGGTAGTGCCGGCCGCTGGCCGGCGTCCACCGGAATCCCGATCGAGCGCAGATGCCGGCCAGCGGCCGGCGCTACCACGCAAAGAGGCCCCTCGGGGCCTCTTCGCGTTTTCCCTACGGCGGGGTATGCTGCAATGACCGGCCATTGTCGATACGCTCAGGGCCGGAACCTAATACATCACGATTCCTGGAGGGGGAATATGAGTCTGGATCGTCCCTGGCTGCAGAGCTATCCGAAAGGCGTTCCCGCCGAGATCGACGTCAACGAGTTCCATTCGGTAGCTTCGGTCTTCGACGCTTCCGTCGCGAAATTCCGCGACCGTCCCGCCTACTCCAGCTTCGGCAAGGTACTCACCTATGGTGAGACCGATGCGCTGGTCAACCAGTTCGCGGCCTACCTGCTGGGTGAGCTCAAGCTCAAGAAGGGTGACCGCGTCGCCCTGATGATGCCCAACTGCCTGCAGTATCCGGTGGCCACCTTCGGCGTGCTGCGCGCCGGCTTGACCGTGGTCAACGTCAACCCGCTGTACACCGCCCGCGAGCTCAAGCATCAGCTGGTCGATGCCGGCGTGACCGCGCTGGTGGTGGTCGACAACTTCGGCGACACCGTCGAACAGGTCATCGCCGATACGCCGGTCAAGCATGTGATCACCACCGGCCTGGGCGACCTGCTCGGTACCAAGGGCGTGATCGTCAACTTCGTGCTGAAGTACATCAAGAAGATGGTGCCCAACTACCATCTGAAGGGTGCCGTCCGCTTCAGGCAGGCGCTCAAGCTGGGCAGCCGGCACACGCTCCCGAAGGTCGAGATCGACCACGACGACATCGCCTTCCTGCAGTACACCGGTGGCACCACCGGCGTGGCCAAGGGCGCGATGCTGACCAACCGCAACCTGATCGCCAACATGCAGCAGGCCTCGGCCTGGATCAGTGCGTCCGGCATCGAGATGGGCAAGGAGTGGATCATCACCGCCCTGCCGCTGTACCACATCTTCGCGCTGACGGCGAACGGCCTGGTCTTCATGAAGTTCGGTGGCTGCAACCACCTGATCACCAACCCGCGCGACATGAAGGGCTTCGTCAAGGAGCTCAGGTCGGTGCCCTTCACCGCCATCACCGGTGTCAACACGCTGTTCAACGGCCTGCTCAACACCCCCGGCTTCGACACGGTCGACTTCTCGTCGCTGAAGGTCACCCTGGGCGGCGGCATGGCGGTGCAGCGTGCCGTGGCCGAGCGCTGGAAGAAGGTCACCGGCGTGACCCTGGTCGAGGCCTATGGCCTCACCGAGACCTCGCCGGCGGCCTGCATCAACCCGCTCACCCTGACCGAGTACAACGGCTCGATCGGCCTGCCGATCCCGTCCACCGATGCCTGCATCAAGGACGACAACGGCAACATCCTGCCGCTGGGTGAAGTGGGCGAGCTGTGCATCAAGGGCCCGCAGGTGATGAAGGGCTACTGGCAGCGTCCGGAGGAAACCGACAAGGCCATCGACGCCGACGGCTGGCTGCACACCGGCGACATGGCAAAGATGGATGCGCAGGGCTTCTTCTACATCGTCGACCGCAAGAAGGACATGATTCTGGTGTCCGGCTTCAACGTCTATCCGAACGAAGTCGAAGACGTCATCGCGATGATGCCGGGCGTGCTGGAAGTGGCCGCGGTCGGCGTGCCGGACGAGAAGTCCGGTGAAGTGGTGAAGGTCGTGATCGTGAAGAAGGACCCGAACCTGACCGCCGAGATGGTCAAGGAACATGCCCGGGCGAACCTGACCGGTTACAAGCACCCCAGAATCGTAGAATTCCGAAAAGAGCTGCCGAAGACCAACGTCGGCAAAATCCTCCGTCGCGAACTGCGCGATACGCCCGCCCAGTAAGGGTTCACGGCAGATTGAAGGGTATCGGGCCCGGGACGGAAACGTCCCGGGCCCTTTCGCATACGCCGCCGCAGAGGCGGTGTAGCATCGCCGCGTGTGTGGACCGTTCGGCCCGCCGGCCACCCACTTCATTCTGCGGGCCGCATGCCGAGGACCCCTACATGAGCACCATTGAAAAGCTGCCTTCCAGCGGCTCGCGTTTTACCACCATCCGTACCGAAGACAGCGCCGACGGCGCTGCCCACTGGCTGTTCATGCACGCCGATGCCAGCACCGGCGTGCGGCCGTGCTGCCGCAAGGACATGCTCGATGAGATGTGGAGCTACATGGCCGCCATCACCCAAGGCCCCGCCGAGCGTCACAGCGGGAAGCTGAGGCATTTCGTACTGGCGTCCGATGCCGTCGCCTACAACCTCGGCGGTGACCTGGACCTGTTCACCCGCCTCATCCGCGAAGGCAACCGTGACTTGTTGCTGACCTACGCCCAGCGCTGTGTGGAGGGTGTACACCATCTGCATACCGGGTTCGGCGGCGATGTCCGCTCGATCGCCCTGATCCAGGGCGACGCCCTCGGCGGTGGCCTGGAAATGGCACTGGCCTGCCATACCATCGTTGCCGAGGAAGGCAGTGGTCTCGGCCTGCCGGAAGTGCTGTTCGGCCTGTTCCCGGGCATGGGCGCCTATTCGTTCCTGTGCCGCCGGGTGTCACCGCATCTGGCCGAGAAGATCATCCTCGACGGCCGGGTCTACAGCGCCGAGGAAATGCACGCAATGGGCGTGGTGGACGTGCTGGTGAAGAAGGGTGAAGGCCGTGCCGCCGTCGAAGATCTGATCCGCCAGCAGCAGCGGATTCCGCAGTCCTACCTGGCGATGAACGCCGCGCGTGGCATCGCCCAGGCCGTCAGCTACGACGAACTGCTGGAGATCACCAAGGTGTGGGTCGATTCCGCCCTCGCCCTCGGCGACCGCTCGCTGCGCACCATGGATCGCCTGATCAAGGCCCAGACCCGTCGCGCCGGCCTCGACGCGGCCTGATTCACCCCCTCCCCCCAGAAGGGTTCAAGCCCGGTTGGCCACCGGGCTTTTTTTATCGGTCCAACGCCATGGCTCAGCGCGCCTCGCCGTCATCAGCGGCACCACGGCTCCGGCGTTCGGCCCGTGCATCCAACGCACGTCGGCCTTCCTTGATCGCGTCCTGCAGGATGGTCAGGCGCGTACGCCATTCAGCCTTGAGCTGCCAGTCGGCCATCCGCATCAGCTCGCCGGCGCGGCTTGACGCCCGCATCAGGCCCAGGTTGCTGGCCACGCCCTTGATGGCATGGGATTGTTCACGGAACACTTCCCACTGCGCAGCTTCGCCGGCCTGCTCGGCCTTGCCCATGCAGGTCGCGGCATCCTCCAGGCACTGGCGGATGAATTCACGCTCGAACCCCTCCCCCATGCCCAGCGAGGCCAGCTCGTCCAGCACGCTGCTGTCGAGCACGCCATCCTGCAGCGGCGTCGTCGCCCGTACCACCGGCGCAGCCATGGTCTTCAGCTGGGCGTTGCTGGCGATCTCGGCCAGCGTGTCGAGCAGCCGCACCGCCACTACCGGCTTGGCCAGGAATGCATGCGCACCGGCCTGGGTACAGCGCTGGATCGCCTCCGGCGTGACGTCGGCACTGAGTACCAGCACCGGTGTGCGCGGGCCACCGCCGGCCTGCATCACCCGCAGTTCCTTGAGCATGTCCAGCCCGCTCATGCCCGGCATGTGCAGATCGACGATGACCGCGTCGAATTCACTGTCGGCCAACGCATCCAGCACCGCTTCGCCGCCGTCCACGCACAGCACGCGGTGGCCGGCCTTCTGCAGCAGGCGCTGCAGGACCATGCGATTGGCCTCGTGGTCGTCGGCCACCAGGATCTGCATGCTGCGCACGCGCGCCCGGTGACGCAGGAACGGATCGGCAAAGGCGATCACGTTGCCACCCTGCCCCACCTCCTCATCTCCGGACAGGCTCGGCACCGCCCCCGGCACCATCGGCTGCGGCGGCGCGAACGGCAGCTCGACCCAGAAATGGCTTCCGCGGGGCGGGTTCTCCAGGTAGCCGATGTCGCCGTCCATCGCTTCGACCAGGCCCTTGGCGATGGTCGTCCCCAGACCGGTGCCTTCGTGGCGGCGCGCCATGCTGACGTCGGCCTGCTCGAACGCATCGAACAACCGCGTACGCATGGCCGGCGCCACGCCGATGCCGGTATCGAGGATGTCGAAGCGCAGGCGCACCGCGCCGCTGGTGTCGGCGTGTACCACGCCGACACGGATCTCCACCCGGCCATGGTCGGTGAACTTGACTGCGTTGCCAGCCAGGTTCAGCAGGATCTGCCGCAGGTGGCCGACATCGCCGCGCAACCGTGGCGGCACGCCGTCGGCGATCTTCACCCGGTAGTCCAGCCGCTTTGCCTTGGCCTGCGGCAGCAGGATCAGCCCGATCGCCTGGATCACGTCGGCCAACGCGAAATCCTCAGCCACCACGCGCAGTTTGCCCGCCTCGATGGCAGAGATGTCCAGCACCTCCTCCACCAGGGCCAGCAGGCTGCGCGATGATGCCTGGATGGTGTTGAGGCACTCGCGCTGCTCGTCATCCAGGCGCGTGGTCGCCAACACTTCGGTCATGCCATTGAGGCCATTCAATGGCGTGCGGAACTCGTGGCTCATGTTGGCGAGAAAGCGGCTCTTGGCCTCGCTGGCACGGCGCGCTTCGGCCATCGCCTCGGTCAACTGCCGCAGCAGTGTCGAGAAGTACAGAGGCACTGCCGCCAACCCGAGCCAGAGACCGATGGCCAGGCGGAAGTTCTGCTCCCAGTACGGGGTCAGCAGCACGGTACAGCCGAAGCTGACCATTGCCATCGCCACCGCCACATACAGGTAGTGATTGCCGAAACGCATGCCGTTGCCGACCGTCACCCACATCACCACGATGTAGACCCAGGCCAGTGGCTCGCCCATCTGCACCATGCCGGCGGCGATCAGGCCGTAGTCGGCCAGCATGCCCAGCACGCGGCGCGGATCGGAGCGTTCCGGTCGCCACAGCAGCCAGCCGAACAGCAGCAGTGACAGGCTCAGGCCTGTCAGCACGATCGCCAGCACGCCCGCGTACTGCTCATGCGGCAGGTCGTGGCGCGGTGCCGGCAGCAGCACATAGGCAAGGATCAGGCTGATCAGGACAATGCGGACGATCTGCTGGCCGTGTTCACTGTCCTGGCGTTGGGCCAGGCGCAGCCTCAGCTGCGACCACAGGCGTTTCACGCGCCCAGCCCCGGGCGCGCGGAGGCCATCGAATGCTCGGTGCAGATCTGGTCCAGCTGTTCGCGGCCACGCAGCAGCGCGTCCACGCAACGTGGGTCGAACAGTCGGCCACGCTGGGCATACAGATAGGCCAGGGTGGCTTCCATGGTCCATGCTTCCTTGTACGGACGCGGGGAAATCAGGGCATCGAAGACATCGGCAACGGCCACGATGCGCGCTTCCAGCGGAATCGCGTCCCCGACCAGCCCATCGGGATAGCCGCTGCCGTCGTAACGCTCATGATGGCGCAGTGCGATCAAGGCACCGACCTGGATGAAACGATTCTGGCTGCCACTGAGCAGCTCATGGCCGATCCGCGGGTGCCGGCGCATGATCGCCAGCTCTTCCTCATTGAGCTTGCCCTGCTTGAGCAGCACCGCATCGGGAATGGCGATCTTGCCCATGTCGTGCAACGGGGCAGCCATCTCGATCAGCCTGACATCATCCTCGGGCAGGCCGAGCTGCTCGGCGATCAATCCTGCAACGCGCGCCATGCGCTCCAGATAAGCGCTGGTACCGGCATCGCGGAACTCGATCGCCCGGGCCAATCGCGACAGAGTCTCGCGTTCCCGTTCCTCGACCTCGTGCATGCTGGCCAGCAGTCGCTGCTCCAGCGACAACGCCCGCTGCTTCACGTTCTCGGTCTGCTGGCGCAGCTGCAGCAGGTTGTAGCAGCGCGCACGCAGCTCACGCGGGCGGATCGGCTTGACCAGGAAATCGATGACACCCGCTTCCAGCGCGGCCTGCCGGATCGGCTCATCACCGACCACGGTGATCAGGATCACCGGAATGTCGCGATGCTTGGGCAGGCGGCGGAAACGGCGCGCAAACTCGAGCCCGTCCATCTCCGGCATGCGGTAATCGAGCAGCAGCAGGTCGACCGGATGCGCCTCGCACCAGGCCAAGGCAGTCAGCGGATCACCGAAGTCATACACGCTCAGTTCGGGCGCGATGTCCTCGATGACGTGGCGCAGCATCGTCCGGGCGGACGTCTGGTCGTCAACAATCACGATGTTCAAGGCGTACTCTGCCTGGTTTCTCGACCATGCTGGATCATCAGCAGGCGAGGATACTCTGCCGCTGCGAACGCTCGCACCCTGCATCGGCCTGGCTCCCGTGTCATACGTCCCGGTTCATGATCGTCGTCGCATTGTGAAGCGGACTCTCCACGATGCATCATCCCCCTGCCGCCGATCAAGCCACAACAGGCGTCAAGGTAGTGCATTAACGATACGCCGAGTGCGGGAGGCGTCAATCGCGCCGTCTCATTTCGAGACGGCGCGCACAATCAGGAGTCAGGAAAGCGACTTACTGCTCCGGACGCATGTACGGGAACAGCAGCACATCGCGGATCGAGCTGCTGCCGGTCAGCAGCATCACCAGGCGATCGACGCCGATACCGAGGCCGCCGGTCGGGGCCATGCCGTACTCCAGCGCACGGATGTAGTCGGCGTCGTAGTGCATCGCCTCGTCGTCGCCGCCCTCCTTCGCTGCTACCTGCGCCTGGAAACGCTGGGCCTGGTCTTCCGGATCGTTCAACTCGGAGAAACCATTGGCCAGCTCCTTGCCGTTGACGAACAGCTCGAAGCGGTCGGTATAGCCCGGATCATTGTCGTTGGCGCGGGCCAGCGGCGAGACCTCCACCGGATGGTCGGTGATGAAGGTCGGCTGGATCAGGGTGTGTTCGACGGTGGCTTCGAAGATCTCCAGCAGCAGCTTGCCCCAGCCGTAAGACGGCTTGACGCGGATCTTCAGGCGCTCGCAATGGCGCAGCAGCGCGTCGCGGTCGGTGCAGTCGGCAGCAGAGATTTCCGGGTTGTGGTGGCGCACCGCCTCGTCCATGCGCCAGCGGCGGAACGCCGGACCCAGGTCGATCTTCGCGCCGTCCCACTCGACTTCGGTGCCACCGTTGACGGACCTGGCCACGTCGCGGATCACGCCTTCGGTCAGGTCCATGATCTCGTTGTACGTGGCATAGGCCTCGTACAGCTCCATCATGGTGAATTCCGGATTGTGGCGGGTGCTGACGCCTTCGTTGCGGAAGTTGCGGTTGATCTCGTACACGCGTTCCAGGCCGCCCACGGTCAGGCGCTTGAGGTACAGCTCCGGCGCCACGCGCAGGTACAGGTCCAGGTCCAGCGCATTGTGGTGGGTGGTGAACGGCTTGGCCGCCGCGCCGCCGGGGATGTAATGCATCATCGGCGTCTCGACTTCCAGGAAGTCGCGGTTGTCCAGCCACGCGCGCATGGCGCGGATGATCTTCGAGCGCTTGATGAACACCGCGCGTGACTCCGGGGTCACGATCAGGTCCACATAACGCTGGCGGTAGCGCTGCTCGACGTCGGCCAGGCCGTGCCACTTGTCCGGCAGCGGGCGCAGCGACTTGGTCAGCAGGCGGATCGATTCGGCCTTGACCGACAGCTCGCCGGTCTTGGTACGGGTCAGGCCGCCTTCGACGGCGATGATGTCGCCCACGTCCCAGCCCTTGAAGGCGGTGTAGGCGTCACCCAGCACCGCGCCCTGCAGGAACAGCTGGATGCGGCCGGACTCGTCCTGGATCTGCGCGAAGCTGGCCTTGCCCATGATGCGCTTGGCCATCAGGCGGCCGGCCATCTTCACCTGGCGGCCAGCGCCTTCCAGGGCTTCGGCGGTCCACTGCTCCGCGTCGGCGAACTCTTCCTGCAGGCGGCCGGCGAAGTCCTCGCGACGGAAGTCGTTCGGGTACGCGATGCCCTGCCCACGCAGCGCTTTGAGTTTCTCACGGCGCTCGGCGATCAACTTGTTTTCGTCGACGGGGGGGGTATCGGTAGCTTCGCTCATGGATCTGCGGGAATCGTGTAGTGAGGGGGGATGTTGCGCCCGGCACAGCCGGTTGCCCAGCATACCAAAACCGCCCTGCCCCGGCCCCGGCCCGCCGCCCGGTAGCCGCCAACCCTGGTTGGCGCTCTGCGTGTCGACCAAGGTCGGCACCTACCGGGCGGATCGGCCGGCCCTGCCCCGGCCTTACCTGTTCCCGGGGAACGCCTGGCGCAGCTCGTCCACCAGCACCCGCTCGTTCTCCGAGTAGTCGATCGGCACCGACACCAGGTGCACCCCACCCTCGTTGAAGGCCGCTTCCAGAGTCGGAATGAACTGCTCGATGGCGGTCACCTCGTGGCCCTTGCAGCCATAGGCCTCGGCGTACTTCACGAAATCGGGGTTGCTGAAGGTCATGCCGTAGTCGGTAAAGCCATCCACCGCCTGCTTCCAGCGGATCATGCCGTAGGCGCCATCGTTGAGGATCAGCACCACCAGGTTCAGGCCCAGCCGCCGCGCGGTCTCCAGCTCCTGGCTGTTCATCATGAAGCCGCCGTCGCCGCACACTGCCAGCACCCGCCGCTGCGGGTACAGGATCGAGGCCATGATCGCCGACGGCAGGCCCGCTCCCATCGTCGCCAGCGCGTTGTCCAGCAATAGCGTATTCGCCACCTGGGTGCGGTAGTTGCGCGCAAACCAGATCTTGTACATGCCGTTGTCCAGCGCCACGATGCCGTCCGGCGGCATCACCTGGCGCACGTCGTGCACCAGCCGCTGCGGGGTGAACCCGGCCTCTTCGGCACGATCGGCGAGGTGCTCGAGAATCGTCGTACGCAGCGGCAGCAGCGCACCGGCATTGGGCACCGCACCTTCGATGCGGTCGGCCAGCTGGGTCAGCGAACGGCCGATATCGCCGATCACCTCCACCTGCGGGAAGTACACCTGTTCCACCGCCGCCTGCGAATAGCCGATATGGATCACGGTCGGCCCACCCGGGCGCATCACGAACGGCGGCTTCTCGGTGACCTCGTGGCCGATCGTCACGATCACGTCGGCCTGGTCGATCGCCATGTGCACGTAGTCGCGCTCGGTCAGCGCCGCAGTGCCCATGTACAGGCCCGAGCCACCGGCCACCGCGCCCTTGCCCATCTGCGTGGTGAAGAACGGAATGCCGGCACGCAACACGAACGCCGACAGCGCTTCGCTGGACTGCGGCCGCGACGCCGCCGAAGCAATCATCAGCAGCGGACGCTTGGCATTGCGGATGATCTCCGCCGCGCGATCCAACGCCTCCGGGCTGGCAATCGGACGATCCACCGCGTGCGGCGGAATCAGCGCGACGCTCTCGACCTCATCGGCAGCGATATCCTCCGGCAGCTCCAGCAACACCGGGCCCGGGCGCTCTTCCTGGGCGACACGGAACGCCTCGCGGACGATGGTCGGGATGGTGCGCGCCGACACGATCTGCCGCGCCTGCTTGGTCAGCGGCTTCATCGTGCTGACGATGTCAACGATCTGGAAGCGCGCCTGCTTGCTGGCGACGATTCCCTTCTGGCCAGTGATCATGATCACCGGCCACGCACCGAGAAGCGCGTAGGCGGCACCGGTGGTGAAGTTGAGCGCGCCCGGGCCGAGCGTGGCCAGGCACACGCCCGGCTTGCCGGTCAGCCGGCCATAGGTGGCCGCCATGAACACCGCCGCCTGCTCGTGGCGGGTGATGACCAGCTCGATGCTGGAATGGCGGAGCGATTCAACCACGTCGAGGTTCTCCTCGCCGGGGATGCCGAAAATACGTTCGACGCCTTCGTTCTCAAGCGCGGCGACGAGCAGGTCTGAACCCTTGGACATTGGAATGCCGTCCTTTTCGCTGGACTGATGATGGATCGTTGCAGGAAGGGTGGAAGCCGCGCGTCAACGCTTGTCGAACCACACGGTCTGCGCGTTGACGAACTCGCGGATACCGAAGTGCGAGAGCTCGCGGCCGAAACCGCTTTTCTTCACGCCACCGATCGGCACGCGCGGGTCCGAGGCGGAGAAACCGTTGACGAACACGCCGCCGGTCTGCAGCCGGCGCGCCAGCTGCATGGCCCGTGCACGATCGCCGGTCCACAGGTTGCCGCTGAGGCCGAATTCGCTCTGGTTGGCCAGTTCCACCGCATGATCGGCGTCGCGGGCGCGGCTGATCGAGGCCACCGGCCCGAAGGTCTCGGTATCGAAGGCCTGCATGCCCGGCTCCACGCCGGCCAGTACGGTGGGGGCATAGAACGCGCCCGGACGATCCAGCTGGTGACCACCGACCAGCAGCTGCGCACCCGCATCCACCGACGCCCGCACCTGCGCATCCAGCTGCTCCAGCAGGTCCTGGCGCGCCATCGGGCCGATGCGGTTCGCCGGGTCGCGGCCGTCGCCGATGGTCAGCGCCTGCACCTTCTGGCAGAACTGCGCCACGAACCGGTCGTAGACCGCGTCTTCGACGATGATGCGCTTGCCGGCAATGCAGACCTGCCCGGTGTTCTGGAAGCGCGAGGCCACGGCGGCATCGACCGCAGCGTCCAGATCGGCATCGGCCAGCACGATGAACGGATCCGACCCGCCCAGTTCCAGCACCACCTTCTTCAGCGCCTGCCCGGCCTGGGCGGCGATGCTGCGGCCGGCGGCCACGCTGCCGGTCAGGGTGACCGCAGCAATGCGATCATCTGCGATCGCGCGGCTGGTGCCGTCGCGGCTGATGTTGGCGGCAATGAAGGTGCCTTCCGGCAGCCCTGCGTCGCGCCAGGCGGCATCAAGCAGCTGCGCGGTACCGACGATGTTCTCGGCCGGCTTCAGCAGGAAGCCGTTGCCGCCCATCAGGATCGGTACCGCCGCGCGCATCACCTGCCAGTAGGGGAAGTTCCACGGCATGATGCCCAGCACCACGCCCAGCGGCAGGTAGGACACGTAAGCCTTGTCATCGGGCACCTGGGTCGGTTCGTCGCGCAGGAACTGCGCGCCATTGTCGGCGTACCAGTCGCACAGCACGGCACACTTCTCGATCTCGGCCAGCGATTCGGCCTGCACCTTGCCCATCTCGGCGGTGGCCAGCGCGGCCAGCTTTTCACGGTCACGGCGCAGTACCGCCGCCATCGCACGCAATACGTCTGCGCGCTGTTCGAGGCTCCTGGCGCTCCAGGCGGCGAAGCCGGCCTGGCCGCGATCGAGGATCGCTTCCAGCTCGGCGTCGGTGGCGAAGGGGTGGCTGGCGATCTGCTGGCCGGTGGCCGGATCGCGGGAAACAGCAGTGGTGGGGGCAGCGGACATGCAGGGCTCCTGTTGTCTCGACAACGGGCGGTGGCCCGTCTCCTGCAGAGGAATGTGGACCCGATGGACGGGCACAACAAGGCGTCTGCTTATCCTGTGACCTGCACTTACCTGCCTGAATGGGGTGGATTCTCCTGGCAGGGCTGCGCCCTGCACCCGCCGAAGCAACGGCAACAACCGTAGCAACAGCACAAGCTGGTTTCCTATGGGATGGCGGGGTGGGGCCGGTTGCGGGGGGCGCTGCAAGTACGTCCATGTAAGCTCGGTCGCCGCATCCATGCGGCTCACGCCCCCGCAACCGGCCCCACCCCGCCTTCGACGGTTTCCTGCTATCTGTCGGAAATACTCTTGGGGTCAGATCCGTTTTCCGTAGGAAAACGGATCTGACCCCGGAACTTCTTTCGATATCTGACAGATGTGTCGACCAAGGTCGACACCTACCAACAGCCGCGCGAAATCTGTCAGAGGCGGGGCGGTGTGGGTTGGCAGGATGCCGGCTGTTGCTGTTGCAGTCGCTTCGGCCTCTGCAGGTGCAGGGCTGCAAGCCCTGCCGAACAACCCTCTACCTACGCGGCAGATAGGTCACCAGGGACAGATCGTGCCGGCTCTCGGGCACCAGCGCCACGTACTGCAGGTCCAGCAACCCGCGCGTGGGATGGTTCAGCTTCTTCGCACCTTCGTCGAACCGGCGCACGTCGTGCTCCGGCCACCACTGGCGGAACTCCTCGCTGTGCGCGGCGATGTCCTCGACCAGCGCCAGGAATGGTGCCTTGTCCGGCGCCTGCGCCATCGCCGCGCGGAAGCCGGCCAGCAGCCCGCGGGTCATTTCTTCCCAGTTGAGGATCAGCGTGCGGTACGGCGGGTACAGGAACATCAGCCGCAGCGTGTTGCGCTCATGTGGCGCCAGCTGGCTGTAGTCCACGAACAGGTCGGCGATGGCCGGGTTCCAGGCCAGGATGTCGTAGCGGGTATTGCGCACATACGCTGGGATCGGCTGCATCGCCTCCACCAGCTGGCGCAGGCCATCGGTGACTGTCTCGTCCGGAGACTCCAGCGGCACGCCGTAGCCGGACAGCGCGAACGCATAGGCGCGTTCGTCGTCGCTCATGCGCAGCACCTGCGCCAGGCGCTCCAGCACCTCGGGCGAGGCGCGCACTTCGCGGCCCTGCTCGATCCAAGTGTACCAGCTGACGCTGACGCCGATCGCCAGCGCAACTTCCTCGCGCTTCAGGCCCGGGGTACGCCGGCGCCCGGCCGGGAGGCCGAGCGTGGCGGGGTCGACACGGGCGCGGCAGGCCTTGAGGAAGCCGCCGAGTTCCTTGCGTTCACTTTCGCTGCGCATCAGCGCCCTCCGTTGCGGAAGGCGATGATATCCGCGCAGGCGCGTCGATCAGGCATCGACGCGCTTGGAGCCCACGGCCAGGCCGGCCTTCAGGCTGGCCTCGACGAACTCGTCCAGGTCGCCGTCGAGCACCTTCTGCGTATCCGAGCGCTCGATGCCGGTACGCAGGTCCTTGATACGGCTCTGGTCCAGCACGTAGTTGCGGATCTGGCTGCCCCAGCCGATGTCGGACTTGGTGGCTTCCACCGCATCCTTTTCGGCGTTGCGCTTCTGGATCTCCAGCTCGTACAGCTTGGCGGCCAGCATCTTCATCGCGTTGTCGCGGTTCTGGTGCTGGCTGCGGCCGGTCTGGCAGGCCACGACGATGTTGGTCGGGATGTGGGTGATACGCACCGCCGACTCGGTCTTGTTGACGTGCTGGCCACCGGCACCGGATGAACGGTACACGTCGGTACGCAGGTCGGCCGGGTTGATGGTGATGTCGATGTTGTCATCGATCTCCGGCGACACGAACACCGAGGTGAAGCTGGTGTGGCGGCGGTTGTCCGAGTCGAACGGCGACTTGCGCACCAGGCGGTGCACGCCGGTCTCGGTCTTCAGCCAGCCATAGGCGTAGTCGCCTTCCACGCGCAGCGTGGCCGACTTGATGCCCGCGACGTCACCGCCGGAGACTTCCATCAGCTCGGTCTTCCAGCCGCGCGATTCGCACCAGCGCAGGTACATGCGCAGCAGGATCTCGGCCCAGTCCTGGGCTTCGGTGCCACCGGCACCGGCCTGGATGTCGACGAACGCGGCAGCATTGTCCATCTCGCCGGAGAACATGCGCTGGAACTCCAGCTTCTCGACGTGCGACTGGTGCTTGTCCAGGTCGGCGACCACGGCCAGCGCGGTGTCCTCGTCCTGTTCGGACTCGGCCAGTTCCAGCAGCTCGGTGGCATCGGCCAGGCCGTCCAGCACCGAGGCGATGCCGCCCACGGTCTTTTCCAGGCTGGAACGTTCGCGGCCCAGGTTCTGGGCGTATTCGGCGTTGTTCCAGACGTCGGGGCTTTCCAGCTCCCGCGTTACTTCTTCAAGACGCTCTTTCTTGGCGTCGTAGTCAAAGATACCCCCGAAGCGACAGCACGCGATCGGTCAGATCGGTGATGCGCTGGCGGACAGGATTCAGTTCGATCATGTCGGCGGTTATGCATTCAAAAGATGACTGCCAATGATACCGCAGGCGTCCGCCCGGCGGCGAGGCAGGCCAGGGCTGGGCCCCGGGTGGACACGCGGCCATCCGATCCCGGTAGACTTCCCCACCGCCGCGGGAACAGGGGCCACGCGGTCATTCCCAACCCAAGGAGCACCATTTCAATGACGATCATGCGTTCCACCCTGTGCCTGGCCGCCTGCCTGCTGGCCGCCAATGCCTCAGCCATCGACCTGAAGGGCCTGACCAGCACCGGCATGAAGGCCGGCAAGGCGCTGACCCTGTCCGACGCTGAGGTCTCGGCCGCGGCCGATCAGGCCTGCGCCTACATGGACAAGGACAACCAGGTGGTGGCCGGCAACGATCCGTATGCCCAGCGCCTGGCCAAGATCACCCAGGGCCTGGCCAACGAGGACGGCCTGAACCTGAACTTCAAGGTGTACCGCACCGCCGACGTCAACGCCTGGGCGATGGCTAACGGTTGCGTCCGCGTCTATACCGGCCTGATGGACATGGCCAGCGACGACGAAGTGCGTGGCGTGATCGGCCACGAAATCGGCCACGTGAAGCTGGGCCACAGCAAGACCAAGATGCGCACCGCCCTGCTCGCCTCGGCTGGCCGCGAGGGCCTGGCCGCTTCGGGCAACGGCAACCTGACCCAGCTCAGCCAGGGCCAGCTCGGCGAACTGGCCGAAGGCTTCGTCAACGCCCAGTTCTCGCAGAAGGAAGAGAGCGCGGCGGACGAGTACGGCTACCAGTTCATGAAGCGCCACAGCTATGACCCGGCGGCCCTGGCCAGCATGTTCCGCAAATTGTCCAGTGAAGGCGGCCTGATGTCCTCGCACCCGGGCTCGGAAGCCCGCGCTGCGCGCATCGACGCGATGATCAAGAAGGACAAGAAGTAATGCCCATGCGGGCGGGCCGACCGGTCCGCCCGCTCAGGTTCCTGCCAGCGCCTGGCGCAGCAACGGCAGCTGTCGTCGACTGCACGGCACTTTGACGCCATCGACCATGTGAAGCAGGGCTTCACCGCCATCAAGTGGTTCGATCGAACGCAACTGATCGCGGTTGATCAGCCAGCTGCGGTGCGGCCGCAGAAACTGCACCGGATCCAACCGCTGCTCCAGGACCGCCATGGTGATCCGCAGTGGGTAGTCATGGCCGCGTACGCGCAGGTTCACGTAGTTCCCCGCCGCCTGGGCGTACTCCACATCTTCGGTGGCCACCAGGAACTCCTTGCCCAGCTTGCGCACCAGGAAGTGCTGGGGGCGCTCGACCGGTTCCACCGGCGGACCGCCATCGGGCTCGGCCAGCAGATGCGCCTCGCCCTGACGGCGCCGGCCGAACCAGCTGGCGAAGTGCTCCAGTGCCACGAACATCGCGAACGTGCGCACATCCTTCAGGTATTCGTAGGCAAAGCGCTCCAGCCAACCGGCATCATCGTGATAGCGGTAGCCCAGCGCCGCGTAGGCCAGATGCCGCAGCAGCATCATCCCGACCACGTGCAGCAGCGACCAGCCCACGCTGGCCAGCACATACAAAGGCAAGCGCCGCTTCCAGGTGTCGGCGTGCAGCGGCCAGCGCTCGCAGCCCCACCACAGCACGAGCAGGGTCAGCAGGATCAGGCTGATGCTGCTGAACTCCCAGATCATCGGCTCCCACAGACCGAGATCGCTGCCGCGCCGCGTGGCATCCATCACTTCAACCAGCGCGTTGGTGACCGCCGAGGCCGACAGGATCGCCGCCCAGACCAGCAGACGGGTGGAGGTGCGCCAGCGCGGTGGACGGCCCTGGGCCATTGCTGCATCCATGGTGTTGTGGTGCTCCAGCGTGCCTCAAGGGAGCCAGCGTAGCCGCTCCATTGGTCCCATCACCCCCGCCATTGGTCACTGCGCGGCCGCCGGCAGGCCCCTGGCGATGGCCCAGACCAGCGGCGAGGGCCAGATTGGCTCGACCTCCCGGCCTGGCCTGACCATGACCCGACGCCACGACATCGACGCCCTGCGCGTGTTCGCCTTCGCACTGCTGATCCTCTACCACACCGGCATGGCCTACGTGGACGACTGGGGTTTCCACCTCAAGAGCGTGCACACCGCCGAATGGCTGCAGTGGCCGATGCTGTTCGTGAACCGCTGGCGGATGTCGCTGCTGTTCCTGATCTCCGGTATCGCCATCGCCCTGATGCGCCCGGAAGGAAAGCTGCTGCGCTTCGCCGGCCAGCGCACCTGGCGACTGGTGCTGCCACTGCTGTTCGGCATGTTCGTGGTCGTGCCGATCCAGCCCTATTGCGAGGGCGTTGCCAACGGCCACGTGGCGCCAGGCTTCGGCCACTTCCTGCTGCGCTACTGGCAGGTGCGGCCATGGCCGGAAGGCAGCTTCTCCGGCTGGCAGTACGGCATCACCTGGAACCATCTGTGGTACTTGGCCTACCTGTGGAACTACACGTTGGCGCTGGCGCTGTTGATGCCCGCGCTGGGGACGTCCCTGGTGCGCCGGACCATGGCGCGGGTGGCCGCATCACCGTGGCTGCTGATCGGCATCCCGTTCGCCCTGCTGCTGGCGTGGGTGGTGTGGCTGGAGCCGATCTATCCCTCCACCAATGCCCTGATGGGTGACTGGTACCAGCATGCGAAGTACGCCACGGTGTTCCTGGCCGGCTACCTGCTGGGTCGCGAGCCAGTGTTCTGGGAACGGGTTGTCGGCCTGCGCCGCACCACGCTGTGGCTGGCCCTTGCGGCCATCGGCTGGTACATGGGCCTGCGCATCCTTGGCCAGGTGCTGCCGGACGATTCACCGCTGCGGCACTGGCCCGAACCGTTCTGGGACCTGCAGGTCAGGACCAGCCAGTCGCTGTATGTGTGGACAGCGCTGCTGGCCATCCTCGGCTGGGGCAAGGTGTTCCTCGACCGCCCGTTCCGTTGGCTGCCGTACTGCACCGAGGCGATCTATCCCTGGTACATGCTGCACCAGAGCCTGATCATCGCGCTGTTGTTCTGGCTCAAGCCACTGCAACTGGGGCCGTGGCTTGAGCCGGCCCTGCTGCTGGGCGGTACCGTCGGTGGCTGCCTGCTGATCCACGAACTGCTGATCCGCCGCGCGCGTTGGCTGCGGCCGCTTTTCGGGCTGCGCGCCGATGTATGGCCGAGCCAACGCTCGGCTGCGTCTGCCATGAGCCGAGCTTAGGCTCGGCTCTACCGGTCCACCAACCGAAAATCCGCTATCGTCGGCGGCCACGCGCACGGCATCGCCGATCAGGCGCGCCGCGCGGATGTAGAGCTGAGCCTGCGCTCGGCTGCATCTGCCATGAGCCGAGCGTTGGCTCAGCTCTGCCGGTCCACCAACCAATAAACAATTAGGACAACGGATGTTCCAGACGCAGTGGCACCTGTGGTTGCAGCACACCTTCGACGCCGGCTGGTTCCTGTGGGTGATGCAGTTCATCAGTCTGCTCGGTTACGAAATGGCCTATACGGCGCTGATCCTGGTGTGCGCGTTCGGTGCACGCCTGCGCGCCGGCCTCTGCGTGATGCTGGCGGTGCTGCTGATGGCCTGCGCCACGCATGCAATCAAACAGGGCGCCGCCCTGCCCCGTCCGACCGATGTGGACGCAGCAGTGCTGGACAAGGGCGAGCCGTCCCACCCGTTCGTGGTGGACGGCGGAGGTCACACCTTCTGGGCACTGCCGGACGCACAAGCCACCGCAATGCTGCGGGCGCAGCCCGATGCCGACTATGGCTTCAATAGCGGCCATGTCGGCGTCGCCACCGCTGCCTGCCTCGGCCTGCTGCTGGCCTTCGGCATCCGCCGCCGCTGGCTGCGCTGGGCGCTGGCGTTGGGCTGGCCGCTGCTGATGGCGCTGTCACGGATGTACCTGGGCCGGCATTTCCTGGCCGACGTACTGGCCGGGTGGCTGATTGGCGTCGGCGTGGCGTTGTTGGCGTGGCAGCTGATGCCGGGGATGCGATCAAGCAGGCGCTGGCAGCTGCCGCTTCTGTTTGGATTGAGTCTAGTGCTGGCGTGGGCGGCAGCAACCACGCGCTTCGTTCCCATCGGTGAAGCCGGGCGACTGCTGGCACTGAGCCTGCTGGTGGCGTGGCTGCAATGGCGCGGCTGGCCGGTGGATCCGCAGGGCATCGCGCAGCGGGTGCTGCGCGTGCTGGGTGTTGTGGTGATCTATCTGCTGGCGCGGCCGTTGATCGATCTGCTGGCCGCGACCATTCCGCTGCCTGATGTAACGGCGACCGAAGTGCTGTGGCAGGCCATTGGCACGCTGTTGATCCTCGGTGGCGGCGTGGCGCTGGCGCGGTGGATTCCGCGCCAACGCCCCTCGATGCCGGGCAGCACCCGGTAGATCCACGCCATGCGTGGATAGGCCGGTTCCGAAACCAAGCAACAGCCACGCATGGCGCGGTGCTACCGCACCTCGAACTCACCCACCAGCACAGTCTCGGCGCGATCCTTCAGCCGCATCGTGACCATCTGGTCCTTCTGCTTCGGCGTGCCCCAGTGGGTGGTCAGGCGCAGCATCAGCGTCGTCGCCCCGGTCACCAGCTGCTGGCGGCTGCCGAAGTAGTTCGCTTCCACCTTGTACTTGCCCGGCTTGGCGTTGCGCAGCGAGAACTGCTCGGGGCCATAGCCACCCGTGAAGTCCTGCGACATCTGCCCGCCCTGGTAGGTCAGGCGATTGCCGTAGTACGCACGCTCGCCGTTCGGGTCGGTCACCCACAGGTCCATGTCGCTGTTGTCGGCATCCCAGGACAGCACCACGCGCAGGTCCAGCGGCATCGCCTGCAGCAGGCGCGGGTCGATGTTGCGGGTATCCAGCCGTGGCGTGCTGCGCGCGACCAGGTTGGTGAGCTCATCCAAGGCGATCAGCGCGATGCCATCGAAGCGGTTGTCCCAGGGCCGCACCACCACCTGGTACAGCGGCGCCAGCGCCTGCTGCGGCTTTCCGGCGGCGGCCAGCGCCAGGCCGAGGTCACGGAAACTCTGCGGTTCTTCCTGGCCCATCGCCAGCACCTGCTCGAACACCGGCACCGCCAGCGCGGGCGCATCGGCCTGCATCAGCCGGTAGCCGAGCACGCGCAGCAGGTGGCGGTTGTCCAGCTCCATCTCGGCCAGGTTCGACAAGACGCGCAATGCCAATTCGCGCTGGCCCTGCTCCAGCAGCAGGTCGGCCACATCGAGGAAGAACGCGCTGCTGTCGGCATGCGCATCGCGCTCGGCCAGGTAGCGGTCATACAGTTGCGACGCTGGGCCCTGGCGCAGGCGGCGGGCAATCGCCGAATCCGGTTGCCATGCGGCCAGCTGGATGCCGAGCTGGCCCTCGTTGGCGGGCCCCGCTTGATCGATGGCCGAACCGGTGACCACCACCGTGTCGAGCGCCTGGTTCGCCGCGGACACGGAGCGACGCGCGCGCGCGCTGCTGGCCTCCCTGCGCTGCTCGGTTGCCGCTGCCATCGGCGCAGGCGGGGCCGCCGGAGCGGGGGCCGCCAGCATCGCCACCGGCGCCGATTCCATCGCGTAGTCTGCGGACGCTACCTCCAGTGCCCTGCCCTTCAGCTGCGGCGGTGCGCCCTTTGGCCAGGTCCGGCTCCACCATTGCTGGCGCTCCTTCCAGCGTGCGGCCACCTCGTCCAGACGCTGGCGATCGGCCGCGGCGCGGTCGCTCACCTGTCGCGCGTAGCGGGCGTCGTACTCGGCACGCAGTTTCCCGGACGGACGGATCGCATAGCGCAGGTAGTCCTCCAGCGTTTCCAGCACGATCAGCGAGGTATCCGGCCCGACCAGGCCGAACTGCTGCGACAGGCGCTGCATCGCCTCGCGGTTGCCGCGACGATCGGCCGCCAGCTGCTGCAGGCGTGCCTGCGCCCACAGCCCGGCCAGCAGTTCGCCATCGCTGCTCTTCTGGGTCGGCGGCAGCGCCTGCCACTCACCGCCACCGACGCGCACCCGCATGGGCACACCGTCTGCGGCCAAACGGGCATGCAGCCACAGCCAGCCTTCGGCCTCGCTGCGACGATCAATCACCACGTCCTGCACGCCACGCCCCGCATCGACCTGCACGTCCAGCGGCGAGGAGAACAGTTCGCGCGCGGCGGCATCGACATCCGCCTCCAGTGCAACAAAGCGGCCACCATGCGACTCACTCCATCCGCGCAGCCGGACCGCATCGGTGCGGGCGCCGGCGCTGCTGATTGCGAACAAGCGCTGGTCCGGCGCCAGCGCCGGCAGTGCTTCTGGTCCATACGTCAGCAGGCCGTCACTGACCAGCAGGTATTCCTTCACCGTCGGCTGCGGCTGCCACTGCGCCAGCGCACTGGCGCCGTCCGGGCGCACCGCCTGCAGCGCCGCCCGCAGCTCACTCCAGTTGCCGCCGCGGATGCGGAATCGGCGGACCGGCTCGGCGCGATCGCGCAGCACGGTCAGCGCGACCGTGCCATTGCCCATCCGGGCAAAATAGCGGTCCAGCAGCGCGAACTCACGCGCGCGGTCGCGCAGGCCGGATGACCCCGAACCGTCCCACAGCAGGCCGACCTCGCTCGGCAGCGTGCGGGGAGCGCTACTGATCGGCACCGGCAGCTGCGCCAGCAGATAGTGGCCGTCCTGCCACGGCGCCACCTGCACCTGCTGCTTGCGTTCGGCCGGCAGGGTCCATTGCAGCTGTGCCGGCAGCTGCGCGCCGCGACCCTGCCATTGCAGCTGACCCGCCGTGATCTGGAACGGTGCGGTACCTGCGGCCATCGCACCCGGCGCCTGCACCTTCACTGCAACAGAGGCAGCACCAGCGGCGAACTGCAGCGGCAGCGTCCAGCGCCAGCCCTGGCCCGAGAAGGCCAGCGGCTCGCGCAGCACCAGCTGCACGCGGCGGCTGCCGCCGGCGGGCAGCGGGTAGATGCGCAGGCGGAACTGATTGCCGGCGGTCTGCTCCAGCAGGCCGGGGTCGACGCCACGGCGGGCGATCTCCTCGAAGACCTGGCGGCCGCGATCCTTGGGTACCGGCACCGCCTCGCGCAACTCACCGCCGATATCCAGCGCAAACCCAGTGATCTGCTGGCCCTCGGCCAACGGGAACTGCAACTCTCCCTCCAGCACGCGCCGGTTCGGATTGTGGAATTCCAGGGTGATGCGGGTCTGCGCGATGCCGGCCTGGATGTCGCCTTCGATGCGGGCCCGGCGCAGCGCGATGGGCTGCTCGGCGCCGGCAACCTGCAGTAGCGGCACAGACCGGACGGGCCGGACGGCTTTGGTGGACTGCGCCTGGGCAACCCCAGCGACAGCGCAGAGCAGCAGGGCCAGTACGGATGGAATCACGCGGTGGACGAGGGGCATGGGACTGCTCCAGCGGGAGGTTGGACGGTTCAACGCGTGGCTGGGGCAAATGGGGTTGGATGGGGAAATGCCGTCGAAACAGGCCCTCACCCAAGACTCTCTACAATCCAATGGGAAGAGAGCCGAGCATGAGCGGAAACCCGCCTAACCCGAGACAACACCCAAACGCCTCAACTCTGCGATCCCACCTACCCAGTCTTCGCGTCGCTTCCTTGGTGCGGCCAAAGGCACCACAAGCAACGCCTCCTCAGCAATCGACTCACCGAAGATGCCTAGTCTTGTGTGCGTCTCAGGGAACGCACCCGCGAACTGAGTTCCCAGCATATCGACCCCGGAGAAGTCCTGCTTCCGGACTATCACCTGAGTCTCCGGATCTCTCCGGATCAAAGCGAGAGGAACACCTTTGCAGGCAAAGTCGACAAACCTCGCCCGACTGATGTCCAGAGCCCAGTCTACGCTTGAATAGAACGCCGCGCGCCGTTCCGCAAATTCCGCGAGAACTCCGGCATCTGTGCAGAACGCGGAGGGCTCGATATTGACTCTGATCTTCCCAATCTTCCCGACGAGGCACACCCTCTTATAGAAGCAGGACCAGAGCAGGAGAATTGGATTCACATCCAACCCTTCGACCTGGACATCCTCGAACACTGTCGGCCCGATCTCAGAGTTGATCACCTTACAGTTCGACACTACTACATCGCGAACGGAACTCATCCTTGAAGGGCGCTTGGACAACGACATTCCGCAGTTGTCAAAACTACTGTTTGCTATCCGTACCGCCTCGAAGACGCTACCACCTTGATCGAACACCATCTTGAATTCTTGATCATCAATGTTTCGCATATTCCAGTCCACCACAGAGACCAATGAAGACACCACACATGATGTGAATGAATACACGCTCATAGCGGCGCTTCAACATCAGCACCGAATTGCGCAACGCGAGAGGTAGTCGACGGGGCCGCCACTTCACCCATGGCGTAAGACCACAGCGCTACAGCGACACCGCTGTGAACGGGGCAAGGCGAGGAACTGGAGAGCAAGAACTTCTTTACCCTGAGTGACGAACGAGGTCCATCAGGAAATCAAAGAATGATGGAGAAGAGAACTCGAACTCCCCGGTATTGTAGTCGTACCGAAGAATTGGATACTCCCCATCCTTCAATCCTTCACATGTATCGAAGTAGAAGGCTTCATCCGAGTCCGGAACGAAAATCGGAATCAGGCCTACGGGAGGAAACCCGTTCTCCTCGACCAAGCGAGCGTTGTAGACCAGATCGTCATCAGCCACGTCACGGTTCTCCGCATCGGCGAGACCGAACACGGGATCTGGACCTACAAACAGGTTGCCAAACTCACCAAGCCAAGCCTTGTAGGAAACGGGCAGAGCCAACCCAAGCTCCCTCTCTGCATCCTCCGTAAGCTCCGGAGAGACAGCGCGACCAGGAAACACCCTTACCCGCGCTGATCCAGCGATCATTTCATCAAGTAGCTCAAAACAGGAACTCCAATCAGGACACACCAGGCCTCCCGGACCAATCAAGCGAAACAGAGATTCACGGCGCCAGCAACGCCCGAGAAATCAATCCTACCGGCACTGCGCGGCAGCTTTGCACTTTCGAAACCGCGCGTCAGCCAACCTCCAATTGCCGATGCAGCACAATCATCATCGACGGACGTTGCCTCGTCCTTTCCAACGCAGACAGCAAGCAGAACACTCTTTTTCTTGGCATAGAATCTAACCGACGATGAAATCCCTTCCGGGCAATACTCTGTCAAACTGCCACTGATCCACAGTTCAACATCGATCGTCTCCAGACCATCAATAGACAGCTCTGCGAAAGCAGACTTCAATCTAGCGCGTGCCTGGACGATCCCAGGTTGATACTTCATCCCCACCTCTGGCCCGCCCAACCTTCCGCTCAACGTCACTTCCATCTGCACTCCACAGCCCCAATCGCGACAGGGTGCGATCAACAATCCTATTAAATTTAGTCACAACCTGAAGTTTCTCTCAATTCGTCAACCACACCTGTGAAGAACATTAGAATGGACTGGTGAAGAGTGAGCTTACGCTTCATGGTTGCTCCGTCATCGGTCCCAATGAACAGCTCAGCACCACTCATCATCAAGGAAGTGACGCGAGCTTGATATCGCGGACTAGGAATGACGACATGAATACCCTCATCTTTACGGACAATACGCAGCGATCTAGGCGCATCCCCCTCAAACACGCGAGTGATGTAACACGTCTTTATCAGACCGCCCTCACAGGCCACATCAATTTTGTCATCGGTCTCGCCTGGTGCTAGACCCGAATCCTTCAGCGCATGCACAAGCTCAAAGATGAGACGGTCGAAGTCACACCCCGCGGACACCACGTACTCGACGGGCTCGCCCTTATCGGTCGACGTCAATCTCAGAGCGCCGACCGACTGATCAACCTCAATGTCTGCAGCAGGAGCCAGAATGCGGTCTCCCATTGGATTCTGATCGACAAAGAAGCTTGAACTGGCGCCCATGTAGTAGAGCGCGGGCTCAGCCCCAAGGCGCACCTCTGCCCATCGGGGATCGTATGAGAAGACAGACGAACAGGGAGAAATCAGCTTCTGCATGCGCCCTCCAACAAGGCCCATGCTCGATCTGATTTCTGCTTGTTTGTCCCTGCCCCTCGATAGATCGATCCGATCTCCCTGCTCATTCTCTCAAATTCCGTAGACTGTATTTCAATATTTCCCTTGAACACGTTTCCAACCGTTTTTGGTATGACTACACTTGAAGCGTTTCCATCGATCAGCAGATCAAAGATGTTCGATCTGCAGCCTGTACAAACGCCGACAGGAATTTCGCCACTCTTGAAGTGGCCCACCACGTCGCTGATTACCACCTTTTTCCCGTCAAATCCCGGACCCTCATCAATGAACCAATTGAGCCCATTGATCTCAGCGTGGCCAGCCGAGCTACTTGTTGCGGTCCTGGAAACATTGCCCACGCTAATGGTCGCAGAAGCGCCATTCATCGGTTCCCCCCATAGACCAAGGGGGTCGCTTTCAGAGAAAGGATTTGAAACGTATGCCTGCAGATTTATCGAAGCGACCAACCCAAGTGGATCCAAAGAGATGAACGCTCCAATTGTCGGATCGTAGTACCTGTTTCGGTTGTAACTCAGCCCGGTCTCTGCGTCAAAGTATTGGCCTTGCAAACGAATGTTGTTTTCTACCGCTGTGAAATGAAGCTGCTGAAGGCTTCCCCAGGGAGAGATAGTGGCATGCCAGTGCGTCTGCCCATGTCGATCCATAATTCGGATGGGGCAGTCGTTAACATCGTTGATGATGTGCAGAATTCGAGGGCGCGGCGCAGCGAGTACATCGCGCGAATCCATACATGAGTCGATCGGTGCAGCCTTCGTGGTATCAACCTGTTCGACAACCTTATCAGGAATGCGAATTGCTTCATCGTTGAACGTAGACCCCTTCTGCGCAACACGATGAGGGGGTGCCTCCGCGCTTCCAAGTCGCGTGCCTCCAAGCATGCCCAGCCCCAAGCGCACCGGTGATTCAGCGGCTATGGGTTTCTTGGCCCCATCAGTCAGATTGGTGATAGTAGCTTCTGACGGCCGTGCACCAGCTCCGGAAACGGGGTTGGCAATCATTCCAGTTGGCAACATCACGTCCATCCTCTTCGCCTCACCCGTCGCCGCAACTGCGCCGAGTTTGATCGCAATAGCCGGATCCAACAGGGCAAGGGGCACATATGTACCTGGATGATAGACATACTCCCGAACCGCCTCATACAGTCGCTCAAGCCGGCGTTGCCGACGCTTCACCTCCACCAGGCTCGCCACATTGCGCACCCACACCGGCACCGCGTCTTCTGCTTCGTTGGCCTGCCGCACCTCACCCAGCAGCGCATTGCCATCCCAGAAGAACCACGTGGTCTGCGTCGGGTTGCGCTTGAACACCCGCCGTCCCAACGGGTCATAGCCGTAGTACGTTGACTGCCCGTTGCGACGGCTCTCGGCCAGCCGATGATTGGCATCCCAGATCAGCGTCAGGTCATCCGGCGCATCCCCTTGCGGCGCACCCTTGCGCACCAGATCGCCCGCCCGGTCGAACACGTAGTGCACGCCCTGATAGGTGCCTTCGCGCGTCCAGGTGGTCAGGTCGTCATCGTCGCCGCCCATCACCTTGCGCGCCTGCACCTGCTTCACCTCGGTGCGCAGCCGGTCGCCGGCCGGGTCGTTGAAGTAGCGCTCGACCCTTCCCTTCGGGTCGATGTGCTGCAGCAGGCGCCCGATAGCGTCGTAGCGGTACTCGTCCACGCCTTGTGCGCTGTCGCTGCGGCGAGTCAGGTTGCCACTCCGGTCATAGTCGTAGCGGGTCTCGAACAGCGGCGCAGCGTCCTTCAGTACCGATTGCGAGGTCAGCAGGTTGCGGCTGTCGTAGGTGAACTCGCGCTGCAAGTGCGGGCTCAGCTGCTCGCGTGTCGTGCGACCCAACGCGTCGCGCTCAATGGAGATCGGCGGCTCGTCATTGATCGCCACCGAGACCGTCTGGTCCCGCAGGTCGTAGCCAAACGCAACCCGGTTACCCGCCGAGGTCTCACGCAGGACCTCATTTCCCACTTCATCGTAGCCATAGCCCACGCGGAAGCCATCCTGCAGTTCCTCCAGCAATTGCCCCAGCGGGTCGTACCGGCGCTTCACCGTACGCGCCGCATTGCGCAGCTCGACAATCTGTCCCTGCACGTCGTAGACGAAGTGTTCCTGTACCTGCTGACCAGGATGGCGCACATCGGGCAGCGTCTTGCGGGTGATGCGCCCGAGCTTGTCGGTGGTGAAGGCGATGCGCTGGCCCAGCGGATCCAGGGTGGCCGTCAATCGTCCGGCCCCGTCATAGGTGTAGCGCCGCGACTGGCCCCAGTAATCCACCTCCTCGACGATGCGGCCCAGCGCATCGCGCACCAGCTGATAGGTTTCGCCGCGCTGGTTGATGACCGCAACCAGCTGCTCTTCGGTGTCGTAGCGGTATTCCACGCTGTGCCCGTCAGCCTGAACGCGCTTGCCGATCTGTCCGATGCCCACGTACTGCAGCCGCGTCTGCGCGCCCACTTCATCGGTGTAGCGGACCAGCTGATCTTCGGCATCGTACTCGCAGCGCACGCCGCTGCCGTCCGGGCCAATCGTGCCGAGCAGGCGACCCTTGGCGTCGTACTCGTAGCGACTGGCCTGCCCCAACGGATCCACCTGGCGCAGCAGGTTGCCCAGCGGATCGTGCTCGAAGCGGCTCTCATGGCCAAGCGCATCAATGACGGCAACCACCAGCCCATGACGGTCATAGCGCAGGCGTGTGACCGCCTGGCGCGCATTGGTCTGTGACTCCAACTGGCCTTGAGGGTCGTACTCGAAGCGGGTGGTTGCACCCAATGGATCGATCTGGCTGACCAGCAGGCCCTGGCCGTCATATGCCTGTTGCCAGTCGACGCCATCCGGCGTCCGCAACGACACCATGCGGTCGTCCAGGTCGTACTCCATCTGGATCGCCGTGCCATCGGCGCGGGTCAGGCAGATCAGGTTGCCATGCGCATCATAGGCAAACGCCGTTCGCAGTCCTTCCGGATCGGTCACCGCCACGGTCCGCCCGAAATCGTCGTACTCGAACAGCGTCACGCCATCGAGCGGATCGATCTCGCACAGCGGCATCTGGTTCTCGTCAAACTTGACCACGCTCAGGTGGCCCAGCGAGTCGGTTACCCGGGTCTCGCGCAGCAGCGCGTCGTACTCGAAGTGATAATCGTACAGGCCACCGTCGCCCCACGAATGCACCACCCTGCCCTGCGCGTCGAACGCGTAATGGAAGGACAGCCCAACGCGGTCGGTGTGCCGCACCATGCGGTGCTGCTCGTAGGCGAAGGTGCGCGGCGCGCCCAGCGCATCGACGGCCGCCAACAGATCACCCTCGCCACTGTAGCGGTAGCTCACCAGCGGATGCACCAGGCCGGTGGCCGGGTCATGCAGCGCCATGCGGTCGATGCGGCCGTGGCGCGCCTCCACCTCGATGAAACGGCCCTGCAGGTCACCGATGCCACTCTCGACGATGCGCACCAGATGGCCGTCGCGACGCTCGAACCGCCAGTGGTTGCCGTGCGCGTCCTCGATGCGCTCGATCGGCCAGGACTGTGGATTCGGCAGCGCGCTCACGCCTGCCGGCAGTTCGCCGCCGAACACATACTTCAGGCCACTCTTGAAGCGCACCTGCCACTGCCCGCGCCGACGCAGCAGGCGCGCGCCATCGACGAAATCGAGGATCGCTCCGGCGTCGCCATCGACCGGCGGCAGCTCAGGAAAGAAGGCGACCTGGTCCGGCCCGGACAGCCACACGCTGCCGTCGTCCAGCAGCTCCAGGCGGATGTCGGCCGGCGTCTGCCAGCCAGCACCGCATTGGCCGGGCTCGCCCGCCCTGCGCGAGCCATAACTGCGCTGCCATGCGAAAGACAGCCGCCCCGGAATGTCGAAGTCCTGGTGGCTGACTACCACGCTGCCATCGCGGATATCCACCGGCTCGGCACGCAGCACCTTGCACTTCAGGAAGCCGGAGGGCAGATGGCCCCACTTGCCGCGCCGCCAGTTGGCAAACGCATCCATCTTCTTGCGGAAGAACGCACTCTTGCGCAGCTTGCCCAGTCCGGCGAATGCGGCGCGGAACGCCAGCGCGGTCCATGACACCGTCGGCGGTCCTCCCACCTTGACGCTGGTGGGAATGGCCACGTTCAGGCCGGTCGGCAGTGACATCGCACGCAGCGGCTTCTTCGGCTTCTTCACCCGGAACGGGTTGATCATCCCGGCCAGGTTGCAGTCCAGCACCGGCATCGCCAGCCGCGAGAACGGCTCGCCATCGGCCGACACCGTGCGACTGCCCATGAAGATTTCTTCGCCGTCGAACTGCGGCCCCATCGGCGCGGCCAGCGGCGGGCCCCACACGCCCAGTGGAATGTGGATGTCCAGGCCGCCGGTACCGGCAGTACCGCGATGCACACCGTTGACCTTGATGGTCGAGCCGATGAACGGAATGTAGTCGAACGGATCCAGCACCAGGCCGATATGCGGCGTCGGCAGCGGGCACGGCGGCACCGCGTACATGTGGATGTCGATGCCCAGCTGCGGATCGAAATGCTTGGCGGCGATGCTCACGGCAACACTCCCTGTTGCTTTACAAGGCGCGGAACAACGCGCGCAGGAACGCCTTTACTTCGTCACGGTACTCGGCGCTGATCCAGGTCACGACGATGATGCCCAGCACGATGGCCACCAGCATCACCACGGTCTTGTTCGACTTCATGCAACAGCCACTCCTGTAACGGCAGGCCCGGTCGGCGCCGCCGCGGACGCCTGCAGCAGGCCACTGGGATCGGGCAACGGCTGCATCGCCGGCGGCTCGCTCCACACCGGGATCTCGTGATCGAGCGGGTGTTCGATGGCCGGCAGGCCGTTCCAGCCCGGGTCGAGGAAATCGCGGCCGACGGCCACGATCTTGCGGAAGAACTCATCGCCGCCCTGGATCAACCGCTCGCGCTCCTGCTGGGCGCGGTGGAAACCACGCTCCAGCGCGGCATCCAGCGCTGCGTCGATGGCGTCCAATGCCGGCCGTGCGGGTCGCGGGCCGAGCGCGCGGCCCTGTGCATCGGCCTTTTCCAGCAGGCCGGTACTGGCCTGCAGGTACTCCGCGGCCACCTGCTGCAGCGATTCGCAGCGGCGCGCGTCCTGCAATTGCAGCAGGTCCCACAGCGCCTGCGGCAGCGTGGTGGCCTTGCGGTCGGCCGGTGCCAGCGGCTTGGCGATGCGGATCGCCTCCAGCAACTGGGTGCGCGCCGCTTCGCGCTGGCCCGACTGCAACTGGCACCAGCCAGCCATGCGCTGGCCCTCCAACGCGAACATCGGATGCGGAATGCTGGCCGCCGACGTCGAGGCCTGCAGGTAGGTCTGCGCGGCACGCTCGGGCTGTTTGGCGGCCAACCAGCAACCGGCCTCGCCGAACCAGCTCTGCATCACCAGTTCCGGCGCGGCTGGATTGCCGCTCGCGCGCGCGCCCTCGGCCGCGCTGCGCGCCTTGCGGTAGCTGTTGATCGCCTGGCCGTGATCGCCGTGCTTCAACCATGCACCGGCCACCATCATCTGCACCACCGATTGCTGGTCCTGCCACCCCTGCCGCTGCGCCAGCCCTTGTGCGCGCTCTGCGCGGGCAACCACCTGGGAAGGGCTGCCGCGTTCGAGCAGCAGCATCAGGTCGGCCAGCAGCTGCCGGTACAGCACTTCCGGGCCGCGGCCGCCAGACTGTGCGGCGGTATCGCGGGCGATGCCGAACATATCGATCGGCGCACTGACCACGCGCGCGATCCTGCCGTGCCGTTCCAGCAACGACTGCCAGCGCGGATCCTCCTCGGTATCCACCAGTACCAGACGCAGGCGCTGGCCAGGGCCGGCGGCCAGCGCAGCGTCCACCCAGCGTTCGAATCCCTCGCCCGGCACACAGCGCTCCGGTTCCAGCACCGCCGCCAGCAGGCGCAGGTGTTCGCCATGATGCTCGATGAAGCTCTCCAGCACCTCGACGACACCCTGTGCGCTGTCCGGATGCCCTTCGTGCGGGCCACGCCAGCCGAGCGTCACCTGCTGCGCACGCAGATCCTCCTGGCTGGCCAGGTAACGGTCCAGCAGGTCCTGCTTGAGCTGCCGGCTGTAGCGGAAGCCAAGCTCATAGGCGGTATCGATGCGCAGGAAGTAGTCCGGCGTATCGCGGCCGGCGTCGTGGCGCTGCATCTCGAAAAACGCGGCCAGCAGCCGGCTGGCGGCGGCAGGCAGGCGCCAGACCAGCAAGCGCCGGCTGCTGTCGGCACTTGCCTCCAACCAAGCATCGCGCAATGCGTTCAGGCCGCGCAGCATGGGGGTATCCTGCATCGTGTTTCTCCCGTGCGGCTCAGCAGTTGAGCTTGATCTCGCTGCCATTGACCGAGACACCGCCCGCGTCGATCACCACTTCCGAACCACCGGCGGTGATCTTGATCGCGCTGTCGGTGATCTCGATGACCGAGCCGCCGACCTTGCTGGTGAGCTTGACCGCCGACTCCAGGCTCATCACGCCGTCTGAGCCCTGGCTATGGGTTCCGCTGGCATCCTGGCTGAAGTTGCCGGTGACATCGATGACGCGCTCACCGACGTTGCTGTCGTCCACCTTGCCCTGCACCTTGCGCTTGTCCTGGCCGGTGATGGTCACTTCACGTGCTGCCTTCAGCGTCTCCGTGACCAGCCCGCCGACGGTGCGGCTGGAGGTGGAGGTCACCGTCTCGGTCCAGGTGCCGGTGCGCTGGCTGGTGTAGTTGCCGGTCAGCGTGGTCTTGAAATCGCCGGTGATGGTTTCGGTGTAGCCAGACGCCACGATCGTCTTGGTTTCGCCGCTCTCGTACTTCTCGGTGACTGCACCGGTCACGTTGGTGGTGCGGGTGCCGGTGACGCCCAGGGTGTCGGTACCGGTGACGGTGATGCCGCGATTGCCACCAACGCTGATGTCCTGGTTGGAGCCCACGTCCATGCGGTGATTGACCGAGACGGAGGTGGATTTGTTGTTCTTGACGCTGGCGTTCTGATCGTTGAGCACGGTGGTGACCATGTCGCGCTGCGCGCGCATGTTCAGCAGCTCGCCACCGGCGCCATCGTGCATGGTGATCTCGTTCCAGCCGGCGCCCTTGACCGTCTTCGACTTCAGGCCACTGACCTCCATGCCGAACGGTGGCATGTTGTCTTCGTTGTAGACGCGGCCGGTGATGATCGGCCGGTCCGGGTCACCATCGAGGAAATCGACGATGACCTCCTGGCCGACGCGCGGTGGCGAGACACCGCCCATGTCGGCACCGGCCCAGGGGCTGGCGCTGCGGATCCAGCATGAGGCGTTCTCGCGGCGATCCAGTTGCCGGTCCCAGTGGAACTGCACCTTCACCCGACCATAGCGATCGGCATGCAGTTCTTCTCCCGGCGGGCCGACCACGGTCGCGGTCTGCGGGCCCGGCATGCGCGGCCAGGGCGTGCGCCGCAGCGGGCGGTACGGGATGCGCCGGCGCAGGACTTCCGCCTGCACTTCAACGCTGGGCGCTTCGGCGCTGCCGAAGTCGGCGGCGAAATTGTTGTGGCCTTCGCGCTGCACGCTGACCACGAAGAAGCTGCGGTCGGTGTCGTCACGGCCGATGAAATCCGGATGCCGCTGCAGTTCGAAGCAGGACCCGGCGTCGAGCTCACCGGCATTGCCGGCGCATTCGAACAGCTTGGTCGGCCAGGCCACCTCTTCATTGCGCACGGCCGCCAATGCCTGGCCGATGCGGCTGTTGGTGAAGCGTGCCGCGCCATCGTAGCGGTACTGCTCCAGCGGCGGCAGCAGGCCCAGCGGCACCTGGTTGCCCTGGTTGCCGTCCAGCGACTGGCTGGGCTGCTTGAAATCAAAACTGCGCAGGGTCTGCACGCTGGGCCCGACCCGTCGACGCGCGCCCCAGCGGTGCAGCCCGGTGCTGGCCAGCGTGCCCTGGTCGGACACGAAGGCGATCGGGCGTGGTTCACCGTGCACGGTGCTCAGCGTCGAATCATCACTGATCACCAGGGTGTGGCCTTCGTCATCGTGCACGAAGCTGTAGTACAGCCCGGCGTCCTCCAGCAGGCGGCTGACAAAGGCGAAATCCGATTCGTTGTACTGCACGCAGTACGGCAACGGCGGCAGCTTGCCAGCGTTGAGGTCGTAGCGGAACTTCGCCAGCTGCGCGTAGCTGGCGAACACCTCTTCGATGATCTGCAGCACGTTCCGGTCCTGGAAGATGCGGCAGTTGCAGGTGTAGTCGAGGAAGGCGAACCAGGGCGCCAGCTCAGCGCGGTAGGCACTGAACTGTGCCTGCTGCCCGGTGCTGGCGAACTCGCGCACGTAGCCGTGCACGCTGCGATTGCCGAACTCGTCGCCCAGCTGCAAGCGCAGCGGCTGCCCGACCAACTGCTTCAGCTCCAGCCGTGGCTGGATCGAGAGCAGGTCGATACGGTAGGTGAACGGGTTCGACACCGCCTCGCTTCCCTCGAAGCGTTTGACCAGGAACGTGTCCGGGTCCAAGGCGGTTTCAACGCGGATCAGGCGTCGGTCCTGGTGCAGGCGCTGCAGCACAGCGCCGGGGAGCAGTGATTCGGCGTACATCGGGCGTTCCGTCGTCCCATGTTGGTCGTGGCCTGACTTTGCCATTGCCGTGTGACATGCGCCAGCTTTTTGACACATCCGCTGCTGGATAAGGAGATGAATTCATTAAGTATTTTCAAGACAGCGCGAATTCCATCACAGATCGGCACCCTCAGACCCTCTCATTCAGGCTGGTCGCGACGCGCATCGGTAGGCACCATATGGCCCCGCCCATGTGTATGGACACCCATGCGTTCCTTCCTGTTTCCTGCCCTGCTGTTCCTGGTCTGCCCTCTTGCAACCGGCGCTGCAGCTCCGGCAAAGAGCCTGTACTTCCAGCACCACGACTGGGTCGTGGCCTGTGACAACACCCTGACCTGCCGCGCCGCCGGTTACGCCACCGACGAAGACAGCCCCCTGAGCGTGCTGCTCACCCGCAGGGGCGGCCCCAACCAGGCGATACAGGGACGCCTGTCGCTGCAGCCGGAAGAAGGCCAGCCCCAGCCCAAGGGCCCGCTGCACCTGCGCATCCAGCAGCAGGATCTGGGTGTGCTGGCCCCCACCAGGGGCGAAGGCACGCATGGCTTGAATGCCGCGCAGACCAGCGCGCTGTTGTCCGCGCTGGTGCGCGATGGCGGGATCAGCGTGACCGATGGCGCCGGCCATCGCTGGTCACTGTCGGACAAGGGTGCGGCAGCCGTGCTGCTGAAGATCGATGAGTATCAGGGTCGCCTCGGTACACCCGGCGCAGTGATGCGCAAGGGCAGTACGCCTGAATCCAGCGTCCCCGCCGCCCTGCCGGTGCCGGTGGTGCGCAAGGCCGCTACCCTGGACTCGCCCCCGGACGATCCTGCGTCTGCACGACTGGCTGCTTCACCCGCCCTGCGCGCGGCACTGCGTGCCACGCTGGAGGGCGACAACTGCGAAGGCCTGCAGGAAACCGATGCCGATATTCCGCTGAGCAACTCGCCGCTGGAGGTCCGCCGCCTGGACGCACAGCACGTGCTGGTCAACGTGCCCTGCTGGCGAGCGGCCTACAACAGCGGCGATGGCTACTGGGTGGCCCGCCCACAGCCGCCGTTCCAGGCACAGTGGGTGACCAGCGATGCGATCGACTACGACGATGGCCAGATCGTTGCCGCGCAGAAGGGCCGCGGCCTCGCTGACTGCATTTCGCACGCAGCTTGGACGTGGAACGGGACGAACTTCATCGCGACGTCGGAGGTGGCACCTGGGCTATGCCGGGGCGTACCCGGTGGTACCTGGGAACTGCCGATGCTGGTCAGCGAGGTCCGCTGACGCCACAGAAAAAGGGGACGGAGGGGATTAAGTCGCTTGTGCCTTGTTTGCCACTTGCGACTTAATCCCCTCCGTCCCCTTTCTTCATGCGGGGAGGCAGTGCTCGACGATCAGCTGGATGGCGCTGCCGCCGCGATAGTCATCGCAGGCCAGCCGGTAGGCCAGGTGTACATGACGGGCGGGTGCGTTGCCGTGCCAGCCGCCGAAATGGATCGCGTTGATCGTGCCGGGTACGCCGGGCAGGCGCAGTTCCAGCTTCAGGTGGCGTTCCTTCAGTACGCGCCAGTTGGCCACTTCGAAGTGGCCGTCGAACAGCGGTTCGGGGAAGCCCTGGCCCCACGGCCCAGCCAGGCGCAGCGCGTCGGCATGGCGGTGGTCGAGCTCGTCGGCGGCCAGTTCGCCGTCGCTCAACACCTGCTGCTGCAGCGCCGCCGGGTCGAGCATCTCCAGCACCACACCGACGAAGGCGACCTTGAAGTCATCGACGTGATCCAGCCGCATGCTCAGGCCAGCCGCCATGGCATGCCCACCGAAACGTTCGATCAGGCCCGGATGGCGTGCATCAACCAGTGCCAGCGCGTCACGGATGTGCAGGCCGGGAATCGAGCGCGCCGAGCCGCGCAGCGTGTCGGCGCCGGGTTCGGCCGGGGCGAAGGCGATCACCGGGCGATGCAGGCGATCCTTCATTTTCGACGCGACCAGGCCGACCACGCCGGGATGCCAGTCAGCGTCGAACAGGCAGGCCGCCACCGGGCGCTGCCCGGCCATGTCCAGCACCACGCGGGTCAACGCCTGCTCGGCGTCGTCGGTCATCGACTGCTGCACCGCGCGCCGTTCCGAATTGATCTGCTCCAGCGTCTGCGCGATGTCGCGCGCCTGGCGCGGGTCTTCGGTCAGCAGCAGCGCGATGCCCAGCGCCATGTCCTCAAGCCGGCCTGCAGCGTTCAGGCGTGGGCCGAGTGCGAAGCCGATGTCGGTTGCGGTCAGCCGCGCAGCGTCGCGGCCGCTGGCTTCGATCAGCGCACGCAGGCCGACACAACCCTGCCCTGCGCGCAGCCGGCGCAGGCCCGCGCTGACCAGCGCACGGTTGTTCGGATCCAGCGCCACCAGGTCGGCGACGGTGCCGACCGCCACCAGGTCCAGCAGCGTGGTCAGGTCCGGCCCCTTGCCATCGGCGAAGACGCCGGCCTCGCGCATCTGCCGGCGCAACGCCATCAGCACGTAGAAGATCACGCCGACGCCGGCCAGCGACTTGCTGGGGAAGGCATCGCCGTCCAGATTCGGATCAACGATCACGTCAGCCGGCGGCAGCTGCGGGCCCGGCAGATGGTGATCGGTGACCAGCACCTGCCAGCCACGTGCCTTGGCCGCGGTCACGCCCGCGTGGCAGGCAATACCGTGGTCGACCGTCACCAGCAGATCCGGTTTCAGCTCGGCCAGTTCCTCCACCAGTGAAGGCGACAGGCCATAGCCGTGCACCATGCGGTTCGGCACCGCGTGGAAGACATGCTGCGCGCCGAGCATGCGCAGGCCACGCACGCCGACCGCACAGGCGGTAGCACCATCGCAGTCGAAATCGCCGACCACCAGGATGCGCTTGTCGTTGGCGATGGCCTCGACCAGCAGTCCCACCGCATCATCGATACCGGTCAGCAGCTCGGGCGCATGCAGGCTGCCCAGCTTCGGCAGCGCCAGTTCGGGTGTGCCTGCACCACGACTGGCGTAAAGCCGCGCCAGCAGCGGCAGCGTGCCCTCCGGCCAGCTGCCGGGCGCGACCGCATCGCGGCGGCGGATCATCGGCGTATCAGAGGTGGGCTGCACGGCATCGGCGGCAAGGGACATCGGCATCGCCGGTTACGAAAGACAGGGGGATGATACCGCGCGTGGGACAGGCTGGCGGGATTGCGCCCATTACCTGCGGTAGTGCCGGCCGCTGGCCGGCAACCCCGGGAAACATCTGGGGTCAGAGCCGTTTTCCGATGGAAAACGGATCCGACCCCGATCAATCGTGAAGCTGCCGCGGCTTCTTCCAGAACTGCCAGCGCTGGCCACGATCCAGCTGGAACTGCAGGCCATCCTCGAAATCCAGCACCAGTCGCTGCAGCTCGCCACGCTTCAGCGCAGCCAGCAGCGGACGGATCGCATCATTGCCGAGCTGCTGCAGGGAGCGCAGCTGGCGCAGGTCGACCAGTGCATCCACCGCCTGCTCGCCATCCACGGCGACACCTGCCGCCAGAGCCAGGCCCTGCAGCAGCGCATCACGACTGCGCACCTGCGCATGCGCCGTGCTGACCGACACCGGCATCACGCCACCGCCCCAGAACCACAGCGAATTGATCGGCTGTTGTCCCTGCGCGGCGCGCTGCTGGTTCCAGGAATGGTTGTGCAACAACACCTGCGCCTCGGTCATCAACGCCCGCCAACGGCGACCGCCCTCGCCTTCCGGCAGGTGCGAGAACAGGTCATCGCCCAGCACCTCGTTCGGACTGTCGAAGTCCGGCAGGGCCAGGTCGATCGGAAGCCGCAGGTACCAGCGCGAAGGGTCCGGTGCGTCAAGCACGAACCCGGCATCGGCGAACAACGGCTGCAGCACCGGCAGCAGGGCCAGACAGTCGGCCAGCGTCGGCCGCAGCGTTTCGCCGTAGGCCATCATCCGCGCGCCGTGCATGTCCGGCACCATGCAGGCCGGATCGGCACGCAGCCAGCACGCGCCGGCAGCATCGCCGACGTCACGCTGGCGGCTCAGTGCGGCCACCGGCCAGTGCGGCGCGGCGACCGTGAAATGGCGCTGCAGTTGTGCCCGCTCGCCGGCTTCGAACTGCGAGGCGTTGGCGCGGCCCAGGGCACGCGCCACGTCATCAGGCAGCGCAGCCGCGGCAAAGCGGCTGCGCGCGGGCAACAGCAGGGTCGCCGTTGCCACCGGGTCAGTCCACGTAGCTGACGCTGACGATCTCGTACTCGCGCTGGCCGGCCGGGGCGTCGATCACGATCGAATCGCCTTCCAGCTTGCCGATCATCGCGCGCGCCACCGGCGAGGAAATCGCGATCAGGCCCAGCTTGATGTCCGCTTCCAGGTCACCAACGATCTGGTACTTCTTCTCTTCGTCGGTTTCCACGTCGGCCAGGGTCACGCTGGCGCCGAACACCACCTTGGAGCCAGCGTTGAGCTTGCTCACGTCGATGATCTCGGCGTGCGACAGCTCGCCTTCCAGCTGCTTGATGCGGCCTTCGATGAAGCCCTGTTCCTCGCGCGCGGCGTGGTACTCGGCGTTCTCCTTCAGGTCGCCATGCTCACGCGCTTCGGCGATCGCGGCGATCACCTTCGGGCGCTTGACCGACTTCAGGTGATCCAGTTCGTCGCGCAGCTTCTGCGCGCCCTTCATCGTGATGGGGGCTCTCATGCATTCAACTCCTTGTGCAGCTCCTGCAGCGACCAGACGGGGCCGGTGCCACGGAATTCCAGTGAATCCACCAGCGCCTTGGCGCCGGCAATGGTGGTCGAGTAGGTGACGCGATGCTGCAGCGCCTCGCGACGGATCGAGAACGAGTCGTTGATCGCCGAACGACCTTCGGTCGTGTTGACGATGTAGACGATCTCGCCGTTCTTGATCGAGTCGACGATGTGCGGACGGCCTTCGACCACCTTGTTGATGATCTCGCAGTCCATGCCGTGCTGCTGCAGCCACGCGGCGGTGCCACGGGTGGCGACCAGGCTGTAGCCACGCGCCAGCAGCGCCTTGGCCACCGGCAGAACGCGCTTCTTGTCCGGATCGCGGACCGAGACGAAGGCCTTGCCGACCGGCGGTGCCTTGATGCCACCGGCTTCCTGCGCACGCGCGAAGGCAGCGTTGAAGGTGCGACCGACGCCCATCACCTCACCGGTGGAGCGCATCTCCGGCCCGAGGATCGGGTCGACGCCCTGGAACTTGGCGAACGGGAAGATCGCTTCCTTCACCGAGTAGTAGTCCGGCACGATTTCCTTGGTCGCGCCCTGCTCGGCCAGCGTCTTGCCGGCCATGCAGCGGGCGGCGATCTTGGCCAGCGGCATGCCGGTGGCCTTGGACACGAACGGCACGGTGCGCGAGGCACGCGGGTTCACTTCCAGCAGGTAGATGGTATCGGCACCTTCATCGCTGGTCTGGATCGCGAACTGGGTGTTCATCAGGCCGACCACGTTCAGGGCCTTGGCCAGTTCCACCACCTGGCGACGTAGCTCGGCCTGAGTTTCAGCCGACAGCGAGTACGGCGGCAGCGAGCACGAGGAATCGCCCGAGTGCACGCCGGCTTCTTCGATGTGCTCCATCACGCCGCCGATCAGGACGTTGCCCTGGGCATCGGCAATGATGTCGACGTCGCACTCCACGGCATTGTCGAGGAAGCGGTCCAGCAGCACCGGCGAATCGTTGGACACCTTCACCGCGTCGCGCACGTAGCGGGCCAGGTCGGCTTCGCCGTAGACGATTTCCATCGCACGGCCGCCCAGCACGTAGCTCGGGCGCACCACCAGCGGGTAGCCGATCTCGCGGGCCAGCAGCAGGGCTTCCTGGTCGTTGCGGGCGATGCGGTTCGGCGGCTGCTTCAGGCCCAGCTTGTCGACCAGCTGCTGGAAGCGCTCACGGTCTTCGGCCAGGTCGATGGAGTCCGGGCTGGTGCCGATCACCGGCACGCCGTTGGCTTCCAGCGCGCGCGCCAGCTTCAGCGGGGTCTGGCCGCCGTACTGCACGATCACGCCCTTCGGCTGTTCCAGTTCGACGATTTCCAGCACGTCTTCCAGGGTCAGCGGTTCGAAGTACAGGCGGTCGGAGGTGTCATAGTCGGTCGACACGGTTTCCGGGTTGCAGTTGACCATGATGGTTTCAAAACCATCCTCGCGCAGCGCCAGTGCCGCGTGCACGCAGCAGTAGTCGAACTCGATGCCCTGGCCGATGCGGTTCGGGCCACCGCCCAGGATCATGATCTTGTCGCGGTTGCTCGGCGCGGCCTCGCACTCGTCCTCGTAGGTCGAGTACAGGTAGGCGGTACCAGTGGAGAACTCACCGGCGCAGGAATCCACGCGCTTGTAGACCGGGCGCACCTTGTGCGCGCGACGCAGCGCGCGGATGGCGGCTTCGTTGGTGCCGGTCAGCTGCGCCAGGCGTGCGTCGGAGAAACCAGCGCGCTTCAGCTTGCGCAGGCGTGCGGCATCCAGCGCATCGATGCCACCGGCAGCGACCTCAGCTTCGGCCGCGATGATTTCCTCGATCTGGTCCAGGAACCAGTGGTCGATGAACGACAGTGCGTAGATCTCTTCCACGCTCATGCCGGCACGGAACGCATCGGCGACGAAGAACAGGCGCTCCGGGCCCGGGGCCTTCAGCTCGCGGCGCAGGGTCTGCAGGTCTTCTTCGTTGCTCAGGTCCAGGCCGGTCGGGTCGAAGCCGACCTTGCCGGTTTCCAGGCCACGCAGGGCCTTCTGCACCGACTCCTGGAAGGTGCGGCCCATCGCCATCACCTCGCCCACCGACTTCATCTGGGTGGTCAGGCGGGCATCGGCGGCCGGGAACTTCTCGAAGGCGAAGCGCGGGATCTTGGTGACGACGTAGTCGATCGACGGCTCGAACGAGGCCGGGGTCAGGCCACCGGTGATTTCGTTCTTCAGTTCGTCCAGGGTGTAACCCACGGCCAGCTTGGCGGCGACCTTGGCGATCGGGAAGCCGGTGGCCTTGGAGGCCAGCGCCGAGGAACGCGACACGCGCGGGTTCATCTCGATGACGACCACGCGGCCGGTCTTCGGGTTGATGCCGAACTGCACGTTCGAGCCACCGGTATCGACGCCGATCTTGCGCAGCACGGCGATGGAGGCATCGCGCAGGCGCTGGTACTCCTTGTCGGTCAGGGTCTGCGCCGGCGCCACGGTGATCGAGTCACCGGTGTGCACGCCCATCGGATCCAGGTTCTCGATCGAGCAGACGATGATGCAGTTGTCCGCGGTATCGCGGACCACTTCCATCTCGAACTCCTTCCAGCCCAGCACCGACTCTTCCACCAGCACTTCGGTGGTCGGCGACAGTTCCAGGCCACGGCTGACGATCTCGACCAGCTCTTCGCGGTTGTAGGCGATGCCGCCACCGCTGCCGCCCAGGGTGAAGCTGGGGCGGATGATGGTCGGGTAACCGACGCGGGTCTGGATCTCCAGCGCTTCGTCCAGCGTGTGGGCGACGGCGGCGGTCGGGCACTCCAGGCCGATCTCACCCATGGCCACGCGGAACAACTCGCGGTCTTCGGCCATGCGGATCGCTTCACGCTTGGCGCCGATCAGCTCGACGCTGTACTTCTCCAGCACGCCGTTGTCGGCCAGGTCCAGCGCGCAGTTCAGCGCGGTCTGGCCACCCATGGTCGGCAGCAGCGCATCGGGCTTTTCCTTGGCGATGATCTTCTCGACCGTCTGCCAGTTGATCGGCTCGATGTAGACGGCGTCGGCCATCTCCGGGTCGGTCATGATCGTGGCCGGGTTGCTGTTGACCAGCACCACGCGGTAACCCTCGTCACGCAGGGCCTTGCAGGCCTGGGCGCCGGAGTAGTCGAACTCGCAGGCCTGGCCGATGACGATCGGGCCAGCACCGATGATGAGGATGGTCTTGAGGTCAGTGCGCTTGGGCATTTTCTTCTCTAAGTCAGTACAGCGTGACAAGGGGGGTGATCGCACGCTGTCGATCAGGAATCTTGATCCGCAGCGCCGCGCCAGCGGCAGCAGCGATGCGGGGTTTACGGTCCATCGCGACGCCACCGGGGGCCGGCGGCGTACTGATCACGCCTTGGCCTGCTCCATCAGCACCACGAAGCGGTCGAACAGCGGACCGACATCGGTCGGGCCCGGCGACGCTTCCGGGTGGCCCTGGAACGAGAACGCAGGCACGTCGGTGCGGGCCACGCCCTGGTTGGTGCCGTCGAACAGCGAACGGTGGGTCACGCGCAGGGTCGGCGGCAGGGTCGCTTCATCGATCGCGAAGCCGTGGTTCTGCGAGGTGATCATCACCCGGCCGCTGTCCAGGTCCTGCACCGGGTGGTTGGCACCGTGGTGGCCGTGGCCCATCTTCATGGTCTGCGCGCCCGAGGCCAGGCCCAGCAGCTGGTGGCCCAGGCAGATGCCGAAGGTCGGGATCTTCACCTCGATGAAGGTCTTGATCGCTTCGATGGCGTAGTCGCACGGTTCCGGGTCACCCGGGCCATTGGACAGGAACACGCCGTCCGGCTTCAGCGCCAGCACTTCGGCGGCCGGGGTCTGCGCCGGCACCACGGTCACTTCGCAGCCGCGCTCGGCCAGCATGCGCAGGATGTTGGTCTTCACGCCGAAATCGTAGGCCACGACCTTGAACTTCGCCGGCACGCTGACGAAGGCATTGGCATCCAGGTCCAGCTGGCCCTCGGTCCAGGTGTAGGTCTTCTCGGTAGTGACGACCTTGGCCAGATCCATGCCCTTCAGCCCCGGGAACTTGCGGGCGGCTTCCAGTGCCTTTTCCACGTCGATGTCGCCGGCCATCAGCGCACCGTTCTGCGCGCCCTTCTCGCGCAGGATGCGGGTCAGCTTGCGGGTGTCGATGCCGGCGATGGCGACCACGCCACGCTGGATCAGCCAGTCCTGCAGCGACACCTGGCTGCGCCAGTTGCTGGGACGGCGCGGAACATCGCGCACGATCAGGCCGGCCGACCACACCTTGGACGCTTCATTGTCCTGGTCGGTCATGCCGGTGTTACCGATATGCGGATAGGTCAGCGTGACCATCTGCCGGGCGTAGGACGGGTCGGTCAGCACTTCCTGGTAGCCGGTCATGGCGGTGTTGAACACCACCTCACCGACGGACAGGCCGGGCGCGCCTACGGATTCGCCCTCGAATACGGTGCCGTCTTCGAGGACGAGGATTGCGGCTTGGGTCACGGGAATCTCACTTTGGCTACCGAGGGGGCTGCCGAAGTCACGCCTGCGCTTCACGGAAATCCGGTTGCAAAAAAGCGCGGACGTACGGTCTGGGACCGGTCCGGCTTTCGTGATTCGGCGAGTGCGAATTGTAGCGCTGCCGGGGCGCTCGCGCCAGCGGTTATCGCGCTTCATGAACAGGCGATTGCGCATTCATTTCAATCCGGCGGCGTATGCAGACCGGAGGCGGGGTCGGATCCTTTCCCGGATGGGAAAGGCTCTGACCCCAGGCGCCCTCGGATGGGGTCAGAGCCCTTTCCGCTGGAAAGGGATCCGACCCCAGGAATCAGCCTGCCCTACTCCAGCAGGTCCCGCACCCGATAGCTGCCCGGGGCCCGGCCCTGCAGCTGGCGGGCGGCGAACAGCGCGCCGCGGGCGAAAATGTCGCGGTTGGTGGCCCGGTGCACCAGCTCGATGCGCTCGCCCGGGCCGGTGAACTGCACCAGATGCTCGCCGACGATGTCGCCGGCACGCAGGCTGGCGTAATGCGGCTCTGCTCCGCCCCGCTGTGCGGCCGCGCCCAGCGTCAGCGCGGTGCCCGACGGCGCGTCCTTCTTCTGCGTGTGGTGCGATTCGACGATGTCGCAGTCCCAGCCGGCCAGCGCCTGCGCCGCGCGCTCGACCAGCTCGTCCAGTACCGCCACGCCCAGGCTGAAATTCGACGCCCAGACCAGCGGGATGGACGCCGCAGCAGCCTCCAACGCCTGCCGCTGCGCACTGGAGATGCCGGTGGTGCCCGAGACCAGGCCCGCACCCCGCTCCACGCACAGCGCCAACATCGGGTCGAAGCCCTCTGGCAGGCTGAAGTCGATCGCCACATCGAACACCGGCGCACCGGGCAATTCGCTGGCCGCGAAGAACGGCACGCCATCGACCACGCGCTGAGTCGGCGCACGGCCGGTTACCGCAGCCACGATCTGCAGGGTTTCGGGATGTTCGGCGGCCAGCCGCAGCAGGGCCTGGCCCATGCGCCCGGAGGCACCGTGAATGAGCAATCGCAGGGGAGTCTGGTTCATGCCTGCAGGCTAGCGGCAGCACGCCTGCTCCGGCAAGCGCCATCACTGCTACGCTGCATGCCCTTTCATGCAATGGATGGCAGCCCCCTCATGCAGATCAGCGAACAGCTGGTGCTGGTCACCGGTGCCGGCCGCGGCCTTGGCCAGCACATCGCCCGCGCGTTCGCGGCGCAGGGTGCACGCGTCATCGTCAACTACCACCGCAGCGAAGGCGCCGCACGTGCGCTGGCCGCCGAGCTGGGCGGACAGGCGATCGCATTGCCGGCCGACGTCACCGACCGCAGCCAGGTCGACGCGATGCTGCAGCACGCCCTGGCGCACTTCGGCCAGGGCGTCACCACGGTGGTCAACAACGCACTCGCTGCGTTCTCGTTCAATGGCGATGCCCGCGCCGCCGCCGCCGATATCGGTTGGCCGGCCTTCCAGGCGCAGTTCGAGGGCAGCGTGCGTGGCGCACTGAACACCGTGCAGGCCGCCCTGCCCGGGATGCAGGCCCGTCGCTTCGGCCGGGTGATCAACATCGGCACCAACCTGTTCCAGAACCCGGTGGTGCCCTACCACGACTACACCGCCACCAAGGCCGCACTGCTGTCGCTGACCCGCACCCTGGCCGGCGACCTCGGTCCACACGGGATCACCGTCAACATGCTGTCCGGCGGCCTGCTGCGCACCACCGATGCCAGCGCCGCCACACCCGAAGCGGTATTCGACTACATCGCCGCCAACACCCCACTGCGCAGCGTCACCACCCCGACCGAATTCGCCGATGCCGCGCTGTTCTTCGCCAGCCCGTGGTCACGCGCGGTGACCGGGCAGAACCTGGTGGTGGATGGCGGACTGGTGCGGGACTGAGCCGATGCGCATCTCCGAGGTCAGCCGCCTCACCGGTGCCAGCGCCAAGGCCATCCGCCTGTACGAGGCGCGCGGACTGCTGCCACCGGTGCCGCGCCTGAACCGCTATCGCGACTACAGCGAACAGGACGTGGCCTGGGTACAGCTGATCCGGCAGGCGTTGGCGCTGGGCATCACGCTGGCCGCAATCTCCCGCCTGCAGGGACGCGATGGATGGCTCGACTGGCCGGCGGTGCTGGCCCTGCTTGAGCAGCAGCGCAGCCGCATTGCCAGCGAGCGGGCACGGCTGGCGCAGGTCGAGCTCGACCTGCAGCAGGTCAGCGACGAACTGCAGCAGTGGCTGCGCTCGGGCAGCGGTGACTGCATCCTGCAATCCAGCGGCTGCACCTCTGGCGTTTGACTCTGTCCCTGGGGCATAGCCCAACCTCGCGCACTTTCCTTTGCCCGAGGTTGCCGTGTCCCATTCCATCCTGATCCTGCTCGGCCATCCCGACCGCGACAGCCTGTGCGGCGCCCTCGCCCAGCGCTACGCCACCGCCGCCGAGAATGCTGGCCACCGGGTGCGCCTGATCGCACTGGGTGAACTCGAGTTCGATCCGGTGCTGCGCCATGGCTATCGCCAGATCCAGCCACTGGAAGCCGACCTGCAGGACGCCGCCGATGCGATCGAGGCCTGCGACCATCTGGTGCTGGTCTACCCGACCTGGTGGGGCGCGATGCCGGCGCTGCTGAAGGGCTTCTTCGATCGCGTGCTGCTGCCGGGGTACGCGTTCCGCTACCGGCGCGATTCGGTGTGGTGGGACCGGCTGCTGGCCGGGCGCAGCGCGCGGGTGATCACCACGCTGGATACGCCGCCCTGGTACTACCGCTGGATCTACCGCGACCCGGGCATCACCCAGATCCGCGCCCCCCTCCTGGAATTCTGCGGCATCCGCCCGGTGCGGGTCAGCCGTCTCGGTGCGGTGCGCAGCAGCACCCCAGCACAACGCAGCAAGTGGCTGGCGCTGGCAGCAGAGCTGGGTTCACGGGCCGGGTAGATCCGCGGCCATGGGCAAAGCGTGCGAACCAAGGTTCGCACCCACCTGGAAGGCTTTCACCCATCGGGAAGGTTCGCACCCACCTGGGGCGCTCGTTGCGCGTGTCGCGTTTGCCAATTGACCGCCAGGCACTGCGCCTCAAGGCTGTGGCCCCCTCTCCCGGCCCAGGCAAAGCCCATGAAATCCTCGACTGTCTTCAGCAAGTGCGCCAGGAAGACCGGCTTTGCCGGCACGTCGACGACCCGCTACCGCTTGCTGGATGCCGCCCTGCTTGTCGTCAATCACCAACGCGCCAGCGAAAGCCGGGGCTTCTATGTGAATGCCGGGCTCTACTTTCCAGAACTGCTCGCGTATCCCCTTGCGCCTGACGATCTTGAAACCGCGTTCAGGTACCGCTCCAGCATTCCCACGCCCCATGTCGACTGGCGGATCGAAGAGACGCCGGGCCTGCGCCGGGCCTTCATCCAGCAGGATCTCGACGACCTGTTGGAGGCCGGAAACCGCGACGCGTTGAAGGCCCTGCTGCTCGATGCCCTGGCCGATGTGGCGGGCTTCGCGGCAGCCCATGGAAACCGGGAGTCGGTGCGGCGACTGAATCAGGACGGGAACTTCCGCGCGCTCATCCGCAGAGAGGTCTGAGCCCGGGGAGCGTGCGAACCAAGGTTCGCACCCACAGGGCGAGAGTTCGCCCCCACCGGGCAAAGGCCCGCACCCGCCGGACGGCCGCAGTCGAGCATGGCTCGACGCTACTTCTTGGTCGGCCCGCAGCTGTCGCAACCGCCACAGGCACCACCACCGCCCGTGGCCGGCGGCGCGATGTTCCTACCCAGCGCCTGCAGCCAGGCAGCGCGGCCCGGCTTCAGCAGGGCCAGCGCCAGCGCCCCGCGCAGCGTGCGCACGGTGCCCGGGAACTGCTTCTTCAACACCACCCAGGCACTGACCAGTACGGCCACCGCGATGATCAGGTACTGGATCAGCAGGCCGGTATCCATCAGCCGCCTCCCAGCGCCTTGGTCACCTGGTAGGTGATCAGCGCCGCCACGTAGGCCGCAGCAAACAGGTAGAACGCCGAGAAGGCCATCGTCTTCCACGAATTGGTCTCGCGCTTGATGGTGGCCAGCGTCGAGATGCACATCGGGGCGTAGATGTACCAGACCAGCAGCGACAGCGCGGTGGCCAGCGACCAGCCGTCGCTGATCAGCGGGGTAAGCGCCTGGCTGGCGGCATCGTCATCGGCCGCCGACAGCGCGTACACGGTGGCCAGCGAGGACACTGCCACTTCGCGCGCGGCCAGGCCCGGAATCAGCGCGATGCAGATCTGCCAGTTGAAGCCCAGCGGCGCAAAGAACACCGCCATCGCATGGCCGATCTGGCCGGCGTAGCTGTAGTCGATGGCCGGCATCGTGGCACCAGCCGGCGCCGCCGGGAACGACAGCAGCACCCACAGCAGGATGGTCAGCGCCAGGATGATGCCGCCGACGCGCTTGAGGAAGATCATGCCGCGCTCGTACAGGCCGACTGCCAGGTCGCGCACATGCGGCAGGCGGTACGACGGCAGCTCCAGCATCAGCGGGTGCTCGCTCTTGTCGCGGCGCCACTTCTTCATGATCCATGACATCGCCAGCGCACTGAGGATGCCCGCCGCGTACAGGCCGAACAGCACCAGGCCCTGCTGGTTGAACACGCCCCACACCGTCTTCTGCGGAATGAACGCACCGATCAGCAGCGCGTACACCGGCAGCCGCGCCGAGCAGGTCATCAACGGCGCGACCAGGATCGTGGCCAGGCGGTCACGCGGGTCCTGGATGCTGCGGGTGGACATGATACCCGGCACCGCGCAGGCGAAGCTGGACAGCAGGGGGATGAACGAACGACCGGACAGGCCGGCGGCCGCCATCATGCGGTCGAGCAGGAATGCTGCTCGCGGCAGGTAGCCGGACTCTTCCAGCACCAGGATGAAGAAGAACAGGATCAGGATCTGCGGCAGGAACACCACCACGCCACCCACACCGGCGATGATGCCGTCGGTCAGCAGGCTGGCCAGCGGGCCTTCCGGCAGCACGCTGCCGACGAAGGCGCCGAGCCAGGCGAAACCAGCCTCGATGGCGTCCATCAACGGTGTCGCCCAGGCATACACCGCCTGGAAGATCAGGAACATCACCACCGCCAGGCTGATCAGGCCGAACACCGGGTGCAGCAGCCAGCGGTCCAGCGCGTCGTCGATCTTCGCGGTCCGCGCCGGCATGCGCACGGCCACCGACAGGATCTCGCGCACCTTGGCGTGATAGTCGATGCCACCTTCCGGGCCCGGCACCGGCGCATCCAGGTGCGGCACCATCGCATCGAGGCGCTCGACCAGGGCCTTGGCACCCTGCTTGCGCACCGCCACGGTTTCCACCACCGGCACGCCCAGTTCGCGCTCCAGCGCGGCCACGTCCACCTGGATGCCGCGGCGCTGGGCCGCATCGACCATGTTCAGGGCCACCACCATCGGCTTGCCCAGTTCGCGCAGTTCCAGCGCGAAACGCAGGTGCAGGCGCAGGTTGGTGGCGTCGATCACGCACAGCAGCACGTCCGGTGCGGCCTCGCCCGGGTAGAAGCCCCGGCACAGGTCACGGGTGATCGCCTCGTCCAGGCTGGCCGGCTGCAGGCTGTAGGCGCCCGGCAGGTCAAGCACGGCGAATTCACGGCCGGACGGCGCGCGCAGGCGGCCTTCCTTGCGCTCGACGGTGACGCCGGTGTAGTTGGCGACCTTCTGGCGGCTGCCGGTCAGCTGGTTGAACAGCGCGGTCTTGCCACTGTTGGGGTTACCGACCAGCGCGATGCGCAGGGGGGCGGTGGCGGTGGTAGCGGTCATGCGCGTCGTTCCTGGCTGGCGGCGTCGACCACGACGCGCTGGGCTTCACTGATCCGCAGCGCGAACCGGGTGAACCCGACCTGCACCAGCAGCGGCTCGCCGCCCACCGGGCCCTTGGCCACCAGGCGCACTTCCTCGCCCTTCACGAAACCCAGCTCGCGCAGGCGACGGGCAATGGCATCGTTGGCATGCAGGTCCTGCACGGACTCGACCACGGCCGAGGTGTGCAGCGGCAGTTCGGACAGCGTCATCTAGCGTGTTCTCTGCTGGATGTAAATGGTTCTCGATTCTAACATTCCCGCGTCGCGTCATGGCCCATGACCAATGGCCCGCTATGATCCATACAGGTATGGAGTGACCCTGGAATCCCATGAACGATGCTTTGCAGATCGAGCGCCGTGGCGCCGTCCTCACCCTCTGGCTGAACCGGCCGGAGCTGCACAACGCCTTTGACGCCAGCCTGATCGCCCGGCTGACCGCCGCACTGGAAGCCGCCGGCCGCGATGATTCGGTCCGCGCCGTGGTGGTCGCCGGCCACGGCGCCTCCTTCTCGGCCGGCGCCGACATGCAGTGGATGCGCGGCATGGCCGCCGCCAGCGAGGCCGACAACCGCGAGGACTCGCTGGCCCTGGCGCGGCTGATGCGCACCCTGGACGAGCTGCCCAAGCCGACCCTGGCCCGGGTCCACGGCGCGGCCTTCGGCGGCGGCGTCGGCCTGGTCGCCTGCTGCGACATCGCCATCGCCAGCACCTCGGCCCGCTTCGGCCTGACCGAAAGTCGCCTGGGCCTGCTGCCGGCGGTGATCTCGCCCTACGTGATCGAGGCCATCGGCCCGCGCCAGGCCCGGCGCTGGTTCGCTACCGGCGAGCATTTCGACGCCGAGACAGCGCTGCGCATCGGCCTGGTCCATCAGCTGGTCGAGCCGGAACGCCTGGATGAAGCACTGGAGCGCCAACTGGCCCTGCTCGACAAGGCCGGCCCGATCGCCTCGTCCACCGCCAAGCAGCTGGTACGGCAGGTCCGCGACAGCCATGACCGCGACGCCCTGGATCGCGATAATGCCGCCCTGATCGCGCGCCTGCGGGTGTCCGCCGAGGGCCAGGAAGGCCTGGGCGCCTTCCTCGACAAGCGCGCGCCCCACTGGGTCACGGAAGCCTGAACATGCTCGATCATCTTGGTTTGACCAGCGCCGACCTGGCGCGCAGCAAGACCTTCTTCCTGCAGGCACTGGCGCCGCTGCAGATCGGCGTGGTGATGGAAGTGACCGCCGAACAGACCGGCGCGCACGACCACATCGGCTTCGGCAGCGACGGCAAGCCGTTCTTCTGGCTCGGCAATGGCGGCACCGCCAGCCAGGGCGTGCACGTGGCCTTCGCCTGCGCCAGCCGCGCCCAGGTGGACGCCTTCCATGCCGCCGCCCTCGCCGCCGGTGGTCGCGACAACGGCGCGCCGGGCCTGCGCCCGTGGTACCACCCGGACTACTACGGCGCCTTCGTGCTCGACCCGGACGGCAACAACATCGAGGCGGTCTGCCACCGCCCCGCCGACGAGGTGGCCGCATGAGCGACTACGTCCGCATCGTCGAGGTCGGCCCGCGTGACGGCCTGCAGAACGAAAAGCAGTCGGTGTCCACCGCCGACAAGATCGAACTGATCAACCGCCTGTCGGCCACCGGCCTGCGCAGCATCGAGGCGACCAGCTTCGTCAGCCCGAAGTGGATCCCGCAGCTGGCCGATGCCGCCGAGGTCTACGCCGGCATCCAGCGCCGGCCCGGCATCCACTACCCGGTGCTGGTGCCGAACGAACAGGGCTACGACCGCGCCCGTGCGGTGGGCGTGGAGGAAGTGGCGGTGTTCACCGCCGCCTCGGAGGCGTTCAACCGCACCAACACCAATGCCGGCATCGACGAATCGCTGGCCCGGTTCGAGCCGATCCTGCGCCGCGCCGCCGCCGATGGCGTGCGCGTGCGCGGCTATGTCTCCACCGTGCTCGGCTGCCCCTACCAGGGCGAGGTGCCACTGGCCGACGTGGTGCGGGTGGCGCGTGCCCTGCACCAGATGGGCTGTTACGAAATCTCGCTGGGCGACACCATCGGCGTCGGCACCCCGCGCAAGGCACGGGCGATGCTGCACGCGGTTGCCGCCGAGATTCCGATGGCGGCACTGGCCGTGCACTTCCACGACACCTATGGCCAGGCCATCGCCAACATCGCCACCTGCCTGGAAGAAGGCGTGCGCGTGGTCGACAGCGCGGTGTCTGGCGCCGGTGGCTGCCCGTATGCCAAGGGCGCCAGCGGCAACGTCGCCAGCGAGGACGTGGTCTACCTGCTGCAGGGCCTGGGCCTGGACAGCGGCGTGGACCTGCCGGCATTGGCCGAGACCGGCCGCTGGCTGGCCGGCCTGCTCGGCCGCGCCACCGCCAGCCGCACCGGCCAGGCACTGGCCGCCGCCGGCTGACCGCTGCGCTGCGCCGCCCTGCAGCGGCGGCGCAGTGCACAACAGCGGCGGTCGCGGCTTCCGTTAGAATCGGCGGTTCTCGAACCTGCAGGACCGTGCAATGCAGCTGTCTTCCGTACGTGCCGTGATCACTGGCGGCGTCTCCGGCCTCGGCCTGGCCGTGGCCCAGCACCTCGTCGCCCAGGGCGGCAAGGTGGCCCTGTTCGACCTCAACGACGACAAGGGCGCCTCCGCCGTTGCCGATCTGGGTGCCGACAAGGCCCGCTATTTCAACGTCAACGTCAGTGATGAAGCCGCCGTCTCGGCAGCCATCGACCAGGCCCACGATTTCCTCGGCGGCCTGAACGTGGCGATGAACTGCGCCGGCATCCTCGGCGCCGGCCGCGTGCTGGGCAAGGAAGGCCCGATGCCGCTGGCCGGCTTCCAGGGCACGGTGATGGTCAACCTGGTCGGCAGCTTCAACGTTGCAAAGGCCGCGGCCAACCGCATGCAGCACAACGAGGCCGGCACCGACGGCGAGCGCGGCGTGATCATCAACACCGCCAGCATCGCCGCCTATGAAGGCCAGATCGGCCAGGCCGCGTATGCCGCCAGCAAGGGCGGCGTGGTGTCGATGACGCTGCCGATGGCGCGCGAACTGTCGCGCTTCGGCATCCGCGTCAATACGATTGCTCCAGGCGTGTTCTGGACGCCGATGGTGGACGGCATGCCCGAGGCCGTGCAGCAGTCGCTGGCCGCCTCGATCCCGTTCCCGTCGCGCCTGGGCAAGCCGGAAGACTTCGCCAGCCTGGTCGGCTTCATCCTCGGCAACACCTACCTCAATGGCGAGACCATCCGCCTGGACGGCGCTACCCGCCTCGCTCCGAAGTGATTCCCCCGGGCGCCGGGACGGCGCCCTCCCCCAACGACCTAGATCACCATGAAAGCCAACGACATCAAGAAGGGCAACGTCGTCGAGTACAACAACGGCGTGTACCAGATCCGCGACATCGAGCGCAGCTCGCCGCAGGGTCGCGGCGGCAACGTTCGCTTCCGCTTCATCATGTACAGCGTGCCGGGCGGCAACAAGCTCGACGCCAGCTTCGATGCCGACGACAACCTGGTCGAGGTCGAACTGCTGCGCCGCCAGTCCACCTATTCGTACAAGGATGGCGATGCCTTCGTGTTCCTCGATGACGAGGACTACACCCCGTACACCCTGGACGCGGACGTGATCGGCGACGACGCCGGCTACATCACCGACGGCCTGACCGGCATCTACGTGCAGGTGATCGACGAGCAGCCGGTGGCGATCCAGCTGCCGGCCTCGGTGGTGCTGGAAGTGATCGAGACGCCGCCGGAACTGAAGGGCGGCACCGCCACCAAGCGCCCGAAGCCGGCCAAGCTCAACACCGGCATCGAGATCATGGTGCCGGAGTACATCGTCAACGGCGAGCGCGTGCTGGTGAACACCGCCACCGGCGAATTCGCTGGCCGTGCCGACTAATCGCCTCGCGCTGATCGCCTGCCTGTCCCTGCTTGCGGCGTGTTCGCCGCAGGCAGCGGACGGATCATCGGCGACAGCGGTTGTGTAGAGCCGAGCCCACGCTCGGCTGCAGTGCCTGTCCAACGCACACGGCAGCCGAGCGTGGGCTCGGCTCTGCAGAGAGCTTACGGGTGCTTCGCGCCGAAGTTGCCACAACCGTGGTACTGGCGGGTGCCGATGGTCAGGTTCACCTTGGCATCGAATGCCTCGCCACTCATGTTGTCCTGGCAGGTGGTGCGCTGGAAGCTGAGCTTGACGTCGGTACCGTCGGACGCCTTGCCACTCCAGCCGTCAGCGCCTTCGGTGGGCTTGGCCACATCGAAGCGGCGCTCGCCATAGTCGACTTCCACCTGCAGGCCCGGCGTGTCGCCATCAACGACCGCAAGCCACCCCGGCTCGTTGCCGGTGGCACGGAACGCGGCATTGCCGGCACTGCCATCGCCTTCGGTGGCTTCGACCGCATGGCACTCGCGATCGGCTTCGCCCTTCAGGCTCAACAGGCCGTCATCGCTGCCCTTGGTCCAGAAGCTGTTGCCCTTGCCATCGCCGTACTTGGCACCCGACGCCGCACGCTCGGAGGTCATAGCGAAGGTACGGTCGCCGATCACTACCGTCGCCGCATCCTCGCCATTGAAGGTCGCGCGCACGCTCAGATCACCACACTGGTACGTGGTCTCGCTGCCGATACCGGCGCCAGTGCTGGCAGCCGGTTCGGGCGCGGCCGGCGGCGCGGCATCATTGCCGCCCGCGGCGGGCGGCTGGACCGGCTGGCACGCGGCCAGCACCAACCCGAGGGAGGCTGCCAACAGACTGGGGACTACACGCATGGCTCGACTCCTTGTCGACACTACAGAGAGGTTCGACCCTACCACCTGTCGGTGAGCGGGGCCTGAAAGCGGCCTGACCGCACTCATGCAGCCAGTACCGCCATGGACAGCAGCTGCGCGCCGCTGTCGCCGGAACTGCAGGTCCAGACCCGCAGCAGGCGCAGTTTCAATTCGCTCTCCCGGCCGTGCCGGCACATCGCCAACCGCACATCGCTGGAGAGCAACGCCAGACGGCCACACAGCAGCGTTTCCACCGCGTACGACTGCAGGCTGCGCACCTGCAGGCTCCCGGCCAGCCAGTCACCCAGCCAGGGCAGATCGAGCATGCGCCCGCCCTGCCCGTCCATCATGAACAAGGCCGGCGATACCAGCGCGGTCAGCGCATCGCGGTCGTCATCCAGCAATGCCTGTCGCAGGCGCTGTTCCAGCACTGCCAGCTGCCGCTCATGCAGGTCTTCAACGATATCCCGTTCCATCCACGGATCCTTCCGGCATCGGCCGGCGCCTGCGCAGGCGTTGCGCGATCCACTGCCGCGCGCCCTGCACCACTACATAGAAGACCGGCACGAAGAACACCGCCAGCACGGTCGCACTGACCATGCCGCCGAACACGCCGGTTCCGATCGCCTGCTGGGTTTCCTTCGACGCGCCCTGCGCCAGCATCAGCGGCACCACGCCCAGCGCGAACGCCAGCGAGGTCATCACGATCGGCCGCAGGCGCAGTCGCGCCGCCTCCAGCGCTGCTTCAACCAGGCCGCGCCCCTGCTGCTGCAGCTGCCGCGCGAACTCGACGATGAGGATCGCGTTCTTCGCCGACAGCCCGATCACGGTGATCATGCCGACCTTGAAGAACACGTCGTTGGGCATGCCGCGCAACAACACGGCGGCGACCGCGCCGAGCAGGCCCAACGGCACCACCAGCATCACCGCCAGCGGAATCGACCAGCTCTCGTACAGCGCCGCCAGCACCAGGAACACCACCAGCATCGACAACAGCAGCAGCCACGGCGCCTGCGCGCCCGACTCACGCTCCTGCAGCGACTGGCTGGTCCACTGCAGGGCGAAGCCGGACGGCAGTTTTTCGGCCAGCCGCTCCATCTCCGCCATGGCCTGGCCGGTCGACACGCCGGAGGCCGGGGCGCCGGACAGGTTCAGCGCCGGGAAGCCGAGGTAGCGCTGCAGCTGCAGCGGCGCCTCGGTCCAGTGCGGGGTCACCAGTTCGGACAGCGCCACCATGCCGCCCTCGCTGTTGCGCACGTACAGCTTCAGCACGTCCTCCAGTTCCATGCGGTGCGGCGCGTCGGCCTGCAGGATCACCTGCTGCAACCGGCCCTTGTTGGGGAAGTCATTGACGTACTGCGAGCCCATCGCCGCCGACAGCGTGCTGCTGATGTGTTCGAAGCCCACGCCCATCGCCTCGGCCTTGGCCCGGTCGATGTCCAGCCGCACGCTGGTGCCTGCAGGCAGGCCATCGGCATGCACCTCGGACAGCAGCGGGCTGGCCTCGGCCAGCTTCAGCAGCTGCTGCAGGGCCGCGCGCAGCTCGGCCTGGCTCTGCCCGGTGCGCGCCTGCAGGGCGAGCGAGAACCCGGACGAACGGCCCAGGCTGTCGATCGCCGGCGGCATCACGCTCATCACCTCGCCCTCGGCAATCGTGGACATCGCCTTCTGCGCGGCCTCCACCTCGCCGGCCGCGGTGGCGCCTGCGCGCTCGCCCCAATCCTTGAGCATGGTGTAGGTCAGCGCCGCGCTCGGGCCGGAGCCAGAGAAGCTGTAGCCAAGGATCGACTGATTGGAGCCGATGCCTGGGCGCGAGGCCACATGCCGTTCGTAGGCTTCGACCACGGCCAGCGTGCGCTCGGCGGTGGCTTCGGCCGGCAGCTGGATCGAGGTCATGAAATAGCCCTGGTCCTCTTCGGGCAGGAATGCGCCCGGCAGCCAGTGCAGGCCCAGCAGCAGCGCCACTACCAGTGCGGCGAACACGCCCATCACCCGCCCGCTTCGCTGCAGCACCGAGGCCACGCCACGCTGGTAGCGCCCGGTCATCGCCTCGAAGCCACGATTGAAGGCGCCGAACAGACCGCCCCGACCATGGTGGCCATGGGTGTTCGGGCGCAGCAGGGTCGCGCACAGCGCCGGCGTCAGACTCAATGCCAGCAGCGCCGAGAACAGGATCGACACTGCCATCGCCACGGTGAACTGGCGGTAGATCGCGCCCACCGAGCCGCTGGCCAAGGCCATCGGAATGAACACAGCGGTCAGCACCAGGGTGATGCCGATCACCGCACCGGTCAGCTCGCGCATCGCCTTGATGGTCGCCTCGCGCGGCGGCAGGCCCTCCTCGGCCATGATCCGTTCCACGCCCTCGACCACCACGATCGCGTCGTCGACGATGATGCCGATCGCCAGCACCATGCCGAACATGGTCAGCACGTTGATCGAGAAACCCAGCGCCAGCATCACCGCGAAGGTGCCGAGCAGCGCGATCGGTGCGACCAGCGCCGGAATCAGCGTGTAGCGCCAGTTCTGCAGGAACAGGTACATCACCGCGAACACCAGCAGCATCGCCTCAAGCAGCGTCTGTACCACCTTCTGGATCGAGATCTTGACGAACGGTGCGGTGTCGAACGGAATGCTCGATTCCACGCCGCGCGGCAACAGTGGCGCCAGTTCGGCCATGCGCTCACGCACCGCCGACGCGGTGCGCACCGCATTCGCGCCGGGACGCAGCTGCACGCCGGCGGCGGTGGCCGGATGGCCGTCCTCGCGGGTACCCCAGGCATAGCTCTGCGCGCCCAGTTCAACGCGGGCGACATCGCCCAGCACCACCCGTGAACCGTCGGCCCCGGCACGCAGCACGATGGCGGCGAACTGTTCCGGCGTGGACAACTGGCCCTCGGCGCTGAGCGGCACGGTGATGCGCTGGCCTGGAACACCCGGCGAATCACCAATGCGTCCCGGCGAGATCTCCAGGTTCTGCTGCTCGATGGCGGTGGCCACATCCCCCATGGTCAGGCCGTAGCCGGTCAACCGGGTCGGGTCCAGCCACACGCGCATCGCCTGCTCGGCACCGAACAGCTGCACGCGGCCGACGCCATCGATGCGGCGCAGCTCTTCGATGATGTTGCGCGCCATGAAATCGCCCAGCGCGGCCTCGCTGACGCTGGCGTCCGGCGAACGCAGGCCGACCAGCATCAGGAAGCCGGAATCGGCGGCCTCCACGAACAGGCCGTTCTGGCGCACGCTGCGCGGCAGGCGCGGCTCGATCGCCTTGATCCGGTTCTGCACGTCCACCTGCGCCAGCTCGGGGTTGGTACCGGGCTTGAATGTGGCGGTGATCGAGGCTTCACCGGAGGTGTCCACCGACGATTCGAAGTACAACAGGTGCTTGACGCTGGACAGCTCGCGCTCGATCAGGCCGACCACCGCATCGTTCAGCGTCTGCGGGCTGGCACCCGGGTAGCTGGCATAGATGCTGACGCTCGGCGGCGCAACCGCCGGATAGCGCTCCACGGCGAGCCGCGGAATCGCCAACACGCCGGCCAGGATGATGAAGATCGCCAGCACCCAGGCGAACACCGGGCGATCGATGAAGAAACGTGCCATGTTGGATTTCCCTGGAGGGACCGGCCCGGGAAAGGCTCAGCCCTTGCTGCCGGCCTGCATCGCACCGGCGCTGGCGACCGGCCTCTGCCAGTCGCGCGCATCGACCACCACGCCTTCCTGCAGGCGCTCCTGGCCCTCGACCACCACCTTCTCGCCCGCCTTCAGGCCGGTACGCACCAGCCACTGGCGATCAACGCTGCCGTCCACCTCCAGCGTGCGGATCACCGCCTTGCCGTCGGCGCCGATCACCCAGGCGTAGGCCTGGCCGCCAGCACTGCGCAGCACGGCCTGCTGCGGCACGGTCAGTGCACTGGCCGGGGCACCGCGTGGCACCTTCGCGCGCACGTACATGCCGGGCAACAGCTGGCGCTGCGGGTTGTCGACCAGGATGCGCAGGATCACATCGCCGGTGCGTGCATCGACATTGATGCCGGAGAACAGCAGCTGGCCGCGCTCGGGCAGCGGCTTGCCGGCGGCACCGATGATCGTCACCGGCAGCTCGCCACCACCGGCGGCACTGCGCTGCAGCGACTCCAGCTGCGCCGCCGGCTGGCGCACGTCCACGTAGACCTGGTCGATCTGCTGCACCACCGCCATCGGCTCGGCATCGGCCACGCCCACCAGCGCACCTTCGGTGACCAATGCCTGATCGATACGGCCGGCAATCGGTGCGCTGACCGTCGCATAGCGCAGGTCGAGCTGGCGACGGGACAGGATCGCGCGCGCTTCATTCACCGCCGCGCGCGCCTGCTCGTACTCGGCACTGGCGTCGTCGCGATGCTGCTGGCTGACCGCCTGCGCGGCAGCCAGGGCGTGCAGGCGCTGCGACTGCACGCGACTGCGGCCCAGCGCCGCTTCACTGCGATGCAGCGCGGCCAACGCCGAATCGACATCGGCGCGGAATGCCGCCGGATCGATCTGGAAAAGAGGCTGGCCGGCGGCCACTTCGGCGCCCTGTTCGAACAGGCGGCGCTGCACGATGCCCCCCACCTGCGCTCGGATCTGCGCGGTGCGCACGGCGGCCACGCGGCCAGGCAGTTCGTCGTCACGCTGCACCACCTGCGGGCCGACGGCGACCACGCTGACGCGGGGTGCGGCTTCCAGCGTGGCTTCGGGGGTGGAGCAGGCCGTCATGGCCAAGGCGAGGGCCGCGATCAACGCGACCGGAGTCCTGAAGGTTCTCATTGCTGTGCACAATGCCGCGCAGGCGGCTGAAAGGTTCTGAAGAACCCAGTGTGCGTGGCGATGATGGGGTTTCGATGGAGGAACTGTGGAGATACGATGGAGGCAAGCACCTTAAGGCCCCGCCCCTGCATGCATGCCTCCCCTGCCCTCGCCGCCCTCGTCCTGATCGTCGAGGATGAGGCCGAGATCGCCGATATTCTCACCGCCTATCTGGAACGCGAAGGACTGCGCACGCTGCGCGCCGCCGACGGCCACAGCGCCCTGGACCTGCACCGCAGCGCCCGCCCCGACCTGGTCCTGCTCGACGTGCAGCTGCCGCGCCTGGATGGCTGGAGCGTGCTGACCCAGCTGCGCCAGCGCGGCGAAACGCCGGTGATCATGCTGACCGCGCTGGACCAGGATCTGGACAAGCTGACCGCACTGCGCATGGGCGCCGACGACTACGTGGTCAAGCCGTTCAATCCGGCCGAAGTGGCGGCGCGCGTGCGCGCGGTGCTGCGGCGCACGCTGCGCGCCTCGCGCGTGGATGCACCCAGCGCGCTGCGCGTCGGCCCGCTGCTGATCGACTCGGCCACCCACGCCGTGCACGTGGAGGGTGAAGGCTACAGCCACGAAGTCCTGCTCACCCTCACCGAATTCAAGCTGCTGCACTGCATGGCGCTGGCGCCGACGCGCATCTTCAGCCGCAGTGAGCTGATGCACGAATGCCTGCCGGAAAGTGAAGCACTGGAACGCACCGTTGACAGCCATGTCAGCAAGCTGCGCCGCAAGCTGGATGAAGTGGGCATGCTCAATGTGCCCGCCAGCGTACGCGGTGTCGGCTACCGGTTGATGGCGGACCGCTGATGGCCCCTCTGCGCCGCTCCGGGCTCAGCCGGCACATCATCGTTTCGATGTCGCTGATGGTGATCGGCGTCATCGTGATGATGATCCTGTCGTCATGGCTGCTGTACGCGGTGCTGGTCGAGTTCTTCCCCGGCAGCGCCGAAGAACCGGAGAGCTGGCTGCCGACCGGGCCGGAACTGGCGTGGATGGTCGGGGTGATCCTGACCGGGCTGGCGCTGGCCATCGCCGCCTCGTTCCGCCTGGCACACCGCATCCTGTCGCCGCTGAATTCGCTGGTCGACAGCGTACGCGCGCTTGCCGGCGGCGACCTGGGTGCGCGCGCCAGCGTCGAAGAGAACTCACCGGGCGAAGTGGCCACCCTGGTCGAAGACTTCAATGCGATGGCGCGCCGCCTGCAGCACATGGAGAGCGAGCGTTCGATGTGGCATGCGGCCATCGCCCATGAGCTGCGCACGCCGGTGACCATCCTGCGCGGCCGCCTGCAGGGACTGGCCGAGGGCGTGTTCCAGCCCGACGAATCCCAGTTCCGCAGCCTGCTGGCCCAGGTCGAAGGGCTGTCCCGCCTGATCGAGGACCTGCGCGTGCTGAGCCTGTCCGACAATGCGCGACTGGACGTGCGCCGCGCACGCACCGACGTGGTGGCCGAGGTGCATTCGGTGATGACCCTGGTCGACCCGCAGTTCCGCGCTGCAGGCTTCGTGCTGGAGCTGGAAACCAGCCGCGAGGAGCACAACGCGCACTGCGACCCGACCCGCCTGCGGCAGGCATTGCTGGCGCTGCTGGAGAACGCGCGACGCTATGCCAGTCCGGGCAAGGTGCGGATTGCGGTGCATGACACGCCCGGCCACGTGCAGGTGGCAATCGAAGACGAGGGCCCGGGCATCGACCCGGAACTGCACGCGGACATCTTCACCCCGTTCATGCGTGCCGACGGTTCGCGTTCGCGCCAGGGCGGCGGTAGCGGGCTCGGCCTAGCGGTGGTCAAGGCCATTGCCGATGCGCACGGTGGCCGCGTCTACTGCATCCCGGGCAGTACCGGCGGAAGCCGCTTCGTCATCGAACTGCCGCGTCAATAACCGGACCGGCTGCCTGCGTGCGCAGATGTGCACCGAGTGCGGCCAGATTGGCGTCGATCGCATCCATTTCGTCGCGCTGCTTCACCGGCAGCTGCTGACGCAGCTGTACGCGCAGCGCCTGCCACGCCGGGACCGCCTGCGCACTGGCGGTGGCCACGGCCTCGGACAGCAGCGCCTGCTCGTCGCCGAGCGGCAATCCATAGCCGCCGTCGTGCAGCAGCGTCCCCGGGCGCAGCCACTGCCCGCTCTGCTCCAGCAACCCCCGCAGGCTGCGCGTTTCAGCGCTGTCCGGTGCGGCCAGCAGCTGCCGCTTGAGCACATCGCGTGCGCGCAGCTCGGCGCGCCGCTGCGCGGCCTGTTCCAGCAGCAACAGGCCGGCACTGGCACGCAGGTCCCCCTTCAGCAGCCACGGCGCCCGTTGCCGTGCAGGCAGCTTCAACCAGCCGCGCACATCGCGTGCGGGCAATGGCAGCTGGGCTGCGGCCACGCCGAACAACTGCTGGTAGTGGTCGCGCGCCGAAGCGAAGTAGTAACCCTGCGCCTGCGCTGCATCGCGGTCCGTCAGTACCCCCTCGTCGAGCACGCCCAGCCGCACCAGTCGCCGCTTCAGGCCGCGCGGACTCAGCTGGGCCAGCCCGGCCTCGCCCAGCCGCGGCACACCCGCCTGCAGCAGCTTTGCGGTTTCCACCGCGCAGTTGTTGCTGACGAAGTAATAGCGCCCGTCATAACTCCAGTGCACCTGTGCGGTACGCTCGAGCAGGCTGGCGATCTCGCTGCGTTCCAGCTGCAACGGCAGCGACTGCAATCCGCGCAGCTCGACCTTGGTGTACTCGTCCACCACCTGCTGCAACGGCAGCACGAACAAGCGCGACGGATAGCCACCGGTCAGCCCGCGCCAGTTGGATATCTGCACGTCACCAACAAAGGCGCGGAACGACAGCACGCGGTGGTACTCCAGGTCCAGGCGACAATCCGGCCCAGGTGCGCGCCCCCGCTTGCAGATCACCAGCCGCAGCATGCTGTGGCCCCAGCGACTCATCGGCTGCGCACTGCCTTCGGCGAACAGGTAATCCACCGCGTAGACGCGCGCCGGGTCGAGGTGCAGCAGCGATGCAGCGCCTTCTTCCGATTCGGCCTGGAGCAAGGGCAGCGTCGTAGCGCACTGCGGCTGTGGCAGCGACGGCGGTGTTCCGAAGTGAGCCTGGTACCACTGCGCCAACGCGGGGCGCCGGCAGGCGAACTCGCCATCGAGCACGAAATGCTCGGCGTTCACTGCCAGGTACTCGGCCGGGTCCTTCAGCTCATAGGCATCCGGACTGCGGTCATGGAAGTCGTTGTCGCCACGGCCGAGATGCCAGGGCTTGCGCTGCCAGCCCGCGAGGTCACGCCAACGCATGCTCTGCGACCAGTCAGCACCACCACGGTCTGCAACATGGGTCAGTTCATGCACCAGCGCGCTGCGTCGCGCACGGCGGGCGCCGGGCATGCCGTCATCCAGCAGATCGCGGCGCAACGTGATGCGGCCACCGAACGTGCGGCCGTGCACCTTGGCAGGAAGGTCATCACTCCAGCGCACCTGCACCTGAGCCGGCAAAGCGCGCAGCAGGCCCTCCGGCAGCAGTGACTGCACGTCGGCCAGGGTCTGGCTGGCGAGCTGCTGCTGTGCAGGATCAAGACCAGACGGGTCGAGCTGCAGGCGATCAGCTGCATGCGCGACGTGGGCGATCAGCAGTAGAGCCACGCCATGCGTGGCTGCGTTCCGTGCAGATGTCATGGCGTTGCCGGCCAGCGGCCGGCACTACCTGAAGGCGGGATCAACGCGCCAGCAGCGCGCGGGCCAGTTCCAGGTCGCTCTGCTGCTGTGCGGCGGTGCTCTGCTCACGCAGGTGGACCAGCGCGGCCTGCAGGCGGGCGCCACGGATCTGGCCGTCGCTGGCGACGAACGCGGCGGCATCGTCGCGCGCAGCCAGTACCACCTTGTCATCGCCCGAGCTGCTGCCCGACGACCCGGAGGACGCACCGGTGGCCGAGCCGGCCGAGGTGCCAGCGAAGCTGGAAGCGAAGCCGGCCAGCGGCAGGGACAGCAGGGCAAGCAGCAGGAGCGGACGGGTCATCGGTTCGAAGCCGGTTGTGAAGGTGCGTGGAGCGTAACGGGTACGTGAAGGATTTGCCCGGCTCAGGCGTCGAACAGCTTGCCGGGATTCAGCCGCGCTTGGGGATCGAACACGCGTTTGACCGCCTTCATCAGCGCGATCTCGGCCGGGCCGCGGGTGCTGTCCAGGTAGCCCTTCTTGACCAGGCCGATGCCGTGCTCGGCCGAGATGCTGCCATCGAAGCGCGCTAGCACCTGCGCCAGCAGCTTGGTCACCTGCTCGCACTGCGCCACGAAATCGGCGTCGCTGGTGTCGTCCGGCTTGAGCACGTTGATGTGCAGGTTGCCGTCGCCGATATGGCCGAACCAGACCACATCGAAGTGCGGGTAGGCCTGCCCGATCAGCGCCTGGGTCTCGGCCAGGAACGCCGGCATCGCCGAGATCCGCACCGAGACGTCATTCTTGTAGGGCGTGTAGCGCGCCAGCGATTCGGTGATGCCTTCGCGCAGGCGCCACAGCTGGGCGGCCTGGGCATCGCTGGCACTGATCACGCCGTCACTGACCCAGCCATTGCCCATGCAGTCCTCGAACGCGGCCATCGCCGCCGCTTCCTGGGCCTCGTCGCCGGCGGCGAACTCGGTGACCACGTAGTACGGATGCACCTCGTCGAACGGTGCCTGCGCGCCATGCGCCAGCACGTGCTCCAGCGCCCGGTCAGTGAAGAATTCGAAGGCCTGCAGCTGCAGGCGCGCGCGGAACGCGGCGAATACCTGCATCAGCACCTCGAAGCTGGGTACGGCCAGCAGCATCACGTTGCTGGCCGGCGGCGGATCGGTCAGCTTCACCGTGGCTTCGACGATCACGCCTAGCGTGCCCTCCGAGCCGATCAGCAGCTGGCGGAAGTCGTAGCCGCTGGAATTCTTGATCAGGCCCTTGTTGAGCTCCAACAACTCGCCATCAGCCGTGACCACCTTCAGCCCTGCGATCCACTCGCGGGTGTTGCCGTAACGGATCACGCGGATGCCACCGGCATTGGTGGCGATGTTGCCGCCGATCGAGCAGGACCCGCGCGCGGCGAAATCCACCGGGTAGATCAAGCCATGGTCCAGCGCGGCATTGTGCACGGCTTCCAGCGGCATGCCGGCCTGCACCACCAGGGTGCGATCGACCGCGTCGTAGGCCAGCGCCTTGTTCATCCGTTCCAGGCTGAGCACCAGCTCGCCGTTGGCGGCCACCGCACCACCCGAGAGGCCGGTGCGGCCACCGGACGGCACCACGGCCACGCCCTCGCCTGCGCTCCAGCGCATCACCGCTTGTACTTCCTCGACCGTTGCCGGCAGTGCGATCGCCAGCGGCGCCGGCGTCCAGCGCCGGGTCCAGTCGCGCCCGTAATGCTCCAGGTCGGCCGGGTCGGTCTTCAGCTTCAGGCCGGGACAGGCCTGCAGCAGCGAGGCAATGCGGGAATCGGTCATGACGGTCCAGCGCGGTGCGTGAAGAACGGGCAAGCGTGCCAGCGGCACGCGTCAGCGTCCAGCCCCACCGCATTGCAGATAGCTACGGATGCAACCAATTGCGCACTGCACCATGGGCGCTTCGATCTGGCATAGTGGTCAGCCCCTGTCCCACTGGCCGTGTTGCCCCATGTCGCCGAAGAAGACCTCGTTCCCGAAGCAGGATATCCGCGTACTGTTGCTGGAGGGGGTCAGCCAGACCGCCGTGGAGGTGTTCACCGCCGCCGGCTACAGCCAGATCGAGGCGCACACCAAGGCGCTGCCCGAAGACGAACTGAAGGCGCGCATCGCCGAGGCGCACATCGTCGGCATTCGTTCGCGCACCCAGCTCAGCGCCGAGGTGCTGGCCGAGGCCAAGCGCCTGATCGCGGTGGGCTGCTTCTGCATCGGCACCAACCAGGTCGACCTGGATGCGGCCGAACTGGCCGGCATCCCGGTGTTCAACGCGCCCTATTCCAACACCCGCAGCGTGGCCGAGCTGGTCATCGCCGAGGCGATCATGCTGACCCGTGGCATCCCTCAGAAGAATGCCGAATGCCATCGCGGCGGCTGGTCGAAGTCGGCCAGCGGCAGCCATGAAGTCCGCGGCAAGACGCTGGGCATCATCGGCTACGGCCACATCGGCACCCAGGTGGGCGTACTGGCCGAATCGCTGGGCATGCAGGTGATCTTCCACGACGTGGAAACCAAGCTGGCACTGGGCAATGCCCGCGCCGCGGCCAGTCTGGACGACCTGCTGGCGCGCGCCGACATCGTCACCCTGCACGTGCCGGAGACCCCGTCCACGCAGTGGATGATCGGCAGCACCGAGCTGGCGAAGATGCGCAAGGGCGCGCACCTGATCAACGCCGCGCGCGGCACCGTGGTCGACATCGATGCACTGGACGCGGCCCTGGCCAGCGGCCACGTCGGTGGCGCCGCGCTGGACGTGTTCCCGGTCGAGCCTAAGGGCAACGGCGATATCTTCGAATCACCGCTGACCCGCCACGACAACGTGATCCTGACCCCGCACGTGGGCGGCAGCACGCTGGAGGCGCAGGACAACATCGGCGTTGAAGTGGCCGCCAAGCTGGTGCGCTACAGCGACAACGGCAGCACCCTGTCGGCGGTCAACTTCCCGGAAGTGACCCTGCCCGAGCACGCCGACAGCCTGCGCCTGCTGCACATCCACCAGAACGTGCCGGGCGTGCTGTCCAAGGTCAACGAGATCTTCTCGCGCCACAACGTCAACATCGACGGCCAGTTCCTGCGCACCGACCCGAAGGTGGGCTACGTGGTGATCGACATCACCGCCAGCGAGGAACAGGCCGCCGCCGTGCGCGACGAGCTGGCCGCGATCCCGGGCACGCTGCGCACGCGCATTCTGTACTGAGCCAAAAAAGGGGACGGAGGGGATTAAGTCGTTTGCGGCACATGCGGCATAAACGACTTAATCCCCTCCGTCCCCTTTTTCCTCAACGTGCCAGCCAGCGACGGGCCATGCGCTGCATCGATTCGTCCGATTCCGGGTCGGCCGCGACTTCAGTCACCGGCCGCCAGGCCAGTTCCAGCGACTCCTCGCTGAGCACGAAGGCCTCGCCACCCAGCGCGCGGATCACGAAACGTACGTCGTAGTGCCAGTGGCCCGGCACCTCCTTGCGCTCCGGAATCCAGTGCTTGTCGATATCGAAGATGGCCGGGTCTTCCAACACCAGGCCGCTCAGTCCCGATTCTTCTTCGGCTTCCTTCAGTGCCACCTGGGCCAGGTCGCGGTCGCCGTCGGCGTGGCCGCCCAGCTGCAGCCAGCGCTGCAGCTTGCGGTGATGGGTCAGCAGCAGGCGCTGGCCGTCGGCACTGACCAGCCAGCAGCTGGCGGTGAAGTGGCCGGCCAGCCGCTCGCGCCGGAACGGATCTTCCGGATCGTCCAACAATGTGCCGAATTCGGCAGCCAGTGCGTCGTGGGCGGGCTCGCGGCGGGCATAGTCCCGCAGCAGGCCACGCAGGCGATCGTCAAGCACGGCAAGGGTTTCGGCGGTCTGGCTCATGAATGGGCGGCGCTTGGAAAAATACTGCTCATTATCGCCGTTCATTGTTGCGATTGCGCTTGTGCGTTGGCTTCAGCTTTGGCTAAGGTACAGCGGGCCGTTCGCGCGGCCTTCACCATTCCAGGGTTGCCGGCAACGTATCGGCGGCCCATCCAATCCGATCACTAGGAAGTACTGCATGCTGAAAGCTCTGTTGAGGGTCAAGCCGGTTGAACCGGCCGGGCACGTCGATGCTGGCGAACCCATCGAAGGCAGCCTGGACGGCGAAGCCACGTTGAAACGGACCCTCACGGCTAAACACCTCATCCTGCTTGGCGTGGGTGCGGTGATCGGCGCAGGCATCTTCGTGCTGACCGGCCAGGCTGCGGCCAACCACGCTGGCCCGGCAGTGATGCTGTCGTTCGTCATCGCCGGTTTCGCCTGCGCCCTGGCGGGCCTGTGCTACGCCGAATTCGCGGCGATGATGCCGGTCTCCGGCAGCGCCTACTCCTACTCCTACGCCACCCTCGGCGAAGGCATGGCCTGGTTCATCGGCTGGTGCCTGGTGCTGGAATACCTGTTCGCCTCGGCCTCGGTCGCGGTGGGCTGGTCGGCATACCTGATCAGCTTCATCACCACCACGCTGCACATGCCGTTCCCGGATGCGCTCAGCGCAGCCCCGATCGCCTGGACCGGCAGCGAGTTCATCGCCTCGGGCAAGCTGTTCAACCTGCCGGCGGTGCTGATCGTCGCGGCGGTGTCCGGCCTGCTGTACGTGGGCGTGACCCAGTCGGCCTTCGTCAACGCGATCATCGTGGCGATCAAGGTCACCGTCATTTGCCTGTTCATCGGCATCGGCGCAGCCCACATCGACCCGGCCAACTGGCAGCCGTTCATCCCGGAAAACACCGGTGTGCCGGGTGAGTTCGGCTGGAGCGGCGTGTTCCGTGCGGCCACCATCGTGTTCTTCGCCTACATCGGCTTCGATGCGGTCTCCACCGCCGCCGGCGAAACCAAGGACCCGCAGCGCAACATGCCGATCGGCCTGCTCGGCTCGCTGGCGGTGTGCACCATCGTCTACATCATCGTCTGCGCGGTGCTGACCGGCATGATGCCGTACCACCTGCTGGGCACCGACAAGCCGGTGGCCACCGCGCTGGAACCCTACCCGACCCTGTCGTGGCTGAAGACCCTGGTCGAGATCGGCGCCATCGCCGGCCTGTCCTCGGTGGTGCTGGTGATGATGATGGGCCAGACCCGCATCGCCTACACCATCTCCCGCGACGGCCTGCTGCCGAAATTCTTCGGCAGGGTCCACGCCCGCTTCCGCACCCCGTACGTCGCCACCATCGTGGTCGGCGTGATCGCCGCCGCACTGGCCGGCCTGGTGCCGCTGAACGTGCTGGGCGAACTGGTCTCGATGGGCACCTTGCTGGCCTTCGCCACGGTCTGCATCGGCGTGCTGGTGCTGCGCTATACCAAGCCGGAGATCCACCGCCCGTTCCGCGTGCCGGCGGTGTGGATCATCTGCCCGCTCGGCGCAGCCACCTGCCTGTTCCTGTTCTGGCAGGCGTTCGTGGTGCACTGGCACCTGTTCGTTGGCTGGACGCTGCTCGGCCTGCTGATCTACCTGGGCTACGGCATCCGCAACAGCAAGCTGGCCAAGTCGCCCTGATCCGCCTACGGGCCGGCCTCGCGCCGGCCCGTCCGTTTTCCCCGCGCGCCGCCCGTGGCGCGCTTCGACAAGACCACCACACATGTTCAAGCAACTGTGGGCCACCAAGCACCCGCATGCCGCCCATGAAGACGCCAACGGCCTGAGCCTGCGCCGCCACCTCGGCCCCTGGGGCCTGACCGCCCTCGGCATCGGCGCGGTGATCGGCGGCGGCATCTTCGTCATCACCGGCCAGGCCGCCGCCAACCACGCCGGCCCGGCCATCATGCTGTCCTTCGTACTGGCCGCCATCTGTTGCGCCTTCTGCGCACTGGCCTATGCCGAGTTCGCCTCGATGGTGCCGGTCTCCGGCAGCGCCTACACCTACACCTACGCCACCTTCGGCGAGCTCTCGGCCTGGTTCATCGGCTGGATGCTGGTGCTCGAATACGGCGTCTCCGCCTCGGCGGTCGCGGTCAGCTGGACCGGCTATTTCCTCAGCCTGCTCAGCCAGTTCGACATCCATCTACCGGCGGCGCTGGTCAGTGCCCCACTCGATGCACAGCTGCGCCCCACCGGCGCGATCGCCAACCTGCCGGCCGCCGCGCTGGTACTGCTGCTGACCTGGCTGTGCTACGTCGGCATCAGCAAGTCCTCGGCGATGAACATGGCGATGGTCGTGCTGAAGACCGGCCTGATCCTGCTGGTCATCGTGGTCGGCTGGAAGTACGTGGACACCAGCAACTGGACCCCGTTCATTCCCGCCAATGAAGGCCCTGGCAAGTACGGCATGGAAGGCGTGCTGCGTGGCGCGGCGATGGTGTTCTTCGCCTACATCGGCTTCGAGGCGGTATCGGTGGCGGCGCAGGAATCGAAGAACCCGCAGCGCGACATGCCGTTCGGCATGATGCTGTCGCTGGTGATCTGCACCGTGCTGTACATCGCGATGGCCGCGGTGATGACCGGCCTGGTGCCTTACCAGCTGTTGGGTACCGACGAGCCGGTGGTGACCGCGGTGGCCGCGCATCCGCAGCTGGGCTGGCTGCGCTGGGTGGTCGAGGTCGGCGCGCTGGTCGGCCTGTCTTCGGTGGTGCTGGTGATGATCATCGGCCAGCCGCGCATCTTCATGATCATGGGCCGCGACGGCCTGCTGCCGCCAGTGTTCACCAAGATCCACCCGAAGTACCGCACCCCGCACATCAATACCGTGATCACCGGCATCGGCATCGCACTACTGGCGGCGCTGTTCCCTCTGGATATCCTCGGCGAGCTGACCTCGATGGGCACGCTGATCGCGTTCGCGGCGGTGTGCGCGGGCGTGCTGATCCTGCGCCGCACCCAGCCGGACCTGCCGCGTCCGTTCCGCATGCCGATGGCGTGGCTGATCTGCAGCCTGGGCGTGCTGAGTTGCCTTGCCCTGCTGTCGGCGATGACGATGCACAACTGGATGCTGATGGGCGTGTGGACGTTCGTCGGTTTCGTGATCTATTTCTGCTACGGCTTCAGACACAGCCGGCTGCGGGTGAAGTAAAGGGATTGCAGGGCCTGCGGCCCTGCACCCGCCTTTGAAGCCGGAGCAACGGCAACGGCAGCAGCTGGGTTGAGGGTTTGGCGGGGCGGGTTGGGTTCACGGGGGACGCCGTGAACCCGTCCCTGGGGGCTTGGCCGCGGCTTGCTCGCGTGCGCTGTCCTGCGCACACGGCAAGACCGGGGTTGGGCCTCCTGCCCAACCCGCCCGAGGCATGCCTCGGGCCCATGCCGCGGACACCCCCGCGAACCCAACCCGCCCCACCTCCGACAGTCTCCTGGCACGTCCAGTAGATCCACGCCATGCGTGGATGAAACGTTCTCATGAACGAATGTTCCGGAATGAATGTTTCTGTAGAGCGGAGCCATGCTCCGCTCCGAGCAAGCACAGCGAAGCAACCCGCTTTTCGCTTTTCCTTCCTCACTCCGTGGCTGGCCGTACGCCGGAACCTGCCAGAGGCGGGGCGGGTGGGCCGTGCAGGGGCGTTGGCGCCATGGATGGCGCCATCGAGCTTACAGGGACGTACTTGCAGCGTCCCCTGCACGGCCCACCCGCCCCGCCCCCCCCCCATGAACCGCTTTCCGTGACCAACCAACCACCTCCCAGCCACGAGGGGCTCAGCCGTTGGCCGAATCCAGTAAAATCGACGGCATGAACGCCCCCACCTTCCCGTACGACACCGCGCGCCTGAGCGAACTGGCCCAGCTGCTGATCGACAACGTCCGCGAACTGGCCCACGCCGGCTGGACCCCGGCCACCAGCAGCAACTTCTCCCACCGCCTGGACGACCGCCACGCCGCGATCACCGTCTCCGGCAAGGACAAGGGCCGCCTGATCGAGGACGACATCATGGTGGTGGACTTCGACGGCCTGGCCGTCGGCCGCCCGCTGCGCCCGTCTGCCGAGACCCTGCTGCACACCCAGCTGTACCGCCGTTCCCCGGAAATCGGCTGCGTGCTGCACACCCACTCGCCGGTGCAGACCGTCGCCTCGCGCCTGTACGCGCCGCAGAGCCACATCCGCCTGGAAGGCTACGAGCTGCTGAAGGCCTTCGCCGGCAACAGCACCCACGAGATGGCCATCGACGTGCCGGTGTTCGCCAACACCCAGGACATGAACGTGCTTTCGAAGCAGGTCGATGACCTGCTCGACCGGCAGAACCTGTGGGGCTACCTGATCGACGGCCACGGCCTGTATGCCTGGGGCCGCGACATGGCCGAGGCGCGCCGCCACCTGGAAGCGTTCGAGTTCCTGTTCCACTGCGAGCTGGAACTGCGAAGGCTGCGCGGCTGAACCGGCACGCAGGTGCAGATGCCGATCCGGAATCTGCACCTCGCGCCCACCCTGCTACCCTGTCTTCCCCCCGAGACGTTCAAGCCGCCGCCATGAGCCGACTGCGCATCTACGACGACACCCGCCCCGAATCGCCGCTGCTGGATACCCAGGACGGCGCGGTCATCGCTGCCGAACTGCAGAAGATCGGCGTCACCTTCGAACGCTGGCAGGCCACCGCGCCGGTTGCGCCCGGCGCCAGCCAGGATGAAGTATTCGCCGCCTACCGCGCGGACATCGACCGCCTGGTAGCCGAACGCGGCTTCAAGAGTGTGGACGTGGCCTCGATCGCCCCGGACAACCCGAACCGCGCCGAGCTGCGCAGGAAGTTCCTCGACGAACACTTCCACAAGGAAGACGAGGTGCGCTTCTTCGTCGCAGGCTCCGGCCTGTTCACCCTGCACGTGGGTGACAAGGTCTATGAGATCGAGTGCGTGAAGGACGACCTGATCGCCGTGCCCGACGGCACCACCCACTGGTTCGACATGGGCGATGAGCCCAGCTTCGTGGCGATCCGCTTCTTCACCGAGCCGGACGGCTGGGTCGGTCACTTCACCGGCACCGACATCGCGCAGAAATTCCCCCGTTACGTACCTACCCAGGCGTCCTGATCCATGCAGCCCCGCGTCATCCTGACCGATATCGAAGGCACCACCAGCAGCATCTCGTTCGTCAAGAACGTGCTGTTCCCCTATGCCCGCAAGGCGCTGCCCGCGTTCGTCGCCGAGCACGGCCAGCAGCCGGAAGTCCGCCGTTGGCTGGATGCGGTGGCCACCGAGATCGGCGGCGCCTGCCAGGACAGCCTGGTAGCCGAGACGCTGCAGGGCTGGATCGACCAGGACCGCAAGCACACCGCACTGAAGGCGCTGCAGGGCCTGATCTGGGACGAAGGCTACCGCCGCGGCGACTACACCGCGCACTTCTACCCGGAAGTGGCGCCGGTGCTGAAGGGCTGGCACGCCTCCGGCCTGCCGCTGTACGTGTACTCCTCCGGCTCGGTGCCGGCGCAGAAGCTGTTCTTCGGCTTCAGCGATGCCGGTGACCTCAGCCCGCTGGTGTCGGGCTGGTTCGACACCGAGATTGGCGGCAAGCGCGAGGCCGACAGCTACCGCCGCATCGTGCAGGCGATCGGCGTGCCGGCCGGCGAGATCCTGTTCCTGTCGGATGTGGTGGAAGAACTGGATGCTGCCCGCGAAGCCGGCCTGCAGACCCGGCTGATTGATCGACTGGATGACTACCCGCTGCCCCGCACCGGCCAGGCCGCCAACGGCCACGAACGGGTCGAGAATTTCCAGCAGATCCAGTTGTAAACGCCGCCTGCCGATGGGCTCTGCGGCATCGGCTACCGGGTACCGCTCTTGGTAGACGCCAACCTTGGTTGGCATACGACCGATGTGTCAACCAAGGTTGACACCTACCAGAGCATGGTTCACCTGCCCTCAACGATCGTTGAGGGTCTTCACCTTCAGTGCTTCGCGCAGGGCGGCCAGATCCACCGGGCCACGCACTGCGATGTCGCGGGTTTCACCCGGCAGCAGGTCCAGCAGGTTGTCTTCGACCTGCACGTCCAGCGCACCGAAATCGATCCACGTCGCGCGCACGTAAGCCGCGCTTTCCAGCCGCAGTCGATAGTGGTCGCCTTCGATGGACAAGGTGGCCTTGAGCTTCTGCCGCGGCAACACCTGGTCCTTGGCTTCGACGAATCCGACCACTTGGCGGGCACTCACCGCCCCGTTCTGCAGCAGCTCGAACACCGCCACCGTGCGCCTCGGATCGGCACCGGCCAGGAGTTCGGCATCGCGGAAATCACCGATCGAGGTGACACCCGCCGCCGTCAACGTCACCGCGTTCTCGCGACGACGCAGCACCTTGCCGTCCACATCCATCACCCGCAACCGCCAACGTGCAACTGTAGCAGCGCCATCATTGATCAGGCGCACCCGCGTACTGCCCTCATCACGCAATGCCGCCAGCGTGACCGGCGCGAAGAAGCGCCGCGCGGCGAAGTGCAGCGCCTTCCAGCGACCGAAGTAGTCCACGCTGGACCATGAAGCACCTGGCCAGACGTCGTTGAGCTGCCAGTACAGCGAACCCATCGTGTACGGCCGCGAGGCGCGATGATGCAGCGCCGCCAGCGCGATGCCATCGGCCTGCATCACCTGGCTGAGGTAGACGAAGTCCTCGAAGTCCTTCGGTGTGCCGTAGCCCAGTTCGATGTAGTGCAGCAGGCGGCTGTTGCCCTCGCCCGCCATGAATTTCTGGTGCGCGCGGATCACCGGGCTGTCGATGCGCTGCTCGGCGCGGGTGGCGATCTGGTCCACCGTCGCCACCGACGGCCACGCCTGCAGTCCGTACTCGGACATGAAGCGTGGGGTCTCGTGCAGGTAGGCCTGCACCGGCAACGCCGGATTGCCCCAGACCTGCCAGTAGTGCTTGTCGCCGCGGGTGGAATCGTTGGCCTTCTCATCCAGATCGTTGCTGGGCGAGCTGGACCAGTACGGCACGCCCAACCCCTCCTCGCCCACCACCTGGCGCAGGTCGCTGCCGAACAGGTCGACATAGCCCTGCCAGACCTTCGCCGCAAATGCCGGGTCGGCCGCCTTCAGATCGCGGCCGTGACCCCAGTCCTTCCAGGCGGTTTCTTCCTCGTTGTTGCCACACCACAGCACGATGCTGGGGTGATGGCGCAGCCGGCGCACGTTGTCGCGCGCCTCGGCCACCACGCTGGTACGGAAGGCCGGATCGTAGCCCGGCTGCATGCCGCCGCCGAACATGAAGTCCTGCCAGACCAGCAGGCCCAGCTCGTCGGCGATGTCGAAGAACGCATCGTCCTCGTAGTAGCCACCACCCCAGTTGCGCAGCATGTTCATGTTGGCATCGCGCGCGGCGGTCAGCACCTGGCGCAGGCGCGCGGCATCGACACGGGCGGGGAAGGCGTCGAACGGAATCACGTTGGCGCCCTTGGCGAAGATCGGCACGCCGTTGATGACGAAGGCGAAGCCCTGCCCGCCCTTGCCGTCCTCCTCGCGGCGCAGCTCAACCGTGCGCAGGCCGATGCGCTGCTCGCGCACCAGCGTTGCATCGGCGCCACCACCATCCAGGCGCGCCTGCACGGTATAGCGATCCTGCGCGCCATGGCCGACCGGCCACCAGCGCTTCGGTTCCGCCAGTTCAATCGGTAGTTCAACACTGTTCTGGCCGGGCTTCAGCAGCACCGTGCGCTGCACCTGGGCCACGCTGCGACCCTGCGGATCGCGCACATCCACATTGACGACCGCAGAACCGGCGGCGCTGCCCTGCTCCACCTGCAGCAGCACCGCCAGCTTCGCCTGCCGGGCGTCCAATGCATCGGTGCGCACGGCAAGATCGGTCAGGCGGTGCGTATCCCAGGCCTGCAGATCGACGCCGCGCCACACGCCGGCAGTGACATAGCGCGGGCCCCAGTCCCAGCCGAAGTGGTAGGCCGGCTTGCGCGCGAAGTTGCCGACCATCGCCTCCTTCGGCTCATCGCCATAGGGCGACGGGTAATTGCCAGCGATCTTGTGCGGCATTGCCTGCACGCCCGGCAGCAGCGTGCGGATCGGCGAGCGGAACACGATCTGCAGCTCATTGCCGTTCGCGCGCAGGCGCCCTTCCACGCGCGCGCGCCAGGTACGGTGCGCGTTGTCCGCGCGCAGCAGTGGCTTGCCGTTGAGGCTGACCTCAGCGTAGGTGTCCAGCCCATCGAAGCGCAGCTCGGCATTGGGCTTGGCCAGCGTCGTCGCATCCACGTCAAAGCGGGCGCGGTACTCCCAGGCAGCCAGGCCGATCCATTGCAGCTCGGCCTCGGGTGCACCGACATAGGGATCACGGATCAATCCGTGAGCGAGCAGGTCGGTGTGCACGCTGCCCGGCACCTTCGCCGCACGCCATTGCTGAAGACCCGGATGCGCAGCACCCTGCGCGTCACCGGGCAGCATGCGGAACTGCCACTGTGCCTGCAGTGGAGTCGCAGTTGCCGGGAAGGCGGAGGCTGCGATCAGCAGCAGGAGCAGACGGACAACGAGGGAAAGGCGATGCACGTGATACTCCTGATTCTCCGCCGGGCGAAGCCCGGCGCTACCGATTCCGATTCATCATGCGTACGGCGACACGCGCCTCAACGCACCACGTTCAACACTTCGTAGCACGCGCCCATGGTGTGGTAATCCACCTTGCCGGCCGGGCTCTTCTCGTCGCTGTACTTGCGATTGTCGGCATCGAGAATGCGGAACCATGCACCGTACTGGTGGTCGACGAAGTGCTCCCACGAGTAGGCCCAGATGCGTTCGTACCACTGCCAGTAGCGGTCATCGCCGGTGCGCTTGGCCATCAGTGCGGCGGTCGCCAGCGTTTCGGCCTGCACCCAGAAATACTTGTCGTCGTCGCAGACGAAACTGTCGCCGCCGATCGGGGCGCCGTCCATGCCGGGCTGCCGACGCGATTCCGGTGCGAAGCCGTAATACAGGCCGCCCCGGGCGTCGTCCCAGCTGCGCGCCACGGCCACGTCGAACAGGTGCTGGGCGGTCGGCACCAGCCAGTCGGCCTGCACGTGGCGATCCAGGATCAGCAACAGTTTGGCCCACTCGGTCTGATGGCCGGGCTGGAAGCCCCACGGGCGGAACAGGTGCTTGGGGTCGTCCAGGTTGTAGTCCCAGTCGATCTCCCAGTTCACATCGTAGTGTTCCCAGACCAGGCCACCGGCCTTGGCGGCCTGGCGGCGGGTCATGTTGTCGGCCAGCTGCAGCGCGCGCTCGACATAGCGCTGCTCGCCACTGGCCTCGAACGCGGCCAGCATCGCTTCGCACATGTGCATGTTGGCATTCTGGCCGCGGTAGCCGGTGAAGTTCCACTGGCCATCGGCTTCGTCTTTATACAAGCCATGCTGCGGCTCCCAGAAGCGTGCTTCCAGCAGCTGCCAGGTCTCGTCCATCCAGTCGCGGGCCTGCTCGATGCCGGCCTTCAGTGCGCAGCTGTAGGCCAACAGCACGAACGCCACGCCGTAGCAGTGGTTCATGTCGTCCTCGACCTTGCCGTCGCGCAGGGTCCAGGCATAGCCGCCGGTGGCCGGATTGCGGTGCACCTCGCGCAGGTAACGCACGCCGTGCTCGACAGCCTCCCGGTATTCGGCATTGCCGAACTCGCGATAGGCCATCGCATAGTTGAAGACGAAGCGGGTGCTGCTCACCAGGTGGCGGTGGCTGGCATCGTAGATGCTGCCGTCATCGCGGAAGTAATGGAAGAAGCCGCCGTCCGGATCGATGCAGCGCGGGTGGTAGAACGCCATCGTATCGGCGATATGCGCGCGCAGGAACGCGGGCGAACGGAAATCGGGCGAGGTGCTCATGCGGTAATGTCCTGGGCCTGCAGCAGCTGCTGCACTTCATCGAGCGAGGGCATCGCGGCGAACGCGCCCTTGCGGGTAACAGCCAGCGCACCCACTGCGGCGCCGAAGCGCAGCGTGGCGGTGATCGCCTCCGGGTCCTGGCAGAACGCGGCGAAACCAGCACCCGCCCCACCCCGCTCCAGCAGGCCCACCAGCACGCCACCGACGAAGGCATCGCCGGCGGCCGTGGTATCGACCGTGGCCACGCGGAAGCTGGTGACCGTGCCGTGGTTGTCGCGGGTGTACCAATGCAGTGTGGCCGCGCCATCGGTGACGATCACCCAGCGCGCCTGCGCGGCCAGCAGGCGCCGCAGCACCGCCGCCTCGCCATCGGCGCCCAGCGGTGCTGCCAGGTAGTCCAGTTCCTCGCGCGACAGCTTGACCAGATCGGCGCGTTCCAGCGCCTGCCACAGGCGCGGCGTCGGGTCCTCGTTCGCCGGCCACAGGGCAGGACGCAGGTTGAGGTCGAGGCTGACCACCGCACCGGCCGCGCGGGCGCGATCCATGCCGGCAAAGGTCGCCTCGGCGATGGCCGGCTCGGTCAGGCTGTTGGAGCACACGTGGAAGCACTGCGCACTGTCGAGGCACGCAGCCTGGAAGTCGCTGTCACGGAACAGCAGATCGGCCGCCGGCGGGCGGTAGAAACTGAAACTGCGCTCGCCGCTGGCATCCAGCGCGACGAAGGCCAGCGCGGTCTTGGCCGCGTCGGTGCGCACGATGTAATCCGTGCCCACGCCGTGCTCGACCAGGCTGTCGGCGAGGAAGTCACCGAACATGTCCCGGCCCAGCATGCCGACGAACTGGGTCTTCGCACCCAGCCGCGCTGCCGCTACGGCGACGTTCGCCGGCGCACCGCCGGCATACTGCAGGAACGCGCGCGGCGTGTCGGCCGAGGCCGGCGGCTGCGCTAGTAGATCGATCAAAATTTCACCGAAGCAAACGATGGCACCCATTCCGGACTCAGCCTCCCTGCGTTGCGGAGGCCGGCGTACGCGCGCCGACCAGTCCGTAGAAAATGATGTAGCCGTAGCACAGCAACGGCAGGATGAAGCTGGCCTGCACACCGATGTGGTCGGCCAGCACGCCCTGCAGGTACGGCACCACGGCACCGCCGACGATGGCCATGATCAGCAGGCTGGAGCCCTTGTTGGTCAGCGGGCCGAGGCGCTCGATGCTCAGCGCGAAGATGGTCGGGAACATGATCGAGTTGAACAGGCCGATCGCCACCACCGAATACAGCGCGACGTTGCCGGAGCTCAGCATGGTCGTGACCAGCAGCCCCACATTGACCAGCGCGAAGATCGCCAGCAGACGGCTGGGCGAGAAGCGCGCCAGCAGCGCCGAACCGGCGAAGCGGCCGATCATCGCCATCGTCCAGTAGGCCGACACGTAATGCGTGGCCTGCTGCTCGCTGAAGCCGCCGATGTTCGGCATCGACAGGTAGTTGACCAGGAAGCTGCCGATCGACACTTCGGCGCCGACGTAGAAGAAGATGCCCAGCACGCCCAGCAGCAGGTGGCGCTTGCGCAGCGCATCCAGGTAGCTGTGGTGGTGGCCCTGGTCGGCCTGCTCGGTGGCATCACTCAGCGCCGGCAGGCGGAACAGGAACACGAACAGCGCCAGCAGCACCAGCGCCACCGCCAGGCCCACGTAGGGGCCCTGCACGGCCTGCGCCTCGGCGGCACGGTAGGCCAGCTGCTCGGCGGCCGGCAGCGCCGCGATGTCATCGGCACTCTTGACCGTGTTGGACAGGATCAGCATGCCGCCGAAGATCGGCGCAATGGCCGTGCCCAGCGAGTTCAGCGCCTGCGCCAGGGTCAGGCGGCTGGAGCTGGTCTGCTCCGGACCCAGCAGCGCGACGTAGGGGTTGGCAGCAACCTGCAGCACGGTGATGCCGCTGGCCAGCACGAACAGCGCACCGAGGAAGGCGCCATACACGCGCAGCTCGGCCGCCGGCCAGAAGCCCAGCGCGCCGATGCCGGCGATCACCAGGCCGGCCACGATGCCCTTCTTGTAGCCCAGCGCCGCCACCAGCCGACCCGCCGGCAGCGACATCAGGAAATAGGTGCCGAAGAAGGTGAACTGCACCAGCATCGCCTTGGCGTAGTTCAGCTCGAACACCGCCTTCAGGTGCGGGATCAGAATGTCATTGAGGCAGGTCAGGAAGCCCCACATGAAGAAGATCGTGGTGACGACAGCCAGCGCCTTGCCGTTGGTAACGGCGGGTGCGTTGCCCGAAGAACCCGATGGACGGGGCGTTGCGGAGATCGGCATGCGGTACGCGCCTCGATGCGCGGAAGGTCGTTGTTGCGTGGAAGGGGTATATGGAAGGAATCAGTTCGGTCGTGCGGCACTGCTTTCGCGGATGCGCAGCTGCACCGGCGCGACCGTGCGCCGTGGCGGCGCATCCGGTTCGTCCAGTCGTTGCAGCAGCAGCGCGGCAGCTTGCCGGCCCCGCTCGCGCGGGTCAGCGGTGAGCGTGGTCAACGGCGGCACCGCGACCGACGCCTCGGAAATATCATCGAAACCGGTAACGGCGAAGTCACCACCCGGGCGGATGCCACGCGAGTTCAAGCCCAGCATCAGGCCCAGCGCGACGGTATCGTTGTAGCAGACCGCCGCACTCGGACGATGGCCATCGGCAAACAGCTCATCGGTGCGCGCCGCGGCTTCCAGGCGGTTCGGTGCCGACTCGATCATCCAGCCCGGCGGCAGCGACAGGCCGGCCTCGGCCAGCGCCTGCTGGAAGCCTGCACGGCGCTGATGGCACGAACTCGATGCTGCATGGCCACCGAAGAAGGCGATCTGGCGATGGCCGCGTTCGATCAGGTGGCGCGTGGCCAGATAGGCACCGTGCTGGTTGTCCAGGGTCAGGAAGTCCCAGTCGGCCCCTTCCAGTTCACGGTTGAACAGCAGCACGTTGGCATTGGCGCCCAGCGCCTGCCGCAGCAGCGCAGTGTCACTGCCCTCGGCCGGCGACAGGATCAGGCCGGCGGGCGTGTGCTCCATCAACGTGGACAGCACCGCCTGCTGCCGCTCCGGCGATTCGCCGGTGCTGCCGAGCAGGGTCACGTAACCGCGTCCGCCCAGCGCCTCGTCCACGCCGGACGCGAATTCGGCGAAGAACGGGTTGGACAGATCGTTGATCACCAGCGCGATGCTCGACGAGGTCCGCCGGCGCAGGTTGGCCGCCGCGCGGTTGTAGACATAGCGCTGGCGACGCAACTCGGCCTCCACCTTGGCCCGGGTATCGACGTTGACCAGCGGGCTGCCGCGCAGCACCAGCGACACGGTTGCCCGTGACACGCCGATGGCACGCGCGATGTCGGTCACCGTCACCGCCTTGCCGGCGCGCTTGCTGGGACTGCTGCCGTTGTCGTTCATCGTCTTCCCGGACTCCGCTGGAGGCTCAAGCCTAATGGATCAGGGCCGTGTCGTGCCGTGCCGTTCGCTGGGCCACCGCGAACGGCACAGTCCGGCTCAGCGCAGCTGGCTGCCCGGTGCCGCGCACCAGGACACCGGCAGGTCCTTCACCGCTGTACCCCAACCCTGCTCCGGCGCCTTCGCGTCGAGCGCGAACTGCAGGCGCGGGCCCTGCTGCAGCTGGTTCCAGTCCAGCCACACCGGCGCATGCGCCTGGCCATCGACCTTCACGCCCTGCACGTACTGCAGGCGACGGCCATCAGCGCCCGGTGCGTCGATGCGCAGGGTGCGGCCATTGCCCATGTCCACTTCCACCTTGCTGAAACGCGGGGTGTGCAGCAGGAACTGGCCGCTGCCCGGCACCGCCGGATACACGCCGATGGCACTGAACAGGTACCAGGCCGACATCGTGCCGAGGTCGTCATTGCCGGTCACGCCATTCGGGGCATTGGTGAACAACTGCTGCGCGGCACGCACCACGGCGGCGGTCTTCCACGGCTGGCCGATCAGCGTGTACAGCCACGGCGAGTGCAGGTCCGGCTCGTTGTTCGGGTTGTAGCGGAACTGGTTGTAGTAGCTGTACGGCCCGACCACCCACTCCTTGCGGGCGGCATTGAGCGGGTCGGCCTGCAGCGCGTCCATCGCGAAGAACGCATCGAGGCGGCGGCCGGCCTGTTCGCGGCCATCCATCGCTTCGACCAGGCCCGGCACGTCCTGCTGCGCCAGCCACTGGTACTGCCACGCCGTACCCTCATGGAAACCATGGTGCGAGCGCGGGCTGTAATGGCCATCGGCCGGCGTGTACCACTGGCCGTCCTCGGTACGCGGGCGCGGGAACCCGGTGAAGCCGGTTTCGGCGTCGCGCACCTGCGGGTCCCACACCTTGCGCCAGTTGCGGCCGCGCTCACGCAGCGTCGCCGCGTCCTGCGCGTGGCCCAAGCCATCGGCCATCTGCGAGAGCGCACAGTCGGCCAGCGCATACTCCAGCGTGGCCGAACCACCGTGATGCGGATCGACGTCCATGCCCTTGGACGGGAACGCTCGGTCGTAGACCACATAGCCCTTGTCCAGGTAGGTCGGGTTGCCTGAACGGCCGGCCATCCGCGAGTTCAGCGGCGGCGTGCCGAACGCATTGCGGCGCAGCGCATCCCACGCCTGCGATTCACGGCCCTTGAGCGCACCGAAGCGCCACAGGTCGACCATGAACGGCGTGACCGGATCACCGGTCATGATGTTGGTCTCGAAGTTGGCATAGCCCCAGCGCGGCAGCCAGCCGCCCTGCTCGTCGATCGCCAGCAGCGTGCGCCCGATGTCACGCGCCACGTCCGGGCGGGTCAGCGCCAGCCACTGGTTCTGCGCACGATAGGTATCCCACAGCGAGAAGTACTCGTAATACGTCCAGCCATCGGCACGGTGGATGCCATCGTCATAGCCGCGGTAGCGGCCGTCGGCATCGTTGCCGGTCATCGGCTGCAGCAGCGCGTGGTAGGCCGCGCTGTAGAACACGGTGCGGTCATCGGACGTACCACCCTGCACACGCACCCGGCCCAGCTGCTCGCGCCAGGACTGCTGCGACAACGCGCGCATGCGGTCGAAACCGAGCAGCGCCCCACCCTGCATGCCCTCGGCACGCAGGTTGGTGCGCGCACCTTCGGCATCCACGTGCGAGATCGCACTGACCGCCGTCACCGACTGGCCCTTGGCCAGGTCGAAGCTGAGCCAGGCACCGTTCGGCTTCTGCTCGCCTTCCATGCTGTGGCGCGCACCCGGCAGGCCACCGCCCTCGCCCCAGGTGCCATGCGCCTTGAACGGACGGTCGAACTCGATGCGGAACCAGGTGGTGTACTGATGGCCGCCACAGAAACTCTTGGTGACCAGCTTGCCTTCGACCACGCGGTCGCCGACCACGTCGACCACGCTGCCGATCACCGAGTGGCGTTCGTTGGCCTGGCCGACATTGACCAGCACGTGGCCCTCGCCCTGGCGCTGGCTGAAGGTGTAGCGCTCGGCCGCGGCACGCGTACGCGCGGTGGCCTCGGCATCGATGCCGCCGTAGCTGGTCAGCCGCACCTTGTAGTAGCCGGCCTGGCCGACCTCGCCATCGTGGGTGTAAGCCGCGGCGTAGGCCTTGTGGTCGAACTGCTTGGCGTTGCCGGTATCGAAATCGCCGCCCGGGCCGATCGAGCCCGTGACCGGCAGCACCGACACCTGGCCGCCCTGCTCCCAGCAGCCGGCGCCGGAGATGAAGGAGTGGCCGAAGCCGCGGATCTTGTCGTCGTCGTAGCGCCAGCCCGAATAGTGGCTGCCGATCGGGCTGACCTGGATCAGTCCGAACGGTGCCGACGCGCCCGGGAACGTATTGCCATCGTCCTTGCTGCCGATGAAGGTATTGACCTCACGCTCCAGCGCAGCCGGCGCCGCCTGCAGCAGCATCGGCATCGCCGACAGCGCGAGCAGGCAAGCCAGGCGCGCCAGCTGGCGCGGAGACAATGGGACGGCGGGAGCGGACGGCACTGGACGCATGTCGGGTTCCTGTAGTCGATGACGCGGAGGCAGGCGGCCGGGGCCATCCGGCACCGTTCCGCTGAGCCCCTGCCTCGACTGGCAGAGAGCTCCCCCTGGAATGATGCCCGACCCACCAGACCGTGGATTTAGATCGATTCAAGTAGAGCATGCAGGTTCAGCCGAATGCATTCTGCGGCGCAGCATGAGAGGGGGTGTTCGGCAGGGCTGCGCCCTGCACCTGCTCCAAGCCAGGGCAACAGCCGGAGCAATAGCAACAGCTGGCTATCCGTGGGTAGCCGGGGTGGGTCCGGTTGCGGGGGACGCCGTAAACCCGTCCATGGGGGCTTGGCCGCGGCATCCATGCCGCGGACACCCCCGCAACCGGACCCACCCCGCCTTCGACAGATTTCCGCGATCTGTAGATCCACGCCATGCGTGGATGAATCTCTGTCAGATAACGAAATCAATTGGGGTCAGATCCGTTTTCCTTTGGAAAACGGATCTGACCCCATGACCCCGCGTGATTCCAGGACCTATCCAACCGTCACCGGGAAACTGTCAAAGGCGGGGCGGTGTCGGATTGCGGGGTGTCCGCGGCATGGATGCCGCGGCCAAGCCCCCATGGACGGGTTTACGGCGTCCCCGCAATCCGACACCGCCCCGCCCAACACACAGACAACCCAGAGCCGCTTTGGCTTTGGCTTTGGCCGTTGCCCTGGCTTCGGCAGGTGCAGGGCGCAGCCCTGCCGCCCCACCCTCCCCTGCGCACGAAAACGATTTCACTGATTTCAGCAAACCGTCATCCCTTCGCCACGCCAGTACCATATTGCGGAGCAGCATGCGCCCGCGGGCGACCCATGCTAAAAATCGCCCGCCCATCGCTTAGATCGATCCAAGACGACGTTGCGATGGCCGGGAGTTGGGGGAGCAGCAACAGGACGTACCAGGCCACGCGCACGGTGCTACTGCCACTGCATGGCAATAGCGACAATGTCACTTCAAATTAGATCGATTCAAGTTGTCCGTGCCACGTCACCGGATCAATCCAGGAGAGAGGGAGAGATGGGAATGAAGCATTCAACACGTACGCACGGCCAGGACGCCTTGTCACTGGCCATCGCGCTGGCCCTGGTCGCCGCCGTCATTCCGGCCGGCGCCGCCGCGCAGCAGGCCGCTTCCACCGGCTCGCAGGACGCCACCAACCTGGACAGTGTCCAGGTCACCGGCTACCGCTACGCCATTGAAAAGAGCCTTGAGCAGAAGCGCGACGCCAACGCCGTGGTCGAAGTGATCACCGCCGAGGACGTCGGCAAGTTCCCCGACAAGAACGTGGCCGACGCACTGCAGCGCGTGCCCGGCGTGGTCATCACCCGCAGCGGCGGCGAAGGCAAGAGCGTCAGCGTGCGTGGCCTGGCACCCGACCTGACCCTGACCCAGTTGAACGGCAACTACGTGGCCACGTCGGAAACCAACGACGAAGCCACCCGTTCGTTCAACTACACCCTGCTGCCGTCGAACATGCTGTCCAGCGCGGAACTGTTCAAGTCGCCGGAAGCCCGCATCGATGAAGGTGGCATCGGCGGCACGGTCATCCTTCATACCCGCCGTCCGCTGGACATGGAATCCAACTCGGGCTTCGTCACGCTTGAGGGCACCTCCTCCGATACCCACCACGATATCGACCCGCAGGCCTCCGCGCTGTATTCGTGGCACAGCAAGGACGAGCGTTTCGGCGTGCTGGTCGGCGTGACCCAGCAGAAGCGCACCACCCGTACCATGGAAGCCAGCACCGAGGACTACCAGTGGTATGGCGCCGGCAAGGCGCGTGATGCCTATGGCAACGTGCAGGCGCAGGATGGCATCCACTACTGGTGGGGCAGGTCCGGCTTCAACAACCAGACCGGCGGCAACTACAGCGATTTCTTCATGCCGACGTCGGTCAACTTCGCGGTGAAGGAAGAAAAGCGCGAGCGCAAGGGCGGCCAGCTGACCTTCCAGTTCAAGCCCGTCGACAACGTCACGATGACGGCCAACTACTTCCGCTTCGAGCTGCAGGGTGACTACACCCAGAACATGCTGAAGATTCCGGAATGGAGCATGGCCCGCTTCAACGGCGATGGGAACTGGGCCGGCGGCCGCCTGCTCAACGGCCTGGACTTCGACCCCAGCGGCAACACCGTTACCGGCGCCCAGTTCGAAAAGCTGGCCGGAAAGACCTACTACTGCAGCGAAGACCAGGCCAAGGCCGCCGGCCTCAAGCCCGGCGGTTGGGGCCCGGACGACTGCACGGTTCCGACGCCGCAGCTGACCGGTGGCTACAGCAAGGAAAAGGCGCTCTCGCAGACTGCCGACCTGACCATCGACTGGGACATCAGCCCGCTGTGGAAGGCCTCGTTCACCGGTGGTCGCACCTGGTCCGAAGGTGGTCCGTCGATGAACTTCCGCATGTCGGCCAAGCCGCGCCGCAAGGTCGGCAACGACTACCTGCCGGGCAACCTGTACAGCGCCTGGGACCTGACCGGCACGCCCTCGGCCACCTTCTCGCCCGACCTGCAGCAGCAGCTGATGAACGGCATCGCCGAAGTCGATACCGGCTCGACCGATTCGTCGTGGAAGCGCACCGAGGTCAAGCAGAACTACTTCCAGGCTGACGTGACCAAGCTGTTCGAGTCCGGCTGGCTGGACTCGATCCAGTTCGGCGCCAAGTACCGTGACGGCAAGGTCCACCGCAACACCGGCAACACCTACTGGGTGTGCCCCGGCCGAGATCCGGCCGACTATGACAACAGCCGTTACCAGAGTGGCTGCGACCCGACTGCCGGCGACGCGCAGCCCGGCTTCTTCCTGTCCAACCCGATCAGCAACATCGCCGGCGGCTTCAACGCGAATGTGTTCCCGGGCATCAACTACCCGGCCTACATCGACTACCTGAACAAGACCTACGGCGGTTCGCACAACCGCACCGAGGAAGACTTCGTCTACAACGTCAACGAGAAGATCTACTCGGGCTACTTCCAGGCCAACTTCCGTACTGAACGCCTGCGCGGCAATGTCGGCGTGCGCGTGGTGCGCACCAAGCAGTTCGCACAGTCTTCCGACTCGATCGAGAAGTTCAACGACTACTTCCTGGACAACGCATCCGGCGCACCGATGGCGTGCACCGATCCGGCCGCTGCGGCCTACCCGACCTACAGCTGTGAGAGCGGCTTCGTGCGCCTGCCGCATGATCTGGCGCAGAGCAAGACCTACAGCCTGATCGGCGTGGATCGTACCTACACCGACGTACTGCCGAGTTTCAATATCGCCTGGGACATCACCGACACGCTGGTGCTGCGCGGTGCCGCATCGAAGGTGATCGCCCGCCCTGGCTACACCGACATTGCAGCACCGGGCGCACTGAGCTACTACAGCGAGGAATACGTCAATGATCGCCGCGTTGCCGGTGGCGCATCGACCGCAGGCTGGGTCGGCCAGGGCAGCAACAAGCAGCTGGAACCGTTCAAGGCTACCCAGTTCGACCTGGGCCTGGAGTGGTACTTCCAGCCGGGCGCGGTCGCCGGCGTCGGCCTGTTCCGCAAGAACGTGGACAACTTCACCCTGCCGGTGGTGCGCGACACGCCGATGGTCATCGGTGGTGAAGCCGTGAACGTGCAGCGCTACGAAACCCAGGCCAACGGCCGCGATGGCGTGTCTCAGGGCGTCGAGCTGTATGGCCAGTACACCTTCGGTTTCGGCTTCGGTGTGCAGGCCAACTACACCTACAACGACACCAACCTGGCTTCCATTGTTCTGGACGGCCAGGAGATCGGCTCCTCGCCGCTGGTCGGCAGCGCCAAGAACCAGGCCAACGTCACGGTGTTCTACGAGAACGACAAGTTCCTCGCGCGCGCCTCGTTCAACCGTCGCGGCCAGGTGGTCGGTGGGCTCAACAATGGCCTCACCGTCTACACCGAGCCGTATGACCAGCTGGACCTGAACGTGGCCTACAACCTGACCCCGGACTGGACGCTGACCGCCTCGGTGATCAATGCCACCAAGTCCGAGCAGCGCGTGCACCTGGGCAATGACACCAAGGCGCGTCTCGTTTCCAACACCTACGCGGGCCGCCAGCTGTACTTCGGCGCGACCTGGAAGTTCTAAGCCCGCACCGGGTTGCCCGGGCCCGCCCCCGGCGCAACCCACGCCCCGCCCCGGCGGGGACGTTCCTCCACGGCAGCCGCGCTGGTACAGGTGGCTGCCGTTTTCATTGGTGCGCGCTCATTGGTGCGTTGTCATTGGTGCGTTGTCATTCAGTCCAGCGCTTGACCCTGCCATCGTTGGAAGGTGCACACTGGCCCCATCCCAAGAGCATCGAAGGAGCTACAGATGGAATTCCATGTCGACGGCATGACCTGCGGCGGCTGCGCACGCAGCGTGACCCGTGCGATCCAGCAGATCGATCCGAACGCCAGCGTGGTGGCCGATCCGCCAACCGGTCTGGTCAAGGTGCAGACCACCGCCTCGCAGGAACAGGTGTTCGCCGCGGTGAACGATGCCGGTTTCCCGCCGCGCACGGCCTGATTCCCTGCCCTGCCTGCACAACGAAGCCTGCCTCGTGCTTTGGCACGACGCAGGCTTCCTGGTCTTCACTCCCGGGCACCGGATTTGAGCGGAGTACACCGAAGCACGGCATCACCGCCACATGACCTTGCACGCTCAAGAAATGCAGTCACGTTCCGGCATCTGGCCTGGATTCCTTGCTAAAGACTGCCAATGCACCCACCAGCCATTACGTCGCTGGGTAGAATCATCATGTAACGTTTCCATCGACTACGCCGTTGATGGATGCAGTCCGCGACCGGAATAATCGAGTTCCGGAAACGCTATTTGCGCAAGCGTGGAGCCATTCATTTCCCGCAGCACGCCAGCTGCTTCGGGGGCCGGGCCATATGACAACAGTGAGCGCCCAGCAATCGACTCTGCTAGTGCCAGCCTCGCTCAACGAATGTATGCAGTCCAGCGTGCAACGACCCGTAACGATGGGGATGCACCACATCAACGGCAAGCACAATCGATTACGCCTGCTCGCATGATGGGGACCAGAGCAACATCAACAATGGCCATTCCTCAATGACACTGTCAGCACACGCCGGTTTCAATAACCTCACTAATGGGCTTTTGTCCATTCATGGACTATCTTATGCTCGATGCGAGCAGCGAGACCCTGTCGATGGAAGACTTGGACCTCAGACACAATGACGTGCGCACGTGGTGATCCGAGATTGGCAACGCAAGCCCACCCAACGCCCGGCGACCCTTGACCGCGGAAAAACATAGAACAATAACCATGCAGATAGCCAAGGCCGCCCAACTAGCAGTACACAACGTACTCAAAGAAGGACCGACCGACATATTTTCTCGCCCGTTCGAGATCGACCTTCTTAAGAATGAAAACTTCGCAAAGGAGGTCATGAAGAATGTCGAATCCCGGCTCAAATCAGGATCACTGAGCGGGCTTAAAACACACCCCATCCAGCACGTGTTGTTTCCGAAGAAGGATCCATTTGATTTTCGCCGAGCCGCGCTAATGCAGCCAATGGATACGATTACGTATCTAGCCCTTGCACTCACAATTGCTGACGAACTGGAAACCCATCGCCCTCAGCCCGCCAAGCATCGCGTCTTCTCGTATCGATTCAAGCCGAAGGACGGATTTCTATTCAACCCGGCGTATAATTTCACATCATTTGAACAGCATGTCTCAAACAGCGTAAGACGGCCGAAAACGAAGGTTCTGGTCAAGTGCGATATCTCGAGCTTCTATGATCGCCTCAACCTTCACAGACTGGAATCCACGCTACTGGGCCTCCCCCTGGACAAGGGGCCGGTCAAGCTCATAAATGAACTTCTTCTTTTCTGGGCAAACCGCGATTCTTACAGCCTCCCCATTGGCGGGAATGCCAGTCGGATCCTTGCAGAAGCAGCATTGATATCAGTCGACGACTATCTATTGTCGAATGGAGTCAACTTCTGCAGATTCGTTGATGACTATCGCTTCTTCGCCCCGGATATAGAATCCGCGCATGCTTGGCTGACTCTCTTTGTTGAGCGGCTCTTTCTGGAAGGCCTTTCGATCAATCCAGCAAAGACCTCGATCGAAGACGTTGCATCGCGGCGCACGAGCATTGCTGTCGTTGCGCCCCCCACCCTGCCACACAATCCGAAGCGCGATCTAGGCCCGGCCCGCCTGATCGTCGGATATACAGGAATCATCCCAACCAAATTTCGCGAACTCTCGGAGAGAGAGTCTGCTGAACTTATGCATGAAGACCTCGACTCAATACTGAAACAACTGAAAGAGAAAGTGGTCGTACTTCCCGACGATATTCGCCGCCTCCTGCGCATACTTGTGGCCCAGAGTGCTTTCAACAAGCTAAGCTCGCTGCCCGAGATCCTGAACCGGTTCCCTCAATTCACACCCCTAGCGGTTGACCTCCTGATAAAGAAGTCAGGCAATGTGCCCTCGGAGGTTCGTGACAACCTGACAAAGTACTTCATAGGCAAGACGAACATCTCGGAGAAAGTTCCGGAATACATATTGATCGCAGTGGTCCGCCTTCTTGGCGCCGAGGGATACCAGCGAAAAGATGCACTGCTCGATATCTTCCGGAACCAGAAACGAAACGCGGGCTCGTACATCGGTCGATGCATTATTGATGCCATACATGAACCGGCGACCCGGAATGATGCACTGGAAGTGCGACAGTACTTCAATCGTGCAGATGCCTGGGAACGGCGAGCGATCATTCGCCTCGTCAAGAGTAAACTACCTGAGGAAGAGACGCGCCCATGGCTGAAGAACGTGAGAATTCACACTGCCGATGATCACTTCGCCATTGAGTCATTTGAACCAAAGAAGAAGTGAGATCGAAAGATGATTTCCTAGTTATTGACAGAAATTCGGCAAGCGTCCCGGCGTATTCAGAGCTTCACGCCAATGTCAGCAGACAGTCCACACTCCAGATCGATGGGGCACAACGGCTTCTCGCTGCTACTCAGGCGGCGTGGCTGCGCCGCCGCACCGCGCCGGTCTTCGCGGCAACGACCGGCACCGGAGCCTCATCGTCTTCGCCCAACCGCTCCAGGATCGGGCATTCCGGGCGCTCATCGCCCGCGCAGCAGCTGATCAGTGACTTCAACGTGTCGGCCATCTGCCGCATCTGCTCGATGCGCTGTTCCAGATCGGCGATGTGCTGTTCGGCCAGGTGCTTGACGTCGGCACTGTGGCGCGAGGTGTCGTTCCACAGGCCCAGCAGATCGGTGATCTCGGCCACCTGGAAGCCGAGATCGCGCGCGCGACGGATGAAGCGCAGACGGTGGATGTCCGCCTGCGAGTACGCCCGGTAGCCCGACTCGGTGCGATCAGCCGCAGGAATCAAGCCGATCTGTTCGTAGTAGCGGATCATCTTCGCCGACACGCTGGAGGCCTTGGCAGCTTCACCGATGTTCATGCGGTTCTCCTTCAATGGGTCGCAGCAGGGGCTTCCGCCATCGGCGGCTGGAAGCGGCGCAGGCGCAGTGCGTTGCCCAGCACGAACACGCTGGACAGCGCCATCGCACCGGCAGCAAATACCGGCGACAACAGCACGCCCCAGACCGGGTACAGCACGCCGGCCGCCACCGGAATCAACGCGGTGTTGTAGGCGAAGGCCCAGAACAGGTTCTGCCGGATGTTGCCCAGCGTTGCCTTCGACAGCGCGATGGCATTCGGCACGCCCTGCAGGTTGCCCGACATCAGCACCACATCGGCCGACTCCACCGCGATATCGGTGCCGGTACCGATGGCCAGGCCGACATCGGCCTCGGCCAGTGCCGGCGCATCGTTGATGCCATCGCCGACGAAGGCAACGTGGCCATGCGTGGCCTTCAGCCGGCGCACCGCTTCGACCTTGCCTTCCGGCAGCACCTCGGCCACGACTTCATCGATGCCGAGCTGGCGTGCGATCGCCTGCGCGGTGCCGGCATTGTCACCGGTGATCATCGCCACCTTCAGGCCCAGCTGATGCAGTGCGGCGATCGCCGCCGGCGTGCTCGGCTTGATCGGATCGGACACTGCGATGATCGCGGCCAGTCGACCATCGACGGCGGCATACAGCGGCGATTTCCCCTGGGTGCCCAGCTCTGCCGCCAGCGTCGCAAACACAGTGATGTCCACGCCCAGATCGCGCATGAAGCGATCGGCACCGACCTCCACACGCGCACCCTCCACGCTGGCGCGTACACCCATGCCGGTGACCGATTCGAAGTCGGCCATGGCCGGCAGTGCGATGCCATGCTCGGTGGCTGCATCGACGATGGCGCGGGCGATCGGATGCTCCGAGCGCGATTCCACTGCAGCAACCGCGGCCAGCACCCTGGCGCGATCAAAACCGTCGGCGATCTCCAGGTCGGTCAGGCGCGGACGACCTTCGGTGAGCGTGCCGGTCTTGTCCACCGCCACCACCTGCGCGTCCTTCAGCAGCTGCAGTGCTTCCCCTTTGCGGAACAGCACGCCCATTTCGGCGCCACGGCCGGTACCGACCATGATCGAGGTCGGCGTGGCCAGGCCCATCGCGCAGGGGCAGGCAATGATCAGCACCGCCACCGCATTGACCAGCGCGAAGCTCAGCGCCGGCGATGGGCCGAAGATCAACCAGACCGCGAAGGTCGCCAGCGCGGCCAGCATCACCGCCGGCACGAACCACAGGGTGACCTTGTCGACCACCGCCTGGATCGGCAGCTTCGAGCCCTGTGCCTGTTCGACCATGCGGATGATCTGCGCCAGCATGGTCTGCGCGCCCACCGCCGTGGCACGCACGGTCAGTGCACCTTTCTGGTTGACCGTGCCGCCGACCACGCTGCTGCCCGGCTGCTTCTCGACCGGAATCGGTTCGCCACTGATCATCGACTCGTCGATGTAGCTGCGGCCCTCGATCACCTCGCCATCGACCGGCACGCGCTCGCCCGGTCGCACTTCCACCACATCGCCGCTCTGCACTTCATTGACCGGGATGTCGACGGTACGGCCGTCACGGATCACGTGCGCGACCTTGGCCTGCAGGTTGACCAGGCGCTTGATCGCCTCGGAGGTGCGGCCCTTGGCGCGCGCTTCGAGGAAGCGGCCGAGCAGGATCAGCGCGACGATCACCGCCGCTGCTTCGTAGTAGACGTTCACCGTGCCCGGTGGCAACAACCGCGGTGCAAAGGTCGCCACTACCGAGTAACCGAACGCTGCGGCGGTACCCACCGCCACCAGCGAGTTCATGTCCGGTGCCAGCCGCAGCAGTGCCGGGAAACCCTTCTGGTAGAAACGGCGGCCGGGAATGGCCAGCACCAGCAGGGTCAGTACGAACTGCAGGTACCAGCTGGTCTGCATGCCGAGGGTGGCCATCACCCATTCGTGCATGCCGGGAATCAGGTGCGAACCCATTTCCAGCACGAACACCGGCAGTGCAAGTGCGGTGGCCACGATCAGGTCACGTTTCAGTTCGGCGCGCTCGGCATCCTTCTTTTCCGCCGCTTCGTCATCGGACTGAACGCCTGCTTCGATGGCACGGGCGGCATAACCGACCTTGTCGATGGCCGCTACCAGCGCATCCACAGCGGCCACGCCGCGCACCGTGGCGCGTTCGGTGGCCAGGTTGACGCTGGCCTGGCTGACGCCCGGTACCGCCAGCAGCGCGCGTTCGACGCGGCCGACGCAGGAGGCACAGGTCATGCCTTCCACTGCCAGCTCGATGGTGCCGGCCGGCACGTCATAGCCCACCCGCTCCACCGCCTGGATCAGCGCGGCGCGATCGACCGGACCGGACGGGCGGATATCCGCGCGCTCGGTGGCCAGATTGACCGAAACACTGCCCACACCTTCGACCTTGGACAGCGCCGCCTCGACACGGCCGACGCAGCTGGCGCAGGTCATGCCTTCAATGGGCAGGCTGATGGTGGAGGGACTGGCGGGGATTGCGGTGGCGCGGGGCGTGCTCATGATCGGATTCCCGGGGTTCCTTCTGGATGCGGACAGGCTAAACCTTGCCATCGTGGGAAGGTCAAATCCAGCCACCCCGGGGTTCATGAAGGGGTTCATCCACGCATGGCGTGGATCTGCCGAGCGGACGGAGGCGCCAGGCGGATCAAGCCCGGCGCCCCCGCAGGTCTGCTCAGAAGGTGAACACGTACTCCAGCGCGAACTCGCGGCCAACCGCGCCGAGCAGGCGGGTCGGGGCGAAATCGTAGTCCAGCTTGTACGGGTCCTTGTGGTTCCAGCTGGCCGAGTTGAACGCGTTGTTGACGTAGACGTTGACCTTGGCGTGCTCGGTCACCTGGTAGCCCACGTTGAAGTTCCAGGTGATGAACGGCCCCACCCGCCCGTAGTAGCGCGCCGTCTGCTGGCCGGCGTTGGGATTCGGATTCGGCGAGCCGTCCGGACGCGTGGCCGGCTCCAGGCAGTTGAGCGACGGGCTGTCGCTGGGCACGTAACCATCGGCGAACGGCAGGCAGCCGCCAGGATTGTTCAGGCGATCGGTGCCCCAGTGGTAGCGCACGCCCGGCACCGAACCGATGCGATCGGCATAGACGTTGGCATTCCAGTTGCCACGCTGCCAGGCCAGGCTCGCGCGCAGCTTGCTGCGCAGGTCGCGGTCACGACGCTCCGGGTTCGGATCGTTGGCGTAACGCTGTTCCTTGGTCGAGATCTGGTTGGTGTAGTTCAGGCCGAGCTGGAAGTTGCCCCACTGCGCGGTTTCCAGGCGATAGCGCGCGGTCAGGTCGATGCCGCGCACTTCGCGGCTGGCCAGGTTGAAGGGGCCGCGCTCGATCGATACCAGGCGACCGTTGCTGTCACGGTTCACGCGGGCCAGGATGCCGGCGCAATACTCGCCACCGGCCGGATTGGCCCATGGCGTACCGTCCATGTTCTTGCCGGTCAGGCAGCCCGCTTCGCTGGCCAGCACCTCGTCGGCGCCAACGTCGACGATCATGTCTTCCAGTTTGATCGCCCAGTAGTCAGCACTGACCGACAAGTTCGGCATCACGTCCCAGACGAAACCGACCGTCCACGAATCGCCGGTTTCCGAACGCAGCAACGGCGTGCCACGCCGGTTCACGTCGAAGGTGTACCAGACATCGGTGTTGCCCACGCCACAGTTGTTGACCAGGTAGGCACCGCTCTGGATGCAGCTCAGGCGGTCATAGGTCTGCACTTCGGAGCTGCTCGGTTGACCGAGCAGATAGTGCATGTCCGGCGCATGGAAGCTTGTGGCATAGGAGCCACGCACCAGCAGCGACTCCACCGGGCGCCATTCCAGGCCGACGTTCCAGGTGGTCTCCTTCTGGCTGCCGATGTCCAGCGCTTCGCCGCTGTTGTCAGCCTTGTAGCTGCCATAGCGGTCATAGCGCGCGGCCGCAGTGGCGGTCACGCTGTCCAGCAGCGGAATCTTGAACTCGACACCGGCCGAATAGCGGGTGCGCTCGCCGCCACCGCGATCGACGTTCTGCAGGTCGAAGTCGATGCCGGCGCGTGGATCGGGACTGAGGTGGTAGCCCTGCTGCGCGACTTCGGCCACCGCCGCGAACGAGATCGGCCCGGCCCAGCCCTGGAACAGCTCGCCGGTGATATCCGCCGACGCCTGGTTGACCCATGAGGACGCACGGTTCTTCGCCACCGTGCCCATCTGCCAGTACTGGTCCGGCGTCAGCGGGTTCCACCAGCGCGATTCGTTCAGTGCGTAGATCGCCTCGCCATCGGCGGTGGTGCCCAGGCGCGGGCCAAGGAAGTAGTCGTACGACTTCTGCTTGTCGACCACGTTCTGCCGTTCTTCCACGCGGTAATAGGAACGCCCCACCGTGGCGCTCCAGTCGAAGCGATCGGCCAGGCGTCCACGCAGGCCCGCGCTCCAGTCCCAGGACAGTTCACGGTTGGTGTTGCGCAGCGTATCCAGGCCCCCGACCTCGTTCGGGGTGAACTGGCGCACGCCGAGGATCGGGCGGTTGCGGTTGGCATCCCAGTAGTAGCCGTTGTCATCGTCGATCAGCGACACGCTGGGCGGATTGGTGCCCCAGATCGCCTCGGAGCGGTACACCGCCAGGTTGGTCCAGGCCTGCAGGTCGTTGCTGAAATCGAAGGTGGCATACAAGTTGCCGGACACGTTCTCGGCACCACCGGTGAGCAGCCAGTTGGCGTAGTCGGCGCTCATGCCGCACAGGCGACCGGTGTTGGTGATGGTGTTGGCGGCGTAGTTGTAGACCGGGCGATCGGCGGTGTAGTACTCCCCGTCGAACTTCTCGCAGGTGCCGGTGGGCGGCGTCAGGCGCTGGCCGGTGGTCGGATCGATCAGCGCCAGGCCGGCAGTGGGACGGAAGCCGACCTTGCGTTGTTCCATGTTCCAGGACGGGTACGGCGCATCATCGGCATCGTCCATCTGCGGGCGGTCACGGCCGAACAGCGGATCGCGCTTTGTGTACTGCAGCGCGTAGGTCACGCTCCAGTTGTCGCCGGTCTTGCCGCCGGCCCAGGACAGATCCCAGGTATCGCGGCCGCCTTCGGTGGAGGTACCACCGCGCACGCGTACTTCGTCGCCGTCATAGTTGGTCTTCAGGATGACGTTGACCACGCCCGCGATCGCATCGGAACCATAGATGGCCGAGGCGCCACCGGTCAGTACTTCGATGCGCTCGACTGCGGCAGCGGGAATGTTGCCGTAGTTGGAGAAGTTGGTTTCGCCGCCGTAGGGCAGCGGATAGTCGGCTACACGGCGACCGTTGACCAGCAGCAGCGAGCGGTTCGGGCCCATCCCGCGCAGGTTCAGGCCGCTGGCATTGGGCGTATGCGATCCCCACTGCGAGGCGGCTTCAACGGTGCCGGTGGCTTCAGTGAGCGTCTTCAGCGCGTCGTACACGCTGACGAAGCCTTCCTTCTGGATCTGCGCGGCGGTGATCACGTTGACCGGCGCCGGGCCTTCAACGCTGGCGCGCTTGATGCGCGAACCGGTGACGGTGACCGCATCGAGATCCTTGGTGGACGAGTTGACGGCCTCCTGCGCACTGGCCGCCAGGGGCAACAGGGCCAGGACCAGGGCCTGGGACAGCAGGTGACGACGCTTGCGAACGATCTGAGCCATGGGTGGTTGCTCTTCGAAAGTGTGGACGCACGGACGGGTGGTGGCGCGGCACTACGGCTGATCCGGGCACCTGGATCGGTTCAAGACCGTCCCGACGCCCTCCCCTGTGGATCGATCCAAACTAAAGCACAGCTGAACCACGCCGGGCATGCGGCGACGCAGCAACACGTGGCGTAATGCCGTTATCGGCTGCAGGTATCCAGAACAATCAAAGGGTTGCGAAACATCGCTGAGAGAACGGTGCACGAAGTGATGACACGATTGCGACAGACGCGCGCGGAACGGTTTTGTCCGTCGAGTGTCTGCATCCGGGGTCGGATCCCCTCGCAGAGGGGCTCTGACCCGATTGCGTCGACGCGTGCGCATCCAGATGGGGTCAGAGCCCTTCTGCGAAGGAATCCGACCCCGGGCTTGCGATCAGGCGTCCAGCGCCTGCCGCAGCGCGGCCACAGTGGCAGTGGCGGTCTGGCTCCAGTCCGGGTCCAGCCCTCGCAAAGCCGGGTTCTGGAACTGCATGGCCGAGCGCCGCAGGCCCTTGGCCGAGGCGTGCAGTTCGGTACAGCCGGTCTGCCGTGCGACGGTTGCGATGTTGCCCGGGGCCAATCCGGCGCCGGCCATCACCGTAATGCGGCTCGCTGCCTGGGTAACGAGGCCTGCCAGCACATCGGCACCGGCCTCGGCGCTGACCTCGCCGCCCGAGGTCAGCACGCGCTGGCAACCCAGCCCGATCACCTGCTCCAGCGCCGCCGGCAGATCGCGGGCAGCGTCGAAGGCGCGATGGAAGGTCACCTGCAACGGCCCGGCAGCCTGAACCAGCTCGCAGCACAGCGCCACGTCGATGCCGCCCTGCACATCCAGCGCGCCGATCACCACGCCATCGCAGCCCAGCGCGCGGCACTGCGCGATGTCACGCAGCATCAGTTCGGTTTCCAGCGCGTCGTAGTGGAAGTCGCCCGGGCGCGGCCGCACCAGCACGAACAGCGGAATCGACAGGCGTTCGCGGGCGATCGCGATGCTGGCAAACGACGGCGTGGTGCCGCCCTCGGCCAGGTTGTCGAACAGCTCGATGCGGTCGGCGCCGCCGGCCTGTGCCGCCAGCGCCGAAGCCAGCGAGTTGCTGGCGATCTCCAGTGTGAGCCGCGTGCTCACGTCTGAGTGCTCGTGTAGATCGACGGCGAATCACGCAGGTCATCCTGGCGCTGTGCATCGCACACCGCGTAGACGAAGCCGCGATGCAGCGCGTAGGCGCCCACCTCGCCCTGCTTGTTCATGGCCAGGAAGCACACCTGCAGTGTCTTGCTCGCTTCGGGGCGCTTGCGCACCACGCGGTCGATCGCTTCGCGGCAGGCCTGCGCCGGCGAGCGCCCCTGGCGCATCAGCTCGACCACCAGGAACGAGGCCGCGTTGCGGATCATCTCTTCACCCACGCCCGAAGCAGTGGCCGCACCCACGTCGTTGTCGACGTACAGGCCGGCACCGATGATAGGGCTGTCGCCGACGCGGCCGTGCAGTTTCCAGGCCATGCCGCTGGTGGTGCAGGCACCGGCCAGATGGCCCTTGGCATCCAGTGCCAGCATGCCGATGGTGTCGTGGTTGTCGCTGTTGCCGGGAATACCACGGCGCTCGGCATTGATCTGCGGCTGGTACTTCTCGGTCTTCAACCACTCGCGCCAGGCGGCTTCGGCCTGCGGCGTCAGCAGGTGCTTGCGCTCAAAACCCTGCTGCACCGCGAACTGCTGCGCGCCCTCGCCCACCAGCAGCACGTGCGGGCTGTTCTCCATCACTTTGCGGGCCACCGACACCGGATGCAGGATGTCGACCAGCGCGGCCACTGCACCACAACGGCCATCGCCGTCCATGATGCTCGCGTCCAGGCTCAGCACGCCGTCGCGATCCGGGTTGCCGCAATGGCCGACGGTGGGGTTGCACAGCTCGCTCTCGGCCCAGCGTGCACCGGCTTCGACTGCATCCAGTGCGCTGCCACCCTGCGCCAGTACTTTCCATGCGGCCTGGTTGGCCGGTACGCCGAAGTCCCAGGTGGAGACCACCCTGGCCCCACCCTGCGTGCGCGCCTGCACGCCTGGCAAAGCCGCCATGCCTGCGGCCAGTGCACCGGCCTGCAGGAACTGCCTGCGATCCACCATCTTCCCCTCCCAGTCTGCAATGCACGGCCGGCCCGATGCCGGCCCTGCCGATCAGTCGTGCGTGGGCTGTCGTGCGGCGTGCCAGACCGCAGCACCGAGTACGCCCAGCTGGCCATGCTCCGCGCGCCACACCGGCACCTGGCGCAGCACCTCGGTCAGCACGCCCTTGTTGAGGAAGCGCTCACGGAAGCGGCCATCGGCCAGGAAATCCTGCACATGCGCGGAAATGCCCCCGGCCAGGTACACCGAACGCGCGCCGACGGCGATCGCCGCGTCGCCGGCCAGGCTGCCCAGCCAGGCACAGAAGACCTGCAGCGTTTCCACCGCCAGTGCATCCTCGCCGCTGCGCGCCGCGCCGATCAGCGCCTCGGTACTGGTCCACACCGGGGTGGCTCCGCGCAGCTCGCACAGGCACGGATACAGGTTCATCAGGCCGCTGCCGGACAGCACCCGTTCGTTGTCCACGTGCGCCCAGCGCTGCAGCAGTTTGCCCAGCACCTGCAGTTCCAGCCCGTTGCCGGCGCCGAGCGCGGCATGGCCGATCTCGCTGGCCAGCACCGGGCGCTCGCCATCGGCGAAACGCAGCGCGGCACCCAGGCCGGTACCTGCACCCAGCACCAGCGCCGGGAAGGCCTGCGCCGGATCGGCGTCGCCATTCAGTGGCACCAGGGTTTCCGGCTGCAGGTACGGGATGGCCAGCGCCACCGCTTCGAAATCATTGATCAGCTGCAGTTCGAGCAGCCCGGACTGCGCGCGGGTGGCCGACAGCGACACCGTCCACGGCAGGTTGGAATTGATCAGCACATCGCCATCGAGCAGGCCGGCGATGGCGACCACCGCGGTCTGCACCGGCTGGCCGAGGCCGGCAGTGAAATCGGCCAGGATCGCGGCCAGGCTGGAATGCTCGGCACAGGCATAGGTGCGATGGCTGCCCAGCAGCGGCGCGTGCCCGGGTTGGGTCTCAGCCAAGGCCAGGCGGGCGAAGGTGCCGCCGACATCGGCAACGACCAGATGGCGCGGAAGACCGCCGCGGGCGGAGTCGGAGGAAACCGGGGACGCTGCTGCGATGGTCACGCTGGCCTGCTTGGATCGATTGAATCGCCCCGATTCTCAGGCATCGGGGCGGCTTTGCCTAGCGCGCCGATGGTTCAGGTTGGCCTACATGCCTTCCTGTTCGGCCACCTGCACGCCGTCCACCAGCACGCGCAGGCGCTGCGGACGGAAGCCGGCGAACAACAGCGGCCGGGTGCGTTCGACCAGCACCTCGTGGCCGGCGATGTGACGCAGCCACGACTGTACCAGCGAGAACGAGAAGTGGGTGCCCGGATGCAGCGGGTGCTGCACCCAGACCTTCTCGGTGGCGCTCTGCAGCAGCATCGCGCCGGTGAACCAGTGGCGGCTGAGGGTCACCGGCGTGGTGCCGACCATGAAGCGGATATCCATGCGGGGTCCTTTCGCTGGAGCGATGGTTCGGAGGTCAGGGCTGGGCAGTCTGCAGGCTGTAGCTGGTGTTGGCGGTGAACACCGCGCCATCGGGCTGGGTGGAGCGTACCTCGACCTTGTGGCTGCCCACCGCCAGATCGGTCGGCAGCGCACCACGCCACAGGTGCGGCGACGCGGTAGCCTCCGGCGAGCGGTCGTAACCGCGCAGGTTGTTGGCAAGATCGTCGGCCACGTTCTCCACCATCAGGCGCGGATCGGGCTGGCTGACCTGTTTCATCGGCTGCCAGGCGCCGCCATCGACGCGGTACTCGACCACGCTGGCGTCCTCACCCATGTAGACGTTGGCATAGATGCCCCACGCCGGGTAGGCGCCCTGGCGCAGCACCTTGGGTGCATGCAGGCCGATCTGCTCGCTGGCCGGCTGGCCGGCCACGCGGTACTGCAGTTTGTAGCTGCCATTGCCGGCCACGTCGAGCAACGCATAGCCCTTCGGTGTGCCATCGCTCATGGTGCTGTCCGGCACGCCAACGGCGTCCTTCACCCCCGACCAGAACGCACCGCAGTTGGCGCCCACGTTGTACTCGTGCAGCGGCTTTTCGCCATTCCAACCCTCGGCCTTGCCGTGGTAGACGTGCTGCTGGGTGTGGCTGTGGCCGCTGAGCACCAGCACGTTGCGGAAGTCCTTCAGCAGGTCGAACAGGCGCTGGCGGTCTGCATGGCGGAAGGTCTCGCGCCCCGGCGCGGCGTCGAACAGCGGGATGTGCATGCCCAGCACCAGCAGGCGATCCTTGTGCAGGCCCTTCAGGTAGCCGGCAAGGAAGGCGAACTGGTCTTCGCGCAGGCCGCCGATGTACTTCGGCCTCGCCTTGGGGTCGTACACCACGTCGTCCAGGAACACGAAGCTGGCGCCGCCCTCTTCCACCGCGTAGGTGTCCGGGCCGTAGATGTTGCGCCAGCTGTCCAGTGAGTGCTCGTCGCTGGCCGCATCGAAATCGAGATCGTGGTTGCCCGGCACGTGGAACCACGGCACACCGAGCTCGGTGGTGACCTTGTTGATCGCCGGGTACAGGGCCAGGTCATCGTTGACGATGTCGCCCAGGGTGGTGCCCATGCGCGCCTTGGTCTGGCCGACCAGCGGCGCCACGATCGACTGCTGGTAGTAGCCGATGTCCTTCAGGCTGGCGGTCTGCGAATCGGTGAACACCAGCATCTGGAAACCACGGCGGCTGTCATGGCGATCCGCCTGCAGCGCGAAATCCCAGTTGCGGGTGATATCGCTGGTGGCGGCGATGCCACCGTACTTCAGCGCCGGCGAGCCGCTCGGGCGGTAGTGGCGCCAGAACGACGGCAGGCCGTCGGTCGCCTTCGGGAAGGCGTAGGCATCGGGCTTGATCACGAACACGGTCTGGCCGTCGCGCACCGGCAGGCTGTAGCTGCCGTCGGCGGCGGTCTTGACGATGGCCTCGCCATTGGAGACCTGCACCCCGGCCAGGCCCGGATCAGTCGCGCCGCGCCCCGGCCGGCCGTCACGCTCCAGATAGACCTTGCCGCTGACCACGGTATCCGCGGCCCAGGCCGGCGAGGTCAGCAACAGGCAGCACAGCCAGGTGGCAGGCAGTTTCATGGGCGGTCCGGGAAAGAAAGACCGCCTATTGTAGATTCCGTTGATGACATCGCGCACGTGATGGCGCATTGCCGGTAGTGCCGGCCGCTGGCCGGCAACCAGCCGATGCCCGACGATCATGAGGTTGCCGGCCAGCGGCCGGCACTACCGCTCTTCAACGATGGCGTTTTTCCAGTACCGCCCGCGCATCATCCAGCGACAGCCCGCGCGCGCGCAGCAGCACCAGCAGGTGGTACAGCAGGTCCGAAGCCTCGCCGAGCAGCGCCTCATCATCCTGCGCCACGGCGGCCAATGCGGTCTCCACGCCCTCCTCGCCCACCTTCTGCGCGATGCGGCGGATGCCGCCCTCGAACAGGCTGGTGGTGTAGCTGCCCGGCGGGCGCTGCGCCTCGCGCATCGCCACCAGCTGGCCCAGCCCGCCCAGGAAGTCCTTCGGTGCCTGGTCGAAACAACTCTCGGCACCGGTATGGCAGGTTGGCCCGGCCGGGCGTGCCATCACCAGCAGCGTGTCGGCATCGCAGTCGATGCTGATTGACTGCACCACCAGCACGTTGCCGGACTGCTCGCCCTTGGTCCACAACCGCTGCTTGCTGCGGCTGAAGAAGGTCATGTGGCCGATGGCCAGCGTGGCCGCCAGCGACTCGGCGCTGACATAGCCGAGCATCAGCACCTGCAGGGTATCGGCATCCTGCACCACCGCCGGCAGCAGGCCGTCGCCCTTGCCCCAGTCCAGCGCCTGCAGCGCATCCAGCGATGGCCTCACTTCAATAGACATCCCGCACCTCGATCTGCTGTCCGCGCAGGTAGCGCTTCAATTCCGGAATGGCGATGGCGCCGCTGTGGAACACGCTGGCCGCCAACGCGCCGTCGACGTCGGCCTGGTCGAAGGCTTCGGCGAAGTGCTCCATCGCACCGGCACCACCCGAGGCGATCAGCGGCACCTGGCACAGGGCCCGCGCCTGCTGCAGCTGCACGACATCGTAGCCACGGCGCACGCCATCGCTGTCCATGCAGTTCAACACGATTTCGCCAGCGCCACGCCGTTGCGCTTCGACGATCCAGTCCAGGGTCCGCAGCGGTACCGCCTGGGTCCTTTCCGGGTCGCCACTGAAACGGCGTACCCGCCACTGGCCGTCCGCTTCGCGTACCGAGTCCACACCCACCACCACGCACTGCACGCCGAACTCATCTGCCAGCTCGGTGATCAGCTCCGGGCGGCCCAGCGCAGGCGAGTTGATCGACACCTTGTCGGCACCGGCGAACAGCACGCGACGCGCGGTTTCCACGCTGTCGATGCCACCGGCCACGCAGAACGGAATGTCGATCAGGCGTGCGATGCGCTCGATCCAGGCGACGTCGACCGACCGTGCTTCGGGACTGGCGCCGATGTCATAGAACACCAGCTCGTCGGCACCCTGGTCGCGGTAGCGCTGCGCCAGCTCGGCGATGTCGCCCATGTCGACGTGATCGCGGAAGCGCACGCCCTTGACCACGCGGCCATCGCGCACGTCCAGGCACGGAATGATGCGGCGGCTCAACATGCCAGCGCCTCCGCGAGGTCCATGCGCTGCTCCAGCAGGGCCTTGCCGAGGATGGCACCGCCGCAGCCGGCAGCACGCGCCTCGGCCACATCGGCCACGTCACGGATGCCACCGGAGGCCTGCACCGCCACGCCCGGCAGCAGCGCCGACAGGTGCTGGTAGAGGCTGATGTTGGGCCCGGCCAGCATGCCATCGCGGGCGATGTCGGTGCACAGCAGGTGGCGCATGCCGGCACGCGCATAACGCAGGGCCAGGTCATCCAGGGTCACGCCGGCGTTCTCGGTCCAGCCGTGCACCGGCAACTGCCATTGGCCCTGGGCATCCTGGCGGGCATCCAGCGCGATGGTGATGCGCTCGGCGCCGAACTCCTCCAGCCAGCCGACCACTTCGTCGGGGCGGCGTACTGCCAGCGAACCCACCACCACGCGGCCGGCGCCGGCATCGAGGATGCGCGCCACGTCGTCGCGTCCGCGCACGCCACCGCCGGTCTGCACCTGCAGCGGCGTCTGCGCACGGATCGACGCCAGCAGCGGCGCAAGGGTGTAGCCACCGGCACGCGCAGCGTCCAGGTCGACCAGATGCATCCATTGCGCGCCCTGTGCGGCGCATGCCTGTGCGCGCGGCAGCGGATCATCGCCATACGAGGTTTCCTGCGCGTAGTCGCCCTGGCGCAGCCGCACCACGCGGCCGTCGCGGATATCCAGCGCGGGATAGACGATGAAACTCATGCAGCAGTGCCCTCGAGGAAGTTGCGCAGCATCAGCGAGCCGGTCTCGCCGGAGCGCTCGGGATGGAACTGTGCGCCGTAGTAGCGCCCCTGCTCCACCACCGCAGTGAACAGACCCCCGTGGTCGCAGGCAGCGACGGTGTGGGTATTGAGCGGCGCCGCATAGCTGTGCACGAAGTAGGCGCTGGCGCGCTCCGGCACACCGCGAAGCAGCAGCGATTCGCGCAGCGGGAGCAGGCGGTTCCAGCCCATGTGCGGCACGCGTATGCCGCAGGCCGGCACCAGCTTGCGCACCACGCCGGGAATCAGTCCCAGCGCTTCTACGCCGGCCTCTTCGGAGCGTTCGAACAGCAGCTGCATGCCCAGGCAGATGCCCATCAGCGGCACCTCCAGTCGCTGCAGCGGTTCCACCAGGCCCTGCGCGTGCAGGCGCTGCATGCCGGGACCGGCGGCGCCGACGCCGGGCAGGATCACCCGCTGCGCACCGACCAGACCGTCGACATCGCGCACCAGCCGCACCGTCGCGCCCAGGCGCTCCAATGCGTAGCGCACCGAGCCCAGGTTGGCACCGCCGGCATCGATCAGCGCAACGTCGCTCACAGTGCCCCCTTGGTACTCGGCAGTGCCGTGCCCTGGCGGGCCAATGCCGGGCGCAGTGCGCGCGCCAGTGCCTTGAAGCAGGCCTCGACCTTGTGGTGGTCGTTGTCGCCGCGCACCTGCAGGTTGAGGTTCAGGCCGCTGGCATCGCACAGCGAACGGAAGAAGTGCGGCACCAGCTCGGTCGGCATGTCACCCACCCGCTCGCGCTTGAACTCGCCCTCGAACACGAAATAGGGGCGGCCGCTGAAGTCCAGCGCAGCGCTGGCCAGGGTCTCGTCCATCGGCAGGGTGAAGCCGTAGCGGCCGATGCCGCGCTTGTCGCCCAGCGCCTCGCGCAGGGCCTGACCCAGCGCCAGCCCGGTGTCCTCGATGGTGTGGTGCTCGTCGATGTGCAGGTCGCCCTCAGCCTGGATGTCCAGCGCGAACCCGCCGTGCTTGCCGATCTGTTCCAGCATGTGGTCGAAGAACGGCAGTCCGGTGGCGATGCGCGCATCACCGGCACGGTCCAGATCCAGTTCAACGCGGATCTTCGTCTCCTTGGTGTTGCGTTGGACCACGGCGGTACGCGGCGCATCGGCCAGCGCATGGGCGATGCCCGGCCAGTCCCACTCGCCACCGAACTGTTCGGTGCGCAGCTGGAAGCCACGGATGTTGAGGTTGTCGGCGAACTGCAGGTCGGTGATGCGGTCACCAACCATGCCCGAGCGCGCCCAGTCGATGCTGCGGTCCTGCAGGTAGGCGGTCATCAGGCCGATGCCCGGCTTGCGGGTTGGCGCATTGTCCTGCGGCCAGCTGCAATCGATCAGCACGTCACGGAAGGTGATCCCCTGGCTCTCGAAGATCTGCAGCATCAGATCGTTGGGGCCATCGAAGCTGGCGCGCGGGTAGCGGTCGCTGCCGAGGCCATCCTGATTGGTGACGATCACGAACTGGTAGCCGGCATCCCGCAGCTTCAACAGCGCCGGGATCACCTGCGGCACGAAGCGCAGCTTCTCGTAGGCGTCAATCTGGAAATCGGACGGCTCCTCGATGAGGGTGCCGTCGCGGTCGATGAACAGGATCGGGGTCATGCTGCGGCCCTCCGCGCCGACAGGGCCGCAAGCACGCGGTCATTCTCTTCGGGGTTGCCGATGCTGATACGCAGCGCATCACCCAGCTGCGGCGCGGCGCGCTGGTCGCGCACCACCACACCGGCATCCAGCAAGGTGTCGAACGCTGCCTGCGCATCAGCGAAGCGGACCAGCAGGTAGTTGCCGGCCGAGCGGTGCACGCGACGAACGCCAGGCAGGCCCGGCAGCGCAGCGAACAGGCGTTCGCGCTCGGCGATGACCGTGGCCACGTGCTCGGCGGTACGTGCCAGTGCGGCCGGCTGCAGCGCCTGCACGGCCAGCTCGGCGCACGGGGTCGGCACCGGGTACGGCGCCTGGCAGCGGCGCAGTACGGCAATCAGTTCCGGCGCGGCGATCAGGGTGCCGATGCGCGCGGCCGCAAGTGCATGCGCCTTCGACAGCGTGCGCAGCACCGCCAGATTGGCGTGCGCGGCCAGCAACGTGGTCGCCGACGGGCGCTGCGCATACTCGACATAGGCCTCGTCCACCACCACCAGCGCCTGCCCACGCAGAGCAGTGGCGACGCGCTCGATCTCGACCAGGGCGATGTCACTGCCGGCCGGGTTGGACGGTGCGCACAGGAAGACCAGCTTGGCGTTGCGCGCCTTGGCTGTATCGATCACAGCATCCAGATCGGCACGCAAGCCGTCTTCGGCATCCACCAGCGGCACTTCAATCAGTGCGGCGCCCTGCAGGCGTGCGCAGACCGCGTACATGCCGAACACTGGCGGCGTGACCAGCACGCCATCGCGGCCCGGCACGCACAGGGCACGCACCAGCAGATCAATGGCTTCGTCGCTGCCGCGACCGATCAGCAGCTGCGGCGGCGTAACACCGTACAACGCCGCCAGGCCCTCACGCAACGCCAACGGCTGCGGTTCCGGATAGCGCCGGCTGTTGCCCGCCACATCAGCCGGATTGGCCCAGGCTGACTCGTTGGCGTTCAGCCAGACCTCGCCCTGCACCGCCGCGCTGCGCGCCGAACTGTAGCCAGCGAAGGCCTGCAGGTCCGGGCGCACCAGTGCGAGCACCTCATCGATAGCCGCGTTCATGCCGCTGCCTCCATGCGCAGGGCCACTGCACGCTCGTGCGCATCCAGGCCTTCGGCGCTGGCGATGATGCGTGCGCAGCCGCCGATTGCTGCCAGGCCGGCGGCGCTGGCGCTCTGCACGCTGATCAGGTTCTGGAAGCTGGCCACGCTGACACCGCTGTAGGCACGTGCGGCACCGGCGGTGGGCAGCACGTGGTTGGTGCCGCTGCAATAGTCACCCAGTGCCTCGGGCGTGTAGTCGCCGAGGAACACCGAGCCGGCTGCCTGCACCTCTCCCAGCCACGCGCGCGGATCGCGCAGGGCCAGGATCAGGTGCTCGGGCGCGTAGCGGTTGCTGATCGCGAACGCCTCGGCCAGCGAATCGACCTGGATCAGGCGCGACGCCGACAGCGCCTGGCGCGCGATCTGCTGGCGCGGCAGCAGGGCCACCTGGCGCTCCACCTCAGCCTCGACCGCCGCCAGCATCGCGGCATCATCGGTCAACAGCAGTACCTGCGAATCCGGACCGTGCTCGGCCTGCGACAGCAGGTCGGCGGCAACGAACGCCGGATTGGCGCCGGCATCGGCGATCACCAGTACTTCGGAGGGACCAGCCGGCATGTCGATGGCGGCGGCGCCATCCTGTGCGACCTGCTGCTTGGCTTCGGTGACGAAGCTGTTGCCGGGCCCGAACAGCTTGTCGCAGGCCGGAATGCTGATCGTGCCATAGGCCATCGCGGCGATCGCCTGGGCGCCGCCCAGCTTGAACACGCGCTGCACACCGGTCAGGCGCGCGGCCACCAGCACCGCCGGATCTGCACTGCCATCGGCGCGCGGAGGCGTGCACAGCACCACCTGCGGGCAACCGGCCAGCTGCGCCGGAACGCCCAGCATCAATGCGGTGGACGGCAGCGGCGCGCTGCCGGCCGGTACGTACAGGCCCACCCGGCCGATCGGACGCAGCATGCGTTCGCAGACCACGCCCGGCGCGGTTTCAACTGCATAGCCTTTGCCCATGCCGGCGGCGTGGAAGCGCGCGATGCGCTCGGCGGCGTCCACCATCGCCTGGCGCAGTTCGGCGGGCACGGCAGCTTCAGCAGCGGCGAATTCGACTTCGGAAACTTCAAACGAGGCCAGCTCGACACCATCGAAGCGCGCGGTGATCGCACGCAGCGCATCGTCGCCCTGTGCACGCACCTGCGCGATCAGGGCCGCCACCGCATCGCGGGTCTGCTGCGCCACGGTCTGCACCGGGCGGGTCAATGCCGCGCTGCGCGCGGCCTCATCAAGTCGGGACCAGATCAGACGGTTCATGCCAGCGACCGCTCCACGCTCAGTACCATCAGGCCCTGCGCACCCGCGCGCTCGAGTTCCTCCATGCGCTGCCAGCTCAGCGGGCCGGGGCACATGGTCTGCAGGCGCAGCGCGCCGCCATCGGCCGGCAACCGCACCAGCGGCTCGGCATCGGCCAGCAGCTGCGCCAGCGCGTCGACGCGGTCCTCGCTGGCACGGAACATCAGCAGCTTGCGGTCCTGGCGCTGCACCACACCGTCGAGGCGGCGCAGCAGCATCGCGCGCAGCGATGCACGTGCATCATCCGGCACGCGCACCGCACCGGCCAGCACTGCCTCGCTGTCGAGCAGATTGTGCACCGGGGTCAGCTGATTCGCGCGCAGGGTGGCGCCGCTGGACACCAGATCGCAGATGAGGTCGGCGGTGCCCAGGCGCGGAGCGATTTCCACCGAACCGGACAGCTCGACCACCTGTGCGTCCACGCCCTGCTCGGCCAGCCACTGCTTGAGGATGGCCGGGTAACTGGTGGCGATGCGGGTGCCGGCCAGCTGCGCCGGACCCTGCCACTGCCATTCCTCGGGCACCGCCAGCATCAACCGGCACTGGCCGAAGCCCAACCCGCGCAGCGCCTGATAGGCGTCCGGCAGGCCGATCTGACGGCGTGCCGCGGCCTGTTCGTCCAGCTCGTTGCGGCCGACGATGCCGAGGTCGCAGACGCCGTCGGCGATCAGGCCGGGGATGTCGTCGTCGCGCACCAGCAGCAGGTCCACCGGCAGCGATTCGCCGTAGCAGAACAGCTTGTCGCGGCTCTCGCGCCAGCTCAGGCCGCAGGCGCTGAGCAGGTTGCGGGCGGGCTCGGCCAGCCGGCCACTCTTCTGGATGGCGATACGCAGCCGGTCTCGTGCCGGCGCTGCCTGGGTTGCACTCATGGGGGAGGTCTCGAAGTTCGGAACGGGGCGCGGATCAGCGCGAGGCAAGGCGGTCGATGGCGGCGGCATAGCCTCGATGGCCATGCTCAAGCGTGCGTGCCACCCGTCCGGTGGTGGTCACGCTGACGCCGGTGCGCTCGTGGATCTCGCGGTACGGCACGCCCTGCTGCAGCAGCGGCACCACTTTCCAGCGGTCGGCCATGGCTTCCAGCTCGGCCGGGGTGCACAGGTCACGCAGGAAGGCCTCGACCTGTTCCGGCTCGCGCAGGGCGGCAAAGGCTTGGGCCAGGGCTTCCAGGTCGGCCTTCGGGTCTTTGGCGGCAATCTCGGGGCGGGCTTTCACGGGGTGGTTTCCATGCATCAATGTAATAGCGCGTTAGTACATTAGCGCATTCTTGCGCAGTGCGTCAAATCGAGGATTGAGGGGACGGCAGGGCTGCTGCCCTGCACCCGCCAAGAGCCAGAGCAAAAGCAAATGCTGATTTCCTGAGCGTTGGCGGGGAGGGTCCGGTGGCAGGGGACGCCGTAAACCCATCCGTGGGGGCTTGGTCGCGGCATCCATGCCGCTCACACCCCTGCCACCGAACCCTCCCCGCCTTCGACAGTTGGCCGCGATCTGCTGGATCTCGCTGGGAAAGTGATCGAGAACGGCTTTTGTAGAGTCGAGCCATGCTCGACTGCGCTTCGTTCAGAAACGCAGAACGCCCACCAAAGGGTGGGCGTTCTGCTTTCAAATCAACAACCTGGCCCGACTCAGGGCAGACAGTGCACCTCGGCCTGCAGCGCCCCGCGCCGCAGGCATTCACCGAACAGGCTGCCCTGCCGGCTCGGCAGGGACTGGATGTTCTGCAACGCCCCCGCTCCCGCCCGGCACGTCCGCGAGGCCAGGGCCTGCAGATCGTCCTCCAGCTGTGCGCGGTCGATCGCATGGCAGCGATCAACCGCCAGCCGGTACTGCGCCGGCCCGATCCGCGTGCTGTGCAGCGACGGATCGCTCTGGCAGCCCGCCAGCAGGAGCACGCTCAGCACTCCTGCGGCGGCAGGCTTCACACCATCGCCTTCGACTGCTCCAGCTCCACCAGCAGGGTGCTGGCCAGTTCGTCGCGCGACACTTCGAACTGCTGTTCGCGCAGCAGGTCCTTCACTGCCACCACGCCGCGCGCCAGTTCATCCTCACCCGCCAGCACCACGAAGCGGATGCCAGCCTTGGCCGCGTACTGGAATTGCTTGCCGATCTTCTTCGGCTCCATCTGCACTTCGGTGTTGATGCCACCGGCACGCAGGCGGCGGGCAATGTCCAGCGACTGCGGCATGCCCTGCTCGTCCATCAGCGCCACCAGCGCCTGCACGCTGCTGGCTTCGATGCCGTCGATCAGGCCGGCCTCGCGCAGCTGCCAGAACAGGCGCGACAGGCCGATGGAGATACCCACACCCGGCAGCTTCGACTTGCTGTAGTGGCTGGCCAGGTCTTCGTAACGGCCGCCCGAGCAGATCGAGCCGATCTGCGGGTGGTCGGTCAGCGTGGTCTCGTAGACGGTGCCGGTGTAGTAGTCCAGGCCGCGCGCGATGGAGAAGTTCAGGCAATACGCGGTTTCCGGCACGCCCAGCGCCTGCACCAGCTGCAGCACTTCGCGCAGTTCGGCGACACCTTGGGCCAAAGTGGAGACTCCACCCTCTCCGACCAATGAGCTGTTCAGTGCAAGCTTTTCAAGTTGGGCCAGCTGCATGAGCGCGTCGTCGTGGCCCTGCGAACGCACGGCCACGAACGCCAGGATCTTCTCGACCTGTTCTGCCGGGATGTTGAAGCCCTCGCCCACCAGCGTCTCGCGCACGTAATCGGCGCCGCGCTTGTCCAGCTTGTCCACTTCGCGCAGTACGGCCAGCTGACGCTCGCCCTCGGCCACGCCCAGGCTCTCGAAGAAGCCGCGCATCAGCTTGCGGTTGTTCAGCTGGATGCTGAAGTCACCGATGCGCAGTTCCGAGAACACCGCATGGATGACCGCCAGCACTTCGGCGTCGTAACGCACGCTCAGGCTGTCCTTGCCGATCACATCGATGTCGCACTGGTAGAACTCGCGGAAACGTCCGCGCTGGGCGCGCTCGCCGCGGTAGACGCGCTGCATCTGGTAGCGGCGGAACGGGAAGGTCAGTTCGTGTTCGTGCTCGGCCACATAGCGTGCCAGCGGCACGGTCAGGTCGAAGCGCAGCGCCATTTCCGGCAGCGAACGGTCGCCCGATTCGGCGGCGTTGGCCAGCGCACCGGTGGACTGCACGAAGTACACCTGGCGCTCGGTCTCGCCACCGGACTTGGTCAGCAGCACGTCGGACAGCTCGAACACCGGCGTCTCCACCGGCAGGAACCCGAAGCGCTCGTAGTTGCGGCGGATGACGTCCAGCATGCGCTGGAACGCAATCTGCTCGCGCGGCAGCAGTTCAAGGGTGCCGGGCGGGGTACGGGGCTTGATCACGGGGCGGAACTCCTGCTGGAACGGGACGTGGGAGGGGGCGACATTCTAGCGCCCCCGCCGCGGGCAGGGTCGAACGGCCGCTTGAAGTATCATAAGGCCCTCCCCGCCCGCGATACGCCCCCCGCAACATGTCACGGCCTTCCGGCGCTCCGCCCGCCACCAACGATCCCGCCTCGCCGTCCTGCACCACGCTGGACTGCCTGCACTGCTCGGTTCGCCACCTTGCGGTGTGCTCGGCGCTGTCGCCCGATGAAGTGCAGGCGCTGGAGCAGGTCACCGTCTCGCAGCAGGTCAGCATGGGCAGCACGCTGGCCCGCACCGGTGAAGAGCGCGACCATGTCTATACATTGACCGGCGGCGCACTGCGCCTGGTGCGCACCCTGGCCGACGGCCGCCGCCAGATCAACGGCTTCGTGCTGCCCGGCGACTACCTGGGCCTGAGCGGCAGCGACCACCATCGCTACGACATCGAGGCCATCGCCGACAGCCGCGTCTGCCGCGTCGCGCTGCCACAGATGAAGGCCCTGCGCAGCCGTTTCCCGCACCTGGAGCGCAAGCTGCTGCAACGTGCCTGCCAGGAGCTGGATGCCGCACAGGATGCCGCGCTGGCACTGGCGCGCCTGCAGCCGGCCGAGAAGCTGGCCGATTTCCTGCTGCGCCTGGCCGCGCGCGAGGCCAAGCTGGGTGGCGACGGCCTGCGCGTATCGCTGCCGATGGGCCGCGGCGATATCGCCGACCATCTGGGCCTGACCATGGAAACGGTCAGCCGCACCTTCACCAAGCTGCGCCAGCAGGGGCTGATCGCCCTGCCCCACCTGAATGTGGTGGAGATCCTCGACGAGGACGGGCTGCGCACGTTGGCCGGTGAAGGATTGATCTGACCGCATCGCGGTCCGTGGGGTTGCCGGCCAGCGGCCGGCACTACCCGAATGCAATTCCCTGGTAGTGCCGGCCGCTGGCCGGCAACCGCGCCCCTCTCCGATCAGCGCAGCAGCACGTCGCGCAGCGCGGCATAGTCAGCCGCGAGCGGTTCGGCGTGCGCCGGTCGCTGCAGCAACGCATCCAGCGCAGGCGGCACCGCCACCGTTTCGCCGATCAGCGGCTCGACCACGGCCTCGAACTTGGCCGGATGCGCCGTGGCCACCACCGCCCAGTCGCCCTTGGCACCGCGCGCACGCAGGTCCTGCAGCACCTTCACCGCCGTCGCCGTGTGCGGGCAGAACAGCTCGCCGCGGCTGGCATGCGCTGCCGCAATCGTCGCGCGGATGGTCACGTCATCCACCGCGAACGCACGGAACGCAGCACGCAGTTCCGCGTCGTCGCCGTGGTAGAGCCAGCGCAGTCGCTCGAAGTTGCTCGGCGCACCCACGTCCATTGCATTGGCCACCGTCGCCACACTGGCCTGCGGCTGGTAGTCGCCACCATTGAAGTACGCCGGCAACACGGCATTGGCATTGGTGGCCAGCACGATCTGACCGATCGGCACGCCCAGCGCGCGCGCCAGCACCGCCGCCATCGCATTGCCCAGGTTGCCGGTCGGCACCACCAGATTGAGCCGGCGACGATGCGCGGCGTAGTGGGTCAACGCTGCATGCGCGTAGTAGCTCATCTGCGGCAGCAGCCGGCCCAGGCTGATGCTGTTGGCCGAGCTCAACGGCACCTGCGCCTGCAGTTCGCGGTCAGCCAGCGCCTGCTTGACCATCGCCTGGCAATCGTCGAATGCGCCCGCCACACGCAGCGCCTGGATGTTGTCGCCGAAACAACCGAGCTGGTGCGCCTGGCGCGGAGATACGCGGCCATCCGGATACAGCACCACCACGCGAACGCCCGGCTGGCGATGGAAGGCCGCCGCAACGGCGGCACCGGTATCGCCGGACGTGGCGACCACGATCGTCAGATCACGGCCCTTGCCGGCCTGCAGCCGCGAAAGCGTACCGGCCAGGAAGCGCGCGCCGATGTCCTTGAACGCCGCCGTCGGCCCATGGAACAGCTCCAGCACGTGGTCGCCATCGCCGAGCGCACGCAGCGGCACCGGGAAGTCGAACGCTTCGCGGCAGATCGCCGGAAGCGCGGTCTCAAGTGCGTCGCCAGCAAAGAACGGTGCCAGCAGATCGGCGGCGGTATCGGCCAGGGTCGGCCCGGCCTGCAGTTCGCGGACGGCCGGCAGAAGCACGGGGACATACAGCCCGCCATCGGGCGCCAATCCGGCGGCGATCGCCGCGCTGAGGCCAACGGCCGGAGACTGGCCGCGGGTCGAAACAAATTGCATGGGTTGGGTATCCAGTAAAGGGGAAGGATTCAGCACAAGCGGGCTCCCGGTGCATCCAGCGGTGACACCCAGGCATCGCTGTCGAAACCTGCGGCTGCAAATGCGGCCTGCACCGATGTGGCGGCGGCAAGTGCCTGGTCGGCATCCTCGAACCAGGCAAACACGCTGGGTCCGGCACCGGAGATGCCTGCGCCCATTGCATGGGCCGACAGCGCCGCATCACGGGCAGCTTCGAAGCCGGCAATCAATCCGGCCCGGCGCGGCTCCACCAGCACGTCGCGCAATCCCGCGCGCACCAGTGCGGCATCGCTGCGATGGCAACCACTGAGCACCAGTGCGAGGTTCGCGCTCTGTGCCACGAACTCGCCCAGCACATAGCTGCCCTGCAGGGCCTGGCGGGCACGGCGCGTTTCCAGCACCGCGTGCGGATGCACCAGCAGGCTGTGCCAGCTGGCCGGCACCGGGATCGGCAACAGGCGATCAGCCGTACACAACGCCAGGCCACCCAGCAGCAGCGGGCCGACGTTGTCACCGTGACGGCCACCACTGGCCACTGCCTCGCCATCCAGCGCAAACGGGTACAGCGCCTCACGCGGCAGCGGCACATCCAGCAGCGCGTTGGCGGCAACCAACGCAGCAACGCATGACGCTGCCGAACCGCCCATGCCGGAACCGAACGGAATGCCCTTGTCGATTTCCACCGCGAAACCGAAGTCCAGGCCCAGCCCTGCGCGCAGCGACATCAAGGCTGCACCTGCGGTGTTCCCGGCCGCATCCAGTGGCAACTCAATGGCACTGCCACGGATCGCCTCGATGCGCACCAGCGGCTCATCGATGCGGCGCACGCTCACGGTATCGCCAACACCGGCAATGGCATGGCCGAGAATATCGAAGCCCACCGCCACGTTGGCCACCGAGGCAGGCGCGAACGCACGTGCGATCACAGGCGCGCCCCTTCACCGGCCGCGACCCGCAGCAGGTCGGCGAACACACCGGCCGCGGTGACTTCCGGGCCGGCGCCCGGACCCTGCACCACCAACGGGTTGTCGCAGTAGCGACGGGTGCGGAACTGCACCACGTTGTCGGTCAGCCGCAGGTTGGCGAAGGCGTGATCGGCCGGCAGCTCCTGCAGACCGACCGAGGCGCCATCGGCACCCAGCTGTGCCACATAGCGCAGCACCGCCCCCCGCGCCCGCGCGTCCTGCAGGCGCTGCAGCAGGCTGGCATCAGACTCACCCAGCCGCGCCATGAACTCATCCACGCTGCCGTCGCGCAGCAGCGCCGGCACAAGGCTTTCCACTTCAACCTGCTCAAGGCTGAGCGCGTGGCCGGCTTCGCGGGCGAGGATCACCAGCTTGCGCGCCACATCCACACCCGAAAGATCATCGCGCGGGTCCGGCTCGGTGTAGCCCATCGACCGCGCCTGCGCGACCAGCTGCGAGAACGGCTGGCTGCCATCGAAGCGGTTGAACAGCCAGGCCAGCGTGCCGGAGAAGATGCCTTCAATCGCCAGCACCTCGTCACCGGTATCGACCAGATCACGCAGCGTGGTGATCACCGGCAGGCCCGCGCCGACCGTGGCCTCGTAGCGGAAGCGTGCACCACTGGCCGCCGCCGCGGCGCGGATGCGCTGGTAGCGCGGCAGCGGCCCGGCGCCGGCCTGCTTGTTGGGGGTGACCACGTGGATGCCGGCCGCCAGCCAGCCCTCATAGCGCTCGGCCACCTCGGCACTGCCACTGCAATCGATCACCACCGCATGCGGCAGGTGGGCGGCCAGCAGGTGTTCGGTGAAACGATCCAGATCGCTGGACTCGCCCGCTTCCTGCAAGGCCTCCCGCCAGTCGGCGTGCAGGCCATCCACTTCCAGGCGCATGCGCGAACGCGAGGCCAGCGCGCGCAGGCGCAGATCCACATTGGCCTTGGCCAGCAGCTGCGGGCGTGCGGCCAGCAGCTGGTCCAGCAGTGCGGCACCAACATTACCCGGCCCGATCACACCCACCGCGAAGGTCTGCGGCGACAGCCAGAAGCCGGCATGCGCGGCGCGCAAGGCGCGGGTGGCATCGGCACTGTCCACCGCCACTGAAATGTTGCGCTCGGACGAGCCCTGCGCGATCGCCAGGATGTTCACCTGCGCATGGCCCAGCGCCTCGAACAGGCGCGCCGCCACGCCGGGTTGGCCGGCCATGCCGTCACCGACCGCGGCCAGCACACTGACCCCTTCGCTGACCTGCACGCGCTGCACCTGGCCCACCGACAGCTCATGCGCGAACGCATGCAGCAGCGCCTCGCGGCCACGCGCGGCTTCGGCGGCACGCACCACGCAGCAGATCGAATGTTCCGACGACCCCTGCGAGATCATCACCACCGACACCTGCGCCTGGCGCAGGGCGGCAAACACGCGCTCTGCGGTACCCGGCACGCCGATCAGACCAGTGCCTTCCAGGTTCAACAGGGCCAAGCCGGGGCTCAGGGTCAGGCCCTTCACCGGCCCGCGCGGCGAGCGCTCGGCGCTGATGCGCGTCCCCGGATGCGCCGGCTGGAAGGTATTGCGGATGAAGATCGGCAGGCCGAGGCGGATCGCCGGCGACATCGTCTGCGGGTGCACCACCTTGGCGCCGAAATAAGCCAGCTCGCAGGCCTCGTCGTAGCTCAGAGACTCCAGCTGCACCGCCTCGGGCACCAGCCGCGGGTCGGCCGACAGCACGCCGTCGACATCGGTCCAGATGTGCAGTTCATCGGCGTTGAACAGCGCGGCGAAGATCGCGCCGGAGTAATCGCTGCCGTTGCGGCCGAGCGTGGTGATGCGGTCATGACGGTCACGGGCGACGAAGCCGGTGGCGACCAGGCGTGGCTGCGGATGCTGCAGGCGCCACTTGGCGAGGCGGTCGGCGCTGGCTTCCCAGTCGACATCGACACCCAGTTCGCCATGCCCCACCACCAGCACGTCGCGCGCATCGAGCACTGCACAGTCTGCGCCCAGCGCCTGCAGGTGCGTGCCGAGCAGCTGCGCGGAGAACACTTCGCCCAGGCCCTGCACGCGGTCGAGTACTTCGCGCGGCAGCTCGCCGATCACCGCCAGCGCCGCCAGCACTTCGGCCAGTTGATCGAAGCGGGCGTCGATCCATTCGACGGTCTCGCCCACCTGCTCGCCCAGCAGGGCCACGGCGGCGCCACGATGGCGCGCGCGCAGCGCATGCCAGGCCTCGCGCCAGCCTTCGTCACCCTTGGCTGCCAGCTGGGCCAGATCGATCAGTGCGTCGGTGACGCCCTTCATCGCCGAGACGACAGTGACCTGCAGCGATTCGGGACGGGCCAGCAGCAGGCCGGCGACATGGCGGTAGCGTTCGGCATCGGCCACCGAGGTGCCGCCGAACTTGTGCACGACGATGGACGGTGCAGCCAGATCGGCCGGGGCAACGGGATGAGCGGGGGCGTGGGAAGACATGCAGACCTCGGTAGGAGGCCCCGTCGCATGCAGGTGTCGAGTTTCCCCGCCACCTGTATGGTGCGGGGCCGTGGTTTTCGGGAGTTACACGAAGACGACGGGCCGCACCAGGGCAGTGGTGACGGTGGTGGTGGTAATGGTGGTGGTGGCGACCGGCGCAGTCGAACGGCCCGCAGTGGCGGGGGCGATCAGGCTGGCGTGGGCGGCATCAAGAACCATGACGCACAGAAAACACCGTGCGCCGGGCCGCTGTCAAGTGCTGCGATGCAAAAAATCGTTGCCGCGATCATCGGCCAACGTGCCGGCATTTGGTTGCATCTGAGACCAAGCGGCCATCAGCATGCTTGACGGCCGCATTCAGCCGGCATGTTCGGCGATCGCACGGGGCGTGCGATGCGCATGCGCGCACAGCATCACGCCGGCCACCAGGAACACGATCGCCAGCGCTTCCAGCAGCGAGGGCCAGCGCTGCTGCCAGGCGAATGCGTAGAGCAACGCGAACAGGGTCTCGAATACGATCATCTGCCCGGTCAGGGTCAACGGCAGCAGGCGGCTGGCACGGTTCCAGAACGCATTGCCAAGGATCGAGGCGACCACCGCTACACCCGCACTGATCGCCCAGAAACCACTCCACTGCGTCGCCGTGTGCCCGCCGGCGTGGCCGATGAAGGCCATCGGCACCAACAGCAGAGCCAGGCCGCCGGTGGTGACGCCAGTCAGCAGCGACCAGTCGTGGCTGGACAGGTCCGGTCGGCGCGCCAGCCAGCGGCTGTTGCCGATCGAGTACAACGCCCACGAGAACAGCGCGCCGAATGCGCACAGCAGGCCGATCAGGCGCTGCCGCCACGGGGTTGCCAGATGCTCGGACATCAGTGCTTCCCAGCCAACCAGTGCCACGCCCAGCACGCACAGCCCCAGTGCCGGCAGCAGCTGCTTCAGCGGTACAGCGCCCTGCTCGCGCACACCGACCAGGGTCACCACCACCGGAATCAGGCCGACGATCAAGGACGCCGCCGCACCGCCGGCCCACTGCACCGCCGTCGCCAGCAGCAGGAAATACACCAGGTTCCCGGCCAGGCTCAGCCACAGCAGGCCGATCCACTCGGCGCGGCCGAGCCGTGGCGCCAACCGCTTCCAGCGTGGCAGCAGCAGGGCTACGGCGATCAGGCCGTAGACCAGATAGCGACCGGCGGACAGTTGCAGGGCATTGAACGACTGCAGTACGGCGGGCGCGAGGAAAACCACGCCCCACAGTGCGCCAGCGGCAACGCCATTGGCGATGCCCAGGGCCATCGGGTTGTTGCGCATTCGGGTTCTTCGGGGGAGAGAACAGGCCGCGCAGTGTAAGCGCTGGCCGCTGGGCGCTCTTGACCGAGGCTACTGCCCTGGCCGGCCGCGCGTATGGGAAGCCGAGCATGGGCTCGGCTCTACAGGACACCGGCGCTTGTAGCGTCGAGCCATGCTCGACTGATTTTGCACCGACCATCCCGCGAACGGCAGTCGAGCGTGGCTCGACGCTACAGTCCGGCGCCCCTGCGCCACGCGGCCGGGGTCTGCCCGCACTCACGACGCAGCGCGCGGGTCAGTGCACTCTGCTCGGAATAGCCTGCGGCCAGCGCGATATCACTGATCGGCGCCGTGCTGGAGCGCAGCTGGTGCTTGGCCCAACGCAACCGGCTTGCACTGAGCCACGCCTGCGGGCTGAGCCCGAACTCACGCTGGAACAGCGCGTGCAACCGGCTCTCGCTGACCCCGACGGACGCGGCCATGCGCGCCACCGGCCACGTCTGGCCCGGATCGGCCTGCACCGCTGCACACAGTCCCTGCATGCGCGCGCCACTGCCGGCCGGTGCAAATACCTGCAGCAGCTGCGGCAGCAGGGCCGGCATCGACTGCCCTGCCTGCACCTCGGCCAGGCCGCGGCGCAGCGCCAGCGGCAGGTGCAGCCAGCGCTGCCGGCACAGATGCTCCTGCGTGCCGTCATCAAGCACGCCCGGAGGACAATCAACGATCACGAAACCGTTCGGGCCATCGGCCATCTGGTCATGCGCTTCGCCGGCCGCGACGAAAACCCCCTGCAGCAGGTCGAGGCGACCACCGCGGCCTTCCATCTCGAAGTGCAGTTCGCCCTGCAGCGGCAGCACCCACTGCGCGTAGTCATGGCGGTCCAGGCCGGTGGCCTGGCCGTAGTGCCGCAGATGGAAGATGGCGCCCATCCGCGCAGTGTGCGCGTGTAGCAACGGCCGTGCAAACCGCTGCTATAGTCGATCCGTCATCCAACGCAGGGAGTGCAGGACATGACCCATCGGCAGGTGTCACTGATGCTCGCCACCAGCCTCGGCCTGGCGCTCGCAGCTTCGGCGTCCGCACAGGAGCGTACGCCCCCGGCCCCGCACTGCATGGACGCGGTCGGCGTGCAGGAAGTGGAGCAGGCATCACCGCGCTCGATCGCACTGCGCGCCGCCTCCGGACAGGCCTATCGCATCGACTTCAGCGAGGATTGCCCCGGCGTCCGCGGTGCTACCTCGCTGAAGCTGGAAGCACCTGCCGGCTGGGCCTGTGGTCGCCCCAGCGAACGCGTCGTGGTCGACGGCCGCCGCTGCGGCATCAGCGCGGTCACCCCGCTGCAGGATCGCGACTACGCCAGCGTCGCCCGCGACAGCGACCGCCTGCGCACGGCCACCCTGCCCGCCGTGACCATCCGCGAGCGCAAGGAAATCCGCCGCAGCTTCGGTGGCTCGCCGTCGTACTGCTTCGCCACCCGCAACGTCCGCGCGTGGTCGTCCGACCCGCAGGGCATGCTGGTGGAGACCAATCCGCGCCGCAATGGCGGCCACCGCTACTACCGGGTCGAACTCGGCAGCCACTGCCGCCAGCTCGACCGTGCGCCGCAGCTGAGCTTCCACTCGGGCCTGCAGAACGGCCTGATCTGTGGCAATCCCGGCGATCGGATCATGACTGCCGAGTTCGAGACAGACGATCTGCGCGGTGAAAGCATCGCCCCGCTGCCGCAGTACACCCGCGGCAGCTGCGCGATCCAGGCGGTCTACCCGGCCTCCAGCCAGACGTCGAACTAACCGTCGACGCCCAGGAAGGTGAACGGTGCACTGGGCACGAAGTGACCCAGCGCATCGCCTGCAAAGGTGTTGCGCTGGTCCTTGCCAAGGTCGAGCTTGAGCACCTGGCCGCCGAAATCGACCTTGTTCAGATCGACCCAGAAGGTGTTCGGGGTCAACGCCGACTCGAAGAAGTACAGCCGCCGCTTGTGGTCGGCCACGGTGCGCCAGCGCGTGGATGAGATGTTCGGCTCACCCGGCGTGGTGATGCCATACGGCACCGACGCGTTGCGGATCACGCTGAACACACTGGCCAGGGCCTCCACCGGGTCTTCGGCCTTGGGAATGGCGTTGATGTAGAACGAGGCGCGCGCGAAACGATCGGCGGAGCGATTGGTGCCCGGCAGCATCACCGTGCCACCGATCTGCTGCCAGTAACTGTTGAGGGCCAGCTGCTGCTCGAAGATCGGCGAGTTGGTCATCACCTGATAGCGCCGGTCATGGTGGATCACCTGGCGACCGCCGATGTACTCGACGATGGCGCTGTCGCCGGTGGCATCGGACAGCGACAGGTGCAGCGTCGCCTGGCGGTCTTCGCCCGGCACCTCGTCGGTGACGATCGAGTACGGTTCACGCTTGAGCGCCGCGACCGCCTCATCCACGGTGGCGAAATTGTCCAGCACATACTGCGCCCACAGCGAGATCGCCAGTCCCGGCTTGTTGCCTCGCTGCTGCGGATACTCCGATTCCACCAGCCACAGCAGGTTGGCCACCAGGCCCTTTTCGTTCATGCCATCGGTGGTCGACACGTCGTAGCCGGTAGCCACCACGCTGCCGTAGCGCGCAGTCCAGGCCAGCGACTTCGGACCGGCCAGGCCGGTGCGTGCGATGCCACGCGGCAACACGTAGAGGTTGGTCGCCACATCGACCTTCCAGTCCATCGAGCGCGCGGTGATCACATCGCCGTTGTCGCCCCGATACACCGCACGCGTGCAGGCCAGTGCCGGCGTGATCGCAGATGCCAGCGCCATGGCCAGCATTGCCTTTCCCTTCCACTTCATCCGTGCCATGTCGTTACGCTCCTTTCCCCGTGATCCGTCGATCTGACCCGATCCATGGTGACACAGGGGTGAAGTCTCAGCGCACGAAGCGATCGTGCAGCCAGAAGCCCACCACCATGGCAGGCACGAACCACAGCGCTTCACGCGATGCGACAGCCAGCCCGGCGATGGCCGGTCCGGGGCAGTAACCAGCCCATCCCCAGCCGATACCGAACAGTGCAGCACCCAACAGCAGGCGAGCATCGACATCACGTGCACTGGGTAGCTGGAAGCGCAGCGCGAACCACGGCTGCGCGCGTCGCAGTACCCAGCGCTGCCCGACGGCACTGACCAGCAGTGCCGAGCCCAGCACCCACATCAACGTCGGATCAAAATCACCGGCCACATCGAGGAAGCCGAGTACCCGACGCGCGTCGGTCATCCCCGAGAGCGCAAGCCCCGCGCCAAACAGCGCACCTGCCACCGCGGCGGCCACGACCGCGCGGCTCATGCCAGGCCTCCGCCGTGACGGACCAGGAACGTGGTCAGCATCGCGCAGGCCATGAACACCAGCACTGCCAGCAGCGAGCGCTTCGAGCCGCGGGCCATGCCACAGACACCATGCCCACTGGTACAACCACTGCCCAGGCGCGTGCCGAAGCCCACCAGCAGGCCGGCGCCGATCAACTGCCAGGCGGGCAAGGCATCGCGTAACAGCACGCGTGGCGAGGCTTCGGTCAGCGACTGCCACCATAGCGCCATCCCCGCTGCTGCGAGGAGACCCAGCAGGAATGCCCAGCGCCAGCCGCGCTCACCTTTCGCTGCACGCAGGCTGCCCGCAGCGATCCCGCTGATACCCGCCACGCGCCCGACAGTGGCGAGCAGCAACACCGCGGCGGCACCGATCAGCGCACCGCCAGCCACCGCAGTCCATGGCAGGTTCATGCCCTGCCCTCTTTTGCGCCGCTCATGGGATTGCCCTTTGATTTAGATTTATCTAAATTAGACACTTCTAAACAAAAAGGTCAACCATGGCCCGCACCCCGCTCGACAGCGCCGCCATGGCCGAACACGCCGCCGAGGCTGCAACGCTGCTCAAGAGCCTGGCCCATCCTGCGCGGCTGCGCGTGCTGTGCCGCCTGGTCGAAGGTGAGGCACCGGTGCCGGAACTGCAGGCACTGACCGGCCTCAGCGCATCAGCGCTGTCACAGCATCTGGCGGTGCTGCGCCAACTGGATATCGTCGCGACGCGTCGCGAAGCGCAGGCAATCCACTACCGCGTGATTGAAGGGCCCGCACTGGGCGTGCTGCAGGCGCTGCATGCCGCCTACTGCGGCGGCACTTCGCGTTGACGCTCAGCCGGCGTGCAGGGCAGGCTGTACGACGTTGTCGAGCAGATCCACCGGGGTCGGCGCCGAACGATCACCTTCCAGCGCCCGGCTGAAACCCGACCAGTCGCTGGCCGACAGCTGGCGCAGCAGCGCCGCATCCACCGGCAACGCGCGCATCGACCAGTACGGAAACTGACGCTGGCCCAGGCGGCCGCGCGCCAGCTCGATGATGTCGACATGGCTGCCGGCCTGCAGGATGCGCTCGTACACCGAATCGATACCGTCCGGCGGCCCCTCGATGTACTGCAGGAATCGCCCGCCGTCATGCAGCAGCACACCGGTCACGCCCGCCATCTTGTTGAAGCGGGCGGCATCGTCGACCAGCGCCTGCAACCGTTCAGCGGAAAGATCCGGCAACGCCTGGCTGACGTAGGCGATGGCACGCAGTGGCATGGTGCTTCCTTGACAAGATGTACACCCACGGTAGCAGTTGCGGACGAGCCCGTCTCAATACACCCGCGCACTTCCTGAAGAATTCAGGTTGCGACCGCGCCGGCTCCATCCCATCGACGCGGCAGGACCGCCTCGAACACCACCTGCCCGGCCTCGTTGCGTGCGCCGATACGACCGCCATGGGCGCGGACGAACTGATCCACGATGTACAGGCCGAGACCCAGGCCCTTGCTCTGGTGGAAGCTGGCCTTGAACGGCTCGAACAGCCGCGGCAGCAGCGCGTCATCGATGTGGCCGGCATTGCTTACCCGCAGCACGACGGTGCGGGCGTCATTTCCATCCAGCTGCACCTGCGCCTCGCTGCCATGGGTCAACGCGTTGCCCACCAGGTTGGCCGCGATCTGGCCCAGGCGATCCATATCGCCCTGCAGCCGGGTATCGCCGACGACGTCCAGGCGGATGCGCTCATGGCCATGGGCGCTGCCCGCTTCGGCGATCACCGCGTGAGTGACCTCGCGCAGGTCACAGGCGGTCGCCTGCAGTCGCAGGCCGCCGCTGCGGATACGCGAGAAGTCCAGCAACTGCTCCACCATCCGCGCCATGCGCAGGGTGCTGGCCTCCAGGAACTGCAGCGTCTGCTGTGCCCCCGTATTGTCCTCCGGCAGCTCCAGCGCCAGCTTGTCCGCACACAACAGGATGGCCGACAGCGGCGTACGCAGGTCGTGGGTCAGCACGGCGGCCATCGTCTCGTTGAGCTTGAGCGCGCGTTCCAGCGCCTCGTTGCGCGCCTTCAGCAGCTGCCGCTGCTGGTACAGCTCGATGAAGACATTGACCTTGCTCAGGATCACCTGCGGCGCCACCGGCTTGTGCAGGAAGTCGACCGCGCCGGTTTCGTAACCCTTGAACGCACGCAGCGGATCGTCCGGCGAGGCGGTCAGGAAGATGATCGGTACCGTGCGGCTGCGATGCGAACCGCGCATCAGCTCGGCCAGGGTGAAGCCATCGATCTCCGGCATGTGCACGTCCAGCAGGGCCAGTGCAACCTCGTGCTCGAGCAGCAGCTCAAGCGCCTGCGCGCCGGAACCGGCCAGCAGCAGATTCACGCCCTCGCGCTGCAGCAGCGCCTGCATGGCCACCAGGTTCTGCGGCACGTCATCGACGATCAGCAGGTTGACCGGGGACTGCGACTGCGCAGGGTCCGGTGGCAACAGGTTCATGCAAACAACTCCTTCAGGCGACGACACATCAGTTCAAGGGGCAGCACGGCATCGGCACCGGCGCGCTGCAGGGCGGAGGCCGGCATCATCGATGCCTCGGCCTCCTCGGGACATTGCAGCCAGGCACGGCCACCGGCGGCGCGTACCGCGGCCACGCCTTCACTGCCATCGCTGCTGGCACCGGTCAGCAGCAGCGCCAGTACCTGCGCACCGAACACCGCGGCGGCCGATTCGAACAGCGGGTCGATGGCCGGGCGCGAGAACAGCACCGGCGCATCCACCGAGAGCGCCACCGAGCCGGCATCCTCCACCAGCAGGTGGTAATCCGGAGGCGCGAACGTCACCGTGCCCGGCTGCAGCGGTTGCTTGTCCTCCGCCTCGCGCACCGGCAGCGCGCAGTACGGCGCCAGCACCTCGGCAATGCGGCTGGTGCGATCACGCGGCAGGTGCAGCACGGCCAGCACCGGCGCCGGCAGCCGGGCCGGAAGTGCACCCAGCACCGCCTGCAGCGCGGCAACACCTCCTGCGGAGGCGCCGACCACCACCACCGCAGGGCGAGACTGCACCGCCATCAGGAAATCTTCCGGTACAGGCGGTGCTCGCGCGAGCAGACCTCGAAGGCGTCATGGTGGCATCCGAACTGCAGCGATTCCTTGCTGCCAAGACCGAGGAAGCCTCGATGCACCAGCGCCTCACGGAACAGGCCGACCGCGCGGTCCTGCAGGTCGCGGTTGAAATAGATCAGCACGTTGCGGCACGACACCAGGTGCACTTCGGAGAACACGGTATCGGTGGCGAGGCTGTGGTCGGCGAACACCACGTTGCGGCGCAGCTGACGGTCGAACACCGCGCCGTCGTAGGCCGTGGCGTAATAGTCGGACAGTGACGCCGTGCCACCGGCCGCCAGATAGTTGCGGCTGAACTGCGCCATCCGATCGATGCCGTAGGCCCCTGCTTCGGCAGTGGCCAGCGCCGCCGGGTTGATGTCGGTGGCATAGAGGATGCTGCGTTCAAGCAAGCCCTCCTCGTGCAGCAGGATCGCCAGCGACCACACTTCTTCGCCGGTGCTGCAGCCAGCCACCCACAGTTTCACCGATGGATAGGTGCGCAGCACCGGTACCACCTGCTCGCGCAGCTCACGGAAGTACGCGGGGTCACGGAACATCTCCGAGACCTGCACGGTGAAGAACTGCATCGCCTGCGCGAACAGCTCCGGCTCGTGCAGCAGGCGATGCTGCAGGTCGACCAGGCGCTCGCACTCGTAGCGCTGCATGGCCTGGTGGATGCGTCGCCGCAGCGACGACACCGCATAGCTGCGGAAGTCGTAGTGGTAGCGCTGGTACAGCGCCTCCAGCAGGACCTTCAGTTCCAGGTCGAACAGCGCCTGTTCATTCATTGCCGCGAGCACCAGACCCGGCACAGCGAAACCAGTTTGTCGACGTCGATGGGCTTGGCGATGTAGTCGTTGGCGCCGGCCTGCAGGCAACGCTCACGGTCGTCCGGCATCGCCTTGGCGGTCAACGCGATGATCGGCAGGTCCTGCAGATGGCGCTGCGCACGGATCTCACGCATCGCCGCCAGGCCATCCTTCTCCGGCATCATGATGTCCATCAGCACCAGGTCGACCTCGCGTTCGGTCAGGCGATCCACCGCTTCCTGGCCGTTGCGTGCGATCTCCAGGGTCACGCCCAGCGGCTCAAGCACGCTGGACAACGCGAAGATGTTGCGCACATCGTCCTCGGCCAGCAGCACAGTCCGGCCGTCGAGCACGGTGTCGCGACGGCGGGCCTCGCGCAGCAGGCGCTGCTGGTCGCTCGGCAGGCTGGCCTCGACGCTGTGCAGGAACAGGGTCACTTCGTCCAGCAGGCGCTCGGGCGAGCGCGCGCCCTTGATGATGATGCTCTTGGAGTAGCGGCGCAGGCGCTGCTCTTCCTCGCGGCTGAGCGCGCGGCCGGTGTAGACGATCACCGGCGGGAAGCCGACGTCATCGTTGCCGGCCATGTGCTCGAGCAGGTCGTAGCCACTGCCATCCGGCAGCGACAGGTCCATCACCATGCAGTCGAAGGTGACCGTACTGAGCTGTTCCAGCGCACCGGCCAGGGTGCCCACTGCGACGATCTGCAGCTGCTCGCGGCCCAGCAGCAGTTCCAGGTTGTGGCGCAGCTCGCTGTCGTCCTCGACGATCAGCAGGCGCCGCACGTCGCGCTGGCTGGTCTGTTCCAGCTGCTCGATGGCCGTCACCAGCCGCTCGCGCGTGGTCGGCTTGATCGCAAAACCAATCGCGCCCAGCTCGCGCGCCACCTGGCTGCGATCCATCGCCGAAACCACGTGCACCGGGATATGCCGGGTATCGGGGTTGCGCTTCAGGCGCTCCAGCACGCTCAGGCCGGACACGTCGGGCAGGCCGATATCCAACAGGATGCCGTTCGGGCGCAGCTCGCTGGCCAGGGTCAGTGCCTCTTCGGCGGTCCCGGCCACCACGCAGTCGAAATCCAGTTCATGCGCCAGGGCCACCAGCGCTTCGGCGAACGTGGCGTCGTCTTCCACTGCCAGAATCAGGCGCCCGGCACGCTGGCGGCGGCCACGGTCATCGGCCACGTTGGCGGTTACCGGCGCCACGGATGCAACGGTCGGTGCGACAGCGGTGCGCGCAGCGATCGGCGGCGCAGGCTGCGGCGCAGGCGCTATTGAGGCGGCGGCAGGCACTTCGCCCGGTTCCGAAACCGGCGCGCCCTGCAACGGCAGTTCCAGCATGAAGCAGCTGCCACGACCCGGTTCACTGTCGACCTGGATGCTGCCACCCATGCGCTCGGCGAGGTCGCGCGAGATCGACAGGCCCAGGCCGGTGCCACCGTAACGGCGGCGGGTGCTGCCATCGGCCTGGCGGAAGGCTTCGAAGATGACCTGCAGCTGCTCGCGGGCAATGCCGATACCGCTGTCGCAGACCTCGAAACGGATGCGTCCTTGACCGCCCGCACGCACGTGCAGGCTGACCTTGCCATGCTCGGTGAACTTCACCGCATTGGCCAGCAGGTTCTTCAGGATCTGCTGCAGGCGCTGGCTGTCGACCACCAGCTGGCTGGGGGCCAGCGCATCGGCCTCGATCTGCAGGGCCAGGCCCTTCTGCCGCGCCATCGGCTCGAAGGTCTCGCGCAGGCGCTGCAGTACGCTGCCCGTCACCACCACTTCATCGGCCAGCTCGACGTGGCCGGCCTCGATGCGCGACAGGTCCAGGATGTCGTTGATCAGCGCCAGCAGATCGTTGTTGGACGACAGGATTGCGCGCGCATACTTCACCTGTTCTTCGGTGAGCGTGCCGTCCTTGTTGTCGGCCAGCAGCTTGGCCAGGATCAGCGAGCTGTTCAGCGGCGTGCGCAGTTCATGCGACATGTTGGCCAGGAACTCGGACTTGTAGCGCGAGGTGGCGGCCAGTTCGTTGCTGTTGCGCACCAACTGGCCCTGCGCGACCAGCAGCGCCTGCTTCTGCGCCTCCAGCTCGTGGGTACGCTCCTCCAGCTGGACGTTGCTCTGTTCCAGCTCGGCCTGCTGTTCTTCCAGATGGGCCTGCGAGTGCTGCAGGCTGCGGCTCTGCTCTTCCAGCTCCTCGTTGGCCACGCGCAGCTCTTCCTGCTGGGCCTGCAGCTCCTCGCCCTGGCGCTGCGATTCCTCCAGCAGCACCACCAGCTGTGCACGCAGCAACGAGGCCCTCAGGGCCATGCCGATGGTCTCGGCGCAACGCTCCAGCAACTCACGATCCAGCTCGCGCTGCTCGCCCACCCGCGCACGGCCCAGTTCAATCACACCAACCACGGCGCCATCACTGCTGATCGGCGCCAGGATACGTTCGCGCACCGGCAGCCGGCCCAGGCTGGTCTGCAGTTCAAGCATCACTGCATCATCCCCGTGCAGGTGACGCACGCGTTCATCACGGGCCACCTGCCCGGCCAACCCCTCCTGCAACGCCAGCGACGCCGGCATGCCGGCTGGCAACGCCAGACCGCCGGTCAGCTGCAGCCGCCCCCCTTCCAGGCGGTAGATGGCACCGACCTCAGCCTCCAGCTGTGCGCCCAGGCTGGTCGCGGCCGCCTCGGCGATCTGCTCCGGGCCCAGGTCGCCCCGCAGGCTCATCGCCACCGCGTTCTCGGCTTCCTGCAGCCACAGTGCACGCATTGCCTCACGCCGTGCCTGGATGGCACGGGAAACGATCAGCGCGATCATCAGGAAGGCGCAGCCACCGATGCTGCGATTGACGAACGAGAACGCCGAATTGGAGCTGGCCGGTGCAACGTTGTAGCCAACGATCAGAAGAATGCAGGCGACGATAGCTACGATGAACGGCGCCCGCGCACTGCGCTGGAACACCGTCACGCCCACGGCCAGGAAATAGGCCAGCCACACCGCGTAGCCCAACGGCACCACCAGCTCCAGCGCGATGGTCGCCGCCAGCAGTACGGCGGAGGTCATCCAGATCCAGCGGTCACGCGTGGTCGCACCAGGACGCATGCAGGTCGGTTCCAGAGGCAAAGGGTGGGTGATGGTACTCCGTGTCGCATTCAGCCGCACAGGACCTATGGCACGTGCTCGTCGTGCACGCATCCTTCACGCTGCACTGCCTAGCTTCACGTCCCTCTCAGGGGTAACACTTATTTCCACGTGGACGCTGCCGCTTCTACGACGTCCGTGCTGACGGACCCTTCCCGACAACTGCGACTGCTGATCGACAGCGTGCGCGACCATGCGCTGTACCTGCTTGATCCCGAAGGCATCGTCTGCAGCTGGAACCCGGGCGCCGAGCGCATCAAGGGCTATTCAGCCGATGAAGTGGTCGGCACGCACTTTGGCCGTTTCTATCTGGCTGCCGATCGCGAAGCCGGGGAACCGCAGCGCCTGCTCCGCCTCGCAGCGCAGCACGGTCACGTCGCCAGTGAAGGCTGGCGGGTGCGCCGCGATGGCTCGTCTTTCCGTGCCAGCGTGGTCATCGAGCCGGTCGTCGAAGCAGGCGAGCTGCTCGGCTTCGTCAAGATCACCCGCGACATCACCGAGCAGTGGCAGGCACAGCGGCTGCTGCGTGATGCCCAGCGTGCGCTGCGCAATACCCAACAGTTCGAGACCGTCGGCCGCCTCAGCCGCGGGCTGTCGCACGAGTTCAACAATCTGTTGACCACCATCGGCAACGCCCTGGACCTGCTGTCCCTGCGCGTGAACGGTGACGATGCACGCGCCGCCGAGCTGCTTGATGCGGCGCAGACCGCGACCGATCGTGGTGCGCTGCTGACCCGCCAGCTGCTGGCCTTCAGCACCGGCCAGACCCTGATCCGCGAACCACTGGATATCAATGCGCTGATACGGCAGTGGCTGCCGGACCTGCAACGCGCCTGCCCGCCCACGGTGGTGCTGGATGCCCAGCTGGCGCCCGACCTGCCTGCGATCAACACCGATGCGCTGCAGCTGCAGACGGCGCTGGCCAATCTGGTCGCCAATGCCGCGGATGCTACCCTTGAAGGCGGCCGCATCCTGATCGGCACCGCGCTGGAGCATCGCCTCGACCCGGATGCGGACTCCACGCTGCAACGTGGCTATGTCACCCTCAGCGTCTGCGATGAGGGCCACGGGATGGCGGCCGACATCGCCGAACGGGCGACCGAGCCGTTCTTCACCACCAAGGACATCGGCAAAGGCAGCGGCCTGGGCCTGAGCCAGGTGTTCGGATTCACTACCCAGAGCGGCGGCTTCGTCGACGTGTCCACCACGCCCGGTGTCGGCACCACGGTCAGCCTGCTGCTCCCCGCAATGGAGGACCCTGCCGATGACCGATGACCCGATCCGCGTATTGATGGTGGAAGACCAGACCGATCTGCGTGAAATGATCGGCCTGGCCCTGCGCGACCTCGGCATCGACGTGGCCACGACCGCCGATGCGCATGAGGCCGCCGCCCTGCTGAAGGGCGAAGCGCGTTTCGACGTGGTGTTCAGTGACGTCAGCATGCCCAACGGCATGTCCGGCATCGAACTGAGCGAGCATGTGGCGCGCGAACAGCCGCAGGCGCGGATGATCCTGTCGTCCGGTTATGCGCGCTCGCAACTGCCGCCCCTGCCGGAACAGGTGGAATTCCTGCCCAAGCCGTATCGGCTGCGCCAGTTGGTGCAGTTGTTGAAGCAAGCGTAAGGCACGGTGCCCCGGCAGCAGGGCCCTGCGGTCAACCCTTCATCGCTCCCCGCTGGAACGAAGCCAGCAGCGTAGAGGCTGCCGCTGCCGGCGCCAGCCGACCGCGCGCCAGTGACCAGGTGATGCCGTAGAAGCAGGTCCAGTAGAAGTCCGCGAGCCACACTGCGGTGAAACCAACATTGAACTCTCCGGCCGCCTGACCACGCAGGAAGAAGGCCTCGAAGCGCTCGCCGATCGGCGCCCAGCGCTCCGGCAGCAGATGCAGGTCACCCTGGCGCTGCTGCTCTTCCATCATCCGCGCGAACAGCAGCGTTACCAGTTCCCAGTCCGCCAGCAGCGTGGCGGTGACCTGCTCCAGCACGTGGTGTGCATCACCGCCCTCATCGAACCAGACCGCCGCCGCTTCCACGCGCTCGAAGCCGGCCCCGAACAGTGCCTCGTCGATCGCCTCCCGGGTGGGCGCAAACCGGTACAGAGTCGCGCGGCTGATACCGGCCCCGCGCGCGAGTTCGCTGAGGGTGCAGCGTGGATGGCTGACCAGGGTGGCCGCCAGCGCGTGGGGCAGGTCGCGGCGGGTGCGTGCTGCAGCAGGTCGCATGAAAGCGCTGAGGTGTGGGTTCGCCCTCACGCTAGCATGAATCACCAATTAATAAACTGAATCAAAGATGATTCATTCGGATCACCGATGCGCTAAAACAGGGATGCGTCCGGTGCACCCGGGTCGGTGCACGGCAGGGAACGCGTCACAGGCATCGAAGGAGACAACGCCATGCTGCATCCACTACGCGATATCGCTGTGCTGTTCGACGCCAGCGACACCGGGGACCGCGTTCTCAACATCGCCGCCCATCTGTCGCAGGCACAGCAGGCCCATCTGGTCGCGGTCTCCACCGCCCAGCATCCCACCGACATCGCCAACGGTTTCGCACGCGGTGCCGGCATTGCCGCCGCGCTCGACCATGAGGCGCGCGCGGATGCCGCCTGCACCGCGCAGCTGATGCAGAACCTGCGTGCCGTGTCCGAGCCGCTGCAGATCAGCACCGAACTGCGCATCGTCTCGGACTATCTCGGCGGCGCCGACCTGGCCCTGCAGTCGCTGTACTGCGACCTGATCATCGCCGGCTATCCGCGTACTCCCGGCGCCCCTTCTGGCTGGCACCCGCTGGGAACGCTGCGCCAGACCGGCGTGCCGATGCTGCTGGTACCACCACATTGGCAAGGCGACCAGGTCGGCCATCGCATCGTGGTGGCCTGGAATGCCAGCAAGCAGGCACGTCGTGCGGTAGCCGATGCGTTGCCGCTGCTCGCACGTGCAAAAGCGGTGCACCTGCTGATGGTCGACACGCCCAAGGCCGAGGCCACACCCGGCGCCGAGATGGCCCAGCACCTGGCGCGGCACGGCGTCGAAGTAGAGATCCAGGCGATCAGTTCAAGCCAGGGCGGCGTTGCCGCGACCATCCGCCAGCACGTGCTCGATGCCGACGCCGACCTGCTGGTGCTGGGCCCCTACAGCCGCAGCCGGGTGGTCGAGCGTGTGCTCGGCGGGGTCACCGAGGATCTGCTGGCTGAAGTACCGGCGCCCTTGTTCGTGTCGCACTAGTACCGCCCTGCCCTGCCCGGCGATAGCCGGTCAGCGACTGCCCGGAGTGCCGCCGGAAGTAGCGGCACAGGTAGGACGCATCCTCGAAGCACAGTCGCTCGGCGATGCGACCGATCGGCAATTCGCTGTAGGTCAGCAGCGCCTTGATTTCCAGCACCACCTGGCGATCAATCAACGCCTTTGGCGTTTCGTTGAAGCACTCGCGGGTCAGCTGCGAAAGATAGAACGGGGTGATGCACAGCGCGTCGGCATAGGACTGCACGTCGCGCTGGCGCGTGCTGCGCTCACCGACCAGTTCCCAGAAATTCCAGGCCAAGCGCTCGCGTCGGCTGACCTGCGCCACGGCCACACTGCGCGCCGGCAACAGCGTTGCGAATTTGAGGAAGAACGTCTGCAGCAGGTTGCGCAGCATCACGTGACGATAGCGGCCGCCATTGTGCTGTGCATCCATCAACTGCTGCAGCCAGCCCTGCAGCAGCGGCACGTCCAGCGGCGACGGCACGCAGTGGGGCTGATCGTGCAGGAACTTGAACAGTGCATTGGGAAGCACATAGGCCACCTCCGATGCCAGCGCCTTGGGCATCAGGCAGACCACCGCCAGAAAGCCGCGTGAGCGCTGCCGCAGCAGCGCCAGCGTGTCCTCTGCCAGCACCAGCACATCGTGCCGCTGCACCGCTACCTCGCGGAAGTTCAGTGCAAAGCGTGCGCGCCCCGATACGCATACCAGCACCGCCAGATAAGCGCGGCCGAACGACAACGGGACGCCCTGCCCTTCGGCCAGCGTACTGACCTCCAGGCGCATGGATTCGTCCTGGTCCAGGAGCTGGGGTACGCGATCCATGGGCCGATCCGGCTGTATTCCGGGCCCCAGCATACCCGGGCTCGGCCACCCGTTGTGAAAAGTACCGAAACCATCAAGGTCCCGCTCTGGGCCGATCGCGCCTTTCGACCTAGCCTGTGCACTCTCTTTGTTCCCGTGGAATTGACATGCAGCTGCACACCGAACGCTTGATCCTTCGCCCCTGGCGCGACACCGACGCTGCCGATCTGTACGAGTACGCCCGCGACCCGCGCGTGGGCCCCATCGCCGGCTGGCCGGTGCACACCAGCGTTGAGGAAAGTACCGAAATCATCCGCACCGTCTTCAACCGGCCAGAGGTCTACGCGCTGCAGAGCCGCGAGGACGGCCACGCGATCGGCTGTGTCGGCATCCTGATCGGCACCGACAGCAACTTCGAGATCAGCGATCGAGAGGGTGAGATCGCCTACTGGATCGGCGTTCCGTACTGGGGCCGCGGACTGGTGCCCGAAGCGGTGCACGAAGTGATGCGGCACGCCTTCATGCAGCTGGAACTGGACGCACTGTGGTGCGGCTACTTCGCTGACAACCTGCAATCGCTCAGCGCGCAGAGCAAATGCGGTTTCCAGCATCACCACACCGAAATCAACAAGTTCAACAGCTTCCTCGGCGACTACCGCACCGAGCACATCAGCCGCATCACCCGCGAGCAATGGTTTGCCCTGCAGGCCACCTTGCCAGCATGAGCGGAGTTCAGGCCGACGTGCGCTGCATGAACAGAAGTTCTGGCGTCGAGGACGCATCAACCTGCTGGAAACCGAGATCGCGGTACAGGGCCACGGCAGCTGCGTTGTCACGATAGACGCGCAACGTGAGGCGCTGCACACCGGCTCCGTGCATGGCCTGTGCACTCAAGGCCTGCATGAGCAGCCGGCCAAGGCCGCGCCCGCGTGCCAGCGGGGAAACAATGATGCGGCCCAGGTGCGCGGTGCCGGCGTCGGTCATCCAGTACTGGCCAAATCCCAGGCACTGGCCCTTCTCGTCCAGCAGCGCCCAGCCTGGCCGCGCCCCAAGCTCGAGCACCTGCGCGAACCGTTCCGGCGGCAAGGGAAACGGCACGCCGGGGCCCGCCCAGCGCTGGGTGGCCTCGGCGGAATCAAGCCAGCCGGCAATGGTGGCGTAGTGGGAAGGCTGGACAGCGTAAAGGTTCGGTTCCATGACGCTCATGGTGCGCCATTTGCACTGGGCAGACACGCTGCAGGACGGCACTTGAGTTTTGTCATAGGACAATAAACAATGCCAGGCGTCCAGCCCCTTCCCCTCCCGGGAGATTCCATGTTCAAAGGCCTCAGCGCGTTTCCACTGACCCCGCTCTCTGAAGCAGGTATCGACTTTCGTGCGTTTACCGGCCTGGTCGAGCGCCTGGTCGATTCCGGTGTTGATTCGATGGGCGTCCTTGGTTCCACCGGCAGCTATGCCTATCTGCAGACGCATGAACGCAAGCGCGTGTTGCGCGAAGCCCTGGCACACGCCGGAGGCGTACCGGTCATCGCCGGCATCGGTGCATTACGCACCCGGGATGTGCTGGAGTTGGCCCTGGATGCCGAAGATGCCGGTGTAGCGGGTCTGCTACTCGCACCCGTGTCCTACCAGCCCCTGAAGGACCATGAGGTGCAGGCGCTGTTTGAGACGGTTTGTGCAGCGGTGCGTGCACCGATCTGCGTCTACGACAACCCGGGCACCACGCACTTCCGCTTCACCGATGCACTGCATGGCCGGATTGCCGCGCTGCCCAACATCGCTTCGATCAAGATTCCGCGCCTCGCTGATGATCCGGTTGAGGCTGCCACACGTGTCGCGGCACTGCGCGCCAGCGTCCCTTCGCATGTGACGCTGGGCGTCAGTGGCGACGCCTCTGCGGTGCATGGTCTGCTGGCGGGATGTGATGGCTGGTACTCGGTGACAGCAGGGCTGTTCCCAGAGGTTGCACTGCAGATCGTGCGGGCCGTGGGAAACGGCGATGAAGCGGGTGCGATTGCCCTGTCCGTACGACTGGCGCCGCTGTGGTCGCTGTATGACCGCTTTGGCGGGATTCGCGTCATGGCCTGCGCAGCGGCCCTGCTGGGGCTGTGCGGCGAAGACTGCCTGCCACTGCCGCTGCAGGGGCTGCGGGATGGCGAGCGGGAGGACGTGGCGGCGGTGCTCGGTGGCCTGGGGTTGTTGTGAAGCCCCAGGCGACGGCTGCCGTGCAGCAGTGGTGGATGGTGACCCCGGCCCGATTCGAACGGGCGATCTTCCCCTTAGGAGGGGGGCGATCCGGCTATATCCGCCAATGCTCTTAGTGCGATCTGTGCCAATGCTGTGCAAGATTATGCGCGTCCGGGGGGCGCAAGCGCCGTAAAGGGCATGCTCTCGGATGGAACCTGAACGCGGGAACGGCTATCATCTCGCCTCCAAAATGGAAGGGGGATTAAGGATGAAAAAAGTACTCGCACTCAGCGCCTTTGTCGTTGCCGTACTCACTGGATGTGGAGGCAACTTTGAGCTTTCGGTGCCAGAGGGCATCTCAAAAGCAGGCCTACAGATCGGCAAGTGCAAACGCGACCACAGCGCCGCATCACCGGTATGCACAGTGAAGAACGATTCCAACCTGATCGTTCCGGAACGCTCTTTTAGCTACACCTGCTTCGACAAAGAAGGAAACATCCTTCGCGCACCTGGAAGCGGTCGATTCCCAGACCGAACGATGAACCCTGGAACGGGAATTCGATTCAAGTTCATGTGCCAGAACTCTGAAGACCTGGGGAAGATTGAAATAGGCATGTAACGGCCTTTCTCTTTGATTAGAGCGTTGCAGCACGAACTGGAGCAACGCTCTTACTGCGAGCAGCCTCTCAGGTCCATTGAGGCGTTCCGCGTCAGCCAGGCAGTGAACACGCTGCGGAACAACCGCGAGGACCTGCTGACGCAGGTAGCTTGAGCGGCTCCCATCGAGAGCCGGTAAGGCGGCATGGGGTCACGCAATCCCGACCCAGCGAAGTATCGACCTGTTCCCCTTCACCAGCCGCTCAAACACGAAGGCGCCAGCAGCGCACACGGCGAGCGTGGCAATCACGGCCAGAAGCACAAACGCGGGCTGCAGAGCGTCGAGGCCCGGCACACTACGCAGGGCCGCCTGAACAACCCCGAGCACCAGCATGTGAGAGAGATAGAAATAGAAGCTTCGCGCACCGAGCCAGGCAAGAACCCAGCGCCAGCCGCTCGCTGTGACCCATGTGCGCGCGACACAGACCGTCAAGGCACACACCAGCAACGACGTAATCATCGAAGACAGCTTCAGCTGCGAGATCGCCAGCTCCATTGAGCTTGGAATCCAATAGAACGCTTCGACAACAGCACAGGCAACCGCAACAGACGCCAAGCCCACTGCAATCTGCCAGCGGCCGACATTCAAGGCCGAATCGCTCTTACCTGCAACCAAGCCGGCCAAGTAGAAGGGAAGCCATAGGAAGAACGGCAGCGCGCTGTACGGGAAGTGTGACCACGTTCCGTCGAGACCACCGGCGCGTATCCCATAGGTGAAGGCGCAGGAGGCCGCGATCGACACCGGGATGGCTACCTTCAACGCCCTGCTCGACAAGCGCTCAAGAGCCGGCGAGAGAACGGCGATCTGGAGCATCACGATCACGTAATAGCCCACCGATATAACAGTCCCTGTGGCCAACATCTCCGGTAGCTCAGCAAGTACCAGCTTGCCAGTGATCGCTTTCGCAGCTGAGTACACCGCCGCCCATACCAGGTACGGGACAAGCAGCCGAGATGCCCTACTCCTCACGGCGGAGACGTACGAATTGGCCGGACGGCCCTGCAATGCAAACATGCCCGAGAGGAACACGAAGAGGGCGACCGGGAAGTTGATGAACTGCCGGAGAACTACGGCGAATGTCTGGTTCGCGCTTCCATCCGGAAAGGCCAATGCGCTACCGCAGGCATGGATGGCTACAACAGCCACGATGGCAATGCCTTTCCAAACGTCCCAGTACAGATTCCTCATTACATCCCTTGAATTCTCAGCGGCGCGCATTTATAGCACGCCGCAGGCGGATTGCCAGAAGGGCCGCTCTTCAGACCGGTGCCCTCATAGCGTCTACCCATCGCGATCCACTCCAGAACACCGGCTTACCCAAGGATGTGTCCCAGAACCTGTAACCGGCGTCGATCGTCCCGAGGATGGGCGAGATTGTGGAGTTCCGAAACTGGGTATCGCCCCGTTGCAGCCGCTCCACCAGTATTGACTGCTTGTCACCTTCGTAGTTGCTCAGAATTCTAAATCTGGCGCGATTGGGGACAGAGAAGCCGACGGCACCGAACGTTTCAAGCTGCTCATCGGGATTTGAATCCTTAGTACCGAACTAAATGCCTTTGGCTAAGAATGGCTTCCTGTTGTGGATTGGCTGGGCCTGAGAGTACGTGTAGGACTCACGCCTACCTGTGATGTTGCTCGTGCTGATGTTGGGCCCGCCGAAGCGCTGCAGAATAGCGCTATTCGTCTGATCTTGAACCTCGCAGTCCGTGCATGAGCCGGACTGAGCAACCTGAAAAGCCACCAGCTTCCCTACCGGTGCGACCTCGCCGGATCCTGCTCGATTTGGAACAAGCACTGTGCAACCATTTGCTCTGAACCCGAAAGCATCGTGCGAGAAGAAGATTCCGTAGCCACCGTTGGGTCGGCAGCGACTCCAAGGTGCTGATCGGCCAGCATTGAGCCTTCAGCCGACGACGGCAAACTCGGCGTCGACCACATCGCCTAGTTCGAACCCAGCACCGCTACCGTGGCCACCGCCTCGGCGTTGGGCGTAGTACTGCTGTTCGAGCTGCTCGGTGCGGTCGGCAGAACCGTGTTGAGGGCTTGCATGGGTTGCTCCACCGAGCGCGCGACATCCACGACAAGCGCTGTGCGTCCGTCGGCGGTGGCCACCTGGTCGCGTGCGCCTGCAGGTTGACCAGCAAGCATGCCGATCCCGACATGGCCATCGCAGCGCGGCGCCGACTCAACCGCCCCACCCGCAGCGCGCGAGCGCCCGCCCTGCCGGCTGTCGCCGACAACGTCGTGCAATTCAACCTCGGCCTCGCTGAGCAGGCGCCGGCCAGGAGAATAGCCGCGGGAGGCGCCAATGGGCGCCGCTGAAAGGCTCGACCTATCAGGGAAAGACTGGCTCACCGTCGAGGAAGCCGCCCACTACTGCGGCGTCTCCAACAGCCAGTTCAGGAAGAACGCCATGGGCTACGGGCTGACGCCTCGCCGGTTCATGGGAAGCGGTTGTACGAAAAGGCGGCGCACTATGCCGCGATCGAAGGTGCAGAGGAATGGCAAAGGTTCGGCTCTACTGGCGCGGCAGCAAGGCCTACCTCGACTGGGCGGAAGGCGGCGAGCGCTTTCGCAGGTCCATTGGGGAACCTGACGCCCGTGAGGCGGAGAGAATACGTGCCGCGAAAGAAGCAGAACTGACCCACGGGGTCCGGATCTTGGCGCGCCTGCCCAAGGTCCGCGACTACCTGGAGTGGTATCTGGACTGGTACGAGGCCGAGCACCCGACCACGATTTCGAAGGCCAGGAGCGAGGTGAAGCGCTTTATCGAGCGCTTCGGCCACCGGCCGATCGACAGCATCCGAGCGGTCGAGGTGGAGCAGTACAAACGCGCCAGGCTGCTGGACGACAAGGCTGCAAAGGAAACTGTAGGGAAGGAGATTCGACGGCTGAAGGCGGCGTTCAACCGCGGCGTCGAATGGAAAGAGCTGGACGTGAACCCGCTGTCCTCGGTGAAGGCGCCTCGCGGCGTGCGGAGCGTGGCAGTCAAGTTCTATGACCGGGCGGCAATGCGCCGGCTGTATCGGGCGAACCCTGGGCGGGCGCCTTTGTGGCTCTTCATGGCCCACACCGGGCTGCGGCGGGGCGAGATCATCGGCTTGGAGAAAAGCTCAGTCGTGGCCGGCCGCCTTTTGGTGGAGAGCGATCCAGACGAAAGTGGCGAAGGCCGGACAAAGTCAGGTAAGTGGCGTGAGGTGCCACTCAACCGCTACGCGCGTTGGGCATTGCGGCACCTGCCCGATCCGATCGTTACAGTCCACAAGGATACGGTCTCGGACTGGTTTGCCAAGGACGCGGCTGAAGCGGAGATCGGCGGCCATCTGCATCGTCTGAGACATACCTTCTGCGCACACATGGTGATGGCAGGTGTACCGCTAAGGCGCGTGCAAGCCCTAGCCGGCCACGCCGACTACGCCACCACTGAGAAGTACTACGCCCACCTCACACCCGCGGGCGACGTCTCGGCGGTCGCGAACTTGAAGTTCTAGCAGGTAGTACAGCACCAGCGTAGCCATACGACGCCGGCTGCTTATTCCGAACTAACGGACCCAATATCGCCGTGGAGCCGACTCTGCATACGCCTCCACAGGGCTGCATTTTTCTGCGAGAAAAGCGAGTTAGATTTTTTAGCGAAGGCAGCCACAGATTCGCCCAACTTCGTGAGCTCTGCAGATTCCGTATCCTGGTCCTGAAGGACTACCAGCCCGTCCTGAACAAGGCCATCAAGCTCCCTTCGAAATGCAATGCTCTTCCGAAAACTCCTAGAAAATTCCCCCCACGTTGATGGAGACGAATACAACTGGGAAAGCGCCCTAGTGTCACCATGTTTGCCAGCAAGCATCTCCACCTGAGTTTGGTGAAGAATATCGCTGATAGGCGCCTCTTTTCCCTTAGCGGGAGCGCCAATGCTAGCAACGATTCTTTCTACGGTCCGGGCAATTTCTCGCTCAATGTCGCGCTCGGGATCCTTACTACCTTTACTTTTTCTTTCATCGTCCAGGTACTTGGAGTAGTACTGATCTTCCTGCATCTGCGGGCGAAATTTCGTCTGCAGCAAAAAGAGGGCAACAATGAAAACTGGCACATTGACGACTGAAGCGATCAGCAGCATCGCAGCCCCCCAACTCGGATTGCCAATCTGCTTGGCTGCAAGCAAAAACGACGCATTGGTAACGAAAAGCCCAACGAGCCAGGCGGCAAGCAACTGAATCGGCTTCGTTATCCGCTCCGGCTTGATTCCATGCTGATCCACCACGCGTTCTGCCCCCGTACTAAAGTATTTTAACTATTGTGATCAAGAAACTAGATCAATCATCTGAGTGCAGCAACAGGGCATCGGCGCTCGCGATCCACCGCAAGCCACTGTTGAGTGCGCCCCTTTGGGCGAGGCACCGGCGGTGGCTATATCGCTGTGCCACCTGTGCCATTTTTCGTCCTGAATGGGGCGAAATAAAGCAGTCAAGCAACCACGGGGCGCGCGTAAGTCGCTGATTCATGGTGACCCCGGCCCGATTCGAACGGGCGACCTTCCCCTTAGGAGGGGGACGCTCTATCCAGCTGAGCTACGGGGCCATTGGCAGCGCCACAGGATACCGCGTTCAGTTGAATGGACCAAGCGCGCGTCGTTCTGCGAAGCGCCCGGACTCGATATGCTGACCCGCCGCGACCCGTTGTGAACTGGATGTCCGACGTCTGGCGAACCCTCTCCGCCCTTGGCGACAGCCGCTGGCTGCTGCCGGTGGCCCTGGTGCTGCTGATCACCCTGCCCCGCGCAGACGTACGCCTGAAATGGCGATGGCTGCTGGCCATCGCCGTCACCGCCGGCGTCACGCTTGCCTCAAAGCTGGCCTTCATGGGCTGGGGGATTGGCATCAAGAGCGTGCACTTCACTGGATTCTCCGGGCATGCGGCAATGTCCAGCGCCATCTACCCAGTTGTTGGCGTGCTGCTTGCCGGCCCCGGCAGTCGCGCTCGGTCGTTCGGCCTGGTCATCGGTGTGCTGCTGGCCACCGCCATTGCCTGGTCACGAATCCCGCTGCATGCGCACAGCCTTTCGGAGGTCATTGCCGGGCTGGCGCTTGGGCTGGGCAGCGGCGCCTGGGCGCTTTCCACCAGAACTCCGTGCAACCGCCCCAGCGCGCGGATCCTGGCCTCTGCCCTGCTCATCGGCCTCATCCTTCCACTCGGCCTTCCAGATCTACGCACACATCAGCTGGTCACAGCGCTTGCCGAGGCCCTGGAGGGCTGCCTCGAGACCAACCACTGAAGTTGAAGGCCGTCGATTTGCTTGCACAATCCCTTCACCTTCCTTGACAGGGCAGATGACTATTCGCCACCATACGCGTGGAAAAATTTACCTCACGGAGTAGGAGACCCCGTAGATGAAGAAGATGATTGCCGCCCTGGCCCTGCTGGGTCTGTCCTCCCCGGTGTTCGCTCAGGAGGTTCCGGCAACGGAAGCCGCCGCAGAAGGCACCACCGCCGCTGTAGCGGGCACCGAGGCCGCAGGCCTGTCGACCGCCGCCATTGTCGGCACCAGCGTCATCGCCGTTGCTGCTGGCGCTGTGCTGTACAGCGTCGCCGGTGACAGCACCAGTGGCCCAAGCGATCCGGGCGGCGACCCGGGTAATCCGGAAGAGCCGGGCACCGGTGGCACCGGCGGCACGGGTGGTACTGGCGGCACTGGCGGCACTGGCCGCTGATCCAACCGTTTCCGGTTTCAAGCCCTCGCCGGGCAACTGCTTGGCGAGGGTTTTTTATGCCTGTCGAATTTTCTTACTCCCATGACCAAGAAGTTGACCTGTCTCGCGGCTGCTCTACTGGCAACCGCCACCCTGTCCGGCTGCCTGCTGGCCCCCGGCCAGCACCTGCGCCATAGCGATGTCTCGCGCGGCCGCCAGAGCGACGATCGCCAGCTTGAGCTGATCACCATCACGCCCAAGCTCATCGCCATGGATCGAGCAACGCAGAGTGAGCAGGTCCTTCCCTCGGAACTGTTTGACTACCAGCCACCGGAATACACGGTTGGTATTGGCGACATTCTGTATATCACCGTCTGGGATCATCCGGAACTGACTGTTCCCGCCGGCTCGCAGCAGCAGGGCAATCTTGCCGGACGACTGGTGCAGAGCGACGGCTCACTGTTCTACCCCTACATCGGTAAGGTTCAGGCCAAGGGCAAGACTCCGGTTGCCCTGCGCGAGGAAATCAGCCGACGACTGGCGCAGTACATCGAATCGCCCCAGGTCGACGTTTCCATCCTTACCTACGGTAGCCAGCGCGTTTGGGTCACGGGTGCTGCCGAGCGCTCAGCCCCGATTGCACTTGGTACCTCGCCGCTGACTTTGGCTGACGCCATCAGTCAGGGTGGCTTGAACGTCAATCAAGCTGACCTGTCCGGCGTCCGCCTCAGCCGCGCCGGTGCCACCTATACGATCAATCTGGAAACACTGGCCACCCAGCATGGCGGCCGCCAGTTGTTCCTGAAGGACGGGGATTCAATCTTCATCCCCTACTTGGATCGAAAGGAAATTTTCGTAGTCGGTGAAGTCAATCTTCCTGGCGCCTACAGCTTCCGCACCGGCGACGTGTCACTGAACCAAGCACTCGGCCGCGCCCGCGGACTGACCCAGGAAACCTCAGCGGGTAATGCAGTCTATGTGATCCGCGGCAGCAGGGATCTGGAGTCAGTGCCTTCCACTGTCTATCAGCTCGAAGCTCGTTCACCGGCTGCCTTCGCCATTGGCAGCCAGTTCATGCTGCAGCCTGGAGATGTGGTTTTTGTTGGCGCGGCCGGCGTCACGCGCTGGAACCGCTTCGTGAACCAGCTGTTGCCATTCACGAACATCCTGTACACCGCCGCCCGCACGGAGAACGAAGTCGGGAACAAGTGACATGATGCGCATGGATGTGCTCTTGGCGCGCCGCAGATTGCGGCGCGCCCTCCATTGGATGATGACCCTCTCCATGCTGGCTCTGCTGGCAGGCTGCACAACGGCCAGCCGTGCGACCAGCGATTCCTTTCGCCTGCTGCTGAAGCGACAGGTGACAGCTACTCCTGAACAGGTCGCCGCGAACCGCTTCCCACAGGCGCAGTTGAAAGCCCCCGACCTGAGTGCCGTGATGGTGTTGGGTTACGTCGACGGGGGGCGCCAGAGCTGGTACGCCGGAAGCAACGCGGTATTCCAACTCGACGACACAGGCCTGGTAACGGGCGTTTCGAGCTCAGACCGGCAGATTCAGGCGCGCATCGCAGGAGCCTCGCCTTTTACCAGATTGCATACGCTCAACAGCACCACCACTGTACAGCGCGAGTACGACTGGATTCCTGGCTACCGTATGGGGGTCAGGGCCACCGGCACCCTCACGCGTGGCGGTATCGAGTCGGTGAGCATCCTCGGCAAGGAACGGTCGTTGATTCGCTTCGATGAGCGAATCGAAGGCGGCTTCCATGCCCACAACATCTACTGGGCGGATCCCAGCACAGGCTTTATCTGGAAGAGCCGGCAGCAGCTGGGACCCTCCTACACCGTGGAGCTGGTGCAGCTCAAACCTTACCGCGCCGCAAAGGACTGACCATGGGATTTCGATTCTTGCCGCTGCTGGCAGCGTTGCTGGCTGCTGGTCCTGCCCTGGCCAACAAATCGCCGGCGCCCGGCAATCTTGAGGTCGTCGCTGATGGAGCGCTGTCTGCACCGGGAAGCTACACGGTGGCTGTCGGCACCCGGCTTTCCCGGCTTCTCGCAACCACGCAACCCACTGCAGACGCCTATCTGCCCGCATTGGCGCTGTATCGGCCGCATGCACGCCTGCAGCAGGTTCGACTGCGTGCGGGCCTGCAACACGACCTCGACTTACTTGAGGAGCATCAGGATCCGCAGATCGCAGACGCAGCCGCCGGGCTTTCTCGTTGGCTGCAGGACCATCCGGCATCGGGTCGCATACGACTGCCCGTCAACGACATGCGACTGATGCAGGTTCAGGCAGGCAGCGACCCAGTGCTGGAACAGGGAGATGTGCTGATCGCTCCTCGCCGACCTGCCACGATCACCGTAGTGGGTGCGGTGGAATCAACCTGTGAGCTGACTCATCAGCCGCTGCGTGATGCGCATGAATACCTGCGCGAATGTGCTGCCACACCTGCCGCAGACCCTGATGAACTCTATGTGGTACAGCCAGACATGACTGTCCAGAAGATCGGCATCGCGCTATGGAACCGCGCCGATCCGCAGCCAGTCGCCCCCGGCGGCGTCATCTTCGTGCCACTGCGCCAGCACGCCGTCGCTGCAGTCGACAGCACCTTCAATGCCGAGTTCGCGGCGTTCATCGCTACCCAGGCCCTGCAACCGTGATTCGCTCCACCCTCTCATCCGCCGGCACTACGCGCCCTACCGCCTTCGCCCTGTCGCTGCTCGCCCTGTCGCTGGCAGCCGAACTGCATGCACAACAGGCTCCGCCCCCGACTGCCAGCGAATGGGGTGGCATCGGCTTGCTGCAGACACCGACAGCACGCATGGCCGAGGATGGGGATATCGCGTTCACTGCATCACACAATTCTCCGTACAGTCGATACAACCTGACGCTGCAGCCGTTTTCCTGGCTCGAGAGCTCGTTCCGATACATCAACGTCTCCAACATCCGCTACGGTGCCTCTGACTTCAGCGGGAACCAGAACTACAAGGACAAGTCGATCGACTTCAAGGTCCGCCTGTGGCGTGAAACCCGCTGGGCACCTGATCTTGCGTTCGGTGTTCGAGATCTCGGTGGCACGGGATTTTTCTCAAGCGAGTATCTTGTTGCCAGCAAGACATTTGGACCGGTCGACGCGTCGATCGGTCTTGCGACCGGTTACATTGGCAATCGAGGTGATTTCTCGAACCCACTGGGTGCAGTCGACGATCGCTTCAAGGACCGTCGCCCAATTCCTGGCAGCGACATCAATCAGGCAGGCAAGTTTGGACTCAGCAATATGTTCAAGGGTCCGGTTGGCATCTTTGGTGGCATCACCTACCAGACCCCCTGGGACGCGCTGCTGCTCAAAGTTGAATACGACGGCAATGACTACAAGCGCGAACCGCGCTGGAATCATCTTGAGCAGAGCTCGCCAGTCAATGTGGGCCTGGTCTATGCCCCCAACCGCAACGTTGAACTGACAGCGGCTTGGGAACGAGGCGAAGCCGCGATGTTCTCGCTCACGCTGCGTGGCAATCCGGGTCATGCACCGGCTGCGCCAAAGCCCTTCGACCCACCACCGATCAAGATCGAGCGCAGTGCTGCCAATCTCCACGCTCCATCAGCAGATGTGGAGCCGGATTGGGCGCACATTGCTGGAGAGCTGGGCCACAATGCAGGCTTCCGAGTCGACAGCATCTCTCGTCGCGGCAATGAGCTGATCATTGATGGCTATCAGAATCTCTATGCCAGCGCCCCAAAGGGAATAGGACGGGCAGCTCGCATTCTGGGCAATAACCTGGACGACAGCTACGACTGGTACACGTTCCGGACGACGCGCTTGGGCATGCCCACTGTAGACATGTCGCTCAAGCGTGAGACATTTGAAAGCTATCTAGAGGGGCGTGTAAGCGAGGACGACATGCGGCGCGGCACTCAGATCAGCGCACCTGCAGATATCCGGGCGGACAACCTCTATCGCGCTACCTATCGCCCCTGGGGTGGCGGATTCAGTTTCGGCTATCGTCAGAACCTCGGCGGCCCCGATGGGTTCATCCTCTACCAAGTATCCGCCAACGCGAGCGGCAGCGTCTTTCTGCGCCCGAACATCTGGCTTACCGGTGCGCTCAGCGCAGACATCATCAACAACTACGACAAGTTCCGGTACGATGCACCGAGCAGGGTGCAGAGGGTCCGCACGGACATCCGCAAGTACCTGGACACATCAGAAGTCACCATGCCGAACCTACAGGTCAATGTGGCGGGAAAGCTTGGTAAGGATCTGTATGGCATTGCGTACGCCGGCTATCTGGAATGGATGTATGCCGGCGTTGGCGGAGAGCTTCTCTATCGCCCCATGGGGCAAGCATGGGCCCTTGGCGCAAATCTCAATCACGTGCGGCAGCGCGACTTCGATCAACACTTCGGTCTCCGCGACTACCGGATCACGACCGGGCACGCCTCGTTCTACTACTCTTTTGATGCACAAGAACGTATCGTCGGCTCTCTTTCCGTCGGCCGTTACCTCGCAGGCGACTATGGCGCAACCATCAATGTCGCACGCGTGTTCGACAATGGCATGAGCATGGGCGCATATGTCACCAAGACCGACATGTCGGCCAAGGACTTCGGCGAAGGTAGTTTTGACAAGGGGATCTACTTCAGCATCCCCTTCGACAGTGTCCTGCCCCGATCCACCCGTGGCAGCGCTACCATCAACTGGGCTCCACTGATCCGCGACGGTGGTGCGATGCTCGGCCGCAAGTACCCGCTCTACAGCATCACGGGGGAACGTGACGAACGCTCGTTCTACAACAACATCAGATCGATATCTGACTGAAGCCCCACGCGCACAGGGGGTCACCGGATGCTCCGGCAACCCCCTGCTTGCCCTGCGGGCAGGCTCCGAGAGTGCCTGGAAGCCCAGGGATGCCGCCTAAGGCGAACGCGGCTGGCCCCGTCTTGCCCGTTCAAACCCTCGGCGACCAGAATCACTATGACTGTTTCTGAAACCGTCGATAGGAATAGGAGTACATGAACATCACCATAAACATGAATGATGTGATGTTCGATGTCTTCACGAAGTAGGACTCGGTCAGGTTCGATCCGAGATAGAGGATCAGAAAGGAGAGGATCGCAATCTTCTCCCCGCTGACCGGGAACCGGGAAGCATTGACATAGAGCTTGGTGCCGATGATGAAGTAGATGATCGCCCCAACCAGACCGAGATTCAGCAGCAGGTCAACGTAGCCGTTGTGAGAATCTTCGGGCACGAAAACTCCAAGCCCGATATTGGATACGTAGGATCTGTAGCTACTCCCGTAGAAGCCGTCCAGCCCAAATCCGAACAGCCAACGTCCTTCCTTGTTGATTCCATCCAGAGCGCCCTGCCAGATGGTTGCCCGACCGGTCAACGGCACTTCCATGCCAAGAACCCGGATGTAGTCGTGATTACTGCCTACTTCGCCGAACGAGATCTGGCTGGTTGCAAAGCCCAGAACAATCAGGCCCACGATAGATACCAGGAACGGGACCAGAGACAGGCGAATGATCTTCCATTGGAAGGCAAATGGCACGAATGCCAGAATCAACCCCATCGCCTGAGCAGTTCGTGAGTTGGACAAAAAAAGGCTGACGGCACAAAGCGCCATCCACATCATGTCGCGCGTGGTCAATCGACGCGACTGCATGACTGCCTGCAAACCCACGAAGAACAACAGAAAGTAGATCAGGCGTCCGAACGTGTTCTTTTGCGCATAGATGCCATTGAGAGAATTCTGTCCATCGATGACATGAAATGCCACCACTGGTGCAATCAGGGCGAGGACAAGGCACATCGCCAGAATCGACTTCATGGCAATAGTCACTTGCCCGACAAAAACCTCGAACGGCATCACCTTTACTAGGTGATTCGCAACAACGATGACGCCGATGTAGGACGCATACTTGAGCCAGAAATCCAGCGACTCCGCGTTGAGCGCCAGCCCGAGAACGAGAATGTAGGCAAGAAGGAACAGAAGGTACCTGTTAACCGTCAAGATCGTTCCGCGCATGCAAGAGAGAATGAACGCGTACCCATACACGAGAAGTACCGCCACATGGTGCAGCTGCATCCCGCCAACGCCTTCGATTCCCCATAGCATCGGCCCGATCGACAGTGGAATCCACGCGTATAGAAGGATCCGATCCGACAGCTTTGCCTTGATCACATTGCTCATGCAGGAACCTTCCTACCGCGAATTTCCTGAAACTTTCCGCGCGCTTTGTAGTAGACAAGTGGCAGCCCGACCACTCCACGCTGGACCATCTCCATGTAGAAGCGGGCCATGAGTCCAAAGCCCTGCGCCCGGCGGTCCCGGAAAGCAGCAGGGAGCTGCTCACAAAAACATGTCAGCCGCGCGTAGTAGTCACGATACGAGGCTCGTGCAATCCTGCCGGCCCGCATTCCACTTGCCCAACGTGGCAAAGTGTAGAAGTAGACCTCCTTCGCAATGCAACGCCCGATCCGATCGCCGTCTCCCGCTCCGTATCGCCCCAGATGAGACAGCGCGACCAGTAGGTCCGAACCACGGCTGAAGTTGCCGTGGATACTTGAGTTTCCTCGGACGCCATAGCAATAGCGAACGTCCGCATCAAGATGAATGCACCGAGATGCGACAATCCAGAGCGGCACTACCGCCAGGTCCTCATGAATAACACCCTCGAGGAACTGCATGCCGCTGCGCAGGAACAGTTCACGACTGACGATCTTGTTCCAAGCGCTATGCCCCATTGCCTCAAGCTGCTGTACTGAGTCAGAGGTGACATCATGTGAGGTTCGCGCCGGCTGATAGCGGTCCAGCTCGATACCCATCTCCACGTTCACACGGCGAAAGCCCGTGACAACCAGATCACAGCTCCCGTCCCGCAACCGCCTCAACAATCTTGAAGGAGCGCAGGTCTCAAAGACATCATCCACATCCACAAACCACAGGTACCGGCCACTGGCAGCCGCAGCACCCAGATTCTTGGCACGCCCCTGCCCTCCATTCTCCACATGCAAGGCACGGATCGACGGGTTCGCCGAGGAAATCGCATCCAGCATCTCTGCAGTGCCATCAGTGGAGCCGTCATTGACCATGACAAGTTCCACGTCCCCCTCATCCAACAGCCCCTGGACCGAGGCCATGAATGGCGGTAGGAATGCGGCACCGTTGTAGACCGGTACGACGATTGACAGTGTTGTCATGAGCGCTGTTCCTGCTGATGACGAACATTGCGCAGACGAAGGCGAACATCGGCGAGCAAGAAGGGCTGGTACTCGATCAGATAGCGACGCCACAGCCGCCGCGGCTCGCGCAGCAGCCGATAGGGCGCGCGCAGGTTGAAGCGATTCACCCAGTCCGGGTAGTACTTCACGCCGGATGCAAGCGCCTGGTCCAGATACCCGCCGCAGGTGAAGCCAAGCCCCCTCCAACCCGAGGCCTTTAGCTCCAACAGGAACCGATCCTGGTGCGGCGCCCCCATCCCACAGATGACCACGTCGACGTTCTGCTCACGCAATGCCTGGAAGCACTGATTCCGCTGCTCCGCGTTGGCGAAGAAGCCAGATCGAGTGAACACCACCTCTACGCCGAATTCCTTTCGGAACAACGATGCAGCCGCACTCGCGACGCCTTCAACTCCACCCACCAGCGCAACACGGAGCCCATTGCGCTGGCAGAAGGACAGTACCTCCGGCGCCAGGGAGTTGCCATCGAACGACTTCCGTTCAATCGTGCGACCCAGCTGCCGGGTCGCACTTTGAGCGAGCAGGTTTCCATCAGGAAGCACCACATCGAACTGTGCCAGCGTCGAGGAGTAGTCCTGCCGGTCCATCATCAACCGCACCGAATGGGGATTGGCGAACGTTACCAGCCACGCTTCGGGCTGGCCCGCACGGAATTCACGCCAGTCCGGCGCTGAGCGGCCCAACAGTCCTGCGAGCTCGTACAGGGTGGCGATGGCATTGGCTGGCATGGTCAGAAACCGAGCTTCTTCAAAATGCGGGAGACGAGACCCTGTCGCCAGGACTTCCCCCAATGGTGGATCGCGAAGGTGTCCTGCGTAATGCTGCTGAACATGAGTTCCTTTACCGGACGCGACGCATCGTACGGGTTGTAGGGATAGAAGTGCTCTTCGGACAGAACCGCGATGCTGCCGGCCTCCCCAGCTTCGACACACGCCATGGCCACTTCCGGAGCAATCAGATACGGCTTGCGAGCTGCGTGGCGTTCGTCGATCAGACGCATGCAGGCGCGCGGGAACCAGTGATCGGCAACCGAGCCGATAACACCCGTGGTCGGGCGGGCCGGAGCTTCCATTCCCAGGAAACACTGATTCGCCAGCAGAGGATCGAATGATTTCACCACTTCGATATCGGCATCCAGGTAGATGCCGCCCTCGTCGGCGATTGCACGCAGCCGGATGTAGTCGGAGAGAAACGCCCATTGCTGCTTTCGCAGGCAATCCTGCAGGAAAGGCGTATCGAACTTCGTGTTCGTTTCATCCCAGCGAACAACCCTATAGTCTGGGAGCTTCTCGGCCCAGCTATCGACGCAGCGCTGATAGAGAGGTGGTAGCGGCTTTCCACCAAACCAGCAGTAATGAATGGTCTTGGGGATCATGAGCGAGCCTCCACGTCGAGCGCATCGGACAGGAAGGCACGTGACTTCATCCTCAGCTCTGCGATGCGTCGATTGACCCGGCTATAGTCGATCTGCGCACCGGGCAGCTGCACCCGCTCATCACCCACCTCAACCAATCGATCCTCCAGACCCAACTGGGCCAGCAGGGACTTGAACCGGGTCAGGCCGCGCCCCGCATTGCCTATAGCCACGAACTGCTTCTCGAAGATGATCGAGAAGATCATTCCGTGATAGGAGTCGGTAACCACGAATTCCGCGTCACGGAAGCGCCGCACCCACTCGCCGAGGTCCACGTACCCTGCCAGATCATTCTCCGGTTCGGCAATGGTGATCTTCGAGAGATTCTCCGACTGCCCGGCAGCGTCGATGATCGCCTTCTTGGCCGCAGAACGATCCAGCACGTACGCATACAACCCACCCTCCCCGCGCCCGGGGGCCAACGTTGCGATCACTTCCTCATGGAAGCTGCGATCGACCAGCAAAGTAGGATCAAGCACGTGTACAGCGTCACTGCGACCGAAGCGATCGGCGCACAACTTCTGGCCGCTGTCTTCACGGACCGACACCGCCTGGAATCCGGCCAACAGGCGAGACACATCTTCCACCCTGGACGCATCGGGCCACCGGTCGGTTCCGAACGACGCAGCGTAGGACACGCGGCGAATCGGAGACCCCACCAGGAACGAGAGGAAATAGGCGTCGTAAGCACCATCGTCAATATAGTCCAGGCGCCAGACCTGATCGCTTCCCACCACGACTGCATCCAGGCCGAGTCGATCACACTCCATGCGAAGCTCTGCAGGCGAGCGGCTGACCCTGGATTGCTCAGGTAGGAACGCCTCCATGAACGCGGCGTGCCGTTGCAGCTTGAGATACTGGTTGCGATAGTTCGCAATGTTCTGTCCCGGGAGCCGCTTGAGCACCTCGATGACCATTCGCTTCCAGCCCGCCTTCTGGTGCTCCTTGCGGAGCAAAACCGGCTGCAAGCCAAGCGCGCGTACGAAAGCACTGAGCGCTGCAATCTGGATGATGCCGCCGTAATTGGAATGCAGGGGCAGTGTCAGCAGCCCGATTCGTTGAGTCATGGTTTCCTTCCCAAGGGGCGGAGGACGAGCGATTGCAGCATCGCCCTCAATGTACGGTAGGTCCTACGCAGGAGCTGGCGATTCTGGTAGTTGTAGAGCACGTCATAGGGCAATAGACGCAGGAAGTACCACGCCAACCCACCGCGCTTCTTTGCATCGCGCAAGGCACGATGGGAAGCCTGCGATAGACGCATGCGGGTTATGTAAAGACGCTGCCGCAGGCGGGGGAGCCCCGCATCTCCCGGCTGCACACGCTTGCTCGGGCGCCAGATGCCCATGGCGTCCATGTGCGCGAGCCTGACCTGGAGGCCCTCGCCACGATGGCGGAAGGTAGCGGCCTGGGATTGATGGATCTTCGCCGGTTCGATCGGATCCAAAGCGATATCACCGCGGTCACGCGCTTCGCTGAGAAGACGCGCGATCAACGGATGGCGCACGATAACCACGTTCGTTCCCAGACTGTCCTTCACGTACTCGGGCAGCCAGGCATCACCCATCACGACATCGGCCGTTTCACAGGCGACATCATCACAGAAATCGCATGCCAAAGGCTTGAACAGCCCCAGCCCCCAGTCCGATCCATACAGGCGAAAATTCTCTGTGCGTTCGACCCGTGTCGCCGAGCTCACCTGAATGGAATAGTCATTGGCTGGCCGCGTCTCGTCCTTCACGCGGAAGTCCACGTCTGTGACCTGATCCGGCTCGATTCCCAACTGCCAGCCAAAGGACTCGACGAAACCACGCGACTTCATGTGGCCGCAGAAGATCCCGACGAAGAACTTGATCTTGCCGCGCAGGAGCGGATCTGATTCGACGACCAGGCGCAGCGCCTTGATGTGACAAGGAACACCGGTGATTGCGAAAGTTCGGCCCTGCTCTCTACGTACCTGTTCCAGAACATCATGGAACCCGGTCGGGTAGTAGAGCGACTTCACCCGCGGCCGCATCTCCTCGACTGAATTGGAGATCAAATATTCAAAAATGCCATCGCCGGGCCCACGACCGACATGAATGACTGCATCCACCTCACCGCGGGTCAACAGTTCTTCCAGGACCCAGGACGTCAGCCCGCCGGAACTTCCCGCAGTACGGTGCGGGCCAACCACGGCGTGCCCTGCATAGAGTGATGAATGGAATCCGGTGGAGGGGTGATGCTCGATTCCAGGAATCCCCGCGAACAGTGCATTGGCCAATCGCGTCTCGTCCGGCGCATCGCCAAACGGGCAGGAATCAGCCGCAATGTCGTCCAGCTTCGGATGCACGGGCTCTGGCATGCCGATGTCATTGATGCGCATCGTGACACCCGACTTCCCAGAGGCGCATCCACCACAGCCAACGCAGTAGCCGCCACGAACGACCTTTCCGATAGTTACAGCCTTATTCATGCCTGAGCGTCCATGCGGAGAGAGCGTTTGGCGGTAAAGAGGTACAGCCCCATCAAGAGTGCTTCGGTCGCGATAGCCGCAACCACGGCGCCTCGTAGACCGGCCCAACCAATGAACAGGAAGTTCATGACCAGATTGAGAACCGCGACCAGCCCCATGATGCGGATCTTTATCCGCATCCGGTCACCCGTGCTCAGAACTGCACCTGCACTCGTCGAAACGAATCGCATGGGAATACAGGGAGCCAGCCAGGCCAGCAGCCAAGCAGCTTGCTCATAGAGCTTCCCGAACAGCAGCGGCACAAGGAACTGAGCAAGTAGCGCCGTACAGACGGCGGCTGCCAGGCCCAGCAACAACATGTACTTGTTGCCGGCGTGATAGGCACCGCGAAACGCGACTGGGTCCTGATAGGCCCAACGGTGAAGCCGAGGCATCAGCAGCTTCTGGTAGATGGTAGTAGGCAGCAGATACAACGCTGCCAACAGCGTCACTGCAACACCAAACGTGCCGGTAGACTCCGCTCCCAGATAGTGACTGATGAAAATGACGCTACTCTGGAAGTAGACGAGAAAGAACAGGTTCCCGAGGCCAAATGCCCAGGTCTCTTTGGCGACGGCCAGAACACCTGGGCGGACATCCAGGGAGATGGCACCAGGCTTCTGGTGTCCAACCATGTGCATTCGCCCCCTCGCCAACGTCATCATGCTGGGAACGCTCGCGAGTGCGAGACCTCCGCCCACAAATGCGTAGAGCCAAGCGACAGTCACGGCGTCAGGCGCCGTAGTCGCCATCAGCACACCAACTACGACAAGAAAGCGCACCACCTGCGGCAAGGTCTGCCAGACCATCAATGGCAATGGCTTTTCCTCCAGCAGGAAACGGGTGGTCACCACCTCGATGCTCGCAACGGAAAGCAGGTTGGTGGACAGGATCAAAAGGCACCACGCCACACGGTCTTCCATGCCCAGGCCCAACAATGCCCAAGCCACCACGCCAAGCATGGTCAGCACGGTGCTGAGCAGGCAGAACACGAAGGTTGGCCGGATCCAGCGCATGGCATGCCAGCCTTCCCGCCCAAAGGCCTTAAGCCAGAATGCCTGCAAGCCAAAAGCAGTCAGTGGCGAGACGATGTTGATCGTCGTGAAGGCTGCCATGAAGATCCCGTATTCACGCGGCCCCAGGACGCGTGCAGCCAGCATCTGGGTGAAAAACGCAAGACCGGCCCCTGCAAGAGTAAAGAGGCCGATCACTGAGGCGTGCTTGACGGAACGATTCATGGTGCCAACCCGCGTTCCCGGCCTCAGGATGCGGTCGACTTGTACTCGTAGTACCCGTAGCTGTAATAGCCCGTAGCGCGACGCTGTACCGCGTTGAAGATCGCACCCTTGATGCGCACGTTGTTCTGCTCAAAGCGGCGCTTGGCGAGCGCCAGCTCCTTCGCCTGGTTGAGGCCAAAGCGCGCCACCATCAGGCAGGTACCGGCGTGATGGGCAATGATCGCAGCATCGGTAACGGCCAGGATCGGCGGCGTATCCACAATGACCAGGTCGTACTGCGGTGCCAGCTCTTCCAGCAACGCAGTGAAGTTGGCGTGCATCAGCAGTTCCGACGGATTCGGCGGAACGTCGCCACGCGTGATGAAGCTCAGATTGTCCAAACCCGGAAGGCTTCGCACCACCTGAGAACGATCAACCTTGCCCACCAGAAGGTCAGACAGGCCCGGGGTCTGCGCTGCACCCAACGCCTTGTGCAGGGTTCCCTTGCGCATGTCGGCGTCGATGATCAGCACGCGCTGCCCGGCCTGCGCGATCACCGCCGCGAGGTTGGAGGACACGAATGTCTTGCCGGCGTTGGGGCTCGCGCCAGAGATCAGCACGATGTTGTTCTTGGCTTCCAGACGCGCGAAGTGCAGGCTCGTGCGCAGGCTGCGCACCGCTTCGATGGCCAGGTCGGCCGGGTCTTTCACCGCCAGCAGATGCAACTTGCCGTCGGCGCGGAACTTGCCCCGGACCGAATCGGTCTGCTGCTGCGTACTCACCGGAATCGAGGCATATACCGGGAGACCCAGCTCTTCGATCTGCGCGGGGTCTTCCACGCCGCGATTGAGCAGCTGCTTCAGCAGTACCAGCGCCACCGACAGGAACGCGCCCAGAACGGTACCGATCAGCACCACCACCGCCTTGCGCGGCTTGACCGGCGTAGTGGCATCGACTTCGGCAGCATCGACGATGCGCACATTGCCGACGGTGCCGGCACGAGCCACGTCCAGCTGCTGCGCCTGATTCAGCATGCCGGTATACATCTCATTGCTGACCTGGAGGTCGCGGGTCAGGCGCAGCAACTCCTGCTGCGCTTCCGGAAGCTGCTTGACCTGCCCCTGGAAGTTGCTCTTGCGCCCCTCAAGCTCGCCGATCTGGCGCATCAGCGCCTGGTAGGCCGGGTGGTCGCGGGTGAACTTGCGGTCCATCTCCGCCTGCTGCAGGCGAAGTTGCTGGATGCTGGTTTCCACGGCCACTTCCTGATCCAGCAGGCCCTTGGTCTGCAGGGTCAGATCCACGGAGTTGGCACGTGTCTGGTAGGCACTCAGCGCCTTCTGCGCCGCATCCACCTGGTTGCGGACATTGGGCAGCTGCTCCTTGACGAAGGTCAACTGCGCAGAGGCCTCGGCCGAATTGCGCTCGACGTTCTGGCGGACGTAAGCCTGCGCCACCTGCTGCAGGAAGTTCTGCGCCAGGACCGGGTCGGCACTCTCATAGGCCAGGGTGAGGATGCCAGAGTCCTTGCCGGACTCGCTCACGGCAATGTCCTTCTGCAGGTCGTTGATGACCGTCAGATGGCGCTGGCGCGACACTTCGAAGCGCATGCCCGGATGCGCCCGCATCTCGGCAACCTGCGCGGTCACCCCCTTTCCGCTGGCGACCTTGCCGACCTGTCCCTTCAACAGAAGATTGTCGTCTTCGTCGAACAGTTCATAGCTGCTGTTCTCGCCGACCACCAGAGTCATCGGTCGTGCCAGCAGCGCGCGCGGCACGTCCAGCTGGAAGATCTCCAGCCTCTCGCCGCCCCAGCCGAAACGGCTCATGCCAAAGCGAACATCAGCCAGAGCGTCCGGATCGGCACGCTCCGCCTTGCGCGCGACATAGCCGCCCAGCAGCGGGAAGCGATTGGGCTCGATGGTGATATCCAGCTTCAACGCATCGACTGCGCTGCCGACCACCGCACGTGAAGTAATCAGTGCGATCTCGGTGGTTGCCTCTGCAGATCCGGTGCCCATGCCCAGCGACTGACTGATATCCGACAGGCCTGGCAACGAAGGCACCTTCGATTCAACCTGGACGATTGCATCCGCGCGATAGATCGGCGTGGCCAGCAACGCATAGGCCACCGCAACCACGAAGAAGAGCCCGGTAATGCCGACGATCCACCACTTGTAGTCGATCAAGGTTCCAAGCAGCTGGCGCAGATCGATCTCGTCGCTGTCTTCCGGTGCGGAGGTACGGGCTTCAGTGGTCATGGATTGGGAATCTTCAATGCGGGAAAAGAGTTGCAGGACAGGAGTTCGCAGCGGACTTCAGAGGTGCCGCGCCCAGCTCTCCACACCCTCGGCCATCAACTTGTAGACATGCTCGAACGCCGGGCGCTGCTGGCGGTACGGATCGGGAATCTCCCGATCCTGCTGCCATTTGCCAAGCAGGAAGGTCTTTCCCGACGCCTGCGGCGCGATCTCGGCGATGCGGCGCACGTGCTTGCGCTCCATGGTCAGCACCAGGTCAGCGGCTCCCAGGATGGCGTCATCGATCTGGCGCGCGCGATGGGCCAGGCCATCCATGCCCTGCTCGACCAGCAGCTCCTGCGCCGTGGCATCAATGCCGTGCCCAACCAGCGCACCGAGACCCGCGGAGGACACCTGGATGCCCCTACCCTCGACCGCCTGCCGCAGCATCACTTCTGCGGACGGACTGCGGCAGATGTTGCCGACACATACAAAAAGAACGTTCTTGAACACTGACCTGGATCCTGTGGCATTCCCTGCGGCGCACGCGACCAGAACACCCAAGGCCGGCGGCAGCCGCACAGCATACCTTACAAGCGCACTACAGGCGATGAAATCGCCAACAGATTCATGGGATTACGTCTCAGTTCCAGAAATCGGCCACCTCAGTACGCCGATTTCTGCCCCAGCACCTTCAGTGCCGTCAGCACGATGATCCGCACATCCAGCGTCGGGCTCCAGCGCCGGATGTAATCGATGTCGTACTGCACGCGCTTCTTCATCGAGCGCAGCTCCGGCGTCTCGCCACGCAGGCCGTGCACCTGCGCCCAGCCGGTGATCCCGGGCTTGACGTAGTGACGATGCATGTAGCGCTCGATCACGCGCTCGTAGTGGTTGTTGTGCTGGATCGCGTGTGGGCGCGGCCCGACCACCGACATGTTCCCGCCCAGCACATTGAAGAACTGCGGCAGTTCATCCAGGCTGCTGCGGCGCAGGAAGGCGCCAAACCGGGTGACGCGCGGGTCACCCCGCGTTGCCTGGGTGATCTGCCCCTCCCCCTCCGCGTGCACGCGCATGGAGCGGAACTTGAGCATCCAGAACTCCTTGCCGCCCAGCCCATGGCGCTTCTGGCGGAACAACACCGGCCCCGGCGAGCTCAGCTTCACGCCAATGGCGAGCACGGCGAACAACGGCGCCAGCAGGACCACCGCTGTGCCGGCAACGATGATGTCCTCGACCCGCTTGAACAGCCGGAAACGATGATCCGCCAGGCCTTGGCGGACGCCGATCATCGGCACATCCCCCACCTGGTGCACGCCGGGATTGAGCGCACCCAGGCCCGTGGTATCGGGAATCAGGCGTACAGGCACCGGAAAACGCTCGATCTGCTTGAGCATGTCCTTGATGGCGCCAGCATGCCCCATTGGCAGCGACACCCACACCTGATCGAATTCGCCGCGGTGCTGATCCATGTACTGCGGGACATCTTCCAGCCCCCCCAGCCGGCACGGGGCGCCCCCGCCACGGCGGGTCGCGATATCACCCGCGCTGGCAAAGTAGCCGATGACGTCCTTGCCGAGTTCCGGCTTCCCGCGCAGCAGGCGATGCAGCCGCAATGCCGGGGCCCGCAGCCCCACCAGCAGGATCCGCTCATGATCCATGCCGCGCGAACGCAGCCGGTGCAGCTGCACCCTCAGGAGCACACGCAGCGCCGCCATCGCCCCCAGGCCAAAGGCATACCAGCCAATCAGCCAGGTCGACGGTACCGCATCGGCAAGCCCGACCACGACGGCGTAGAGCGAGAACAACGCGAAGGTGGCGGACCAGGCCAGCAGCAGCAACCAGAGGTCGGCCAGCAACCCGCGCATCCGCCAGTTCCGATACAGGGGCGCAACGGAGAAGCACACGATGGCGCTGAGAATCACCGCGCCAAAGACGATTCGCTGGGAAGAGTCCGGCGCAGCTGCACCGTACAACAGGGTATGGGAAAGCACTGCCATGCCCGGCAGCAGCAACAGATCGCCCAGCCGCAAGCCCAACTCGAGGGCAGCCCGCGCTTCTACGCGGCGTCGGCCCGACCGGGCCCGCGCTGCGGGGAGGTCTTCTACTGATCCATGTAGCAAAGCACTTCTCCATTCACGACTCGACCGAACGCTGAATTGTTCGTCTTCACGTGCATGGACTCCCCAGCCAGCACGCGATTGTCAGAGGTTTGTCAATCAGGCGTGACTGAATTGTGAATGATGTCTGCAGCAAAAGATAGGAACCTCAAGTCGGGAGAACCCCCACCCATCCACACAATTAAACGCAAACCATTGAAAATATTACGAATTTTAAATATGTCCAATTGTATCCAATTACGTCATTTTGCGTCAGAAGCAGCATCCGTCCGCCGCTAGGACCCGCCCCGGATTCATCACCACTGATAGACTCGTGACCAGTTCTGCAACAAGGAAGATGCGTGTCGGATATCCTCATCTGCGGCGGCGCCGGCTACATCGGCAGCCACATGGCCCAGTACCTGGCCGAGGCCGGCCACTCCGTAGCCGTGCTCGACAACCTGTCCACCGGCCATCGCGACGCGGTCCGCTGGGGCGAACTGCTGGAAGCTGACCTGCTGGACCCCGAGGCGCTCGAGCGCGCCCTCCAGGGCCGCCATTTCGACGCCGTCATGCACTTCGCCGCACGTTCGCTGGTGGGCGAATCGGTTTCCGCTCCTTATACCTACTACGCGAACAACGTCACCGGCACATTGAACCTGCTGGAGGCCATGCGCCGCCACGACATCGATCGCATCGTGTTCTCCTCCACCGCTGCGGTTTTCGGCAATCCACAGTCGGATGTGATCGATGAAGACCACCCCAAGGCGCCCATCAACCCCTATGGCGCCAGCAAGCTGATGGCAGAGCGGATCCTCGCCGACGCAGCCACAGCCTATGGCCTGCGTTCGACCTGCCTGCGCTACTTCAATGCAGCAGGCGCCCTGCCCGACCACGGCATCGGCGAGGCCCATGCCTGCGAAACCCACTTGATTCCCAATGTCCTGCGTGCCGCACTGGGCATCGGAAAGGCCATGAAGGTGTTCGGCGATGACTACGCAACGCCCGATGGCACCTGCGTGCGCGACTATGTACACGTGCAGGACCTGGCCCAGGCCCACGCGCTGGCACTGGAGTACATGGAGCACGCGCCCGGTGCGCACGCCTTCAATCTCGGCAATGGCCAAGGATTCTCAGTCCGCGAAGTAATCGCCGCCGCTGCCGCGGTGAGCGGGCGCGAGATTCCATTTGAAATGGCGGACCGTCGGCCGGGCGATCCAGCCAGTCTGGTCGCATCCTCCACAAGCGCTCGCGATGTCCTCGGCTGGCAGCCGCGCTGGACCGAGCTGGCGCCGATCATCGCCAGTGCCTGGCAATGGCATCGCAACCCGCCCGCGTGGTCGCCACAGCCAGCCGTTCCTGACACCGCACGCAGCCCGCAGGAAGCCCTGCCTGCCTGATGAGGCATCCCGCACTGGGATGGCGTCTCGGCGTGATCTCACCCCGCACCGCACCAAAGCCCCATCCCCCCCCTCTGCTACCATCGGCGGTTCTGTTCATCGCGTCCCCCACCTGCCCGCGATGGCGCCAAACAACGTAACGAAACACAGGAGTCTGCATGTCTTCCGAGCTGCTCAAGTCCCTTGGCCTGGACGCGATCAACGCTGGCACGTACCTGGGCAACGGGGAGTGGTCGAGCGCGACCGCTGGTGAGCTGATCACCCCGGTCAACCCGACCACCGGCGAGCCGATCGCACAGGTCCGCGCGACCACCGAGGCCGAGTACGAGACCGTCGTCGCCCGCGCCCAGGAAGCCTTCAAGGTCTGGCGCACCACGCCGGCCCCGCGCCGCGGTGAAGCCGTGCGCCTGTGCGGTGAAGCGCTGCGCAAGCACAAGGACGCCCTGGGCTCGCTGGTTGCGCTGGAAATGGGCAAGAGCAAGCCGGAAGGCGATGGCGAAGTGCAGGAGATGATCGACATCGCCGATTTCGCCGTCGGCCAGAGCCGCATGCTGTACGGCTACACCATGCATTCCGAGCGCCCCGGCCACCGCATGTATGAGCAGTACCACCCGCTGGGCCTGGTCGGCATCATCTCGGCCTTCAACTTCCCGGTCGCGGTGTGGAGCTGGAATTCGTTCCTGGCCGCCATCTGTGGCGACGTGTGCATCTGGAAGCCGTCCAACAAGACGCCGCTGACCGCCATCGCCTCGCTGAAGATCTGCAACGACGCCCTGCGCGAAGCCGGCTTCCCGGACATCTTCTTCCTGATCAACGATGCCGGCACCGCGCTGTCGGAGAAGTTGGTCGATGACCGTCGCGTGCCGCTGATCAGCTTCACCGGCTCGACCCAGGTCGGCCGCACCGTCAACGAGAAGGTCGCGCGCCGCCTCGGCCGCTGCCTGCTGGAGCTGGGTGGCAACAACGCCATCATCCTGGACGAAACCGCCGACCTGAAGCTGGCCGTGCCGGGCATCGTGTTCGGCGCCGTCGGCACCGCCGGCCAGCGCTGCACCACCACCCGCCGCCTGATCGTGCACAGCTCGATCTATGCCGACGTGCTGGCCACGCTGGTCAAGGCATACAAGCAGGTCGAAGGCAAGATCGGCGACCCGACTGATGCCGCCAACCTGATGGGCCCGCTGAACAGCGATGGCGCCGTGCAGCAGTTCCTCGATGCCATCGCCCAGGCCAAGGCCGCCGGCGGCACCATCGAAACCGGCGGCACCCGCATCGATCGCGCAGGCAACTTCGTGCTGCCGGCGATCGTCTCGGGCCTGAAGAACAGCGACGCCGTGGTCCAGCACGAGACCTTCGCGCCGATCCTGTACGTGATGCCGTACGACAGCATCGACGAAGCCATCGACATGCAGAACGGCGTGCCGCAGGGCCTGTCGTCCTCGATCTTCACCCAGAACCTTAAGACCGCCGAGAAGTTCCTGTCGGCGGCCGGCAGCGACTGCGGCATCGCCAACATCAACATCGGCACGTCCGGTGCGGAGATCGGCGGTGCCTTCGGTGGCGAGAAGGACACCGGCGGTGGTCGCGAGTCCGGTTCGGATGCATGGAAGGTCTACATGCGCCGCCAGACCAACACCATCAACTATTCGGACTCGCTGCCGCTGGCCCAGGGCATCAAGTTCGATCTGTGATGGCAACGGATCCGGCCACGTCCATGGGTCAGAGCCCCTCCGGGGATCTGATCCCAGAAAAGGGTCGGCCGCCCGCAGGGGCTCCGACCCTCGATTTCGCCGGCCGCCGCGTGTTGATCGCCGGCGGCAGCAAGGGTATTGGCCGTGAAATGGCACTGGCGTTTGCCGGCGCCGGTGCGCAGGTCTCGGTCTGCGCGCGCGGCCAGGTGGGCCTGGATGGCCTGCGCGCCGATGCACGGGCGCAGGGCTTCGAACTGCACACGTTTTCCGCCGATCTGGCCGATCCCGGCCAGATCCAGGCGTGGCTGCAGGCCGCCGCCGACGCGCTCGGCGGCATCGATGTGCTGGTCAACAACGCCACCGGCTACGGCATGGCCGATGACGAGGACGGCTGGGCCGCCAGCCTGCAGGTCGACTTGATGGCGGCCGTGCGTGCATCGCGCCTGGCCCTGCCCTGGCTGCGCGCGTCCAGTGACGCCTGCATTCTCAATCTCTCTTCGATCGCCGCGCAGCAGCCGCGCCCCGGTGGCGCACCCTACGCCGCCGCCAAGGCCGCGCTTTCGCACTACACCACCTCGCAGGCCCTCGCGTTGGCCAAGGACCGGATCCGCGTCAACGCAATCGCACCGGGCTCGATCGAGTTCGATGATGGCCTCTGGGACCGTCGCCGCACCGAAGACCCGGCGCTGTACCACGGCACGCTGGCGAAGATTCCGTTCGGCCGCTTCGGCCACCCGCGCGAGATTGCCGATGCCGCCCTGTTCCTGTGCTCGCCGCTGGCGCGCTGGATCACCGGCCATGTGCTCAACGTGGATGGCGGCCAGGTGTTGATGGGCTGACACCGGCACTCCGGTAGCTGCCAACCTTGGTTGGCATGCCTTTCGTCGACCAAGGTCGACGCCTACCGTTGCTGAAATGCCTTTCGTCGACCAAGGTCGACGCCTACCCGGCTGAAATGCCGTTCGTCGACCAAGGTCGACGCCTGCCATCGTATCCGCCGGGCATGGGATTGCCCGGGCAGAGGCACTATCATGTGCACACTGCCAAGGAGGACCCCGATGAGCGTGGCACCCCGACAGACAAGCGCCCTGGCCGTGGTCAGCCTGGTCATGGGCATCGCCAGCTGGACCGTCCTGCCCTTCGTGGCCAGCATCGTGGCCATCATCACCGGCCACATGGCCCGCGCCGAGATCCGCCGCCGCCCGCATGAACTGGAAGGCGATGGCCTGGCCGTCACCGGTCTGGTACTGGGCTGGGTGATGGTCGGCGCCGTGATCGCCGCCATCCTGGTCTTCATCCTGTTCTTCGGCGGCCTGGCCTGGCTCGCTGCGATGTCGAACTGACTGCCATGACCGCCTCCGACAGCACTGAACGCTTCAGCAGCCGCGTCGCCGATTACGTCCGCTACCGGCCCGATTACCCACCCGCGCTGCTGGAATGGCTGCACGGCCCGATGGGCGTCAGCCGCGAGGCGCTGGTCGCCGACATCGGCGCCGGGACCGGTATTTCCAGTCGCCTGTTCCTGGCCAGCGGCCATCCGGTAGTCGCGGTTGAACCCAACGCCGCCATGCGGGGCGCGGCCGAGGAATGGCTGGCACCGCAGTACCCGCAGTTCCGTGCGGTGGACGGCCGCGCCGAGGCCACCGGCCTGGACGACGCCAGCATCGATCTGGTCAGTGCCGCGCAGGCCTTCCACTGGTTCGACACCGTGGCGGTGCGCGCCGAGTGGCAGCGCATCCTGCGCCCGGGTGGCCTGGCACTGATCTACTGGAATTCGCGCCTGCTCGATGCCAGTCCGTTCCTGGTCGGCTACGAACAGCTGCTGCTGGATTACGGCACCGACTACTCCGCCGTGGCCGAGCGCTACCAGGACGATGCCACCATGCAGGCCTGGTTCGGCCCCGGCCTGCGCGGCTTGGTAGAGCTGCCGAACGTACAGCATCTGGACTTCGATGCCCTGCGCGGGCGCCTGCTGTCCTCCTCCTATGCCCCGCAAGCCGGTCATCCGCGCCACGCGCCGATGATCGACGCTCTGCAGGACCTGTTCGCCACCCACGCGGTCGACGGCCAGGTTGCTTTTGAATATCGAACCCGAGCCTTCCTCGGCACGCTGGACTGAACCGACGCATGTATTCGCTTGCCCGCCCCTTCCTGTTCTCGCTCGACGCCGAGCGCGCCCACGGCCTCGGCCTGTCCGCACTGGACCTGGCCTATCGCACCGGCACCACGCCGCTGCTGGCCGCACGCATCGCGCCGATGCCCAGCACGGTGTTCGGGCTGACCTTCCCCAATCCGGTCGGCCTGGCCGCCGGCCTGGACAAGAATGGCGAGCACATCGATGCGCTGTTCGCGCTGGGTTTCGGCTTCGTCGAAATCGGCACCATCACCCCGCGCCCACAGGCCGGCAATCCGCAGCCGCGCCTGTTCCGCCTGCCGGAACACAACGCGATCATCAACCGCATGGGCTTCAACAATGCGGGCGTGGACGCGCTGGTGCGCAACGTCGAGCGCGCGCGCAACCGCCGCGGCCTGCTCGGCATCAACATCGGCAAGAACAAGGACACCCCGAACGAACAGGCCGTGGACGATTACATCGCCTGCCTGGACAAGGTGTACCCGCTGGCCGACTACATCACTGTCAACATTTCCTCGCCCAACACCGCCGGCCTGCGTGAACTGCAGGAAGAAACCGCGCTGCGCCAGCTGGTCAGCCAGCTGCGCGACCGCCAGGAAGATCTCGCTGCCCGCCACGGTCGCCGCGTGCCGATGCTGGTCAAGGTGGCACCCGACCTGAGCGAGCGCGACATCGATGCCGCTGCCCGCGTACTGGGCGAACTGCAGGTGGACGGCGTGATCGCCACCAACACCACCATCGACCACAGCAAGGTAGCCGGCGACCCGCTGGCCAACGAGGCCGGTGGCCTGTCCGGTGCGCCGGTGCTGGAGCAGTCCACCCTGGTACTGCGTCGCCTGCGTTCGCGCCTGCCCGAGTCGGTGCCGCTGATCGGCGTCGGCGGCATCCTGTCCGGTGCCGACGCCGTAGCCAAGATGGCCGCAGGCGCGGCGCTGGTGCAGTGCTACAGCGGCCTGATCTTCCGCGGCCCGGCGCTGGTCTCCGAATGCGTGGAGGCGATCCGTCGCCGTCGCGAAGCGCCCAGCCGCGGCGCGGTGGCGCCGCTGTGAGCGCGCCCATGGATACCGTCGACGGCAATGCCCCGCTGCGCTGGACGCTCACCCGCAATGCGCCGCTGCAGGCCCTGAACACTTTCCATGTGCAGGCCAGCGCCGCTCAGCTGCTGGAACTGCACGATCCCGCGCTGCTGCCGGAGGTATTGGCACTGCCCGAGGTGGCCAGCGGCCCGCTGCTGGTGCTGGGCGCCGGCAGCAACGTGCTGATCGCCGAAGACCTGCCCGGCACCGTGCTGGTGTTCGGCAACCGTGACATCAGCTTCCTCGAGCATCGCGCCGACCACGCGGTGATCCGCGCCGGTGCCGGTGTGCCGTGGCACGGCCTGGTGATGTGGTCGCTGCAGGAAGGCCTGTCCGGCCTGGAAAACCTGGCCCTGATTCCCGGCACGGCCGGTGCCGCGCCGATCCAGAACATCGGCGCCTACGGCGCGCAGGTCGGCGAGTTCATCCAGGCCGTCGAAGCCTGGGACTGCCACGAACAGGCCTGGGTGCGGCTGGACAACGAACAGTGTGGTTTTGCCTACCGCGACAGCGTGTTCAAGCAGCAGATGGACCGCTATCTGATCACCGCCATCGAACTGAAGCTGCCACTGCTGCATGACCTGCGCATGGACTACGCCGGCATCCGCGACGAACTGCAGGCACAGGGTGTGGAGCTGCCCAGTGCGGTCGACGTGGCCAATGCCGTGATCGCGATCCGCCGCCGCAAGTTGCCTGATCCGGATGTGCTCGGCAACGCCGGCAGCTTCTTCAAGAACCCGGTGCTGCCGCTGGAACAGGTCGACGTGCTGCTGCAGCACTTCCCCGACCTGCCCGTGTTCCCGGCCGAGCAGGACGACAAGCGCAAGGTCTCCGCGGCCTGGATGATCGAGTCCTGCGGCTGGAAGGGTTTCCGCGACGGCGATGCCGGCGTGGCCCCCAGCCATGCACTGGTACTGGTCAACCACGGCAACGCCACCGGCGCTGAACTGCTGGCGCTGGCGCGACGCATCTCTGCTTCCGTGCTGGAGAAGTTCGGCGTGCCGATCGAACCGGAGCCCCGCCTGCTCGGCGCACAGTGGTGAACACCCCCGCCCTCTCCCCCAGCGCCACCCCGATGCGGGCGGCGCTGCTGATGCTCGGCAGCACGATGGCATTCGGCCTGATGGCGGTGGCGATCCGCTATGCCACGCGCTACGTGCCAACCCAGGAAGTGGCGTTCTTCCGCAACGCCTTCGGCCTGCTGGCGTTGCTGCCGATGCTGCTGCGGCCAGGTCACGCGCCGCTGAAGACCCAACAGCTGCCACGCTATTTCGTACGTAGTGCGATCGGCCTGGGATCGATGCTGTGCGCGTTCTGGGCCCTGGGCCACCTGCCGTTGGCGCAGGCGGTGTCGCTCTCCTACTCCACGCCCCTGTTCGTCACCATTGCCGCCGTGCTGTGGCTGGGCGAGACCGTGCGCGTGCGCCGCTGGGCGGCGGTGGTGGTCGGCTTCATCGGCGTGCTGGTGATCGTGCGTCCCGGCACCGCCGGTTTCACCGCCGGCAGCCTGGTGGCCGTGGGTGCGGCCGTGCTGAGTTCGCTGGTGGCGATCCAGATCAAGCAGCTCACCCGCATCGACAGTGCCGATACCGTCGTGCTCTACACCTACGTGTTCTGGGTGCCATTGTCGTTGGTGCCGGCAGTGTTCGTATGGGTCTGGCCCACCGGCACCGCATGGCTGTGGCTGCTGGCCACCGGCGTGCTCGGCACCATCGGCCAACTGCTGTGGACACGTGCGCTGCGCCTGGGCGAAGTTTCGGCGCTGACGCCGATCAGCTTCCTGCAGTTGCCGCTGGTAACGCTGTTCGGCTGGCTGCTGTTCAACGAAAGCGTGGATCGCTGGACGATCATCGGTGCCGGCATCATCCTCGCCGCCAACGCCTACATCGCCCACCGCGAGGCCGTGTTGTCGCGCCGCGCCGCGAGCGCGGCGGCCTCGGCAGCGGCCAAGCCCGCCGAGTAGATCCGCGCCCTGCACAGACACCGGGGAACCCTGTAGAGTCGAGCCATGCTCGACGCATCGCGCAGCGCGAGGCTTCATCGTAGAAGATGCCATCCACGCATGGCGTGGATCTACAACGCCCGATACACCCGCTCCGCCGCATCGAACACATTGCCCGGTGCGAACTGCTCGCCCAGGTAGTGCAGTGACTGCCGGCGCAACTGCGGCGAACGCTCCTCCCCATCGCTGCCCAGCAGCACCTGCTGGAACTCGATCAGGTCCTGCAGGATGCGCCAATGCCGGTACCAGGCGATCCAGCGCGGATCCCCAAGGTCGCTGCCATAGCCTGCTGCGAAATCGAGCGGATTCTCGCGGCCCCAACGTCCGCCCACGGCACCACCGATGAACATCAGGTCACGCTCGCGCGGCGCCAGCGACAAGCCATCCCAGTCGATCAGGTGCAGGCCCCCGTCATTGCCCATCAGCAGGTTGCCAGCGTGCAGGTCGGTGTGGCACAGGTGCAGGTCCATCGGGGCATCCTGCAATGCAGCGTGCAGTTCCCGTGCCTGTGCATGCAGCGCTGTGATGCGCGCGTGCTGCTGGTCCCATACCGAAACGAATGCGCGGCCCAGCCCGTCCTTCGCGGCCGCCAGGCCCTCGCCGGCCAGCCATTGCCCAACGGTCTCCAGCGCCGCCGTTTCAAGCCGCACGATCGGCAACGCCTGCTGCAGTTCCGGTGGCAGCCGCGCGCCGTGCAGGCGCCGCAGCACCTCACCCAGCCGCTGCCACTGCGTGCGGCTCAACGCCGCCTCGAACCCGGACTGGCCTTCCACGTAAGGAAACAGGGTGAACTGCAATCCCCAGCGCTGTACCGACGCACCACCGGTCAGTGCCGGCCACGGTGCGACGATCTCATCGATACCCAACGTGCCGCGCATCCAATGCAGACTGTCCCACACCGCTGGGTCGACCTGGTAGGTACGGCATTTCAACCACCATTGCCCGTGCCGCGCGTCGACGCGATACACGCTGGCATTGGCGTCGGCACCCACCGGGCGCGGCACCACGGCGGTGGCGGTGATGCCATAGGATTGTTGCAGGACTTCGCCGAGATGCTGCGCCGAAGCGAATGACATGGATGCAAACGGAAAGTGTTACCTGCCACTACTATCGCAGATGCGTTTGCCACGACACAGACATGTCCGTCACAACATCGCCTCGGCACGTCCAAAGCACTAGCCGGCGATGCGTCGCATCACCGCTTCCAGCGGGCCGCGTGCAAACTGCCATGACCACAGCCACGCCGCGCCGGTCGCCAGCATCAGGAACAGCAGCGCCCACAGCAGCACCGACGCAAGCGAGGCACTGCCATCGAGCAGGCCCAGGCTTTCCAGCGTGCCCATGCCCAGCAGGATATGGCCGACGTACAGGGTCAGTGTCATGCGTCCGGCCGCGGTGAACGGCTCGAGCCAGTCACCTGGGCGTACACGCGTCAGCCACAGGCAGGCGGCGATGACACTGCAGGCTGCGCCCGAGCCCGTAAGCAGATAAGCCGGTCCCGGCGGCATCGGCTGCGTCCCCAGCCATGGCTGCCAGGGTGTGCCCTGCGCCAGCTGCTGCGCGCCATGGCCGGCCCCGATCAGCAACAGCCCCAGCACCAGCAATGCATGCTGCACCCGCGGCTGCGACAACGGAAGGCGTGCCAGCAGCATGCCCAGCAGGAAGAAGCACAGCCACGGCAGCAGCGGATGGAAGCCATTGAACAGCAGGTTGCGGGCCGCGCCCGGCCATTGCCACAGACCGGCGTATTCCAGCGTCTGCCAGTTCCAGCCTTCGCTGTAGTTCCAGTGCAGCAGCGCCCAGAACGAACAGGCGGCAATGGCGGCGATGCTGGCCAGCAGCACGCGTGGCGAGGCACGCAGCCACAGCACCGCCAGCGCGAAATACACCGCGTAGTAGTGCAGGATATCGGCCGGGAACAGGGTCAGGTTGAGCAGGCCCAGCACCAGCAGGAACGCCGCGCGGCGCCAGGTCTGCACACTGGCCGGCCACCACCCTTGCCGCTGCGTGGCCAGCACCAGGCCCAACCCGGCCAGCGTAACGAACGTCGCCGAAGCCTTGCCTTCCAGAAGGTGGAAGAAGCCTGCCAACCATCCTGTGCCTTCTGCAGGCACGGCCATCGCCAGGCGGAAATTCACCAGCACCATGCCGGCCAGTGCCAGGTAGCGGGCCAGATCCAGGCCGTGCAACCGCCGGTCCACGACGCTCATGCACGCGCCCCCAGCAGCAGCGCCAGCAGGCCAAGGTCCAACGGCGCGCCATCTGGATCGCCCACTCCACCAAGGCCCCGGCGCAGCGCATCGCTTTCGATGGCATCCAGCAACACCTGTGCCTGCAGTGTTGGGGCCAGCGCGGGGCGCCGCCGCTCGCGCTGTGCAACGTGCTGCAGGGCATCGGCCAGAACGTGCTGCAGTTGCCTGCGGTTGGCCGCGAAGGCCTCGGCCACGGCAGGGTTGCGTGCACTCTCGGCCAGCACATCCACCGCAAGCGTTGCCCATTCCGGCTGCCTGCACAGCGCGTGGAAGTCCTGCAGGAAGGCCATCACCTGTACCCGGTCGCCGTCGGCGCCCGCCAGGCGCTGCAGCATCGGGGCCAGCTCCTCGCTTTCGGCCACCGCTACCGCAAGGATGATCGCCTCCTTGCCCGGGAAGTGGTTGTAGAGATTGCCCAGGCTGACGCCAGCCGCCAGCGCGATGTCACGCATGCTGGTCTGGTGGAACCCCTTGGCGAGGAAGCACCGCAGGGCCGCCTGCAGGATCAGGGTCACGCGCTGCTCATTGCGGTCGATTCGGTTCATGCCACAAATAGTGAACGAACGTTCGTCCACTTTAAAGATGTCGACCTGGCCACCATCGGGCTCCGTTCAGCCAGCCTTGACCTCAACTGCGGTTGAGGCCCGATGCTGCGCGGCCCGTCCCAAGCTCAACCCGGAGTAGCTGCATGCCACGGATGATCACTACCCTGCTCGACAGCCGCGTGCTGTGGTTCCTCGCCCGACTGCTGCTGGCCGTGGTGTTCCTGTCCTCGGGCCTGGCCAAGCTGCTGGCGTGGGACAACAGCGTGGCCGAAATGCAGGCGGCCGGATTGCAACCGCCTGTGCTGTTCAACATCGCCAGCGCCGTGGTGCTGCTGGGCGGCGCACTGTGCCTGCTGCTTGATCGCCTGCTCTGGCTGGGCAGCGGCGCGCTGGGCGTGTTCATGCTGCTGACCATCGTGATCGTGCACACTTTCTGGAGCAAGCACGGTGCCGAACAGCAACTGGCCCTGTTCTTCGCGTTGGAGCACCTGAGCGTGATCGGTGGCCTGATCTGTGCGGCCATTGCCAGTCACGCGCGCGCGCAGCTGCGCGCTACGCGTTCGTCCGCTTAGTCCCGTGGCAACAACGTAATCGCCTGGCGCAGGCCAGCTTCGACCCAGCTGCGCAGGCTGCCCTTGCCCGCCAGCCCCCACTGGATCACCAGGCCATGCCAGTGCGCCTCCAGCAGCGTGGCGGCGGCCTCTGCGTCGGCAAATCCCATCGTCCGCAGCTGGCTGGCGATGCCGTGGCGCATCTCCATGACATGCGCATTGGCCAGGGTCGCCCGACGCCCACCCGCTGCCCGCAGGTCTTCCATCAGCAGTGTCATGTGCCCGGCCAGTCGCTGCCGTGTCTCCATGCCGCGGGTCTGCGCCCCCAGCCAGCCCACCAACGCATCCACCGTCGCGGCACCCGCTGTCGGCACCGAGATTGCCATGCGCTCGCTGGAGCGGATGATCGCACGCTCCAGCACGGCGGCACGACTGCCGAAGCGCTGCACCAACGTCGCCGCCGACAGCCCCGCCCGCGCCCCGAGTGCGGCAAGAGTGAAGCCCTGTGGTCCGGCCTGCACCAGCAGTTCCACGGCCAGCTCGACCACACGTTCATCAGGAATGGATTTGGTACGCGCCATGGAATTAATATAAACGAACATTCGTTTATATATAACCTGATCATGCCCCACACTTCATCACGTATCCGTGCCTACATGGGCAGCTCGCTGGATGGCTACATCGCCGGCCCCGGCAACGAGCTGGACTGGCTGAGCGCAGACCATGCCCGTGCAGGCGACCTGCCCGCGTCGCCGGACTACCTCGACTACCCAGGCTTCATTGCTGGCATCGGCTGCCTGCTGATGGGCCGCACCACCTACGAGGTGGTCGCCGCCATGCCGGAGTGGCCGTATGCCGGCCTGCCCGTGCTGGTAGCCAGCCACCGCCCCCTCCAGGATGCGCCCGATGGCGTGCAGGTTGCCGAGGGCAGCATCGAGGTACTGGTCGAGCGCGCACGTACCCTCGCCGCCGGCAGGGACGTCTATGTCGATGGCGGCGCCATCATCCGCCAGGCGGTGCAGGCACAGCTGCTGGACGATCTGGTGCTGACCTGGCTGCCCATCCTGCTGGGCGGCGGCGTACGCCTCTTCGACGTACTGCCGGAACCCGTGGCGCTGCAGTTCAGTGGCGCGGCAGCCGCCGGCAACGGCCTGTTGCAGGTCAGCGCGCGGCTTCTGCCTCAGAAGAACTCGTCGAGCAACCGGTAGAACGCCAACCGTCGTTCGTCGGCAACCATGCCGTAGCGCTTGAACAGCGGCGCCACCCAACGCGTGTTGTCGAAATTGTAGACAAGGCTGCGCGCGGCCAGCGCCAGGTCCTGGTAGCGGTCGGCCACACCCAGCCTGCCACAGTCGATGAAGCCACTGAAGCGGCCCTCGACCGCCATCAGGTTCGGCAGGCAGGCGTCTCCGTGGCTGACTACCAGGTCTTCATGGTCGGGCCGGGTGCTGCACAGTTCGGCGAAGACCTGCTGCGGACTCTGCCCCAGGCGCTCATCGTCGAAATCATCGGCATCCACCAGGCCACCTTCGACGCGGGCCTGCGCGGCCTGCAGGCGCGAGACCAGTCGCTGGTCGAACGGGCAGGCTGTCACCGGCAACCCATGCAGCCCGCGCAGCGCGTCGGCCAGCAGATCCACCAGCTGCTGCGGCGTGAGTTCCGGCGACGAGGCCAGGTCGCGGCCAGGCAGCGCGCTCATCAGCAACCAGCGCCGGCCCGCCTCTTCGGCAGTGGCAATCACCGTTGGCGCCGGTTGTCCCTGTGCCTGCAGCCAACGCAGGCGCGCGATCTCATCGCCCAGCTCACTGAAGGCGTCGATCACTTCCGACTTCAGGAAGGCATCGGCCTGCCCCGGCCGATGCACGCGGGCAACATCCGCACGCGACACACCGATCGATTGCCGCTGGATGCGCGCATCGGCCAATGCGTCCTGCCACGCCCACGGCAGCGGCATGCCATCAGTGGTGGGGTTGGGCGCTTCCATGCCGAGGTGTTCCTGTTGCCGGTGACCCCATGGATTCTCGCTCATCCTGCATGGACCGCAGCCAACAACAACGCGGAAAGGTACATGCCTAGACCGAACACGCTGTGCGTCACCAGGCTGCGCAGGCGCGCCTTGCCCGGCGCCGGGGTCTTTGAAGCGGCAATGCCCGCGCCCATGCCCGGCTGCAGGATGAGGAACGGTGCGGCGACGCTGAGGATGCCGAAGGCCAGCGCCGGCCACAGTGTCGGCGCCTGCAGCCAATTGTTCCCCACCACGGCAAGCAACAAGGCGGCGAAGATCACCCCGGTCACGTAATGCGCGGTCCAACCCAGCGCGCGCTCGCCACTGACCGCTGCCGAGCGGCCGATACCGTCGTGGCGGAAGCGCCCGCGCGGCAGATGCCCCAGCCAGCGGCCCACCATCGCGAAATCCAGCGAGGGAATGCCAAGCAACCGTCGCTGCAGCAGGGCCCACAGATCCATCACCGCGGTTGCGCCCACGCCGATTACCACCACATCCATCACGAATGTCCCCAGGCCAGCCATATCGCATACCTTCAATTATTTGCTTGAATGATAGAGCGATGCTAGCGTGCCGGCCATGAACACCGCAACCGAGCCGCCACCCTCACCGCTGGAGGCCCTGGCCGAGATCGCCCGCACGCTCGGCCACGCCCATCGCCTGGCCCTGCTGGAGCACATCGCCCAGGGCGAGCGCGCAGTGGAGCGCCTGGCCGAACTGACCGGACTATCGGTGGCCAATACCTCCCAGCATCTGCAGCAGCTGCGCCGTGCCGGCCTGGTGCAGACCCGTCGCGATGGCAAGCGCATCCTCTATCGCAGTGGTGATGGCCCACTGGGCAACCTGCTGGCCGCGCTGCGCGACTATGCCGACCACCAGCGCAGCGAGATGCACGGCGTGATCCACGACAGCCTGCAGCGCCGGGATGCTCTGGAAGGTCTGACTGTCGAGCAGTTGCTGGAACAGCGCGGCAGCGTGGTGCTGCTGGATGTGCGGCCGCGTGAGGAATTCGATCTGGGCCACCTGCCTGGCGCGCTGAACATTCCCGTTACGGAACTGCGTGCACGGATGGACGAACTGCCGCGTGCCGTCCACATTGTCGCGTACTGCCGCGGTCCCTACTGCGTGCTGTCCAACGATGCGGTGGCGATGCTGCGCGAGGCCGGACTGACCGCGCAGCGGCTCGCTGCCGGTTACCCCGAATGGAAGGCGGCCGGCCTGCAGGTGGACCTGCCCCGGCCCTGAGCGAGACCGTTGTCATGGATGATGCGTTTGCCCCGTTGATCGATGCGACCTGGCGCGGCATGTTCGCCGGGCAGCGCACGCTGCCGGACGATTCACAACTGCAGTTGGCGTGCAGCGATGATTTCGATGAGGGCGAGGACGGCATGCTGCTGCAGCCGGTCGTGGGCCCCGCGCGCGCACTGCTGCGCCCCGCCCTGGCCGCTCGCCTGCAACTGCACGCGCAATCGCACTGGACGCTCCCGCAGCTGCAACAGCGCTTGCAGCAGCTCGGCCAGCGCACGCACGGCGCGGATCGCGTCTTCTACTTTCCTGCCGCCGAACTTGCGGCCCTGGCCGAGCGGCCTGCGCCGCCACATATCCGCCGTCTCGATCCGACCGACGCTGCCGCGTTCGATGTGTTCCAGGCCAGCGCGAGCGAGGAGGACCTCGATGCTGCCTGGGTCGAGCTGGACCACTGGCAGGTGTTCGGCGCCTTCGACGGCGAACAGGTGGTCGCGGCCGGCAGCCTGTATCCGTGGAGCCTGGGTCCGGCACTCGCCGACATGGGCGTGCTGACACTGCCCGGAGCCCGTGGCCGTGGTCATGCACGCCTGCTCGTGCAGGCCATGGCCGTATCCGCCCACGCCGCCGGGTTGCAGCCACAGTACCGCTGCCAGCTCGACAACACGGCCTCGATCATCACCGCTGAGCGCAGTGGTCTGCGCGCGTTCGGTGACTGGGACATCATTCTGGCGGCCGCGTGAGGCCGCCGCTGCACAACAAGGAAGCAACATGAAGCTGATGATCATCGGCGCCAGCAGAGGCCTGGGGCGCGCATTCGTGGAAGGCCTGTGCGGCCAGGGTGACACTGTGATTGGTGTCTCGCGCAGCCGCCCGGGCGACATTGCATGCCCCGAAGGCGTCACCCTGCACTGGATCGAAGCCGATCTGTCCCAGCCGACCGTGGCTGCCGACCACATCGCAGCACAGGCACCTGCCGATCTGGATGTGCTGATCCACAACCTGGGCATCTGGGAAGAGACCGCCTTCAGCGACGAGTACGCCTTCCTCAACGAAAGCGATGCCGCACTCACCCAACTGATCGACGTCAACATCACCGCCACCCTGGTGCTGCTGCAGCGCCTGCTGCCGCGAGTGCTCGGCGCGCCACGCCCGCAGCTGGTGCTGACCGGCTCGACCTCGGCACTGCCACGCAGCGGCCGCCCGGAAGTGGCGTTCGGCGCATCCAAGTTCGCGCTCAACGGCATCGCCGATGCACTGCGCGAGGGCTTCCGCGATCGCCGCCTGGCGGTGACCAGCCTGCAGCTGGGCTACCTCAACACCGACGATGCACTGACGGTGCCGGTGGCCGAGGCCGCAGCGCGCGGCGACGGCGAGCTGGTGCCGGTGCACGACGTCGTTACGATGGTGCGCGCGCTGCTGCAGTTGTCACCGTCCGGCTTCGTGCGCGAACTGGTGCTGCCGGCCATCGCCGACCCGCGCTACTGACCGGGGGTGCACAGGCCAGGCTCACCCTCTTCGTGCAACAGGTACCCAAGCACGATGGCGGTCAGCACGGTCGCCATCGCCAGAACAAACAGTTGGCCACGGACGGCCTCCATGTATGCCTGGGCCAGCGCCGTTCTCGAAACGCCGGGCAACGCCTCCACCGCTCCGCCAAGGTCGCCCATGGACAGCCGGTGCACAGCGGCACGGGCCACGACGCCGGCTTCCAGCGGTACGCTCCCGCCAATCCGGGCAGAAAGCATGATGCCGACAAGCGCGAGGGCAATGGAATCACCTGCCAGTCGCATCGCATTGAAAATGCCAGCGGCCATGCCCGCCTGCTCTTTGCCGACCACACTGACCGCCAGTCCATCCATGATCCCCCAAGGCAGACCGATGCCGATCCCGATGACCAGCATCGGCATCCAGCGCACAGAAGGTAGCTGGAACACCTGCGCCAGCCATGCCAGCCCAAGCGCGCCGATCAACAGGCCCGCACAACACAGCGTCCGCGCCGGAATCCAGCGCAGCAGGTGACCCGCAACCAGGGGAACAACCAGCAATGGCGCAGACAGTGCTGCCATGGCCAGTCCAGCCTCGGTGGGCCGCAGCCCTTCAACACCGATGAACCCCGCCGGCAGCACCACCAGAAGGACGACGTACGAGAACGCAGGCGCAGCGGCGAGAATCTGCACGCCAACAAAGCGCCGGTTGCGGAACAGGCCTAGATCCAGCAGGGGTGTTCGATGGGAGCGCTCCACGGCAATGAACACGCCCAGCAACACCACCGGGAGCGCCAGCAGTACCAGCGTCTGCGGATGCAGCAGGCCGCGTTCCGGCAGCACGATCATGGCGTAGGTGAGTGACCCCAGCGCCAGCATGAAGGTGACGGCGCCAAGCCAGTCCAGGCGAGGCGAACCGGCGCTCTTCGATTCGACGGATGACAGGGCGACCAACGGTACGGTCAGGGCGGCCAGCAACGCAGGCAGGAAGAACACCCATTCCCAGCCCAGCGCATCGATCAACCCGCCTGCCAGCAGCGGACCGCCTGCGGCTCCTGCACCAAAGGTGGTGCCGATCAGGCTGAACACCCTGGCCCGCGCCTGGCCGTCGAACACCTGCGCCAGCGACGCCATCGCACCGGCAAACGCCGCCGCCGCGGCCATTCCCTGCAGCAGCCTCATGGCATTGATCCACGCCACATCGGGCATCAGGGGAATCAGGCCGGTAACGATCGCGAACAGCAGGCCACCCAGGATCCAGATCCTGCGCCTGCCATACAGATCGGCCAATCCGCCGGCCACCAGCGTCGTACTGCCGTAGGTCAGCAGGTAGGCGTGGATCACCCAGGACAATTCTGCGGGAGACCCGCCCAGCGCGGCCCGGATGGCGGGAATGCCCACCGCGGGGCTGGCGATGCTCAGTGGAATGGTAAGGGCCGTCAGACAGCCTGCAAACACCACTCCAAGGCGTGATGATCCGGCCGTCCCAGCAGAAGCAACAGACATGTCGAAGAAGCTCCAGCGTGGCCAAGCGCCACGGCATTGATGCTATCGACGACGCTATTGCAGAAGAATCCACCCATATGTCCATGCTTTAATGAATCAAATGTCATCAATGGTCACCCATGGACAGCTTTGCCGGTCTCAGCCTCTTCGTTCTGGTCGCCGAGGCACGCAGCTTCGCGGCCGCAGCGCGACAGCGTGGCATCACCCCTTCGGCGGCAAGCAAGACCATCGCCCGGCTGGAGGAGCGCCTGGGCGCCCGCCTCCTGAACCGCAATACCCGCAGCGTCAGCCTGACTGCCGAAGGCGAGCAGTTCCTTGAACGCTGCCGTCGCATCATGACCGAGGTCGCCGCAGCGGAGCGCGAGCTGACCGACGCCCATGCCGCGCCCAGCGGTCGTCTGAAAGTCAGCCTTCCGCTGGTAAGTGGACTGATGCTGCCCGTGCTTTCGGCGTTTGCACGCCGCTTTCCCGCCGTCGAACTCGACCTGCACTTCAGCGACCGTCTTGTCGATGTCATCGAAGAGGGCTTCGACGCCGTCGTTCGCACCGGCAGTCCCGCCGACTCCAGACTGCACGCCCGCAACCTCGGCAGCACCCGGCTGCTGTGCGTCGGTGCCCCTGCGTACTTCTCGAACCGCGGCACGCCACAGCACCCGGACGAGCTGGGTGGACACGCATGCCTTCTCCATCGTTTTCCCGGCACCGGCCTGATCGAGCGATGGCCGCTGCAGGCAGACATGGGTGGCCATGACCTGCGGCTGACGCCCGCGATGACCGCCAATCATCTTGAGACCATCCTGCACATGAGCCTTGATGGCCACGGCATTGCGTGCCTGCCGGACTTCGCCGTTCGGGATGCGCTCGACCGCGGCGCGCTCGTCAGTGTTCTGGACGCCTGGAACACCGAACAAAGCACCTTCTGGGCACTCTGGCCAAGCCATCGCCATCAGCAACCGCGGGTGCGCGCCTTTGTCGATTTCATGGCCGATCACCTACTTCCCCAAGGCGGCCGGTGCAATTGAACCCGCGCGCGGCTGCGACTACCCTGCTCGTCACTGGCCGTCGGTCACAGGCGGGAACCTGCTATGGATGCGCTTTCAAGGGTCTCGGCCCAGGTCCTGGACAGCGCCCTGCCCAGCCTGCCGCTGTACCTGCTGCAGGCCACGGCGGTGATCGGCATGATCGGCGTGCTGCTGATCGCCACCCGTCGCGCCGGCCATGCCATTGAAGGCCGTCGCCTGTATGTGGGCGTGGCACTGGGCCTGATCTACCTGTTCAATTCCTGGTTCGTGGCCCGCTATAGCCAGGGCGTGGTCAAGCTGCACCTCGGCTTCGACATCCTGCTGGTCAGTGGCCTGCTGGGCGGTTGGCGTGGCGGCCTGACCTGCCTGGCCGCCAGCCTGCTGGCCCGCTACCAGTTCGCCGGCGCCCAGTTCTTCCTGCCTGCCGGCCTGGAATCCCTGCTGCAGATGCTGGCCGGCATCTGGCTGCGCAGGCGCCTGCACCCGCGCATGCTCAACGAACTCTCACTGCGCATGATCCTGCAGGCCTGGGGTGTGCGCATCGGCGTGACTGCGCTGGGCCTGGCACTGGGCGTGGCGATCATCGGCGCCGATCAGCTGCCGGTGGCTGAACTGGCGATCCAGCGCCTGCTGGCGCTGCCGGTCTCCCTGCTGATGCTGGGCGCGGTGTTCGCACTGGTCTACAACGACGCGCAGATCGACGCCCAGCGCCAGCGCGAGCAGGCCTGGCTGCGAATCGACCCGATCAGTGGCCTGCCCAACATGCGCGCGCTCGGCGAACGCCTGCAGCATTACTGGCGCGACAACGACGGCAGCGGCAAGGCCTGCCTGGTCGTGGCCGAGATGGGCAACCTGCGCGACCTGCGCCTGCGCTATGGTCCGTTGCAGGACAACGGTCTGTGGCAGCGCGACAGCACCGATGAGGTGCATCGGCTGCTGCCGTCGCTGCCGGCCGGGCAGCTGGAGATCTACCAGTTCGGTGATGCGGCGCTGGCAATTCTGGTGCGTGACCTGTCGCTGTCCGAACTGCGTACGCAGCCACAGATCACCGAGTTGGCCAGCAACCTGGCCGATCGGGTCGGCCGTGACTGGCCAGGGTTCCGCCCGCTGTTCCGCTGCGCAGTGGTCGAACTCAAGCCCCCCACCGATGCAGACGATGGCCATCTTCCGTTCCGCGCGATCACCCTGGCACTGAGCGCGATCGAATCCGGTGTCGTGTTCTTCGATGACCCCATCCAGCGCGACAGCGAGATCGATGCCTTGATTGAAGTCGCGCTTGAACGCTGGCTGCAGCAGGGAGATGCCCCCCTGTGCTACCAGCCCAAGCATCGCCTGCAGGATCGCCAGCTGGTCGGCGCCGAAGCGTTGCTGCGCATGCGCGATGGCGAAGGCCGTCTGATCGCACCGATGCGGGTAATCTCGCTGCTGCGCCGGCAGGGCCGCCTGGCCGACCTGGAATGGGCCACGCTGCAGTCCGCCCTCCACTTCCTGCAGCAGTGCCGGCGCGATGGCGCGCAACTGACCGTAGCAGTCAATGTCTCCGCCGAGTCACTGCGCCTGCCCGGCTTCGGCCTGCGCCTGCAGGAACTGCTGCAGCTGCATGACGTGCCCGGAACGATGCTGCGCCTGGAGATCGTCGAGTGGACCGAGATCGTCGAGCGCGACGTGGTCGACGCCAACATCGCGCAGTTGCTGGCCGCCGAGGTGACGCTGTCGCTGGATGACTTCGGTGCCGGCTACTCGACCCTGATCCTGCTCTCGCAGCTGGCCATCGCCGAGGTCAAGATCGAGCAAGCGTTGATTGCCACCCTGTCCGATGCCAAGTCGCAGTCAATCGTGCGTTTCATCGTAGAAGTTGCGCACCGCTGCGGCGCCATCGTGGTGGCCGAGGGCACTGAAACCCTGGCACAGGAACAGCAACTGCGGGCACTGGGCGTGGATGTCGGCCAGGGTTATCTGTACTCGGCCGCGTTGCCGGCCGACGAGTTCCGCCGCTTCGCGGCCAGCTAGGTCGTAAGGCCGGCCTACACCGCGTAGTAACCCAGGAACATCGCCACCGCTGACCCGGCCACGCGTGCGCGCTCCTGTTCGTTCAACGGCGCCTGCCCCATCGTCACCTGCGGCCAGAACGCAAAGCTCTTCACCAGGCCGTGCAGCTGGTGGCCGGCGAACTCCGGATCGACCTGGCGCAGCCGACCATCGGCGATCGCCGCGCGGATCCACGCGCTCTCGCCACTTTCCTTCTCGCCCATGCGGCAGACGATGGCCTGCGCCCGTTCCGGCGAATGGATGATCTCGGCCATTGCCACCCGTGCCAGGTCGATGAAGTTGGCATCACTGAGCAGCTCCAGCTTCTGCCCCAGCAGCTGCATCAGCTGCGCCTGCAACGGCAGATCGGCGCGGTACGGCAGCGCATCACTGGCCACGCTGCGCTCCCACAGCTCCTCCAGGATCATCGAGAACAGCGCTTCCTTGCTCGGGAAGTGATTGTAGACGGTGCGCTTGGAGACCCCGGCCACCTCGGCAATGCGGTCCATGCTGGTCGCCTCGTAGCCCGATGCACGGAACTCCTCCACCGCCGCGCGCACGATGGCTTCGCGTTTGCGGTCGGTCAGGCGTTGCGGGGCACGGGTCATGGCAGGAACCGGATAGCTGAACGGACGCCACCATTTTACACCCGGCAGTGTACTTTTGGAAAACACGAAACTACACTGTGCAGTGTACCCTGCGGACGTCACCCATGAAGCGCCTGCTCCTTGTCCTCCTGCTTGGAATCCTCGCCGTGACCGCCTACACCTTCTGCAAGTCCTGGTCCCTCCCCGACTTCCCCGATTCGCCGCAGTACCGCGACGGCAAGTTCCGCAATGCCTTGCCGCGTCCTGCGATGGGCCTGCGCGACGGCGCAGAGATCTGGTGGACGTTCCTGTTCAACAAGCCCAAGGGTACCGTCCCGGCGCACCCCATTCCGGTGCTGCCGCTGGACCGCGCCACCCTGGACGCCGCGCCGGACCGCAGCCTGTTCCGGCTGGGGCACTCCACCATCCTGCTGAAGCTGCGTGGCCAGTACTGGCTGACCGACCCGGTGTTCTCCGAGCGCGCCTCGCCGGTGCAGTGGATGGGCCCGGCCCGCTTCCATGCGCCACCGATCAGCATCGACGACCTGCCGCCGATCGCCGGCGTGATCCTCTCGCACAACCACTACGACCATCTGGACCATGCCGCGGTAATGCAGCTGGCCGGCAAGACCGCACGCTTCATTGCCCCGCTCGGCGTGGGCGACCAGCTGATCGCCTGGGGCGTGGACGCCAGCAAGGTGGAACAGCTGGATTGGTGGCAATCCACCGAAGCCAGCGGCCTGCGCCTGACCGCCACCCCGGGCCAGCATTTCTCCGGCCGCGGTCTGGGCGACAGCGATCGCAGCCTGTGGGCGTCGTGGGTGATCCAGGACGATGACTTCCGCATCTTCTTCAGCGGCGACACTGGCTACTTCGACGGCTTCAAGGTCATCGGTGAGAAGTACGGCCCGTTCGACCTGACCATGATCGAAACCGGTGCCTATGATCCGCGTTGGGCGTTCGTGCACATGCAGCCCGAGCAGACCCTGCAGGCGCACCTGGACCTGCGCGGCAAGTGGCTGCTGCCGATCCACAACGGCACCTTCGATCTGGCGCTGCACGCATGGCAGCAGCCCTTCGAGCGCATCACCGCACTGGCCGCCGCAAAGAACGTGCCGGTGGCCACGCCGATGATGGGCGAGGCGCTGGACATGCAGGCGCCGCAGGCGGGCACGCGCTGGTGGGAGACGGTGGAGCTGTAAAAGCGGGTGCGTGTGACCTGCCGGAAACCATGTAGAGCCGAGCCATGCTCGGCTGCTTCTGAGAAGTGCGCCGTGGACGTCAAACAAGCTCAGCTTTGGAGGCACCGCAATTGGAGACGCCGGCAGCATTGCTGACATCGACATGCACGGTTATCAATTCGGCTTCCGGTAGCGCACTCTGAACCTGCACGCATGCGGCACGCGCGACATCGTCTGCGGCTGTGCCTTCTCGCTGGAATCGCAACGCCAACACACCCGGCGAACCACTGCCCAGCAGCGCATCGTCGCACCCCACCTCTGCAAGAGCTCGCTCAAATGCACTGAGATCTTTTCCGGTATCAGGCACTCGGTACATCAGCGTGAAACTGAACTCCATCATCAATCCATTTCAGATCGGTGGTCGTTGCCAATCAGCATAGGGGCAAGCCGGCAGCCGTCCAGAGCCACATCCGTCAGCGCTCCCGCGATGGCAGCGCCAGCGCCCGGCGGCGCTGCAGTGCGTCATGTAACCGATTACATCCCTTGCTAGCGTAGCGCTCGCCCGAATCCGGCCGAACCTGCGAGGCTGTCCGTAATGACGTTGCGCACCGAACGCTCCAAGGTCTCCCGCCCACCTGTCCCATGGCGACCTGCCGCCACTCTGATGCTCGCCGTCCTGGCATCCTCCGCGCAGGCACAGACGCTGCCACCACGCAGCCAATGGCAGGCCAGCGCCTCCTCGCAGCAGGTACCGGCGATGGCGATCAGCCACCTGATCGACGGCGACCCCAAGACCGTCACCGGCGGTGCCTTCAGTCCGGGCCACTGGTTCCAGATCGATCTGGGCGCACCGACGATGCTGGCGGGCGCACGGCTTACCTGGGATGTCTCCAATCCAGAGGGATATTCACTGCAGACCTCGCTGGACGGCACGCAGTGGCAGACCGCGTACACCATGGCCGATTCGCTGGGCGACGTGGAAACGCTGTACTTCGCGCCACGCCAGGCGCGCTACCTGCGGTTGGCCAGCCCACAGCGCACCTCCGATTGGGGCGTGTCGATCTTCGAGATGGAGCCGCTGGACAGCACGCTCAGCGCACGCATCAGCGGTGTCGATGCAACGCAGGCGGCGGCGCTCTGGCAAGGCGGTGGCACCGTCGCGGTTCCAGCCGGAAAAGGTGGATCCCATATGCTCGAGATCATGCTGCCTCGCGCCCAGTCCACGGCCGGTCTCGCGGTCGACTGGGCCGATGGCGGGCGCGGCGCCGCCCGCTTGCAGGCGCAGGACGCACAGGGCCGCTGGCAGGACCTCGCACACGATGCACAGGCGGCCAGCCATCGGCAGAGTTGGCTGGCTGCTGACACGGCACAACCTCTACGTGCATTCCGTCTGGCCGTGGACGGCGCTGCCCCGCAGATCGCGCGCCTGCGCCTGCTCGGCCCGAAAGCGATGATGACGCCGATGAAGCGCTACCAGATCGCCGCCAGCGGCGCGCAGCGTGCGTTGTTTCCGGCGTCGCTGCAGATGCAGCAGACCTACTGGACCGCCGTCGGCGTGCACGCAGGGCGGCAGAAATCCATCTTCGACGAATACGGCAATCTGGAAGCCTTCAAGGGCGCGCCGCTGGTGCAGCCGATCTGGCGCAATGCCGACGGCCAAACCGCCGGCGCCGCCGGGCAGCCCGTACAGCACGCCCTGCGCGATGGCTGGAAGCCTATGCCTTCGGCCACCTGGTCGCCGCAGCCTGGGCTGGAGCTGCGCAGTGAGGTGTTCGCCATCGAGCGCGATGGCCAGCCGGTGACCTTCCTCCGCCATCGACTGCACAACACCGGCAGCACCCGGATCGACGGCACGCTCAGTCTGGTCGCGCGCCCCATGCAGATGAATCCGCCGTGGCAGAACGGCGGACTGTCGCCGATCCGCGAGGTGGCCATCGATGGAAAGGCCCTGCGCATCAATGGGCGCACGCTGCTGCAGTCGCTCACGCCGGTGGCTTCGTCCGGCGTGGCGCCGTTCGGGAAGGAAGGCGCATCGGAGATCACCGCGGACATCGCTGCCGGCGAACTGCCTTCCTCGCAGCAGGCTCGTGATGACCAGGGTCTTGCCGCCGCCGCGCTCAACTACCGCGTGTCGCTGGCGCCGGGAGCCCGCGATGCCATCGTGGTCGCGTTCCCACTCGGCACCGCCGCTGCCGATGCCAATGGCGTGCTGCCCGAAGCGCCTGCGCTTGACCTGGCCACGCTGCCCCGTGATGCCAATGCGGCGTTCGAGACGCTGGCTACGCAGGCGTCCGCAGATTGGCAGGCCCGGCTCGGCCAGGTCGGCCTGCGCCTGCCCGACCCCTCACTGGTGGACATGCTGCGCGCGCAGGCCGCCTACATGCTGATCAACCAGACCGGCCCGGCCATGCAGCCTGGTCCGCGCAACTACAACCGCTCCTTCATCCGCGATGGCATGGCCACCTCGGCGGTGCTGCTGCGCATGGGCGAAGCCCGCGTCGCGCGTGATTACCTGGCCTGGTACAGCGCGCACGGTGTGCATGCCAACGGACTGGTTTCGCCGATCCTCAACGACGATGGCAGCGTCAACACCGGCTTCGGCTCGGACATCGAGTACGACAGCCAGGGCCAGTACGTGGCACTGGTGGCCGATGTCGCCCGCCTCGATGGCGGGCCCGAGTCGGTGCGTGACTACCTGCCGAAAGTGAAAGCAGCACTGCGTTTCCTGCAGGAACTGCGCGAGCGCACGCTGGTGCCCGGTTACAAGGCTGACCAGCATGCCCCGGAACGCTTCGCGGGCATTCTTGCGCCGTCGATCAGCCATGAAGGCTATCCGTCGCCCACCCACAGCTACTGGGATGACTACTGGGGCCTGAAGGGCTGGCACGACGGTGCATGGCTGGCCGAATCGCTGGGCGATCATGAGACCGCGCGCTGGGCGCGTGAGCAGTACAAGGCGCTGTACGACGCACTGCATGCCTCGATCCGCGCCACGATGGCGTGGAAGGGCATCGACTTCATCCCGTCCTCGGCGGATCTGGGCGATGGTGATCCCACCGGCGTTTCGATTGCATTGGACCCCACCGGTGCGCAGAGCGTGCTGCCGGCCGTGGCACTGCGGACGACCTTCGACCGCTACCTGGACGACGTGCGCAAGCGCAGCCAGCCCGGTGCGCTGTATGCCTACACGCCGTACGAGATCCGCAACGTGCTGAGCTATGTGCACCTGGGCCAGCCGCAGGTGGCCGATGAGCTGCTGCAGGGCCTGCTGCGTGATCGACGCCCGCGCGAGTGGCAGGTGCTGGCCGAGGTCGTGCACTCTCGAATGCGTTTTCCACGCTATCTCGGCGACATGCCGCATACCTGGATCGGTGCCGAGTACGGCCGCACCCTGTTCGGTATGCTGATGCGCGAAGACGATGATGCGCTGTCATTGCTACCGGGCACACCGCCTTCGTGGGTGGCGGGCGATGGCTTGGCGGTGGAGCGTCTGCCGACCGCGTATGGCACGTTGCAGATGCAGGCGCTGCAGCGCGACGGCACACTGAACGTCACCCTGGGCGACGGGTTGCGCAGCGGGACGGCGGTGAAGGTCTGGTGGCCGGCGCGCACGATGCCGAAGACGGTGCGTGTGGATGGACGCAGCGTTTCCGATTTCGATGCTGAGTGCGTGCGCGTGGCGAAACCGTTCAGAACGCTAGAGGCGCGTTGGTAGAGCAGCCGAGCATGGCTCGGCTCTACAAAAGCGGCGTTAGCGCCGGGCCATGCTCGGCGTCACAGCGTCGGCAACCCCGGCGGGTTGGTCTGCGACTGCGGCACCGCTTCCTCGGTCACGTTCCAGCGCGCCAATGCCTGCGCATAGGTGCCGCTGCCGATCTGGGTGTTCAGCGCCTGGGTCACCGCATCAGCCAGGCCGCTGCCCTTGCGCGTGGTCACCGAGATCGCCGCGGCGTTCGGCCAGCCGCCCGGGAACAGGCCCACACGCCGCACCTTGCCATCGCGCGCCGAATAGGCGCCGGTGGCGTTGGGCTCGAACGAGACATCGGCGCGGCCGGTAATCACTGCCAGCCGCCCAACCACGGCGTCATCGAAGTACTGGTACTCCACCGGCTTCAAGCCAGCGGCGATGTTCTGCTGGTCCCACTGCCGCAGGATCTGGTCCTGGTTGGTGCTGGCACCGACCACCACCTTCAGCCCGGCAACGTCGGCCGGCTTTTCGATCTTCTGGATCGGCCCATCAGTGCGCGTATAGATGCCCAGCAGATCGTAACGGTAGCTGGAGAAATCGAACTTCTTCTTGCGCTCCTCGGTAACCGTCACGTTCGACAGCACGGCATCGTACTTGCCTGATTCCAACCCCAACGGCCAGTCCGCCCACGCCACCGGCACGATCACCAGCTTCAGGCCCAATCCATCGGCAATCAGCCGCGCGATGTCCGGCTCGATGCCGACGACGTCCTTGCTGTCGGCGCCGTAGTCGGCCAGCGGCAGCTGCCCCGGATGGGTGGCCACGGTGAACGTACCGGGCGTGACAAAGCGATAGTCGGCCGGGATCAACGCCTGCGCCTTCGGATCGAGCGTGCCCTTCAGGATGGCGGTGTTCGCACCCGCCAGGCTGGTTGCGGCCACGGTGCTCGCGTCCGGTGCCTGCTGCACGCGCGAGTAGACGATGCCGACGATGCCGATGACCAGCACGCCCACGATCAACAGGGTGCTGCGCGAGGGGCGACGCGGTGCTGCAGGGCTCATGGTGTTCCTTCCGGGGTCACAGGGTCTTGGCCAGGAAATCGGCGGTGCGTTGCTGGCGTGGACGCTCGAACAGGGCTTCAGGCGTACCCTGCTCGATCACCCGGCCCTGGTCCATCATCACCACGTGGTCGGCCACGCGACGAGCGAAGCTCAGCTCATGGGTGACGATCACCAGCGTGGTGCCGGAACGGGCCAGCTCCTCGATCACGCTGAGCACTTCGGCCACCAGCTCCGGGTCCAGCGCCGAGGTCGGTTCATCGAACAGCAGCACCTTCGGTTGCAGGGCCAGTGCGCGGGCAATGGCAATGCGCTGCTGCTGGCCGCCGGACAGCTGGCGCGGGAAAGCATCGGCCTTGTCGGCCAGGCCGACCCGTTCCAGCAGCGTGCGCGCCTGCTGTTCGGCCTGCGCACGCGGCACGCCGCGCACCGCGATCGGCGCCTCGATGATGTTCTCCAGCGCGGTCAGGTGCGGGAACAGGTTGAAGCCCTGGAACACCATGCCCACTTCCGCACGACGGCGGCGGATCTCACGCTCGGGCAGCTCGTACAGGGTGTCGCCGTCGCGGCGGTAGCCGATCAGCTGGCCGCCGACGGTCACAAAGCCACTGTCGGCACGTTCCAGATGGTTGATCAGCCGCAGCAGCGTGGACTTGCCGGCGCCGGACGGGCCGATCAGCACCGTCACGCTGCCAGCGCGAAGGTCCAGGTTCACGTCTTCCAGCACCGGCTGGTCGCCGAACACCTTGCCTACGCCATGCAGCGACACCGATGCCCCCTCGCCCGCTTCAACCTGCGCGGCGATGCGCGGGCGATTGACTACGCGCGGTGCGGCATCACCTGTGGCGCGCGTTGGCGACGAGACACGCGATACCGAGCGCTCGCGCTGCAGTTGGCCGCGCGCGAACCGCTGCTCCACGCGCCGTTGCAGCAGCGAAAGCACGGTCAGGATCACCAGGTACCAGACCGTGGCCACCATCAGCAACGGCACCACTTCCAGGTTGCGCCGGTAGATCACCTGCACGGTGTAGAACAGCTCCGGCAGCGCCAGCACGTAGACCACCGACGTGCTCTTGGCTAGGCCGATCACATCGTTGAACGCGGCCGGCAGGATCGAGCGCATCGCCTGCGGCAGGATGATGCGGCGCACCTGGCGGCCACGTGGCAGGCCAAGCGCCGCTGCGGCTTCGTACTGGCCATGGTCGACCGAGAGAATGCCGCCACGGATCACTTCCGCCGAGAACGCGGCCTGATTCAGGGTCAGGCCCAGCACTGCGGCGGTGAACACGCCGATCAGCTGCGTGGTCGGGTACGAGAACAGGCTGATGCCGGTGAACGGCACCCCCAGCTCGATGGTGCTGTACAGGTAGCCCAGGTTGTTCAGCAGCAGCAACAACACCAACAGCGGGATCGAACGGAACAGCCACACATAGCCCCACGACACCGCCGACAGCAGTGGCGAGCCGGAGACGCGGGCCAACGCCAGCAGGGTACCCAGCGCGAAACCGAGGCCGGTACCGAGTGCGGTCAGCAGCAGCGTACGACCCAGGCCTTCCAGCACCGGGCGTGCGAAGAACCACTCGGCGAACGTGCCCCAGCCCCAGCGCGGATTGCCCAGCACTGATTGCAGCCCGATCAGGATCAAAGCCAGCGCCAGGAGGGTTCCGACCACCTGCAGCGGATGCCGGGCCGGCACGATCTTCAACGCCGGAGCTGGCGCCGGGCGTGCGGCAAGTCCATCCAGCGCGGTCGAAGGCGTGCTCATGCGTGGGCTCCATGCAGCTGGGCTTGCGCAGGCGCGATGACGGGCGCGGAGGCCCGCAGGTGTTTTTCGAACGGTAGATGCGCGATGGTTTCCGGGTCGGCCTGCAGATCGAACAGCGCGGTGTAGCCGTGGCTGAGGTACAGGCCGACGGCTTCAGGTTGGCGGAAGCCGGTGGTCAGGAACACCCGCCGGTATCCTTGCCGCGCTGCCTGGTCTTCCAGCTCCTGCAGCACGCGCCGCGCGATGCCCTGGCGGCGCAGCCCTGGCAATGTCCAGATGCGCTTGAACTCGGCGGTATCCGGATCGCGGTGCGGCATGAACGCACCGCCGGAGATCGCCACACCATCGCGCAGCAGCAGCACGAACGCCCCTACCGGCGCCGCGAATGCCTGCGCCGGGTAGCGCTGCAGCTCCTCGCGGGCGCTGCCACCGATACGGCGGCGCACATCGGCGTAGCGGCTGTCGTACTCTTGTTCCAGTCCATCGAACAGTGGACGGGCCAGTGGATCGTCCACCGAGGTGTAGAGGAAGCGTTCGTTGCTGCTCATGCCACGTCCTTCACCAGATAGTCTTCGGCCAGCCGCGCCCACAGGCTGGCGGCGGGTGCGATGGCGTCGTCGTTGAACACATAGCGCGGGCTGTGCAGCGGTGCGCTGTCGCCGTTGCCGACGAACACGAAACTGCCCGGCCGTGCCTGCAGCAGGAAGGCGAAGTCTTCGCTGGCCGTGCGTGGCGCGAACTCCGGTACCACCTGTTCACTGCCGAAGCCCTGTACGGCTACGTCGCGGATATAGGCAGTCTGCTGAGGATGGTTGATGACGCTGGGGAAGCCGCGCGGAAACGCGATCTCGGCGCGCGCACCGAACGCGGCAGCAGTCTGCTCGGCAATCTCGGTGACCCGGCGGCGCAGCGTGTCGCGCACTTCCGGCAGGTAGGCGCGCACGGTCAGCTTCAGCTCGACGACGTCCGGGATCACATTGGCGGCCTGCCCGCCGTGGATCGAACCGACGGTGACCACGCCCATCTGCCGCGGATCGACATTCCGCGACACCACGCTCTGCAGCGCGGTGACGATGTGCGCTGCCGCCAGGATCGCGTCGACGCTGCCCTGCGGCTCGGCACCGTGGCCGCCCTTGCCGATCACTTTCAGCCGCGCCCAGTCCACCGACGCCATCGCCGGACCATCGACGAAACCGAAGTGTCCCACTGGCACGCCCGGCCAGTTGTGCAGGCCATAGATCGCATCCACCGGGAAGCGCTCGAACAGGCCATCGGCGATCATCTTCGAAGCGCCCGAACCGGTTTCCTCAGCGGGCTGGAACACCAGCTGCAGGGTGCCGTCGATGCGACCGTGATGGGCGAGGTAGTGCGCCGCAGACAGGAGGATGGCGGTGTGCCCATCGTGGCCGCAGGCATGCATCAACCCCTCGGTCTGGCTGGCGTACGCCAATCCGGAATCCTCGTGGATCGGCAGTGCATCGATGTCGGCGCGCAGGCCGAGGCGACGGCTGCCCTGCCCGCGCTGCAGCGTGCCGACCACGCCGGTGCCGCCGAGGCCGGTGGTCACCTCGTAGCCCCACTGCTGCAACAGCTCGGCCACGCGTGCGCTGGTGCGGTGTTCCTCGAAGGCCAGCTCCGGGTGCCGGTGCAGGTCATGGCGGATCGCGATGGCCGCCTCTGCGCGTGCCGCGATGTCGGGCAATATGCCCGTCGTCTGGGAATTCCGCTGGGCATGGCCCGGTGCTGTCGCGCTTTCTCCGCTCATCGCCTTACCCTGCCTTCCGCGCCGGCTCGGCGTCGGTCGAGTGGCGGCTGGCCTTGTACGGCAGGCCCAGATGCGCGCGCAGAGTCTGCCCTTCCAGCTCACGCTGGTGGTAGCCGCGCGCCTGCAGGATCGGCAGCACCTGGGTCACGAAATCGTCCAGGCCTTCGCGCTGTGCCGCGAAACCGAGGATGAAGCCGTCGCTGGCACCGGCATCGAACCAGCGGATCAACTCGTCGGCCACATGCTCCGGCGTGCCGATGAAATTCGGTCGCGGGCTCACCGCTTCCAGTGCCACCTGGCGCAGGCTCAGGCCCTTCTCGCGTGCGTCCTGCTTGATGCGGTCGGTGGTGGAACGGAACGAGTTGCTGCCGATTCCGCCCAGCTCCGGGAAGGGCGCGTCCGGGTCGTACTGGCTGAAATCATGGTGGTCGAAGAAGCGGCCGAGATAGGCCAGCGCATCCTCCAACGTGGCCAGCGCGGCGATCGCCTGGTACTTGGCCTCAGCCTCCTCGGCGGTGCGGCCGACGATCGGGCCGATGCCCGGGAAGATCTTCACGTCATTGCCGCTGCGGCCGTGGGCGATCGCCGAGTTCTTCACCTTCTGGGTGAACGCGCGGGTCTCCTCCAGCGATGGCGAATGGGTGAACACCGCATCGGCGTACTTGCCGGCCAGCGCGATGCCATCGTCGGACGAACCGGCCTGGAAGATCACCGGCTGACCCTGCGGCGAACGCTGGATGTTGAGCGGCCCTTCCACCTGGAAGAAGCGGCCCTTGTGGTCGAGCCGCCGGAACTTCTCCGGTGCGAAGAACGTGCCGCTGTCGCGCTCGCGCACAAAGGCAACGTCATCCCAGGAATCCCACAGTCCCTGCACCACCTCCAGATATTCGTCGGCGATCTGGTAGCGCAGCGCGTGCTCCGGGTGTGGCCGGCCGTAGTTGCGACCCGACCCCTCCAGTGGCGAGGTCACCACGTTCCAGCCAGCACGGCCGCCGCTGAGCAGATCCAGCGAGGCGAACTGGCGGGCGACGGTGAACGGGTCGCTGTACGAGGTCGACAGCGTGCCCGCCAGGCCGATCTTCTTCGTTGCCGTGGCCAGCGCCGACAGCAGCGAGATCGGCTCGAAGCGGTTGAGGAAGTGCGGGATCGACTTCTCGTTGATGTACAGGCCGTCGGCCACGAAGCCGAAGGCGATGCCGTTGTCCTCGGCGGTGCGCGCGATGTCGATGTAGAACTGCAGGTTGACGCTGGCATCGGCCGGGTTGGAGGGATGCTTCCAGGCATGCATGTGGCTGCCAGGGCCCTGCAGCATGATGCCGAACGGAATGTGGCGCGGGGTCGTGCTCATGGGAATCGCTCCTGCAGGTCAGGCCACCGCCGCGCGCGGCGCGGGCGACAGCAGTTCAAGGGATGTCAGGCGTGCGTCGAGGTCGGCCACCGGCGCATCGAGGATGAACTCGCCCACGCCGAAGCGCCGGTGCAGCGCATCCAGTTCGTCACGCACGTGCTGCGCATCACCGGACAACACGCTCGGGCGTGTCTCCTCGATGCGGAAGTCAGCCACGCCCACCTGGCGCGCGTACTCGGCAGCCGCCTCGGGACTGGGCAGATTCACCGTCTGGCCGGGGCCGAGGTGCAGCTTGTAGACGCGCAGCGCGCCGATATGACGCGCTGCGGCTTCGGCAGTTGGTGCGGCGAACGCCACCGTGGCCAGCAGCGGCGGCTGCGTTGAAACGCTGCGGTAGGCATCGAACGCGGCCTCGATATGCTTCGGGTCACCATCGAAGTGCGCGGCGTAGACGAAGCGCCAGCCGAGCTCGGCCGCCTGCTGCGCGCTCTGCGGGCTGGCCCCGAGCAGGAAGCGCTCCGGTGCCTGCTGCGGAACCGGCCGAGCCTGTGCCTCGGTTTCGGCGCCGGACAGATAACCTTCCAGGTCGCGCAGTTGCTGGTCGAAGTCGGCGAACGCCGGACGCCCGGCTGCCAGCGCCGCGGTCGAGGCCGGCAGGCCACCGGGGGCCTTGCCCACGCCCAGATCGACGCGCCCTGGCGCCAGCGCCGACAGCAGGTTGAAGTTCTCCGCCACCTTGTACGGTGCGTAGTGGCGCAGCATCACCCCGCCACTGCCGATGCGGATGCGCCGGGTCTGCGCCAGCACCCACGCAGCCAGCACTTCCGGTGCAGGGCTGGCCAGCGTCGGCGCAGCGTGGTGCTCGGCAAACCAGTAGCGGTGGTAGCCCAGCTGCTCGGCGCGCTGCGCCAGCTGCAGGCTGTTGCGCAGCGCCTGCTCTGGCGAGGCACCTTCGGCCACCGGGCTCTTGTCCAGCACGCTGATCTGATAGCTCATGGTCACGTCCTCGCTCAGGGGTGGGCCACGGGAATGCCGAGCAAGCCGTTCAACGCGGCCAGGATCGGCTCGGCACCGGAGACGTACTGGCGGTCCTGGTGCGCGCCACTGGCCAGTTCGCTGCGCACGCCCTGCGGCAGCACCAGCTTGGGTAGTGACTGGTCCTGCTCACCGATCTCGGCGATTACCTCACGGCGCGGTCGTGCGAAGCCGATGCGGCGCACGTCCAGCTGCGCGTCCAGGCCATCGATGCTCGACAACGCGCCCTCCAGCAACAGGCTGTGCCGGCAGAAGAAGCGCTGGCCGGGAATCTGGCCGTCCTCGAACTCACGGTCGAGCAGGAACAGGATGGGTTTGCTTGCTGCGTCGAAAGTCACAGGGGTCGTCCTCATCGGGGCCGGCAATGCGATGCCGCTTCGATATCGATGCTAGAGATGCCAGCAGCTGCAGCAGCGACGGCTGGCGACAATCGGCGGTCAGATCCGGCCACGCAGATGCGGCGTGGCCATAAGCAAAGCGCCGCCGGTTATGGCGTCAGGCAATACGCCGCAGCGGCGCCGCTACCGCCAGCGCCTGCGTGGCCAAGTGCCCGGCCGCACGCTCGGTCGCCAGCTCGATGCGCGCCTGCAAGGCCGCACTGCTGATGTGCTCGCCTTCGAAGTCGGCGGGCGTGGCATACACCCCGATCGGCAGCGTGTGCGCCTGCAGGAAACTGAACAACGGCCGCAGCTGGTGATCGATTACCAGCGCATGGCGCTCGCTGCCGCCGGTCGCTGCCAGCAGCACCGGCACATCCACCAGCGCCTCCAGCCCGATGAAGTCGACCAGGTGCTTGAACAACCCGGGATACGAGCCGCGATAGACCGGCGCTGCCACCACCAGCAGCTCGGCGGCCTCGATGGTCTGCAGTGCCTGTTCCACCGCCGGCTCCGCCTCGCCGCGCGACAGCGACTGACCCAGCGCGCGCGCGATCGGCGCCAGCTCCACCAGGTCCACGCTGGCGTGCACCCGCTGCTGCAGCGACACCAGCAGATGCCGCGCCAGCAACAACGTGCGCGACGTCGCCGAGCTGGTCGGTGACCCCACCAATGCAACCACCTTCAATGCAGAAGACATGAACTGCTCCTCGATGATGCCGAACTACGTCCGGCCGCCTTTGGTCTTTTGTAGAGTCGAGCCATGCTCGACTGCTCCAGATCAGAACCGGTAACTGACCCGGCCAAACCAATACGCACCCATATTGCTCAGCACATCGCCGCTGTCCCAGGTGGTCTCGATGCTCGCCACATCGGTGGCACTGCGCGCGTACTCCGGCACCTTGCGCGTGCGCTTGTCGAACACGTTGTTGATGCCCAGCGCCGCGCTCCAGCCCGCACCCAGCTCCACGCCACCGGACAGGTTGGTCACCAGCACCGGCGGCTGCCTGTACTCCACGCCGTTGTTCAGGCGCTTGATCGGGCCGTAGTAGGTGAAGTCCAGATTCGAGCGCCAGCGCCCGTTCTGCCAGCCCAGTCCCGCCACCTGGGTGTAGCTGGGCGTGCGGAAGCGCAGCGCGTACTCGCTGCTCTTGGTCAGCAGGTTGATGTTCGGCAGACCCTGCAGTGCCGCCGGAATGTCGCTGACTTTCTGGATGGTGGTACGGCCGACGTTGGCCGCGTAGCTCCAGCGCAGCTTGCCCCACGCCGTTTCCTGGTTCGCTTCCAGGGTCAGCTCGACACCGCGTGTCCGGGTATTGCCCACGTTGGTGAAGTAGCTGGCGTAGAACGCATCACCCGGCAGGATGCTGATGCCGGCCGAACCCAGCAGTGCATCGATCGTGTTCTTCTGCGCCGCACTCAGCACCGTGCCGCTGTTGTCGGTGACGCGCGCCGGATCCTGCGCGTTGTAGCCGATCTGGCTGGACTGCCCCAGCTGGCCGCGGATGTCGATCTGATAGGCATCCACTGCCAGGTGGAAGGCCGGGCTCGGGTCCCAGGTCAGGCCCAGGCTGTAGTTGGTGGCCTTTTCCGGCTTCAGCGGCGTGGCACCCAACGCAATCGCCGCCGGCGAAGACACCTGCGCCACCAGCGTGGTCCCGCACGGGCAGCTGCCGGTGGCCTGGTAGTACTGCGCGCCCAGGCTGGGCGCATGGAAGCCGTTGCTGACCGTGGCACGCACACCCAGCGCGTCGGTGAAGTCGAAGCGCGTGGTCAGACGGCCGGTGGAGACACTGCCGAAATCGGAATGGTCTTCCCAGCGCGCGGCAGCATCCAGGTACCAGCGTGAGGTGATATTGGTGGCCGCACCCACGTACACCGCCTTGCTGTTGCGGGTCGCCTTCACCGCGTCGGCGGTGGAATAGCCGACGAAGGCTGCAGCGCCGAAGCCGGTGTACGACTCCCACTGCCCTGCCCCGCGCTCGTACTGTTCGTGCTGATACTCGGCGCCCGCGCTCACCTCCAGCGGCGAAGCAAACGCCGCCACCTCGAAGCCACGGCGCAGGTCGAGGTTGGCGATGCCCTGCTGGTAGTCCAGCTTGCCGTCATAGAAGTCGGTGGGCGAACCGGGATACGGCAGCGAGTAGTTCACCGAGTTGCGGGTATAGGTGCGCACCGTGCTGCGGTTGCCGGTCAGGCTGGCGTCGTAGTCCCAACCCGCGATCTGGCCTTTCACGCCGGCGGTGCCGGTGTACTGCTTCTCTTTGGTTTCCAGCACCGGCAGGAAGCCGTCGGGAAACACGCTCAGCACGCCGGGGGCCTTGTAGGTGGTGAAGATCGTCGCCGGCAGGCGGAAATTCTGGATCGCCTGCGCGGTGCGGTCACTGGCCGTGGCGTTGGCGTAGAACTGCGCCCTCTCACCCAGGCCATGGCCCACGTTCACCGCGAAGGCCTTCAACGCATACGACGGCGAGCTGAGGATGGTATTGGCCTCAGCATTGCGGTTGGCCTCGGCCGGGTTCGGCGCAGCACCCGCTGGCAATCGATTGTTCGGCCGCAGCGCCACCAGATCGCCGCTGCCATCCACGGCCGGATAGCTCAGGTAGCCGTCGATATAGCGGCGGGTGCGGATTGCATGGTGCTGGCGGGTGGTTTCGCCGGACAGGTTGACGAAGCCATCCTCGCCCCACGGCAGGCCCACGTTTGCGCGCACGCTGGTACGCGAGCCATCACCATCGATGCTCTGCCCGCTCTCCACCGACACATCACCACCGTGCGCCTGCGATTTCAGAATCACGTTGACCACGCCGGTGATCGCGTCCGAGCCGTAGATGGCGGAGGCACCATCACGCAGCACTTCCACATGGTCGATGGCCGAGACCGGAATCAACGCGAGGTCCGCCCACGCATGGCCGGGGAAGCCGCCCCCATTGGCACCGCTCACATAGGCACTGGCATTGCGGCGCTTGCCGTTGACCAGTACCAGTGTGTAGCCCGGCGACAGGTTGCGCAGCTGGTAGCCGCGGATGAGGCTTTCCTGGTCGCTCTGGTAGCCGCCGATCTGGCTCAGCGACGGCAGGCTGCGCTGCAGCGCTTCGAGCAGGTTGCCCTGGCCGGTGGCGGCAAGGTCTTCGGCGGAAATCACATCGATCGGCGTGGAGCTGTTCTTCACCGTGCGCGTGCTGGTGCGTGAACCGGTGACCACCACCGCATCCAGCGTGGAGGCCGCCACATTGGCGGTAGCTGCAGTGGTGGCAGGATCTGCATCGGCTTCCGCCGCATGGCTGGGCGATGCGGCGAGGGCGACCGCGATCAGGACGGCAAGAGTGCTCAGGACTGGGGCGTAGGCGGCAGGCATGGGGGCTCGTGGGAGTGGGCCGGAAACACGCTTCCATTCAAGGGCCTGTTCACCCACCGCGACAGGCGGGATCGCGTCACCCAGCCGTAACATCCGGCCACCCACATGACCGCTGGTAATGACGTTAGGCGGCCTGAACACACGGGGTCGGATCCCTTTCCAAAGGAAAGGGCTCTGACCCCAGGCACGCATCCCTCCACGGGGTCAGAGCCCTTCCTGCGGAAGGGATCCGACCCCGGCCTCCATATGCCCGCCCGGCATCACCTCATGCCCGCGCACCACTCTGCGCCGCACACCTCCACCCGTAGCATCAGGCCATGCCCAGCCCACCCGCCGATCCCGCCGCGCCGCTCGTCGCCATCGTTGCCTGCCATGGCCAGGGGCTGTTCGAGTTCGGCTGTGCGGTCGGCCTGTTCGCACCGATACGGCCTGAACTGGGCGTGGCCTGGTACCGCACCCAGCTATGCGCCGGCGAGCCCGGTGCGCTGCGCATGCTCGGCAACACCCAGGTGCAACTGCCCTACGATCTTGGCAGCGTCGATGACGCCGACATCATCGTCATCCCCGGTTGGCGCGAACCCAGCGAGCGTCCACCGCAGATCCTGCTCGATGCACTGATCCGCGCCCACGCACGCGGCGCACGCATCGCCTCGATCTGCTCCGGTGCGTTCGTGCTGGCCTGGGCCGGGCTGCTCGATGGCCGCCAGGCCACCACGCACTGGCGCCTCACCGAAGCGCTGGCACGCCAGTTCCCACGCATCGACGTGCGCGAGGATGTGCTGTATGTGGACACCGGCAGCATCATCACTTCGGCCGGCTCGGCCACCGGCATGGACATGATGCTGCACATGGTGCGCAAGGATTACGGTGCCCGCGTGGCCAACCTGGTGGCCGAGCGGCTGGTGCTGGCGCCGTGGCGTGATGCCGGGCGCAGCCAGCGTGTCAGCCGGGCCATTCCCCATGGCGAACCCTCGCGCCTGGCAAAACTGATGGAATGGATGCGCCGCAACCTGCGCGAGCCGCATTCGCTAGGCAGCCTCGCCGAGCAGGCCGCACTCAGCCAGCGCACCCTGCAGCGGCAGTTCCTGGAAGCGACGGGCCTGTCACCGATCGACTGGCTGATCCGCGAGCGCGTAGCCCTCGCCCGTGAGCTGCTGGAAACCACCGACCGGCCGCTGCAATGGATCGCCGAGCAGGTGGGCTTTGGTTCGCAGGAATCGTTCCGCCGCCACTTCCGTGGCCAGGTCGATGCCAGCCCCACCGAGTACCGCAGCCAGCACCGCAGCGGCATCGGTGCGGACCGCCTGATCGGCTGCTGACTCCCGCCCCCCCTGTCCCCCGCTCCCGGCCTTTCCACGCAGGCACCTGCGCTGCAAGATAGGGGCATGCCCCGCACTGCCGACGGAACGGTGATGACCGACAGCCCCTACAGGACCTACCGCGTTGGAATCGGCGTATCGCTGGTGTTGGCTGCGCTGATCGCCACGCTCTCGTTGATTGCCGTCGCTACCCCCAGCCTGGGTTGGGGCGTCGTGGCGCTGGCCACCATCGCGATCTGGGTCGGCGTCCCGTTGCTGCTGGTGCTCCTGCTGGCCTGGCTGCGCTACATGGTGCGCCAGCGCGGGCAGGTGCCGAGCCGCATACACGTGCTGATGTTCGTGCCAACCGCCGCCTCCATGCTCATCATCCCACTGTGGCACGCCCTGCAAGGCAGTGTGGACAGCCTGGCCGGCGGCTCACGTGCATCCATCGCCGAGCTGCACGTCAACCTCAGCGGGCACCCCCTGTGGCTGGACACCTCGCCGCATGCATCCACCGGCTCCGGCGCTGGCCCGGATCTGCCCATGCAGGGCGACACCCCCGAGCGCTTCCTGGCCTTCCACCGCTACCCCAACGCACAGTCCGATGCAGACAGGGGGTTCCCGTATGAAGATGCGGGCCTGAAGCGCTCCGTCGACCACTACCGCTACGCCACTCCGTCCGGAGATCGCGCCGTCACCGATGTGCCACTGGTCCGTCGGCCGTATCCCGACCTTGCACCATTCAACGCGGCCTGGCGACGCGCGGGTACACCCGAGCTCGTGCATATCTACTACCACTACAGCGATCACGTAGAGGTCGCGCCCGCACTTGCACGCCTCAGTGGCTTCACCACCGATGATCTGGAGCGCAGCCGCTTCGAAGGCCTGGTGCTGTTCAAGATCCACAACTACGGCAGTGCGCCCATCCTGCGGATGGAAATCAACGGCCTCACACTGGACATCGGCGACCGGGCGATCGCGAACATCCCGGAAGCGCCCCAGGATTGCACGGCCTACGGCTACCCTGTCAGCGCCGCGCTGTTGCCACTCAACCTGCCCCTGCAGGTGCGCTGGCAGACTGCAGACGCGCCGACGCGGTGGCACAGCGCGCGCGTGCAGGTGCCGGCATTCCGGCAGCCGCAGCCCCTGCAGGGACAATCCACGTTGCAGCGCGTCCTGCTGTACATGCTGCCCGATGATGCGCTGGCCGCAGAGCGCTACGCGGAGGTATTTGACGGCGATTCGCAGCGCGGCATCAAGGCCACTGGCCTGCCAGCCAACGCTGCCACCTACGCGGTGTGTGGCAGCGCCAGGGCGACCTATCGCGAAGGTGCGGGTACCGTGCTGGCCGACTGATCCGCGGTGTTGCCAGGACGCTCCCCTCCACGCCGACGCCCGCTCAGTCCTCCTGCACCAGCTTGAACTCGCGCAGCAAGCCACCGATCTGGGTCTTGTCCAGCTTGTTCATCAGCAGGTTGCGCAGGAACGCCGGGCCGGGAACATCCAGTTCCTTGCCATCGCGCAGGCGGCCGGTCGCCGCCAGCAACGAGCGCACGTCATAGGTGGAATTGAACACCTCCGGCACGCCGCGCTCGATGCCCAGCAGGGTGTACACCGCTTCCATCGGTGTGCGCACCGAATACTCGGTGGTGAAGATGCAGTCGCGCTGCTTCGATTCGGCAAACTGCCCGATGAAGGCGAAGTTCACCGCACCCTCCGGCACCACCTCCGGGCGGTCACCGGCCTGACGCGGCATGAAGAACGCGGTGATGTACGGCATCATCACCGGCACCGTCTTTGCGCCCGTGGCAGCCAGTTCGTCGATCTCCTCCACCGGCACGCCCAGGTGATACAGCCACTCGCGGGTGATCTCCTGGCCGGTGCAATCCTGCATCGGCTTCTTCACGTAGTCGCCAGGCGTATCGACGAACAGCGAGTACACCCAGACCACGATCTGGTCCTTGGGCTGGTTCTTGAAATGCGGTTGGCGGTTCACGGTCCAGCTCATCAGCCAGCGCGAATCGCGCACGCTGACGATGCCGCCAGTCACCACCTTGCCACTGAACGGGTCACGCTTGGCGATCTTCTGGATGTAGGCCGGGATGCGTGCATCCAGCGTGGTCACCGTCGCCGACTCCCACTTGGTCTGCGGAATGTGCGCACCGAACACATCCGGGCGACCGAACGCAGGATCCCTGGCGGCAATGCGTCGCCACAGGTCCCAGGCAGGCGCCGGCCCCTCGTTCAATCGCGCAGCCGTGTGGTGATCGCCGTTGTCCGAGTTCTCGGTCAACGAACCGATCGTTATGAACACAAGGTCATCCGCGCTCAGATCCACGCCACCGGCTACACCGTCACGCGTCCAGTGGATGCGCGTGGCCTGCTTGCGCCCGGCCGCCAGATCGAAGTCGACGTCGGTCACCTCGGTGCCGTACTGGAACACCACGCCCTGGTCCTGCAACCACTTCACCAGCGGCAGCACCAGCGATTCGTACTGGTTGTACTTGGTGAACTTCAGCGCCGAAAAATCCGGCAGGCCGCCGATGTGGTGGATGAAGCGATGCAGGTACAGCTTCATCTCCAGCGCCGAATGCCACTCCTCGAACGCGAACATGGTGCGCCAGTACAGCCAGAAGTTACTGTCCAGGAAATCACGGCCCAGCACCTCGTCGATGCGCTTGTTCTCCATCTCCTGCCGGGTGGCCAGGAACAGCGCGATGATGTCCTTCTGCGCCTGCTCGGTCAGGGTGAACAGGCCGTCGGTGTGTGCATCTTCGCCGCGATTTATCGTGGCCCGCTGCAGCGAATAGTTCGGATCATCCTTGTTCAACCAGTAGAACTCGTCCAGCACACTGGCATCTTCAATCTCCAGCGACGGAATCGAGCGGAACAGGTCCCACAGGCACTCGAAATGGTCTTCCATCTCGCGGCCACCGCGGATCACGAAGCCCTTCTCCGGCACCTTCAAGCCATCCAGCGCGCCGCCGGCAATCTGCTGCTGCTCGAGAATGGTGATGCGCTCACCGGCCATGCGCCCGTCGCGCACCAGGAACGCGGCGCCAGCCAGCGAGGCCAGGCCCGAACCGACGAACCATGCGCGCTTGTCATCGACACCGGCGGGCTTGCGCGGGCGCGCAAAGGCTTCGTAGTTGCCACTGCTGTAGTACATGCGTTGCTCCTTCCTGGAGGGGGTCATCAGGAACCCGCAGCGGAATGACACAGCCATCCGATGCAGGTCATGCCCCTACTCTAGCGCCGAACCGATGTACCGTTTCCTGCACGCAGGCTGCGACGGAGTGACGCAGTCGCGTCAGAGCTGTCGCCCCAGCAGCATGCCCGGCCAGCCGTCCACGTTGAACGGCGCGATGCGCGTATAGCCGCAGGACTCATAGAAGCGCACCAGATCACCGTTGCCACCGCCGTAACAGTCCACGCGCAGATGGTCGAGCCCGGCAGCGCGCGCCTGCTCATCCGCAAAGGCCATCAGGCGGCGGCCGATGCCACGCACGCGCACGTCACGCGATGCCACCAGTACCCGCACATACAGTTCCGGGCCGGTGGGCGCAGGCACATAGGGCATCGACTCGCCCAGCGCCAGGAATGCGCGCACCACGCCGTGCTCGTTCTGCGCCACCCATGCACCCGGAAGCGCGCACGCATCGGTCACCTGGGTGATCCGGCGCGGCACTGTGGACCACGGCTCGCTGCCCCACTGCTGCATGTTGCCGATCGACACGAACCATTCGATGACTTCGTCGAAGAGCGCCAGCACCGCAGGGGCATCGGCCACGCTGGCGCGGCGGATGTTCATGATCTCCTTTCCTGTTCCCGTCATACGTTCCACGCCTGTCATGCCATGAACCTCAGTGGAGGATAGCCGTGATCGTCGGTCAGTTCGATCGGTTCAGCGCCCGCCGCAGCCACCTGTACCGGACTGAAGCAGTCGGAAGTCCACGTGACTTCCAGCGCTGTTCACCCCAGAGGCCGCCACCGAATCTGCGGCGAATCACCCGCCAAGGATGCCCCATGAACCGCCGCCTGCCTTTCGTGATCGCGCTCACCCTCTCGGCATCGTGGACGCTCGCCGCCACGCCACTCCGAGCGGCCGAGGTGCATCCAGGCCCCACGTCATCGGCTGCCTGGGTCGCCCGCAGCAACCAGTACGCACAGATCCTGCTGGATGCGCAGGCGCCGTTCGGCCCCGAGGACATGTCGTTCATGGGCATCCCCGGCTACGACCGCCTCATCACCGACCTGCAACCGGGCTTCCCCGCGCGCTTCCGCGCCGCCAGCGCGAAGGCCCGCGACCAGCTGAAGGCACAGCGGGCCAACGAACAGGACCCGAACGTCCGTCAGGACCTGGACATCATGATCCGCGCCGCCGACGAGGCCATCGCCAGCAGCCAGCTCAAGGAGCAGCTGTCATTGCCGTGGCGCGATGCGCCGCAGATCATGTTCAACGGTCTCCGCACCCTGCTCTCCGATCAGGCCACGCCCGAGCGCCGCGCATTCGCGGCACAACGCCTGCAGCGGTACGTGGGGCAGGACGGCACATCGCAGCCGTTCACCGAACTGGCCAAGGTCCGCTACACCGAAAGCGCGACTGATCACCGCCTGCTTCGGCCCTCCAAGGCAGAGGTCGAACAGGCCCTGGGCAACATCAACACCTACATCACCGGCATCCGGGCCCTGTTCACCCGTTACCCGCAGCCTGGTGCCGAGGCCAGCCTGGCGTTGATGGAAGCGCAGTTGAAGGACTACGGCCAATGGGTGCGTACGACAGTGCTGCCCGATGCACGCGTGGATACCCGGCTGCCGCCAGCGCTGTATGCCAACCAGCTCCGGCAGATCGGCATCGACATCGATCCGCAGCTGCTGGTGCAGCGCGCGCAGGTAGAGTTCATGGAAACACGCGCGGCCATGCAGCAGCTGGCACCCAGTGTGGTCAAGGAACATGGATTGCAGGTCACCGATCCGCACGATCACGTCGCAGTGGTCCGCGCCCTGAAGAGGAATGCCATCCCCAACGAGCAGCTGGTCGCGCGCTATCAGCAGGCCATCGAGGCGATCGAGCCCATCATCCGCACCCAGCGTATCGTCAACCTGCCGGCCCGGCCGATGATCGTCCGCCTTGGCACCCCCGCGGAATCGGCCGTGGTGCAGGCCCCGCATCTGCTGCCGGCGCCGCTGGTCGACAACACCGGGCAGCAGGGTCAGTTCGTCCTGCCCGTTGCACTGGCCACTGCCGACGGCAACACCCTGCACTACGACGACTTCAATTTCGATGCGGCGCGCTGGACCATGTCCGCCCACGAGGGACGGCCGGGTCACGAACTGCAGTTCACCGCGATGATCGAGCGTGGGGTCTCGCTGGCGCGCACGCTGTTCGCGTTCAACTCCGTCAACATCGAAGGATGGGCGCTGTACACCGAAGCAGAAATGGTCCCGTACGAACCGCTCGACGGCCAATTCATCGCCCTGCAGTTCCGCCTGATGCGCGCAGCGCGGGCCATGCTCGATCCGATGATCAACCTGGGCCAGATCGACCGTGCCGCCGCAGCACGCATTCTGCGCGACGACGTCGGCCTGTCCGAAGCGATGATCCAGCAGGAGCTGGATCGCTACACCTTCAATGCACCGGGCCAGGCTGGCGCGTACTTCTACGGCTACAGCCGCATCCTCGAATTGCGCATGGAAACCGAGATCGCACTGGGCCACCGGTTCGACCGCCTTGCATTCAACAACTTCCTCATCGACCAGGGCCTGCTGCCGCCGGACCTGCTGGCCAAGGCAGTACGCGAGCAGTTCGTGCCCAGGCAACACTAGCCCCGCCCCGCCCAACCCCGCTCTTCCATGGCTGGATTTGACATGCAGGCATTTACCTGCATATCATCCACTCAAGGGCGGCGCCTGCCGGCCCATCGCGAGGAACCTGCAATGGTGGATATCGCACACAGGGTCGGCATCAAGGCCCCCGCAAACCAGGTGTACCAGGTCCTGGCCACGCCCGAGGGCGTCGCCGCCTGGTGGGCCGAAGACACCCAGGGCGACCGCGAGGTCGGCGGCACGGTCAAGGCGCGCTTCACGAACAACGGCCAGGAGATCGGCGCGATGGAAATGAAGCTGGAACAGCTCATCCCAGGTGAGCTCGTGCTCTGGCGGTTCCTCGCCGGTCCCGCCGAATGGATCGGCACCCACGCGCGCTTCGTGCTGAAGCAGGAGGGCGACTACTGCATCGTCCTGTTCACCCACGAGGGCTGGAAAGAGCGCGTCGAGTTCACCTCCCACTGCAGCACCAAATGGGCGGTGTTCCTGATGAGCCTGAAAGCCCTGCTGGAGACCGGCAAGGGCCAGCCCAACCCGCACGACGTCAGGATCGACAACTGGAATTGAAGACATCCCCATGGCGGTAGACAACGTGCGCGACGCAGACAAGGTGTTCAAGGCATTGGCCGATCCCACGCGCCGGACGCTGCTGGATCTGCTCTGCGAAGACAACGGGCAGTCGCTCGGCCAGCTGTGCGACCACCTGGACATGGCCCGGCAATCGGTCACCCAGCACCTCGGCCTGCTGGAAGACGCCAACCTGATCAGCACCGTGCGCCGTGGCCGCGAGAAGCTGCACTTCATCAACCCGGTGCCGCTGCACGAAGTCTACGAGCGCTGGGTACGCAAGTTCGAGCAGCAGCGCCTGAGCCTGCTGCATGACCTGAAACGAGAACTGGAAGGAGAATGACGATGTCCGCAGAGACCACCCGCTTCATCCACGTGATCTACATCGCTTCCACCCCGCAGAAGGTGTTCGAGGCGATCACCCGCCCCGAGATCGCCAGCCGCTACTGGGGCCACGAAAACGTCTCGGACTGGAAACCCGGCTCACGCTGGCAGCATGTGCGCGCCAACGAAACGCGCTCGGTCGAACTGGTGGGCGAAGTGGTGGAAAGCACCCCGCCCTCGCGGCTGGTCATCACCTGGGCCGCCGCCTCGCAGGCGGAGAATCCGGATGCCTACAGCCGCGTCACCTTCGACATCGTGCCCTACCAGGACATGGTCCGACTGACCGTCACCCACGACGAACTGGAACCCGGCAGCGGCATGGATACCGGCATCCGCCAGGGTTGGCCGATCGTGCTGTCGAGCCTGAAGTCGCTGCTGGAGACGGGCAAGGGCTTGGATGTGTTTGCGAAGCCGAAGTGAGCCCCGGTGCAACTGGCGGCGGAGAGCAGCCCGCCGCCAGCACTCCCTGTCCGCTCAGTCGCTCAGCCTGCGCGAACGCCCATAGGGCCCACTCACCTCCTGCTTGATCCAGTCGGCCAACAGGCGCAGATACCCGTCGGTGATCCGTGTCGACACGCGGTTGCCTTCGGCATCGGTGCGGAACTCCACCATGCCGTGGTCGGTGTCCGGGAACAGGTAGGTATCAATCGGCTGGCCCGACGCGCGCAGGCGTTCCAGGATGGTGCGCGTGGCCGCAATCGGCGCGGCTCGGTCCTGCTCGGCCAGCACCCACAGCAATGGCACCTTCAGACGACGCAGCGCGGCCTCGGCGTCGTAGTCCCAGATCAGTTCCAGATTGTCGAAGCGCGCGCGACCGATGCGGCGCAGATCAGCATCGCTCATCCGCAGCATGTCACCGCTGTACTCGCCGCTGATCGTCTGCGCCCATGGCGCGACACCGATCCGTGCACGCACCTGGGCGAGTGCTTCGTAGCCCTGGCTGAAATGCGTGCGCATCAACTGCGCGGTCGCGTCCGATAGTTGGCCGATCTGCTTCATCGCCGCCGCATCCAGCTGCATGCGGCGTGCCTCGTCGAACAGCTGCTCGCGGTCCTCCTCGATCGGTGACACCACCAGGCCGAACCCGATCGCCACGAAATCCGCCTGCGAGCGCGTCGCCGCCAGCGGCGCGATCCAACCACCCTGGCTGCCACCGAAGTAGCCGGCCCGACCGAAACGCCCCGCTGCCAGCTCACGTGCCTTCGTCAAGGCCGCCGCGGCATCGTCAGCCAGCAGCTCGAAGTTCTGGGTGTATTCGCCTTCCGAATCGCCGGTGCCACGCTTCTGGTAGGCGAACACCGAAATGCCCTGAGCCACCAGCATGCGCTGGTAGATCGCCGCCACCGCCATCGTGCGTTCCGAGCCGTGCACCAACACCACCAGCGGCCGCTTCGGGTCAGCTGGGCCAGCCGGTTCGATCAACTGCCCCACCAGCGTGGTTCCGGCACTACTGAAGGTTGCATCGGTATCGCGGGTCAACAGGCGCTGCCAGCGCTGCGTGGTTCCGGCGGGTGTCCTGAAGCTGACCACATCGCCGCTGCAGCTTACCGGTGCGTTGATATCGCCGGTCGCACCGCGTCGCCCGTCCAGCATCAGATAGCGTTGGCCCGTAGCCGGTGCCGTAGCCGGTGCGCCCAGCACCACGATGTTGCCCTGCCCGTCAGCATAGGCGCTGGCCGTGCACAGCTCCGCTGCCGTTGCCGGCAGGCCGCAGGACAACAGCACCGCCCACAACACCGAACGCCCCTTCCACCCTGCCATGTCCTTCCCCACCACCGTAGACCCGCGCAGTGCGGGGATCGCCGCAGCGTAGCGCGTTCATTCTCCCAGCGCATGCTGCAACTGCTCGCCGTCATATCGCAGAGCGAGTCGCTGGACGCATGGATCACCGAGTGCAACCGCGGCCGCGACGGCTGCTTCGTCGCCGACTGGGACGCCTTGCTGGCACGCCTGCCGGCCCCGGCCAGCGCCGGCTGAACGCCGCCCCCACGCTCACCCTCGCCGAACCCGTTTCCGACCGCGCTCCGACGCCCGCCGCCACAGCATCGCCCGCAGGCATCCCTGGCGACCCTCGATGAGTGCTTCAGACGCAGACTCCCTGCACAGCAAAGTGGCGGCAGTCACCCTCGGCTTCTGGGTGATGAAGATCGCCGCCACCACCCTCGGCGAGACCGCCGGTGACCTGCTGTCGATGACGCTCAACCTGGGCTACGTGGCCAGCTCGGCCATCCTGCTGGCGATCTTCGCCGGCCTGCTGGCCGTGCAACTGTCCGCGCGGCGCTTCCACCCGGTGCTGTTCTGGTCGGTAGTGCTGGCTACCAGCACCGCCGGCACAACGATGTCCGACCTGATCGACCGCACGCTGGGGCTGGGGTACGCCACCGGCGCCAGCCTGCTCGCCGGCTGCCTGGCGCTGGTGCTGTTGGCCTGGCGCCTGTCTGAAAAGTCGATCTCGGTCAGCAACATCGCATCGCGCCGCGCCGAAGGCTTCTACTGGACCGCCGTGCTGTTCTCCAACACGCTGGGCACCGCCTTGGGCGACTTCCTCGCCGACGATTCCGGGCTGGGCTTCACCGGCGGCGCGCTACTGATCGGCAGCCTCATCGCGCTCACCGCGCTGGCCAGCCGTATCAAGGGCATCAACCGGGTCATCCTGTTCTGGATCGCCTTCGTGCTCACCCGCCCGTTCGGTGCCACCTTCGGCGACCTGCTCACCAAGCCGCTGGAAAAAGGTGGCCTGGGCTTCGGCACGGTGGGCTCGTCGCTGGTGCTGTTCACCATCCTCGCCACACTGGTGGCGCTGCCGATGCTGCAGCGGCGGGCACAGCCGGTCCAGTGACTGTAACGCCTGAATATCCCTGGCCGTTGATTCCCAACTGTCGTCCCCATTGGTGAAATCTGTAGGGGAATCCCCGATTGTGTGCGGAACATAAGACGCACATTGTTGACATTCCATGGAGGAGCGAGAGCAATTGCAGAATGAAGATTGTAGATACGGTACTCAGCTACGCAGGCGACTACCACCCGCAATCCAAAGGCATGTGCCGTCTCCGCGTGTTCTCCGGAGATGACGGCCCCCGCGTTCTCATCACGGATCTTGGCCCATGTAACAACGGGCGGTCCGTCACCAATGCCATTGAAACGATCGTGGAGCGAATCGAGGACAGCGGACTGGCCCTCGGTGCGACGGTTTATATCGAACACTATGAGAGACCTGACCCAGAGCATGACACCTTTGACCAGGTGCGAGTCTCTCCAGGGGTGAACTGGCAGTCGATCTCGAAAAAGACGGCGATTGCCCTTCTGGGTTGTAGTCCGGACGAGCTTGAAGACCGTACCGAACACAACAAGCGAATCGTCGGCAGGACCGAAACGCTCAGACTCTCCACAAGGCGATTTGATGGTTCACCCTGGCCCGAGTCTCCCGAGGTCACCAAGCGCAAGCTGGAGATCGCAGACACCATGATCTCGCGCTCCTCCGTGCGCGCACTCGTCGAGGCTGGAAGTGGTGAACGCGAGCTCCAACGCTTGCTCAAGAGCGATCTATCGATTGTCGCCGAAGCGTTCACCTCGCCAGATGACGAATACATCTGCTTTTCGGAATTTCCCTTTGGCGACGGCTATGTGGATTTCGCCGTGTTCACCGGTCGCTCGCGCATGGATGTCATTCTGATCGAGGTCAAGGGAGCCGACTTCAACCTCGTCAATAGCAACCACTACGAGGAGTTCAACCACAAAGTACTGGAAGCCGCAGGCCAGCTCCGCAAACGCCTCGGATTGTTCTATCGCAACCAGGAACCCATCCGCTGCGAGCTGCACCGTATCCGCGCAGAAGCCGAGCGCGGGAGTTCGCTCCACAATGCATTTCTCGGCCCCGAAGCCCCTCTTGAGGTCGATCCCGATAAGGACATCAACATCCGCCCGGTGATCATCGGTGGGAGAACCCAGAACGACCTGGAAGAGAGCCGCAAACGCCACGATTACGAACGCGGAACGTCACCCCAAGTGCGGCTCGAATCGTGGGACACTTGGTTGCGTCGAATCCAGCGGGACTGAACCCGCCATCCAGCTGGCTGTCTTATCCTGTCCCCTCTTTACTCCGAACACCTGCAGTTAGCGCGCCGTCCAGCCTCCATCCACCGGCAATGCCGTGCCGGTGATCTGGGCCGCGGCGTCCGAGGCCAGGAACACCACCATTTCTCCCAGCTGCTCGGGCGTCACGAACTGCAACGAGGGCTGCTTTTCGGCCAGCAACGCGCGCGCGGCGGTTTCTTGATCCGTGCCTTCGCGCTCGGCCAACGCAGTGATCTGCTGCTCGACCAGCGCGGTCCGCACCCAGCCCGGGCAGATGGCATTGGCGGTGATACCGCTGCCCGCATTCTCCAGCGCGGTCACCTTGGTAAACCCCACCACGCCGTGCTTGGCCGCCACATAGGCCGACTTGTTCGCCGAGCCCACCAGACCGTGTACGGATGCGATGTTGATGATGCGACCGGCGCCCTGCTGCTTCATGTGGGGCAAGGCCGCCGCCGTTGCATGGAACACCGCCGAGAGATTCAGCGCCAGGATCGCATCCCACTTCTCTACGGGAAACTCGTCGATTGAAGCGGTGTGCTGGATGCCCGCGTTGTTCACCAGGATGTCGATGCGGCCCATCGTCGCAACGGCGTGGTCGATCATTCCGCGCACCGCCTCGCCACGGGACAGGTCTGCGCCATCATGCGCCACCCGTACACCGAACTCGGTTTCCAGCCGTGAACGGAGGCGTTCAATCTCCGCTGCATCGCCAAAGCCATTCAGCACGACGTCGGCGCCCTGCCGTGCCAGCGCCGTGGCGATGCCAAGGCCGATACCGCTGGTGGAGCCGGTAACCACCGCAACCTTTCCACTGAACATGGGCGAGCTTCCAACGGGCACAGGCAACCAGTGTAGCCCTCTGGGTCCACGCCATGCGTGGATGCCCCCCCTCTCGGCAGACTTTCACATTACCCCTATAGTCAGCGCAATCCACCCATGGCTGGCCCGATGAACCCCTGCAAGGCCCTGCTGCCCGCCGTTGTTGCCGCACTGCTCGCCCCTGCCATCAGCCAGGCCACGCCGCCCGCTCAGGCCGCGACGCCACTTACCACCGGCAGCGCGCGGCTGGACATTGCCAGTGGCCGCGTCGAGGGCGACGTCTGCGTGTCCAACCGCCCTGCCGGGTCGCTCAACACCTTCGTGCTCAACGCGGGCCTGAATGTCGCGCGGGTGACCGATGGCGATGGCGCGCCGCTGGACTTCGAAGGCTGGTACGCCCCCGGTGTGGATGGCGAGGCACGCGTGTACACCGTGGCCAAGCCATCCGCCACGCTCTGCGTGCAGTACGTGGGCGCCTTCCCGGTCTATGCCCGGCACGATGCCCCAACCGACTTCAAGGGCCTGATGGCCTTCAACGGCGACAGCGCCCGCTTCACCGAACAGTCCGCCTGGCTGCCGCAGGCATTCGACCCCAAGGCCCGCGTGCGCAGCAGCGAAAGCCGCTACGACCTGCAGGTGGACTGCAACGGCTGCCGCTTCCTGTATCTCAACGGCAGCCCGGCCATCGAAGGCGCGCAGGGCCGTTTCCGCAGCGAGAACGCACGGCCGATCCTGCTGTTCGGCGGCAGCGGCCCGATCACCCGCACCGCGCAGGTCACGGTCCTCAACGAGACCCTGCCCAAGGCCAAGGTTGATGCATTGTCCAGCACGATGCAGAAGGTAGCCGACGTGCACAGCCGTTACATGGGCGTGCCGCTGGCCGACCGCCCCACCTTCCTGCGCATGGTCACCCTCAACCAGATCGAGCGCGACCGCGAGGGTAGCGAGTGGGGCTTTGCCACTTGGCCGACCATCGCCATGAGCGGCAGCATCGGCAACGTGGCCGATTCACTGCTCGCCGGTGGCGAAAAGGCCGACCGCCGCGTGCAGTACATCGCACACGAAATGGGCCATTACTACTTCGGCACGCTGAACCGTCCGCAGGGCCCCTACTTCTGGGTACTGCTGGAATCCAGCGCCGAGTTCCTGTCGATCAAGGCGCTGCGCGAGATCAGTGGCGATGCTGCGGCGGATCGCTACATCGCGCGACTGCAATCGGCCGTCGATAAGCAGGAAAAGCCGCTGCCCGCGTTCGATGCCATCGACGGCAACTCGGACATGGGCGAACTGTACCGCTATGGCTACGGCCCTTTGTTGCTGATCTCGCTGGAAAAACAGGTTGGCGAAGTAAAGATGCAGGCCTTCATGCGCGGGCTGCTGGCCTCGCCTTCGCCGAAGAACTGGGCGGAGTTGCAGGCCATCGCACTGAAGGCCGGCATCGATGCCAAGGCCTGGGAGCATTGGCGGGCAAGCTGTGTGACTGGCGGCAGGCCAAGCTGTAGATCCACGCCACGCGTGGATTCACTGCCTCAACGTCCGCATATCTGAATCATCCAGCACTCAGAAGAACAGACTCGCTCGCTCAACGGTCGCGAGCGGATTAGCCTTCCGCACCGCCTCCAGAAAGAGCAGAAAGTCGCGGTTGAACAGCGAAAGGTTGTTAGTGAACGTCACGCACTTTCTACCCGATGCTCTGCTGAAGCATACCTGCCAGACATAGCGCGCATAGATGACGTCGGACGTTCGTGTGACTGAGGTGATCTGCGAGAGCGGAACCGCCGTGGGTACCGGGCCCCGCCGCAGGTAAAAGAAATCTGTGTCGAAGAAGTAGTGCTCCCGATCCTCTTTGCCATCCACCATCACCAGGGTCATGGACGTGCCGGAGATCCGGCGCGGGGGATTCAGACGCAACCCTGATCCCAACGCCGAACGGGCTCTCGCTGACATTTGCCGAAGGATGAACCAAAGGATCACCAACGGAAGTGCCGCGAGGACAATGAAGCCTGCGGTCTTCAAAACAGTTCCCAGCGTGCTGGGCACACAGATCTCCAGGATGAACGTTCAGGCACTGACGACGCCCGGGTAGATCCACGCCATGCGTGGATGGCTCTCCCTCAACGCCCCATCACTTCCAATGATCCGGCCCCAGGAACGGCAGGCTCAACACAAACACCGGAACCGCCACAGGTATCAACGCTGCGCCCAGCACCTTGCCGGCCGCCGTCCCAACACCCGGCTTGTCCTCCCTCTCCGGCAGGATCCGCTGCGCCCGCGCACTGATCGGCTGTACCAGCTTCCCCTTCTCCGCCAGCGCAGCGGCGTCCGGCAACTTCACCCGCTCGCCGTCGCCCTCGAACAGCGCGCTGTAATAGCTGCCGCCCGTCTTTGAAAGATTGCAGGCCCGATCAAACGCCAGCGCGTAGCGGCTCCGATCCTGCGGCAGGTAGTAGCGCGCACGCTCATCCACATACTTCGCCTCGCGCGGGAGCACCTCAATCCGCTCCAGCTTGAACTGCGCGGCCTGTTCCGGCGTCACCTGCTCCGGCCGCAGCAGCAGCGCATAGCTGCCGTGCACCTTGGCCTTGTTGGCCGGGTCGCGCCAGTCCTCATGGAAGTACATCTGCGCGCAGGCCACCGTCTCGCGCAGCGGGCTGTCCATCAGCGCGCGGTACTCGCGGAACGGCGCGGCATTGAAACGCATCGGCTCTTCAAAGCGCGGCAGCAGGTATAGCTGGCCGTCGTCGGCCACGAACGCACCGGTGATTTCGCGGCTTGAGGCGTGCTCCTCCGGGCCACTGGCGCAGCCAGACAGCAGGCCAAGGCACAGGGCGGAGAGAATGAAAAGAGACGTTCGCATGTCGTGTTCGAGGGCTTCCCTGGGAAAACGGCCCCGCCCGGAAGGACGAGGCCAGCCCACCATGGTGCCACGGCACCGCATGCGATGCAGAACCCGCCCTACTTCAACCGCTCCGCCAACCGCTGCCCCACCTCCAGCGCCGAAGCCGGGTTCTGCCCGGTGATCAGCTCGCGGTCCACCACTACATGCCCGGTCCACGGCGTGGCATTGCTGCTGAACGTCGCCCCCGCCCGCTGCAGCGCGGTCTGCGGGTAGAACTTCATCTCACCGCCGCCCAGCAGCGGCTTGGCCTGCTCTTCTTCCTGGTTGCTGATCACCGTCATCTGGTAGCCGCTGTAGATCCACTTCGGCGTAGCCGGCATCGCACCCGCGTCCAACTTCGCCACGAAACCCGCAGCATCCGGCAGCGTGGACAGCAGCGCGATCGGCCCGTGGCAGACCAGCGCGGTGGTCTTGTTGCGCTGGTGGAAGTCGGCCAGCAACCGGCCCAGCGCTGGGCTCTTCAGCAGGTCCTGCATCGGCGCGTGGCCACCGGGAATGTAGACCGCATCGAAACGCGCGTAGCCCTGCTGCTCCACGCGCGCCAGGCTGACCACCGGCGAAGCCGTCGGCGAGGTCAGCGCCAGTTTCTCCAGCAGATCCTTGTGCAGCGCCAGCTGCGCGGCATCGTTGCCGAAATACGCCGGCGTCACCGAGGACGCATCCACCGTCGGCGCCCGCCCCTGCGGCGTGGCGAACGTCACCTCGTGGCCGGCGTCCAGCAGCAGCTTGACCGGCTGCATCAACTCGTTGAGATAGAAGCCGGTGGACAGCACCTTGCCGTCCTTCAGGTCCAGGTGGTTTTCGTCGGACAGCACCACCAGCACGTTGGCGGCCTGCGCGCCGCTGGCGGCCAGGGTCAGGGCCAGCGCTGCGGCCAGCCGGGTCATCAGGTTCATGGGGAGCTCCTATCGGGGGAATGGCGGCCACTTTATTCATCGCCCCGGCGGCGATAAATTGGCTCCATCGCAAAACATCTGTTCCACGGAGAGCCAAATGAGCCGCAAGTTCGACTACCTGGGCGATGTGGAGGTGTTCCTGGCGGTAGTCGAGCACGGCTCGTTCACGGCTGGCGCGGTGGCGCTGTCCACCACGCCCTCGGTGCTGAGCCGCGCGGTCACCCGTCTGGAAGCGCGGCTGGGCCGGCAGCTGTTGCAGCGGACCACCCGCCGCGTGGGCCTGACCGACGCCGGGCGGCTCTATCTGGAACAGGTGCGCACCGCCTTCGGCCTGTTGGACGAGGCCGAGCGCGACGTACTGGGCCAGGATGGTGCGCTGGCCGGCCGCGTGCGCCTGAGCGTGCCCACCACCTATGGCCACTACCGGCTGCCGCCCGTGCTGGCGCGCTTTGCGCAGCAGTACCCGCAGGTGCAGGTGGAACTGAACATCACCAACCGCAACGTGGACCTGGTGGCCGAAGGCTTCGATCTGGCCATCCGGCTGGGCCAGCTGCCGGACAGCGGGCTGGTGGGGCGAAAGCTGGAAGACGCGCCGCTGCTGCTGGTGGCCGCACCCAACTACCTGCAGCGCCGCGGCACACCGCAGACGCTCGACGACCTGCAGCAGCACCTGTGCCTGCCGTTTGTAATGCCGCGCACCGGGCGGCTGGCGCCGTGGATCTTCCGCGACGGCGGACGCGACGTGGACTGGCTGCCGCGTTCGTCCATCGAGACCTCCGACGATGTGCTGGGCGTGGTGTCGCTGGCCGAACAAGGCATAGGCATCTGCCAGAGCTTTGAGTTCATCGTGCGCGAGCGATTGCAGCGTGGGCAGCTGGTGGAAGTGCTGCCGCAGCTGCGCGGGAGATCGCGGCCGTTCTCGGTGATCTATGCGCCGCATCGGCGGCAGTCGGCGGCGGCGCGGGCGATGATTGAATTGCTGGTGGGGAATGTGGGGCGTGCTGAGGATGGCGTTGGTTGAGACTGCAAGGTTCGCTGACGTTGTCGGGATTGAACCGATTTTCGGGGCCTACGGTCGGTCGGGCGCCGCTGCCTGCCTAAGCAGAGTAAGAACTGTTGCAAAGAAGGCCGTCGCGCTATCCGCTTGTGACATGGGCGATTGCGCCACTTTGATCCGCCATCAGCAGAGCAGCTGCGCGAATGCGTCTGCTGGCGTCGCGTGCTGCACGAATGGTGCGTGCAACAATAGTTCTTCGCTCTCGGATTCAGAGATTCCTTCGCGAATTTCTATTGGCATTCGAAGCGGCGGCGTAAACACCATGGCGCGCCACCGAGAAAGGGTGGCAGCGGGTCTGCAAACCCGTGATGAGAGATGCACCTGTAGTTTGCGCTTGCCCGTCGGCACCGTCCTTAACCGGTGCCGGCGGGCAATCCGTCGGCCTTTCTGGCGGGCGGTGCGTGGGGGTCCTTGGGCCCACCGGTCTATGGTGCTATTTCATCCCGGTTTGCAGCCACGCATCGTCCGCCACCTCTTCGCGGTGGCGCTGTTAAGCACAGCCACGGAAGCCGACGCCATGAACGAATCCGACACCTTCTCTTCGTACACCGTTGTTGAGCCCGTCAACGACGACACTCCCCTGCCCGACCTGAACTCCCTGCTCGGCATCCTCAAGCGCATGCGCGGTTGCGAGGGGGCTGATGGGCATCCGTGGCCGGAGAACGACGTGTCACCCGGCCGCCGTGTAAGTCTGGCCAGGAGCGAGCGCGCGATGGTGGGGGCGCTGACGGTGCTGGAGCTGCTGCATGCGGCAGACCGCTGCCGGGTGGCAGCGGAGCCGGAGAGGCATCTGGATGAGGGGGTGGTGGACGGGTTGTTTCTGGCTTGTAGAGGGTTGGTTGAGTGGGCCTGTCGGGAGGTTAGGCCGGAGTAATCCACCAGCCCCTCGCTCGATCACACGGGCGCCTATCGGCGCCCTAATTCTTTAAACGTGCATCTACTTTGACCACGCGTCTGACAGTGATTCGGCCTGCTTAAGCACTAGTTCGATCGCGGCATCCTCACCTACCGGCGGGTACTTCCATTTCTTCAGGGTACGTCGCACCAGAATCCGCAACTTAGCGCGGACGCTCTCACGCACCTGCCAATCCACCGTGGTGCTATGGCGCAGCTTCTCCGTGATCTCGATGGCAATGCTCTTTAGAGTGTCGTCCCCCAACTCCCGAACCGCACCTTCGTTATTGGCCAAGGCATCATAGAAGGCTATCTCATCCTGACTCAGGCCCAATGCCGTCTCTCGTTCCAGGGCCGCCTGGAAGTCCTTGGCCATCTGGATCAGCTCTTCGATGACCTGCGCCGTCTCCACCGCCCGGTTGTGGTACTTGCGCAAGGTTTCCAACAGGCGGTCGCCGTACTTCTTCTCCTGCACTACGTTGTTGCGCGCCCGCGCCTTGATCTCGTCGCGCAACAGCTTCTCCAGCAGTTCCACCGCCAGATTGCGGCTCTTCATCTGCCGCACGTCTTCCAGGAACTCGTCTGAAAGCAGGCCGATGTTGGGCTTGTCCAGGCCCGCCAACGCGAAGATATCCGCCACCCCGTCGGCCACGATGGCGTTATCAAGAATCTGCTTGAGCGCGCTGTTCTTGTCCGCATCGGAACCCTTGCGATCCACAGTGGTGAACTTGACGATGGCGGCCTTGACGGCGGCAAAGAAGGCAATCTCCGTACGTAAGGCTGCGGCTTCATCGAGCGTGCTGCACAGGGAGAACGCCTTGCTCACCGCCAACATGGCATCGAGGAAGCGCTGCTTGCCGTCCTTCAGCCCTAGGATATGGTTGGCCACTGGCACCAAAAGTTGCAGCGCATCTGTTTCGAACTCGCTGTAATCAAAGCCATGCATCAACCCGCGCACGATGTCCAGCTTCTCCAGCAACACAGCCAGAGCCTCCGCCGCGCTATGCGCAGGATCGCCCTTGCCCTTGGATTCGGTGTAGGTCTTGAGCGCCGCTTTTAGCTCGTTGGCAATGCCGATGTAATCTACGACCAATCCACCGGGCTTGTTGCGGAACACTCGGTTGACGCGGGCGATGGCCTGCATCAGGTTGTGGCCCTTCATGGGCTTGTCCACGTACATGGTGTGACAGCAGGGCGCGTCGAAGCCAGTCAGCCACATGTCGCGTACTATCACCAGCTTCAACGGGTCTGCCGGATCCTTGAAGCGCTTTTCCAGGCGTTTCTTCACCTGCTGGCTGTAAAGATGAGGCTGCAGCAAGGGCTTGTCCGCTGCCGAGCCGGTCATCACTACCTTGATTGCCCCCCTCTCCGGGTCGGCATCGTGCCAGTCCGGGCGCAGGGCCGCGATTGCGTCGTACAGCTCGGCACAAATGTCACGGCTCATGCACACGATCATCGCCTTGCCTTCCAGCGTGGCCGTGCGCGTCTCGAAGTGCTGCACCAAGTCGGCAGCGACCTGTTCAAGACGCGGTTTCGCACCAACCAGCTTGGTCAGCGCAGCCCAATCGCTCTTGGTCTTCTCGCGGGCAGTGATGTCTTCCTCGTCCTCGATGACCTCATCTACCCGGGCATTGAGTGCGTCGATCTCAGCCTGGTTCACGTCCAGCTTAGCTAGACGGCTTTCGTAGAAGATTGGGACCGTGGCGCCATCGTCTACCGCATCCTGAATGTCATAGATGCTGACGTAATCGCCGAACACCGCCCGAGTGTCTTTGTCTTCCAGAGCGATGGGCGTGCCGGTAAAGCCGATGAACGTGGCATTGGCCAGCGCGTCGCGCATGTGCTTGGCATAGCCGAACACGTACTTGCCGGTCTCGGTATCCAGCCGCCCCTTCATGCCGTACTGGCTGCGGTGCGCCTCGTCGGAGATCACAACAATATTGCTGCGATCCGACAGCAATGGGTGAAGTGCCTCATCGTCCAGCAGGGCGAACTTCTGCACCGTGGTGAAGATGATGCCGCCAGCCTCACGCGAAGCCAGCATCTCGCGCAGCTCCTCGCGGCTGCCGGCCTGCTCTGGCGCCTGCCTAAGGAGGTCCTCGGCGGCGCAGAAAGTGCCGAAAAGCTGACCGTCGAGATCGTTGCGGTCGGTCACCACCACCAGCGTTGGATTCTTCATCTCTGGCTGCTGCAACAGCTTGCCCGCGTAGCAGGCCATGGTGATGCTCTTGCCCGAGCCTTGGGTATGCCACACCACACCGGCCTTGCGGCTGCCGGGCTGCACTTCCTTGCCATAGGTGGCACGCGGCTCCTGCACTTCCAGAAGACCCTTGTTCGGGTCGCTGGCGGCGACCACCGTAGCTTTCACCGCCTCGCGCACGGCATGGAACTGGTGGTAGCCCGCAATCTTCTTGATGATCTGATCGGCATCCTGCTCGAACAGCACGAAGTGGCGGACATAGTCCAGGAACAGTGCAGGCTCAAAGAAGCCACGCACCATGGTTTCCAGTTCGAACTCCAGCAGCGGCCGGTTGTCCTCATTGGCAATCGCCCGCCAGGGCTGCATGCGCTCCTGGTTGGCCGTCAGCGAACCCAGGCGCGCCGTGAAGCCGTCGCTGACCACCACCGCCACGTTGGTGTTAAAGAGGTCGCCAATCTCTTCCTTGTAGGTCTGGATCTGGTTGAAGGCATCCCAGATGTCGGCCTGCTCGTTGGCTGGGTTCTTCAGCTCGATCACCGCCAGCGGCAGGCCGTTGACGAAGGCCACCAGATCGGGACGGCGCAGCTGCTTGGTACCAGTCACGGTGAATTGGCTGACCAGCAGGAAGTCGTTGTTGCGTGGGTCAGCGAAGTCAATCAGGTTAACCAAGTCGGTGCGCTTTTCGTCGCCTATGGAGAACTCGACCGGAATGCCAGCCAGCAGAAGTCCATGCATACGACGGTTGCGCGCGATCAGCAGCGGCTCGCTTACCGTAAGAAGCTCGTGTGCTGCCTGCTCCAGCGCCGCAGCGGGGATGTGCTGGTTGATGCGGGTGAGCGCGACTAACAAGCGTTCCCGCAATACGGTCTGGCGATAATCAGTACGCGCAGGGCCATCTCCATCGGGTGCAATGCTTGAACCCAGAACGTACTGCCAACCAAGCTCCTGAAACCAAGCGACACTGTGGTCTTCGAGTTGCTGCTCCGTGATCATGCCCCATCCTCCATCAGCGCCAACAATAAGGCTTCGATAGATTCATCATGCTCTCCCTCCGGATACCAGATGGGAAATATGTTGGCTCTTGCCAAATCCTTTTTCCGTTCCACGCGATCGACCCCATCCTTTAACTCAAGGAAAGCATAGTGTTGTGGAAGCGTGTGGGAACCTTCTGCTGAGACTACGTCTTCCATTGCCCGTAGCGTGCGATCCGTCAAAAGGCTGCAACCGATAAATAACAATGACTTCCCGAACAAGAAGCGTGAAAAGAATCTCCTAACAACCCCTGAGTCGCTATAGGCATGCTCGTACTCACCCTGGAGTAGCACGCGATTTGCAATCGATTCACATGAGCCATGCAGCTTTAGAAGGTATCTTCCACCAGTATTCAAAATACGCAGCGCCTCTTCCAGGCTAGTACCAAGCACCACTTGGTCAAAGCCTTGTGATTGTCCAGAAAAGACAGACTCAAGCAACTTGTCGAAATTGGTGGTAATGATATTTGAGTCCGGGAACACAAGCGGAAGCAAATTTATTGCGCCAGCAGTCGTGCAATTTCTATCAAAGCATTCTTGCAGCTGCTTGCCAAATAACGCAGAGCCAAGATCATCGTAAATCAGCTGAGCTGCACCTTCATAGTTTCCAGAACTTAACAACAACTCCAAATCATTCTCTTTGACGTGCGACTCAGACTGTAAATCCCATAGAAATTTCGTCCAGCCCGGATAGCCACTAGGCATTGATATGCCCGCACCAAGAAATGGAACAACATTCCGAGTCTCATATGCCCTCTTGAGAGCCTTGAAACGGTTTTCGTTGTCGTGCGTCGTCAGTACTTGACCAGCCAAATCATGCAAGCCAGCCTTTCTCTCTTCAACCCAATCTTCAAAAGATAACTGATAAGTTTCTGGCTCTAAATCTTTGAGTATTCGACTCCGCTGAAAGGTAGAACCAACAATGGTCACATCCCCTTCGGAATTGAGATATTCATGGTACTTGGGGCGCCAAAATTCCATGGTCACCCCTCAAGTGATTCATAAATCTCAACTTCACCCGATAGCAATTTAGGCAGCAAATTGTCGCGAGTATCTGCGAGAGTTGAACTTTGTTCCGTCAGCGCCTGCATCATCGAAAAAATCGAGGATGCTTTCCGCTCAAAATTACAATTGACGTCGTGCGAAGGACGAACAATAGGGATCTTCTTAAGGTCAGAAACATTGAGATATGGCAAAGCAGTGCCTGAAACCAGTGTATTGAAATCAATCGCGCTAAGCATCGAGTACAAAAAATATACTCCCGACTTACCGTCAACAGGACTGGCTGACATCAAATTGTTGTCAATGATTGTTGGGGCAGTCAGTAATCTTCGACGATTCGAAATCAGCGCCACGCCAATCTTGGCAAAAACTGTCGCCCCTATTGGGTGAAGTTTGGCTTTCATTTCAGACTGCTGCGCTTTGCTCACATAGTTGTTAGCTGACTGTATGAATACCTCGTTGCCAGCAAGATTCATATCACTAACCTTGATGAACGGATAGTCTCCCTCTGTGCTTCCCTGATGTTCGGGCTTAAATGCGCTACCAGCCGTAAAGCTGCAAACATCACCCAGAACACCGTGCGTCCATCCCTTCGGAATATCTCCCAAATCCGACTCTTCCATGGCATCGGGAAACAGTGCGACGGTGGCGGCAAGCTGGTCATGGTGCTCGCGTGGCATCTGGTCGAGTTCGGCGTCGGTCTTGCCGCTGATGGCGCGCATGGCGGCCCGCTGGGAGTCTTCGCCCTGTTCGATGGCCGCGATCTTGGCCTTGACCGGATCGAAATCGACAAACCAAGATTTGAAGATGGCCTGCGCCATGGCTTCAAGAGTTTGGTTGATGCGGCGATTGAGGTCGATCTTGTTATCAAAACAGCGAATTGTTTTGGCTATCGCACGCTGCTCTTCGATGGACGGCAATTCAAATTTAAACTGTGCCAGCGCATCTTTATCTCCGCGCGGCATTTTTGCACCTTTGGATGTTCTAATGCTGAACTCGGTGAATTTTTCCCACCGACAAATGCCATTTAGGAATCCCGGATGCAATACAATTTCGTCTTTAGTGCGAAAGACCAACACATCATTTGAGCAATATCCATCAAACTCTGCCAGCCAAACTTTCTTGAAATAGGTTCGAATATTTGAGAACAGCGTATCGCCGAGATTGAATTTCGTCACGTTTCCACTTTTGGGCACGGTTGCTGCTATTGCCACGCCTCCAAAGTCTGCCTGCATGTTTTCAGTGGAGACGTATTTTGCGTAGACTGCATCTTGTGCCTTAGCCTTCTCGGAAACAAAATCCACCAAATCACCGAAAGCTGTTGATCTCCACTTAGAGGTCATAACCCAGCCTCGCCAAATTCTTCTTGATCTCCGCCTCCAGCTTCGCACCCTCCGCAAGCTGCTTCGCCAGTTGTCCGGTCAGCCTCTGCATCTTGTCGGCAAAGGGTTCGCCATCATTCTCCTGCTCTGCCGCGCCCACGTAACGTCCCGGCGTGAGCACATGCTCATGGTTGCGCACGTCTTTCAATGTGGCAGAATAACAGAAGCTGGGCACATCCTCATATCCCTCGCCCTGCTGCCAGGCATGGAAAGTCTCAGCGATTTTCTGGATGTCGTCCTTTGTGAAATCGCGCAGCACGCGATCCTTCATATAACCTAACTGTCGGGCGTCGATGAACAGGAACTCGCCACGCCGGTCGCGCTTCTTCTTGTCGAGCGCAAACCCGTTTCGCTTGTCGCGGGTAAGGAGCCAGATGCAAGCCGGAATCTGGGTGTTGGTGAACAACTGGCCCGGCAGCGCGACCATGCACTCGACATAGTCGTCCTCGACCAACCGCTTGCGGATTTCGCCTTCGTTGTTGGTATTGGAGCTCATGGAGCCGTTGGCCAGCAGCAGCGCCATGCTGCCGGTGGGCGCCAGGTGATACAGCATGTGCTGCAGCCAAGCGAAGTTGGCGTTGCCTTGCGGCGGCGTACCAGCGATCCAGCGCGGGTCGCTGGCCAACTTTTCGTTCCACCATTCCTTCATATTGAAGGGTGGGTTGGCCATTACAAAGTCGGCGCGCAGGTCCGGGTGCAGGTCGTTGAGCAGGGTGTCGGCCGGGCCGCTACCGAAGTTGAAGTCGATGCCGCGAATGGCCATGTTCATCGCAGCTAGTCGCCAAGTCGTGGGGTTACTCTCCTGCCCGTAGACGCTGATCTGTCCACTCTTACCGTTGATGGCCCTGCCGCCGTGCTGTTCAATGAACTCCTCACTCTGCACGAAGAAGCCGCCGGAACCCATAGCCGGGTCGTAGACGCGGCCCTTGAACGGCTGGAGCATTTCCGCGATCAGGGTAACGATGCTCTTGGGCGTGTAGTACTGGCCACCCTTTTTGCCTTCGGCCAGGGCGAACTGGCCCAGGAAATATTCGTAGACGTGGCCGAGGATGTCCTTGGACTTCAGGTCTAACGGCTGCCCCCTGTATTCCTTGGCGCTGAAGTCAGTATCCGAGAAGTGGCTTATCAATCCGGCCAGCTTGCTGGAGTCGAGCTGCACGCGAGCGAAGTCCTTGTTGAGCACGTTCTTCAGCCGGACGTTCTCGCGCTCGACGGCTTCCATGGCGTTGTCGATCAGCCATCCGACCGAACGCATTTCCTCCGGCTCGTCCTTGCCCGGCTTGTTCCACGGCAGCCCCGCCTTCGGCGGCAGCTGAGCGCAATCGCGCAGGGTTTGCCAACGGGCCTCTGCCGGCACCCAGAACACGTTCTTCTCGGTGTAGTAATCGCGGACTTCAAGCTCGGCGGTGATATTCTTCTCGTAATCCTGAGTGCCTTCGCAACCGTATTCGTTTGGGGCCATGTAGTAGTCATGGTCCGGATTGGAAAACTGTTCGCGCAGCTCGCGTTGCCGCTCTTCGAAGGAGTCGGAAACGTATTTGAGGAAGATCAGCCCAAGTACGACGTGCTTGTAAACGGCCGCATCGAGGTTTGAGCGTAGCTTGTCTGCTGCGGACCAGAGCTTCTTTTCCAGGTCGTTGAAGAATTGTTGTTCGATGGGTTTCATGTTTTTGTCCCGTGTTTCGTCATGTCTGTCTTCCTTGCTAGCCCCATAAACTTCTCGCTTGGTGGCCGTTGTCGCGTTTGCGTAAGGAAAAACGTTCTCGCTCAAGGCTACCGAGGCCGCGCCAGGGCTAATGCGGCAGCCGACTAATTGCCGTTTGGCGCGTGAGAAGATACTACCCTGCCTGCCCGGCGTTTCAAGCAGACGCTTATTGCGAGCGCGACTGCCGCAGGCAATCGACCTTCAGTTGCATTGTTCGGTCTTCTGTTCGGGGGGAATCACCTACCATTCCTCTTATGTTAGGCTGGCCAGTAAAGTCGCTTCAGCGGCACAATTCGCTTGGTTTCGGCGTCTGTAGCGTCATAGTGCTCAATCAGAGCGCGAACCACGTGATCTAGCGTCCACATCGCCAGAGGTATGGAAGCGCGATCTGCTTCATACTGAGCGTCCTTGGTGAATCCCCCAGTACTTACGTAAAGCCCGCGATCATCCTTGTGGCGGCCGCCGAGGAAGCTGCGAATCTCCTGACTTCCCATCTGCCCCCTGCGGTGCTTGACCTCCACGACGATGCGCGGATGCTCGAATCCGAACCCATCCGGCGAGGCAACAATATCTTTACCTCGATCTGAACCTGGCGGAGAAACCTGGGTCTTGTAGCCCATGGCGCGCAATATTCCCGCCACGAGCTGCTGCATGTCGTCCCAGTCAAGCTCGTTGACTCGGTCTTTGATTCGCTCCACCGCTTGAGAGTCGATGTCAGCCAGAGGATCTGCTACTGCCTCGTCCGCCTCATCATCGGCCATCGGGGCCGACTGCCCCTGAAGAGCGGCGAGAACTTCGGCAGCAGCAACTCGCGGCACCTCGAACAACGTCAAGGTGGAACCAAGACTGTTCTTCGTCCCGGTGCCCAAATGATCGCGCGGCAATTCTTGCGCGCCCCATTGAACGTCTCGAGCCAAAGGCATGCCCTGCTCTGTCCAGTCGGCATAATGCTTGGCCGGACCAGCAATCCTACCGATCGAATACAGGCGGTTTGGAGGAGAATAGGTAATAACCCAATCGCCATCTCGGATGTCATTGACGAAGCGCCAGACCTGAGAAGCGCCTGACACTACCGTGCCATGCTTGGCCTGGGGCTCAGCTGCCTGATAGAGGCCGATCAGCTGTTTTCGACCGACGCCGGGTTTGGCATGCGCAGCCAGCTGATTCCAGCCCACAGCCACCACACCGCGCTCACGGAAAGCGTCATACAAGGTGCCGCCATCGCCGCGAACCATCCACATCCGTTCCATCGCGCCTCCTCCTGTTCTCGATGCCATTAATCCAGCCCTCCCCAGAACTCGGCTGTCAGCACGAAGGGATTCATATTTCGCAGCTGCGGCTCTACGAGGCAGGAGCTTAGCGAACTGGATACCCGCGACATTGTATCAGCGCCCGATGGTCGTCAATGCCCCAGCTAGGCCTACTCATTAGGCTCAACTGATGGGCCGGCCCTTCAAAAAAAACAAGGGCGCCTCTCGGCGCCCTCGTTCTTTCAACTCATTCCCACTCAATGGTCGCCGGCGGCTTCCCCGAGATGTCATAAACCACCCGCGACACCCCCCGCAACTCATTGATGATCCGGTTGCTCACCGTCCCCAGGAACTCATACGGCAGATGCGCCCAGTGCGCCGTCATGAAGTCGATCGTCTCCACGGCCCGCAGCGCAATCACCCACTCATAAGCCCGCGCGTCGCCCACCACGCCCACCGACTTCACCGGCAGGAACACGGCAAACGCCTGGCTGGTCTTGTCGTACAGATCCGCCTTGCGCAGCTCATCAATGAAGATGGCATCGGCCTTGGCCAGCAGCTCAGCGTACTCACGCTTCACTTCGCCCAGAATCCGCACGCCCAGGCCCGGGCCCGGGAACGGATGGCGGTAGACCATGGTGCGCGGCAGGCCGAGCTCAACGCCCAAGCGGCGCACTTCGTCCTTGAACAGCTCGCGCAGCGGCTCCACCAGGCCCAGCTTCATGTGCTCCGGCAGGCCGCCCACGTTGTGGTGGCTCTTGATCACGTGCGCCTTGCCGGTCTTGCTGCCGGCCGACTCGATCACGTCCGGGTAGATGGTGCCCTGCGCCAGCCACTTGGCGTTCTTCAGCTTGTTCGACTCTTCGTCGAAGATCTCAACGAACAGGTTGCCGATGATCTTGCGCTTGGCTTCCGGGTCGCTCACGCCTTCCAGCGCGCTGAAGTAACGGTCGGCGGCATTCACGCGTACCACCTTTACGCCCATGTGCTCGGCGAACATCGCCATCACCTGGTCGCCTTCCTGCCAGCGCAGCAGGCCGGTATCCACGAACACGCAGGTCAGCTTCTCGCCGATGGCCTTGTGCAGCAGCGCAGCCACCACGGACGAATCGACGCCGCCGGACAGGCCCAAGATCACTTCGTCATCGCCCACCTGTTCGCGCACGCGGGCGATCTGGTCGTCGATGATGTTGGCGGCGGTCCACAGGGTCTGGCAGCCGCACACGTCCACCACGAAGCGGCGCAGCAGCGCCTGGCCCTGCAGGGTGTGGGTCACTTCCGGGTGGAACTGCACGCCGTACCAGCGCTTTTCTTCGTTGGCCATGGCGGCCACCGGAATGCGGTCGGTGGTGGCGGTGATGGTGAAGCCCGGCGGCGCAACGGAGACGTGGTCGCCGTGGCTCATCCAGACATTCAGCTTCGGCTCGCCGCCGTGGTCGCTCAGGCCCTTGAACAGTGCATCGGGGTTGATCACGTTCACTTCGGCGTGGCCGAATTCGCGCTGGTCAGCCGCTTCGGTGGCACCGCCCAGCTGCGCGGCCAGGGTCTGCATGCCGTAACAGATGCCGAAGATCGGCAGGCCGCTGTCGAACACTTCCTGCGGCGCGGCCGGGGCGCCCGGCAGCGTGGTCGATTCCGGGCCACCGGACAGGATGATGCCCTTGGCGCCGAACGCGGCGATCTCGGCCGGGTTGTGGTCCCACGCCCAGATTTCGCAGTAGACGCCCAGCTCGCGGATGCGGCGGGCGATCAGCTGCGTGTACTGCGCGCCGAAATCGAGGATGAGGATCTTGTCGTTATGGATGTTGGTCATGGTGCCGTTCCAGTGGTGTTTTTCGCAGCGCCCGGCGCTTCAAGGCTCTGCGTCAGCGTGGCGATGAACGCCTCGCGTTGTTGAATATGTGAGGGGTCTTCCTCGTCCCAGCGCAGCATCAGCAGGCCATGCGGTGCGTTGGGGTTGGAGCGGTCGGCGCGCGGCAGCTCGGCGATTTCCTGCACTTCGGTGCCGGGCACGATGCGCCGTTGCAGCGCCGCCATCGAGACGCCCGAATCCGCAGCGCCCCAGGACGCCCAGCGCACGCTCATCCGTGCGGGCTCCAGCGCGCCCAGTACCGGCGTCAGCACCGGATCATCCGGCCCGTGCAGCAGCTCGGTAATGCATTGCAGCGTGACCTGCAGCGGGCGCTCGCCAGTACCTTTCAGCAGCCAACGCTGCTCGCCAGCGGCCTGCACCTGCCAGCCCTTCGGCAGCGAGAACGCGCTCTGGCACGCCTGCACGTCCTGCAATTGCGAAACCGCCGCGCCCGGAGACCCGGAGCGCGGCGGCGGTTCGGACAACGAACAGCCTGCCATCAGCAGGCTGCCCGTAATCGCAAGAGCAGTTCGCAAGCGCATCAGGCGCGGTAGTTCGGCGGCTCTTTGGTGATGGTCACGTCGTGGACGTGGCTCTCACGCTGGCCGGCGCCGCTGATCTTCACGAACTTGGGCTTGCTGCGCATGTCTTCGATGGTGGCGCAGCCCACGTAGCCCATGGTGGCGCGCAGGCCGCCCATCAGCTGGTGGATGATGCCGCCCACCGGGCCGCGGTACGGCACGCGGCCTTCGATGCCTTCCGGCACCAGCTTGTCGGCGGTGGCGGCGTCCTGGAAGTAGCGGTCCTTCGACCCCTTCTCCATGGCGGCCAGCGAACCCATGCCGCGGTAGCTCTTGTACGAACGGCCCTGGTACAGCTCGGTCTCGCCCGGCGATTCCTCGGTACCAGCCAGCAGGCCACCGACCATGATGGTCGAGGCACCGGCGGCCAGCGCCTTGCCGATGTCGCCCGAGTAGCGGATGCCACCGTCGGCGATCAGCGGGATGCGGTCCTGCAGCGCTTCGGCCACCAGGTCAATCGCAGTAACCTGCGGCACGCCGACACCGGCGACGACACGGGTGGTGCAGATCGAGCCCGGGCCGATGCCGACCTTGACCGCATCCGCGCCGCTGTCCAGCAGCGCCAGTGCGGCTTCGCCGGTGCAGATGTTGCCACCGATGACCTGCACGTTCGGGAAGCTCTTCTTGACCCAGCTGACGCGGTCCAGCACACCCTGCGAATGGCCGTGCGCGGTATCGACCACGATCACGTCCACGCCGGCGGCGACCAGCGCTTCCACGCGGCGATCGGTATCGCCACCCACGCCGACGGCGGCGCCGACCAGCAGGCGGGTCGACAGATCCTTGGCAGCGTTCGGGAAGTCGGTGTTCTTCTGGATGTCCTTGACGGTGATCAGGCCACGCAGTTCGAACGAATCGTTGACCACCAGCACCTTTTCGATGCGATTGCGGTGCAGCAGCTGCAGCACTTCGTCAGACGCGGCGCCTTCCTTGACCGTGATCAGGCGATCCTTCTTGGTCATGATGTGGCGGACCGGATCGTCCAGCTCTGTCTCGAAGCGCATGTCGCGGTGGGTCACGATGCCGGCCAGCAGGCCGTCGCTGCCCACCACCGGCACGCCGGAGATGTTGTGCGCCTGGGTCAGGGCCAGCACGTCGCGGATGGTGGTTTCCGGGCCGACGGTGATCGGATCGCGGATGACACCGGCCTCGAACTTCTTGACCTTGGCCACTTCCGCGGCCTGCTGTTCCAGGCTGAGATTCTTGTGGATGATGCCCATGCCGCCGAGCTGGGCCATGGCGATGGCCAGGCGGGCTTCGGTGACGGTATCCATGGCTGCAGACAGGATCGGAAGCTTCAGCTTCAGGTCGCGAGTCAACCGCGTTTCGAGGTTGACGTCCTTGGGCAGGATGGTCGAGTGGGCGGGGACGAGCGAGACGTCGTCGTAAGTGAGTGCTTCAGCCTGGATGCGCAGCATCGGCATACCCGAGATGTGGGGAAGCGCGACATTTTACCCCTTTTTCGCGCCCTGTGGCAGGGGGTAGATGCGACGCAGTGTCGCGCGGGCGGCGATTGGTTCAGGGGGGCCGTCGGGGCCGACGGCATACCGCGTTTGGTAGGTGCCAACCTTGGTTGGCACGGCCCGTCCGGCACCTGGACCCCAGACGGGCTGATGGCCCCGATGGATGTGCCAACCAAGGTTGGAACCTACCAGGAGCGGGTCATCGGCCTGCCCCGGCAATGTGCCGAACAACGGTCGGCACCCACCTCAAGAGGTTCACTCGGGCCAGTCCTGAAACTGCTTTTGGTAGGTGCCAACCTTGGTTGGCACGATCCGTCCGGCACCGGTGCCCCAGATGGCCCCGATGGATGTGTGCCAACCAAGGTTGGCACCTACCAGGAGCGGGTCATCGGCCTGCCCCAGCATTGTGCCGACCAACGGTCGGCACCCACCCCAAAAGGTCAGCTCAGCGCTTCCGCGGCTTCCAGGGTGTTCTGCATCAACGTGGCCACGGTCATCGGACCCACGCCACCCGGCACCGGGGTGATCCAGCTCGCCCGCTGGGCAGCCGCTTCAAACCCGACATCACCCACCAACCGGCCGTCATCCAACCGGTTGATGCCGACATCGATCACCACCGCGCCCGGCTTCACCCATTCGCCCGGCACGATGCCCGGGCGGCCCACCGCCACCACCAGGATGTCGGCGTTGCGCACGGCCTGTTCCAGCACGTCCTTGGGGGTGAACTTGTGGCAGCTGGTCACGGTGCAACCGGCAATCAGCAGCTCCAGGCCCATCGGGCGGCCGACGTGGTTGCTCACGCCCACGATGGTGGCGTTGCGGCCACGCACCGGCTGGTCGGTGTGGCCCAGCAGCGTGGTGATGCCGCGCGGGGTGCACGGGCGCAGGCCGAACTCGCGCAGGGCCAGGTGGCCGACGTTTTCCGGGTGGAAGCCGTCCACGTCCTTGCGCGGGTCGATGCGCTGGATCAGCCGGCGCGCGTCGGGGATGCCCGGCAGCGGCAGCTGGATCAGGATGCCGTTGATCTTCGGGTCGGCATTGAGCTGGTCGATCAGGTCGAGCAGCTCGGCTTCGGTGGTACCGGCCGGCAGATCGTAGTCATGCGCTTCGATGCCGACCTTCTCGGCGGCACGGCGCTTGTTGCGCACGTACACGGTCGAAGCCGGGTCGCCACCGACCAGCACCACGGCCAGGCCCGGGCGGCTGCCACCGGCGGCCACGCGGGCGTCGACGCGCACCTTCAGGCTGTCGAGCAGGTCCTCGGCGATACGGCGGCCATCAAGGATGCGGGCAGGAAGCTGGGGGGAGGAATCGGTCATCGGGAGCGGGCGTGGGGCGGCGGGGACGCTATTGTCCCCGATTCAGGCCCCCTCGCCCACCGCGGAATGGGGTCGGATCCCTTTGCCGCAGGCAAAGGGCTCTGACTCCGGGGTGACTCAGATTGCCAACCTCCGGTAGTGCCGGCCGCTGGCCGGCAACCTCATGACGTCGGAACGTTCCCGTATCTGCCGGCCAGCGGCCGGCACTACCAGGGCCTTACTCTTCTTCTTCCGGCACATCCTGCGGGTTCAGCGTCTTGCTCTCCCGCTTCGGTGCGGTGAACGGCGTCGGCGTCGGCACGCCCTGCGGGCTGTTGCCGTAGATCATCCGCGCGCCGGCATTCAGACCACCACCGGCAATCTCCAGCTCGAAACGCTCGGCGTCGCGGCGGCGGATCTGCTCGGCAATCTCCACCGCATCGTCTTCGTCCGCACCCAGTTCCACCAGCGCGGCCTGGCCAAACAACACCGCCGATTCAAACGTCTCGCGGATCTGGAAATCGACACCGGCATGGATCAACCGCAGCGAATGCTCGCGGTCGAACGAACGCACCATCAGCTTGGCCTGCGGGAATTCATGCGCCACCAGTTCGACGATGCGGTCTGCGGCCTCGGCCTTGTCCACGCACACCGCAATCGCACGCGCAGTCGCGGCACCCGAGGCATGCAGCACATCCAGGCGGGTGCCATCGCCGTAATAGATCTTGAAACCGAAGCGCGCGGCGCTCTGGATCATCTCCACATCGTTGTCGATGATGGTCACATCCACGTCGCGCGCCAGCAGCGATTGGCTGGCGACCTGGCCGAAGCGGCCGAAGCCGATCAGCAGCACGCTGCCGGACAGGCCGTCGGCCTCGTCCACGCCGTCCATGTTCACCGTCGGCTTCGGCGCGATGCGTTTGTAGACCAGCACCACCAGCGGGGTCAGCGCCATCGACAGCACCACCACGGCGGTGAAGTTGGCATTGATCTCCAGGTCGATCACGCCGGCCGATGCGGCGGCGGAGAACAGCACAAAGGCGAACTCGCCACCCTGCGCCATCAGCACGCCGCGATCCAGCGCCTGCGCGTGATCGCTACCCATCACGCGCGCGACCACGTAGATGCACAGCGCCTTGGCCGCCATCAACGCCAGCACCAGGCCGAGGATCAGCTGCCAGTGCGCGGCCACCACGCTCAGGTCCAGCGCCATGCCCACACTGAGGAAGAACAGGCCGAGCAGAATGCCGCGGAACGGCTCGATGTCCGCTTCGATCTGGTGGCGGAAGGTCGACTCGCTCAGCAGCACACCCGCGAGGAACGCGCCCATCGCCATCGACAGGCCGGACAGCTGCATCAGCAGCGCGGCGCCCAGCACCACCAGCAGCGCGGCGGCGGTCATCACCTCGCGCGCCTTCGATTCGGCCAGCACGCGGAACAGCGGGTTGAGCAGGAAGCGGCCGACCAGCACCAGGCCGACGATGGCACCGACACCGATCGCCACCGACAGCCAGCGAGAACCCTCGCCGTCGGCACTGCCCGCGCTCGGGCCCATCCACGCCACCAGCGCCAGCAACGGTACGATCAGCAGGTCTTCAAACAGCAGAATGGAGACGATCTTCTGCCCCGACGGCAGCGCGATGTCGCCGCGTTCGGCCAGCAGCTGCATCACCACCGCGGTGGAGGTCAGCACGAAACCGGTAGCGCCGATGAAGGCCACCTGCCACGGCAGGCCGAACAGCTTGGCGATGCTGGTCAGCACCACCGCACAGGTAACGATCTGCAGCGTGCCCAGCCCGAAGATTTCCTTGCGCAGGCTCCACAGGTGCGAGGGCCGCATCTCCAGACCGATCACGAACAGGAACATCACCACGCCGAGCTCGGCGGTATGCAGGATCGCCTGCGGATCTGAGAACCAGCCCAGCCCGAACGGTCCGATCGCCAGGCCAGCGGCGAAGTAGCCCAGCACCGAGCCCAGGCCGGCCCGGCGGAACAAAGGCACCATCACCACCGCCGCGCCCAACAGGGCGACGACCTTGACCAGCTCGCTGGTCGCTGCTTCTACCGCCATGCGGTGTTTTCCCCAAGATCCAGAATCGGGTTCAACAATAGAGCAATGCCGATGACGGCAATAGCACGCATGCTGCGTCGGATTGTCTTGGAGGTGGAACGATGCCGGGAGTGACCCCCAGCATCATCCCGAAACCATGCGCCCGCCCAAGTGGGAGCAACCGTACACCCGCTTCGGTGGGTGCCAACCTTGGTTGGCACGAAAGCGCCGACCAAGGTCGGCATCTACCAATGCACACCCCGATCGGGTTCACCCACCCCGGCAGAACGCGGCGTAATCGATATACCCCGGGAATGGCACGCCCGGCGCGCACACGGGGCACTGCGGGTCTGGCCGGATGCCGGTCTCGCGGAAGCGCATGCCCAGCGCATCGAAGCGCAGCAGCCGACCAACCAGCGGCTCGCCGATGCCCAGCAGCAACTTCAGCACCTCGGTAGCCTGCAGCACACCGGCCAATCCCGGCAGCACACCCAGCACACCGGCCTCGGAACAGTTCGGCGCGAATTCCGGCGGCGGCGGCTCGGGGAACAGGCAGCGGTAGCACGGCGCCACACCACGCTGGCGGCCAGCGTCAAACACGCTTACCTGGCCGTCAAAGCGTTCGATGGCGGCATACACCAGCGGCTTGGCGTGCTTGATGCAGGCGTCGTTGAGCAGGTAGCGCAGCGGGAAGTTGTCCGACCCATCCAGCACCACGTCCACGCCCTCCAGCAGCGCATCCACGTTCTCGGAGGTGACCCGCTCCGGCACCGCCTCGACCTCGATCGACGGGTTCAGCGCCAGCAGCCGCTCGCGCGCGGAGTCAACCTTGAGCTGGCCGACGCTGGCTTCGGTATGCACGATCTGCCGATGCAGGTTGCTGCGCTCCACCCGGTCGTGGTCGGCAAAGCGCAGGTGCCCTACCCCAGCCGCGGCCAGGTAGAACCCAGCCGGTGCGCCCAGCCCACCCGCGCCCAGCACCAGCACGCGCGACTGCTGCAGCCGGCGCTGGCCGGCCTCGCCCACCTGCGGCAGCAGCAGGTGGCGCGAATAGCGGTCGTAGAAATCGCGGTCGGCGGCGCTGGCCAGCGGCTGCACCAGCGGCAGCGACTGCTCGCGCCAGGCCACGGTGCCGCCCGTCACGGAAGCGACGTTTGTGTAGCCGGCCTGCAGCAGGAACTGCGCGGCATCGGCCGAGCGCTTGCCGCTCTGGCAGATCAGCAGGATTTCCTGGTCGAGTCGCGGCAGATGCGCGGCCGGGTCGGCCTGCAGCTCGCCCTTGGCCACGCCGCGCGCGCCCTCGGCCATGCCCCCGGCCCGTTCATGCGCCTCGCGCACATCGATCAGCACGGCGCCATGGGCCAGGCGCTCGCGCGCCTGCGCGGGGGAAAGCTCTTGAATGCTCATGGCCGCATTATCGCGCAGACACCCTCGACGCGCCTTGCCCCGAACATGGCACCATGCGGGCGTTGCCCCTTGCATCCCGGAACCGCTGCATGCGCTCTGCCACCGAATTCTGGCGTGACCCGCGCATGCCCTTCGTCGAAAGCCGACGGGCGTGCGACAGCCGCGCCTGCCATCGCCCGCACAGCCATGACACCTTCTCGATCGGCGCCGTGGACGCCGGCAGCAGCGTGTTCACCGGCGCCGCGGAAGGACCGCGCCTGCTGCAGCCCGGCAGCCTGGTCGGCGTACCCGCAGGCCGCGTGCATGCCTGCAACCCCCTGCCCGGCCAGGTCTGGAGCTACCAGATGCTGCACCTGGATGCGCGCTGGATGGCCGAGGTCCGCGCCGAGTACGACGGCCTGCCCGGGCCCGACTGGCAGCAGGAACCGATCCGGATTTCCAGCCATCGCCTGCGCTACCAGCAGTACTGCCAGCTCAACGAGACGCTGTTCTCCGATGATCCGGTCTGCGTCAAGGAAGCGGCCCTGATCGCGTTCGTCGGCGATCTGGATGAACACGATGGTGTAGCCGTCGCCGGCCCGCCTGAAGATGCCGCACTACAGCAGCGGCTGCAGCCGGTGATGGACCTTCTGCGCCAGCGGCTCGAACACACCCCGGCCCTGCAGGAGCTCGCACCACTGGCAGGCATGAGCCGCTACCAGCTGATCCGCGCCTTCCGGCGTGCCACGGGCCTGACCCCACACGCCTGGCAGATCGACCAGCGCATCCAGGAGGCGCGCCGACGGTTGTGCGAAGGTCAGGCGCTGGCCGCGGTCGCGCATGCGCTGGGTTTCGCCGACCAGAGTCATTTCCAGCGGGTCTTCAAGGCCCACGCCGGTGCAACCCCGGGCCAGTACCGGCGCTGAGCCTGCAATAACGTTCAATACCACTGCGCGGCACATCCCCAGACTGGCGCCCCAGCCAGCCGCCGCCGGACCCGATGGAACAGTTCCTGATCATCGCCACCGTACATTTTCTCGCCCTGCTCTCACCCGGTCCCGATTTCTTCCTCGTTGCACGCACCGCGATCACCTCTGGCTGGCGCACCGCCAGTGGCGCCTGCGCAGGCATCGCCGTCGGCAACGGCGTCTTCATCGTGGCGGCTTTCACCGGAATCGCCCTGCTGCGCGCGGGCAGCGCAGGGTTCATTGCGGTGCAGTTGGCGGGCTGCGGCTTCCTGCTGTACCTCGGCACGCTGTTCCTGCGCCATGCGGGCTCGACGACGCTGCAGGCAGCTGACGCTGCCGCCGGATCGCCAGCGGGCGGTACCCATGGATGGTGGAAGGCGGCAGGGCTGGGCGTCCTGTCTGCGCTGCTGAACCCGAAGAATGCGCTGTTCTACGCAACGTTGGCGGCAATGCTCAACGGCCCGCAGGCCAACACCGCAACGAAATTCTTCTATGGCGCGTGGATGTTCGGCATCGTCCTGCTTTGGGATCTGCTGGTCGCCGCGCTGGTCGGCCATCCATGGGTACTGGGTCGGTTCGCACACGCCCTGCCCTGGCTGGAGCGGGCCGCAGGGCTTCTGATGATCGCGCTGGCGCTATGGATCGTCGTGTCGCTGTGGGCCGGCTGATGCCGGCGATTCGCACCTGTCGCAATGGCGTTCAATACCTCGCGTTCACACCCGCCCACACTCTGCACTTTCTGTAGGTCAGTGGCAGGTTTACGTGCAGCAGTTCTTCATCGTCGCGGTGCTGTACGGCTTCGCCATGCTCCTGCCTGCTTCGAATCACGCGAAGATCCTGCGCACCGCGATGGGCGCGGGCGGGCACGCCGCCATGGCCGCGTCGTTCGGTATCGCCATCGGTACGGGCGTCATCTGTGCGACGGCTTTCGTTGCAGCGGGCATGCTGGGAAACCGCGGCCTGTGGACGCTGGCGATGCAGTGCGCGGGCTGCCTCCTGCTGCTGCGCCTGGCGGGCATGTGCCTGCGCGACGCAGGCTTGACCCCTTTCTCTCCGCTTTCCCTGCAGATGCCCTGGGGCCTGCGCGCTCGCTCCCGTTGGCCGCACGCCGAAGCAGGATGCCTGCTGGCGCTCGCCAGCAGCAGCAACTGGATGCTGCAGTTCGCGATTGCAGCCCTGGTTACCGGCCTCGTTGCCGACACGGGCACCCAGGCCGCTTACGTGGCCGGCCTGAGTGGCGTCGCGCTGTCGCTCGGCCTGCTGATGGCGTGGCTCGGCAGCCATCCGCGCTGGGCACAGGGGTGTTGCCGATTGCTTCCATGGCTGGAGCATGCCACGGGCCTGCTGATCGGGGCGGTGTCGGTGGCGTACCTGGCAGGTGCACTGGGTACGACCCTGGTCTGGGCAAGCATCACGGGGCAGGTGCAGCTGCCGGAATCGATCCCTGCCACAAGTCAGGTGCAACCGGCTTCAACATCGCGGCGCGGTCGAGGCATGCCATGCGCGTTGCCTCATTGCCGCGCTCGTCGCAGCAGTTCGCCCTGATCGAGACATCGAGAACCAAACCCATACCTGGCTGGCGCCCCCAGCGCGCCCGCAACAGCAGTCCTCGGGTTTCATACTCTTAGGCCGATGTTCGCACGGACAATCGTCACAACGCTTCGGAACCCACCACGAGATGAGCATGCACAGTAGTTACCCTGATGATCCGTCCGGCTCGATCGTCGAAAGGATCGACATAGCACCGCTTGGAGCAGGGTCTTTGGAGGGAACAACCTTCACGGTGAAGGACAATATCGATCTGGCGGGTCATAAGACCTCCTATGGCAGCCCGGCCTGGCGGGCCAGGCATCCTGCGCCGAAGCTCAATGCGCTTTGCGTCGATCAGGTATTGGCTGCGGGCGCGCGCTGCGTAGGCAAGGTCGTCGCGGACGAATTCACGTATAGCCTCGACGGCGAAAGCCAATTCTTCGGCACGCCGGTGAATGCCAAGGCTCCAGATCGCATTCCCGGCGGCTCTTCAAGTGGATCTGCAGCGTCGGTCGCCAATGGCGTGGCCGATTTCTCAATCGGCACCGATTCGGGCGGCTCGATCCGTGTTCCTGCGAGCCTGTGCGGCATCTGGGGCATGCGCCCATCCCTGCACCGGATTTCCGAAGCCGGCGTGCTGCCCTTCATGCCGAGCGTCAGCACGGTGGGCGTCGTTGCTGCATCATTGAACCTGCTCGATGCAGCGACACGGGTTTTGCTGCGCAGCAGCTCAAGCCAGCCGGCGCCGCTGCAACGTATCCTGGTCCTCGCCGATGCGCTGGACATTGCTGACGAAGCAGTGAGAAACCAGGCGGATGCCGCCTTGCAGGCGATCGCCACCCGCACCGGCATCGTGCCGGAGACAGTCCGCTTCTCGCAGATCGTCGGCGCGGACGTTCCGCTAGTCGATTGCAATGTGAAGGCGCTGCGGAATCTGCAGACGGCCGAATTCCAGAGCACGGTCGGCAACTGGATCGAAACACACAAGCCCGAGCTTGGCTTTGCCTTCTCCATGGCGTATGGAAATGTGCAATCGTTCGACCGGCTTACCGCACTCGACAGCATCACCCGCTGCGAATGGTTCTTCGAGAGGATCAATGCTTGCCTCATGCCCGGAACCGTCATCTGCTTCCCCACGACGCCGGTCATTGCCCCCCTCAAGGGATCGCTGACGACGCTGGAGGCCGTGCTGGACTTCTACGATAGGACAATGGCGATCACCGCCTTTTCCGGTGTCGCGCGGCTGCCAGAGATTTCCATGCCGTTGCTGACTATCGACAATTGCCCGGTTGGACTCTCTGTTGCCGCCGGTCACTATCAGGATGAATTCCTGCTGGCCTCAGCCAGGCAGATGATAGAAGGAATTGCATAAGTCGAATCCCGTCGCTGAAAGGTCCCCTCGTCGAGTTCCACATCGAGGTAGGTCCCCCAGCGACCGCCTAGCGCACATCAATCAGCACGGCGCCGTAGGCCAGGCGCTCACGTGGGGGAAAGCTCTTCGATGCTCGAGGCCGCATTGTCGGGCACGTGGCGCCGGACCGCCTCGGCCGGTATCTGCGAACACGGGGGATTGCCGGCCAGCGGCCGACACCACCACAAACGAAAAAGGCGGCCCTCAGGCCGCCTTCTTCTGCATCACTTGCCCTTGACGTGCTTCATCAAGCGCCGCTTGGCCTTGACCTGCCGCTCGGTGAGGACGTTCTTCTTGCCCTCGTACGGGTTGGTACCCTCGCGGAAGATGAAGCTCACCGGCGTGCCGATCAGCTTGAAGCGCTTGCGGAAGAAGTTTTCCAGGTAGCGCTTGTACGACTCCTGCAGCTCCTTCAGGCGCGTGCCGTGCACGATGAAGGTCGGCGGGTTTGCACCGGCCGGATGCACATAGCGCAGCTTGGAGACGTGGCCGCGGATGGTCGGCGGCGGGTTGGTCTCGTACGCCACTTCCAGCGCCTTGTTCACTTCGCTGGTGGTGAAGGTCTTGTTCGCCGATTCGTGCGCGCGGTGCACCGCACGGAACAGCTCACGCAGGCCCGAGCCATGCTTGGCCGAGATGCGCACGGACTCGGCCCACGGCACGAAGCCCAGCTTCAGCGACAGCATGGTTTCGGCCTGCTCGCGCTGGTACTCGGTCAGGCCATCCCACTTGTTGATGGCGATCACCAGCGCGCGGCCGGCGTCGAGCACGGCACCGAGCACGGTGGCGTCCTGGTCGGTCACGCCTTCGGTGGCGTCGAGCATCAGCACGGCCACCTGGCACTGCTCGATCGACTGCATGGTCTTGACCACCGAGAACTTCTCGACGACCTCGTCCACGCGCGAACGACGGCGCAGGCCGGCGGTATCGATCAGGCGGTATTCGCGGCCGTCACGCTCCAGGTCCACGGCGATCGAGTCGCGGGTGGTGCCCGGCACGTCGGAGGCGATCATGCGCTCCTCGCCGAGGATGCGGTTGACCAGGGTCGACTTGCCCACGTTCGGGCGGCCGACGAAGGCGATGCGGATGCGGTTCGGATCGTTGTCCAGCTCTTCGCCGCTGCCTTCTTCGGGCAGGCGCTGGATCACTTCGTCCAGCAGGTCGTCCAGACCCTGGCGATGCGCGGCCGACACGGTCAGCATCTCGCCGAAGCCGTAACGGGCGAATTCCGAACGCACGGTGTCCTCGTCGGTGCCGTCGATCTTGTTGATCAGCAGCAGCGTCGGGCGCGACAGCTTGCGCAGCCAGGCCAGGATCTCGTCGTCCATCGCCGACGTTCCCTCACGGGCGTCGACCACGAACAGGATCAGGTCAGCTTCCGCTGCAGCGGCGCGGGCCTGGCGGGTGGTAGCCCCCGCCAGTCCCTCTTCCTCTTCCGCGATACCGCCGGTGTCGACGACGAGGAAATGATTGTCCTCGTCCAGACGGCAGACACCGTAGTTGCGGTCGCGGGTGACGCCGGGCTGGTCATGGACCAGCGCGTCACGGGTGCGCGTAAGCGCATTGAAAATAGTCGACTTGCCGACATTCGGCCGTCCAACCAGGGCGACCAAAGGCAGCATCGCGATTACTCCAATTTTTAATTTGCCAACCGGAAGGCGGTCAGCTTGCCATCAACGTTCTGCACCAGCAGCACCCCGTCTACGACGACTGGCTGGGCCAACAGGGCGTCGCCGCCGCTCTTCGCCCGTGCCGCCATCGCACCATCGGAGGTCTTCAGCCAGTGCACGTATCCCTTGTAGTCGCCGACGACCACGTAATCACCCTGCAGAGCCGGGCCGGTCAGCGAACGACGCGCCAGCTCGGTCTGCGACCACATGGCTGCGCCGGTCGCCTTGTCCAGGCCGAACACGCCACCCTTGTTGTCGGTAACGAACACATTGCCCGACGACACCGCCACACCACCTGCACCGCCATGGTCGCGCGCCCACAGCGGGCGACCGGTCGGGCCTTCAATGGCCATGGTCTGGTTCTTGAAGCTGCTCACGAAGAGGGTGTTGCCCTCCAGCACCGGGGCGCCATCGACGTCGGCCATGCGCTCCAGCTCGGTACGGCCTTCGCCGTTGCCGAGGTTCTGCTCCCACAGGGTACGCCCATCCTGCATGGCGAGCGCGGCAACCGCGCCTTCGTCCTTGCCGATGAACAGCACGCCCGGGCCGGTGACCACCGGGGCGTTGCCGCGCACGGTCAGCGCCGGCAGTTCGCTCGGGTTGAACCACTTCTGGGTGCCGTTGCCAGCATCGAAACCGGTGACGCGGCCATCGTTGCTGCGCACGAAGACCAGGCCCTGGGCCACGGCCGGTGCGGCAATCACTTCACCCGGAACACGGGCGCGCCACTTCTCGCTGCCATCGTTGATGTCCAGGGCAATGACCTGGCCATCCAGCGTGCCGATCACGACCAGGTTCTCACCGACACCCGGGCCGCCGGACAGGCGCAGCTTCGGCTTCTTCTTTTCCTTCTGCGGCTCCCAGGTCCAGACCTTCTTGCCGGTCTGCAGGTCGATGGCGTGCACGCCACCGGTGATCGCCGCAGCGAACACATGGCCGTTGGCCACGGCCGGGCCCTGGCGCACGCCGATGCGGCGCTCACCCTTGCCGAGGTTGACCGACCAGATCTTGTTGACCTTCACGCTCGGCTCGAACTTGACAAGCTCAGCCGGCTCCTGGGCCTTCTTCGCCGCCGCGTCCTTGCCGGCGAACCAGCCCTTCATGGTGCTGCAGCCGGTCAGGGCCATGCCCATCAGGAGCACGGTGGCGACGCGGGTGATCATGACCTTCTGACTCATCAAACCGACTCCGCAGGGGCGGCGACCGTGCCGCCGGCATCCATAACCTTGGTTTCCAGCAGGCGCCGCTGCGGCGCTGCCACATCCAGCGACTTCAGCGCCTTCTCGTACTGTGCACGGGCATCATCACGCTTGCCCTGCGCCAGCAGCGCATCGCCATGGATTTCCAGGCTGCTGCTGTCGGTGGCGCTGCCCAGCAGCTTGATGGCTTCGTCGCTCTTGCCGGTGGCCACCAGCAGGCGAGCCACACGCTGGTCGACCACGCGCTGCAGGTCACCTTCGACCTTCACGCCGCGCAGGGTGGCCAGCGCTTCTTCATTCTTGCCGGCGTCGACCTGGGCCTTGGCCAGCTGCAGCGCCGCAAGGTCGCCGTAGATGCTGGACGGGCCGGCCTCAAGCGCCTTCACGGCCTTGGCGGCATCGTCGAGCTTGTTCTGCTGCAGGCCGACCAGCGCCTTCTGGTACTCGACATTGGCCGAGGCCAGCTTGCCGCCCTGATCCTTCTGGTACCACTGCCAGCCGGCAATGGCACCGATCGCGATGGCTACGCCACCGAGGATGCTGGCGCCATTCTTCCGCAGCCAGCTGCGGACGCGTTCACTTTGTTCGTGCTCGTCGAGCAGATCGTCGATCGCCATGCGTACTCTCGCCCCGCCCGTCGGGAGGGACCATTGGGTTTAATCGAAGGTGGTGAAACCGCGCCTCAGTGCGAAACCGGGACTACGGAGCCTTCAGAGGATACCTGAAAGCGTGCCACGTTGGCTCGCTGGTAGGGGGTCAGATCGACGATAGCGCCGTTCTGCTGAACCTGGACCGCCGAGGCGTTGCCCAGGGTCACCCGGGTTACCTGGCCCGGAGTGAAGCTGCGGCTTTCGCCGGACTTGATCAGCGCCTTCTCGACGGTGGCACCATCCGGGCCGCCGATATCGACCCAGCTGTCGCCGCTGAACTGCATCTCCAGCGTGTTGCCGACCGCGGCCGGCGCGGGCGCCGAACGCGGCACCGGGGCCAGCGAGGCCACGTACGGGGTCGCGGCCGGCTTGCTGGCCGGAGCGCTGGCCACGTCAGCCGGCGCTGCCGGCTCCACGCCTGCGGCGGACGGGGTCACCGGCACCGCAGCCGGGATCGCGTCCAGCGAGGCGGTGCTTGGCGACGGGGTGGCGCTGCCATCGAAGTGACCACGGGTGGCGAACCACACCGGCACGGCCAGCACCGCGGTGATGCCGACATAGAGCATGCGCCGACCGAGGTTCTCGGCAATACGGCGCGCGCGCGGGGTATGGGTATGGCTGACCAGGGTGGGCGGAACCACCGGCCCGACCTGGGCCTGCTCCAGCAGCTGCCCCACGTCCACGTTGAGCAGGCGCGCATAGCTGCGCAGCTGGCCGCGCACGAACACCGGCGCGCCGAGCTTCTGCCATTGTTCTTCTTCCAGCGACCTGACCACCTGGACCGGCATGCGCAGGCGCGAGCCGACATCTTCGAGGGTCAGTCCGGCCGCCTCGCGGGCCTGGCGCAGGCGGGTGCCGCAGCCGGCCGCAGTCTCGAGAGCGCTCACAGTCTGGTCATCAATCACAATGCATCAACCCTGGAGTTAGGAGCCCGCTTCCTGCGGAAATTCCTGTCGAATCCGCTGAAGATAACGATCAGATGCCGCCCGATCGCCCAGCCGCGCTTCGATTTGAGACGCAAGTTGTAACACGGAACGCGTTGCGGGTGCAGCCGCAATCCTACGTTCGGCGAAGGCCCGGGCCTCCATGTAGCGGCCCTGGCGGTAGCTCAGCTGGGCCATCGCCTCCAGCGCAACGGGGTTGCCGGGCAGTGTCGCCAGTGCCGCGCGCAGGTCGCGCTCGGCACGCTCGAACTGGCCCGCGTCCAGCGCGCAGCCGCCGGCATTCGCCTGTGCTTCGGCCGGCGTGGCATAGCCCGGCGCCTGCAGCGCACGGTCGAACCATATCAGCGATTCGGCCGGTCGGCCCTGCTGGCACAGCCAGGCACCGTAGTTGTTGAGGATGTCGCCGCGCTGCGGCGCCAGCTCGGCAGCCCTGCGGAAGTTCTCGCCGGCCTGCTGGATACGGCCGCGGCGTTCGTCGATGCCGGCCAGCAGCACCAGGCCGTCCGGCGCATCCGGGGCCAGTTTCTGCGCCTCGCGGACCTTGCGCTCGGCGGCGTCGAGGTTGCCAACCTGCATGTCGCGGGCTGCCAGGGCCAGCAGATCCTGCCAGCGCACCTGGCGGCGTACGCTGTCCGGATCACGGACCGAGTACACCGGCGCCATGCTGGGGCCCACCTTGGCCTTGGAGTGGGATTTGCAGCCGCCGACCGAAACGGCCAGCACGCCTGCGAGCAGGACCAGCCAGAGGCGGTCAGGCCGCGGCATCGCTCCCCTTCCCCGCCTGCAGCGACTTGTTGAACTCCGCCTGGCGGCGGGTGCGGTCCATCACCTGGCCCTTGAGCTGGCCACAGGCGGCGTCGATGTCGTCGCCACGGGTGCGGCGGACCATGGTCAGCACATTGCTGTCCAGCAGGATCTTCTGGAAGGCACGGATGTGCGCTTCTTCCGAACGCTCGTAGCGAGTACCCGGGAAAGGATTGAACGGAATCAGGTTGACCTTGCCCGAATCCTTGGCCTGCACCGCGTTGTCGAACTGGCGCATCAGCCGGGCCAACTCGCGGGCATGCTCGGGCTTGTCGTTGATGCCCTTCATCAGGGTGTATTCGAAGGTGACCGATTCGCGGCGCTTGTTGGCGCGCAGGTAGCGTGCGCACGAGGCCATCAGCTCGGCGATCGGATACTTCTTGTTGAGCGGCACCAGCGTCTCGCGCAGCGCATCGTTGGGCGCATGCAGCGACACCGCCAGCGACACGTCGCTTTCGGCAGACAGGCGGTCGATCTGCGGCACCAGGCCGGAGGTCGACAGGGTCACGCGCTTGTTGGCCAGGCCGTAGCCCAGATCGTCGCGCATCACGCTCATGGCGCGCACGACGTTGTCGAAATTCATCAGCGGCTCGCCCATGCCCATCATCACCACGTTGGTGAGGCGGCGCATCTGGTGCGGCACGTTGCCCAGGTGGCGTGCGGCAACCCACACCTGGCCGATGATCTCGGCGGTGGTCAGGTTGCGGTTGAAGCCCTGGGTGGCGGTGGAGCAGAACGTGCAGTTCAGGCCGCAACCGACCTGCGAGGACACGCACAGCGTGCCGCGGGTCTTGTCCGGGATGTACACGGTCTCGATGGCGTTCTTGCCATCCACGCCCATCGCCAGCAGCCACTTGTGGGTGCCGTCGGCGGAGGGCTTGTCGAACACGATGTTGGGAACCAGCACCTCGGCATGGGCCTGCAGCTTGGCGCGCAGGACCTTGCCGAGGTCGGTCATTTCATCGAAGTCGGTGACGTAGCGATGGTGGATCCACTTCATCACCTGATGGGCACGGAACTTCTTTTCGCCGAGGACGTCGACGAAAAACTTCTCCAGGCCCGCGCGATCGAGGTCGAGCAGGTTCTGCTTGCCAGCCGTGGGTGCCGACTTCGGCAGCGGCTGGATGGCGGGGGACTGTACGACCTCGTTCACGGCATTACTCTCAGCGCGAGACGACTTCGGTGGCGGCGAAGAAGTAGGCGATTTCAATCGCGGCATTCTCGACCGAGTCCGAGCCGTGGGCGGCGTTGGCATCGATGGATTCGGCGAAGTCGGCGCGGATGGTGCCCGCAGCGGCTTCCTTCGGGTTGGTGGCGCCCAGCAGGTCGCGGTGGGCCAGGACGGCGTTCTCGCCTTCCAGGGCCTGGATCATCACCGGGCCGGAGATCATGAACTCGACCAGCGCGTTGAAGAACGGACGCTCGCGGTGCACGGCGTAGAAGCCTTCGGCTTCACGGCGCGACAGCTGCTTGTACTTGGCGGCCACGACCTTCAGGCCGGCCTTCTCGAAGCGGGCGTAGATTTCGCCGATGACGTTCTTGGCAACGGCGTCCGGCTTGATGATCGAAAGGGTGCGCTCCAGCGCCATGGGATGTCTCCAATGGAATCGGGCCGCTGATGGCCCGAAGGGTAACATGAAAAAAACCCGCGTCGGGACGCGGGCTTAGCCTGATAAACGTAGGCGAATTGTAAAAGATAAAGCGGCAGGGTGGTAGTGCCGGCCGCTGGCCGGCAGGCTGGTGCCCCATGGGCTGCCCGCGGTTGCCGGCCAGCGGCCGGCACTACCCTTTGCGCCCATTCACCCACCTGAGCGGATTCTGACCGCTGCTGGCAATTTTGCTGCACTGCAAAATGCCATACGCTACCGTCTGGTCCTAGTATCAAACAATCGTTTGATTAAGGTCCGCCCGCCGATGGCCAAACCCGCCCACTTCTCGACCAAGGACCGCATTCTCGGCGCGGCCGAGGAGCTGTTCGCACAGCACGGCTTCGCCGGCACTTCGCTGCGCCAGGTGACCAGCCAGGCCGACGTCAACATCGCTGCGGTCAACTACCACTTCGGCTCCAAGGAAAACCTGGTCAACGAGGTGTTCCGCCGCCGCATGGACGAGATGACCGGCGCGCGTCTGGCGCAGCTCGAGCGCGCCCGCAGCGAACACCCCGGGCAGCTGCGCCCGGTGCTGGCCGCCTTCGTCGAACCGGCGTTGGCGCTGGCCCAGGACCGCCAGAACGGCGGCGCCTTCGTGCGCGTGATCGCCCGCGCCTACGCCGAGAAGAACGACAACCTGCGCAAGTTCCTGTCCGACCACTACGGCCACGTGCTGCGCGCGTTCGGCAAGGCCATCGGCGAGTGCGTGCCCGACCTGAGCAAGGAAGAGCTGTACTGGCGCCTGGATTTCCTGGCCGGCTCGCTCACCTATGCCATGGCCGACTTCGGGCTGATCAAGCGTCCCGCCGGTGTCACCGAAGCGGCGCATCGTGCCCATGCCGCCCACGAACTGATCCATTTCGCCGAAGCCGGGTTCCGCGCCGCCGCTCGCGCCAGCGCCCTGCCCGCTTCCCTTTGATTCCACCCAGTAACTGCTGACCAACAAAGGCCCTACACCATGTCCAATTCCCTGCTAGTCCGCCGCGCCGCCGTGCTGGGTGCCGGCGTCATGGGTGCCCAGATCGCCGCCCACCTCACCAACGCTGGCGTCGACACCGTGCTGTTCGACCTGCCCGCCAAGGAAGGTCCGGCCGACGGCATCGTGCTGAAGGCGATCGCCAACCTGGGCAAGCTGAGCCCGGCGCCGCTGGCCAGCAAGTCGCTGGCCGAAGCCATCACTCCGGCCAACTACGAGTCCGGCCTGGAGCAGCTGAAGGACTGCGACCTGATCATCGAGGCCATCGCCGAGCGCATGGACTGGAAGCAGGACCTGTACAAGAAGATCGCGCCGTTCGTGGCCGACCACGCGGTGCTGGCCTCCAATACCTCGGGCCTGGGCATCAACAAGCTGGCCGACGTGCTGCCCGAGCAGCTGCGCCACCGCTTCTGCGGCGTGCACTTCTTCAATCCGCCGCGCTACATGCACCTGGCCGAGCTGATCCCGGCCACCACCACCGACGCCGCCGTGCTGGAAGGCCTGGAAGAATTCCTGGTCACCACCCTGGGCAAGGGCGTGGTGTACGCCAAGGACACCCCGAACTTCATCGGCAACCGCATCGGCGTGTTCTCGATCCTGTCCACCATCCACCACACCCAGCAGTTCGGCCTGGGCTTCGATGAAGTGGACGGCCTGACCGGCCCGCTGGTCGGCCGCCCGAAGTCGGCCACCTACCGCACCTCCGACGTGGTCGGCCTGGACACCATGGCGCACGTCATCAAGACCATGGGCGATACCCTGCCGAACGACCCGTGGCATGAATTCTTCAAGTCGCCGAAGTGGCTGGACGCGCTGATTTCCAAGGGCGCGCTGGGCCAGAAGACCGGCGCCGGCATCTTCCGCAAGGTCGGCAAGGACATCGTGGTGCTGGACCTGGAGAAGCAGGACTACCGTCCGGCTGATCGCGCTGCCGCGCCGGAAGTGGTCGAGATCCTGAAGATCAGGAACCCTGCCGAGAAGTTCGCCAAGCTGCGCGAGAGCCAGCACCCGCAGGCGCAGTTCCTGTGGGCGACCTTCCGCGACCTGTTCCACTACAGCGCCTACCACCTGGCCGACATCGCCGAGACCGCGCGCGACGTCGACCTGGCCATCCGCTGGGGCTACGGCTGGTCGCTGGGCCCGTTCGAAACCTGGCAGGCCGCCGGCTGGAAGCAGGTCGCGCAGTGGATCGCCGATGACATCGTCGCCGGCAAGAGCATGAGCAACGCCCCGCTGCCGGACTGGGTGTTCGATGGCCGCGATGGCGTGCATGCCGCCGAAGGCAGCTACAGCCCGTCGCGCAACGCCAAGCTGCCGCGCTCGTCGCTGCCGGTGTACCAGCGCCAGCGTTTCCCGGATCCGCTGCTGGGCGAGACGTTCGCGCCGGGCGAGACCGTGTTCGAGAACGACGGCCTGCGCATGTGGCACGACGGTGATGGCATCGCCGTGGTCAGCTTCAAGACCAAGATGAACACCGTGTCCGACCAGGTGCTGGACGGTCTGCAGGAATGCGTCAGCCGCGCCGAGAAGGACTTCCAGGGCCTGGTGATCTGGCAGCAGAAGGAACCCTTCTCCGCCGGCGCCGATCTGGCCGGCGCGCTGGGCCTGCTGCAGGCCGGCAAGGTCGACCAGTTCGAGGAAATGGTCGCCAACTTCCAGCGCACCAGCCAGCGCATCAAGTACTCGCTGGTGCCGGTGGTGGCTGCCGTGCGTGGCCTGGCCCTGGGTGGCGGCTGCGAGTTCCAGATGCACAGCGCCAAGACCGTGGCCTTCCTGGAAAGCTACATCGGCCTGGTCGAGGCCGGCGTCGGCCTGCTGCCGGCAGGCGGCGGCCTGAAGGAACTGGCCGTGCGCGCCTCGCAGGCCGCCGGTCCGGGCGGTGACGTGTTCGCCGAACTGAAGAAGACCTTCGAGACCGTGGCGATGGCCAAGGTCTCCAACTCGGCGGTCAACGCCAAGGAACTGGGCCTGCTGCGCAGCACCGACAAGGTGGTGTTCAACAGCTACGAGGCCCTGCACATCGCCAAGGCCGAAGCGCGCGCCCTGGCCGAATCGGGCTACCGTCCGCCGCTGCCGGCACGCCGCATCCAGGTGGCCGGCGACGTGGGTATTGCCACCTTCAAGATGATGCTGGTCAACATGCTGGAAGGCCGTTTCATCAGCCCGTACGACTACGAGATCGCCGAGCGCATCGCCACCGTGCTGTGCGGCGGCAAGGTCGACCGCGGCACCCTGGTGGACGAAGAGTGGCTGCTGACCCTGGAGCGCAAGCACTTCGTCGAACTGGCCCAGCAGGAAAAGACCCAGGCCCGCATCGCGCACATGCTGAAGACCGGCAAGCCGCTGCGTAACTGATTGATGGCGGGTGCCGGCCCCTGGCCGGCATCCCTCTGCCTCTGGTAGGTGCCCACCTTGGTGGGCACACCGGCAAAACCAATTCGAGAGATCACTGCAATGACCAAGCAAATCCAGGACGCCTACATCGTCGCCGCCACCCGTACCCCGGTCGGCAAGGCGCCCAAGGGCATGTTCCGCAACACCCGCCCCGACGACATGCTTGCGCACGTGCTGCGCAGCGTCGTCGCCCAGGCCCCGGGCGTGGACGTCAACCGGATCGATGACGCGATCATCGGCTGCGCCATGCCGGAAGCCGAGCAGGGCATGAACGTGGCACGCATCGGCGTGCTGCTGGCCGGCCTGCCGAACACCATCGCCGCACAGACCGTGAACCGCTTCTGCTCCTCCGGCCTGCAGGCCGTGGCGCAGGCCGCCGACGCGATCCGCCTGGGCAATGCCGACCTGATGCTGGCCGGTGGCACCGAGTCGATGTCGATGGTGCCGATGATGGGCAACAAGATCGCGATGGCGCCGAGCGTGTTCGACAACGACCACGTCGCCATCGCCTACGGCATGGGCATCACCGCCGAGAAGGTAGCTGAAGAGTGGAAGGTCTCGCGCGAAGACCAGGACGCCTTCGCCCTGGCCTCGCACCAGAAGGCCATGGCCGCGATCCAGAACGGCGAGTTCAAGGACGAGATCAGCCCGTACGAGATCGTCTCGCACTTGCCGGACCTGGCCGATGGCCAGCGCATCATCACCCGCAACAAGATCGCCGACACCGACGAAGGCCCGCGCCCGGATTCCTCGGCTGAAGGCCTGGCCAAGCTGCGCCCGGTGTTCCGCAACGGCCAGTTCGGCGGCACCGTCACCGCTGGCAACTCGTCGCAGATGAGCGACGGCGCCGGTGCCGTGCTGCTGGCCTCGGAACAGGCGATCAAGGACTACGGCCTGACCCCGCTGGCCCGTTTCGTCAGCTTCTCGGTGGCCGGCGTGCGCCCGGAAGTGATGGGCATCGGCCCGATCGCCGCGATTCCGAAGGCGCTGAAGCAGGCGGGCCTGACCCAGGACCAGCTGGACTGGATTGAACTGAACGAAGCGTTCGCCGCACAGTCGCTGGCGGTGATCCGCGATTGCGGCCTGGACCCGAGCAAGGTCAACCCGCTGGGCGGCGCGATCGCCCTGGGCCACCCGCTGGGTGCGACCGGCGCGATCCGTACCGCGACCCTGCTGCACGGCCTGCGTCGTCGCCAGCAGAAGTACGGCATGGTGACGATGTGCATCGGCACCGGCATGGGCGCGGCGGGTATTTTCGAGGCGCTGTAAGGTTCAGAGCGCTGCCGGTCGGGATGTCGGCGTACTGCAGGGCCCGGGTGGGTGAGACTGCCCGGGACACGCCGTGCCCCCCTCCGGGGTCCGGCCCAGCCGCTGGCGGCTGTGCGTTCGGGCGCTTGCGAAGCAGTGCTTCGCAAGCAAAGCGCCCTCACCCCTGGGGGCTCGATGGCGCCTTGCTCGTGTGCGCTGTCCTGCGCACACGGCAAGACCGGGGTTGGGCGTCCTGCCCAACCCGCCCAAGGCATGCCTTGGACCCATGGCGCCAACGGTCCCGGTCAGCCTCACCCACCCGTGCCAGCCAACATTCCACGCGGCGGAGGGGTGAGCAAAGGCTGGGGTCAGAGCCCTTTGCGGCGCAAAGGGATCTGACCCCAACAAGCAAAAAAGGCAGCCATCGGCTGCCTTTTTTGCTTGTGCTCTTGCCCTTGATTCCGCCCTTCCCGTCCGCGCTCGCAGGAAACCGTCGAGAGGCGTGGGCAGTCCGCTGCAGGACCGTTGGCGCCATGGATGGCGCCATCGAGCCCCCAGGGATGGGTTTACGGCGTGTCCTGCAGCGGACTGCCCACGCCTCCCCACTCTGGCAGGAAGGCGCTGACGGAGCGCTTGATAAACCTTATTCCGCCAACATCGCCGTCAGTTTCTCCCGCGCCGGGCCGGCCAGCTTCGGGTTGTCCAACGCGAAACGGATCGTCGCCTCCACCAGCCCCAGATGCGTACCGCAGTCGAAGCGGGTGCCCTCGAAGCGGTAGGCATCGACCTCTTCGGTCTTCAGCAGCTGCGCGATCGCATCGGTCAGCTGGATCTCGCCACCGGCACCACTGCCGGTCTGCTCCAGCAGCTCGAAAATCTTCGGGCTCAGCACATAACGGCCAACCACCGCCAGATCGCTCGGCGCGTCCTCCGGCTTGGGCTTCTCCACGATCTGCGAAATGCGGCCCTTGCGGCCGTCGAACGCATCAGTGGCAACGATGCCGTAGCTGGCAGTCTTGTCGTGCGGCACGTCTTCAACGGCGATCACGCTGGCACCACTGGCCTCGTTGAGGTCAGCCATCTGCTTCAGCGCACCGGCACCACGGTTCCAGATCAGGTCATCCGGCAACAGCACCGCGAACGGCTCGTCACCAATCACGGCCTTGGCACACAGCACTGCATGACCCAGGCCCAGCGCTTCGGCCTGGGTTACGAAAACCGCGCGCACGCCGTTGGGCAGCACGTGGCGGATCAGCTCCAGCTGCTCCTGCTTGCCGGCACGCTCGAGCTTCTGCTCCAGCTCGTAGGCTTTGTCGAAATAGTCAGCGACCGCATGCTTGTAGCGGTTGGTGATGAACACCAGCGTGTCGCAGCCCGCTTCGATCGCTTCATCCACGGCGTACTGGATCAGCGGTCGATCAATGATCGGCAGCATCTCCTTCGGAACCGTCTTGGTTGCTGGCAAAAACCGCGTCCCCAGTCCTGCGACGGGGAAAACCGCCTTGCGAATTCGCTTGCTCATTGGTGCCTGCTGGCCTCACGTGCCGGAAAAGGCACGACTTTAGCGGATGAAATGTAAGCATCCTGTTCGATCGGAGAGAACTCCGGCATCGTCGCGAACAGGATTTCCTGGATGGTGGTCACGTCGTAACCGGCGACGGCATCGCGCAGGCGCGGGACATTGCCCAGCACCAGGTCGCGCGCGAACGTGCGCACACCGGCCTCGAGAATCTTCGGGTGTGCCGTCGAACGATAGTCCTCGTCCGAATAGAACAGCGTCTCGTGCAGCTTCTCACCCGGACGCAGGCCGGTATAGATGATCGGGATGTCCTTGTACGGCTGCTTGCCGGCCAGGCGGATCATCTGCTCGGCCAGCACCCGGATCGGTACCGGCTCGCCCATGTCGAGGGTATAGATGGCGCCGTGCGACGCGGACGCGGCAGCCTGCAGGATCAACTGGCAGGCCTCCGGAATGGTCATGAAGTAACGGCTGACTTCCGGATCGGTCACGGTCACCGGCCCGCCGCGCAGGATCTGTTCGCGGAACAGCGGCACCACGCTGCCGGCCGAGGCCAGCACGTTGCCGAAGCGCACGGTGACGAAACGGGTGTGCGTGGATTTCTGGTCCAGGCTCTGGCAGATCATCTCCGCGTAGCGTTTGCTCGCACCCAGTGCATTGACCGGATCGACCGCCTTGTCGGTGGAGATGAACACGAAGTGCTCAACGCGGGCCTCGAGGCAGGCACGGGCCACGTTCTCGGTGGCCAGGATGTTGTTGCGCACCGCTTCGCGCAGCTGGCGCTCCAGCACCGGCACGTGCTTGTAGGCAGCCGCATGGAAGGCGGTGTCGACCGGGTGCAGCGACAGGGCGTGGCGGATCACCGCCGGGTCACCGCAGTCACCCAGCACCGCTTCGATCTCGACATCGGGGAAGCTGCGCCGCAGCTCGCCTTCGATGGTCAGCAGCAGCAGTTCGCTGATCTCCAGCAGGATGATGCGGCCGGCACCATGCCGCGCGCACTGGCGGCAGAGCTCGGAGCCGATCGAACCGCCGGCACCGGTGACCATCACGGTACGCCCGCCCAGCCAGCCACGGATCAGGTTCCAGTCCGGCATGATCGGCTTGCGGCCAAGCAGATCCTCGATCGCCACTTCCTTCAGCTGCCCCGGCAGCGACTGGCCCTGCAGGATGTCGCTGAGCTTGGGCACGGTACGGAACGGCACGCCCGTACTCTCGCAGATGGCAACGATCCGCTGCATGCCGGCGGCGTCCAGCGAAGGAATGGCGATCACCAGCAGCTTGGCTGCGGTCTCGCGCACCACCGTCGGCGCATCGTCCAGGGTGCCGAGGATCGGCAGGCCCTGCAGCTTGGCACCGCGCAGGTGCGGCGCGTCATCCAGCAGGCCGACCGGTTCGAAGTTGCCGGAGCGGCGCAGGTCACGGACCAGGGTTTCGGCCGCCTGGCCGGCCCCCAGGATCAGCACCCGCCGTGCGGACGAATCCGATTGCAGCGACTGGTAATCCTTCCAGGCCCGGTAGAGCAGCCGCGGCGCGCCCAGCAGCGCCGACAGCGCAAACGGGTAGATCACCAGCACCGACATCGGCACGCCATCGAAGCGCTTCCACATCAGCACCAGCACGATGGCGACCATGCCGATGAAGCTGGCCTTGAAGATGTTCAGCAGGTCGCTGACGCTGGCAAACCGCCACAGGCCGCGATAGAGGCCGACACGCCAGAACACCAGCCCCTGCAGCAGCAGCACCAGCGTGGTATCGACATTCCAGAGGGGAAGCTCGGGCGCATTGGGGAGGATCGAGTACCGCCCCGCGTGGAGCAGCTGCCAGCATGCCCAGACCATGAACAGGTCGTGGCAGACGATCGCCGAACGCGGCATCACGCCGAGAATTCTGTCCCGCCAGGGTGAAGCCATAAGTCAGGTAGTTCCTTGTCGGTGACGCAATCCATTGCGCAGGAAGAGCCAGAGGGCGCTCAGCGCACTGAACCACGCGATCGCCACGACAGCCTCCCACCTCGGCTGCAAATTGGAGCAGACATTAAGCACTGTAATACTGAACAGGCCCAAAGCAAAGTACATCCCTGTGACCTGGGCATGACTGGCTCCTGCCTGCACCGCCCGCTGGTAGACATGCTGGGTATGGGGCTCCATCCAGCGTTGTCCGGAAATGATGCGCGCCAGCAACGTGAAGCCCGCGTCCACGAGGAATGCCGAGGCCGGCACCAGCAGCAGGATCCAGTGGATGTCGGTCTGCACGCTGGCCAGTGCGAGTACTGCCGCCACCGCGTAGCCCAACGCGCCACTTCCGACATCGCCCATGAAGATCCGCGCCCGCGGGAAGTTGAACGGCAGGAAGCCCAGGCAGGCCAGCCCCAGGGCCACAGCCGCGAGCGAATACGGCCAGGGCAGCACCGGCGCCAGGCCCAGCGCCACCACGATGGCCTGGCTGGCGGCGATGCCGTTGATCCCATCCATGAAGTTCCAGATGTTGATCAGCGAAGCGGTGAACAGCAGCACCAGAGCGGCCAGCAGCCAGCTGCCGCCATGCAGCTTGACCAATGCGGCCAGCAGGGCGGCAGCGATGAAGTGCACCAGCAGGCGGCGCATGGCCGGCAGCGGCCTGTGGTCGTCCCACCAGCCGATGCCCGCCACCAGCACCAGCCCCAGACTGGCAACCAGCAGGCTCGGCGCCGATTCGGGCCAGATCCACATTGCCACGCCTGCAGTGACCAGGAGACTGATGACAATGGCGATGCCGCCGCCGCGCGGGGTCGCCACGCTATGGCTGCGACGTTCGCCCGGCTGGTCCATCAGCTGCTGGCGCAGCGCATAGCCGCGCGCGGCCCACGTCAGCGCCGCACTCAGCAGGGCCAGCCCCAGCAGCGCGCCCATCACGAGCCACGGCATGGATCAGAGCACCGCGTAGTTCAGCAGCGGCTTGACCGTGCCCCACTCCTTGCAGCTCGGGCACTGCCAGTGATGGGTGCGCGCACCGAAACCACAGCGGGTGCAGCGGTAAGCGGGATTGCGCACCAGCAGCTGGTCGGTGATGTGCTTGAGGTCGTGCAGGGTGGCAGTGGAATCGGCGCCCTCGGCCAGCGTCAGGTCGATCAGCGCGGACTCGCCACGCACCGACGGACGATCCTTGAGCTGGCGACCGAGGTAGGCACGGGCCGGGGCCACGCCCTCCTGCTCTTCCATCAGGCGGGTCAAGGCCAGCACCGGCGCAATGCCACGGTAGTGCTCGGTCATCTCCGACAGGAATGCCCGCGCGCCCCCCAGATCACCCACCTTGCGATAGTTCTGCATCAACGCCGGCAGCAGCTCCGGCAGGTACTCGGGGTCGTTGCGCGCGGCGCGCTCGAACGCACGCACCGCGGCTTCGGCGTTGCCCGCATCCGTCTCCAGGCGCCCTTCGATGATGCCCGCGCGTACCGACATGGCGTCGGCCTGGTAGGCACGGGCGATCGCCGCCCTCGCCTCTTCCAGCTTGCCGGCACCGCGGAAACGCTCGGCCAGCTCGCATTCGAACTGCCCGATCAGCTTGCCCATCGGCTCGCCGGTCACCTCTTCGAAACGGGTGGCGTTGTCAATCGCCTTTTCCCAGTCACGCTCGGCCTGGTAGATGCCGATCAGATGCTTCAGCGCCTGCGGAGCACGCTGGTCCAGCTGCGCCAGCTCGGTGAACACGGTCTCGGCACGGTCCAGCAGGCCGGACTTCATGTAGTCCTCGCCCAGCGCCAGCAGAGCCTGCACGCGCTGCGCATCGCTCAGGTCATGGCGGTTGACCAGGCCCTGATGCAGACGGATGGCGCGATCCACTTCACCACGACGGCGGAACAGGTGGCCCAGCGCGACCTGGGTTTCGAAGGTTTCCTTGTCCAGCTCGGCGATGTGCAGGAACAGCTCGATGGCCTTGTCCGGCTGCTCGTTGAGCAGGTAGTTCAGACCGCGGAAGTAGGTGCTGGACAGGCGGCTGACCTGGTTGTCACCGTGACGTTGACCGCCGCGTCGCCCGATCACCCACCCGGCCAGTGCGGCCAACGGAACGAACAGGAAGAACCAGAACCACTCGGTGACGAAATCCATCTTCGATCAACGTCCATCAAAAGATTGGGGGGAAACACCCGCGGCCGGCGTGGCCGCCACGGACTTGTTGGCGCGGCGCAACTGGCTGTAAAGCGGAATGACCACGCTCACCAGCACCAGGCCAGCACCGACCACGACACCGATCAGCAGGGCAGCAATCAGCGCCACACCGACGGACGTGTTCAATTGGGTAAACAGCAGGTTGATCGACATCGCGGTCATGTTGACCGCACCAATGATCAGCCCAAGGATCAGGACCGCCAGCAGGACCAGCAGACGAAAAACCTTCATGCGACAGCTCCAGTGGCAGGAGTCCGTAGCTTATCCGACTCGCGGCTGGATTCGCACGCGGTGGCGCGACGGGGCTCAGGCCGGATCGGCGTCCAGCGGCAGCACACTGCTGACCCGCTCGCGCAGTTCCTTGCCCGGCTTGAAATGGGGGACGTGCTTGCCCGGCAGGGCAACCGATTCGCCGGTCTTGGGGTTGCGACCCAGGCGCGGCGGACGATAGTGCAGCGAGAAGCTGCCAAAACCGCGGATTTCGATGCGATCCCCGGCGGACAGCGAGCCGCCCATCATTTCCAGCAACGACTTCACCGCCAGATCGACATCATCGGCCTTCAGGTGCGCCTGGCGGCGCGCAAGGATTTCGATCAGTTCGGATTTGGTCATTACCGGCTCACATCAGGGGCATCTCAGCCTGAAACGGCCCGGGCAATGCCCGGGCCGTCCAGGAAACAACGAACAGCGTAAGGCCGATTACTCGGACTTGTTGCCGTTCAGCTGTGCACGCAGCAGCGCGCCCAGCTGGGTGGTGCCGCTGGATGCCGAAGAGGACTGGTATTCCTCCAGCACTTCGCGCATTTCCGCGTCGTCCTTGGCCTTGATCGACAGCTGCAGGGTGCGGCCCTTGCGGTCCATGCCCACGAACTTGGCTTCGACCTTGTCGCCGACCTTCAGGTGCTGGGTAGCGTCGTCAACGCGCTCGTTGGCGATGTCGCGAGCCGACACGTAGCCTTCGATGCCGTCGGCCAGTTCGATCACGGCGCCCTTGGCGTCGACTTCCTTCACCACGCCTTCGACCTTGGAGCCCTTCGGATTGGCAGCCATGTACTGGCCGAACGGATCCTGCTCCAGCTGCTTCACGCCCAGGGAGATGCGCTCGCGCTCCGGGTCGACGGCCAGGACGACGGCGTCCAGGGTATCGCCCTTCTTGAAGTTGCGAACGACGTCTTCGCCGGTGGTGGCCCAGCTGATGTCGGACAGGTGAACCAGGCCGTCGATGCCGCCGTCCAGGCCGATGAAGATGCCGAAGTCGGTGATCGACTTGATCTGGCCCGACACCTTGTCACCCTTCTTGTGGGTGGCAGCGAAGGTTTCCCACGGATTGGCGGCAACCTGCTTCATGCCCAGCGAGATGCGGCGACGCTCTTCATCGACGTCCAGCACCATCACTTCGACTTCATCACCAACCTGCACAACCTTGGACGGGTTGACGTTCTTGTTGGTCCAATCCATCTCGGAGACGTGCACCAGGCCTTCGACGCCCGGCTCGATCTCAACGAACGCACCGTAATCGGTAACGTTGGAGACCTTGCCGAAGACGCGGCTGTTGGCCGGGTAACGACGGCCGATGTTGTCCCACGGATCCTCGCCCAGCTGCTTCAGGCCCAGCGAAACGCGATTGCGCTCGCGGTCGAACTTCAGCACGCGGACGTCCAGCTCGTCGCCGACGTTCACGACTTCCGACGGGTGACGCACGCGCTTCCACGCCATGTCGGTGATGTGCAGCAGGCCGTCGATACCGCCCAGGTCCACGAACGCGCCGTAATCGGTCAGGTTCTTGACGACACCCTTCAGGATCGCGCCTTCCTGCAGCTTGTCCATCAGCTGCTCGCGCTCTTCCGAGTGCTCGCTTTCGACGACAGCGCGGCGCGAGACCACGACGTTGTTACGCTTGCGGTCCAGCTTGATGAGCTTGAACTCGAGTTCCTTGCCTTCCAGGTAGGCCGGATCGCGCACCGGGCGCACATCGACCAGGGAACCCGGCAGGAAGGCGCGGACATCCTTGATGTCCACGGTGAAACCACCCTTGACCTTGCCGCTGATGCGGCCGGTGATGGTTTCGTTCTTTTCCAACGCTTCTTCCAGCTCGTCCCACACCATCGCGCGCTTGGCCTTCTCGCGCGACAGGACGGTTTCGCCGAAGCCGTTCTCGATCGAGTCGAGGGCGACCTTGACGATGTCGCCTTCGGCGACGTCGATTTCGCCAGCGTCGTTACGGAACTGTTCGATCGGCACGATGCCTTCGGACTTCAGGCCAGCGTTGATCACCACGACGTCGCCGCGGACTTCAACAACGGTACCGCTGACGATGGCGCCCGGCTTCAGCTTGGCCAGGTTGGCCTGGCTGGCTTCAAACAGTTCGGCAAATGATTCGGTCATTAGATTTACTCTGTTGGACACATGGGTCGGTGGCGTCCCCTTCAGGGGAATGGCGACCGCCCGCCTGTTGGTCGACCCCGGAAATGCAGGTCGTGTGTAGTAGGAAAACCGCCACGCATCATTGCGCGACGGAGCTGGTACAGCACTGCTATGCGCGACCACCGCCGATGCTGCTGGCAGTGCTCCCGCGCGAACGGATCAGGCAGCCGGAACCGGAAGCAGATCCATCACTCTGGCAACGACATCTGCGATGCCGATGCCTGTGGTGTCGATGAGGACAGCATCGTCTGCCGGCTTCAGTGGCGCCACGGTACGCTGAGCATCACGGGCGTCGCGGGCCATGATCTCGCGCAGGAGGTCATCAAAGTTAACAGAAACCCCCTTGTCTTTCAACTGCTTATGCCGGCGCTCGGCGCGCTCCTCGGCACTGGCGGTCAGGAAGACCTTGTAGGGGGCGTCCGGGAAGATCACCGTGCCCATGTCGCGACCGTCGGCGACCAGGCCCGGCAGCTCCCTGAATGCGCGCTGGCGTTCCTTCAGGGCAGCCCGGACCTCCGGGATGGCGGCAATGGCCGAGGCCAGCGCGCCGGTGGTCTCCAGGCGCAGCTCGTCGGTGGCGTCGGTGCCGTTGACCATGACCCGCATGGCCTCGCCCTGCTCGACAAACTGAACGTGGGTATCGAAGGTGCAGCGGACCAGCGCCGAGGCATCCGAGGTATCGATGTCGGCCCAGCTGGCGGCCACGCCCACCGCCCGGTACAGCGCGCCCGAATCCAGGTAATGCCAGCCCATCCGGCGCGCGACGATGCGGCTGATGGTACCCTTGCCGGCCCCGGATGGGCCGTCGATGGTCAGGACGGGAGCGAGTGGATTCATGGGGGTCCCAGAGCGTGTGAAGGGGTCATTCTAGCCCCTGCCAGACGCCCCCAGCGGGATCTTTTGTGCAACCACTTGAAACCACGAGGAAAAGCCCGGTAGAATGGCGGGCTTGAACGAGCGTCAACTGCCGATTGTCTTTCGCATATCGCGGCCACGCTCCACCCGAACAACTACTGTTTACGCCGAGGTATGCCATGAAAGTCCTGTCCTCCCTGAAGTCGGCGAAGGCCCGTCACCGCGACTGCAAGGTCGTCCGTCGTCGCGGCAAGATCTTCGTCATCTGCAAGTCGAACCCGCGTTTCAAGGCGCGTCAGCGCTAAGCCCAACAGCCCTCGCGGCTGCGGCTGGCCCTACGCGGGGCCGACCCGATGCAAGAAACCGCCTTCGGGCGGTTTTTTGTTTATGCGGCTTTTTCCTGCCGTTTTTGCTGTAATCGCCTTTCTTGACCACTGGGGAGTAGATCGAGATGAAGCGTTACCTGTCCGCCCTGGCCGTGATGGCCACCCTGGCCGCCGCCACGCCGGCGTTGGCCGATACCCTGCTTGTCGACCGTGCCCGCGAGAAGCCGGCCGGTGCTCTGCCCGTGCGCGGCCAGAGCATGCAGCAGGTGCAGGCGCAGTTCGGCGCGCCGAGCGAACAGCTGCAGCCGCGTGGCGGGCAGAAGCGGCAATGGCCGACCATCAACCGCTGGGTGTACCCGCAGTTCACCGTCTACTTCGAGAAGCAGAAGGTGATCGACGTGGTGGCCAACCAGGCGGCCCCGAACGAAATCGGCCCGAAACCGCCGATCCGTTGATCCCTTTACCCGCCGTGGGCGGGCCTGTGTAGCGAGACCATGAACCAGACCCTTCGTTTTCCTGCCGAGTGGGAAGCCCAGAGCGGCGTCCTGATTGCCTGGCCCACCGCCGACACCGACTGGGCCGACCGCCTGGGCCAGGTGGAAGAGACCTACATCGCCCTGGTCGCGGCCATCACCCGCTTCCAGCCGGTGCTGATCTGCGTGGCCGACGACGACGTGGAGACCTATGCCGAGATGCGGCTGCGCTCCAACCGCATCGACATGGACAAGGTCCACTTCACCACGGCGGCCTACGACGATACCTGGCTGCGCGACTCCGGCCCGATCACCCTGCGCCGCGCCGACGGCGGTTTCCAGCTGCTGGATTTCCGCTTCACCGGCTGGGGCGGCAAGTTCGATGCGACCCTGGATGACCAGTTGGTGGGCGTACTGGACCAGGCCGGCGTGTTCAACGACGCGCCGGTGCGCAGCATCCCGTTCGCGCTGGAAGGCGGCGGCATCGAAACCGACGGCGAAGGCACCCTGCTGACCACCTGGAAGTGCCTGCACGAGCGCCACCCGGACCGCGACCGCGCCAGCCTGAGCGCCGACCTGGCCGACTGGCTGCAGCAGGACCGCGTGCTGTGGCTGGACCACGGCCACCTGGAGGGCGACGACACCGACGCGCACATCGACACCCTCGCCCGCTTCGCCTCGGCCGACAGCATCGTCTACCAGGCCTGTGACGACGAGAGCGACTCGCACTACGCCGAACTGCAGGCGATGGGCAACGAACTGGCCGCACTGCGCACCAAGGATGGGCAGCCGTACCGCCTGTTCCCGCTGCCGTGGGCACAGCCGGTGATCGACGAAGGCCGCCGCCTGGCTGCGTCGTACGCCAACTACCTGATCGTCAATGGTGCGGTGTTGATGCCGGCCTATGGCGACCCGGCCGACGACCTGGCCCGCGATGTGCTGGCCCAGGCGCACCCGGGCCGCGAGATCGTGCAGGTGCCCTGCCGCTCGCTGATCTGGCAGAACGGCAGCCTGCACTGCATCACCATGCAGCTGCCGGAAGGGTTGTTGAAGGCCTGAGGATGGGTAGTGCCGGCCGCTGGCCGGCACTACCAGCACCCATTCAGCGCGCGACACGCCGTCGCCGTCCATCCGCGCTAACATGCTGGTTTTCCCCCGCAGGAACGCCCCGCATGAACTCGCGCAGCCCCCTTACCGTCGCCCTGATCCAGGAGCGCAACCACGGTGATGCCGCCGCCAACCTGGCGGTGATCGAAGCACGCGTGGCCGAGGCGGCTGCGCAGGGTGCCAAGCTGGTGCTGCTGCAGGAACTGCACAATGGCCCGTACTTCTGCCAGCACGAGTCGGTGGACGAGTTCGACCTGGCCGAGCCGATTCCGGGCCCGAGCACCGAGCGCCTGGGCGCGCTGGCGAAGCAGCATGGCGTGGTGCTGGTCGGCTCGCTGTTCGAGCGCCGCGCCGCCGGCCTGTACCACAACACCGCCGTGGTGTTCGAGAAGGACGGCACGCTGCTCGGCAAGTACCGCAAGATGCATATCCCGGACGATCCGGGCTTCTACGAAAAGTTCTACTTCACCCCGGGCGACATCGGTTTCAAGCCGATCGACACCTCGGTGGGCCGCCTCGGCGTGCTGGTGTGCTGGGACCAGTGGTACCCGGAAGCGGCACGCCTGATGGCGCTGGCCGGCGCCGAGCTGCTGCTGTACCCGACCGCGATCGGCTGGGACCCGGACGATGTGCAGGACGAGAAGACCCGCCAGCGCGACGCCTGGGTACTGAGTCACCGCGGCCATGCCGTGGCCAACGGCCTGCCGGTGCTGAGCTGCAACCGCGTTGGCCATGAAGCCTCGCCGCTGGGTGCTTCGGGCATCCAATTCTGGGGCAACAGCCACGTACTGGGCCCGCAGGGCGAGTTCCTGGCCGAAGCCGGCACCGACGCCACCGTGCTGCTGTGCGATGTCGACCTGCAGCGCAGCGAGCACGTGCGCCGTATCTGGCCGTTCCTGCGTGATCGCCGCATCGATGCCTACGGCGACCTGCTCAAGCGCTACATCGACTGATCCGGAGCCCGCGCATGGCCGTCCTCATCCGTGATGCCGGCCCTGCCGACATCGACGCGATCACCGCGATCTACGCGGTGGAAGTGACCGACTTCGTCAACACCTACGAGTACGACATCCCGGACGCGACCGAGATGCTGCGCCGCATGCGCGACATCATCGACCGCGGCTTCCCCTACCTGGTCGCCGAGATCGACGGCCAGGTCGCCGGCTATGCCTACGCCAACACCTACCGCACCCGCGTGGCTTACCAGTGGACCGTGGAGAACTCGGTCTACGTCGATGCCCGCTTCCAGGGCCAGGGCGTCGGCACTGGCCTGCTGCAGGCGTTGATCGATGCCTGCGTGGCGCGCGGTTACCGGCAGATGGTGGCGGTGATCGGTGAACCGACCAACACCGCGTCGATCAAGCTGCACGAACGCTTCGGCTTCGAGCTGGTGGGCGTGTTCCGTGGCCTTGGCCGCAAGCACGGCCGCTGGCTGGATACCGTGCAGATGCAGCGCGCGCTCGGCGATGGCGCCGACACCGCACCTTCCAATGAATGAACCCATGACTGAAACCCTTCCCGAGACCGGCGACGATCTGTTCGCCGGCCAGCCGGTACGCGTCGTCGAACGCGACGGCGTGCGTTATACCCTGCTGGGCACCGCCCACGTCTCCCGCGCCAGCGTCGAGGCGGTGGAAAAAGCCATCGACAGCGGCCGCTTCGATGCCGTTGCCGTTGAACTGGACCCACAGCGCCTGCAGGCGCTGAGCGACCCGGACACACTGGCCAAGCTCGACCTGGTCGAGGTGATCCGCAAGGGCCGCGTTGCTCTGTTCGCCGCCAACCTGGCCCTGTCCGCGTACCAGCGCCGCCTGGCCGAACAGCTCGACATCGAGCCGGGCGCGGAACTGAAACGCGCGGTGGAACTGGCGCGCGAGCGCAACCTGCCGGTGCACCTGATCGACCGCGAGGTTGGCCTGACCTTCCGCCGTGCCTCGCAGCGGCTGGGCTTCTTCGGCAAGCTGAAGCTGGTGGCCGGTCTCGGGGCTGGCCTGTTCTCGTCCGAGGAAGTCGGCGAGAACGAGATCGAGAAGCTCAAGCAGGGCGACATGCTGGAGTCGAGCTTCGGCGAGTTCGCCAGCGAGAGCCCGGCGCTGTACGAAACCATCATCGGCGAACGTGACCGTTACATGGCCACGCGCCTGCGCGAGGAACACGACCCGCAGCAGCGTGAAGTGCTGGCGGTGGTGGGTGCCGGTCACCTGGCCGGGCTGGCGCGCTACCTGGAAACCGATACCGAAGCACCGGCGCCGCTGCGCGCCGAGCTGGAAGCGGTGCCGAAGAAGCGCAACATTCCGTGGTTCACGCTGGGCATCCTGGCCATCGTAGCGACCGGCATCGGCGTAGGTTTCTACCGCGGTGGTCTGGGCGTGGGCACCGAACTGCTGGCGACCTGGGCGATGTATACCGGTGGCCTCGCCGGCCTGGGCTGCCTGCTGGCCGGCGGCCATCCGCTGAGCATCCTCACCGCGATCGCGGTGGCGCCGTTCAAGCCGTTCCGCCTGAGCATCCCGACCGGCGCATTCTCGGCCCTGGTGGAAGCGCGCCTGCGCAAGCCGGCGTATGAGGACTTCCTGAAGCTGCGCGACGATGCGCAGAGCCTGAAGGGCTGGTATCGCAACCGCGTCACCCGCGTGGTGCTGACCTTCATGCTGACCAACATCGGCAGCATGCTCGGCCTGTGGCTGACCACGTTCAAGGTGTGGGGCAAGGTCGCCGGTTGATTGCAACGCCCCGCCGGGCATGGCCCGGCGCTACCGGCCGCACGGCATCTGCGCGCGCGACCGGTAGGTGCCAACCTTGGTTGGCACATCGTTTCCGGTCGCGAAGATCAGCCGAGCATGGCTATGCCGGCCGTCCTGGCCGACACCCTCCGGGCCGTCGCAAGCGACGTTGGCAGCGGCTCCTGCCGCTGCCTTCGGCTCTACAGAAGGCAAGCCGATACGGTGATGGCCAGCCCGGCCATGCCTGGCAAAAAAAGGGGGAGGCCGCCCCACTACGACCGGCCTCCCCCACACCACAACACGTTGGCGCTCCTTGTGGTCGAGCAGGCTCGACCACTACACCGGGGTACCCGCCACCATTTCCAGACCACGCGCACGGCGGATCAACCGCGTGACCGCGTTGCGCAGGTCATCCAGCACCGCATAGATCGTCGGCAGGAACAGCAGGCTGACCACCGTGGAGAACGCCAGGCCGCCGGCAATCGCGCGCGCCATCGGCGCGTACTCCGGGCCGTTGCCGAACATCTGCGTGTTGGTCAGCGAGATCGGCACCATCGCAAGGATCGCCGTGCCCATCGTCATCATGATCGGGCGCAGGCGCTCGCGTGAACCCTCAACCAAAGCCTGCGTTCGGCCCATGCCGCCGCGCCGCAGGTTGTTGATGTGCTCGATCATCACGATGCCGTTGTTCACCACCACGCCCATCAGCACCAGAATGCCGATGAAGGACATGATCCCGAACGAGGTGCCGGTGATCCAGAACAGCCAGAACACGCCGAAGATCGAGAACAGCACGCCGCTCATGATCGCCGCCGGGAACAGCAGCGACTCGAACACCGCCGCCATCACCACGTAGATCATCACCAGCGCGATCAGCAGGTTGAACACCATCTGCTGCATCGCCTCATCGTCGTTGCCGTAGTCACCGCCATCGAAGGTGAAGCCATAGCCGGCCGGGAAGTTCATCGGCTTGAGCACCGACTCCATCGCCTTGCGGCCATCCGGCGCGGTGACCTTCTCGGCCAGGTTGGCCTTGATGGTCAGCGTGGTCTGGCGGTTGGTGCGTCCGATCTGGGTGGCCGACGAACCGACGTCGACGGTGACCAGGCTCAGCAGCGGCACGCTGCGGCCGTCGCCGGTGCGCACGCTGAAACCGGCCAGGTCTTCCGGGCTGCTCTGCTCGGCGCCGGCGAAGCGCACCCATACCGGTACTTCGTTGTCACCGCGGCGGAACTCGCGCATCGGTGCACCGCGCAGCGCCAGGCCGACGAAGCTGGCCACCTGCTCGGCATTGAAACCGAACGCTGCGGCGCGCTCACGATCGACACGCACCTTCAGCTCGCCGCCCTTCTCGCCATTGTCGATGCGCACGTCGCGCAGCTCGGCGCGCTGGGCCAACAGCGGCACCACTTCCTGGCCGATCTCCTGCAGCATCGAACTGGAGTCGCCGACCAGCTGCACCTGCACCCCCTGGTTGCCACCACCACCGCCATCGCCGCCCTGGTTGCCAACGAAATAGTCGGTGCGGGCGGACTTCGGCAGGCCCTTGCGCAGCTCTTCCTGCAGCGCCTTGATGTCCTTGGCGTACTTTTCGTCCAGGGTGACCACGGTGGAGCTGCCTTCCTGCTCGCTGTACCAGGAATAGACCTGCTTCACGTGCAGGCGCTCACGGTTCTGGTCGATCCAGTTCTCCACCCGTGCTACTTCATCGGACATCTGGCGGTAGGTGTAGGCACCCTTCCACATGTAGCCGATGAAGATGTCCTTGCCACCGTCACCACCAAACATGTCGATCTTGGTCAGCTTCATCGGCACCAGGCTGACCAGCACCACCAGCAGGATGCCGAGCAGGCTCCAGCCACGATGGCGCAGCGACCAGTCCAGCAGCGTCGCGTAGCGGCGCTGCAGGCGCGCGATCATGCCGGTCTGCGAGTGCACCAGCTTCGGCGTGGCCATGCGCGCGGACAGCATCGGGATCAGGCTGACCGCAACCAGCCACGAGGCCAGCAACGAGACCGAGATGGTGATCGCGATCTGCGCCATGAAGATGCTGATGTTGTTGGTCTCGCCGAACAGGTTCGGCACGAACACGATGCAGTGGCACAGCGTGCCGGCGCTGAGCGCGATGGCCACGTTGCGGGTGCCGATGATCGAGGCCAGGCGCGGCTGCCCCGGCATGCGCTCGCGTTCCTGGTAGATGCTTTCCACCACCACCACGGCGTTGTCGACCAGCATGCCCACCGCCAGCAGCAGGCCCATCATGGTCAGGATGTTCAGCGTCACCCCGACGAAGTACATGAAGCCCAGGGTGATGGTGAAGCAGATCGGGATGGCCAGGGTCACCATCAGCGTCGACGGCCAATGGCGCAGGAAGAAGAACAGCACCGTGATCGACAGGATCAGGCCGACCGCACCGGCCTCGGCCAGTTCCAGCAGCGAGGAGGTCACCGCCTTGCCCTGGTTGTCGATCACCTTGATCTGCACGTCGCGCATCGACGCTTCCGCACGGATCGATTCAACCTCGGCCAGTGCCGCGCGCGACACCTCCACCAGGTTGGCGCTGCGCTCCTTGAAGATGTCCAGGCCAACCGCCGGATTGCCATCGAGGCGGCGCCCGTAGTTCATCCGCGCCGGCTTCAGGCGCACGTCGGCGATGTCCCCCAGGCGCAGGCCCTTGGCGTTGATCACCAGGTCACGCATCTCCTGCAGGTCGGTGATCTCGCCCACCGGCTGCACGCGCACGCGCTGGCCGTTGTCGTCGATCTGCCCGGCCGAGATCGAGAAATTCAGCGTGCGCAGGCGCTCGCTCAGCTCATTGATGCTCAGGCCGTGCGCGTTGAGGCGGTTCGGATCAATGGCGATCTCCACCTCGTTCGGCGGCGCGCCGGTGATGTCGACGCGGGCCACGCCGGGGATGCGCTCGATGCGCCGCTTGAACTCGCGGTCGAGCATGTCATAGGCGGTGGTCAGGTCGGTGGTGCTGGCCAGGCGCACCTTCAGCACCGGCTGGTCGCTGCTGGACCACTTGAACACGTTGTAGCGCTGCAGGTCGTCAGGCAGGTCACTGCGGATCGCATCGATGCGCTCGCGTGCATCGGAAGCGGCAATCGCAATGTCACGGTCCCAGTCACTGAATTCGATGTAGATCAGCGCCGCCTCGGAGGTGGCCGACGAGCGCATGCGCTTGATGCCGGTCATCGTCGCCAGCGATTCCTCGACCGGGCGGATGATGGTCCGCTCCACTTCCTCCGGGGTCGAGCCGGTGTACGGAATCTGCACGAACAGGAACGGCGCAGAGATGTCCGGCAGCGCTTCCAGCGGCAGCCGGAACGAAGCGATCAGGCCGATCACCACCAGCGACACGAAACACATGATGGTGGTGACCGGACGGCGGATGGAGAACTCGGCCACACTCATACCGGTTCCTCCACACCTGCCGCGTTGCCTGCGCTGCCCGGCTCGATCCCGCCGGCATGCTTGCGGCCGCGTTCGCGGTAGTAGGCATCGCCACGGCGGTCCATCAGGTCGTAGACCACCGGGATCACCAGCAGGGTCAGCAGGGTCGACACCAGCAGGCCGCCGATCACGGTGATCGCCATTGGCGCGCGCACCTCAGCACCCTCACCCATCGCCACCGCCAACGGCAGGAAACCGAACAGCGTGCACAGCGTGGTCATGATGATCGGGCGCAGGCGCGAGCGCGCACCTTCCACCAGCGCCTCGTGCTTGGCCACGCCAGCCTCGCGCAGCTGGTTGACCTTGTCGATCAGGATGATCGCGTTCTTGGTGACCAGGCCGACCAGCAGGATCAGGCCGATGAACACCACCACCGAGATGGGCTTGCCGGTCAGCGTCAGCGCCAGGATCGCGCCGACCAGCGCCAGCGGGATGGTGAACAGGATCACGAACGGATGCAGCAGCGATTCGAACTGCGAGGCCATCACCAGGTAGACCAGGAAGATCGCCAGGCCGAAGGCGAAGATCAACGACTTCGCCGCCTGCGCCAGTTCCTCGCCCTGGCCACCAATGTGCAGGCCGACGCCCGCGCCCAGCGGCTGCTCGGCGACCATCTGCTGCACTTCGCGCATGGCTGCGCCAAGATCGATGTCGCGCAGGTTGGCCGAGACCACGGCAACGCGGGTCTGGTCGGCGCGGTGGATCTCGCTGGGGCCAGTGGTGGCGACCACATCGGCCACCGCGTCCAGCGTGACCGGACGGGTGCTGCCCGGGTTGACGATCAGCCGGCGGATGCTCTCCACGCTGGCGCGGTCGCCTTCCTGCGCACGCACCAGCACGTCGATCTTGCGGTCACGGAAGCTGTAGCGGGTGGCGACATCGCCGCGCACCTTCTTCACCACCACGTCGGCGATCTGGCGCGTGGTCAGGCCCAGTGCACCGGCACGCTCCTGGTCGAAGCGGATCTGGATTTCCGGGAAGCCTTCTTCCACCGTCGACTTCACGTCGGCGTAGTGCGCGTTGCCGCGCAGCAGCGCCGCCAGGCGTTGGCCGGCCACTTCCAGCGTGGCCATGTCCTGCCCGCGCAGCTCGATTTCCAGCGGCGTGGAGAAGCTGAACAGCGCCGGCCGTGCGAAGTCGACCTGTGCCCCCGGATGCTGGCCCATGGTGTCACGCAGGCGCTCGGTGATCTCGGCCTCGGTGCGCGCATTGCCACCGCCTTCCATCACCACGGTCAGCTTGCCGATGTTCTCGCCGCTTTCGGTCGGGCTGGCATCGAGGCGGGTGCCGCTGCCGCTGACGCCATACAGCGAGGCCACGCCCTCGCCCTGGCCGTGGGCCAACTGCAGCTCGCGCACCAGCGCATCGGTCTGCTTCAGCGGCGTACCGGCCGGCAGCTTCACCGTCATCTCGAAACGGTCCTGCGCCAGCTGCGGGATCAGGTCGGCACCGAGCATCGGCACCAGCGCCATGGTCGCCACGAAGATGATCGTGGCCACGCCCAGCACCTTGCCCGGGTGCGCCAGTGCGCTCGGCAGCAGGCGCAGGTAGCCACGCTCGGCACCGGCGTAGGGCTTCATCGCCAGGTCGCTGGCCTTGCGCATCACCGGGCCCACCACGGCCACTACGCCGCGCCACAGCCGCACGATCAGCCAGGCCAGCGCGTAGAAGCTCCAGCGCGCGGTCGCCACGGCACCACGACGGCCCAGCGCCACCGGCTTCTGCCAGCGGTTCTGCGGCTGCCACGGCGCGTTCGGCGCTTCTTCCGGGAACGCCAGCGGCGGCCGTCCCTTCAGCGAGCTCAGCATCGGGATCAGGGTCATCGACACCAGCAGCGAGATCGCGATGGCGATCGCCACGGTCAACGCCTGATCGCGGAACAGCTGGCCGGCGATGCCATCGACGAACACCAGCGGCAGGAACACTGCGATGGTGGTCAGGGTCGAGGCAACCACGGCCATGCTCACTTCGCGGGTACCGGCGATGGCCGCCTGCAGGATGCCCAGGCCACGCTCGCGGGCCTTGGCGATGCTCTCCAGCACCACGATCGAGTCGTCCACCACCAGGCCGGTGGCCAGTGCCAGGCCGCCCAGCGACATCACGTTCAAGCTCAGGCCGAGCTGGCCCATGAAGAAGAACGTGGCGATGATCGAGACCGGCAGCGACAGGCTGATCACGAACGTGCTCCAGCCATCGCGCAGGAACAGGAAGATGATCAGGATCGCCAGCAGGCCACCGATCACCGCATCCTTCTTGACGTCGGCAATGGCGTGCTCGATGAAGCGCGACTGGTCCTCGATGGTGGTCATCTCGACATCGGACGGGAACGTGCCCTTGATCTGCTCCAGGCGCTTGCGCAGCGCTTCGGCGGTGGACACGGTGTTGGCGTCACCTTCCTTGTAGATCGCCAGCTCCACCGATTCCTTGCCGCCCAGGCGGATCACCGCTTCGCGCTCCTTGTAGCCCTGGCGCACGGTGGCCACGTCCTTCAGGCGCACCGGCACACCATTGGCGACCACGCTGGAACCGCCGCCGGACGATGCGCTCTGCGCCGCCGAGGCCGCCGCGATGGCCGCCGCCGAACCGGTCGACGCGGCAATGTTGAACATCTGCTGCAACGCCGAATCAGCGGCACTGCCATTGGCGGCCTGGGTGGTGACCAGCAGGTTGCGGATCTCCTCCAGATCAGCGAACTGGTTGACGGTGCGCACCAGGAAGCGCTGCGAACCCTCCTCCAGGCGGCCGCCGGAGATGTTGATGTTCTCGTCCTTCAGGCGCTTGATGACGGTGTCGATCGGCAGGTTCAGCTGGGCCAGCTTCTGCTGGTCGATGTCGACCTGGATCTCGTCTTCCAGGCCACCGCCGACCTTGACCGCGGCCACGCCGGTGACCGGCTCCAGCTTCTTCTTCAGGTCTTCATCGGCATAGCGGCGCAGGCCGGTCAGCTCGCGGACCGCATCGGCATCGCTGGTCGGCGCCACCTTGTTCGACAGCACCAGGCGCATGATCGGCTCGGTGGACGGATTGAAGCGCAGCAGCACCGGAGCCTTGGCCTCCAGTGGCAGGTTCAGCGCTTCCATCTTGTCGCGCACCTCCAGGCTGGCCTGGTCCATGTTGGTGCCCCAGGCGAACTCCAGCACCACATCGCTCTGGCCGGTACGCGAGACCGACTTCAGCTTGCGCAGGTTCTTGACCACGCCGACCGCTTCTTCAACCGGCTGGGTAATCAGGGTTTCGATTTCGGTCGGCGCCGAACCGGTGTACTCGGTGCGCACGGTCAGCGTCGGGTAGCTCAGGTCGGGCAACAGGTTGACCTTGAGGTTGCCCAGCGCGATCAGGCCGAACAGCAACAGGGTGACCGTGCACATGGCGATGGTCACGCGGCGGCGGGTGGCGAACTCCACCAAGCCGCCGCGCATGCCGGCGGCGGCGCCGTCGCTCGCCGGCGAGGCACCGTGGTCGTGGCCCGGGGCGGTCATTGCGTGCTCCCGGCCTTGTCTGTCGGCTTGGCGGCCGCCGCGACCGTCTTCGGCTTTGCCTTCGGATCGGCGATCACCTGCACTGCGGTGCCGTCGCGCAGCGCGACCTTGCCGGCGGTGACCACCTGATCACCGGCCGCCAGGCCATCACGGATCTCCACCCACGGGCCCTCGGCGTAACCCAGCTTGACCGGAACGCGTGCGACCTTGCCTTCGCGCACCCGGAACACCGCCGGCTCACCATCGTCGAGCAGCGCCAGGCGCGGCACCACGAGCGCATCGGCGCGCTGGTCGTAGTCGATGCGGATGCGCCCGAACATGCCGGGCTGCAGCGCGTGCGCGGCGCCGTCGAAGGCACTGACCACGCGAAACGTGCCGCTGCCCGAATCCACCACCGGCGCGATGCGATCGACGGTGCCGGTGAAGCTCTGCCCCGGCAGCGCATCGGCGGCCAGCGTCACCGGCTGGCCGGCGCGCAGCGTGGCCAGCTCGCGCTCGGGCACATTGAGGGTGGCTTCCAGCCGCGAGTTGTCGACGATGCGGAAGATCGGTGTGTTGATCTGCACGAAGTTGCCGGTCTTGATCGAACGCGAGGCGATCACGCCGGAGATCGGCGCCACGACGGTGGTGTAGGACAGCTCCAGCGTGGCCAGGCGGTACTGCGCGCGGACGTTCTCCAGGTCGAAGCGCAGCTGGTCGACGTCTGCAGCGCTGACCATCTGCTGGCCGACCAGCTTCTGCGCGCGCTGGTAGTTGTTTTCCAGCTTGCGCATCTGCGCTTCGCTCTGTGCCACGGCCAGCCGCGCACGGTCCGGGTCCAGACGAACCAGCGGCTGGCCGGCAGTGACCCGCTGGCCTTCTTCGACCAGCACCGCCAGCGCCACGCCGGAGGTCTTGGCGACCACCTGCGACTCGGCACGCGGCTCCAGCGCGGCGGTGCCGGTGTAGCTGGCGGCGACCGCGCGATGGCTGGCCACGGCCACTTCGACCGGGACCGCGTCGACCTTCTTCTCCTCCTTGGTCTCGGCGGCCTTGGCTTCGGAATTGGGCCCTGCGGCGCAACCGCCCAGCAGCAGGGAGGTGGAGATCAGCAGTGCGGCAGCGCAGATTCCGCTGCGACGGCCGGACAGGAAGGTTGGGTGCGACATCGTCAGATCCCTGGAGGATGCGTGGACAGGTGTGGTAGCAAAGTAATGCACCACTTCACGGCAACACCATATCCCAAAGGTCATGGTGCCTTCACGCCGCTGGTCGGCCTCCCCCCATTTCAGCTAGATGAAACCTGAGGCTATACTCGGGGCGTTCCGTACCCCACGCCGGAACGACCAGACCCGAATCCCCGGAAACGACACCATGCGCCCGCAGCCGCTCGCCGCTTGTCTCGCTCTGGCCGTCCTCCTGCCCCTTGGGGCCGCCGCACAGCCCGCTCCTGCTCCTGCCACACCCGCCCCGGCCCCGGCTCCCGCCGCTGCCCCGGCGCCTGCCGCCCCCACCGGCAACTTCGACAATGGCCGTGTCCTGGCCTACACCTGCCAAGGGTGCCATGGCATCACCGGCTACAAGAACGCCTACCCCAGCTACCGGGTGCCGAAGATCGGCGGCCAGACCCAGCAGTACCTGGCCCAGGCCCTGACCGAATACCGCCAGGGCAAGCGCCGGCATCCGACGATGCAGGCGCAGTCGATGAGTTTCAGCGAACAGGAGATCGCCGATCTCTCTGTTTACCTGTCCACCGTCAAGTAAGGCCCGCCCATGTCGAAAGCCGCGCATCCGATGCGTCACGCCATCGCCCTGTCCGTTGCCCTGCTGCTGGCGGCCTGTTCACAGTCGCAGGTGGAGAACAGCGAGAAATCCGCCGCCGACCCGGGCCATGCCAGCGGCGAACACGGTTCATCGTCCTCCGCCGGCCTGCCGGCAGGTCGCGAGGCCGCCGGTGAAGCCCGCGCCAAGGTGAAGGGCAAAGCCACCAACCAGAGCTGCATCGACTGCCACGGGGCCGACGGCAACGCGCCGATCGATGCGACCTACCCGAAGCTGGGTGGGCAGTACGGTGATTACCTGGCGCATGCGCTGCAGGCCTACCGCGCCGGTGACCGCCAGCATGCGCTGATGACGCCACAAGCGAAGGACCTGAGCGATCAGGACATTGCCGATCTGGCGGCGTACTTCGGCAGCCGACCGAGCCAGCTGAGGGATCTGCACGGGGTTAAATGACCGCCTGCGCGGATCATGACGGCTGCAATCTGATGCGTTCATGGGCGTTACTTTTCTTTGCGCGCAAAGAAAAGTAACCAAAAGAAACGCTCCGCCGTCCGCGAGCCGATGCTGCGCACCGGTACCCTGCGCTCCTCGGCCCACCGAGGGACGGCGCGGGAACTCGCTGCGCTCAGACACCCGCGCCTCTTCGCCCTCGCCGGACCTGCGGTGCTCGGCTCGCTTCAAGGCGGAATCAGATCAAAAGCCACAGCCGCCCGCCGGGCGAGACGGCCGTGGCAGACGCTCAGCCTTCCAGCTCTTCCCATCGCGCGTACGCGGCATCCAGCTCGGCCTGCACCTTGGCCAGCTGCTGGGTATGCGCGGTCACTTCGGCGCTGCTGCGGGTGTAGAACGACGGGTCGTTCATCGCCGAGGTCAGCCCTTCGACATCGCCTTCCAGCTTCTCGATGGTCTTCGGCAGCTGCTCCAGCTCGCGCGCTTCCTTGTAGGCCAACTTGCGCTTGGGCGCAGCGGGGGTCGCAGCCGCCGGAGCGGCCGGTGCAGCGGTCGCTGGCTTGGCAGCCGGGGCCGCAGCAGGTGCAGCCACGCTGGCCGCATAGCGCTGCCAGTCGCTGTAGCCACCGACGTACTCGCCGATCACGCCGTCGCCTTCCATCACCAGCGTGGAGGTCACCACGTTGTCGATGAAGTCACGGTCATGGCTGACCAGCAGCAGCGTGCCGGTGTACTCGCCCAGCAGCTCTTCCAGCAGCTCCAGGGTTTCCACGTCCAGGTCGTTGGTCGGTTCGTCCATCACCAGCAGGTTGGATGGCTGCGCGAACAGCTTGGCCAGCAGCAGGCGGTTGCGCTCGCCACCGGACAGGCGGGTGATCGGCGCACGCGCACGTTCCGGGGTGAACATGAAGTCCTGCAGGTAAGCATGCACGTGCTTGCGCTTGCCGTTGAACTCGAGGAAATCGCGGCCTTCGGCCACGTTCTCGATCGCGCTCCAGTCTTCGCGCAGCACCGCGCGGTACTGGTCGAAATAGGCGATCTGCAGGTTGGTGCCCGCGTTGACCTCGCCCTTGGCCGGCTGCAGTTCGCCCAGCAGCAGCTTCAGCAGCGTGGTCTTGCCGCTGCCGTTGGGACCGATCAGGCCGATGCGGTCGCCACGCAGGATGGTGGTGGTGAAATCGCGGACCATGGTGCGCTCGCCGAAGGCGAACGAAATGTCCTTGACGTCGATGACCTTCTTGCCGGAGCTGACGCCTTGGGCAGCTTCCATCTTGACGTTGCCACTGAGGTCGCGGCGCTGCGAGCGTTCGGTGCGCATCGCCTTCAGGCGGCGCACGCGGCCTTCGTCGCGGGTACGACGGGCCTTGATGCCTTGGCGGATCCAGACTTCTTCCTGCGCCAGCAGCTTGTCGAAACGGGCGTTTTCCTGCGCCTGCGCGTTGAGGCGTTCCTCGCGGCGGCGCTCGTAGTTGGCCCAGTCGCCCGGCCAGCTGGTGACCTGGCCGCGGTCGATCTCGACGATGCGGGTGGCCAGTGCACGCAGGAAGCGACGGTCGTGGGTGACGAACACCACGCTGCCGCTCCAGCCCTTCAGGAACGCTTCGAGCCAGTCGATGGCTTCGATGTCCAGGTGGTTGGTCGGTTCGTCCAGCAGCAGTACGTCGGGGCTGGACACCAGCGCGCGGGCGAGCAGCACGCGGCGCTTCATGCCGCCGGACAGGCGGCCGAACTCGGCCTCGCCGTCCAGGTCGAGCTTGGTCAGGGTCTCGCTGACGCGCTGGTCCAGGCCCCAGCCGTTGGCGGCATCGATCTTGGCCTGCACGTTGCCGAGGGCTTCGCCATCGAATACTTCGGCATGGCTGAGGTGGTGGAATTCGGCCAGCCACTGGCCCAGTTCGCCGAGGCCGTCGGCCACAACATCGAACACCGAGCCGGCGGCGCCATGCGGCACTTCCTGCTCCAGGCGGGTGACGCGCACCCCCTGCTGCACGCGGACTTCGCCGTCATCGGGCTTGTGGTCGCCGGACAGCAGCTTGAGCAGGGTGGATTTGCCGGCGCCGTTGCGGCCGATCAGGGCGATGCGTTCGCCCGGCTCGATCGACAGTTCGGCCTTTTCCAGCAACAACGGGCCGCCGACGCTGAAGTCGACGTTCTGTAGGGTAATCAGAGGCATCCGGATATTGTACGGGTTGGGGGCGTCGGCCGGGTTGCACCCGGCACCCGCGGTAGTGCCGGCCGCTGGCCGGCAACCTCAACGGCAACGGCAGAAGCTGGTTTCCTGAGGGATGGCGGGATGGGTCCGGTTGCGGGGGCCGCTGCAAGTACGTCCATGTAAGCTCGGTCGCCGCATCCATGCGGCTCACGCCCCCGCAACCGGACCCATCCCGCCTTCGACAGATTTCTGCGATCTGTCGGAACGGCATTCTGCTCTGGTGGGTGGCGACCTTGGTCGACACGGTAGATCCACGCCATGCGTGGATGAGCGCTGCAAGAACTGTCGATCGGTCGGGGTCGGATCCCGTTGCTGCGCAACGGGCTCTGACCCCTTCGTGGAATTCGCGCAGTGCAAGACGGATCCCTGCTACTGCACCTCCCCCAGCAACGCCTGCAACCCCGGCAGCCATTGCTTGCCGGGGTGGCGTACCAGCCACAGGGTGCGCTGCAGGGCGGGCAGCGGGGTCTGGAGCACGCGCAGGCGGCCCAGGGCCAGCGGCTCTTCCAGCGCGTGGCGCGAGAGGCAGGCCAGGCCGAGGCCGGCAATGGCGGCCTGCTTGATCGCTTCGGTATTGCCCAGCTGCAGGGTCTGGGCGAAGCCGCGCAGGTGCGGCAACAGCGCCTGTTCGACCGCTTCGCGGGTACCGGAGCCCGGCTCGCGCAGCAGCCAGCGGGCGCGGCGGAGTTCATCCAGCGACCAGCGCGCGGGGGCGTCGGCGGCGCCGACGATCACCAGCGGATCCTGCTGCCAGGCGGTCACCTGCAGCCCGCGCTCGTGGCACGGGCCTTCGATCAGGCCGGCGTCGACGTCCAGTCGCTGCACGGCGGCGACCACGCCGGCACTGTTGTCGATGCGCAGGTCGACTTCGGCCTGCGGCGCCTGCCGCAGCAGTTCCGCGATGCGCGGCGGCAGCAGGTAGTTGCCGATGGTGGTACTGGCGGCCAGCACCAGCCGCAGCGGTGCACCCTGCGACGGGTCGCCGCCGGCAGCCAGCTGCCGCTCCAGATCGGCGGCATTGACCAGCAGGGTACGCGCCGGCTCCAGCAGCGCGCGGCCGTGGCCGTTCAGGGCCAGGCGGCGGCCGATGCGGTCGAACAGCGGGGTGCCGAAGTGCGCCTCCAGTTCCTGCAGGGCGGCGCTGCTGGCCGACTGCGAAAGCGCAATGGCCTGGCCGGCAGCGGTGGTGCTGCCATGGTCGGCGATGGCGACGAAGACCTGCAGCTGGCGCAAGGTCAAGCGCATGGCACTTACCTTCTTGATGGGTAGGTTTCACCCATATTATTCGTTTTACAGGTCAGCGACAGAGGCGCACGCTTGCCCCATCACTCCAGCCCTGCCCCTGCCATGAACGCCCCCGCTCTCTCCCCCTGGTCCCTGCCCGCCCTGCGCCAACGCTGGCAGCCGCGCCTGCCCGGCCTGCTGCTGGTGGGCCTGATCGCGGCGGCGTCGCTGTACCTGGCCGAGCTGCCCTGGCTGCAGGCGCACGGCCTGAGCGCGCTGACCGTGGCCATCGTCGCCGGCATCGTGGTCGGCAACACCCTCTATCCGCGGCTGGCGCCGAGCAGCGCAGCCGGTGTCGGCTTCTCCAAGCACTGGCTGCTGCGCGCCGGCATCGTGCTGTACGGCCTGCGTCTGACCTTCCAGGACATCGGCCATGTCGGCGTCACCGGCGTGCTGATGGACGTGCTGGTGGTCGCCAGCACTTTCGGCCTGGCCTGCTGGCTGGGTGTGCGCGTGTTCAAGATGGAGCGTGAGGCGGCAATGCTGATCGGCGCCGGCAGCGCGATCTGTGGCGCGGCGGCAGTGATGGCCGCCGAACCGGTGGTGCGTGGCCGCGCGGCACAGGTCACGGTGGCGGTGTCGACGGTGGTGGTGTTCGGCACGCTGGCGATGTTCCTGTACCCGGCGCTGTATGCGCTGGTGCAGTCACACGGCTGGCTGGCAATGGACGCGCGCCAGTACGGTCTGTTCACCGGCGCGACGGTGCATGAAGTGGCACAGGTGGTCGCCGCTGGCCGCGCGGTCAACGAAGCGGCGGCTGACACGGCGGTGATCACCAAGATGGTGCGTGTGATGCTGCTGGCACCGTTCCTGGTGGCGCTGTCGCTGTGGCTGGCGCGTGGCGGCAAGGCCAGCGCCGATGGCAGCAAGGCGCGCATTGTGGTGCCGTGGTTCGCCTTCGGTTTCGTGGCGGTGGCCGGTTTCAACTCGCTGCACCTGCTGCCGGCTGGCCTGCAGGCGGGGCTGGTGCAGCTGGATACCGTGCTACTGGCGATGGCGATGGCGGCACTGGGCCTGACCACCCACGTCTCGGCGCTGCGCCAGGCCGGGCTGAAGCCGCTGCTGCTGGCGCTGATCCTGTTTGCCTGGCTGCTGTTCGGGGGCCTGGCGATCCACCAGGGCGTGCTGGCCGTGCTGGGCTGAGCAGGAGCGTGCCGACCAGGGTCGGCACCCACCAGTAGATCCACGCCATGCGTGGATGGCGGCTCCACTGGGGGTCAGAGTCCTTTCCTGCGGAAAGGGAGCCGACCCCACCCCATTAGGCGGGAGCGGCCGCGCGGACGGGTACAATGCGCCATGACTGACTTCTCGACCCTGCCGCTGAGCCCGGCCCTGCAGCCCGGCCTGGATGCCCTCGGCTACACCACCCTCACCCCCGTGCAGGCGCAGAGCCTGCCGGCCATCCTCGATGGCCGCGATGTGATCGCACAGGCGCCGACCGGCAGCGGCAAGACCGCCGCCTTCGGCCTGGGCCTGCTGCAGGCCATCGACCCCAGCCTGATCCGCGTGCAGGCGCTGGTGCTGTGCCCGACCCGCGAACTGGCCGATCAGGTCGGCAAGCAGATCCGCAAGCTGGCCACCGGCATCCCCAACCTGAAGCTGCTGCTGCTGGTCGGTGGCGTGCCGCTGGGCCCGCAGCTGGCATCGCTGGAAGGCCACGACCCGCACGTGGTGGTCGGCACCCCCGGCCGCGTGCAGGAGCTTGCACGCAAGCGCGCGCTGAACCTGGGCGCGGTGCGCACGCTGGTGCTGGACGAGGCCGACCGCATGCTCGACATGGGCTTCGAGGAGCCGATCCGCGAGATCGCCGGCCGCACCCACAAGGACCGCCAGAGCCTGCTGTTCTCGGCCACCTTCCCCGACAGCATCCGCGCCATGGCGCGTGACCTGCTGCGCGACGCAGTGGAAGTGACCGTGGAAGGCGCCGACCAGGCCCCAGCCATCCGCCACCTGTTCTGCGAGGTGGAACCGGCACATCGCCAGAAGGCACTGGCCGGCCTGCTGCTGAAGTACACGCCGGAATCGGCGGTGGTCTTCTGCAACACCCGCAAGGACGTGGACGAAGTGGCCAACTCACTGCAGCAGTTCGGCTTCTCCGCACTGGCCCTGCATGGCGACATGGAACAGCGCGATCGCGAGGAAGTGTTGTTGCTGCTGGCCAACCGCAGCTGCAACGTACTGGTGGCCAGCGACGTCGCCGCACGTGGCCTGGACGTGGAAGAGCTGGCGGCGGTGATCAACTACGAGCTGCCGACCGATGTGGAGAGCTACCAGCACCGCGTCGGCCGTACCGGCCGAGCCGGTGCCAGTGGCCTGGCGATCAGCCTGGTGGCCGGCCGCGAGAAGACCCGCGCCGAAGCCATCGAAGCGCAGATGGGGCAGCCGCTGGACTGGCAGAAGACGCCGCTGGCAACCTCGCGCCCGTCTGAACTGCCGCAGGCCGCAATGCGCACGCTGCGCATCGACGGCGGCAAGACCGACAAGCTGCGCCCGGGCGACATCCTCGGTGCACTGACCGGTGATGCCGGCCTGTCGAGCAAGTTCATCGGCAAGATCGCGATCTTCCCGACCCGCTCCTATGTGGCGATCGCGCGTGAGCAGGCCAACAAGGCCGTGGCCAAGCTGGAAGCCGGCAAGATCAAGGGCCGTCGTTTCCGCGTGCGGATGATGTGACTGAAGCAGCGTTGCCAACCTCGGTTGGCAACGACCTGACCTGGTAGTGGCCAACCTTGGTTGGCCCGTCCATGGCATCAATCGCGAAAAGCGCTGCCAACCAAGGTTGGCAACTACCGGCTCCAGGCCATTCGCTCTGGTAGATGCCAACCTTGGTTGGCACCCACCCTTCGATCAGAACACCAGTTCGGTGTGCAGCGGCAGGTCCGCTTCCCAGCGGGCGCGGCCGCCGAGACCGTCCAGTTCGACCAGCACGCCGGCACCGACCACGTCAACGCCCAGGCGGCGCACCAGCGACAACGCGGCGACCAGCGTGCCACCCGTAGCCAGCACGTCGTCGATGATTGCCACGCGGGCACCGGCCGGCAGCGCATCGGCGTGCACTTCGATGCAGTCGCTGCGGTATTCCAGCGTGTATTCCTCGCGCAGCACCTGGCCTGGCAGCTTGCCCGGCTTGCGCACCGGCACGAAGCCGACGCCCAGTTCCAGCGCCATCGCGGCGCCGAGGATGAAGCCGCGCGATTCGATGCCGATCACCGCGTCCAGCTTCTGGTCGCGCCAGCGGTCGGCCATCGCGGTGATCGCACCGCGGAAGTCCTCGCCGTGGGCGAGCAGCGGCATGATGTCCTTGAACAGGATGCCGGGCTTGGGGAAGTCGGCGATGTCGCGCAGGCGGGAGGCCCACTGCGGAGCGACGATGGCGTCGGTCATGTCACATTGGCTATCTGATGGCGGCATAGGGTACCTGTTCCGGGCGCCGCCTGCCTGTTGAGGGGTATCGGCCGGGCTGCGCCCGGCGCCTGCAGAGGCCACCGCGCAAGCAAAGACGAAAGCAAAAGCCGCATTCCGTGGAATGGCGAGGTGGGTCCGGTTGCGGGAGACGCCGTAAACCCGTCCATGGGGGCTTGGCCGCGGCATCCATGCCGCGGACACTCCCGCAACCGGACCCACCCCGCCTTCGACAGATTTCTGCGATCTGTCGCGAATCCACGCCATGCGTGGATGAATCTCAATCGAAATCGAATATTTCGAGAATTGAACGAAAAGCATCCACGCATGGCGTGGATCTACCGTGTCGACCAAGGTCGACACCCACCCACAGCAGCGGGAATCTGTCAGAGGTGGGGCGGTGTGGGGCTGCAGGACCGTTGGCGCCATGGATGGCGCCATCGAGCCCCCAGGGGTGAGGGCGCTTTGCTTGCGAAGCACTGCTTCGCAAGCGCCCGAACGCACAGCCGCCAGCGGCTGGGCCGGACCGCGGAGCGGGGTTTACGGCGTGTCCTGCAGCCCCACACCGCCCCGCCAGACCATCAATAATCCAGAGCCGCTTTGGCTTTGGCTTTGGCTTTGCTTGCGCGGTGGCCTCTGCGGGTGCAGGGCGCAGCCCTGCCGAAACCCACCCTCAGGAACTGCAGGACAGCATCGAGCAGCCGGCGCGATTGTCCGCCCACGCCGGGCGCTTGCCTGCGAAGTGTTCCAGCCCGGCGCGCTCGGTGTACGGGTCGCGCAGCACGTCCTGCAGTGCGTGAACGCCACCGAGGTCGCCCTGCTCTGCACGATCGATGGCTTCCTGCGCCAGCCAGTTGCGCAGCACATACAGCGGATTGGCCGCGGCCATCTTCGCCGTGCGTTCGCTGGCCGACAACGGATCGGCCTGCAACCGCACCGCGTAATCCTGCAGCCACTGCTGCAACGGCGCCTGCACCGCCTGCTGGCGCGTCTGGTCGTAGTACACCGCGTCCAGCAGCGCCGCATCCGGTGCCGCCGGGTCGATACGCATCAGCGCGCGCCAGGCCAGGGTCATGTCCATGGCACCGTCCTGCATCAGCTGCTGCCAGCGCAGGTAGAGCTGCAGGTCGTCATCGTCGGCCGCGGCCAGACCGAGCTTGGCTGCGGCGTCGCGGCGCGTGCAGGCCACGAAGGTGGACTGGTAGGCCGCCAGACCGGCCTGCAGCGGTGCCACATCGGCAAACAACGGCGACAACGCCTGCGCCAATCGGCTCAGGTTCCAGTACGCCACCTGCGGCTGAGTGCCGAAGCGGTAGCGGCGGCCCTGCGCGTCGGTGGTGTTCGGCGTCCACTCCGGGTCGAAGTCCTCGACCCAGCCGTAGGGACCGTAGTCGAGCGTGAGGCCGAGCACGGACAGGTTGTCGGTGTTCATCACGCCATGCACGAAGCCGACGCGCATCCAGTGCGCGATCATCTCGGCAGTGCGCACCGCGATCTGCGCAAACCAGTCGCCATACAGCGCCTCACCCTGCCCTTTCAGTTCCGGGAAATCACGTGCGATGCAGGCATCGACCAGCTGCTGCAGCAACGCGGTTTCCCCGCGCGACGCCGGCAGCTCGAACGAGCCGAAGCGCAGGAACGACGGCGACACCCGGCATACGATGGCGCCGGGCTCGGCACGCGGATGGCCGTCATAGAACATGTCACGCACCACGTCCTCGCCGGTACCGACCAGCGACAACGCGCGGGTGGTCGGCACACCCAGGTGGTGCATCGCCTCGCTGCACAGGAATTCGCGGATCGACGAGCGCAGCACTGCGCGCCCATCGGCGCCGCGCGAATACGGCGTCGGTCCTGCCCCCTTCAGCTGCAGCTCCCAGTGGCGACCATCCGGTGCGACCAACTCGCCCAGCGAGATCGCCCGGCCGTCGCCGAGCTGCCCGGCCCAGTGGCCGAACTGATGGCCACCGTAGTTGGCGGCCCATGGCTGCATGCCTGCATACAGTGCGTTGCCACCGAATACACGCGCGAAACCTTCGCTCTCGACCTCAGCGGTATCGAAGCCGAGCATCGCGGCGACGTCCGGCGCCCAGGCCAGCAGCGTGGGCGCCGTCACCGGCGTCGGCATCACCGGCGACCAGGCCGCGCCCAGCACTTCGCGGCGGCGCGGGCCGGATTCAGGGTCGCCCGGCAGGGCATGCAGCAGGCGGTTGTCGAAACGGGGGCTGTCGGTATCCATGGCGCTGAAGATGGGGGCGACGGCCGCCCGCCTCAATTGCCGCTGAGCGCCTGCAGGTGGCCGCCGTGGGCCTCGGCGCGCTGGTAGGCCGGGCGTTCACCGATACGCTTAAGGAAGCCTCGCAGCGCTGGCTTGTCGTCGAGGCCACCACCGCGCGCGGCAGCGGCCTGGATCGGGAAGCTCATCTGGATGTCGGCCGCACTGAAGCGCTCGCCGGCAAACCACGGACTTTCGGCCAGGCGGCGCTCCATCCAGTCCAGGTGCAGGCGTCGCTGTGGGCCGATGAAGCCCTGCTCGGCTTTGTCGGCGATGCTCCGAGCGATCGGGCGTACGAAGAACGGCATCGGCGCGTTGCGGATGCGGCCCATCACCAGAGTCAGCAGCAGCGGCGGCATCGCCGAACCTTCGGCGTAGTGCAGCCAGTAGCGGTAGGCAATGCGCTCGGCACCATCGGCCGGCATCGGCGACGGCGACAGCTGGCGCTGGGTGTCGTAGCGGTCAGCGAGGTAGTCGAGGATCGCGCCGGACTCGGCCAGTACCAGTTCGCCATCCTGCAGTACCGGCGACTTGCCCAGTGGATGCACGTTGCGCAGTTCCGGCGGCGCCAGCAGCGTCTTCGGATCGCGCGGATAACGGCGCAGTTCGTAGTCCAGCCCCAGCTCCTCCAGCATCCACAGCACGCGCAGGGAACGGGAGTTTTCCAGGTGATGGACGATGCGCATGGGGACGATCCTTGGGAAGACCTGCATCGTACCGCGCCAGCTGCATGCCCTTTGTAGAGTCGAGCTTGCTCGACTGCTTTCCAGAGACAGTCGAGCAAGCTCGACTCTACAAAGCAGCAGGCAATAAAAAACGCCGGAAGCTTTCGCTTCCGGCGTTCTGGCTACCAAACGGTAGCAGACGGATTAGACCGCCTGCACCTGGTCAGCCTGCATACCCTTCTGACCCTGGACGGCGATGAAGGTAACCTTCTGGCCTTCCTGCAGGGTCTTGAAGCCGGTGCCCTGGATGGCACGGAAGTGCACAAACAGGTCCGGGCCGCTTTCCGGGGTGATGAAGCCGAAGCCCTTGGCGTCGTTGAACCACTTGACGGTGCCGGTCTGACGATCAGACATTTGACTAACTCCTGAAACACATGTTGAAAAAATCGCAGCCACCGGGTATCGGGGCCGAGACTGAGTTGCAGGCGTTGGTAAAGCGGATCGATGAGCGGATCGTGAGATCAACTGCACCAGGCCACGATTCACGGTGACCCTAGCAAACACAGTGGGACGAACGATACGCGTGTTTTCTGCAAAAAGCGATAGCCCGGACGTTCATGGGCAGGCCCCGGCCGCTAGGCGTGACAAGGGCTGGCAGCTGATCGAGGCTAAGCCCGAGTCCCCATTCAGGATTTTCCTACCCTACACTGGGTAAATGACTGAAGCTGAAACCCAAGCTGAACCCGCCCTCCCCCGCATCTGGGTGGACGCGGACGCCTGCCCTGGCGTCATTCGCGACATCCTGTTCCGGGCCGCTGAACGGGTCGGGATCGAACTGACCCTGGTTGCCAACCAGTGGATCCGCACCCCGCCGTCGCGTTGGCTGCGCTCGATCCAGGTGCCCCAGGGCCTGGACGTGGCCGACAGCGCCATCGTCGAGCGGGTCGCCGCCGGTGACCTGGTGGTCACCCAGGACATCCCGCTGGCCGCACTGGTGCTGGAAAAGAAGGCCGTGGCATTGAACCCACGCGGCCAGCTGTACACCCCGAACAACATGGCCGAGCGGCTGTCGATGCGCAATTTCATGGAAGAGCTGCGCGGCGCTGGGGTGCAGACCGGGGGCCCACCGCCGCTGGGCCCCCGTGACCGGCAGCTGTTCGCGGCCGAACTGGACCGCTGGCTTGCGCGGCGCTCCACCCGCTGAACCGCGCTACCCGTCCTGATCCGGCAGTCGCAGGCGGCGCTGGCTGCTGAACCGACGCCGTTCCCCGCTGAATGGGTCATCGAAGGCCAGCCCCTGTGCAAGCAGCTGCAGGGGGGGCTCGATGGCCCCGGCCAGGCGCGGCATCAGCTGCGGATACAGGTCATCACCCACGATCGGAGCCCCCAGCATCGCCATGTGCACGCGCAGCTGGTGCTTGCGGCCGGTTTCCGGCCGCAGCCGGTAGCGCCAGACCGGCCCCTCGGTCTCGATCAACTCGATCCGGCTGCGCGCATTGGGCTCTCCCGGCACTTCGGCCATGCGGAAGAACGGTTCGCCCGGCACCAGCCGGCTGTCCCGCTGCAGCGGAAACGCCAGCCCGGGCAGCGCCGGTGCCAGCGCCTCATAGGTCTTCTCGATGCGCCGCTCGCGGAACAGCCGCTGATACGCGTCACGCGTGGCTGCCTGGGTCGAGAACAGCACCAGGCCGGCGGTCAGCCGATCCAAGCGGTGCAACGGCGCCAGCTCGGTGTTTCCGGTGCGTGCGACCAGGCGAGCCAGCAGGGTTTCGCTCACATAGCCACCGGCCGGCGTCACCGGCAGGAAGTGCGGCTTGTCGGCGACCAGCAGGTGCGCATCCAGATGCAGGATGCTCTCGGCGAAGGGAATCACCGGCTCGTCGGCAACTTCGCGGAAGTACTGGATTTCCAGCCCCACCTGCCAGGGCATGTCCGGCGCCAGTGCCCTGCCCTGCGCATCCTGCACGCGGCCACGGGCGAAACGGTCCTGCCATTGCACGCGGTCGATGCGCGGGAAGCGCGCGCACAGGCCATCGAGCAGGCTGGGCCAGTGGCCGGGCGGCAGCTGCAGGCGGCTGGGCAGGGTCATCGGAGCCACTCCTGCGGCGGAAAGGAGTGCAAGCGTGCCACGTTGACGCGCCACAGACAGCCCGGCAACGGACACCCCTGGAGCAAACCTCTATCATTGTCGTCTTTAGTCCACGGATCCCCCATGGCTCTTACTGCCACCATCCGCAAGGCCGAACTGCAGATCAGCGACATGGATCGCGGTTACTACGCGACCCACAACCTGACCCTGGCCCAGCATCCGTCCGAGACCGACGAACGCCTGATGGTGCGCCTGCTCGCCTTCGCCCTCAATGCCGGCGATCGCCTCGAATTCGGCCGCGGCCTGAGCACCGATGACGAACCCGATCTGTGGGAACACGACTACACCGGCGACATCCTGCAATGGATCGACCTGGGCCATCCGGACGAGTCGCGCATCCGCAAGGCCAGCAACCGCAGCCGTCAGGTGCAGGTGGTCAACTACGGCGGCAACGCCTCGGAGATCTGGTGGGGCAAGCAGGGCAAGGGCCTGGCGCGCTTCGACAATCTCTCAGTGGTTGATCTGGACGGTGAATTCGTCGAGCGCTGGGGCCAGCAGATCCAGCGCGCCATGCGCTGGAGCGTGCTGATCCAGGATGGCGAGGTGCAGCTGCTCAACGACCAGATGCAGCTCGACGTGATCCCGAACTGGCGCAAGCGCGCCAAGGCATGAGCACGATCCGCTGCGATGTGGTGGTCATCGGCGCCGGTGCGGCCGGGCTGATGACCGCGATCACCGCCGGCCAGCGCGGCCGCCAGGTGCAGGTGATCGACCACGCCAACAAGGTTGGCAAGAAGATCCTGATGTCCGGCGGTGGCCGCTGCAACTTCACCAACACCGGTACCACCCCGGCCAACTTCCTGTCGGCCAACCCGCACTTCTGCAAATCGGCGCTGGCCCGCTACACGCCCTGGCACTTCATCGAGCTGGTAAGCAAGCACGGCATCGCCTACCACGAGAAGGAACTGGGCCAGCTGTTCTGCGACATCTCGTCCAAGCAGATCGTGAAGATGCTGGTGGACGAATGCCAGGCAGCAGGCGTACAGGTCCGCACGGACTGCAGTGTGCAGCGCATCGAGCACGGCAGCGACGGCTTCCGCGTGCACACCACGCAGGGCCTGTTCCATTGCGCCTCGCTGGTGGTCGCCACCGGCGGCCTGTCGATTCCGAGCATGGGCGCCACCGGCTTCGGCTATGACGTGGCCCGACAGTTCGGCCACCAGGTGCTGCCGACCCGCGCCGGGCTGGTGCCGCTGACGCTCAGCGGCAAGCACCAGGAACGGCTGGCCGATCTCAGCGGCGTCGCTCTGCCCATCGAGGCGCGCTGCAACGGAAAGAGCTTCCAGAATTTCATGCTGCTGACCCATCGCGGCGTGAGTGGCCCGGCGATCCTGCAGATCTCCTCGTTCTGGCAACCCGGCGACGCGCTGGAGCTGGACCTGCTGCCCGGCCAGGATGCCGGCGAGTGGTTGCGCCAGATGAAGCGCGAACGTCCTGCCGCCGAGCTGCGCACGGTGCTGGGCGAGGTACTGCCGAAGCGGCTGGCACAGCGGTTGTGCGAACACTGGCTGCCCGACCGGCCCGTGCGCCAGTTGGACGAGCCAGTGCTGCGCCAGGCCGCGCAGCTGCTGGGCGCCTTCCCGTTGGTGGCCAGTGGCACCGAGGGCTACCGCACCGCCGAGGTCACCCTGGGCGGCGTGGATACCGCCGAGGTCTCGTCCTCGACGATGGAATCCAAGCGCGTGCCCGGCCTGCATTTCGTCGGCGAGGTGCTGGATGTGACCGGCTGGCTGGGCGGCTACAACTTCCAGTGGGCCTGGGCCAGCGGCCACGCGGCCGGCGGCGTGGTGTGAACCACATCGCCGTTCGACGCGCGCAAGGGGTGCGCGCATGGACGGTTCGCCGCGCATCGTGTATCTAGATTCGCAGATTGGGGAGCAGTGCATGCAGAACGCGAACGACATCACCATCCGCCTGCTGATCGTCGATGACAGCGGCGAGAATGCCGAAGCCATCGTCAGCACCCTGCGCAACAGCGGCATCGCGGTGCGCCCGTGGCGCCCACAGGATGCGGCCGAGCTGGCCCAGGTGCTGGCCAGCCAGGCCATCGACCTGGTGCTGGTCTCACCCTCGCCGGGCATCCCGCTGCCGCTGGTGGCCCAGCACATCGCCGCCAGCGGCAAGGACATTCCGCTGGTGCTGCTGGCCGAGCGCATCGACGAGGACGAACTGGTGCAGGCCAGCAGCCACGGCATCCGCGCCCTCGCCCTGCGCCAACGCCCGGAGCATCTGCTCGCCGTGGTCCGTGACCAGTGGGTGGACCTGCAGGCGCGTCGCGGCCTGCGCCGCATCGAGGCGCAGATGCGCGAAACCGAGCGCCGCTGCGACGCGCTGATCGCCTCCTCGCGCGATCCCATCGCCTACGTACATGAAGGCATGCACATCCGCGCCAACGACGCCTATCTGGAGATGTTCGGTTACGAGCATTTCGACGACATCGAGGGCATCTCGCTGCTGGACATGGTCGCCGCCCAGCACGTGGAAGGCTTCAAGCAGCTGCTGAAGGGCCTCAGCCGTGGCGAAGCGCCGCCGCCGCAGTACCAGCTTGATGCCCGTCATGAGGATGGCAGCGCGTTCCCGGCGACGATGGAATTCACGGCCGCCACCTACGAGGGCGAATCCTGCCTGCAGGTGGTGCTCCGCCGCCGCATGGAATTCGATCCGGAGCTGGCGCGCGAGGTCGAGGACCTGCGCCAGCGCGACCAGGTCACCGGCCTGCTCAACCGCCCGACCTTCATGCTGCAGCTGGAGAGCGCTGTAGCCCAGGCCGGACGCAGCGAGGGCCAGTTCGGCCTGCTGCTGATCGAGCCGGACCACTACGCGCGCCTGCTGCCGGACATCGGCCTGGCGTCGGCCGACACCCTGATCGGCGCGCTCGCCGCGCTGCTGGCAGAGGTCGTTGGCGAAGACGCGCAGCTGGCCCGCTTCGGCGAACACAATTTCGCCGTGCTGCAGGCAGGGCCCTACGCGCAGACCGTGGCACTGGCCGAGCGCATCCGCGAAGCCTACGCCGCACACGTCTTCAGCATCGGCGCGCGCTCGGCGACAGTGACGGTCAGCATCGGTGGCGTGCAGGTGGGCGAGAAGATCGCCAGCATCGGCCAGGTGCTGGCGCGCGCCAGTGAATGCACGCAGGCCGCCGCCGAACTGGGCAACACCTGCCGCATCTTCGATCCGGCCGCCGCCGACCGCGTGGAGGAAGAGCGCGTGCTGCGCTGGGTCGCCCGAATCCGTGAAGCGTTGGCCGGAGACGGCTTCCAGCTACACTACCAGCCGGTGCTGAACCTGCAGGGCGAGTCACTGGAGCTGTACGAGGCGTATCTGCGCCTGGAGCACAATGGCGAACTGCTGAGCCCGACCGCGTTCCTCGGTATCGCGGAGGAGCACGGCCTGCTGGCCGACATCAACCGCTGGGTGGTGTCACGGGCCATCGCGGTGCTGGGCCAGCGTGCACGCGAGGGCCATGCCACGCAGATGCTGGTGAAAGTGACGCCGGAATCGTTCGACGACCCGCAGATGATTGCCACCCTGCGCCGCGAGCTGCAGGCACAGGGCGTGCCCGGCGAGCGGCTGTGGTTGCACGCACCGGAAGCGAAGGTGTTCACCCACCTGCGCAGTGCGCAGCAGTTCCTCGCCGAGGTGGCTCCACTGGGCTGCCGCATCGGCCTGGAGCAGTTCGGCTCGGGGCTGGATTCCTTCCAGCTGCTGGCCCACTTCCAGCCACAGTTCCTCAAGCTGGACCGTGGCTTCACCAGCGACCTGGCAGCCACGCGCGAGAACATCGATCGCATCAGCCAGATCACCGCGCGCGCGCAGGAAGCCGGCATCCGCACCATCGCCGAGTTCGTCAGCGATGCCAATTCGATGACCCTGCTGTTCAGTGCCGGCGTGGACTATGTGCAGGGCGACTTCGTCGGCCCGGCGTTGCCGGAGATGGGCTTCGAGTTCGGGTGACCGATGGTAGTGCCGGCCGCTGGCCGGCAGCCTCAGGTACCCGGGGTTGCCGGCCAGCGGCCGGCACCACCCAAAGAGAAGGCCGGCTTTCGCCGGCCTCTTCGTTGATCAGGTCATGTCGACCAGGTTTTCGATCTTCACGTCCGGATTGACGTCAGCCTCGTAGTCGACGCCCTCCACGCCAAAACCGAACAGGCGCAGGAAGTCGGCCTTGTAGCCGGCCAGATCGCTGATCTCGTACAGGTTCTCGTTGGTCACCTGCGGCCACAGCGCGACCACCTTGCCCTGCACGTCCGCGGCCATTTCCTTGTAGTCGGCACGCAGGCGGCCTTCGTCATCGACCAGCGCGACGGCATGACCATCACCGTCCACCAGGTCGTGGCGCAGACGATCGACCGCCACGCCATCGGCCTTGCCGCCGTAGAGGATGTCGTACAGCACGTCGAGCTGTTCGATGCAGCCCTCGTGGGTGCCCTTTTCCTTCATTACCTTGAACAACAGCGACAGGTACAGCGGCATGGTCGGAATGGCCGAGCTGGCCTGGGTGACCACGGCCTTCAGCACCGACACGCGCGCGTCGCCACCGATCTTGGCCAGCTTCTCGCGCAGGCCCAGCACCTTGGTGTCCAGGTCCTTCTTGGCCGCACCGATCGAGCCATTCCAGTAGATCGCCTGGGTGATCTCTTCGCCCACGTAGGTGAAGGCGGTGGTGGTGCAGCCATTGGCCAGCACGCCGGCGTCAGCCAGCGCATCGATCCACATCTGCCAGTCTTCGCCACCCATGACCGCGACGGTGCCAGCGATCTCTTCCGGGGTAGCCGGCTGCAGGGTGGTTTCCGTGATTACTTCCTTGTCGGTATCCAGGCCGCGCAGGGTGATCTGCTCGCCGATCGGCTTCAGCGTGGAGCTGATGATCTCGCCGGTCTTCGGGTGCTTGCGGCGCGGCGCGGCCAGGCTGTAGACGACCTGGTCGACCTGGCCGAGGTCGGCCTTGATCATCTCGATGGTCTTCGCCTTCACTTCATCGGAGAAGGCATCGCCGTTGATGCTCTTGGCGTACAAGCCGGCTTCGTCGGCGTACTTGTGGAACGCAGCCGAGTTGTACCAGCCCGCGGTACCCGGCTTGCTCTCGCTGCCCGGACGCTCGAAGAAAATGCCCAGCGTCGCAGCACCGCTGCCGAAGGCGGCAGTAATGCGTGCGGCCAGGCCGTAGCCGGTGGAGGCGCCGATCACCAGCACGCGCTTCGGGCCGTTCTGGATCGGCGGGCGTGCGCGGATGTAGTCGATCTGCTGCTTGACCGCGGCCTCGCAGCCGGTCGGGTGGGTGGTGACGCAGATGAAGCCGCGGACGCGCGGTTTGATGACCATGGATACCTCGGGTTGGCAGATGCGGCGCGCGGGGCGCTCAGCAGGAATACGGGCGCGCGCCTGCGCGCGCGAACCGCAGGATCGTAGTGCGCGGGGGAAGATTGCACAACCGACGCTGGCGTAGGGTGGTGTTTGTTTTGCAGGGTTGCACCCTGCACCCGCAGAGGCCGGAGCAACGTCAGAAGCTGGGTTCCTGTGAGACGGCGGGGTGGGTCCGGTTGCGGGGGACGCCGTGAATCCGTCCCTGGAGGCTCGGTCGCGCCATCCATGGCGCTCACGCCCCCGCAACCGGACCCACCCCGCCTTCGACAGATTTCCGCGATCTGCCGGTACGGCGTTCTGTTCTGGTAGGTGTCGACCTTGGTCGACACGCTAGATCTGATCCAAGTTTGATTATCGATATCTGACAGATGTGTCGACCAAGGTCGACACCTACCAACAGCCGCAGGAATCTGTCTAGGGCGGGGCCATGTGGGTTGGCAGGACCGTTGGCGCCATGGATGGCGCCATCGAGCCCCCAAGGACGGGTTTACGGCGTGTCCTGCCAACCCACATGGCCCCGCCCAACCAGCAGAAAGCCAGCTCCGGCTTTTGACGTTGCCGTTGCATTGAGCAGGTGCAGGGCTGCAAGCCCTGCCAACAAAAAACCCCGCTTGCGCGGGGTTCTCTGTGTGCTGCGTGCAGCGGGTGCTTACGGGCGACGGGCCAGGGCCTCGACGTCCTTCGCCTTCGGCAGCAGGTCCTGCTTGCTGACGCGCAGGAAACCGATCGTCAGCATCGGCACCGCCACCAGGATCGAGGACAGCACCACGATCACCGCACCGATCATGTGCGTCTCGGCCAGGCCTTCCATCGAGCTGCCGCCGTACATGTACAGGGCAAGTGCCGACAGGAAGAACATCACCGCGGTGATCACCGTACGCGACAGCGTCTGGTTGATCGAACGGTTCAGCACCTCCATCGAATCCACGCGCAGGCTGCGGAAGTTCTCGCGGACGCGGTCGAAGACCACGATCAGATCGTTGATCGCAAAGCCCATCACCGACAGCAGGCCGGCCAGCACGGTCAGGTCGAACTCACGGCCCAGCAGGGACACGTAAGCCACCGTCACGATCAGGTCGAACATCGCCACGATGCTGGCGGTGACCGCGAACTTCCACTCGAAGCGAACCGCGATGTAGATCAGGAAGCCGGCCAGCATGAAGATGGTGGCGTACAGGCCATTCATCGCCAGGTCCTTGCCGATCTGCGGACCCACGAACTCGTTGCGGAGCACGGTGGCTTGGTTGTCGGCGGTGGACAGGGCCTTCACCACGGCTGCGGCGGTGGCCTTGTCCTCGTGTGCGGCGTCGCCGGTACCGGCAGCGTGCTCACCGTGCGGGGCCAGGCGGATCAGCAGGTCGGTGTTGCCACCGACGCTCTGCACTTGGGCGCCTTCGAAGCCGCTCTGTTCGAGCTTGGTGCGGACCTGCTCGACGTCCACCGCCTTGTCGAAGCGGGCTTCGATCAGGGTGCCGCCGGTGAAGTCCAGGGCGTAGTTGAAGCCCTTGACGCCGATGATGGCGATCGAGGCCAGGAACACGATGACCGTGACGACCATCGCGACATGGCGCCAGCGCATGAAGTCGATCTTGGTGTCGTTCGGGAGGATGTGCAGCGGAAACAGTTTCATGTGCGTGTCGTCCCGTCAGATGGCCACGTTCTGGAGCTTCTTGCGGCGGCCGTAGATCAGCGTCGCCAGCGCACGCGACACGGTGATCGCGGTGAACATGGAGGCGAAAATACCGATGATCATGGTCAGCGCGAAGCCCTTCAGCGGACCGGTACCGAATGCGAACAGCGCCACACCGACGATCAGGCCGGTCAGGTTGGCGTCGAGGATGGTGCCCGAGGCACGCTCGTAACCGGTCACGATCGCGGTCTTGCCCGGCACGCCGGCACGCAGCTCTTCACGGATACGCTCGTTGATCAGCACGTTGGCGTCCACCGACAGGCCGACCGACAGCGCCAGGCCGGCGAAGCCCGGCAGGGTCATGGTCGCGCCGAACAGCGACATCACCGCCACCACGATCAGCAGGTTGAACAGCATCGCGATCGAGGTGATCACGCCGAACATGCGGTAGTAGACGCTGAAGAACACCAGGGTGAACAGGAACGCGAACACCACCGCGCGCATACCGTTCTTGACGTTCTCGGCACCCAGGCTCGGGCCGACCACGCGCTCTTCGACGAAGTCCATCGGCGCGGCCAGCGAGCCCGACTTCAGCAGCTTGGCCAGGTCCTCGGCTTCCTTCTTCTGCAGGCCGGTGGTCTGGAAGTTCTTGCCGAACACGCCGTTGATGTTGGCCACCGAGATCACTTCCTCGTTGACCTTGAAGCCACGCACTTCCTGGCCGTCGACGACGGTCACGGTCGGCACGCGCTCGGTGTAGACCACCGCCATCGGCTTGTTCACGTTGGCGCTGGTGAAGTCGAACATGCGCTGGCCGCCGACGTTGTTCAGCGTCACGCTGACCGCTGGGGAACCGCTGTTCGAATCGGTCACCGCCTGTGCACCGACCATCTGGTCGCCGGTCACGATCACGCGCTTGTTCAGCAGGATCGGGCCACGGCCGTCACGCTGCTGGTAGACCTTCGCTTCCGGCGGGATGCGGCCGGAGGTGATCGCGTCCTGCGCGTTGCCTTCGACCACCGCGCGGTATTCCAGGGTGGCGGTGGCGCCGATCATGCGCTTGGCTTCGGCGGTGTCCTGCACGCCCGGCAGCTGCACGACCACGCGGTCGGCACCCTGGCGCTGGATGATCGGCTCGGACACGCCGAGCTGGTTCACGCGGTTGCGCAGGGTGTTGATGTTCTGCTCGATGGCGCCATTGGCGATCTGGGTGATCTCGGTTTCCGGCACGGTCACCGTGATGCGGTTGCCGCTGACGTCGTAGCCGAGGGTCGGCTGCGCCTTGACCAGCGCGGCGCGGGCACGCTGCGCGGCATCGTCACCGGCAGACGGGCTCAGGTTGGCCACGATGCTGTTGTCAGCGCGGCGTTCCACCGACTGGTACGGGATGCGCGCATCACGCAGGGTGCTGCGCACGTCTTCGGTGTAGGCATCCAGGCGCTTGTCCAGGGCGGCCTTCTGGTCGACCTGCAGCACGAAGTGCACGCCGCCCTGCAGGTCCAGGCCCAGCACCATCGGACGACCGCCGAGGTTGGCAAGCCAGTCCGGCACGGTCGAGGCCAGGTTCAGGGCCACGGTGTACTTCTCGCCGATGGTGTCACGCAGGGCGTCGCTGGCAGCGGACTGCGCCTTCAGGTCCGGCAGGCGGACAATCAGGCTTTCCCCTTCCTTCTCGACACCGATGGTGGTGACACCGGCCGTCTTCAGGTCGGCCAGCACACGGTCGCGCAGCGCATCGTCGATCTGGCCGCCACGGTTGGCGGTGATCTGGAGGGCCGGGTCCTTCTGGTAGATGTTGGGCAGCGCGTACAGCGCGCTGAGCGCCAGTACGATCAGGATGACGACGTACTTCCAGCGTGGAAATTCGAGCATTGCTTGGGTCCCGCGCGGCGCCATCCCCGGCGCCGCGGTTGTGCATCGGAAAGGGAGTGGCTTACTTGGCCGAATCCAGGGTGCCGGTCGGCAGCACGCTGCCAACAGCGCCCTTCTGCACGCGGATGCGCACGTTCTCGGCCACTTCGATGGTGATGAAGTTGTCGCCGATGTCGGTGACCTTGCCGGCGATGCCGCCATTGGTCAGCACTTCGTCGCCACGCTTGATCTTCTCCAGCATGGACTTGTGTTCCTTCTGCCGCTTCATCTGCGGGCGGATCATCAGGAAGTACATGATGGCGATCAGGATGATCGGGAACAGCAGCGTGGTCAGGCCCATGCCCTGCGGTTGGCCGCCGGCGGCTTGGGCGTGGGCGGCGGGAATCAGGAAGGCAAGCAGGTTCATCGTTGGTCCTTTGGTTGGGCGGCGCTCCGGCCCTTTCACGGGCACGGGGTGTCGACCGCGGATCTGGGTCAGCCTTGAAGTATGCCACGGCCCCGGGCGTTCGTCCTTGGACCGTTTGGCAGGGGGTGTTCGGGTTACAGGGGGGGTGCTACCGCCCCGCGTGCCGCGTAGAAAGACTCACGGAAGGCCAGGAAGGTTCCCGCCTCGATCGCCGCACGGATGTCGGCCATGAGCTTTTCGTAATAGAACAGGTTGTGCAGGGTGCCCAGCATCGGCGCCAGCATCTCGTTGCAGCGGTCCAGGTGGCGCAGGTACGAACGCGTGTAACCGCCGGTGCAGGCCACGCAGCCACAGCCCGGCTCGATCGGGTCCATGTCGCGCGCGTACTGTGAATTGCGGATGCGGACGGTGCCGAACGAGGTGAAATAGTGGCCGTTGCGGGCGTTGCGGGTCGGCATCACGCAGTCGAACATGTCCACGCCACGTGCGACACCCTCGACCAGGTCTTCCGGCCGGCCCACACCCATCAGGTAGCGCGGACGGTCGCCCGGCAGTTCCGGGTCCAGGTGGTCGAGCATGGCGTTGCGCTCGTGCTCCGGCTCGCCCACGGCCAGGCCACCGATGGCGTAACCGTCGAAGCCGATCGCCTGCAGGGCCTCGGCCGAGCGGCTGCGCAGGTCGGTGTGCACGCCGCCCTGGACGATGCCGAACAGGGCCGCGTCGTTGCCCAGCTCGTCATGCGCGTTGCGGCTGCGCTGGGCCCAGCGCAGGCTCAGTTCCATCGAGCGGCGCGCCACATCCTCGGTAGCCGGGTACGGGGTGCACTCGTCGAAGATCATCACCACGTCCGAATCGAGCACTTTCTGGATCTTCATGCTCTCTTCCGGGCCCAGGAACACGCGGGCACCGTCGGTGGGCGAGGCAAAGGTCACGCCCTGCTCGGTGATCTTGCGGCGGTGGGCCAGCGAGAACACCTGGAAGCCGCCGGAGTCAGTCAGGATCGGGCCGTCCCAGCGGCAGAAGCCGTGCAGGCCGCCGTGGTCGGCAATGATGTCCAGGCCTGGGCGCAGGTACAGGTGGAACGTGTTGCCGAGGATGATCTCGGCGCCCAGCGCACGCACCTGGTCCGGCAGGATGCCCTTGACCGAGCCATAGGTCCCCACCGGCATGAAGGCCGGCGTTTCCACCGCGCCACGCGGGAAGGTCAGGCGGCCACGGCGGGCACGGCCGTCGCGGGTCTTGAGCTGGAACTGCAGTCGGGACATGGAGCGGTCATTCAGGCAAATAGTCGCCTATTGTCTCCCAAGAAGGCGTGCGCACCAAGGTGCGCACCCACAGGGGACCCTGCCCTCCCAGGCTGCCCTACCCCGCCTGCGGGAACAGCAGCATCGCGTCGCCGTAGCTGAAGAAGCGGTAGCGCTGCTCGATCGCGTGCTGGTAGGCCTCGAACACGCGCTCCTTGCCGGCGAACGCGGAAATCATCATCAGCAACGTGCTTTCCGGCAGGTGGAAGTTGGTCACCATCGCGTCGACGCTGCGGATGCGGTAGCCCGGGGTGATGAAGATCTGCGTCTCGCCGGCGAACGGCAGCAGTTCACCCTCGCGCATCGCGCTTTCCAGCGCGCGCACCACGGTGGTGCCGACGCCGATCACGCGGCCGCCGGCGGCGCGCGTGCGCCGCACCTGCTGCACCAGCTCGGCACCGACATTCAGCCACTCGCGGTGCATCACGTGGTCCTTCAGGTCATCGGCACGCACCGGCTGGAAGGTGCCGGCACCCACGTGCAGGGTGACGTGACCGAAGTCCACGCCCTTGTCCTTCAATGCGGCAAGTAGCGGTTCGTCGAAATGCAGGCCGGCGGTCGGTGCCGCCACCGCGCCCACTTCACGCGCGAACACGGTCTGGTAGCGCTCGCGGTCATCCACACCCGGCTCGCGCTGGATGTACGGCGGCAACGGCAGGCGACCGGCATGCAGCAGCCACTGCTCCAGTGATTCCGGCACATGGAACTGCAGCACGTAGAACTCGCCATCGCGGCCCAGCACCTCGGCTTCGCCGCCGGCGTCCAACGCGATGCGGCTGCCGGCCTTCGGCGATTTGCTGGCCCCCACCTGCGCGCGGGCCTGCTGGGCGCCCAGCAGGCGCTCGATCAGGATCTCCACGCGGCCGCCGCTGGCCTTCTGCCCGAACAGCCGAGCCGGGATCACCCGGGTGTCGTTGAACACCAGCAGGTCGCCAGGCTGCAGCAGTGACGGCAGGTCACGCACCTGCAGGTCGGTGAACGCGGCGGGGGCTTGCGGCACCAGCAACAGGCGGCTGGCGGAACGTTCGGCCAGGGGCGCCTGCGCGATCAGTTCAGCCGGCAGGTCGTAGTTGAAATCGGACTTCTTCAAGGCGGTGGGCGGCAACAGGTCGACAATGGCGCGCATTGTACGTCCAGCGTCTGCGAGCCGGCGCGCTTCGCGGCGAACGTCGCGCAAAATGCTGCTATGCAGCAGGTTTCTGCGGGGTTATCGCGCAAAAAAACAAGTGCTAGCATCGAACCGGAAGTCCGCTGCACGAGCCTGCCCCAAGCGCGCGTGATGACGCGCGTTTTGCTTTTGAAGACCCGTGCGACCCATTGTTTCAGGAGATCTGCAATGAGCTTCATCGAACGCCTCGCCCCCCTGCGCAACCAGCCCGGCACCCGCCTCACCTCCGGCCTGGACGATGCCACCCTGACCGCCCTGTCCGCCAACCATCCGCAGCTGATCGCCGCGGTGGATGCCGCCGCCGAGGAATTCGCGCGCGTGCAGGCCGACCTGGGGCCGCTGCTGGCGCAGGACGAACAGGCGCAGATCGACGCGATGCAGGACGGTTTCGTCAATTTCTACGCCGATGACGCGGTGACCCCATACGTGGCACTGGCCGCGCGCGGCCCGTGGGTGGTCACCCTGAAGGGCGCCGTGCTGTACGACGCCGGCGGCTACGGCATGCTCGGCTTCGGGCACACCCCGGATGCCGTGCTGGAGGCGATGGCCCGCCCGCAGGTGATGGCCAACATCATGACCCCCAGCCTGTCGCAGCAGCGCTTCATCACCGCCCTGCGCGCCGAGATCGGCCACCGCCGTGGCGGCTGCCCGTTCACCCGCTTCATGTGCCTGAATTCCGGTTCCGAGGCCGTTGGCCTGGCCGCGCGCATCGCCGACGTCAACGCCAAGCTGCAGACCGACCCGGGCGCCCGCTACGCCGGTGCTGCGATCAAGCGCGTGGTGGTCAAGGGCAGCTTCCATGGCCGTACCGACCGCCCTGCCCTCTATTCGGATTCCAGCCGCAAGAGCTACATGCAGCACCTGGCCAGCTACCGTGGCGAGGATTCGGTGATCACCGTGGCGCCGTACGACGAAGCCGGCCTGCGCAAGGTGTTCGAGGATGCCGCGCGCAACCAGTGGTTCATCGAGGCAGTGTTCCTGGAGCCGGTGATGGGCGAAGGCGACCCGGGCCGCTCGGTGCCGCCGTCGTTCTATGCCGTGGCCCGCGAACTGACCCGTGCCCATGGCAGCCTGCTGCTGCTCGACTCGATCCAGGCCGGCCTGCGCGCGCATGGCGTGCTGTCGGTGGTCGATTACCCGGGCTTCGAAGGCCTGGACCCGCCGGACATGGAGACCTACTCCAAGGCGCTCAACGCCGCGCAGTACCCGCTGTCGGTGCTGGCGGTGACCGAGCATGCCGCGCAGCTGTACCGCAAGGGCATCTATGGCAACACGATGACCAGCAACCCGCGTGCGCTGGACGTGGCCTGTGCCACCCTGGCCCAGCTGACCCCGCAGGTGCGCGCCAACATCGCCGAGCGTGGTGCCGAGGCCGTGCGCAAGCTGGAACAGCTGAAGAACGAGCTGGGCGGCCTGATCACCAAGGTGCAGGGCACCGGCCTGCTGTTCTCCTGCGAGCTGGCTCCTCAGTTCAAGTGCTACGGCGCCAACTCCACCGAAGAATGGCTGCGCCAGCACGGCATCAACGTGATCCACGGCGGCGAGAACTCGCTGCGCTTCACCCCGCACTTCGGCATGGACAGCGAGGAGCTGGACCTGCTGGTGGGCCTGGTGGGCCGCGCCCTGCGTGAAGGCCCGCGCCGCGAGCAGGCCGCCGCGGCGTAAGCCTCGTTCTTTGTAGGGTCGAGCTTGCTCGACTGCACTTCGTTCAGGCAACGCGATAGTCGAGCAAGCTCGACTCTACTGAACGAAGAACAGCCGAGCGCAGCGCGGCTCTACAGGCAGCAACCGCGAAGGTCCATACTCCATAGACACCCCGTCCCTGACCGCCCTGCGGTCGGCGACGGGGCGTTTTCGTTTCCGGCCAAGAGACAGGAAGATCCATGAAATCGATCTGTGTGTACTGTGGTTCCAACGCTGGCAGCAAGCCGGCCTATACCGAGCGCGCCATTGCCCTGGGTGATCGCATCGCCCGTGACGGCCTGCGCCTGGTGTACGGCGGTGGCAACGTCGGCCTGATGGGAACCGTGGCCAATGCCGTGCTCGCCGCCGGCGGCGAGGTGACCGGCGTGATTCCGCGCCAGCTGGCCGACTGGGAAGTGGCCCACCGCGGCCTGACCGAACTGGAGATCGTCGGTTCGATGCATGAGCGCAAGTCGCGCATGTTCGACCTCGCCGATGGCTTCGTCACGCTGCCCGGCGGCTTCGGCACCATGGAAGAGATCTTCGAGATGCTGACCTGGCGCCAGCTGGGCATCGGCAACAAGCCGTGCGCGTTCCTCGACGTGGAGGGTTTCTACGCCCCGCTGATCGGCATGATCGACCGCATGGTGGAAGAGCGCTTCCTGCACCCGGACCAGCGCCAGGACCTGTGGTACGGCTCGGACATCGAAGCGATGCTGGAGTGGATGAAGAACTACCAGCCGGCGCAGGCCTCGAAGTGGATCGACGAAAAGCGTCGCGCGGCCCTGCGCTGATGCTTCCCTGCGCGGCGGCTCAGACCGCCGCGCAGCCCCGCGGTGCGGGCCGCCCCAGCAGATAGCCCTGGCCGTAGTCGCAGCCGAGTTCGCGCAGCGTCTGCTGCTGCGCCTCGGTCTCGATGCCCTCGCCGATGGTCTCGATGCCCAGCGTGCGCGCCAGCGACAGCACGCCCTCGACCAGCGCGCGCGTGCTCTGCACTTCCGGCCCATGCAGGCCGGCGATGAAACTCTGGTCGATCTTCAGCGTACTGATCGGGAAGCGGTGCAGGTAGGACAGCGCCGAGAAGCCGGTACCGAAATCGTCCAGCTGCACCTGGATGCCGCGCTCGCGCAGGCCCTGCAGGATGCGCAGGGTGTGCGGACCATCATCCAGCAGCGCCACCTCGGTGATTTCCAGGCGCAGTCGCTGCGGATCCGCACCATACTCGTCCAGCAGGCCGAACAGGCGGTCGCTGAACTCCGCGGAGCGGAAATGGCGCGGTGACACGTTCACCGATACATAGCTGTGCCCGCCTTCGACCAGGCCGGCGATGACCTGCTCGTAGATCAGCCAGTCGACCTGTTCGATCAGGCCGCTCTCCTCGCCCAGCTCCAGGAACGCGCCTGGCAACAGCAGCCCACGGCGCTCGTGCTGCCAACGCAGCAGCGCCTCGTGACCCACCACCTCGCCATCGGACAGGCGCACGATCGGCTGGTAGAACGGCACGAAGTCGCGGTTGTTGATCGCACGGCGCAGGTCGGCTTCCAGATCAAGGCTGCGCATGGCCTGCTCGCGCATGTCCTCGTCGAATATCGCGCAGCGGTCGTGGCCCTGCGCCTTGGCCCGGTACATCGCAGCGTCGGCATCGCGCAGCAGCTCTTCGCCGGTGCGGTAGCGGGGGTTCCACAAGGCGATGCCCAGGCTGCCGGACGGGAACAGTTCGCGCCCGGCGATCCACATCGATTCCTGCAATGCCAGCAGCAGGCGCTGGCCAAAGTCCAAGGCCTGCGCCAGGCCCTGCGGGCATTGCAGCAGCACCGCGAATTCGTCGCCACCCAGCCGGGCCACCACGTCCTCGGTGCCGGCCATCGACACGATGCGCTTGGCCACTTCCACCAGCATGCGGTCGCCGGCGGCATGGCCGATGCTGTCGTTGACCAGCTTGAAGCGGTCCAGGTCGAGGAACAGCACGGCGAACACCGGGCCGCCCTCGCGCCGGGCCAGCGCCAGCGCATCCTGCAGGCGATCCAGCAGGTGCAGGCGGTTGGGCAGGCCGGTCAACGCATCGTGCATGGCCTGGTGGGTCAGGCGCTGTTCGGCGCGCAGGCGCTCGCCGATCTGGCCGAGCAGTTTTTCGTTGACTTCGGCCAGTTCGCGGGTTCGCTCTTCCACGCGCTTCTCCAGCTCGGCATGCGCCGAGCGCAGCCGCTGCTGGTCACGCTGGCGGGCCAGCCCGGTGCCGATGTTCTGCGCGACGAAGGTCAGCAGACGCTGATCATGCACGCTGAAGGCGCTGCTCTCGCTGTAGCTCTGCACCACGATCGCGCCAACGACTTCGTCGTCGCGCAGCAGTGGCACGCCCAGCCAGCAGTGCGAGCGCGTACCGGATTCGCGCACTTCGCCGCTGGCCAGCAACGCGTCGATCTGCCCACGCGAAGCCAGCAGCGGGCGCCGGTTGCGTACCACGTATTCGGTCAGGCCACGGCTGAACGGTCGCGGCGCGCGGCTGGCGTTGTGTTCGTCCACCGAATAGACGAAGTCCAGGCCGTTGCCGGCTGGGTTCACCAGGGCGATGTAGAAATTGCGAGCGTCGAGCAGGCGCCCGACCACCCCATGCACCTGTCCGTAGAACTGGGCCAGGCTGTCGGCCGACATTGCCATCTCGGCGATGTTGTACAGGGCGGTCTGCAGCTGTTCGGCGCGACGACGCTCGGCCACCTCGTCCTGCAGGCTGTGGTTGGCGCGCTGCAGTTCCTGGGTGCGCCGCGCCACCTGCTGTTCCAGCCGCACCTGCGCTTGGCGCCGGTCCATCGCGGTCTGTACGTGCTGCGCAACGAAGCCCAGCAATGCGCGCTCGGCCTCGCCATAGCGGGCCGCCTGTTCATAGCTCTGAACCACGATGGCACCGCATACGCGGCCATCGCGCAGCATCGGCACACCCAGCCAGTCCAGGCTTTCCGGGCCGCGCTGCGGGTCGTGTTCCTGCTCCATCACCTGCGCCAGCAGCTTGCGCGAGGGACCACTGAGCGGCTTGCCATGACGCAGCAACGCCACGGTCAGGCTGCGCGGCATCTCGCTGGCGTCATGGCTCTGCGTGGGATCGGCGACGAAATCATCGACCTGATCGGCGAAGTACAGGAAGCGTATCTGGTCGCGCACGTCGTCGTACTCGACGATGTAGCAGTTCTCCGCATACATCAGCGTGCCCAGAACACCATGCACGTGGCGCAGCATCTCGGGCATTTCCAGGTCGGCACCGGCCAGATCGGCAATCTGGAACAACGCCTGCTGCAGCCGCTCGGCCTCTTCCAGCGCCTTGATCTGGCCGGCCTGGCGGCCACGCTGCAGCGCCAGCTCCATCGCCTGCCGGGCCACCCCCCACCAGGCCGGCGAAGGCGCCGCTCCGGCCACCGACAACAGCAGCCGCGCACCGTCGTACTCCCAGCCGTGCTGGCCATCGCCGGTTCCCGGCTCCACGGCCACGTGGCCGGCAACTGCCGGCGACGGCCAGCCGCCCTGGCCACGGCCAAGCTGCGGGTCGTCCCAGCCGACGCGGACCACGGCCGTTTCCGGCAAAAGCGCATGCAACGCGCGCACCAGCGCCGTGCTCAGCACAGCCTCGTGTGGTGGCTCTTCCGCCGGTTCAGCATGCGTGGACAAATGACAATCTCTTGGCGCCGTCTGTGCGTCGCCTCCCCTGAGCCGCCGAGCATAGCGCGCCACCCGGGGGGCAATGGAAGCCCGTAAACCCCGAATCGTGCGCCCGTACGTTTTTCCTGATGACCGTAGCCCCTTCCGAGCCATGACCCTCGCCCTGCCCGCCGCCGCCACCGGCTATGCGCCATCGCCTGCAGGCCTTACCCTGTACGCCGTGGAAGCCAGCGCACTGCCAACCGATGAAGCCTTGATGCTGGCCTGGGCCGGTGGCGACCTGCGTGCCTTCGAAAGCCTGTATGCGCGCCATCGCAAGCGCCTGTTCGGCTTCCTGCTGCGGCAACTGCGCGACAACGCGCTGGCCGAAGAGATCTTCCAGGACGTCTGGCAACGGGTGATCAGCGCCCGCGCCGGCTGGCAGCCCGAGGCCGCGTTCAGCACCTGGCTGTTCCGCATCGCCCACAACCGCCTGAACGACCATTGGCGCGCCGCCCGCCATCGCCCCGCCGCGCCGGCCGACGCCGATCTGCGCCTGGCCGCGATCGAGGATGGGCAGACCCCGGAAGCGGAGCTTTCCGAATTCGAACAGCGTCGCCGCATCCAGCTGGCGATGGAACAACTGCCGCCGGAGCAGCGCGAAGTGCTGCAACTGCGGCTGGATCAGGAACTGAGCCTGGAGGAGATCGGCCAGATCACCGGCGTAGGCCGGGAAACCGTGAAATCGCGGCTGCGCTATGCGATGGACAAGCTGCGTGCGGGATTGAACGCATGAACCGAGACGAACCGCTGACGCAGGAAGAACGCGAGCTGGCCCGCCTGCTCGGCCATCGCGCCGAACAGGCACCGCCAGCTGCCCTGGATGCCGCCATCCTGGCTGCGGCCCGCGCCGCCGTGGAGGCTCCGTCCGCCGATGCCGCCGCCTCGCCGGACGCCGCGCGCGCGCGACGCACGCGTCCACGCTGGCCGGCGGTGTTCGGTATCGCCGCCTCGATGGTCTTCGCAATCGGCATTGCCTGGCAGCTGCGCCCGGAGCCGCCCCCGGTTCCTGCCGGTGAGACCGCTGTTGCCGCGGCACCGGCGGCCGCCGAGTTCTCCACCGCCGACCAGGCTGCTGACAGCGGTGCGGCCGACAGCGCGGCTGCGGCGCCGGCCGCCGCGCCGACCGCACCGCTTGCGCCCCCGAAGACGACTGCAATCCCGGCCGCCGATACCCCCGCACCTGCCATCGCGCGTGCGCGCCAGCCTGCCCCGGCGGAAGCGCCTCCAGTGCCGGTGCGGGCCGCACCATCGATGGCCGCAGAAGCCGCCGCCGATACCGCGTTCGCAGCGTTGCCGCCGCCACCAACCGCGACACCTCCTGCGCCGCCGGCCCCTGTTGCGTACTCGGCACCGGCTCCCACCTTGCCGGCTCCGGCTCCGGCAGCCGCATTGAAGGCGCGTACGGCGGCGACACCAGTCACCAACGCCGTCGACGCCGAACCCGCCGTGATGCAGGACCGGGTCGAGATCACTTCGATGAAGCGCGAGGCGACCCGCCGTTCCGCGCCCGGCGTCATGCAGCGCAACAGCGATGCAGGCCTGAGCGCGGATGCGGTGCAGGCTGAAGTAAGCGCGGATGCACGCCTGCCGCGCCGGCAATGGCTGGAAAAGATCCGCGAACGCCGCGATCAGGGCCAGCGCGACCTCGCCCGCGCCAGTCTGGAACGCTACATCCAGCAGTACCCGGAATCGCGCCTGCCGCGCGACCTGCGCCCGCTGCTGGACGACTGAGTGCCACGGAAATCGGCAGCAACACCGTAGAATGGTGGGAATGCCCGATACCCTCGCCCAGCCGGTCAGCCACACGCTGGAAATCAAGCACAGCCGTTTCATCGCCCATGCCACGCCGATCGATGGCCCCGCAGCGGCGATGGCGTTTCTGCAGCAGGTCGCGGTGGTCGATGCCACGCACAACTGCTGGGCCTACCGGCACGGGCAGGACTACCGTTCCAGCGACGATGGCGAGCCCGCGGGTACCGCTGGGCGGCCGATTCTTGCCGCCATTGATGGGCAGGGCTTCGACCGGGTGATGGTGGTGGTGACGCGCTGGTTTGGCGGCATCAAGCTCGGTGCAGGCGGCCTGGTACGCGCCTATGGCGGCGCTGCGGCCGAATGCCTGCGCACCGCGCCACGCCTGCCGCTGGTCGCCATGTCCCGCCTGCAGCTGCTGGCTGGTTTTGAAGACCTGGGCACCTTGCATGCTGCCCTGCCCGCCTTCGGGGCCGAGAAGCGCGATGAACAGTTCGATGCCAATGGCGTGTGCCTGCGGGTCGAATTGCCCGCCGATCAGGTCGACGCATTGAAAATCCGCCTGCGCGACGCCACCCGTGACCGTATCCGCATACAAGACGACGACCAGGATGACTGACAAGGACGACGCTCCCGCTTCGACCCCGCCGCTGCGCCGCCTCGGCAGCCTGCGTACGCTGTGGCCGTTCGTGCGCCGCCACAGTGGCCTGTTCACTGCCTGGCTGCTGGCCCTGGCGGTGTCTTCGGCCGCCACGCTGAGCCTGCCTCCGGCGGTGAAGCAGATGATCGATCACGGTTTCAGCAGCGGTGGCCAGATCAACCGCGCTTTCGCCCTGCTGATGCTGGTCGCGGTGGTGATGGCGCTGGGTACGGCCGCGCGCTTCTACTTCGTATCGCTGCTCGGCGAAAAGGTCGTGGCCGACCTGCGCAGCCAGCTGTATGCCCACCTGATCCAGCTGGGCGCCGGTTTCCACGACCGCAGCCGCAGCGGAGAACTGGTCTCGCGCCTGACCGCGGACACCGAACTGCTGCGCAGCGTGGTCGGCTCGACCATGTCCGTGGCGCTGCGCAGCACGGTCACCGTCATCGGCAGCCTGGCGATGCTGTTCGTCACCAGCCCGCGGCTGGCCGCATGGTCGCTGCTCGGCATTCCGCTGGCGGTGCTGCCGATCATCATCGGCGCGCGCAAGCTGCGCACGGTCGCACGCAACAGCCAGGACCGCATCGCCGATGCCAACAGCCTGGCCAGTGAAACCCTGGGGGCGGTGCGCACGGTGCAGGCACATGCGCGCGAGCCGTACGAGCGCGGACGCTTCGACAAGGCTCTCGGCGATGCCATCGGCGCCGCCCGTCGCCGCATCGGCGCACAGTCACTGGTCACCGCCAGCGCCATCCTGCTGGTATTCGGCGCCATCGTCGGTGTGTTGTGGCTGGGCGCGCACGACGTCATCGACGGCCGCCTCAGCGCCGGTACGCTGGGCCAGTTCGTGCTGTATGCACTGATCGGCGGCGGCTCGGTGGGCGCACTGGCCGAAGTATGGAACGAGCTGCAGCGCGCGGCCGGCGGCATGGGCCGCATCGGCGAACTGCTGCAGGAAGACATCGAGATCCGCGCGCCGGCACAGCCGCACGCGTTGCCGCAGCCCATGCGCGGCGAGATCCAGTTCAATGATGTGGTGTTCCACTATCCGCAACGCCCGGACCAGGCTGCGCTGGACCACTTCAACCTGCACGTGCGTCCGGGCGAGACCGTGGCGCTGGTGGGTCCGTCGGGGGCGGGCAAGAGCACCGTGCTTTCGATGCTGCTGCGCTTCCACGACCCGGCCGATGGCCGCATCTGCGTGGATGGCATCGACGTGCGCCAGGTCGACCCGGCCGAGCTGCGTGCGCAGCTGGCGCTGGTGCCGCAGCAGCCCACCCTGTTCGCGGCCAGTGCGCGCGACAACATCCGCTATGGCCGCCTGCAGGCCAGTGACGCCGAAGTCGAAGATGCCGCGCGAGCGGCCGAGGCCGATGGCTTCCTGCGCGCGTTGCCGCAGGGCTACGACAGCGAACTGGGAGAGCGCGGTGCCCGCCTGTCCGGCGGCCAGCAGCAGCGCGTGGCAATTGCCCGTGCACTGCTCAAGGACGCGCCGATCCTGCTGCTGGACGAAGCCACCAGCGCGTTGGATGCGCAGAGCGAGCACAGCGTGCAGCAGGCGCTGGAGCGGCTGATGGCCGGCCGCACCACGCTGGTCATCGCCCACCGCCTGGCCACCGTGCTCAAGGCCGACCGCATCGTGGTGATGGACCAGGGCCGTATCGTCGCCGAGGGCACGCATGCGCAACTGCTGGCCGAAGGTGGCTTGTACGCTGAACTTGCACGCCTGCAGTTCATCGATTGATGACGGCCGGCTAACATCGGCGGGACCAAGCTGGCGGCGAACAGCAGCATCCGTTGAAGGAGGTGCACGATGTCGTTCCGTCAGTTCCCTGCAGTGGACAGCAATGGCGAAAGCCACATCATCATCGAGTTCAAGCCCGAGGCGAATGGCAGCGGGCATCACTCTGAAGCCACGCCGCGTTACGAGCTGGATGACGGGCGTCATCTGGTTCGCAATGGCCGCGAATTCACCACCAGCGGCGGCGAACTGCGACTGACGATCTGAGGTTCGCCGGGCATGGCCCGGCGCTACTGGATTCCGTATCGCCCCCGCTCTGGTGGGTGTCGACCTTGGTCGACACGCTTTTTTGCCTCTGGTAGGTGTCGACCTTGGTCGACACGCCTTTTGCCATGGGCAGTCAAGCGTGGCTCGACCCTACAAAAAAGCGCGGTCAATTTTTGACCAACCATCTTGACAGCCTTTGCCACCAAGGGCTGCGCCCGGTTATCCACACGTTTGCTCAGGAACCATCCACACCGCCTGTGGATGAATTCAGCCCAGTACCCGCCCGATGCCGCTGGCGTCCACCTCGGCCGCCGCCCGGGCGATCGCTGCAGCATCGCTGCCGGCCACGAATCCGATACGGAAATGCACCTCACCGCCAGGCGTCCGCGAGGAGTGGATCGAGGCCAGGCTGATGTGGTGCTGCTCGAACACGTTCAGCAGCTCACGCAGTGATCCTGGCCGATCCTCCGGCAGGTGCACGGACAACGCATTGCGCTCGGTCAGGTCGGCCAGCAGATAACCCACGCGTTCAAAGGTGTAGTTGCCCTCGGCCACGGCCTGCTCACCGAAGGCACTGCGGTTGGCCGACAGCAGCTGCTCGCGGAATGCACCACGCGCACGGTCGTCGCCCTGCCCGACCTGCGCCTGCAGCGCCTGCAGCTGGCCAACCAACCGCTCCAGCATCGGTGCCACATACGGGTTGCCGAACTGGATGTCTTCGTAGATCGCCGGGTTCAGCGACAGGATGCGCGAAATGATCGCCGTATCCAGCTCGAACGACGCCGAGCGGTACGGCATCATTGCGGCCAGATCGCCCAGCTGTGGCTGGTACTGGCGCAGTACACCGGCCTGGGCCAGGTGGGTGGCATGCACCATCGCCTGTACCAGCGCCATCATCTGGTCGTGGTGCTGCGGCGTGGCCCGCACGCACTCGGCCTGCAGCGCCGTGCACAGCGTATCGACCCATGGCTGCCAGTGTTGCAGCCGCGCTTCGCAGACCACCATCACCCGGCCCTTCAGCGTCGGCGCCTTGGGTGGCGCAGTCATCGGGTGCAGGCCGACCACTTCTGCCTGCGAACCCAGCATCGCCTGCACCGGCGCTTCCTTCACTGAGGTCACGTCCAGCCACAACCTGCCCCGCTCGCGACCTGCCGACTGCTGCACGTACTCGGCAATCAACGCCGGCGTATGCCGGATCGGCGCCGAGAACACCAGCACGTCAACCTGCGCCAGCAGCTGTTCCGGCGTATGCGAGTCCGGATCGGCCGGATCGTGGCCGATCACCTGCAGCTGCATGTGCTGCTGGAAGAAACGGGTCAGCCAGCGCCCATAGGCGCCAGCACTACCGACGATACCGACCGTACGCGGCGTGCGTTCGTGCAGACCGCTCATGCCACGCGTTCGGCACGGAAGCGCGTGCCTTCGGCCAGCGCGGCAGGCGCCGCCGCGATCACGTCGAATTCCTCGTAGCCATTGTCCAGAGTCGCCTCCAGCGCCGCATGGGTACCGGAAATCGCACGCGAAATCGCCTGCTGCATCGATTCACCTCGCAACAGGAACGACACCACCAGCGACATCAGCACGTCACCGGTGCCGGCCACGTCCACCGGCAGCAGCGGCGAAGTCCAGCGCCAGGTTTCCTCACGACCGACCGCCAGGGTCACCAGCTCACCCGGGTTACCGCCCACGCTGTGCGCGATCACCCAGTGCGGGCCGCGATCCAGCAGCGTGCGCGCGGCGGCGATGGCATCGGCCTCGGCCAGTGCCGGCATGCCGGTCAGACGATTCAGTTCGAAGGCGTTCGGGGTCACCAGCCAGGCATGAGGCAGCAATCGCTCGGCGAAGATCGCCTCCAGGCCCGGTTCCACGTAGGGGCCGGTATGGGTGTCACCGATCACCGGGTCCAGGCAGTAGCGCAACTGCGGGCAGGCCGGCAGGATCTCGTCCAGCCAGTCTGCGAAGGCGGCACCGTTGGCGGTGCTGCCGAAGTAGCCGGAAACCAGCATCTTCGCCCGCTGCGGCAGGCCGCGCTCGTGGGTGCCGAGCAGCAGGTCGGCAAACCAGTCGGCGGGCAGCACGCGGCCGCGGGTGGTGTCGTAGAACGGCGCGTTGCTGAGCAGCACGGTCGGGATTTCCGCGACGCGCACGCCCAGCGCGCGCATCGGCGGAACGGCGGCGCTGTTGCCGGCGTGACCGTAGACGAGTTGCGACTGGACCGAGATGACATCGATCGGCGACGGACCATCGGGCCGCTGGCGGCGGCCGTGGACCAGGTGGTTATCAAGGGATTCGCTCATGCCCGCATTCTACGCCCAAGGGAGTTTTCGGCAGGGCTTGCAGCCCTGCACCTGCTCAATGCAACGGCAACCGCAACGGCCGAAGCCAAAGCGGCATTCCGTGGGGTGGCGGGGCGGTGTCGGAGTGCGGGGACGCCGCAAGTACGTCCTTGTAGGCTTGGCAGCGGCATCCATGCCGCTGACACCCCGCAATCCGACACCGCCCCACCTTCGACAGGTTCACACGGCTGTTGGTAACTGCGGCTGTTGTTCCGCGCGGCTGTTGGTAGGTGTCGACCTTGGTCGACACATCTGTCAGACATCGAATGAGTCATCCACGCATGGCGTGGATCTACCGTGTCGACCAAGGTCGACACCTACCAGAGCAGTAAGCCGTTCCGGCAGATCACGGAAAACTGTCGAAGGCTGGGTGGGTCCGGTTGCAGGGGTGTCCGCGGCATGGATGCCGCGGCCAAGCCCCCAGGGATGGGTTTACGGCGTCCCCTGCAACCGGACCCACCCCGCCAACCCACGGATAGCCCGCTTCTGCTGTTGACGTTGCCTCTGCGGGTGCAGGGCTGCAAGCCCTGCAAACCCAACCCCCTCAGTGAGCAGCAGGCCGCGACGGCGGCAGCCACGCCGCCACGATGCCGAGCAGCGGCAGGAACGCGGTCAACTGGTAGACGTACTCGATGCTGGTCTTGTCCGCCAGCAGGCCCAGCACAGCAGCGCCCAGCCCGCCCATGCCGAATGCGAAACCAAAGAACAGGCCGGACACCATGCCGATGCGGTGCGGCATCATCTCCTGCGCGTACACCACGATCGCCGAGAACGCCGACGACAGCACGAAGCCGATCAGCACCGCCAGCACGGTCGTCCACAGCAGATCAGCATGCGGCAGCATCAGCGCGAACGGGGCCACGCCCAGGATCGAGGTCCAGATGATCGGCTTGCGGCCGATGCGGTCACCCAGCGGGCCACCAAGGAAGCCGCCGGCGGCGGACGCCACCAGGAACGCGAACAGATGCAGCTGGGCCTGCGCCACCGGAATGCCGAAGTGGTGGATCAGGTAGAAGGTGAAGTAGCTGCCGATGCTGGCCATGTAGAAGTACTTGCTGAAGATCAGCACCAGCAGGATCGCCAGCACCTTGGCCACGGTGCGCGGCGGGTGTCGCGGGGCCATCGCCGCCGTGCTGGCGGGGCGTGGCGCGCCCAGATGCAGCGCGTACCAGCGGCCGACATAGGTCAGCAGGCCGATGCCGATCAGGGCGGCGCCAGCAAACCACGATGCGGCGTGCTGGCCATACGGCACGATCACTGCGGCGGCGATCAACGGGCCAAGCGCTGTTCCGAAATTGCCACCCACCTGGAACACCGACTGCGCGAAGCCGTGACGGCCGCCCGAGGCCAGTCGCGCGATGCGCGAGGCTTCCGGATGGAAGATGGCCGAGCCAATGCCGACCATCGCCGCAGCCATCAGCACCACCGCGTAGTTCGGTGCGAAGCCGAGCAGCAGCATGCCGCACAGGGTCGAGGCCATGCCGATCGGCAGCGAGTACGGGGCTGGGCGACGGTCGGTGGCCATGCCGATCAACGGCTGGAAGATCGAGGCGGTGAGCTGGTAGGTCAGCGTGATCAGGCCGATCTGGGTGAAGCTGAGATTGAAGCCGCCCTTGATCACCGGATAGATGGCCAGGATCAGCGACTGCATCATGTCGTTGACGACATGCGAGGTGGAGATGGCGGCCAGCACGCCGGGGGCCACCGGGCGTGAGGTCGTTGCGGGAGAAGCCAGGGTCGACATGGACACAGTCAGGTTGGGGGCGAGCCACGCATGCTACGGTGGGCTCCTCCTCCCTTCTGCCGCGTTCGGGTCATGGCATATCGCAAAAAGGACACTCCCTGCCCGGTCCGCGAGACTGCGCCGTGGAACGAGGTTCCGGTGCACCGTCCGGTGACCTGCCGCGCCCGCCACTACAAACCCGGCACCCACATCGCGCCCCACCGGCATCGCCGTCACCAGCTGGTGTTCGCCATGTCCGGACTGATGGTGGTGCGTGCGGACGGCGGCCGCTGGGTCGTCCCCTCGACCCGCGCGATCTGGGTGCCGGCCGGCATGGCGCATGCGGTGGACTGCATTGCCGAAGTGCACATGCGCAGCCTGTACGTGGAGCCGGATTTCGCGCCCCATCTGCCGGACGAAGCGTTCGCGGTGCAGGTAGCGCCGCTGCTGCGCGAACTGCTGCTGGCCGCCAGCCTGATCGAGACCGCACACGAAGAGGACAGCCGGGATGGCCGCGTGGTGCGGCTGCTGCTGGACGAGCTGCACCGCATGGACGTGCTGCCGCTGCACCTGCCCTCGCCCACCGACCCGCGCCTGCAGCGGATCTGCCAGCACATCCAGAAGCATCCCGGCGACGACGCCACCCTGCTGGACTGGGCGCAGGCGCTGCAGGTGGACGTGAAAACCATCCAGCGTCATTTCGCCAGCGAACTGGGCATGACCTTCGGGCAGTGGCGGCAGCAGGCGCGGCTGCTGGCCGCCCTGGAGCGACTGGCGGTCGGCGACAAAGTCATCGATGTCGCGCTGGCGATGGGTTACGACAGCCCCAGCGCGTTCACCAGCATGTTCAAGCGGCAGCTGGGGCAGACGCCGGCGGCGTTCTTCCGCTGATCCTTTGAACGGCATCCACGCATGGCCTGGATCTACTGCACCACAAACGACAACGCCGGGCATGGCCCGGCGCTATCGTTCATCGCTTCCGTCGAAAAACTCAGGACGTCATCCGGTCCCAGAAGCCCTTCACGCCATCCATGAAAGTGGCCGACTTCGGCGAATGCTTGCGCGCTTCCTCACCGACGAAGGTGGCTTCGAACTGCTCCAGCAGCTTGCGCTGTTCGTTGGTGAGGTTGACCGGGGTCTCCACCACCACACGGCAGTACAGGTCGCCCTCGCTGCGGCTGCGCACCGAACGTACGCCCTTGCCACGCAGGCGGAACAGCTTGCCGGTCTGGGTCTCGGCCGGGATGCGGATTTCCGCTTCGCCGCCGAGGGTCGCCACGCGCACGGTGTCACCCAGCGCCGCCTGCGAGATGCGGATCGGCACTTCGCAGTGCAGGTCGTCGCCATCGCGCTGGAAGATCGCATGCTCGCGCACGCGCACTTCCACGTACAGGTCACCCGGCGGCGTACCGGCCGGGCCGGCCTCGCCCTCGCCCTGCAGGCGGATGCGGTCGCCGGTATCGACGCCCGCCGGCACCTTCACCGACAGCACCTTGTCTTCCTCGACACGGCCATTGCCGTGGCAGGTCTTGCAGGGCTTGGCGATGATCTGGCCGCGGCCGCCGCAGTTGTGGCAGGCCTGCTGCATGGCGAAGATGCCGCGCTGGATGCGCACCTGGCCGCGGCCATGACACACATTGCAGGTCTCGACCTTGCCGTCCTCCGAGCCACTGCCATCGCAGTCGCCGCACTCGGCCAGGGTCGGGATCTCGATCCGGCGCTCGACGCCGCGCACGGCCTCTTCCAGGTCCAGTTCCATCACGTAGCCGATGTCAGCGCCGCGACGGGCCTGGCGCGGACCACCGCCACCACCGCCAAAGATGTTGCCGAAGATATCGCCGAAGATATCGTTCATGTCCGGGCCGCCCGGACCGCCACCGCCCATGCCGTGCTCGAACGCGGCGTGGCCATGGCTGTCGTACATGCGGCGCTTGTTGCCGTCGGACAGCACTTCGTAGGCTTCCTTGCACTCCTTGAAGGAGGCTTCGGCCGCCGCATCACCCGGGTTGCGGTCCGGGTGGAACTTCATCGCGCAGCGACGGTAGGCCTTCTTCAGCTCGTCGTCGTTGGCGGTGCGGGCAACGCCCAGCACTTCGTAGTAATCGCGCTTGCTCATATCGTGAATCGGGTTCCGGAAAGTCGGGATTCGTCAAAGCGGAAGAGCGGAACCAGGTCCGCTCTTGCGTCGGGCGCCCCGACACGCCGGTGGGCGGTCAGGACCCTGATGCGACAACGGGACGCTGATGGCCAGCGTCCCGTGTCGGTCCGGATCAGGACTTCTTGTCGTCCTTGACTTCGGTGAACTCGGCGTCCACCACGTCATCCTGCGGCTTGCCCGCATTGCCGGCGTCGGCACCCGGGGCGGCACCGCCCTGGTCGGCCGAAGCGGCGGCGAACAGCGACTGGCCGGCTTCTTCCAGTGCCTTCGACTTGGCTTCGATCTGTGCCTTGTCGTCACCCTTCATCGCGGTTTCCAGGTCGGCCAGCGCCGCCTCGACCTTGCCGATCACTTCGCCGCCCACCTTGCTGCCGTGCTCGGTGATGGCGCTGCGGGTGCCGTGGATCAGGGCGTCGGCCTGGTTGCGGGCCTGCACCAGCTCCTGGAACTTCTTGTCTTCTTCGCGGTTGGCTTCCGCGTCGGCGACCATGCGCGCGATCTCTTCCTCGGACAGGCCCGAACCGGCCTTGATCTCGACCTTCTGTTCCTTGTTGGTCTTCTTGTCCTTGGCCGACACGTGCAGGATGCCGTTGGCGTCGATGTCGAAGGACACTTCCACCTGCGGCAGGCCGCGCGGGGCCGGCTCGATGCCGGACAGGTCGAACTTGGCCAGCGACTTGTTGAAGCGGGCCTGTTCGCGCTCACCCTGCAGCACATGCACGGTCACGGCCGACTGGTTGTCCTCGGCGGTGGAGAACACCTGCGAAGCCTTGGTCGGGATGGTGGTGTTCTTCTCGATGATCTTGGTGAACACGCCACCCATGGTCTCGATGCCCAGCGACAGCGGGGTCACGTCCAGCAGCAGCACGTCCTTGACGTCGCCGCCCAGCACGCCGCCCTGGATCGCAGCACCCAGTGCCACAGCTTCATCCGGGTTGACGTCCTTGCGCGGTTCCTTGCCGAAGAACTCGGTCACCGCCTGCTGCACCTTCGGCATGCGGGTCTGGCCACCGACCAGGATCACTTCGCTGATGTCGCTCGAACGCAGGCCGGCATCATTCAGAGCGACGCGGCACGGCTCGATCGACTTCTTGATCAGGTCTTCCACCAGCGCTTCCAGCTTGGCGCGGGTCAGCTTGATGTTCAGGTGCTTCGGACCCGAAGCATCGGCAGTGACGTACGGCAGGTTCACTTCGGTCTGCTGGGCGCTGGACAGCTCGATCTTGGCGCGCTCGGCAGCGTCCTTCAGGCGCTGCAGGGCCAGCGGATCCTTGCGCAGGTCGATGCCCTGGTCCTTGTTGAACTCTTCAACCAGGTACTCGATGACGCGGTTGTCGAAGTCTTCGCCGCCCAGGAAGGTGTCGCCGTTGGTGGCCAGCACTTCGAACTGCTTCTCGCCGTCGACGTTGGCGATCTCGATCACCGAGACGTCGAAGGTGCCGCCGCCCAGGTCGTACACCACGATCTTGCGATCCTTGTTGTCACCCTTGTCCAGGCCATAGGCCAGCGCGGCCGCGGTCGGCTCGTTGATGATGCGCTTGACGTCCAGGCCGGCGATACGGCCGGCGTCCTTGGTCGCCTGGCGCTGGCTGTCGTTGAAGTAGGCCGGCACGGTGATGACCGCTTCGGTGACCTTCTCACCGAGGAAGTCCTCGGCGGTCTTCTTCATCTTCTCCAGCACCTTGGCCGAGATTTCCTGCGGGGCCATCTTCTTGCCGTCGCTGGTGGCCACCCAGGCGTCGCCATTGTCATGGGCCAGGATGCTGTACGGGACGTGGGCGATGTCCTTCTGCACTTCGGCGTCGGTGAACTTGCGGCCGATCAGGCGCTTCACCGCATAGAAGGTGTTCTTCGGGTTGGTCACGGCCTGGCGCTTGGCCGAGGCGCCGACCAGGACTTCGCCGTCCTTGGTGTAGGCGACGATCGACGGGGTGGTGCGATCGCCTTCCGAATTCTCGATGACGCGGGCCTTGCCGCCGTCCATGATCGCCACGCACGAGTTGGTGGTGCCGAGGTCGATACCAATGATCTTGCCCATGGGGGAGACTCCTGAGGATGCTTGTTGGGGTCAGTCCGGCCGCTCGGCCGGTGGATGAATACGATGTGGGGGAGGCTCGTGGAACATTCAAGCCATCTCCCGAACGCTGTGTTCAGCGCCTGGAAAACCTTGCCAGGCATGGCCTGGCACGACCGGGACCGGGCATCGCCCGGCCCGGCCGATCAATCGGCGGCCACCACCACCAGCGCCGGCCGCAGCAGGCGCTCGTTGAGCAGGTAGCCCTTCTGGAACACGGTCACCACGCTGCCCGGGGCGGCGCCCGGGGTCGGCACCTGGCTGATCGCCTGGTGGTGTTCCGGGTTGAACGGCTGGCCGATCGGGTCCAGCAGGACCAGGCCATTGTCGGCGGCGACCTTCAGCAGCTGCTTGTAGGTCAGCTCCAGGCCTTCGCGCAGCGGATGCGGGTCGTCGCCCGCGGCCTTCAGGCCGGCATCCAGGCTGTCGAACACCGGCAGCAGCTCGCCCAGCAGCTTCTCGTTGGCGAACTTGCGGGCCTGCTCGATGTCACGGGCAACGCGCTTGCGCTGGTTCTCGAGGTCGGCGCGCTCACGCAGCGCATCGGCCTTGATCTGCTCGACTTCGGCGCGCAGGCGCTCCACTTCGTCGTTGACGCCGGCGGCGGCGGCCGCATCGGCGGCAGTCTGCTGGGATTCGATATCTGGATGTTCGTGGTTCATGTCTGGGTCCCTGGCGGTCAATCTCCGCCTCCACCCCCCCTAGTGTGGGCGGGATGCTGCGTTTCAAGCGTCGGATGTTCCGGGAGTGCGCCCGGCCGGTGAAAAGGCCGCGCCGAGCACATCGGCGGTGGCCTGGACCAGCGGAATCATGCGGTCGTAGGCCATCCGCTTGGGGCCGATCACGCCCAGCACGCCCAGTACCTGGCCATTGGCGGTATAGGGGGCGGTGACCAGCGAGACCCCCTGCAGCGGCATCATCCCGGTCTCTTCGCCGATGAAGATGCGCACGCCCGGGGCCTGGATGGTCCGCTCCAGCAGCTGCAGGATCTCGCGCTTGCTGGAGAACAGCTCGAACAGCTCGCGCAGGCGCTCCAGGTCGGACAGGTCCTGTACCCCCATCAGGCGGGTCTGGCCGGCCACCAGCATATCGTCAGCGGCCGGCTGCAGGGCCTGCTCGGCCAGTTCGATGCTGTGTGCCAGCAGCTGCTCCAGCTCGGAACGGGCATCACGCAGCTCCAGCAGCAGACGGGTGCGGATCTCGGCCATCGGCAGGCCGGCGAAATGGGCATTGAGGTAGTTGGCGACCTGCTCCAGCTGGCCCGGCGCGAACTCCTGGCGGGTCTCGATGACGCGGTTCTGCACCTCGTTGTCGGCAAACACCAGGATCGCCAGCACCCGGCGCCCGTCCAGCGCCACGAAATCGATCTGGCGGAACGCGAACTGCTCGCGCCGCGGCGCGCTGACCACGCCGACGAAATGGCTCATCGCCGACAGCAGCTCCGAGGCGCTGCCGAGCAGGGCCTGGGTGCTGCCGCCACTGGCCAGTTCCTGGCGCAACCGGGCCAGCTCGCCCTCGCCCGGCGGCTGCATCTGCAGCAGGCTGTCGACGAACACCCGATAGCCATGCGCGGTCGGGATGCGCCCGGCCGAGGTGTGCGGCGAGGCCAGCAGCCCCAGGTCCTCCAGGTCGCCGAGGATGTTGCGGATGGTGGCCGGGCTGACCTCCAGGCCGGCCACGCGCGCCAGCGTCTGCGAGCCGACCGGCTCACCGTCCTGGATGTAACGCGCAATCAGCGTGCGCAGCAGATGGCGCGCACGCGGGGCAAGCTGGTCGGGAGAACCGTGCATGGAATCAACCTGTGAGACACGGACACTAGATAATGGCGGCGCATCACCTTGGCAAGTCATTGGACCTCCCTCGCCCGCGTGCTAGCGTTGCGCGGCTGCTGATACCCCCTTACCCATGCTCAGACATCTTTCGATCAAGGATTTCGCCGTCGTCCGCGCCACCGAACTGGAGTTCGGGCCAGGCATGACCGTGGTTTCAGGCGAGACCGGCGCCGGCAAGTCGCTGATGGTCGACGCGCTGGGCTTCCTGTCCGGCCTGCGCGCCGACAGCGGCGTGGTCCGCCATGGCGCCGCGCGCGCCGAGCTTTCCGCCGAATTCGCGCTGGACCAGCTGCAGGCCGCGCGCCAGTGGCTGGCCGACAACGAGCTGGACGACGAGGAACAGTGCCAGCTGCGCCGCGTGATCCGCGCCGATGGCGGTTCGCGGGCGTGGATCAATGGCCGCCCGGTGACCCTGGCCCAGCTGGGCGACCTGGCCTCGCTGCTGGTGGAGATCCACGGCCAGCACGAACAGCAGGCCCTGCTGGCACGGCCGTCGCAGCTGGCCCTGCTGGATGCTTATGCCGGCAACGAGAACGAGCGCCGCCAGGTGCGTCGCGCCGCTGCGGCCTGGCAGGCTCTGGTCGATGAATCGCTGGCGCTGTCGCAACAGGGCGACGTGAGTGACCGGATCGGCTTCCTGGAACACCAGCTGCGCGAACTGGACCGCGAAGACCTGGAGCCGGAGTCGATCGTCGCACTCGGTGCCAGCCACCGCCGCCAGGCCCACGCCAGCGCCCTGCTGAGCGCCTGCCAGGCGGCCAGCAACCAGCTCAATGGCGATGACGGCAGTTCCGCGCTGGACCTGCTGCAACAGGTGCGCCATGAGCTGTCGCGCCTGATCGAACACGACCCGCGCCTGGGCGAGGTGGACGGCCTGATCGAGAATGCCTCGATCCAGCTGCACGAAGCCCTGTCGCTGCTGGACCGGGTGCACGACGACCTTGATGCCGACCCGGAGCAGTTCGAGGAGAACGAGCGTCGCCTCGGCCGTCTGCACGACCTGGCCCGCAAGCACCGCGTGCCGATGGACGAGCTGGGCGCGCAGCGCGAGCGCATGCATGCCGAAGTGGAACAGCTGCGCGGCGCCGACGAACGCTTGCAGCGCCTGGCCGGCGAGATCGACAAGGCCGCCGCCGCCTGGCGCGTACAGGCCGAGGTGCTGACCGCCAGCCGTCGCAGCGCCGCTGCCGAACTGTCGGCCACCACCACCGGCATCATCGCCGAGCTCGGCATGGGCGGCGGCCAGTTCCTGATCGAGCTGGAACCGCAGGACGCCGGCAAGCCCGACCCGCAGGGTGCCGAACGGGTGGAGTTCCTGGTGGCGGCCAACGCCGGCCAGCCGCCGCGCGCCCTGCGCAAGGTCGCCTCGGGCGGCGAACTGTCGCGCATCTCGCTGGCCATCGAAGTGGCCGCGCTGGACCTGGATGCAGTACCGACCATGGTGTTCGACGAAGTCGACTCCGGCATCGGCGGCGCGGTGGCTGACATCGTCGGCCAGAAGCTGCGCGCCCTTGGCGAGAAGCGCCAGGTGCTGTGCGTGACCCACCTGCCGCAGGTCGCCTCCAAGGGCCATGCCCACTACCGGGTCAGCAAGGCGCCGGTGGACGGCATGACCCAGAGCGCAGTGGAGAAGCTGGACAGCAAGGCACGCGAGGAAGAACTGGCGCGCATGCTCGGCGGCGTGGAAGTAAGCAAGGAAGCGCGCGCCGCCGCTCGCAAGCTGCTGCAGGTCTGACACCGCCCGAGCCGAGCATGGGCCCGGCTTCCGCGCGGTAGTGCCGGCCGCTGGCCGGCAACCCGATGCGGGTCGGCGAAGATCGTGAGGTTGCCGGCCAGCGGCCGGCACTACCCCCGTGGCTGCGTCAGATCGACGTTCTCCACCAGGAAATCGAGGAAGGCGCGCACCCGCAGCGGCAGATAGCCACCCTGTCCCAGGAACACCGCGTGCACCTCTTCCAGGTCACCGGGGTTGGCCTCCTCCAGCACCGGCAACAGGCGTCCGGCAGCGATGTCCTCCTGCACCTGGTAGGTCGCCAGCCGCGCCATGCCCAGCCCGCCCAGCACCAGCTGGCGCAGCGCGTTGCCGTTGCTGGCGCGGGCATTGCCACTGGGCAGCAACATGCGTTCGCGACCGTCCTGCAACAGCGGCCAGCCCTGCATCGCCCGTGCATGGCCGATGTCCAGACGGTTGTGCGACTGCAGCTCCTCGGCGTTGCGTGGCAGGCCGTGCCGCTGCGCATAGGCCGGCGCGGCCACGATCATCATCCGCGTCGCGCCCAGCCGTCGCGCCACCAGGCTGGAGCTCTTCAGCGGGCCGGCCCGCACCGCCACATCGGTGCGCTGCTCAAGCAGGTCGATCACCTCGTCGTTCAAGGTCAGATCCACCCCCACCTGCGGATTGCGCTCCAGGAATGCCGGCAGCAGCGGCAACAGGAAATGCTGGCCGAACGGCACGTTGGAGTTGACCCGCAGCCGCCCGCGCGGCTCGGCATGGGCGCTGGCGCAACGCTCGGCCTCTTCCAGGTCGGCCAGCACGCGCAGGCCGCGCTCGTAGAACGCGCAGCCTTCCGGGGTCAGCTGCAGCTGGCGGGTGGAGCGTTGCAGCAGGCGCGTACCCAGCCGCTGCTCCAGCCGGGCCACCAGCTTGCTCACCGCTGACGGCGTCATGTCCAGGGTGCGTGCGGCGGCGGAGAAGCCACCGGTCTCGATCACCCGCACGAACACTTCCAGTTCGCCGGATCGGTTGATGTCGGGTCGCGCCATGGCGATGAATCCAGTTCACAGATGATTATCCATGCGCAGTCTAGTTCACAGATGGACGGAGAATCACCATGGCCTTCCCTCCTCCCGGGATTGCCCGATGAACCGCTTCAGCCAGCTCACCGCGACCACCTTGATCGCCCTGTCCAGCGCAGCCAGCGCCGCCCCGGCCCCGCACTGGGTCGCCAGCTGGCAGGCCAGCCCGCAACCGGTCTGGGGCGCCGAATTCCTGCTCCCGACCCTGGTCCCGGCCACGCTGCAGGACCAGACGTTCCGGCAGACCGCTCGCATCAGCCTGGGCGGGCCCCGGCTGCGGGTGCGGCTGAGCAATGCCTACGGCACCCAGCCACTGCGGATCGGGGCGGCCAGCGTGGCCGCACACGCCGGTGCCACCCCGCAGCCGCTCAGCTTCGACGGCCAGACCGGCGTATCGATCGAGCCCGGTCAGGAACGGCTGAGCGATCCGCTGCCACTGGCCACGGAAGACCGCCAGGCGTTGCAGGTCAGTGTCTTTGTGCCGGGGCCGACGCCACTGCAGACCTTCCATTGGGAGGGCCGCCAGACCAGTTGGATCGCCGGCGCTGACCAGACCCGGGCACGCGACCTGCAGGGGGCCAGTTCCACTACCACCCGCCTGTTGCTGACCGGGATCGAGGTCGAGGCCGCCCACAGCGCACGCAGCGTGGTGGTGATCGGCGACTCGATTACCGATGGCGCCACCGCCAGCCTCGATCAGGACCAGCGCTGGACCGACCACCTGGCCGTACGCCTGGCTCCGCGCGGTGTAGCCGTGGTCAACGCCGGCATCTCCGGCAACCGCCTGCTGCGCGACGGCATGGGCGAGTCGGTTCTGGCCCGCTTGCAGCGCGATGGGCTGGATCAGCCCGGCGTGGCCAGTGTGATCGTGCTGATCGGCATCAACGACATCAGCTGGCCCGGCACCGCCTTTGCCCGCGCGCAACCCCGGCCCAGCCTGGCCGAGCTGCAGACCGGCAATCGCGCCCTGGCCGAACTGGCCCATCGGCGGGGTCTACGCATCCTGGGTGCCACCCTGACGCCGTTCGCTGGCGCCCTGCCCGGCACGCCGCTGGACGACTACTACCAGCCGGAGAAGGAAGCACTGCGCCAACAGCTCAATGCCTGGCTACGCAGCGACAGCCCATTCGATGCGGTGATCGACCTGGATGCGGCGCTGCGTGACCCGTCCGACCCGTCACGGATGGCTGCCGCCTACGATTCAGGCGACCACCTGCACCCGGGCGATGCGGGCAACCGGGCGATGGCCGAGGCGGTGGATCTGGAGGTGTTGCTGGGTGCATCCGAAACCCCTGGGGTCAGAGCCCTTTCCCAGGGGAAAGGGCTCTGACCCCGCCCAATGAAAAACCCCGGGCAAGCCCGGGGTTTCGTCGCATCCAGCTGGCTGGAACGGCTTACTTGCGCTTCTTGCGCACGTACAGCACCAGCGAATGTTCTTCCAGCTCGTAGCCGTGGTCGGCCGCGATCTTGCGCTGCAGCTCTTCGATCTCGTGGCTTTCGAACTCGATGATCTTGCCGCTGTCCACGTCGACCATGTGGTCGTGGTGGCCGCCACGGTCCAGCTCGTAGACGGCCTGGCCGCCTTCGAAATTGTGCTTGAGCACGAGGCCGGCGGCCTCAAACTGGGTCAGCACCCGGTACACCGTGGCCAAGCCGATCTCGTCGCCGTGCTCCAGCAGCTGGCGGTAGATGTCTTCGGCGGTCATGTGGTGCTGGGCATTGCGCTGCTCGAGCAGCGCCAGGATCCGCATCCGCGGATGGGTCACCTTCAGGCCGACTTTACGCAGGTCGTGGGTTTCCATAGGTCTCCGTTCATTGGCGATTTAGCGCCAGCTGCCTCGGATTGGGTCGCGGTGGCACGCCGGGAGTGTATCATCGGTTTGATTTCCCCAACCGCCAGTCCCGATGCGCAATCTCCTGTTGGTCGCCGCCGTCGCCCTGTCCACCACCGGGTGCGGCATCATCTACAAGCAACCCATCTATCAGGGCAACCTGATCCGGGAAGATGCCGTGGCCAAGCTGCAGGTCGGGCAGAGCAAGCAGCAGGTCACTGCGCTGCTGGGCACCCCGTCCATTCCAGACCCGTTCCACGCCCAGCGCTGGGACTACACCTCCAGCCAGCGCGTGAACCGCCTGGGCCGTACCGAGGTGAAGAACTTCACCGTGTTCTTCGACAATGACAACGTGACCCGCTGGGAAGGCGATTACTTCCCGGGCAACGACAAGGCCCTGGCCCAGCAGACCGTGCGCCAGTTCGGCCGCAACCTGCCGAAGGACAAGAAGAAGAAGGGCCGCTGAGGCCCCCTGCCCGTCCTCGCGGACGGGTCGCGGGAATCAACCGCCGAGCGCGCGTCGCCGGCGGTTATCCTTGGGGTCGGCCAGCAACGGGCGTAGCAGTTCGATACGGTCGCCATCCAACAAGGCCTGCTGCGGACGTGCCAATACGCCATGCACGGCCGCCGCCGGGCAGTCGGCAGTGCCGTCCAGCGCGGCAGCAGCAATGGCATCGGCCACGGTCGCGCCCTCGTCCAGCTGCAACCGGCACGACAGCACCCGCTGCGGCCAGGCCAGCACCACCTCGACCTCGATCATCGCTCAGGCCTCGTCGGCGACGCGGACGAAATCATTGACCATTCGATCGGCCAATCCCTGGAAGCCGATCGCCAGGGCCGGACCGAGCAGGCGCGAGCTGGGTTCGAATTCCAGGGTGAGGGTGACCTTGCAGGCATCTTCGGCCAGCGCATGGAATTCCCAGCGACCGTGCAACTGCTTGAACGGGCCATCGCGCAGCTGCATATCGATGCTGTGCGGGCGCTGCAGGGTGTTCTCGGTCTGGAACCAGGTGCTGAACGAACCCAGGCCCAGGTCCAGGCGCGCCACCAGGCGGTCCTCGCCCTGCTCCAGGATCTGGGCAGCCGAGCACCAGCGGAAGCGGCGCGGATAGGCCTGGACGTCGTTGACCAGGTCGAACATGCGCGCGGCCGAATGTTCGACCAGGGCGCTGCGGCGGATAGTAGGCATGAATACAGGACGTTTCGGCAATCGACCGGGCGGGCCCGAATCGGAGACAATACGGAAATGAGCAAGAACAGCGGCAAGGATAAAGCAAAGAGCGCGACGGCCAACAAAACCATCGCGTTGAACAAGCGTGCCCGCCACGAGTACCACATCGAAGAGCGCTTCGAGGCCGGCCTGGCCCTGCAGGGCTGGGAGGTGAAGTCGATCCGTGCTGGCCGCGGCAACATCATCGACGCCTACGCCTATGTGAAGCACGGCGAGATCTTCCTGATCGGCGCGCAGATCACCCCGTTGATCCAGGCCTCGACCCATGTGGTGGCCAATGACCGGCGCGAGCGCAAACTGCTGCTGCACCGGAGCGAGATCGACAAGCTGGTCGGCAAGGTCGAGCGCGATGGCTATACGATCGTGCCGACGGCGATGTACTGGAGCAAGAACAAGATCAAGCTCGAAGTCGCGCTGGCCAAGGGCAAGCAGACCCACGACAAGCGCGATGCCGCCAAGGACCGCGACTGGGCGATCGAGAAACAGCGTGTGATGCGTCGCGGGAACCGCGACGCATAAGGCGGCTGCACACGACCATGTAGAGTCGAGCCATGCTCGACTGCTTTGCGGTATTTGTAGAGCGCCAAAGTCGAGCATGGCTCGACGCTACAAAAGGCAGGTCACCCCGCCAGTACGCCCTGCCTGCGCATCCGCGGCGCCAGCGCCGCGTGCATCACTGCCAGGTGCATCACCACCGCCAGTTCCGGCGCATAACGGTCATCGCCCGCCCGCCACTTCCGGGCCAGTTCGGCCGCATCAGCCGGCAGCAGCGCCAGCAACTGGGCGTCATCCAGCGAATCCGCCGCGCCCTGCAGCTGTCGGGCCATCTGCCGCGACTGCCACACGTGCACACCGATACTGAGACTGGCCAGCGACATCAGGACCACGGCCAATCCGTGCTCGAACCACTGCGACAGCACTTCCGGCCCCCATAGCAGGGCCGCCAGCACCGCCAGACCCGGCAGGCGCCACCCCAGCCAATGGATGCGGCCGCGCTGAGACCAATGCACCACCACCGCGCTGGCCACCAACGCGGCGGCGGCGGTGGCCGGCAGCTCGGTCAGCCACGTGGCCGCCAGCAGCACCGCCAGCACCGCCCAGACCCAGCCGGGCGGCAGCGCACGCCGCTGGTAGTCGGCACCGACCGGCCCGATCAGCTGTCGCAGGCTGCGTTGTTGGCTTGCATCGGTCACCCACAGTCTCCGTGTCTGTCCTGGCCCGGATGGTCGTCGCCAGTGTGTCGCAAATTCGTGCCAATGACGTTACCAATCCGCTATGGCGGTGGCTCTACGACTTACTGCGGATTGCCGGGGTGACTGTTCAGCTGTTTTACCGTAGCATTGCAACCGTTGGGCAGGCCCCGACCGTGGCGACACGGGAATGGCCCTGTACCTTGCAGCGCTGTAGAAACCGGGGGTGCATTGGTTTCGACGGGGGTTGTGAAGTCGCCTGGCGCATGCCGAGGGGGTAGCTTTCCTCGTAAATCCAGCTGCAAAACTCTAGTTGCCAACGACGACAACTACGCTCTGGCCGCTTAAGGCCTAAGCCTCGAAACCGCTTGTGTCCATGCTCGCGGTGTAGAGTCACTATCATGGAATCGCGCTGGGTGGCTGCCTGTCAGTCCGGCACTAGAACACAACAGGCTGGTTCCCGGATGCGCTTTGCGCACCGTGCTGTTCGGGGACGAGATCCAACGGTGAGCTAAGCATGTAGTGCTGGGGATGGAGTGCCTTCGGACGGCGGTTCAATTCCGCCCACCTCCACCAACGAACGGTTCGTCAAGGACCGGAGAAGCCCGGAAACCCCCGCATCACAAGGGTTTCCGGGCTTTTTTATTGTCCGCAGCAGACCGGGGCAATCCGTTTCAATCCATGAGACGGTGGGGGTATATCAAGGGGTATCCGACCGCACCCACTGAAGCGATACCCCCAATGCCACTGACCGACGCAGCCATCAGGCGCGCCAAGCCCAGCGACAAGCCGCAGAAGATCACCGACGGTGGCGGCCTGTACCTCTATCTCACCCCGACCGGAGCGCGCAGCTGGCGCTGGAAGTACCGCATCGCCGGCAAGGAGAAGCTGCTGTCGATCGGCCTTTACCCGGATGTCTCCTTGGCTCGAGCTCGCGAGGCCCGCGACGAAGCCCGCCGACTGCTGGCCAGAGGGGTCGACCCGGGTGCGCAGAAGAAGGCTGCCGCCCTCGCCCACTCCGCCCTCGGCTCGGACAGCTTCGAGACCATCGCCAATGAGTGGCTGGCCACACGCCCCTGGGTGCCCAACTATGCGGAGAAGGTCGAAGCCTGGATGAAGAACGACGTGTTCCCGTGGGTCGGGTCGCGCTCCGTGGGTGAACTCAGCGCGCCGGACTTCCTCCGGGTGGCCCGGCGCATTGAGGACCGCGGCGCGATCGAATCCGCGCACCGGATCATGCAGAACTGCGGCCAGATCATGCGGTACGCCGTGGCCACCGGCCGGGCCGAGCGAAATCCGGTTGCCGACCTGAAGGGAGCGCTTGCGCCGCCGAAGGAGGCCCACCATGCCGCGATTACCGACCCCGTGCAGCTGGGTGGCCTGCTGCGCTCCATCGAGGCATACAGCGGGTCTGCCATCACCCGCTCTGCGCTGCGGCTGGCACCGCTGGTGTTCTTGCGTCCTGGCGAACTGCGGCATGCGGAATGGGACGAATTCGACCTCGACGCTGGCGTGTGGACCATCCCCGCCAGCAAGATGAAGATGCGTGCTGCACACCTGGTGCCGCTGTCCAAGCAGGCGCTGCAGATCTTGGAGGACATCAAGCCGATCACCAGGCGGCACAAGTGGGTGTTCTCTGGCGCCCGCGATCCCAAACGCCCGATGTCGGAGAACGCCGTAACCGCAGCGCTGCGCAACATGGGTTACGACCGCACGATGATGACCGGCCACGGCTTCCGCGCGACCGCTCGCACCATTCTGGATGAGGTCCTGCACTTCCGCCCGGACATCATCGAGCACCAGCTGGCGCACGCGGTGAAGGATCCCAACGGCCGGGCGTACAACCGCACATCGCACCTGCAGGAGCGGGTGCGGATGATGCAGGTCTGGGCCGATTACCTCGATGGACTACGCGATGGCAATGTGGTGAAGCTGCGGGCCGGATGACGCCTACACACCCTGCCGTAGCTGCTGCAGCCCCGCCCTCATCCACGCCTTGCGGGCGTCCTTCGGGCGGGGCTTGGTCTCCTTCGGCGGTCGGCGCGGCTCCAGCGCTTCCTTGATCCGCTCGATCTCCTTCGCGCCAGCCTCGGCAAGGCGCCGGGCCTGTTGCTGCTGCTCACGGGTCGGCGGCAGACCCGGCAGTGGCGGCGGCTGGATCGGGGTGCTGTCGGTCAGCCGGGCGACGGCCTCACGAAGGGGCAAATCGGGATACAGCCTGGCGGCGCACCAGCGTTCGGCGTAGCGCTTGCCCTGAGACACGCTGGCGGCAAAAACCTTCTTGGTCTCGAAGATCTTTCGCGCATCCAGGTGAAGCCGGACACCGCGGCCGGGCGCCGGAGTGATATTGGCGACTGAGCGCCCGTTCTACCACAGATCCCAACGCTCCCCGGTCTGGACCCAGCCAGACGGGATCGGTGCGGTGCGGAAGCCTTGGTAGGTAGAGGAGATCATGGCCGGAAGGATACGGCCGGCCGTCGCAGTAGCTGCGACAGGTATCCTAACGGTTAAGGATCGCTCGGTTTAACCTCACTATCTTTCGGTTTTGCCTGGCTCGACATCCAACTTCCGTCCCTTCCGAGCAACTTGACGGCACGCTTGATCGCTTTGTTGCCGCGGGAATCTATCGCATCGAGCAATCCGATCATCTCCTTGTAGAGCTTTGCTGCACGCTCAGGCTGGTTCTCCTCGACCAGGCACCTGGGGTCACCAAAATCATGTTCGAACAAGCGATCCAGATCAGCTTTCAACCCGTCAACCGCCATGACGAATGCTGAAACATGGCCGATCAGTTCCCCGTCACCCAACGTACCTTGCGCCAGCGCCACACGGCAGGACGGGATCGTATCCTTGGGTAAATGGATCGTGACACGTAGCACCTCACCATTCAAAGCGTCCTCATAGCAGGATTCAATGTCTTCTCGCCATTCCCTCGCTCGCACGATCTCCAAGGCCGCAGTGATCTCGGCCCCGACAGAAAACGCAGCAGCACGGCGCACTCGACGGTTCTTGAGCGTCTCCTGCCCGGTTGTTGCGGCAAAAGTGATCAAACCGCCTACCAGCGTTGAAATGATGACTTTCCAGTCCATCCAGTCCATGCATCCTCCCTTGTAACGGCGGATGCTCCCATATACGGCCCGTCAACAACAGTACAGAGCACGCCAGGAGTGGCCTACACGCCCCCGGCACGGTCTGCAGGGCTGCCATCCGGCCATGTGCGGCCGATTCGTCCAGCCCACCACTAGCCCAGATCGTCAGATCGGCCCTAGGTCCTTCACGACCGCCTGGCCCTGCTGCAGGAACCCGATCAGCAGACGCCCGCCAGCGACCTGCCGGCCCATCTGCTCGTTGAGGTAGTTTGCCTGGAGACGTCCCGCCGCCATCAAGTCGACCTGCAGCATGCTCGGCGCCACGCCCTTGAGTGGATCACCTGGTGACGCGAACTGGCCGCCGATCGGCTGCACTGAAGTGGCCTGCCGGCTGTCGCTCTTGGCGTAGGCCGTGGCCATCATCCTGCCGCTTCTGGGCGACCAGCCGCCCAGGACAATCTCGGTCCCCAGCTGTTCGATAGGCAGGTCAGCCTCTACGGCCGCCTTCTCATAGTTCAACCACAGTTGGTCCATTACAGGCCCCATCTCGGCAGAAAGCTGCTCGATGGAGAAGTCGGCCCGGAAGCTCGCCTGCAGAGCCAGCTCGTAGATCTTCAGGAAGAACTGGGCCCCGCCCCTCGTAGCCAGCAGCACGTTGTGCTGAGGTATCAGGAGCACCTTTGCACCAGCAGAGTAAGCGCCTGTCAGCGCATCCTCCGCGAGCGTATCCACTGCAACGACAAGCTGGTCACGGCTGATCAGTACGTTGAGGATGCTCATACGGCACGTCCATTGGCCAGCCATGACTATGGCCGGAGCCCTAACCACTGTCCACTGAAGCTGAGCCTGCGGCGCCATTCAAAGACTTCCAATTAAGTCTCCGAGATGGGGTCTATGTGCCCCATTTCGAGCTGTCTCCTATTAATCGCAGCGAAGAAATGAAGCGTCATACCGGCGACACAGGACCCGTAGTCATTTCTAGAGTCGAACAATCCACGCATGAATGTTGAGCACTCTACAATATGCGCCTGAGATATTGGCTTTTTGCGAATCGCAACGTCACGGGCATTTTCGATGAGCTTGTCTGCGCTATGCGGAGACAGAACCAGCTTCCTAAAATCCATTTCCATATTGACATCAGCCAGAACCTGAACATATCCATGCACGTCCGGAGGCAGGTCGCCGATCGCCTTGTTTATCCTTGCGCGCTCGGGGTCGTTCCAAGTCTCATGCTTACACTTACTACCGAATGGAGTTGTATGCCCTATCGAAGACAGCGACATAAATATCCCGCGGAGTATCCCTGGAGAATTTGACTGTGTTCCTGACATCGCAAGATCCTCTCGTGTGTTCGACGTATGATCTAGCTGAATCCCGGCCACGGTGCCTCGGAAAAGAGCAGTCCGGATTCGCTCGCTCTTTCAATGGTGTCACCTACACGCGTCACGGACCCAGCGCATTAGACGCTCGCGGCTACGGGAACGGCTATTACACCCTTGGGCCCAACCTTGATGTTCTGCGTGAATCACACTCACTGAAGGGGATTTGTCCGACCTGTACAACTTCTGGCTAGACCCGCCCGCAGATTCTCCCAGCTGCATCGGGCACACAGGCGACTTTCTGTCTCATCAGCTAGGCATCTGGTCTTGAGGGGATGCACCACATCGGCCAGTAGGGAAGCCGGCGATGGAAGCCTACCGGGTCAGCCGCGCGGTGAACACGCCGCGGAACAACCGCGAGGACCTGGTGCAGCAGGTTGCCTAGCCATTCCCCTTAAGCCTTGACCAGACGCATCGCAATTCTTGTACGAAGTGCTGAAGTAAGCGGGCGCTCCAGAACCACGTAGCAGATCACGCCAAACACCACTGCCACCGAAGTGGCCAGCAGGATTGCAACGTCCGGCGACGCCGGGGCCCACGCGTCCCAGCCTTGATCAAGGAGCAACAGGGCCACGAACGAGAACAGGTAGATGGAATAGGAGCTGTCCCCGAGGAAGACCAGTGGCCGGCCCGCCACCGAAGTCGCGTTCTTCCTGAACACGGCCGACGCGATCAGCAGCGCCGCTGGGATCCCCCACTGCCGCACTCGATCCCAGGACAGGCTGGCGTCCAAGGTTTGCGGCGCCTCGCTGATGGATCCGAACCCATACATCGCGGTGGAAAGCAGCAGAACTGTACCGGCGACGAACAGCGCTGACGTGGCCCACGCAGGTAGCTCCGGCCGACGTCGATATACCCACCCGATGACCACGCCCAGCAGGAACTCGATGATGATCGGGTTTCCAATGATGTTCATGGGTTGGTGGAAGCCAGACACCCCCGCCACAAGAATGGTCGCCGAGCCGATGATCAGCACCCGCTCGGGCATCGGTCGCTTGGATCGCCAGCACATCGCGCCAGCAAGCATCAGGTAGAAGACGGCCTCAAACATGAGGCTCCATCCCAGTGGATGGGTGGGCATGCCTGCTGGAAGCCCAGGGACCTGAAGGAACACAACCGACCAGCCCAGCGTCGCCAAGGATCTGGCCGCGGGATCCACGGCGAACACCACCACCGTGGCGATCAGATAAAGGGGCCAGATCCTGACAAGACGGGCAAGCAGGAACTGCGTCACGGACCTGGAACGCTCAGCCGTCAGCGAGACGATGAAGCCGCTGATGACGAAGAACACATCCACGCCGACAGCGCCGAAGTTCTCGAGCGCTCCCCAACTAACCTGGAATGCATCGATCTGCCGCTTCGCGACAAGGTCGATGGCATGCGCCCACACGACCAGGATCGCGGCGATCGCCCGCATCATCTGAAGGTTCTGCAGCTTCTCCATGCCCTGCCCTGACGCCCATCCCCGGCACAGGATACCCCCGGTCCGCCCGGGTCGGGGAAACCCTTTACGCCGTCTTGATGACCAAGTTGCGGAAGGTCATTGTATTCGCGGCAGTGACATTGTTCTTGAAGCGGTTGAAGCCCAGCTTGGAAGCTGTGTTCATATAGGTGGTACTTCTGTAGTCGATTGCCAGAACTCCGTCTACCCACACGCGATGTCTATCGCCTTTGATCAGGACGTGTGCACGGCGAACTGTTCCGACAGGGACCGTCGGAATGCTGCCAGAAGCGACTGCCGTGTAGACACCACTTGCAGTTCCTCGACCCAACACTACCTGAGCAGTTTCTGCCGCTACCAAGTACCCGTAAGTATCATTGGGATCAAGCCACTGACCGTTTCTATAGATCAGACCACCGTTAATTCCGTTTTCGGGCGCCAAGAAGTAGTACTCGGCTTCGAAATCCTTCAGCTCGATCATTTCATCGAACCGGACCCGAACGGCGTTGCTACTGGCGGTTCCGCTCAGCGTGAGACCTGCAGCTGTCGAAACGAAAGAGACTGTAGGACCGAATCCGGTCAGACCTGCAACACTTCCATCAGTGAAAGAGCGATTGAACACAATCGCCCCTCCTCGAACGCGCCCGCCCGCAACGACACCAGGGATCACGGCGCTGCCTCCAGACTTCCAGCCAGTACCCACTCATCCGTACCACGCTTGATCAGCACAGCCGTAGCCCACTGTTTACGCAGCTTCAGGGTTTCATCGGTGCGAACGGTGACGCCAGCACCCTGCACTATTGTGGTTTGACCTGCGCCGCGCTGGTGGACGTTGATCACGGTACCGATCTCAAATGCGATGGCGCCGTTCGGAGGCACAGTGAGTGTGTTCGCTGTTGCAACGTCCATCTCCACCAGCGCGTCACGCCCGGACAGAGCATCAGTCAGGGCCAACGTTGCGCTCGCAGTCTTGGTGACGATGGCCAACCGTGTAGATGCTCCGGACGTGACGTCATGCCATGAAGATCCGTCCCATGTACTTATTACCCCGGTGTCTGTCGAATACCAGAGCCCTACTGCCTCCGGATGCAGCGTAAGCGTGGCGGGCCGGGCCGAGGCCAGCCCCTTTCCAAGGTAGTCGGCAAGGCGGCCGCTGGCCATCAGGAGATCTCCGTGTAGATGAGGTTGCCATCGTCGGCGATGAGGAAAATCGGCTGGCCGGCCACGATTTCGCCGGTGACCACTGGCAGGACGCCGCCGCCGCCGGAAGCGGAGACGATCGGGCGCCGCGGATCGGTAGTGTCGACGGTGATGTTCGCGCCGGGCCTGACCTGTTGAACTGCTGAATCCGCCAAGTCAAGTGACGCGAGCGCATCGTCGGTGAGGCCGATCACCGGATTACCCGCCTCTCCGTCGCCATTCGTGACTGCAACTGAGCCACCAGGCTGTAGCGTCCGCAGCGTCCACTCACCGTCGCCGCGCCGGACCGCGAATCCCTTGCCGACCAGCGCCGCGATCTTGACCAGGTTGGCAGGCACCTCCCGGATCAGCTTCCAGACGGTCACCCGGTTGGCATTGGGATCGGTGGACGTGGCCGAGTTGATGACCTGGTCCGGGCGCAGCACCGTCCCGTCAGGGCCAAGCAGGTCGACGCCTACCTGAGCACCCTTTGTCGCCCCCTCCTCCACAGTGGTGAAGGAGCGCGGGTTCTGGTGTAGTGGGACGCGTTGCTTTGCCATTACCGCCCCAGTGCGCGGATCTCGCCCATGCGCGTGTCGCAGTCCTGCAGCACGATCAGGTTGGCGTTGTAGGCGGCCACGACTGCCTCCACCGTGCGCGACTCAGCGCGCTTTGCTGGGCACGGCTTGGTCAGGCGATCATCGACCGGGACCAGCTTCTCCACGGTCACATGGACCTTCTCGGGCAGCTTCGGCCGCTCGGGCTGGTGCGCGCAGCCGACAAGAAGCATGGCGGCGATCAGAGCAAAGGAATTGAGCTGCACAGCTCCATCTCCAGTTGGGACCGGCATGCCGGCGTGGTCTTGGCGGCCTGCAGCGCCTTCTCGGCCGCAGTGGCCCGGCGCTGGCCTTCTGCCGCTACCGCTTCAGCCCGGCTCGCTGCTGCTGCAGATGCCTTGCGCGCCGCCTCCGCTGCGTCGATCGATGCCTGGGTCTGCCGGTTGACCTCCTGCAGCAGCTGGCCGGCGGCATTGGCTGCGCGCAGGTTCTCGGCCGCCTCAGCGCGTGCGCCGTCGAGCTGCCGCTGCACCGCGCCGATCTGCTCCCGGTCGGATGCAGCCTGGCGATCCTCGCCACGCTGGCAGCCGGCCACGTACAAGCCACCGGCCAGCAGGCACCACAGGCCAAGGCGGATCAGCTTCGCGTAGGGAGCCAGAGGGTCAGGGATCAGCATGGCGCGTCGCCCTCGCCTTCTGCTTGAAGCTGGTGGCCACCGGAACCAGAAACGCCGACCCCACTGCCAGCACTCCCATGCCGATCAGCGCCCACTCGGGGAACGCGTTCTGGGCGCGCTCGGGCATCAGTGCATAGGCGCCAAGCCCGGCCGTCGCAGCAGCGGAGAGGATCGCCAGCCAAGTGCTGGCACGGCCGGCCACGCCCTGCCAGTTGAATCGGTCCTTCACTTAAGCCCCCTGAGCTGCTTCAGCTCCTTGATGTCCTGCTTGTTCTGCTCGACCTGTACGGCCTGTTTGGCCAGTTCCAGCTTCAGCGCCGGCACATCGGCCAGCTGCGTGTTGAAGGTCTGCAGCTGCTGCTGCACGGTCGCCATCTGCTGGTTGGTCACCTGCTGCTGGGTCAGCACTGCCTGCATGGAGCTGATCAGCCAGTAGCCGCCGGCGATCATGAAGCTGGCGAAGGCGCCAACGATCCATTTCTCGACCGGACCGAGCGAAATGCGGGTGCGGCCATCCTGGCTCGGCTGGGCTTCCATGCTCATGCGCTCCCGCCCACTTTGCCGCCGGCCTTCTGGTAGACAGCGCGCAGCTTCTCCAGGCTCTGCTCGTGCTGCCCGTATCCGGCCCCCGGCAGGCTGGCCCACTCCTTCGAACAGAGGGCCACGGCCTTGTCGAACTGGCCGGCCTTGACCGAATCCAGCGCCCTACGACCGCGAATCAACTCGATGCACGCCTTGTCCTGGCTGAGGGGGCCGAAGTCAGGCAGCCGGAGTTGCCGCTGCAGGTTGCCCCACGTGCGCGACAGGAACTGGTAGCGGCCGGCCGCGGTGGACGCCAGCTTCGAGTTCAGCCGGACGAGCTTGGCCGGATGCTTGCTGAGGTCGGCGAACAGGCCGCCGCCCACCAGCACGTCATAGCCGTTCTGCTTCGTGGGCTGGCGCCCGTTGTCCGTTCCTTCTGCCCACGCGATCGTGTCAAGAAAGGCCACGACATTCCGGCCACCGGCCTCTTCCGCTGTGATGTGCGCCATACAGCCGCCCCCGTGTGTGATGGGGCCATGCTGCCGCTGCGGCTAATAGCTTCAACGGATACAGAAAGCCCCGCAAAAGCGGGGCCAGGTTCGAATCGTACGCTCCGTTTCCTACCGCGTCTTCGACACAACGACTCGGCCATTGCTGGCAGAGACGAAGAAGGTGCTCTTCTTCGGTTCAGCCGAGACCTTCTTGCTGGCGACTTGGCCATTGGAGGTTGGCGCGACAATCCTGGCGGGCCTTTCACCATGCGTCGAAGGGGCCTTCTGCGCAGCGCAGTTCAGTGCGTTATGCATCATGGTTGTATCCGACATGTTGGTGGATGATTTCTGGCTCATTGAGGAATGCAAATGGCATGCCACGGCGCATCAACCCTATCCGCGTTCTGCCACCCACCGTTGGGATACCCATCGCAAACTTCTGCACTGCCGACTCTGCGTTAACCAATGTAGAGACCAGGTCAACAGCGGATTGGACTGGCAAGTTGGCCCAGTCAAAGAATGGGCTCCCCTCTAGCCAAGGAAGCTCAGCGGGTACCACTTCCTGAATTGTAGCCTCGAAAGGTTCCGGGATCTCCACGCCTTGGTCTCTGAGCTGAGCGAGAACAGATTCAACAACACTAGCCCGATGAGCCTCCAAGCTCGCGATGACGCTACGATTGACAGCCCAACGCGTCGTCGGGTTCGATCCATTAACAAGACTTGCAATGGAGTCTGCCTGCCCTGCCCATGCTGCGCTGCAGTGGGGGAATGCGTCAAACAACTCGGTTGCCGAATTGGATGCGACGCTCACTCGAATAACCTTAACGTATTCATCATCACGCCCGTACCCTGCGATCAAAAATTGGAGATCGTCAAGAGTTTGGCGCACGGCTGGATCGACTTCGTCATAACCAACTGCCAGCTCCCATTGAGGCCTAACAAACTCAAGGAACTCACTGACGACATCAGTGATTGATGCGTACCCATTTGGATTCGCCCGGCAACGCCTACGGAACCGATCGGCAATCTCTGCGATCACTACACCATTGAGCGTGCCCAGGCCGGATGTAGTCGCCGCCACGGAGCACTCAATATTGTTTGAGTCTGGATCTTCGTGAAGGATGAACATCTTCTGGACGCCGCCCATGATGTTCGTCGGCGTGAGTTGCAGCTTGCTTTCATCGTAGGCGAGCAGTAGTCGACCCTGCGCGTCGAACATCAGATCACCATCCGCATCGCGCGCCAAAGCATCCGCCGTTCGGAATGGGAAAAATGCCCTTTCAACAATGCTGGACAACGAGTCGCAGCCTAGAACGACGCCGTGGTACGTCGCCACTACAACATTTGTGGTCATCCTTTCCCCCTGTGCGCTGCCTAGGGGACTGCCCCCTAGGGCCGGCGACGCCAGCTGGCCGATACTATCGCCCTCTTCATTGCCAGGCCATATGCCCGAAGTCGCCTACCTCTGGTGCTAGGATGCGCCAGGCCCTGGATTGGCCGGGGCTACCAAGGAGATGGTGATGCATCTGCCAATTGATGCTTTTGAACAGACCCACTCGTTGTCCATCAGCCATGGGGACTTGGTCATCCATGAAGGCAACATCGCGTTGGGCGTAACGATCGATGACAAGTTTGAGAAGACCGACTATCTGCTATTTCTGAACGGGCCGAACGCATTCGATCTCTTTGAGATTGAGGAGCGCTATATGGTCTGCAGATTGAGCAAGAACTATTCGTGCTCGATCATCGTAGAGGGGCTTCCTATCCCCTTCGACAAGACGTCTGCCAAGAGAGGATCTGTCGTCTACGCGGGCGGCGCACCTGGCATCGCTCAAATCGCCGGACCCAATATCCAGATCTACACACTGCAAGGTCGCTCGGCCGCCCCGCCAAGGGATGAATTGGGCGTTGAATTCCACAACTGGCACTTGTGGATGACCGACAAGAGCGGAAAGCTAATCGGCGACCCGCTCGTTTCAGTAAGTATCTAAGTCCCCAGGAGAACGGTTCTTGATATCAGTTCAGGCTGACCTCGTACGCGGCCTGGACCGGATCACGCGTTACCCTTTCGCGGGCTCAATTGATAACGCAAACCGGCCGCATGGGCGGCCGGTGCTACTAACCAGCCTGGTCGCCAATTGATCGGGCCACTCAGGAGATGATGATGTCAGGACAAATTACGCAAGCAGTGGCAGCCCTTGCCGAAAAGATCTTCACCGAGGCCGTGGCTGTGGAGATTGCTGGAACCGAGGTCAACCAGTCATACGAGAACATCGCAGAGCATGCTTTCAAAGCAGCCATTGCCTTCGGAGAGACCGGCAAGCGCCTGGCCAACAAACGGCTTTGAATAGTGAGGGGGCCGGGTTGCGGACCCCTCTTCATGCCGCCTGCCTAGCCTTGGGACACTCCACCCCAAGCCATCCAGCCAGAAACTCGCCGAACGCTTCCGAATAAGTCGTGGCATGGCGGACCAGCGCAAACAAGTAGCAGGCCTCCCGCTGCGAATCAGGAAGCGCTTCGATCTCTTCCAGGCACTCGAAGCAGATCTGATAGTGGAACGAGCCGGCGGGGGTGGACCTCTGCCCCCGAATGGCCTCGCGCCGGTGCCACGATGCTGGCCTACTGCAGCAGTCGCAGTGCCCGTGGTGCGCCGGAAAGTTGACAGACAGTGCCTGTCCTGTAGCCTGCTGCATGGAAGCCTCCTCCAGATGTTTCCGACTGAAGCCCCGGGGTTGCCGCCCTGGGGCTTCTCCTTTTCGATTGGGGGACGTGAAGCTCGCCCCACGGAACCAACATACACGACCACCTATCCTCACCAAAATTAGGCAAGTTCTTAGGTGGGACACGGAGCTGCCCACGGGATCACGCAGCTGCCCCGTGCAGACGGCCCAGTATCAGGTCCATCAGATTGCCGAAACTCGAAACGTAGTAGTGAGGCTGTGTTTCGCGGGGATTCTCGGGAGAAGTGAGGTTCTTCCCGTACTGCAGGCCCGCATCGGTCAAGGTCCAATACTTCTTGATCCGACTACCGCTCGATGGGCGCTCGCGCTGCTCAAGGACTCCGATAGATTTCAGCAGCTGATTGGCCTTCTGAGCACTCATAGAGGAGCCAACCATCTTCAGGAGACTGCTCATGGGCAGTGTCGGCTCACTGCTGCCGGCGGCACCAGCGGGCGCATCAACTGCATAGCTCGGCAGCAGGTCCTGATGACCAACCTTTCCGCCGAGCCGCTGGTACATCCCCAAGGTCACGGATGGCGCAAGGCGCAAGACCTTGGTCAGGCCGTACTTGTTGGTCTGCGCGTAGTAGGTGACGTAGCGGTCCGGCAGCTTTTCCGGCTTGCGCTTCTTCATCCAGTTGCCCTTCACCGGGCGGAAGGTGATGAAGTTGCGGTTGAGCAGGTAGCAGCGCTTGGTCCAGGGATAGGTGATCGCGCCGAGCTTGGCGTCCAGCAGCTCGAAGGTCGGATCCCAGATCAGCTCGATACCGCGGTAGAACACTGCAGTGACCGAGGCGTCCAGGCCGGTGCCACCGTTGGCGCCGACGATGATCTGCCGGTTGATCTCGATCTTTGCCTCGGCCTTGTAGGCGTTGAGGAACGCCTGGCCGCAGCGGATGTAGACCTCGTCCCGGTACAGCATCAGGATCTGGTCGGCCTCGCGGGTCAGCTCGTCGCTGTTGGCCAGATCGCCGGCGGTCGGACGCTTGTCGCCTACCCGCTGGTCGACGCCTTTCACCACCTGCGCTAACGAGATGACTGGGATCTGCAGGTCACGGGCGAGGTTCTTCATGCCGCGAGCGACCTGTGAAACCTCGGTCGTCCGGTCCGCGCGCGGCACGGTGATACGTTGTGCGTAGTCGATGAACAGACAGCCGATGCCGTGGGTGAGACAGGCCCTTCTCTTTTCGGTAGGTGGGTATGTCCATGCCGCAAAGATAAGTGCCGCTGATATTCACGTCAATAGTGGCGCTACTGGCAAAGTATGAACGCATTAATTAGCGTCCCTCATATGGAGACGGCACGAAAAGCTAAGCCCACCAAGCGCGATGAGGCCGCAGCCGCCAAGCTGAAGGCTGAGTGGTCTGTGCGCGCAAGGGGTCTGGGGCTGACCCAAGAGAAGATGGCAGACGAACTGGGGATCACCCAGGGCGCCGTGAGCCAATACCTCAATGGGCGGATCCCCATGAACTACAGGACGCTGAAGGCTTTCAGCGCCGCCCTTGGCATCGAGGACACGGACATCCGCGACGATCTGCCCGAGCAGCAGTACAACTCCCCTGCCCCGTCGGACGACGACTACACGGACGTGACCGGCTACTCCCAGGCTGTCGGGCTAGGCGCCGGTGCTGAGGCTGAGGAGTATGCCGAGACGCACAGCCTCAAGTTCAAGAAGACCAGCCTGCGCCGCCGCGGCATCTACAACCGCCCCTTGGCGATCTACTACGGCAAGGGCGACTCGATGGAACCGACCATCGAGGACGGGGATGCCATCCTGTTCGACACCTCAGACACGCGTGTCCAAGACGGCAGCCTGTACCTGATTCAGGTCCACGGCGCGGCGAACCCCGAGTACTACGTGAAGAGGGCCATGGTGCTGGACGGCACGGTCTTCTTCAGCAGCGACAACCCCAAGGGCGACCACCACTGGCAGAAGCCACGGCGGATGGACTCGAAGCGAGAACCGATCACGGTCGTTGGCCGTGTTCATTGGATAGGCGGATGGGCAGACTGACGTGAAGAAAGATAACCAAAACGAAGTAGAGATGTTCTACATAAGCGGTTCAGATCTTGCGAGATACTTCAGCGCGAAGGTAGCCAAGTCTGAGTGTCTTAGGTGCGGACAATCCGAATGGGTTCTTCACGACACCGACAAAGTGCTGGGCACCGGAGCACTGCTCGTTGATAGCAAGGGGGTTCTAGATCCGCTAAGTCCCGTGCCAGGGTACATCCCTCAAGTGAGTCTAAGTTGCACGGTATGCGGAACAATGTGGTTCCTGTCCCGAGGTTACGTCGTCAAATGGCTCAAGGAGAACCCGGCGCCCGCTGGACAGGACGATCAAGACGATGAGTAGACCAAAGCTGAGCATTGTGAATGACAGTGGGAAGTCGGGCTCTAGTTCCGGAGATGTCGCTCTTGGAAAAGGAGATGAACCGCCCCATGATGCTGACATGGAAAAGCGCATTTCCGAGCTTGAGGCTGTAATACCGACGCTGGCTACCAAGCTGGACTTGGCGGAACTTCGTTCGGAAATGCACAAGGGCTTTAACGAGCAGATCAAGTGGATCGTTGGCACCGGTCTTGCTGGCATTGTGTTCTTCACCACGATCATGACGTTCGTGCTGAACAACGCAGTGCCTAAGGCACCAGCGGCGCCACCGCAGGCACCGGTAACGATTCAGGCACCGCAGGCTGCACCACCGCCACCTCCGATCATCATCCAGATGCCTTCGCAGACTCAGGCCGTAGCGCCGGCGCCGGCCCAGGCCCAGCCCCCACCGGCCAAGCCCTGACCCCATGAACCCCGCCCCGGCGGGGTTTTTCTTTTAAGTCCAACTCCTTAACGCGTTCATTGTATGGCTGCGGGCAATATAAGCGCCCCTATTGACACTAAGTATAAGCGCCCCTAATCTTCATCCAACACCCCACCACAGCCCATCCCGGGCCGGGACTTGGAGACGAAGATGGGTCTGCACACTGCAACCGACATCGCCCGGAACGCCCAGCGGAGCTTTGATGGCCTGCTGCCGGCGGATACCGAAGAGGCGTTCCAGGACGCCTGCAACTCTCTGGCGCGCACCTATGACCGTGAGGGCGACACCGCCGAGCTGATCTCGGTGATGGTGACCTCCGAGCGCGCGTTGGACTTCCTGGTCTCCTCGGTCGAGGTCCCGGCGCATCTGCTGCACGACCTTCGCGAGCTACTGGACCGGCAGGCTCGGATCGTCCGTCAGGTCGAGCGTGAAATGCGCGCTGGCGGTGCCGCATGACCGCCGCCGAACGCGAGCAGCGCCACCACGTGGTGGCCACTGTCGTCGCCAATGCCCTGTCGTTCTGCTTGGGCGCGCTGGCCTCGCTGCTGGTGCAGGCGGTGCTGTCGTGAGCCGCCGCTACCGCATCGCCTGGGCCGCCGTCGCGCTGTTCGCCGCCGTCGTCGTGCCGCTACGCATCGCCGAGATCCACCAAGCCCACACCGACCGCGACGCTGCCAAAGCCCGCTGGGCAGCAACCAGCAGCGTGCGCGGCTGAATTCCCCCGCCCTCACGGGCCCCGCGCCGGCCGGGATTCCACGTCGCCGGCATCCATTCCACCTACCAGCAGAGCAGCCATGAACCAGATCGTCACCATCGAGGATTCGGTCTACGGCACCAAGGATTCCTTTGCCTCGGTGCTGTCTGATCGGTCCATCAACTTCGACCGCGAGGCCGAGTTCGCCCTGCAGACGCTGTACGGCAACGACTACGCGATGAAGATCGCGATGCAGAACCGGTCGTCGGTCATCGCTGCCGTGGTCAACATCGCGGCCATTGGCATCAGCCTGAACCCGGCGAAGAAGCAGGCATACCTGGTCCCGCGCGACGGAAAAATCTGTCTCGACATCAGCTACATGGGCCTGATGGATCTGGCCATCGACTCCGGGTCGATCCGCTGGGGGCAGGCGGAGCTGGTCTACGAGAACGACACCTTCGGACTCAACGGCATTGACCAGCAGCCGACCCACATCCGCAATCCGTTCGCGAAGGACCGTGGCGAGGTCGTCGGCGTCTACGTGGTGGTGAAGACCGCCGACGGCGACTACCTAACCGACGCAATGTCGGTGGAGGAAATCAACGCTATCCGTGACCGCTCGTCGGCATGGAAGGCATGGATCTCGAAGCAGAAGTCCTGCCCGTGGCTGACCGATTGGGGCGAGATGGCGAAAAAGACGGTCGTGAAGCGCGCCTACAAGTACTGGCCGAAGACCGAGCGCCTGGACACCGCGATCCACCACCTGAACACCGATGGCGGCGAAGGCTTGGCCGTGCTGTCCGGCCAGCAGGTTCAGCAGCAGGCGCTGCCCGCCCCGCTGACGCAGGAACAGGAAGACGGGCGCAACGCGCTGTATGCAAGCCTCCAGGACATTGCCACGGCCGGCTTGGAAGCGCTGGGCGAGGCGTGGTCGAAGCTTACTCCGCAGCAGCGCAAGCTGATCGGAGGCTCGGGACTGGAAGCGCTGAAGGCTGAGGCAGAACGTGCCGCAGCGGAGGTGGTGGAATGAGGCTTATCCACTGCGACCAAGGCAGCGACGCTTGGCACAACGCCCGCGCCGGGGTCATAACCGCCAGTATGTTCGCCACCGCGCGCTCGCGCGTGGGCGAGCTGACCGAACAGCAGCGCACCTATGTGGACGCGGTGCTGTCCGGCCTGGCAGAGAAAACCGCCATGGAGCGCGCCGGCTACAAGGCCGTGCCGCGCTCGGCCATCATCGAGAAGGCCATCGCCGGTGATCCCATCGGCGACTTCAGCGAGGCGTCGAAGAACTACGCCTTCCGGCTGGCGATCGAGCGCATCAGTGGCGAGCCGCTGGACGAGGGCTTCGAGACGTTCGCCATGCGCCGCGGCCATGAGCTGGAACCCTTCGCGCGCGCCGAGCATGAGGTGCAGTCCGGCCTGCTGGTGAAGCGCGCCGGGTTCGTGTTGAGCGACTGCGGCGACTACGGCTGCTCGGCCGACGGCTTCATCGGCGAGGATGGCGGCACTGAATACAAGTGCTTCATCAACCCGGAGAAGCTGCGCGCCTTCCACATCGACAACGATGCGAGCGAGGTGTTCGAGCAGGCCCAGGGCTGCATGTGGCTGACCGGCCGGCAGTGGTGGCACATCGGCCTGTACTGCCCGGCGCTGTCCGCAGTCGGTAAGCAGCTGTGGTGGCGCCGCTTCGACCGCGACGAGGCGTTCATCACGAAGCTGTGTTCGGACCTGGAGCCGTTCCGGCAGATGGTGGTCGGGTTCGAGCAGAGCCTGCGCGCTGGTGATCACCAGGAGGCCGCATGAGGGGCCTGAACTACGTCTACCCGCACCGCGGCACGATCCGCGGCGGCAGGGCCAAGGCTGCACTGTTCGCACGCGTGGTGGATGGCAAGAGTTACACCATGCGCCAGATCGCCGACGAGCTGGGCGTCTCAATGACCACCGCTGACAAGCGGGTGAAGCGCGGCCCCTACCCGCTCACCTGGGAGAACCTCAGCAAGTCGCGCCTGGAGCAGCCATGAAGACCTGCACCAAATGCTTCGCCCGGCTGCCGCTGCGGTTCTTCCCCCTGATCAACGGTATGGCCACCGCCGCGCGCGCGCCAAAAACTGCGCGAGAAGGCGCGAGGGATCGACCTACCGCCGACCTGGGCCGCTTAGCCTTCTTTCGCTATCGGTCGGATGGCCCGCTTCACTGCGTGGTTCGCATCAGCGAGATGCGACTCGGCAAGATTCCCAACGTATTCGGCCACGTGAAAGTGATCAGCTGCGCCCCCAACTCTACCGGCCACTGCCAGATTGACGTACGCCTTGTGCAGGTTCTTGGTGGTTTCAATGGCGAGGGCGACCGTAGCTGCGAGCGAAACGTCCACGCCCTGCCATTTTGTCAGATCGACCTCCCGAACAGTCAGTACGTTCAGGATATTGGCATGACGCGTGAGCTCGTCTCGGAAGTACTCGTCAGTCACGAGACTGGCCTCAGCTTGGAATGCCTCGATGCTCCCATTTCCGAATGGGTACTTGGCGCGAAGCTGCTTCACCATATCGAGCGCCGCGAACAGGTCCGTCCTGTAGGCCAGTGCGAACAACGCGTTCGTCCTCTTCCGTACGAGAAGCCTCTGAATTGTCGGCGCGAAGACCGCAGTGAACACCGCCGCCACAGTGCCGACCGCGGCCCATGCGTCCCAATTCACCACACATCCTTTGCTAAGCACCCAGCACTGACTGACGCCATCCAACATGCTCATTCCCTGCCCCCCCTGTCGACTGGCGCGCATTCTGCCACGCCGCTGCAGCGGGCGGAGAACGCCCATGGCTGACCAGCTGCTCACCGCTGCAATGGTCCACGTGTTCGCCCTGGCCGGGTTCCTGGCCGGCATCGCCACCCTGTGGGCGATCAGCCGCGCATGCCGCGCCGCGCGCGCAGGGCTGCGCTGGTGCTGGCGGAGGTGCGCTCATGGGTGAACCTATCGACCACCGCGAGATCGGGCGGCAACTGGCCAGCTTGGAAGGTGTGAACCTCGCTTCGGCAAGCCTCAGAACGTGCCGCCTCTGGGAGGCACGCGGCTTGGCGCTCATGGCGCTGGCTCGGGGCGAAAAAGCGGAGGCGGAAAAGGTGATGCGCCAGTTCAAGCCTCTGATATCGCCATGTGGAGGCTGCGGCGAGACAGATCCCGACAAGCGCTGCATCGGCTGCCTCCATGATTTTGGATGACCGCATGAACACCGCCACCGAGCAGCTGCGCGCTGCGCTGGCCACGAACTGAAGGAGGACACCATGGCTACCGAGCCGCTTGTTTTCATCAAGATGCCCGAGGTCAAGCGCCGCACGGGGCTGGGCAAGACCACGATCTATGACCGGATCAGCGCCGGCACCTTCCCGGCGCCTGTGCCGCTGGGCGGCAACGCGGTAGGCTGGATTGAGTCTGAGGTGGATGCCTGGCAGGCCGCCCGGGTCGCCGAGCGGGATGGAATTGAACCCGCCAAGGCTGCATAGGATGGGGGTATTGCTGGGGGTATCGATTTCGAGCACCAGCACCAACCACCTGCGTCATCAACAACTTACGTTCACATTGCGGTAGGGCCCACCTCCACCAATACCGGGTCCGCAAGGATCCACGAAAAGCCGGAATCCCTCGTCAAACAAGGGGTTCCGGCTTTTTCGTTTTCCCCGGCCCTGGCGTCACGTAGCGCGATGAACGCGGCCACCTCCTGCAGAACACAGGACGCCGCCGGGCACGACGGCATCCTGCGACCTTTTTACTGACAGACGTACTCGCGCGCCGACTCGATGGTGTCCACATCGAGCTCTTCGTACTGGATCTCCACAGTTTCCATGCTCGACGAAGTGACCACCGCACGCGTGCCGACGTTACAGGCAATCGGGAGCCCGCCTGCGTAGACTTGACCGTTGATCGCATACGCGAGGCCGTAGCAGCGCGAGCCAAGCTGGAACGGATTGTGGTTGCAGGCCGACAGCTGATCGTTGGCCTGGCCGCTCGACGCCGCGTAATTGGCCGTCCAACCGCTGGCCCCATCGCTGGCGCAGCTGCCCGGATAGCCCTGGATCTGGGCACCACTGGCATCACAGGTGTGGTAAGCGAAACTGCCGAAGAAGCTGGTTTTGAGATAGGCGGTACGGTCAGTCTCGACCCATTGCGCGGCAGCCGCGCCTTGGGCAAAGGCTGACAGGCCAAGCAGGCACAGCGCTGCTGCCGCGAGCGGCTTCAATCCTTTCAACATGACAGTCGTCCTCTGAGTTGGCGAAGTGCACGCGTCATGCGTGCCGACTGAGTCTATCCAGACCACCCGGCTGCAATTATGACGGGCTCGGCAATATGAGCCTCGAGGCCAGTTGCACCACGAGCTTTCGTCCCTTCGACACAGTCCGGCGTGCCCTGCTCTCACCCTCATGGCCCTTCATCCTGAGCCTCACCTCAAATGGCTGTTTCTGCGTTCCGGCGCGTCTTTTCCAGCCAAATCACCCGCCACATGCCAACAGCAGCCTCATCGGTACCGATGCTGCGACCGCAGATGCGCAAGCAACATAATCCCCTTTTGCGCAATGACAGCTACATTCCAGGCCTACCGCCGACCACCCGATCTTCAAGCGCCGCGGCGCTACCGCGCGCTCCCTGCAGGTGATTGATTGCCGGTGACGATTACAAGGGCCATTCGGCTGCCGTGAAGTGCAATACCCACAACGGTCCGGAACACGCAGGGGCAGCCACCTGGTCGTTCTTCGCCACAGACCTGTTACGGACATCCCGGGCGCTCACCGCTTCGGGCTCACCTTCCAGAGTTCGTACGGTCCTTCGGTCATGATGCGCGTTGCTCGGCCATCCGCAGCAAGCACATCAACCGCAGTACGCAGAATCCGATCCCGTTCCTGGCCACCAGCCGAGCCGGGTGAGCGGACGATGAGGTACTCAACAGCAATATCCTCCAGAAATTCCAGCGTATGCTCCGGGGTATCAACCAGACCGGGGCGTGTCAGCGCAATGATGTCGATTGGCTCGTATCGTACTGGCAGCCAGAAACCCTCCCCGCCCACATCGCCCACTGCACGCGTGCGCGGCGCCTCCTGGGAGAGCCGCTGGGCCATCCTTTCCAGACCAATGTCGCGCCAGGCTGCCGCACGTCGCACAGTCGTATCCAGCATTGGGCGATCAAGACGTGTATCGAAGGCCCGGGTGCCAGGCCCCCACGCGCCCGTCACAAGACACATCAACGCAGATGCCACCGCGATCGAGAAGATCAAGGCACGCACGGCTTGGCTCACGCCGGAGCAGGACTGCCACTTCCACAGTGTTTGCTGGAGAAGGAAGCCAGCAAACATCAAGAGGCCCAGCAAGGGAGTGATGAAGTAGTTTCCATCCGCACCCGATGCTTCGATATAGCGATTTCCCAGGAGCATCGGGAAGAACAGCAATCCAAGCAGAAGCACGGGAACAGCGCGCTGCCACGCGACCGGTCGCCGCCAACCCAGGATCACCGCCACCAATGGCAGGCCAAGCCATGCATTACCCGTCCACAGGATCTGCAGCAGCGGATACTGCCGTGGGTCGAACAGGTACGCCAACAGGGCTTTTCCTGGAGGCAGGTAGACAAGCAGATCACTGGTCGGCAGGCGACCTACGGGTGATTGCAGCGGCATGCCCCAGGCGGCAAAGAGATCAAGCGCGGCATTCGGCGCAACAATAGGCACCCCTGCCAACCACCATGTTCGCGCGGTGATCAGCCCCACAAGCACTATCACGCCAAGCAACACCCCTCCCGCAATTGCGGCAGCCGGCTGCCCCCGGTGAAACCGCTGGCGCCGCCACCGGACGAAGGCGGGAATCGCCAACAGGCCGATGGCCAGCGTGTAGGGAATATTGGACAGCCTTGCCTGGCTCGCCAACAGGGACGCAGCCATCGCAATCCAGAGCCAACCGACACCGCCTCTGTTGCCGAGTCGAAGCACGGCCAACAGCGAGACAGCAAGCAGCAAGGCCGCCAAGGCGTCGCCCTTGGCCGTGATTGAAATGTTGGCGAACGCAGGCAGAGTTGCAAGCAGCGCGACAACGTGAGGTCGCAAGGCGCGGCCCACGCGCAGCTCACGCAGGACCTGTGACGCAACCCCAAGGGTGGCCAGCCAGCAGCCAATGCTCAAGCCGATGATGGCGGGAATGCTGCCGATGGCCGCCAAGGGGACCTGGAGCAGCTCAATCAGTTTCGGATAGTAGTGGACGGGCGCTACAAGTCCTTCGCTACGGAATATGTTGCCACTTGCGATCAATGCGCGGTCGGCCGACAGGCCATACCAGTTGGAATCAAAATCCGAGGAAACAGACGCCTTCGCAAAAAGCACCAGCGTCAGAGTTGCGATCAAGGCCGTGACCGCCGGTGTACGCCCAGCGCCACGTCGAACGCCAGACAGCAGCATTCCTCCCAGCCACGGTCCACGCCGCAGGATCAACATCCCACCAAGTACCAGCGCGGCCAGCCCGGCGAGTGCAGGCATGCTCCCCACGCCAAACAATGAGGCCATCCACAGGAGAAGCGAGCAGGCCACAAGGCCCGTCATGCCGACAATGACCTGTTGGGCGGGATCGCGTTGGCTAACACCCCCAGCCAGGGCAACAAGGCATCCGCCCAAGGCAAAGATGCCCTCCAGGTAGATGTAACTGGCCAGCATTGCCACATCCACACCATGGTGCCTGGCATACAGGGCCGACACAGCTGCGATACCTGCCCAGAGAGCGGGACCCCGGATCAATTTCAGCGCCCCATACAACGCGAAAAAGAGCGCTGATGCCTCCAGGGCACCCTGCCAGGCTGCTGGCTGTCTTACATGCCAGCCCCACACACCCGGACCGACCAGGGACCAGATGGGAACCAGGATGAAAACCAGTACCAGTGCGCTTGCAAGTACAAGCCTCCCGACGGGTGGTTTCATGCTTGCACTCGAAGGCTGGATGGGAGGGCGCAGATTACTGTCTGATGATGCGCGCGTCATCCACGGAACGCGTGATCAGCCGGGAGACAACCCGAGGAGTGCCAGATCACTTCATGGCGGCCTGACCCGCGCTAAAGCCAGCGCCGCACACGCTGGCGGAACAGCGGGTATGCCTCGGGAAAGCGGGCCGACAACACCCGCTCCTCCGGAATGATCTGCCACCGGTTGATGTACAGCGCGAACAGCGGCACGGCCAGCAACGCGACCGGGTTCTGCAGGAGCAACATGGCACCTGCCAGCACCGTGGCCTGGCCCAGATACATCGGATTGCGCGTATAGCGGTACACGCCGTGCGTGACCAGCGTGCTCGCCTCCGACGGCCGCAGGGGATTGACCGTGGTGCCCGCGCGACGGAAGGCCAGCTTCGGCATCAGGTTCAGCAACACGCCGAAGGCCACCACCCCGGTGGCCAGCAGTGCCGGCATCGGCACGGGCAGCACCGCACCCGGCCACAGTCGGCTGGCCAGCCATCCGATCCCCGCACACCACAGCATCACCAGCGGCGGCGGGATCCGGGTTTCAAGCCACGTCATCGCAGTCCCTGCATCGTTCCGTTCACCTCAGTGTCACACGGAACTGCCTGAATCGCTTGCGTGGCAGCAGTTGCCAGGCACAAACCGACCGCCCGGTATCTTCCGCTTTGACATGCCGACCGCTAGAGTGGCGCCACCGCGCAGGAGGATCGTATGGCAACCACGGGCTTGGGCTTCATCGGCCGCACGACCCTCATCATCACCGTGCTGCTCACCCTCGGTGGCTGCGCGACGCTGCGCCAGTTCGGACCGTCGGTGCAGGTCGCCTCGGTCACGCCCGGCCAGTACATCGCGCTCAAGCGCGGTGACATCCTCACCACCGGCAAGCTCAGCTCGGCGACCACGGAAACCCTGCGCGTGGCCGGCCTCGACGAAGGCGTCTGCGCCAAACCGGGCCTGCCCTGCATCGAAGCGATGGAAGCCACCATCGTGGTGCGCGAGGAGGACAAGCGCTCGAGCCTGGCCGAGCTCTGGCTGCAGTATGCGATGACCCTGCCCGCCCCCAAGCGCGAGTACTCCACCTCGGGCCGTGCCAAGACCGCGATCACCGAGCTGGACGCCGACTTCCAGCCGCGCCTCGATGCATGGATGCAGGTGGCGCGCCAGGCATATGCCTATCTGTTCTTCACCGAGCGCACCGCCAACCAGCGTGGCTTCGAAGACCGCCAGACCCAGGTGCGCGACTACTACAACCTGGCCGTGCAGGAAGCCTCGGTGCAGTTGTACAACGCCTATGCCACCGGGCGTGTCCGCAACGATGCCAGCCACCTGACCCTGGGCCGCTGGACCTTCGTGCTGGCGCCGTCCACCGATGCGTCACCGTTGGACACGCGTACGCCGACCGAACTGGTCCCCGCCGCATCACTGTCGTTCACCGGCACGCTGCGCAGCGTGCACCGCCGCGATGGATTCGGTGCCGAGCTGGTAGCGGTGATGGACGACCCGGCCAGCGTCACGGCCTCGCCGGCAACGACGCCTGCAGCGCAGGCCACCGCTTCGCCCCAGCAGAGCTGGAGCGAGATGCCCTCGCCGTCGATGACAGTGCTGCTGCGCTTCTCCGGAAAGAACCTGTGGGAAGTGCTGCACGACGACGAGCCGGAACTGGAGATCCACGATCCCTACCAGGTCACCGAAGTCACCCTGCACGGACAGGAAGTGCCGCTGGCGGCGAACTTCACCGCTGGCTACGCGCTGTGGCTGGCCCGCTCGAACTTCAGCCACCAGTCGCTGCGCTCACTGTTCGGCGGCAAGGGCGGCATCGAAACGCCGCATCTGTACATGATGCAGCCCTACGATCCAAATCGCCGCGTGCTGCTGATGATCCATGGCCTGGCCAGCAGCCCGGAGGCCTGGGTCAACGTCGCCAACGAGCTGATGCGTGACGACGAGATCCGCCAGGATTTCCAGATCTGGCAGTTCTACTACCCGACCAACATGCCCATCGCGATGAGCCACGATGCGATGCGTCATACGCTGGCCGAGGTGTTCAAGCATTTCGATCCCAGCGGCAAGGCGCAGGCCTCGCATGACATGGTGCTGGTCGGGCACAGCATGGGTGGCGTGATCGCGCGGCTGATGATCTCCTCCTCTGGCGATCATCTGGTGGACACCCTGCTGGCAACGGCGCAGATGACACCGGCGCAGCGCGAACTGCTGCGTACCAAGGGCGCACCGGTGCTGACCTTCCTGCCCGAACCGGAAGTGTCGAGGGTGGTGTTCATCGCCACGCCACACCGCGGTACCGATGTGGCGGGCACCCGCCTGGGCCGTTGGATCGGCCGCCTGGTGCGGTTGCCGCTGACCGTGCTGGAAGACGTAGCCACCATCGCCAACGACGGTCAGATCGATCGCAACGATGGCAAGCACGGCTACCAGATGAACAGCATCCAGAACCTGGACAAGGACGATCCCTTCGTGCGCGCCGTGGCCGACCTGCCGATGTCGCCGAAGGTCCACTACCACTCGATCATCGCGCGCGCCAAGGCCGACGGCCCGCTGGAGAAGACCGACGATGGGCTGGTGCCCTACTGGAGTTCGCACCTGCCGCGCGCGGAGTCCGAGAAGGTGATCGTGTCCGGGCACAGCGTGCAGGAAGCCACGCCGGCCATCGTCGAACTGCGCCGGATCCTGCACGAGGACATGCAGGAGCACGGTGCCGCGGCGAACTAGCGCTACCAGGACGCCACCACAGCGTGTGGGCTGCCCTCATTTCAACAGAACAAGGCAACGGAATGCATATCAAGGACATCATCGGCCTGATCGGCCTGCGCGGTTCCGATCCGGCGCTGGCCGCCTGGTTCGCGCAGCACGGACTGGCATCTCCACCTGCCACGATCACCGCCAACCAGGGCCAGAAGTCGGCCAGGGACAAGGCACATGGCATGGAGTACCACTTTGCCTTCGACATCATCCATGATCGCTTCTACCCACCGCGGGAGGCCAAGCGCGGGAGCTGGGCGAGCCATCTGAAGTCGGTCACCCTGTATTCCCATCGGCCTCGGAACGCTCCTGCCCTGCCCGCGGGATTCTGGAGTGGATACGTCGGACCGGAGGCATCGCTTCAGGAGTGCCTGGACGGGTTCGACGGCCAGATGCAGGACTTCGGTGACACGGCCTACTTTGAGAAAGTGCTCGCTGATGATGTGCAGATGAAGCTCTGGTTCGATCAGCGCCACCGGCACGTGCAGGAGCTGCAGATCAATCTGGTCGAGGACCGCCAGTTCATCGGCCATCACGATTTCGACCCGGACAACGAACACAACACGTTCAAGCAGGCCTCGACCCTGCTGGTGCGCTGGCTGTTCGAACGCGGGCATCTGAAGCTCACCGATGCCCTCCGGGCCGCAGGACCGGGTGAGGACCATGAAGCCATCCTCCATTTCACCAAGCAGCGCCTCCACAATCACGTCTGGAAGAGCCAGGTGCAGGATGACCCTTCCCTGCATGCTGTGCTGGCACATTCGCAGACCACGCGCCCGCTGATCCTCAACGACGGTACCCGGTTGCCGCTGTATGCGCCGTGGATGCTGCTGAAGGCCGCTGATTGCTGGGACGCACACCAGTCGCTGTACAGCGACGACGCCCTGCCGGACTGGAGCGAACGCCTGACGGCCTTCGAACGCTCGGTGACGTTGGATGCGGCGCAGCAGCAGGCGTTCCTGTCCGCGCTGGATGAAGCCTACCGCTGCGTGAAGTCGGCACAGGGGGCCGCCTGAGGCCTGCCCGCCGCCACGGAAGCCCGTGGCGCTTGAGGGAATTCCCTCATCGCGCGTGCGCAGCGGGCCTTCTATGCTGGCCACACATTGCCGCAGGAGATCCGCATGAACACGCAAGAGCCCAGCCGCCAACCCAGCCCCGATCCGGCCGAGCGCGACGCCTTCTTCCCGTCTCCGTACTCGCTGTCGCAGTTCACATCGGCCAAGAGCAACCTTGCCGGTGCCGATTATCCGGACGCACGCCGGGATGGTCGGTGGAAGGTGCTGATGATCGCCGCCGACGAGCGCTACCTGCCGACCGCCAATGGCCACCTGTTCTCCACCGGCAATCATCCCGTGGAAACGCTGCTGCCGATGTACCACCTCGACAAAGCCGGCTTCGACATCGATGTAGCCACGCTGTCGGGCAACGCCGTCAAGTTCGAGTGGTGGGCGTTCCCGCGCGAGGACAAGGAGATCGGTGGACTGTATGAGCGCTATGAAGCGCGCTTCCGCCAGCCGCTGCAGATGGACGACGTGGTGGCCGGCCTCGGCGCCGATTCGGACTACGCGGCAGTATTCATCCCCGGTGGCCATGGCGCATTGATCGGCCTGCCGGAAAGCCGCACGGTGAAGGCCACCCTGCAGTGGGCGATGGCACAGCAACGCCACATCATCACCCTCTGCCACGGCCCGGCCGCACTGCTCGCTGCTGGCGTGGACGAGGCCGATGGTGGTTCACTGTTCCGCGGCTACCGCATCTGCGCCTTCCCCGATGCGATGGACCGGCAGACGCCGGAGATCGGCTACATGCCGGGACAACTGCAGTGGTTCTTTGGTGAGCGGCTCGCGCAGCAGGGCGTGCAGATCGTCAACGACGGCATCGACGGCAGTGTGCTTCAGGACCGCCTGCTGCTGACCGGCGACAGCCCACTGGCCGGCAACGCGCTGGGCAAGCTGGCTGCACGTACCCTGCTCGACGCGCTGGCCGGGCGCTGACCCGGATGAGCGATCTGCTGCAGGCATTGTTGGAGCTGGAACGCGCCCGCTCGCTGAGCGAAGTGGGCGCGGTACTGCGCAGCATCGCGGCACCCCTCGGCTACGACCGCGTGCTGGTGTTCGCCACCGGCACCGGGCTGGAGCGCAACGCGCAGCGCGTGTACTGGATAGAGGGCGACTGGCTCGGCGATGGCAGTGATACCGACCTCGCCCGCTATCTGCATGCCTGCCCGGTCAATCGCCACGTGCTGGACAGCGACGCGCCATTCTTCTGGAGCAAGCGCCAGGGCGTGCGCGGCGAACGCTACCAGATGGTGAAGCAGCCCCGTGGCGAAGGACTGCACGGCCTGCAGGTGCCGGTGTTCGGCACCACCGGTCTGGAGGGTGCGATCAGCTTTGCCGGGGCCGCGGTCGATGCATCCGCACGCGCGCGCCTGCTGCTGGAGGCTGTTGCGACCGCAGCATTCCGCACGGCGCGACGATTGGCCGAAGCCCCCGCCGAACTGCCGGTCGGCGCACTGAGCACGCGAGAGCGCGAGGTACTGCGCTGGGTCGCTGCCGGACGTCGGCAGGCGGAGATCGCCGCCACGCTTGGGCTTTCCGCACGCACAGTGGAAAATCATCTGCGCCGCGCGCGCCAGCGCCTGGGCGTGGCGACCACCGCGCAGGCGGTACGCGCTGCCAGTCGCCGCGGCGAGATCGAGGACTGATCGCGGCCAAGCACTTCCGGCGGTCTGGTTCGCGTGTTACACACGCCATGCGCATGTGCGCGATTGCAGAAAGCAAGGATGACGCTTATGAAACTGCAACTGGCCTCGATGGCCGCACTGGCCGTGGCCCTCGCCGGAATGGTGTCGAGCGGCAACGCCAACGCCGGGGTAATCGGCCCACCAGGCAGCGTGACACGCTGCGAACCCTTTGAAGTGGAACGCTACCGGGTCCACCAGCATTGCATCGTGACCATGCCCGATGCGGACGGCGAGATATTCCTCACCGAGTACTGGATCGACGAGTACGGCAACCCGTATCTGATGTAATCCATCATCGACCAGGAGCATGGCAATGAAACTGCAGAAGGTTCTGTACGGCTGTACATTTGTCGTGATGCTGGCAATGTCGGCGCTGGCACCAATCACCACCGCAACCGCCGCCGAAGTCGTCGAGGTTCTGGAAGAGTGCGTGCCCTTCCGCATCAGTGGCAACGTGTTCCACCAGCGCTGCACGTCGTACGTGGTCTACGACAATGGCACCCGCGAAGTCACCAGTCACTACAACCGGGACGAGAACGGGATGATCTACGATCCCTGATTGCCCCGCGCGCGATCCGTCGGGCGGTGCTTTCACCGCCCGCCCGGCATCCTCCATCCGCCCGTCCCGGCATACCACTGGCCCCATCGTCCATGGCATGCTCCATGAAACCGTTTTCATGGAATGGAGGGATTCCACGATGTTGTCGCGCTTCCATCGCCCTGCGCTGTGCGCGCTGCTGGCGCTTGCTCTGCCTGTCGCCACCTGGGCCGCCACACCGGCGCCGCTGAAGGTGATGTCGTTCAATGTCCGCACCCCGGCAGATACCGAACCTGGCAAGCGCTGGCCGGACCGTCGCGATGCGATGGTCAAGGTCATCCTCGACGCGCACCCGGCGGTGATCGGCACCCAGGAGCTGGTGAAGGAGCAGGCCGACTACCTGTCCGAACACCTGCCCGGCTACCGCTGGTTCGGCGAGGGCCGGCGTGGCGGCGGCGGCGACGAGCACATGGGCGTGTTCTACGACAGCAAGGTGCTGGCGATCGAGCAATCAGGCAACTTCTGGTTGTCCGACACGCCGGAGGTACCCGGCAGCATCACCTGGGGCAACCTGTACCCGCGCATGGTCACCTGGGCCCTGTTCCGGCGCCTCGATGACGGCCGTCGCTTCTATTTCATGGATACCCACCTGCCCTACCGCGACGAGGACGAACCGCGACGGGTGAAGGGTGCCGAACTGATCGGCACGCGCCTGGCGACGCTGCCGGCCGATCTGCCGGTGGTGTTGACCGGTGACTTCAACAGCGAGCCGGGTGGCGATACGTACAAGGCATTCACCCGCGCGCTGCAGGACACCCGCACCCAGGTGAAGGCACCACAGGGGCCACGTCTGACCTTCCACGATTTCACCGGCAAGGCCACCACGCAGCTGGACTGGGTGCTGGTGCGCGGCTTCCACGCGCGCAGCTTCCTCACCGATGACCGTCGCATCGACGGCGTGCTGCCGTCGGACCACTTCCCGCTGGTGGTCGAGCTGGACTGGCCAACGCACTGAACCTGCGTCGCCGCCGCCACTACGGCGGCGGCCGCTTCGACAACAACCGGTACAGCGCCTGGTGCTGGTTGCGCGCCTGGCAGATGCGGGCGCCGATGGCGAGGAACACGGCGATGCCGATCAGCCCCAGCCCCACCAGTGGATCCGGCAGGCGCGCGAAGCCGATCGCCGCGGCCATCGTCGCCAACACCAGCAGCACCACTACGGCCACCGAAAGCCCCGCTCCGGGCGGGCCCGGATCACCGAACAACATGCGTTGGGTATCCCCTCTGCCATCAATCATCGTTTGTCCTCCCAAGGGCCTGCCCCATTAGTTACAGGGCAGGCCCAGGTTAGGGCAGAGTCAGATGCGTCATAACCGTGACGGTTGCCACATCTCATGGGCGCGCTAGCGTTCTGCCCCCTCAATTGCGTGTCGGCCAGCCGACCGGCCTCACGGCAGGAGCCTGTTCATGAATGTCAGTTCGCGGTTTGCGCGATAGCATGGCACCGGCAAGGATTCGCGGCTTCATTCACAGGGAGCGTGCTCGATGGCAAGAAACTGGATTGTGCTGGGTGATCCCCTGAGCAGCGGCGGCCAGGTGCTGCAGGGATCCCCGATGACGGATATCGACGGCAAGCCGGTCGCGCGCATCGGCGATCCAGCGCTCTGCAAGCGTCATGGCCCCACCCGCATCGCTTCCGGCGACAGCACGGTGATCATTGATGGACAGCCCGTCGCACGTCACGGCGATCTCTGTGCATGCGGATGCTCGCTGATGTCCAGCCAACAGACCCACGTGTTCCTCGAACAGGGCGGTGGCGGTGGCGCGGCAGCGGGAGGTTCGGCTGCGGCAACACTGGGCAAGGCCGCGAGCGTGGCCGGTATCGCCACGCGCCTGATGGGCAAGCGTGAAAGCGGCCTGTTCGACCAGGCACTGCGCTTCCTGACGCGCTCCAGGGAACCCCTCTCAAACGTGCCCTATACCCTGGAGCTGGACAACGGCGAGCAGGTCAGCGGGACCACCGACAGCAACGGTGCCACCGCGCGCGTGCAGACTGACAGTGCGGTGCGCATCGTACGCGCGACGCTGCGCGAGCCCAGTGGTTCGGCCACCTGCTGCAGCAGCGTCACCGGCGCCGAAGACAAGGTCAGCTTTGCGGTGGACGGCGCCGCAACGACCGAAGAGGCCTATGGACAGTCCGTGGTGGAGGTCGAGGCCAAGGGCCACGAACGCAGCCTGACCGCCGGAGAAATCGACATCGCGCGCAAGGTGTTCGGCACCAGTGTCGACTATGCCCGGGTCAAGGTACATAACCATGGGTACTGGTTGTTCTTCGGGTTCCAGGACAAGAACACCGCGGTCACACCCAACGGTGAGATGTACTTCCCGAAGGGCGTTCACGAGGACGACTATTCAGCATTGGGCGTGGACAAGCAGCACTGGTTCATCCACGAGATGGTGCATGTGTGGCAATACCAGCTGGGCTACTCCATCAAATGGGTCCGCATGTTCCGTCCCAACATGAAATATGACTACGCACCATCGAACGACAAGCGCCTGTGCGATTTCAACATGGAGCAGCAGGGCGACATCCTTGCAGACTACTTCGTGGCAGCATTCACCAGCGAGGCGTACCAGGCCACCATCGCCGCACGGGTAGGAGCCTCCAACGTGGCCGCAACACTGGCCCCGATGCTGTCCGATTTCCTGGCCGATCCGGCTGCAGCGTCCAACCTGCCCAACACCAAGGAATGACCCGATGCGCACCCTGCCCCTGCTTGCCCTGCTGTGCATGCCAGCCCTTGCGGGCGCGGCGACCTCGCGTCATGCGTCGGCACAGGTGAAGGATCAGCAAGGCACGCCCTGCGTGACGGTGGGCGATGAGCGTGCGCCAGTGACCGTGGACCACCTGCAGCTGTTCGAGCGCAGCGCTGGTCGCGAACGACCGCTGGCTACCGCCGAGCTTGGCGGCGACGGCCAGACACTGGCACCGGGCCACTGCCTGCGCCTGGACGAGCAGCCTGCGCTGCGCAGCGTCGCGCTGTCGCCCGGCCAAGCCTATGGCGTGGTGCTGATAGCGTCCGTACCCGGCCCGGAGGGTCCGTCACGGCGCTGGTACCGCGGCCTGTTCTGCGTCGTGGGTGAAGGCGCGCAGCGCCACGTGCTGCCCCTGCGGGATACCCCACGCGAGCGCCAGAAGGACCTTGCCGCCTGCCAGCTGCGGCAGGCCCCCTGACCCGCATCGCTGCAACAGGAAGGCCGGCACCGGCATTTCGCCCGTACCGGCCCAGGGCCTACTGGCGGAGCGTTGCGCTCAGCGCGCGACCGCGACGCTCGGCGCCGCCTGCGGCGCCTGCCCCCAGCCACCCAGCGCCTTGTACACACCGACAACGCTGACGTTGACTTCGGATTCGGCCGCGGCCAACGCATCATCCGCAGCCAACTGCGTACGCTGCGCATCCAGTAGGGTCAGGAAGTCCTCCGAGCCCTCGCGATAGCGGATCTGCGCCAGCGATTCGGCACGCCGAGCCGCCTGCGCCTGCTCGACCACGATCGCCAGCCGCGCCTGCTGCTTGGAATAGCGGGTCAGCGCGTTCTCGGTGTCTTCCAGGGCCAGCAGCACGGCCTGCTCGTACTGTGCGGCCACGCCCTCGGCCTCGGCCTTGCTGGCACGCAGGCGTGCGCGCACGGTGCCGAAATCAAAGGCCGCCCAGCTCAGCGACGGCGTCAGCGACCAGGCCTTGTTGTTGCCATTGACCAGGCCACTGGCATCGCCGCCCAGGAACCCGACAAAGCCGGACAGCGACAACCGCGGGAACAGATCGGCGGTAGCCACGCCCACGCGTGCGGTGGCAGCGGCCAGGCGACGTTCGGCCACGCGTACGTCGGCGCGCTGGCGCAGCAGTTCGCGGGTATCGCCCAGCGGCAATGCCTTGGCGAACGCCGGTACCTCATGCGGCGCGAGCATCTCGGCCAGCACTTCCGGTCGCTGGCCGAGCAGCACCGCCAGTCGGTTGCGCGACTGCGTCTCGGCGACTTCCAGCAATGGAATGTCGGCCTCGATCGCCTTCAGGCGAGCCCGGCTGCTCTGCACGTCCAGCTCGCTGCCGGCGCCCAGTTCCCAGCGTGCCTCGGTCAGCTTCTGCGTATCACGCAGGTTGACCAGGGTGTGCTGGGCCACGGCGATGCGCTTCTGCGTGCCGCGCAGCTCGAAGTAGTTGCGCGCCACCTCAGCGGCGACCAGCACCTGTGCGTCGGCCAGGTTGGCCTGCTCGGCGTCGAGGTCGGCGCGCGCGGCTTCTGCAGCACGGCGCTTGCGGCCGAACAGATCCAGCTCCCAGCCCGCGTCGAAACCGAGCTGGTAGCTTTCACTGAACACCCGCTGCCCACCCAGCTGCGGATCGGGTTGCTTGCGGCGGTCGTAGCTGCCACCGGCGGTGATGTGCGGGGCCTGGTCGAAACGGCTTTCGACAAACACCGCGCGGGCCTGGCTGACACGGGCCACGGCCACGCGCAGGTCCAGGTTGTCCGACAGTGCACCGTGCACCAGTTCTTCCAGCACCGGATCATCGAACTGCGCCCACCAGCTCGCCACCGGCGAGGTGGTGCTGAACACCGGCTGCTGTGCGCCCTGCAGGACCACCGGTTCCTGCACCGGCGCCTTGTAGTTCGGGCCGACGCTGACACAACCTGCCAGCACCAGGCTGGAGACGGCCATCGCCAATGTGCGGATCACCATGGCAGCACCTCGCCCAGGTAGGTGAAGCTGCCGTTCGGGCCTTCGTGGCCGACCAGGGCCATCTGCACGCTGGAGCGCGCGCCCTCGGCGATTTCGATCTCGCCGTGGCCACCGTTCATGTCGGTTTTCACGTAGCCCGGATGCACGGTGTTGACCTTGATCTGCGTGCTGCGCAGTTCGTGTGCCAGCGCCAGGGTCCAGCTGTTCACCGCGGCCTTGGAAGCGTTGTAGGCCGGGATCTTGAAATCGTAGATGCCTGATGCCGGGTCGGCATGCAGGGTCTGCGAACCGAGGATGCTGGAGACATTCACGATGCGGCCGGCCTTGGCCTGCTGCAGCAACGGCAGGAAGGCCTGGGTCACCGCTACCAGCGCATAGACGTTGGTGTCGAAGGTGCGGCGCCAGGTGTCCAGCGATTGCTCGGACGGCCGCTGCGCCGGATTTTCCAGCAGCACACCGGCGTTGTTGACCAGGATGTCGAGACGGCCATGGCGCTCGCGCACCTGCTGCACAGCCTCGGCGATGCTGGCGCCATCGGTGACGTCCAGCTGCAGCGCTTCCACTGGCAGGCCCTCGGCCTGAAGCTTCAGCGCCTGCTCCACGGCGGTTTCGCGCTTGCGGCCGGCCAGCAGCGTATGCACGCCGGCCTGGGCCAGCTGGCGCACGGTCTCGGCGCCGATGCCGCGGGTGGCGCCGGTGACCAGCGCGATCTTGTTCTGATGGGTGTTCATGGATTCTTGCCTCGTGAGGGGGAAGCCGCCGCCGGCAATGGCCGGCGGCGACGGGGTTCCATGTCAGTGGTGGATGGTCGGCTCGCCGTGCTGCACCAGCTGGCCACCACCGTTGCGGGTGACGAACTTGCGCAGGGCCACGTAGAACACCGGGGTGAGGAACAGGCCGAACAGGGTCACGCCCAGCATGCCGGCGAACACGGTGATACCGGTCACCGAGCGCACCTCGGCACCCGCACCGTGCGACAGCACCAGCGGTACGGTGCCGGCGATGAACGCGATGGAGGTCATCACGATCGGGCGCAGACGCAGGCGGCAGGCTTCCAGCGCAGCTTCAACGATGCCCTTGCCGCCCATCTCCAGCTCTCTGGCGAATTCGACGATCAGGATCGCGTTCTTGCACGCCAGGCCCATCAGCACCACCAGGCCGACCTGCACGAACACGTTGTTGTCGCCTCCGGTCAGCCACACGCCGAACAACGCGGACAGCAGGGTCATCGGCACGATCAGGATCACCGCCAGCGGCAGCGACCAGCTCTCGTACAGCGCGGCCAGCACCAGGAAGGCCAGCATGATCGCCACCGGGAACACGATGAAGGCGGCCTTGCCCTGGGTTGCCTGCTGGTAGCTCAGGTCGGTCCATTCGGTGGTCATGCCCACCGGCAGCACCTTGCCGGCGATCTCGGTCAGCTTGTTCATCGCCTCGGCCGACGACAGCAGGCGCGGGTCGGCTTCACCGGCCAGGTCCGCGGCCGGATAGCCATTGAAGCGCAGCACCGGGTCCGGGCCGAAGGTCTGCTTGATGGTGACCATCGAACCGATCGGCACCATCTCGCCGCGGTCATTGCGGGTACGCAGCTTGCCGATGTCCTCGACCGTCTCGCGGAACGGACCATCTGCCTGGGCGATCACCTGCCAGGTACGGCCGAACTGGTTGAAGTCGTTGACGTAGGCCGAACCGAGGTAGGTCTGCAGCGTGTCGAACAGCTCGGTGAGCTGCACGCCCTGGGCCTTGGCCTTGACGCGGTCCACCTCGGCATCCAGCTGCGGCACATTGGCCTGGTAGCTGGAAATCGGGAAGGCCATGCCCGGGGTCTGCGCAACGGTTCCCTGCATCGCCTGCACGGCATTCTGCAGCGCGCCGTAACCCAGGTTGCCACGGTCCTCGATGAACATCTGGTAGCCGTTGCCGTTGCCCAGGCCGAGGATCGGCGGCGGCATCATCGCGAAGGCGAAGCCTTCCTGCAGACCGGCGATCTTCTGGTTGATCTCGGCATTGATCTGCGCGGCGGTGCGGCCGTGGCGCTCGGCGAACGGCTTGAGCGGAATGAACGCCACACCGGTGTTCGGCGTGTTGGTGAACTGCAGCGCGTTCAAACCCGGGAACGAGATGGTGTGGGCCACGCCATCGGTTTCCTGGGCGATCTTGGCAACCTTGCGCAGCATTTCATCGGTACGCGCGATCGACGAACCTTCCGGCAGCTTCACGCCGGCGATCAGGTACAGCTTGTCCTGGGTCGGGATGAAGCCCGGCGGCACCAGCTTGAAGATCACGCCGGTACCGACCAGCAGGATCGCGTAGACCACGAACACCGCACCGCGACGGCCGAGGATGCGGGCCACGCCACGCTCGTACTTCTCCGAGCTGGACTTGAAGAAGCGGTTGAACGGACGGAACACCCAGCCGAACAGGCGGTCGATCAGGCGGCTCGGGCCGTCCTTCGGCGCACCGTGGGCCTTCAGCAGGCGCGCGGCCAGGGCCGGCGACAGGGTCAGCGAGTTGATCGCCGAGATCACCGTGGAGATGGCGATGGTGACCGCGAACTGCTTGTAGAACTGGCCGGTGACACCCGACAGGAACGCCATCGGCACGAACACGGCACACAGCACCAGCGCGATCGCCACGATCGGGCCGGACACCTCACGCATGGCCTGGTGGGCCGCCGCGGTGGGCGACAGGCCTTCCTCGATGTTGCGCTCGACGTTCTCCACCACCACGATCGCGTCGTCGACCACGATGCCGATCGCCAGCACCAGTCCGAACAGGCTCAGCGTGTTGATCGAGAAGCCCAGCAGGTATAGCGCGGCGAAGGTACCGACCACCGACACCGGCACCGCGATCAGCGGAATGATCGACGCACGCCAGGTCTGCAGGAACAGGATCACCACCAGCACCACCAGGGCGATCGCTTCCAGCAGCGTGGAGACCACGGCCTTGATCGAGTCGCGCACGAAGATGGTGGTGTCATACACGGCTTCGTACTTCACGTCGGCCGGCATGGTCTTCTGCATCTCGTCCATCGTCGAGATGACCTGGTCACGGATCTCCAGCGCGTTGGCACCGGGCGACTGGAAGATACCGATACCGACCGCGTTCTTGCCGTCCAGCTGCGAGCGCAGGGTGTAGTCGCCGGCGCCCAGTTCCAGGCGGGCAACGTCGGACAGGCGCACGATCTCGCCGTCCACACCGCTCTTGAGCACGATGTCGCCGAATTCCTTTTCGGTCTTCAGGCGGCCCTGGGCGTTGATCAGGGTCAGGAACTGGCTGTTCGGCAGTGGCTCGGCACCGAGCTGGCCGGCCGAGACCTGCACGTTCTGCTCGCGCATCGCACGCACCACGTCGCTGGCGGTCAGGCCACGCGAGGCCACCTTGTCCGGGTCCAGCCAGGCGCGCATGGCGTAGTCGCCACCACCGAAGATCTGCGCGTCGCCCACGCCCGGAATGCGCGCCAGCGCATCCTTGACGTGCAGGCGGGCATAGTTGCGCAGGTACAGGGTGTCGTACTTGCCTTGCGGCGAGGTCAGGTGCACCACCATCAGGAAGGTCGGTGACTGCTTCTGCGTGGTCACGCCCTGCCGGCGCACGTCCTCGGGCAGGCGCGCCTGCGCCTGCGCCACGCGGTTCTGCACCTTCACCGCCGCAGCGTCCGGGTCGGTGCCCGGGCGGAAGGTGACGGTCATCTGCAGCACGCCGTCCGAGCCGGCGACCGACTTCAGGTACATCATGCCTTCGACGCCGTTGATCGCCTCTTCAAGCGGCGTGGCGACGGTCTCGGCAATGACCTTGGGGTTGGCGCCCGGATACACCGTGCGCACGACCACCGACGGCGGCACCACTTCCGGGTACTCGCTGATCGGCAGGATCGGAATCGTGATCAGGCCTGCGGCGAAGATCACGATCGACAGCACCGCCGCGAAGATCGGCCTGTCGATGAAGAAACGGGAAAAGTCCATGGAGGAATTCCTGGGAAAGGCATTCGGCGGGCAACAGCCTCCCTGCCCCTCGCCGAGATGACGAAGGCAGGGAAGGCTGCCGCTGGCGCCGGCAGCTAAGCGGGGACGCGGATCAGTGGTTCAGGGCGGCGGTGGCATCGCGGCCCGGTGCCGGCGCCGCAGCCTGTGGCTGCATCGCCACGGCCTTGGCCTGCACCGGCATGCCCGGCATGAAGACCTTCTGCACGCCATCGATGATCACCTTGTCGCCGGCGGCCAGGCCGTGCTCGACGATACGCAGGCCGTCGGCGGTGCGGCCGAGCTGGATGTCCCGGCGCTGAGCCTTGCCATCCTTGTCGACCACGTACACGTACTTGCGGTCCTGGTCGGTCAGCACGGCCTTGTCGTCGATCAGCAGCGCCTGGAACTGGCCGCTGCCGAGCAGCTGCACACGGGCGAACAGGCCCGGGGTGAACTGGCGGTCGGCGTTGTCCAGCAGCGCGCGGACACGGATGGTGCCGGTGCTGCGCGCCACCTGATTGTCGAGGAAGTCGACCTTGCCGGAGTGCGGGTAGCCCTCTTCACCGGACAGGCCGACCTTCACCGGCAGGTCGCTGTCACGCTCGCTCGGGCGCTCGCCCTTGCGCGCCATCTGTGCGTAGCGCAGGAAGGTGCTTTCGTCGGCATCGAAGTAGACGAACACGGTATCCAGCGAGACCAGCGTGGTCAGCACGCTGGCGCTGTCGCCGGCGGTGACCAGGTTGCCGGCGGTGACCATCGCGCGGCCGGCGCGGCCGTCGATCGGTGCACGCACCTTGGTGAACTCCAGGTTTAGGCGGGCCGCATCCAACGCAGCCTGCGCCGCCTGCACGGCGGCACCGGACTGGTCGGCGGCAGCGCGACGCTGCTCGGCGGTCTCGGTGGAGATCGCCTGCTGCTCGGACAATCGCTTGGCACGCTCGGACTCGCTGCGGGCCAGCGTCGCCTGGGTGCGGGCGCGGGCGAGTTCGGCGGCGGCGCGATCGTACTCGGCCTGGTAGCTGCGCGCGTCGATGGTGAAGAGCACTTCGCCCTTCTTCACTTCCTGGCCTTCGACATAGTTGACCTTGTCGATGTAGCCGGACACGCGCGGGCGCAGTTCAACGCTCTGTACCGCTTCGACGCGGCCGCTGAACTCGTCCCATTGGCTGACCTGCTTGACCAGTACCGGCGCGGCACTGACCTGCGGCGGCGGCGGTGCACCGGCTTCTTCGGCATGGCCGCCGCTGCAGGCTGCAAGCACGGCCGCGGCGAGGATCGACACGCCGACCATCGCGATGCGATGGCCGAAACGATGTGGGGTGGTGTTGGGGGAAGTCATGGCATGCATCCGTACGGAGGGGTGGTACAGCTATATGAGAACGTGTTGCAAAAATCGGCGGCGCATACTGCGACCTCAACCATGGTCGAGGTCAAGCAACGCCTGCGGTGTCGCGCCAGAGCGGAGGAATTTCCAGGCGCAGGAGACCGCGCGGCAGTTCGGCATCGCTGCTGTCACAGCGGACGATGGCGCGGTTGTCGCGACACCCATCGAGCAGCGAGACCACGCGGCGACCGACCAGCAGCGAGCTGGGCCACTCGATGCAGGCGTTGGCCGCGTTGGCTGGGGTGCACACCGGGCTGCAGACTTCCAGCATCTGCGCGCGCACGCCCAGTGCCTGGGCTTCCTGGTGCACCACCTGCGCGTACATACGCAGCGCGGCAGTGGTGATCGAGGTTTCGCCGTAGCCCGCCCATGGCTTGGCATTGGCCGGACTGCCGATCATCACGTAGCGGCGCGCATGCACGTTGTCCTGCAGCAGCGGCAGCAGATGACGCACTGCGTGCACGTGCGGCATCAGGTCGGCCTGCATCGCACCGAGCAGCTCGTCGCCGGTGCGGTCAGTCACCCGGCCGCGACGGTAAGGGCCGCCCATTGCGGCGATCACCGCGGCCAGCGGACGCGGGCGATGCGCGATGCGTTCGGCCAGTGCCCGCGCCGAGCCATCATCACTGAGCGAACCCAGCACGGTTTCCAGGCCCGGCTCATCGGCGAACTGCTCATGCAGCGCCGCCAACCGGCCCGGATCGCGCCCGACCACCAGCACCGGGCTGCCGGCCTCCAGCAGGGCGCCGACCACGCCCTGGCCCACGGCACCGGTGCCACCGAGGACCAGAACTTCGGGCGTCAGTATCCCATTCACGGGACATTTCCTCCCAAATCCGGGATAGTCCCAATTCGACGCAGCCGGTCACCCTTGTGCGGAACCAGGCGGATGGCACCGCCACGCTGTTGACGCATGGGCGCGGTAAACTCCCGGAAATCCTTGTGCACCAAGGAACTCGGACGGGCTTCAACGGTCATCGCCAGGTCCAGGGTACTCTGGCCGGCGTTCCGGAGACGGGCAAGAATGTTGCGCAGGCTCATGGCGAACGGGCTCCAAATAACGAATGGCGCCACGATAGACCTCAAACCTTTACTTGATTAGTCCTGATTAAGGGGAATAATCATCCCGCTCCCGGTCCAATCGTTCTGTCACGATTGTCCCATCCCCGACGTCCAGGATCCCCGACCATGTCCCACGATCTCAACGAGACGCTGATCTTCGTCAAAGTGGTCGAGCAAGGCAGCTTCATTGCCGCTGCCAAATCGCTCGGCCTGCCCAAGACCACGGTCAGCCGCAAAGTGCAGGAGCTGGAAACCCGCCTGGGTGCGCGACTGCTGCACCGGACCACCCGCCGCCTTGGCCTGACGGAGGCCGGCTCGATCTATCACGAGCACTGCCAGCGCATCGCACGCGAGCTTGAAGAAGCCGAGAGCGCGGTGAGCCAGCTGCAGTCCGGTCCGCGCGGCTGGCTGCGCTTCACTGTGCCTTACTCGATCGGCATCACCTGGATTGCGCCGCTGCTGGGCCAGTTCCATGCGCAGTATCCAGAGATCCGCTTGGACATGCACATGGGCAACGAGAAGCTGGACCTGATTGCAGGTGAGGCGGACCTGGCCCTGCGCGTGGGTGCCCTGCCCGATTCCAACCTGGTGGCGCGCAAGCTCGGCAGCCTGCGCACGCAGGTGTTCGCCAGCCCGGCCTACATCGAGCGCTATGGCGAGCCGCTTCATCCGGAAGAGCTGCAGTTCCATCGCATCCTGGCGATGCGCAAGCCGTACCACACCGGCAATTCGCCGCGCTTCACCTGGCAGTTGGGCGAGAACGGTGGCGAGCTGCGTGACTTCCCGGTCACCCCGCTGATGACCGCCAACGACATGTCCGCGCTCAATGGTGCGCTGGTGTGTGGCGAAGGCCTGCTGTTGACCGGCGATGTGATGGCCAAGCCGTTCGTTGAGTCGGGCATGGTGCGCCGTGTGCTGGCTGGCTGGACCGGGCCGGAAGTGGACTTCAACGCCGTGTTCGCCGGTGGCCGCCTGGTCTCGCCGAAGGTGCGGGCGTTCGTCGACTTCCTGGTCGAGAAGCTCAACTTCGACGCCAACTACATGCTGGCGCAGTGCCCGGGCGCGAAGCTGGCGCAGCAGCAGAAGGAAAAGGAAGACGCCGCGCTGGAAAGCAGTGGCAAGCGCATCTTGGAGAAGGTCGCGGCTTCGGCGGCGTAATCCACAACGATGCCGTGCGCCAATTTCCTGGTAGATGCCGACCTTGGTCGGCGCCGTTCGGAGAAGCCGCGACCGGGAGCGCTATCGGCGTGCCGAGCAAGCTCGGCACCTACAGAAAATGCCGCCTGCAAGGGCGGCATTTTCGTTCCGGCTACGCCGGAACCGTAACGCTACGCGTTACTGCTTCAGGGGAATCACGCGGATCTCGACGCGGCGGTTCTTGGCGCGGCCGGCATCGGTGCTGTTGTCGGCAATCGGGTACGACTTGCCGGCGCCCAGCGTTTCGATACGCACGCTCTGCACGCCCTGGCCGATCAGGTACTGCGCGACCGAGTCGGCGCGTTCCTTGGACAGGCGGTTGTTGACCGCGTCGCTGCCGATGCTGTCGGTGTGGCCAACCACTTCGATCATGGTCTGGTTGTAGTCACGCAGGGTACCCGCGACGCCATTGAGCGAGCCGTAGAACTGCGGCTTCAGGGTCGACTTGCCGAAGTCGAAGGTGATGCCATCCGGCAGGTTCAGCATGATGTTGTCGCCCTGGCGCTGCACATCGATGCCGGTGTTGGCGGTGCGCTCGCGCAGTGCGCGTTCCTGGCGATCCTGGTACTGGCCGACAGCGGCACCGCTGAGTGCGCCGATACCGGCACCGATCAGCGCGTGCTGACGGCGTTCGGTAGCGCTGTCGCCCGTCAGCAGGCCAGCGGCCACACCGATGGCGGTGCCGATCAGTGCATTGCGGCCGGTGCGGTTCTGCTGCTCGGTCGGGTTGCCATACTGGTCACTCTGCACATAGGAGCCGCCGGTGGCGCAGGCCGACAGGACGGCCGCACTCATCAGGGCCAGTGCGACGTTGCGGGTGGTGTTGCGGATCATGGGGTTCTCCTTGGTTTCCGATCGGCCGGCGGCTTGCGGGCGCAAAGAGAATAAACAGCCCGATGCGATGCCGGAATGATGATCCGGCACGCCGACAGGGCCGCGTTCAGCTAACTGACCGGATTACTCAGCCCGCACTTTACCCTGCTCCCGACTGCCGGTAGGCAGCCAGCGCGGCATCGCGGCCGGCGGCCAGATCCACCAACGGGGTGCGCGGATAGCCCGGGGCATGCACCGCCAGCAGCAGCGGATGCTGCCAGGGCGCGAAGCGTGCCTTCACCGGCAGCGCCGCCAGTTCGGGCACCCAGCGGCTGATGTAGCGGGCCTGGGGGTCGAACTTCTCGGCCTGGGTGACCGGATTGAACACGCGGAAATACGGCGCGGCATCGGCACCGGTTCCAGCCACCCATTGCCAGCCCATCGTGTTGTTGGCCAGGTCGGCATCGACCAGCGTGTCCCAGAACCAGCGCGCGCCATGCAACCAGTGCGCGCGCAGGTGCTTGCACAGATAGCTGGCCACGATCATCCGCACCCGGTTGTGCATGTAGCCGGTGTGCCAAAGCTCACGCAGGCCGGCATCGACGATCGGCACACCGGTGTTGCCGCGCTGCCAGTCGTGCAGCTGTACGGCACTCGGCGTGGCCCATGGGAAACGGTCAAAGCGCGGGTTGAGGTTGTCGATCGGCGTCTTCGGGAAGTGATGCAGCAGGTGATAGGCGAAATCACGCCAGCCGAGCTGGCGCAGATAGCCGTCGATGTCGGCGTCGGTGCCGGCACTGCGCAGTCCTTCCAGCGCGTGGGCGATGCGCCACGGCGCGATCTCGCCGAAATGCAGGTGCGGCGACAGTCGCGAGGTACCGACCCGATCAGGTAGGTCGCGCTGCTCGCGGTAACCGCGCAACGCGCCGTCCTCGAACACGGAAAGTGCCTCCAGCGCACCAGCCTCGCCCGGCTGCCAGTGCTCCCAGAAGCCGGTATCCCAGTCCAGCGTAGGCGCTAACCGCAGCTCGTCCAATGCGAGGCTGTCGGCGGTGTGCGCCGCCAATGCCTTCGGCGCGGCCTGCAACGCGGGCAGGCGCCAATGACTGAGCACGTTGCGCCAGTACGGCGTGAACACCTTGTACGGCTGGCCCTGCTGGGTGGCGATGTCCCACGGCTCGAACAGCAGGCTGCCATTGCAGCTCTGCGCGTCGATGCCCTGCTCGCGCAGCGTACGCTTGATGGTGGCGTCGCGAGGCTGGGTGGCCGGCTCGTACTTGCGGTTCCAGTACACCGCCTGGGCGCCGGTCTGCTCGATCAGCAACTGCAGGGTCGGCAGACTGTCACCACTGCGCAGCACCAGCGACGAACCGCGCACGCGCAGGTCGGCATCCAATGCGCCCAGTGAACGATGGCGCCACGCATCGGAGGCCGCGCCAGGCACCCACTCGCCTTCCTCGTGCGGCGCATGGATGTAGACCGGCACCACGTCGTGGCCCGCGTCCAGCGCGGCCTGCAGGGCCGGATTGTCCTGCAGCCGCAGATCGCGGCGGAACCATACCAACGCTACCGACACATGCACCGCCTTCGTTGTGGAAGGCGGATATGATAGCCAGCGGCGGTGAAGGAGATGCGCGCAGGCGGCCATCCACGTAAGGCGTGGATCTACTGTTTGAACCGCTCCATCGCTTCACTGATCAGCGCGCGGGCTTCGGCGGCATTGCCCCAGCCGTTGAGCTGCACCGGGTTGCGCCCGGCCGGCAGGTCCTTGTAGACCCGGAAGAAGGCTTCGATGCGCTGGCGCTCGACCTCCGGCAGATCCGCCAGGTCACGGATGCTGGCGTAGGTCGGGTCGACCTTGTCGGTCGGCACGCCGATGATCTTCTCGTCGTGCTCGCCGCCATCGATCATCTTCAGGTAACCGATCGGCCGGAAGCGCACGATCACGCCTGGGTGCAAGGGTTCGCGGGTCAGCACCAGCGCATCCAGCGGATCGTTGTCACCGGCCAGGGTGCGCGGCATCGAGCCGTAGTTGGCCGGATAGGCCACCGGCATCGACTGGAAGCGATCCACGTGCACCAGACCGTCTTCCTTGATCTCGTACTTGGTGAAGCTGCCGGCCGGAATCTCCACCGCCAGATTCACCTCCTGCGGGGCCTGCTTCGGCTGGGCGACCAGGAACGGATGCAGCACGGCATCGGCTGCGGCCACGGCACTGGCCAGCAGCAGCAGGGCAGCACCGATGGCAGCGAGAGGAAGGATGCGTCGGGACGTGGTCATCGGCATCCCTTCATTCCCAGCAACGGTCGGCGCGACCCTTGGCGGTCTGCGCGCGCGGGCAGTCGCGTGGCGTGATGCGGCCTTCGGTCAGCTCCGTGCGCTGCTTGCCACCCTTGGCATCACGGCGCAGTTCGAAGGCATCGTAGAGACGGCCGGTCACGGTACGTGCTTCATAGCGCAGGTGTTGCGGGTCGATGTTCAGCACCTGGAACAGCTGGGTATCTTCGGCCACCGGATCCATCGTCCTGCGAGCTTCGTCGGAAAGGCGGTACTGCTTCGGCCCGGCCACGGTCACCACGTACTGCGGCGTCGCAGCCTGCCCCTCGCCACGACGGCCATAGGTGTGATCGTGGCCCTGCAGCACCAGATCGACGTTGTGGCGGCGTACCACCGGCAACAGCACGTCACGCAGCGCGGCGTTCTCGCGCCCTTCGCGCGGCGAGTAGAACGGCTGGTGCAGCAATACGATGGTCCACGGCTGCGGGTTGCCGGTCAGGACCTTGTCCAGCCACTGTGCCTGCGCCTTGGCCGTGCCGAGATCGAGTGCCGAGGTGCCATCGACCACCGCCACGCGCACGCCCTGCGCATCGAACCAGTAGCTGGTCTGCTGCGCGGCGGCGGCGCCATTGCCCGGCAGCGCGAAGGTCATCGGCCAGTGCCGGCCCAGCACGCGGCGCTCCTGCGGGGTGTCCTCGAATTCCTCGAAGTACTCGTGGTTGCCGATGGCCGGGGCCACCAGCGTTTCCTGCGCCAGCCAGCCGGTGGCGGCAAACCACTCGCCCCACTCGCTGTCATCCATGTTGTCGCCGCCACTGACCAGGTCACCGGCGAACAGGCTCACGCGCGCCTGCGGTGCAGCCTTCTGCGCGGCACGCACCACGCGGCTGACATGGCTGACGTTCTTGTTCTGGGTATCACCGAAATACAGCAGGGTCAGCGGCTGGTCGGCCGCGGCCAGCGTACGCAGCTGGTTCCAGGCACTCCAACTGCCATTGCCCTGCACGCGGTAGACGTACTGGGTGTCCGGCTGCAGGCCGCTGATGTCGGCACGATGATGGTGCGACAATCCGTTCTCCGTCTGCAGCGCGCGGGTCGTTGCGCGCACCTGGCGGATGCCCTCGATGGCCGGCGAATCCCCGGCCAGGGCGATTTCCAGCAGCGGCGCCTGCACGCTGCCATCGGTACGCCAGGCCACGGCGAAACCGTGGCTGGGATCCACCGCCGGCGAGGCGACGATGCGGTCCGGCACCGTCGTCGCTGCGTAGTGGCGGCTGCCCGCCGGCACCTGGGTATTCGGCTCTGCCGCCGCAAACGACAGCGACGGCAGCGCCAGCAGCAGGCCCAGCGCCAGCGCGCGCATCACGCACTGCCGGCTCATGCGCCACACTCCAGCGGCAGCGCGAGCTGCTTGGCGATGCTCTCCCAGTCGAAGGCCACCACGCCCTGGTCGTCATGCACCGCATACAGCGCACCGTGCGGGAAGCGCGTGCTGGGCTGCTGCATCATCCAGATGCCATCGGTGTTGGCCACGGTGTTGCCCTGGAACGCGCCGACCGGCTTCAGCGTGTGCCGGTCGAACAGGTGGAACACGCTGCGTTGCTTGCCCTGCTCGGTGGTGATCCACCAGCCGTCCTTGCCGCAGGTGCGCAGGGTCACGCCTTCGGCCTGCGCCTTGAACACGTCGCGGCCGAACGTGGTGCCGGTGAAGCGTCCGGCCAGGGTGTAGACCTTGAACTCGCTGGCGTAGCTCTCGTCCTCTTCGGCGATCAGCAGTCGGTCGTTCTCGGGGTCGCCCCAGATCGACTCGACCACGCGCAGCGCACCGGCTTCGGTGGTATCGCCGATGCTGGCCACCAGCTTCGCCTCGACCTTCGCGCCGTCGCGGGTCACGTGGTACTGGCGTACGCGCTTGTCCAGCTCGGCCAGCGGCGGCAGGATGTCACGCCCCTGCGCATCCTCGCCGTTGTCCCAGGAATCGGTGACGTAGACGCTGTAGCCATCGGCACAGCGGTCGACCCACAGCCCGTACGGCTTGCGCAGGTCGTCCGCAGCGAACGTCGCCAGCGGCGCGAAGTTCGGCAGGCTCAGCACCTGCACGCGGTGATTGTCGCGCTCCACGATCCACAGCAGGTCGTCGATCACCGCGATGCCGTTTGGGCGGTCGAACTGCCCCGGTGCGGTGCCGCTGCTGCCGACGTCACGCAGGTGCTGGCCGGTGCTGCCGTCGTAGACCACCAGCTTGTCGGTGGCCTTGGCGGTGGCGATCAGCCACAGCGCGCCGTCCGGCGCGCGCCAGGCCGCCGGCGAGTCGATGTTGTCGGCCGGGGTCATCGGTGACAGGAAGGCTTCGGCGATGGTGGTCACCGTGCGCGCGCCCCCGGCTTTCGCTGCCGTGGGGGCCACGGCCGGATCGTTGCTGGTCGCCGGCCTGCAGCCGGCGGCCAGGGTCGCCGCGAGCGCGACCGCCAGGACGGTGATGCCACGCCCCATCACAGTGCCACCTTCAGGCCGAGCGCGTAGGTACGACCGTATTCTTCCATCTGCAGGGTGCGCGAGCGCGTGCCCTGGTACAGCTCAAGCGGCTTGTCCAGCAGGTTCTGTGCTTCGAAATACATGCTCACCCGCGGGGTGAACTTGTAGTCCAGCGAGAAATCGAGCTGGGTGTTCGACGCAACGAAGATATCGAAGGCACGGCCGGCACCAAGGGTATCCAGATACTCACTGCGGTGCACGGCCGCCACACGGGTGCTCAGTCCGTACTTCTCATAGCCGATGTGCGCGCTGTACACGTTCTTCGAGGCACGCGGCAGGGTGAAGTCCTCACCGGCGCGCTTGGCCAGGCCCGGGTCGAAATCAGTGTCCAGCCAGGTGCCGCTGGCACCCACCAGCAGGCCATCCCAGCCGGCCGGCAGGAACGACAGCTGCTGCTGCCAGTTGAATTCGGCGCCGCGCACCTTGGCCTTGTCGCCATTGATCGAGGTCACCACCGGCAGGCCGTCGTAGATGCCGTCGGTGCCGCCCTGTCGGACCTGCACGATGTAGCCGTCGATCGACTTGTGGAACACGCCCAGCGAGAGGATGCCGCTGTCGCCGATGTACTTCTCCACCGACAGGTCGATATTGGTTGACTCGTACGGATCCAGCTCCGGGTTGCCCAGGCGCACTTCATTGTCGTTGCGGGCCAGGCCAATGCGCGGCGAGGCATCGCCGAAGCCCGGGCGGGCCACCGTCTTGTTGGCGGCGAAGCGGAACACCCAGTCGTCGCTGGCGTCGTAACGCAGGTGCAGCCCCGGCAGTACGTTGTTGTAGCTCTTGCTGGCGGTGACCCGGGTCGCGGTGTAGGAGCGCCCGTCCTTGGCCACGTCCACGCGATTGCCGGTGGCGCTGAAGCGGGTGTTCTCCACACGCACGCCGCCGATCACGCGCAGCGCACCGATGTCCCAGGTGCCCATCGCATAGCTGGCGAACACGTCTTCGCGCGCGGTGTAGTCGCCTTCCAGAGACGTCGCGGCGTTGCCACCGACGTCCTGCGGACGGGCGCTGTATTCGCCACTGTGCTGCGACCAGTAGCTGCGCATCACCGAAGAGTCCATGCCCTGCCCCATCGGGCCGTGGCGGTGTTCCGGCGAACCGGTGGTCCAGTCGCTGAGCTTGATCGCCGGGCCCACGCGCAGCGACGCCTCATCGACGTTCACGTCACGGTCGCGCCAGCGTCCGAGCAGGCCGAACTTGTAGCTGCTGTTGTCGCCGTCGAAGCGGATGTTGACCTGCGCGCTGCGCTCCTCGTCGTCCACCTTCTTCGGCTTGGCCACCACACGGTCGAACTTGTAGTTGGCGTTGTCCAGCCACTGGTCGTTGTCGAAGGTGTAGGTGGGCAGGCGGCTGCGCTGGTCCAACGTGCCATTGAAGACCTTGCCGTTGAGCTTGAAGCGCGACTCGATCTCGTCGTCCACGCGTTCTTCGGTGCGGGTATAGCCGATCTTGTAGTCCAGCACCGCGTCGGTCAGCGTGTTCTCGCCACCGAGGCTGGCGGCAAAGGTGTTCTCTTCCTTGGTGCGGTAGCGCATGCGCTTGTCGATCGAATCCTTCGGCATGCCGGCCAGTCGATACTGGTCGGTGCCGGTGGCGATCATGTCGGCGTTGTTGAAGTTGAAGATCACGCGCTGGCGGGTTTCGGCATCGTCGAACTGGCTGTACAGCGTGCGCAGGTAGTAGCGACTGTCCTCGTTCGGGCGCCAGTCGAGATTGAGGTTGGCGCCGATGCGCTTGCGCTCGATCTCGTACTTGCGGTTCTGCAGGTTCAGCGCGGTGATTTCGCCTGGACGGGTGGTGGTCAGATCCTTGTTGCCGCTGACATCACCGTATTCCACTTCGCTGTTGTCCGATTCGAACGTCCGCTTCTGGTAGTTCACGCCGGCGGCGATGCCGAAGGTGTTGTTGAACACTTCGCTGTAGTTGAAGGCGGCCTTCGGGCTGGTCTCGCCCGAAAGCTGCTGGTGGCTGCCTTCGATCTTGGCGCGCAGGCTGCGGCCATCACGATCGAACGCCGAAGCGGTCTCGACCAGGATCGCGCCACCGATGGCATCACCCGGCATGTCCGGGGTCGGCGATTTGACCACGCGCAGGCGCTCGGTCGAATCGGACGGGATCACGTCCATCGGTGCGGCGCGGCTGGAGTTGTCCGGGGTGCCGATGGCGATGCCGTCGACGCTGACGCTGTTGAGGTTGGCATCCAGTCCGCGCACGACCACGTAGCGGCCTTCGCCCTGGTCGCGGGTCACACTGATGCCCGGCAGGCGCTGCAGTGACTCGGCCACGTTCTTGTCCGGGTACTGGCCCAGGGCATCGGACGACACCGCGTCTTCGATCGCGTTGCTGCTGCGCTTGAGGTCGACCGCACGGATCTGCGCCTCGAGCTGGGCGCGCACTTCGATGCGGTCCAGATCGACCGCATCGGCGGCCACGGCGCCGGTGGCGGCAATCGCCTGCTGCCCGGCGGCCTGCAGCGGTGCTGCGGCCCCCATCGCCAGGGTCAGGGTGATGGCAACGGCCAACGGAGTCTTGATATGCACTGGGAATCCCCATTCCTGTTAAGAATGGGTCTGCACGGTATGTCCGCAAGGTTGCATGGCAATGACATGCATCTGCACATTTCGCGTACCAGGGCCACGGCCCGGTTTGGGGTTCGGCCCGCCGATCCGGCAAAATGGCGCCCTCTCTCCTTTTCCCCTTCCCGACCATGAAGATCGTCGAAGTGCGCCACCCGTTGGTGCAGCACAAGATCGGCCTGATGCGCAATGCCGCGCTCAGCACCAAGGATTTCCGCGAACTGGCCAACGAGCTCGGCACCCTGCTGGCCTACGAGGCCACTGCCGACCTGGACACCGAGCCGCACACCCTGCCCGGCTGGGCCGGCCCGGTCACCGTGCAGCGCATCGCCGGTGCCAAGATCACCGTGGTGCCGATCCTGCGCGCCGGCCTGGGCATGCTCAGCGGCGTGCTGTCGCTGATCCCGGCAGCACGCGTCAGCGTGGTCGGCCTGCAGCGTGATGAGGAAACCCTGCAGCCAGTGCCCTACTTCGAGCGCCTGACCGGCCGCCTGGAAGAGCGCGACGCGCTGATCCTGGACCCGATGCTGGCCACCGGCGGCACCCTGATCGCCACCATCGACATGCTCAAGCGGGCCGGTGCCCGCCGCATCAAGGGCATCTTCCTGGTGGCCGCGCCGGAAGGCATCGAAGCGGTCAAGGCTGTGCACCCGGACGTGGAGATCTACACCGCGGCCATCGATGCCCAGCTCAACGACAAGGGTTACATCCTGCCGGGCCTGGGCGATGCCGGCGACCGCATCTTCGGTACCCGCGTCGGCTGAACCGCCGAACCGGGGTCAGAGCCCTTTCGTGCCGAAAGGGATCTGACCCCAACACCGCGGGGGTCGGATCCCTTTCGCAGAAAGGGCTCTGACCCCATCCCGGATGCCGGCCTACAGGCCGGCTGCGAAGGCTTCCAGCTGGCCGATGACGGTGTTCCAGCCGTCGAAGAAGCCCAGCTGCTCATGCTGATCACGCAGGGCCTTGTCCGGATGCATCACCCGCGCGGTGTAGCGGCAGCCCGGCCCCTCGTCCTCCATGGTGATGATGGCGGTGAAGCCCAGCCAGGGTGACTGCGGCCGCCAGCCTGCGCCCAGCATCGAGGTGAACACCAGGCGCTGCTGCGGCACGATCTCCAGGAAGCTGCCCGGATTGTCACTGCTGCCGCCATCAGGGCCCTGCATGAAGGTGTGGAAGGCCCCGCCGGGGCGCAGGTCGAATGCACGCACCTCGGTTGTCCAGGGCTTCGGGCACCACCACTGGCGCAGCAGTTCCGGGTCGGTCCACGCACGCCACAAGGCGGCGCGCGGTGCGTTGAGCACACGGCTGATGACCAGATCGGTGTCGGGGTTGTTACCTGCGTCTGCGGCCATGGGCCTGCTCCTGTCGGTGAAGGGATTCGACGAAATCGACCATGCGGTCGGCGCGCGCCTCCCACATGGCACGCTGTTCGGCCAGCCATTGCTCGGCCTGGCCCAGCCGCGCCGGCACCAGTTCGCAGGTGCGTATGCGCCCCTGCTTGTGGCTGCGCACCACGCCGCTGCGTTCCAGCACGGCCAGATGTTTCATCAGCGAGGGCAAGGCCATCTCGAACGGCTCGGCCAGCATCGACACCGTGCGCGGCCCCTGCCCCAGCGCGGCCACGATCGCGCAACGGGTCGGGTCGGCCAACGCGTGGAAGATTTCCTGGATGGTGGGATCATACTTACCCATATGGCTAAGTAATACGCCGATCTGAATGCCGATGCAAGCGGTCATGGCCGAACCGCGATTCTTCACGTGGCCTTGCCGTGTGGAAGCGAATGCTCCGCGCACCCGCCACCGCTTGGAGCACACCGATGAAAGCCTCTTTCCTGCTGGCCGCCGTCCTGCTGGTCAGCCTGCCCCTGGCGGCCAACGCCACCACACCGCAGCAGCAGCGCATGGCCGAATGCTCGGCCAAGAACAAGGGATTGAAGGGCGATGCCTACAAGACCGCGCAGAGCTCCTGCCTCAGTGGCCATGCCGCCGACGCCAAGCCGGTCAATGCACAGCAGGAACGCATGCGCAAGTGCAACGCCGACGCCGGCGCCAAGAAGCTGGCCGGTGATGCGCGCAAGACCTTCATGAGCAGCTGCCTGAAGGCGTCGTAGCAATCACGTCCGGGTAGAACGCCATCCACGCATGGCGTGGATCTACCCGCACACGAAGGCCGGGCATTGCCCGGCCTTTTCATCAACCGAGGGCGCGCGCCTTCAGCTCGCCCTGTTCGTGCAGGGTCACGAAACGCCCCTTGTCGTCACGGCCCAGCTGCGCCAGCGCCACCTGCGGATCGTGGGTGAAGAACAACCGCACGTTGCGCGCCAGCTTGTCTTCAAGGAACTGCCGCTTCTCGTCGATCAGCAGCTCGGCGTTGCGGTCGTAGCCCATGGTGATCGGCACGTGCACCCATGAACGCCCGGGAATCAGATCGGCACAGAACACCACGCCACCGTGCGCACCCTCGCCGGCATGCGCGTGACCGACGATCTCGGCCAGCATCAACCCAGGCGTATGCCCGTCGCTGTAGCTGAAGCGCACGCTGCGGCCGAGCGCCTTCGAGTACTCCCCGTCCACCACTTCCAGACGGCCACTGGCCTGTAGCAGCCCAGGCAGCTCCGGAATGAAGCTGGCCCGATCGCGCGGGTGCGGCTGCAGAGCGCGCTGCCAGTGCTGTGCACCAACCACATAGGTCGCATTGGGGAACAGCAGTTCCGGCTCGCGTCCTTCGCTCCACGCCGCCAGCAGTCCACCGGCATGATCGAAGTGCAGGTGGCTGAGTACCACCACGTCAATGTCTTCATGCTCGAAGCCGGCTTCGCGCAGCGAATCGATCAGCACGTGCTGGCTTTCCTGCACGCCGTAGCGCTCGCGCATGCGCGGATCGAAGAATGCACCGATGCCGGTTTCAAACAGCACCGTCTTGCCTTCCAGCGGGCTGGCAAGCAGCGCACGGCAGGCCAGCTCGATGCGATTGAGCTCGTCAGGTGCCGCCCATTTTTCCCACAACGCACGCGGCGCGTTGCCGAACATCGCGCCGCCATCAAGGCGCTGCGAGTTTCCACGAATAGACCAGAGTTTCATGTGTCGATTATCGGCGCCGGCTCGTTAAATAATCGCTAGAAAGGAAACTGAAAACCCCGCCGGCAAAGGCGGGGTTTCAGGGATCTGCCAGATTGCCGGCCAGCGGCCGACGCTACCGTATCAGCGTGCTGGTACGACCTGGGCGCTGCCCACCGGGTTCCGGGGATCGCTGCCGCCGAACAGCGTGTTCGTCTTGCGGTCCCATTCCACGGTCTGCAGGTTGCCCCACACGTGACTGGACCCACGGCCGCCTGCGGCGACATCGCCGGGCAGGTCGATCTTGTGACCCATCGCCTGCAGCTGCTTCACCGTCGCCGCGTCGAACGCATCGTCCTCGGCTTCGATCAGGTCCGGCAGCCACTGGTGGTGGTAGCGCGGCAGCGCGGCAACCTGCTGCGCATCCAGGCCGTCGTCGTAGCCGAGGATGCCCAGCAGCACCATGGTGATGATGCGGCTGCCACCCGGGGTGCCCAGCACCACCACCTTGTCGGCGTTCTCCATGAAGGTCGGCGTCATCGAGCTGAGCATGCGCTTGCCCGCCTTCGGCGCATTGGCTTCATAGCCCATCACGCCGAACGCATTGGGCGTACCCGGCTTCAGCGCGAAGTCGTCCATCTCATTGTTCAGCAGCACGCCGGTGCCCTTGGGAATCAGCCCCGAGCCGTACAGCAGGTTGACGGTCTGGGTGGCGCCGACGCGGTTGCCGTCGCGATCGATGATCGAGAAGTGCGTGGTCTCGTCGTCTTCCAGCGGCGTCGGGTTGCCCGACAGCAGGTCGCTGGGCGTGGCCTTCTCCGGATGGATGGTCGCCCGCAGGCCCTGTGCATAGTCCTTGCTGGTCAGCACCTTCTGCGGGATCTGCACGAAGTCCGGATCGCCAAGGAAGAAGGTGCGGTCACGGTAGGCGCGGCGCATCGATTCCACCACCAGATGGGTGCGGTGCGCCGGGTCCATCTTCCTGATATCCCAGCCTTCCAGGATCTGCAGCATGCTGGCCAGCGCGATGCCACCGGACGACGGCGGCGGTGCGGTGGTGATCTTCCAGCCGTTGTAGTTGAACACGATCGGTTCACGCTGCTTCACGCGGTAGCCGGCCAGCTCTTCGGCGGTCCACTTGCCGCCGGCCTGCTTCACGCCGGCCAGCAACAGCTTTCCGGTCTGGCCCTTGTAGAAGCCATCGAAGCCACCCGCGGCCAAGCGCTCCAGCGTCTGTGCCAGCTCCGGCTGCTTGAACAGGTCGCCGGTGGCGATCGGCTTGCCATTGCGCAGGTAGACCTCGCGCGTGCCGGGATAGCGCTCCATCACCTCTCGGCGAGAGGCATAGCCCTTGGCCATGCGGTCGTACACCGGGAAACCTTCGCGCGCGATGCGGATCGCCGGCTGCAGCGACGCCGACAGCGGCAGCTTGCCATGCTTGGCCGACAGTTCGACCAGAGCTGCGGGCAGGCCCGGAATGCCAGCCGACCACGCGCCGTTGACCGAGCGGTCACGGTCGAGGTTGCCCTGCTTGTCGAGGAAGGCCTGCGGGGTTGCTGCAGCCGGCGCGGTCTCGCGCGCGTCCAGCATCACGTCCTTGCCGGTGGCCGCATCATGCAGCAGGAAGAAGCCGCCACCGCCCAGGCCGGAACTGATCGGCTCGACCACCGCCAGCGTGGACGATACCGCCACCGCGGCGTCGAAGGCGTTGCCGCCCTGCGCCAGGATATCGATGCCGGCCTGGGTGGCCAGCGCGTGGCCGCTGGCAATGGCCGCGCCATCGGGGCGCTCGGCACGGGCCGGGCTGTCGGCCCAGGCAATTGGACTCAGCAGCAGGCCGAGCAGCAACAGGCGGCGGACGATCAACGTCTTCATTCGGATGGTGGCTCCGCATAGAGTTCGGGGTGATCGTGCTGCAGCTGGCGCAGCTTGGCCAGCAGCTGGTCTTCCGTTTCCACGATCTCCGGGTCCGGGTCGATGCACTCGACCGGGCAGACGACCACGCACTGTGGCTCGTCGAAATGACCCACGCATTCGGTGCAGCGCGCAGGGTCGATCACGTAGATGGTTTCACCCATCGCAATGGCCTGGTTCGGGCAGGCCGGCTCGCATACGTCGCAGTTGACGCAGAGCTCGTTGATTTTCAGCGACACGGCGATACTCCTCGCCCGCGCCCTGGGACAAAGGACCGGCCAGCGCGGGCGCGCGGGCCGGTCAGGTCATCAGCGGCGCCCTTGCAGGACGCCGCCCGGGCCATGCCGCAGCATGGCCGCCATGGCTCGGTATTACTTGGCTTCGACGAAAATGTACTCGGCACCGGTCGGCTGGATCGCAGCCTGCACACGGGCGTTGTCGGCCGACTGGCCGATGAAGACGACGCGCACGCCCTTCATCGAATCCGGCGACACGTCCTTGAACACGGCCTGGATCATGTCAGCCATCTTGCCCGAGGCCGACGAACCGAAGGCCAGCATGTTGCCCGGCTGCACGCCACGGGCCACGGCCTGGGTCGCGCTCTCGGTCTGGCGCTCGTACTTGGCCTGGAAGTCCGGATCCGATTCCGGCGAGAGGTAGTACAGGAACGGGCTGTTGGTGATGTTGCCCATGTTCTGGATCGCCACTTCCTGCAGGTACTTCTTCCAGCCTGCATCGTCGTCCTTGGACGGAGCGACCAGGGCCTGCTTGGCCTCGTCGACCGGAGCGGCCTCTTCCTTCTTGCAGGCGGTGAAGGCCAGGGCCAACGAAGCGATCAGCATCGCGCGCATGGTGGTGTTCATGGGTTTCCTCCCGGAATGGTGCGTGGTGTTGTACGTAATGGGGTGCGGGTACAGCGGGGCTTACGACTGTGCCGACTTCGCTTCGCGGACCTTGCGCAGGGCTTCGAGCACCGCGGCCGGCACAAAACCGGACACGTCGCCGCCCAGGCGTGCGATCTCGCGGACAAGCGAGGACGAAATGAAGCTGTGCTGCTCGGCCGGGGTCAGGAACAGGGTCTCGACCTCGGGGATCAGGTGGCGGTTCATGCTGGCCATCTGGAACTCGTACTCGAAGTCGGACACCGCGCGCAGGCCGCGCAGCAGTACCCCGCCCTGGACCGAGCGTACGAAATGGGCCAGCAGGGTATCGAAGCCGATGACCTCGACATTGCCGTGGTGGGCCAGCGCGCCACGCGCCAGCTGCACGCGCTGCTCCAGCGGCAGCGCCGGGCCCTTGGACGGGCTCTGCGCCACGCCGACCACGACCTTTTCGAACAACGGCGCGGCGCGGCTCACCAGGTCGATGTGACCGTTGGTGATCGGGTCGAACGTGCCGGGATAGACGGCGATGCGGCGGTTGGCCACGGTCATGGGCGGATGCAGATGTTCAGATGAGGTCAAAGTGTAGCAGTGGCGCGGCGGTACAGGGCAAAGCGCACCTCGCGGGTGCCGCCCTCGCGGTGCAGCAGCCAGTCCGGCGGCAGCACCGGCACGTGGCCGGCCGGCGATTCCAGGTACAGCCAGGCATCGGCGGCCAGGTGCCGGGGCAGCTGGGCCAGCACGTCCTGCCACAGGCCATCGGCGAACGGTGGGTCGATGAAGACCAGATCGGCCTGCTGCGCGGGCGCGCCCTGCAGCCAGCGCAGGGCATCGGCCTGCACGACGCTGATCTGGTCGCTGGCCTGCAACTTGGTCACCGCGGCGGTCAGATTACGCCCCAGCTGGGCATCGCGCTCGACCAGGGTGGCGTGGGCGGCACCACGCGAGACCGCCTCCAGGCCCAGCGCGCCGCTTCCGGCGAACAGATCCAGCACCCGGGCCCCGCCGAGCCTGGGCATCAGCCAGTTGAACAGGGTTTCGCGTACGCGGTCGCTGCTGGGCCGCAGGCCCGGCAGGGTCGGCACCGGCAGGCGGGTATTGCGCCAGCGCCCGCCGATGATGCGGACCTGGCCGTCATTGCCCCCACGGCCGCTCATCGGCGCCCCCGGCGGGAGGTATTCGAGAATTTCAGCATGAGCGGGATTGTAGTTCGGCCGGGCTTTGCCCGGCACCCGTCGAAGCCACGGCAACGGCCGAAGCAACAGCAACAGCGGGCATTCCTTGGGATGGCGGGGTGGGTCCGGTCGAGGGGGGCGCTGCAAGTACGTCCATGTAAGCTCGGTCGCCGCATCCATGCGGCTCACGCCCCCTCAACCGGACCCACCCCGCCTTCGACAGTTTCCTGCGAGCTGTCGGAACGTCATCTTGGGGTCAGATCCGTTTTCCTGCGGAAAACGGATCTGACCCCAGATTTATTTGGATATCTGACAGAGGTGTCGACCAAGGTCGACACCTACCAACAGCCGAGTGAACCTGTCGAAGGCGGGGCGGTGTGGGTTGGCAGGACCGTTGGCGCCATGGATGGCGCCATCGAGCCCCCATGGACGGGTTTACGGCGTGTCCTGCCAACCCACACCGCCCCGCCATCCCACGGAATGCCCGCTGTTGCTGTTGCTTCGGCCGTTGCTGTGGCTTCTGCGGGTGCAGGGCGCAGCCCTGCCAGAACAACCCCTTGATTTCGGGACAATCAGCCATACCCCTTGGCGAGGCCGCACGCGCTGGCGCGGCATTGCACACGGAGCCTTATCGATGACCGAGACCACCCAGACCGAAACCCTTGGCTTCCAGACCGAAGTCAAGCAGCTGCTGCAGCTGATGATCCACTCGCTGTATTCCAACAAGGAAATCTTCCTGCGCGAGCTGGTCTCCAACGCCGCCGATGCCGCCGACAAGCTGCGTTTCGAGGCCCTGACCCAGCCCGCCCTGCTGGAAGGCGACAGCGAACTGCGCGTGCGCGTCAGCTTCGACCCCACCGCCCACACCATCACCATCGAAGACAACGGCATCGGCATGAGCCGCGCCGAAGCCATCGCCCACCTCGGCACGATTGCAAAGTCCGGCACCGGCGACTTCCTGCGCCAGCTGTCCGGCGACCAGAAGAAGGATTCGCAGCTGATCGGCCAGTTCGGCGTCGGCTTCTACAGCGCCTTCATCGTCGCCGACGAAGTGGAAGTGACCTCGCGCCGCGCCGGCCTGGCTGCAGGCGAAGGCGTGCGCTGGACCTCGCGCGGCGAAGGCGATTTCGACGTCGCCACCGTCGACAAGGCCGAGCGCGGCACCCGCATCGTGCTGCACCTGAAGGACGGCGAGCACGACTTCGCCGATGGCTGGCGCCTGCGCAGCATCCTCAAGAAGTACTCGGACCACATCGGCCTGCCGATCCAGATGCCGAAGGAGGGCGAAGAAGGCGCCGCCGGTGAGTGGGAGACCGTCAACCGCGCCAGCGCGCTGTGGACCCGCCCGCGCACCGAGATCAGCGACGCCGAGTACACCGAGTTCTACAAGCACGTGGCGCACGACCACAGCGATCCGCTGGCCTGGAGCCACAACAAGGTCGAGGGCAAGCTGGAGTACACCTCGCTGCTGTACGTGCCGGGCCGCGCACCGTTCGACCTGTACCACCGCGATGCGCCCAAGGGCCTGAAGCTGTACGTGCAGCGCGTGTTCGTGATGGACCAGGCCGAGCAGTTCCTGCCGCTGTACCTGCGCTTCATCAAGGGCGTGGTCGATTCCAACGACCTGTCGCTGAACGTCTCGCGCGAGATCCTGCAGTCCGGCCCGGTCATCGATTCGATGAAGGCGGCGCTGACCAAGCGCTCGCTGGACATGCTGGAGAAGCTGGCCACCGACAAGCCGGAGCAGTACGCCACGTTCTGGAAGGAATTCGGCCAGGTACTGAAGGAAGGCCCGGCCGAGGACTACAACAACCGCGAGAAGGTGGCCGGCCTGCTGCGCTTCGCCTCCACCCGTGGCGACGGCGATGCGCAGACCGTGTCGCTGGCCGACTACCTCGGCCGCATGACCGAAGGCCAGGACAAGATCTACTACCTGACCGGCGAGAGCTACAGCCAGGTGCGCAACAGCCCGCACCTGGAAGTGTTCCGCAAGAAGGGCGTGGAAGTGCTGCTGCTGACCGACCGCATCGACGAGTGGCTGATGGGCTACCTGACCGATTTCGATGGCAAGGGCTTCGTCGACATCGCCCGTGGCGACCTCGACCTGGGCGCGCTGGAAAGCGAGGCGGACAAGCAGGAGCAGGAAGCGGCGGCCAAGGACAAGCAGGGCTTGGTCGAGCGCCTGAAGACGGTGCTGGGCGACGACGTGGCCGAAGTGCGCGTCTCGCACCGCCTGACCGATTCGCCGGCGGTGCTGGCCATCGGCGAACAGGACCTGGGCCTGCAGATGCGCCAGATCCTGGAAGCCAGCGGGCAGAAGGTGCCGGACAGCAAGCCGGTGCTGGAGATCAACCCGGGCCACCCGCTGATCGCCAAGCTCGATGCCGAAGCCGATGGCGCGCGTTTCGACGACCTCGGCCGGGTGCTGTTCGACCAAGCTGCGTTGGCCGCCGGTGACAGCCTGAAGGATCCGGGTGCCTACGTGGCGCGCCTGAACAAGCTGCTGCTGGAGCTGTCGGTCTGATCGACAGATCGGGTGCCGGGCAGCGCTTGGCGATGCTCTGGTAGGTGCCAACCTTGGTTGGCACTGCTGCCCGGGTAGAGGCCAACCTTGGTTGGCGCCCCAAAAGCGTGCCAACCAAGGTTGGCACCTACCAGGGGGCGAGCGTGTCAACCAAGGTTGACACCCACCAAAGCCGGGCGGCTCAGACCTCGCGATCCAGCAGCGAACCCAACATCTGGTCCTGGCGGCGGATCACCGCGGCATTGGCGGCGAAGGCCACGACCTCGGCTTTTGCGGCCAGCAGATCACCCAGCGGCGCGCCGGCATCGGCGCCGGTGGACGTCACCGAAGCCTGCACCCCACCCTGCTCGGTGGCATTGCGCTGCAACTGCAGGTGCTGGGCATCCGGGGTCGCCAGGTTGGCCACGTTGTGCGCGGCCACCTGCACGCCCTGCTGGGCCGCACGCATCCCGCTGAGGGCGAATCCCATCACGTTGTTCATGGCGGTCTCCGGGCCGCCTCGCGCAGCCCTTCGGACCGGTTAACGGCCGGTGGGCCGCGACCTTGAGTCCACATCGGCCCGACAGGCCCGAGTGGTAGCATATCCCTCTGATTTCAGCGCCTTTTGCCAATGCTCAGTTTTTTCCGCCGCAAGAAGCCCCAGGATGCCCCCGCAACGGAGGCTCCAAAGACCCAGCACTACTCGGCTGAAGAGCTGGCGGCGGCATTCCCGTCGGCCGCGCCGGTCGAGGACAAGGAACCCGCGCCGGTAGCTGCGCCGGCCGCACCTGCCCCCGCTGAGCCGCCCGCGGCAGCGGTCGCCCCGGTAATGGTCGAACCCACCCCGGTGGCTCCCGCTCCGGTGGTCCCGGCCGTCCCGGCCCCCATTGCCCCGGCCCCGGCCCCGATCACGCAGATCGACGTCGCCCCTGTCGCTGCCCCAACCACCGAGCCGGTGCCTGCCCCGCTGCCGGAACCCGCTCCTGCACCGACCCCGGCGCCGGTCTCCGACGACCTGCCTGCCGCCGCCTCGGTCGACGCCGTTCCGGCGCCTGCCGGCAAGCCCGGCTGGCGCGAACGCCTGCGCAACAGCGTCATCGCGCGCAGCTTCGGTGGCCTGTTCTCGCGCAACCCCAAGCTTGACGACGACCTGCTGGACGAGCTGGAAACCGCACTGATCACCGCCGACGTCGGCGTGGGTGCCACCACCGATCTGGTCGAGGGCCTGCGCAAGCGCATGAAATCGCGCGAGTTCGCCGACGCCAATGCGCTGCTGGCCGCGCTGCGCGCCGAGCTGATCGCAATCCTGCAGCCGGTGGCCAAGCCGCTGGTGATCGACCGCAACGCCAAGCCCTTCGTGGTGCTCACCGTCGGCGTCAACGGCGTCGGCAAGACCACCACCATCGGCAAGCTGGCCAAGCGCTTCAAGGACGATGGCCACAGCCTGATGCTGGCCGCCGGCGACACCTTCCGCGCCGCCGCCGTGGCCCAGCTGCAGGCCTGGGGCGAGCGCAACGGCGTGGCCGTGGTCGCGCAGGGGCAGAACGCCGATGCCGCTTCGGTGGCATTCGACGCGCTCCAGGCCGGCAAGGCCCGTGGCACCTCGGTGCTGATCGCCGATACCGCCGGCCGCCTGCACACCCAATCCGGCCTGATGAACGAACTGGGCAAGATCCGCCGCGTGCTCGGCAAGATCGACCCCACCGCCCCGCACGAAGTGCTGATGGTGATCGACGGCACCACTGGCCAGAATGCGCTGTCGCAGCTGCGCCAGTTCAATGCCGCAGTGAACGTGACCGGCCTGGTGGTGACCAAGCTGGACGGCACCGCCAAGGGCGGCGTGGTGTTCGCACTGGCCCGCGAGTTCGGCATTCCGATCCGTTTCGCCGGTATCGGCGAGCGCCCGGAAGACCTGCGCGTGTTCGACCCGGAAGCTTTCGTCGACGCCCTGCTGCCCGAAGCGCTGGGCGCCTGATACACCGTGCAGCCACGCATGGCGTGGCTCTACTGCAATCCAGTAGAGCCACCCCACGGGTGGCTGCCTCTCTGGAACACCAATGCCCCGCCAGCCGCACGCCAGCGCCAAGACTGCCCGGGAAGACGGTTTCGTCGCCCGCCTGCTGCACTGGTTCGACGACCACGGCCGCCACGACCTGCCCTGGCAGCACCCGCGCAGCCCCTATCGGGTCTGGCTGTCGGAAATCATGCTGCAGCAGACCCAGGTGAGTACGGTCATCCCGTATTTCCAGCGGTTCCTGCAGCACTTCCCGACCCTGCCCGACCTCGCCGCCGCCAGCAACGACGCGGTGATGGCGCAGTGGGCCGGGCTCGGCTACTACGCCCGCGCACGCAACCTGCATGCCGCTGCGAAGCGCTGCGTGGAACTGCACGACGGCGACCTGCCGCGTGATTTCGATGCATTGCATGCCCTGCCCGGCATCGGCCGCAGCACCGCCGGTGCGATCCTCAGCCAGGCTTGGAACGACCCGTTCGCGATCCTCGATGGCAACGTCAAGCGGGTGCTCAGCCGTTACCACGGCATCGAGGGTTTCCCCGGGCTGCCGGCCATCGAGAAGCAGCTGTGGGCGATCGCCGAGGCGCACGTGGCGCAGGTGCCGAATGGGCGCATGGCTGACTACACCCAGGCGCAGATGGACCTGGGCGCGACGGTGTGCAGCCGTGCCAGACCCGCCTGCGTGATCTGCCCGCTGCAGGACGACTGCGTGGCGCGCCGCGAAGGCCGCACCACCGAACTGCCGACACCCAAGCCCAGCAAGACCCTGCCCGAACGGGAAGCGGTGGCCCTGCTGCTGCGCGACCCCCAGCAGCGCGTGCTGCTGCAGAAGCGGCCGGACACCGGCATCTGGGCGCAGCTGTGGACGCTGCCGCAGGCCGATGCCGGCAGCGTGCTGCAGGACTGGTTCGACGTGCACGTCGACGGCTCGCTGGAAGAGGCCGAAGAGCTGCCAATACTGCAGCACACCTTCAGCCACTACAGGCTGCATCTGCAGGTACTGTCGCGGCAGGTGCACGGCCTGCGCGTGGAAGAACCCACGCTGCGCTGGGTTGCCGCCGACGAGCTGCCCACGCTGGGCCTGCCGGCACCGATCCGCAAGCTGCTCGACGGCGCCACCATCAAGGCGCCGAAACGAATCTCCAAGAAATCCCGCAACCACGAGTGAGTGCCATGTCCCGAACCGTCTTCTGCCAGTACGAACAACGCGATGCCGAGGGCCTGGACTTCGTGCCCTACCCCGGCGAACTGGGCCAGCGCATCTTCAACAACATCGGCAAGCAGGCCTGGGCTGCGTGGCTGGCGCACCAGACCATGCTGATCAACGAGAACCGCCTGTCGCCGCGCACGCCGGAGCATCGCGCGTTCCTTGAAGGCGAACTGGTCAAGTTCCTGTTCGAGAAGGACGCGGAAAAGCCAGCCGGCTTCACCCCGGAAGCCTGACACACAGGTAATGCCGGCCAGCCGCCGGCACTACCACGCTACTTCGTGCTTTCCTCGCGCTCCTGCACCTGCGCCTGGCGCAGCTCCTGCTCGGAGGCGCGTAGCGCCTTCACGTCCAGCTTGCGGATGCTGTCGATGAAGCACGGCATGCGCGGGCCGCCGGTGGGGTCGCGCACCAGCACCTTGTCGAAACGCGCCGAAACACGGTTCATCTGGCTGGTCAGGCCGATGGCGGTGGCATACGGCAGGTCCTGGCAGGGGCCTCTCAGCTCCAGCAGATAGGCCTCGCTGGGACGCGTCCACACCGCCAGTGCGCTGTCACCCAGTTCGGTCCAGCCATTGAGGCTGCCGAAGAACTGCATGTCGTTCTGCGGCGCGCCGGCATGGGCGCGGTACAGGTCAAGCTTCTCGGCAGAGCTGAGCCGGCCAGTGGTCGCGCAGGCGGCCAGCGCCAGGCAGAGTCCGGCCATCAGGATCGGGGTCTTCATGGCGATCTCCTCGGGGAACTGTCGCCATCATGCGCCTGCGCAGACAACGCCGGCGCGAAAGCCAGTACCCCATTCAGCAGCCGGTCGGCGGTCACCCCAAGCAGGCCCAAGGCTCGGGATTCCGGTAGTCGCCAACCTTGGTTGGCGCTTGCCCTGCAAGAGCAGCCGACCAAGGTCGGCTTCTACCAAAGCGGGCCCAGCGCCTCAGACGTCGGCGTGGGCCAATGCGTGCAGGCGCCCTTCGCGCAGCTCCAGCACCCGGTCCAGGCGCCGCGCCAGGCTGCGGTCGTGGGTGACCAGCACCAGGCTGGTATGACGCGCACGGTTGAGTTCCAGCATCAGCTCGAACACAGTGCCCGCGGTGCGGTCATCCAGGTTGCCGGTCGGCTCGTCGCCGAGCACGCAGGCCGGATGATTGACCAGCGCACGTGCCACCGCGGCACGTTGGCGTTCGCCGCCGGACAGCTCGCCCGGCTTGTGGTCCAGGCGATGGCCGAGGCCAACCGCTTCCAGCAGCGTGGTGGCCCGGCTGCTCGCTTCGGCCACGGCGGTGCCGGCCAGCAGCACCGGCATCATCACGTTTTCCAGCGCGGTGAACTCAGGCAACAGGTGGTGGAACTGGTAGACGAAGCCCAGCGCCTGGTTGCGCAGCAGGCCACGCGCGGTGTCCGACAGCGCTGACATGCGCTGGCCGGTCACGTAAACCTCACCCGCGGTCGGAATGTCCAGGCCACCCAGCAGGTGCAGCAGCGTGCTCTTGCCGGCACCGGAAGCACCGATGATCGCCACCGTTTCGCCGGCGGTCACGGTCAGGTCCAGGCCATCGAACACCGGGGTCTGCATGCGTCCTTCGGCGTAGGTCTTGCCCAGTGCTTCGGCACGGATCACTTCATCGCCGCGGTTGAAGACCTTATTCATAACGCAGGGCCTCCGCCGGCTGGGTGCGTGCTGCCCGCCAGGCGGGATACAGGGTGGCCAGGAAGCTCATCAGCAGCGCGACCACGGTGATCGCCACCACGTCGCCGGTCTGCATGTCGGTCGGCAGGCCGGTGATGTAGTAGACGTCCTCCGGCAGCAGCTTGACGCTGAACACGCTTTCGATGGCGCCGAGGATGCGTTCCAGGTTGAGGGTCAGGGTGATGCCGCCGATCAGGCCGGCCAGCGTGCCGAAGATGCCGATCAGCGAGCCCTGCACCATGAACACCTGCATCACCCCGCCCGGGGTCAAGCCCAGCGTGCGCAGGATGGCGATGTCGGCCTGCTTGTCGGTGACCAGCATCACCTGCGAGGACACCAGGTTGAACGCGCCCATGGCGATGATCAGCGACAGCAGGATGCCCATCACCACCTTCTCCATGCGCAGCGAGTGGTAGAGGTTGGCGTTCTGCTGGGTCCAGTCACTCACCCGGTACGCGCCGCCAAGGCTCTGCGCCAGGTCCACGCCCACTTCCAGCGAGCGGTCCATGTCGTGCAGCTTCAGCCGCACGCCGGTGGCGCCGTCGCTGCGCAGCACGCGCTCCAGGTCCTGCATGTTGGCAAAGCCAACGCCGCGATCGACCTCGTTGTAGCCGGCCTCGAAGATGCCGCTGACAGTGAAGCGTTTCATTCGTGGCACCGCACCGGCAGGCGTGCCCTGCACTTCGGCGAAGGTCACCAGCACCTGGTCGCCGACATCGACGCCCAGCCAGATCGCCAGCTCCTTGCCCAGCAGCAGGTTGAAGCTGCCCGGCGTGAGGCTGTCATAGCTGCCCTTGGTGACCTTCTTGTCGATCACCGACACCTTCGGCTCCAGCGCCGGATCGATGCCCTGGATGATTGCGCCCTGCACGCGCGGGCCGCTGATCATCGACTGGATCTCGATGTACGGCGCGGCACCCGCCACACGCGGGTCCTTGCGGGCGATGTCGACCACGCGCATCCAGTCCGGCATCGGCTCGCCGTCGCGGCTGATGGTGGTGTGCGCGGTCATCTGCAGCAGGCGGCTGCGGATTTCCTTCTGGAAACCGCTCATCACCGCCAGGGTGGTGATCAGCACCGTGACGCCGAGCGCGATGCCCAGGATCGATGCCATCGAGATGAAGGAGATGAAGCCGTTGCGGCGCTTGGCGCGCAGGTAGCGCAGGCCAATGGCCACGGGAATGGGTTTGAACATGCAGGCACGCCGGTCAATTCAGCTTATGGTGCCATCGACCGGGGCCTACGGGAAACGCCACGTGCGGCCACGGCCAGTCGCAGTTCACGTCGCTGCCCGGAATCGAGCACATCCGGCCAGAACAGCAGACGCCGGCGGCGCCGATCCTCACGCCAGAGCAACAACAGCCATGGGCCACGCACGACCAGCTGGGGTGCATCGGCGTCCTGCCCGGCCACCTGCAGCGGCTCGGGCGGTGCCGGCAGAAGCACCTGCACGCGTGGCCTGCGCTGGCGCCAGGCCAGTTCGGCCAACCCGATGACCCAGGCCAGCACCACCGCGGGCATCAGCAGCCGTGAAGGCAGATCCGATGCACGCAGCAGCCAGGGCGCAGCCAGCAGCACCGCCAACTGGGAGGCGGCCTGCAACCGCGAGGGGCGCCACTCAAGGCTTGAGGGCGAGGATCTTCTGCATGAGGGGGATCGCGTGCGCATGCGGGCAGGCCTCGTAGCCCATGAACCAGCGCCACAACTTATCGTCCTCGCAGTCGAGCAGGAACAGGAAAACCTCGCGCTCTTCGGTCGGCGCAGTGCTCCACTCGTGGTCCAGGTAACGGCCGAACAGCTGATCCAGCTCACGCATGCCGCGGCGGCAGCGCCAGCGCAGCTTCTTCAGCAGAACATCTTCTTCCATCGTGTTTCTCCAGATACAGCAAAGCCACGCATGGCGTGGCTCTGCTGGGGTGGCAAAGCCACGCGTGGCGTGGCTCTACCGGGTACAGCCGGGCCTGATCAGGCGCGGCGTTCCATCATCAGCTTCTTGATCTCGGCGATCGCCAGCGCCGGGTTCAGGCCCTTCGGGCAGGTCCGGGCGCAGTTCATGATGGTGTGGCAGCGGTACAGCTTGAACGGATCTTCCAGATCGTCCAGGCGCGCACCGGTGTCCTCATCACGCGAGTCGATGATCCAGCGGTAGGCCTGCAGCAGGATCGCCGGGCCAAGGTAACGCTCGCCGTTCCACCAGTAGCTCGGGCAGCTGGTCGAGCAGCAGGCGCACAGGATGCACTCGTACAGGCCGTCCAGCTTCTTGCGGTCTTCCGGCGACTGCAGGCGCTCACGGTCCGGCGGTGCCGGGGTCTGGGTGCGGATCCACGGCTTGATCGACGCGTACTGCGCGTAGAAGTGGGTCAGGTCCGGAACCAGATCCTTGACCACGTTCATGTGCGGCAGCGGGTAGATCGGCACTTCCTTCTTGCCGCAGTCCGAGATGGCTCGGGTGCAGGCCAGGGTGTTGGTGCCGTCGATGTTCATCGCGCACGAACCGCAGATACCTTCGCGGCAGGAGCGGCGGAAGGTCAGGGTCGGGTCGATCTCGTTCTTGATCTTGATCAGGGCGTCCAGGACCATCGGGCCACAGGCGTCCAGATCGACTTCATAGGTATCGGTGCGCGGGTTGCTGTCGTCGTCCGGACTCCAGCGGTAGATCTTGAAGGTGCGCACGTTCTTGCCGCCGTTCTTGACGGGGAAGTGCTTGCCCTTCGTGATCTTGGAATTCTTGGGGAGTGAAAACTCGGCCATGGCTGCTCTCGTTGGCTCAGGCGGCCCGCGCCCGTGGGCGCGGATTGCATGGTAGGCGGGGGCGGATCAGTACACGCGCGGCTTCGGCGGCACCACGGACACGTCATCGGTCAACGTGTACATGTGCACCGGACGGTAGTCGAAGCTGCACTTGCCCTTCTCGTCGACGCTGACCAGGGTGTGCTTCTGCCAGTTGACGTCGTCGCGGTCCGGATAGTCCTCGTGCGCATGCGCGCCGCGGCTTTCCTTGCGCTGTTCGGCCGAGTTGATCGTCGCCACCGCGTTGAGCAGCAGGTTGTTCAGCTCGTAGGTCTCGATCAGGTCCGAGTTCCAGACCAGCGAACGGTCGGAGACCTTCACGTCCTGGAACGAGTCGAAGATCTTGTCCATCTTCTCGCAGCCTTCCTTCAGCGTCTGGCTGGTGCGGAAGACCGCCGCGTCGGCCTGCATGGTGCGCTGCATGCGATCGCGGATGACCGAGGTCGGGGTATCGCCGTTGGCGTGGCGCAGCTTGTCCAGCAGGCCCAGCGCCTTGTCGCAGGCATCGGCCGGCAGCGGCTTGTGCGAAGCGCCCGGCTTGATGGTCTCGGCGCAGCGGTTGGCCACCGCACGACCGAACACCACCAGATCCAGCAGCGAGTTCGAGCCCAGGCGGTTGGCGCCGTGCACGGACACGCAGGCGGCTTCACCGATGGCGTACAGGCCCGGCACCACGGCATCCGGGTTGTCGCCGACCTTGCGCACGACTTCGCCGTGATAGTTGGTCGGAATGCCACCCATGTTGTAGTGCACGGTCGGGATGACCGGGATCGGCTGCTTGTGCACGTCGACGCCGGCGAAGATGCGGGCGCTTTCTGCGATGCCCGGCAGCTTCTCGTCGATCACGCCCGGGCCGAGGTGGGTCAGGTCGAGCAGGATGTGGTCCTTGTGCTCGCCGACGCCGCGGCCTTCGCGGATCTCGATGGTCATCGAACGGCTGACCACGTCGCGCGAGGCCAGGTCCTTGTAGTGCGGTGCGTAGCGCTCCATGAAGCGCTCGCCGCTGCTGTTGCGCAGGATGCCACCTTCACCGCGGACACCCTCGGTGATCAGGCAGCCGGCACCGTAGATGCCGGTCGGATGGAACTGCACGAACTCCATGTCCTGCATGGCGATGCCGGCACGCATGGCCAGGCCGCCACCGTCACCGGTGCAGGTGTGCGCCGAGGTGGCGCTGAAGTAGGCACGGCCGTAACCGCCGGTGGCCAGCACCACGCCCTGGGCGCGGAACAGGTGCAGGGTGCCGTCGGACATGTCCAGGGCCAGCACGCCGCGGCAGGCGCCTTCGTCATCGAAGATCAGGTCGAGTGCGAAGTACTCGATCATGAAGCGCGCGTCGTGCTTCAGCGACTGCTGGTACAGCGTGTGCAGCATCGCGTGGCCGGTACGATCGGCCGCCGCGCAGGTACGCTGCGCCGCCGGGCCTTCGCCGTACTTGGTGGTCATGCCACCGAACGGACGCTGGTAGATCTTGCCTTCGGCGGTGCGCGAGAACGGCACGCCGTAGTGCTCGAGCTCGATGATGGCCGGGATGGCCTCACGGCACATGTATTCGATGGCGTCCTGGTCGCCCAGCCAGTCCGACCCCTTGATGGTGTCGAAGAAGTGGTAGCGCCAGTCGTCCTCGCCCATGTTGGCGAGTGCGGCCGAGATACCGCCCTGGGCGGCAACGGTGTGCGAACGGGTCGGGAAGACCTTGGTCAGGCACACGGTCTGCAGGCCCTTGGCGGCCAGGCCGAACGTGGCGCGCAGGCCGGCGCCGCCGGCGCCGACCACGACCATGTCGTACTTGTGTTCGGTGATCTTGTAAGCGGACATCTAATCTGGATTCCTGTGTTGGTGCCTGGGCTCAGGCAACGCCGAGGGCGATGCGGCCCACCGCAAACACACTGACGATCATGCCGAGCACGGCGACAAACTTCACCGCGGTCTGCAGCACCAGGGCCAGCAGCGATTCGTGGATGTAGTCTTCCAGCACGACCTGCATGCCGAGCTGCGCGTGCCAGAACATGGCGATCAGCAGGCCGATCAGCGGCACGGCGTTCCACGGCTTGGCCACGGCGGCGGCGGCGGTCGCGTAGTCCGAACCCAGCAGGCTCAGCACGAAGACCAGGAACCAGATGCCCAGCGCCACCAGGGCGGCGGCGGTCAGGCGCTGGTGCACGAAGTGCTCGGTGCCGGTCTTGGCCGAGCCAAGGCCACGCACGCTCTTCAACGGGGTACGGAACTTGCTCACGCGGCACCTCCGAACATCACATAGGCCCACACCAGCAGGGTGATCACCAGGCTGCCGATGACCGACAGCCAGCTGCTGCGGATGAAGGCGGGGATGCTGAAGCCGATGGCGAAGTCCTGCACCACATGGCGGATGCCATTGCACAGGTGATAGGCGAACGACCATGTCCACGCGAACAGGAACACGCGGCCATACCAGGCCCCGGCATGGCCGGTGAAGCAGTTCCAGGACTCGGGCCCCATCATCAGGGCCAGCAGGCCGGCGGCGATGATGAGGGCACCAACAGACAGAAAGACGCCAGTGGCTCGATGCAGGATCGAGGTGGCCATCTGAATCTGCCAGCGATACACCTGAAGGTGCGGGGAAAGTGGGCGTTGTCTGGTCGCCATTCGCTGGGCTCGTTGTCTCGGCTGGGCGGCACGCGGCCGCGTTGGCTCAATGCTGATCAGAAATCGATGCAGCGTCCGTTTTTCTCCCAATCGCCGTACCGCACCGGATCAAGTCCGCCGCGGCCGCCGAATTCCTCTGCTTTTTCCTGTTCCACGGGCACGGGTGCCGCGGGGACCAGCGGGGCTTCAGATTCGTCGTCGGGAGTGGGGGTTGTTTGGCCTATCATGTTCGGTCTCGCAACGCACAAATTTTAGACCTCGTTCACGTGCCTGACAACCTGCCCCCTGCTTTCGTCGGATATCCGCGCCTGCCCGGCCACCAGCTGCTGAGCCTGCAAGGCCCGGATGCGGCTGTCTTTGCCCACGCCCAGTTCAGCAGCGATGTCACCGCCCTGCCCCTGCAGCACTGGCAGTGGAGCGCTTGGCTGAGCGCCAAGGGCCGCACCCTGGCGGTGTTCCAGCTGCTTCGACTGGCGGACGACCACGTGATGCTGGTGCTGGCCGACGGCGATGCCGATGCGATTGCGTCGCAACTGCAGCGCTTCGTGTTCCGCCGAAAGGTGAAGGTGCAGGTGCGCAGCGATCTGGCGGTGGCCGGCGCGTTCACCGCACCCGAGGCCGCCAGTGGCGCCGCGATTGCGCAGACCGCAGGTGACGGCTGGGAGCTGGACTTGGGCAGCGATGCCTTGCCGCGGACCCTGCGCATTGGCAGCGCCGATGCCTTCGCCGCCGGCAGTGAAGCCGATGAGGCCGCTTTCGCACTGGCCTGGCGCCAGGCCGACCTGCGCTACGGTCTGCCCCGGCTGCAAGAAAGCCAGCGCGAAGTGTGGACCCCGCAGCAGCTGGGGTTGGACCGCCTGAACGGTTACAGCGTGAAGAAGGGCTGCTATCCCGGCCAGGAAATCGTCGCCCGCACCCACTTCCTCGGCAAAGCCAAGCGCGCGGTGCAGCTGCTGCATACCGCGGCACCGGCGCAGGCCGGCGATGGCGTGCAGCAGGATGGCGCAGCGCTGGGCACGATTGCCTGCGTGGCCGGCGACCTGGCACTGGCGGTGCTGCCGCTGGAAGCCAGCGACGCTGATCTGCAGGTCGGTGATGCCATCGCGCAGCGCATGCCGCTGCTGGATGGATTGGCGCGCTGAATCCGGTGGATGAAGGAATGGTAGTGCCGGCCGCTGGCCGGCAACCATGCCTGGTTGAGGTTGCCGGCCAGCGGCCGGCACTACCCGTTACAGGCGCTCGCCGGTTTCCGGGTTGAAGAAGTGCAGGCCCTGCGGGTGGATCGCCACGCGGATCTGCTCGCCCACCGCCGGCAGCGACTGCGGCGCCACGCGCATGGTCAGCGCGTGCTGGCCACTGCTCAGATTCACGAAGATCTCGTTGCCGACCGGCTCGATGCCTTCGATGCGCGCGATGAACGCATGCGCATCATCGGCGGCCGCCGGTTGCAGGTGCTCCGGGCGCACGCCCACCGCGATCGGCTTCTGCAGCCACGCCGGATCGATCGTGGCCTGGCCCAGCGGTGCACGCCATTCGCCGTCGACCACGGTCACACCACCGGCATCGCCCTGCAGCGTGCCACGCAGCACGTTCATCGCCGGGCTGCCGAGGAAACCGGCCACGAACAGATTGGCCGGGCGGTCATACAGCGCCATCGGCGTATCGATCTGCTGGATGATGCCGTCCTTCAGCACCACGATGCGCTGGCCCAGGGTCATCGCTTCGACCTGGTCGTGCGTCACGTAGATCATGGTGGTGCCCAGCTTGCGGTGCAGCTGCGCGATTTCGGTGCGCACGCTGTGGCGCAGCTTGGCGTCGAGGTTGGACAGCGGCTCGTCCAGCAGGAACACCGCCGGCTCGCGCACCAGTGCACGGCCCAGCGCAACACGCTGGCGCTGGCCACCGGACATCGCCTTGGGCAGCTTGTCCATCATCTCGGTCAGGCCCAGGGTCTGCGCTGCTTCGGCGATGCGCTTGTCGATGGTCGCCTTGTCATGCCCGCGCAGCTTCAGGCCGAAGGCCAGGTTCTCGGCCACGGTCATGTGCGGATACAGCGCGTAACTCTGGAACACCATGGCGATGTCGCGATCCTTCGGCGCCACGTCGTTGACCACGCGATCACCGATGGTCAGCGTGCCGCCACTGATCTCCTCCAGGCCAGCCACCATCCGCAGCAGGGTCGACTTGCCACAGCCGGACGGTCCGACCAGCACCATCAGCTCGCCATCGGCGACCTCGAAGCTGGCGTCCTTCACCGCGACCTGGCCGTTGTCATAGACCTTGCGCACACCCTGCAACTGCACTTTTGCCATATCACCTATCCGGTCCGCCCGAAGCCGGGCTGTCTTTTGGGACTGCCTCGGCCCTCCCGATGGCAGTGATGATTGCGCGCCTGCCGCATGACGGCGAGCACTGCAATCGAATACAGTTGCCCATTCTGCCATGTAAACGTTTTCACGTGGCACTATCCGATGATCGGTGCGCACCGATCTGCGTCGGCGGTTGAACGAAGGTTCCGCCGAGGCAGTGGTTTCGAATGGAACGGTCTTCCGCTACCCCGGAGAACGCCCCTGACGAGCCTCGGACAGGCAGTTGCGCGGATGTCCCCCGAACCCAGCCATGAAGCGATTGACAACGATGTCACCCGGATCTGAAACTCGAGCGATGCACGACACCCTCTTCCTGTTCGGTGCCACAGGTGATCTGGCCCAGCGCTACCTGTTCCCTTCGCTGCTTCGCCTGCTTGGCGACGGCCTGCTGCCGGAGGACTTCCGCATCCGTGCACTTGCCCTGTCCGGGCATGACACTGAAGCCTTCCATGACATCCTGCGGCCGCGCCTGCAGCAGGCCATGCCGATGGCCACGCAGGACGACATCAGCGCCCTGCTGCGCCGCATCGACTACCGTTCGGTGGACCTGCGCGACGTCGACTCGGTTGCCGCCGCAGTTTCCGACCTGGTGCACCGCAAGTGCGTCAGCTACCTGGCCATCCCACCGGGCCTGTACATCTCCACCTGCGAAGGCCTGGCCAAGGGCGGCGCCCTCGCCGCACCCGCACGCCTGATGCTGGAGAAGCCGATCGGCAGCGACAGCGAGAGCGCCGAGGAAATCATCAGCACGATCGGCCAGTGGATCGACGAGGACCGCGTGTTCCGCCTCGACCACTACCTGGGCAAGGCCGCAGTGCAGAACCTGATCGCGCTGCGCTTCGGCAACACGCTGCTGGAAGCGGTGTGGAACCGCAACTACATCGAATCGGTGCACATCCTGGTGGCCGAGAGCGAAGGCGTGGATGGCCGCGACGCCTACTACGCCCGCTCCGGCGCCCTGCGCGACATGGTGCAGAGCCACATCCTGCAGCTGCTGTGCATGGTGGCGATGGAGCCGCCGGCCTCGCTGGAAGCCGACCGCATCCGCGACGAGAAGGTCAAGGTGCTGCGCGCCCTGCGCCCGCTCGATGCCAAGCACGCCGCGCGTGACAGCATCCGTGGCCGCTACACCGCCGGTACCATCAACGGCCAGCCGGCCCAGGCCTACCAGCCGCCGGAAGGCAGCGACGTGGAAACCTTCGCCGGTGTCACCGCGCACATCGACAACTGGCGCTGGAGCGGCGTGCCGTTCCATCTGGTCACCGGCAAGCGCCTGCCCGAGCGCACCACGCGCGTGGTGGTCACGCTGAAGCCGGTCACCCACTGGCTGTTCGAGCGCCCGCAGCGCGCGCAGGCCGCACCGAACCGCCTGGTATTCCAGCTGCAGCCGCAGGAAAACATCGAACTGGGCCTGATGAGCAGCCTGGCCGGCCCGGAATGGGGCGCGCTGGAACTGCATCCGCTGGAACTGGAATTGTCGGTGCCGACCGGCCTGCACCGCCGCATCGCTTACGAACGCCTGTTCCTGGATGCCTTCAACGGCAACCACACGCTGTTCGTGCGCGATGACGAAGTGCGCGCCGCCTGGGCGTGGATCGACAGCGTCGCCGACGCCTGGAAGGACGCCAAGCTGCCGCTGGAGCCCTACCCGGCCGGCCAATGGGGCCCGAGCAATGCGGGCGAGTTCCTGCCGCAGGGCGTGGACGCGCCGGACAGCGGAGCGTCGGCATGAGTGCCAGCTCGCAGCCGGTGCTGGTCGCCGACATCGGCGGTACCAACGCCCGCTTCGCCCTGGCCGACACCTCGCAGGACGCACCGCTGCAGAAGGACAGCATCCGCGAATACGCGGTGGCGGAGTTCCCGTCGCTGGGTGATGCCGCGCGCCACCACCTGGAACAGATCGGCGCCACGGCCAGCCGCGGCGTGTTCGCGGTGGCCGGTCGCGTCGACGGTGACGAAGCGCGCATCACCAACCACCCGTGGGTGATCTCGCGCAGCCGCACTGCAGCCATGCTCGGCTTCAACGAACTGCACCTGATCAACGACTTCGCCGCACAGGCGATGGCGATTTCACTACTGCAGCCCGAAGACGTGGTCCAGGTCGGCGGCGCCGCCTGGGTCCCGGGCAAGCCGGGCCAGCCGCGCAACTACGCGGTGATCGGGCCGGGTACCGGGCTGGGTGTCGGCGGCCTGATCCTGCGCCATGGCCGCTGCTACCCGCTGGAAACCGAAGGCGGCCATGTCAGCTTCCCGCCGGGAACGCCGGAGGAAATCCGCATCCTGGAGATCCTGTCCGAGCAGTTCGGCCGCGTCTCCAACGAACGCCTGATCTGTGGCCCCGGGCTGGTCAACATCCATCGTGCCGTGTGCGAGATGGCCGGCATCGATCCGGGCCAACTGCAGCCGGTGGACGTGACCGCGCGTGCCCTGCACGGTGATCCGCAGGCGATGCGCACCGTGGATGTGTTCTGTGCCGTGTTCGGCGCCATCGCAGGCGACCTGGTGCTGACCCAGGGTGCGTGGGACGGCGTGTTCCTGACCGGCGGGCTGACCCCGAAGATGCTCGATTCGCTGCAGCACTCCGGTTTCCGCCAGCGCTTCGAACACAAGGGCCGCTTCTCTTCGATCATGGCGCGGGTGCCCTCGTTGGCCGTGATGCATCCCCACGCCGGACTGCTGGGCGCCGCCGCCTACGCCGCCGACGCCGAACGTGACGCACCTGGAGTTGCCGCATGAGCCCCACCACCTTCCACGACGACCGCATCGAGTTCATCCAGCACGGCGATGCCGATGGCTGGATCGAGGCGGTGGCCGCCGAGATGGCGCAGACCCTCAACCACGACATCAACGAAGTGGGCCGTGCCCGCATCCTGTTGTCTGGCGGCACCACGCCGGCACCGGTCTACCAGGCGCTGGCCGAACTGGACGTGCACTGGGACCGGGTGGAAGTGAGCCTGGCCGACGAGCGCTGGCTGTCGCCGCAGGATCGCGACAGCAATGCCTGGCTGGTGCGCGAACACCTGCTGAAGCGCGCCGAAGGTGCGCATTTCGATCCGCTGGTGCGCATCGGCAAGCCCCTGCCGGAATGCGTGTACACCGCCAACCTGCAGGCCCAGCACAGCCAGCCGCCGAGCCTGGTGGCACTGGGCATGGGCAACGACGGCCACACCGCCTCGCTGTTCCCGGGCTCGAAGGACCTGGCCCGCGCACTGGAAAGCACCCTGCCCTACGCGGCGCTGGATGCCACCGGCTGCCCGGGCGCGAACCAGTGGCCGCTGCGCATCACCCTGACCCCGCATGGCCTGCGCCAGTGCCGCCAGCGCCTGCTGCTGCTGCGCGGCAAGCAGAAGCTGCAGGTACTACGCCAGGCGCTGGACAGCAATGACGTCCAGCAGTACCCCATCCTCAATGCGATCAACCTGGAAGGCGCGCGCCTGCGCGTCCACTGGGCTGATTGATGTTGGCGGCGGCGCCGTGCCGCCGCTTGCCTCTCGCCACCACGAACGCCGGTAGCCAATGAGCCTCCATCCGCAACTGCAAGCCATCACTGAGCGTGTCATCCGCCGCAGCGCCGCCTCGCGCGCCGCCTACCTGGCCGCGATCGACGCCTCCCTGCGTGAAGGCCCGTTCCGCAGCCGCCTGAGCTGCGGCAACCTCGCCCACGGGTTCGCCGCCTGCGGCGGCACCGACAAGAGCCGCCTGCGCGGTGGCGTGACACCGAACCTGGGCATCATCACCGCCTACAACGACATGCTGTCGGCGCACCAGCCGTTCGAGACCTATCCCGAGCAGATCCGCGAGATCGCCCGTGAGCTGGGTGCCACCGCACAGGTGGCAGGCGGCGTGCCGGCGATGTGCGACGGTGTCACCCAGGGCCGCGGCGGCATGGAACTGTCGCTGTTCTCGCGCGATGTGATCGCGCAGGCCACCGCGATCGGGCTCAGCCATGACATGTTCGACACCACCGTCTACCTCGGTGTGTGCGACAAGATCGTGCCGGGCCTGCTGATCGGTGCGCTGGCCTTCGGCCATCTGCCGGCGGTGTTCGTGCCGGCCGGCCCGATGACCCCGGGCATCCCGAACAAGCAGAAGGCCGAAGTGCGCGAGCGCTACGCTGCCGGCGAAGCTACCCGCGAAGAACTGCTGGAAGCGGAGTCCGCCTCGTACCACGGCGCCGGCACCTGCACCTTCTACGGCACCGCCAATTCCAACCAGGTACTGCTGGAAGCAATGGGCGTGCAGTTGCCGGGCGCATCGTTCGTCAATCCGGGCACGCCGTTGCGCGACGCCCTGACCCGCGAAGCGACCGAGCGCGCGCTGGACATCACGGCACTCGGCGACGACTTCCGCCCGTTGGGCCGGATCATCGACGAACGCGCGATCATCAACGCGGTCATCGCGCTGATGGCTACCGGTGGTTCGACCAATCACACCATCCACTGGATCGCGGTGGCGCGTGCGGCCGGCATCGTGCTGACCTGGGACGACTTCGACGAACTGTCGCAGCTGATTCCGCTGCTGGCGCGCGTCTATCCGAACGGCGATGCTGACGTGAACCGCTTTGCCGCTGCCGGTGGCCCGGCGTTCGTGTTCGGCGAACTGATCAAGGCGGGCCTGATGCATGGCGACCTGGTCAGCGTGGCACGTGGCGGCATGGCCGACTATGCGCGCGAGCCGCAGCTGCGCGACGGCCGGCTGGTCTACCTGCCGGGCCTGGAACGCAGCGCCGATGACGAAGTGGTGCGTGGCGTCGACAATCCGTTCGAACACCAGGGCGGCCTGCGCCTGCTGCGCGGCAACCTCGGCAAGTCGCTGATCAAGCTGTCGGCGGTGAAGCCGCAGTACCGCACGATCGAGGCGCCGGCGGTAGTGGTCGATGCGCCGCAGGTGCTGAACAAGCTGCATGCCGGCGGCCTGCTGCCCGAGCATTTCGTGGCGGTGGTGCGTTACCAGGGCCCGCGTGCGAACGGCATGCCGGAACTGCATTCGCTGGCGCCGCTGCTGGGCCTGCTGCAGAACCAGGGCCGGCGCGTGGCGCTGGTCACCGATGGCCGCCTGTCCGGTGCCTCGGGCAAGATTCCGGCGGCGATCCATGTGACGCCGGAAGCGGCGCGCGGCGGTCCACTGGCCAAGGTGCGCGAGGGCGACATGATCCGCCTCGATGGCGAGGCCGGCACGCTGGAAGTGCTGGTGGACGCGGCCGAATGGGCCGCGCGCCCGCTGGCGCCGAACACCGCGCCAGCCGCGCATGATCTGGGCCGCAACCTGTTCGCGATCAACCGTCGCGTGGTGGGTCCGGCCGACCAGGGGGCGATTTCGATTTCGTGCGGGCCGGCGGCGGCTGATGGTGGGCCGTGGGACTACGATGCGGAGTACGAGCTGGGGCACGATGCCGCGGCGGCGGCGGCGCCGCATGAGGCGAAAGACGCCTGAGGGTTGAAGAGCGTTGCGGGTGTGCGTTGGCGGTGAGTGTCCTGGTTGAGGCGGCGGGTAGCCCCCACCAGGACACGCCGTAAACCCATCCATGGGGGCTCGGTCGCGCCATCCATGGCGCTCACGGTCCTGGTGGGGGCTACCCGCCGCCTCAGGACAGTTTCCCGGCGCCCTCGCGCCGCGAAGTGATCACTGAAAATCAAATTCAAACGCAGAAGCAAAGGCAGAAGCAAAGCTATGGGTATCGAACAACATCAGGTGAAGGCGGCGGAGCTGTTGCGTGCGGCGGGCATCCTGCCGGTGGTGACGATTCATACGCTGGACCAGGCGCGTGCGGTCAGCGCGGCGCTGCTGGAAGGTGGTTTGCCGGCGATCGAGCTGACGCTGCGTACGCCGGTGGCGATGGAAGCGCTGGCGATGCTCAAGCGCGAGCTGCCGGACGTAGTGGTGGGTGCGGGCACGGTGCTGACCGTGGAGCAGATGCAGCAGTCGATCGATGCGGGCGCGGACTTCCTGGTGACACCGGGCACGCCGCCGGCGCTGGCCGATGCATTGGCCGCTGCGCCGCTACCAGTGGTGCCGGGTGCGGCAACGCCGACCGAGCTGCTGTCGCTGTATGCGCGTGGCTTCCGCGTGTGCAAGCTGTTCCCGGCCACGGCCGTGGGTGGGCTGGCGATGATCAAGGGCCTGGCCGGCCCGGTCGCCGACCTGAAGCTGTGCCCGACCGGTGGCATCACCGAAAACACCGCCGCCGAATACCTCGAGCAGAAGAACGTGGTCTGCATCGGCGGTTCGTGGATGGTGCCGGGCAACTGGATCGCCGACGACGCATGGGACAAGGTGCGCGCCAGCGCCGCTGACGCCGCGAAGATCATCAAGCGCGTGCGCGGCCACTGAGCCCGACAAAGGTGTAGAGCCGAGCCCACGCTCGGCTCCGGCATCATCAGGGGTCAGAGCCCTTTCCCACCGGGAAATGGATCCGACCCTAGGCGACGAGCGCGCAAAGCGCGCGACCCGCTCCTGCTCTTCCTTCTTCATTCCGCGGTGGCGGCGCACGGAAACTGTCCGTGGCCCTGCGGAGGGATTGCGCAGGGGCGTAAGCGCCATGGATGGCGCGCTCGAGCCTCCAGGGATGGATTCACGGCGCCCCCTGCGCAATCCCTCCGCAGGGCCGATCCGACGAATCCTACCGCACACCGCGAGGGGCTCAGCCGTTGGCCGAAACCCTTACAGCGGCCGCGCCGGATCCACCAGCCCGTACTGGCTCGCCATCCGCGCCAGCGCGATGTTGTCGTGGATCCCCATCTTCTCGAACAACCGCGCCTTGTGCGTGTTCACCGTCTTCGCACTCAGGCTCAGCCGCCGCGCGATGTCTTCCTGGCGCAGGCCCTGGGTCAGCAGCAACGCCACCTCCAGCTCGCGCGGGGACAGGCTGTCGAACGGCGAACCGTTGCCTTCCACCGTCGACAGCGCCAGGTTCTGCGCGATGCTGGTGCCCAGGTAGCGACGGCCACCGGCCACGTCACGCACCGCGCGCAACAACTCCTGCGCATCGCAGCCCTTGCCGATGTAACCGGCGGCGCCAGCCTCGAGCAGCCGCTTCGGCAGCGGGCCATCTTCCAGCACCGACACGATCACCACGCGGGTATTGCGGTGGCTGCGGACGATGCGCTCGGTCACTTCCATGCCGCTCACGCCCGGCAGGTGCAGATCGCACAGCACCACGTCCGGCAGCAGCTGGCGCACTTCGCGCAGCGCATCTTCACCGGTCTCGGCTTCGCCCACCACCTCGATGTCGGTTTCCCCCGACAGAATCATCTTCATCCCGGTGCGGACCAGTGCGTGGTCATCCACCAGGTAGACTCGAATCGTCATTCATGTACCTCTTCGAATGCGGCCATTGCAGGTCAAGCTAGGCAGGGTGCCGATACCCTGCAAGCGCGCCCGTAATGCAGCGCCGGCGATCTGCCTTGCGCATCACAGTACGACGCGTTGTGCTTGCCCCCTGTCTTGCAGAACCTGCTGCAACGAAACAACTGATCTATCACGTAGACGTCCCCGAAGGGCCATCCACGTCAAACCCCCTGTGATGATGCTTCGCTGGCCTTCGCTGGCGGCGAGCCGTGACGTCGCCAAGGGTGCCGGCGACTGAACATGACCAGATAGCACCCTACCACCCAAACCAGCGCGGCACACCATCCGGCCAGGATATCGGAGGGGTAATGCACCCCCAGGTAGACCCGGGACACGCTGACCAGCAGGCTGAACGCCGGTGCGAGCAGCAGCACCGGCCAGCGCCAGCGGGTGTTCCAGGCCAGCAGCACCAGGGTCACCGCCAGGGTCATCGAGCCCATCGCATGGCCGCTCGGGAAGCTGAACGTCGACTCCGGCGCGATCGATTCCCACAGGCTGGGGCGCTGGCGCTGGAAGAAATGCTTGCTGCCCATGTTCAGCAGCGCCGAGCCGACGAAGCTGACCGCCACGAAGGTCGCCTCGCGCCAACGCCGGTAGCCCAGCAGCGCGCCGATGATCAGCACATCGGCCGGGATGAGGAACCACTCGTAGCCCAGTCTGGAAATGAGCACGAAGAAGCGGTCGAGCAGCGGCGAATGCAGGCCATGCATCTGCCACAGAAGGGGCGCGTCGAAATGGAACGATTCAAACTCGTGCACTTCGTCGGCCAGGGCGACGAAACCGGCCAGCGGCAGCAGCACGCCACCGAACAGCAGCAGCAGGCGCCAGGCATTGCGCGCCATCCAGTGGCGGAAACCGGAGGCGGACTCCGGCGCAGCGAGGATCGCGGGCTTATCCGGCGCTTCGGACATATTTGTGTTCGACGTAATCGTCGATCAGGGCGACGAACTCCTGGGCGATGTTCTCGCCACGCAGGGTCACCTTCTTCTCGCCATCGACGAACACGGGCGCGGCCGGGGTTTCACCGGTGCCCGGCAACGAAATACCGATGTTGGCGTGCCGCGACTCACCCGGCCCATTGACGATGCAGCCCATCACCGCCAGGGTCATGTTCTCCGCACCCGGGTGGTGGATCTTCCACAGCGGCATCTTCTCGCGCACATGGTTCTGTACCACCTTGGCCAGCTCCTGGAAGAACTCGGAGGTGGTGCGACCGCAGCCCGGGCAGGCCGTGACCAGCGGCGTGAAGGCGCGCTGGCCGGTGGTCTGCAGCAGTTCCTGGGCGACGATCACTTCCTGCGTGCGCGACTGGCCCGGTTCCGGGGTCAGCGAGATGCGGATGGTGTCACCGATGCCTTCCTGCAGCAGCACGCTCAGTGCCGCCGACGAGGCAACGATGCCCTTGCTGCCGATACCGGCCTCGGTCAGGCCCAGGTGCAGGGCGAAGTCCGAACGCTGGGCCAGGTCGCGGTACACCGCGATCAGTTCCTGCACGCCACTGACCTTGGCCGACAGCACGATACGATCACGCGGCAAACCGAGCTCCACCGCCTGCTCGGCCGAATCCAGCGCCGAACGGATCAGCGCCTCGCGCAGCACGCGACCGGCATCCCAGGGCTGTTCGCGCAGGTTGTTCTCGTCCATCAGCTTCGCGGCCAGGGCCTGGTCCAGCGAGCCCCAGTTGGCGCCGATGCGTACCGGCTTGTTGTAGCGGATCGCGAACTCGATCAACTGCGCGAACTGCAGGTCCTTCTTCTTGCCGAAGCCGACGTTGCCCGGGTTGATGCGGTACTTGGCCAGCGCTTCGGCACAGGCAGGTTCGGCGGTCAGCAGCTGGTGGCCGTTGTAATGGAAGTCGCCGATCAGCGGCACGTCGATGCCCATCATCGCCAGCTTGTCGACGATGCGCGGGATCGCCGCAGCGGCTTCAACGGTGTTGACGGTCAAGCGCACCATTTCCGAACCGGCCCGCCACAGCTCGGCCACCTGCTTCACGCTGGAGGCCACGTCGGACGTGTCAGTGTTGGTCATCGACTGCACCACCACCGGCTTGCCTCCGCCTACGGTGACCCCGCCGATCTGCACGGCATGGGTCTGGCGGCGGGGCCAGGAGGTGGCATCGGAGGGAGGAGTCGGGCGGGTGACGGCGTCGTGCATGGGCGCATTCTACCGCCCGCCCCCGCATTCCGGGTGACTCGCATTCAGCCGGCGGCACGGCTGCGGCCTATTGTCGCAGGCACGCCCGCCCGTGAACGCATACGATGAGCGTGAATGACCGGTCCCGACGCCCCGTTTCTCCGTACCCTGTGCAGCCTGCGCTGGCTTGCCGTAGGCGGCCAGGCCGCCACCATCCTGGTTGCCACCTGGGTGCTGGGCCTGCCGTTGCCGCAGCTGCCGCTGTGGGCCGGCGTGGCGGTGCTGACCCTGTTCAACATCTATACCCAGTTGCGTCCGGAAGCGGCCGATACCGCACCGCTGACCGCGTTCGGCCACATCCTGGTGGACGTGATCATCCTGACCTGGATGGTCGGCTGGAGCGGCGGCATGGCCAACCCGTTCAGCTCGCTGTTCCTGATCCTGATCGCGCTGGCCGCGTTCGCCCTGCCCCTGCGCTGGGCACTGGCGGTGGCGCTGGCCTGCCTGCTCGGCTACGCCGCCAGCGGCATCTTCGGCCAGCCATTGCCGGACGGTTATTTCCGCGCGCAGGACCTCAACCGTTGGGGCGTGGTCGCCAACTTCCTGATTTCCGCCGCGGTGGTACTGGCCTTCTCCACCCGGCTGGCGCTGGCCCTGCGGGAGCGCGAACTGGAATTGTCGGCCCTGCGCGAGCGCTTCGCCCGCAACGAGGGCATCGTCGCGCTGGCCACCCATGCCGCCTCGGTGGCGCATGAACTGAACACGCCGCTGGCGACCATGACCCTGCTCGCCGACGATGTCGCCGAGCGCAGCGAAGAGCCGGAAGTGCGCGAGGACATGGAAACCCTGCGCGAGCTGCTGGTGCAGTGCCGGGAGCGCGTACTGGCGCTGGCCGCACCGGCCTCGGCCGACGCGCCCGGCCGCAGCCATTCCAGCGCCCAGCAGGTGCTGGAGCAGTGGCGCCTGGTACGGCCGACCATCGACCTGCACCGCAACGACGATGCACCGCTGCGGCTGCCACTCGACCCGGGCGTGGGCCATCTGCTGATGGTCCTGCTCAACAATGCCGCCGATGCCGGCGAGAAGGCCGGCCGGCCACGCGTGGACCTGGACCTGCGCATCGAAGGCGACGACCTGATCGGCGAAGTCCGCGACTACGGCCATGGCTTCGACGCCCGTGCCGCCGTGCTGCCGGGCAAGCTGTTCGGCAGCAGCAAGAGCGAGGGCATGGGCGTCGGCCTGGCCCTGTCCCATGCCACCATCGAACGCCTCGACGGCGAGATGTGGATGCGCCCGGCCCAGGGGGCCGGCAGCCGCGTCGGCTTCCGCCTGCCGCTGGCCCCACGCGAGGACACCCCATGAGCCTGCATCACTCCACCCTTGGCCTGCTGGTCGACGACGACGAGCTGTACCTGCGCACCCTGCAGCGCAGCCTGGCGCGCAAGGGACTTGAAACCCAGACCGCACAGGATGCCGCCAGCGCACTGGCGCTGGCCCGGCAGCATCCGCCGGCGTTCGCCCTGATCGACCTGAAGCTGGGCAGCGATTCCGGCCTGTCCCTGATCCAGCCATTGCGCGCCCTGCGCGCGGACATGCGGATCCTGCTGGTGACCGGCTACGCCAGCATCGCCACCGCCGTGGAGGCGATCAAGCTCGGCGCCGATGACTACCTGCCGAAGCCGGCCACGGTGCCGATGATCCTGCGCGCCCTCGGCGAGGAAGACGACGGCCCGGCCGACGATGGCGAAATGGAAGTGCCCGATGCGATGACCCCGATCAGCCGCCTGCAATGGGAACACATCCAGCAGGCGATGCACGAGACCGGTGGCAATGTGTCGGCGGCCGCGCGCCTGCTCGGCATGCACCGGCGCTCACTACAGCGCAAGCTGGCCAAGCGGCCGAGCCCGGAGCGCGACCCGAGCCGGTGACGTGGTAGTGCCGGCCGCTGGCCGGCACCCTCATGAACGGTGAAGGCATCGCCAGAATGCCGGCCAGCGGCCGGCACTACCAGAAGGCAGGACCACCTGTAGTGCCGGCCGCTGGCCGGCACCAGAACCTCAGCGCTTGAGCTGCGCCAGGATCTCGCGGGTCATCGGATCGGCAACGGCCACATCCTCGCCCTGCAGCGCCGGCAACAGGCCACTGGCCAACTGCTTGCCCAGCTCGACACCGAACTGGTCGAACGCGTTGATGTTCCAGATCACCGACTGCACGTACACGGCGTGTTCGTACATGGCGATCAGCGCACCCAGCGCCTGCGGGGTCAGCGCGTCGAGCAGGATCAGCGTGCTCGGGCGGCCGCCCGGGTAATCGCGGTGCGGATCGTCGCTGCCCTGGCCATTGGCCAGCGCCTCGGTCTGTGCAAGCAGGTTGGCCAGCAGGGCCTGGTGATTGATCGTGTAGGGATCATCGTTGTGCACGCAGCCGATGAAGTCGGCCGGAACGATGCTGGTGCCCTGGTGCAGCGCCTGGAAGAAGCTGTGCTGCACATCGGTGCCCGCCCCGCCCCACCACACCGGCACGGTGTCAGTGGTGACCGGCAGGCCATCACGCTGCACGCGCTTGCCCAGGCTTTCCATCACCAGTTGCTGCAGATAGGCCGGCAGCAGCGCCAGGCGCTGGTCGTAGGTCATCACCGCATGCGTGGCATGGCCCAGCAGGTTGCGGTTCCAGATATCGGTCAGGCCGTGCAGCACCGGCAGGTTGCGCTCCAGCGGTGCATCCAGCGCATGCGCATCCATCTGCGCGGCGCCTTCCAGCAGCTGCTCGAAGCGCTCGAAGCCGATCGCCAGCGCGATCGGGAAACCGACCGCCGACCATAGCGAATAACGGCCACCGACCCAGTCCCACATCGGCAGTACGCGATCGGCGGCGATGGCGAAGGCCCTGGCGGCACGCTCCGGATTGGCGCTGACGGCATACAGGCGCTCGCTGCCGCCCAGCCAGTCGTGCAGGATCTGACCGTTGAGCAGGGTTTCCTGCGTACCAAAGGTCTTGGAGATGAGGATGCCGGCGGTCTTCGCCGGATCCAGCGTGGCCAGCGTGCGCTGCATGGCAGCGCCGTCCACGTTCGACACGAAATGCACGCGCAGGCGCGCACCAGTGACCGGGCGCAGCGCATCGGCGACCAGGCGCGGACCGAGGTCGGATCCACCGATGCCGACGCTGACCACATCGGTCACGCCACTGTCTTCCAGCGCGCGCACCAGCACGCCCATGCGCTGGCGGATCCCGCGCGCGGTGGCATAGGCCTCGGCCGCCACCGGCGCATCGACCACATCGCCACGCAGCGCGGTATGCAGCGCGGCGCGGCCTTCGGTCAGGTTGACCTGCTCGCCGCGGAACAGGCGCGTGATCGCACCACCGACATCACGCTCGGCCGCCAGCGCCAACAGCGCCTGCAACGCCGCGGCATCGTATTTCTGCCGGGCGAAATTGACATACAACGGACCGACCCGCAGCGCCAGATCCTGTACACGGCCGGGTTCGGCGGCGAGCAGGCTGGGAATGCTTGCGCCCTTCAGGCGCTGGGCGTGGGAATGCAGCGAGTCGAATCCGTTGTTCGTTGTCATGCGGCCTGTGTCGGGATCGTGTCGTTGGTGTGGGAGATCTGGTTGTTGCCATCAACGTACACCAGCTTTGGCTTGAAGCTGTCAGCTTCCTGCTCGGTCATGCTGGCGAACGCGGCGATGATGATGATGTCACCGACCTGCACGTGGCGCGCGGCGCCACCGTTGAGCGAGACAACGCCGCTGCCTGCTTCGGCGCGGATGGCATAGGTCGAGAAGCGCGCACCGTTGGTCACGTCCCAGATGTGCACCTGCTCGAACTCGCGGATGCCGGTGGCAGCCAGCAGGTTGTCATCGATGGCGATGGAGCCTTCGTAGTTCAGCTCGGAATGGGTGACGGTGGCGCGGTGGATCTTGGTCTTGAGCAGGGACAGGTGCATGGGGCGCTGCAACGGCAAAGGAAAGAGCGGATTCTAGCACCCGCTTGGCCATCGTCAGGGGGCTGCAGCAGGACGCTGAAGGCTGTTCAGGCGCCCTCGCCCGGCAACGCTGGCGGCATGGGGCCAACGCTAGCTGCCAGCGACAGGCGAAACACCGCATGGAACGCCCAGCCGGCCACCGCACCGAAGCCCCCGGCAGCCAGCACTGACAGGCCATAGCTGATCACATCGAAGGTGTCGACATAGCGCAGGCGCTGCAGCAGCGGGCCGCTGTCGTCGCCCGGCCAGGCACAGGTGGCCATGGCCAGCGCGCCCAGGCCAAACCCCACAAGGACGAAACCGACCCGGCGCAGGCGCTGCTGAGACTGCAGGATCAGCGCCATCGGCAACAGCACGGCAATGGCATTGCAGACCGCCAGTACGAACATCAGCCCGCCACCGATCAGGGCCGGCACCGGTGTACGCCCGAGGTCCAATGCGAACAGCAGGCCGCCGAACAGCTGCGCCGGCAGCATGCCGGCGGCCAGCACCGCCAGGATCGAAGCCTGGGCAAGGCGGCCGGTATCAGTGGTGGGGGTGTTCATTTCCGGTCTCCCGTCCGTGGGATGGCGAGAGGCGCCCATTGCGGGCACCCCGGAGCCGCATGCGGCTCAGAACTCCAGGTTGTCGATCAGGCGGGTGGTGCCCAGCCGCGCGGCAATCAGCGCCACGCGGCCACCGCCGTCGAAGGTCGGCTCGGCCAGTTCCGGAGTGCGCAACACGGCGTAGTCGACCTGGAAACCGGCGGCCTGCAGCGCAGCGGTGGCATCGGCCTCGATGCGCTCGCGTGCCTGCCCGGCGACATAACCCTCGCGCATGCCCATCAGGGTGCGGTGGATGGTGGTCGCGACCGGGCGTTGTTCGGCGCTCAGGTACTGGTTGCGCGAACTCTTGGCCAGGCCATCCTCGTCACGCACGATCTCCGCACCAACGATCTGGATCGGGAACGACAGCTCGGCCACCATCTGCTTGATCACGGCAAGCTGCTGGTAGTCCTTGCGGCCGAACACGGCCACGTCGGGCTGTACCTGCAGGAACAGGCGTGCGACCACGGTGCAGACACCGTCGAAGTGACCCGGTCGGCTGGCGCCTTCCAGCACTTCACTGACGCCGGGCGCGTGCATCTGCGTGGTCTTGTCCACGCCTAGCGGGTACATCGCCTCGACGCTGGGCAGCCACACCGCATCGCAGCCGACCTGCTCCAGCCCGGCCACGTCGGCCTCGGGCGTGCGCGGGTAGCGGCTGAAGTCCTCGTTCGGCCCGAACTGGGTCGGGTTGACGAAGATGCTCGCCACCACCCTGTCGGCATACTGGCGGGCCAGGGTCACCAGCGAATGGTGGCCCCCATGCAGGTTGCCCATGGTCGGCACCAGCGCCACGCGCAGGCCCTCGCGCTTCCACTCGGCGATCTGCCCGCGCAGTGCGCCGAGCTCGTTGAAGGTCTGGATCATTGGGCGTAGGCGTGCTGTTCGTCGGGGAAGCTGCCGTCGCGCACGGCGTCGGCATAGGCGCGGGTGGCACCGGCCACCGAACCGCCTTCGGCAAGGAAATCCTTGACGAACTTGGGACGGCGATGGCCACTGTCCAGGCCAAGGAAATCGTGCAGCACCAACACCTGGCCGTCGCACTGCGGGCCGGCACCGATACCGATGGTCGGCACATCCACCGCAGCGGTCACGTCCGCGGCGACCGGGGTCGGCACGCATTCGAGCACCATGATGCTGGCGCCGGCAGCGGCCACAGCCTTGGCATCTTCCACCAGCTGGCGAGCGGCATCGCCACGCCCCTGGATCTTGAAGCCACCCAGTCGCAGCACCGACTGCGGGGTCAGGCCCAGATGCGCACAGACCGGAATCTCGCGCTCGACCAGGTAGCGGATGATGTCGACCTTGAAGCCGGCACCTTCGATCTTGACCATCTCAGCGCCGGCCTGCAGCAGCTGCAACGAGGCATCCAGCGCGCGCTCCGGGGTGGCATCGGCGCCGAACGGCAGGTCGGCCACAAGCAGCGCACGCTGCAGCACGCGGGCCACGGCGCGGGTGTGGTAGACCATGTCCGCCACGGTTACCGGCAGGGTCGAATCATGGCCCTGCACCACCATGCCCAGCGAATCGCCGATCAGGATCAGGTCGACGCCGTTGGCATCGAAGGTGCGGGCGAAGCCGGCGTCGTAGGCGGTCAACATGACCAGCTTCTGGCCATTGCGCTTGGCTTCGGCCAGGGCGGGAACGGTCCAGGGCTTGCTGTCTGCGTGGGTGCTCATGTGCTGATAACCGGGGGAGATAACCCGGCCATTATCACCCTAACGGCGCGATCCCGCAGGCATCCACCCGCATCACTGCATCCTGCACGCGACCGTGGCCGGGAATGGCCAGATCCGGCGCGATTTCGGCCAGCGGCACCAACACGAAGGCGCGCTCGTGCATGTACGGGTGCGGCACCTTCAACCCGGGCTGGTCGAGTTCCTGCGCGCCATACAGCAGCAGGTCCAGGTCCAGCGCGCGCGGGCCCCAGTGCACCGACGGGTCGCGCACGCGGCCGAAGCGCTGCTCCAGCGCCAGCATCGCCTGCAGCAGCTCATCGGCCGGCAACGTAGTGTCGACCGCAGCCACCGCGTTGACGAACGGTGGCTGGTCTTCATTGCCCCAGGCCGGGGTGGCGTAGAGGCGTGAGGCCTGGCGCAGGCGGGTACCGGGCAGGTCGTCGAGCGCGGCAATCGCCGCGCCGACGGTGGCGGCCGCGTCGCCGAGGTTGGCGCCGAGGCCGATCCAGGCAAGGGTCATCGCTTACTCGCCCGTTGCACCGGCCGGGGCACCCGGACGACGACGGCGACGGCGACGCTTGCGCGGCGCCCCGTTCTCGTCGTCACCCTCTTCGCTGTGCATCGCATCCAGCGACGATTCCAGTTCGCGACCGGACTGTGCCTGTGCCTCGCGCCAGAATTCAACATCGGCGGCGTGTTCGGCCGAGGCTACCTGGCGCAGGCTGAGGAAGTCGAATGCAGCACGGAAACGCGGATGGGTCAGGGTGCGGAACACGCGCTTGCGCTGGCGCGAGCCGAAGCGCGACTGCAGCAGCCAGATCTCCTGCATCGGCAGCGAGAAGCGGCGCGGCAGCGCGATGGTGCTCAGCTGCTGCACCGTGACGCGGTCAGCGGCACGACGCTGCGCTTCTTCCGGCGCCACGCCCTGCTTGAGCAGGGTCGCCTGCGCGCGACAGTAGGCCGGCCACAGCAGCAGCGCGAACAGGAACGCGGGCGAGACAGGCTCGTCGTTGGCCACGCGCGCATCGGTGTTGGCCAGACCTTCGACCAGCATGCGGCGCAGCGCGCCGGTGCGGTTGGACTTGAGCGCTTTGGCGCTTTCCGGGAACAGCACATCCAGCAGGCCGTAGCGCTCCAGGCCTTCGAAGCTGGCCACGCCGTGCCCGGACAGGAACAGCTTGAGCACTTCCTCGAACAGGCGTGCCGGCGCGGCTTCATTGAGCAGGTCGGCCAGGCGCGGGATCGGCGCGGCGGTGCCCTCTTCTATCTGGAAGCCGAGCTTGGCCGCCAGGCGCACCGCACGCAGCATGCGTACCGGATCCTCGCGGTAGCGCTGTTCGGGGTCGCCGATCAGCTTCATCAGGCGCGCCTGCACGTCCTCGAAGCCGCCTGTGTAGTCGCGCACCGAGAAGTCCTCGATGGCGTAGTACAGAGCGTTGCAGGTGAAGTCGCGGCGGACGGCGTCGTCTTCGATGGTGCCGTACACGTTGTCGCGCACGAGCATGCCGTTTTCCATCTCACGGTCGCCGCTGCCGTCATCGCTGTTGGCACGGAAGGTGGCGACTTCGATGATCTCGCGGCCGAACACCACATGGGCGAGTCGGAACCGGCGACCGATCAGGCGGCAGTTGCGGAACAACTGCTTGACCTGTTCGGGCGTGGCGTCGGTGGCCACGTCGAAATCCTTGGGTTGGCCATTGACCAGCAGATCGCGCACCGCGCCGCCGACAAGGTAGGCGCCGAAGCCGGCATCGCGCAGGCGATAAAGCACGCGCAGGGCGTTCGGGCTGATGTCCTTGCGGGAGATCGTGTGCTGGTCGCGCGGGATGACGCGCAGGCTGAACGGTGATGTAGCAGGGGAAATGATGTTGGCGCTTCCGGTTGAAGTTTCGGGATTGCCCAATGGCATCGAGGTGCATATACTAGCGCTCCTGCCTCGGCAGCGACACAGTTACGCTCCCTTCGTCTAGTGGTTAGGACGTGGCCCTCTCAAGGCTAAAACAGGGGTTCGAGTCCCCTAGGGAGCGCCAGTCGCCGCAGCAGGAACCGAAAAAGCCCGCCTTTGTGCGGGCTTTTCTGTTTTCCGGATTTGGCGCACCCCGCCCGCTTGATCGCTGTAGCGCCAACCCTCCCGAAAGGAGCTCGGGCAAGGCCATCCAGGGCAGGACACGCCGTAAACCCATCCCTGGGGGCTCGGTCGCGCCATCCATGGCGCTCACGGTCCTGCCCTGGATGGCCTTGCCCGCGCTCTTCACAGTTTCCGTACTCGCGGCAAACTCGACCCCGACGTGCTGCGCCGCGTCCGCGCAACCCATGATCTGACCAGAGGCTGCAGGCCCGCCGATCCAGGACCGTTGGCGCCATGGATGGCGCCATCGAGCCCCCATGGATGGGTTTACGGCGTGTCCTGGATCGGCTGGCCTGCAGCCTCCCCACGGAGAAAGGAGGCGCTGAAACACAGGCCGGCCGTCAGCCTTCCATCTGCTCCAGCTCCTTGCCCTTGGTCTCGCGCACGCAGCGGACCACGAAGAAGATCGAGAGGATCGCAACGACAGCGTAGATGCCGTAGGCCCCGGCCAGGCCGATGCCGGCCAGCAGCATCGGAAAGGTCACGGTGATCGCGAAGTTCGAGGTCCACTGCGCCGCACCAGCAACGGCCAACGCCGGGCCGCGGATCTGGTTCGGGAACATCTCACCCAGCATCACCCACATCACCGGGCCCCAGGACATGTTGAAGAACACCACGTAGACATTGGCGGCGACCAGCGCCAGCCGGCCCATGCCATCGGACAGCTGCAGGCGTCCATCGACCAGGCTGCCGCTGGCAAACGCCACCACCATCAGCACCAGCGCCACCGACATGCCAACCGAGCCGATCCACAGCAGCGGCTTGCGCCCGATGCGGTCGATCAGCAGCACCGTCAGCAGGCAGGCGCCGATGCTCAGCGCGCCGGACAGCACGTTGATCAGCAGCGCGTCGCTTTCCGAGAAGCCCACCGCCTGCCACAGCACCGCGCCGTAATAGAACACCACGTTGATGCCGACCAGCTGCTGGAACATGGCCAGGCCAATGCCTACCCAGAGGATCGGGCGCAGTCTGCCGGTGGCCTTGCTGCGCAGGTCGCTGAAGCGCGGCTTGTGCTGGTCCTGGGCCAGGCTCGCCTCGATCTCGGCCTGCTTGGCCGTTGCGGCGTCCTCGCCATACAGCCGGGCCAGCACCGCCCTCGCCTGCGCCCGCCGCCCCCTCAGCACCAGGAAGCGCGGACTCTCCGGAATCACCAGCAACAACAGCAGGAACAGCCCCGACGGCAGTGCCTGCATCCAGAACATCCAGCGCCAGGCCTCATGGCCCAGCCACAACGGCTCGGTCGAGGCGCCGGCGGCGCGGGCCAGCAGGTAGTTGCTGAGAAAGGCCGCGAACAGGCCACAGATGATCGCCATCTGCTGCACCGTGGCCAGGCGACCGCGATAGCGCGCCGAGGCCACCTCGGCGATGTAGGCCGGTGACATCACGCTGGCCGCGCCTACGGCGAAGCCGCCGAGCACGCGGGCGGCGATGAACAGCCAGGAAGCATGGGCGGCACCGGCGCCCAGCGCCGAAACCAGGAACATCAGCGCCGAGACGATCAGTACACCGCGACGCCCCAGGCGGTCGCCCAGCCAGCCCGCCAGGAAGGCACCGATCGCGCAGCCCAGCAGCATCGAAGCCACCTCGAAGCCCAGCGCGGCCTCGCTGGAGTTGAAGGCCTGGCGCAGGCCATCGACCGTGCCATTGATGACACCACTGTCGAAGCCGAACAGGAAACCGCCTAGGGTGGCCACGCAACTGATCAGGACAATGAACGCAGTGTTCTCGCCGCCATGGGAGGCGGCGCCGGACTGGGCTTGGGGCATGGGCAATCCTGCTGGGAAGGGGTTTCGGCCGCCAGGGCAGCCGACGCTCCCGCAGCGTCGCACAGGCCGCGCCATGCCGCCAATATCCGCCACGGCCGCGCCTGCCAGACGCCCGTTTTCGGCCCCGCGCCGACACCGGGGGCCAACCTGTTCTAGAATTGTCGGGTTCAGGAATCGATCCACCCCCAGCCCATGCCCTTTGTCGTCACCGAAAACTGCATCAAGTGCAAACACACCGATTGCGTGGAAGTGTGCCCCGTGGATTGCTTCCACGAAGGCCCGAACTTCCTGGTGATCGACCCGGATGAGTGCATCGACTGCACCCTCTGCGAGCCGGAGTGCCCGGTCAACGCGATTTTCCCCGAGGACGACGTCCCCGCCGGCCAGGAAGGCTTCGTTGCCCTCAACGCCGAGCTGGCGAAGGAGTGGCCGGTGCTGACCGTGCGCAAGGACCCGCCCGCCGATGCCGGCGAATGGGACGGCAAGCCGGACAAGCTGAAGCTGCTGGAGCGCTGAGAAGCGCCTGCTGCAGCAACGAGAAAGGGCGCCCATGGCGCCCTTTCTCGTTGCTCGGCAGATACCAACCGCACGATCCCGCAGATACCCACCGCACGATCCGGCAGGTGCCAACCTTGGTTGGCACAGAAGCGCCGACCAAGGTCGGCCTCTACCAGAGGCAGCCCTTACTGGGCCAGCTTTGCCTTGAGCGCGGCGATCAGCTTCACCGGCGCTTCTGCAGTGGCCGGCAGGCCACGCGGGTCGACCGCGGAGATGTAGGCGCCGGCATCGACGGCAACCACGCGAACCAGGAAGTTGCTGCCTTCGTAGGCCACATCGTACGAGCCGAGCAGCTGCGCGCGGCTGGCGATGGTCACACCCGCCACGCCTTCCAGTGCGGTACCGACCTTGGCGAAGGCTTCATCCTTGCCGCCGGCAATGGTGAAACCGGTGTTGCCCACGGCCGGAGCCGCAGCCGCAGGCGCGGCCGGCTTGGTTGCCGAGACCAGCGCCGGCACCTTGTTGTCACCGGTGGTGGCCGGCAGGTTCAGGTCCGGCGGCACTTCCAGCGGACGCATTTCCGGGGCCAGGGCGTAGTCGCCCTTGACGCCACGCTTGAAGCAGCCGGTGGTGCCGGCGGCGACGGCCACGGCAAGCAGCGCGTAGGACAGCACGCGGACGGTGGAAACGGATTGACGCATGTGAATCTCCTGGGTCAGACCAAGACGGAAGGTCAGTGGCTGGAAAGGGCTTCGAGGGCGGCGATGTCGCCGGCAAGATGGTCGGCCGCCGGATGGTGCGCCGCCGACAGCGGCAGCAGCGGCAGACGCAGGTCGTGACCGATGCCGATGCGACGCAGCAGCGCCTTGACCGGAATCGGGTTCGGCTCAACGCCGCAGAAATCATGGAACGGATGCAGGCGCGCATCCCAGGACTCGGTGGCTTCGTGATCGTGGGCGGCAGCCAGCTCGCACATCCGGCGGTAGGCGCCGGGCAGCACGTTGGAGCCGACCGAGATCAGGCCATCGATACCGGCCCGGATCGAGCGCGCGGCCGTGCCGTCATCGCCACTGAGCACCGCGAACTTCGGGCTGCGCAATGCCAGCAGCGCCTGCACCCGGCCGGTGTCACCCACCGCTTCCTTGATGCCGACGATGTTGGGATGGCTGGCCAGCTCGGCCACGGTCTCCGGCTGCATGTCGCACCCGGTACGGCCGGGCACGTTGTACAGCACGACCGGCAGCCCGCCCTGGCCGGCAACTGCGCGGTAGTGCGCGATCAGGCCAGCCTGGGTCGGCCGGACGTACGGCGGGGTGACCACCAGCGCGTGGCTGGCGCCAAGCGCGGCGGCACGGCGGGTCTGTTCGATGGTCTTGGCGGTGCCCGACAGGCCGGTACCGGCCATGACCGGGATGCGGCCGCCGATTCGCTCGACCGCGCTGGCCAGCAGCAGGTCGTACTCGGCATCGGTGAGGGTCGCTGCTTCACCGGTCGAGCCGGCTACGACAACGCCATGGACGCCACCTTCCAGTTGCAGGTGCAGCAGGCGCTGCCAACCGTCGGGATCGAGGGCACCGTCGGCCCGGAACGGGGTCGCCAGCGCGGTGATGAGGCCGGAAAGGGACAAGGACGTGCTGCTCTTGGCTGGGAAGGGAAAACGCCCGCCACGAAAGGCCGGGGGCGACCTGAATGTTACTTGCGGCGCGAAAGCACGGGCAAGTATGCTGGACACCGGTGGATCCCCGCCTCAGGCGGGCATTCAGACTAACGCATGCATTACCCGGAATCGCCTTGACCGACACCACCCTGCGCCCCGCGCCGAGCGAAAACCACCTCCTGATCAACGCCTACACGACGCATCCGGAGTCCCCCCTGCTGTCCGTCACCCGCCGCATTGCCGACAGCGGCTGCAATCTGGTGGACGCACGCCTGGCCACGGTCGGCCGCGATGTCTCGGTCACCGCCCTGGCCACCGGCTCCTGGGACTCGGTGGCCAAGCTGGAAGCGATGCTGACCCGGCTGGAGCGCGAAGAGGGCCTGAAACTGGTCTGGTACCGCACCGCCGCCAAGCAGGCGCAGTCCAACCTGCTGCCTTACATCGTCGAAGTGATCGCCGCCGACAAGCCCGGCATCCTGTTCCAGCTGGCCGATTTCTTCGACCGCCAGGGCATCACCATCGAGAACCTGCAGAGCACGCGCTACCGCGCCATGCAGACCGGTGCGGAGATGTTCAGCGCGCAGGTCACCATTGGCGTCCCGGCCAACATGCACATCGCCGCGCTGCGCGACGACTTCCTTGAATTCTGCGACCACCTGAACCTGGACGCGATCATGGACCCGATGAAATTCTGATTCTTCGCGCGCCTCTCACGGGCGCGTGGCGTTTCATGCAATTGTCGTAGAAAGAACCCAGGCTCGACAGAAGGACCTCATGAACAACGGCGATACCCTGGACAGCACCACCCTCTCCCTGCCGCTGGCGCTGTCCGGTGGCGAACAGGCCACCCTCGGCGACTACGCCGGCCACTGGCTGGTGCTGTACTTCTACCCCAAGGACAGCACCCCCGGCTGCACCACCGAAGGCATCGACTTCAACGCACTGCTGCCGAAATTCAAGAAGGCAGGCGCGGTGGTACTCGGTGTCTCGCGCGACTCGGTGAAGTCGCACGACAACTTCTGCGCCAAGCAGGGCTTCAACTTCCCGCTGGTCAGCGATGGCGACGAAGCGCTGTGCAGCGCCTTCGACGTGATCAGGATGAAGAACATGTACGGCAAGCAGGTACGTGGCATCGAACGCAGCACCTTCCTGATTTCCCCCGACAGCCGCATCGTGCAGTCCTGGCGCAAGGTCAAGGTTGCCGGCCATGCCGATGCCGTTCTCGCCGAACTGAAGGCCTCCCAGTCCAAGTGAGTCCCACTGCCTACTGTGTCTGCCATCACCCTGCCCCGCGGCAGGCCGTGGTGGTTTTTCCCTGTCCGTAACCAGGAATCGACGATGACCCGAGGCAAGCGCATCTACGTGCTGGATACCAACGTGCTGATGCACGATCCCACCGCGCTGTTCAAATTCGAGGAGCACGACGTCTACCTGCCCATGCAGGTGATCGAGGAGCTGGACAACGGCAAGAAGGGCACCTCCGAAGCGAGCCGCAACGCCCGCCAGGTGAGCCGCTTCCTCAACGAGCTGGTGCAGGAATCCGGCCTGGACAACCTGGCCGACGGCATTCCGCTGCAGCGTCCCAATGGCCTGCAGCTGCGCGGCAAGCAGAGCGCCGGCAAGCTGCGCTTCCAGACCAGCCATTTCGACGCCGGCAAGAGCTTCGGCAAGGTCATTCCGGACAACGCCATCCTCGGCGCGATCCTGGCGCTGAAGGAAGAAACCCCGGACCTGCCGGTGGTGTTCGTTTCCAAGGACATCAACCTGCGGATCAAGGCCGCGATCGCCGGCATCGTGTCCGAGGACTACGAGAACGACCGTGCGCTGGACGATTTCAGCCTGCTCTACACCGGCGCCACCGAGCTGCCGGAAGACTTCTGGAAGCGCCACGGCGATGACCTGCGCAGCTGGAGCGACAAGGGCCGCACGCATTACGAAATCCTGGCCCAGGATGGCGAGGAGTGGTACCCGAACCAGTACGTCTACCTGCCTGGCGAAGATGAAGTCGAGCTGCGCGTCAGCCGCGTGGTCGGCGACGGCAAGGTGGTGCTGTCGCTGGTCGATGATTTCCGCCACGGCAGCCACGCCGTGTGGGGCATCAGCGCACGCAACCGCGAGCAGAACTTCGCGCTCAACGCACTGATGGATCCGGAGATCGACTTCGTGACGCTGCTGGGTACCGCCGGCACCGGCAAGACCCTGCTGGCGCTGGCCGCCGGCCTGGCGCAGACGATGGACCAGCAGCGCTACCGCGAGATCATCATGACCCGCGCCACGGTCAGCGTCGGCGAGGACATCGGCTTCCTGCCCGGCACCGAGGAAGAGAAGATGACGCCGTGGATGGGCGCACTGACCGACAACCTGGAAGTGCTCACGCACAACCAGGAAGGCGGCACCTGGGGGCGCCAGGCGACCAACGACCTGCTGGCCAGCCGCATCAAGATCCGCTCGATGAACTTCATGCGCGGCCGCACCTTCCTGTCGCGCTACCTGATCCTGGACGAGGCGCAGAACCTCACCCCGAAGCAGATGAAGACGCTGATCACCCGTGCCGGCCCCGGTACCAAGATCGTCTGCCTGGGCAACGTCGAGCAGATCGACACCCCGTACCTGACCGAGACCACCTCGGGCCTGACCTACGCGGTGGATCGCTTCAAGAACTGGCCGCATAGTGCGCACATCACCCTGCGCCGAGGCGAACGCTCACGCCTGGCCGATTACGCTTCGGAGGTGTTGTGAACCGCTGCACCCGCCTGCTGCTGCCCACGGCTGCGATCGCCCTCGCAGCCGTCCTGGGTGCCTGCACCACCACGCGCGGCCCGGCCAGCGTGCCGACCGCCGAGCGTACCGGCCAATCCTGGGTGGTCACCCGCCCGATCATCGCCGCGCAGGTGCTCGATACCTGCTCGCGCCCCAGTCCCGGCCGCGAGGCCGGGCGGGTCAGTGGTTACTGGGCGCCCAGCCGGCAGCAGATCGACCAGCTGGAAGCGCAGCTGTCGTCGCTGGAATCACAGGTACCGAAGGTGCTGGACTTCGACCGCCAGTACGTCGGCATCGAAAGCGCCGGCAAGCGTCTGATCTACATCAACGCCTTCCATCTGCCCGACGACAGCGGCATCAACCCGGCACGGGAAGCGATCCGCGTCTGTGACGGCGGCACGCAGTTCTGGGGCGCGGTATTCGACCCGGCCAGCAACACCTTCAGCGAGCTGCAGTTCAACGGCGGCTTCGGCGGGCCCTGAGGGGCCCCGCCGATGGGAATACGCCTGCCCACCTGGGTCTGGATCGGCGCGGTCGCGCTCTCGTGCGTGGCCGGCATGGTCAACGTGGTCGGCTTCCTCGGTTTCGAGCACCAGGCGGTCAGCCACATGACCGGCAGCACCAGCCAGCTCGGCATGGCGCTGGCCCAGGGCGACTGGCGCGCAGTCGGCCATCTATGGGGACTGTTGATCGCGTTCTCGCTGGGCGCGATGCTCAGCGGCCTGCTGATCCAGGACAGCGCATTGCAGCTGGGCCGCCGCTACGGCGTCGCGCTGGCGCTGGAATCGGCACTGCTGCTGGTGGCCATTCCGCTGTTCGAACAGCATCAGATCTGGGGCGCACTGGCCGCCGCCATGGCCTGCGGCCTGCAGAACGCGATGGCCACCACCTTCAGTGGCGCGGTGGTGCGCACCACCCACCTCAGCGGCATGTTCACCGACCTCGGCATCGGCCTGGGCCACCTGCTGCGCGGACTGCCGCTGCAGGTACGGCGGCTGACCCTCAGCGGCCTGATCATCAGCGGCTTCCTCGGCGGCGGCATCATCGGCGCCTGGTTGTTCATGCGCTGGCAATACGACGCCCTGCTCGCCCCCGCCCTGCTCACCGGCCTGACCGGGCTGGGCTATGTGCTGTACCAGCAGTGGGCGCGCTGGCGCCATTGAGGGCCGCGCTCCAGGGGTCAGATCCCTTTTCCGCAGGAAAAGGGATCTGACCCCATCTCCCGCATCGACGCTACCGTCTTTGCGGTGACCACGGCACAATCGCCGGATGAGCCCGACCACTCCCGTTTCCGCCCTCACCATCGCCGGATCCGACTCCGGCGGTGGCGCCGGCGTCCCCGCCGATCTCAAGGCCTTCGCCGCGCACCGCGTGCATGGCCTGGCCGTGTTCGCTGCACTGACCGCACAGAACACCCGTGGCGTCACCGCCGTGCACGTGCCGCCGATCGCATTCCTGCAGGCGCAGATCGAAGCCTGCTTCGATGACTTCGACATCCATGCCGTGAAACTCGGCATGCTGGCCAACGCCGAGGTGATCCATGCGGTCGCCGACGCCCTGGAAAAGCATCGCCCGCCGCACGTGGTGCTGGACCCGGTGATGGTCGCCACCAGCGGCGCCCGCCTGCTGGAGGAAAGTGCGCTCAAGGCCATGCGCGAACGCCTGCTGCCGTTGGCGACGCTGGTTACGCCCAATACCCCGGAAGCAGAACTCCTGATCGGCCGGAAGATCGGCAACGGCGATGACGCCGAACAGGCTGCCTCCGCCCTGCTCGATCTCGGTGCCGGTGCGGTGCTGCTGAAAGGCGGCCACCTGCAGGAAGGCAACCGCGTGATCGATCGCTACTTCGACGGCGTCAGCAGCGAAGAATTCATTCACGCCCGCCTGCCGCTGGACGCACATGGCACCGGCTGCACGCTGGCCTCGGCCATCGCCGCGCAGCTGTGCAACGGCCTGAGCCTGGCCAATGCCTGCGAAGCCGGCATCGACTACGTTGCGCGCGGCCTGCAGCAGGGCTACGCGCCTGGCCGCAGCGAGGTGCTGGTACTCGATCACTTCGGCGCGGCACCGCACGCATGAGTCTCGCACCGGACGTCGTTGCCGTGCAGTGCACTGATGGCCATCGCTACGAAGTGATCGCCTGCGTGCCCGCACGGCCCATCGCGCGCCTGCTGTGGCTGCCGGCGCTGGGCGTGGCCGCGCGCCACTACCTGCCGCTGGCGCAGGCGCTGGCTGCGAAGGGCGTGGCGGTGTACCTGCATGAGTGGCGCGGCAACGGCAGCAGCTCGCTGCGCCCGTCGCGCACGCAGGACTGGGGCTATCGCGAAGTACTCGAACAGGATCTGCCGGCCAGCCAGGCCGTCCTGGCCGCAGCGGATGACGAAGCCGGCGCCCTGTCCTGGATCATCGGTGGACACAGCCTCGGTGGGCAGCTGGCCTGCGTGCATGCCGGCCGCAACCCGCAGCACTTCAACCGGCTGTGGCTGGCGGCCAGCGGCTCACCGTTCTGGCGTGGCTTCCCACCACCGCGCGGCTGGCTGCTGCCGCTGGTCTACCGCTTCCTGCCGTGGCTCGCGCAACGCCAGGGCGTGCTGCATGGTCGCCGCCTCGGCTTCGGTGGCACCGAAGCACGCGGACTGATCGCCGACTGGGCGCGCGTGGGCCTGAACAACCACTACGCCGCGGCCGGCATGGACGAAGACCTCGATGCGCAGATGGCGCGCGTGCATGGCAGCGCGCAGGCGGTGCTGATGGAACAGGACTGGCTGGCACCGATCGGTTCGATGCAGACGTTGCTGGCGAAACTGCCGAATGTGGCCGCGCAGCTGCGCGTGCTGTCCGCGCAGGAACTGGGCACGCGCGCCGACCACTTCGCTTGGCTGAAGGCCCCGAATGCCGTGGCTGACAGCTTTTTCATTCAGTTGGATGAAAATTTTCACAAAACTGTTGACGGTACGCGCCGACATCCGCATAATTCCGCTCCTGTCGCAGGGCGCCCGTAGCTCAGTTGGATAGAGTACCTGGCTACGAACCAGGCGGTCGGGAGTTCGAATCTCTCCGGGCGCACCACTCGACAGGTTTTCAGCATCCGCCGCTGGAAATGCAGTAAAATTAAGCAGTAAGTTGATTGTGTACCGCGCGCCCGTAGCTCAGTTGGATAGAGTACCTGGCTACGAACCAGGCGGTCGGGAGTTCGAATCTCTCCGGGCGCACCATACACAGTCAGCACAACAAGTTTATGTAATTGGCGCCCGTAGCTCAGTTGGATAGAGTACCTGGCTACGAACCAGGCGGTCGGGAGTTCGAATCTCTCCGGGCGCACCATTACACCGAAACAGCAGGCCTCGGCCTGCTGTTTTTTTATGTGTGTTTTTCGGCAGGGCTGCGCCCTGCACCTGCAGATGCTTCAAGCCAAGGCAACGGCAACAGCAACAGCAAAAGTTGGCATTCCGTGGGTTGGCGGGGCGGCATGGACAGGCAGGACACGCCGTAAACCCATCCATGGGGGCTCGATGGCGGCATCCATGCCGCCAACGGTCCTGCCTGCCCATGCCCCCCCCCTGACAGATTTCCGCGATCTGATGGATCCATGCCATGCGTGGATGAATCTCCATCGGAATCGAATATTTCGAATCGAGATCGAAAAGCATCCACCCATGGCGTGGATCTACTGTGTCGACCAAGGTCGACACCTACCAACAGCGGTCCATGCCGTTCCGACAGATCGCGGAAAACTGTCGAAGGCGGGGTGGGTCCGGTTGCGGGAGTGTCCGCGGCATGGATGCCGCGGCCAAGCCCCCATGGATGGGTTTACGGCGTCTCCCGCAACCGGACCCACCCCGCCTCCCCACAGGAAACCAGCTTCTGCTGTTGCTGTTGCTCCAGCTCGGAGCGGGTGCAGGGCGCAGCCCTGCCGTACCCCTAACCCCGTGCCATTGACTGCCACCACTGCGACAGCAGCTCCGGCCTGCGCAGGCGCTCGCGCCACCAGCGCAGTGCGGCACCATCCTCGCCGGTGCGCCAGGCCAGCCAGAAGGTCTCTTCCGGCTTGTGCTCCTCCACCTCACGGATCACCAGCTGGCCACGCGCCACCGCAGCGCGCGCGCACGGCTCGGGCAGGAAACCGAAGCCCACGCCTTCGCACTGCAGCTTCAATTTGCTGGCCATGTCCGGCACCGTCAGCATCTCCTGGCCCATCAACAGGCCGACCGTGCGCGGCAGCAGCCGTCGCGCCGAATCGGAGACCGCGATCGCGCAGTGTTCGACCAGCTGCTCGCGACCGAGCACACCCGGCACTGCAGCCAACGGATGGTCGGGGGCGATCGCGAACACGAACTCCACCGTGCCCAGCGGCTCGACCACGTAACCGCCGCCGCTGGGACCCTCGCCCGGCGCACCGACCAGCAGGTCGGCACGGCGGTCCAGCAAGGCCTCCCAGGTACCGGACAGGGCCTCGCCGATCAACCGCAGCCGGGTCGGTGCCTCGGCCTCACGAAACGCGGCGATGTCCGGGCCGAGCAGCCAGGTCGGGAACACCGAGTCCACCGCCAGGGTCAGTTCGGTCTCCCAGCCCGACGCCACCCGGCGCACCCGCAGTTCCAGCTCCCGGGCCGCGCGCAGCAGGTGCCGTCCTTCGTCCAGCAGCGCGCGGCCAGCCTCGGTCGGCTCGGCGCGCGGGCCGACCCGGTTGAACAGCTGTACGCCCAGGTCCTCCTCCAGCTTGGCCACGGTGTAGGAGATGGTCGAAGGCACCTTGTGCAGGGCCTTGCCGGCGCCGGCGAACGAGCCGCGGCGGTCGATGGCGTCCAGGATCTGCAGGGCATCGAGGCTGAGCTTGAGCATTCGAATTTTTCGATGATGGCTGTCAAAACTATCCGTTTTTCAAACCCCGGGCGCAAGCGGATACTTCTCTCCAACGGGGAAACACAGCGGCTACCAGCCCACCCCGCCCCATCGAAACCATCGAACAAGGAGATTCCATCATGCTGCAGATCCGCAAGAGCGCTACCCGTGGCCTGGCCGAGCATGGCTGGCTGTCCTCGCGCCATACCTTCTCCTTCGCCAACTACTACGACCCCCGCTACGTCAGCTTCGGACCGCTGCGGGTGATCAACGAAGACAAGGTGATCGGCGGCCAGGGCTTCGGCACCCACAGCCACAGCAACATGGAGATCGTTTCCTATGTGCTGGGCGGCGCGCTGGAGCACAAGGACTCGATGGGCACCGGCTCGGTGCTGCGTTATGGCGACGTGCAGCGCATGAGCGCCGGCAGCGGTGTCAGCCATAGTGAATTCAACCACTCGGCCGACGAGACCGTGCACTTCCTGCAGATCTGGATCTTCCCGGACGCGGAGAACATCACGCCGTCCTACGAGGAGACCCACTTCGCGCCAGAAACCAAGCGCGGCCAGCTGCGCCTGATCGCCTCGCCGGACGGTGCCGACGGTTCGCTGCGCATCCACCAGGATGCCCGCATCTTCGCCACCATCCTCGATGGCGGCCAGAAGCTGCACCACGCCCTCGGCAACGGCCGTGGCGCCTATGTGCAGGTGGCGCGTGGCCAGCTGCAGGTCAATGGCATCACACTGGAAGCCGGTGATGCACTGCAGGTCAGCGACGAAGCGCAGCTGACCCTGGAAAACGGCAACGACGCCGAAGTGCTGGTGTTCGACCTGCCGCTGTAACGACAACGCCCGCGATGCCGAAAAGCATCGCGGGCGTATGTGTAGAGCCGCGTCAGAACCTGTAATTCAAGCTCAACCGCACGTTGCGCGGCTCACCCCAGGTATAGGTGCTGTACCAGCTGAAGATCGTGTAGTACCGCTTGTCCAGCAGGTTGTTGACGTTGAGCGTGGCCGACAGGCGATCGTTGAATTCATAGCGCGCCATTGCATCGAGCAGCCAGTAGGGTTGGGTGCGATGCACCACCTTGGCCTGCGTGGCCGGGTTGGTGATCTCGCCGAAAGTGGAATCCTGCCAGCGCGCACCACCGCCCAGCGTCAGGCCTTTCCAGTCGCCACGCAGGCGATAGCTGGTGTGCAGGCTGAACTGGTTTTCCGGTTCCAGCGTGGTGACCTTGGCACCGGCCTGGCGGGCGATCTTGTGCGAGAACCCACCCTGCACCTGCCAGCCTTCCGCCAGCTGGCCAGACATTTCCAGCTCGTAGCCCTTGGTACGCACGCCCATCAGCGCGCGATAGGCATCCTGACCGTCCGGTGTCTTGCCGCCGGTGGGCTGGGCAAAGTTGTCCTGGTCGAGCTGGAACAGCGCCGCACTGGCGTTGAAGCGCCCATCGAGGAACTCGGCCTTCAGGCCCATCTCGTAGCTGCGGCCTTCCAGCGGATCCAGTGCCTTGCCCTGCTCGTCGCGTTCGCTATGCGGTTTGAAGATGGTGCTGTAGCTGGCGTACACCGAATAGTGCTGACCGAGGTCGTAGACCACACCGGCATACGGCACGAACACGCCGGTCTCGCGCGTGTCCGGCGAGCGGTAGCTGGCCAGGCGGCTGCCCACGATCACCTTCAGTGGATCGGCCACGTCGAAACGGCCGACCACGTACAGGCCGTTCTCACGCGTCACTTCGTTGTTGCTGTAGCTGCGCTGCCACTCCGGCTCGGGAATGTCGCCCTGCCATGCGCGGTAGTCGGGTACTTCTGTCGGGTAGCCCGGCTGCGGCGAGTAGCCGGTATTGGTCCAGCGCTTGCGCGAGGCACTGCCACCGACCACCAACTCATGCTCGCGGCCGAACAGGCCGAAATGACCGCTCAGGTAGAAGTCGGCCGCGTTGCTGACGGTCTTGCCAACGTACTTGCCCAGCCACAACGAAACCCCTTCACCAGTGATCGGATCGGGATTGCCACCGGCCGCCCCCGCCAGCGCCGCGTCGTAGCCGTTGACCTGATGGTTGAGCTGCAGCTTGGCAATCCAGTCATTGCTGAACGTATGTTCCAGCGTGGCGAAACCGGTTCGCACGTACTGGCGCCAGCCACTCCAATGGGTGCCGTTGTTGAACGAACGCGGCATGCCGTTGAAGTTGCCCTGGCTGTCCAGCAGCGGGATGCCACCCCAGGTCGAGCCCTTCGGGTCGCTGTCCATCGCATCGCCACCCACGGTCAGCAGGGTGCGTTCGCCCAGATCGGCTTCCAGCACCGCGTAGCCCACCTTGCTGGTGCGCTGGTAGAAGTCGAGATTGGAATGCTTGTCCTGCCACGCACCGACCGCGCGTCCGCGCACACGCCCATCGGCGGTCAACGGGCCACCCACATCGATCTCGGCACGATAGTCATCCCAGCGGCCGACACCCAGCGTCGCACTGCCGGCGAAGTCCTTGCCCGGCTTCTTGCGCACCAGGTTGATGGTCGCGCCCGGATCGCCCATGCCGGTGAGCAGGCCGGTCGCGCCCTTGAGCACTTCGATGCGGTCATAGATCGCGGTATCGCTGAGCGTGTTGCCCGCCGAATAGGCCGAGTCACGCGACATCGGGATGCCGTCGTACTGGAAGTTCTGCACGGCAAATCCACGCGCGTAGTATTCGGTGCGCTCGCTGTCGTAGGTAACGATGCTGATACCCGGAGTCACCCGCATGACGTCATCGATGCCGTTCAGGCCAAAGTCGTCCATCTGTGCGCGGGTGATCACGCTGATGGTCTGCGGGGTCTGCCGCGGGGTCAGCACCAGGCGGGTGGCGGTGGCGATGGTGCCGGGCGTGTACGCGCCACTGCCCTCGGTGATGGTACCGAGCAGATTGGCGGTGACCTGCACGGTCTGCAGGGTCTGCGATGCCGGGGCCTCGGCGGCCTTGTCCGGCTCGGTGGTGGACTGCGCGGCTGCGATGCCGCTGCTGGCCAGTGCGGTGATCAGCAGGCCCTGGGCAAGCGCCTGCGGCAACGCACGGCGACGCGGCAAGGGGGACGGAATACGGGCATCAGGCACAGACAGCACGACGGGACCTCCACGATCGGGTGGGATCCTCTGGCGGCGGCTGGAGGGAAGACGGGGACGCGGCCGGATGGCCGCAGGCGCAGGAGTGTACTCCCCTGCGCCCCGGCTGTCGTGCGATGTGCTGTGGTGCGGCGCGCTGCCGCAGGCTCAGCCGCCGATGGCGGCGCAGGCCTCCAGGATCAGCGCGGTCACGTCCTTCGGCTGCGAGGCCAGCGAGGCATGGCTGGCATCCAGCTCCAGCAGTCGTTTGGGCTGCATGCGCGTGGCCATGGCCCTCTGGTTCTCCGGCGCGATCATGCGGTCGTGGCGGGACAGCTGGTACCAGCTCGGCCTGTGCTTCCACGCCGGGTCGCTCACCGCATCACCGAAGGTGCTGGCCAGCGGTGCCTTCTGGGTCACCGCCATCACCCGGCCCTCGTCTTCGCTCAGATCCTGGCAGAAGCTCTCATGGAACTTGTCCGCACGCAGCCACAGGTAGCCATCGCTGTCCGGTGCCAGGTTCGGCGCCGCCTCCGGCAGGTGCTGCTGGGTGATGCCACCAGGGCTCTCGCCGGCATCAGGCGCGAAAGCGGCGATGTAGACCAGGCCCTTCACGTTGTCCTCGTTGCCAGCCTGGCTGATCACCGCGCCGCCATAGGAGTGACCGACCAGCAGCACCGGCCCGCCGATCTGCCGGATCATTTTCCGGGTGCGTCCTGCATCATCAGCCAACGACGTGAGCGGCAGCTCCACCGCCTGCACACGATCGTGGCCATTGCGATGCAGTTCCAGGATCACCTTGGCCCAGTGTGCGGCCCCGCCCCAGAATCCATGGACGAGGAGGATGGTCGGTGTCGTGCTCATGTACAGATCTCCGGCAGCGGCCGGCGGGATGCCGACCGTGCAGCCACTGTCCGTGGGCGGCGTTAATCGCCAGTGACGCGATCGGGTCACTGCATTCGTATGCGTCACCCGATGTCACGCATGGCACTTGCCGATTCGGCCTGAAAACGTTTCCACGAGTGATCCTTGGAGCTTCGCACCGCGCATGACGCCTTCATCCCCACGTGCCCAGCAGCACGCCACCCGTGCTGCCTTCTTCATTCCCGGATTCGCCACCGCCGCGTGGGCGCCGATGGTGCCCTATGCCAAAGCCAAGGCGGGGTTGTCCGATGCCAGCCTCGGCGCGGTACTGCTGTGCCTCGGCCTGGGCTCGTTGCTGGCGATGCCGCTGGCGGGTGCGCTGACCGGGCGGCTGGGGTGCCGCCGGCTGCTGGTGGCCACCTGCGCGATGGTGCTGCTGGCACTGCCACTGCTGGCGCTTGCCCCCTCGCCTTTCGCGCTGGGTGCTGCCCTGTTCGTGTTCGGTGCCGGCGTGGGTGCGATGGACTGCACGGTGAACATGCAGGCGGTGGCGGTCGAACGCGACGCCGGGCGCGCGATGATGTCCGGCTTCCACGCCTTCTACAGCATCGGTGGTTTCGTCGGTGCCGGTTGCATGACGGGCCTGCTGATCCTCGGCACTCCACTCTGGCTGGCCGCGCTGGTGTCGGTGGCGGCACTGCTGCTGGTGGCAGTGCTGTCGGCACCGCACTGGCGCCCACAACGGATCCTGCATGAAGGCCCCCTGCTGGCACTGCCGCATGGCGTGGTGCTGTTCATCGGCGTGCTGGCCTTCGTGGTGTTCCTCGCCGAGGGCTCGATGCTGGACTGGAGCGCGGTGTTCCTCGCCGAAGTGCGGCAGGTGCCACGTGACCAGGCCGGTGCCGGCTTCGCACTGTTCACCCTGGCGATGACCGCGATGCGCCTGTTCGGCGACGGCATCGTCGAGCGCCTCGGCCGGACCCGCACCCTGGTCTTCGGCGGCATCACCGCGGCTGCGGGATTCACCCTGGCGACGCTGGTGCCATCGTTCCCGGTGGCGCTGGCCGGCTACGTACTGGTCGGGCTGGGCTGCGCCAACATCGTGCCGGCGCTGTTCTCGATGGCGGGCCAACAGCGGGTGATGCCGGAGAGCATCGCCATCACCGCGGTCACCACGCTGGGGTATGCCGGCATCCTGGCCGGTCCGGCCGCGATCGGCGCACTCGCACACGCCACCAGCCTCGGCTTCGCCCTCCTGTGCGTGGCCGCGTTGCTGCTCGGCGTCGCCGCGTCGGCGCGCTCACTGGCACGACGCCTGCCCTGACAGAAAAAGGGGACGGAGGGGATTAAGTCGTTTCTGGCCCAGGTGTGCGGGAAACGACTTAATCCCCTCCGTCCCCTTTTTTGTTCAACCGCGCGTTGGAGCCTTCACCGGCAGGTTGGTGTCGTGCACCAGCCACTCGGCCTGGGCCGGCAGCTGTGGTGCCGGGCACGCGCTCTGCGGATGGTGCTCGTCGCGCGCCATCCAGTCATCGACCACGCCCGCCAGCAGGTCCAGTCGCAGCGGCAGGGTGATGTGGTCCTCGCCGCGCATCTCGATGTAGTGCGCGCGCGGATTGGCCTGGGCCAGTTCGCGGCCCTGGCTGACCGGAATGTGCTGGTCGCCCTGCCCGTGCAGCAGCAGTACGCAGGCGCGGGTATCGGCCAACGCGCGCGCCACGTCCACGCGGTCCAGGTCAACATCGATGCGGCGGCTGGCGGCGGCGATCACCTGGTTGATGTCCTGGCCGCCGTAGCGCCAGCGCGCGTACGACGCCACCGCCTGCGCCTTCAGGCCTTCCGGCTGCAGTCCCATCAGGTGCGGGATCATGGTGCGGATCGCCACACCGGCATTGGCGAACGATTCCATCGCCACCACGCCTTCCACCTGGTCGCCCAGCTTGTCGGCGGTGAACACCGCCGTGGCCGCGCCGTAGGACACACCGAACAGGTACAACGGACCGGTCACTTCACCGCGTGCACGCAGCTCACCGATCACATCAACCACGTCATCGGATTCGTAGGTGCCGTATCCGGACGGACCGGCACCGGACTGGCCATGGTTGCGCAGGTCCAGGGTGATCACGCGGTAGCCGGACTCGGCCAGCTGCAGCGACCACGGCAGCATCGAATCACCGTTCATCATCCAGCCGTGCAGCAGCACTACGGTGCCGCGCGGCGTCTGCGCGCGGAACGGCTGCGGCACCGCCAGGCTCAGGCCGGTATCCAGCGGCAGGCCGTTCTCATGGCGCTGCGGCAGGTAGTGGTAACGCGCGCCGTAATCGCCGGGATCGAACACACGCCAGAAGATCGGCACGCCATCGCGGCCCGGCGCGAAGCCATGGCGGTTGGGCAGTTCGGCGATGGCCGCGGCAATGCGCGGGCGATCGAGCAGGGTCGATACGCCACCCGGTGCGATCAGCCGATCGGCGAGTGAGGTGGACGAGGCATTGATGGAGGAGGAGCATGCAGCCAGCCACAGGCCGGCGCACGCCAGCAACAGCAGCAGGCGCTTCATATCACGTCATAGGGGTGAATCAGACAGGCAGGGACGTTAACGCCCCGATAGACCGGTCATCTATCGCGCGCGGATGACGGCTTGATGACAACGCAGGAACGATTCAGCTTGGTGTACAAGCTGTATCCGTTCAGTCATTGATCCGGATCAATGAACGCGCGCGCGGGATTGCCCACAGTGCCGCCATGCGCACCTCGTTCAAGCTCGCCATTGCCCTGGCCGCCACGCTGGCCGCCGCCTACGGCATCGCCCGCACCACGCCCTACTGGTTCGCACCTCGACAGACGGCGCAGGTCGACATCCACGACCCGGCACTGATCGCGCAGGGACAGTACCTGTCGCGCGCCGCCGACTGCGCCGCCTGTCACACCGCGCCGGGCGGCAAGCCGTTCGCCGGTGGCCTCGGCATGCAAACGCCGATGGGCACGATCTACTCGACCAACATCACGCCCGATCCGGACACCGGCATCGGTGCCTACGACTACGCCGACTTCGAACGCGCGGTGCGCCGCGGCTTCCGTCACGATGGCCAGCCACTGTATCCGGCGATGCCGTATACCTCGTACGTGATCGCCAGCGATGCCGAGATCAAGGCGCTGTACGCCTATTTCATGGGCTCGGTGCAGCCGGTGAAGCAGGACAACGCCGACAGCACGATCCCGTGGCCGGCCAACATGCGCTGGCCACTGGCCTGGTGGCAGCTGCTGTTCGCACGCCCGCGCACGTTCAACCCGGATCCGTCGTTGGATGCCGGCCAGCAGCGCGGCGCCGAACTGGTGGAAGGCCTGGCCCACTGTGGCGCCTGCCACACGCCACGTGGCCTGGCGTTCCAGGAAAAGGCGATGGCCGATGATGGCAGCCGCCAGTTCCTGTCCGGCTCGGTGCTCGAAGGCTGGTACGCGAAGAACCTGCGCAACGAGTCGACCGGCCTCGCCAGCTGGAGCGAGGGCGAGATCGTCGACTTCCTGCGCACCGGCCGCACCGATCGCTCGGCAGCCTTCGGCGGCATGGCCGATGTGGTCGAGCACAGCACCCAGTACCTGTCCGACGCCGACCTGCTGGCGATGGCCCGCTACCTGAAACAGCTGCCGGCGCGCGAGGGCCGCAGTTCGCAGTGGTCGCCGGGTACCGACACCACCACCGCCGCACTGCGCAGCGGCGACTATCGCGTGGCCGGCTCGCTGGCCTATGCCGAGCACTGCCAGGCGTGCCATCGCGCCGACGGCCGCGGCATGCCACGCGTCTATCCGGCCCTGGCCGGCAACTCGATCGTGTTCGCCGATGACCCCAGCTCGCTGGTGCAGGTGACCCTGATCGGCGGCCGCACGCCGCATACCCCGCACGACCGCATGGCCTTCACCATGCCCGGCTTCGAGCAGCTGCCGAATGCGCAGCTGGCACAGATCCTGACCTTCATCCGCAGCAGCTGGGGCAACCAGGCCAGTGCGGTGAGCGAGGTCGACGTGGCGCGCATGCGCAGGGTGGTGCGTGACAAGCCGGTGCACTACGTTCCGCAGGAGGCCGCACGATGAAACGTTCGCGCAAACGCTCCCGCCTGCTCGTCGGCAGCGTGGTCACCCTCCTGCTGCTGGCCGGTGCCGGCGCCCTCGCCTATCGCCATCTGTACCCGGACCTGGATGCTGCCGTAGCCAGCACGATCGATATCCTCGATGCGCAGGGCAAGGTGGTCGGGCACTACCACGCCCCGAGTGCCGAGGAGATCGCCGGGCTGGGCAATGCAGAATCAGTGATGCTTGGACGCCGCATCCTCAACGAGACCGCGCGCCTGCTTCCGGACAACGTCGGCAACGATCTGAACTGCAATTCGTGCCACATGGCCGAGGGCAAGCGACCGTTCGGCAACCACTACTTCAACACCGGCGGCGGCGCCTATCCGCGTTACATGCCGCGTCCGGGCAAGGTGATCGGGCTGACTGAGCGCATCAATGGCTGCCTGCAGCGCTCAATGAACGGTAAGCCGCTACCGAAGGACTCACCGCAGATGCGCGCGATGCTCGACTACATGGCGTGGCTGAGCAGTCCCGTGCCAGACGGTGCAAAGGTGGCCGCCGCCAGCGAGGGCCCCATCGACAGCACGCTGACCCCGGACCCGATCCGTGGCCAGGCGCTGTACGCCGTGCAGTGTGCTGCCTGCCATGGCGACAACGGCGAAGGCCGGCGCGATGCCAGCGGTGATATCGCCTTCCCGCCACTGTGGGGCGACCACAGCTTCAACATCGGCGCCGGCATGGCGCGCCTGTACAAGGCGGCCGGTTTCGTCAAGCACAACATGCCGCCGGCGGTGACCCGCGAGCCACCACTGGGCCAGCAGGTGATGCCCGACCAGGATGCGGTGGACATCGCCAGCTACTTCATCAACCAGCCGCGGCCGGACTTCGCCAACAAGAGCAAGGACTGGCCGCGCGACCCGAAACCCAAGGACGCGCGGTACTGAGGAGGGCGTGGTTCAGCGCTTGACCAGCTCGACCCGGCGATTGCGCGCTTTGCCTTCCTCGCTGCCATTGTCGGCCACCGGCCTGTCGGCACCGAAGCCGGCCGCCTGCAGGCGGTCGGCGGCGATGCCCTTGGCGGTCAACGCCGCCACCACCGACCGGGCCCGATCCTCGGACAAGCTGCGGTTGTGCGCGGCCGCGCCACTGTTGTCGGTGTGGCCTTCAATCGACAGTTTCAGCGACGGGTCGGCACGCAGCAGGTCCAGCACCTGCGCCAGTTGCGGTTCGGACGTCGGCAGGATCTGCGCCTTGTCGGTGGCGAAGTTGACCTGGATCGCCACGCGGCCGTCGCTGTCCAGCTTCTTCTTCAACGCATCGGCCGGCAGCAGCGCCGCCGTCTGGGTGAAGCCTTTGCGCTCGACCACGACCCAGCCTGCGCTGAGGTATTCCAGGCGAGCATGCACCCACACCTGGCGGCCATCAGCCAGATCGACGCGATAGACCACGGTGTCGTAGTTGTCCCAGCTGTAGCTGGCCGCGTTGCCGTAGGACGACTGCACCTGCTTCGACACACCCTCGGCCGCCTCGTGCGGGATGCGCCCCTCGAACACCTTGGTGCCGTTGGCCTGGGCCATCATCGCCTCAAGGTTGCGGCGTACTTCATGCATCGAGTATTCGCGCTCGCCCTTGTCGAAATCGGCAGCGAAGGTGCGGCCCTCGACCGGTTCGAAGTGATCTCCCGTCCAGAACAGGAAGGCATCGAAATCACGCTGCTCGGGCGTGTTGCGCTCACGATAGCCGGCCGGCAGGGACAGATGCGGGAAACTGTCCGACCACTGCGCGGTGGCCTTGAACGGAACGTCATCCACGACCACCAGACCGGCGCCGTTGCTGTCCACCGCCAGCTGCACCCACACGGTGCGGTTGGCCTGGCGCAGCACATAGACGGTGGTGGGTGCGTCCTGTTCACCGTTCACCGCATCGATGAAGCCACCACCGATCTCGCCTTCCAGTTGCCGGCCGTAGTAGATGTCGCGCAGCAGCTTGCCTTCAAAGACCTTGCGGCCGCCAGCGGCGGTGATCACACCGTCGAAGTTGCGCTGCACTTCCATCGCGGAGAACGCCTTGTCGGGGGCCGCCTCACTGTCGGTCACGATGCGTGCCGACCAGCTCGGACCTTCCACCCAATGCACCCCCTCGCCCATCCGGAACGGGAAGCGCGCCCAGGCGCGCGGGTGCGGGGCGTTCTGCGGCGCGTAGCCCTGCGGCAGGCTGAAGAACGGCAGTCCGCCCAGCGCGGTATCGCTCAGCGGCACGCTGCTGGTGTCGAACGGCACCAGCGGCACCGGCTTGCCATCGCGGTCGGTGAGTGCGGTGCCGTCGGCCGCTGCCAATGAACCCGCCGGCGCTGCCGCCGCGGCGGCGCTCTCGCCTGCAGCCGGTGGCGGTGGTGCGGTCGCCTGTTCGCCTGCCGGCGTCCGGTTGCACCCTGCCAGCAGCACCAGTGCTGCGCCCCCCAGCCAGATCCTCGACCGCTTCTGCATCGCCACCACCTCAGCTCCATTGAAGCGCCGAGCATAACCGAAGGCCGTGACTGTCCCCACAGTGCCTTCGTTCGTGCGCCGCCACGTCATGCCGATGTCATTGCCGCTGCCGACACTCCAGAGCTTCCCCCTTTAGAAGGTCCGGTTTCGATGCGAACGATTGCGCGCTTTCCCCGTGTCTCGCTGCTTGCCCTGCTGATCGCCCCCGCACTGGACGCCCTGGCCGACGCACCGCAGGGCGATACGGGCGAAGCGCGCAGCAGCGATGCACGCACCCTCGACCAGGTCCAGGTGATCGGCCAGGCCACCAGCTACGCCAAGACCTCGGTACGCGCGGAGACGCTGAACCGGCAGACCGTGATGAGCAGCGTCAACGACGCGCTCAACGAAGTGCCCGGCGTGGTGGTCAGCGAGGCCGATGCCACCGGTTCGTCGGTGTGGGGTACGCAGATCAGCATGCGCGGCTTCGTGACCAACCGTGACACCCAGCAGATCGGCACCACCATCGACGGCCTGCCCAATGGCGGCTCCGGCTACGGCGGCGGCTCGCTCGCCAACCGCTACATCGACACCCTGGACCTGGAGACGGTGGAAGTCAGCCAGGGCACCGCCGACATCTCCTCGCGCTCGAACGAGGCGCTGGGTGGCACGCTCAACTTCCTCACCAGCGACCCACTGCAGGACAGCCGCCTGCGCTTCGTCGTCGGTGCCGGTGACAACGAGGCACGCAAGTACTACGTACGCTACGACACCGGCCTGCTCGGCGGCCACACCCGCGCCTGGGTCAGCGCCTCATCGGCACGCGTGCACGACTGGATCGACGGCAGCGGCAAGACCAGCAACGACCACATCGCCGGCAAGTTCATCACCGAGCTGGATCGCTGGACGCTGACCGGCTACCTGTCCTACAACGATGCCGACGAGCCCGAGTACACCAGCGTCTCGCCGAAGGGCTTCGCCACCAATCCGGACCGCGACAACCTGGTCGGCACCCTCACCGGCATCCCCTACCTGGACCAGAACTACCGCTCCGGTTCGCGTGCGCTGCGCGAGAACACCTTCGGCTACCTGCGCGCGGCCTTCGACGGCGGCAACGGCTTCAAGGCCTCGGTGGCGGCTTACGGGCACCGCATGGAAGGTCGTGGCGACTGGCTGCCACCGTACCTGGCGCAGGTCAGCGATGATGGTGCCGGTCGCCCGGAGTCGGAGTACATCGGTGGAAAGACCGTGTACGGCGGCAGCAACCGCGGCCAGATCTTCTTCGTCAATCCCGATGGCAGTGCCGCGCAGCGCCTTGCCAGCTGCAGCCCGCGGCTGGGCTTCACTGCCGAGTACGATCCGAACTGCTATGCCGGCAACGTACTGGGCGCGCAGTCGTATCGCCACACCCACTACGACAACGACCGCATGGGCGTGACCGCCGACGTCGAATGGCGGCAGACCTTCGGTGCGGTCGACAACACGATCCGCGGCGGCCTGTGGGTGGAGAAGCTGGACCGCTCGGCGCGCCGCGACTGGCACCGCCTGCTCAATGTCGGCCAGGACATCGCCTTCGATCACCAGCCGTACTGGGTGCAGTTCGAGGACAAGTACAAGGTTGAGGAGCAGATGTACTACGTCGAGGACGTGGCCCGCTTCGGGCCGTTCAGCGCACGCCTGGGCGTGAAGCAGTTCTTCGTCGACCAGTCGCGCCGCCGCGTGATCGGTGCCAGCGAGCACGTCAAATCCGATTCCAAGTCCGATCCGCTGCTGTCCACCGGCTTCACCTGGGCGCCCGGCGTGGAAGGCATGGAGCTGTTCGCTGGCTACTCGCAGAACTTCGCCGCCATTCCCTCCGGCGTGCTCGGCGAGACCGACCCGCAGCGCTTCCGCAACGTCGAGCCGGAGACCGCCGACAACATCGAAGTGGGCATGCGCATCAGCCGCTGGCCGCTGACCGCCTCGGTCACCCTGTACAACATCAAGTTCGATAACCGCATCGTCTACCTGCCGGCCGGCTTCGTCAGCGGCATCGACTACCTCGGCGAGACCGACGGCGTTTACGAGAACTTCGGCGGCGTGGAAAGCAACGGCCTGGAGGCGGCGTTCGGCTATGGCTGGGACAACGGCTGGCGCCTCAACGCCGCCTATACCTACAACCGCTCCAAGTACCTGGGCAGTGGCGATGCCGCACGTGATACCCAGCTGGGCATCGTCGACGGTGCCAAGGTGATCGGCCAGCCCGAGCAGACCCTGGTGCTGTCGGCCGACTGGCAGGGCGAAAACTGGAACTTCGGCCTGTCCGGTCGCTACCTCGGCACGCGCTACCTCGATGCCGCCAACGTCAACAAGCTGCCTTCGGCCACCGTGTTCAACGCCAATATCGGCTTCGACCTGCAGGGCCTGTCGCCGCGCCTGAAGGGCATGGGTGCCAACCTGGTGGTGAGCAACCTCACCGACAAGCGGTATCTTGCAGGGGTGGACGGCCGCGACAACGCCTTCATCGGCGCCCCGCGCACTGTCGGCATCTCCTTCCGTGTGGACCTGTGAGTGAGCCCGTGACTGATATCGGCCGACGCCGGTTGTTGCAGGCCGGCGTTGCCGCCGGCCTTTCCCCGCTGCTGCCCAGCATCGCCCGGGCCGCAGCGATCGCCCCCGCCGCGCAGACGCGCAGCCTCGAAGACCTGCAGCACATCGTGGTGTTCATGCAGGAAAACCGCTCGTTCGACCACTACTTCGGCACGCTGCCGGGCGTGCGTGGTTTCGGCGATCGCTTCGTGGCTCCCGCGCCGGCGCTACAGGCTGGCGGCCGTACCCGCAGCCTGTGGCTGCAACCCGATGCCAGCGGCACGCGCGCGATCGCACCGTTCCCGCTGGATACCGCTGCGCACTTCGGCTACATGCGGGTGGAGGGCACACCACACACCTGGCCGGACGCACAACGGGCCTGGGACCACGGACGCATGGGGCAATGGCCGAAGGCCAAGCAGAACCACTCGATGGGCTACTTCCAGCGCAGCGACCTGCCCTTCCAGTTCGCCCTGGCCGATGCCTTCACCATCTGCGACGCCTACCACTGCGCGATGCAGGCCGGAACCAACCCGAACCGGGTGTTCCTGTGGACCGGTCACAATGATGCACACGCGCGTGCTGGCGGCCCGGTGATCGCCAACTCGCACGACAACTTCCCCGAGCACGGCGGGCATCCGGCGTCGTATCGCTGGACCAGCTATGTCGAACGCCTGCAGAAGGCGGGTGTCTCCTGGCAGATCTACCAGGACATGGCCGACAACTTCACCGACAACCCGCTGGCGGGTTTCGAGGCGTTCCGCCAGGCCTACCGCGCTGCGCCGGGACATGACCCGCAGCTGCGCGCACGTGGCGTCAGCACCCGTGGCCTGGCGCAGCTGCGCCAGGACGTGGTCGATGGGCGTCTGCCGCAGGTCAGCTTCATCATCGCCGACGCGGCCGGCAGCGAGCATCCCGGCCCCTCCAGCCCGGCCCAGGGCGCGGCCTATACCGCACGCGTGCTGGATGCACTGACCGCCGATCCGGAGGTGTGGAGCCGCACCGCCCTGCTGCTGATGTTCGACGAGAACGACGGCTTCTTCGACCACATGCCGCCACCGGCACCGCCGTCACCGATAAACGGTGGCTGGGCGGGTACCTCTTCGGTCAGTACCGAAGGCGAATACCACAGCCATCCGGCACCGGGCGACGAGAAGTACGACGCCGCCGAGCTGCGCGGCCGCCCCTATGGGCTGGGTCCGCGCGTGCCGCTGTACGTGATTTCGCCATGGAGCCGCGGTGGCTGGGTCGATTCGCAGGTGTACGACCACACCTCGGTCATACGGCTGATCGAACGCCGCTTCGGCGTGGCCGCACCGGATATCTCACCCTGGCGCCGTGCGGTCTGCGGAGACCTGAGCAACGCCTTCGACTTCGCCCAGCGCGATACCCGTCCGTTCGTACGCGGCCTGCCCGACGTGAGCGCGGTGGCCGCACGTGCCGCCGCCCTGCCGGGACGCACCGTGCCGACGTTGCCGGAGGGGCTGGAACCGGCGCAACAGGAACGTGGCGTACGCCCGGCGCGTGCCCTGCCCTATCGGCCGCAGGCATCGATTGCCGCGATCGACGCCTCGGGCGTGGAACTGGTGTTGTCCTGCGAAGGTGCGGCAGCGGTCCTGCATGTCTACGATCGGCTGCGGCTGGGTGCGGTGCCACGCCGCTATACACTGGTACCGGGCACAGCACTGCAGGAGCGCTGGCCGCTGGATGTACACGGTCGCTACGACCTTTGGCTGCTGGGCCCGAATGGCTTCCACCGCCATTTCCAGGGGGCGACCAAGGCACCTGCCGTGCAGGCCATGGTTGAACATGCTGGCAGCCAGCTGCGGCTGCACCTGCGCAATCTGGGTGACAGCGCGCAGCAAGTGCGCGTGCATGCCGGTGCCTATGCCGGGCACATGCCCGAGCAGACGCTGGCACTGCCCGCGCATGCAGAGACGTCGTTGGCGTGGGATGCAACGCCTACCGCCGGCTGGTATGACCTGCAGGTCAGCGCAGGTGAGAGTGTGCTGCGCCTAGCGGGCCGTGCCGAGGATGGGCGTCCTGGCACCAGTGACCCGGCGATGGGCAGCGAACCACTGCGGTTCGAGCACGATTGAGCCGCTCCGCCCTTGTAGAGTCGAGCCATGCTCGACTGCTTTTTCCGGTCAATGATCGAAGAACGATCGAAAAGCAGTCGAGCATGGCTCGACTCTACAAGGGGGCGTGCCTGATCAGGCCTCCTGCAATCCCGGCCGGCCGTGCTCCACCGCATAGCGCTTCCAGCTCTGCAGTGCGCCATCTGGCTGCATCACGGTATCCAGCGTTTTCATGTCGCCGATCCACGCATCACGGGTGACATCGCACAGCACATAGCCACGCTTGTCGGTGGTCGCCCTCAGATAAGGGCTGTGCGCGAGCTGATTCCTTGCGTACGCATCCACGCCCTGGCCGTCGGCGCCGGAAGTGATCGAAGTGGCGAGGAACTCACTGGAGACCACGCCTGAATCACGATGGTCCTGCACCAGGTCGCTGGCGTAATGCCGGTGCGCGTCGCCACACGCCGTCACCACGTTGCCGAATCCGACCTTCTGGATGTGGTCGAGCAGGCGCCGGCGGCTGTCCAGATAGCCCGACCATTGGTCGTCGGACGACTGCACCAACCCGTTCTTCTCGCGCATGTAGTTGCCCAGCGCCACCTGGTGGGCAATGGTGTGCCAGCGCGGCGCGGCATCGGCCAGGCCGTCGAACAGCCAGCGCTCCTGCTTCGCACCCACAATGCTGCGCTCCGGCGATTCCACCTCCTCGCGCAGCGCCATGTTTACCTGCTTGCTGCGGTACTGGCGTGTGTCGAGCAGGTGCAGGTCCATCAGCGTGCCATAGCGTGCGCGCCGGTACATCTGCATGTGGCCATCGCGCGGGAACGCCGAACGGCGCAGTGGCATGTTCTCGTAGTAGGCCTGGAACGCCTGTGCGCGGCGCAGCAGGAACACTTCGCTGGGCGTATCGTCCTGGTCTTGGGCGCCGGCCCAGTTGTTGTCCACTTCATGGTCATCGAAGGTGACGAACCACGGCGCCGACGCATGCGCGGCCTGCAGGTCGGCATCGCTCTTGTACTGGGCGTAGCGGCGACGGTAGTCGTCCAGCGTGTAGGTCTGCGGCCCGACATGATTGCGCAGGTTGGTGAACGGCTGGCCGTTCATTTTCCGCAGGCCCGGCTGGCTTTCGCCTTCGTAGATGTAATCACCGTAGTGGAAGACGAAATCCAGCGGTTCCTCGGCAATGCGCCGCCACGCGGTGTAGTGGCCTTCTTCGTAGTGCTGGCAACCGGCCACCGCAAAACGCACGCGATCCACTGCGGCCGTGGCTGCGGGCAGCGTGCGGGTGCAACCGACCGCACTGGCGTGGCCGCCTACGGTGAAGCGGTACCAATAAGGCCGTGCGGGCGCCAACCCACCCAGCTCCACGTGCACGGCGTGGCCGAGTTCGGGATGCGCCATCGCCGAACCCTGGCGTACCACCTTGCGCATGCCCTCGTCCGCGGCCAGCTGCCATTCGACCACCATCGGCCGGGTCGGCATGCCACCGCCGAACACCAGCGGCTCGGTCGCCAGCCGTGTCCACAGCACCATGCCATCGGCCGAAGGATCACCCGAGGCCACGCCCAGGGTGAACGGCGTGCTGGCGAACCGCGGCGACGCCAGCAGGTTGCGCGGGTTCAGCGCGGCGGCATCGGTCTGTGCGGCCAGCGCGTGCGCCGTGCCCATCCACGCGCCGGCAGCGGACAGGCCGGCCAGGGCCAGGAATCGCCTGCGATTGATCGTATCCACGGCTGCGCCCTCAGTTGTAGATGATGTGGAAGTAGAAGAAGCGGCCGTAGTCGTCGATCTCGGTACGGAAGCGCCCATTCGGACCGGTGCTGTAGGTCGGCTGCGTGTTGAACAGGTTCTTGGCCTCGTACTTCAGCGTCACGTGCCTGCTGACCTTGTGGCTGAAGGCCATGTTGAAGGTCATGTACGGGTCGTAGTACGAATCCAGCCATTGGGTATCACCAAAGTCGACCAGCATCCGGCTGCGGTAGGTGCCAGACAGACGCAGCTGCGCGCTCTTCCACGGCATGCGCCAGATCACCGAGCCGTTGAGCGACCAGTCCGGCTGGTACAGCAGACGGTCCAGGCGACGCTCGGTACCATCACTGATGCGGTAGTTGGTCTGGCCTTCCAGCCGCGTCGCGTTGAAGTACATGTCGAAGCGCTGGCGGCCCCACTGCAGGTTGCGGTTGGCGACCGCGAACTCGACGCCGCGCAGCCTGGACTCATCGGTGTTCATCGGCTGGGTGACCCGGTAGCGCGTGTCACCCACGTTCTCGAAGGTGGTCAGGGTGTAGATGTCGTCCTTGATCACCTTGTCGAACAGCGCGATCGAGACCAGGCCGTTATTGCCATTGAAGTACAGGTCCCACGCCAGGTCGATGTTGGTGGAACGTCGCGGCTGCAGGTTGGCGTTGCCCTGCTTGATCGTGCAGAAGCCCCTGCCCTCCTCGTCATCGCCACAGCTGGTGCTGGTGGCCTGGGCGATGTTGCTCGGCGTCGGCCGGCCCAGCGTGCGGCTGGCGGAGAAGCGCAGGCGCTGGTCCTCGGTGAGCTTGAACGTCGCATTCAATGACGGCAGCAGGTTGTTGTAGCCGCCGCTCGCCTTGCGGAAAGCAGAGGTATAGGTGGTGCCGCCATCGTCGCTGAACGGGCTGTAGGCATCGAAGCGCGTGTGGTCGTAGCGCAGGCCGCCGATCAGCAGCAGCCGGTCCCAGGCGTAGTGCGCGGATACATAGGCATTGGTGATGTCCTCCACGTACTTGTAGTCGCTGGTGAAGTTGGCATTGGGATAGGCCGCGTTGTTGCTGCCCAGCCTCGGTGCCAGCTCCTCGTTCCACTTGCGGTTGTCGATCAGCGGGAAGCCCGGCACGCTGCCCAGCAGGGTCGAACCCGGGTACAGGTAATCGTTCAGCGTCGCACTGCTCTTGTAGTAGTCGAAGTCGATGTCCTGCCAGATCTTCAGGTGACGGTACTCGGCACCGGCGGCCAGGCCAAAGCCACGCGCATCGGCGTCGATGTTGTAGCTGAAGTCGGCACGCAGGTTGTCGATGCTCTCCTTGGCGTCGCGCGGCGAGACATAGGCCTGTGCCGGGTTGAGCTTGAACGCCGAGCTGGTCAGCAGGCTGGAATCGGAAACCGCCACCGCATTGGGAAAGCCGTGGCTGTCGTTCTCGTAATCGACGAACAGGTTGCTCGGGTAGGCGCGTACCCCCCAGTAGACCTGGCTGTTGTGGAAGGTCTCTTCGGTGTGGCCACCGCGCAGGGTCAGCCGCGAGCGGTCACCCAGGTCCCAGTTGAAGCTGGCGATGGCACCGCGGTTGTTGCGGTCCCAGCGGTCGTGGCGGTTCTTGATGTAGATGCTGTTGATCTGGGTGGTGCCGCTGTCTTCGGTCTGGTTGCGGATCGGAAACTTGGCGTTGCCGTACAGATCGGTCTTGTTCATCGTCGAGTTCTCGTAGAACCGGTACGAGTACAGCAGCAACGATGCGTAGAAAGGATCGTCCGATGGCTTCCATTCCAGCTTGGCCGAGCCACCGAAGTTGGTGATGAAGTTGGTGTAGGTGCCGGTGCTGAAATTGCCGGGCGCACGCAGCCCGTTCCAGCCCTTGGCCTCGTCCGGCCCGGTGGTGCCGTCGGTGAGGTACTTGCCAGCGTCGTTGTAGTAGTAGTTCGACTCCACCCAGCGCTTGACGCTGTTGCGCGAACGCTGCTCATAGCGCGCTACCGCAACAAGGCCGAATTCCTGGTCGGCGCCGAACTGGTTGGAGAACACCATCTTGGCGCTCTTGCCGAAGTGACCCAGGGTCTCGTGGTTGCCACCGGCGCTGCGCTCGACATTGGTCTCGGCCGTGGAATGGATGCCAGCCACATCGGCGAACACGTACTTGCCGGACCGGTCGAAGGCGCTGCGGCTGATGATGTCGATCACGCCGCCGATCGCATCCGGCGCCTGCTCCGCGCTGAAGCTCTTGTAGATGTCGGTGCGGGTGCCGATGTCGCTGGGAATCAGCTGCAGGTTGTTCATGCGCTCACCGGAGCCACTTCCACCCACGCTGGCAATCGCTATGCCATCGATGGTGGTGTAGTTGAGGTTGGCCTGCACGCCACGCACCGTCACGTAACGGGGCTCACCGGCATCCTCCACGGCACTCAGCCCCGGCGCAGCCATCAGGCTTTCGGCCAGCGTCTCGTCGCCGTAGCTGTCCATCTCGTCGTAGACCACCGAATCCTTGATCACCGGCGAGGTCTTCTTCTGGTCGATCACCTCGTGTGCGGCAATCACCTTCACCGTGCCCAGGGTCGGCGCCACCATCGCCTCGGCCTCGCGCGGCTTCGGCGCGGCCGGCTTCGGTTCGTTGCGTGCCGGTGCCGGATCGATGGCGATGACATTGCCATCCACCACGGTGTAGCCCAGGCCGGTCCCTGCCAGCAGCGCGTCCAGCGCCTGCTTGACGGTGGCACCGCGCGGCACCCCCCCGGCCATGCGGGCATCGCCGCTGGCCGAGTACAGGAACTGCACGCCGGAACTGCGCGACAACTGCTCCAGCGCGCGCGCCAGCGGCTGCGCCGCGATCGGGGTAGACACTCGCGCCTCCAGCCCTTCGCTACCGGCCGCGAAAGCCGACGGTACGCTGCACGGAGACAGGGCAAGGATGATCGACAGGTAAAGCGTGTTGCGCATCACGGGTCCTTGGAAGAGAGAAAGCAGCAGGTGCCGCTGTGCATCTCGACAGCGGCTTCTCCCATGTAAGAGCCCGCTTCCACCGAAGTGGAGAACGCGGATTCGATGAATCTTTTCTGACAGTGCACGGCCGCGCCGCCCTCAGCGACTGCCGACCCGCACCGTGTCCCCTTCGCGCCTCACCACGAAACGCGGGTCGCGTTCGAGGAAGGCCTGCAGCGCACCGATGCGATGCGCATCCAGGCTGCCGGACAACCGCGCCGACGCCGCACCTTCATCCAGCACCCGAACCTGCACCTGGTTGTGGCGGTTGAAGGCGGCGGCCACCTCATCCAGCCGCTCGTCCAGGAAAGAGACCTTGCGTTGCTGCCAGTCCAGCAGCATCGACAGCGGCACATCCAACGACTCCACGGCATGGCTGCGCGCGTCGACCTGCACCACCTGGCCTTTGCCCAGCTGTGCAAGACGCCGCGCATCCGCACCCTGGCTCCACACTTCCACCTCGCCGGAAACCACACCGATGCGGGTGCCCTGCAGCCGTCGCGACACATCGAACACCGTGCCGATATCGCGGATCTGCAACCCGTTCACCTGCACTTCGAACGGGCGCCGATCGCGTGCGATGTCGAACGTCGCCTCGCCCTGCAGCAGTTCCGCCTTGCGGCTGAACCCGCCCATGCGCACCCGCAGGCGGCTGTCCGCGTTCAGCCGCACCCGGGTCTGGTCGGGCAGCACCAGGTCACGCAGTTCACCATGGTCGGCGCTGTACAGCTGCTCGGTGGGCATCAGCTGCGGTACCAGGCCCACGCCGAGCAGGGCGATACAGGCTGCGGCAGCCGCCCCCCACCAACGCGTGCGACGGCTGTGCGGCGCACTGCGCAGCGGGGCCTGTGCGTGTCCGAACAGCGGCACGACCTTGGCAGCGGCCTGCTGTGGCGGTACCGAGGCCTCTTCAGCCGATGCCGATTGCAGCGCCTCACCGACCTGCCGGTGCAGTGCGAGGGCGTGCATATAGGCGCGCACATGCTCCGGCGAGCGCTTCATCCAGTCCAGCAACGCAACCCGCTCGGCTTCGCCCAGCACGCCCTCGCGATTGCGCTGGAACCAGTCCATGGCCTCGCTGGCGATCGCGTCGTCGGCCGCACCCGATGGATTCCGTTTCATGTGAGCTCCCTGGCGCCCAGCGCCTTCCTGCAGGCTTCCAGCCCCTTGCCGATATGCTTGCGCACCATGTGCACCGACACCTGCAACTGCTGGCTGATTGCCGGGCAGTCCAGCCCGTCGCGGTAATGCAGCTCCATCACCCGCCGCGTGGTGGCCGGCAGCCGTGCGATGGTGGTGCGGATATCGTTCCAGCGCTGCGCGCGCTCGAATTCGCCTTCGATGTCTTCTTCGCTCTTCAGCACTTCGGCCAGGAGGTCGACGTCCTCCAACGGCGGCAGCGACGAACGCGCGCGCGCGTGCTCGCGCGCCAGGTTGGCCGCCACGGTGAACAGGTAGGCTTCCGGGTTCTCGACCGCGTCGGCATGCTCACCGGTGCTGCGCAGCAGCCGCAGGTAAACCTCCTGCGCCAGATCTTCGGCATCTTCGCTGGCAGAACCACGGCGCAGGAAGAAGCCGCGCAGCAGCCGCCGCCGCAGCGCATAGCTCTTCTCCCAGATCCTCACGCTGTTCACGGCCGGCCAACCACCCCAAGGCTGGAAAGCACCGCAGGGTGACGGTCATCGATGACAGTGGCGTTTCAACTGCCGGCACGCAGCCGCTAGAATGCCGCCCCTGCAGTTTCCGGCAGCCGGCACAAGGAGTGCCCCGCAATGAACGCCCGCACCGCCATCAACACCCTCAGCAGCCTGCTGTTCCTGCTGCTGGTCGCACACACCACCGCCTACCAGCAGCAGATGTGGCCGCCCAGCCGGGTCGTCCACGTGCATCCGGTGGTTGTCGCCCTCGCCTACGCGCTGGGCCTGCTCACCCTGCTGCTGTGGATCGGAGGACGCCGCTTGCCGGAACGCTGCCAGCAGTTCTCGGGCTGGCTGCCGATCGTGGCCTGGTGCCTGCTGGGCATTGGTGTGGCGGTCATCCCGATGTTCTTCCCGGGCCTGTCACCGGCCTGATCAGCGGCCGCACCCAGCACGCCCGCCCATGATACGGCGCGCCGTGCCAACCCTTGCTTGCCAGAGACCCAAGCCGGGCCCGCCTATCGAAGCCGGGGGGGCCGGGCCTACGCTTGTCTTCTCGGTGACCGCGACGGTCGCCCTTCGCGTCACGGCTCCGCCGTTGCGACCCCGCTCCAGTGCTGTGCGCCCTGCCGGTGTTGTCGCCCAGGCAGACGTCCGACCGGCGCCCTCTGGAGACAGTCATGAACCAAGCGCTCATTCCCTTCGATACCGATCCGCTGGAAACCCGCGAGTGGCGTGAATCACTGGAAGCGGTGATGCAGACCGGTGGCCGGCCGCGCGTGCACTACCTGATCGACCAGCTCAGCGAGTTGGATGCGCAGCAGCACGGCGACCTGCATACCCGTGCATGGACCGCTTACGTCAACACCATCCCGCCCGAGCGCCAGCCGGACTACCCGGGTGACCTGGCCATCGAGCGCCGCCTGAATGCGATGATCCGCTGGAACGCGATGGTGATGGTGCTGCGTGCCGGCAAGCATTCCAACGTCGGCGGCCACATCGCCACCTACCAGTCGGCGGCAGTGCTGTACGACGTGGGCTTCGATCATTTCTTCCGTGGCCGTACCGACACCTTCGACGGCGACATGATCTACATCCAGGGCCACTCCGCGCCGGGCATCTATGGCCGCGCGTACGTGGAAGGCCGCATCGATCCGGCGCGCATGGACAACTTCCGCCGCGAAGCCGGTCGCGAAGGCCTGTCCTCGTATCCACACCCGCGATTGATGCCGGAGTTCTGGCAGTTCCCCACCGTGTCGATGGGGCTGGGCCCGCTGACCGCCGCCTACCAGGCGCGCTGCATGCGCTACCTGGAATACCGCGGCCTGAAAGAACACCAGGGCCGCAAGGTCTGGGCCTTCCTCGGCGACGGCGAGATGGACCAGCCCGAGTCGCTGGCGGCGATCTCGCTGGCCGGCCGCGAGCGGCTGGACAACATCGTGTTCGTGGTCAACTGCAACCTGCAGCGCCTGGACGGTCCGGTGCGCGGCAACGCCAAGGTCATCCAGGAACTGGAAGGCACCTTCCGCGCGGCCGGCTGGAACGTGATCAAGCTGATCTGGGGCAGCGGCTGGGACGACCTGCTGGCCCGCGACCACAGCGGCCTGCTGCGCCAGCGCATGATGGAATGCGTGGACGGCGACTACCAGACCTTCAAGTCGCAGAACGGTGCCTACGTGCGCGAGCACTTCTTCGGCCGTTACCCCGAACTGCTGGAGCTGGTCGCGCACATGAGCGACGACGACATCTGGGCACTGGCGCGTGGTGGCCATGATCCGCAGAAGGTGTTCGCTGCCTATCAGCAGGCAGTGAACACCAGCGGCCGGCCCACCGTGATCCTGGCCAAGACGGTCAAGGGTTTCGGCATGGGTGAAGCCGGTGAAGGCCAGAACATCAACCACCAGCTGAAGAAGATGAGCGCCGACGCGGTGCGCGCCTTCCGTGACCGCTTCAACCTGCCGGTCAGCGACGACCAGCTGGAGGACATGCCGTACCTGCGCCCGGAACCGGGCAGCGCCGAAGCCATCTACTTCGCCGAGCGCCGCCGCATCCAGGGCGGGCAACTGCCCGCGCGCCTGGCCAAGGTCGATCCGCTGCCGCTGCCGCCGCTGTCGATCTTCAACACCCAGCTGCAGGGCAGCGGCGACCGCGGCCAATCCACCACCATGGGCTTCGTGCGCATCCTCACCAGCCTGCTGAAGGACCCGGAACTGGGAAAACTGGTCATTCCGATCGTGCCCGATGAATCGCGCACCTTCGGCATGGAAGGCCTGTTCCGCCAGATCGGCATCCATTCGTACCTCGGCCAGCTGTATACCCCGCAGGATGCCGGCCAGCTGAGCTACTACAAGGAAGCCAAGGACGGCCAGATCCTGCAGGAAGGCATCAACGAATCCGGCGCGATCTGCTCGTGGATCGCCGCCGGCACCGCCTACAGCAACCACGGCCTGGCGACGATCCCGTTCTACATCTTCTACTCGATGTTCGGCCTGCAGCGCGTCGGTGACCTGGCCTGGGCCGCCGCCGATGCGCGCACCCGTGGCTTCCTGCTGGGTGCCACCTCCGGCCGCACCACGCTGATGGGCGAAGGCCTGCAGCATGACGACGGCCACAGCCACGTGCTGTCGTCGGTGATCCCAAGCTGTGTGTCCTACGACCCGACCTACAATTGCGAGCTGGCGGTGATCATCCACGACGGCCTGCGCCGCATGTACGTCGAGCAGGAAGACATCTACTACTACATCACCGTACTCAATGAGAACTACCCGCAGCCGGCACTGCCCGAGGGTGCCGAAGCCGGCATCCTGAAGGGCCTGTACCTGCTGCACCCGGCGGCCGCCGACAGCGACTCGCAGCCACGCGTGCAGCTGATGGGCAGCGGCTCGATCCTGCGCGAAGTGGAAGCCGCGGCGGAACTGCTGCAGCAGGACTTCGACGTCGCCAGCGATGTGTGGAGCGCGACCAGCCTGACCGAACTGCGCCGCGACGGCCTGGCCGCCGAACGCTGGAACCTGCTGCATCCGGCCGAGGAGCCCCGCGTGCCCTACGTGCAGCAGTGCCTGCAGGGCCATGAAGGCCCGGTGGTGGTGGCCACCGACTACATGAAGATCGTCGGCGACCAGATCCGTCCCTTCATCAACGACCGCCGCTTCACCGCCTTGGGCACCGATGGCTTCGGCCGCTCCGACACGCGTGAGTCGCTGCGCACGTTCTTCGAAGTGGATCGTCACTTCATCGTGCTGGCCGCCCTGAAGTCGCTGGCCGACGAAGGGCGCATCGAGCGCTCGCGGGTGCAGGAGGCCATCGACAAGTACGGCATCGACACCGGCAAGCGCGACCCGGCCGCGGTGTAAGGCTGCAGCATTCACCACGCCCGTTCTGCGGGCGTGGTGAACGCAGCATCGCTACGGCATCCGCTTGAACAGATTGGTCTGCAGGATCGGCGTACCGTCGTGGCTGTAGAACGCCTTGGTCTCGGTCATCGTCGAGCGGTCAGCTGCCACGGTATAGATACGGGTGGAGGCCGGCGTGCCGTGGTCCACCAGCTGCATCACCAGGGTGTTTGGTGCAGGCAGTTTCAGATTGGCCTTGTCCGCGCCATAGGTGCCGGACAGGGCGCCCGGCGTGCCATCCAGGGCCAGCGTGCCGTCGGATTTCATGGTCTTGCCGTCGTGCAGGACGATGTCCACATGTGAACTCCAACGCCCCGCACCGGCGTCCTTGAACTCCAGCACCACCTGCTTCGGGCGCTGCGCCTCGGGCAACGCAGACGTAGCGATATCCAGCGACCAGCGCCCCAGCAGCGGTGAGGGCGCCCCCTCCTCTGCCAGCGCCGTAACGGCGGGGAGTGAAAGCGCAGACAACAACACAGCGGACAACAGCTTCATACGTTGCTCCATTCGGCGAAGAAGGCTCTGCGTGAGGCGTTGTGGGGCGCAGCACGGTCAATGCTGCTCGCCCACGACGTGTGCTGCAAGCCACTCGCTGAATGGCCGACCTCGCACCATGTCAGGCCGCTGTCACACAGGGGTAGTAGAACGATGCCGGATCTCCGGCAATCCTTCCCATACACGGCGTTGAACGCGCAGCCCTCGCCACGGCACCTCTATGCCGCCGGCCACTTCGCCCGCACTCTGGTATGGTCGTTCGTGGACCTGGCACTCGGCTTCTACCTGCACGCGCGGCTGGGACTGTCGGCTGCCCACACCGGCCAGCTGCTGGCGATCTCCCTGGCCTACAGCAGCGTTCTCGACCTGCTGCTGGCCGCCGTATTCACCCGCCTGCACGACCAGCGTCGCCTCGCCTTGCGCCTGCAGCTGGTCGGCGGCCTCGGTACCGCGGCCAGCGCCTGCCTGCTGTTCAGTCCGAGCACCGCGACCGAGCCCGCCTTCCTGCCGCTGCTGGCCGCCTCGCTGTTGTTCCGTACCTGCTACGCGGTTTACGACGTGGCCCAGAATGCATTGACTTCGCTGTTGCCCCGCGACGAGAACGAGGCCATGCGCTACGTTTCCGCTCGCGCGGTAGTGGTACCGATCTCCAAGCTGTGCATCGCTGCAGCACTGTTCGGCGTGGTCGGTGCACCTGAATCTGCAGGCAGTGGCAGCGCACTGCTGATCTGCATGATCATCGGCATCCTGATCGCGGCCGCCGCGCTTCCCCTGACCTGCGTCGCCACGCCCGCACAGCCCGCCACAACCAGCAGGCCCGTTGCCGGTGCCCTGCCGCTGACGGCACTGCTGCCGGTTCTGCTGGCCGCAGCGGCAGAGACGGCGCTGGTGGGCCTGGCCGGGCGCCTGTTTCCCTTTGCCGACCAGGGCGCAGCGCTGACCTTCGCCATGGTCGCGGGCATGGTGGTCGCGCCTTGGCTCCATCTGCGCCTGCGCCCCCCGCTGTGCAGCGAGACAGGCCTGATCGCGCTGATGTCGGTGCTGGCCATCGCTGCCGTCTGCGTTTACCAGGCCAAGCCCTCCCTGCCTGTAGCGATTGCGTGTGCCGCTGTCCATGGGGCGGCGGTGGCCAGTGTCGGCCTGGTGCTGTGGCGGCGCACCGCGCTGATCGCCCGTCGTCATGCCGCCCGCAGCGGGCGCGAGGATGACCTCAGTTGTTTTGCGCTGCTCACTGGAACCATGAAACTGTCCATCGCGGCTTCTTCATTGCTGCTGGGCGAGGTGCTACCCGGCATACAGGCAGGCGATCTGGACACCTCGGTCGCGCTGGTCTCGCTGGTCGCCGTCGGCAGCCTGCTTTCGCTGGCCGCATTGGCGTGGCCCATGCCAGCGGCACGCACCGAGGGCCAGCGCCCGTGAGCCTGGCCCCGACGTCGCGGCTGCGCCGCAAACCACTGATCGCCCTGGATGCCGACCACAAACGCATCATCTGGCTGCTGCGCACGATGGGTGCGGTTCCCCGCATCACCATCGCCCACCAGCTGGGCATGCACAACGGCGCATTGACCCGCCTGGCGCGTGAACTGTTGATGCTGGAAGTGATCGAGGAACAGGGACAACTGTCCGATGGCCAACGGGGGCGTCCATCGGTGCCACTGGCACTGTCCGGGCGGGGGGGCTATGCCGCCGGTGCCACGGTGCACCCCGGTTGGCTGGAGATCGCGCTGGTGGATTTTGCCGGCCAGGTCATCGCCCACGACGCAACCGCATTCGACAGCGCGGATCCACACGACTTCGTGCACGCGGTGGACCAGCGCCTGCGCAGCCTCACCAGCCGCACCGGGCTCATGCGCGCCCGTTTCCTCGGCCTCGGCGTGGCGGTCCCCGGGCCCGTGGTCGAAACCGGTCCGGCACGCCGGCACGCAGTGGACTGGCTGCGTGGCTGGCGCGATATCGACAACGACCAGTTCTTCGAAGACTACTTCGGCTTCCCGGTCTGGGTGGAGAACGATGCGACCCTGGCGGCGCTGGCGGAGTACTACGACAGCGGACTGATCCGCGACTGCGCGTCGGCGCTGCTGCTGTATGTCGGCCACGGCGTGGGCGGTGGCGTGATCCATCGACGTGATGTGATGCGCGGTGAATTCGGCAATGCCGGGGATATCGGCCGCCTGTTCCGCATGGACGCGCCGCGCCCCTCGGGCATCGACCTGCTGGCCACGTTGCGCGACGCCGGCGCTGGGATTCCATCGCTGTTCGAACTGGAGGCCTGCCTGCACACCCATGCCGGCATCATCAATGCCTGGGCAGAACGCGCGGGCAACCAGCTGGGCGTGGCGGCCAATACCGGTGTGGCATGGCTCGATCCTGGCGCCGTGATCCTGTCCGGCTCACTGCCGAGGCAGGTGCTGGAAGTGTTGGGGCAACACCTGCAGCAACCGGCACGCTGGAGCAGTGCGCTTGACAGCCTGCGCCTGCCGCAGGTGCATGTGTCACGGCTGGGAGGATCCGCGGTATCGGTGGGCGCGGCGCTGCTGCCGATCCATCAGCTGGGCGCCGACGCCATCGCTTAATTGTTTATTTCCGCCGAAGTAAACAATTCCGTCATCGCCCGGACCTACCGTGCAGCGGTCCCCCTTCCCTGCATGGCCGCCCTCCGATGAACATCAGCCCCCTGGTCCTGGGCATCTCCCTGGCCCTGATCTCCCTGCACGGCAGCGCGTCTGCGCAGGACGCCCCCGTCCAGAACAAGGACAGCGCCGACGCTGCAACGCTGGATGCGGTGGTGGTCACCGGTGCGGCACGCACCCAGCGTCGCTTCGATGCGTCCTTCGCCGTCAATTCACTCAGCCGCGAAGACGTGCAGAAGCTCGCACCGAAAAGCTACGCCGACCTGCTCGGCTCGGTTCCCGGCATCCATGTCGAGGCCACCGGCGGCGAGGTGCAGAACATCACCCGGCTGCGTGGCATTCCCACTGATCGCGGCTTCATTGCCTTCCAGCAGGACGGCCTGCCGCTCTACCAGGAGCTGGATGGTCACTTCTTCAATTCCGGCGACGGCATGAACCGGTTCGACGTGATGAACCAGCGGGTAGAGATCGTACGTGGGGGCCCGGCGCCCATCTATGCCAGCAGCGGCGGCGCCATCGTCAACAACATCCTGGCCGAGGGCTCGGAAGAGACCCACGGCAAGGCGCAGCTGACCATCGGCGATACCGGGCTGTACCGCGGCGAGATGTACCAGTCCGGCGCGCTGGGCAAGGACACCTTCTACGCCGTCGGTGGCTTCCTGCGCCAGCACGATGGCTACCGCGACAACGGCTTCCCGAACGACAAGGGCGGGCAGATCCGCGGCAACATCAAGCACTACTTCGACGACACCAGCTGGTTCAAGGTCAGCGGCACCTTCGTTGACGACCACAATACGTTCTACCTGCCGATCCCGGTCGCCGACCCTCGCAATCCCAGCGTGTCGCTGGATCCCTACATCGACTACTTCGACGGCACACTGAACTCGCCGTCACTGCGCAGCGTCAACCTGAAATACCTCGATGGCGGCGGTGTCCTGCAGGGCATGAACCGCGACCTGGCCGATGGGCGGCACATGCGCTTCGGCAACATCGGCTTCCAGTACGAGAACACCGCCAGCGATTGGACGATCTCGCTGAAGACCGGCTACACCAAGGGCCGCAATACGTTCGACGCGCTGTACTCGACCACCAACCCGGTCGACGCACGCAGCTTCGCCAACAGCTACCTGGGCGCGGCCCGCAGCGCCTTCGGTGCCGGCGTCGCGCGGATGGGCTACGCGCTGGCCGGCAGCAACGGCGCCACTGCCTACGATCCCTACGCCGCCTCCGGCCTGGTGATCTCGGCGCAATACCGTGCCGCAGATTCGGACTTCTACTCCGGCCAAGCCGACTTCAGCGCGACACGGCTGTTTGAAACGGCCTGGGGCAGCCACGATCTGAACATCGGTGCGTACACCGCCTTCTTCGGCACCACGTCCTTCAGCCTGTACCAGGACATGCTGATGGAGATGCGCGGCAAGCCACGCCTGCTGGATCTGGTGGCCTACGGCAACGATGGCACGCCGCTGGGATATGTCACCGACAAGGGCACGCTGCGCTACACCACCACCCTCAATCGCGGCAAGGTCGACGCCCGCATGTTCGCGGTCTACGCCAATGACACGTGGACACTGACGGACCGCTTCAAGCTTGATGCCGGCATCCGCCATGAACGCTACCGCTACGAAGGCTATGCCGAGCAGACCGCCCAGGCCGACCTCGGCGATCGCAACACACTGGCCGACAACACCACGCGGCGGTTCACCGGCATCATCCAGGACCATCGCCTGAATCCGTCCGCCACCAACTGGACGGTCGGTGCGAACTTCGACTTCACCCCTGCGGTGGGCGCCTACGCCCGCGTGTCGCACATGGAGATCGTTCCCAACTCGTCGGTGGCGCGCTCGATCGATCCGACCATCGTGCAGACCCAGCTGGACCAGTACGAGCTGGGCCTGAAGGCGGCTTTTGGCCGGTCCTATCTGTACCTGACCGCGTTCTATACGAAGTTCGATCCACTCAACGCGTCCTTCGTTGCCTTCAATCCGACGACCGGCCGCAATGACCAGTCGGTGCCCTTCATCGGTACCGCCGTCTCCAAGGGCATCGAACTGGATGGCCTGTTCCGACCGCTGGACTGGTTCAGCATCGCCGGTTCGATCACGGTCAGCGATCCGCAGTACGACAGCCTGCAGAACGATTCCGGTGCCGATCCGGCGGCGGTCAATGGCAAGCAGATCGTTCGCGAACCCAAGCTCTACGGCAACCTGCGACCGACTTTCAGTTTCCAGCACGGCCAGGACCAGTTCGAGACCTGGCTGCGCTATGACGTAGTCGGCAAGTCCTACGTCGATCTATTCAACCAGACAGCGCTGCCTGCCTACCAGACCCTGGGCCTGGGCGTTTCATGGAAGCGCGGCAACTGGGGCGCACAGCTGGTGGGCGACAACCTGACCAATGAAAAGGGGCTCACCGAGGGCAACACCCGCACCGACGCCCTGGCCGGACAGGGTTCGGCCGAGGCAATCTATGGACGGCCGCTGTTCGGCCGCAACGTCCGCCTGATGGTCAGCAGGAGCTGGTGATGCATCGACGATTGAGCTTGTCCCTCGCCCTGCTTGCCACGGCAGCGCTGCCGCTTGCGGCGGCCGCTGACGACCGCGACAGCACGGCACTGGCCGGGCGCTTGTTTCCAACCCTGGTGCAGCTGAAGCACGACGCACTGCCCGCCCCTGCGCGCGCCCTCATGGTCGAACGCACGCAGCGCATGACTGGCTGCCGGACGGCGGCCTGCACACTCGAGGCGGCACACTGGACGCCGGCGCAGGCAGGCCTGCTGACCACCGCGGTTCCGGCGCGCGCCGATGCCATCGAAAGAGAGCTTGCGGGCCTCAACAACATCCTCTCCGTCTACGGCCACGGCCAGCCGCCCCGCTACGACGCCATCGACGGCCCGGTCGGTGCGGCGGGCAGCACGCGACTGGCCGGCGATGTTGCCATTGCCATGCAGATGAGCGAAGTGGACGCCAGCGCGGCCTACACCGCATTCGATCGCAGCATCGCGGTGGCGGTGGGCCTGCTCGATGCCAATGACCGCCTCGACGCGATCCGCTTCGAGCCCATCAACGCGGGAATGAACGCCGCGCCATTCGCGCGCGCGCGGCAGCTCGATTGGTCCGCGCATCCGTACACATCAATCATCGTGCTTGGGCAGGGCCCGGACGAGCTGACCACCCTGCTCAGCGCTGGCAGCAAGCTGCGCCTGAAGGCCGCTGCGCAGCGCTATGCGGCGGGCGATGCACCTTTCATCATCGTCTCCGGTGGCGCCGTGCATCCACGCGGCACCCGCAGCGTCGAAGCGGTGCAGATGCGCGAAGCGCTGATCGCGCGCTTCGGCATTCCCGCAGATGCGATCATCATCGAACCGTATGCCCGCCACACCACCACCAACCTGCGCAATGCAGCCCGGCTGCTGGCGGCCCTGCAGGCACCGCCGCGGCAACCGGCACTGGTGGTCAGCAGTCCGTCGCATATCGATTCGGTCGCCAGCAGCGGGTTCAGTGACCGCAACCGCCGTGAGCTGGGCTACGTTCCCGGCAAGGTCGGTTCACGCATTTCACCGTACGCGATCACCTTCGTGCCAGCGCCCGAATCACTTCGCATCGACCCGATGGATCCACTGGATCCCTGAACCTCGCCACTGCCGCCTCAATAGCCGACCTTCAGCGTGAACATCACGTTTCGCGGCGCGCCGTACCAGCCCTGGTTGTAGAAGCCGATCTGCGAGTAGTAGTGGCGGTCAAACAGGTTGTTGATGTTGACCGCCGCCGACACATTGGAACTGAACTGGTAGCGCGCCATCAGGTTCACCAGCGCGTAGCTGGGCTGCTCCACCGGCACCCGGCGATTCCCGGGCGCGGTGGCGGTCTGGTACATGCGGTTCTGCCAGTCCACGCCACCGCCGATCGTCAGCCGGTCCCAGGCACCCGGCAGCCGCCAGGTGGTGAACAGCTTGAACAGGCTGCGCGGCTTGGCAGTGTTGATCGCACGGCCCTGCGCGTCCTGCGCGATGAATGTGGTGAAGCTGGTGCCCAGGCTCCAGCCCGGCAGCGGCTCGCCGGCCAGTTCCAGCTCCAGGCCGTCCACGGTTGCGCCCTTCACCGCGCGGTAGGCCGCTTGTGTGCTGCCTTCAACCAACCCACCGGTGGCTTCGGCCAGGTTGTCCTGTTGGGTGCGGAACAATGCCGCCGACGCATTCAAGCGTTCCTGCAGCCAGCTGCCCTTGAGGCCCAGCTCGTAGCTGCGGCCGCTGACCGGGTCGAGGATCTGTCCGGATTCATTGCGGTTGTTCTGCGGCTTGAAGATGCCGGTGTAGCTGGCGTACACGCTGCTGTAGCCGTTGAGGTCCCAGACCACGCCTGCATACGGTACGAACTCGTTGCGGTAGCGGTACTTCCGCTTGGCGCCGAAGTAGACCTGATCGGTCTCCCAGTTGCTCAGGCGGGCACCGACGATCACGTGCAGCGGATCGGCCAGCGACAAGCGCGCCACCGCGTAGGCACCGCTCTGATGGTTGTCCAGGTCATCGGCCTGGGTCTTGCTGCTGGCCCACGTCGGCTCCGGCGTGCCCGGCCCGTGCCAGTCCAGATAGCTGGCCAACGGCGGCAGCGGCGCCAGCGCGCGGTACTGGCCGAGCGCGATCTCGTCACGCGAACGCGACCAGCCGATGGACGCCGTGTGCTGGCGGCCGAACAGCTGGAACGGACCGGTCAGGCTGGCGCTGATCGCTTCGCGGCGCACCGGACCGTCGTAGCGGGTGAAGCTGTTGCCAGTGGGCATCGCCCCGGTCACCGGATCGGGATAGCCGCCCCGGTAGAGATGCTTCATCTCCATGTCGGTATGCGAGCGGCTGTAGGACACGCGTGCCTGCCAGTCGTTACCGAAGCGGTGGTTGAAGTCGAAGAAGCCGTTGCGGGTATCGGTGGTCATCCGTGCCCACGGCGCGGTGGCCGATACCGAGCGGTCGAAGCGGGTACGCGTGCCGTCGGCGTTGAACAGCGCGAAGCCGCTGCCGAAGCCACGGTTGTCGCTGCCCTGGTAGGAGATACCGGCGATCAATCCGGTGTCCTCGCCCAGATCCACACTGACCACGCCGTAGAGTGTCCTTGCGGTGCTGTCCAGGCCAGCGGTGTAGCTGTCACCCTCTGCGTGCGCGGCCACCAGGCGACCACGCACGCGTCCTTCCCGGCTCAACGGGCTGGATACATCCGCCCACGCGCGCCGTGCGTCCCAGCTGCCGAGGCTGATGCCACCACTGGCAGCGAACTCGCGCAGCGGGCGCTTGCGCACATAGTTCACCGCCGCCGAGGGATTGCCGGCGCCGGTCATCAGGCCATTGGCACCGCGCACGATCTCGATGCGGTCGTACACCACCATGTCCAGATTGTTCTCGCCGAAGTTCCATGGCGACAACACCGGCATCACCACGCCATCGAACTGGTAGTTGTCGATGTCGAAGCCGCGTGCGGAAAACGAATAGCGGTTGGCGTCGCTGCGCGTGACCGAGATGCCGGGTGCGGTCGCCAGGGCATCGGCGGTGCTGAGCAGGCCACGGTCCTCGATCTGCTGGCGGGTGACCACGCTGACGGATTGCGGGGTCTGCCGCGAGGTCAGCGACAGTCCGGTCGCCGTGCCCATCGAATCGGTGGTGTACGAACGCGACGTTTCGGTGCTGCCATCAAGGTCGGCAGTGACCTGCACGGTCGGGAGCTGGGAAGGCGTTACGGACGGAGTGCGTTCGGCGGCGTGGGCAGCGTTGAACAGCGCCAGGGTCGTGCCGATGGCGCTAGCCAGGGCACACGGGCGGAAACAGGCAGGCATGGGAGATCCAGCGGGAAGGAAAGGCTGGATGAGAATTATTGTCATTTGAGCGTGAGCACACGTATGCGCGGACGCAGCAGGCGTATGCGCACTGCCGACGATGGCCCGGACTCAGCGAAGCTCGCTGGGTGCGATGCCGTAGCGCGCGCGGAATGCGGTCGCGAAATTGGTGGCGTGCCGGTAGCCGACGAAATGCGCGGCCTGCTGCACGCTGCAGCCCTGCCGCAGCTGCTCGCAGGCCAACTGCAGGCGCCGCTCGCGCAGCCAGGCGAACACCGAACACCGGTGCACCTGCTGGAACTTCAGCCGCAGGCTGCTCGAGCTCATGCAGGCCAGGCGCGCCAGATCCTCCAGGCTGTGGTCGGCGGCCGGCGCCGCCTGCAGGCAGTCGATCACCCGCTGCAGCATGCGGCGATCACGTGCTGAAACGCGCAGGTCGGGCGATGCCTCCGGTGCCGGCGCGCCCAGCGCAATGGCCAGCATCTGCAGGCCAATGCCTTCGCACAAAAGTGCATGCATTGCGCCCTGCCAGGTGCCCGACAACACCTGGTCGGCGGCGTGCTCGAGATGCCCGGGCACCTGCCAGCTGCGCAGCTGCTGGCCACCGCTGCGATGCGCGGCGGATAGCAGTTCGGTGATGATCGGATCGTCCAGCTCAGCCGGTGCGTCCAGCGAGACATTCAGGCTGCGCATCCGTTGGCCCGCTGGGTGTATCGCGGTCATCGGCGTAGCGTCGGCCCGCACCATCGCGCCAGCGCCCGGACCCATGCCGATCACCGCCTGCCCCGCCAGGCGCGCACCTGCGCGGCCCTCCAGCATCACGATTGCCGAGAAGGCAGGCGGCGACTCGGAGGTGGCCTCGAACGGCTGGCGTGCGATCACGTCCGACAGCGCCAGATGGACGCCCGGACGCAGGCGACGCTGCTCGACCCTGCCCTGCACCACGCAATCCTCGCCCGACAGATCGGAAGCCGCCCGCGCAGGCAGCCGATAGCGGAAGCCGCTGCTGCGGCCCAGGCGGTCGAGGTCGGCCAGGGTGAGGCTGTGCATGGTGCGCCCGTGAAGAATCACCCGCCATTCTCATATGAGAATCGTTCTCATATCCAGTCCCGATGGCAAGGCCCAATCCGCCCTTGTCGATACAAATAGTTACGTTATAACATTTCACATCAACTTCACGGATCGTGTCATGCGCCGCCATCTCCTTGCTGCAGCCATTCTGTTCGCCGTCCACACCGCCCAGGCCGCGAACGAACCCACCCTCCCCACCCTCCAGGTCCAGGCCTCCCAACCCTCGCGCATCGACAGCCGGGTCACCGTCGACAATCCGCAGGCACAGAACCGCACCCTCGGCGGCCTGCTCGAACACGTCTCCGGTGTGCAGAGCAGCGCCTTCGGGCCGAACGCGGGCGCCCCGGTCATCCGCAGCCTCAGCGGCAACCGTGTGCAGATCCTGCAGGACGGCCAGTCGATTCTGGGCATGAACGCGATCAGCGGCGACATCAACATCCCGTTCGATCCGCTGTTCGTACGCAGTGTCACCGTCAACAAGTCTTCCGACACCGTGCGCTACGGCGGCAATGCGATCGGTGGCAGCGTGGAGATCGACTCGGGCCTGATCTCGCGCAGCATGGAAGACAAGGACCAGTCGATGGAACTGGTCCTGCGCAAGGGCTTCAACGCGGCCGACGCGCAGGGCTTCCGCATGAACTTCAACAACCAGCGCAACGTGTCCACCAACCTGCAGGTGTCGCGACAGCGGATCTCGCACTACGACATCCCCGGCAACAGCAAGGCCAGCGTCTGCAACACCAGGTTGTTCCCGGCCGGCGGGGGCGTCAATTCGGCACTGGCCGACGCCTGCCAGAAAGAGGCGCGCGTCCAGCAGCTCTACAACAAGGCCTCTCAGCCGTACATCGACCAGTTCATGACCGAGAACCCGGACTGGGCCGATGGTGATTTCTCCTTCTACACCAACAATCCGACGTCGGTCTGGCAGCGCCGCACCTACATCAATCCGGTCAACCCGGCCTACGTGCCCGGCACGCCGTCGTATGTGCAGAAGCAGATCAACAACGATGTGACGCCCGACTACCATCACCGGCTGGGCAACAGCTATGCGCGCAACAGTCAGGTGGCCTTCGGCTCGACCCTGTTCTTCGACCGTGGCTACGTGGGTGTCAGCATTGATGCCAAGGACAGCGAGTACGGCGTTCCAGGCTTCTCGATGCAGAACCTGTCGTTCGGTTCCAACTATGCCGATGGCCTGCCGGTGGGCGTGGTGATCAAGCAACAGCGCTACGCGCTGGAAGCCCTGCTGCGTGATCCACTGCCGTGGTTCGAGCGCGCGGAACTCCGCGTTTCCAAGCTGGACAACACCTCAGGCGAGCGGCTGGGCGCCACCAAGGCCAACGACTACGATTTCGAGAGCACCCAGGCCGAGCTGCTGCTCAGCCATCAACGCATCGGCGCGCTCAGCGGCCTGCTCGGTTTCAGCCATCAGTCGCGTGATGTCACCGGCAGTGGTTCTCAGCGCTACCTGCCGGACGTGGACACCCGCAGCAATGCGGTGTTCCTGAAGGAAACGCTCGACTTCGGCTGGGCTACCTTCGATGCCGGCGTGCGTCACGAGCGCATCGACCACAAGCTGCAGCCCAGCCGCTTCAAGACCGCGCGCAATGCCGCCAACACCAAACTGCAGGACCGTGACTACCGGCTCAACAGCTACAGCCTGGGATCGTATGTCGAGCTCGGACCGTTGTTCGCGGCCAAGGTGCGCTACTCGTCCTCGCAGCGCGCACCGGAGATCAACGAGCTGTATGCGAGCAATGCTCACTATTCGGTGATGACCCAGGAAGAAGGCAACCAGAATCTGGAACCGGAACGCGCGAAGAACCTGGAACTGACCGGCCTGTTCCACCTCGGTGGTTTCGAGCTGTCCGCCACCGCGTACCGGATGCGGTACGAGAACTACCTCTACCTCGGCTACTCCGGCCTGCAGACCGCCAACCGCCTGCCACTGAAGTACTGGAAGCAGACCGACACCACGGTGAAGGGCTTCGAGATCGATGCTTCGCAGGCGTTGGACCTGGGCCGCTTCGGCACGTTGAATGTGTCCGCCTTCGCCGACCTGGTGAAGAACAAGGCCGACCGCCCCGATTCGCTGCGTGCCCACAATGACGGCGAGTACCTGCCGAACATGCCGACCAACCGCTACGGTGCCAACCTGCAATGGCAGCGCGAGGGCTGGAAGGCGCAGCTGTCCAGCACCTACTACGACACGCAGAAGTACCTCGGCCGCAACGTGAGCGAGGAAGTGCCGCTGGATGCGTTCAACCTGGTCGACCTGCAGGTCAGTCGCGAACTGCCGGTACGCAACAGCTACATCGCCGGCGTGGAGGTGTTCGTCAACGGCAGCAACCTGCTCAATGAAGAAGCACGGCCGCACAATTCGCCGTTGAAGTACATCGCACCGTTGCCGGGGCGAGGCTTCCAGGTGGGTGTGACGGTGAAGCTCTGACAACCGGATGCATCGGTACACGCCTGCAGGCAGACGGCCTGCAGGCGTCGTCCATCGCCCCCCCTGCGTGGTTGCGCCACGCTCCCCGGTTGATTCACCATCGGCAGAAAAGGAGAGCGTGATGAACTGGAAGCATGCAGTTTCACTGGCGCTGTTGTTGCCCGTTTCATCAGGCGCAAGTGCTGCGTCTGCGATCACCTACGACGAGGATGGCCGCTACGGCTATTCGATGAACCAATCTTCCCTCACCACTGCGATGCAGCAGTCGCTGCACTACTGCGCAGCGCGATCGCGCAATTGCGGTCAGTCCGCCAGCACCAGCAGCGAAGGCTATTCGGCCATAGCGACCGGCACGATTGCGTTGGGCTTTGCTCTGGGTGAGAAGACCGCGGACGCCGCGCAGCGGAAGGCCGAAAGAATGTGCAGGGAACGTGCCAACGACTGCACGCTTGCCTTGCTGTGGCGGGAAACCCCACCTCGCTATCTTGAACCGCCACAGCTGCCCGGTGCGCCCGCTCCGGCACCAGCGGCGACGCCCGCGCCAGTGCCTGCCACCCGTACGGATCAGCCAGGATAGGCAGCCCACGCCGGCTGCACTTTCGAGTGTCGGATAAAGAAAAACGCCTGCAGATCGAGGATCTGCAGGCGTTTCTTTGTATCTGGCGGAGTGAGAGGGATTCGAACCCTCGATAGAGCTTTTGACCCTATACTCCCTTAGCAGGGGAGCCCCTTCGGCCACTCGGGCATCACTCCGGGGTTTTCTCCGCGTCTGGTGCGTTGCACCTCAGCGGGGCGTGAATCATAACGTTAATCGAGTGCGAAGGTAAAGCGTTATTCGGCAGAATTTTCGCTACCGGTGCCACCGGCTTCGTCACCACGCTGGATGCGCTGATAGATCTCTTCGCGATGCACAGCGACGTCCTTCGGCGCGGTGATGCCGATACGCACCTGGTTACCCTTGACGCCAAGCACGGTGACGCTCACCGAGTCTCCGATCATCAGGGTTTCGCCGACGCGGCGAGTCAGGATCAACATTTTTGTAAGTCTCCATGGAACCGTGTGGAAGGGTATCCCCCACCGGCTTGACGCTCCGTCAAGAAGCGCTACCACGACAAAGGGAAAAGATTCGCAATGGTACCGTCAGCCGTCCCGCTCCTACAAGGAGGGGGACGGCCAGGTTCATCACAGGCGGGGGCTGACCCATTCGACGACTGCAGCCAGCGCAGTGGCAAGGGCGGGCCCGTCCTCGCCACCACCCTGGGCGAGGTCCGGGCGTCCGCCGCCCTTGCCCCCGATCTGACCGGCGATATGGGACAACAGTTCCCCGGCCTTGACCTTGCCCATTGCGCTGCCGTTCACACCCGCGACCAGGGCGGCCTTGCCGTCCTGGGCGCCGGCCAGCACGATCACCGCATCGCCCAGCTGCTGCTTCAGGCGGTCCATGGCGTCACGCAGGGCCTTGGCATCGAAGCCCTCCAGGCGGGCAGCCAGCACCTTCACGCCGGCAACCTCGACCGCCTGGCCGGACAGATCGGCCGTGGCACCGGCGGCAACCTTGGCCTTCACGGCTTCCAGTTCGCGCTCCAGCTGCTTCTGGCGCTGGCCGAGGGCACGGATCTTCTCGACCACGTCGGCAGCGCTGCCGCCGAGCAGTTCGGCGGCTTCGGCCAGGCGAGCCTCTTCGGCGTCCACGTAGTCCAGGGCGCCCTGGCCGGTGACCGCTTCGATACGGCGCACGCCAGCGGACACACCGCCCTCGGAGGTGATCTTGAACAGGCCGATGTCGCCGGTGCGGTTGACGTGGGTACCGCCGCACAGCTCGGTGGAGTAGTCACCCATCTTCAGCACGCGCACGTGTTCGCCGTACTTCTCGCCGAACAGGGCCATCGCGCCGAAGTCCAGCGCTTCCTGCATGGCCATGGTGTGCACTTCGGCGGCGTTGTTGGCGCGCACCTGCTGGTTGACCTTGCGTTCGATCACCGCCAGCTCTTCCGCACTGATCGGCTGGAAGTGCGAGAAGTCGAAACGCAGGCGGTCCGGCGCGACCAGCGAGCCCTTCTGCTGCACGTGGGTGCCGAGCACTTCGCGCAGGGCCGCGTGCAGCAGGTGGGTGGCGGAGTGGTTGAGGATGGTGGCGCCACGGCGCTCGCCATCGACCTGGCCGGACAGCACATCACCGACCTTCAGGCCGCCTTCGGACAGGGTGCCGACGTGGCCATGGAACTGGCCGGCGAACTTCTGGGTGTCTTCCACCACCAGGCGCACGCCGTTGCCGGTGAGCACGCCGGTGTCGCCGACCTGGCCGCCGGACTCGGCGTAGAACGGAGTCTGGTTGGTGATCACGATGACCGCATCACCGGCATCGGCCGACTGCACCGGACGACCGTCCTTGAGCAGGGCCAGCACGGTCAGGCCGTCGGCCTGCAGGCGGTCATACCCCAGGAACACGGTCGGGCTGAGGGTCGCCACCAGCTCGGCCGGCAGCGTCACGCCGCCACCGAACTTGCCGGCCGCGCGCGCGGTCTCGCGCTGCTGCTCCATCGCGGCGTCGAAGCCGGCAATGTCGACGGTCAGGTCGCGCTCGCGGGCGATGTCCTGGGTCAGGTCGAGCGGGAAGCCATAGGTGTCGTACAGGCGGAACGCGTCAACACCCGGGATCACGCCATTGCTGGCCTTGCCGGCCACGTCCTCGAAGATCTTCATGCCGGCATCGAGGGTTTCAGCGAAACGCTCTTCCTCGGCCTGCAGCGCACGGGTGACGGTATCCACCGCCGCTGGCAGCTCCGGGTAGGCCTCGCCCATCTGCTCGACCAGGGTCGGCACCAGCTTGCTGAAGAACGGCTGGCGCACGCCCAGCATCCAACCGTGGCGCAGGGCGCGGCGGATGATACGGCGCAGCACGTAGCCGCGGCCTTCGTTGGACGGCAGCACGCCGTCGACGATCAGGAACGAGCAGGCACGGATGTGGTCGGCGATCACGCGCAGCGACTTGTTTTCCAGGTCGGCGGTGCCGGTCAGTTCGCTGGCCTTGCGGATCAGCGCCTGGAACAGGTCGATCTCGTAGTTGGTGTGCACATGCTGCAGGATCGCCGCCAGGCGCTCCAGGCCCATGCCGGTATCCACGCACGGCGCCGGCAGTGGCACCAGGGTGCCATCCGGCTGCCGGTCGAACTGCATGAACACCAGGTTCCAGATTTCGATGAAGCGGTCGCCGTCCTCGTCCGGGGAGCCCGGGGGGCCGCCGGCGATATGGTCACCGTGGTCGTAGAAAATCTCGGTGCACGGGCCGCACGGACCGGTGTCGGCCATCTGCCAGAAATTGTCCGAAGCGAACGGTGCGCCCTTGTTGTCGCCGATGCGCACGATGCGCTCTTCCGGCACGCCGACCATGTCGCGCCACAGTGCGTACGCTTCGTCATCGGTCTGGTAGACGGTGACCAGCAGGCGCTCGGCCGGCAGCTTCCAGACCTGGGTCAGCAGTTCCCAGGCCCAGGCGATCGCATCCTTCTTGAAGTAGTCGCCGAACGACCAGTTGCCCAGCATTTCGAAGAAGGTGTGGTGGCGTGCGGTGTAGCCGACCTGGTCGAGGTCGTTGTGTTTGCCGCCCGCGCGCAGGCAGCGCTGCACGTCGGCCGCGCGCACGTAGCTGCGCTTCTCCGCGCCAAGGAACACGTCCTTGAACTGCACCATGCCGGAGTTGGTGAACAGCAGGGTCGGATCATTGCCCGGCACCAGCGGCGCCGACGGCACGATGGTGTGGCCTTTGCCCTTGAAGAATTCAAGGAAGTCGCTGCGGATCTGGGAAGTCGTGAATTTGGCGGATGCGTTCATTGGGGGCTGGCAGTCTGCGGGCCGGCGGGCCCGGACCACCGGCCGCGTTGGCCAGGGTCGCGAGGGACCGCCGAAAACCTAAAGGGTATCAGGCCCGGCGCCGCCAGTCTCAGTCATCCGGGTCGTAGCGGGTCGCACGGCGGATGCTGTCGCCGTCGAAGCCCCGCCGGGCCAGCAGATCGGCGGCCTTGCGACGCTGCGTCAGGTCCTGCGGACCCGCCTCGCCGAAGCGTCGGCGGACCAGATCACGGGCATTTTCCTGCCAGTCGCCTTCATAGCTGTCCATCGCCGCCGCAATCGCGGCGTTGTCCAGTCCGTGGGTACCGAGTTCGGCACGGACATGGATCGGGCCATAACCGGTGTTGGCGCGCATCCGCACCAGGTTCTCGGCGAAACGGGTGTCGTCCTGCCAGCCAGCTTCGGTCAGCTTGGCGACAGCCGCCTGGGCGGCTTCATCTTCGATGCCACGTGCGGTCAGCTTGCGGGTGAGTTCCTTGCGCGAGTGCTCGCGGCGGACCAGCAGGCCCAGAGCGCGTTGCACGGGCGTCTGCTCGCGCGGCCGGCGCTTGCGGCCAGTGGGAATGTCGTCGGCGTCGGACATCGGTGCTCCAAGGGTGGCGCCATCCGTGGCGCCCTGCCCATCCCTGGGCGATTCGAACCTGCGGGACAGGGCGACGTCACTGACGGCGCCGCCCTGCCCCACAGCAAGCCTTATTCGTCGTCGCCTTCGTCGTCGCCTTCCTCACGGCTGGCTTCGGTCGGCTGGAACTTCTCGCGCAGCTCGGCTTCAAGCTTGGCAGCGACCGTCGGGTTGTCGCGCAGGTAGCCACGGGCGTTGTCCTTGCCCTGGCCGATGCGCTCCTCACCGTAGCTGTACCAGGCGCCGGCCTTCTCGACCAGCTTGGCGTCCACACCCATGTCGATCAGCTCGCCCTCGCGGCTGATGCCTTCGCCGTACAGGATCTCGGTGATGACCTGCTTGAACGGAGGCGCCAGCTTGTTCTTGACGACCTTGATCTTGGTCTGGTTGCCGATGATCTCGTCGCCCTTCTTGATCGCGCCGATGCGGCGGATGTCCAGGCGCACCGAGGCGTAGAACTTCAGCGCGTTGCCGCCGGTGGTGGTTTCCGGGCTCTGGCCCGGCATCATCACACCGATCTTCATGCGCAGCTGGTTGATGAAGACCACCAGGGTGTTGGAGCGCTTGATGTTGCCGGTCAGCTTGCGCAGCGCCTGGCTCATCAGGCGGGCCTGCAGGCCCGGCAGCTGATCGCCCATCTCGCCTTCGATTTCGGCCTTCGGGGTCAGCGCGGCGACCGAGTCGATCACCAGGATGTCCACCGAACCCGAACGGACGAGCATGTCGGCGATTTCCAGCGCCTGCTCGCCGGTATCCGGCTGCGACAGCAGCAGGTCATCCACGTTCACGCCCAGCTTGGCGGCGTAGATCGGGTCCAGCGCGTGCTCGGCGTCGATGAAGGCCGCGGTGCCGCCCATCTTCTGGCATTCGGCGATGGCCTGCAGGGTCAAGGTGGTCTTGCCCGAGGATTCCGGCCCGTAGATTTCAACGACACGGCCCTTCGGCAGACCACCAATGCCCAGCGCGATGTCGAGCATCAGCGAACCGGTCGGGATGGCTTCGACGGGTTCGACCACGCGGTCGCCCATGCGCATCACCGAGCCCTTGCCGAACTGCTTTTCGATCTGGCCCAGAGCTGCAGCGAGGGCGCGCTTCTTGTTCTCGTCCATCGGATTGGTCCTTGCAGAGGTCGTGTCGTTGGAGGTGCTGTCTTTGGGGGTCTTCTTTGCCATGGGTTCACTTTAAGTCGGACGTATCGCACAGGCTGAGATTCTGCCCGGCGCTCTGAAAAGAATTATCGGACATCCGTACCAACCTCAGTGGAACCAGAGAATCGCCACAAAAGACCGCGGGGTAATGCGCTATGGAACGGGTCAACGGTTGGGCCGCAGCAGGCCGCAATAGAGGCCCTCGATCGAGAAGTCCTGATCCGGCAGCACCTCGATCGGCTTGTAGTCGGGGTTGCGCGGCAGCAGGCGGATACGATCCTTGGCGATCTTCAGCAGCTTGACGGTAATCTCGTCATCGATGCGGGCCACCACGATCTGTCCGGAATGAGCATCGCGGGTGCGGTGCACACCGATCAGGTCACCGTCGAAGATGCCCTCGTCGATCATCGAATCGCCCTGCACCTTCAACAGGTAATCCGGTGCCGGCGAGAAGAACACCCGGTCCAGCACCACGAAGTCGTCCGAGCCGATATCGGCACCGATCGGCAGGCCGGCTGCGACACGGCCCAATACCGGCAGGCGCAGGACGCTGTCGGGCAGGCCCGGCTCGGCCAGCTTCTCGACCGGTGGCGCCTGCACCAGGCGGATGCCGCGGGCCTGGCCCGGGATGCGACGGATCGCACCGGCCTGCTCCAGGGCTTCCAGGTGGTACTGGGCCGCGCGCACGCCCTTGAAGCCAAACGCACGTGCGATTTCAGTCTGCGACGGCGGCGCGCCTTCGCTCTCGATACGCTCGGCGATCAACTGCAGGATCGCCTGCTGGGTGTCGGTCAGGTCCATGGTTAGTAGTATTACTACTAATGAGCGGGACTGCAAGTGCCGCGGGCTACACGGCGGCATCTATAGTGCCGAGCCATGCTTCGGGCTTGGCTGGCAGAGACAACGCCGAGAGCAGAAGCAGCCGACCAGCGGTCGGCTCTACAGGAATCGCGCAGCGATTCCGCGGTTCCCGTTGGGAACCGCTGCGGTAAACACACTCAGGTGTGTTTGCCGCTTCTCCAGATCGAGAACAGGATCCAGACGCCGCAGAAGCCGGCGCCGATGAAGCCGCACACGCCCAGTGCCAGCAGCCAACGGCTGGAGACGCCGCCAACGCTGTGCATCACGATCGACGAGCCGATGATCAATGCGGCGGTGACGATGCCCATCACCAGCCGGTTCGCCGCACGGTTCACCTGCTCGCCGAAGCCCTGCAGCGCCGTGGTTTCCACCTTCAGCTGCAGGCGCCCACGGCGGGCGGCCTGGACCAGCTTGCGCAGGTCGCGTGGCAGTTCACCGGCGAAGTCGACCAGACCCAGCAGGCTGCGGCGGCCGCGCTTGAGCAGGGCCTTGGGCGCATAGCGCTGCAGCACCACCCGTTCCAGGAACGGGCGCGCGGCACTGGCCATGTCGAAATCCGGGTCCAGCTGCCGCCCCATGCCTTCCAGGGTCAGGAACGCCTTGATCATCAGCGCCAGGTCGGCCGGCAGGGTCAGGCTGTAGCTGCGCAGCAGCTGGGTGATGTCGCCCAGCATCAGACCGATGCGCAGGTCCTTCAGCGGCACGCCACGGTACTGGTCGACGAACTGGCTGATGTCGTGCTGCAGCCGGTTCTCGTCCACTTCCACGCCGCCGGCCCAGTCCAGCAGCACGTCGGCCACACCCTGCGGGTCCTGCTCGACCAGCCCGTGCAGCAGCTGCGCGACCTGGAAGCGCCGCACTTCCGACAAGGCACCGACCATGCCGAAATCGATCACACCAATGCGGCCGTCACGCAGGTAGATGATGTTGCCGGGGTGCGGGTCGGCATGGAAGCTGCCGTCCTCCAGCACCATCTTCAGCACGATGTCGGCTCCACGCCGCGCCAGTTCGCGCCGGTCCAGCCCGGCCGCATCGACGCCGGCCAGGTCACGCCCTGGAATGCCGTCGACGAAGTCCTGCACGTTGAGGCTTTCGCAGGTCCACTGCCAGTGCACGTCGGGAATCAGGATGTCGTCGCGGCCTTTGAAGTTGCGCGCGATGCGCTCGGCATTGCGGCATTCGGCGGCGAAATCCAGCTCGCGACGCAGCGACACGGTGAACTGCTGCACCACCTCGGCCGGGCGATAGCGGCGCAGGTCCGGCAGGCGCGCCTCGACGATCTCCGCCAAGCGGGCCAGCAGCCGCAGGTCGGCCTCGACCACATCGCGGATGCCGGGGCGACGCACCTTCAGCACCACCTCGCGACCGTCATGCAGGCGGGCGCGGTGGGCCTGCGCCAACGAGGCGGCGGCCATCGGGGTTTCATCGAGGAAGGCGAACACTTCTGAAGGCGATGCGCCAAGGTCGGCCTCAAGCTGCTCGCGGATATCCGCGTACGGCAGCGCCGGCACTGCGTTCTGCAGTTCAGAGAGCTCGGCGATCCATTCCGGCGGCAGCAGGTCGACGCGCGTCGCCAGTACCTGGCCGAGCTTGACGAAGGTCGGGCCGAGATCCTGCATCGCGCTGCGCACGCGCACCGGCGCGGTCATCCGCAACAGTTCCTGCCGCTCCTCGTTCCAGTGCAGCAGGCGCCCTGCCCGCTCCAGCGTGCTGGCCAAGCCGATGCGCCGCACCACGTCGCCGAAGCCATAGCGGATCAGGACGACGGCGATTTCCTGCAGTCGGCCCAGGTCACGGACCGTGCCCAGCGTTTCCCACATCATGCGTGCTCCGGACGATTACCGGAGCAGCATGTCACAGCTGGGCGTCGATACCGCGCAATGCCGCCGCCACGGTTTGCCGGCGGACGGCTTCGCGGTCGCCGTCGAACTGGAAGAGTTCGGCACGGGCGTAGCCACCGCGGCGCTTCCAGCCAATCCAGACGCTGCCGACAGGCTTGTCCGGGCTGCCGCCACCAGGACCGGCGATGCCGGTCACCGCCACGGCGATACCGGCGCCGGAATTGACCAGCGCACCGGACACCATTTCCAGCACGGTTTCGCGGCTGACCGCGCCGAACTGCTCCAGCGTCTGCGCACGCACGCCCAGCAGGCGCTGCTTGGCCTCGTAGCTGTAGACCACCATGCCGCAGTCGAAGAACGCCGAGGAACCGGCGATGTCGGTCATGCACTTGGCGATCCAGCCACCACTGCAGCTTTCAGCGGTCACCAGCTGCAGCGAAGCCTGCTGCAGGCGCTGCCCGAGCGCGGCGGACTGGGCGTTGAGTTCAGCATCGGTGGGAATGGACATCGGCATGACGGTGGGGTGAAGAACCTGCACGTTGTACCGCAGATGACAGCTGGATGTCGCGCCCCTCCGGCACGGTTGCGCTGCCGGCCAGCGGCCGGCACTACCGGGCATGGGCCGCTACCTCACCACTCCGGCAGTTTCTCCGGCAGCAGCGCCCGGATCGGCGCGCCGTCGGCACTGGCAGCCAGTTTTTCGGCTTCGGCAATCGGCAGGTCGACCTGCAGCAGCCAGCCGTCTTCGTCGGCCTGCTCGCTGCGGATCACTTCCAGCTGGTGCAGGCGCGCACGCAGGCGGCCGGCATCCGGCGGCAGGCGCAGTTCGCCGGTGACATGCTGCAGGCCCAGGCGCTTGCCCAGCACCGCCTGCAGCAGCTCCAGGCCCTGCCCGTCACGCGCGGAAATCCACACCCGTTCCCGGCGCGACTCATCCGGGATACCGTCCTGGCCATCGTGGCGGACGTCGGCACCTTCGATGCGGTCGATCTTGTTGAACACCAGCAGCTGCGGCAGGTCACCGGCACCGACCGCGGTCAGCACCTCGTCCACCTGGGCGATGCGCTCCTCGCGGTGCGGATCGGCAGCGTCGACCACATGCAGCAGGAAATCGGCCTCGCGCGCCTCGGACAGGGTCGAGCGGAACGCAGCGACCAGGTCATGCGGCAGATCGCGGACGAAGCCGACGGTGTCGGCCAGCACCACGTTGCCGCCCGGCACCGCGATGCGGCGCACGGTCGGGTCCAGCGTGGCAAACAGCTGGTCGGCGGCATAAGCCTCGGCGCCGGTCATGGCGTTGAACAGGGTCGACTTGCCGGCGTTGGTGTAGCCCACCAGGGCGACACGCGGCAGCTCGCTGCGCACGCGCGCACGGCGCATCTGGGTGCGCTGCACCTCGACCTTTTCCAGGCGCTTCTGCAGCTGCTCGACCCGCTTCTGCAACAGGCGGCGGTCGGTTTCCAGCTGGGTTTCACCCGGGCCACGCAGGCCGATCGAACCACCGCGCTGGCGCTCCAGGTGGGTCCAGCCGCGCACCAGCCGCGTGGCCAGGTGACGCAGCTGTGCCAGCTCAACCTGCAGCTTGCCCTCGTGGCTGTGCGCACGCTGGGCGAAGATGTCCAGGATCAGGCCGGTTCGGTCGATCACCCGGCGCTCGAGGAAGCGTTCCAGGTTGCGCTCCTGGCCCGGGCTCAACGCATGGTTGACCAGGATCAGGTCGGCACCGCTGGCGTCGGCCGCGGCCTTGATCTCGTCCAGCTTGCCGCTGCCGATCAGGGTCGACGGATTTGGACGATCCAGGCGCGCGGTGATCGTCGCGGCGATGCTGGCCCCAGCCGAGCGGGCCAGATCACCGAACTCTTCAAGCACATCGTCTTCCAGCTTGCCGAAATGGGGCTGGATCAACAGGGCGTGTTCACCCTTTTTCGAGCGGTCAAACATTCACCGCTCCGGTATTACTCGTCTGCTTCATCACCTGCCTGACCACCTTCACCCGACTGCACGTAACCACCGCCCGGACCGACCTTCACGTTGCGTGCCGGAACGACCGTGGAAATGGCGTGCTTGTAGACCATCTGACTGACCGTGTTGCGCAGCAGGACCACGAACTGGTCGAACGACTCGATCGTGCCCTGCAGCTTGATGCCGTTCACCAGGTACACCGAAACCGGCACGCGTTCGCGCCGCAGTGCGTTCAAGAAAGGATCCTGCAGCGATTGCCCCTTGGACATTGCACACTCCTGATTATTGTTCTTATTGGGTTGCCGACGGTTGCCACGGCCCCCGAGCCGCCCGCCGACCGATGATGTTACACGGCTGGCGGGGGTTCAGCGTGCGACGAAGGTCGACACCGCGCCGGCAAGGCGCTCGTGGTCGATATGGGGGTCGAACCAGCGCGCATCAAGCTCGCCGCGCAGCCAGGTCAGCTGGCGCTTGGCCAGCTGGCGGGTGGCGAAGATGGCCTTGTCACGGAAGCGGGCAGCATCGCCCTCCCCGTCCAGGTACTCCCAGGCCTGGCGATAGCCGACCGCGCGCACTGCCGGCAGGTCCAGCGGCGCCTCCACGGCAGCCATTTCCGGCATCGCGCGCAACGCCCGCACCTCGTCGAGGAAGCCCTGCGCCAGCATGGCGTCGAAGCGTGCCTCGATGCGCTGGTGCAGCACCGCGCGGTCACGCGGCGCCAGGATCAGCTTGAGGGTGCGCACCGGCAACGGCGCCACGCCCGGCCGGCGCTGCCATTCAGTGATGGGGGTGCCGGTCAGGCGATAGACCTCCAGCGCCCGCTGGATGCGCTGCGGGTCGGTAGCATGGATGCGTGCGGCCGCCGCCGGATCGACCTGGGCCAGCTCTGCGTGCAGTGCCGCCCAGCCACGCTCGGCCGCCTCGGCGCTGAGTGCTTCGCGCATCGCCGGATCGGCCTCCGGCATCGGCGACAGGCCCTGCAACAGGGCGCGGAAGTACAGGCCAGTGCCACCGGCCAGGATCGGCATCTTGCCGCGTGCCACGATGTCGGCCACGACCCGGCCGGCATCGGCGGCGAATTCGGCTGCCGAGTAGGTCTGCCAGGGATCGCGCAGGTCCAGCAGATGGTGCGGCGCCTGTGCACGCTCGGCCGCATCAGGCTTGGCCGAGCCGATGTCCAGATGGCGGTATACCAGCGCCGAATCAACGCTGACGATTTCGCCATCCAGCTGCTTCGCCAGGGCGATCGCGGTGGCGGTCTTGCCACTGGCGGTCGGCCCCATGACGGCGATCGCCAGCGGCCGCCGGTCGATGCCCATCAGTCTTCGTCCGGCCAGCGGATCGTCGGCGTGGCGTCGGCGCGTGGCGTCGGCACCGCCTCGACCGCCTGCCAGATCTTCAGCGCATCCACAGTGGCGGCTACGTCATGCACGCGCACGATGCGCGCACCACGCTGCACCGCAATCAGGTGCGCGGCCACCGACGCGGCCACGCGTTCGGACGGCGTGTCGCGGCCGGTCAGTTCCCCCAGGCTGCGCTTGCGCGACAAGCCGGCCAGCATCGGCACGCCCAGTTCCAGGAAGCGCTCGGAGCGCGCCAGCAGGGTCATGTTGTGGGCGGTGGTCTTGCCGAAGCCGAAACCGAGATCGACCAGCAGGTTCTTCTTCGCAATGCCGGCCATCTCGGCAGCGAACAGGCGCTGCACCAGGAAGCCATGCACCTCGGCGACCACATCGTCGTAGTGTGGATCGGCCTGCATGTGGCCGGGTTCGCCCTGCATGTGCATCAGCACCACCGGCACGCCGGCTACAGCGGCGGCGTCCAGCGCCCCCTCCTGGCGCAGGCCGAAGATGTCGTTGATCATGCCGGCGCCAGCGGCCACCGCCGCACGCATCACCTCCGGCTTGAAGGTATCGATGCTGATCGGCACCTGGGTACGGGCGGCCAGCTGCTCGATCACCGGAATCACCCGGCGCAGCTCGTCCTCGACCGATACCGGGGCGGCGCCCGGACGGGTGGATTCGCCGCCGATATCGAGCAGGTCCGCGCCCTCCTCGACCAGCTTCAGGCCATGTGCGACCGCGGCCTCGGTGGTGTCGTGCGCGCCGCCATCGGAGAACGAATCCGGGGTGACGTTGACGATGCCCATGACCTGGGCACGGTCGAGGCGCAGGATGCGGCCGGCGCAATCGAGCTGGGGCGAGGTATCGAACATGGGCAATCCTGCAGGGACAACGGCGGGTAGTTTAGTTCGGCAGGGCGGCGCCCTGCACCCGCAGAGGCCAGAGCGACAACAACAGCCGGAGCAGCAGCAGGTTTGCTGAGGAATGGCGGGGTGGGTCCGGTTGCGGGGGACGCTGCAAGTACGTCCATGTAAGCTCGGTCGCCGCATCCATGCGGCTCACGCCCCCGCAACCGGACCCACCCCGCCTTCGACAGTTGCTCGCGAGCTGCCGGAGTGACTCTTGGGGTCAGATCCGTTTTCCTACGGAAAACGGATCTGACCCCATTCTTGTACATCGATATCTGACAGATGTGTCGACCAAGGTCGACACCTACCAACAGCTCCCGGAATCTGTCAGAGGTGGGGCGGTGTCGGATGGCGGGGTGTCAGCCGCATGGATGCGGCTGCCAAGCCCCCATGGATGGGTTCACGGCGTCCCCGCCATCCGACACCGCCCCGCCAAGCCACGGAATGTTGCTGTTGCTGTTGCTGTTGCTCTGGCTTGACGGCTTCGGCAGGTGCAGGGCGCAGCCCCGCCGATACCCTCAACGGCGGCGGCGCTTGCGGTCCACGTACAGGGTCCTGGCGATGCTCAGCACGATGCCGACACCGATACCCACCACGCAGCCCAGCAGCAGATTGTCGGCCCCCAGGCCCACACCCACGCCGACCACGGTGGCGATGACCATTTCGGCGTTGTGGGAAATCGGTTCGGGCTTCGGGGCGGACATGCGGGCTCCAGCGTCAGATCAGTTCTTCGGGATGGGCCAGTAGCCCGGAAACGACGAAGCCGGGTTGCCCCGGCCTCGTCTGGTGTCACGTGCAGCGGGCCGTCAGTGCGACTCGGCCGGGCCTGCGATCGGCGGCAGCGGACGGGCATCGCCGCCCTTGTCGTTGCCACCATCCTTGTTCGACTTGTTCCAGCCGGCCGGCGGCGGCGGATCGCGGCCTTCCATGATGGCGTCGATCTGCGGCGCGTCGATGGTCTCGTACTGCAGCAGCAGCTGGGACATCGCGTGCAGCTTGTCCAGGTTGGCCGTCATCAGCTCGGTGGTGCGTGCGTAAGCCTCGTCGAGGATGTTGCGCACTTCCTCGTCGATGCGGCGCGCGGTGTCGTTGGACACGCTCTTGTGCTGGGTGACCGAACGGCCCAGGAACACCTCGTCGTCCTCTTCACCATAGGCGATCGGGCCGAGCTGGTCGGACAGGCCCCACTTGGTGACCATGTTGCGGGCCATCTTGGTGGCGCGTTCGATGTCGTTGGAGGCGCCGGTGGTGACCTTGTCGGCACCGAAGATCAGCTCCTCGGCCACGCGGCCACCGTACAGCGAGCACAGCTGCGACTTGATCGCCACGCGGTTCATCGAGTACTTGTCGCCTTCCGGCAGGTACATGGTCACACCCAGCGCACGACCGCGCGGAATGATCGTGACCTTGTAGACCGGGTCATGCTCGGGCACCAGGCGGCCGACGATGGCGTGACCGGCTTCGTGGTAGGCGGTAAGGGTCTTCTCTTCTTCGCTCATGGCCATCGAGCGGCGCTCGGCACCCATCAGGATCTTGTCGCGGGCACGGTCGAAGTGGTCCATGCGGACCTCCTTCTCGTTGCCACGCGCGGCGAACAGGGCGGCCTCGTTGCAGAGGTTGGCCAGGTCGGCGCCGGAGAAGCCCGGGGTACCGCGCGCGATCACCATGGGCTCGACATCGTCGGCCAGCGGCAGCTTGCGCATGTGGACCTTCAGGATGTGCTCGCGGCCCTTCACGTCCGGCAGGCCGACCACGACCTGACGGTCGAAACGGCCCGGGCGCAGCAGCGCCGGATCCAGCACGTCCGGACGGTTGGTCGCAGCGATCACGATCACGCCTTCGCCACCTTCAAAACCGTCCATCTCGACCAGCAGCTGGTTCAGGGTCTGCTCGCGCTCGTCATGACCGCCGCCCAGGCCGGCGCCACGGTGGCGACCGACGGCGTCGATTTCGTCGATGAAGATGATGCAGGGGGCGTGCTTCTTGGCCTGCTCGAACATGTCGCGCACGCGGCTGGCGCCGACGCCGACGAACATTTCCACGAAGTCCGAACCGGAGATCGAGAAGAACGGCACCTTGGCTTCGCCAGCGATGGCCTTGGCCAGCAGCGTCTTGCCGGTACCCGGGGGGCCGACCATCAGCACGCCGCGCGGAATCTTGCCGCCCAGCTTGGTGAACTTGGACGGGTCGCGCAGGAAGTCGACCAGCTCGCCCACTTCTTCCTTGGCCTCGTCGCAGCCGGCGACGTCGGCGAAGGTGACCTTGATCTGGTCTTCGCCCTGCAGCTTGGCGCGCGACTTGCCGAAGGACATCGCGCCCTTGGCACCGCCGCCACCGCCCTGCATCTGGCGCATGATGAACAACCAGAAGCCGATGATCAGGATGACCGGCAGGAAATTCATCAGGATCGCGCCGAGGGAAATGCCGCTGGACGGCTCCTCCTGCACGATTTCCACGTTCTTGGTACGCAGCACGTTGATCAGGTCACGATCGAACGGCGCGGTGATAGTGGACGACTGCCCACCGCGGGTGGTGTAGGTCAGCTGGCTGGTGCCGCCGCGCATGTCGCCACCAAAGGCGACCTTCTGCACGTTGCCGCTGTCCACCTGGTCCAGGAACTGCGAGTACGACGCGCCCTGCGCGCCGGCCCCGGAGGACTTCGGCGAGAAGCTCTGGAAGACCACCATCAGCACGACGGCGACGACCACCCATAGCAGGAGGTTCTTGGTCAAGTCGTTCATCCTCATTGGCTCCGGTGTTCCTCTCAGTGCTGGCGTTGCGTTGGGGTCGAACTTGCGTACATTGCGAGCTTACTTCATGTGGGCGCGTTTTCCCTGACCCAAGGCATACACCTCGGGAGAGCGCTTGCGCGAGGCTTCCGGCTTGCGGATGGAGACCTTGTCGTACCGGCGGCGCATGTCGCGCACGTAGTCGTCAAAGCCCTCACCCTGGAACAGCTTGATCAGGAACGCCCCACCGGTCTTCAGGTGGTTGTCGGCAAAATCCAGGGCCAGCTCCGCCAGGTGCATCATCCGCGGCTGGTCGACCGCGCCTACACCACTCTTATTGGGGGCCATGTCCGACAGCACAAGGTCTACCGGCTGATCCCCGAGCATGGCTTCAAACTGCGATAGGACGGCTTCTTCCCTGAAGTCACCATGAAGGAACTCCACGCCGGCCAGCGGCGGCATGTCCAGGATATCCAGGGCCAGCACGCGGCCGGTGTCGCCGATCTGTCTCCGAACCTGCTGAGACCATCCACCCGGGGCCGCACCGAGGTCGACCACCACCATGTGCGGCTTCAGCAACCGGTCACGTTCAAGCAGCTCTTCGAGCTTGTAGGCCGCGCGCGAGCGCATGCCTTCGGCCTGGGCCTTCTTCACGAAGGGGTCGGAGAAGTGTTCCTTGAGCCAGCGCTGGCTGCTTTTGCTGCGGGTAGCCATTGAAAATAGGGGCTGATGGGGTCCTCATGATACCCTGATCGCCCCATTCAACCGTGTTTTCCTGCATGTCCATCGCCCTGACCGCTTCCCAGACCCGTTTCCTGCGCGGCCAAGCCCACGACCTGAAGGCCCTGCTGCAGACCGGCGGCAAGGGCGTGACCCCGGCCTTCATCGCTGAGCTGAACGAAGTGCTGGAGCGCCACGAGCTGGTCAAGGTGAAGGTCGCTGCCGAGGATCGCGACGCCCGTGACGTGATGATCGGCGAGATCGTCGAAGCCACCGAGAGCGCACTGGTGCAGCGCATCGGCCACGTCGCCGTGCTGTACCGCCCGAGCAAGGAACAGCGCCAGATCGTGCTGCCGCGCGGCTGATCGCCCTACTGCCATGCAGCTGAACCACGAACCGCCGGATTACGCCTACAGCCTGCGCGCGGCCGACGGCCGTTCGGCCCGGGTCAACGACCAGGTGCTGGGCAGCAGCTTCTTCCTGACCCCGGACCAGCTGGTCACGCAATGGCCGGTGGTGAGCGCCACCACGTTGCAGGTGGCCGACCTGGAGCCGATCCTGGCGCTGAATCCGGCGCTGATCGTGCTCGGCACGGGTGACCGCCAGGTGTTCCCGCCGGCGGTGGTGATGGCCGCCTGCCTGTCACGCGGCATCGGCCTGGAAGTGATGAACAATCCGGCCGCCGCACGCACCTTCAACATCCTGGCCGGCGAAGGCCGCAAGGTCGCGGCTGCTTTCATTCTGGAAGGCTGAGGTCGAGGCGTCGGGCGCGCCCCGGCGCTAGCCGCCAGAAGCGGTGCAGCGGAAGGCCGAGAACTGCTTCAGTCGCCCGATCAGGTTGCCGCCCTGCCCCCAACGGATATCCATGACCTTCCAGTCATGGTCCTGCCGCTGCAGCAGGACCCGGTCGGTCCAGCGATAGTCACCCACCGCCATTTCGACGGGCACCCAGCTGGCATCGCCGCTCGTCGCGGGCAGCCCCACCTTTACCGCTTCCGGCCGATCCGGCGCCATGAGATACGGGCTCTGGTCCAGCATGTGCGGCTTTTCGTCAGGCGCCGCCAGCGCGGTGCAGGCCTGTTCATACGCACGCTGCGCATCGACGGCTGAGCGCAGGGCATCGCCCAGCAGCGGCGCAATCGCGGACTGGTCTGGCCCACTGGCCTGCAGAGCGGCGTAGAAACGGGTGGCAACCTCGTGCGGATCGCTGGCGGCGGTTGCCAGCGCCGGGATGGCAAGCAACGCCAGAATGGGAAGGCGGCGGGTCATGCGGCACCACAGGCGATTGGGTCTGCAGCAGGATGCCGCGTTCGCGGTTGCCCGGGAAGATGGAGATGCGGCAATCAGGGTCGTAAACGGCCATTACCGTTCAGTATGGGCGCACGCCGGGCATGGCTCAGCCCTACCCTGGATCACACGTGGCCTGTAGCGCCCGAGCCCATGCTCGGGCGGCGCCGCATCGCGGCGAAGAGCAGCCGAGCGTGGCTCGGCTCTACATATGCAAGCCCGGCACTACCCGTCTCTGCCTGCGTCAGCGTGCCGGCAGGTACTGCTGGGGGTCGACCGGCTTGCCGTTGTAGCGGGTGAGCCGAGGACGTTTGCGGCCCATGGGCCGCGCCGCTGGCGAACGCCCGGCGCGCTGCGCCGGGCCGGGGATCCGCCCAGATGGCGAATCGACGATCAGCGTGCCGGCAGGTACTGCTGCGGGTCGACCGGCTTGCCGTTGTAGCGGGTGAGCCGAGGGCGTTTGCGGCCCATGGGCCGCGCCGTTGGCGAACGCCCGGCGCGCTGCGCCGGGCCGGGGATCCGCCCAGATGGCGAATCGACGATCAGCGTGCCGGCAGGTACTGCTGGGGGTCGACCGGCTTGCCGTTGTAGCGGATCTCGAAGTGGACCATGTCGCGGTTCGCACCGGTACGACCCATCTCGGCAATCTGGTCACCGGCCTTCACGCTCTGCCCTTCGTTCACCAGGCGCTTGCGGTTGTGGCCGTAGGCCGACAGCCACTGGTCGCTGTGCTTGATGATGATCAGCTCGCCATAGCCGACCAGGCCGGCACCGGAGTACACCACCACGCCGTTGGCGGTGGCCTTGACTGCCTGGCCGCTGGTGCCGGCGATGTCCACGCCCTGCTTGGTCGCGTCACCTGCAACGTAGCGGCCGACGATCGCGCCATCGGCCGGCCAGCGCCAGGCGATGTTGCTCTTCACCGGGCCAACCGGCGCCGGGGCTGGTGCGGTGCTGCCGGTGCTGTTGCCACCCGAGCGCGGCGGGGTGACCACCGTGGTGGGCGCGCGACCGCCGCTGGCACCGGCCGGATACAGCCGGATCACCTGCCCCGGATAGATCGTCGAGGGGTTGTCCAGGCTGTTCCAGGCGATCAGGTCCGCCGGGGTGATGTCATGGATACGGGCCAGTGCATAGATGGTGTCGCCCTTGCGCACCACCACGGTCTGCCCGGGCTTGGGCACCGAGGACTTCGGCGTGGTCACGCCACCACCAGTGCTGCCACCGCCGGGGCGAACCACGGTAGCGGTGCCACAGGCGGCCAGGGTGGAAACCAGCAACACCAGCGCGCCGATGCGCACTCCCTTGCTCAGACGATCAGGACTCATGCGAACTTCGACCTCCATACAAGCCAGGCGATCAGCACCACCACCAATGCGGTGGCGATCCAGCCCAGCGGTTCAATCCAGCGACGCAGCGCCGCTTCGGCACGCGCACCACCGATACGGATGACCGCGGCCAGCACGAACACGCGCTTGCCGCGACCGATCAGCATGCTCAGCAGGTACTGCGGCATCGGTACGCCGACGATACCCGATGCCCACGTGAAGACCTTCATCGGGATCGGCATGAAGCCGCCCAGCACCAGGAAGGTGAACACCGCCCACGGCGATTCAGCCATCTTCGCCTGCACGGTGGTGATCCCCTGCTCGATGGCCGGAAGCATGCCCAGCGCCTCGAACAGCGGCTTGATCGCCTCGAAGGCGAAATGGCCCAACGCATAGCCGATCAGCGCGCCGGCCATCGAGCCGGCCAGGCTGAGGGTGGCAAACCACCAGCCACGCTTGGGCTGGGCCACGCACATCGGTGCCAGCATCACTTCCGGCATCACCGGGAAGATGATCGCCTCGAAGAAGCTCAGCACCGTCAGGTAGGTTGGCGCGCGCTCGTGCGCGGCCCACTTCATCGCCCGCTCGTACAGCGGCCCGAAAATCTTCATGCAACCCTGCTCCGTGGATTAGTCGAGCATGCCAGACAGCAGCGGTACGAAGGTGACCGGCGCCAGCACGTGTTGTTCGATGCTGCCGTCAGCCTTGCGATCCAGCTGTACCAGCGACTGCGCGCTGGGGCCGCCGACCGGAGCCACCAGGCGACCGCCTTCGGCAAGCTGCTCGATCAGCACATCGACCAGCGCCGGCGCCGCTGCAGTGACCACGATGGCATCGAACGGACCGTGCTCGGCCCAACCAACGCGACCATCGTCATGCTTGGTGCGGATGTTCATGCCCAGCGCGCGGAAGCGCTTGCGCGCCTGCCGCAGCAGATCGCCGATGCGCTCCACGGTGTAGACCTCCAGGCCCAGCGCACCAAGGATGGCGGCCTGGTAGCCGGAGCCGGTGCCCACTTCCAGCACCCGTTTCGGCGCCACCTGGAGAACGGCCTCGGTCATCCGCGCGACCACCCAGGGCTGCGAAATGGTCTGGCCGTGGCCGATCGGCAGCGCGGTGTCTTCATACGCACGCGAGGCCAGTGCCTCGTCGATGAACAGATGGCGCGGCACCACCCGGATCGCGTTCAAGGTGGATTCGTCGGCAATGCCCGCTTCGCGCAGGCGGTCGACCAGACGGTCGCGCACGCGCTGCGAGGTCATGCCGATACCAACGGCTTCCGGCTGCAGGCGCAGTCGCGGACTCATGCCGGCCGGTCCAGCGCGGCGCTGAGGCCGCCCACCCAGCTGGCCACCTTCTCCAGCGCCTGATAGCGGGTCAGGTCGACCTGGATCGGGGTGATCGAGATGTGGCCGGTGCGCACTGCATGGAAATCGGTGCCGGGGCCGGAGTCCTGCTCACGGCCGGCCGGGCCGATCCAGTACACCTCGTTGCCACGCGGATCCTTCTGCGCGATGCAGCCTTCGGCACGGTGACGGTTGCCGAGGCGGGTGACCTCGAAGCCCTTGACCTCGCTCCACGGCAGGTCCGGCACGTTGACGTTGAGGATGGTGTCGGCCGGCAGCGGGTCGGCCTTGAGCCGGGCGACGATCTCGACTGCGGCGCGCGCGGCGGTCTCGAAGTGCTTCGGATCGTGGTTGCGGCTGACCAGCGAAACCGCCACCGCCGGCAGGCCAAGGAAGCGGCCTTCCATCGCCGCCGAAACGGTGCCGGAGTAGATCACGTCATCACCGAGATTGGCGGCGTTGTTGATGCCGGACACGACAATGTCAGGCTCGAACTCGAGCAGCCCGGTCAGCGCCAGGTGCACGCAGTCGGTCGGGGTACCGGCCACCGAAACGGTGTAATGGTCGATGCGCTTGAGGCGGATCGGCAGGTCCAGGGTCAGAGAGTTGCTGGCACCGGAGCGGTCACGGTCGGGGGCGACCACCGTCACTTCGTGGCCGGCCTCGCGCAGCACCGAGGCAAGCATCCGGATGCCTGCGGCGTCGACGCCATCGTCGTTACTGACCAGGATTCGCATCTTCGATTTAACCGCTTGATTTTCCAAGAATTCGATTCCGTCACCGTGCAGTGTGGGCGGGACCGTCGTACTCCCCTGCGGAAGCCGTCGACCCTGCAAGGGCATCGTCTATTGTGCCGCATGCGAGCCGCCGGTCCTACCCTGTCGGCGGTCATGACCGACATCGAACCGTCATAGGCAGACCTGCGCCGGCGGTTTACCCTGTGCGCATGTCGCACCCTGATGACGAAGATCCGGCCGCATTGTTCCGTGCGGCCATCGGCGAAGTGACGCCACTGCGCAAGGACGCCGAGCCGGCGCCTGCCGCGCCCCGGCCGAAGCCGCGCGCGCGCATGGCCGAACGTGACGAGGCCGAAGCCGCCGGCGAATTCGCCCGACTGCTGCGCGACAGTACGCCGCTGGAAGCCGGTGACGTAGCCAGCTATCGCCGAGACAATCTGCCACCGCGCCTGTTCCAGCGCCTCAAGCGTGGCCAGTACTCGGTGCAGGACGAGCTGGACCTGCACGGCGCCACCGCTGCGCAGGCCGAGACGCTGTTGCGCCAGTTCCTGCTGGAGGCACATGCACACGACTATGGCTGCGTGCGCATCATCCATGGCAAGGGATTGCAGTCCGATGGCGGTGCGCCGGTGCTGAAGAACCTGGTCGATCGCCTGCTGCGGCTGCGCAACGACGTGTTGGCATTTCACTCGGCACCGACCGGACAAGGCGGTACCGGCGCGATGCTGGTGCTGCTGGCGCGCAGATGAAAAAGGGGACGGAGGGAATTAAGTCGTTTGTGGCACAAACGACTTAATTCCCTCCGTCCCCTTTTCCTGTCAGGCCTGAGAGGCGTCTTCGACCGGGCCGAGCTCGTGCAGCACGGCGGTGGCGTAGCAGCCTGGGGGCAGTGCGAACGACAGTTCCAGCACGTCGTCGGCCAGCCACTGGTGCTGCAGCAGCGCCGGACGTAGGCGCAGCGCGCGGCGCTCCTGCTTCAGGCGCGCGTCTTCCAGGCCGGCCCGCAGCGCCTTCGACTCGTCGTCGGCGAGCGCGGCCAGCTCCAGCTCACGTGCTGCGTCGGTGCTGCGCAGCTCGCCTTCGCCCCACAGCGGCGCGCTGGGATGGATGTCGAAACGCGCCAGTCGCTCGGCCAACACGTCGGTGTACGGCTCGGGTCCGAACACGCTGCGGCTGCCATCGAGCATCCACACTTCGCCATCGAGCGGCTGATCCCAGTTGCCCTGCTCCACGCGCGCGGCCAGCACGCGGTTGAACAGCGCCGAACGGGCGGCTGACAGCAGCAGCGAACGCTGGTCCTTGCGCATGCGGCGGCCACCGAACATCGCCAATGCCGCCGGTACGTTGCCGCCGTCGCGGCCAAAGCGCTGTTCGCCGAACCAGTTCGGCAGGCCTCGCTCGGCAATCTGCTGCAGGCGCTCGCTGATCGCCGTGGCATCGCCCTGCACCTCGCGCAGCACCAGCTTGAAGCGGTTGCCGGCCAGTGCGCCACGCTGCAGCTTGCGGTTGTGCCAGGTGGCTTCGAGCACTTCGATTTCGTCACTGGCCAACTCGGCCAGATCCGGCGCAATGCGCTTGGGCAGGTGCACGCTGAAACGCTGGGTGGTGACCGCGTGGCGGTCTTTCATCCCGGCGTAGCTCACCGCCATTTCCGGCAGACCGGCCCACTTGGCCAGCAGCTTGGCCACATGCACGGTGTTGGCGCCGCGCTTGCGGATGTGCAGCAGCAAGTGTTCGCCTTCACCGGTGGCTTCGAAGGCCGGCAGTTCGTCAACCTGGAAATCGTCCGGCGTGGTGCGGATGCGCGCCGTCAACAACGGCGCACCAAACGCCAACGGCAGCGGGATCATGCCGCCACCAGCAGTACCACCGCCTGTGCGGCGATGCCTTCGCCACGGCCGGTGAAGCCCAGCTTCTCCGACGTGGTGGCCTTGACGCTGACCGCGTCCAGCGGCAGCTGCAGCAGCCCGCCGATGCGCTCACGCATGGCCAGCGCATGCGGGCCGACCTTCGGACGCTCACAGATCACGGTGATGTCAGTGTTGCCGACACGCCAACCGCGCTCACGCAGCAGGCTGTCACAGTGACGCACGAAATCGCTGCTGTCGGCGCCCTTCCAGCGGTCGTCACTCGGCGGGAAATGCTGGCCGATATCGCCCAGCGCCAACGCGCCGAGCATGGCATCACACAGGGCGTGGAGGATCACGTCGCCATCGCTGTGCGCGAGCACGCCGCAGCTGTGCGGCACGTTCACGCCGCCAAGCATGATCTGGTCGCCTTCACCGAAGGCATGGACGTCGTAGCCCTGGCCGATACGGACGGACGGGAACGGTGCGGTGCTCATGGATGCAACCCTTGCAACAGGGCCGCGCGGACGGTCAGCCGGCGCGGCGGGAAAGTACGAATTCGAACCGGTCCAGATCGGCCCGGGTGGTGACCTTGAAGTTGTCCTCGCTGCCTTCCACCAGCAGCGGGCGCTGGCCCTGGCGCTCCATGGCCATGGCCTCGTCGGTGACGTCAACACCGGCGGCCGCGGCTTCGGCCAGCGCGCGGCTGAGCTGGTGACGGCGGAACAGCTGCGGCGTCAGTGCACGCCACAGGCGCTCGCGCGGCTCGGTCCCATCGATGCCACCATCGTCGCCGGCACGCTTGAGGGTGTCGCGCACCGGTGCGGCCAGGATCGCCCCGACCGGATCGGCACGGCCGACTTCAAGCAGGCGGCCGAGATCGGCCAGCGACAGGTTCGGTCGCGCGGCATCGTGGACCAGCACGAATTCGTCGGCGCGCACCGAGTCCGGCAGCGCCTGCAGCCCGGCCAGCACCGAGGCGGCACGGGTCGCGCCGCCGATGCAGGTCAGCACCGGCTTGCCGGCCCACTCACTCCAGCCCGGCCAGTCGGCATCGTCCTGGCCGATCACCACCATCGCCCCGGCCACGGCCGGGTGTGCCAGCAGCGCGTCCAGCGTGTGGGCGAGCAGGATCTGCCCGCCGGCCTGCAGGTACTGCTTGGGCAGCGGCGCACCGAAGCGGGTGCCGCGGCCAGCGGCCGGAACAACGACCCAGATCGCCGCGCTCATGGCACGTCTGCCGGGTGTTCGCCGGCCTGGGCATTGACGCCTGCGGCAGGCTGCACCGGACGGACCGGCGCATCCTCGACCACGCGGTAGAACTTCTCGCCGGGCTTGATCATGCCCAGCTCGCTGCGCGCGCGTTCCTCGATGGCGGACTGGCCTTCCTTGAGGTCCTTCACTTCGGCAGCGAGCGCGTCGTTGCGCTGCTGCAGACCCTCATTGTCCCGCTCCTGGTTGGCGACCTGGGCTTCGAGCATCATTACTTCACCCGAGTTGCCCGGACCGAACCAGAAGCGGTACTGCAGCCAGCCCAGCAGCAGGGCCAGCACCAGCAGCATCCAGCGCCAGTCGCGCATCGGCTCAGCGCTTCAGCGAAACGAACGCGTCACGACCAGCGTAACGCGCGCTGGCGCCGAGGGCTTCCTCGATGCGCAGCAGCTGGTTGTACTTGGCCACGCGATCGCTGCGGCACAGCGAACCGGTCTTGATCTGGGTGGCGGTGGTGGCCACTGCGATGTCGGCGATGGTGGTGTCTTCGGTTTCGCCCGAACGGTGCGAGACCACGGCGGCATAACCGGCGCGGTCAGCCATGGCGATCGCTTCCAGGGTTTCGCTCAGGGTACCGATCTGGTTGACCTTGATCAGGATCGCGTTGGCGGTGCCCGAGTCGATGCCTTCCTGGAAGATCTTCGGGTTGGTCACGAACAGGTCGTCGCCGACCAGCTGGACCTTCTTGCCGATGCGGTCGGTCAGCAGCTTCCAGCCGGCCCAGTCGTTCTCGGCCAGGCCATCTTCAATCGTGATGATCGGGTACTGCGCAGCCCAGTCGGCGAGGAAGTCGACGAACTGTTCGGAGGTCAGGCGCTTGTTCTCGCCGACCAGGTTGTACTTGCCGTTCTCGAAGAACTCGCTGGAGGCCACGTCCAGGCCCAGCAGCACGTCTTCACCGGCGGTGTAGCCAGCCTTGCCGATCGCTTCGAGGATGGTGTCCAGCGCTTCGACGTTGCTGCGGAAGTCCGGCGCGAAGCCGCCTTCGTCACCGACCGCCGTGCTCAGGCCGTGGCCCTTCAGCACCGACTTCAGCGAATGGAAGATTTCGGTACCGGCACGCAGCGCTTCGGAGAACGAAGTGAAGCCGACCGGCAGCACCATGAATTCCTGGAAGTCGACGTTATTGTCGGCGTGCGCACCACCGTTGATGATGTTCATCATCGGCACCGGCAGCGACGGGGTCACGCCGGTCTTGGCGGCCAGGTACTGCCACAGCGCCTGCTTGTGCGATGCGGCGGCGGCGTGCGCAGCGGCCATCGAAACACCCAGCAGCGCGTTGGCGCCCAGGCGGCCCTTGTTCTCGGTGCCGTCGAGGTCGATCAGGCGACGGTCGAGGCCGGCCTGGTCGGTGGCTTCAAAACCCTTCAACGCATTGGCGATGGTGGTGTTGACGTTGTCGACAGCCTTGCGCACGCCCTTGCCCAGGTAACGGGTCTTGTCGCCATCACGCAGCTCGACCGCTTCCTTGGTGCCGGTCGAGGCGCCGGAGGGAACCGCGGCACGACCGAACGAACCGTCCTCCAGGATGACTTCGGCTTCCAGCGTGGGGTTGCCACGGCTGTCGAGGATTTCACGGGCGTGGATGCTGCGGATCGTACTCATGGTCGGGCCGGTTACCTGTATGGAGAGGGGGCGACAAAACGAATGCCGCGTGATTATCCCCGGCTGCCCGCCACTTGCCAAATGGCGTGGGCGGCTTCAGCCCCAGCTGGACCCGATCACGATCAGGACCATCGACACCAGCATCACCAGCAATGCACCGGCAACTGCTGCCAGGATGGGGCCACGCCGCCGTCGCCAGGCCAGCACCATCGCCACCGGGCTGCCCAGGAAGGACAGCACCATCGTGACCAGCGCGCCCAGCAGCCACCACTGCGTTTCCTGCACGCCGTTGTTTCCGTCCCCCGGCGGCCGGAAACCGGACGTGAAGGCCAGCACGCCCACCACCAGGGCGATCCAGGTCAACACGGACAGCCCCAGCGCGATCAGGCCCCAGGGCCAGCCACGCGCCGATGTGGTCGTATTCATCAAAGCAATCCGTAGAACAGGGCACCCAGCCACAGCGAGAGCAGGATGATCGCCAGGCCAGCCGTCACCTTGCCGCGGTTCAGCCGCCAGGCCAGCACCGCGGCCGCGACGCAGCCCACCGCACCGAGCAGCTCCGCGACCAGCAGCGCAATGAAGTACGCGCGCAGATCGAGCGCGCTGCTGCCATCACACGGGGGGCGCACCGACGCGGCACCGATCAGCACCAGGCCAAACATGCCCACGGTGAACAGCACGGCCAGGCCCAGTGCGATCAGGCCCCAGGGCCACTGTTTCCAGTGCCGGCGGTGACGCTGGGCTTCCAGCGCCAGCCACGGGTCACGACTCACGCGAAGCGCGAGAAGCCGTGCTTCTTGGTCACCGCGTCGAGCTCCATCAGGGTCTCGAGCAGCGCTTCCATCTGGTCCAGCGGCCACGCATTGGGACCATCGGACAGGGCCTTGGACGGATCCGGATGGGTCTCGGCGAACAGGCCGGAGATGCCCACCGCCACGGCGGCACGGGCCAGCACCGGCACGTGTTCGCGCTGGCCGCCCGAACTGGTGCCCTGCCCGCCCGGCAGCTGCACCGAATGGGTGGCATCGAACACCACCGGGCAACCGGTATCGCGCATCACCGCCAGCGAGCGCATGTCGCTGACCAGGTTGTTGTAGCCGAAGCTGGCACCGCGTTCGCAGACCATGATCTGATCGTTGCCGGTGGCCTTGGCCTTCTCCACGACCGGCTTCATGTCCCACGGCGCCAGGAACTGGCCCTTCTTGATGTTGACCGGCTTGCCGGCCGAGCACACCTTGCGGATGAAGTCGGTCTGGCGGACCAGGAACGCCGGGGTCTGCAGCACATCCACCACCGAGGCCACTTCGTCCATCGGGGTGTATTCGTGGACGTCGGTCAGCACCGGCACGCCGATCTGCTTCTTGACCTCGGCCAGGACCTTCAGGCCCTCTTCCATGCCCGGGCCACGGAACGCGGTGCCCGAGGTGCGGTTGGCCTTGTCGAAGCTGGACTTGAAGATGAAGTTGACGCCGAGCTTGTCGGTGACTTCCTTCAACTTGCCGGCGGTATCGAGCTGCAGCTGCATCGACTCGATCACGCAGGGGCCGGCGATCAGGAACAGGGGCTGGTCCAGCCCGACCTCGAATCCACACAGTTTCATGGCGTTTCCTTGTTGTCCGCGGCACCGGCCGGGCCGGTGCGCTGGGGGTTGAAGCGTGCAAGATGGGGGCCAGCGGCCCCCATCACAAGTCAGGCACGGGCTTCCTGCAGCAGCTTGCCGCCGGCCTTGCGCTCGCGCGCGGCACGGATGAAACCGATGAACAGCGGGTGGCCATCACGCGGCGTGGACAGGAATTCCGGGTGCGCCTGGCAAGCCAGGAACCACGGGTGCGCATCGCGCGGCAGCTCCACCACTTCCACCAGGGTGTCGTCCATCGACTTGCCGGCGATCACCAGGCCCGCATCTTCCAGTTGGGTGCGGTAGCGGTTGTTGAACTCGTAGCGGTGGCGGTGGCGCTCGGCAACCACGTCCTTGCCGTACAGCTCGCGGGCCAGCGTGCCCGGCTTCAGGCGCTGCTCCTGCAGGCCCAGGCGCATGGTGCCACCGAGGTCGCTCTTGTCATCACGCTTTTCGACGTCGCCGGTTGCCGTGCGCCACTCAGTGATCAGGCCGATCACCGGGTTCGGCGACTGGCGGTCGTTCTCGGTGCTGTTGGCACCCTCCAGGCCGACCACGTTGCGGGCGTAATCGACGACGGCCGCCTGCATGCCGTAGCAGATGCCGAAGTACGGCACGTGCTGCTCGCGGGCGAACTTCGAGGTCAGCACCTTGCCCTCGAAACCACGGTCACCGAAGCCACCCGGCACCAGGATGCCGTCGACATCGGCCAGTGCGGCCATGTCGGTGCCTTCCAGGTCCTGTGCTTCCAGCCACTTCAGGTTGACCTTGGTGCGCTGGCGCAGGCCGCCGTGCTTCAGTGCTTCGCCGACCGACTTGTAGGCGTCCTGGTGGTCGACGTACTTGCCGACCACGGCGATGGTCACTTCGTCCAGCGGATGCAGGGTCGCGTCCACCGCGTCTTCCCACATCGACAGATCGACCGGACCGACCTTGTCGGCCAGCTTCAGCTGGTTGACCACGATCTCATCCAGGCCCTGCGCATGCAGGCCCGACGGAATGCGGTACAGCACATCCACGTCCGGCACGCTGATCACCGCGCGCTCGGAAACGTTGGTGAACTGGGCGATCTTGCGGCGCTCCGAATCCGGCACGGCCTGTTCCGAACGGCACAGCAGCACGTCCGGCTGGATGCCGATCGAGCGCAGCTCCTTCACCGAGTGCTGGGTCGGCTTGGTCTTCAGCTCACCGGCGGCGCCGATGTACGGCACCAGGGTGAGGTGCATGAACAGCGCCTTCTCCGGGCCACGCTCGGTGCGCACCTGGCGGATCGCTTCCAGGAACGGCAGCGACTCGATGTCGCCGACGGTACCGCCGATCTCGACCAGCGCCACGTCGTAGCCTTCGGTGGCTTCGTCGATGCAGCGGCGGATCTCGTCGGTGATGTGCGGAATGACCTGCACGGTCGCGCCCAGGTAGTCGCCGCGGCGCTCCTTGCGGATCACGTTCTCGTAGATGCGGCCGGTGGTGACCGAGTTCTTGCGGCTCAGGCGGGTACGCACGAAGCGCTCGTAGTGGCCCAGGTCGAGGTCGGTCTCGGCACCGTCGTCGGTGACGTAGACCTCACCGTGCTGGAACGGGCTCATGGTGCCCGGGTCGACGTTGATGTACGGGTCGAGCTTCATCATCGTGACCTTCAGGCCACGGGCTTCGAGAATGGCGGCCAGTGACGCAGCGGCAATGCCTTTGCCGAGCGAGGACACCACGCCGCCGGTTACGAAAATCAAGGGAGTCATGGCTGCAAGCATCCTGTCTGGAAATGGAAAACGGCAGCACCACGCGCACCCGGAGGGCAGGCATGGTGCTCGGAGGGGGTTTTCCGGTTCGCTGGGACAGCGAGGGAGGTGCGGATCCGCGCGGCGGCAGGCGCCGGACGGGGACCATCGTGCGAGGTCGGGGTGGCCGTGCCGGTCAATTCGACCGTCACCTGCGACCCGCCATGCTGGAAGCCACGCTTGGCCGCTCCAGCCCATTCGCAAATGGTGGACACGCACTTACTCCCGGAAAGCCATAGTTTACAGATTGATGGCCGCCAACCCAAGGGGCAGACGCCACGTTCCCAAAAAGAAACGCCCCGCTGAGCGGGGCGTTCCGGAGCGCAACCCTTGTCGCAAGGGCGCCTGGCAGGGGGCAGGATCAGCGCTTCTTGCGCGCTTCTTCCTCTTCTTCCTTCTGCGGGGCCGGCTGGCCCTGCGCCTTCATTTCGGCATTGGCCTGCGCGCGGCGCTTGGCCTTGGCATCGGCTTCGGCCTGCGCCTTGTCGGCCTGGTCACCCTGCTGCGGGGCCGGCTGGCCGGCGTTCTGCGCCACCACCAGCGGCACTGCAACGGCGGCAGCGGCCAGGATCGCAATGGTCAGCAACTTCTTCATGAGGTCCTCCTCGCGGTATGGCTTGGACGTTTCGACCCAACGGGGGTCGCCGGCGTTCAGATTCCAGCGACTGCCATTTTACCCCCTCTGCGTCGCCGAGACTGAACCGCAGGCGTGCAAAATCCCGTGCCAGACCCCACACTTGCCCGTCGCTCCAAGCTTTCGAAGACAGATGAACGCCCGTTATAACGCCGCCGATATTGAAGTCCTGTCCGGCCTTGACCCGGTCAAGCGCCGTCCCGGCATGTATACCGACACCGCGCGCCCGAACCACCTGGCGCAGGAAGTGATCGACAACTCGGTGGACGAGGCCCTCGCCGGCCATGCGCGCTCGATCGAGATCACCCTGTACAAGGACGGCAGCGTGGAGGTCAGCGATGACGGCCGCGGCATGCCGGTGGACATCCACCCGGAAGAGAAGATCCCGGGTGTCGAGCTGATCCTCACCCGCCTGCATGCGGGCGGCAAGTTCAGCAACAACAACTACACCTTCTCCGGCGGCCTGCACGGCGTCGGCGTCAGCGTGGTCAATGCGCTGTCGACCCTGGTCGAGGTGCACATCAAGCGCGAAGGTGCCGAGCACCGCATCACCTTCCGCAACGGCGACCGCGCCACCCCGCTGGAAGTGGTCGGCAGCGTCGGCAAGAAGAACACCGGTACCCGCGTGCGCTTCTGGCCGGACCCGAAGTACTTCGATACGCCCAAGTTCGCGGTGCGCGCGCTCAAGCACCTGCTGCGCGCCAAGGCCGTGCTGTGCCCGGGCCTGACCGTGAAGCTGACCGACGAGGCCACCGGTGAAGTCGATACCTGGTACTACGAAGACGGTCTGCGCGATTACCTGAAGCTGGAGCTGGGCGATCGCGAGATGTTGCCGGCCGAGCTGTTCGTCGGCAACCTGAAGAAAGACACCGAGATCGTGGACTGGGCCGTGGCCTGGCTGCCGGAAGGCGAGCTGGTGCAGGAAAGCTACGTCAACCTGATCCCCACCGCCCAGCATGGCACCCACGTCAACGGCCTGCGCACCGGCCTGACCGAGGCGCTGCGCGAGTTCTGCGACTTCCGCAACCTGCTGCCGCGTGGCGTCAAGCTGGCCCCGGAAGACGTATGGGACCGCGTGTCGTTCGTGCTGTCGCTGAAGATGACCGACCCGCAGTTCAGTGGCCAGACCAAGGAACGCCTGTCCTCGCGCCAGGCCGCCGGCTTCGTTGAAGGCGCCGCCCACGATGCCTTCAGCCTGCTGCTGAACCAGAACGTGGAACTGGGCGAGAAGATCGCGCAGATCGCCATCGAGCGCGCCAGCGCGCGCCTGAAGACCGAAAAGCTGGTCGTCCGCAAGAAGGTGACCCAGGGCCCGGCCCTGCCTGGCAAGCTGGCCGACTGCATCAGCCAGGACCTGTCGCGCACCGAGCTGTTCCTGGTGGAAGGTGATTCGGCAGGTGGCAGCGCCAAGCAGGCACGCGACAAGGATTTCCAGGCGATCATGCCGTTGCGCGGCAAGATCCTGAACACCTGGGAAGTCTCGTCCAACAGCGTGCTGGCCTCGGAAGAAGTGCACAACCTGGCCATCGCCATCGGTTGCGATCCCGGCAAGGACGACATCAGCGGCCTGCGCTACGGCAAGGTCATCATCCTGGCCGACGCGGACTCCGACGGCCTGCACATCGCCACCCTGCTCACCGCACTGTTCCTGAAGCACTTCCCGGCGCTGGTCGATGCCGGCCACGTGTTCGTGGCGATGCCGCCGCTGTTCCGCATCGACGTGGGCAAGCAGGTGTTCTACGCCCTGGACGAGGAAGAGAAGCGCACGATGCTGGACAAGATCGAGCGCGAGAAGATCAAGGGCGCCATCAGCGTCACCCGCTTCAAGGGCCTGGGCGAGATGAATCCGCCGCAGCTGCGTGAATCCACCATCCACCCGGATACCCGTCGCCTGGTGCAGCTGACCGTGGACGATCGCGAGCAGACGAGCTCGCTGATGGACATGCTGCTGGCCAAGAAGCGTGCGTCGGACCGCAAGGGCTGGCTGGAGACCAAGGGCGACCTGGCTTCGCTGGAAGCCTGATCCCTGACCGGGGTCGGATCCGTTTCCCAGCGGGGAACGGCTCTGACCCCAGGCACGCGGCAAGACGGTCGGCAGTGGGGTCAGAGCCCTTTCCTGCGGAAAGGGATCCGACCCCGGCCATTCACGGCAGCCGGGCATCGGCTCTACAGGCATTACGACCCCATCGGCAAACCCGGTGGCGCCATAATGCGCGTCCATCCGTGTGGACCACCGTATTGGCCAGCCACTCGCTGCTGTTCCCCGGCCTGCCGCTGCACAGCGCGCGCCTGGTCCTGAGCCCGATCCGCCGTGACGACGCCGCTGCGCTGTTCACGCTGCAATCCAACCCGGACGTGATGCGCTGGTGGAACCACCCGGCCTGGACACGACCGTCCGAAGCCCGCGAACAGATCGACGACGACCTTGCCGCCCACGCCATCGGCACCCAGCTGAAGCTGGCCGTGCGCGAATCGCTGGAGGGTCCGCTGCTGGGCATCTGCGTGGTGTTCGCGATCGATCGAGACGCCTCACGCGCCGAGATCGGCTACCTGCTTGCACCCGATCGTCAGGGCCAGGGCTACATGCACGAGGCCCTGCGGCAGATGCTGGCCTACCTGTTCGGCACCCTCCGCCTGCATCGCATCGAGGCCGAGATCGATCCACGCAATGTGCCGTCGGCACGCGTGCTCGACCGCCTCGGCTTCCACCGCGAGGGCGTGCTGCGCCAGCGCTGGCGCATCCAGGGCGAACTGTCGGATTCGGCCGTGTATGGCCTGCTGGCCGACGATGAGGCGGCCACCGTCCTGCCCGCTTGACCCAATCTGGCCAGTGGCAAGCTCAACGCACGGCCATGCCTTTGGACACATACGGCATGGCCCGCCACCGGCCTAGCATCGGAATCCCCTTCCGCTGCCGATACGGTGCCATGAAGTTCCTGCTGCACACTGCCGCGCTCTGCGTCGGCCTGCTCATCGCCCCTGCCAGCGTGCTGGCCGCGCCCGACGCCAAACCCGATCCGAACGACGACAAGACTGAAGCGCCTGCGCTGCCCGCTGATGCGTCGGCTCGCCAGAGCATGCGCCTGGCCGGCCGTACCCTCGACTACACCGCCACCGTTGGTACGCTGCCGGTGCGTGACGAGAAGGGCAAGGTGATCGCGGATGTGGTGTTCACTGCCTACACGATGCCGGGCAAGGACCGGCCGGTGACCTTTGCGCTCAATGGCGGACCTGGGGCGTCGTCGGTCTACCTCAACATGGGCGCGATCGGGCCCAAGGTGGTGACCTTCGGCTCCGAGGGTGACAGCGCGTCCGCGCCGGCCACCCTGCACGACAACCCGGGCACCTGGCTGGACTTCACCGACCTGGTGTTCATCGATCCGGTCGGCACCGGCTTCAGCCGCGCGCGCATTGGCGATGACGAAGCGAAGGAGCGGCTGTACAACCCCGGTGCTGACATCGAGTACCTGTCGCGCTCGATCTATGACTGGCTGCTGCGCAACCAGCGCATGGCGTCACGCAAGTACCTGACCGGCGAGAGCTACGGTGGCTACCGCGGCCCGCGCATCACCCACTTCCTGCAGACCCGGCTGGGCGTGGCGCTGAACGGCCTGGTGCTGGTCTCGCCCTACCTGAGCCCGACGCTGGAAGACAATGCCGACGTGTCGCCGATGGCCTGGATGCAGACGCTGCCGTCGATCGCCGCAGCGCACCTGGAGCGCCAGGGCAAGCTGACCGATGCGGCGATGCGTGAGGTGGTGGAATACACCCGTGGCGACTACGCCACCGCGCTGATGAAGGGCCGCAGTGACCCACAGGCGACCGAGGCGATGCTGCGCCGGGTGACCGAGCTGACCGGGCTGGACCCGCAGTTCGTACGCCGCGCCGGTGGCCGCCTGGAGACACAGGCGTATCTGCGTGAGGTGTTCCGCGACAAAGGCACGCTGGGCAGCCGCTACGACTCGAACGTGACCGCGTTCGATCCGTTCCCGAATGATCCGGAGCAGCGCGCCAACGATCCGCTGCTGGACAGCATCATCGCGCCGACCACCACGGCGATGGTCGACTTCGTGACGCGCGTGGTTGGCTGGAAGGTGGATGCGCGCTACCAGGCGCTGAACTACGACGTGAACCACTTGTGGGACCGCAATGGCGAGCTGCGCCAAGGGGCGGTGACCCAGCTGCGCCAGGCGGTGGCGATCGATCCGCATCTGCAGGTGCTGATCGTGCATGGCTGGAATGATCTGTCGTGCCCGTTCATGGGGTCGATCCTGACGGTGGACCAGATGCCGGCGATGGGCAGTAATCCGGACCGGGTGCAGGTGCGGAGCTACCCGGGCGGGCACATGTTCTACAGCCGGGCGGACAGCCAGGCAGCGTTCCGGAAGGATGTGCAGGCGCTGTTCCAGCGTAACTGAGGGGTTTGGCCGGGCCTGCGGCCCGGCACCCGCCGGATCAACGGCAACGGCAACGGCAAAAACTGGCTTCCTGAGGGCTGGCGAGGTGGGGTGGGGTTGCAGGACACGCCGTAAACCCATCCTTGGGGGCTTGGCCGCGGCATCCATGCCGCGGACACCCCCGCAACCGGCCCCACCCCGCCTTCGACAGATTTCCGCGAACTGTCGGAACGGCGTCCTGCACTGCTCTGGTGGGTGTCGACCTTGGTCGACACGCTGGATACGGAAGAATGATCTGCCCATGAAAAAAGCCCGCCGGAATCCGGCGGGCTTTCTCGATTGTCGGGGTCAGATCCTTTTCCCGCAGGGAAAGGGCCCTGACCCCAAGGCCGCTGGCATCAGGTCCAGCCGAACAGGGCGAACAACTTGAGGATCAGGTACGCACAGCCGCCGGCGGCCGGGATGGTCAGGATCCAGGCCCAGACGATGCGTTCGATCACGCCGAACTTCAGCGAGCGCGGGTTCTTGGCGAAGCCGACGCCCATGATCGCGGTGGAGATGCTGTGCGTGGTCGAGACCGGCATGCCGAAGTGGGCGGCCAGGGTCAGGATGGTGGCCGAGCTGGTCTCCGCGGCGAAGCCGTGGATCGGGTGCAGCTTGACCATCTTGTGGCCCAGGGTCTTGATGATCTTCCAGCCGCCCGAGGCGGTACCGGCGGCCATCACCACCGCACAGGTCAGCACGATCCACATCGCGATGCCGTCACCGGCGCTGGCGTCCGGGTGCATGAAGGCCAGCCACGACGGCAGGTCATCCAGCGCACCGGTCGCTTCGGCACCGATCAGGGTCATGGCGATGATGCCCATGGTCTTCTGCGCGTCATTGTGGCCGTGGGCAAAGCCCATGTAGGCCGCCGAGGCGATCTGCGCCTTGCCGAAGAACGCGTTGACGATGCGCGGGCGGGCCAGCCGGCCGATGGCACCACCGATCTTGGCCAGGCCGGCGATCAGCGCCCACAGCAGCACCATCACCACGATGCCGAGCAGGAAGCCGGCAATCGGCGAGGTGATCATCGGCACGAACACCTTCCACAGCAGGCCCTTGTTCTGCGCCCAGCTGCCCAGGCGCTCGGACCAGATCAGCGCGTCCCAGTTGTTGTGGGCCGCAGCCAGGCCGGCGCCGCAGAGGCCACCGATCAGGGCGTGCGAGGACGAGGACGGCAGCCCCTTCCACCAGGTGATCAGGTTCCAGATGATGCCGCCCAGCAGGGCACACAGGATCACCTGCGGGGTGACGTCGACCACGTTGGTGTTGAGCAGGCCCGAAGCGATGGTCAGCGCCACCGCGGTACCGGTCAACGCGCCGATGAGGTTCATGAAGGCGGCCAGCATCACCGCCCAGCCGGGCGAGAGCACCTTGGTCGCCACCACGGTGGCAATGGAGTTGGCGGTGTCGTGGAAGCCGTTGATGAACTCGAAGACGAGCGCGGCCAGGATCACCACCAGGACAAGGGTCAACATGCGGCGGCGTCCGTCAGCTGTTCTTCAACACGATCTGGTACGCCACCACGCCGGCCTCGCGGCAGCGGTCGATGGCCTTTTCCAGGATCTCGAAGAATTCCTTCAGCAGGAACATCTGCAGGTTGTCCAGGCGGCCCGAGTAGATGTCGCGGTACAGCTCGAGCATCAGGCGGTCGGCCTCGTTCTCCAGCGAACGCAGCTTCTCGTTGAGCGCGGTCATCCGGTCCAGGTTCATGTGGCGCAGGTCGGCCACCATCTCCACCACTACGCCAGCAGCCTGTTCCAGCATCGCCGCGCGCGGCGCGAAGTCGATGTGCTCCAGGTGGGTCGTGGCCAGCGAATAGCGATCGGCGAACTTCTCGATCTGCTTCGGAATCTTGTACAGCGCCGAGCCCAGCGCTTCGATGTCTTCGCGCTCGATCGGGGTCATGAAGCTGTCCACCAGCGCCTGGCTGATCTTGTCCGAGGCCGCGCGTTCGCGCAGGCGGGCCAGCTTGAACGCGTCCAGCGCGGGCTGGCGGTCGGCCTCGCGCAGCATGGAATGCAGCGCCTTGGCGGCGTCGGAAGCCGCGACGGCAGCCTCATCGAGCAGGGTGTAGAACTGTTTGCCGGAACCGAAAATGGTCTGCAGAGAGAACATTGAGAAACCTGTCAGCCGTCGCGGGAAGGACGGCACCAGACGGAATTATGACGGCTAGATGACCATCACGGGTATCCCTGCCCCCTTTCGAGGCCTGGGAACCCCCAACCTGAACAGGCGGTTGCCACCCTGCCACGCCCCTTTGCTAAGATGCCAGCGCGCCTTCGGGCGCACCTTATGGACGACGACCCTTATCCCCCTGCGCCGCGCCGGACCCTGTTCCTGAGCGCCAGCCGCCATCGCCAGCACCCGCCCTCCCTGCCACCAACCGGGGACGACGCCCGTGTTTGAAATGATCCTGATTGTCTTCGCGCTTGTTCTGCTGAACGGCTTCTTCGCCATGTCCGAGATGTCGGTCATGACCTCGCGCAAGAGCCGCCTGAAGCAGATGGCCGCCACCTCCAAGCGCGCCGCCAAGGCGCTGGAGCTGTCGGAGAAGCCGGAGAGCTTCCTGTCCACCGTGCAGATCGGCATCACCGTGATCGGCGTGCTGACCGGCTACCTCGGTGGTGAAGCACTGGGTGAAGCCTTCGCCGGCTGGATCCAGGGCCTGATGCCGGGCTTTGCCTACGCCGGCAACATCGGTACCGCGCTGGCGGTCAGCCTGATCACCTTCATCACGCTGATCTTCGGCGAACTGGTGCCCAAGCGCCTGGCGCTGACCCGCTCGGAGGCCATTGCCGGCCTGGTCGCGATGCCGATGAGCTGGCTGGCCAAGCTGGCCCTGCCCTTCGTCTGGCTGCTGTCCAAGACCACCCAGCTGGTGCTGCGCCTGTTCGGCCTGGGCAAGGATGAAGTCGCCTCGGTGACCGAAGAAGAGATCCGCATGCTGGTGGCCGAGAGCCACGAGGCCGGCGTGATCGACGCCCACGAGCGCGACATGATGAACCGCGTGATGCGCCTGGGCGACCGCACCGCCGACAGCCTGATGACCCCGCGCAACCGCATCGCCTGGCTGGATACCCAGGCCGGCCTGGAGCGCAACCTGGACATCATGGCCGAGCACGAGTTCTCGCGGTACCCGGTGTACCGCGACAACGACATGGACGTGGTCGGCGTGCTTGAACTGAAATCGCTGGCCACGCGCATGGCGCGCGGTGACAACGCGCTGTTCCAGACCCTGCGCGAACCGCTGTACGTCTCCGAATCGACCCACGCGATGAAGCTGCTGGAGATCTTCCGCGAGGAACAGCAGTCGATGGCGCTGGTGGTGGACGAGTACGGCGAGATCCAGGGGCTGGTGACCATCAGCGACCTGATGGGTGCCGTGGTCGGCCGCCTGCAGGCCGTGGAGAACGCCGACGAGGACGCACTGGTGGTGACCCGCGAAGACGGTTCGCTGCTGGTGGACGGCTCGCTGCCGATCGAAGACGTGCGCGAACTGATCGGCAGCAACGACCTGCCCGATGCCGAGGATGGTGACTACTACACGCTGGCCGGCATGTGCATCCACTACTTCGGCCGCATCCCGCACGCCGGCGAGTATTTCGACTGGGCCGGCTGGCGCTTCGAAGTGGTCGACCTGGACGGTGCGCGGGTGGACAAACTGCTGCTGCGCACGCTGTCCGACGAGCAGGCAGATGAGCTCACCGCCTGAGGCCGGCCAGGGCCCGGGCGTCAAGCGCCCCGCCTACCGCAACGAGGGCATCCGCACCCTGCTGGAGATGTTCGCCTCCGGCGACCCGGCCGAGCACATGCCGCTCGGCCAGATCCTGTGCAACCTGCAGCAGAGCGCGTTCGGCGTGTTCCTGTTCGTGGCGATCCTGCCCTCGTTCATCCCGATCCCGGGCATGGGCGGCGCAGTCAGCGGTCCGCTGGTGATCCTGATCGGCCTGCAGATGCTGTTCTGCCTGCGCCGGCCCTGGCTGCCTGGCTTCATTGCCCGCCGCGGCCCCAGGCGCGGCACCATGCACCGTTTCCTGGACCGCATCGATCGCCCGCTGCGGCGGTTGGACAAGATGCTGAAACCGCGCCTGCCGCAGCTGCTGACACCGCTGCCGGCCCACGCCTTCAGCGGCCTGCTGCTGGTACTGCTGGGCATCCTGCTGTCGTTGCCGATTCCCTTCACCAACTTCCTGTTCGGCTTCCAGCTGCTGCTGTTCTCGCTGGCGCTGCTGGAACGCGATGGCGCGCTGATGCTGTTCAACTGGATCGCGGCGCTGGCGGCGATCGCCTTCTTCGGTTTCAGTTCGGGGCAGCTGGTGGGCTATACGATGGAGCTGTTCCAGCGCTGGTTCTGAGCCGGAACCCGGTACAGCCGGCCGCTGGCCGGCTGCCACGTTTCCAGGATTGCCGGCCAGCGGCCGGCACTACCAATACCGGACATCGGCTCTCAGCGCAGGTCGATGAAGCCGTTGTCGGCCAAAGGCGCGGGCTCGTCCTGCACCGCCGACAGCACGAAACTGAGTGCCGTGCCCAGCAGCGTGCCCGGACCATCCCAGTACTCGGCCGAGTCGGCGCGCACCTGGATCAGGCGTAGGTTCGGGTCGTCCTTGCCACCCGGGAAGAACAGCTTCATCGCTGGCGACCACAGCTCCTCGATCTTCGCGCGATCATCAACCACGCGCGCGCGCCCGGCCACCGATACATAGGTGTTCTTCGAGGGTGAGGCATAGGCCACGTTGACGCGGGGGTCGAGCGCAATCTCGGCCACCTTCGGGCTGTCGGCAGTGATGACGAACCACAGATCACCGTCGAAGGTGACCTGCTGGGTGGCCAGCGGCCGGCTGTAGAGTCGCCCGTCAACGCCGGTGGTGGTGAACATCGCCACCTCCACGTCCTTGATCAGCTCTGCCAGTTGGGCAATGTGTTCGGCGCGGGTGTCGGCCATGTGGGGGCTCCTTCGATATGAGCCCCCATCAGACGCGGTTCGGCCGCAATGGGCCGTGACGCAATTGTTCAGCCCGCGTGGCGGGCGTGCCAGGCCTGCATCGCCAGTTCGAACGAGCGCAGGCGCGCGCGGTGGTCATACAGGTTGGCGGTGAGCATCAGTTCGTCCGGCTTGTGGCGCTCGACGAACGCGGCGATGCCTTCCGCCACCTGCTGCGGATCCCCCAGCACGGTGCAGGCCAGTGCCCGCTCCACGCCCAGCTTTTCATGCGGCTCCCAGAAGGACTCGATGTCGTCGATGGGTGCCGGAATCTTGCCTGGCCGACCGCGACGCAGGTTCACGAAACTCTGCTGCTGGCTGGTGAACAGGCGCCGAGATTCGGCCTCGCTGTCGCTGGCGACAACGTTCAACGCCAACATCGCATGTGGCTGCTTCAGCGTGGCCGAGGGGCGGAACTCGCGGCGGTACACCGCCAGCGCCTCGTCCATCACGTCCGGTGCGAAGTGCGAGGCGAACGCGTACGGCAGGCCCATCGAGGCAGCCATGCGCGCACCGAACAGGCTGGAACCGAGGATCCATGTCGGCACCCGCAGGCCACCACCCGGAACCGCCTGCACGGCCTGCCCGGGCTGTACCGGCTCGAAGTAATGCAGCAGCTCGCGCACGTCCTGTGGGAACTGGTCGGCACTGTCGAAATAGCGGCGCAGTGCACGCGCGGTCGGCTGATCGGTGCCCGGCGCACGGCCCAGGCCGAGGTCGATGCGGTCCGGATACAGCGAGGCGAGCGTGCCGAACTGCTCGGCCACCTGCAGCGGCGCATGGTTGGGCAGCATGATGCCGCCGGCACCGACGCGGATGCGCTTTGTGCCACCCGCCACGTGACCGATCAGCACGGCGGTGGCCGCGCTGGCGATGCCGGGCATGTTGTGGTGTTCGGCCAGCCAGTAGCGGCGGTACCCCAGCGCATCGGCGTGCTGGGCCAGTTCCAGCATGTTGGCGAAGGCAGCGGTGGTGTCGCTGCCCTCGCAGACCGGGGCCAGGTCAAGAATCGACAACGGGATCATCAGGCGGTTTTCCGTCACAGGATCCCCCATGCATGGGGTCGGCCAGGCGCGGCGGCCAGTGACGGTGGCGGGATGCTGATTCCCGTGGGACGGGTTCAGGGCTGACCGCGCTTGATCCGGTAGTGCCGGCCGCTGGCCGGCAGGCAAAGTGCCCTGGCAGCCGGCCAGCGGCCGGCTCTACCAAGGAAACGTCAGAACGCGCTGGGGCGCGGCTCCGGCAGCGCCTGGTCGACCATCGGCTTCAGTTCGGCATCCAGCGCCACGCGCTCATCGAACACGAAGCAGCGGCCTTCATAGCCTTCGCCGCCCACCTCCTCGAAGTAGCCGAGGATGCCGCCATCGAGCTGCAGCACGTTGTCCATGCCATCGTTGACCATCCACAGCGCGGCCTTCTCGCAACGAATGCCGCCGGTGCAGAAACTGACCACCGTGCTGTCCTTCAGCGCTTCGCGGTGCGGCGCCAACGCCTCGGGCAGGTCGGTGAACTTGTGGATGGGCAACACCAGCGCATCCTTGAAGGTGCCGTACTCCACTTCCTGCAGGTTGCGCGTATCGAGCATCACCACCGGCTTGCCGGCATCATCATGCCCCTGCCGCAACCAACGCTGCACGGTAGCCGGATCGACCGCCGGTGCACGCGGATACTCCAGCGGCTGGCCGTCATCACGGCGGAAACTGATGATCTCGTCCTTCACTTTGGCCTTCAGCCGCGCGAACGGCTGATGCTCGCTCAGGCTGGTCTTGACCCGCATATCAGCAAAACGCGCATCGGCATGCAGCGCGGCGTAGAAGCCCTCGACCGCCTCCGCCGCACCGGCCAGGAACAGGTTCAGCCCCTCGCCCGCCACCAGGATCGTGCCGCGCAGCTGCGCCGCCTCGGCGCGCGCCAGCAACTGATCGCACAGGGCCTGGGGGGCGTCGATGACGGCGAAATGGTAGGCAGCGGTATTGGCGATCATCCTGCCATTTTAGCGCCTCCCGCCCGCACGGACAGATTCAGGGGGTCAGAGCCCTCTGCGCGGCAGAGGGATCCGACCCCAAGCCCGGCAGACACCGGAATCTGTCAGAGGTGGGGCGGTGTGGGCAGGCGGGGGCGCAGAGCGCCATGGATGGCGCTCTACGAGGCACGCAGGAGCAGTTTTTGCCGCCCCCCGCCTGCCCACACCGCCACGCCATCCCACGGAAACCAGCTTTTGCCGTTGCCGTTGCCTCTGCAGGTGCCGGGTGCAACCCGGCCAGAAGCCCCCCTTACCCCCGCAACAGCACGAACGGCAGCAGCACCAGCGCCGCCGCACCCACCATCCCCAACAGCACCAGCACCACATACGCCGGCCGGCGCCGGAACAGGCTGCCGAAGGTCTCCGCCGTGCCATCGCGCAACGCCTGCTCGCGCTCGGCACGGATGCGTGGCCCGCGCTCAGCCTGGTACTCCGCCATCAGCGCCTTCGCACGCGGATGATCGGCGTCCTCGCGCAGCCACAGGCCGCCGTTGGAAATGCCCCAGGGGCTGGGTTCGGTCCGATACCAGGCGATGCCGTGCTGGTCGAGCAGCGTGCAGACATCGGCATATTCGTCGTCGCCGACATTGCGCAGATTGAGCAGGAGTTTTGCCATGCCCCCATGATACCCGGCGCCGATGCGCTACCCTTGCCGCCCTCGCCCTGCGCCCTTCCGGAGACGCCCGATGCGCCGCCTGCTGCTTCCCCTGCTGCTGTCCCTCGCCGCCGTTGGCTGCTCGACCGAACCGTCCGGCCCACCGCCGGGTGGCACCCTGACCACCTTCGAGCGCATCGATACCGTCCCGGGTACCGGCGCCGAAGCCGTTGCCGGCAACAAGGTGACCGTGCACTACACCGGCTGGATCTACGACAACCGCACCGAAACCAAGCACGGCAAGACCTTCGACAGCTCGGTCAGCCGTGGCGAACCGTTCACCTTCGCGCTCGGCGCCGGCCAGGTCATCCGCGGCTGGGATGAGGGCGTGGCCGGCATGAAGGTCGGCGGCAAGCGCACCCTGATGATCCCGCCGGACTACGGCTACGGCGACCGCCGGGTTGGCCCGATCCCGGCCGGCTCGTCGCTGGTGTTCGATGTCGAGCTGCTCGATGTCAAACCGTAATACCGCATCGCCCCATCGGGTCGCCGTCATCGGCGGCGGCCCGGCCGGCCTGTTCGCCGCCGAGCGCCTGCGCGCCGCTGGGCTGGAGGTCGACCTGTACGAGGCCAAGGGTTCACCCGGCCGCAAGTTCCTGATCGCCGGCAAGGGCGGGCTCAACCTCACCCATTCCGACCCGCGGCCGCTGTTCGACAGCCGCTACCGCGAGCGGGCCGAAGCGGTTGGTCGCTGGCTGGATGGCTTCGACGCGCAGGCACTGCGCGATTGGGCTGCCGGCTTTGGCGTGGAAACCTATGTCGGCAGCTCCGGCCGCGTGTTCCCGGTCGACCGCAAGGCAGCGCCATTGCTGCGCGGCTGGGTGCGCCGGCTGAAGGAACAGGGCGTGCGCCTGCATGCCAACCACCGCTGGATCGGATGGGGCAACGACGGCGCGCTGCGCTTCGCCACCGAAGCGGGCGAGATCGATGTCCACGCCGATGCCACCGTGCTGGCCATGGGCGGCGGCAGCTGGCCGCAGCTGGGCAGTGATGGCGCCTGGGTCGCCCCCTTGCAGGCACGAGGCGTGGACATTGCGCCGCTGCAATCGGCCAACTGCGGCTTCGACATCGACTGGACGCCGTTCTTCGCCCAGCGCAATGCCGGCGCACCATTGAAACCGGTGGTCGCGCACTGGACCGACCTGGCGGGACAACCGCAGTCGCTGCAGGGCGAATGCGTGGCCAGCGAGTACGGCATCGAAGGCAGCCTGATCTACGCATTGGCCGCAGACCTGCGCGAGACAATCAACCGCGATGGCCACGCCATGCTGTGGCTGGACCTGGTGCCGGGACGCGATGAAGCACGCCTGCTGGCCGATCTGTCGCGCCCGCGCAAGGGTCGCAGCTTCGGCGAGCACCTGCGCCGCCAGGCCGGCCTGGATGCAGTGAAGGCCGCGCTGGTGTTCGAGATCCTTGGCAAGGACGCGGGCAACGACCTGCCTGCCGTGGCCGCCACGCTCAAGCGCCTGCCGTTGCGCCTGCTGCGTCCACGGCCGATGGCCGAGGTGATCAGCACTGCTGGCGGCGTGCGCCTGGATGCGCTGGATGATGGCCTGATGCTGCGGGCAGTGCCCGGCGTGTTCTGTGCCGGCGAGATGCTGGACTGGGAGGCACCTACCGGCGGTTATCTGCTGACGGCGTGCTACGCCAGCGGCCTGCGTGCTGCTGAAGGCGTGATCGGATGGCTGGTCGGGCGATGAGACCCGCATTGTAGAGTCGAGCCATGCTCGACTGCTTTTTGATTCAGGCGATAAAGCAGTCGAGCATGGCTCGACTCTACAAAAGCCGTCGAGCAAGCTCGACGCGACATCACCATGGCCTGCGCATGCTCACCGAGGCCAGCGCCACACCGCTGGGATGCGGGTAGGCTTCCTCCCGCACGGCAATGAATCCCTGCCGTTGATAGAACGGCACCGCATTGAGCGAGGCCGACAGCACTACCTCGCGCTCGTGGTCGGCCATCGCCAGCAACCGCTGCATCAGTGCCTGGCCGATCCCCCTGCCGCCGCGATCCGGATCGACAAACAGCGCATCGACTTCATTGGCGTTGGCATCGAACACGCCGAAACCGAGCAGGGCCCCCTGCCCGTCCTCGGCCACCACGCATCCGCCCTGCGACAACAGCCGCGCGTACTGCGACGGTGGTGGCGAGGCCGACCACGGTGCGATGACCTCCACCGGATAGTGGCTGCTGCAGGTCTCGCGCACGCAGCGCGTGCGCAGGGCCCACAGCGTGGCGACGTCGTCGATGGTGCCGGTCCTGAACTGCATGACATCTCCTTGTAGCGTCGAGCCATGCTCGACTGTTCTTCGTTCCGACGTCGCGATGCCTGATCGAAAGGCAGTCGAGCAGGGCTCGACTCTACAGAATCGCTATCGCGACTTGCTGGCGCGCAGCGCCTGGATCTTCGGCGGCGGCTGGAACGAATCGCTGCGTGCATCGGCCCAGAATGCATGGAACACCGCATGGTCCGGCACCTTGTGCAGCAGCTCGCCCGGTTCCAGGTAGCGGTACAGCGAGGCCAGCGAACGGATCTCCACCGGCGAAACACGGCGCAGGATGTGTTCCGGCCCAAGTTCAGCCGGATCATTCAGGCCGGCGGCACACAGCAGCTCCTTCAAGGCATGCAGCGTGTGCTCGTGGTAGCTGTACACACGGGTGGCCTTGTCCGGCGCATCCAGGTGCTTCCAGCGTGCCGGGTCCTGGGTGGCGATGCCGGTCGGGCACTTGTCGGTGTGGCAGCTCAGCGACTGGATGCAACCCAGCGCGAACATGAAGCCACGGCCGGCATTGCACCAGTCGGCCCCCAGCGCGATGGTGCGCGCGATGTCGAAGGCACTGGTGATCTTTCCCGCCGCGCCGATGCGGACGCGTTCGCGCAGGTCGAGGCCAACCAGGGTGTTGTGCACCAGCAGCAGCGCTTCGTGCATCGGCACACCGACATGGTCGACAAACTCCGCCGGTGCCGCACCCGTGCCGCCCTCTGCGCCGTCGACCACGATGAAGTCCGGCAGCAGGCCGGTTTCCTGCATCGCCTTGGCAATGCCGAACCACTCCCACGGATGGCCGATGGCCAGCTTGAAACCGACCGGCTTGCCACCGGACAGTTCGCGCAGGCGCGCAACGAACTGCAACAGCTCGACCGGCGTCGAGAACGCTGAGTGGCGTGACGGCGACACGCAGTCCACGCCCATCGGTACGCCGCGCGTCACCGAGATCTCGGCGGTCACCTTCGGTGCTGGCAGCACGCCACCGTGGCCCGGCTTGGCACCCTGCGACAGCTTGATCTCGATCATCTTGACCTGGTCGTGGGTGGCATTGGCAACGAAGCGCTCTTCGCTGAAGCCCCCTTTCTCGTCACGGCAACCGAAGTAGCCCGAACCGATCTCCCACACTAGGTCACCGCCCATCTCGCGGTGATACGGCGAGATCGAGCCTTCGCCAGTGTCGTGATAGAAGCCGCCACGGCGCGCGCCTTCGTTCAGCGCGCGGATCGCATTGGCCGACAACGAACCGAAGCTCATCGCCGAAATGTTGAACACGCTGGCCGAATAGGGCTTGGCACAGTTGGCGCCGATCAACACGCGGAAATCGTGCTTGGCGATGGACGTGGGTGCCAGCGAATGGTTGATCCATTCGTAGTCCACCGCATAGGTGCTGCGCAGGGTACCGAACGGCACCGTGTCCATCTCGTTCTTGGCCCGCTGGTAGATCAGCGCGCGCTGCTGGCGCGAGAACGGCACGTCCTCCAGGTCGCTCTGCACGAAATACTGGCGGATCTCCGGGCCGATCGACTCCAGGCCGTAGCGGAAGTGCGCCATCACCGGATAATTGCGGCGCAGCGTGCTGCGCTTCTGCAGCAGGTCCCAGGTCCCCAGCGCCACCATCGCGGCAGTCAGGCCGACGCCCCAGTACCAGGCCGGCCAGATCGTGGCCAGCCACAGGCATATCGGGAACATCAGGATGGCGAGCAGGTAGACGATATACCGGTGCATGGCTTTCCTCGGTTGCAACTGCCCCCGAGTCTACCGTGCCGCCCGCCCTCCGGGCTTACAGTCGACCGTCAACCACGTTGCGCGGCCAGGCCGATTTCACATCGTAGACCAGGCCACCGGGGGCCAGCAGGCCCCGGATTCCCGCCTCGTCCATCGCCTTGAAGCGGGCATGGGCCACCGCCAGCACCACCGCGTCGTAGCTCCCCGTGACCGGCTCGGCCAGCCACTGCACACCGGCCTCCGCCAACGCCGCCGGGCCCACCCAGGGATCACTGACTTCAACCTCGGCACCGGCATCGCGCAGGCGCTGCGCAAGCTCCAGCGCGCGGCTGTTGCGCAGGTCCGGGCAATCCTCCTTGAAGGTCACGCCGAGCACCAGGATGCGTGCCTGCACCGGTGCGCGGCCACGCTCCGCCAGCATCGCCAGCACCCGCGCGGCCACGTGCTCGCCGACGCGGTTGTTGACCTGCCGCGCGGTATGGATCAGATCCGGGTGGTAACCCACGCTCTCGGACTTGTGCAGCAGGTAATACGGATCCACGCCGATGCAGTGGCCACCCACCAGACCTGGCCGGAACGGCAGGAAATTCCACTTGCTGCCCGCCGCGTCAAGCACGTCCTGGGTGTCGATGCCGAGCCGATCGAAGATCAGCGCCAGCTCGTTGACCAGTGCGATGTTGACATCACGCTGGATGTTCTCGACCACCTTGGCCGCTTCGGCCACGCGCATCGTCGGCGCCGGGAAGGTACCGGCGGCGATGATGCGCTGGTACAGGCCGTCGATCACCGCGGCAACCTCCGGTGTCGAACCGGAGGTGATCTTGCGGATGTCGGCCAGGCGACGCTGGCGGTCACCCGGACTGACCCGCTCGGGGCTGTAGCCGCAGTAGAAGTCTTCGTTGAAACGCAGGCCCGAGCCCTCCTCCAGCAGCGGCACGCAGACTTCTTCGGTCGTACCGGGGTACACCGTGGATTCGTAGATCACCAGGTCGCCCACGCGCAGATGGCTGGCGATCAGCCGGCTGGCAGATCGCAGCGGCTCCAGGTCGGGCTGCTCATAGGCATCGATCGGGGTCGGCACGGTGACGATGTAGACATTGCAGGCATCGAGCAGTGCCGGATCACTGCCGTACTGCAGCTGCTGTGCACTGGCCAGCTCATCGGGCTCCATTTCCAGCGTGTGGTCCTGGCCACTGCGCAGCTCGGCGATGCGGCCGGCATCGATATCAAAGCCCAGCGTCGGCCAGTGCCGACCGAAGGCCACCGCCAACGGCAGGCCGACGTAGCCCAGGCCGATCACTGCAAACCGGGGGGCGACGGCCGCCGCAACCGGCGCACTCATCGGTACATCCCGTGCAACGGATGCGATCGCACATACGCTGCCATGGCTTCGGCCAACTCACTCATTCGCTGCACCACTCCGGGAAACCCACACCAGAAAGGCTACAGCCTAACGGCCCGGCCGCCCCACCGCCAAGGCAGGTCAGGAGCCCAGTGCGACCGCGGCCGGTTCCAGTTCACCGTCGGCGCCGGTCCAGGCCTGCCGCAGACGCTCGAATCCACCGCTGCCCAGCAGGAAGCCCGGCCAGGCGGCATCGATGATCTGCGCCAGCAGGTCCGCCTCGATCCGTCGCGTGCCCATGGACCAGCGCGGGAACGCGCGCTGCGCGACCGGCGCGCGGCACAACACCTTCAGTTGCCCATGGCTGCGCGCGTTGAGGATGCGCGGAAACACCGAATCGATGCCATCTTCCGGACCTTCCAGATACTGCAGGAAGCGCGATCCATCGAACATCAGCACACCGGTGACGCCGGCTACACGGTTGAATGCCGTGGCATCGGCCAGCAGGCGGTCGAGATCGGTTGTCTGCAGATCGGCGCGGGCCTCACTGGCATAGGCAATCGCGTGCAGCGACATCAGATGGCTCCCCCCCTGGGAACGATGGCTGGGACTATGACATGAATAGGAACGACAGTTAAGCACGTCACCCCGCCAATGCAATCCAGCCACCGTGCGGCGGGTGGGCTACAATCGGCGCCGCGCTGCAGGCCCGGATGGCGAAACTGGTAGACGCATCGGACTTAAAATCCGCCGGGGGCAACCCCATGCCGGTTCGATTCCGGCTCCGGGCACCAAGGCTTTTACGACGATCATCGATCGCGTTCCCGCTCCGCAATTTTCTCGACGCTCCGCAATCTGCTCCAACGCATGATGCCAAGCGAGCAACAGATGGCGTCTGCGACGCAATGTCGCGGATGCCTCAAACACCTCGCCGCATCTGCTGCAGCCCTGCACTCACCCATTCCTTGCGCGCGTCCTTCGGGCGGGGCTTGGTCTCTGCCGGCGGCTTACGCGGTTCCAGCGCTTCCCTGACTCGCGCTGTGGCAGTTTCGTACAGCTCCCCGTGGTCGACTTCGGCCAGCCAGGCCTGGCAGATCTCGCCCCTTGCCTGGCCGAGATCCAGCCCAGCTACGATCTGGGGCGTCGGCACGGCGCTGTCCACGCGCACCCGGGGTGACTGCAGGCTATTCCCCGCGTAGCCTGTCCGCTTCAAGAACGGCAGACAGCGAGATAGGCTTGCCGACCAACGCTGGGTTCATGGAAGAAGCATGATTGATCAACATCCATTGGGTATCGAGCACGAGAGTGAACTGGATCGCCTGTACGACGCCATAGAGGCGGGTGAACTGGACGTGGTGCGCTCCATCGCGGACGCGCAGCCAGCTTTACTGTGGCTGGCCCACTTTGGCTATGCAGGGGACGACAGCGTGTTGCACCTGGCGGCGGCAAGCGGCCAGGAGGCGGTGTGCCAATGGCTGCTGGCCTGGGGGCTTCCGGCGGACATGAACTTCGGCGGAGATGATCACCGGACGCCGTTGATGGAAGCGGTGTCTGGCGGTCACGCCGCTGCGTGCAAGCTGCTGCTGCAGGCGGGTGCCGATCCGGATGGCACCGCGCTGATGCGCTGTCACCCGCTGTACGCCGCTGCCCTCGAAGGGCATGGGGATATCGTAGAGCTGCTGCTGCAGGCCGGTGCCGACGTCAACCGCCTGCACCGGCAGTTGAATCAGTCGGCGTTGGATGCTGCGCGCATCTGGGGCCATCCCGAGGTCGCTGCGACGTTGGAGCGACACGGGGGCAGAAGCGTGCGCGACTACCAGGGTCCCTACGTGCAGGGAGCCGGTGAATCGATCATCGTCTTCGTGCACAACACGGTCGGGCCGGTGCTCCGACCAGAATTCTCGCCGGCGTCGCGTGACCCGAGGGCATCACTGCACCTGGGCCTGATTGACGGCAGATCCGACTTCAAGCTGCTGTTCAGCACCGGACTACATGAAGCCGGTACACCGATGATCGAGCTCTTCCTCCCTCTGCAGCGCAACTGGCCACTGCCACGCACAGGGCTGGGCGACGATAGCGTGTGGCGTTTCCCGCAACTGCTGATGTCGCGCATGGTGGCACAAGTGTTCGCACACGGGCCGATCAGCGAGGGGCACCTGATTGAACGCAGCGATCCCGAGTTCACTGACCTGCCGTGGCCGGAGGGGGTCGATGCACTGCTGGCCGTGGATAGGCCCTGGAACCCGGAGGACGAGCGCGATTCGATCCCGCCGGACGAGCGCGTCAACCTGCTGGTGCTGGCCCCGGTCAAGTACACCCGCAAAGGCAGGCCCGATGCCAGCGCCCTGGCGAACCTGCTAGAACGTAAGCGCATGGCCAGCTGGCGCGTGCTGTCGTTGCGTCGTGAGGATCCACCTGACGGCGTGGCAGTCCTACCGGGCTGACCAAGCGACGCCTCGGCGCGGCGCTTGCACAAGCTTCGTCAACCTGGGCACCTTCACCGTCATTACCCGCGACAGCAGCGGCGTCCCGGCCGACATCCCCAGCTCGACCTGCTTGAGCGCGTAGGCAATCTGCTCCTCGGTAAAACGGGACTTCTTCATCGCCTGATTCCTCGTGATCCACGGGGGTCAATGCGGAGAGAAGTCTCTGCTTTACGCTGGCCCGGTTTTTTGGGGGTGGGTCACACTGCGCGACGGAACCTCAGATCGCGCGCGAATAGCGCGGCTGCTCATGCGCCGCACGCAGGTACGGATCGAAGCACATCGCCAGCAGCCGCAGCAGCGGCCGCCCCGGCTCGCTGGCGCGCACTACACCGTCGCGGTATTCGGCCAGGCCATCTTCCTGCAGCCGCTGAACCGAACGCAGGTCTTCGGCGAAGTACTGCTCGAAATCGACGCCATGACGCTGGCCCAGCGCAGTGCCATCCACCTCGCCCTGGCACATCAGCTGCTGGATCAGTTCCGCACGCAACTGGTCGTCGGCGCTCAGCGCCACCCCACGCCACACCGGCAGCTGGCCCTGGTCCACCGCGTCCTCCCACGACGGCAGATCGCGCGGATTCTGGCTGTAGGTGGCACCGATGTGGCTGATCGCACTCACGCCCAGGCCGAGCAGATCGGTATCGGCGTGGGTGGTGTAGCCCATGAAGTTGCGATGCAACTGGCCGGCACGCTGCGCACGCGACAGATCCTCTTCCGGCAACGCAAAGTGATCCATGCCGATGTACTGGTAGCCAGCTGCGGAGAGCTTCTCCACCGCCAGGCCCAGCAACGCCAGCTTGTCCTCCGGCGACGGCAAGCGGCGTTCGTCGATCTGCTTCTGTGCGCGGAACAGATGCGGCAGGTGCGCGTAGCCATAGACCGCCAGGCGGTCCGGGCGCAGCGCGAGCACCAGCTCGAGGGTGCGACCGAAGCCTTCCAGGCTCTGCCCCGGCAACCCATAGATCAGGTCGACATTGACCGATCGCATGCCGCTGTCGCGGCACGCGCGCAGGATGTCCAGCGTCTGTTGCACGCCCTGCACGCGGTTGATCGATTCCTGCACCTGCGGATCGAAATCCTGCACGCCCAGGCTGGCCCGGTTGAAGCCCAGCCGCGCCAGCATGGCGACGTCGCGGGTATCGATGAAGCGCGGGTCGAGCTCGATCGAGAAATCGCGCTGTGCCGAATCGCTGAAATCGAAGCGCCGGCGCAGCCCCTCCACCAGCGTGGTCATCGCCTCAGCATCAAGGAAGTTCGGCGTGCCGCCGCCCAGATGCAGCTGGATGACCTCGCGGCCGTCCTCGAACTGCGGTGCCAACAGGTCGGCCTCGGCCAGCACCCGCGCGACGTAGCTGTGGCCGCGGCCGCGATCGCGGCTGATCACCCGGTTGCAGCCACAGTAGAAGCAGGGACTGGAACAGAACGGCACGTGCACGTACAGCGACAGCGCACGCGCCAGCTGGTTGCTGTCGGCGATCGCCTGGCGCAGCGCCGGCGCGTCGAAACCATCATGGAAATGCGGCGCGGTCGGATACGAGGTGTAACGAGGGCCTGGCCGGTCGTGCCGACGCAGCAGGTCGGGGTCGAAGGTCCAGGCCAGGCCGCCAGCGGCGGGAGAGAACGTGTCCATGCCGCCAGCATCGCGCCGGACAGCCTGCGCCGCCTTGACCCAGATCAATCCTTGGCAGGGATGCCCAGCACCGGCAGGCCGACCTGTGGCCAGCGCAGCATCTGGTAGCGCTTCCAGAAGGTGTCACCGATGCGCGCGGCCACATCGTTGGCCAGTTCCTGCATCGGCGGGTTGCTGCATTCGGCGGTGGTGATCCGGAACAGCACCAGCCAGCGGTCGAACAGGTCCTTGTCCAGCTCGATCGCCATGTGCTTGGACATTGGCGAACCCTTGAAGCGGCGGGTACCGCGCAGCATCGCCGACCAGAAGTCGACCAGCTGTGCCAGGTGTTCCGGCCAGTCATGCACGTGCGCCTCGAACACCGGCCCCAGCCGCTCTTCCTCGCGCACACGCGCATAGAAGTCGTGGACCAGGCGGGTCACTTCCTGCTCGGTGCACAACTCGGGCGAGGCAACGGGAAGAACAGGCGGCGGTGTTGCGTTCATCAGGGTACCCAAAGCGTGCCGGCAGTGTGCCGCACGCAGGCGGTACCGCCGTTGATCCAGATCAATGTCGGCGCAGTCCGCTGCACCTAGGCTGGCACGCTTGCAGGAAGCATGCCCTGCGGAAGCTGCGCCAGCCTTGGCGGAGTATACGCGCCGCCCACTTTTCGATCCGGGACAGCATGAACAGACCCTCCCCCAGTCGCCGCCAGCGGCTGATCCAGCATTGGGGCGCCATCCTCTGGCCCAGCTTCATCGCCGCTGGCGTGGCCAGCGTGGTGTTCTTCGCCTTCGTCGACCCGTTGCGCCTTCAGGCGATCAGCTTCCCGGGCACGGCCATCAGCCGCGAGCTGGGCTATACCGCAGGCTTCTTCATGTTCTGGACGGTGACGGCGCTGTCCAGCGCGGTCACCTGGTACCTGCAACGACCGATGCCGAGCGACGACGACGACGAGCTGCCGCTGGGATGAGCACACCCTGCACAACCCCACCACGCCCCTGGCGCTGGCGCGGGGCGCTGAATGCCGCCTTGCTGGCCCTGTTCTACGCGCTGCCGTGGCTGCGCTGGGACGGACGCCAGGCGTTGCTGCTGGACATCAATGCCCGGCGCTTCGACCTGTTCGGCTGGACCTTGTGGCCCGGCGACGTCGGTGTGCTGATCGGACTGCTGGCGGTGCTTGCGGTGGGCCTTGCGCTGCTCACCCATCTTGCCGGGCGCATCTGGTGCGGCCATGCCTGCCCGCAGACCCTGTGGCGCCGCGCCTTCGACGGGATCGCCCGTGCCGTGTCCCGCCTGCTTCCCGCCTCGCTGGCGCGCCCGGCGACGCAGCTGGCCTGGGGACTGTTGTCACTGTGGACCGGCGTCACCTTCGTCGGTCTGTTCAGCCCGATCGCCGAACTGGTGGCCGCTGCGCCGCGGGCCGGCTGGAGTGGCTGGGAAACCTTCTGGGTACTGTTCTATGCGGCCGCCACCTGGGGCAATGCCGGTTTCCTGCGCGAGCAGGTCTGCCGTTCGTTGTGCCCGTTCGCACGCATGCAGCCGCTGCTGACCGATCCGCATACACCACGCATGCTGTACGACGCTCGCCGCGGCGAGCCGCGAGGGCCGCGTCCCTCCGGCCTCGGCGGCGTGCTGGGACGGGGGCGTGGCCTGCTCGACCCGACCACCGCGCAGGATTACGTGTTCCGCGCCGCGCATCCGCTGCTGGCCGGACCGATGCCGACCTTCAGTGCCGATCGTCTCGGTGACTGCACGGACTGCGCCGCCTGTGTCAGCGCCTGTCCGATGCAACTGGACATCCGCCAGGGGCCGCAGGCCGATTGCCTGGCCTGCGGCGCCTGCCTGGAAGCCTGCGCAGGGCAACAGCACCGGGCCGGTTTCGGTCCGGGGCTGGTGCGCTACTGCAGTCCGCAGGCGATGGCCGGACAAGCGCGGCGCTGGTGGCGACCGCGAACCCTGGCCCTGCTGTCGATGTTGCTGGCGCTGCTTGCCTGCGGCGCCTGGCGCCTGCTCTGAATCAACGCGGCCCGCTGGCGTGCGGCGGAACCAGCTGCGCACGTCGGACGATGCCCAGCTGCTCGATGATCAGCGCCATTTCGTTGGTGACTTCGGTACGCTCGGTCCCCTGCGGGACCAGGCGGTCCAGCACCTGCTGGTAGGTATCCCAGAACGCCGGACCGCATCCGTGTTTGTGATAGCTGGCTTCCAGTTCGCGGCGTACCCGTTCAGCCAAGCCATGCATGCCGTATTCCATACGACCTCCGTTGGACTTGTTCTGCATCGTTGACGGTCTACCGACTCACTTGCGTGCTACTGAAAGACTCCCGGGCTTCACGCCCGGTTGATGCCAATTAGTCATAGATTTCACGACAGGTCAATTACATGCAGCGACTTTCGTGATCGAAATTATTAATCGTTCACGAAACTACATACGGGGCCCCGGCCGTCCCGGATGGGTCGAACCCGACATGCCCCTCGGATCCCAGGCTCCCACTTCCGGTTGAAGAGATTGATCGGATCTCCCCGATCCATCGAATCTACCTATTTTGCTAAGTGTACTTAGCAAATAGTGCTAAGTGTGCTGTATGCGACAAAAGACGGCGCAGTTCAGATGGATTCGCTGCCCTTCGCTTCAGTCGCGGGGAACAGGTTCGGATAACGCTGATGCAGGATGTACTGCCTCAGGGCAGGAATCGGGAACTCCTTGGGCCATTGCGACACGGCAGATCGGCTTATGCCAAAGAAGCGCGCCAGTTCGGCATCGGTCTGGAATCCCAGCCGGGTACGCACCTGCCGCTTGCTCCAGAATTCGGTCACGGTCGGTCCTTCTGTTAACCAGACTGATTCTTGCGACAAGGCTTCTTCGCAATCCACGCGTTAAGCTGGCTTGCATAGATGAATACTCTCGGCCAACGACTCGCCGCCGCCATGAAGAAAGCCGGGCACCCTCGCCCGGCCGATCTGGCCCGCGCCGCGCACTCCACCACGGCAACCATCAGCAACTGGTTGAACGACCACGTCAGTCCCTCCCATGTGAAGGCCGAACAGCTGTTCCGCATCGCCGATGCGGCCAAGCTGGACGCACGCGAGCTGCTGTACGGGATGAGCGGGCTGGGCGTAGGCGAACGGGGCAATGCCTACATCCCCAGCCAGGCCCATCTGGATGTCTGGCAGGACGCCTATGAGCTGGTCAGCCATCTGGTGGCCGAGAACGGGCTGGAGATCGACCACCGCCGCCATGCGGCGCTGGATCTGCTCGCGTTCGAACTGCTGATGGATGGCTTCAGCCGCAGCAAGGTGGCTCGCGTTCTGACGACCTCGATGACGTGAATGCACCGCCGCTGGTAGCATGGACCGCGATGGGGATGGGGCTCCCCCGATAACCGCCTGAGAAGGCTGATGGCTCCTGCCAGGACGAACCCGGTGTTCGTCGACGGCAGGTCGTGCCTGCCCTCGGCGTTCGCCACTGACTCTGCGAACCCGCATTCGAGGCACGCCATGCAAGCATTGAACAACTATTTCCTGGTCTTCGTCGGCGGCGGCATCGGCGCCTGCCTGCGCCACGCCTGCAACCTGATCGGCGCGCGGGTGGCGGTCGGCAGTCCCTGGCCCTGGTCGACCTTCCTGATCAACATCAGCGGTGCGCTGCTGATGGGCGTGGTGGTCGAGGTCTTCGCCATGCGCAATGGCGCCTCGCCGCAGCTGCGCCTGTTGCTGGCCACCGGCATCCTCGGCGGCTACACCACGTTTTCCACCTACGCGCTGGAGATCGGTCTGCTGCTGCAGCGTGGCCAGCATGGGTTGGCGGCACTGTATGCCGGTGGCTCGGTGGCGCTGGGCCTGGCCGGTCTGTTCGGTGGCATGAAGCTGGCCCGGCTGGTGCTGGGCTGAGGCTGAGGCTCAGGCCGCACCCGCGCGTGCCTGTCCGCGCCACTCCCGCGGCGACTGCCCGGTGTGCGCCTTGAACGCGCGCGACAGCGCCGCTTCGCTGCCATAGCCGACATCGTCGGCGATCCGCTTCAAGGGGCGCCCCTGCCGCAGTGCCTGCTGCGCCAAGCCCACCCGCCAGCCCTGCAGGTACTGGCCCGGGGTGGTGCCCATCGCCTCACGGAAGCTGGCCGCGAACACGCTGCGCGACATGCCGGCGACATCGGCCAGGTCTTCCAGCGTCCACGCCTGAGCCGGCGCTTCGTGCATCGCCACCAGCGCCAGACGCAGCCGCGGATGACCGAGCCCGGCGAACAGGCCGCCGCGCATCTCGCCCCCTTCCATCAGCTGACGCAGCACCTGGATCATCACCACCTCGAACAGCCGGTTGACCATCGCCGCACGGCCACAACGCTGCTCGAAGGCCTCTTCGAACAGCAGTTCCAGCGCCGCGTGGCCGCCATACAGATCCGCCAGCGGCAGGCAGATGAAATCCGGCAGTGCCGCGCTGATCGGATTGAGCGGGCCACCTTCGAAATGCAGGTTTGCGCAGGCCATGTCGGCGCCGTGCTGCGGGTCGGTACTGAAGCGGTGCGGCATCGGCCGCGGGTACAGCAGCAGGCTGGGCACCTCGACCTGCACAGTCTGCTGGCCGTGGCTGACCTGCAGCGGGCCGCGCCGCACCAGATGCAGCTGGCCGGCCTCATCCTCCCCCTGCAGGGTGTTGATGCCGCACAGCGCGCCGGCATGGAACACCGAGGCGGTGAGCGCGAAGCGTTCGAGCAGGATGGCAAGACGGTCGACCACGGCGGGACTCCAGATCAAGCGGGTTGGGTTCAATACGTCAAATCGTATCGGAATCGCCGCCACGGTGAACAACTGAGCACGGCCCTTCCCGAGCCCTCACCCGTCCTGCATATGACGGATCACCACGAAGCCCTCCTCCGGCACAGGTGCCACGAAGTGACGGGTGATCTGCTCGAAGGCTTCATCGCTCGCCTGGAACGGGTGTTCACCGCACGCGTTACGGGCGCGCAGACGCGCCTTGCAGATGGCATCGGGAACATCGAGAAAATGCAGTTGATGGGCAACGCCGGCCGACTCGAACAGTTCGCGGCCCCAGGCGCGGGCGGCGGGCGTGTTGAACGGAACGTCGAGCACGACCGGAACGCCGGCCTGCAGGATCGCGCATACATGCTGCGTCAGCGCGCCGCGCAGCGCCGCCGCGCGCTGCAGGTAATCGGCGATGGAATGGATCTGGTCGGGATACAGCGCGGCCAGCCAAGCGTCCTCGCTGATCAGCACGTGACGTGGCTGCGCCGCCAGCTGCTGCGACAGGGTGGATTTTCCGGCGCCGATCTTGCCGCATACCAGGTGCAGGGTCGGGGCGTCGCCGTTCGATGAAAGCGGGTGCATCTGCGTTCTCCTCGGTGGATTCCAGTACCCGGGAGAGCGCCGCATGCAACCCGCCTTCCCGGGCGGGTTGCATGGCCGTGACGACCGCGCGCTATCCCGCCTTCCCGTGGGGAATGCGGATAATCGACGCGATGCTGTGCAGGACCATGCCGCTAGCGTAGAGCGCAGCCTGGCCGGCCGGCAATCCCCTGCGGCAGTGCAGCGCGCGCAACAATTCGCAGGCATCTATGCTCGGCGCCATTCCCGGATGGAATGACCACCATGCGCCCCTTGCTTCGTTGCGCCCTCGCCCTCGGCCTGCTGCTGCTTTCGGCATCGCTGCTGGCTGCGTCACCGCCTGCACCGCGCATGCTCAGCGGTGAACTGCAGGGGGCACCCTGGCGCCTGGACGTGCCGGCTGACTGGAACGGCGACCTGGTGATGCTGGCGCACGGCTACGAGCCGGTGGGCGTGCCGCGCACTACGCCGATGACCGCCAATGACAGCACTGCAACGCTGCTGGCCGCAGGCTACGCCGTCGCGCAGAGCGCCTATGCCAGCCAGGGCTGGGCCGTGGCCGATGCGATCACCGACATGGAGCGTCTGCGCCAGCACGCGCTGGGCGAACTCAAGCGTGTGCGCCACACCTGGCTGCTCGGATTCTCGATGGGCGGTGCGGTGACACTCGCCAGCCTCGAGCGCCACCCACAGCACTACGCCGGTGGCGTCTCGCTGTGCGGTGCCAACCTCAGTGGCGAACAGATCGCCGCGGATCTGCTGACCACGCTGGTCGCCTTCGATTACTTCTTCCCCAACGCGGAAGGCCTGCCGGCCAGTGGACTGGCGTCGCATGAAGCTGCCGCGTTGCCGCAGGGAGCGCTCTATCAAGGCATCGCCGGCGCGCTGCAGCAGAACCCCCAGCATACCGACGTGCTTGCCAAGCAACTACAGGTCGCTCCGGATGCACTTGCCGGCACGATCAGCCTGCACGCACTGGTCCTGCACGAACTGGCGACACGTAGCGGCGGCATGCCGGTGGGCAACAGGGGCGTGGTCTACCGTGGCTTCGGTGACGACACGGCGTTCAATGCCGGCGTGCAGCGTCTCGACGCCGTGCCTGCGGCGCAGGCCGATGTCCGCGCGAAGCTGGCACTGAGCGGCGCGTTGAAGCGACCGCTGGTGATCCAGTTCAACAACAACGACCCCACCATCGTGCCGCATATGCAGGCGGTGTATCCGCAGCTGGCGGCACATGCCGGCGCACGGCCGTTGCCGAAGGTGCTGCCTGCGGCGGGCGAAGGGCATTGCGGTTTCTCTGAAGCCGACGTGGTCGAGGCGTTGAAGGCTGCACGGCGGTGAGCACAACGCGTGTCGCGGTGCGTCAAGGCCGCGATGGAAGGACTGCTATGGTAGCCCCGCCCATTGAAGGGCAGACAAAGGACTGACGTGATGATCAAGACGACCTTGAAGACCATGATGCTCCTTGGCATGGCCGTGACTGGCCTGGCCTTCGCCGCAGATTCCTGCGACTTCTGCACGCTGAAATACGAGCAGTGCCTGCGCGCGACACATGGACCGTTGGGCAAGACCTCCGAACAATGCGACGCCGAGTACCGCCTGTGCCGTGAAATGGATTGCCCGTCTCCCTGACCGGCATCCGGCCGGCTCCTGCGGGAGCCGGCTCAGCGCCCATCGGTGCGTCCGGCCTCCACCTCCAGCAGGCGTGCCGGCAACTGCTGCAGCAATGCGTCCACCGCTACCCGCGTCTTCAACGGCAGGTGCGGCACCCGCGGCCACACCGCATGGATCGGATAGATCGCACTGGAGGCGGCCGGAAAAACTTCCAGCAACCGCCCCTGCTGCAGGGCATCGCGCACCAGCCAGTACGGCAGCCAGGCCACGCCCAGCCCTGCCACGGCCGCATCAGCCACGCCCTGTAGATCGTCCATCTGCACGCGTGCATCCGGCTTCAACACCTGCGGCTCGCCCTCCACCCGCATCTTCCATTCCATCACCTGGCCGCGCCGGCTGTAAGCCACCGCCTCCAGCCCACGCAGTGCGTCGACGGTGTACGGCAGCTCGCGCCCGGCCATGAACGCCGGCGAGGCGCAGATCGCCATGCGGTGTTCGCCCAGCGGTCGCGCCACCAGATCGCTGCTGTCCGGCAATGCGCCAATGCGGATCGCCAGGTCGATGCCTTCCTCGCGCAGGTCCACGGCGCGATCGCTGAACTGCAGATCCAGCGCCAGCGCCGGATGCTGCCGCGCCAGCTCAAGCAGGATCGGTGCGATGCACAGGTGGCCGAACAGTACCGGCAGGGACACGCGCAGACGACCGGCAACCTGGGTGCGCCCGCCCTCGAGCGCGGCCTCGCCTGCACGGATTTCCTCCAGCGCGCGCAGGCAATGCTGGTAGTAGAGCGCCCCCGCCTCGGTCAGTTGCTGGCTGCGGGTGGTGCGCTGGAACAACTGCGTGCCCAGCCGTGCTTCCAGCCGCGCAATGCTCTTGGCCACCGCCGAACGGGTGACCTGCAGCGCGTCGGCGGCCTGCGCGAAGTTGCCGGCCTGCGCCGTGGCCACGAACACGTCGATACCGTTGAGATCGGACAGGGCCACGATGTATCCATTCCGGAACCAATGGAAGGACAAAATAGAGCCACTGGCGAAATTTTCAAAGTCTAGAGTGGACGCCCTCCCTTCCACGCAGATCGACTTCCCGCCATGAGCAAGGTGCTTGTCCTCCACTCCAGCCTCCACGGCGCCGCCTCACGCAGCGCCGGCCTGATCGAGCACTTCCTGGCCGAGCGCGCCGCGCTGGGCCTCGACGACGACGTCATCGTGCGCGACCTGACCACGCTCGACCTGCCGGTGCTGGATGAGGAGATCTTCCACGCCCTGCGCGGTGCAGAGAACCCGGGGCCGCGCGCACGACAGGCCATCGCGCTGTCCGATGCGCTGATCGGCGAGCTGATGGACAGCGACCTGCTGCTGATCGCCGCGCCGATGTACAACCTCAACGTGCCGACGCCGCTGAAGAACTGGTTCGACCTGGTGGCGCGCGCGCGCGTGACCTTCCGCTACACCGACACCTGGCCGCAGGGCCTGGTCCAGGGCGTGGAAGCGGTGGTGTTCAGCCCGCGCGGCGGCGTGCATGTCGGCCAGGGCACCGACACGGTGACGCCCTACCTGCAATCGGTGCTGGGCCTGATCGGCATCACCGAGGTTGATTTCGTCTACGCCGAAGGCATGGACATCCGCCCACATGGCATCGAGCAGGGCATGGCCCGCGCGCATGCACAATTGACCGCTTTGGCGCAGCGCATGCCATTGCCGAACGCTTAGGATGCAGAGGCCGGCAACCGCCCTGCCGCCTCTTTCCCCGCGGAAGCAACAGACACGATGGCCTTCTTCGAACGACTGAGCGATACCCGCTACTTGCCGACCGAACATACCGGCGGCGCCTGGAACATCCGCGAGCAGCACATCGCACCGGCGATCGGGTTGCTGGCCCACCACCTCGAACGCGACGCCGCGGCACGCGGTCATGGCTTCCTGATCGCGCGCCTGTCCTACGACATCCTCGGCACCATCCCGATCGAAGCGATGGACGCCGAGGTAGAGGTGCTGCGCAGCGGTCGCACCATCGAACTGGTGGAGGCCACACTTCGGCACAGTGACCGTCCGGCGCTGCGCGTGCGTGCCTGGTTGATGCGCCCGAACGACACCGAGGCCATCGCCGGTACGCCGATCACCGGCATTGCGCCGCCGGAATCGATGCCGGCATGGGACCCGGGCACGGTCTGGCCCGGTGGCTTCATCCAGAGCATCGAGATCCGTCGCCACGATCAGGGACCCGGCCGTGCAACCTACTGGGCGCGCGCAACGCAGTCGCTGCTGGACGGCGAACCGGTCAGCCCCTTGGCCCGTGCCGCCACGCTGTTCGACCTGTCCAACGGCATGGCAGTACGCGCCGATCCGAAGGAGGTCGCCTTCCCGAACCTGGACCTCACCGCTCACCTGTTCGGCATGCCCGAAGGCGAGTGGCTGGGTTTCGACACGTCGGTGTCGTTCGGCCGCCAGGGCATCGGCCTGACCAGCACCGTGCTGCATGATGCGCGCGGCCCGATCGGAACACTCGGCCAGGCGCTGACCGTACGCCCGTAAACGCAACGGGCGGCGTCAGCCGCCCAGCGTGCCCATGGTGAAGGTGTAGCCGGAACTCATCAGGAATTCGCGCATGCGCATTTCCGCGCGCCGCGGTGAGGCCAGATTGGCCGGTGCATACAGCGCGTAGACCACGCCGGCGCCTTCGATGGCCTCGCGCCGCACGCCACAGTGGCGGGTCTCCGAGGCGACCACCCAGCCATCCTTCAACCGGTCCGGCCCGATCGATTGGCCGTTCATCAGCCGGAACGTCAACCAGCGTACTTCCGCAGCGGATTTGCTCATCGGTGGCATTCCGGCTGCGTACTGCGGTCCATCATGTCCTTGCTCGCCATTGCAGCTCCCTAAGACTTGGAACCTGACCATAGCGCCTCCGCATGTCGCGGGTGAATGAGACTGGCCGGGCGCTCAGGTCGCCAGGCCGAACCGCTTCCACAACGCTTCGCGCCCCGGTGGGGTCAGCCGCAGTTCGCGACGGCCTTCAACACGCCGCAGCCAATCGTTTTTCACGAAGCTGTCCAGCATCGCCTCACCGACCAGCCCGGCCAGATGCGGGCGCCGCTCGGTGCAGTCCAGGCACCCCCTGCAATAGCGCGCGGGCCTGGCCGTCACCGGCTGCTGCAGCACCTCGGCCAGTGGCTGGCCGAGCTCCCGCAGGAACGCCGCGCCCTCCACGCTCACCTGCCAATAGCCGTCGCGCGGCAACACGTATCCGGACTGCAGCAGGTGATCGGTGATGGCCACCGCATGCACGCCGGCCAGGTGGCGGTAGCACGAGCGGGCCTCGCGCAGCGCCGGCAGGTTGCGTGACGCCGCAGCGGTGCATGACGGCGTGCGCTCGGCCACACGCAGGATACCCTCCAGCATGTCCGCGACCTCGGTCGAGGCCAGTCGATGGTAGCGGTGACGGCCCTGTGGAACGACCACCAGCAGATCACCCTCGATCAGGCGCCGCAGGTGCGTGCTCGCCGTCTGCGGCGTCACCCCGGCCACCCGCGCCAGCTCCATCGCGGTGTACGCGCGGCCGTCCATCAGCTGCAGCAACATCGTGGCACGTGCCTGGTCGCCGACCAGGGCACCGACACTGACAAGGGAACCGGAGGTGTGGACCATGCCGGCATTGTGGCATGCAGGCGCCGGCCGACAGTTCGATGCAGACCGAAGCATTGTCGGGCCGCCTCGGCGCACAGTCACCGCCCCGCTCTTCCGAGAACCCCAGTGACGAATCCTTCGATCCAGCGTCGGCGCATCACCCCTTCGGTCCTGTATCCGGGCACGCCGGTGCTGCTGATGACCACGCTCAATCCCGACGGCAGCAGCAACATCAGCCCGCTCTCTTCGTTCTGGGCGCTGGGCAACCGGGTGGTGCTGGGGCTCGGCACGCAGGGCCAGGGCTATCGCAACCTGCAGCTGCGCAACGAGTGCGTGCTGAACTTTCCCTCCTCTGCGCAGGCGGCCCAGGTCGAGGCCATCGCGCCTGCGACCGGCCGCGATCCGGTTCCCGATGCCAAGCAGGCGATGGGCTACGTGCATGTGCGCGACAAGTTCGCGCTGGGCGGCTTTACCGCCGTACCGTCAGCACAGGTGGCACCCGCTACGATTGCCGAATGCCCACTGCAGGTGGAAGTCACGGTGATGGCGATGCACGCACCCAGTGATGACGATGGCCAGCACTTCGTGATCGTCGAAGGCCGCATCCGCTGCGTGCATGCGCATGAGGCGATCACCCATGCAGGCAGCCAGCACATCAATGTCGCTCGCTGGAAACCGTTGATCTATCTGTTCCGCCACTACCTGGGCGTGGGTGAACCGGTCGGGCGCAACTTCCGCGCGCAGACGCCGGCACATGACCCGGCATAGAGGCGGTGATTCAAGGTGCCGGCGATGGTGGGTGGCTGGTCACTGAAATCCAGTACGACACCATGTCCACATAGCGGCCGTCGCGCTTCACCGCGCGCGGCTCGACGCCGGATTCGGTGAATCCCAACGATTCGTACAGTCCACGCGCGGCAGCGTTGTCTGCCAGCACCGTGAGCGTGAGCGACTCGATGCCATCCGCGCGTGCCGCCGCGAATGCCGCAAGGAACAGTTGACGGGCGATGCCGTGTCCACGATGGGCTGCGCCAACATGGACGCTGTGGACCTCCGCCGTATGCCGCCGCGCCAACCGCACCGGGCGCACATAGCGCAGGAAGCCCGCCAGCATGCCGTCAACGAACGTGCCGAAGTAGCGGGTACCAGGATCGGCAAGCTGGGCGCGCATCACGTCCGCCGAGTCATCCTGCGCCTCGGCCAGCGTGGACAGGAACGCCGCGGGCGACTCGCGAAGGGCCTGCAACCGTGCTTGCCAGAGAATATCGGCGTCGTCAGCGCTGAGTTGCCGGAGAAGCATGCGACACACCTGTGAGGTTGCTGATGCACAGGTGCCCAGCCTAGCGCGGGTTCGCCTGATGCGGCGTGCATGCAAGAATGAAAATCGTCCCTTCTTCATTCACCGCCATGACTGAACTGCAGATTCCCCGCGTTGGATGCGGCGCCGTCGTCCGTGATGCCGACGGCCGCATCCTGCTGATCCAGCGCGGACGCGATCCGGAGCGCGGGCATTGGGGCCTGCCCAGCGGCAAAGTCGACTGGATGGAAACGGTAGAGGCTGCCGTGGTCCGCGAAGTCCGCGAGGAGACCGCCTTGGAAGTGCAGCTGCTGCGCCTGCTATGCGTGGCCGATCATTTCGAGCCGGCGCTTCCGCAGCACTGGGTTGCGCCGATCTACGAGGCACGGGCAACTACCTGCACCGAGGCCTCCATCCAGGAGCCGGGTGTGCAGACCGGGCTAGGCTGGTTTGCCGTGGATTCACTGCCCCAGCCGCTGACGCAGGCCACGGTGCAGGCGCTGGCCCGGCTGTAGCGAGTATCGATCCGGGCACGTGCCGGTATCCAGACAAACAAAAAGCCCTGACCGGAGTCAGGGCTTTTCAATTGGAGGCCTCAAGCGGAATCGAACCGCTGTAAACGGATTTGCAATCCGGTGCATAGCCACTCTGCCATGAGGCCAACGTACTGCGCGCCAGGAACAGGGCCCTGACAAGACAAAACCCCATGATGGGGCCTGTCGGAACATGGAGCGGGAAACGAGACTCGAACTCGCGACCTCAACCTTGGCAAGGTTGCGCTCTACCAACTGAGCTATTCCCGCGTAAGCCGCCATGGTACCGGAAATCCGGAACACACACCAGCGATTTCACCTTTCTGACTGCGCGTAAAGCCTTGTGGCCCAACGTGCCCCGCCTTGCCGTGGCGGGAGAAAAACAAGGCCCCTACCGGGGCCCTGTAGAATCTGGAGCGGGAAACGAGACTCGAACTCGCGACCTCAACCTTGGCAAGGTTGCGCTCTACCAACTGAGCTATTCCCGCAGATTCTTCGACCTGCGTCGAAGGAGCGCTATTGTGTCCAAATTCCTTCACGCCGTCAACAGTCTTCACATCATGCGGTCAGGGGCGTCCGCGCTGGGGTACGCTGCCCCGCCCAGCCCCGTTCGCCCATGTTCCTTCGCGGCACGCCCCTGTTGATCGCCCTGCTGCTGCATCTGCTGGTGGCGCTGCTGTACTGGGCACTGATTCCGCTGGGAATGAACGCGTATCGCGACTATTTCGGCTTCACCTCCCATCGCGACATCGGCCTGGGCATCGCCCAGTTCCATCTGTTCTGGATGTTCATTGGCGCCCAGCCGTTGATCGCGGTACTGCGGCCACTGTTCGCCAAGTTGCTGGTGCTGGCGATCCCGTTGGCGTTCGCGACCTGGACGCTGATGCACAACCATCCGCTGCGACTGCTGTACTTCACCGTGGGGCCCGGCCTGCTGGCGCTGGCTGCAATCGTGGCAAGCCTGCGCTATCGGTCGCTCCACCGCGCGCTCACCACGACGGACTCCACTCATGCCTAAGCGCTACGTTCGCCTGTTCTGGCTGCTGGTCGCACTGACCTGGCTGGCGCTGATCGCCGCACTGGTCAATGCCGGCTTCACCCCGGACTACTGGCTGCTACATCACCTGGAAGGCGCCGAGCTGCCCTACCCGACCAGCAGCGTCATCGTGTTCGCGCTGCTGGGAGCCGTCGAGCTGGTGGTGGCCGCACTGATCGTGCAACCCTGGAAACTGAAACGCCTGTGGCTGCGCCTGCTGATCGCGTTCGCGTTGCTGGTGGTGTGGTCGGTACCGTGGATGCTGTCGGCGATGCACCAGCCGCCGGTGCACGGCACGCATCTGCTGTGGTTGCTGCTGCTGGACGTGGGGCTGCTGCTGGCGCTGTGCGTGGTGTCGCTGGTCAGTGTCCTTAAAAGCCTTTCCCGCAGGAAGAAGGCCCGGAACGCGGCTCCGTAAGCCATTGGATCCGAGGCCTTCACCGTTTCATTTTCGGATCTCTTGCATGGATTGCGGCAGGCCGATGCAGGAAGGTTGAGGATCCGCCAGCGACGAACGCCCGAATCGTGCCCCTGCCCATCGCATTCCGTGCTCCCCCTTCCTTCTGGCTGCTGGCATCACTCATCTGGCTACTGCTGGTTGCCGCACTCATCCATGCCGGCTTCAAGCCAGACTACTGGCAACTGCGTCACACCGAGTCCGGGACGCTGCCCTATCCCATCGGCTCGGTGATCACGTTCGCGCTGATCGTCCTCGTGGAAATGACAGTGCTGTGCCTGGCTGTGCAGCCATGGCGGTTCCGCCGCCTGTGGCTGCGGATCCTGATCAGCCTTATTCCATGGCTGGGGTGGAACGTCCTATGGGGCTTGGCTGCCATGCATCAATCCCCCGTGCGCGACGTCCATTCGAACTGGCTGCTCGGCATGAGCGCCCTCCTGCTGCTTGCACTGCTCGTGGTTGTGCCGGCCTCGCTTTGGCCTAGCCTGCGACGTTGGCTCGGGAACTGAGGCCCGCGCCCTACTTCCGGAACTCCACCCGCACATGCTGGCCGAAGCGCGCCTTGGCCTCGCCGTCGAACTCCAGCACGCACTCCACCACCTTGGCCACGCCGCGTCCGGCATCTTCAGGCAGGCGTGCCTGCGCGAACACCGGACTGATCCGCACCACGCGCGCGGGTGGCAGCGTGCCGGTGTTCTCGGCACCGTCGCTGTCCGGCACGACGGTGGCCTTCATGCCCACCTGCACGGCATCGGCATAGGCAGCGCCCAGTTCTGCACGCACCTGCAGCGGACGCGCCGGCAGCAGCGAGATCGCCGGCTTGCCAGCCTGCACGAAGGCGCCGAGGCCCGGCACCTGTCCGACCACGGTGCCGGCTTCCGGCGCGCTCAGCGACATCTGCTGCAGTTTCAGTCTGGCGTGCTCCAGCTTGTGCTGGGCCATGTCGACCTGCGCACCGGCCACATCGACATCGGCGCGCACACCTGCCAGCTGCTGCTTGGCCGCATCGGCCTGCTGGTTGGACGACACGCCTTCGCTGGCGCCGGTCGACAGGCGGGTGGCGTTGCGCTCCAGTTCGCGCAGCTGCGCCTGGCTGCCCTTCAGGCGGTCATTGGCCAGGGCGAGATCGGCGGTGGCCATCGCCACCTCCTGCTGCAGCAGGGCTCCATCCAGCGACAGCAGCAACTGTCCCTTCTTCACCGTGGCGCCCTCCTTCACCGGCGCGGCGGTGATCGAACCATCCACCGGCGGCGCCAGCGCGATCAGGCCACCCTCGACGTCGATGATGCCGCGCGCCACCGCGACCTTGTCGGCGGTAGCAGTGCTGGCTTTACCTGCAGGTGCTTGGGCAGGCGCGTCCTTGGAACAGGCGCCGAGCAGCAATGCCGCGGACAGGGCCAGGCTGAGGGGGAGCAGGTGCGACGTCTTGGTCATGGGGCGGACTCTACAGTTTCGTTCTGGCGGCGGTCATCACGGACCATGCCGTCTTCCATGGCGATCACCCGATCGGCATGCCGGATCAGGCGCGGATCGTGGCTCACGCACAGCACGGTGGCGCCATGCGCACGTGCGTAGCGGTGCAGGATGTCGATCACGCGCTGGCCGTTCTCCGCGTCCAGCGCGCTGGTGGGTTCGTCGGCGAAGATCAGCGTGGGCGACTTGGCGAAGGCGCGGGCAACGGCCACACGCTGCTTCTCACCGCCGGACAGCTGCGCCGGGCGCATGTGACTGCGGTGGCTGAGGCCCACCTCTTCCAGTGCCTTGCGGGCCAGCGGTTCGCTTTCGCGATTGCTCATGCCGCGGTAGCCCAGCGGCAGCTGCACCTGCTCCAGCGCGGTCAGCGCCGGGAACAGGTTGAAGCCCTGGAACACGAAGCCGACATGGTGCAGGCGGAAGCGCTCCACTTCACTGCGGGTCATGTGGCCCACGTCCTGGCCCAGCGCGTGCACGCGACCGCCATCGGGCGATGACAAGCCGGACAGCAGCGACAGCAGCGTGCTCTTGCCGCAGCCGGAGGGGCCCGACACCAGGGTCAGTTCACCGGGATAGATGTCCAGCGACAGGCCGCGCAGCACCGGCACCTGTACATCGCCGGACATGAAGCCCTTTTCCAGTGCATCGGCCTGCAGGGTCGGGGCGACGGCGCGTATGGAAGTCATCGGCCGGTCCTCAACGCAGCAGCAACGATGGATCGGAGCGGACGACACTGCGTACCGCCATGATGCTCGACAGCATGGCCATCACCGCGACCAGTGCCACGCAGCCGATGATGACCATCGGCGTCAGCTGCACCGGCACGCGCTGGGTCTGTGCGATCAACAGCACGACGGTGCTGAACGCCGCCGCCAGCAACATGCCCACGCCACCGATCAGCAATGCCTGCTCGAACACCACCCGCGCCAGCGCATAGCGTCCGGCACCGAGTGCGTTGAGCGTGGCGTACTCGCGTACCGAACCAGCCACCACCGAAGCGAACGACTGGTTGGTGATCACCGCGCCGACGAAGCAGACGATGACGGCCATGAACAGCACCGCGATGCCGGCGCCGGTATCGAACAGCCAGTATTGCTGCGAGCGGCTGGCGAACTCCGGTGCGGTCCAGAACTCGACCGGCGTGGCCTGCCCCATCGACGCGGCCAGGCGGTCGCGCACGCGGTCGGCCAGGTCTGGCGCGCGCAGGCCCGCCACGAAATAGGTACTGCCCTCGTGCGGGTCGGTGCCAGCAATGGCGCGCGCGGTATCCAGCGACGCCAGCACGTTGACGCCACCGAGGCCACGCAGGCCGGGTTGTGCGGCGACCACACGCACCGCCTTGCCGTTGATCCACGCACGGTTGTTCTGCAGGTCCACGCCCAGCGTATCCAGATCGGCGCTGTCGACGATCACCGCACCCGGCTCACGCAGCTGTGCGCGCAGGTCGGCAGGGAGGATGCGCGCGAACATCATCGCGTCATCCTGGGTGGAGATGCCGGACAGGTACACCGACACGTTGCCGGTGCCCTGCACGCCGGACCGCCATTCGCCATCGACCCACTCGTAGGGCTCGACGCGGGTGACATCCGGGTCCATGCGCAGGTGGCTTTCGACATCCGCGCTGATTGCATGGCCGTAGTTGACACTCTGGGTGCCGGGGAAACCGGCCCAGATATCAGCCGACGATGCCTTCACGTAGATCGCGGCGGTACCGAAGATGCCCAGCACCAGCGCCGCCTGCACGATCAGCAGCACGCCGGCGAAACACATCGCCAGCACCACCGGCAGGAACCGGCGCCACTCATAGGCCAGGGTCTTGCGAGCCAGTGCGATCATTGCGCCTCGCCCTCAGCCTCGACCGGCAGCGGCGCGCCGCCCAGGGCGCGGTACAGCGAGGCGAACGCGAGCACGCGCGCGCCCTGCGCACCGATCAGATCGGCCTGCGAGGCCAGTGCGGCGCGCTGCGTATCGAGACCGTCGAATTCGCTGGACAGGCCCAACTGCACCTGCCGCGCCTGGCGCTTGACCTGCTGACCGGCGGCATCATCGGCCGCGCGCAGCGACTGGATGCTGCTGTCCTGGCGCGCCAAACTGCCCAGTGCACCTTCCACTTCGCTCACACCTTCCAGCACCGCCTTGCGGTAGCCGAGCAGCGCGGCATCCAGCTGCTTTTCATCGGCATGGAAACGCGCGCGGCGCTGGCCCCAGTCCCACAGCGGAATATCGATGTACGGGCCGATCGACGGACTGGAGTCGGAGTTGGAGCGGGCGTTCTGGGTGAGGTTGTAGGCGTACAGGATCGAGCCGCCGAGACTGACCCGCGGATACATCGCGGCACGTGCGGAGCCCTTGCTCGCCGCGGCCTGCATCACGTCTGATTCGGCCAGCAGAATCTGCGGGCGGTGGCGCAGCAGATCGGCCGGCACCTGCTGCAGCGAGAACGCGCCCAGCTTCGGCGGCATGCGATAGCTGCGCCAGGCCGGGTCCGGGCCATCACGGCCCAGCAGCAGGGCCAGCGCGCGGGCAGCGTTGTCCGCATTCTCGCGGGCCTGCGCCGTCGCCGCGCGGGTCGCTGCCTGGCGTGCACGCAGACGATCAAGTTCGCCGGGCTCATCCAGGCGCAGACGCTGGCGGATCAGCGCCAGTTGTTCGCCGCGATCATCCACCGCCTGCTGACGGGCCAGCAGGTCCTGCTGGGCCTGCGCCACGGTCAGGTCCAGATAGCTGCGCACCACGTCGGCAATCACCGCCACCTGTGCGGCATTGCGCAGCGCCTCGGCATTGCCGGCAGAAGCCTGCGCGCTCAGCTGCGCGCTCTCGGCGGCGCCGAACAGGCCCAGGTCCCAGATCGCTTCGATACCGGCGTGGAAGTAGGTATCGACAGCGGCAGCATCCTGCACCTGCTTGGCGCTGGCCGAGATCTCCGGCAGGAAGCGCGAGTCCGATGTGCCTGCGACGATCCGCACGGCCTGCAGGCGCAGCGTGGCCTGCTGCAGGTCGAGGTTGCCGGCGATGGCCTGATCAACCAGGCCGTCCAGCGCCGGATCGGACAACACTTTCCACCACTGTTTCGCGTCCACGGCCACGCCCTGGCCCTGCGGAACCTGGGTCCAGGCACTGGGGGTACGGTCGGGAAGGTCCGGAACCGGCACCGACATGCAGCCCGCCAGGGCCAGGCTGGCCAGCAGCGCGCCGGGGCGCAGCACTGCCTGCAGGGAGAATCCGCGCCCGGTCCTGGGCACTGCCACTGGAGTGATACGCCTGACCACCAGCCCGCCAACGTGTAGAAGGAGCATGAAGGCTACCGTGCGATTGTGGAGCGAACATGGAGAAATGGTCCGAAAAAGGTCACAACACGCGTGCGGTTCAGGCAACGCTGGCGTTGGCCTTTCGCCAGCCTTTCACCGCATGCGACGCACGGAACGCTGATGCAACATCCAGGCCATTGCGTCTTGTGCGTCTTGTTGCCGTCTTCGCCGAGCCCCGCGCCTGCGGTCGTCCCCACGACCGATACGACCCGCCATTCCGATTGCGACACTGACGTCGGATTCGTCACGCCGAGCCACTGATATCACGCCCGCCATGAAGATGCCGTGGCGCGACTGTAGCGGCCCTGCCGGCCAACTTCATGACAAACGAAAAACGCCCCCTTGCGGGAGCGTTCTTCTTGAATCTGGAGCGGGAAACGAGACTCGAACTCGCGACCTCAACCTTGGCAAGGTTGCGCTCTACCAACTGAGCTATTCCCGCATATTTCGTTCGACCTGCGTCGAAGGAGCGCTATTGTGTCGATATTGCTGCACGGCGTCAACAGGAATTTTCACGTGAAGTGAAGGGCGGCGTTCAGACGCCCCCGCCTGCTCTCTTCACGTGCGCAGACCGCGGCGGTGGAAGTAGATCTGCTCGGCGATGCGCCGCGTGGCGGCCGTGTGCAGCAGTGCATTGAGCGGCCAATCGGCCTGAAGGTGATCCATCGCCCAGCGCAGCAGGCGCTTGCCATGGAAGGCCGGGGCGACCTGCTGCGCTACCCGTTCGGCGTCCGGCCCTTGGCCACGCAGATGTCGGGCAATCGCCTCGCCGACCGCCCAACCATGCCGCCACGAGGAATGGATGCCGCCAGCCGACAGCGGCGAGACGATGCCTGCGGCGTCGCCGGTCAGGATCAGGCGTTGGCCGGTGATCTGTCCTTGCGGCCGGCCGCAAGGTACCAGTCCGGCGCGGGTGGCCGACGGGCGCGCTGATGTCGGAATGCCAACCACATCGCGCACATGCTCAAGGAAGCCATCGATATCTGGCGGCCGCACCCGGTCCGGGTCATGGCGCACTGCCAACCCGACCTGCAGGCCGGTTGGATTCTGCGCGACCCAGCCGATATAGCCCGGCGCATAGCGCTTGCTGACGAAGCAATGCAGCGCATCACCCTGCGTCAATTGCAGGCCGGCGAACTCACGTTCGACACCGTAGAGATTGTCGCGCACCTGGCCAAGGCCAGTACGCCGGGCCACGCGCGAACGATGCACCATCGGCGCCGACCAGGTAGGCACAGCGCCCTGCCCCGTCCACCTGCCAGCCATCGCCACTGCGCTGGGCGTCGGTGAAGGACTGCTTCAGGCGCAGGTCCACGCCATTCGCGCGCAGCTCACTGGCCAGCCAGCGCATCAGGTTCGGCGTATCGGTGGTGAGGAAGTAATAGCCCGGTGCAGCCAGCAACACGCTGCGCAGGTTCGGCGCATACAGACGCACATCCGCGACGCGTTGCACCAGGTGTTCGGGCATGCGCCCCAACCAGGTCTGCTCCATCGCCTCCTTCACCACGATGCCGGTGGTGTGCAGGCGCTCGCCAGGGTCGGCCTTGCGTTCGAGTACGCAGACGCGCAGGCCGTATTGGGCAGCGGCAAGCGCGCAGGCGGCACCGGCGAAACTGGCGCCGACGATGACCACATCGTGGTCGTAGGCGGGGGATTGATGAGGCATCGCGGCGTCACCCTTGGAACGAAGGATGCAGCATCCAACCTTCATGTGGTGGGGCGATGGAGCGACGGTGAAGTGGCAATGAAGCGCGTTGGACGCAAACGAAAAACGCCCCCTTGCGGGAGCGTTTTTCTTGAATCTGGAGCGGGAAACGAGACTCGAACTCGCGACCTCAACCTTGGCAAGGTTGCGCTCTACCAACTGAGCTATTCCCGCTTGGGAGGCGAAATTCTACCCGTTCCAAGGATGGCGTCAAGCGCTTTTTTCAGGGTCTGCGAGGTGCCCGGCGCCACGTATCCACGCCATGCGTGGATAGGCGCACCGATGGGGTCAGCGCTCTTTCCTGCGGAAAAGGATCCGACCCCGGGGCTCAGTTGCCCAGCTTCTTCTGCCGCGCACGCTCGCGCGCCGCGCGCTCGTCATCGCGCAGGCTCGGCCAGGCGGCGTGCAGGTACTGCAGGCCCGACCACAGGGTCAGCACAGCGGCGATCGCCAGGGTCCAATCGCCGATGTGGAACACCGGCCAGCCCATCCAGATGTCTTCCACCGGCACGTTCGGAGCCACCGAATACAGCAGGCACAGCAGCGCAACCATCTGCGCGGTGGTCTTGACCTTACCGATCATCGCCACGCGCACCTTGGCGCGCTGGCCCAGCTCGGCCATCCACTCGCGCAGCGCCGACACCGCGATCTCGCGACCAACGATGACCGCCGCCCAGAACGCCATCCACGGCGTCGGGTGGCCCTGCACGATCAGGAACAGCGCCACCGCCACCATCAGCTTGTCCGCGACCGGGTCGAGGAAGGCGCCGAAGGCCGATTCCAGCTGGTAACGGCGTGCGATCCAGCCATCGAGCCAGTCGGTGATCGCGGCCAGGCCGAAGATCGCCGCCGAAGCGAAGTTGGTCCAGGTGTAGGGCAGGTAGAACACCAGCACCAGCACCGGGATCATCACGATCCGCAACAACGTCAGCCAGGTGGGCAGGGTCAACTTCATGCTTGCGTGCTTCTCTCTCTACTCGGCCGCATCAGGCGTGGCCAACCCGTGCAGGTTAGCGTAGATACGTGCCGCGAGGGCGTCATTGATGCCTTCCACCTTGGCGATTTCCGCTTCACCGGCCGCTTTCAGGCCGACCAGGCCGCCGAAATGCTTGAGCAGGCTGGCGCGGCGACGCGGCCCAATGCCGGGGATGTCCTCCAGCTTGCTGGTCATACGTGCCTTCTGACGGCGGCCGCGGTGGCCGGTGATGGCGAAGCGGTGCGCCTCGTCGCGCACCTGCTGGATGAACTGCAGCGCGGGATTGGCCGCACCCGGGCGCAGTTCGCGTCCATCCGGCATCACCAGGGCTTCGTGGCCGGCGCGGCGCTCCACGCCCTTGGCCACGCCCACCAGCAGCACGCCTTCCACGCCCAGGTCGGCCAGCGCGGCCTGCGCCTGCGCCAGCTGGCCGGCGCCACCATCGATCAGCAGCACGTCCGGCAGCACGCCCTGCTCTTCCACTGCACGGCGGAAGCGACGGTCGATAGCCTGGCGCATGGCGGCGTAATCGTCGCCCGGCTCGATGCCGCTGATGTTGAAGCGGCGGTACTGCGCGCGTACCGGGCCGGCGGCGTCGAACACCACGCACGAGGCCACGGTGGCCTCGCCCAGGGTGTGGCTGATGTCGAAGCACTCCACCCGCTTGACCGGCTCGGCCAGGCCCAGCATCTCGCGCAGCGCATCGCTGCGCGCGTGCTGCGCATTGCGGCTGTTGAGTTCAGTGGCCAGGGTCAGCTGCGCGTTGCGGCTGGCCAGTTCCACATAACCGGCGCGTTCGCCGCGCACGTTCCACTTCAGCTGCACCTTGCGCTCGGCCGAGGCTGACAGCGCGGCCACCAGCAGGTCGGCATCGGGAATCTCGCGATCCAGCAGGATCTCGCGCGGCGGCTCGAATTCGATGTAGTACTGCGAGACGAACGCGGCCAGCACTTCCTCCGGGCTCTCCTCGCCATTGGTGCGCGGGAAGAACGGGCGGGTACCGAGGTTGCGGCCATCACGGAAGGCCAGCAGCAGCACACAGGCCTGCGAGCCCTGCATGGCCACCGCCAGCACGTCCAGATCCGCGGCGCGACCATCCACGTACTGGCGGGTCTGCATGCTGCGCAGTGAAGAAATCAGGTCACGCAGGCGCGCGGCCTGCTCGAACTCCAGCGCCTCGCTGGCGGCCTGCATCTGCTCGCCCAGCTCGCGGGTCAGCTCGTCGCTCTTGCCTTCCAGGAACAATGCGGCGCGACGCACCGATTCGGCGTAGTCCGGCGCCGGCACCAGCTCCACGCAGGGCGCGCTGCAGCGGCCGATCTGGTACTGCAGGCACGGCCGCGAGCGGTTGCGGAACACGCTGTCCTCGCAGCTGCGCAGCTTGAACAGCTTGTGCATCAGGTTCAGCGTTTCACGCACCGCGGTGACCCCGGGATACGGCCCGAAATAGCGACCGGGAATGGCACGCGGACCTCGATGCAGCGCGATGCGCGGCCAGTCCTCGCGGGTCAGCAGCACATGCGGGTAGGTCTTGTCGTCGCGCAGCGAGACGTTGTAGCGCGGCGACAGCGACTTGATCAGCTGGTTTTCCAGCAGCAACGCCTCGGCTTCCGAGCGCGTCACGGTCACGTCCATGCGCGTGATCTGCGAGATCATCGACATGATCCGCGCGTTCTTCGGACTGCCGTTGAAATAGCTGCCGACGCGGTTGCGCAGCGCGCGCGCCTTGCCCACGTACAGCAGGGTGTCGTCGGCCGCGTACATGCGGTACACGCCGGGAGCGGTGCTGAGCTGGGCCGCGAAGGCCTTGCCGTCGAAGGCCGGGGCGGGAACGTCGGTCATTCGCTGATCGGCACTTCGCTGAGCACGCCGCTGTCGGGATCGAATCGCAGGACGGCATGGGCGTCGGTCTCGGCGATCCATACCGCACCGGCCCCCACCGCCAGGCCGGCGGGACCATGCAGGCGGCGCGGCAGCGGCTGGGTGGACAGTTCACCGCCGCCCAGACGCAGCGTGCGCAGGCGACCGTTGCCGGTATCGGCAATCCACAACAGCGGCGCGTCCGCGCTCAATGCGATCGCCTGTGGGAACTGCAGGCTGGCCTGCGCGCGCGGACCGTCGTCACTGCCGAAGCGCCAGGGCCCCTGCCCGACCAGCGTCTGCACCAGGTCGCCACGCAGCTGCAGTGCACGCACCGAAGATCCCAGGGCATCAGCCACGTACAGCACCTGTTGCACGACGGCCAACGCGGTGGGTTGGGCGAAGGCGGCCAGATGCCCGCTGCCATCGCGCTCGTCGATGGCACCACTGCCGGCGCGCCATTGCAGGCTGCGCTGGCCCAGGTGGTAGCTCCAGATGCGGTTGTCGCCGGCCATCGCGATGTGCAGCTGGTTGTCGGCAATGGCCAGGCCGACCGGATGGTCCAGCGAGACCTGCCGCGCCTGCGCCACCGGACCCTCCACCGGCGCACCAGGGCGACCATTGCCGCACAGGGTGTCGACGATGCCGGTCAGCAGGTTGATACGGCGCACCGCGTGGTTGCCGGTGTCGGCGACGTACAGCGAATCGCGCTCCAGCACCAGCGCCTGCGGGCGGTGGAACGCCGCTTCGGCGAGGTTGCCGTCCATGAAATCGGCGGTACCCAGCCCGAACTGGCGCAGGATGCGGCCACCATGGCTGCATTCGAGGATGCGGTGATGGCCGCTGTCGGCGATGTACAGGCGTTCGGTACTGACCGCCAGGCCAAGCGGGAATCGCAGGGCCTGGCGCGGCTCCGGATGCAGCTCGGTACCACCGCGTGGCGGCGCCAGCGGTGCGCCCTCGCACAGGGCGTTCAAGGCACGCTCCAGTTCACCCGGCGCACCCTGCCCGACCAGGCGTTGCTGCTCGCGGCCCTGCGCGTCCAGCAGCACCAGCGTCGGCCAGGCGGTGACGCCGAAGCGGCGCCAGCCATCCCAGTCGGCATCGAGCAGCACCGGCATCGACAGGCCCTGGCGGCGCAGCAGCTTCAGCGCGGTACCGGCGTCGCGTTCGAAGTCGAAGCGCGGCACCTGCAGCACCAGCGGCTGCAGCTTGCCGGGGTGGCGCGACAGCCATTGGCCGAATTCGGCCAGGCGTTGCGCGCTCCAGGCGGAGGCGGCGTTGACGAACAACAGCGCCACCGGCCGACCGCGCAGTTCGGTCAGGGTGCAGGGGGTGGCATTGAGCCAGGTGGCGAACTCGGGCAGGTCCGGGACGGGCTGGACGTTCATGGCCCGATTATGCCGGAGTCGGCGTCATGCAACAGTCGTGCCACTGCTCGTTTTGCAGCATCGTCGACCAGCGACCAGACCTGTTCGAAATGCTCACTGCCGCCGGTGTAGGGATCGGGAATCGCGACCCGCCCCTGCCCACCCGACCACGGCAGGTACAGTGCCAGGCGTTCACGTTGGGCGGGTGTGGCCAGGCGACCTGCATCGCGCAGGTTGGCTTCGTCGGCGCACAGGATCCAGTCGAAGCGGTCGAAATCCACGGCCTGCAGCTGGCGCGCACGCAGGCCGCCGATGTCCACGCCGTGCCCGGCCGCGCAGACGATCGCGCGCCGGTCCGGCGGTTCACCGACGTGCCAGTCACCGGTACCGGCCGAATCGACCTGCACCCGGCCTGCCAGCGGCGAGGCGTCCAGGCGGGCGCGCAGTGCACCTTCGGCCATCGGCGAACGGCAGATGTTGCCGAGGCAGACGACCAGCAGCTTCATCGTGCGGCCATTGCCTGCAGCAGCGTCTCCGCACGCTCCAGGTCTTCCGGGGTATCGATGCCGGGCGGGAACGGCTCCGGTGAGATCGCCACGCTGATCGGGTAACCGGCTTCCAGTACGCGCAGCTGCTCCAGCGATTCGACCTGTTCCAGCTGGCCCGGTGGCATCGCCGCGAACTGCTGCAGGAAGCCGGCGCGATAGCCGTAGATGCCGATATGGCGCAGCCAGTTGTGACCGGCCGGCAGCGTGTCGCGGCTGCGTGCGAAGCCATCGCGGTGCCAGGCGATCGGCGCGCGGCTGAAGTACATCGCCTCGTTGCGCACGTTGCGCACCAGCTTCACCACGTTCGGGTCGAACAGGGTGTGCGCGTCTTCGACGGTCGTGGCGAGGGTCGACATCGGCGCATTGCCATCCACCAACGCCTCGGCTACCGCACGGATGCCGGCCGCCGGCGCGAACGGTTCATCGCCCTGCAGGTTGACCACGACGGTATCATCGGCCCAGCCAGCGATGCGCGCGCACTCGGCCAGACGGTCGGTGCCGGACGCATGCGAGGTCGCAGTCATCGCCACCCTTACTTCGGCCAGCCCGGACAGTGCGTCGGCAATGCGCTGATCGTCGGTGGCGACCCAGACCTCGCCAGCACCGGCCTGCAGCGCGCGGCGCGCCACGTGCAGGACCAGCGACTCACCGCCCAGCAGGCGCAGCGGCTTGCCCGGCAACCGCGAGGCGGCATAGCGGGCCGGGATGGCGACGACGAATTCGGTCATGGGGCGGTACTCGGCAGGCTCGTTACAACGGGAATGCGGCCGGCGGCGCATGAATGCAAGCGCCGCCGCGCCACTCAGTTCGGTCGCAGCTTGTCCAGGCGGTCGGTCAGCGCCACCCAGAACGCGGCAGGCAGTTCGGCGCGCAACGGAACGGCGTAGTGCCAGTCGTTGCCGAACGCGCGGCATTTCACCGCGTCCTTTTCGGTCATCAGCACCGGCAGTTGGCTGCCGAAGGACAGGTCCTGCGGCTGGTAGGCCTGGTGGTCGGCGAAGGCATGCGGCACCACGCCGATGCCACGCGCGCGCAGCATGTCGAAGAATCGCTGCGGATGCGCGATACCGGCCACCGCGTGCACGCGCTGGCCCTTGAAGTACGACAGCGGGCGTGCACGGCCACCAGCCAGCGGCTGCGCACTGTCGATATGCAGCGCCATCGGCCACTGGCCGAAGCCACAGGCCTGGGCCGCCGTTTCCTCATCAGCCTGGCCGAGGTTGACCACGCGGAAATCGCATTCGCTGGCGCGGCTGACCGGTTCGCGCAGCGGCCCGGCCGGAATCATCCGGCCGTTGCCGTAGCGGCGCTGGGCATCGACCACCTCGATCTCGATGTCGCGCGCCAGCCGGTAGTGCTGCAGGCCGTCGTCGCAGACGATCACATCGCAGCCGGCCTCGATCAGCGCCTTGCCAGCAGCAACGCGGTCGCGGTCCACACGCACCGGCACGCCGGTCTTCCAGGCAATCAGTACCGGTTCGTCGCCACCCTTGGCGGTCGGCGTATCGGCCTGCACCCACAGCGGCGTGTCGGCATCTTCACGGCCATAGCCACGGCTGGCCACACCGGGTTTCCAGCCGGCCGCACGCAGGCGCTCGACCAGGGCAATGGTCAACGGCGTCTTGCCGGTGCCACCGGCGGTGATGTTGCCGACCACGATGACCGGTACCGGCAGCGTGTAGTGCTTGCGCCAGCCACGCCGATAGGCACGCCGGCGCAGCGCGGTGACGCCGGCATACAGCGGTGACAGCAGGCGCATTGCCCACGGAACCGGACTGCCGTCGTACCAGTACGGCGGGGTCTGGGTACCCTTGCCAGCCATCAGTCCTGCCTTTCGCGGAACTGCATGCTGTGCAGATGCTGGTACAGGCCGCCCATGGCGAGCAGCTCCTTGTGGGTGCCGCGCTCGACGATGCGGCCGTGGTCCATCACCAGCACCAGATCCGCGTGCTCGATGGTCGACAGACGGTGCGCGATGACCAGCGTGGTGCGCTCCGGCATCAGGCGCTGCAGCGCGTCCTGCACCAGCCGCTCGGACTCGTTGTCCAGCGCGGCGGTGGCTTCATCGAGAATCAGGATCGGCGCGTCGCGCAGGATCGCGCGCGCGATCGCCAGGCGCTGGCGCTGGCCGCCGGACAGCAGCGCGCCGTTCTCACCCACCGGCGTCTGCAGCTGCTGCGGCATGCGCGCGATGAACTCCCACGCGTTGGCCGCTTCGGCGGCTGCGCGGATCTGCTCTTCGCTCGCATCCATGCCGTAGGCGATGTTGGCGGCGATGGTGTCGTCGAACAGCATGACCTTCTGCCCGACCATCGCGACCTGGCGGCGCAGGTCGGCCAGCGGGTAGTCATCCAGCGCGACACCGTCAAGAGTGATGCGTCCGCCACTGGGTTCGTAGAAGCGCGGCACCAGCCGGATCAGGCTGGTCTTGCCGCTGCCGGAACGGCCGACGATGGCGGTGACCGTGCCGGGCCTTGCGACGAAGCTGATGTCGTCCAGGGCAATGCCACTGTCCTCGCGGTAACGCAGCATGACGTGGTCGAAGGCCAGTTCGCCCCGCACGCGCTGCACCGTGGTGCGGCCTTCGTCGCGCTCGACCCGCATGTCGAGAATGCTGAACAGGCGCTCGGCGGCGGCCACGCCCCGTGAGATCGAGGTCTGCACGCTGGTCAGGCGGCGCAGCGAGGGGATGATGGCCATCATCGAGGTCATCAGGCCCATGAACTGGCCCGCATTGAGACGCCCGGCCAGCGCTTCACGGGTCGACACCCATACGATCACCGCCAACGCCAGCGCGGCCAGGAACTGGACCACGCTGGAGGCGGCAGCACGGGTGACTTCCACCTTCATGTTCAGTGACAGCATGCGGTTGGCCAGGCGCGAGTAGCGCGAGATCTCGTGCTGCTGGGTGCCATGCACCTTCACTTCCTGCTGCGCGGCCAACGACTGCTCGGCGGTCTGCGCCATCGAGCCCATGCCATCCTGGATGCCACGGCTGATGCGGCGGTAGCGCTTGCCCACGTAAGACACGATCACCCCGATCAGCGGCACCACCACCAGCATGGCCACCGTGACCTTGACGCTCATCTGCAGCATCACCGCCAGCATGGCGATGATGGTCAGGGTGTCGGCCACCACGGTCTTGAGCGCATCAGCGCTGGCCTGGGTGACCTGTTCAGTGTCGAAGTTCAGGCGGCTGACCATCACCGGCGTCGCTTCGGTATCGAAATGCGAGGACGGCAGGTGCAGGTACTTGGCCAGTACCTGCTCGCGCAGGTCACGCACCACGCTGCGACCGGTCCTGGCCAGCGCATAGTCGCTGACCCAGGTCGCGGCGCTGCGCATCAGGAACAGGCCGAGGATGGTCAGCGGCAGGATCACCGCCATGCGTGGTTCGGGATTGACGAAGCCCCGGTTGACCAGCGGCTCCATCAGCTTGGTGAAGTGGTAACCGGCCAGGGCTTCGACCACCATGGCGATCACCGCGGCCACCATGAACACCCAGTAGGCGTGGGTGTACCCCAGCAGACGTTTGTAGATCGGCCACACCGGCGCGTGATTGGAACTCATGGACGCACCTCGGGTGCTGTTGCAATGGCAATACGGCGGAAACCGAGCTGACCCAGCGCATCCTGCGCGGTCACCACGGCCTGGTAGGGAGTGCGCGCGTCGGCACGCAGCAGAACGGTCTGTTCACGATCGCTGCCGGCCACGGCGGCGATGGTCTGCTTGACCGACTCGACGTCGCTGCGCAGCACTTCCTGGTCATTGATGAAGTAGCGGCCTTCGGCGTTGATCAGCACGCTGAGCGAACGCGGTGGTTCATTGGTCTGCTGCTGGCTGGCGGTCGGCAGCTGCACCTGCAGCGTCGAGCGCGCATCGAAGGTGGTGGTGACCACGAAGAAGATGATCAGCACCAGGATGACATCGATCAGCGGAACCAGATCGATATGCGGCTCATCCTGGGATCGGTCGTTGCCGATACGCATCGATCAGGCCTTCGCCGTAGCGGCGCTGGCCGAACGCGCGGACGGCGTCGGGTTCATCACACCGGGTCGGCCATCGAGCGTATCCAGCAGTGCGCTGGCTTCCTGCTCCATCTCCACCACGTAGCCATGGATGCGGCCCTTGAAGTAGCGATGGAACATCAGCGCCGGGATCGCCACGATCATGCCGGTAGCGGTGCACACCAGCGCCTTGCCGATGCCGCCGGCCAGCTGGTTCACATCGCCCACGCCATGGTCGAGGATGCCCAGGAACATCTGGATCATGCCGATCACGGTACCCAGCAGGCCCAGCAGCGGGCCGGCCGAGGCGATGGTGCCCAGCGCGTTGAGGAAACGCTCCATGCGGTGTACCAGGTGACGGCCGGTGTCTTCGATGCGCTCGCGGATCTGGTCGCGCGGGCGGTTGCGCGCTTCCAGCGCGGCGGCCAGCAGCGCGCCCAGCGGCGAGTTCGCCCGCAGGGTCTGCAGGTGGGCGGGGTCAAGCTTGCCGCGTGCGGCCCAGTTGCGCACTTCCTGGCCGAGGCCGGGCGGCAGCACTTCAGTCCGCCGCAGGGACCAGAAACGCTCCAGGATGATCGCCAAAGCCAGTACGCCCAACAGCAGCAGCGGCACCATCGGCCAGCCACCGGCCTTGACCAGTTCCCACACGTTTCAACCCTCCGGCCCAACGGCCGCTTGTTCGATCGGCGATAGGATAGCAGCCGACCGCGCCCGCCCAGCGGCATCCCACCACCGGGATGCGTGGATACGCTGTTCACGCAGCTGCAGCCCTTGTGCGCCAAGCCATATGCGGATCGCCCCGGAATCAGCCGTGGCCAGCACTTCCGCCCCTTGCGCCTGCCAGCGCTGGACCACGTCCTGGCGTGGATGGCCGAAGCGGTTGCGGTGCCCGGCCGAGACCACCGCCAGCCGTGGCGCCACGGCGGCCACCCACGGCGCGCTGGAGCTGCCGCCACTGCCGTGGTGCGGCACCAGCACCACATCCGCCTTCAGCGCTGCCGGAGACGCCTGCAGCAGCGCCTGCTCGGCCGGGCGGCCGATATCGCCAGGCAGCAGGACCACGCCGTGACGGCTGGCGACGCGCAGCACGCAACTGTCCTCGTTCTCGGCCTGGCGGCTGCCCGGTGCCGGGTGCAGGACCTGGAATTCAACGCCGTCCCACTGCCACTGCATCCCTTGCTGGCAGGGCGCAGCGCCGGCGATGGTGCTGCCCGGTGGCGCCAGCAGCTGCAGCCCGGGCAGCTGACTACTCAGGCTCGGCAGGCTGCCCGTGTGGTCCAGGTGGTCATGGCTGAGCATCGCCTGCTGGGGCGGCCCCTGCCCGAGCGCGCGCAGGGCCGGGACCAGGATCCGCTCATTGCCATCCCCACCGGCCGGCGGCCCGACGTCGTACCAGAGTGCATGCCGCGCCGTGCGCAACAACACCGCGGTGCCCTGGCCGACATCGTGCACCAGCAGCTCCAGCTCTCCTGCGGCGGGCGCATGCCGGGCCGGCCACAGCAGCGGCAGGCACAGCAGCAGTCCGGCCAGGCCACCGCCGGCGCCACGCGGCAGCAGCCACCAGAACACCCCCAGCAACGCTGCCGGCACCGCCCAGCGCGGTGCCTCGGCCAGCCACCACATCGCCTGCGGGTGCAGCGCCAACGGCTGCAGGGCCTGCCAGCTGAGCTCGAACAGCCAGGCGGCGACGCGCCATGCCCAGCGCCCGGCGCCATCATGCAGCGCGTGCAGGCCGGTACCCAGCAGCGACAACGGCACTACCAGCAGGGTCCACCACGGAATGATCGGCAGATTGACCAGCGGCCCCAACCGCGCTGTGCCACCGAACAGGGCCACGCAGAGCGGCAGCAGGCCGAGGCTGGCCACGCCCTGCGCGGCCAGGAAGCCACGCAGGCCACCGCCGACGCCCTCCGGCCCGGTCCGCGGCAGGCACCACAGCAGCCACAACACGCCCCCGAAACTGAGCCAGAAGCCGGCCGACAGCACCGACAGCGGCGCCGGCAACAGCATCACCACCGCGGCCAAGGCCAGCCCCTGCCCTGCACCGACCGGGCGGCGTCCGGCCCGGGCCAGTGCAACCAGGCCGATCATCAGCGCTGCGCGCACCGTTGGCAGTGCACCACCGGCCACCACGGCGTAGACGGCCGCAGCCAACGCCGCGCCCCACGCCGCCGCCTGTGGTCGTGGCCAGTACCGCCCCAGCAGCGGCAGCAACCACCACGACACGCGGCACAGCAGCACGCCGAAGCCTGCAACAACGCCCACGTGAAAGCCGGAAATGGCGACCAGATGGGTCAGTCCCAGCGCGCGCAGGTGTTCCCAGTCGTTGTCGGACAACCCGCGGGTATCGCCCAGTGCCAATGCCTGCACGAACCGCGACGCGGGGTGTGCCACCTGTGTGGCCATCGCTGCACTGCTGCGCTCGCGCCAGGCCGGCAGGCCCTGCGCGGGGCGCAGCTCACGCGCACTCGCCGGATCGCGTACCACGCCATTGCCTGAGAGACCCCGCAGCAAGGCATGGCGCTCGCCATCGAAACCGCCCGGATTGATCCTCGAGCGCGGTGCCTGCACGCGCAACGACAGGTCCCAATATGCCCCCGCACGAACGGCATGCCGGCCAGCTTCGCCAGCGCGTGGCGACGGGCCGCGCCACGGGTCGTTCCAGGTGACCTGCAGGCGCCTGCCACGCAGCGATGGCAGCGCCGCAGCCTCGTCAACGTGCAACACGAAACGCGTGTAGCCGGGGCCGTTCCGTGGAAGGTCGGCCACTCTTCCCTGGACCCGCACCTCCTGCGGCGGCGCACCGGGTGGAAGCGGATTGTGCAGGGCCCAATGGCCGTGCAGCGTCGCCCACGCCAGCCCGAACAGGGCGGCGGCCCACGCTCGGCCACGCCAGCGCCACAGCCAGCCCACGGCACCGGCAACCGCCAGCGGTGCGCACAGCCAGAGTGGCAGCAGCATCGGCATCTGCACGCAGGCCAATGCACCCAGTACCAGCCCGGCGGCACAACCGACGCCGGACAGTGGTGAAGCAGCGCGTTCGGAAATCACCCGCACAGCCTGCCGTCGCGCGCATCAGGCTGCCTATCGGGAATTCCCCTGCGCGGATGTCAGCGCCGGACGGTACCGCGATGGAAGTTGACCCGGAAGCTGGCACCGCCGCCGGCCGCCTCGCCGACACTGACCGAACCGCCGTGGTGCTGCACGATTTCCTTCACCAGGTGCAGGCCCAGGCCACTGCCGCTGCCCGCCGCGCGCAGGCGATGGAAGGGCTCGAAGATGGCCTCGCGGTCTCCGACCGGAATACCGGCGCCCTGATCGCTGACTTCCAGCAGGCCACGGGCGTCCAGGCGCACGCAGATGGTGCCGCGCCCGCCGCCATGGACGATGGCGTTGTGCACCAGGTTGGCGATCACCCGCCCCAGCGCCAGGCTGTCGCCGTGGATCCACACCGGGGCCTCCGGGGCGTCCACTTCGAAGCCATAGCCGGCACCGACCACCAGGGGGGCAAGATCGGCAGCCGCCTCACGCACCAGCAGCGCCAGGTCCAGCCGCTGCAACGCGCCGACATTGCGATCAAGCCGCTGCAGATCCAGCAGGTGCTCGGCCACGTTGCCGAGGCGTGCGACGTCGGTCAGCAGCTGCGACTTGAGCTCGCCCTGCGGCAACTGCGACAGGCGCGCCTGCACCACCGCGATCGGTACCCGCAGCTCATGCGCGGCGTCGGCAAGGAACTTGTCACGCGCCGCATAGCCCTGCTGCACCTTGTCGATGGCATCGTTGAAGGCTTCCACCAGCGGCGCGACCTCGGTCGACACCAGCTGCGCGTCCAGCCGCGCGCCGGGCTGGCCGATGTCCAGCTCCTTGGCCTGCTGGGCGGACCGGCGCACGCCACGCATCGCACGGTGGATCACCGTCGGCATCACCAGCAGCGTGACCACGATCAACGGCAGGAAGAACCACAGGCCGATCAGGCGCAGCACCATCAGCGCGCCATCCAGCAGCCCGCCCTTCGGCGCCCCCCCGACCATCACCGTGATGCGGCGGCCGTCCTCGTTGCGGATCATCACCCGCGCCACGTCGAGGTACGGCGGCACCAGTGAGCCGAGTTCGGTGGCCCCCAGCGTCGGCAGCCTCGCCAGCAGCGGCGCGTGGATTGCCGGAATGGTGCCGCGTTCCAGCCACATGCCCTTGTCATCGACCGCCGCGAACCAGAGGTTGCCACCCGCGCCCGCGTCCAGCTTGTGCCAGCGTGCTTCATCCAGCACCAGCCGCCCGCCCTCACTGTGCACGGCCTTGGCCACGGCTTCAGCCATGAACATGTCCATGCCCCAGGAATCCTTGTCACCCCAGGTCAGGATCAGCGCGACCACCGCGAACAGCACGGTGAACGCCTGGGCCAGGAACAATCGCCAGGCCAGCCCAAGCGTGATGGAGCGGATCGGACGTGTCGGACGCGCCATCTCAGGCCTCCGCCAGCAGGTAGCCGACGCCACGGATCACATGGATCTCCACACCGGCGCCGGCCTGCTGCAGCGCCTTGCGCAGCTTGGAAATGTGCGCATCGAGCGCATTTGACTGGATCTCATCATCAAAACCGTACACCGCCGCCTCCAGTGCGCTGCGGGTGACCGTGCGTCCCTGGCGCATCGCCAGCGCCTGCAGCACCAGCACCTGGCGTCGGGGCAGCGCCAGCGGCTGGCCTTCCACCTGCGCCTGCAGCGATTCGAAGTCGAATTCCAGCCGTCCCAGATGCAGGCTCGGCGTTACCATCGCCGAGGGCCGCCGCGAAACTGCGCGGATCCGCGCCATCAGTTCCTCGATCGCGACCGGCTTGACCAGGTAGTCATCGGCACCGACGTCCAGCCCCTCGACCTTGTCCGACAGCGTGCCCTTGGCGGTCAGCATGATCACCGCCAGGTTGGGGCGCAGCGCCCGCGCAGTGGCAACGAAACCGGCGCCGTCGCCATCGGGCAGCTGCCGGTCGAGCAGCATCAACTGGTGCACCGGTTCGCGCAGTGCGATGGCCGCCTCCGCCAGGCTGCCGACCACATCGGCCACCACGCCCTGCCGCTCCAGCCCCGATTGCAGGGCACGGGACAGATCAGGATCGTCTTCGACCAGGAGGATGCGCATCAGAGGCTCGGCTACCGGAAACGGTGCCGATCATAGTGCCTGGCGCCGGGTTTGGGCGCCTTCGCCTGCGGATTGTCCAAGCGCAATGTTCTGACAATGTTGAGCCCGCACCATGCACAGCCATCCCCCGCAAAGTGGCTGATCGATGCCGTCGCTGTCCCCGACTCTGCTGCGCCCGCTGCTGTTCACCGCTGCCATCGGCCTTCCGTTGATCACCCACGCTGCCGACCGCAACCCGGGTGTGCAGGCCGGTATCAGTGCCGGCGCGACCTCGGGTGCGTATGCCCACTACGACGTCAAGCCGCTGGTCGTCCCCTCCATTGCCTGGCAGGGCGAGCGCTTCTTCGCCAGCCCGGGCTCGCTGGGCATGTACCTGTACAAGGGCCAGGGCCAGGGCCTGCGCCTGTCGGCCGCGGTCACGCCCTACACGCTGCGCTTCAAGACCGACGACGTGAACGATCCCCAGCTGCGTCGCCTGCACAGCCGGCAGATGTCTGCCATGGCCGGCATCAACGGCGAGTACAGCGCCGACTGGGGCATCGTCGAGGCCAGTGTGATGCGCGAGGTCACCGGGCACGGAGGTGGCATGGAGTCGCGCCTGCACTACAGCTATCCGATCCAGGCCGGTCGCTTCACCTGGGTGCCCAAGGTCGGCGTGGTGCACTCCAGTGCGCGCCTGCTCGACTACTACTACGGCATCACCGACGAAGAAGCGCTGCGCTCGGGACTTGCCGCCTACAACCCGGGCAGCGCGACATCACCGAGCCTGCAGATCGCAGTCGGCACGCCCTTGGGCACCAAGTGGCGCGCGACCGGTGTGGTCGCCAACCAGTGGTTCGGCGATGCAGTAAAGGACAGCCCGATGGCCCGTCGCGGTACGCAGACGTCGGCCTTCGTTTCCCTGATGCGCTCGTTCTGATCGAGCGCCCGCAACGGACAAGGACCCCCCCATGGCCTCCGTCTCCCCCACTCCCGAAGCCCACGCGATCCTGCGCGCTCCCGACCTGGACAGCGCCGAACGTGTCTACCTGGGCCTGATGCCCGATCTGGAGCACGTGAATGCACTGGCCCGCCGCGCCCTCGGGCTTTCGCGCGTCGCCGACGCGGCACGCGGCTACGCGCTGTCGATGACCCTGGTCGGGCTGCGCCTGCAGGAACTGGAAATGGGCGAGGCGAGCGCGAAGGAACATCGCCAGGCCACCCTGCGCAGCCTGCGCCAGGCCTTCAGCGCCTGAGCGCAGGCCAGCAACGCGGCCAGTGCTGCGCGGCAGCGGAAAGACTCAGCGGAACGTGGTCCACGCCAGCACTGCCGCCAGCAGGGCCACCCAGATCACCGCCTTGAAGGTACCCTCCAGCATGTTGCCGCCGAACAGCAGTTCGAGGAAGGGATTGGGCCGGGAAACCGGAACATGCTCGCTCATCGGTGTTTGATCCTGGTAATGGTTGCAGGGTGCGCGTGCCTGACCGCGCAGGCAACACTCTAGTACAGGCGGCGCCTCTGCGGACGTGCGGGCAACATCGCCTTAACAACCCGCGCGCCCGATCGGGTATGTTCGGCCCAACGCTGTGTTCAAGGATGATCGATGCTCAAGCGCGTCCTGTTCCCCGTTGTCGCTCTGCTGCTGTCGGCACTGATCGTCGTGCTGGGATGGCAGAACCACCAGCTCCGGCAGATCAACGCGCAGATGGCTGCCCAACTGCAGAACATGCGGCTGGAAGCGCACGGCCTCGACCTGGGCAGCCGCCCGGACGCACTGGCGCTGCGCACGACCCGGCACACCCACGTCGATATCGGCGGCGCGCGCGACGTACCTCAGATCCTGTACTTCTTTTCCACCACCTGCCGCTACTGCCTGGCCTCGATGCCGCAGCTGCAACAGATCGCAGCGGCGCGCGGCCGCGGTGAACTGATCGGTGTGGGACTGCCCCCTTACGACCAACTGGCCGACTACGCCGGAAGGCATGCATTGCAGTTTCCGATCGCCATCGACAGCGAAGGCGATGCGTCCAGGCGCTACCGCGCCACGGTCACGCCGATGCTGATGGTGCTGGCCCCCGATGGCAGCGTGACCTACAAGCATGTAGGCCAGCTCGATGAGCAGGTGGTGCGCGCCGCCATGAACTCACTGGCGCCAGCCCCCGCCCTGCCCTGATATGCCGCGCGCCACATCGGCGCGCACGTCATCGTTCACCGCATCCGCGCCACAACCGGCACTCCGGTGCCTTCGGCAACTGCAACACCACAACGCCAACCAAGGAGATACACATGATCGGAAAGAAAGTGCTTTCGTCCGTCGCCGGTATCGTCGTTGTCGCGGCCATGGCCTTCGGTGCCAGCCAGGCCTTCGCCGTCGCCCCCAAGACCGGCTATGCGCCCGGTTGCGAACCGCATCCGAGCTGCCCGTTCGGCAACTCGGGCAAGCCTGGCCAGGTGCTGTGCTGTGATCCGCTGTAATCGAAGCCGCGCCACAGGTCGGTCCCGCTGACCTGCTGCAGGCGCCGCAGCGCTGATCCAGTCCTGCGGCGATGATCGGTGCCCACCCGCACATGGGGCACCGCGCCGGGTCGCCCCCAGGGGCGGCCCGGCACTTCCGGCCCCGGATTCATCCTTCCCCGAGCGTCTTGGCGCGCGCTTTACCGGCTTTCGTCGCATACCGGTTTCACACTGCAGGGGGCAGTGCCACGCTGGACTCCCTTCTCCGGAGCACCGTGCCATGCCGATGCTTGCCCTGCTGCTGCTGTGCGCTGGTCTGTTCGGCCGCGATACCGACGCCGGGGATGCCCCCCTGCGCAGCCAGATCCTGCAGGCCGACGCTGGGCAGGCAGAAACATCACCGATGCTGGATCGGAAAGCGGACCCGGCAACCCTGCAGCTGTACCGGCTGCGCCAGGATCGCGTACTGCGCGTGGGCAACCAGCCCCTGCAGGCCGACGCCCCGCAGCGGCATACCGGCTCGACGCGCTTCGCGCAGGTCTGGGAACGCGTGGATGGGCACTGGCGGCTGCAGCGCATGATCAGCATCGACGAATGGGTCGCCCAACGCTGACGGCTGGCTTCAGCCCACTGGCGCAAACGAAAAAAGCCGGCCCAGGGCCGGCTTCCATCGTGATCCACCGCTGCACCGGCAATGCCGGGAGCCAGGTGGTGGGCGGTACAGGGTTCGAACCTGTGACCCCTACCATGTCAAGGTAGTGCTCTACCGCTGAGCTAACCGCCCATCTTGTTCTTGCCGCCCGAAAGCTGGCCTTGCTACGTAAAAACCCGGCGCCAGGGCCGGGCTTTGCAGTTCACGACAGCCCCCTTCCAGGGACTTCGTGGTGGGCGGTACAGGGTTCGAACCTGTGACCCCTACCATGTCAAGGTAGTGCTCTACCGCTGAGCTAACCGCCCGTTTTTGCTTCTGAACGTCCGCGATTGCGTCGGTGCAGGCCGCGTATATTACGGATGCCGGCCGTGAAGCGCAACACTTTTGTGAAGAAGATGCTGCACCGCCGCGTTCAGCCCAGACTCGCTTCCTTCAGCTGCCGGATCTGGTCACGCACGCGGGCGGCATCCTCGAATTCCAGGTCCTTGGCGTGCTGGTACATCTGCTGCTCCAGCGTCTTGAGACGGGACGCCAGCTGGGCCGGGCTGAGCGATCGATAGTCACTCCCTTCCTCGGCAACGCCAGGCCTGCCCTTGCCCTTGCCCTTCTTTGCTTCCTTCTCGGCCGCATCCGAGCGCGCACCTTCCAGTACATCGGTGATCGGACGCGCCACCGAGCGCGGCACGATGCCGTGCTGCTCGTTGTACTCGACCTGCTTGGCGCGACGACGGTCGGTCTCGTCGATCGCCGCCTGCATTGAACGGGTGATCTTGTCCGCATACAGGATCGCCTTGCCACGCACGTTGCGGGCGGCACGACCGATGGTCTGGATCAGCGAACCGGTCGAGCGCAGGAAGCCCTCCTTGTCGGCATCCAGGATCGCCACCAGTGACACTTCGGGCATGTCCAGGCCCTCGCGCAGCAGGTTGATGCCCACCAGCACATCGAACTTGCCCAGGCGAAGGTCGCGGATGATCTCCACGCGCTCGACCGTGTCGACGTCCGAGTGCAGGTAGCGCACGCGGATGCCGTGTTCGGTCAGGTATTCGGTGAGGTTCTCGGCCATGCGCTTGGTCAGCGTCGTGACCAGCACACGGTCACCGGCCTTGATGCGCGCGTTGGCTTCGCTCATCAGGTCGTCAACCTGGGTGCCCACCGGGCGGATCTCCACCACCGGGTCGATCAGGCCGGTGGGACGCACGACCAGTTCGGTGATCTCGTCACCGGCCTCGCGGTACTCATAGGGGCCTGGCGTGGCCGACACATAGATGCTGCGCGGGCAGCGCTCTTCCCACTCCTCGAAGCGCAACGGCCGGTTGTCCAGCGCCGAGGGCAGCCGGAACCCGAACTCGACCAGCGTCTCCTTGCGCGAACGGTCGCCCTTGAACATGGCACCGATCTGCGGAATGGTCACGTGCGATTCGTCGATCACCAGCAGCGCGTCGGCTGGCAGGTAATCGAACAATGTCGGCGGCGGTTCGCCGGCGTTCTTGCCGGTCAGGTGCCGGGAGTAGTTCTCGATGCCGTTGCAGTAGCCGACCTCGGCCATCATTTCCAGATCGAACTGGGTGCGCTGCGCCAGGCGCTGCGCCTCCACCAGCTTGTTCTGCGCGTACAGCTGCTCCAGGCGCTCCTTCAGCTCGACCTTGATCGTCTCGATCGCCGCCAGCACACGCTCGCGCGTGGTGGCGTAATGGGTCTTCGGGTAGACCGTGAAGCGCTGCATGTTGCGCAGCGTCTCGCCGGTGAGCGGGTCGAACAGGGTGATCTTCTCGACCTCGCCATCAAACAGCTCCAGGCGCAACGCCTCGCTGTCCGACTCGGCCGGGAACACGTCGATCACTTCGCCGCGCACGCGGAACGTACCGCGCTGCAGTTCGTACTCGTTGCGCGTGTACTGCAGCTGGGTCAGATGGTTGATCAGGTCGCGCTGGTCGATGCGTTCGCCCTTGGACAGGATCAGGCGCAGCGACAGATAGTCTTCCGGCGCACCCAGGCCATAGATCGCCGACACCGTTGCCACCACGATCGCGTCCGGGCGCGACAGCAGGGTCTTGGTCGCAGCCAGCCGCATCTGCTCGATGTGCTCGTTGATCGAACTGTCCTTCTCGATGAAGGTGTCCGACGAGGGCACGTAGGCTTCCGGCTGGTAGTAATCGTAGTAGCTGACGAAATACTCCACCGCGTTGTGCGGGAAGAACGCCTTGAACTCGCCATACAGCTGCGCCGCCAGCGTCTTGTTCGGCGCCATGATCAGCGTCGGCTTCTGCACGTTCTGGATGACGTTGGCGATGGTGTAGGTCTTGCCCGAGCCGGTCACGCCCAGCAGCGTCTGCTTGGCGATGCCCGCTTCGAAGTTGCTGGTCAGCTTCGCGATGGCATCGGGCTGGTCGCCCGCCGGCGAGTACGGCGAGACGAGTTCAAAACGGTCGCTCATGGTGGTGCCAGTTCCCGGGAGTAGTGAGTATACGGGGCATGGAGTGACGGCCCGCTGAGGGGTTTTCGGACCCGCCAGGCCATGGATGGCCGATGCACGGATTCCACGCGCAAGCGCAGCGTTGGGGACCATCCCTGGAACCGTGCTGCCATGCCTCCCATCCGCCGCCTGCAGCAATGCGGTCTCAGCCTCATCGAGCTTGTCGCAGCCCTGGCTGCACTGGCGATCCTGTGCTCGCTGGCACTGCCCCCCTTGGCACGGCAACTCGACCATTGGCACGCCGACATGGTCCGCATGCGCCTGGTATCGGTGTTCAACAGCGCCCGCGCCACCGCCCTTACCCACCGCCGACCAGTAACCGTCTGTCCCAGCCAGGACGGCATCGAGTGCAGCGACGACTGGGTCCGCGGCTGGCTGATTGAAACCGAGCCCGCGGCGTTCCCCGCAGACGTCGCTGTCCGGCGTCAATTCCAGCCAGGCACGCAGGCTTCGGGGGTACGCGCCGGCATCAGCAGCGGACGCCGCCGGCTACGATTCCAGGCCGATGGCCGCAGCGCAGGCAGCACGCTGACCGTCCAGATCTGCGCAGGCTCCCGCCTGCACGGTACGGTGGTGGTGAACAATATCGGCCGAACCCGCTCCACACGACAGAAGGTGCCCGCTCCCTGCCCACTCTGAGTTGGCAGGCCGCTTGACGCAGAAAAGCAGAAGCCGCGATTTCTCGCGGCTTCTGCAGGATCTGGCGCCCGAAGTTGGACTCGAACCAACGACCCCCTGATTAACAGTCAAGTGCTCTAACCGGCTGAGCTATTCGGGCGGGGAGGCGCATTCTAGATGCTCATTCCAGATCATGCAAGCCTTTGCCGGATCTCCCTACCAGCAGGTCTGGCTGGAGGTGTTCGCCGGCGTCTTCACGCCGGCCTGGTTGATGCTCAACGTCCCGCAGCTGTCCTTGGCCTGCCCGCCCTGGGGCACCGCGGTGATGGTGAACGTCGATGCCGTCGGCACAATGCTCACTTCATACCAGATGGACGACCCGCCCTCACGAGGCGAGTTGATCTTGGTCGAGCTCGTCTCACTGAAGGTGAACGAGGCGTAGCTGTTGTTCTGCGTGTGATGCCGCTCGGCGCGCTGTGCGTACTCGACCATTTCCGCCTTGACCGCGGCCCGATGCGACTTGCGAACGTGTTCGGAATAGCTGGGATAGGCGATGGCAGCCAGGACCGCGATGACCGCAACCACGGCCATCAACTCGATCAGCGTGAAGCCCTGCTGGATGGATCGCCTTGCGGGACGCGAAACGAAACGCTTGCTCACTGGATCTGTCTCCACGATTGGCGACCACACGGATAGGGAATGTAGACAGACTGGTCGCCATTCTTCAGGAACGACACGCATGCGGGCTCCGGTGGTTTCGGCGGACCGCCCTCCGGGTTGAGTTCGGGGGGTGCATCTCTCGGCAGTGCTCCGGGTTTGACATCGCGCACCGGCCCACCACTGGTACCGGTCGTCACCGTCTTCAGTGCGGCAACCCCATCGCTGATCGCGGTGCCGTCGGGCGAGCCGATCCGGGCGCGCCCGAAGGCCCCACCACCGTTCAACGCTTCCAGACCGAACAGCCAGTTGGTTCCCGACGAAGAACAACCAGAACCACCGGGTGTCGGCAGATAGGTCGGCATGAACACTACGCCATCGGACAATGAGGGGTTGCCTACAAAGCGTTCACCCGCAGGCAGGTCCACATACCACCCCAGACTGCCATTGGGCGGCGTACTACGAACAAGGGTGCGCTGGTCACCATTGGTCACCACCTGGCCCCCGGTCAGGCTGGCGCTGGTCAACGTCGACGATACCGCGCCGTTGGCCAGATCATTGACTGCATACAGGCTCTGCACCGACGTATCGGCCTGGTCACCGATGAAGGAGAAGCTGCCACTGCCGAAGAACAGCATGACACCGCCATTCGGGCCGCTACCGGCCGTGATGCCGCCGGTGATCGGCTGCCGCAGGGTGCGGTTGTTGTCGGTGTAGGTGCGGGTGGTGAACACAGGCGTGCCTGCCGTCGTCGCACTGCTGCGCAGATCGAACTTCCACACGGCCCCCTTCTGGTCGGTGCCGTACACCGTGTCCGTATAGCCATCGCGACGGCGCTGGTCCTGCTTGTCGCCACCCCAGCGGTCGATGGCCACGATACTGCCCAGGCCATTGTTGCCGTCAGGCGCGCCCGACGTCTCAACCGCCTCGATCATGGTCACGTTCGGCGTTCCCGTACCAATATCGACCACGAACAGCACGGCCTTCTGGCTGCGGCTGTTGTAGCCATTGCCGAAGATCGCCTTCCAGGTCGGTACACCGTTGGCACCCAGTACCGGCACGATCACCGGCTTGCCCAGCACGTGCCCGATGTTGTTGCGCACGTTGGCCGGCAGGCTGTTGTCCAGGTCGCTGATTTCCCACAGCTTGCTGGCCGTGCTGAAGGTGTTGCCCGCAGTAACGTCCAACGCGAAAACACTGCGTCCGCCTGCACCCGAGGCGCCTACCAGCGTGGTGTGCCAGTCGCCACCGTAGTAGGTATCGCCTACGCTGATCTGGCCATCGACGTAGTAGCGGTGATCGAACTTCTGGTCGTTGAGATCGGCAGCGTTGTAGGGGAACAACAGGTTGCCCATATGCCCCAGCGCGGTTGCCGGGATGTAACCGAAGCTCTCGGCGCCGCCATTGCCGGTAACCACGCCCTTCGCGTTCATGCCGCCATCGAAGCCATGCAGCATGCCGTCATTGGCCCCGACATAGACCATGTAGCGCGCGCGCTCGGCCTTGCTGGCCAGGTAGGCGTTGTAGGTGGTGCCCAGGTTGCCCGCCAGGCGCCGATAGCCGTAGTCGTCCGAGGGCGCGCTGACAACGGGGCTGGATGTGACGATATCGCCCAGGCGGGTGGTTCGATCACGCAGCTTGCCGCCACTGCGCTTTTCCCCGGCAGTGTCGCCCAGTAGATACCTCACGGCAGAGTCCGCCGTTGCACCCAGCTTCTCCAGTTCGGCCTGGTTGCAGCGCGACATGCCCGGATAGAGCTCGGTCGACTTGGTGCAGAGATCGGCCAGCGAAACGTTGGTACCGTTGAAACGACTGGTGGCGCCGCTCTTGGTGAAATAGACGTTGCGCATTTCGGCGGTCGGAAGCTGCGCACTGGCCTCCCAGATCGGCGTATAGACCACTGCGCGGGTCTTGGGGTCCACCGAAATCTTGCTGGCCGTCAGGCGGCTGAACCAGTCTGTACCTTCGTTGGCGATCTCATAGGTCGGTTCGACCGACACCGAGCCCGCGCCGATGCGTGCGCCACTGGCGCCCTTACCGCCGGAAGGAGACGAACCGCTGGTCACTGCCGACAGCACGCGACGCATCGCCGTGGTGATCTCGGCCGGCGTACGGGCATTGATGTACTCACCGCGGGTATTGACGGCGGCATGCCAGATGTCGTCAACCGTACTGCGGTTGTCATCCGTTGAGGCAGGCCAGTTCGAGTAGATCGAGGAGTCGGTGAACGGATCCTGGTCCAGGTCCGGGTTGAACAGCGTGCCCCGGGCACCCAGCGTGACACCATAGAAGTTCAGGTGCAGGTTGGTCTGGCAATCCAGTCGCTTGTCGGGATTTCCAGCCTTGCAGGCCTGCACAACAGGCACCTGGCCCGCCTGCAGATCGGGGCGCAGCGGGGGCTTGCCGCCCTGATTGACGTAGTACTGGCTGACGATGTCCGCCATGGTGTTGAAGTTGGAATCACTGAACGGAATGCCCATTCCGCCATCGGCGTTCTTGGCGGTGGTCGGCCCTCCCCCGTTGCTGAAGCCGTCGGTGAACAGCATCACCGCATTCTTCTGGCAGGCCAGCTTCACCGGCGCGTCCTTGTCGGTGCGGGTGAACTGCAGTGCAGCGGCATCGACAGCCCAGCGATTCGGGGTGCCATTCTTCGCCGAGAGTCCAATCATGTCCGAATACAGGGCTAGCTTGGCGTCCGGCTGCGCGAGGTCACGCATCGTCAGCCGCTTGCTTGTGCTGTTGTAGCTGGTGTACTCGTTGATGCGGAAATAGCCGACCCGCAGATTATTGATGCCTGCCAGCGACCGGGTCATGCCAGCGATCATCGCGCGGTTGCGGTTGCCGTAGAAAGAGTACCAGTTGGCGAAATTCTGCAGCGCATCGGTATTGCTGTCGGTGATCGTGTACTTCCACATCGCACAGCCACTGCCACAGGCATTGTCGATCTTGACCCGGGTCACACCGGAATACACACCAGCCTTGTCTTCGCGCTGGGGGTAGGGATCCTTGTCGTTCGTCCACGGCAGGAAGAAGGCCGCCGGCCAGTACTGGACGTAGATGTTCGACGTCCCGCTCCAGGTTACGTCCTGCTTGGCAGTCTTGGTCGAGCCATCGTAGTAGGTGGTCCCCTTCGGGATCACCATGCCGCTCAGGATCCGCGACGTATCGTTGAAATAGTTGGCAGCCAACGCCACCCTTGTCGAACCTCGCGGATCAATCAGGGTCGACGTCGGATTGGCTTCATCGTAGGGCTTGCCCGTGCCATCGATCCAAGGCTCATACTTCACCTCCGGATTGAAGTAGGTCGGGTTGTAGGTAGGCGAGCGGGCAAATCCCAGTGAATCCAGCTGCGGGATCGCATAGTAGCCGTTGCCGATGACTGGGCCGGGCAGCACGTAGTAGTAGTTGCAGGTGCCGACGCCCACATTCAGATTGCCATTCCGATCGAAGAAGCTGCCGCCGCTCGCGCAGCCGGCACCATCCTGCCCGGGGAACTGGGTCTGGAAGGTCATCGACCCCGAGTCGTCCACCGCCATGATGAACGCGGGTGGCGTCTGCACCTGGTTGTTCAACGGCGCCTGTGCCAGCAACCCCTGGGCCTGGGCTGCGGTCAGGTTGTAGGCAACCACGCCCAGGCCGGCCAACCCTACGGCCGACGCCGCTGCAATCCACTTGAATCTACGCGTAGCCATGCCGCGCCCTCAAAGCTTGAAAATGGTATCGATCACCGACGATGACGTTGCATTGGCAGGGTCATCGGCCGCGAACGCGGTTATCTGGTAGGTGTACGTCGCGCTGTCATCGGCCTGCCCCTCATCCAGGGCGTTGCCACCCGGGCCACCGCACTTGTCGATGCGGCGAACGCTCACTTTCGGCACGGCGGTAATCACCTGCGAACGCCCCCACTGCACGGGGTCGAAACGGTCCTCGCAGTCGTAGCTGATATCGCCCGACGCCAGCACGCTGCCCGTCGGCACATCGGTGCGGTTGGCGATCGCCTCCGCCGCGCGCTCTGCATTGCGCACCACGCCTTCCGCGTTCTGGAAGGAACGATTCACTGCGCGATAGTTGGAGGCCATCTTCTCCTGCATGCCCGCGACCTGCATGCCCGCGATGCCGATCAGTGCCAGCAGCAGCAGCATGATCAGCGCCACGTACAACACCGCTCCCTCCTGCCGCCGGGGCAGCATGGGCGGGCGGTTGGCCCGGTGACGCATGGTTGGTGATCGGCTCATGATCAATTCCCGTACAGTCGGTTGCGCAGCGCGATGCTGACTTCGTAAGCGGTCCGGTAGCGCCCGTCGGTCACACCATCCTGGCTGTAGGTAACCCCCAGCACACCCAGCTTGGCTGCCGCATCGGTCGGTTTGCCTGCGCTTGCCGGTGAGGCGCTGCGCGCGATGAGGCCCACGCGCACCTGACCGACCCGCAGCCACTGGCCGGCGCCGGTCGCGTCCGTCTGGGTGGTGACCGTCGAAGCAGTCTGCAGGCGCGTGATGTTGCCCACCGGTGATGAGCCCGGCGCGATGCTGGCAGTGGTATCCAGACCGAACAGCAACTGCATGTTCTCGATGCCTTCAACCAGTTCTTCATTGATGGTGTAGGCGCCACTGGCATCCGCCCGGGCGCGGCGAAGCCCCGGACCACTCACCCCCTGGCCCACGTAGTACACCAGTGATTCGGCGCGATAGACCATCGTCGGCGCAGGCTGCGGTGCGTGCCGCGACAGGCTGACCCCCGTGGCCGTGATGGTTCCGGCGGCGGTTGTCCCCTTGAAGATGTCCACCGCATCACAACTGGAAACACCAAACAGGGTCGGAGCGGAGACACCGCCTTCGGTCAGTCGCTGCCAGCGTGCGGCGTCGACGGTCAGAACCGAACCATTCACGGCCAGTACCGGCACACCCTCGGGAGCAAGGAACCGCAGCACCAGGATGTCGCTGCCCGGCATCGGCGCCGGCGAAAGCTTGGCGATTGCGGTCGGCAGGTTGGCAGGGAGCGAACCCTTGCCTACCTCCAGCTGGGTGCCCGGCCCGGTATCAGGTGCTTCATAGCCCTGCACCGCCACGCTGAAATCCAACGGATTGCCGCTTCCGGACACCGCACCGAGATTGTAATGCGGCTCTCCCTGCCCCTTCGTCACGTGTGCCTGGTCATTGACGCAGCCCAGATGGCCGGCCATGCGGATGTCACGCTCGAGGAAGTCCAGCGCGAACCGACCGTTTTCCTGTGCACGCGCAACACCTTCGGACAACCGCGATGCTGACTGGGAAGCGATGAAGATCTGGATGACCCCCAGCATCAGCACCAGGCCGATGACCATGGCGATCATCAACTCGATCAGCGACAGACCCGCCTGCCGGGCGGACGTGGAAAGCGATGCATTCATAGCTGGGTCTGCAGGGCGAAGGTGGTCGGCGTATCCGGGCTTTTCGGGTTCCAGCGTTCATCGGCCCAGCTGATGGCCACGGTCGCCACACCGTTGTTGACGGTCACGGTGGCTGCGGCGTTGTCACCGAGCGCCTTGACCACCCGGCACTGCCAGTCGGTGATGTTCTGCGCGATGCTGACGGCCGCGGTGGTCGGCGCACAGACCCCGGCGGCGGTCCGGCTCCCCGAGGTGAAACTCGCATTGGCGTACCAGGCCGACTGGTAGCGGTTGCTGCGCATCTGCTCGGTCAGGTCATAGGCCAGATTGGTCGCCTGGGTACGGTAATTCGCACTCTGCACGTAGCGCACGTTCATGGTCTGCAGCAGCGCGAAGCCGAGCAGGCCAAACGCCAGGACCACGATCGCAATGAGTACCTCCAGCAGGCTGAAGCCCCCCTGCTGGCGCGCGGCATGGAATGACGGATGCTTCATGGGCAAGGCCCCTTCGTACTGTTGACCTGGCCCGAGGCATTGATGGTGATCGTGCTCATCATCGGATCCTTGCCACACTTGTCGGGGCGCAGGGTAATGACCTGATCGCCTGCCGCACGGCGACGGCCGCGCGCATCGAAGGCCACCAGCGTCTGCGGCCCGGCCACGACCAGGCCTGGGTTGATCTGGTTGAAACGCAGCACGGTTTCGCCATTGTCGAAATCGCCGTTGCCGGAGGTATCGCTGAAGGCCATCATGCCCTTGTCCCACTTTCCGTCGCAGCGCGTGCCATCGCTGCTGCCGCACACGCCGCCGCCGCGGTTGTTGCGTATGGCATCACTGCGCGCAAGGTTGAGCAGGCCGATCAGTTCATTGTGGGCAGAGACGACCCGATTGGAGCGGATCGTGCTCTGGAAGCTGGGAAACGCAATGGTGGCCAGCACTGCCAGCACGATCAGCGCCACCATCAGTTCAACCAGTGTGAAGCCGTTTGGCCGGCGCAAAGACATTGGACGCTCCCCAGCGTGTTGATGGCCACGATGGGCCATCGTCCTGCCACCGGCAAGCGGCGGCAGGATGAACGGTCAATCCGGGGCGACGGGCGTCAAAGCCTTGACGACCCGCCCTCCCCTGCCCGCCCCGGCGCGATCCCCATCGCGCCGGCGCAGGCTCAGGCCAGCACCTGGTAGCAGGGCTGGTATTCGCCGGAGATCTTCATCCGACGCTGCTCGACGAAGGCGCGCAGCAATGCGTCCAGGGCTTGCATCATGTCCGGGTCGCCATGGATCTGGAACGGCCCGAACTGCTCGATGCGGCGCATGCCGTCCTCCTTCACGTTACCGGCGACGATGCCCGAGAACGCCCGGCGCAGGTCGGCTGCCAGCGCGTGCGGCGCACGCCCGTGGTGCAGGTCCAGCGCGGCCATTGCCTCGTGGGTCGGCACGAACGGCTGCTGGTACTCCCACGGAATCTCGATCGACCAGTTGAAGAAGAACGAGTCCTTCTGTGCCAGGCGATGCTCGCGAACGCGCTTGATACCGTTGGCCATCTTCTTGGCCACCGCCACCGGGTCGCCGATGATGATCTCGTAGCGCTCGGCTGCAGCATCGCCCAGGGTCAGGCGGATGAAGCGATCGATCTGCTCGAAGTACGGCGCCGCCACGGTCGGGCCGGTCAGGATCAGCGGGAACGGCAGGTCCTTGTTTTCCTCGCGCAGCAAGATGCCGAGCAGGTACAGGATTTCCTCGGCGGTGCCGACGCCACCGGCGAACACGATGATGCCGTGGCCGATGCGGACGAAGGCCTCAAGGCGCTTCTCGATGTCCGGCATGATCACCAGGTGGTTGACGATCGGGTTCGGCGACTCGGCGGCGATGATGCCCGGCTCGGTCAGGCCGATGTAGCGCGTCACGGTGCGGCGCTGCTTGGCGTGGGCAATGGTGGCGCCCTTCATCGGGCCCTTCATCGCGCCTGGGCCGCAGCCGGTGCAGATGTCGAGGCCGCGCAGGCCCAGCTCATAACCCACCTGCTTGGTGTACAGGTACTCGTCGCGCGAGATCGAGTGGCCGCCCCAGCACACCACCAGGTTCGGGTCGCCCGGGTTGAGGATGCGCGCATTGCGCAGCAGGCCGAACACTGCGTTGGTGATGCCCTCGGACGACTCCAGCTCGGCCGCGTAGGCCGGGCCCATCTCGATGGCCATATAGGCCAGGTCGCGCACCACGGCGAACAGCAGTTCGGCGACGCCGCGGATGATTTCGCCATCGACAAAAGCCATCGCCGGTGCATTGACCAGGTCGATGCGCACGCCGCGATCCTGCTGCGCCACCTGGATGTCGAAATCGGGATACAGATCGCGCGCCGCGCGCGGATCGTCAGAGGCACTGCCGCTGGTCAGCACGGCCAGCGCGCAGCGGCGCAGCAGCTCATGCATGCCGCCGGCAGAGGCATCGCGCAGGCGTGCCACTTCGGCTCGCGACAGCACATCCAGCCCGCCGCGCGGGTAGATCCGCGCGTCCTGCACCGGCAGTGCACGGGCTGATTTTTCGTTCGTGGTCATGTCCAATTTTTCGCTTCCTTCAAGGTTTCCGACTGTACTGCCGCCCCCTTAAAAAGCAAAACGGCCGGGAAGCCCGACCGTTGGATGTGTGCTTCCCGCGTTCGCCTGTCCGGGACCGCATCGGCGGCGTTGGCACCGCGCACATTTCTGGATGCTACGCCGATGCCAGGTGACCTGCAAGGACTTTCGACTGAACGGAAAACGGCCGGGTTTCCCCGGCCGTTTTCACTTACTGCTTCAGGCTCTGATGGATCAGAACTTGTACTTCACGGTCAGCTGCATCGACCAACGCGACACGGCGGTGTTGCCCTTGTCGTTGTTGTTTTCCTGGATCGAGGAATTGTCGGTACGGCCAGTGAAGTTGTAGAGGTACTTGCCAGTAGCCGGGTCGATACCCGAGTAGTTGGCAACGCGACGGGTGGCGTAGAAGCCGTAGTCGTCGATCAGGCCCCACTTCTTGTTCAGCAGGTTGCCGACATTCATGATGTCCAGGGCGACTTCACCCTTGTGACCCTTCACGAAGCCCGGGAACTCCTGGCTGATACGGACGTCGAAGCTGTTGACCCACTTGGCGCGGTGCGCGTTGGCCGGGACCACGCTGCCACGGTAGGCATCGAGCTCCGGATTCTGCGCCAGCCAATCGAAGAACTTCTTCTCCATGTCGGCACCGCCGGTGAAGATCACGTCACCCGGGCCCTTCGGCACGTAGAACAGGTCGTTGGTACCGGCACCGTCACCGTTCACGTCGTTGTAGTAGACGTAGCTGTACGGACGGCCCGAGCGGCCTTCGTAGAACAGGCCGACGCGGGTGGCGTTGTCACCGAAGAAGTTGTGCTTCCACTCCAGGGTGCCGGTGATGCGGTCCTTGATCGCGTAGCGCGAGTTGTACGCAACGTTGTCGTTGGCGTTCAGGCTCAGCGTGTTGTTCCAGTTCGAGGTGTTCTGCGAGCTGGACAGCGGGCTCACTTCCTTGGACTGGGTATAGGTGTAACCCAGCGACCAGCCCCAGTTCTCGGTCAGCGGCTTGGCCAGCGAGAAGGTAGCCTGCGAACCACGACCCTTGTCGGTATTGCGCAGCAGGATCACGTCACCGATGTCACCCGGACGGTTGACGCGGTCACCCGGGCAGGTCAGATCGGTCGCCGCACAGGCACGACCGTTCTTCTGGCCAGCCTGCATGCCGTTCGGGCCTGCGTTGGCACCGTTCATGCCGTAGTCGTTCCAGTACAGCGCACGACCATCCTGGCCGACCGAACGCTTGGCATTCGGGGTCATGACGTCCAGACGGTCGAAGTACAGACCATCCTTGACCTTGGTGAACAGCACTTCAGCCGATGCGACGATGCCATACCACGGCAGCTCGTGGTCGAAGGCCAGGTTGGCCTTCCAGACCGACGGCAGGCGGGTGCCCGGAGCGATCAGGTCGACGTTCTGGCGAGCCGAAGCCAGCGACGGGTTCGGGATGAACGGGTTGTCGGCGTCGAAGCTGAAGCCACCCGGGTTGCGGGTCAGGTTGTACTCGGAATAGTTCAGACCGGTGTTCTGGTAGGCACCCGCCAGCCACACGTTCGGTGCAGCACCGCCGAACAGGCCCACGCCACCGCGCAGCTGGGTCGGACGGTCGCTATCGAAGGTGTAGTTGAAGCCAACGCGCGGCTGGAACAGCTTCTTGTCGACCAGCTGGGTGTTGTTGAAGCCGTACAGCTGCTCGATGCGCGGGTTATACAGGCGCTGGGTGCTGAAGTCCGGCATGTCGATACGGACGCCGAACATCAGGCTCAGGTTGTAGTTGATCGCCCAGGTGTCCTGGATGAACAGGCCGGTGTTCTTCAGGTGGAACTTGGCCGGAATGTCGTTAACGCTGCCGCCAGCACGCGGGACGCGCACCTGGTACGCCGACGGGGTACCGGATTCGAACGCATCGAGGCTGGCGAATTCGTACGCGCCGTACAGATTACGGCCGTAGAAGTTCATCAGGTCGTTGTCGGTGTAATCGAAACCGAACTTGACGGTGTGGTCACCGATGTACCAGGTACCGGCACCAAAGGCGCTCAGCTCCTTCGACTCAACGATATTGGTATGGGTGTTCTGCTCGGTACCCAGGTACAGCGAGTTATTGCCGAAGCGCACGCGGATCTGCGGCAGGTGCGAGGCAGCCACGCGGTTGGACGAGTAGTCCTTGTGCGAAACCTTGAACTCGGTCGAGAAGTTCTCGGACCAGTCGCTGAACAGTTCACCCATCCAGGTTTCGTATTCGGTCGGCTGGGTGTACCAGAAGTCGCTCAGCGAGATGGCGCTGGTGTTGACCTGCGGGAAGCGGACGACGTCCTGCTTCATCTTGTTGTAGCGCAGGGCCGCACGGTGGTTCTCGTTGATGTTCCAGTCGAGCTTGATCGCGTACTCTTCGATCGTCGTCTTGTTGTCCAGCGCGCCGATGCCACCGACCGGGTAACCCAGATCGGACATGCGCTTCTGGACGCGGGCGATGTCGGCGTCGCTGATGCCGTTCGGCTTGTTGTAGGGGCTGTCGCCGAGGCTCACGCCGCCGCCGCTACGCTCATACTTTTCGTAGTTGGTGAAGAAGAACAGCTTGTCCTTGAGGATCGGACCACCCAGGGTCATGCCGTAGGTCTTCTCGTCCTTGAAGCCATTGAAGTCGGACGTGTCACCTTCCAGGCGCGAACGGATCATGTCCTTGTCGCGGTACGAGCCGTACACGGTACCGTGGAACTCATTGGTACCCGACTTGGTCACGGCGTTGATCACCGCACCGGTGCCACCAGCAATGGTGGTGTCGTAGTTGGCCAGGTCGATGTTGATTTCCTGGATGGCGTCCATCGACACCGGCTGACGCTCGGTCGGCAGGTTGTTGGAGCCCAGGCCAAACGGATCGGAGGCGCTGATGCCGTCGATGCGGATGGCGTTGTAACGGGTGTTCTGGCCACCGGCCGAGATCGCGCCGTCAGCCTTGCTGACCTGCGAGATGCGCGGGTCCAGGCGGATGTAGTCCTGGATGTTACGGTTGGCCGACGGCAACGCGTCCATCGTTTCGCGGGTCACGTTGGTGCCGGTGCCCATCTTGTTGGCGCTGAACAGGTCCAGGCCGCCCGCGGTGGCGACGACGTTCACCGCGTCCAGGTTGGTGGCAGCCAGATCACCGCCCAGGCTGGCGTTGACGGTGTTGACCTGATTCAGGTTCAGGAAGACACCCTCTTCGGTCTTGGTGCCTTCACCGGACTTGGTGATGGTGATGGTGTACGGACCACCCACGCGCAGGCCGCGCGCGTTGTATCGACCCGACGCATCGGTGGTGGCACGCGAAACAGTGCCCGACTCGGTGTGGGTGATGGTGACTTCAGCGCCGGCGACCGGCTGGCCTGCGGCGGACATCACCTGGCCGCCGACACCGGCAGAGGTGCTCTGGGCGAAGGCGGGAGCGGCGGCGAGTGCGGCCACGAGACCAAGGGTAAGCTTGGACATCCGGAGTGGGTGGGTCATTTTTCGGTAGCCTCGATGCGAGTTGGCGATGGCGGAAAAAAAGCGCATCCAAACAGCCCTGCGGGTGGCTGGTCGGAGAGTTATCTGGGGTTCCCTACCGCTTGGCTGAAGGCAGCCATAACGGTTAACACTAGATTAACACGCTACGCCATCAATGTGACGGTTGTGCGACAAACGGCACCGGATCGCAACGCAATCGTGACGGGTTCTTCACTCCGCCTTTCCCCCGGCCTCATTCCGACAGAGGCGCCTCACTGGCGTCGAGAATCCGGCCCCGCCAGGCATGCCCGGCGCTGGACAGCAGGGTCACGGCCGCAGCGGCGGCGGCCTCCGGGCCTTGGGCGGCCGGGTCCTGGTCGACGGAATAGGCACGGGCGCGCAGCGCCGTGCGCAGCGGGCCGGGGTACAGGCCACTGACCCGTACCGGGCTGCGGCCAAGTTCGTCGTGCAGGCTGGTGATCAGGCCGCGCAGGCCATGCTGGGCCACGCCATACCCCCCCCAATAGGCCTGTCCGACCCGCTCGGGCGCATCCACTGCAAACACCATCGCCGCATCCTCGCGCTGCCGCAGCAGCGGCAGGCAGGCCTGGGCCAGCCAGGCCGGCGCGGTCAGGGTCACGTGCACCGCGCGGGCGAAACTGGCCGGGTCGGCCAGTTCAAACGGAGTCAGGCCCGGGAAATGGGCGGCACAGACCAGCAGACCGTCCAGCCGCCCGAGCTCGCGCTGCAGGGCCTGGGCCAGTTCGGCATAGTCGTCGGGGCCTGCGCCTTCCAGGTCCAACGGGTACAGCAGGGGTTCCGGGCCGACAGCCTGGACCTGGGCGTAGACACGGTCCAGGCGGCGCGGCTTGCGGCCCAGCAGGACCACGGTGGCCCCGGCAGCCGCAGCGGCCACTGCCGCTGCACTGCCCAATCCGCCACCAGCGCCGGCGACCAGCACCACGCGATCCTGCAACGGGCGGCCATCGAGCGCCCCGTCGGTCGGTGACGTCGATGGCCAGGCGCTCATCCCTGGGTTGCCTCTTCGACGATGCGCTTGAGCTCGCCGGCTTCGAACAGCTCCAGCACGATGTCGCAGCCGCCGATCAACTCACCATTGATGAACAGCTGCGGGAACGTCGGCAGGTTGGAGAATCGCGGCAGGTTGGCGCGGATCTCGGGTTCTTCCAGCACGTTGACGGTGCGCAGGGTGACAGCGCCGGCCGCCATCAACGCCTGTACGGCGCGGCTTGAGAAGCCGCACATCGGGTATTGCGGGGTGCCCTTCATGAACAGCACGAGCGGGTAACGATCGACCTCGGCCTGGATTTGCTGCATTACCGCCACAACCTCACTCCTTGCTTCGCCGGACAAACCGACCGCGGTGGTCGGCTAGACTGCCCACGGTAGCCGCCATTGTAAGCCGATGGAACCGGCTGCCGCCGCCCCTCTGGCCACGAACCTGTCCATGCCTGTCGAATTGCCTGCCCTTCCCTACCTTCCCGGCTCCCTGCAGCCGCATCTGTCCGCACAGACCCTGGAGCTGCACCACGGCCGCCATCACCGCGCCTACGTGGATGCGGTCAATGCCGGCATCCTCGGCACCGAGTGGGAAGAAGCGTCACTGGAAGAGATCGTCCGTCACGCCCAGGGCAAGCTGTTCGATGCTGCCGCCCAGGCCTGGAATCACGGCTTCTACTGGCAGTGCCTGCGTCCGCGCGGCGGCGGTGAGCCGCAGGGGCGGCTGGGCGAGCTGGTCAAGCGCCAGTTCGGCGACGTGCAGCGCCTGCGCGAGGAGTTCAACCGCACCGCACTGGGCCTGTTCGGCTCGGGCTGGGTGTGGCTGGTGCAGCATCCGGGCGGGCAGCTGGGCCTGCAGGCCACCCGCAATGCCGGCACCCCGCTGACCGGCGAGAGCACGCCACTGCTGTGCTGCGACGTCTGGGAACACGCCTACTACACCGACTACCAGAATGATCGCGCGCGCTATCTGGACGCGTTCTGGCAGATGGTCAACTGGGAATTCGCCGAGAGCCAGCTGCGCTGAGGGGGCTCGGCCACGGGGTAGTGCCGGCCGCTGGCCGGCATCCCCATCGGTGTACAGAGATGGCTAATCTGCCGGCCAGCGGCCGGCACTACCGGGAAACAGAACAGAGCTTCACGCGTTCTCGTGCGCGGCCACGGCGTCCATGACCCGTGCCGAATACACCAGCGCCGCGCCGGCATTGAGCGACACCGCCACACCGAGCGCCTCGGCGATTTCCTCGCGGCTGGCGCCATGCTTCAGCGCCGCGTCCACGTGCACGGTGATGCAGCCGTCACAGCGGGTGGTCACCGCCACCGCCAGCGCGATCAGCTCGCGGGTCTTGGCATCAAGATGGTTGGTCTGCGCGCCCGCATTGGCCAGCGTGGCATAGCCCTTGACCGTATCCGGCGAGAGCTTGCCGATCTCGCCGATGCGGCCCTTCAGTTCCTTGCGGTAGGCATTCCAGTCGAGCATGGTCGTGACTCCTCTGAAAGGAGCTCCACGCTACCACCGGGAATGTTGCGCCGATGGCTGCACCGGTGCGCCACACCGTTGCAGCCATACAGGGGTGTGCCGGCAGCACGCCGGCACACCCGCGTTCAGCGGTTTCGCAGCGCGTGCACCGCCGGTGCCACCTGGGCCTGTCGGTCCAGTTCCAGGCCCACCTGGTCCAGCGCGTCGGCCAGTGCAGCAGCATCATCATCGCGCAGCGTGGCATGCCCCACCTTGCGGCCTTCGCGCGGCTCCTTGCCATAGTCATGCCAATGCCCGCTGGCCTGGGCCAGCACCGGCGCCGGGTCCGGCATCGCGCCCAGCCAGTTCAGCATGCAGGCATGGCCGAGCATGCGGGTGCTGCCCAGCGGCAGGCCCAGCACGGCACGCAGGTGGTTCTCGAACTGCGAGGTCTCGCTGCCTTCGATGGTCCAGTGGCCGGAGTTGTGCACGCGCGGCGCCATCTCATTGGCCAGCAGCTCGCCATCACGGCAGAACAGCTCAAGCGCGAACACACCGACGTACTGCAGGTGCTCGGCGACGCGACGGGCATAGCCGATCGCGGCCTGCTGCTCGGCGTCGGACAGCACGGCCGGGGCCACGCTGGCCGACAGCACGCCATCGACATGCCAGTTGCCGGTGACCGGCCAGGCCTCGAAGCTGCCATCACGGCCGCGCACGGCGACCACGCTGACCTCACGCTGGAAGGCCACGAAGCCTTCCAGGATCAGACCGGTACGCTCGACCTGCGCACCCAGCGCATCCCACGCAGCATCGATGTCGACTTCGCTGCGCAGGCGGAACTGACCCTTGCCGTCGTAACCGAGGCGGCGGGTCTTGAGGATGCACGGCAGACCGAACTCGGCGGCCTTCGCGGCCAGCTCCTCACGGCTGCGGATGTCGGCAAAGGCCGGCAGCGGAATGCCCAGCTGCTGGAACAGGGTCTTCTCGCTCAGCCGGTCCTGGGCCACGGCCAGTGCGGCCGGCGGCGGATAGACCGGCACGCGGTCGGCCAGGAACTGCGCGCTGTCGGCCGGCACGTTCTCGAAATCGAAGGTGACCACGTCGACCTTGGCGGCAAAGTCCGCCAGCGCCTGGCGGTCATCGAAGGCACCGACGGTGAGCGGCGCCAGCGGGCCGCTGCAGGCGTCGGCCGCCGGGTCGTACAGTTCGAAGCGCAGTCCCAGCGGTGCACCGGCCAGTACCATCATGCGGGCGAGCTGGCCGCCGCCCAGGATGCCGACGGTCAGGCTCATTGGCGCGGATCGTCGTGGGCCATCACGTCTTCGGTCTGGCGTGCGCGGAACGCGTCGAGCGCCTGGCCGATCGCCGGCTGGTCACTGGCCAGCATCGCGGCGGCAAACAGCGCGGCGTTGGAAGCGCCGGCATTGCCGATGGCAAAGGTGGCGACCGGGATGCCGGCCGGCATCTGCACGATCGACAGCAGCGAATCCATGCCGTTCAGGGCCTTGGACTGCACCGGCACGCCCAGCACCGGCACGGCGGTCTTGGCGGCGATCATGCCCGGCAGGTGCGCGGCCCCGCCGGCACCGGCGATGATCGCGCGCAGGCCACGCGGGCCTGCCTGCTCGGCGTAACTGAACAACACATCCGGCGTCCGATGCGCGGACACCACCTTCACTTCGAACGGAACACCCAGGGCTTCAAGCTTCTGGGCGGCGTGCTGCATGGTTTCCCAGTCGGAACGGGAACCCATGACGATGCCGACAAGCGGCGCGATCGGGTTGGGGGTCATTGGCCGTCACCTGCCTTAAAGACGTATTCTAGCCGTCTTCCACGCAAGACGAAGAACCATGGATCGCAAGCTGCTCGACCTGCTGGTGTCGCCGGACACCCGCCAGCCCCTGTCCCTGCTGGATGGCAAGGGCCTGGAAGCCCTCAACAAGGCCATTTCCGCCGGCGCGGTGAACAAGGCCGATGGCAACCCGCTGGCGCAGCCGCTGCGCGAAGCGCTGGTCACCCGCGACCGCAAGCAGGTGTTCCGCGTCGACGACGGCATTCCGGTGCTGCTGGCCGAGGAAGCCATCCCCACCGCCCAGATCGCCGACTTCCCGGCCGCATGAGCACGCTGCCGACGCCGGATGCGGCCGTTGTCGCCGCCGATGTCGCGCGTGCGCTGGCCGAGGACCTGGGCAGCGGTGACGTCACCGCCGCCCTGCTGCCCGACCAGGCCGACAGCGCCTACCTGCTGTGCAAGCAGGACGGGGTGATCGCCGGCCGCCCCTGGTTCGACGCCACCCATCGTGCGCTCGACCCGGACGTGCGCATCGACTGGCAGGTATCCGAAGGCGACGCGGTCACCGCAGGCACCGTGCTGGCCCTGCTGCACGGCCGCAGCCGCAGCCTGGTCAGCGCCGAACGCACCTCGCTGAACTTCCTGCAGACGCTGTCCGGCACCGCCACCACCACCGCACGCTATGTGGCGGCCGTGGCCGGCACCGGCACGCGCATCCTCGACACCCGCAAGACCCTGCCCGGCCTGCGCCTGGCGCAGAAGTACGCGGTGCGCTGCGGCGGTGGCGAGAACCATCGCTTCGGCCTGTACGACACGGTGATGCTGAAGGAAAACCACATCCGTGCTGCCGGTTCGCTGGCCGCCGCGGTGGCAGGCGCGCGCCGGCAGTGGCCCGCGCTGCCGCTGGTGGTCGAGGTCGAGGATCTGGCGCAGCTGCGCCAGGCGCTGGAGGCGGGTTGCGAACGCATCCTTCTGGATGACTTCAGCCCCGACCTGCGCCGCGAGGCGGTGCGCATCACGGCGGGCCGCATTCCACTGGAAGTGTCCGGCAGCGTGGGCCTGGGCGGCCTGCGTTCGATCGCCGAGGACGGCGTGGACTGCATCTCCATCGGCGGCCTGACCAAGCATGTGCAGGCCATCGATCTGTCGCTGAAGCTGGGCCCGCCGCCGCGCTGAGGCGCGCGGGACCTCGGGGCTGGGGTCAGATCCCTTTTCCTCCGGAAAAGGGATCTGACCCCAATCTCAAGCATGGCTCGGCTCTACAGGATCCGTTCGCCTTCACGGCTCGGCCACGCCGTCCTCTGCGACGCTGCCGGCATCCCCCACAGGAGCCGCGCATGCGCCGGATGCTCTTGCCTGCCTGCCTGCTGCTCGCGGCAGCCCCCCTGTCCGCCGCAGCCGCTGAAGCCTGCGATGTGCCGCCCCGCTTCGGCCTGAGTCCCTTGGCGGTGGCCATCCGCAATACTGCCTGCAACGAGCACCGGTTGTGGTTCCGCCCCTTCATCGATCGCGATGGCCGCGCCGCCAGTCTCAGCGTCACCGAAGCCGAAAGCGATCACTTGGCCGACAACGGGCTGATCGCCTGGCAGCGCGTGGCCGGCTACTGGCGCAACAGCGGCACGCTCAACGCAATGGGCAGCATTGCGGGCGCCAGCAGTTGCCTGGCACCGCTGGGCACGCGCTACACCGACAGCGACTGCCGCGCCTTCCTGATCGACAACCCGTGGTCGGCCGCGTTCATTTCCTGGGTGATGGTGCAGTCCGGCGTTCCCGGCTTCAACACGTCGCCACGCCACATCGACTACATCCGTGCCGCGTACCAGGGCGGCCCCTCGGGCGTGCCGTACCGGCTGGTCGACCCCGCCACGGCCAAACCTGCGCCCGGCGACCTGCTGTGCTTCCTGCGCGACCGCAGCACCACGCTCAGCTACAGCGGGCTGGTGCAGGCACTGGGCAATGGCTCGGTGGGCCACTGGAAATCACATTGCGAAGTGGTGGTAGCGGCCAATCTTGGCGGCGACCAGACCCTGTACCTGGTCGGCGGCAACGTGATGAACACCGTAGCGATGCGGCTGCTGCCGCTGGACCGCACCGGGCTGATCAAGCTGCCGCCCGCGCGCGAACGCAACAGCACCGGCATCGACCCCAGCTGCACGCCGGGCCGCGAGGACGAATGCAGCTTCAACCGCCAGGACTGGGCGGCGCTGCTGCAGTTGACCGCTACGGCCCCCCTGGTGATGCCCTCGCCCACTGCGACGCCGATGCAGCCCGCCCCGGCACCGCAACCGGTCATCGTGCCCGCGCAGCCGGTATCCAGCGAACCGCAGCCGCGGCGGTGAATCCAGCGCTTGATCCAGCGCACGTTCGCCGCCATCTTTGCCGGATCGACACCTGACGGCTGACGCCATGCCCACCCTGCTGCTGTTGCTGATTGCCGGCGGAATCATCTACTTCTTCTGGAACGCCGCACGTTCGGCCGCCGAGCGCGCGGTCGAGCTGGGCCGCAATGCCTGCCGCGCCGCCGATGTGCAGTGGCTGGACCAGGCGGTGCACGCCACCGGCCTGCGCCTGTCGCGTGGCGAGGATGGACGGCTCGGTTTCGAGCGCACGTTCAAGTTCGAGTATTCCTACGATGGCATCGATCGCCACGTGGGCCGCATGGTGCTGCGCGGCGACCAGTTGATCTCGTTCACTGGCCCGGGCGCGGCGCGGATCAGCCAGATCCGCGCGGATGTGGACGATGCCGAGGACATCTAGGCGGTAGCGCCGGGCCATGCCCGGCGCGCGCAGCGGCAGCGGCGTGCCGACCAACGGCGGCATCCACCGCTAAGCCATCAGATGAAAAACGCCGCCCATCGGGGCGGCGTCGGAAGGATTACTTGACCACGCGCAGGTTCGGGCGGCCCTTCGGCGGCGGACTGGCCGGCGGCGTATCGTCCGGCGGCGTGCCTTCGTCATGCAGCAGCTCATCGCTGGTCGGCGCGGTTTCGCTGCCCGGAATGTCGTCCGGCAACGCCATGCCCTGCCCTGTCTCGCGGGCATAGACGGCCAGCACGGCGCTGATCGGCACCTGCACCGGGTAGCTGGTACCGGAGAAGCGCGCCGAGAAGCTCACCATCTCGTTGTCGATCATCAACCGTACGACAGCACGTTCGGCGATGTTGAGCACAACCCGGCCATCCTTGACCGCCGAAGGCGGGACCTGCACGCCGGGGACGCCGGCGTCGACCAGGATGTGCGGGGTCAGCTGGTTGTCGTTGATCCATTCCACCAGCGCCCGCAGCAGGTACGGGCGGTGGCTGGTCATGTGGAAGAAGTCTTCGGTCATGCGTGAAGTGTACGCGCCCGGCGCCCCGCCGGGGCGGATCGCCTGCACGCCGGTCGGCGTGCAGACGGGTAATGCGGGGCCGGATCAGACCGGCAGATCGCGCAGTTTCTTTTCCTGATCGGTCAGGCTGCGGACGAAACCGGGATGGCGGAAGATGCGGTTGCCGTAGTCCTCGATCGCCTTGCCGTCCTTCGGCAGCGGCACGTCCAGCGACTGCAGGCGCCAGATGATCGGCGCCATCGCGCAGTCGGCCAGGCTCATTTCCGGGTTGAGGAAGAACTTGCTGGCCTTGAACAGCGGCAGCGAGGCGGTCAGCAGCTCCTTCAGGCGCTTGCGGCCGGCCTCGGCCTGGGTCTTGTTGCCCAGCTGGATGGCCTGCACCTGCGGTACCCAGTCGTGCTCGATGCGCAGCATGGCCAGGCGGATCCGTGCACGCGACAGCGGATCGACCGGCATCAGTGGCGGATGCGGATAGCGCTCGTCCAAGTATTCGCTGACCACCGACGCCGCGTACAGCACCAGCTCGCGCTCGACCAGGGTCGGCACCGAGTGGTACGGATTGAGATCGATCAGGTCTTCAGGCGGGTTCTGCGGATCGACCGGAACGAAGTCGAACGTGACCCCTTTCGCCGCCAGCACCAGACGTACACGGTGGCACAGCACATCGTCGTTCGAGGAAAACAGCGTCAGTGTATTGCGCATGCGTACGCTCGCCGCCATCAAAGGCTCTCCCACGACAGGAGACCGCCTGCCGCATCGGCGCCGCCGGCACCGTGCCAGCGGTCGACTCCTCCCCGAGTGTGCAACCGACCATCACAAAAGCCAATAGGCCCATGCGATGGTCGGCGGCAGAATCAGTGAACGTCCTTCCAGTATTCCTTCTTCAGCAGGTACAGCAGGAAGGTCAACAGGGCCAGGAACAGGATCACCCACACGCCCAGCTGCTGGCGCTTGAGCGCGGCCGGTTCGCCGGCGTATTCGAGGAAGTTGGTGATGTCCCGCACGGCCTGGTCGTACTGGCCGGCATCCACCGAACCGGGCGTTTCGATGCGCAGGCCAGTCACCGGCGGGTCCATGCCGGGGGCCTCGGGCTTGCCATGCACGGCATGCTGCAGGCCCTGCATTTCCCACAGCGGGTTGGGCATGGAGGCGTTCGCGAACAACGCGTTGTTCCAGCCCAGCGGCCGGCTGGTATCCAGGTAGAACGACTTGAGATAGGTGTAGACCCAGTCACTGCCACGCACGCGCGAAATCAGGCTGAGGTCCGGCGGCATCTTGCCGAACCACTTCTCGGCGTTCTCCTTGGGCATCGCCACCGGGATCGGGTCGCCGATCGCCGAGCCGGTGAAGTTGAGGTTGTTCATCACCTCTTCTTCGGTCAGCCCCAGGTCCTGCGCCATCCGCGAATAGCGCAGGTACTTCAGCGCATGGCAGCCGGAGCAGTAGTTCATGTACAGCTGTGCGCCGCGCTGCAGCGAGGCGCGGTCACCGAGGTCGTTGCCGGCCTGCAGCAGCTTGGCACCGCCCTCGGCGGCGGAGGCCAGGAAACTGCCCAGCATCAGGGTGGCCGCCAGGGCCAGTCGGACCATCCAGCGCTCAGTCATGCGTGGTCACCCTCTCCGGTACCGGCTTGGTCTTGTCCAACCTTGTCCATAGCGGCATGGTGATGAAGAACGCGAAGTACAGGAAGGTCAGCACCCGCCCGATGTAGGTCTCGTGCACGTCGGTACCCGGGCCGGAGCCGATCACGCCCAGCCAGACGAAGCACACCGCCAGTACGCCCAGCATCATCTTCGAGATCCAGCCGCGGTAGCGCACCGACTTCACCCGCGCCTTGTCCAGCCATGGCACCAGGAACAGGATCGCGATGGCCGAGAACATCACCAGCACGCCGCCCAGCTTGTTCGGTACCACGCGCAACATCGCGTAGTACGGCGTGTAGTACCAGACCGGCTTGATGTGCTCCGGGGTCACCAGGCGGTTGGCCTCGGTGAAATTGTCGTGCTCCAGGAACAGGCCGCCGAAACCGGGCGCGAAGAAGATGATGAAGGCGGCGATGATCAGCAGGAAGCCGGCGCCGACGCCATCCTTGAGCGTGTAGTACGGGTGGAACGGAATGCCGTCGGCCGGCGCGTTCGGCGACCAGCGGTTGCCCTTCGGCCCCTTCTTGATCTCCACGCCATCCGGGTTGTTCGACCCCACTTCGTGCAGCGCACCCAGGTGCAGTACCACCAGCAACAGCAGCACCAGCGGCAGCGCGATGACGTGCAGCGCGAAGAAGCGATTGAGCGTGGCGTCACTGGGCAGGTAGTCGCCCATGATCCATTCGGTCAGGCCGTTGCCGATCACCGGTATCGCGCCGAACAGCGAGATGATGACCTTGGCGCCCCAGAACGACATCTGGCCCCATGGCAGCACGTAGCCCATGAAGGCTTCGGCCATCAGCACCAGGTAGATCAGCATGCCGAGGATCCACACCAGCTCGCGCGGCTTCTGGTAACTGCCGTACAGCAGGCCGCGGAACATGTGCAGGTAGACCACGATGAAGAACAGCGAGGCGCCCGTCGAATGCATGTAGCGGATCAGCCAGCCCCACTCCACATCACGCATGATGTATTCGATGGAGCCGAACGCCTCGGCGGCGTTGGTCTTGTAGTGCATCGTCAGGAAGATGCCGGTGACGATCTGGTTGACCAGCACCAGCAGCGCCAGCGAACCGAAGTAGTACCAGATGTTGAAGTTCTTCGGCGCGTAATACTCGGTGACGTGCTTGCGGTAGACCGGCATCAGGCCCGGCGCGCGGGCATTGACCCAGTCGGCGACGCCGCTGGCGGTACGGCTGAGGATATTGGCCATCAGGCAGCCCCCTGCGGATCAACACCGATGATGATGGTGTTGTCGTCCTGGTAGTGGTGCGCGGGCACCTTCAGGTTGATCGGCGCCGGCACGTCCTTGAAGACGCGGCCGGACATGTCGAAGCGCGACTTGTGGCACGGGCAGAAGTAACCGCCCTTCCACTGCGGATCGTAGGGCTCGGGCCGGATCTCGGCGACCATTTCCGGCGAGCAGCCCAGGTGCGTGCACAGCCCGACCAGCACGGAGATCTCCGGCTTGATCGAGCGCAGCTCGGGGTTCTGCTTCAGCACGTACTCCGGCTGCTGGTCCTTCTCGCCGGACTCGGGGTCCTTGAGACGGCCGTCCAGCCCGTGCAGCGCATCGAGGATCGCCTTGGACCGTTTGACGATCCAGATCGGCTGGCCACGCCATTCCACGATCAGGCGTTGGCCTTCCTGCAGGGCGCTGATGTCGGCCACCACCGGTGCGCCGGCAAGCTTGGCGCGGGCACTGGGATTCCAGGATTTGATGAAAGGAACTGCGGTGAATCCGACGCCGACGGCGCCCACCACGGCTGTGGTGGCAGAAAGAAAACGCCGACGTCCGGTGTTGACTGGATCGTGTACCCCATCGTTGGCCATCCGGCACTCCGATATTGATTAGGTAGCTTTAAGGCTGCCAGCGGATCCGGTGGGGGCCAGAGCCGCATTGAATCACGGTCGAGTGTAGCTGAACCGTCGCGCGCCACACAACGCATTGCAACAACATTGATTGCGGGGTTGCCGGCCAGCGGCCGGTCGGTACCGGCCATTGCCCAGCGGCCGGCACTACTGGTGCGTCAATGCGGTGCGGTAACGCTCCGCCAGCTGCCCGACCCGGCGCACGTAGTACTGCGTCTCGCTGTAGGGCGGCACGCCGCCGTGGCGATCGACCGCACCTTCGCCGGCGTTGTAGCCCGCCGCCGCCAGGGTCAGGTCGCCATTGAAGCGTTTCAGCAGCCATGCAAGATACTGCACGCCGCCACGGATGTTCTGCCCGGCGTCGTAGGAGTCACTGACCCCGAAGCGGGCAGCGGTTGGCGGCATCAGCTGCATCAGGCCCTGCGCACCCGCGCGGCTGAGCGCGGTCGGGTTGTAGGCCGACTCGGCGTGGATGATCGCGCGCACCACGGCCTCTTCCACGCCGAACTCGCGCGCGGCCGAGCTGATCTCGCCCTGGAAAGCCGTGGTGTTCAGGCGCACCGTGCCGAAGTCCACGCGCGGATTGACGCCGCAGGCGTAGCAACGCTCCATGAAACTGTAGCGGATGGTCCGTACCGGACCGAGGTTGGCCACCTGGGTCGGGCGCGCACTGGTGTAGTGGCGCACGCCGTCCTTCATGAAGGAATAGACCTGGCCGCTGACCATGCGACCGGCGCGCGACGCGACCGGCTGCGCGGGTGCGGATGCGGGTACGGACGCAGGCGCGACCGTTGCCGGCGCTGCGGCACCGGCGGCAACGGCCACCGGATTGCGTTCGATGCTGGCCACCGTGGTCGGCGCCGGCCTGGGCGCGGCCACTACCGGGCGCGGCGCCGGACGGGTGTCACGGCTGTAGCTGATGGTGCTGCAGCGCGCACCGGCCACCCGCTTGCTCACATAACTGGTGACGCCGTCAGGGCCCTGGCACTTGTACAGGGTTCCGGCGCTGGCCGGCGCAGCGGCCAGCGCAGCGATGATGATCGCCGTTGTCCCCAGTATCCCCTTCATGGCGGCGAGTGTCCCAGCTTCGCCGGAACTTGCCAAGCGATGCGGCTCAGGCTGTGACCGGCGGCACAGCCAGCAGCTGGCCCAACCCTGCCAGGCGTTGGGCCAGTTCGTCACGCAGGCCGGGCGGCGTGGTCCACAGCGCCACCGGCAGCCGGTCCAGGCTCAGGATCTGCGCCAGCATCATGCCGCGGCTTTCGGCCCCCATCCGCAGCAGGCAATGGTCCGCGCCATCGGCTTCCAGCACGCCGCACCAGGGCGGGATGCGTCCTTCCAGCTCCGCGTAGCTGCCGGCCAGGCGGAGGATCGCCTGCAGCGCGAACGGGGCCTGGCTGACCGCCTGCCGCACCATCACGTCCGGTGGCGCCGGGGTGCGCCGGTGCATGCCCGGCTCGGCACATACCCGCACCGTTCCCATCCGGTCCACGCGCAGGGTACGCCAGTCCTGCCGGCCCAGATCCCAGGCCAGCAGGTACCAGCGCCGGCCGTAGTTGACCAGGTGCTGGGCCTCGACCTCGCGTTGGGTGACCGCGTCCTGCGCGCTGCGGTACTCGAAAGCCAAGCGCGAAGCCTGCCGGCAATGCTGGGCCAGCCGTCCGAGCAGGCGCGCATCGGTGGCCGGCAGCTCGGACAGGGTGGCGGTAGCGGCGTGCACCTCGCCGGCCTGCTGGCGGCGACGGGTCGGCACCAGCGGGTCGAGCTTGGACAGCAGGCCCCGCGCGGTGTCGTCGATGCCAGCGACGGTGGCCGAGGCGGCGCGCAGGGCGATGGCCAGGGTGGTCGCCTCCTCCTCGTCAAGGAGCATCGGCAGCACCGGTGCGCCGGCGCCGAGCTGATAGCCACCGCCGACCCCGGCCGAGGCCTGCACGGGGTAACCCAGCTCACGCAGCCGCTCGATGTCACGGCGGATGCTGCGCCGGTCCACGCCCATGCGGTCGGCCAGATCGGCCCCCGACCACTGCCGACGGGCCTGCAGCAGGGCGATCAGACGCAGTAGTCGGTGGGCGGTATGGCGCATGAAGGATCGAGGACAGAAGTCGTCCGCAATAGTGCCCCAGGATGGACGCCAGTTCACCACCCACCGCAAGGAGCAATGCCATGACCTCACGCCAGATCACCCTGTACCACGCCGCCCGTTCGCGCTCGAGCGGCGCCGTGGCCCTGCTCGAAGCGCTGGGTGCCGACTACCACATGCAGGTGCTGGACCTGAAGGCCGGCGCCAACCTGGCCCCGGCCTACCTGGCCATCAACCCGATGGGCAAGGTGCCGGCCATCGTCCACAACGGCGCACTGGTGACCGAACAGGTGGCGATCTACCTGTACCTGGCCGACCTGTACCCGGAAGCCGGGCTGGCCCCGCCGATCGGCGACGCCCTGCGCGGCCCCTACCTGCGCTGGATGGCCTTCTACGGCGCCTGTTTCGAGCCGGCGATGATCGACAAGGCGATGCATCGCGAGCCGCCGCCGCGCCTGATGTCGCCCTACAACGACGCGGAGACTGTGCTGCAGGTGGTCGAGGCCCAGCTGGCGCAGGGGCCGTACCTGCTCGGCGAGACGATGAGCGCCGCCGACGTGCTGTGGGGCAATGCGCTGTTCTGGACCAGTGATTTCGGCCTGCTGCAGCTGGCCCCGGCCACCAAGGACTACGTCGCCCGGATCGGCGCGATGACCGCGTTCGAGCGTTCACGGCAGATCGATGCGGAGCTGGTAGCGGCGTAAGCAGCACCCCCTTGTAGAGCCGAGCCCACGCTCGGCTTGGGTTTCAGCAGAGCCAGGCCCTGCCAGGCTGCCACGCAGGTGATGGAGGAGCAGCCGAGCGTGGGCCCGACTCTACGCAGGCGCGGCGGGTGGCGCAGGATGCGGGTAGAATTGCCCGCTTTCCCGCCACCCGAATGGATTAAGCGCCATGACCGGGACGCCAGACGTCTTTCCGCCCGCCACGCCGGGCGGTACCCCGCTCGTTGCCCTGCCCGCTGGTCCGCGCAAGCCCGACCAGGTCAAGGGCAAGCTGTACATCAAGACCCACGGTTGCCAGATGAACGAGTACGACTCGGCCAAGATGGCCGACGTGCTTGCCGCCAGCGATGGCCTGGAACTGACCGACAGCCCGGACGACGCCGACGTCATCCTGGTCAATACCTGCTCCATCCGCGAGAAGGCGCAGGAGAAGGTGTTCAGCCAGCTGGGCGTGTGGAAGGGCCTGAAGAACAAGGGCCGCGAGGTCATCATCGGCGTGGGCGGCTGCGTCGCTTCGCAGGAAGGCGAGGCAATCATCAAGCGCGCGCCGTTCGTCGACCTGGTGTTCGGCCCGCAGACCCTGCACCGCCTGCCGGAACTGATCCGTGCACGGCGCGAGCAGAAGCGCCCGCAGGTGGACATCAGCTTCCCCGAGATCGAGAAGTTCGACCGCCTGCCCGAGCCACGCGCCGAAGGTGCGTCGGCGTTCGTGTCGATCATGGAAGGCTGTTCCAAGTACTGCTCGTTCTGCGTGGTGCCCTACACCCGCGGCACCGAAGTCAGCCGCCCGTTCGAGGACGTGGTGGTGGAGGTGGCGCAGCTGGCTGCACAGGGCGTGCGTGAGATCAACCTGCTCGGCCAGAACGTCAACGCCTATCGTGGCCCGTATGGCGACGGCGAGTTCGCCGACCTCGGCCTGCTGATCCGCACCATCGCCGAGATCGACGGCGTCGGCCGCATCCGCTTCACCACCTCGCACCCGCTGGAGTTCAGCGATTCGCTGATCGATGCGTTCCGCGACGTGCCGCAGCTGGCCAACTTCCTGCACCTGCCGGTGCAGGCCGGCAGCGACCGCGTGCTGTCGGCGATGAAGCGTGGCTACACCGCACTGGAATTCAAGTCGAAGATCCGCAAGCTGCGCGCGGTGCGCCCGGACATCTCGATCAGCTCGGACTTCATCGTTGGCTTCCCCGGCGAGACCGATGCCGATTTCGAGAAGACCATGAAGCTGATCGAGGACATCGGCTTCGACCACAGCTTCTCCTTCATCTATTCGCGTCGCCCGGGTACGCCGGCTGCGGACCTGGAGGACACGATCAGCGATGCCGAGAAGCACGCGCGTCTGTCGCGCCTGCAGGAGCGCATCAATGCACACGCCGCCGGCATCTCCGAGAAGATGGTCGGTACCGTGCAGACGGTGCTGGTGGAGGGTCCTTCGCGGAAGAACCCGAACGAACTGACCGGCAAGACCGAAAACATGCGTTCGGTGAACTTCCCGGCGCCGGCGCGGTTGATCGGCCAGTTCGTGGACGTGGTGATCACCGAAGCGCTGACCAATTCGCTGCGCGCGCGGGTGGTGGCGGAGTAAATCCCGGGGTCGGAGCCCCTGCGGGGATCCGACCCCGGCCTGTTGGCCTCAATCCAGGCGCTTGCGGAAACGCAGGATGGCCAGGGTCATCATCACCACGATGAAGGCCAGCAGCGCCAGCGCATCGTGCCACAGCTCCCACAGCGAGGCGCCGCGCAGCATGATGCCGCGCACCAGGCGCAGGAAGTGGGTCAGCGGCAACACTTCGGCCAGCCACTGCACCGGCCGCGGCATGCCGGCGAACGGGAACATGAAGCCCGACAGCAGGATCGACGGCAGGAACAGGAACAGCGTCATCTGCATCGCCTGGAACTGCGAGCGCGCGCGAGTGGAGATCAGCAGGCCCAGCGCCAGGTTGGCCAGCACCAGCAGCACCGCGGCCAGATAGATGTCCAGCAGGCTGCCGCGGATCGGCACCTGGAACAGCCAGGTGCCCAGCACCAATACCAGCGTGGTCTGCAGCAGACCGATGGCCGCATAGGGCAGCACCTTGCCGACCATCAGTTCGCTGCGCGACACCGGTGTGGCGATCAGCAGTTCCATGTTGCCGCGCTCACGTTCGCGCACCACAGCTACGGCCGTGAACATCACCAGGGTCATGGTCAGGATCACCCCGATCAGGCCCGGCACGATGTTCACCGCCGAACGCCGCTGCGGGTTGTAGAAGCTGGTCACGCTGATCGGACCACCAGCGATGCTGCCTTCGCGCAGCGGCCGCGTGTTGCTGGTCGGGCGCGTATCCAGCGGCACCTGTGCCAGCTGGATCGCTGCGCTCTGTACAACGGTGTCGCTGCCATCGACGAGTACCTGCACTGCCTCACGGCCATCGAAACGGCGCCGCTCGAAGTCCGCCGGCACCACGATGCCGACACTGATTTCGCCTCGGCGCAGCGCCTGCATCAGCTGATCGGGCGTATAGGCTTCGCTGCGCGGCGTGATCACGCCGGTGGCAACCATGTCCTGCACCAGCGCGCGTGACGCCGCGCTGTTGGCCTGGTCGGCGACACCGGCGTTGAGATGGCGCAGGTTGAGATTGATCGCGTAGCCGAACAGCAGCAGCTGCATCACCGGAATGCCAACGATCATCGCCAGCGTGATGCGGTCGCGGCGCAGCTGCCGCAGCTCCTTGAGCATGATCGCCCACAGGCGGCGCAGGTTCATGCTGCCGGCTCCCGGCCACGGCCGCGGGTGGCCGCCACGAACACGTCTTCCAGGTTCGGTGCCACCGCCTCAATGCTGGCCTGCGGATCGGCACCGGCCAGTGCACGGCGCAGCTCGGCAACATCTGCCATCTCCTCACTGCACAGCAAGCGCAGCTGAGTGCCGATCTGCGCCACGCTCAGCACGCCAGGCAATGCGGCCAGCGCGCGGCTGGCCTGACGCGGTTGCACTGACGTGACCTGCAACGTGCGGCCTTGCAGCTGTGCACACAGTTCGTCCGGCGTGCCGTCGGCCACCAGTGCGCCACGATCGAGAATCGCCAGCCGGTGGCAGCGCTCGGCCTCGTCCATGTAGTGGGTCGATACCAGCACCGTGGTGCCGGCATCAGCCAGTTCGAACAGGGCCTCCCAGAAATCGCGGCGCGATTCGGGGTCGACCGCACTGGTCGGCTCGTCCAGGAACAGCAGTTCAGGCGAATGCACCACGGCACCGGCCAGGGCCAGGCGTTGCTTCTGCCCACCACTGAGCGTGCCGGCCAGTTGTGGTTGGCGGTCCTGCAGCCGGTACTGCTGCAGCAGCGTGTCGACCCGCTGCCGGGCCTGCAAGCGCGGCAGGTCCTGGATGGCAGCGAGGAACTCCAGGTTCTCGCGCACCGACAGATCTTCATACAACGAGAAGCGCTGGGTCATGTAGCCGATGCGTCGGCGCAATGCCTCTGCCTGCTCGGGCACGGCCAGGCCCAGCACCTCGATCTGCCCTGCGCTGGGTTCCAGCAGGCCGCACAGCATGCGGATGGTGGTCGACTTGCCGGACCCGTTCGGGCCCAGAAACCCGTATACCTGTCCGCGCGGCACGGTCAGGTCGACGTTGTCCACGGCCAGAAGATCACCGAAGCGGCGCGTCAGCCCGCGTGCGTGGACCGCGATGTCCTCGCCGGTGTTCAGAAGCGCACCTGCACCGGCAGCCCGGCCGGAAGCTTCTGCATGTCGGCGGCCACATCCACTTCGATCTCGGCCAGATAACTCAGCCGTTCGACGTCATCGCCGGTCAGTGCGTAGTACGGCGTGAACGATGGTTCGCTACGGATCGCACGTACATGCCCCTTCAGCACGGTGTTGCCGCCTTCCAGCTGTATCTGCGCGGCCTGCCCGACCTTGACCTGCAGACGCAGCGGTTGCGGCAGGTAGACACGCGCATAGGGGCGCTCGCCGACCAGCATCACTGCCAGCGGCGCACCGATCGGTGCCTGGTCACCCTGCCGGTAGGGCAATGCATCGACCACCCCATCGCGCGGTGCGCGCAACTGCAGCTTCTGCAGGTTCACGCCCTGTACCACCTGCTGTGCCCGTGCGGCGTCGGCGGCCGCCTGGCCCTGGGCGATATCCTGCGCGCGGCTGCCGTGCACCAGTTCCAGCCAGGCCTGCTCGGCGGCACGTACGCTGGCCTCGGCATTGCCGGCGGCGGCGCGTGCGCGGTCCAGCTCGGCGGCGGCGATCAGGCGTTGGCGCGCCAGGGGCTGCACGCGTCGGTAGTAGGCACTTGCTTCGGCAGCCTGTGCGCGCAACGCGGCCAGTTGCGCCTGGGCCTGGGCGATCTGCTCCTGGCGTGGGCCGATCTTCAGCTCTTCCAGCTGCGCCTGCGCACGGGCCGTGTCAGCCTCTGCTGCGGCGAACTGCGCGTCTCCCCGCGCCGGGTCCAGCTGCATCAGCACGGCACCGGCCTTGACCTGCTGGCCCTCCCGCACCTCCACCGCTGCAATCACTTCGGCTGCCGGCGCCGGCACGGTGATCCGGTCCCATTCCAGCGTGCCCAGCGCAGTCGGCGTTGACTGCCCACACCCCGCCAGCAGGCCGATGCCCGCCAGTCCGATTCCACGCATCCCGTTGCCGATGCCCATGCCATCCCCTCCTGCGACGGCGACACGGTGCCATGTGCCCCGTGCACCCTCAATGATTCCGATCAGCCCTGGCGTTTTTTTCACCGCGTATGGGCAAGCCTTTGGCTGCAAGGCTCCGCACCACCTATCCACAGGTTGATTCGGCATCATTCCACAACTGCTGTGGAAATCCGGCAGGACGTGGCTTTGTTGCTCGCCCGGCAACGAAACCTGCACTGCCATCACGATGAACGCCCCCGTGCAGGCCCCCGTGGCAGTGCCGCCGTAGCGACGGGCGACCATGACGCTTTTTTCACCAGGACCTCATGGGCCTTGTGGCACAAGCACTGCGAAGATCTATCCACAGGTTTCCGCGTGCCCCGTCCACACGGGGTGTGGAAAACGCTGTATCGACCGTCTGCTGGCCGTGTGCCCCGCACGCGCGCTACCCTTGTCCTCCCTGAATACACTGCGGTGGAAGGCATCCGCCCCACCCCAAGCAATGAAAAGCATCGATCATCGAGACTTCACCCTGTCGCCGGAAGACAACGAGCGACTGGCCAACCTGTGCGGCCCCTTCGACGGGCACCTGCGCCAGATCGAGCTGAAGCTCGGCGTGGAGATCGCCAACCGTGGCTTCGTGTTCCGCATCAGCGGGCCCAACGAAGCCATCGTCGAGGCGCAGAAGCTGGTTGAAGCGCTGTACGCCGAAGCCGGCGAAACGACCTTCGACAACCACGCCATCCACCTGCGCCTGGCGCAGGCCAATGTCGAGCAGATCGCCGAGCGCTCCTACGAAGCGCAGGACGTGGCAATCAAGGTCAAGCGCGGCACGGTGCGCGGTCGCGGCGCCAACCAGGGCCGCTACCTGCACCAGATCGCCACCCACGACATCAACTTCGGTATCGGCCCGGCCGGCACCGGCAAGACTTTCCTGGCCGTGGCCAGCGCGGTCGAAGCCCTGAATGAATCACGGGTGCAGCGCCTGATCCTGGTGCGCCCGGCGGTGGAGGCCGGCGAGAAGCTCGGCTTCCTGCCCGGTGACCTGAGCCAGAAGGTCGACCCCTACCTGCGACCGTTGTACGACGCCCTGTACGAAATGATGGGCGTGGAGAAGGTGGTCAAGCTGCTGGAGAAGAACGTCATCGAGATCGCGCCGCTGGCCTACATGCGCGGCCGCACGCTCAACGATGCCTTCGTGATCCTGGACGAAGCACAGAACACCACCATCGAACAGATGAAGATGTTCCTGACCCGCCTGGGCTACGGCTCCACCGCAGTGGTCACCGGCGACCTGACCCAGACCGACCTGCCCAAGCATGTGAAGTCCGGCCTGCGCGATGCCATCGATGTGCTGCGCGAGGTCGAGGGCGTCAGCTTCACCTTCTTCGAGTCCCGCGACGTGGTCCGCCACCCGCTGGTGGCGCGTATCGTGAGCGCGTACGACCGCCGCGACCTGCATCAGATCCAACCTGGAGCAACTCCATGACCCGTGGTCCCGTGCGACTGGACGTCGCCGTCAGTTATGCCCTGCCGCGTACCGGCCTGCCGGCGGCAGTCAGCTTCCGCAAGTGGGTGGCCGCCGCACTGAAGGGCCGCATCCGCGAGGCCGACCTGGCCATCCGCGTGGTCGATAGCAAGGAAGGGCAGTCGCTGAACCGCCATTACCGCGGCAAGGACTACGCCACCAACGTGCTCAGCTTCCCGGCCGAAGTGCCGGAAGGCCTGCCCAAGGGCGTGAAGTTCCCGCTGCTGGGCGACCTGGTGATCTGTGCACCGGTCGTGGCGCGGGAGGCCGACGAACAGGGCAAGGCGCTCAACGCTCACTACGCGCACCTGACCGTGCACGGCGTGCTGCACCTGCTCGGCTGGGACCACGAGGACGACAAGGAAGCGGAGGCCATGGAACAGCTCGAGCGCGAGATCCTGGCCGAGCTCGGCATCGCCGACCCGTACGCCGGAGAGCGCTGACGCTGTTCCGGAGGCTATGCTCGCCCAACGGATTTCGGGAGAACAGGGATGATGTTCGGGAACGGTGGGGTGTCGTTGCTGATCGGCGGCCTCGGGCTTGCAGCGGTGTTGATCCTCGGCGCGCGCCTGGTGCGCCGCGTCAGCGCGGGCGACCCCAGCGGGCAGCACTGGCTGCTGCGCACGCTGGCGCTGCTGTCACCGGCGTGCGTCATTGCCAGCCTGGCGATCAGCATGATCGGGCCGCACCTGCTGCAGCATCGGCACGGCACCAGCACCACGATGGGCCTGGTGACGAGCGCACTGTTACTGATGTTCATCGGCGCGTTCACCGCGCCGGTGGCCTGGCGGGTGGCGGTCCAGCAGCGTCTGCGGCGCTCGGCAGCCACCTTGCCGTTCTTCCATGCGTCAACTGCCTCGCTCTGGCTGTTGTACGCCCTCTGCGCGATGTACATGCCGCTGGCAAAGGCCGCCGAGCCGGCACTGGCGCCCTGGCTCGAACACGAGGGCCTGCTGCAGTCGGTGGCGCTCGGGCTGATCACCGTGCTGCACACCGCGATGAAGGCAGTGCTTCTTACCCTGCCGGTGATGGCAGTGCGCGCCCTGCTGACCCGCAACCGCCGCGGCAGCAAAGCAGAGATCCCGCGCCCGTCGCCGTTATGATGTCCGGCCCGCCTGCGGAGTCCGCCCGTGTCGCTGCGCTGCTGCCTGCCCCTGCTGTGTGTCCTTGCCGCCCCGCAGGCCTTCGCCTCCCGTCTTGATCTGCCCGCGCTGATCGAATGCCGCCAGGGCGTGGCCGAGTACGCTGCGCTCGCCCCACTGCTGGCCGACCCGTTGAAGGCCGTGGCCCAGGGCCTGCAACCGTTGCCGCAGGGCAACCAGTTCATGAGCGAGTACCGCCTGGCCCAGCCGATCACCGTATTCGGCACGGTCAGCGAGCGGGTGGCGGTGGCCGGTGCCAGCATCATGGCAGTCCTCGACCAGGCCGATCCTCGGCCTCTGGCCAAACGGCTGGAACTGGAGACCGGCTACGACCAGGACGGCAAGTTCATGGCCGGGCGCGAGCTGGTCAGCCGCGATGTGACCGACCCGAAGACCGGCGAGGCCCAGATCGAGTCGATCATCCTCAGCGTCTCCACCGTGGCCTCCCACCCCGGCAAGACCCTGGCCGGCTGCACCTACAGCCTGGACCTGCCCGAGGAAGAGGCCCCTCCGGCCCCTCCCGCCACGGCCAGCGGCAGTCACTGACAGGCCGTCACATCCTGCTAGACTTGGGCCAACGCCCGGCCTGCCGGGTGCCTTTTTTCCAGAGATGTCAGAAGACGACAGTAGTAGCTCCCCTGCGGAGCCCAGTGAAAAGAAGCGCGGCTGGCTTGAACGCCTGACCTCCGCCTTCTCCGGCGAACCCCACACCCGCGACGAGCTGGTCGCTGTCCTGCACACCGCGCAGGAAGAGGGTCTGATCGCCGCCGATACCCTGAAGATGATGGAAGGCGCCATTTCGGTGGCCGAGTTGACCGTGGGCGACGTGATGATCTCACGCTCGCAGATGGTCTCGCTGCCGGTCGAAGCGCCCTTCCTGGAACTGATGAAGCAGGTGGTCGAATCCGGCCATTCGCGCTTCCCGGTGCACGGCGAGAACAAGGACGACATCCTTGGCATCCTGCTGGCCAAGGACCTGCTGCGCGGCGTGGTCGCCGACAACGGCCCGGCCAACGTGCGCGAACTGCTGCGCCCGGCGGTGCTGATCCCGGAGGCGAAGAAGCTCAACGTGCTTCTCAAGGAATTCCGCCTGTCACGCAACCACATGGCCATCGTGGTCGACGAGTACGGCGGCGTCGCCGGCCTGGTCACCATCGAGGACGTGCTGGAACAGATCGTCGGCGAGATCGACGACGAGCATGACGAGGCCGAGGATCCGTCCGCGCAGATCGCCATCCAGTCCGACGGCCAGTACGTGGTCGACGCGCTGACCCCGATCGGCGACTTCAACGAACGCTTCGGTGCCACCTTCTCCGACGAGGACTACGACACCATCGGTGGCCTGGTCACCGAGGCCGTGGGCCACCTGCCGGAAGTCGGTGACGAGCTGGCGCTGGACCGCTTCATGTTCCGCGTGGCCCGCGCCGATGCGCGCCGGGTCCAGGCCTTCCACGTGACCGTGCTGCCGCCGGACGCGCAGGACGACGCTTGAAGCGCGGTGGCCCCCTCCTGGCACTGCGCCTGACGCTGTGGCTGGCACTGTGCGTGCTGGCCTCGGTCCTGCCGCTGGCTGCCTTCGCGCAGCCGGTGGCAGCCACACCCACGCCTGCTGCGCCTGCCGCCAGCGCCGAGGTCCCCGCCCCGCGCATCGGGGTGGTGACCATGCAGCCGGGCACGGTGTTCTTCGAGCGTTTCGGCCACGACGCCATCGTCGTGATCGATCCGGTCAGCGGCGAAGCGACCTCGTACAACTTCGGCTACTTCGATCCGTCCGAGGATGATTTCATCAGCCGCTTCGTGCGCGGCGACATGATGTATTACCTGGTGGCGCTGCCGCTGCAGCAGGACCTGTCGTACTACGACGAGACCGGCCGTGGCGCCAGCGTGCAGTGGCTGGACCTGCGCCCCGACCAGGCGCGCGCACTGGCCGCCGACCTGGCCGAGCGGGCCAAGCCGGAGAACGCGCGCTACCACTACGATTACTACACCGCCAACTGCGCCACGATGGTGCGCGACACGGTGGACAAGGCACTGGGCGGCGGCCTGCAGTCGCAGCTGTCGGGGCGCTCGCGCGGCAATACCTACCGCAGTGAATCGGTGCGGCTGGCCTCGCCGGCACCGTGGATGTGGCTCGGCTTCGACGTCGGCCTCGGCCCGTTCGCCGACCAGCCGCTGTCGCGCTGGCAGGAAGCCTTCGTGCCGATGCGCCTGGCCGACGCACTGCGCCAGGCACGCAACAGCGATGGCCGGCCGCTGGTGCAGTCCGAACAGGAGCTGCTGCCGCACCGCATCGATCCGGAGCCGAAGGAGTTCGCACGCCGTTGGTGGCCGTGGCTGCTGCTCGGGCTGATCGTGGCCGCCGGCGTACTGGCGCTGCGCAGCCGCCCGCGCCTGCTGGCCGGGCTGGCCCTGCCGTTCTGGCTGCTGTGTGCCATCGCCGGCAGCCTGCTGGTGTTCCTGTGGGGCTTCAGCACCCACTACGCCGCCTGGGCCAACCGCAACCTGCTGCTGCTTTCGCCGTTGGCCGTGCTGCTGCTGCCGGGTGCGATCAGCCTGCTGCGCCGGCGCGTGCCAGGCCGCATGTTCAGGATCGTGCTGTGGCTGCTGGCGGTACAGGCGGTGGCCGCGCTGGTGCTGCACTGGCTGAGCCTGCAGGCACAGTACAACGTGCAGTGGATCGTGCTGCTGCTGCCCGTCCACGTCGCGCTGGCGTGGGTGCTGGGGCGCGCTCCTCACTTGTCCGAAACACGGCACTGACGCACGATGGCGGGCATGTCACTGCCCGCCTCCGCTTCCGCCCCTGCCTCGGCCAACCCCGCCTGCGTCATCAACTGCGTCCACTACGATGACGAGGGCAAACGCCACGACATCAGCCTGGATGCCATCAGCGATGTCATTGCCAGTGGCAACGGCTTCGTCTGGGTCGGTCTGTACGACCCCAACGACGATGTGCTGCTGAAACTGCAGGAAGAATTCTGCCTGCACGACCTGGCCATCGAGGACGCGCGCAACGCGCACCAGCGTCCCAAGGTCGAGACCTACGGCAATTCGCTGTTCGTGGTGGTAACCACCGCACAGATGGTCGACGAACGCATCCAGTACGGCGAAACCCACGCCTTCCTCGGCCCGCGCTTCCTGGTGACGGTGCGCCACGGCGCGTCGCTGTCCTACGCGCCGGTACGTGCACGGGTGGAGCGCGAGCCGCAGCTGCTGAAGATGGGCCCGTCGTACTGCCTGTACGCGGTGACCGACTTCGTGGTCGACAACTACCTGCCCATCGTGCACCGCTTCCGCGACACCCTGGACCTGCTGGAAAAGGACATCTTCGCCGACAACTACAAGCGCAGCACGGTGGTGCGGCTGTACGAGCTCAAGCGCGAACTGAACAAGATGCGGATGGCGGTGGCGCCGCTGCAGGATGTGCTGGCGCAGCTGCGCCGCTACCAGGGCGACCTGATTCCCGATGAAGTGAAGCTCTACGTGCGCGATGTGCACGACCATGCGGTACGCATCAGCGATGTGATCGACACCCTGCGCGAGATGCTGGGCACCGCACTGAGCGTGAACCTGTCGCTGGTGACGCTGGCGCAGGGCGAGACGGTCAAGCGCCTGGGTGCATGGGCCGCACTGCTGGCGGCGCCGACGCTGATCACCAGCTGGTACGGCATGAACTTCAGCCACATGCCCGAGCTGAGCGAACCGTGGTCGTACCCGATGATGATCATCGGTGTAGGCGGTGTATGCGTGGGGTTGTACCGGTTGTTCAAGCGCGCGAAGTGGTTGTAGCCCGCTTTGGGTAGTGCCGGCCGCTGGCCGGCAACCAGGCAATGCCGGCCAGCGGCCGGCACTACCGTTCGGAATCAAGCCACGTAGACGGTCTTGATGTTCATGAACTCATGGATGCCGTGGTCGGCCAGCTCCCGACCGAAGCCGGACTGCTTGCTGCCACCGAACGGCAGCCGCGCGTCGCTCTTGACGATGGCGTTGACGAACGCGGCACCGCATTCCATGCGCTGGGCGAAACGTTCGCCGCGCACCGGATCGCGCGTCCACACGCTGCCGCCCAGGCCGAAGCGGGTGTCATTGGCCACGCGCAGTGCCTCGGCCTCGTCAGCGACACGGATCACCGCAGCCACCGGCCCGAACAGCTCCTCGTCGTAGGCCGGCATGCCCGGGCCGACCTGATCGAGCACGGTGGCCGGATAGCCGGCATGTGTACCCGCAATCGGCTCACCACCCAGCAGTACCCGCGCGCCCTTGGCCACGCTGGCCTGCACCTGCTTGTGCAGTTCGTCGCGCAGGTCCGCGCGCGCCATCGGCGCCAGCGTGGTGCCACGTTCATTGGGATCGCCGTACTGACGCTCACCCGCGGCTTCAACGAAGCGCCGGGTGAAGTCATCGGCCACCGCATCGACCACGATGAAGCGCTTGGCCGCGATGCAGGTCTGCCCGCTGTTGTCGAAGCGCGACTTCACCGCCGCCGCCACGGTCTTGTCGAGGTCGGCATCGTCGAGCACCACGAAGGCATCGCTGCCGCCCAGCTCCATCACCGATTTCTTCAGCTGGCCGCCGGCATTGGAAGCGATCGAGCGCCCTGCCCGCTCGCTGCCGGTCAGTGTCACCGCCTTCACCCGTGTGTCGCGCAGCACCTCGGCGGCCTGCTCGTTGTCGATGTGCAACACATCGAACACGCCGTCGGGCAGGCCACCGTCACGGCACACCGCCAGGATCAGGTCGGCGCACTGCGGCACGTTGCTGGCGTGCTTGAGCAGGGCCACGTTGCCTGCCATGAACGCCGGCGCGAGGAAACGGAACACCTGCCAGATCGGGAAATTCCACGGCATCACCGCGAACACACAGCCGATCGGCTCGTAGCGCACATAGCTGCGCTGTGCTTCGGTATCGATCAGCTGCGGCTTCAGGTAGTCGGCAGCATGGTCGGCGTAGTACTCGCAGGCGGCCGCGCACTTGTCGACCTCGGCCAGCGCTTCGGCCTTGAGCTTGCCCATCTCATGGGTCATCGCCTGCTGCAGATCGTCACGGCGCGTGCGTAGTTGCGCGGCGATCCGGCGCAGGATGGCACCGCGATCCTGCAACGAGTGATCAGCCCAGCCGGGGAAGGCATCGGCAGCAGCCTGCAGGCGCTGCTCGATGTCGGCAGCACCCATCAGTTCATGGCGGTAGGTCACCAGGCCAGTGGCCGGGTCGACGATCTCGACGGTCATGGGGGATCTCCATCTGGAAGATCCCCATTGTGCGCGGTTGCCCGTGAGCCGGATGTTGCCGGCACTGTCGACGGACCGTGTGCTCAGCCGTTTTCCTGCCGCGCCAGCTGCAGGTCGCGCTGGCGCCGTTTCTCGGCGCGGGCGTTGATGTACCAGCCGATCACCGCGGCGATCGAGACCGCCGACACCAGCAGCGTGGCCAGCGCATTGATCTTCGGGCTGATGCCCATGCGCACCGAGGCGAACACCTTCATCGGCAGCGTGGTCGAGCCCGGCGTGGCCACGAAGCTGGCCACCACCACGTCATCCAGCGACAGGGTGAACGCCAGCAGCCAGCCCGCCACCAGCGCCGGTGCGATGATCGGCAGGGTGATGCGACCGAACACAGTCAACCGGCTTGCGCCCAGGTCCATCGCCGCCTCTTCCAGCGACAGGTCCATTTCCTGCAGCCGCGAGGACACCACCACGGTGACGAAGCACAGGGTGAAGGTGACGTGGGCGATCCAGATGGTGGTCAGGCCGCGCGCCGGGAAGCCGGGAATCGCGCCCATCGAGGCCAGCAGCGCCATCAACGAGAAGCCCAGGATCACATCCGGCATCACCAGCGGCGCGGTGACCAGCGCGCCGAACAGCGGCTTGCCGCGGAAGCGCTTGAAGCGGGTCATGACCATCGCCGCCAGCGTGCCCAGCACGGTGGCCGTGCAGGCAGTCCAGAACGCCACCACCAGGCTGGTCCACATCGCATCCATCAGCGCGCGGTCGGCGAACAGGTCGCTGTAGGCACGGGTGGAGAACCCAGCCCAGACCATTGCCAGCCGCGAGCTGTTGAACGAATAGAACATCAACAGCAGGATCGGCAGGTACAGGAAGGCGAAGCCGAGCAGCAGCACGCCCAGCCCCAGGCCCTTGGCGGTACGCGGGCTCATGCCTGCTTCCCTTCCAGCAGGCGCTGCTGGGAACGGTTGAACAGCAGGATCGGCACCAGCAGCAACAGGATCATCGCCACCGCCATCGCCGAGGCGCCCGGCCAGTTGCGGTTGTTGAAGAACTCGTTCCACAGCTGGCGGCCCACCATCAGCGTCTCCGAGCCACCCAGCATTTCCGGGATCACGAATTCACCAATGGCCGGAATCATCACCAGCATGCAACCGGCGATGATGCCCGCCTTGGACAACGGCAGGGTGATGCGCAGGAACGCCTGCCACGGCTTGGCACCAAGGTCGTAGGCGGCTTCCAGCAGGCGGTGGTCATGCTTGACCAGGTTGGCGTACAGCGGCAGCACCATGAACGGCAGATAGCAGTAGACGATGCCGATATAGGCGGCGGTCGGGGTATCGATCAGCTGCAGCTTGGGCAGGCCCATGCTGGTCATCAGCGACTGCAGGCCGGTGAACTGCAGGAACTGGTCGAGCAGGCCGTTGCGGTCCAGGATCGCCTTCCATGCATACACGCGGATCAGGAACGAGGTCCACGACGGCAGCACCACCAGCATCATCGCCACGTTGCGCGCGGCCGGCGACAGGCGGGCGATGGCATAGGCCATCGGGTAGCCGATCAGCAGGGTCAGGAAGGTCGAGATCGCCGCGATCTTGATCGAGCTCAGGAACGCCTGCGCATAGATCGAATCGCGGAACAGCGCCAGGTAGTTTTCCAGGTTCAGCTTCAGCGAGAAGCCGCCATCGGCGTACTGCAGCAGCCAGGTGTACGGCGGCGAGCCGACCCGGCTGAGCGAGAAGCTGATCATCAGCACGATCAGGAACGGCACTGCGAAGAACAGCAGCAGCCACAGGTACGGAATGCCGATCACCGTGGCACGCAGCCCCGGCAGCCAGCGCTTCAGGCCGGCGACGCTCATGAGGTCAGCACCACGCCGTCGTTGTCGCGCCAGTGCACCCACACCTCGTCGCCCCAGGTCAGGCCATCACTGGCCCAGCGCTGCGAGTTGGCGAAGTTGGCCAGTACCTTGGCACCGCTGGGCAGGCGCACGTGGTAGACCGAGTGGCTGCCGAAGTAGGCGATGTCCTCGATCACGCCCTGTGCCTTGTTGGTGTGCCCTTCCGGCTCGTCCTTGCCGATCATCACCTTCTCCGGGCGCAGCGCGAACGCGACCGGCTGCCCTTCATAGCCGGTGATGCCATGGGCGATGTAGATCGGCGCCGGGAACAGCGGCGAGCGTACGGTCACGTACTCCGGCAGGTCCTCGTCGATCACCCCGTCGAACAGGTTGACCGAACCGATGAACTCGGCGACGAAGCGGTTGGCCGGCTGCTCGTAGACCTCATCCGGCTTGCCGACCTGCTGGATCCAGCCGGCATCCATCACCGCGATGCGGGTGGCCATGGTCATCGCTTCTTCCTGGTCGTGGGTGACCATCACGCAGGTCACGCCCGACGACTCGATGATGCTGACCAGTTCCAGCTGCATCTGCGAGCGGAGCTTCTTGTCCAGCGCGCCCATCGGCTCGTCCAACAGCAGCAGCTTCGGCCCCTTGGCCAGCGACCGCGCCAGCGCCACGCGCTGCTGCTGGCCGCCGGACAGCTGGTGCGGCTTTCGCTTGCCGAGGTGGCCCATCTGCACCAGGTCCAGCATTTCGCCGACGCGCTTGTTGATCGCGTCCTTGCCCAGGCCATCCTGCTTCAGGCCGAAGGCAATGTTCTGCTCGACCGTCATGTGCGGGAACAGGGCATAGGACTGGAACATCATGTTGACCGGCCGCTGGTACGGCGGCAGCGCGTCCAGGCGCTGGCCATCGAGGGTGATGCTGCCCTTGGTGGGCGTCTCGAAGCCACCCAGGCAGCGAAGCAGGGTCGATTTGCCACTGCCGGAGCCACCGAGCAGGGCAAAGATCTCGCCCTTGCGCACGTCCAGATTGACGTCGTCAACGGCGACGAAACCGTCGAATTCCTTGCGCAGGTCACGAATGGAGAGATAGCCGGGCGCACCGGTCGTGTCGACGACGGTGGCTACCGGCTGGGCTTCAACGGGCATGGGGGCTCCGGGAGCGGGCGGTGGACAGCGGCCGCCATTCTAACGGCCGGGGGCCGCAGGGGATATGACGGCGGCAGGCGGAAGCGGCCGCTGGCCGGCTTCGAGGCCCCGAAGGGTGTCGGTTTTCCCCCGCCAGAGTGGCCTGTCCGCTCCAAGGCCAGGGCTGCCCGGTCCTCCATGCCGCCGTCCCGGCCAGACAGCACCGGCGACGGCCCGATCTGCAACGTTTTTCAGAACCGGATCTGTTGAAGGCCCGGGGCATTCCCCGCGCAATGGCCCGGATCAAGCCCTTGCATGGACCCATTCTGGTGACTTCCCCGGACAGCCCCTCCCCTTTCCCGCCCCGCCTGCCGGGCTCCCTGCCTGCAAGGCTGCCGCTGGTCATCATCGGCGCCGGCCAGGCCGGGCTGTCCCTCAGCGCGCTCCTGCAGGAAGCCGGCGTCGAGCATCGCGTGCTGGAGGCCGAAACCGTGGGCGCCAGCTGGCAGCGGCGCTGGGATTCGTTCCAGACCAACACCGCCAACGCGACGATGGCCCTGCACGGCCATGCCTATGCGGGTGACGACCCGGAAGGCTTCATGGGGGCCCCGGAGGTGATCCGGCGGCTGCGCGATTATGCCGACGAACGCTCGTTGCCGATCAGCGAGGGATGCGGGGTACATCGGGTCGCACCTGGGCCCGGAGGCTATGCCATCGACAGCAGCCAGGGGCAGATCCACGCCCGCGCGGTGGTAGTCGCGACCGGTGAGTACCGCCGCGCGCGGATGCCCCGGGTCCCCTTCGCGCCCGCACCGGGTCTGACGGCGCTGCACTCCGGCGACTACCGCAGCCCCCGCCAGCTGCCCGATGGCGCCGTGCTGATCATCGGTGGCGGCCAGTCCGGCGCGCAGATCGCCCAGGACCTGCGCGACAGCGGTCGCAGCGTGTACTGGTCACTGGCCCAGCGGCATTCGCATACCCGCCGGCTGCGCGGCAAGGACTCGATGACCTGGTGGGACATGGCTGGGCGTATCCACCAGCATGTGAGTGAAGCGGCCGCCGTCCTGGCCGGAGAACCGGATGCGCTGCGCAAGGCCCGCACCGCGGAGTTCCCGCTGATTTCCGGCAAGGGGCGTGCCGGCCTGGGCAGCTCGATCAGCCTGCTGGCGATGCACCGCGCAGGCATCAGGTTGCTGGGCCGGTTGCAGGGCTTCGATGGAAACGTCGCCCGCTTCGCCGATGTGCGCCCGCAGCTGCGCACCGCGATCGAGGCGACACGGACCGAATATGCCTATCTCGATTCGCTGGCCAGCGCGTACTACGCCACGCGCCCCGAACCACGCACCGACGATGCCCGCTACATTCCCGACGAGGTCTATCTGCATTGGGAGCCGGACGCCGCCCCGCGTGAACTGGATCTGCAGACGGAAGGCATCCGTTCGGTGGTGCTGGCCACCGGCTTCGTCGCCGAATGGCCCTGGCTCGATGTGCAGGGCGTGCTGGACGCGCATGGCTATCCGCTCGGCGAGTTCGGCGTTTCACCGCATCCGGGGCTGTTCTTCATCGGCATGCACAACCTGCAGCGGATGAGTTCATCGTTCCTGTGCAACGGCGGTCGCGATGCACGCGACCTGTTGCCAGCGATCCTGCGGCACCTTGGCCAGGGCGGCGGTACCGCGCCCGGCCAAGGATGAAGCAATCCGCCGGGCATGGCCCGGCGGCGCCAGACCGGCTTAACGGCCGGTCTTCACTTCGGTCCACAGCCGGGTGTAGAGCTTGTCGGTCTCCGGCGTGTTGATCGAGTACGTGAACATCTTCTCGGCCACGTCGGCCGGCGGGTAGATGGTCGGGTCGGTACGGATCGCCTCATCCACCAGCGGGGTCGCGGTCGGCACCGGGTTGGCGTAGTGGATGAAGTTGGTGTTGGCCGCGGCAACCTTCGGCTGCAGCAGGTAGTTGATGAACGCGTACGCGGCTTCCGGATGCTTGGCATCCTTCGGGATCGCCAGCATGTCGAACCACTGCGGGGCGCCTTCCTTCGGGATCGAATAGGCCACGTGCACGCCATTGCTGGCTTCCTCGGCACGGTCGCGGGCCTGGATGATGTCACCCGACCAGCCGACTACCAGGCAGGTACCGCCGTTGGCCAGCGAACCCACGTACTGCGAGGAGTGGAAGTTCTGCACGTACGGGCGGATCGACTTCAGCAGGTCGGCCGCCTTCTGCAGCTCGGCCGGGTCGCCGCTGTGCGGGTCCAGGCCCAGGTAATGCAGCGCGATCGGGATCATGTCCGCCGGCGTGTCCAGGATGGTGACGCCGCAGTCCTTCATCTTGCTGATGTTCTCCGGCTTGAACACCAGGTCCCAGCTGTTGGCGATGTCGGTGCTGCCGCCGAAGCGCTGCTTCAGCATCTCCACGTTGTAGCCGATGCCGGTGGTGCCGATCATGTACGGCACGCCGTACTGGTTGCCCGGATCCTGGGTGGCGATGCGCTTCATCACCGCCGGGTCCAGATTGGCCAGGTTCGGGATCTTGCTCTTGTCCAGCGGCAGGAACACGCCGGCCTGGATCTGGCGGCCGAAGAAGTTCAGGGTCGGCACCACCACGTCATAGCCGCTGTTGCCGGCCAGCAGCTTGGTCTCGACCATCTCGTCGCTGTCGAACACATCGTAGGTCACCTTGATGCCGCTCTCCTTCTCGAAGGTCGGGATGGTGTCCTCGGCGATGTAATCGCTGTAGTTGTAGACGTTCAGGACCTGGCTGTCCTGCGCGCCGCCGTTGCCACCGCTGCAGGCGGCAAGCATGGCGGAGGCCAGGCCGAGCGTGAGGATACGCAGCTTCATCGGGTGCTCCAGAATGCGGAAAGGGGGGCCGGCGGGGCCGGCGACGGGTGCCAGCCTACCCCCCGGCGGCGGATTTTTCTATTCCAGGTGCTCAGACGTTCAGCAGCAGGAACTCGCGCTCCCACGAGCTGATGACGCGGAAAAAGGTCTCGTATTCCTTGCGCTTGACCGAGATGTAGGCGCGGCAGAAGCGCTCACCCAGCAGGGCCTGCAGCTCGCTGCACTGCTCCAGGCCGTCCAGCGCTTCGCCCAGCGAGCGCGGCAGGTTGTAGCCCAGTTCCTTGGCACTGCCGGTCACCGGTGCATCCGGTGCCAGCCGCTCACGGATGCCGAGCAGGCCGCAGGCCAGTGTCGCGGCCATCGCCAGGTACGGGTTGGCATCGGAACCGGCGAAGCGGCTTTCCACGCGCATGTTTTCCGGCGTGTCCAGCGGCACGCGCAGCCCGCAGGTGCGGTTGTCATAGCCCCAGTGCACGTTGCTCGGCGAGACCTCGCCGAACACCAGCCGGCGATAGGAATTCACGTTCGGCGCGAAGAAGGCCATCGCCTGCGGCACGTATTTCTGCAGGCCGCCCAGGTAGTGGCCGAACACCGGGCTGAACTCGCCTTCGGCATCGGTCTCGCCGGCGAACACGTTGCTGCCGTCGCTCACCCGCACCAGGCTCTGGTGGATGTGCATGGCACTACCCGGCTCGTTTTCCATCGGTTTGGCCAGGAACGTGGCATACACCCCGTGGCGCATCGCCGCCTCGCGCATGGTGCGCTTGAACAGGAACACCTGGTCGGCCAGGTCCATCGCATCGGCGTGGGTGAAGTTGACCTCCAGCTGTGCCGCGCCGGATTCGTGGATCAGCGTGTCCACGTCCAGCTTCATCGCATCGGCGTAGTCGTACATCAGGTCGAGGATCGGGTCGAATTCGTTGACCGCGTCGATCGAGTACGACTGCCGCGCGGTTTCCGGGCGCCCGGAGCGGCCGGCCGGTGGCAGCAGCGGGAAGTCCGGGTCGGTGTTCTTCTGCACCAGGAAGAACTCCAGCTCCGGCGCCACCACCGGGCGCAGGCCCAGCTCGGCGTAGGCCGCAAGCACGCGGCGCAGCACGTTGCGCGGTGCCAGCTCGTGGGGCTCGCCATTCTTGGTGTAGCAATCGTGGATGACCTGCGCGGTGGCGTCTGCCGCCCATGGCACCATGCGCACCGTGTCCGGATCGGGGCGCAGCATCATGTCCGAGTCCGACGGCGAGGTCAGCTCGTAGTAATCGTCAGGGAACTCGCCGGTGACGGTGGTGGCGAAAATGCCCTCGGGCAGCCGCGTACCGTAGTCGTGCGAGAACTTGTCGGCAGGAATGATCTTGCCGCGCGCGTTGCCGGTGATGTCCGGCACCAGGCATTCGACCTCGGTGATACGCCGCTCCTTCAGCCAACGCAGCAGACTGCTTTCCTGCGGTGCGGGGGGCGTAGCCGTCTTGCGCGGGCGCGTTCGGGAACTCATCGGGAATCCAGTCGGTTCTGTTGGTGCTGCCGGCAAGCTTGGCCGAACGCACGGAAAATAGCGTGATAGAACGGCGAATCCATGACACGCCACTCCGGGTGCCACTGTACGCCGAGCACGAAATCATGGTGCAGGCTGCGTGCCGCCTCGACCAGGCCATCGTCGGCCACGGCTTCGACCTGCAGCCCCCGCGCCAGGCGGGCGATACCCTGCCCGTGTACCGAATTGACCTGCGTCCGGTCACTGCCGCTCCACCGCGCCAACCAGCCATCAGCGGCCAGGGTGACCGCGTGGGCCGGCCCGTACTGCACCTCCACCGGCGCCTGCGGGTCTTCGCGGTGGTCGGCCAGGCCAGGCACCGCATGCACCTGCGGATGCAGGCTGCCACCCAGCGCGACGTTCAATTCCTGGAAGCCGCGGCAGATCGCCAGCACCGGCAGGTCCAACGCCAGCGCTTCGCGCAGCAGCGCAAAGGCGTTGGCATCCCGGGCCGGGTCGTGCGGATTGCCTGGCCAGTTGCGGCCGCCCTCATAGTGCTGCGGTTCGATATTGCTGACCGCGCCGGTCAACAGCAGGCCATCGAGCCCCTGCAGCCAGTCGCCAGCCGGCAATGGCGGCTGCAGGCTCGGCAGTACCACCGGGGTCACTCCGGCGGCCTCGGCCAGCGCGCGCACGTACTTCTCGCCGGCCACCGCAAAGCGGTGATGGCCGAGCACGGTGCTGTCGGTGGGCAGGCCCACCCAGGGCAGGCGGCGCATGGGAAAACTCCTTGGCGTGCCGACACGTTACCCGTCGCCCGGCGAACGCGGCAAGTCGTCGCCGTCACACCATGGCCGTCACGCATCGGCGAAACTAAGCGCGTGAACGCTGATCGCACTCCCCCGCTCCGCCCGTCCGTACTGCGCCCGCAAGGCCTGCGATGAGCGCCGCCTTCCCGCCCAGCTGGTACGCCGCCAGCCTGCCCGAGCCGCCCGCACTCCCCTCGCTGCAGGGCAATGTGCAGGCCGATGTCGCGGTGCTCGGCGCGGGCTATACCGGCCTGACCGCCGCGCTGGAACTGGCCGCCCGTGGCCAGCGCGTGGTGCTGCTGGAAGCGCAGCGGATCGGCTGGGGCGCGTCCGGCCGCAATGGAGGACAGGCGCTGGTCGGCTACGGCTGCGAGGTGGACGAGCTGGAACGGCAGCTCGGACGCGATGATGCGCGCCACCTGTTCGACTGGTCACGCGACGCGGTGCGGGCGATGCGCACCCGCATCGATCGTCACGGCATCGATTGCCATTGGGTGGAAGGCCACGCCAGCGTCGCCATCCGCGAGCGCCATGAGCGTGACCTGCAGGCCAACTGCGAGCACCTGCAGCGCCACTACGACTACCCCATGCAGTGGTGGGACCGCGATGCCCTGCGCGCGCAGCTGGACAGCCCACGCTACCGCGCCGCGATGTTCGACCCGCTCAGCGCGCACCTGCAGCCGCTGGCCTATGCGCGCGGGTTGGCCGATGCAGCGCGCGCGGCCGGCGTGGTGATCCACGAGAATTCGGCGGTAACCCGCGTGCAGCGCGGACCGCAGCCTGCCCTGCATACCGCCCTGGGCAGCGTACGCGCCGCACACCTGGTGGTGGCCGGCAATGCGTGGCTGCAGGGCCTGCTGCCCGAGCTGGAGCGGCGGATCATGCCGGTCGGCACCTATATCGGCGCCAGCGCGCCGCTGGGTGCCGAGCGCGCCCGTGCCCTGATCGGCAACAACATGGCCGTGGCCGATACCGCATGGGCACTGGACTATTTCCGCCTCAGCCACGACCACCGCCTGCTGTTCGGCGGCCGCGCCAGTTATTCGGCGCTGCCACCGCCGGGCCTGCGCGGGGTGATGCAGCGGCGCATGCATGAGGTGTTCCCGCAGTTGGCCGACGTGGCACTGGACCAGGTCTGGGGCGGCTATGTGGACATCACCCGCAACCGCGCCCCGCATTGGGGCCGGCTGGACGGCAATCTGTACTTCGCGCAAGGGTTCTCGGGGCATGGCGTGGCCGCCGCCGGGCTGGCCGGCGAGGTAATCGCCGCTGCCATTGCCGGCCAGAGCGAGCGCCTGGACGTGTTCCAGCGCCTGCGGCACGCGCCCTTCCCTGGTGGGCGGCTGCTGCGGATGCCGCTGCTGGTGGCAGCGATGTCGTGGTACAAGCTGCGGGATGCGTTGTGGTGAGTTGATCAGGGATCACCCTGAATCAGCTGCCTCGGAAACTGTGAAACCCGTCGCCACGGGAATTCATGTGATGATTTTCTCACTTGCCCGGCGCTGCGCTGCAGTGATTGCATAATCGAACGCGTGTCGATACCGTCGGTAAGAACCGGGTCCCGCGGCGAATGGATGCTGACAGGGAACGTACTGTGAAGGGGTAGTGCGATTGAATTGGTGGAATGAAGGCCTGCAGCTGAAGTTGCGCATCCATCCGGCAGGACTTGCCTTGGCTGTGCTGTATGCCGTTGCCTGTTGGGCCACCCGCCAGTTGTCCCTTGATCAGTTCTATCTGCCCGCTGGTGTACGCGTGGCTGCGGTACTGCTCTGTCCTCCTCGGCTTTGGCCCTATCTCCTGCTGGGCGAGTACGCCTATTTCGCACAGATGCGGGTGCCGATGATCGATCGGTACGGGCTGACATGGGTCATTCTCGGCTCGGTGTTCCAGATGCCGGTTGTAATGACGATCGTCTATCTCCATCGCAATGTAATTTCGGCAGTAAAGAACGCCTGGCTCATCTCGATTGCCGCCTTCGCTGCAGTTTCCGTCACACTGATCAACCTGCTTCTGGCGAATTTCCTCTGGCCAACACCTCCCGCTTTTCCGCTGTTGACCGGAATCGTCCGCCTGGTAGTAGGTGACTTCATCGGCATACTCACGTTTGCGCCGCTTGTGCTGCTGTGGTCGCGAGGCAAGGCTGAAGTGCAGGTCCGGAAACGGGATATCGCACAGATGGCGGGAGCGCTTGCGCTGATGGTCGTGTTCGGCCTTTTGGCTGCGGACGTACCTGCTGATGCAGTGACGACAAAAGTATCCCTGCAACTCCTCATGGCGCTTCCCGCCGTTCTTCTCACATGCGTGTATGGGTGGCGGGGCGCCGCCATCGGCGTGCCGACCCTGAACATGATTATCGGTCTGACAACACCCTCGTCTCACCCTGAGTCATTCGATCCTGCATCGTTCGCGACCCAGCAGATCATGGCCGTCACGGGCGCAGCACTGCTCATACTGGGCTCCCGGATCACTCACTACTATCACCGTTATCGACTGCGGGAGGTCGGCGAGAAAAATGCCATCAGACTTGCTCGGAGCTCCCATGTCGCCAGTGAGCTGGATCTCCGCGAACGCGCGTTGCATCTGCGGAAGCTTGGGGATGGCATAGATCATGCGCTTGACGAGGTGATCAACTGGCTTACTGCACAAGGCCATCATGCGATTGCGGAGAGCCTTGTACATGTGGCGTCGATTCATTCGCGCCAGTTCCGCGAGCAGACAAGCATGATTTATCCAACCGCCCTGGAGCAGCTCGGCCTTTATGTTGCCCTCCGAGCAGGAGGCGTTCGCGAAGCATGGGAAAAAACGGCTCGCGTCGCCAATCCGTCGTTGCTTGGCGACCCCTGTCAACTCAGTGTCGGGCTGCAGCTTGCTGCCTACCGCACTGTGATAGATGCGGTGTCACTGCTGATCCAGGGTGAGACGGGACAGATCCACGTGCGGGCGCGTTGCGGTCGTACGGGTTCGCATCGTGGAATCCTGATGGCGGTGTCACTGCTGGATCAACATCAACGCCTCTCGGACACAACCGTCGCCGCCGCGATGGAACGACTGGCCGGCAGGACGCTTGCCTACGGCGGCACACTGAAATGCAACCGAAATCGCATCGTGCTGGCAATGAAGGAAACGGGTACAGCCGCTCCTCTGGATGCTTTTTCATCAGATGCCCGGAACAGCCTTTCGGGACTCGAAGCGGGTCCCTCACGCGCTCAGGCTTGAACGACAAGGTCTACTGACTTCTGTTTCGATAGCAGGCATTTGCCCCCCCTGAGCGTGGTCGCGGAAACGTGCAAGCGGTTTTGATCGCTCGCACGCCTCAAGCCCTCCGGTCCGGGCGCTACGGTGTTTCGACAGACCAGATGTCGCCATCCGCGGTGGCATACCGCACCAGTACCACGTCCTGCGCACGATACACCTCGGAACGCTTTGCAGTGGATGGGACAGTGAGTCGCTGACCGGGAAGCGAAACAAGTGCTGCGGACTTGCCGGCAGGCAATGCAAAGTACGCACCAGCGGCATTGCCGATGATCAGCTTCACCTGCCCAGTCAGATCGTTGACCTGCAGGTAGACCATGCCATCGCGTTGGAAGGCATACACCTGCCAAGCGGGATCGGCGCTGATGTCTGCGGCGGCAGGGTTGGTCTCACCTAGGCCTGCCTTCGAAATTGCGGCACTTGCCAAGGGACTGCCGTGGTAGTCACCGCCCCCTTTATCACCCGCGAATACCGGAGCTGCGGCGAACAATGTTGCCCCGGTTACAACACCAACAAATATGGATCGCACAATGACCTCCTGGTCGGAATGAGAGCAAACAACCTCGAGACGATAGTAGCGTCTTCCCGCCACAACAAAGTGATTGATGGATAATCCGGACGATTTAGTTCCATTCGTCCCCTCTGCCCCCCTGCCGCACCATGTCATCTGCAGAAGAAGGAGGGTGCTGATTGCGCCTGCGACGATCTATTGGATAGTGTCCTGTAGCGGGCCAGCGGTGGCTGAGCGGGAGCAAAGGAGGCTTGTTTTTGGACAGATTCAAGAGGGCAATTGAACTGAGCTTCCGGATCCGTCCGGTCGGTCTTGTGCTGGCCGCCACCTATGCTGCCAGCTGCCTCATATCGCGTCAGTTCTCGCTGGATCAGTTCTTCCTGCCCGCAGGCATCCGGGCAGCAGCACTGCTCATCGTCCCGCCCCGCTTGTGGCCCTACCTGCTGCTGGGCGAATACATCTATTTCGCGACGCTGCGCATCCCCATGATCGATACCTATGGCCTGGACTGGGTCATCCTGGCGTCGACACTGTTGATGCCGATGGCGATGCTGGTGGTCTACCTGCATCGGATGAGAATGCCATCCGGTGCAGCCACCGGTCTCTGGCTGCTGTCGCTGTCCTTCTGCACGGCGCTGTTCGTCCCGGCTCTCAACCTGGGTATTTCATATGTTCTATGGTCGAACCCACCGCCGAGCAATCTGCTGGACGCGGTCGACCGGACGATCTTTGGTCACTTCGCCGCCATCATCACCCTGGTGCCGTTGGCATTCCTCTGGTCGCGACGGCAGACCGATACCGATTGGACCGACCGCTTTGTCGCCCCTACCGCCTCGGCGATCCTGGTGATGTTGGTGCTGGGCCTGTGCATGCAATTGACAAGCGCCGGCGCCCACACGACGCGGACGCACATGGTGCTGCTGGCCGCCCTGCCCGCCATCGCACTGACCTTCATGCACGGGTGGCGCGGCGCGGCCGTCGCGATTCCGTTGCTGAACCTCCCCCTGCACGGTGCAACGCCCAGTACCGGCCTGCCTTCCTCATTTGACTTGGGCACGTTCGCCACCCAGCAGAACATGGCGGTGATGAGTGTCGCGCTGCTCGCGCTCGGGTCCAGCATCAGCTACCACCATCAGCGCGCCCGGTCCCGCGGCCTGGCCGAAGAAACGACGCTACGCCTGGCACGCAGTTCCCACCAGACCAGCGAGCGGGAGCTGCGTGAACGGGCCGCCCATCTGAAGCATCTGGGCGACGGTATGGACAGCTCGCTCGTTGAAATGGTCAGCTGGCTCAAATCGCAGGGCCATCATGCAGTGGCGAACAGCCTGCAACACGCTTCATCCGTGCACTCACGGCTGTTCCGTGAGCAGGCCAGCCTGGTCTATCCCACCGGACTGGAGCAGGTGGGGCTGTACATCGCCCTGCAAGCCGGTGGTGCATGCGGAATCTGGAACAACACGCACCGCGTCATTCCGCCCAGGCTGGCGGGCAACCCCTGCCTGCTGACCGTGGATCTGCAACTGGCCATTTACCGCTCCCTGATCGAGGCGGTGTCGCTGCTGCTGGAGCTGGAGACCGGGCAGGTCTGCGTGCGCGCCCGAAGTGGCCGCGCGGGCGGACGTCGCGGCATCGTTGCCGTCGTGAGCCTGCTCGACCGTAATTGCACGCTGTCGACACACACCACCCAACAGGCCGTCGAGCGTCTGGCCGGACGGATGCTTGCCTACGGCGGGACGGTCCACTGCCGGGGCAATCGGCTGCGACTGGTCCTGCATGAATCGATCACCCACGCCTCGCCAGCGGCGGCCTGACACGGGATCTGGCCCGGCGCGCAACGTTCGCCGCTAAAGTTACACCCGAAACCGCCGCTATCCGTGCCGAGCCCCTCCCTCGTGAGCCACCGCATCATGCCCGTCCTGCCGCAGGCCGCCGTCGATGGCGACCTGGCCGATCCGCTGCCGCAGCGGATCCTGCTGGTCGAAAACTCCCGTGCCTTCACCGGCATGCTGCGCGAGGCCATCGAGCAACGCCTGGAACTGCCGGTGGTGATCGCCTCCACCCTGGCCGAGGCCGATCGCCTGCTGAGCGAGGATGGCGGCTGGTTCCTGGTGCTGACCGGGTTGGTGCTGGCCGACGGCGACCGCGATGCGGTGGTCGAGTTCTTCCTCAAGCGCGACCTGCCGACCGTGGTGGTCAGCGGCGTGTACGACGAGGACCTGCGCAAGCGCGTGCTGCAGCAGCAGATCATCGACTACGTACTGAAGAACACCCCCGGCAGCATCGACTACCTGGTGTGGCTGGTGCAACGGCTGGAACGCAACCGCCGCATCGCGGCGCTGGTGGTGGACGATTCCCCGTCCGCGCGCGGCTATGCCGCCGCCCTGCTGCGCATGTACGGCCATGAGGTGCACGAAGCGGCCGATGGCAACGAGGGCCTGGCCGCGATCGAGGCGCATCCGGCGATCCGCCTGGCGGTGGTCGACCAGGAAATGCCCGGCATGCAGGGCGTGGAATTCACCCGCCGCCTGCGCACCCTGCGCTCGCGCGACAAGGTGGCGGTGATCGGTATCTCCGGCAACACCGACGCTTCGCTGATCCCGCGCTTCCTGAAGAACGGTGCCAACGACTTCCTGCGCAAGCCATTCTCGCGCGAGGAATTCTTCTGCCGGGTCTCGCAGAACGTGGACCAGCTGGAACTGATCGGCACCCTGCAGGATCTGGCCACCCGAGACTTCCTTACCGGCCTGCCCAACCGCCGCTGCTTCCTGGAACAGAGCCAGCGCCAGCTGCCGCAGCTGCAGCTGCATGGCCAGTGCGCGGCGGTGGCGATGATCGACATCGACCACTTCAAGCACATCAACGATACCCATGGCCACGAAGCCGGCGACGATGCGCTGCGTGCGGTGGCCGGTGCGGTGGCCGCGCATGCACGCAGCCAGGACCTGATCGCACGCTTCGGTGGCGAGGAGTTCTGCCTGCTGGTGCCGGACATGGAACAGGGCGAGGCACTGCAGTACTTCGAGGAGCTGCGCCAGCGCATCGCCGCACTGGAAGTGGACATTGGCACCGCGACGCTTCGCATGACGGTCAGCATCGGCCTGTGCTGCCTGCGCCCGCAGCGTGATGCGCTGCACCGGCTGATCTCCGAGGCCGATCGCCAGCTGTACCTGGCCAAGGCTGGCGGCCGCAACCGGGTCAGCTGCACCACCGTGGCCAGCCCGCTGCGCCCGCGCGAGCCTGCCCTGCCCTGACCGGCGCGCTTTGATCCAGATCAACGCCACCACCGCGTGGCGGATCTACAGTCGGCCCCGACATACGCATGAAGGGGAGCCGGGGATGGCATTACTGGTCTGGCAGGACGATCTGAACATCGGCATCGATGTGATCGATCAGCAACATCGCCGCATCATCGAGATGCTCAACCACCTGCACGTGGCCCAGGCCAGCATGCAGCGCGCGGCGGTGGGTGAAGTGATCGACGAGGTGGTGGACTACACCATGTCGCACTTCGCGTTCGAAGAAGAGCTGATGGAAGAAGCGGGCTACCCGTTCTGTGCCGCGCACAAGCGCGTGCATGAGGTCTTCATCAAGCGGGTATCGGAATACCGCATGCGCTTCCAGGCCGGCGAGGACATCAGCGACGAGCTGCGCACCATGCTCTCGCGCTGGCTGTTCAACCACATCCGCGGCGACGACCAGGCTTATGCCGAACAGGTCAAGGCGCACCTGAACCAGTTCGCCCGCGAGCACCAGGGCGGCGGTTGGCTGGGGCGTACGCTCAAGCGCTTCTTTGGTTGAGCCGCAGGGCGCGCCGGTGCAGTGCCACCAGCGCGCACAGTGTCGCCACCGCAGTCAGGCACAGGTAGTAGCCGACCGCGACCAGGCCGAAGCGTTCGGCCAGCCAGGTGGCCAGGTACGGCGCCGGTGCCGCACCGAGAATGCCGGCCAGATTGAATGACAGCGAGGCGCCGGTGTAACGCACCTCCACCGGATAGATCTCGGCCAGGAAGGTGCCACAGGGGCCGTAGGTCAGACCCATCAGGAACAGGCCCAGGCACAGGAAGGCCGTGACCAGCCACGGGCTGTGCGGCTGGAACAGCGGCGCGAACAGCACACCGAAGCCGACGATCAGTACGCTGGCGACAATCATCGTGCGCCGCGTGCCCCAACGGTCGCCATAGCGCGCCGACAGTGGGATGCCCAGCGCGAAGAACAGCATGCCGGCCATCTGCATCAGCAGGAACTGCTCGCGGCTGTAGCCCAGCACCGCGGTGCCGTGGCCGAGGCTGAACACCGTCATCAGGTAGAACAGCACGAAGGTGGCGAACGCACCCAGCGTGCCGAGCAGCATCGGTACCGGGTGGTCACGCAGTACCGTCCACATCGGCAGCCGCACCGGCGCCTTGCGCTCCAGCGCCTTCTTGAAGTCCGGCGTCTCGTGGATGTTCAGGCGCACCCACAGGCCAAGGCCGACCAGCAGTGCGCTGGCCACGAACGGGATACGCCAGCCCCACTGCAGGAAGTCATCCTGGCTCAGGCAGCGGCCGAGCACCAGGAAAATGCCGGCCGACAGCAGGAAGCCGAGCGGCGCACCCAGCTGCGGGAACATGCCGTACCAGGCACGTTTGCCCGGCGGTGCGTTCTCGGTGGCCAGCAGCACTGCCCCACCCCACTCGCCGCCCAGCCCCAGGCCCTGGCCGAAGCGGCACAGCGCCAGCAACGCCGGGGCCCACAGCCCGATCTGCGCGTGGGTCGGCAGCAAACCGATCAGCACCGTGGACAGGCCCATGGTCAGCAACGCGGCGACCAGGGTGGCCTTGCGGCCGATGCGGTCGCCGAAATGGCCGAACACCGCCGAGCCGACCGGCCGCGCGATGAACGCCACCGCGAAGGTCGCCAGTGACTGCAACAGGGCCGCCTGTTCGCTGCTGTCCGGGAAGAACAGGTGTGGGAACACCAGCACCGCGGCCGTGGCGTAGATGTAGAAATCGAAGAATTCGATGGTGGTGCCGATCAGGCTGGCCAGCAGGACACGGCGGGGGGAATTCACGGGCGGCGCGGCAGCGGTGATCGTCGACATCGGCAACACGGGTAACGGCGGATCGCCCGATTCTGCCACGGGCTGGTGGCCGCACGGGGCGATGGTTTCAGCCGACACCGATGCCAACGAAATTTTTCGGGCGTCCGGCTAGGCTGCGCCACCGGTCCCTGCATGGATGCTTTGCCGATGGATGCAGTCACGCTGTCGTGGTCCGATTCGCCGAAGCTGCCGCGCATGGCGGCGTGGCTGGTGGTACTGCTGGTGCATGGATTGATGGCGCTGTGGCTGCTGGGCAGCGGCAGGATCATGCTGCGCAGTGACGACGACGCAAGGATCTCGCTGCGCTGGCTGCCACCGGAACCGCCGACGCTGGCGCCTCTACAGCCTACCCTGCGCTCCGCACCGGTGACGCGTCCGTCCGCGTCGGTGATGCCACGTCCTGCCCCGGCTGCCCAGACAGATTCCCCCCTACCAGCCGCAGAGGAAACGGCCGTTGCGGCGCCGCTGATCCTGGGCCTCCCGGCGGGCGGCATCGACGGTGGCGACGGCATCAGCGCTGCGGGTGTCGCTCCGCGCCTTATTGGTCGCCGCGAGATACACCCGGCATTCGCGCCGCGCCGCAATTACTTCCGGATCCGCCGGCAGATGACGCCGGAGCAGATCGTGCATGGCGTAGCGCAGCTGCTGGGGCTTTGGCCGCCGGGCTACATCGTCGACCCGTGCGAACTGGGCCGGCAGGACATGGATTACTTCCAGAATGCCGTCGAAGACGCCGACCGCGACATGTTGCGTGCGGCAGTGCTGCAGGTGAGTGCCCGCTGCCGGTAGCTCGACAGCTGTCTGCCTTCTGTAGAGTCGAGCCATGCTCGACTGCTCTTCGCGAGAAGCAGCCGAGCATGGCTCGGCTCTACCGAAGAACGAAAAGCAGTCGAGCATGGCTCGACTCTACAAAGAGCGAACAGCGGTCAAGCAGCCACGTTGTTACAACTGGATCCAGGTGGCCTTGATTTCGCTGTACTTGTCGAAGGCGTGCAGCGATTTGTCCCGGCCGTTGCCGGACTGCTTGTAACCACCAAACGGTGCGGTCATGTCGCCGCCATCCCAGCCGTTCACCCAGACGCTGCCGGCGCGCAGCTGGCGCGCAACCCGATGCGCGCGGCCCAGATCGCGTGTCCAGAGTCCGGCGGCCAGTCCGTATCGGCTGTCGTTGGCCAGGCGCACCGCTTCGGCCTCGTCGTCAAAGCCAAGCACCGCCAGCACCGGCCCGAACACTTCCTCGCGCGCCAAGGCCTGCCCCGGGCGCACCTGGTCGAACACCGTCGGCTGCACATAGCAGCCACCCGCCTCCACCTCGGCGCGATGACCGCCCAGCAGCAGGCGGGCACCTTCAGCTTCGGCGCGTGCGATATCCCGCATCACCTTGTCCAGATGCACAGCGTCCACCAGCGCGCCCATCGGCGCGTCGGCGTCCAGCGGATGCTGCGGCTGCATGTGCTGGCCATAAGCAACCACCTGGTGCACGAAATCCTCACGGATCGAGCGCTGCACCAGCAAGCGCGACCCGGCGGTACAGACTTCGCCCTGGTTGAAGAAGATGCCCTGCGCCACGGCCTTGGCCGCCGCGTCCAGATCGGGAGCGTCGGCGAACACCACGTGCGGGCTCTTGCCGCCGCATTCCAGCCAGACCCGCTTGAGGTTGGATCGCCCGGAATACTCCAGCAGCTTCGCGCCGGTGGCAGTGGAACCGGTGAACGCCAACACATCCACGTCCATGTGCAGGGCCAGCGGTTCGCCAACGCGCGCGCCATGGCCCGGCAGCACGTTCAGCACGCCCTCCGGCAGGCCCGCCTCGGCGGCCAGCGCCGCAAGCCGCAGCGCACTCAGCGGCGACCGCTCGGAAGGCTTGAGCACCACCGAATTGCCCATCGCCAGTGCCGGCGCGATCTTCCAGCAGGCCATCAGCAACGGGAAATTCCACGGCACGATGGCCGCCACCACGCCCGCGGCCTCGCGGGTGACCAGTCCGAGTTCGTGCGGGCCAGTCGGCGCGATCTCGCCATACAGTTTGTCCACTGCTTCGGCGGTCCAGCTCAGGCAGCGCACCACACCGGGCAGGTCGATACGGCGCGCGTCACGTACCGGCTTGCCCATGTCCAGGGTTTCCAGCAGCGCCAGCTCATCGGCGTGCTTCTCCACCAGCGCGGCCAGCGCCAGCAACACGCGCTTGCGATGCGCCGGGCTCGCCTGCGACCAGTGACCCGCCTCGAAGCTGCGCCGCGCGGCCAGTACCGCGCGTTCGACATCCTGCGCGTCGCAGTCGGCAACCGCGCCCAGCACGCGACCATCGATCGGGCTGATGCAGTCGAAGCGGGCGCCGCTGGCGGCATCGACATAACGGCCATCGATGAAGGCCTGGCCCGGCATCGAGAGCTGAAGGGACAGCGCCTGCCAGTGGCTGCGGTTGGGGAAATCGGCCATGGGAAGCTCCAGCGGTCAACGAGCCTTGGTTATACCGGGACCGCCGCGACTCCACCGTGACGCGGCTGCGCTACATTCATCGCATCGGACCCGATGGAGCTGGCATGAAGCGTCCCGAAAGCGACCTGCACGACCTGGCCACCCAGCGCCCCGAGTCACTGGACGCGTACTGGATGCCGTTCACCGCCAACCGCCAGTACAAGGCCGCGCCGCGCATGCTGGTACGCGCCGAAGGCATGCACTACGAGGACGTTGACGGCCGCCAGATCCTCGACGGCACCGCCGGCCTGTGGTGCTGCAACGCCGGCCACGCCCGCCCGCGCATCGTCGACGCCATCGTCGAGCAGGCACGCACGCTCGACTATTCGCCGGCCTTCCAGATGGGCTCGCCGCCGGCCTTCGCGCTGGCGCAGCGGCTGGCCACACTGGCGCCTGCCCCGCTCAACCATGTGTTCTTCACCAGCTCCGGCTCGGAGGCGGTGGATACCGCGATGAAAATCGTGCTGGCCTACCACCGCCAGCGTGGCGAGGGCCAGCGCACCCGCTTCATCAGCCGCGAGAAGGCCTACCACGGAGTGGGCTTCGGCGGCATGGCACTGGGTGGACTGCCCAACAACCGCAGGGCGTTCGGCCTGCAGCTGGGCGGCGTGGACTACCTGCGGCATACCCTGGACCTGCCGCGCAATGCGTTCAGCAGGGGCCTGCCGCGCCAGGGCGCCGAGCTGGCCGACGACCTGGAACGGCTGATCGCGCTGCACGACGCCTCGACCATCGCGGCGGTGTTCGTCGAGCCCATTGCCGGTTCGGCCGGGGTGATCCTGCCCGCGCCCGGCTACCTGCAACGCCTGCGCGAGCTGTGCGACCACCACGGCATCCTGCTGGTGTTCGACGAGGTCATCACCGGCTTCGGCCGGGTCGGCATGCCCTTCGCCGCGCAGCGCTTCGGAGTCACTCCGGACCTGCTGACCTTCGCCAAGGCGGTCAGCAACGGCGCGGTACCGCTGGGTGGCGTGCTGGCCAGCGACGCCGTGCATGCAACCCTGATGCAGGCACCGCCACAGGCCATCGAGCTGCTCCATGGCTATACCTACTCGGGGCATCCGCTGGCCTGTGCGGCGGCGCTGGCCACGCTGGAGGTCTATGCCGAGGAGCGCCTGTTCGAGCGTGCCATCGAGCTGGGCGAATACTGGCAGGAACGCCTGCATGCGCTGCAGGGCCTGCCCAACGTGATCGACATCCGCAACTTCGGGCTGGTCGGCGCGGTCGAGCTGGCACCGCGCCGCGATGCCCCCGGCAGCCGCGGCTACGAAGTGTTCCGGCGCTGCTTCCACGACGGCCGGCTGCTGGTGCGCTGCACCGGCGACATCATCGCGCTGTCGCCGCCGCTGATCGTGGACAAGGCACAGATCGACCAGATCACCGGCACCCTGGGCGAGATGATCCGGGCCACCGCCTGAGCCCGGGCCGGCGATGGCGAGCGGGTACAATGGGCGGTTCCGCTCCTGCTCGCTGCCGTGCCCATGGATATCGTCGTCAAAGAAGAACTCAAGGCCTACATCGACCCGCTGACCGCGGACGAACATGACGCGCTGGAGCGCAGCATCCTGGCCGAAGGCTGCCGCGATGCGCTGGTGCTGTGGGGTGATGTGCTGGTCGATGGCCACAACCGTTTCGGCATCTGCCAGAAGCATGGCCTGCCGTTCAATACCGTGCAGAACACCCGCTTCCAGAGCATGGAAGACGTGCACCTGTGGATGATCGAACAGCACCTGGGCCGCCGCAGCGTATCCGATTTCCAGCGCGGCGTGCTGGCGCTGCGCAAGCGCGACATCCTGGCCGCCCGCAAGCAGATCGAGCAGGCGCAGCTGCAGCGCGAGAGCGACGGCACTGCCGAAGCCGTCGAGGACGCGGGTGAAGACAGCCCGCCGTGGGAACCGGCACCGAAGATCAGCCGCGCCGAGCTGGCCCGCGAGGCCAAGCTGAGCACCAGCCAGGTCGGCATGATCGAACGCATCCACGCCCAGGCCGCGGCCGAGGTGGTGGAAGCGGTGAAGGCCGGCGTGATCTCGATCAGCGCTGCCGCTGCCGTGGCCGACCTGCCGGAAGATGAGCAGCGCGCCGCTGCCGCCGGTGGCAAGGATGAGCTGAAGCAGGCCGCCAAGCGCGTGCGCGAGTCCAAGCGCAAGCCGCGTGCACCGAAGCCGGAAGCAGCCGAGATGGACTTCGAGGAAGCGGACGAAGAGCAGATCGCCAGCCGCGACGCCGAGGTGCTGTCGGCACTGGAGCAGCTGGGCGAGGATGCGCCGGCGCTGCGCCGCCGCGTGGTCGCGCTGACCCGCGAGAACGACACCCTGCGCGCGCAGCTGGCTGCGTTGCGCAAGCAGCTCGAAGCGCTCTGAACCAGCGGGTAGTGCCGGCCGCTGGCCGGCAACCCCATGAACGTTCCGGGTGCGTTGCGGATGCCGGCCAGCGGTCGGCACTACCCGGTGCTCATCCGCTGGCAGGTAGACTTCCGGCATGACGCCTGCCAACGATCCGCGCCGCGCTCAGCTGCAGCGCCTGAAAGCCCTCGCGCTGGGACTGCTGCTGTTGATGCTGGCCGGTTTCGCGGTCAGCCACTGGCAGGGCGAGCGCGGCATCTGGGCCTGGGTTTCGGCGTTCTGCGAGGCCGCAGCCGTGGGCGCACTGGCCGACTGGTTCGCGGTCGTTGCCCTGTTCCGGCGGCCGATGGGCCTGCCGATCCCGCATACCGCGATCATCCCGCGCAGCAAGGAACGCATCGGCGACAGCCTGGCCCTGTTCGTGCGCGACCAGTTCCTGGAGCCGGGTGTGCTGCTGGCAAAGCTGCAGGTATTCGACCCGGCCAGCCGTCTCGGCAGTTGGCTGGCCGACCCTGCACGGTCGCGGATGCTGGCCGACATGGCCCGCGGCTGGGCCCTGCAGGCTCTGGACTTTTTTGACGAAACCGCGGTGCGCCGGCAGCTGCACACCTTCGTGGTGCAGCAGCTGCGGCAGTGGAATGCCGCCGCCACCGCCGGTGAGCTGCTGGCCCTGCTGACCGCCGACGGGCGCCACCAGCGCGTGCTGGACGAAGGCCTGCAGCGGCTGGGGCGCTGGCTGGAGCAGCCGGAGGTGAAGGAACGCGCCTCGCAGCTGATCGTGCGTTATATCCAGCGCGAATGGCCGACGCTGTCGAGCACGGTGAACTGGATCAAGCCGATCGATGAGATCGGCGACAGCCTGGCCGAACGCCTGGCGCGGGCGGTGCTGGAAGAACTGCAGCAGGTACTGGCCGAGCCGCAGCATCCGCTGCGCCAGGACTACGAGAGCTGGCTGCAGAACTACGTGCAGCGCCTGCGCGAGGACCCGGCCCTGGCCGAGCGCATCGAACAGCTCAAACAGGAAATGATCGATCACCCCGCCCTGCAGGAGTACGTGCAGGGGCTGTGGGCGCGCATCCATGCCAGCCTGCGCGCGGACCTGCAGCGCGAGGACTCGGCGCTGGTCGGCCACCTGCAGCGCAGCCTCGCCTCGCTGGGCAGCAGCCTGCAGGCCGACCCGGCCCTGCGCGAGGCCCTCAACCAGCACCTGCTGGAGGGCGCCCAGCGTCTGACCGGCCGCCTGCGCGAAGGCGTGACCACGCATATCGCGCAGACCGTGAAAAGCTGGGACGAACGGCACCTGGTCGAGCAGCTGGAACTGAGCGTGGGCCGCGACCTGCAGTTCATCCGCTTCAACGGCACCCTGGTGGGCGGGCTGATCGGTCTGCTGCTGCATGCGGCGACGGTGGTGTTCAGGTTCTAGGCCTCAGCGCGCCCTTCGGATCATCACGCTTGATTCATAAAATGCGAATGCCTATCATTTACTGATCGGTTGTACGCTTAGCCAATCGGGTGCGGAAGACGCACCCATCGCCCGTGTACATCCCCGACCTCTGGACTGCCCGTCTGCGCGGGCCGTGCTTCGTCGATGGGACACGCTGGGCGACATGCGCAGGGCGCAAGGGGGCCGCGGACGCGTTCCATCCCCTCTCCTACCTGCAGGAATGCCGTGGACCGCTCGCCCGCAACCGCCAGCCCCCGCACCTTTTTCTCCAACCCGCGCTGGGGCGTGCTGTCACGCTCGTTGGCCGCGATCTTCGGCGGTTACGCGCTGGCCTCGGTGACCAGCGTGTTCTGCGCCGTGGCCCTGCCTGGCGCACGTGGCCAGACCGTGCTGACCGGCATGCTGCTGGCCATCCTGGTCGCCGCCTGTGCGGCACTGTGGGCATTCGCCACCCGCAGCGCGCTGCGCGCCTGGGTCGGTATCCTCGCGCCCGCGCTGCTGATGGCCGTCATTGCGCGCCTGCTGGGGGCCTGGGCATGAAGAACGGGTTCCGCCAGTCGATGGCCTGGCTGCACACCTGGACCGGCCTGCTGGTTGGCTGGTTGCTGCTGCTGATCTTCATGGCCGGCACGGCCAGCTACTACCGCGAGGAAATCAGCCGCTGGATGCGTCCGGAACTGCCGTCCAGCAACGTCAGCATCGACGTCGCCGCACAGCGCGCGGTGGACTACCTGCAGGCCAACGCCGCGCAGGCCGAGAACTGGTTCGTCACCCTGCCGCAGCCGCGCAACCCGGCCATGCAGATGTTCTGGCGGTTGCCACCGGAACTGGCCGATCCCAGCCGTGGCCGCCGTGGTGGCTTCGGTGATGCCACGCTGGACCCGAACACCGGCCAGGCACTGAAAGCGCGCGAGACCCGCGGCGGTGATTTCTTCTACCGCCTGCACTTCGACCTGCACTACATCCCGGTGCTGTGGGCCCGCTATCTGGTCGGCTTCTGCGCGATGTTCATGCTGGTGGCGATCATCACCGGTGTCATCACCCACAAGAAAATCTTCAAGGACTTCTTCACCTTCCGCAAAGACAAGGGCCTGCGTTCCTGGCTGGATTTCCACAACGTCAGCGCGGTGATGGCCCTGCCCTACCACGCGATGATCACCTACACCGGCATCGTCACGCTGATGATCATGTACCTGCCGTGGGGCGTGAAGGTGGCCTACCCGCAGGACGAGGACAAGTTCTTCTTCGAGGCCTTCGGCGGCATGCCGGAGGTGACCGCGGCGGCCGAAGGCCGCGCCACCCCGCTGCCGATCGCACAGCTGCTGGACAGCGCACGCGCGCATTGGCACGGCGTGGAGGTGGCCGGCTTCACCGTGTCCAATCCGGGCGCGGCCAATGCGGTGATCGACATCCGCCAGCGCGACGGCAAGCGCCTGTCCACCGACACTCCGGCCGTGCGCTACAACATGATCACGGGTGCGCTGCTGGAAGAAACACCGCCTTCCGGTGGCGCCACCGCCACCCGCGGCGTGCTGTACGGCCTGCACCTGGCGCGCTTCGCCGACTGGGGCCTGCGCGCACTGTTCTTCCTGTCCGGCCTGGTCGGCTGCCTGATGGTGGCCAGCGGCGTGGTGCTGTGGGCAGTGAAGGAACGGCCCAAGCACGCCAAGAGTGGCCGCATCGGCTTCGGCCTGCGCCTGGTCGATGCGCTGAACATCGGCACCGTGGCCGGCCTGCCGATCGCCTTCGCCGCCTACTTCTGGGGCAACCGCCTGCTGCCGCTGGACATCGCCGAGCGCTCCAGCGCCGAGGCCAACGTGTTCTTCTACGCCTGGGGTGCGGCACTGCTGGCCGCCTTCATCTGGCCCAAGCGGATGATGTGGGCCTGGCAGCTGTACCTCGGTGCGGCTGCGTTCGCGCTGGTGCCGGTGGTCAATGCACTGACCACGCATGCGCACCTGGGCATCACCCTGCGCAACGGCGACTGGGTGCTGGCGGGCTTCGATCTGTCGATGATCGCGTTCGGCGCGATGCTGGCGCTGTGCGGCTGGCGCATGCAGCGCTGGACGCCACCGCTGTCTGCAGCCGAGAAGAAGAAGCGTGCTGCCGCCGCAGCGGCACCCAAGGCCCCGGTGGACGCTGTGGAAACCGCCGAAGCGGAGGCCAGCGCATGATGCTGCTGGCGTTGACCTTGTCGTTCTCTGCGTTCACCGCGTTGTCGCTGGCGATGGAGAAGCACCAGCACGATCTGCACGGCAAGGCTGCAGCCACCCCGGCACGGCGCACGCAGTGGCGGGTGCTGGGCTGGGTACTGCTGGCGGTAGCGTTCGCACTGTGCGTGGTCGACCACGGCTGGGCGATGGGCCCGGTGCTGTGGCTGGGCGTGATGACCGTCGGCGGCGTGGCGTTGTCGTTCGGGTTGTACCCGTACCGGCCGAAATGGATCGCGCCGCTGGCGATCGCGCTGCCCGTGGCCGGGCTGCTGGTGGCGTTGCTGTAGCAGAGCCACCGGGGTCGGATCCCTTGCGCGCAGCGCAAGGGCTCTGACCCCGGGTACGTAGATCCGGATGGGGTCAGAGCCCCTGCGCTTCGCGCAGGGGATCCGACCCCGGGCATCGGCTTACCCCAACCGCTTCAGTTCCCACGCGCGGTGGATGCGCGCGTTGCGCTCGAAGTCCGGGCCGATGGTGCGTGCGGTGATCTCGCGGCACTGGGCGAATTCGGCGATGGCGTTCTCTTCCAGCTTGAAGCGGCGGAAGTTGTTGGAGAAGTACAGCACGCCACCCGGTGCCAGCCGTGCCACCGCCGCGCGCAGCAGCTTCAGTTGTTCGCGCTGCACGTCGAAGTCGTCGGCACGCGCGGAGTTGGAGAACGTCGGCGGATCGCAGAAGATCACGTCGTACTGGCCACGGTCGCCTTCCAGCCACGCCATCGCATCGGCCTGCACCAGCAGGTGCTGGTTGCCACCCTGCCCGTTCAACGCCAGGTTGTCGTAGCACCACTGCAGGTAAGTGGCCGACAGATCGACGCTGGTGGTGCTGGCGGCACCGGCCACCGCCGCCTGCACACTGGCCACGCCGGTGTAGCAGAACAGGTTGAGGAAACGCTTGCCACGCGCCTGCTCGGCCATCATCCGGCGCAGCGGGCGGTGGTCGAGGAACAGACCCGTGTCCAGGTAGTCGAACAGGTTCACCTGCAGCAGCGCGTTGTTCTCGCGCACCACGATGAACTCGTCACGCTGCTCGAAGCGGCCGTACTTGCTGCCGCCCTTGCCGCGCTCGCGCGACTTCATCGACACCTGTTCCGGCGGCACGCCGAATACTTCGCGCGCGGCCGCCAGCAGCTCGTTGCGGCGGCGGCGTACGTCGTTCTCCGGAATCGCCGCCGGTGCAGCGTATTCCTGCACATGCAGGAAGGTGCGGCGCTTGCCACCGTCTTCCTCGTAGACATCGATGGCCGCCGCGTACTCCGGCAGATCGGCGTCGTAGGCGCGGAAGCAGGTGATGTCCTCGCGGGCGCGCCAGCTCTTGAACTTCTTCAGGTTCTTGCGCAGGCGGTTGGCCACCATCTGCGCGCCTTCGCTCAGTTCGCGCGGCTGCGCCGGGTCGCGGCCCGGCACGGCGATCGGGTCGCAGACGATCAGCGCGCATTCCAGCGCACCGTTGAACATCTGGTACTTCTTGCCTGCACGCAGGCCGGTGGCAAAGGCCAGTTCGTCGTTGCCGCACAGCAGGCTGGCGCGCCACTGCGGCACCGCCTTCTGCAGGGCATTGCCGAGCGCGCGGTACAGCGCCGGATCAGCGGCCAGGCGCTCGTCGTACGGCGGGTTGCAGACCACCGCACCGATCTCCTGCTCCGGCGCGGCCAGGTCGGCCACATCGGCGCGGGTGAAGCGGATCGCGTGGGCGACACCAGCCACCTCGGCATTCTCGCGTGCCGCCTGGATCGCGGTCGGGTCGATGTCGCTGCCGTGGATGACCGGCTTCAGCGCGGCCAGGCCAGCCGCTTCGCGGTCACGCGCCTCGCTCTGGATGCTCTTCCAGGCCGCCTTGTCGAAGCCCAGCCAGCGGCTCGGCGGCAGGCTGCCATGGCGCATCAGGCCGGGAGCAACGTCGGCGGCCATCAGCGCGCCTTCAATCAGCAGCGTGCCGCTGCCGCACATCGGGTCCAGCAGGCCGCCACCGGCAGCGTGCAGGCGCGGCCACTGCGCGCGCAGCAGCAGCGCGGCGGCCAGGTTTTCCTTCAGCGGTGCCTCGTGGGCGGCGCCGCGCCAGCCACGGCGATGCAACGGGCCGCCGCCGAGGTCGATCGACAGCGAGGCACGGCCTTTGCGCAGTGACAGGTTGACGCGCACATCCGGCAGGTCGGTGTTGACCGACGGGCGCTCCAGGCCTTCATCACGCATGCGGTCGACGATGGCGTCCTTGATCCGCTGCGCGGCGAAGCGGGCGTGGGTGATCTTGTCGCCGGACACGTGCGCGTCCACCGCCAGGGTCATCTCCGGCTTGATGTGTTCGTGCCACGGCAGCGCACGCACGCCGTCGTACAGGGCCTGCTCGTCCGGGCAGTCGAACTCGTCGATCGGCCACAACACGCGGCTGGCCAGGCGCGACCACATCACGATCCGCAGCGCCTGCTCCAGTTCGCCCTCGGCATTGACGCCGGCAATGGTGGCAGTGGCCTTGCCAAGGCCCAGGGCCGACAGTTCATCGGCAAGCAGGTATTCCAGGCCCTTGGCGCAGGAGACGAAGAATTTCACGGGATCGGTTCGCAGGTGGTCGGGCGCGGCACAGGGGCCGGGCCAGTCGGAAAGGAGGGCCGTAGGCACGGCCAGCAGGCCCGCGCCGGGGGCGGCGGGGCTGCCATTGTAGTCAATGCGGGCGGGCGCGCCGTGCGCCCGGGCTTCACAGTTGCCGCAGCAGGCGCTCGAAGGCCTGCGCGGAGGCCTCCACGTGGTGCTCCAGGCGGTGGCCGTCGTCGACCAGCAGCAGCTGCGCCGAACGCGCCTGGGCCCAGGCGATCACTCCAGCGGCCGGCACCACATCGTCATGCCAGGCCTGGACCACGGTGGTCGGCACGGCGGCGGCGTCCAACGCCGGCATCGGGCCCATGGTGGTCGGCGGCACCATCAGGAACAGGCCGGCCACCGGCACCTGCAGCGAGGCGATGGCAGAGATGTAGGCACCCAGGCTGGAGCCGGCCAGCACCACCGGGCCCTGTCGGGCAGCGATGGCGGTGCGTTCGACCAGGCGGCGCAGCCGGGTCGGCACATCGCCCACCCGGCTGACCTCGCTCATCGCGTCCAGGTCGGTGTAGTCCGGACGCTCATGGGTCCAGCCCAGTCGCTGCGCCACGTCGGCCAGCGCGGTGACCTTGGTCGCTTCCGGGCCGCTCTCGAAACCATGCGAGAGGATGCAGTGGCCGCGGCTCATGCGCGTGCTCCGTGCGAGCGGGCCGATGAGGAAAGGGAAGGCAGGTTCATGCCGCAATGCTAGCATCGCCAGATGCCCAACCCGCTCCTGCCCGGCCTGCAGCTGCAGCCCCTGCCCTATGAAGACCGCCTGCCGCTGCGCGCGCCCGCCACGCTGGAGATGGTGGTGATCCACTGCACCGAGCTGCCCGATCTGGCGATGGCCCGCGAGTACGGCGAGCGCGTGCTGTATGACAGCGGCGCCGGCAACAGCGGCCACTTCTACATCGACCGCGATGGCAGCGTGGTGCAGTACGTGGCACCGGAACGGGTGGCCCACCACGTGCGCGGCATGAACGCGCATACGCTGGGCATCGAGCTGGTCAACACCGGCCGCTACCCGCACTGGTTCGACAGCCGCCAGCAGGCGATGTACGAGCCCTACACCGAGGCACAGCTGCAGGCGCTGGAACGGCTGCTGCAGGCGCTGGTGGTGCGCTATCCGTCGCTGCGGCGGATTGCCGGGCATGACCAGCTGGACCTGGAGCAGGTGCCGGCCAGCGATGACCCGGCGCTGATGGTGGCACGCAAGCGTGATCCGGGGCCGCTGTTCCCGTGGGAGCGGATTCTGGCGAAGGTGCCGTTGCAGCCGGTTGGGTAAGCGGCAGGGCTGCGCCCTGCACCTGCCGAAGCCGAAGCCAGAGCAACAGCAGAAGCTGACTTCCTGAGGGGAGGCGGGGTGGGTCCGGTTGCGGGGGGCGCTGCAAGTACGTCCATGTAAGCTCGGTCGCCGCATCCATGCGGCTCACGCCCCCGCAACCGGACCCACCCCGCCTTCGACAGATCTCTGCTGCTGTTGGTGGGTGTCGACCTTGGTCGACACGGGGTCGGATCCCGTGGCTACGCAACGGGCTCTGACCCGGATTTTCAGTTGATGGGGTCATAGCCGTTTTCCGTTGGAAAACGGATCCGACCCCGCGCGGCTCAGGCGCCGCTGGCCACGGGGCGGCTGCTGTCGCTCACCCAACCGCTCCACGAATCGGCGTAGATGCGCGCGCCGGAGAGGCCCGCCGTTTCCATCGCCAGCAGCAGGTGGCAGGCGGTCACGCCGGAGCCGCACATCAGCACCACCTGCTGTGGATCGCGGTTGCCGATCACGCCCTGCAGTTCGGCCCGTAGCTCCTGTGGGTCGCGCAGGTGGCCGTCGAGTACGTTCAATGCGAACGGGCGGTTGACCGCGCCCGGCACGTGGCCGGCGACCGGATCCAGCGGCTCCACTTCGCCACGGAAGCGTTCACCCGCGCGTGCGTCGACCAGCCAGCCCGGCGCGTGCTTCAGACGTGCGCTGATCTCATCGGCATTGGCGATCTGGGTGGTGTCGAAACGGCCCGGGTAAGTTGGCAGCGCGGTGACTTCGCCCTGCCCGGTTGCCAGCGTGTGACCGGCGGCCTGCCAGGCGGCGATGCCGCCGTCGAGCACGGCCACCTTGCTGTGCCCGATCAGGCGCAGCAGCCACCACAGGCGCGCGGCGGCCATGCTGCCATCGCTGCCGTCGTAGACCACCACCTGGGTGTCGGGACCGATGCCCCACTGGCCCAGTTTCGCGGCGAAGGCATCGCTGTCCGGCAGCGGGTGACGGCCGTGGCCACTGCGGGTCAGATCCGACAGGTCCCGATTGAGGTCGGCATACACCGCGCCCGGAACATGCCCCGCCAGATACTGGCCGATACCCGCCTGCGGATCGGCCAGCGAGGAACGTGCATCGACCACGCGTACGGCGGTACTGGCAGTAGCACGTGCGTCGACCACGCGAACGCCCTCGCCCAATGCAGCGGCCAGGGTGGCGACATCGACCAGGGTGGTCCACGGCGGATCGATCGGCTTCATTGCACTTGCTCCAGGCGGCGACGCAGGTTGTAGAGGATGGCGGCGGTGGCGCCCCAGATGCGCTGGCCGGGCCAGCCATATTCGAGGACGTGGCGGACGCGGCCGCGATGATTGATTTCGACCTGGTGCAGGTTATCGGCTGCCATCAGGTAATCGAGCGGCACTTCAAACACTTCGGCCACTTCACTGGGCTGTGGCACCGGTACGAAATCCGGATCGACCACGGCCACCACCGGCGTGACCCGGTAGCCGGTGATCGTCACGAAGGGATCGAGATAGCCCAGCGCCTGCACCTGGCCGGGCGCCAATGCGATTTCCTCCTGGCTCTCGCGCAGTGCAGCAGCCAACGCATCGCGGTCATCGGGTTCGGTGCGGCCACCGGGGAAACCGACCTGGCCACCATGGGTGCGCAGGGTTTCGGTGCGCCGGGTAAGAATCACCTGCGCACCGTTGGCGCGCGGCACGATGCCCGCCAGCACGGCGGCTTCCACGGGTGGCCCGGGCGGCAGCAGATCGATCAGTTCACTGCGGTTCCAACCGTCGCCGGCCGGCGGCTCGGCCAATGGATGCAGCGCGCGCATCAAGCGTTCGTGGTCGGCCAGCGAACCGCGCAGTGATTGCTGCAGTTGTTGGCGCAGCGGTTGCACGCGATGCAGGATGCGGCTGCGCTCGTCGTTGCTCATCGACGACCACCGTGCGATTTCATCGATGTGCCGCCCGCAGCCGGTGCATTGCCGGCCTGGATCCAGCGTGCACACTCCGATGCAGGGACTTGCGACAACACGCGCCGTTTCTTCCATTGTTTGCACTCGGCAACAGTAGCGCGATCGGGCTGAATTTGCGCGGGGTCATTCTGCGGTGCGTGGCAGCGTCGCGCTCCGCGCAAACAAAAACGCGCCGGTGGGATCACCGGCGCGTTTCGTTTACGGCTTCGATTTACTTGACGCTGACCAGCTTGATCTCGAACTGCACAGCCACGTTCGGCGGGAACGGGGTGCGCGGGTCGGCACCGTAGGCCTGGTCCGGCGGCAGCGTGACTTCCCACTTAGAGCCAGCCGGCATCTGCAGCAGGGTCTCGCGCATGGCCTTCATTTCGACTTCGCTGACCTTGATCGACGGAATCTGCTGGGCCGGGCGGGCTTCGGTCGGGCGCTGGCCGTACGGGAACGGACCGGCCACTTCCAGCTGCACGGTGCTGGCCTGGGTCGGCTTGGCGCCCTTGCCGGCTTCGATCACGCGGTACTGGACGCCGCTCGGCAGGGACTGCACGCCGGCCTTGGCCTTGTTTGCCGCGATGAACTGATCGCTCTTGGTCTTGTTTTCGGCAGCAGCCTTTTCGTACTCGGCCTTGGCAGCCTGGGCACGGCCCTGCTCGCGCTTCTGGAAGGCTTCAACGGCCGGCTTCAGCTGCTCGGCGGTGATCGCCGGCTGCTTCTTGGCGTAGGCGTCCTGCAGGCCCTTCACCACCGAGTTGATGTCCAGCTGCTCACCACGACCGGTCAGCTCCGCCAGGTTGTTGCCGTAGTCGTAACCGAAGTAGTAGCTCAGCTTGCCCTTTTCGGACGAGACGTCCTGGGCGAAGGCATTGCCCGTCAGGGCCAGGGCCGCGACGGCGACCGCGATAGAACGCAACTTCATCAAACAGTTCTCCAGGGGTGGTAACTCAGGGACGTTCTGCGCCGCCCTGAGGCGACGGGTTAGGATAACGGGCACAACGTGTAACCGCTACTCACGATGCAGGCTAAGACCCGTCTGCGTTCGCGGAGTTCAATCTCACTTTTTTTTAACGTTTCAGGAGTTTTCCCCGTGGCCGATGCCCTGATCGCCGTCGCCGACGACGGCGCCATCCGCACCGTGACCGTCCAGCGCCCGGACAAGCTCAACGCCTTGAATGCCGCGACCCTGCAGGCGCTGGCCGAGGCGTTCAGCGCCGCCGCCGCCGACCCGGAGGTGCGTGTGGTGGTGCTGACCGGTGCCGGCCCTAAGGCCTTCGTGGCCGGTGCCGACATCGCCGAGATGAACACTCTCAGCGCGGTTCAGGGACGTGATTTCTCGCTGCTGGGCCAGGCCCTGATGCGCCAGATCGAACGCATGCCCAAGCCGGTGATCGCGCGCGTGAACGGCTTCGCCCTGGGCGGCGGGCTGGAGCTGGCGATGGCCTGCCATCTGCGCATTGCTGCCGATACGGCCAAGGTCGGGCAGCCGGAGATCAACCTCGGCCTGATTCCCGGCTTCGGTGGCAGCCAGCGCCTGCTGCGCCTGTGCGGCCGCGCCGCCACCCTGGAGCTGTGCCTGCTGGGTGCACCGATCAACGCCGCGCGTGCGCTGGAACTGGGCATCGTCAACGAGGTGGTGCCGGCCGACGCGCTGGACAACCGTGTGCAGGACATCGCCCGCCAGCTGGCACGCTCGGCCCCGCTGGCCCTGCGTGGGCTGCTCGACGCGGTACACGTGGGCGGCGAATGCAGCCTGGAGGCTGGGCTGGAGTACGAAAGCGCGCAGTTCGGCCTGCTGTTCGCCACCGAAGACATGCGCGAGGGCACCAGCGCCTTCCTGCAGCGCCGCCCACCGGCCTTCCAGAACCGCTGACGCCATGGCATCCCGACCCAACCCCGCGCAGCTGTTCGCCCGGGTCCAGGCAGACGATCTCGATGGCGCCCTGCAGGCCGGACTGATGGACTACGTCGCCCGTGCCGGCGACGAACAGCTGCTGCCCGGCCACCCGGACCTTCCACGACGCCTGCAGCAGGCGCAGCAGCAGCTGCACGCGGCCTGGGCCGCACGCGAACGCTACCGTGCCCGTGCCGTGCGCCTGGCCCGCCGCGAGGCCGAACGCGATGCGCGACGCACGCCGGCCCCGGCGCCGGACGTGAAGCCCGCCCTGCCCCCGGCCGCCGCCGCCATCCTCGCCCGGGCCAAGGCCCGCGCCACCGGCAAGGAGCAGTAATGGCCACTGCGAAGAAAACCGCGCGTGCACCGGCGCGCCGTGGCGGCGTGATGCCGCGCGCCGATGTGGTGGAAATGTTCACCCGTCTGCGCGAACTCAATCCGCACCCGAAGACCGAACTGGAGTACAGCTCGCCGTTCGAACTGCTGGTGGCGGTCGCGTTGTCGGCGCAGGCCACCGACGTCGGCGTCAACAAGGCCACGCGCCGTTTGTTCCCGGTGGCCAACACGCCGGCGAAGATCCTCGCCCTGGGCGAAGACGGCCTGAAGCAGTACATCGCCACCATCGGCCTGTTCAACGCCAAGGCGAAGAACGTGATTGCCACCTGCGCGATCCTGCTGCAGAAGTACGGCGGCGAAGTACCGCGCGACCGCGAAGCACTGGAAGCCCTGCCCGGTGTCGGCCGCAAGACTGCCAACGTGGTGCTCAACACGGCCTTCGGCGAACCGGTGATGGCGGTGGACACGCATATCTTCCGCGTCTCCAACCGCACCGGCCTGGCCCCGGGCAAGAATGTGCGCGAAGTGGAAGACAAACTGGTGAAGGTGATTCCGGCCGAGTTCCTGCTCGACGCGCATCACTGGCTGATCCTGCACGGACGTTATGTGTGCAAGGCGCGCAAGCCGGATTGCCCGGGCTGCGTGATCGCCGACCTGTGCCGGTTCAAGGAAAAGACCCCGGCCGAGGCGTGACGGCGTTCGTGTTGTGACGAAACGAAGACGGCGGGCACAAGGCCCGCCGTCTTCGTTTGTAGACAAGGGTGCTTCAGGAGATCAGAACGACAGGTCGCCCCAGACGCCGAACTCCTTGGTCTTGTCGTTCTTCTTGTCGCCGGCGTTGGCCAGGTGCGTGTACTTGTACACGGTCGACAGCTTGAGGTTCTTCATGACCGGGAACTCGACGCCGACGTTCCAATACTTGTCGCTCAGGGTCGGGTCCAGGGTCTTGCTGACGTCGGTGTCATCGTAACGACCGAACACGTTGATGCCGCCGTCGGTGACGCGCACGCTGCCCCACACCGACCAGCCGCTGGTCTTGTCGGTGGCAACGGTCATCACGTTGTTGAGGTTCTTGGCCTGGAAGTACTCGCCACCGACGCGGAAGTCGCTGCTGGCGTAGGCGACCATCGCGTTGGCGCGGGTGTAGGTGTTCTCGGCGCTCTGGATGTCGGTTTCCTTGCCCAGCTTGCCGCTGTAGCCACCGACGGCGACCACGAAGTTCTCGTTCGGGGTGTAGGCCACGCGGCCTTCCACGTCCATGCCCTTGCTGCGGGTCGGGTTCTTGTAGCCGGCGCCGGACACGACCGAGACCGCGTAGTTGAAGTTGTTGCCCAGGTTGCCGAAGCCATGCAGGCCCCAGTCGGACGAGTTGCCGTACTTCAGGCGGTCGGTCAGGGTGTTCTCGACATAGCGCATGCCATAGAACTTCTCGACATACGGAATCCACGGCATGTCGGCGGCACCGACGCGCAGGTTGAAGGCCGGGTCGAAGCTGCCCTGCACGTAGGCCTTCTTGACGAACAGTTCGGTGTTGCCGATGGCCGAGCTGTACTGGAAGTCGGTGGTCAGGTTCGCCGACCAGATGTCGTTGAACTTGTGGTCGACGGTCAGGTAGAAGCGCTTGACGTCCAGGCCGGTGCCGCTGGCGGCGGTGTCCTTGCCGTTGCTGGTCTTGTCGATGTTGGTCAGGTCGAAGAACATGCGACCGCCGATCTTGTTGTCATTGACCAGCTTGGCCAGCTTGTCGACGCTGGTCTGGGTCTTCTGCGCACCTTCCAGAGCCTGTGCCTGGGTGATGTTCACTTCGGACTGCGCATCGGACTGCGCCTGCAGCGCCTGCGAATCGTTCTGCAACTGCTGGACCTGGGCCTGCAGCGCAGCGATCTGTGCCTGCAGCTGCTGCAGCTGTGCCTGGGATACGCCCGTGCTGGCGGGGGCTGCGAAGGCGTCGGCGGAAACCAGACCGAGGCTTGCAACGACCGCGGCGGCGAGCAAATGGGAACGCATTTTGGATTTCTCCAGAGGGTTGGAATGGCTTGGGCAGAACGCCACGCCGGCAGGCCGGTCAAGCGTTTTGCGAACATTCCGTTAAAACCATGACAGCCGAATGACAACCTGAGCACCAACCACAGATTTCTTCGTGCGGTCATGCGTACGACTCATTTGCGGGCACATGCTTGTCGATCCCTTGCGGCATATGGCGTCATGTATCAGCGTCTCGGCCCGGACCGACCGCCGCGACGCTCTCACCTGCATCGATGGTTTCGTGTGGATGACGCAGCATCACTGCGGAATGCCAGGCCAGGATGGCATTGACGACCACACTGGGCAGGCCATCAGCGACATATAGAACGTGATCGCAACCGGGCCACGTCCGTCTCCGGTGCATTGGTCAACACGTTGCCCGCAGCACTCAGAACCTTCACGCCCCTGGCTGTGCGGGCGCCGGGCAGCACTGTAACGGTTGCGTCATACAACGGTCCCTGCGCTGTCATCGAACCGTTATGGAATGTGCGCCGGGCGGGTAACCCCGCATCCCAATCAACCCAGGAGCCACCCCGTGATCCACGCCTTCAAGTCGCGCGTTGCCGTTGCCGTCTTCGCAGCGTCGTCCGTGTTCGCCGCCAACGCCGCTGAAATCACCGGCGCGGGCGCCTCGTTCATCTACCCGGTGATGTCGAAGTGGTCGGCCGACTACAACGCCGCCACCAGCAACAAGGTCAACTACCAGTCGATCGGTTCCGGCGGTGGTATCGCCCAGATCAAGGCCAAGACCGTTGATTTCGGCTCCTCCGATGCTCCGCTGAAGCCGGAAGAACTGGCCGCTTCGGGCCTGGCGCAGTTCCCGTCGGTGATCGGCGGCGTGGTGCCGGTCGTCAACGTGGCCGGCATCGCCCCGGGCGCACTGAAGCTGGACGGCACCGTGCTGGCCAACATCTTCCTGGGCAAGATCAAGACCTGGAACGACCCGGCCATCGCCGCACTGAACCCGGGCGTGACCCTGCCGAGCGCCAAGATCACCGTCGTGCACCGCTCGGATGGTTCGGGCACCACCTTCAACTTCGTCAACTACCTGTCCAAGGTCAGCCCGGAGTGGAAGAGCTCGGTCGGTGAAGGCACCTCGGTCCAGTGGCCGGCCGGCATCGGTGGCAAGGGCAACGAAGGCGTTGCTGCCTACGTGAAGCAGATCAAGGGCGGCATCGGCTACGTCGAACTGTCCTACGCACTGCAGAACAAGCTGTCGTACACCGCGATGAAGAATGCCGCCGGCCGCTTCGTGCAGCCGAGCGATGCGTCGTTCGCCGCCGCCGCTGCCAGCGCCGACTGGGCCAGCGCCAAGGACTTCTACCTGGTGATGACCAACGCCCCGGGCGCCGAGTCCTGGCCGATCACCGCCACCAACTTCATCCTGGTGCACAAGAAGCCGAAGAACGCTGCCAACGGCAAGGCCACCCAGGAGTTCTTCCGCTGGGTCTACAAGAGCGGCGACGCCCAGGCCCGCCAGCTGGACTACGTGCCGCTGCCGGACAGCCTGGTCCGCCAGATCGAGACCTACTGGTCGCAGAACCTGAAGTAAGCGCGTTCCCCCGCAGGAACGGGATCGGCGGGTCCTCTCTCCCCCGCCGATCCCACCCCGGGCGCGAGATCCTCGAGATCTCGCGCTCTTCTTGTTTTTGGGGGATTGGTCGTGAAGAGCGCTGCGCTTCCAATCTACTGCCCGGAGTCGGCGCAGGGCCCAGCCCGGGACACGCCGTAAACCCGTCCATGGGGGCTCGATCGCGCCATCCATGGCGCGAACGGTCCCGGGCTGGGCCCTGCGCCGACTCTGGACAGTTCATCGGGGGCGCGATGGGGTCATGGAAGGCAGGAGCAAAGGCAGCAGTGTTTGTAGAGCCGAGCCCATGCTCGGCTGCTTCTGGCCTGGCCTCGCGCGCAGCCGAGCGTGGGCTCTGCTGTACCTTGCGCCGGCCGTCATATCGGTGCGCAGATCCGGGGTCTCCGGGGAGCTTCCGGATGGAGGCCAACCCCGTGAAACCCTTGTCAGAACGTGATCCAGGACACCTCTGTCATGGTCGTAATACGGCTGTAACAAAAACATCATTTCATAGCCGCATCCGCCGACGACGTCGGCTCTTCCCCGCTATGGAGTGACCATGAAACTGCACTCGGCCGGCCTTGCCGCCCTTTCCCTGGCCATCGCCCTGGGCCTGTCGGCCTGCGGTGGCGACAAGCAGGCCGCGCAGCAGCCGGCTGCCGACGGTGCCGCCGCCCCGGCCGCTGCCGGTGCCAAGGTGACCGCCGAAGTGTCCGGCGCGGGCGCGTCCTTCATCTTCCCGCTGGTCTCCAAGTGGTCGGCTGACTACAACACCAGCACCGGCGCCAAGATCAACTACCAGTCGATCGGCTCCGGTGGCGGCATCGCCCAGATCAAGGCCGGCACCGTCGACTTCGGCTCCTCCGACAAGCCGCTGAGCAGCGAAGAGCTGGCCCAGGCCGGCCTGGCCCAGTTCCCGTCCGCCATCGGCGGCGTGGTGCCGGTGGTCAACATCGAAGGCCTGGAAACCGGCAAGCTGCGCCTGAGCGGCGCCCTGCTGGCGGACATCTTCCTGGGCAAGGTCAAGACCTGGAACGACCCGGCCATCGTCGCCGCCAACCCGGGCGTGAAGCTGCCGGACGGCAAGATCACCCTGGTCCACCGTTCGGACGGCTCGGGCACCACCTTCAACTTCTCCAACTACCTGTCCAAGGTCAGCCCGGAATGGAAGAGCAAGGTCGGCGAAGGCACCTCGGTGCAGTGGCCGGACGGCGTCGGTGGCAAGGGCAATGAAGGCGTCGCTTCCTACGTGAAGCAGATCAAGGGCTCGATCGGCTACGTCGAACTGGCCTACGCGCTGCAGAACGGCATGCCGTACACCGCCATGCAGAACGCGGCCGGCAACTGGGTCGAGCCGAGCGCGGAAACCTTCGCCGCCGCGGCTGCCAGCGCCGACTGGGCCAGCGCCAAGGACTTCAACCTGGTCATCACCAACGCTCCGGGCGAGCAGGCGTGGCCGATCACTGCCACCAACTTCATGCTGATGCAGAAGCAGCCGAAGGACGCCAAGCGCAACCAGGACACCCTGGCCTTCTTCAAGTGGGCCTTCGAAAACGGCCAGGCCCAGGCCAACGAGCTGCACTACGTGCCGCTGCCGGCCGAACTGGTCAAGCAGATCGAGGCCTACTGGGCGACCGACCTGAAGTGATGGACACGACGGTGCCCGCCCCGCGCGGGCACCGCCTCTTCCACGCCGTGCCGCCCCGCCCCTTCCTGGCCCTGCCGTCCCCATGAATGCCATCGCCCAGCCTGTAGCCGCCCCGTCCACGCGTGATGCGCGTGATGCCCGCAACGACAAACTGTTCCGATGGGTGCTGGTCGGCACCGTCATCTTCGTCCTGATCGCCCTGGCCTGCGCCGCGCTGTCCATGCTGTGGGGCGGCCGCCATGCCCTGCAGATGCAGGGCCTGAGCTTCTTCTTCTCCGCCGACTGGAATCCGGTCGAAAACAAGTTCGGCGCCCTCGCTCCGATCTACGGCACCCTGGTCACCGCGCTCATCGCGATGGTCATCGCCGTGCCGGTCAGCTTCGGCATCGCCTTCTTCCTCACCGAAGTCGCGCCGCGCTGGCTGCGTGGCCCGGTCGGTACCGCCATCGAACTGCTGGCGGGCATTCCTTCGATCATCTACGGCATGTGGGGCCTGTTCGTGCTGGTGCCGGTGATGACCGAGTACGTCACTCCGTTCCTCAACGAAACCCTGGGCGAGATGCCGATCATCGGCCCGCTGTTCCAGGGCCCGCCGCTGGGCATCGGCATGCTCACTGCCGGTTTCGTGCTGGCCATCATGGTCATTCCGTTCATCTCCTCGGTGATGCGCGAAGTGTTCCTGACCGTGCCGACCCGCCTGAAGGAATCGGCCTACGCGCTGGGTTCCACCAAGTGGGAAGTGAGCTGGGACATCGTCCTGCCCTACACCCGCTCGGCGGTAATCGGTGGCATCTTCCTCGGCCTCGGCCGCGCCCTCGGCGAGACCATGGCGGTGGCCTTCGTGATCGGCAACAGCGTGCGCCTGTCGCCGTCGCTGCTGGAACCGGGCACCACCATCGCCGCGCTGATCGCCAACGATTTCGGCGAAGCCACTGAAACCTACCGCTCGGCCCTGCTGCTGCTCGGCTTCGTCCTCTTCATCGTCACCTTCGTGGTGCTGGCCATCGCCCGCCTGATGCTGATGCGCCTGTCCCGCAAGGAGGGCAACTGATGTCCACCACCGCTGATTCGCTGTACCTGCGCCGTCGCATCGGCAACGTCGTTGCGATCACCGCCTCCTGTGCCACCGCCCTGTTCGGCCTGTTCTTCCTGGGCTGGATCCTGTTCACCCTGGCCTCGAAGGGCCTGGCCGGCATCAACTGGGATCTGTTCACCAAGATGACGCCGCCGCCGATGCAGGAAGGCGGTCTCGCCAACGCCTTCTTCGGCAGTGCTGTGATGTGTGCGCTGGCGATCGGCATCGGCACCCCGCTGGGCGTGCTGGCCGGCACCTGGCTGGCCGAGTACGGCAACGCCCGCAAGGCCGGCACCGTGGTCCGCTTCGTCAACGACATCCTGCTGTCGGCGCCGTCCATCGTGCTTGGCCTGTTCGTCTACACGCTGTACGTGATGCAGACCGGCGGCAACTTCTCGGCGTTCGCCGGTGCGCTGTCGCTGGCCTTCATCGTGCTGCCGGTGGTGGTTCGCACCACCGACGAAATGCTGCGCCTGGTGCCCTCGCAGATGCGCGAAGCGGCCCTGTCGCTGGGCATCCCGCAGTGGAAGGTGATCGTGCAGGTGCTGTACCGCAGTGCGTCGGCCGGCATCATCACCGGCATCCTGCTGGCGCTGGCCCGCATCTCCGGCGAGACCGCACCGCTGCTGTTCACTGCCTTCGGCAACCAGTACTGGAACAACAACATCTTCCAGCCGATGGCCTCGGTGCCGGTGGTGATGAACCAGTTCGCCGGCAGCCCGTATGAATCCTGGCAGGTGCTGGCCTGGGCCGGTGCCCTGGTGCTGACTGTCTTCGTGTTGCTGGTCAGCCTTGCCGCCCGCGGCATCCTGCTGCGCAACCGTATCTCCCATGACTGACCTTTCCGTGGATAACGCCATGAACGACCTTTCCAACGCCGTGCCGATGCAGCGCATCGCCGTGCCGTCCTCGCACGAGAGCCTGCACACGCCGTCGCCGGTGAAGCTGGCTGCGCGTGGACTGGACTTCTACTACGACAAGTTCCATGCCCTGAAGGGCATCAACCTGGAGATCCCGGAAAAGCGCGTGACCGCGCTGATCGGCCCCTCCGGCTGCGGCAAGTCGACCCTGCTGCGCATCTTCAACCGCATCTACGCGCTGTACCCGAAGCTGGAGGCGCGCGGCGAAGTGCTGCTGGACGGCGAGAACATCCTGTCGCCGAAGTACCCGATGAACCGCCTGCGCAGCAAGGTCGGCATGGTGTTCCAGAAGCCGGTGCCGTTCCCGATGACCATCTTCGAGAACGTGGCCTACGGCATCCGCCACCACGAGAAGCTGAGCAAGGCCGACATGGCCGACCGCGTCGAGCAGGCGCTGCGCCAGGGCGCGCTGTGGGACGAAGTGAAGGACAAGCTGGGCCAGAGCGCGCTGGGCCTGTCCGGTGGCCAGCAGCAGCGTCTGTGCATCGCCCGCGCCGTGGCCCTGCGCCCGTCGGTGCTGCTGCTGGACGAGCCGACCTCAGCGCTGGATCCGATCTCGACCAGCCGCATCGAGCAGCTGGTGGAAGAGCTCAAGCACGAGTACACCATCGTCATCGTCACCCACAACATGCAGCAGGCCGCGCGCGTGTCCGACTACACCGCCTTCATGTACCTGGGCGACCTGATCGAGCACGACCGCACCGAAGTGATCTTCTCGCAGCCGTCGCAGCGGCAGACCGAGGATTACATCACCGGTCGCTTCGGCTGAAGCGCCAGTCGAGTTACAGCTAACGTCAGTCGAGCGTGGCTCGACTCTACGGATAACGTCAGTCGGGCATGGCTCGACTCTACAGAGTGGAATGAACATGAATCTTCCCAACGACCACATCGTCAAGAGCTACGACGAAGAGCAGCAGCGCCTGGTGGCCGAAATCGTGCGCATGGGCGAGATGGCCGTCGCCCAGCTCGAAGCGGCGATGGACGTGATCGAGAAGCGCGACGAGAACGCCGCCCATCGCATCATCGCCAACGACGAGGCGATCGATGCGCTGGAACAGCAGATCAGCCACGACGTGATGCGCCTGGCGCTGCGTGGCCCGATGGCACGCGACCTGCGCGAGATCCTGGCGGGCCTGCGCATCCCGGCCGACATCGAGCGCATCGGTGACTACGCCGCCAACGTCGCCAAGCGCTCGATCGCGCTGGGCAAGGTACCGCCGCTGCCGCAGATCCAGGGCCTGCGGGCGCTCGGCCGCCTGGCCGCGCAGCAGGTCCGTCGTGCCATTGCCGCCTACCGCGACAACGATGCCGATGCCGCACTGGCGCTGCGCGAGGACGACGCCCGCCTGGACGCGCAGTACACCGCGCTGTTCCGCGAGCTGCTGACCTACATGATGGAAGACCCGCGCAACATCACCCCCTGCACGCACCTGCTGTTCATGGCCAAGAACCTGGAGCGCGTGGGCGACCACGCCACCAACATCGCCGAGAACGTGTGGTTCCTGGTGCACGGTGAGCAGCCGCTGCCGCCGCGTGAAAAGCGCGACGAGACCTCCAGCACCGGCCAGCCCTGACGCTGCACTGCAACACCGGAGTCGACTCCACGGTGGCCGCTGTCCTGGTGACAGCGGCCTTCTTTTTTGGGGTGTTTCCCCCGCATTGTGGGCGCCGGGCTTGCCCGGTGCAGACCTTCCGGATGCTTCTGTAACAAACCTCACGAAAATTTGAGGTCTTGGCGAGGATTCGTTGAGTAGGATCGCTGCACCATCGTTTCCACCGGCACCCCTGCCGGCGACCCGGGCACCCGCCCACACCACCCAGGAGCACGACCGATGAGCAGTTCCAACAAGACCCTGTCCCTGCTGACTGCTACCGCCCTGGCCGCCGGCCTGGGCATGACCGCCAGTGCCTCGGCCCTGAGCATGAGCGACCTCGCCCAGGGCTATCTGGTCGCCGGCCAGGCTGCCAAGGCCAGCACCGATGCCAAGGCAGCGGACACCAAGATGGCCGCGGACGCGACCAAGCACGCCGAAGGCAAATGTGGTGCCGACGGCAAGAGTGCCGAAGGCAAGTGCGGCGCCGACAAGGGCAAGGCCGCCGGTGCTGCGGCCGGCGCCAAGGCCAAGAGCGGCGACAAGAAGTCGGCCGAGGGCAAGTGTGGCGAAGGCAAGTGCGGTGGCAAGCACTGACGTCCGCGCCAGCGTTGTCCACCTGCGGTCGCCGCTTCGCGCGGCGGCCGCCGGGTTGGGCCTGCGCCGGGCGCTGCTGCAGGATCTGCGTGATGCACCGGCCGGCGACTTCGACTTCCTCGAATGCGCACCGGAGAACTGGATCAACGTCGGTGGTCCCGCCGGTGACGCACTGGCCGAACTGGCACAGCGCCATCCACTGAGCTGCCATGGCCTGTCACTGTCACTGGGCGGCAGCGCACCACTGGACATCGAGCTGCTGGAGCAGGTCGGCCAGTTCCTCGAAAAGCACCGCGTGCCGCTGTACAGCGAGCACCTGAGCTACTGCAGCGACGATGGCCACCTGTACGACCTGCTGCCGATTCCGTTCACCGACGAAGCGGTGCGCCATACCGCCGCGCGCATCACCCGTGTGCAGGACCTGCTGGGTCGCCGCATCGCGGTGGAAAACGTGTCCTACTACCTGGCACCGGAACCGGCGATGGACGAACTGGCCTTCACCAATGCGGTTCTTGCCGAAGCCGACTGCGATCTGCTGCTGGACGTCAACAACGTCTACGTCAACGCCTGCAACCACGGCTACGATGCCGACAGCTTCATCGCCGGACTACCCGCAGAGCGCATCGTCTGCCTGCACGTTGCCGGGCACCTGGACGAGGCACCGGACCTGAAGATCGACACCCATGGCAGCGCGGTGATCGACCCGGTCTGGGAACTGCTGGCGCGCACCTATGCGCGCATCGGCGCGCGTCCGACCCTGCTCGAGCGCGATTTCAACTTCCCCCCGTACGCCGAACTGCAGGGCGAACTGCAGACCATCCGCCGCCTGCAGGCGACGCACGCGGGGACTGCACATGACTGACGCTCCCGGCACCCTGCGCGCGCAGCAGCATGCATTCACCGCACATCTGCGCGATCCGCAGGCGGTGGCCGCACCCGCCGGCCTGGAACCACGCCGGGTGGCGGTGTACCAGCGGCTGCTGTTCAACAACCTGCTCGGCCTGTTGAGCAACGGCTTCCCGGTCTGCGTGCGCCTGCTCGGCGAGCCCGCCTGGAGCGCGCTGGTGCGCCACTACTTCGCCACCCATCGCTGCCAGACACCGCTGTTCACCGAACTGGCCGCCGAGTTCGTGCAGTGGCTGCAGGCACAGCCGCAGCTGCCGCACCCGGCGCTGGCCGAGCTGGCCCACTACGAGTGGGTGGAAACCGCGCTGTACCAGCTTCCTGCCGAGCCGCTGCCGGTGCGGGGTGAGATCGATCCGCTGCGGGTGCCACTGCAACGCTCGCCGCTGGCGCGGCCGCTGCTGTACCAGTGGCCGGTGCACCGGCTGGGCGCCGAGGATGCACCGACGCAGCCGCCCACCGAACCGACCGGCCTGCTGGTGCGCCGTGAGGCTGACGGCGAAGTGCGCTTCGCCGTGCTCAGCCCGCTGGCGGTGTACCTGCTGTCCAGCATCGGCGAACAGCCTGGGCTGGAAGGACATACCTACCTGCAGCAGCTGGCCAGTGCACACGGGCTGGCCGAGGATGCGCTGGCCGAACCCGGTGCCGCGCTGCTGCGGCAGTTCCTGCAGGCCGGCGTGATCGGCCCGCTCACCGCCCCTCCCTGACACCTCATTCGCGGAGATCCCCTGATGAACCTTCCGACCCTGGCCACCGCGCGTGGCCAGCTGGACCGCCTCGCCCCCTGGTTGGCGCCGCTTGGCCTGCGCCTGCTGCTGGCCTGGGAGTACTTCGAATCCGGCCGCGAAAAGCTGCACGGCCAGAACTGGTTCGCCGACCTGCAGGACGCCTTCCCGTTCCCGTTCGACCAGCTGCCGGCCGCGCTGAACTGGCAGCTTGCCACCTGGTTCGAGCTGATCGGCGCGGCCTGCCTGCTGGTCGGGTTCGGCACCCGTTTCGCCGCCGCGAGCCTGCTGGTGCTGACCGTGGTGGCCACCTATGCGGTGCATTGGCCGATGGAGTGGAACTCGCTGGCCGACCTGGCCATGGGCTATGCGATCAGCGACCAGGGCTTCGGCAACTTCAAGCTGCCGGTGCTGTTCATGGCGATGCTGCTGCCGCTGATTTTCACCGGTGCCGGCAGGCTGAGTGTGGATGCGTGGCTGGCGCGGTGGTCTCCCTCGGCCACGCCTGCGCGGCCAGCAGTCAGGTAGATGCCGACCTTGGTCGGCGCGCACCGTGCCAACCAAGGTGGGCACCTACCGGAATCCTGAGCGCGCGGTGCCCGGTAGGCTGAGCGTGGATGCGTGGCTGGCGCGGTGGTCTCCCTCGGCCACGCCTGCGCGGCCAGCAGTCCGGTAATCGCCAACCCCTGGTCGGCGCACCGTGGGCCAACCAAGGTTGGCACCTACCGGAATCCTGAGCGCGCGGTGCCCCGGTAGGTGTCGACCTTGGTCGACACACGCCCGCGCAGGGAACGCATGCACCGAGGGCTGGCCGGGCGCTCAGGGTCGCTCTGCTAGAATTCACGCATGACTGACCCCACCCCCGCACCTGCCGCCGCTCACGATTCCGCAGTCCCCCAGGCGCAGCGCGCGATGTCACAACGCTTCCGCGGCTTCCTGCCGGTGGTAGTGGACGTGGAAACCGGCGGCTTCGACAGCCAGCGCAACGCACTGCTGGAAATCGCCGCCGTGCCGATCGAGATGGACGAGAACGGCCTGCTCTACCCCGGCCAGACCGCCAGCGCCCACGTGGTGCCGGCCGAGGGCCTGGAGATCGATCCGAAATCACTGGAAGTGACCGGCATCATCCTCGACCACCCGTTCCGGCTGGCCAAGGAAGAAAAGGCGGCGCTGGACCACATCTTCACCCCGGTGCGTGCGGCAATGAAGAAGTACGGCTGCCAGCGCGCGATCCTGGTCGGTCACAACGCTCACTTCGACCTCGGTTTCGTCAACGCGGCGGTGGCGCGCACCGGCCACAAGCGCAATCCGTTCCATCCGTTCAGCGTGTTCGACACGGTGACCCTGGCCGGTATCGCCTACGGGCAGACCGTGCTGGCGCGTGCGGCCACGGCCGCCGGGCTGGGCTGGGACGCGAACGAGGCACACAGCGCGGTGTATGACACCGAGCAGACGGCACGGTTGTTCTGCACGATCGCCAACGCCTGGCCGCGGTGAAGCGGCCAAGGGCGGAGCCCCTCGTGGCGTGAAGCGAATCATCGGTTGGGCCGGGCAAGGTGGGTTCGCGGGGGACGCCGTGAACCCTTCCCTGGGGCTTAGCCGCGCCATCCATGGCGCGGATACCCCCGCGAACCCACCCTGCCCGGCCTTCGACAGGTTGCTGGCCGCCACGGAAAGATCAGAAAAAGCGGAAGCAACAGCGGGTCGCTGCGCTCGTTGCGGGCTGCCGATCACCGCTGTGGTGGGTCACTTCTCTTGTGGATGCCGACCGTTGGTCGGCACAGCCAGTCGCCATGCCCCCTTCAGGAGTACTGCCAAAATCCGGCAATCACTTCGCCAGTTGATTCGTGGGCGTACAGGTATAGCCCTCCGAAGCCGAAAACGACATTTCCTTCGATCAGTCCATCCGGATAGTAGAACTCGTCCATCTGCATCAGAAACCGGAAACCATCCCGCAGCAGTGCGGTTTCGTAGTAGGGCTCTTCCTGAAGCAGAAGAGGTTCTTTGCTGCAGGTCAGGAACTCGAAAAACTGCGCTTCAACAAACTCGTAAGACCCAATTCTCGCGCGCTGATAGCCGGGTAACGCATGTCCTGCCCCGGCACCTTCCATTGATGGTGGATGCTGGAAGACCTTGACGCAGCAGTCCGGATAGATGTTTGCCCGCAACAGATCATCGAAGCTCTCCGGAACGCAGACAGAAATGAACTGGCTGGAATCGTTCGGGTTCTCGAAGGTGGCGTAGAAGCTGTAGCCCTCCAGCTCCGTCAATCCTTCAAGACACTGGGGCAGGTTCCCACCGATCCTCGCACCATTGGCTTCTTCTGAAGGAAACAGGATGCGTGCGACGCGATGAGGTGCGGACATGGAGATTCCCGTTTGAGCAAGGACCAGCACTCAGAAGCTTAGGGACTGGGAAAAGGAAACTCCACGCGCATTCAATACGGGCCGCCCGGAAGATCATCTTCAACCAATGCTCGTGCGATCCCGGCCATCGCTCTTGGCGCGGTACAGCGCGCGGTCTGCGCGCTGGTACAGCAGTGCCGGGGTGCGGTCGTCGGCATCCAGTTCCACCAGGCCCGCGCTGAAGGTCACGCGCAGTCCGTCCACCCCGGCCCAGTCGGGATGGTCGTGGAACAGGCCGCGCAGGCGCGCGCACAGCTGTGCGGCTTCCTCCAGGCGGGTGTCGTTGAGCAGCAGCGCGAACTCTTCGCCGCCGGTCCGCGCCGGCAGGTCCGAGTCGCGGCTGGCGGCAGCGATCAACCGTGCCACCTGCACCAGCACGGCATCACCGATGCTGTGGCTGTGGCGGTCGTTGACGTCCTTGAAGTGGTCGATATCCAGCACCACCAGGCACAGCGGATGACCGCTGCGCTGCGAACGCGCGAAGTCGCGCGCCAGGGTCTCATCGAAGGCACGGCGGTTGGCCAGGCCAGTCAGTGCATCCTCGCGGGCCTGCCGTTCGAATGCCTCGGACTGGCGTGCGAGGCGCTCGGCCAGTTCGGTCTTTTCCTGGTTCAGCGCCTGCAGGTGCACGGTCTTGGCCTGCAGGTCGAAGGTCGCCTCGTCCACGCGCCGTGCCAGGCGCAGGTTGCTGGCCTTCAGCTGCTGCAGCAGCAGGCGGTACAGCGCCACCAGCCCGGCCAGCAGCAGCAGTCCACCCAGCACCTGCACGCTGCGTCGCTGCCACCAGAACGGCTCCACGGTGAAGCTCCATACCGCTTCCTGCTGGCCCCAGCTGCCACCCGGATGAGCCGCCGCCACGTGCAGGGTGTAGTCGCCCGGCGGCAGGCCGACGAACTCCACGCTGCGCTGCGGACCGCGTTCGACCCACCCCGCATCCAGGCCGTCCAGCCGCGTGCGGTAGCGGATCCGGTCAGACATCAGGTAGCTCAGGCCGACATAGCTCACCGTCAAGCGGCGGCCGCCGGGAATGTAGTTGCGGTCCGGGCCCTCCCAATGCACCGGTGCGCCATCCACCTGCACGCTTTCAATCGCTGCCGGCGGTGAAAGACGCTCGCGGAAGCGCTGCAGGCGCTGCGGATCGACGGTGCTCAGGCCACCGGCGGTCACCACCCAGAACGTGCCGTCCTGGCGCAGGATCGCCGATGGGCTGGAGCTGCCATTGGCCTGTGCATTGGCCATGCCGTCGATCTCGTTGTAGCGCTCCACCACCACCCGCGGCGTGCGGCCATCTGCCACGGCGTTGAGCGTGGCCATGTCGGTGCGCAGCACGCCGCGGTTGCTGCTGATCCAGACGTTGCCCAGGCGGTCCGGCACCAGCTGGAACACCGTGTCCACCGGCATGCCCTGCTCCAGACCAACCCGCGCCAGCGTTCCATCCTGCCAGCGATACAGGCCACGGTCGCTGCTGATCCACATTGCGTCGCCCAGCTGGTGGAAGCCGAACACGCTGCGGCCACCGCCCATCGGGGCCAGGTCAATCGCCTGCACGCGGTCGCCGCGCAGTACGCGGATGCCTTCGATGGTGCCGATCCACAGGTTGCCCTGATGGTCATGCTCAAGCGCGGTGATCAGGCCACCGGGCATGCCCGGGACGTTCGATACCTGCACGCGATCACCCTCGATGCGGACCACGCCCTTCTGAGTGCCGGCCCAGACGCCGCCCTGCGGATCGACGCTGATCGCCCGGATGTTGCCGCCCGGCATGCCATCGGCGACCGCATAGTTGTGGCGCAGGCTGCCGTCGCGACCGAGGCGGTAGACACCGTCGCCGAAGGTCCCCACCCACAGGTCTCCATCAGCCCCCTGCGCCAGGCTCAGCACCGATGGCGCCTTGCCGCCGCGGTTGTGCAGTGGCACGGCACGGAAGCGGCCATCGGGCGTCTGCAGGTCGAGGCCGCTGGCACTGCCCACCCACAGCTGGCGGTCGCGGTCCTCGAACACGGTGCGCACGTAGTCGCCGCTGAGACCGTCGCGTTCGGTGTAGCTGCTGAACAGCGTTTCGCGCAGGCGGTACAGGCCGCCATTGGCGCCCACCCAGATGCTGCCTTCGGCATCCTCGCGCAGGCTGACCACGCGCCCGCCCGGCAGGTTGAGGCCGGCCGGCAGCCGCTCCAGCCCATGTGCGGAGATGCGCAGCAGGCCCTGGTTCTCGGTGCCCAGCCACAGGTCACCATGGCGATCCTGCAGCATCGAGGTCATGTGCAGCTGGCCCGGCAGGCGGTGCACCAGCACCAGCTGATCGTCCTCCACCCGGTACAGGCGTTCGCCGGCCACGATCCACAACGCGCCATCCGGCGCGCGGTACGGCCACGACAGGCCGCTGCCCGCACCCAGGCCCCATGCAGCCGGTGCGCGCTTGAGCACGCCGTCGTTGTTGCGCAGCACCAGCCCGTCAAGGGTGCCGACCCAGACCCGGTCCTGCGCATCGACCACCAGCTTGGTGAAGCTCATCGCCATCGGCAGGTCAGCCGGCGGCGCCTGGTAGACCATGCCCTTGTCGGGCACCAGGTAACCCAGTCCCTTGCCTTCGTACAGCAGCCACAGGCGCCCCCGGCTGTCCATCTGCATGGACTGGATCAGCACCTGCGGGGTATCGGCCTGGTGCTCCCAGACCCGCCACTGGCCGTCATTGCCACGATGGCTGACATTGCCGCGCGAATCACTGATCCACAGCCCGCCCTGGCGGTCGACGAACAGCGCGCCGATGCCGTTGTCGCGCAGGCCCGGGCGGGTACTGCGGTCGAACACGGTGAAATCCAGGCCGTTGTAACGCACCAGGCCTTCCCAGGTGGCGAACCACAGGTGGCCCTCCGGCGTCTGCGCGATGTCACGCAGCGAGTTGTGTGGCAGACCGTTGCGCGATGTCCACACATCGATGGCGTAGTCGCGCAGCGGGGGCGCACCGTCCTGTGCGGCCAGCGGCAGCGCAAGCGCCAGCAGCAGCCACAGCAGCCCCTGCCGCAGCACCCGCCTGAATCCTGATACGTGGCACTCCACCCAGCGCCGGTTGCCCCCCTGTCCGCCCATCAGTGCAGCGGCGGTGGCCAGACGCGGCTGCCAGGCCAGGCAGCGTGCGGGAACGGCCGGGCAGCGCGGAACGGCGTGCCGGCGGGAACGGGCTGGCTCATCGACGGGAAACTGGGGAGTTGCGCAGATGATAGGCCAAACCCCGGCCCGGGCGTCACCGTTGCCAGGCCGTCAGCCTCAGCCAGCCCGGCCCGGCGGCACCACCTGCGCGCTGGCTGGCCACTGCACCACCGCCTCCAGTCCGCCTTCGGCACGGTTGCGCAGCCACAGGCGGGCGCCGTCCTTCTCGGCCAGTGCGCGGGCGATGGTGAGGCCCAGCCCGGCACCGCCGGTTTCCCGCGAGCGCGAAGTTTCCACCCGCACGAACGGGTCGAACACCGCCTCCAACTGATCCTCCGCCAGCCCGGGACCATCGTCCGACACCATCACGGTGATCGTGCCACCGCCGCGTTCCACCCGCACCCGCACCCGGTAGGCGTACATCACCGCGTTGTCCACCAGGTTGGAGAACAGGCGATGCATGGCCAATGGGCGCAGCATCAACACCGCGCCGGTACCGCCCTCGAAGACGACATCGGCACCGCCCTCGGCGGCGTCTTCAACGATGCTCTCCAGCAGTGAATCCAGGTCCAGCGCGGCACGCTGCTCGGCGCTTTCGGCGCTGCGGGCCAGCTCCAGGCCTTCGCGCACCAGCGCCTGCATTGCCGCCAGATCGCCGATCAGGCGCTCGCGCAGCGCTTCATCGCTGACGTTCTCCAGGCGCAGGCGCAGGCGGGTCAGCGGGGTCTGCAGGTCATGGGTGATCGCCGCCAGCATCTGCGTACGCTCGGCCAGGTGCCGCTGCAGGCGGTGCTGCATGGCATTGAAGGCTTCGGCGGCACGCTGCACCTCGCGCGGCCCGCGCAGTGGCAAGGGATCACGCTGCAGGTCATCGCCGAGATCCTCGGCAGCGGCCGCCAGTTCCTGCAGCGGCGCGCTGGCCATGCGCGCGACGATGTAGGCCAGCACCGCGATCGCCAGCACCAGCAGGGTCAGGAACCACGGGTCCACGGCCAGGATGCCGTTGTGTGCCACCGCAGGCGAATCCAGCGCCAGCTTCAGCAGCGTGCCGTCGTTGAGGGTCACGTCGACCGCACGGCACTTGGGCGGGATGAACGCCGGATCACGTTCGCGCGGATGCTTGCGATGCCCCGGTGGCGGCGGGGGCAGCAGGTCCTGCAGCTTGGGAATGCAGGAGCGGAACGAAGCAAAATGCACATGCGCGCGTGCGACCGGGCCAGGCCGGTCATCCAGCACTTCCATCAACGCCGTATCGGCCCGCCCCAGGCGTGCACCTGGCTGCAGCGCGCGCACGCTCGGCCCGCCAACCTCCAGCAGGCGCTCGCGCAGTTCGGGATTGCCGTCGAGCAGGTTGACGTAACCCTGCAGGCGGTCGGCGATGCGGTTCAGGTTCTGCCGCTCGAACTCCTGCTGGCGTTTGGAGGTAGCCAGCATGGTCGCGCCGATCGCGGCCACGCTCATGCCCAGCAGCAGGATCACGAACAACCGCCCGACCATCGAGGACAGGAAATGACGCAGGCGCTTCATCGCGGCTTATTCCAGGTTCACCGAGGAGGCCAGCACATAGCCTTCGTTGCGCACGGTCTTGATCAGTCCGTCCGGGCCACCGTCGTCGCCCAGCTTGTTGCGCAGCCGGCTGACCTGCAGATCGATGGCACGGTCCTGCGCCTCGTAGTTGCGGCCGCTGCTGAGCGCGACCAGCTGCTCGCGCGACAGCACCTTGTTGGCATGGGCGATGAACACCCGCAGCAGGCGGAACTCGGCGCCGGACAGCACCACCACGCGATCGTCCGGATCGACCAGGTGGCGATGCTCCAGGTCGAACACCCAGCGCGAGAAACGCGCACGGCGCACCGCCAGCGGCTCCAGGTTGGCCGGCAGCGCCTCGGTCCGGCGCAGCACGTTGCGGATGCGCGCCAGCAGCTCGCGCGGTTCGAACGGCTTGGCCAGGTAGTCATCGGCGCCCATTTCCAGGCCCAGCACGCGGTCGATCGGCTCGGCACGCGCAGTCAGCATGATCACCGGCGTGTTCGAGCGCGCGCGCAGGTCGCGGCACAGGGTCAGGCCATCCTCGCGCGGCAGGTTGAGGTCGAGCACGATCAGGTCCACGTGTTCGCGGTCCAGCAGCTGGCGCATGGCGGTGCCGTCTGCGGCCGTGCTTACCTGGTAGCCGGCACGGCCGAGCTGTTCGGCCAGCAGGGTGCGGATGTCGTTGTCGTCGTCGACGATCAGCAGTCGATGCATCGTGTTTTCAGTCTCCATGTCGCGATCATCCCGTGTCGGCAGCTGAACCGCATCCGGGGCAATGCGTACCAGTGTATCCAGCCATGGGCGGGATACCTGTGGTTACGCGTATTCACCGACAGTGTTACATAGAGACATACCCCGAGGATTGAGCCGCCCATCGCCCGGTCTTCACAATGCCCACCAACGCCGCCGCCGCGGCCCCGAGAGTGAAGCCACGACGTGACGTTCCGCCTGCTGCCTGCGACCCGCCGGGGTCGCCTGATACTGATCGCCCTGCTTGCCCTGATCGTTGCCGTGGCCGCCTGGTGGCTGCTGCGCAAACCCGCTGCCCCGGCTGTAGCGACCACGCCGGTCAGCCGCGGCGACATCGAGCAGACCGTGGAAGCCACCGGCGTGATCGACGCCTACAAGCTGGTCAGCGTCGGTGCGCAGGCCTCGGGCCAGATCAAGTCGCTGAAAGTTCAACTGGGCGACACCGTGAAGGAAGGTGACCTGATCGCCGAGATCGACGCCACCACCCAGCAGAACCAGGTGCTCAACGCGCAGGCCTCGCTGGACCAGGTCACCGCCCAGCGCGCCGTCCAGCAGGCCACCCTGCGCCAGGCCGAACTGGAGTTCGCGCGCCAGCAGCAGATGCTGGCCGCCGAGGCCACCTCGCGCCAGGAATACGATGCCGCCGAGGCGCAGCTGAAGACCGCCCGTGCCCAGCTGCAGTCCTACGAGGCACAGATCAAGGGCCGCGAAACCGAACTGGGCACCGCCCGCGCCAACCTGGCCTACACCCGCATCGTGGCGCCGATGGACGGCACTGTGGTGGCGGTGGTGGCCGAGGAAGGTCGCACCGTGAACGCCAACCAGACCGCACCGACCATCGTCATGCTGGCGCGGCTGGACGTGGTCACGGTCAATGCCGAGATCTCCGAGGCCGACGTGGTCAAGATCAAGGCAGGCATGCCGGTGTACTTCACCACGCTGGGCGATCCGGACCGCAAGTACCACGCCACGCTGCGCCAGATCAATCCGGCGCCGGCCTCGATCGCCAATGAAAACTCGTCCAGTTCCAGCAGCTCTTCCAGTTCCAGCTCCAGCAGCGCGGTCTACTACAACGCACTGTTCGATGTGGAAAACCCGGATGGCACGCTGCGCATCGACATGACCGCGCAGGTCTCGGTGCTGCTGAAGCAGGCCAAGGGCGTGCTGATGGTGCCGGCAGTGGCGTTGGGACCGAAGCGCCGTGGCGACGAGCGCATGGTGCGGGTGCTGGACGACAAGGGCCAGCCGCAGCCGCGCAAGGTGACCGTGGGCATCAACAACGGCGCCTCGGCCGAGATCCTGTCGGGGCTGAAGGAAGGCGAGCGCGTGGTGGTCGGCGAAGCCGGTGCGGCCGGTGCCAGCGCCGCCGGCGGCAACCGTGGCGGCATGCAGATGCGGGTTGGCGGCCCGGGCATGGGGCGCCGATGAGCACGACGGCGCCGCTGCTGCGCCTGCGCGACCTGCGACGCGAATTCCCGGCCGGCGATGATGTGATCGCCGTGCTGCGCGACGTCAATCTCGACATCCACGCCGGTGAGATGGTGGCCATCGTCGGCCAGTCCGGTTCGGGCAAGTCGACGCTGATGAACATCCTCGGCTGCCTCGACCGCCCTACCCGCGGCAGCTACCAGGTGGCCGGCCGCGAGACCGGAAAGATGGCGCCGGACGAGCTGGCCGAACTGCGCCGCGAGCATTTCGGCTTCATCTTCCAGCGCTACCACCTGCTCGGCGACCTGGACGCGCGCGGCAACGTAGAGGTGCCGGCGGTGTATGCCGGCAGCCCGGGCGCAGTGCGCAACGCGCGTGCCGAACAGCTGCTGCAGCGGCTGGGCCTGAGCGATCGCATGCACCACAAGCCGGGGCAGTTGTCCGGTGGCCAGCAGCAGCGCGTGTCGATCGCCCGTGCCCTGATGAACGGCGGCGAGGTGATCCTGGCCGACGAACCAACCGGCGCGCTCGATACGAAATCCGGCGAGGAAGTGATGGCGATCCTCGGTGAGCTGCACGCCGAAGGCCATACCATCATCATCGTCACCCACGACATGAGCGTGGCCGAACACGCGCAGCGCATCATCGAGATCCGCGACGGCGAGATCATCGCTGATCGCGCCAACCCGAATGCGCCGACCTACCGTGCGCAGCGCGAGGCCAGCACCGGCGTCGCCCGCGGCAACAGCTGGCGGGCCGCACGCGACCGCTTCACCGAAGCGTTCCGGATGGCGCTGCTGGCGATGAACGCACATCGGCTGCGCACCTTCCTGACCATGCTCGGCATCATCATCGGCATCGCCTCGGTGGTCTCGGTGGTGGCGCTGGGCAATGGCTCGCAACAACAGATCCTGCAGAACATCAGCGCGCTCGGCACCAACACCATCGACGTCTATCCCGGCCGTGGTTTCGGCGACATGCGCTCGGCGCGGGTACAGACGCTCAAGGCCAGCGACGCCGATGCACTGGCAAAGCAGAGCTACGTGGACAGCGCCACCCCCAGCGTGTCGACCTCGGTCACCGCCCGCTACCGCAACCAGTCCTCCACCGCCCAGGTCAGCGGCGTCGGCGAGCAGTTCTTCCGGGTCAAGGGCGTGACCCTGCTCAGCGGCAGCTTCTTCGATAGCGATGCGGTGAAGGGCCTGGGCCAGGTGGCGGTGATCGATGAGAACACCCAGACCCAGTTCTTCCCCGATGTCGACCCGGTCGGCCAGGTGATCCTGCTCGGCAATGTGCCGGCACGCGTGGTCGGCGTGGCCAAGCGCCAGAGTTTCGGTTTCGGCGGCAGCACCAGCCTCAGCGTGTGGGTGCCGTACACCACGGTGATGTCGCGCATGCTCGGCCAGAGCCACGTGTCCAGCATCACCGTGCGCGTGGACGACGACACGCCGATGGATGCCGCACAGGAAGCGATCACCCGCCTGTTGACCATGCGCCATGGCACCGAAGATTTCTTCCTCAGCAACAGCGCCGAAATCCGCCAGACCATCGAACAGACCACGCGCACGATGACGCTGCTGATCGGCGCCATCGCCGCCATCGCGCTGCTGGTCGGCGGCATCGGCGTGATGAACATCATGCTGGTCTCGGTCACCGAGCGTACCCGCGAGATCGGCGTGCGCATGGCCGTGGGTGCACGGCAGAGTGATATCCGCCAGCAGTTCCTGATCGAGGCGGTGCTGGTCTGCCTGCTTGGCGGCGTGCTCGGCATCGGCCTGGCCCTGCTACTGGGCTCGATGATCGGGCGCTTCGCCAGCGACTTCCAGGTGCTGTTCTCCACGGCCTCGATCGTTGCCGCGTTCGCCTGCTCGACCCTGATCGGCGTGGCGTTCGGCTTCCTGCCTGCGCGCAACGCCGCGCAGCTCGACCCGGTGGAGGCCCTGGCCCGCGAATGAAGATGATGACCCGACTGACCTTCCCTGCCCCCTCGCGCCTGCTGCTGGCCGGTGCCGTTCTGCTCGCCCTGTCCGGCTGCGCATCGATGGGCCGCTATCCGGTGCAGGACCCCGACGTGGCGGCGACCTACGGTCGTGGCGACGCCACCCTCAATGCGCCCGCCGACGATCCGCGCAGCAGCCTGGATACTCCGGGCCGCGACATCCGCCAGGACACCTGGTGGACCGGTTTCGGCGATGAGCGTCTCGACCGTCTGGTGGCGCAGGCGCTGGCCGCCAACAGCGATCTTGCCGCCGCTGGCCTGGCCGTGCAGCGTTCGCGCCTGCAGGCCGGACTGGCCAGCAACGCGCTGTGGCCACAGCCTTCGTCGTCCGGCGTCAGCGGCAATGCCAGCCGCGCCACCGACCAGGCCGACGACTGGCGCCGCAGCTATTCCACCGGCGTCTCGCTGGGCTGGGAAGTGGACCTGTGGGGCCGCCTGCGCACCCAGCGCGACATCGCCCGCTGGGAAGCCGAGGCCAGCGAGGAAGACCGGCAGAACACCGCGCTGCTGGTGATCAGCGACACCATCACCCAGTACTGGACGCTGGCTTACCTCAACCAGTCGATTGCCACCGGCCAGGCCAACCTGGAGCGCCTGGAACGCACCCGCGAACTGGTGCAGGCACGCTTCGACGCCGGTGCGGTATCGCGCCTGGAAGTACGCCAGGCGCTGCAGAACCTGCAGTCGCAGCGGTCTTCGCAGAGCGCACTGGAGCAGCAGCGGGTGGAAGTACGCAACGCACTGACCGTGCTGCTGGACGGCACGCCCTGGCCGCAGCAGGACGAACCGCAGGACCTGCTGGGTGCACGCAGCCCCAGCATCGCAGAGGGCCTGCCGACCGACCTGCTCGGTCGCCGTCCCGACCTGCGCGCGGCCGAACTGCGCCTGCGCAACAGCCTGAAGACCATCAAGGTCACCGCCACCCAGTACTACCCGGCGCTGAGCCTGACCGGCAGCCTCGGTTCCAGCGCGACCTCGCTGGGCGATGTGCTGCGCAACCCGGTAGCCACGCTGGGCGCCGGCCTGTCACTGCCGTTCCTCAACCTGCAGCGTGCGCAGCTGGATACCGATATTGCCGGCACCGCCTACCAGATCGCCGCCACCAACTTCCGCAAGACGCTGTACACCGCGCTGTCGGAAGTGGACAACGCGCTGTCGGCACGCGAGCAGCTGGCGCGCCAGGTAGCGGCCTCGCAGGCCTCGTACGACGAAGCGGTGGAAGTGGAACGCGCGCAGGAAGTGCGCTACCGCGTGGGCGCCACCGATCTGCGCACCTGGCTGGAAGCGCAGCAGACCCGGCGCGATGCCGAGCTGTCGCTGGCGCGCGTGCGCCAGGGCCAGCTGAACAACGACGTGACCCTGTTCAAGGCACTGGGCGGCAGCGCGGGGTGAGGCTTTAGGAGCGCCAAGCAAGGTTGGCGACTACCCGGTAGGTGTCGACCTTGGTCGACACGGCCCCTGCTGCCGATCAACCGCGCTGGCGCACGGCCTCGAACAGGCTGACGCCGGCGGCGACGGAGACGTTCAGGCTCTCGATCTCGCCCGGCATCGGGATCTTGACCAGGCCATCGCAGTTCTCGCGGGTCAGGCGGCGCAGGCCATCGGCTTCGCCGCCCAGCACCAGCGCGATGTTGCCCTTCAGGTCCAGCTGGTACAGCGAGGCGGTGGCTTCGCCGGCCAGGCCGTAGATCCACACGCCCTGCTTCTGCAGGTCCTTCAGGCAGCGCGACAGGTTGGTCACCGCCACCACCGGGATGAGGTCGGCGGCACCGGCCGAGGTCTTGCGCACGGTGGCATTGACCGTGGCCGACTTGTCCTTGGGGATGATCACGGCAGTCGCGCCGGCGGCAGCTGCCGAGCGCAGGCAGGCACCGAGATTGTGCGGGTCCTGCACCTCATCCAGCACCAGCAGCAGGGCCTTGCCCTCGGCCGCGGTGACCAGGCCTTCCAGCTCGTTCTCGCTGTAGGTGCGGGCGGCGGCATAGCGCGCGGCCACGCCCTGGTGGCGTACCGAACCGCCGACACCGTCCAGCGCCTGGCTGTTCACCTTGCGCACGTCGATGCCCTTGCGGCGGGCGTTTTCCTCGATCTCGGTCAGGCGCGGGTTCTTCGCACCGGCCTCGACCAGCACTTCGCGGACGTTCTCGGCGTCGTTCTCGATGGAGGAAGCGACGGCGTTGACGCCGACAATCCACTGGCTGTTCTTGCTCATGCGGGCGGGGACCGGAAAGGGGGTGGCTATGGTAGAGCATCGGCGGGCCGGGCGCTGCGGCCGGCCCTCTGGGGAGCCGGGCCTGCGATCGGCTGCCCTTGGTTCAGGCAGCGGCAACCCGCCAGCCGAGCGTAGGCTCGGCGCTACAGGTGTGTTATCGGCTGCGCGGCGGCCAGTGCGGGGTGTCGTGGTCCGGGTGCTGGTGGGACACGATGGTGGCCAGGAACTCCAGCGCCGCGACGTCTTCCTCGGTATGTCGCGCCGGCAGGCTGGACAAACTGTCGACGAACGGCAACTTGCGCTCCACCCCGTACTGGATGGTCGGTGGCAGGCGTTCCGGCTCGTCGAAGGCACCGGCGGCCACGGCCACGCCATCCGGGGCTTCGTAGGTCAGGGGTGTGCCGCAGTCGGCGCAGAAGCCACGCCGCACCACGTTGGACGACTGGAAATAGCGCGGCTGGCCGCGGGTCCAGCTGAACTGCACGCCGCGCACGGATACCAGCGGCGCGTAATAGGCACCGAAGGCCTTCTGGCACATCCGGCAATGGCAGATCGAGCTATCGGTCAGCTCGCCTCGCGCCTGGAAGCGGATCGCGCCGCACTGGCAGCCGCCGCTGTATTCGGGTTGGCCCTGCATCTGCGGTCCTCCGTAACGTCGTGCCAACCAAGGTTGACACCTACCGGGTGAGGTGGGTGCCGACCGTTGGTCGGCACACCTTTCAGTACTGCTTTTTCGCGCGCTTGGCCGGCTTGCCACGCTCGGGCAGCGGCGGCAGGCCATCGCCCTCATCCTCACCCTTGTGCTCGACCAGGCGGAAGTCGATCTTGCGTTCTTCCATGCTGGCCTTCAGCACCAGGATGCGCACGCGGTCGCCCAGCCGGTAGCTGCTGCCGCGGCGTTCGCCGGTCAGCGTCTTGCGGGTGGCATCGAACTTGTAATAGTCCTGCGGCAGCTGGGTCACATGGACCAGGCCCTGCACCTTCGACTCGTCCAGTTCCACGAACAGGCCGAAGCTGGTCACGCCGCTGATCACGCCATCGAACTGGCCGCCCACGTGCTTTTCCATCCACGCCGCGCGGTAGCGCTCGTCGACTTCGCGCTCGGCCTCGTCGGCACGACGCTCACGCTCGGAACACTGCAGCGCCAGGGCTGCCATTTCGCGCGCGTTGTAGGTGAACTTGTCCAGCGGCTTGCCGGACAGCGCGTGCTTGATCGCGCGGTGCACCAGCAGGTCAGGGTAGCGACGGATCGGCGAGGTGAAGTGCGCGTACGCCTCCAGCGCCAGGCCGAAGTGACCGTGGTTTTCCGGGCTGTAGATCGCCAGGCTCTGGCTGCGCAGCAGCACCGATTCCAGCAGCGTGGCATCGGGGCGGTCGCGGATCTTCTTCAGCAGCTTGGTGTAATCGCCCGGGCGTACCTTGGACCACGGCGGCAGGCTCAGCTTGAACTCCTTGAGGAATTCCAGCAGGTCGGCGTACTTGGTTTCCGGCGGCTTCTCGTGGATGCGGTACGGCGCCGGCACATGGCGCGACAGCAGGTACCTGGCCGCCTCGACGTTGGCCGCGATCATGCATTCCTCGATCAGCTTGTGTGCGTCGTTGCGCACCAGCATGCCGGCCTGGGTGACTTCACCGCGGTTGTCCAGCACGAAACGTACTTCACTGCTTTCGAACTCGATGGCACCGCGCTTGGCGCGTGCCTTGGACAGCACCTTGTACAGCTGGTGCAGGCGCTGCACCTGCGGCAGCAGGTCGCCCATCCAGGCCTTGGTATCGGCATCGTCCTCGCCCACCGCCTTCCACACCTGGGTGTAGGTCAGGCGCGCGTGCGAGTTCATCACCGCTTCGTAGAAGCGCGAATGCGTGACCAGGCCGTCGCGGTCGATCTGCATGTCGCAGACAAAGCACATGCGGTCGACTTTCGGCATCAGCGAGCAGATGCCGTTGGACAGTGTCTCCGGCAGCATCGGCACCACGAAGCCCGGGAAGTACACCGAGGTGGCGCGCTTCTGCGCCTCTTCGTCCAGCGGCGTACCGGGGCGCACGTAGTTCGAGACATCGGCGATCGCCACCACCAGGCGGAAACCCTCGGCATTCGGCTCGCAGTACACCGCGTCGTCGAAGTCCTTGGCATCTTCACCGTCGATGGTGACCAGCGGCGTGCTGCGCAGGTCGACGCGGTCGCCAATCATCGCCGGCTCGACCACCAGCGGCACCGAAGCCGCTTCGTCCAGCACCTCCTGCGGGAACTCGAACGGCAGCTCGTGGCCGTGGATGGCGGTCTCCACCACCAGCGACGCGGTCAGCTTGTCGCCGAGCACGGCGATGATGCGGCCGATCGGCGGACGGCGGCTGTCCGGCGCCTGGGTCAGTTCGCAGACCACCAGCTGGCCGTCGCGTGCACCACCGGTCTGGTCCGGCGGTACCTGCACGTTGCGCTGCACGCGCTTGTCGTCGGGCACCACATAGTTGATGCCCATCTCGATGCTGAAGCGGCCGATCAGGCGGGTCATGCCGCGTTCGAGCACGCGGGCGATGCTGCCTTCGCGACGGCCACGGTGATCGATGCCGGTCACGCGGGCCAGCACCTTGTCGCCGTGCATGACCTTGCGCATCTCATATGGCGGCAGGAACAGGTCCTCACCACCCTCGACCGGACGCAGGAAACCGAACCCTTCCGGGTTGGCGATCACCACGCCGGTGACCAGGTTCAGGGTCTGGATCGGGGCGAAACCGCCGCGACGGTTCTGCACCAGCTGGCCGTCACGGACCATGGCACCGAGCCGGCGCGACAGCGCCTCGGCCCGGTCCGGCGCGGTCAGGCCCAGGCGCGCGCCGAGTTCTTCAGCGGTCTGAGGCCCTTCGCATCGCTCCAGCAGGGCCAGGATGGCCTCGCGGCTGGCGATGGGCTGTTCGTATTTTTCGGCTTCGCGGGCGGCATAGGGATCGTCGATCACCTTGCCGGTCGGCGGCAGCTTGCGGCCCGGGGCCGGGCCCGGGGCGGCGGCATCGGCGCTGCGGGCCTTGCGGCCACGCGGCGGTGCACCGCCTTCGTTCAATTCGGGGAACCAGCCCGGCAACGGCTTGCCCGGCTTGGTGGTGCGGGCCGTGCCCGCCTTGGCGCCCTTCTTCGGGGCCTGGCTGCGGGAGGTGCTCCCGCCCTTGCTTGGTTTTTTGGTAGTCATCGCCCTACATGGTAGCCGCTGACGGTGTGCATGACGGGTCAGCGGCAGTCTTGAAGGCCTTGCATGAAAAATATTCAGGAAGTCGTTGACAGCCTGCGGATTCATCTTCACAATTGCGCCTCTGGAACGCCCAGGTGGCGGAATTGGTAGACGCACTAGTTTCAGGTACTAGCGGGTAAAACCGTGGAGGTTCGAGTCCTCTCCTGGGCACCAACGAAAAAACTCCTCGCTTCGGCGGGGATTTTTTTTGCCTGCAATTCGGCGCGGGGCGGATCCCTTCCCACAGGAAAAGGCTCTGACACCAACGCGAGCCCCATGGGGTCAGAACCCGTTTCGCAGGCGAAACGGGATTCGACCCCGGATCTGCAAGAAGTGTTGACACCCCCGTAACAACACCCCATAATCTCGCTCCTCGACGCCCAGGTGGCGGAATTGGTAGACGCACTAGTTTCAGGTACTAGCGGGTAAAACCGTGGAGGTTCGAGTCCTCTCCTGGGCACCACGTCGAGAATGAGAAAAACCCGCGAAAGCGGGTTTTTTCATGCCCGGAATCCGGCATCAGAACAGCGGTCGCAGCACCAGCTCCAACCCGAGCAGCAGCAGGAATCCCAGGAAGCAGACCCGGAACACCCGCGCACTGATGCGCTGCCGGATCACCTGGCCCAGCCACATGCCCAGCAGCGCCGGCAGCACCGCGAGCGCACTCAGCCCCAACTGCTGGATGCCGAATGCGCCGTGCAGCACCAGGCCAGTGGTCAGCGATATCGTCGACACAGTGAACGCCAGTCCCAGCGCCTGCACCAGCTCCTCGCGCTGCAACCCCAGCGACTGCAGGTACGGCACCGCCGGCATCACGAACACGCCGGTGGCCCCGGTCACCACGCCCGACAGCGCACCCACCAGCGGCCCCAGCCAACGCTCGCGACGCTGCGGCACGCGGAACACCGGCGCGAGCAGCGCATACGCCGCGTAGACCACCAGCGCCACGCCCAAAGCCACGCGCGACCAGGTGCGATCGACCCGCACCAGCAGCGCTGCCGAGCCCAGCGTCACCACTACCACTGCCAGCATCATCGGCCACAGGCGCCGCACGATATGGCCCAGTGAGGGGCCGGACAACAACTGCCATGCATTGGTGACGAAGGTCGGGATGAACAGCATCGACGCCGCCGCCACCGGCGACAGCGTGCTGCCCAGCAGGCCCATCGCCACCGTCGGCAACCCCATGCCGGTCACGCCCTTGACCACGCCGGCCAGCACGAACACCACCACCAGCAGCACGTAGAAGTACATCGATTCATTCATGCCTTCATTGGATCGAGCTACCGCTCGGCGCACAATGCGGTCTTCCCGGCCTCGCCTTCGGCTGATCCGAAGGCACAGGCGTTGCGATGAGGGCATCACATGCGGATGGATATCGCCGACCTGCGCCTGTTCCTGGCGATTGCCGAGGCGGGCAGCATCACGGCCGGTGCAGCACAGGCAAACCTGGCACTGGCTTCAGCCAGCGAACGCCTGCGCACGATCGAAGCCGATGCCGGCACTGCGCTGCTCAACCGTCATCCGCGCGGCGTCAGCCTGACCGAAGCCGGTGCCGCCCTCGCCCACCATGCACGCTTGATCCTGCAGCAGCAGGCACAGCTGCGCGGTGAACTACAGGCGTTCGCGCAGGGTGCGCGCGGCACCCTGCATCTGTATGCCAACACCGCAGCGCTGACCAACTACCTGCCCTCGCGGCTCGCGCCATGGCTGGCCGAACGCCCGCGCCTGCACGTGGAACTGCTGGAGCGCACCAGCCCTGAAGTCGTGCGTGCGATCAGTGCTGGCCAGGCCGAGGCCGGCATCATCAGCGACGCCGTCGACGCTGCCGGTCTGCAGCAGCATGGGGTCGCCGAAGATCCGCTGGTGATGCTGTTGCCCGCAGACCACCGCTTCGCATCGCGGCGCAGCGTGGCCTTCACCGATGTTGCCGGCGAGACCTTCGTTGCCCTGGCCGATGGCAATGCACTGCAGACCTACATCGAAGACCAGGCGCGCGACATCGGGCACCGCCTGGACGTGCGCATCCGCATGAAGACCTTCGAAGGTGTGTGCATCATGGTCGGCCACGGCATTGGTGTCGGCATCGTGCCGCGGACCATCGCCCGCCAGCATCGGCGCGGTACGCACACCGTCGCCGTACCGCTCGCCGATGCGTGGGCACAGCGTCGCCTGTGCGCCTGTTTTGCCGAATGGGCGCAGTTGTCATCGGCAATGCGTAGCCTGCTGCTTCACCTGGGCGTGCAGCCGCAGAAAAAGGTGTGAAATGTTGTTGACACATCCTCTGCCGTACCGCACAATTCATCTCCTGAGTCGCCCAGGTGGCGGAATTGGTAGACGCACTAGTTTCAGGTACTAGCGGGTAAAACCGTGGAGGTTCGAGTCCTCTCCTGGGCACCACGACTCAAGATGATCAAACCCGCGAAAGCGGGTTTTTTCGTTTCCGGGGTTTGCAGCGTCAACGCGATGGCGACGCCCATCCACACATGGATGCACTCCGTCGACGCCTGAGCACACAAACAAAAACCCCGCCTTGCGGCGGGGTCAAAATACAGCACGTGTTTCCAGGGAGTTTTAGTGTCCGCCACCGGCGGCCGCACCCGCGCCCGCGCCGAACGGCGGCTTGGCCAGCCACAGGAACGCGATGATCGCCAGGAAGATCCAGCCCAGCAGGAAGAAGATGTCGTTGAAGCCCATCTGCGATGCCTGGTGGTTGATCATGTTGTTCAGTACCGCTGCGCCGTGCTGCAGGTCGCCCTGCCCCATCGCCGTGACCTGGTCCTGCATGCCCGGCTGATAGGCCGAGATATGCTCGGTCAGGTCGGCATGGTGCACCTGGGTGCGCCGCGCCCACAGCCACGTCGTCAGCGACGCTGCGAAACTGCCGCCCAGCGTACGCAGGAACGTGGCCAGGCCGGAGCCCGCCGCGATCTCGCGCCCATCCAGGTCCGACAGCAGGATCTGCAGCACCGGCATGAAGAACAGCGCGACGCCGATGCCCATGATCAGCTGTACGCCGGCCACGTGCATGTAGTCCACCTGCAGGTTGAAGTTCGAACGCAGGAAGCTGGTCATCGACAACACGATGAACGCGACCGTGGCCAGCATGCGCATGTCGAAGCGCGAGGCATACTTGCCCACGAACGGGGTCATGATCACCGGCAGGATGCCGATCGGCGCCGTCGCCAGGCCCGCCCAGATCGCGGTATAGCCCATGTCACGCTGCAACCACTGCGGAATCAGCAGGGCCACACTGAAGAACGCCGCATAGGCCACCACCATCGCCAGCGTGCCGGCGCGGAAGTTGCGATGACGGAACAGCTTCAGGTCGACGATCGGATCCTTGTCGGTCAGTTCCCAGATCAGGAACACCGTCAGCGTCACCACCGCCACGCAGGCCAGCACCACGATCTTCATCGACGAGAACCAGTCCTCGTCGTTGCCCAGATCGAGCACCAGCTGCAGCGCACCGACGCCGATCACCAGGGTGATCAGGCCGACGTAGTCCATCTTCGGCTTCTCGATCTGCTCCGGGCGCCCCTTCAGCTGGTTGCCCACCACCAGCGCGGCGAAGATGCCCAGTGGCACGTTGATCAGGAAGATCCATTCCCAGCTGTAGTTGTCGGTGATCCAGCCACCGAGGATCGGACCGCAGATGGGCGCTACCACCGTGATCATCGCCAGCAGCGCCAAGGCCTGTCCGCGTTTCTCGCGCGGATAGATCGAAACCAGCAGCGACTGCGTGATCGGGTACATCGGGCCGGCCACGAAACCCTGCAGCGCACGCGACAGGACCAGCATGCCCATGCTCTGCGCCAGGCCGCACAGCAGCGAGGTGATGACGAAGGCCAGCGTGGCCCAGACGAACAGCTTGCGTTCGCCGAAGCGGCGGCTGAGCCAGCCGGTCAGCGGCAGCGCGATGGCCGTGCTGACCGCGAACGAGGTGATGACCCAGGTCGCCTGCTGCGAACTGGCGCCGAGGTTACCGGCGATGGTCGGCAGCGAGACGTTGGCGATGGTGGTGTCGAGCACCTGCATGAACGACGCCATCGCCAGGCCCACGGTGCACAGGGCGACGCTGGGCGGCAGGAACCCGGAGGCCGCACCCGGCGCCGCCGGGGCGCCCGGAGCACCGGGCGCGGCTGGAGCTTGTGCGGACATGGCGACCTCAGCCCACCTTCGCCTGCTGCGGCAGGTTGCCCTGGATGATCGTGTGGATCACCTCATCGGCATCATGCAGCTGCTTGGCATACACGTCGGTGTCGAACACCGTGCCCTTGGCCGGGGTGCTCGGCAGCACTTCACCCTTCTGGTCGCGCAGGCTCACTTCCGCCTTCATCGACAGGCCGATGCGCAGCGGGTGTTCGGCCAGCTGCTTGGCATCGATGGCGATGCGCACCGGCACGCGCTGCACGATCTTGATCCAGTTGCCGCTGGCGTTCTGCGCCGGCAGCAGCGAGAACGCCGAGCCGGTGCCCAGGCCCAGGCTCTGGATGCGGCCCTTGTACTTCACGTCACCGGCGTACAGGTCCGACTTCAGCTCCACTTCCTGGCCCAGGCGCATGTGGCGCAGCTGGGTTTCCTTGAAGTTGGCCTCGACCCACATCTGCTCGGTCGGCACCACGGCCATCAGGGCATTGCCCGGCTGCACGCGCTGGCCCACCTGCACCGAACGACGGGCGACGTAGCCGGTGACCGGCGCGACGATGCCGGCGCGGGCGTTGTTGAGGAAGGCCTGGCGCAGCTGCGCAGCAGCGGCCTGCACGTCCGGCTGGGTGGCGATCACGGTGTCGTCGACCAGTGCGCGGTTGCGCTCGACGGTCTCGCGCGAACCGGCCACGGCCGCTTCGGCGGCGGCCAGCTCATCGCGGGCATGGGCCAGTTCTTCGTTGGAGATGGCGCCGGTGGCGGCCAGGTCCTTGCGGCGGGCGAAGTCGTCGCGCACGCGCTTCAGGGTCACCTGGCGGGCGTTCAAGTCCGCCTGCGCGCCTTCCACGCTGCGGTACAGGCCACGGGTCTGGCGCACGGTCTTGGCCAGGTTGGCTTCGGCCTGCTGCAGCGCCACCGACGTGTCGGACGGGTCCAGCTGCACCAGCAGCTGGCCGCGCTCCACGCGCATGCCGTCATCGGCGTTGATGGCGACCACGGTACCGGCCACCAGCGGGGTGATCTGCACCTGGTTGCCCTGCACGTAGGCATCGTCGGTCTCTTCGAACCAACGGCCGAACATGAAGTACCACAGCGCCAGTGCGGCAAGCAGCAGCACGACGATCACGAACAGGCCGCGCAGCAGGTTGCCGCGGCGGTTGGGGGCGGCCGGGGCCGCGGTGTCTTGGGTCTGGCTCATGGCGGGCGTCTTCAGGAATGCGAGGAATCGGAATGGGAGGCAATCGGTGCGCGGTCGGCGTCAGCGGGCTGGAAACCACCGCCCAGTGCCTTGCTCAGGCGCACCGAGGTCTGCACCTGCTGCGACTGCAGGCCGGCCAGCTGCTGCTGCGATTGCAGCAGGGTGGACTGCGCGGTCAGCACGTCCAGGTAGCTGCCGATGCCGGCGCGGTAGCGCTGCTGGGCCAGGTCGAAGGCCGAACGTGCGGTGTCCACTGCCTGCTGCTGCGCATGCGCCTGCTGTGCCAGCGAGCGCACCGCGTTGACCTGGTCGGCGACATCGCGCAGCGCGTCGAGCACGGCCTGGTTGTAATTGGCCACGGCCAGGTCGTACTGCGCGTCGGTGTTGGCCAGGTTGGCGCGCAGCTTGCCGCCTTCGAAGATCGGCAGGCTCAGCGCCGGGCCGATGTAGGCGAAGGTGGAGCTGCTCTTCAGCAGGTCACCCACGTTCGGGGCGACCACGCCGGCCAGCGCGGTCAGGTTGAAGCTCGGGTAGAACTTGGTCTTCGCAACCTTGATCTGCTTGTCGGCCGCTTCAACGCGCCAGCGTGCGGCAACGATGTCGGGGCGACGGCCCAGCAGTTCGCTGGGCAGCACGCCCGGCAGCTGCAATGCCATCGGGTTCAACGGCTGCGGGCGCTGGATCGACAGGCCACGGTCCGGACCCTTGCCGACCAGGGCGGCCAGCGCGGTGCGGGCGGCATCGATGCGCTGCTGTGCGGCCAGCACCTGCTGCTGCGCGGCCGGCACGCGGGCCTCGGCCTGGCGCACCTGCAGATCGCTGTCGATGCCGGCGCCGCGGCGCTGGCGGGTCAGCTGCAGCGACTTCTGCGAGCGGGTCAGTTCTTCCTCGGCCACGTCATTGAGCTGCCACGCGTAAGCCAGATCGGCATAGGCCTGGGTAATGCCGGTAGACAGGTTCAGGCGTGCGGCCTGGGCTTCGACGGTGGCGGCATGCGCGCCATCCACGGCGGCTTCCCAAGCGGCGCGCTTGCCGCCCCACAGGTCCACGCCGTAGCTGAAGTCGAAGGCGACCTGGCTGCTGCCGCCATAGCGGCCACCCATCTCGCTGCCGACCATCGACTCGGGCAGGCGCAGGCCGGTATAGCCACCGGACACCGACAGGCTGGGCAGCTCATCGGCCCGTGCGGTGCCGACCTGGGCCTGGGCCTGGCGCAGGCGCGCATCGGCGGCATCCAGGCTCGGGTGGCCCGCCAGGCCCTCGGCGACCAGCGCGTCCAGCTGCGCATCGCCCAGCGCCTTCCACCAGTCCTGCGCCGGGAAGCCGGCGGCGCTCAGGTCGGTGTCGGCCAGGGTGCGTTCGCTGTGCAGGCTGTCCACGTCAAGCACGTGGCCCTGCGGATTGAGGCCACGACTGCTGGCGCAGGCGGCCAGGGCCAGGGCCAGCGCTGATACCAGCAGCGCGCGCCCGGACCGGCGAAGAGTGGAATGCGGGATCGGGTTCATGGGGTCGTCAGTGAATCGCGGATTCGGGTAAGGAGGGACAGCAGCAGCGTGCGCTCATCGGCGGAAAGATCGCGTAGCGCGTAATCCATCACCGCGTCGCCGCGCAGCTTCAACCGCGCCCACAGCGCGCGGCCTTCATCGGTCAGCACGATCTGCAGTGCGCGCCGGTCCTGCGCATGCGGTTCGCGGCGGACGCAGCCCAGGGCTTCCAGCTTGTCCAGCAGGCGGGTTACCGCGCTGGGCACCTGGTCGATGGCCTGGGCCAGCTCGTTGGCAGTACACGGGGCCATGTTGGAAAGCACCTTCAGCCCGATGTAGTGAGTGAAGCCGATACCCAGATCTTCTTCAGCCATGGACGCATCGAGTTGGCGGACCAGGCCGTCGCGCACCTGGCGCAGCAGCAGGCCGAAGCTGGGGGGAGTGGTTGCAGGACAGATCATGGGGGAGCATTCTCTTCCAAAAAAAATATTTCTCAATGGAAATATTCGATCTGGCATCGAATGCTGTGTTGCAGCAGCGGGCTGGATCAATGAAGGCGCCTACCTTAATGATCTGGTCAGGTGGCCCGGTAGTACAATCCAGCCAATGGATGACACATTTCAGCCAGTGGACATGATGAACAAGGCAGAAATTCAGGTTCCCAAGCGCCTGCTCAGGGATGACGCACTGGACTGGTTCGAGCGCAATGACGGCCCGCCGGTCATCGCCTTCCGCTTCGACAGCCAGCAGGGGCTGGCCCGTGAGGTGGACTGGCACCACCATCAGCGTGCCCAGCTGATCTGCGTCGAACGCGGCCTGTTGACCACCCGCACCTCGCACGGCACCTGGTCGCTGGCGCCGGGCTCGGCCGGCTGGATGCCGCCACTGGAGCCGCATACGGTCACCCTCGACGGCCCGCTGCGCGGCTGGGGCATGGCGCTGGCCGCACCGGCCTGCGCCACCCTGCCCGCCGACCCCTGCGTACTGGGCCTGTCCAAGCTGGCGCAGGCGCTGGCCGACCGCATCTGCGAGTGGCCGCTCGGCTATGACACCACGCCCGAGCGGCAGCACATCATTGACGTACTGCTGGATGAGATCCGCGCCGCGCCGCGCCAGCGCATGCATCTACCGATGCCGCACGACCGGCGCCTGCTGAAGATCGCCTCGCAGCTGCTGGCCGACCCCTCCGACGAACGCAGCCTGGCCGAATGGGCGCATTGGGCCGGCCTCTCGCCGCGCAGCCTGACCCGTCACTTCCGCGACGAGACCACCCTCAGCTTCGCCCAGTGGCGACAGCAGGCCCGCCTGTCCGAGGCCCTGCGCCAGCTGACCGACGGCCGCAGCGTGGCCGACATCGCCCACGCGCTGGGCTTCAGCAGCGCCAGCGCCTTCGTCACCGTGTTCCGCCGCCACTTCGGGCTGCCACCGGGGCGCTACCTGGCACGGGCCGGACACGGCCTGGAAACCGGGCTGGACCCTGCACGTGGCTTGGCATCCCCCGCCGCATCCGGATAATCACAGGATTGCGAGCGGCGACCGCCGTCGCCGCCTCCCGACAACAGGTAACAACGCCGCATGACCGAACTTGCCCGCCCCGTGTTCCACGGATTCGAACAACTGCCGCTGCGCGAGTACGCCGAACGCGCCTACCTCGACTACTCGATGTACGTGGTCCTGGACCGCGCCCTGCCGTTCATCGGCGACGGCCTGAAGCCGGTGCAGCGCCGCATCATCTATTCGATGAGCGAGCTGGGCCTGAATGCCGCGTCCAAGCCGAAGAAGTCCGCGCGCACCGTCGGTGACGTCATCGGTAAGTACCACCCGCACGGCGACAGCGCGTGCTACGAGGCGCTGGTGCTGATGGCGCAGCCGTTCTCGTACCGTTACCCGCTGATCGAGGGCCAGGGCAACTTCGGCTCCAGCGACGACCCGAAGTCGTTCGCGGCGATGCGTTACACCGAATCCAAGCTGACCCCGATCGCCGAGGTGCTGCTGGGCGAACTGGGCCAGGGCACCACCGACTGGGCACCGAACTTCGACGGCACCCTGCAGGAGCCGACCTGGATGCCGGCACGCCTGCCGCACCTGCTGCTCAACGGCACCACCGGCATCGCCGTGGGCATGGCCACCGACGTGCCGCCGCACAATCTCAACGAGATTGTCAGCGCGCTGCTGCACCTGCTGGACAACCCCGAGGCCAGCGTGCGCGATCTGTGCGAGCACGTGCAGGGCCCGGACTATCCGTCCAGCGCCGAGATCATCACCGCAGCCAACGACCTGCGCACGATGTACGAGACCGGCAACGGCAGCGTGCGTGCGCGTGCGACCTTCACCAAGGAAGCCAACAACATCGTGGTCACCGCGCTGCCGTTCCAGGTGTCGCCGTCGAAGGTGATCGAGCAGATCGCCGCGCAGATGCGCGCCAAGAAGCTGCCCTGGCTGGAAGACATCCGCGATGAATCCGACCACGCCAACCCGGTGCGCGTGGTGCTGGTGCCGCGCTCCAACCGCGTCGACGCCGAGCAGCTGATGGGCCACCTGTTCGCGACCACGGACATGGAACGCAGCTACCGCGTCAACCTCAACGTGATCGGGCTGGACGGGCGTCCGCAGGTGAAGAACCTGAAGATGCTGCTCAGCGAATGGCTGACCTTCCGCAGCAACACCGTCACCCGCCGCCTGCAGCACCGCCTGCAGAAGGTCGAGCGCCGCCTGCACCTGTTGGAAGGCCTGCTGGTCGCGTTCCTCAACCTGGACGAGGTGATCCACATCATCCGTACCGAGGACGAACCGAAGGCGGCGCTGATCGCGCGCTTCGGCCTGTCCGACGACCAGGCCGAGTACATCCTGGAAACCAAGCTGAAGCAGCTGGCCCGCCTGGAGGAGATGAAGATCCGTGGCGAGCAGGACGAGCTGGCCAAGGAGCGCGAGAAGATCCTCGGCATCCTCGACAGCAAGGCCAAGCTGAAGAAGCTGATCCGCGACGAACTGACCGCCGATGCCAAGAAGTTCGGCGATGCACGCCGTTCGCCGCTGGTGCAGCGCCAGGCCGCGCAGGCCATCGACGAGACCGAGCTGGTGCCGAGCGAGCCGATGACCGTCGTGCTGTCGGAGAAGGGCTGGATCCGCGCCGCCAAGGGCCACGACGTCGATGCGTCCGCCCTGTCCTACCGTGATGGTGACGCCCTGCAGGGCGCAGTGCGTGCGCGCAGCACGCAGCAGGTCGCGTTCCTCGACAGCGAGGGCCGCGCCTACTCGACGCCGGTGCATACCCTGCCTTCGGCGCGCGGCAATGGTGAACCGTTGACCGGCCGCTTCTCGCCGGCAGCGGGCACCAGCTTCGTCACCCTGGCCAGTGCCGAGCCGGATGCCCGCTTCGTGCTGGCCTCCACCCACGGCTACGGCTTCGTCACCCGCTTCGAGAACCTGATCGGCCGCAACAAGGCCGGCAAGGCGATGCTGAACCTGTCGGCGGGTTCGTCGGTGCTGACCCCGTCGGTGGTCGCCAACGTCGCCACCGACCGCATCGTGGCAGTGACCAGCTCCGGCAACCTGCTGGCGATTGCCGCCAACGACCTGCCGGAACTGGACAAGGGCAAGGGCAACAAGATCATCGAGATCCCGAAGGCCAAGCTCGCCACCGAACGCGTGGTGGCCATCGTGGCGATCAGCCCGGGGCAGACCCTGCAGGTCCGCGCCGGCCAGCGCACCATGGGCCTGAAGTTCAACGAGCTCGACGCCTACCTCGGCGCCCGCGCCACCCGCGGCCACCTGCTGCCGCGCGGCTGGCAGAAGGTGGAAGGGTTGTCGGTGGAGTGAGGGGTGCGGGGTCGGATCCCTTTCCATGGGAAAGGGCTCTGACCCATTCATGGCGAGGGGTCAGAGCCGTTTTCGTCGAAAACGGATCCGACCCCGGACACGAAAAAGCCGGGGCATTCCCCGGCTTTTTCGTTGTCGGCTGGCGGGCGGTGGAGCGGCTGGCGGGCGAAGGCTGGCTGGCGATGCTCCGGTGCTGGCGGGCGACAGAACGCTGTGCTTCTTCTGGTAGAGCCGACCGCTGGTCGGCTGCTTTTTGCAGAGCAGCCGACCAGCGGTCGGCTCTACCGGGTGGTCACCGGGCATGGCCCGGCGCCACCTGCGGCTCATTGCGCCGGAGCGCCGTTGCCGTCGATCTTGCTCAGCTGGTACAGCTCCAGGCCGATGCGCTTGATCAGGCCCAGCTGCTGCTCCAGCCACCAGGCGTGGTCTTCTTCGGTGTCCTTCAGCTGCGCCAGCAGGATGTCGCGGCTCACGTAGTCACCCTTCTCTTCGCACAGCTTCATGCCGGCGGCGAGATTGTTCCGAACCGCGTATTCAGTATCGAGATCCTTCTGCAGCATCTCCTCCACGGTCTTGCCCGGCTCGGTGGCATGCGGGCGCATGTCCGGGTCGCCGCCGAGGAACAGGATCCGGCGCAGCAGCGCATCGGCGTGCTGGGTTTCCTCTTCCATCTCGTGGTTCAGGCGTTCGTACAGCGCGAACAGGCCCTGGTCCTCGTAGCGGCGGGAATGGATGAAGTACTGGTCGCGGGCAGCAAGCTCGCCGCGCAGCAGTTCCTTCAGGCAGGCGATGACGTCCGGGTTGCCTTTCATGGGGGGCTCCTGTGAATCGATGTGACATAGGGTGCCGCATTTCAAAATACGGTGATCTAATCGGAATCAGTCGCAGTTGCGCCTGCGGCTACAATCAGCCCACGAGTTCGGAAAGGACGTGCGATGCGACGTACATGGCGTTGGGTGCTGGGCGTGTTGATCGCCATCGCGCTGGTCACCGTCCTGGTGCTATGGCTGCTGCTGCGCGGCAGCCTGGCCGACCTGGACGGCGAGCATGCGCTGCCGGGGCTGGCCAAGCCAGTCACCATCGAGCGCGATGCCCTAGGCGTGGTCACCATTACCGCCGGCAGCCAGGCCGACGCGATGCGTGCGCTCGGCCGCGTACACGCGCAGGAACGTTATTTCGAGATGGACCTGATGCGCCGCAGTGCCGCCGGCGAGCTGTCGGCGCTGTTCGGGCCGAAGGCCATCGATGCTGACAAGCGCATGCGCGTGCATCGCCTGCGCGCACGCACCGAGGCGAATCTGCAGGCCGCACTGGGCGACAACGGCGAAGCGGTGCGCGCCTACGTGGATGGCGTCAACGAGGGCCTGGCCGATCTCGCCGTGCGCCCGTGGGCCTACCTGCTGCTGCGGCAATCGCCACAACCGTGGCAGGCCAGCGACAGCGTGCTGGCTGGGCTGGCCATGTACGCCGACCTGCAGGACCCGAACAACCAGACCGAGCTTGCACTGAGCCGCATCCGCGCAGTGGTGCCGCCGGCGCTGTACGCGCTGATCGCCCACGACGGCACCGAATGGGATGCACCGCTGTTCGGCGAACCCACCGGCAACGCCGCCCTGCCCGATGCCAGCCAGCTCGATCTGCGCACTTTGAAGGGGAAAACGGGCACTGAGCAGGAAGAGGCCGACGTCATCGGCAGCAACAACTTCGCGGTGGCCGGTGCACTTACCGCCGACGGCCGCGCGATCGTCGCCGACGACATGCACCTGGGCCTGCGTGCACCCGGCCTGTGGTTCCGCGTGCGCCTGCGCTACCCCGACCCGCAGGCCGCCGGCGGCCAGGTCGATGTCACCGGCTTCTCGCTGCCCGGCCTGCCGGCAGTGATCGTCGGCAGCAACGGCCACGTCGCCTGGGGCTTCACCAACAGCTACATCGACACGGCGGACTACCGCACGGAACCGGCCAACGCCGCGATGACCGTGCACGAAGAACGCATCGCCGTGGCTGGCCAGGCCGACGTGCTGTTCCCGGTACGCGAAACCGCCTGGGGGCCGATCCTGCATACCCATGCCGATGGCAGTGGCGATGCGCTGCGCTGGGTCGCACACCTGCCCGGCGCCGTGCGCCTGGACTTCGCTGATCTGGCCCGCGCCGGTGACCTGGACGGTGCACTGCACTTCGCCGACCGCGCCGGCATTCCCGCGCAGAACCTGGTGGTCGGCGACCGCAGCGGCCGCATTGCCTGGCGGCTGATCGGTGCCCGCCCTGACCGCGGCCCCGGCTGTGCGCCGGCCGGCTTCACTGCCGCCAACAACCAGGACTGCGCACCGTGGCCGATCCGCAGCGATGCCTCGCCGGCACTGATCGATCCCCCCAACCATCGCCTGTGGACCGCCAACGGTCGCGTCCTCGACGGCGAGGCACTGGCCAGCGTCGGCAACGGCGGCTATGACCTTGGTGCCCGGGCGCGGCAGATCCGCGACCTGCTGGCAATCCAGGAGCGCTTCGACGAGCACGACCTGCTGGCGATCCAGCTCGATGATCGTGCGGTGTTCCTGCAGCGCTGGTGGGTGCTGTTGCACGATGTGCTGGAGCACAGCGACGACCCGGCCCTGAAGCGGCTGGAGGCGGTCAGTCACCAGTGGGGTGGGCGCGCCTCGGCCAGTTCGGTGAGCTACCGGGTGGTGCGTGAATTCCGCACCCAGGTGATGGAGACCCTGTCCGATGCGCTGCTGGCACCGGCCAACGCGCAGCTGGGCGATGACTACCTGGACCCGCGCCTGACGCAGCTGGAAGGTGTGGCCTGGCCGATGCTGCAACAGCGTCCGGCCAATCTGCTGCCAGCCGCCTTCGACAGCTGGGATGCGCTGCTGATCGACGCGGCACACCGCACCGAGAGTGAGCTGGCCAAGCAGGGACCGCTGGCCAAGCGCAGCTGGGGCGAACGCAATACCGCGGCGATCTGTCATCCCATCGCGCGGGCACTGCCGGACATCGCCAAGCGCTGGCTGTGCATGCCGGCCGACCGCCTGCCCGGCGACCGCGACATGCCGCGCGTGCAGACGCCGAACTTCGGCGCCTCCGAGCGCATGGTGGTCTCGCCCGGCCACGAGGCCGACGGCATCGTGCACATGCCCGGCGGCCAGAGCGGCCATCCGCTGTCTCCCTACTGGGGCGCCGGCCACGAGGACTGGGTGCATGGGCGGCCGACACCGTTCCTGCCCGGCAAGGCGCAGCACACGATGACGCTGGTGCCGGCCCGTTGACGGACGGGGTCAGATCCCTTTTCCAGAGGAAAAGGGATCTGACCCCACCTCCACACCTGCATGGATGCCGTCCAGCACTCAGCCCCTGCGCCGCTCGATCAGGTTCAGCAGCGGCCCGGTCATCGCCGTGGTCACCAGCGCCATGATCACCAGCACCGCGAACAGGCGGTCGCCGAGCAGGCCCAGCTCGTAACCCAGGTTGAGCACGATCAGCTCCATCAGGCCACGGGTGTTCATCAGTGCGCCCAGCCGCCATGCCTCGCGCGTGGGCATGCCGGCACTGCGCGCGGCACTGAAGGTGCCCAGCAGCTTGCCCGTCGTGGCCACCGCGATCACCGCCACGCACAACACGATGTCGCTGGCCTGCAGCGCATCGGCGCGCATGCGCAGGCCAGTCATGGCGAAGAACAGTGGCAGCAGCAGGGTCACCGCGAACGGTTCGACGCGGGCCATCAGCAGGTCGCGCAACTGCGCGTTGGACGATACCGCGACGCCCGCAGCGAATGCACCGAACAGTGCGTGGATGCCCAGCATCTCGGTGACCAGCGCACTGGCCAGCGACAACAGCAGGATGCCCAGCAGCCAACGTCCCTCACGGCCCGGCGCGATCTGCTGGCGGGCAAACCACGGCTTCACCAGCCCCAGCATCAGCGCCACGAATACGACCACGCACAGCAGGTTGAGGCTGGCCGGCAACCAGCCGCTGGCCTGGGCAGCGGCCACGATCAGCGCCAGCAGGCACCAGGCGGTGGCATCGCCCAATGCCGCGCAGGCGATCGCGGTCTGCCCCAGTGGCGTCTGTGTGATGCCACGATCGGCAAGGATGCGCAGCAGCACGGGGAAGGCCGTGATGCTCATGGAGATGCCGACGAACAACGCGAATGCGGTGAAGCCCACACCCTGTGGGCCGTGCTGCGGATACAGCCAGATCGCGAGGGCCACGCCGAGAACGAACGGCACTGCAATGCCGGCATGGCTGACCGTGAAGGCGAAGCGCCGGCGGCCACGCAGCGCCGCCAGGTCCAGCTCGGCACCGGCCACCAGCAGGAACATCAGCACGCCCAGCTGGCTGAGCATGCCCAGCGGCCCCAGCGAGCTGGCCGGGAACAACGCACCATGCAGTTGCGGCAGCAGGCTGCCGAGCACCAGCGGCCCCATCATCAGGCCAGCGGCCATCTCGCCGATCACCGCCGGTTGTCCAAAGCGCTTGAGCAGCGCACCCGCGCCCTTGGCCACCAGCAGCAGCACCAGCAACTGCAGAAGGAACAGGCCCAGCGGAGACGTCAGGTGCTGAGCCCAGCCGCCTTCAGCGGCGGCGGTGGCACGGGCAACCGCCGCAGGCGCCGCCGGCCCGGCATATCGCGCCAGCAGCACGCCGGCCAGCAACGGCACCCCGGCCCAGGCCAGGTAGCGCCATCCCCACTTGATCGGCGGCGCCCGGCCCCCGGTCTGTACGTCCATGAACATTCCCCAATGTGCAGGGGGCGATGATACGGAAAAGGGGACGGAGGGGATTAAGTCGTTTGTGCCACAAACGACTTAATCCCCTCCGTCCCCTTTTTGGCGCTTAGGCCAGTGCCCGCGCGTGCACCCCGGCGATCGCGCGACCCGACGGATCTGCAGCTGCAGCGAAGCTGGCATCCCAGGCAATGGCGGCCGGCGACGAACAGGCGATCGACTTGCCGCCCGGCACTGTCTCGGCCGCTGCGCGGCTGGGGAAGAACTGCTCGAACAGGTGGCGGTAGTAGTACGCCTCCTTGGTCTGCGGCGGGTTGTGCGGGAAGCGCTTGTCGGCCGCCGCCAGTACGCGGTCGCTCACCTGGGCTTCGGCATGCGCCTTCAGCCCATCGATCCAGCCGTAGCCGACGCCATCGCTAAACTGTTCCTTCTGCCGCCACAGGATGCTGTCCGGCAGGTAGCCGTCGAACGCCTCGCGCAGCACCGCCTTCTCGATGCGGCGGCCACCAAAGCCGGCACCTACCATCTTGTGCGCGGCATCGAAGCGCATCGCCACATCGAGGAACTCACGGTCGAGGAACGGCACGCGCGGCTCCACGCCCCAGGCCATCATCGACTTGTTGGCGCGCAGGCAATCGTAGTTGTGCAGGGCGTCGAGCTTGCGCACCAGCTCATCGTGGAACTCACGCGCATCCGGTGCCTTGTGGAAGTACAGGTAGCCACCGAAGATCTCGTCGCTGCCCTCGCCGGAGAGCACCATTTTCACGCCCATCGCCTTGATCCGCCGTGCCAGCAGGAACATCGGCGTCGAGGCGCGGATGGTGGTGACGTCATAGGTTTCGATGTGGCGGATCACTTCCGGCAGCGCGTCGAGGCCTTCCTCGAAGGTGTATTCGAAGCCGTGATGCACGGTGCCAAGAGCCTCGGCAGCGATCGCCGCAGCAGCAAGATCCGGCGAACCCTTCAAGCCGATCGCGAACGAATGCAGGCGCGGCCACCAGGCTTCGGTCTGCCCGCCATCCTCGATGCGCCGACGCGCATAGCGTGCGGCAACGGCCGCCACCAGCGACGAATCCAGGCCACCGGACAGCAGCACGCCATACGGCACGTCACTCATCAGCTGTCGCTCCACCGCGTGCTCGAAGGCTTGGCGCAGTTCGGCCAGGTCGGCCTGGCGGCCCTGAACGTCGGCGTAGTCGCGCCACGGCTGCTGGTAATAACGCACCAGCTCACCACTGGCGCTGTCGAAGTAGTGACCCGGCGGGAACTGCGCGACGTCGGCACAGGTGTCGACCAGCGCCTTCATTTCCGACGCCACGCGCAGGCGTCCCTGGGCATCATGGCCCCAGTACAGCGGCACCACGCCGACCGGGTCACGCGCCACCAGCACGCGTCCGCTGTCACGGTCCCACAGCGCGAAGGCGAAGATGCCGTTGAGCTGCTCCAGCCACTGCGCCGGCGATCCGCCCTGGCGGTACAGTGCGTTGATCACCTCGCAGTCCGAGCCGGTCTGGAAGTCGTAGGTGGTGGTCAGCGCCGCCTTCAATGCCTGGTGGTTGTAGATCTCGCCGTTCACCGCCAGCGCCAGCTGGCCATCGGCCGACAGCAGCGGCTGCGAACCACCGGCAGGATCGACGATGGCCAGCCGCTCGTGGACCAGCAGCGCACCTTCGTCGAGGTACACGCCGCTCCAGTCCGGGCCACGGTGGCGCTGGCGCTGCGACAGCTCCAGCGCGTGGCGGCGCAGAGCGGGAAGATCGTCACCGGCCTGCAGGCCGAAGATTCCGAAGATCGAACACATGGGGGAGCTCCTGTTGGGGGGATTTCACGGGTGGGAAGGTGTTCGACCGGCCATCCAGGCCCGGGTGGGGCTGCGCCCGGGCACAAAAAAACCCGCATCGGCTGATGCGGGTTTTCTGGTGTCCGGGCGTGTGTTGCTGTCTATCTACCCAGGGCGCAGTCCCGCATCGGCCGCGCACGATTATTCGCGCGCAGATTATTGCGGTTGTTGTTATTGACGGCGGTGGCCAGGCGGATCGACATGGAATCGACCCTACCGCGGTTTCCGGCACGGCGCAACCGTTGCGTTGGCAACCACTCCCGAAGCGCATAATGGCCCGCCCTGGAACGTGTAATGGAAATGCAACACCACAATGGATGCACCGGGGCGCTGGCCGCCCTGCTCTGCCTGGGCCTGGCGGCCTGCCAGACCCTGCCTCCGCCTTCCACGCTGCCGCTGGCGCAGCAGCAGGCACTGGAACAACGCGGCACCGACGGCAGCTTCGACGGTGCCTGGGACACCGCGCAGACCTTCGAACGTTTCAACGATCCGCGCGCCGTCGCCTACTACGAGCGTGCTGCCGCGATCACGCCCTGGACCTTCCGCAACACCAAAGCGGAAGAAGCACTGGGCCGGATCTGGACCTCCGGCACGCTGCAGCATGCCGACAGCCCCCACATCAATCCGGCTCCGGTGCTGCGCGCCTCCTGGCAACGCGGTGAACGTGCGTATCTGGCGGCGGCCAACCACGGCAATCCCTATGCGTTCTACGGGCTCGCCAAGGCCTATCGCCAGCGAGGCGACGCGCAGCAGGCGCTGCGCTGGGACCTGCGCGGAATGATCTACGAGCGCTACCCGAGTTCATCGTCGCGACTGCCGGATGCAGTGGCCGCACAGGGTGGCGCCGTGCATCCGCGGGTGGCGCAGATCCAGCGTCGTGCCGAGCGCGGCGACGCCGAAGCGCAGGTCGACCTGGGCGCGCTGCTGGAGAAAGGCATGGGACTGCCGCGCGATCCGGCACGTGCGCTGCAGCTGTACCAGCGCGCCGGTGAGAAGGGCAATGTGTTCGGCCAGTACTTCGCCGGTCTGCTGCTGGGCCGCAGTGCGCCGGGCGTGGAGAAGGACACCGAAGCAGCGGCGCACTGGTTCGCCAGGGCCGAAGCGCAGCACTTCTACATGGCCGCACCAAGCTACTGGAAGAAGGCGGTCGAGCCGCCGTTCTTCATTTTTTCGGAATAGAGCCGGCAGGAGACATGCCGACCAACGGTCGGCACCCACCGTCGCAGCGTCACGCCAGCAGCCGTTCCACCAGGCGCTGGTACAGACCCGGCAATGCTTCCAGATCGTCCACGCGCACGTTCTCGTCCACCTGGTGGATGCTGGCGTTGACCGGCCCCACTTCGATGCACTGCGCACCCAGCGGCGCGATGAAGCGTGCATCGGACGTGCCACCGCCTGTGCTTTCTTCCGGCGCACGGCCGATGTGCTCGGCCAGCACCGCACGTGCGGTGGCGCGCAGCGTGCCTTCCGGGGTGTAGAAAGGCTCACCGCTGCGGTGCCACTTCAGCGTGTACTGCAGGCCATGCTGCTCCAGCACTGCGGTAATCTCCGCCTCCAGCTTCGGTGCGTCCCAGTGCGGGTTGTAGCGGATGTTGAAATCCACTTCGAGTTCGCCGGGAATCACGTTGTTGGCACCGGTGCCGGCGTGGATGTTGGAAATCTGCAGACTGGTCGGCGGGAAGCTCTCGTAGCCGTCGTCCCAGCGTCGCGCACTCAGTTCGGCCAAGGCCGGAGCGGTCTGGTGGATCGGGTTGCGTGCCTTATCCGGATACGCCACGTGGCCCTGTACGCCCTGCACCCGCAGCTTGGCCGACAGGCTGCCACGACGGCCGACCCGCAGCAGATCACCCAGCGTGGCCGTCGACGACGGTTCACCGGTAATGCACCAGTCGATGCGCTGGCCGCGTGCGGCGAACAGGCGTGCGACATGGCGCACGCCGTCGATGGCATCGCCTTCCTCGTCGCTGGTCAGCAGCACCGCCAGCGTGCCCGGGTGATCGGGATGTGCAGCGACAAACTGCTCGGCGGCGACCACGAACGCGGCGACACTGCCCTTCATGTCGGCGGCGCCGCGGCCGTAGAGCACGCCCTCACGGATCTGCGGCGTGAACGGATCGCTGGCCCAGGCCTCGCGCGGGCCGGGCGGCACCACGTCGGTGTGGCCCAGCAACACCAGTACCGGCGCGCCCTGGCCGTGGGTCGCCCACAGATTGTCGACGTCACCCAGGCGCAAGTGATCGCAATGGAATCCGGCCTGCTTCAGGCGTGCCGCCAGCAGTGCCTGGCAGCCGGCATCGTCCGGTGTCACCGAAGGCCGTGCGATCAGCTCACAGGTCAAGTCGAGGACAGCGCTCATGCGTCGCCCACGCCGAAGCGTGCCTTGAAGCCGTTGTCACTGAAACCCTGGCTGACCGCGCCGTCGGCGGTGACCACCAGCGGGCGCTTGATCAGCTGCGGATACTCGCGCAGCAACAGCTTCCATTCGGCCTCGGAATCGGCAGCCTTGCGGTTGTCCGGCAACTGCCGCCAGGTGGTGGACGACTTGTTCACCATCGCGGCCAGGCCACCCAGCTGCGCCGCCCATGCCAGCAGCATTTCCGGGCTGGGTTTGTTGTCGCGGTAGTCGACGAAGGTGTAAGGCACGCCGAAGCGGTCCAGCCACTTGGTCGCCTTCTTGCAGGTATCGCAGTTCTTCAAACCGTAGACAGTGGTGCTCATGGCCATCTGTGATGCTGGAAAACAGAGGGCCAGAATCTCACAACAGGCGCTCGGACACGACCCGGAACGGCACCCGTGGCAGCCGGAAGGCCAGCCCCTCGTGCAGCGCCACGCCCATCGCCTGCAGCCGCGGACACTGCAGTTCGCCGATCAGGCGCAGGGGCTGCAGGCTGTCGACCTCGACCGGCAGCGCGATGCGGGTGCTGGCCCAGCGCTGGTCGCAGGTACGGGCGATGGCCTCGTCCTGGCAGGAGAGGAAGCGCAGCAGGGCCTGGTGGCCGCCGAAGGCCGCCGCCCACCCGGCATCGTCCCAGCCCGCAGCGGCCTGCCACTGCAGGTGCAGCGCCGGGGCACTGCCCTGCCCGCCTTCGATCAGGGTGTACCCTCCGCCATCGGCACGCACCACATGCTCGAAGCGAGTGGACAGATGCGGCTGCATGGCATCGCTGAAGGCACGCGCGCCGGCCACGAAGGGCAGCTGATCCATCACGTTGCGGTCGAACAGCACCACCGGTGTCCCGTCCGGATCGTCGTCACGATGCAGGTACCAGCGCCAGTTGCTCTGCCTCGGAGACGGCATCAGGGAACGCAGCGGCCCAGCCAGCGCGGGCCCGAAGTGGCCGTGACGGTAGCTGAGGATGGTGTAAGGCGTGCGTCCGGCATGGACCACATAGTGATGGCCTGGTGGTGGCATCGGCGCGTGGCGCACGTCGACCCACCAGCTCACGTAGACCACGTCGCGCACGTCACTGACCAGCGCCGGCATCGGCCGGCGCCGCGACAGTGCGCGGCGCAGCCGGGTCCAGCGCGGGGCGTGCAGCAGGCGCGGCAGCATCCGCCCGAACAGGGTGTCGGACGGATGCCGGTAGATCGCGGACTGCGCCAGGTCCTCCGGCGCAGCCACCTTCAGTCGGCCAGGCCGCGCAGCAGGTCGTTGACGCTGGTCTTGCTGCGGGTCTTGGCATCGACCTGCTTGACGATCACCGCGCAGTACAGCGAGTGGGTACCGTCCTTGCTCGGCAGCGAACCGGACACCACCACGCTGTACGGCGGGATGTAGCCGTAGCTGATCTCGCCGGTGGCGCGGTTGTAGATGCGGGTGCTCTGGCTGAGGAACACGCCCATGCCGATCACGCTGTGGTGGCCGACCACCACGCCTTCCACCACTTCCGAGCGCGCACCGATGAAGCAGTGGTCCTCGATGATGGTCGGGCTGGCCTGCAGCGGCTCCAGCACGCCGCCGATGCCGGCGCCGCCGGACAGGTGGCAGTGCTGGCCGATCTGCGCGCAGGAACCGACGGTGGCCCAGGTATCGACCATGGTGCCTTCGCCGACATAGGCGCCGATGTTGGTGAAGCTCGGCATCAGCACCACGTCCTTGCCGAAGTACGTGCCGCGACGGGCGATCGCGCCCGGCACCACGCGCACGCCGCCACGGCGGAACTTCGCTTCGTCATAGCCGGCGAAGCGCGATTCGACCTTGTCCCAGAACGGCGCCGGGCGCGCATCGACCACGGCCATGTCGTTGACGCGGAAGTACAGCAGCACCGCCTTCTTCAGCCACTCGTTGACCTTCCAGCCACCCTGGCCGTCCGGTTCGGCGACACGGAATTCACCGCTTTCCAGGCCGTCGATCACGCGGTTGACCAGCGGCTTGGTCGAGCCTTCCAGTTCGTGCAGGGTCAGCGTCGCACGGCGCTCGAAGGCGCTCTCGATGCCGAACTTCAGCTCTTCCACGCCCGGCGCGGCCGGCTTGCGCAGCGACTTGCGGGCGATGGTTTCGGCGCGTGCGGCTTCGGCACTCTTGGCCGGGGCCTTCTTGGGTGCCGCCACCTTCTTCGCCGGGGCCTTCACCGCTGCGGCTTTCTTCGGCGCGGCAGCCTTCTTCGCGGCCGGCACGGCGGCAGTTTGACCAGCCTTCGGCTGTTGTGGAGCTTTCTTGGCCGCTGCGCTCTTGGCGGTGGCAGCAGTCTTCTTAGCAGGCTTGGTGGCCATCAGGCGGGGTCTCCGGCGTTTCGATCAGGGTCCAGGCAGGCCAGCATCGCGTCATGCAGCTGCTGCCGGGCAGGTTCAGTCAGGGGGAGGTCGTGTTCGTCACTGATCACGAAGGTGTCTTCGGCGCGTTCGCCGAACGTGGCAATGCGCGCATCATGCACGCGCAGGCCCTGGTTGCGCAGCACGAACGCCACGTCGGCCAGCAGGCCGGGGCGGTCAGGTGCGACCAGGGCAAAACGGGTCGCGCCGGGTTCATCGCGGAACTCGATGCGGGGGGCGAAACGGAAATGGCGCAGCTGCCGTGGCACCACCCGGCGCGACGGCCGCAGGCGGGTCAGGTCGCCACTGAGCGCTTCGCGCAGCGCCGCCTCCAGATTGGCGCTGCTGCCATCGGCAAAGCTGTCGGCCGGGTTCACTTCGAAGGTATCGAAGATGGTGTCGGCAGGGCCGTCCAGCACGCGTGCGCGATGGATGCCATAGCCCTTGCGGTCCAGGGTCATGGCGATCGCTGCGAACAGGCCATCACGGTCCGGGGAGTGCACGAACACCTCCAGCGCCGGGTCGTCGACGCTGATCCGGCGCACCTTCACCAGTGTGTGGCCCTGCTTCACCGGCACCAGCGCGGCGGTCTGCCAGGCCAGCTGCTCGGGACGCAGGCGAATGAAGCCTTCGTCGGGCATCACCGCGAACTGGCGGTCGATGGTGGCATCGTCGTACCCCTGTTCGCGCACCAGTGCGCGCACGCTGTCGCGCGCCTCGGCCACGCGCTCGGCCGCCGGTACCGGATGCTCGAGCCCTTCGCGCAGCGCGCGCCGGGTGGCGAAATACAGATCGGCCAGCAGGCGGTCCTTCCACGCGTTCCACAGCTTCGGACTGGTGCCGGCGATATCAGCGCAGGTCAGCAGGTACAGATAGTCTAGGCGGTCGCGGCTGCCCACCAGGGTGGCGAAGCGATGGATCACCACCGGGTCGGCGATGTCCTGCTTCTGCGCGGTCACCGACATGCGCAGGTGCTGTTCGACCAGCCACGCCACCAGTTCAGTATCGGACGTGCTCAGCGCATGCGCCTGGCAGAACGCGCGCGCGTCCACCGCGCCCAGCTCCGAGTGGTCGCCGCCACGGCCCTTGGCGATGTCATGGAACAGGCCGGCCAGCAGCAGCAGCTCCGGCTTGCGCAGGCGCGGCCACACTTCATGCGCGATCGAAAAGCGCTCGTCGGCACGGCTGCTGGCGAACTGGCCGATGTTGCGCAGGACCATCAGCGTGTGCTGGTCGACGGTATAGACATGGAACAGGTCGAACTGCATGCGCCCGCTGACCTGGGCGAAGGCAGGAATCCACTGCCCGAGCACGCCCAGCCGCGCCATGCGCGAGAGTGTGTCGACCGGGCGTTGGCCACGTAGAAGGGCCAGAAAATTCTCGCGCGCATCGCTGTCGGCCTGGTCATAGGCGGGCAGCAACGGCAATGATTCGGCCAGCGCGCGCGCAGTCAACGAATGCAGGCCGCGCACCTGCGGATTGTTGGCCCAGCTGGCGAACAGCGCGAACACCTGGCCGATGTCGCCGCGCGGCCAATCCGCATCATTGGCCGCCAGGTAACCACGGCGCAGGGAGAAACCCACGGTCAGCGGCTCCGGCTGCGCCTCGCCATCGAACTGTTCCTCGAAGCGCTGCAGCAGGCGGTCGCTGATCCGGCGCACCACCAATGCGGCACGGTAGAACCCCTGCATCATCTTCTCGACGCCGAGATTCTCGGCATCGTCTTCGAAGCCCAGGCGCGCGGCCAGGGTCTTCTGGTAATCGAAACGCAGGCGCTCTTCCGGACGGCGTGCCACCAGGTGCAGGCCGAAGCGCAGCCGCGCCAGCACCGCACGTTCGCGCTTCAGCGCCGCCGCTTCGTCGGCGCCCAGATGGCCGAGCCCGACCAGCGCCTCCAGGTCACGCACGCCGAATGCGCGCAGCGCCATCCAGCCCAGCGTATTGAGATCGCGCAGGCCGCCCGGGCCATCCTTCAGGTCCGGCTCCAGGTTGTCGGCGGTATCGCCGAAACGCTGGTGGCGGTTGCGCAGTTCCTCCAGCTTGGCCAGGAAGAACGCACGTGCCGGCCACAGCTCGCGGTCGTCGATGGCCTCGCGCAGCGCGCGGCGTGCCGCATCATCGGCCAGGATCGGGCGCGCCTCGATCAGCGCGGTCAGCACGGTCTGGTCAGCCGCCGCCTCGCGGCACTGCGCCGCCGAACGCACGGCATGGCTCACTGCAAGCCCGCAATCCCACAGCAGCGCGAACAAACGCGCCAGTTCCGCCTCGTGGGCAAGCTGCACGGCAGGATCACCGAACACCAGCAGGTCGATGTCCGAACGCGGGAACAGTTCACCGCGTCCGTACCCACCCACCGCGAACAGTGAAAGGCCACTGTCGGCCGGCAGGCAACGCTGCCAGGCCAGGCGGATCAGATGGTCGGCGGCACGCGCGCGCAGCGCCAGCAGGCGCTCGATGTTGTCGCCCTGGTCGAAGCGGCGGTACAGCCGCGCGTCGGCCTGCTGCAGCGCCTGTCGCGCGGCAGCAGCCCAGTCCGGGTCGTTGAGCGACGCGGCCGGCGTGTCCAGCAGCGAACCCGCCGGCAGCATCGTCAGGAGACCTGTGACTCGCCCGGCGACAGCGTCAGCACGTCAACGCCGGATTCGGTGACCGCGATCATGTGCTCCCACTGTGCCGACAACTTGCGGTCCTTGGTCACCACGGTCCAGCCGTCCGGCAGCACCTTGTTGTAACGGGTGCCCTCGTTGATCATCGGCTCGATGGTGAAGGTCATGCCCGGCTGCAGCACCAGGCCCTGGCCCGGACGGCCGTAATGCACCACCTGCGGCTCATCGTGGTAGACCTTGCCGATGCCGTGGCCGCAGTACTCGCGCACCACGCTGAAACGCTCGCCTTCGGCATAGCTCTGGATGGCATGGCCGATGTCACCCAGGGTGGCGCCCGGACGCACCGCGCGGATGCCGCGCCACATCGCCTCGTAGGTGGTTTCCACCAGGCGGCGGGCCATCACCGAAGGCGTGCCGACGAAGTACATGCGGCTGGTGTCGCCGTGCCAGCCATCCTTGATGACGGTGACGTCGATATTGATGATGTCGCCATCCTTGAGCACCTTCCCTTCGCTGGGGATGCCATGGCAGATGACGTTGTTGACCGAGGTGCACACGGTCTTCGGGAAGCCGCGGTAGCCGACGTTGGCCGGAACGGCGCCCTGCACGTTCACGATGTGGTCGTGGCAGATGCGGTCCAGTTCCTCGGTGGTGACACCGGGCTTGACGTGGGGGGTGACGATGTCGAGCACTTCGCTGGCCAGGCGGCCGGCGATTCGCATCATCTCGATTTCCTGCGGGGTTTTCAGATTCACGCTCATGGGCCCCATTATCGCCGATCCGGCCACAATCTGAACGAACGCCACCCAACTGGCGATCCGGGCCATGCACGGTTCCGGCAAGGAAAGTGAAAGCGTGATGACCTCCACTCTTTCGCCCGCCTATTTATCACGGATTACAGACACTTACCCGCACAAGCTGAGGCTACCGTCGCCGAAGCGGTGCCGAACGTGCCGCCTTCGCCTTGTTCAACAGACCTTCGGGTCAGGGAGGTTGTCCATGCGATTCCCGCTTCGTTCCCTGCGTGCGTGGGGCCTGTTGGCCCTGCTGATGGCTGGCCCAGCGCTGGCCCAGGCCGCCGACACCACCACCTTCAACGTCACCCTGGTGGTCACCAAGGCCTGCACCATCACCGCCGCTGCGGCAACCAACGTCGACTTCGGCACTGCGGCCTCGACCACGGCGACCCCCACCCTGGGCCAGGGCACGGTCACCGCGCAGTGCTCGGCCCTGACCCCGTACACGATTTCACTGAATGCGGGTGCCAATGCAGGCACTGCCAATGACGTCACCACCCGCCGGATGAAGAACACCAACGCCGCGGTGACCGCCAACAACTTCGTGGGCTACCAGCTGTACCAGGATGCCGCGCACACCCTGGTCTGGGGTTCCACCTCCGGCACCAACACGCAGGCCGGCATCGGCACCGGCCTGGCCGTGCCTTACATCGTCTACGGCCAGATCCTCAACCTGAGCACCAACAACCCGGCCACCGGTAACTACCTGGATACGGTCACCGCCACGATCACCTATTGATGGAGCACGCCCGCATGGCCGGACCCCGCCCGTGGCGCGCCACCGGCGTGGCGCTGCTCGCCCTGTGCCTGCTGGCGACCTCTACGGCAGGCGCCACCAGCCTGCAGGTCGCCCCCACCAGCCTGCAGCTGGAAGCCCGCCAGCGTGCCGGCGAGCTGTGGCTGACCAACAGCGGCACCTCACCGGTGAAGCTGCAGGTACGCGTCTTCCGCTGGGTGCAGCAGGGTGGCCAGGAGCAACTGCTGCCCACCGATGAACTGATGGCCTCCCCGCCGATGCAGGAGCTGGCGGCGGGCCAGCAGCAACTGGTGCGGGTGATGCGCCCGACCCGGGAGCCCCCGCCGGCACAGCAGTACTACCGCCTGATCGTGGACGAGGTGCCGGACCTGGCCACCCGTGCCGAGGGCATGCAGTTCGTCCTGCGCTACTCGATCCCGGTATTCGTGCAGCCCGCGTCCGGCAAGCTCGCCCCGCAGCTGCAGGCGCGCCTGGTGACGCTGGGCGATGGCCGCAACGGCGTCGAGGTGGCCAATTCGGGCAACAGCTATGCACAGATTGCCGACCTCGCACTCGGTAGCGCCAAGCGCCCGCGCATCGTGCACCCCGGCCTGCTGGGCTATGTGCTGCCCGGCCAGGTGATGCGCTGGCCGATCGAGCGCATGGCGATCGACCGCGACAACGACCAGATCACGGCCAAGCTCAATGGCGAGTCGGAACAGACGCCACTGTCGCCACCACCGGCTCGCTGAGGCGTTGATGGGCGCGCTGCTGGCTGCCCTGGCTCCTGCGGCGACCGAAGCCGCCGATGTGTCCGGTGCCGCGGCCACGGGAGCCGCCGACGTATCAGGAATCTCCGCCGATGCGATCCTGCCGCCCCCCACCCCGCTGACCGCCAGCCAGACGCTGTATCTGGACGTATCGCTCAACAGCACGCCGCGCGGCCTGCTGCCGTTCGTCGAAAACCGTGGCCGCCTGGAGGCCAGCCCCGACGTCCTGCGCCAGCTCGGCTTCAATGCCAGCGGCGACGCACCGGTCTACCTGGACCAGATCAGCGGCGCGGTGGTGCGCTATGACGCGCACATGCAGACCCTGGCGCTGGACGTGCCGCTGGACCAGCTGACCCTGCCGACCACCGTACTCAGCCGCCCACAGACGCGTGCACCTGCCGGCAGCGCCTCACCCGGCGTGCTGCTCAACTACGACATCTACGGCAGCCGGGTGGACACGCTCGGCAACCTCAGCCTGAGCTCGGAGCTGCGCCTGTTCGGCATCGGCAACGGCACCTTCGAGAACACCGCGATCAGCCGTCGCTACCAGCAGCCCGGTGATCGCCGCTGGCGCGGTGAAAGCGTGCGCCTGGATACGCGCTGGAGCCTGGATTTCCCCGACCAGGCGATGACGCTGGAGGTCGGCGATTTCTACAGCGGCTTCGTCGACTGGACCCGGCCGGTACGCCTGGGTGGCCTGCAGATCGGTCGCAACTACGGCCTGCAGCCGTATCGTGTACTGACTCCCACGCCCAGTTTCCTCGGCCAGGCGGTGGTGCCGTCCACGGTCGAGCTGTACGTCGATGGTCTGCGCCAGTACAGCGGCCAGGTCCCGGTCGGCCCGTTCCAGTTGGCGGCACAGCCGGGCATCAGCGGCACCGGCAGCGCACAGGTGGTGGTGACCGATGCGTTCGGCCGCATGCAGACCCTGGATTTCAGCTTTTATGGCACCCAGCAGCTGCTGGCCAAGGGCCTGTCGGACTGGTCCGCCGGCATCGGCCACCTGCGTGAGGACTTCGGCCAACGCTCCTTCGCCTACGACGACCGCACCGTGGCCAGTGCCAGCTGGCGCGGTGGCATCAGTGACACGTTCACCGGCGAGGCTCATGCCGAAGGCGGTGGTGGCCTGGCCCAGGCCGGCATCGGCGGCTGGTGGCTGCTGGGTGGCGCCGGCGTGTTCAACGCCGCCTATGCGCACAGCAGCTACCAGGGCCTGCAGGGCGGCCAGTGGGCGCTGGGTTACAGCTGGAACAACCGCCGCCTCAACGTCAACCTGCGCAGCGTGCGCAGCCACGGCGACTACCGTGACCTGGGGGCATTGCAGGGCAACCTGCCACCCAGCATCAGCGAACAGGCCACGGTCGGCGCGGATCTGCTTCGGCTGGGCACGCTCAGCGCCAGCTACCTGCGCCTGCGCTACCCGGATGGCGAGGACAACCGCTATGCCAGCCTGTTCTGGTCGCGCACCTGGAGCCAGCGCTGGTCGGCCTACCTGTCGGTGAACCAGAACCTGGACCGCAGCGACGACCGCAGCATCTACCTGTCGGTGACCGCCAGTCTCGGCAACAACCGCCAGGCCAGCCTGTCCAGCCAGCGCAACGGCGACAGCCAGAGCTGGGTGGCCGACGTGACCCAGCCGGTGCCCGGTGACGGCAGCGCAGGCGGCATCGGCTGGCGCGCGCAGGTGCGCCACGGCGAGGACGGCAATGGCGGGCTGGCCGAAGTCGGTATCCTCAATGACGTCGGCCGTTACTCGTTCGGCGCCTCGCGCCAGGGCGGGCTCAACTATGCCTACGGCAGCGCCAGTGGCAGCCTGGTCTGGATGGGCGGGCATGCCTTCGCCACCCGCGAGGTCTCCGATGCGTTCGCGGTGATCAGCACCAATGGTGTCGGTGGCGTGCCGGTGCGGCTGGAGAACCGCCTGATCGGCGTCACCGATGATCGCGGCCTGCTGCTGGTCAGTCCGTTGCTGTCCTGGCAGCGCAACCGGGTCTCGATCGACACCCTCGACCTGCCCGAGGACATGCGTGCCGACCGCATCGAGGACTGGGTGACACCACGACAGCGCGCAGGTGCGCATGTGACGTTCCAGCTGCGCTCGCGGCCCTCGCTCAGCCTGACCCTGCTGGCAATGGACGGACAGCCGCTGGAGGTTGGCAGCGAGGTGCAGCTGCCCGATGGCCGCCAGGCGACGGTCGGCTATGACGGCCTGCTGTACCTGGAGGACGTGGCCGCCGGCAGCACGCTGTACATCACTACCAGCCGCGGCCAGTGCCGGGTCAAGGTGCCGGACATGCCCAGGGTGGTGGCATCTGGCGCTCGACCGAAGCCGGCACCGTTGCAATGCATCCCGGAGGTGGCGCCATGAGGATCCTGCTGTCCGCCCTGCTGCTGATGGCGTGCCTGCTGGCGGCGGCGCCCGCCCGCGCAACGGCTGTCTGCGCCGCCGTCGCCAATCTGACCCTGCCATTCGGCAACATCAACAGCAATGCCCCCGGCCCGAGCACGGCCAATCTGAACATCACGGTGACCTGCACCACCGCCGCATTGAGCCTGCTGGCCACCACCGGTGTACGCGTCTGCGTGGGCATCGGTGCCGGCACCGGCGGCGGCAGCAGTTCCAGCTTCCGGACAATGGCCACCTCCACCAGCGACACCATGAATTTCCAGCTGTACAACAATGCCAGCTTCGGCCAGGTCACCGGGCTGGTTCCGCACGGCACGCCACCGGCACAGGAGCTGACCATGAGCTACAACGTACCGCTGCTGACCGGCGGCAGCGGCGCGCAGTCCGTACAGCTGTTCGGACAGATCCCGGCCAACCAGGTCCTGGCATCGGGTGCGTACAGCAGCACCTTCAGCGGCGCCAGCGTAGTGCTCACCTGGGCCTGGAACGAAGTGCTGCTCGGCACCGCCACCATCCCCGCCACCTGCAATGGCGGCGCCACCGGTACAAACAGCGCGAGTGCAGCCTTCAGCTTCACCGCCACCGCCAATGTGCTGCCGCAATGCGGCAGCTACGTCACCACCAACATGGACTTCGGCAACGTCACCGGCGGCATTCCCGCCAACATCGACCGGACCGCCACGCTCACGCTGACCTGCCTGAAGAACACCGCCTACCAGATCAGCCTCAACAACGGCCAGAACAATCCTGCTGCCTCCACCACCCGGCGCATGGCCACCACCATTGGCAGCGGCACCTACTACCTCCCCTATGAGCTGTACCGCGATGCCGCGCGCAGCCTGCGCTGGGGCAATACCCTCAACGTCGATACCGTTGGCGGCACCGGAAGTGGCAGCGCGCAGCAGCTGACCATCTATGGCCGGGTAGCGCCCGTCACCGGCCAGCCCCCGGCGGGTACCTACAATGATCTGGTGCAGGTGACGATCACTTACTGACCTGTGGGCCGACCAACGGTCGGCACCCATCGGGGTGGGTTTCGGTAGATCCACGCCATGCGTGGATGCGCGCATCACTCCTGCGCCACGACCAGTCGACTGGCAGTCGACCCTACAGATCCGGCCGATCCGGCCGATACCGCGCAACGGGTCCTACAGCACGGTGGATGGCAGGTGGTTCGCGCACTTCTGATCGGGGCGATGCTGGTCGCCAGCACGCCGGCATGGGCCGAACCCGGCAGCACCTCCCTGCAGATCCGGCTGACCGTGGTCGAGGGCTGCAGCGGCGATGGCGGCAACACCCGATGCACGGCACCGCACCAGCGCAGCGACACGCCCGAGCTTCCGCAGCAGATCCACGACCTCGCGCCGCCGGCCGACAGCGACGACGCGGCGCCTGCCGTGACCGTCATCTACTGATGCGCATCCTGCTGAGCCTGCTGGCCCTGCTGCTGGCACTGCCCGCGGCGGCGCTGGACCTGGTGCCGACCACCCTGCAGCTGCCCGCCGAAGGCGGTCACGGCGAACTGTGGCTGTACAACCCTGGCCCCCACCGCTGGCAGGGCCAGGTACGGATCCTGGCCTGGGAACAGCAGACCGACGCGGAAGAGCTGCGTGCCAGCGATCAGGTCCTGGCCAGCCCCACCCGGCTCGATATCCCGCCCGGCACCCGCCAGCGCATCTGGCTGCTGCCACGCCAACCCACACCCGTGGCCGCCGAACAGGCCTACCGGGTCGTGCTCGCCCCCAGCATCCCCGGCCTGCCGCGCTACTCGCTGCCCCTGTTTCGGGGCAAGACCGGGCCGTTGGCACAGCCACGGCTGCGCGCCTGGACTGAGTTCAAACCGTCGCAACCTTCGCTGCGACTGAGCAACACAGGGACACTGCACGCTCGCCTGCAGGACCTCACCTTCGTCGCCAATGATGGTCGGCGTACCGTGCTGCTGCCGGGTCTGGCCGGCTATGTCCTGGCTGGCCGGGAGCGCCACTGGGCCCTGCCGGCCCGTGCCGACGGCTACATCGATGGCCATTTCCAGGCCCGGCTGCCGGACGGCCGCATGATCGACCTGACCCCGCCGGACCCGGCAATTGCAGCAAGCGCGCCGAGCGGGCTATAATCGACCGGATTCCTGCCGCCTGCGTGCGCGGGAACCCGTCCACACCGGACGTCACCGGTGAATCCACACCTGCTGCCCCCATCCGTGCCGGGGTGCTCCGCAAGGAGTTCGGCCACGGAGGCAACAGGGAAGCCCAACCCCGGAACCGATCGCGCTTCCACGCGTCCCGCATACCTATCCCCGCGGGCGGAATCGCTGGTTCCATATCAGGAGTATTGCAATGCCCCAGGTCACCATGCGTCAGATGCTGGAAGCCGGCGTCCACTTCGGCCACCAGACCCGCTACTGGAACCCGAAGATGGCTCCGTACATCTTCGGCGCCCGCGGCAAGATCCACATCATCAACCTGGAAAAGACCGTCCCGCTGTTCAACGATGCGATGAACTTCATCTCGTCGGTTGCCCAGAAGCGCGGCACCGTCCTGTTCCTGGGCACCAAGCGCAGCGCCCGCGAAACCATCAAGGAAGAAGCCGAGCGTTGCGGCATGCCGTTCATGAACCAGCGTTGGCTGGGCGGCACCCTGACCAACTTCCGTACCGTCAAGCAGTCGGTTGCCCGCCTGAAGGAACTGGAAGCCGGTGAAACCGACGGCACCTTCGAGAAGCTGGTCAAGCACGAAGTGCTGGGCCTGCGTCGCGAGCGCGACAAGCTGGAAGCCTCGCTGGGCGGCATCAAGGACATGAACCGCCTGCCGGACGCCATCTTCGTGATCGACATCGGCCACGAAGACATCGCGATCAAGGAAGCCAAGAAGCTGGGCATCCCGGTCATCGCCGTGGTCGACACCAACTACAACCCGGAACTGGTTGATTACGCCATCCCGGGCAACGACGACGCCATCCGCGCTGTGCAGCTGTACGCCCGCGCCGCTGCCGACGCCGTGCTGGAAGGCAAGGCTGCTGCTCCGCACGCCGCTTCGGTGCGTGAGGAAGAGTTCGCCGAAGCCGCTGCTGAAGGCGAAGAGAAGCCGGCCCGCCGCGCTCCGGCCAAGAAGGCTGCCAAGAAGGGCGACGACGCCCAGGCCTGATCCAGGCCCCGGGGTGGACGCCCGGCGTCCACCCTCCCTGCGCGCAGCCTTTGGCGCGTGACAGGACCGTGTCACACGGGCCGGCCACCATGCCGGCCCAACCCCTTTCTTTCGTGAGGTAATCCCGTGGAAATCACTGCTTCCCTGGTCAAGGAACTGCGCGAGCGCACCGGCGCCGGCATGATGGAATGCAAGAAGGCTCTCACCGAAGCCAACGGCGACATCGACGCTGCTGCTGAAGCCATGCGCAAGTCCGGCGCTGCCAAGGCCGACAAGAAGGCTGACCGCGTGGCCGCCGAAGGCCGTCTGGGCCTGGCCCAGGACGGCGGCAAGGCCGTGCTGGTCGAAGTCAACTCGGAAACCGACTTCGTCGCCAACGATGACAACTTCAAGTCCTTCGTCAACGCCGTCGCCGCCGCTGCCCTGGCATCGGGCGCCACCGACGTCGAAGCCGTGAAGGCTGCCAAGCTGGCCGATGGCCGCACCGTTGAAGAAGCCCGCGCCACCGCCGTGCAGACCCTGGGTGAGAACATCCAGATCCGTCGCATGGTCAAGGTCGACACCACCGGCAACGTCGGTGCGTACGTCCACACCAACGGCAAGGTCGGCGTGCTGGTCGATCTGATCGGCGGCGACGTCGAGCTGGCCCGTGGCCTGGCCATGCACGTGGCTGCCCTGAAGCCGCCGCACAACAAGGCTGCGGACGTTCCGGCCGACTTCGTCGAGAAGGAAAAGGAAATCGAGCTGGCCAAGATGTCCGAAAAGGACAAGGCCAAGCCGGCCGAGATCCTGGAAAAGATCATCAGCGGCAAGATCAACAAGATCGTCAGCGACGTGACCCTGTACGGCCAGACCTACGTGCTGGGCGACACCACCGTCGAGCAGGTGGTCAAGGCCGCTGGCGCCGACGTGGCAGGCTTCAAGCTGCTGATCGTCGGCGAAGGCATCGAGAAGGTGGTGGAAGACTACGCCGCCGAAGTTGCCAAGGCGATGCAGGTCTGATTGCAGCCTTCCGGCTGTGAAGCGACCAGAAGGAGCCGCGGGAAACCGCGGCTCTTTTTTTATGCCGGTGGGCCCGTGGGTGCGCACCGTTGGTGCCCACACCCACACCTTTGCGTTGCGCGCGAATCAAGCCGATACTCGGCGCAGGGAATCCACAATCGCATAGCAGGAACGAAAATCGCGGACTGTGATGCATTCCTAGGTATTCTTGTCCTAATGGAATTGAACGACCCGACATGCCTCCCGAGCTGACAGCTGCCCTGGCGCTCTGCCGCAACCTGCCTTCGCCACCCGGTATTGCCCTGCGCATCATCGAGCTGGCCCAGGACCCGGAAGCGGACATCGCCACCGCCGCCGACATCATCGCCATCGACATGGCGCTGAGCGCTCGCATGCTGCGCATCGCCAATTCGCCGCTGTATGCCAGCCGCCGCCGCATCGAGAACCTCGGCCAGGCGCTGACCATGCTCGGCCTGAATGCCACGATCAGCCTTGCCCTCGGCTTCACCGTCACCCAGGGCCTGACCGCTGGCGGCGGTGCCGACCACGACCTGCGCCAGCGTGCGTGGAAGCGCAGCATCCTCAGCGCCCTGGCCGCCAGCCAGCTGGGCCAGGCCCGCGGCCTGCGCCGACTGGAGGAACTGATGCTGGCCGGCCTGCTGCAGGACCTGGGCGTGCTGTGCCTGGCCCAGGCCGAATCGGAGCGCTACCTGCCACTGTTGCGCGAAGCCCGTGACAACACGGATCTGGTTGCCCGCGAGCGCGAGGAACTGGGCTGCAGCCATGCAGATGTCGGCGCCTGGGTGGCCGAGCAGTGGGGCCTGCCCCGCTACCTGGTGGAAAGCATCAGCCACAGCGAGGACGAGGGCGCTGCCGAATCGCCGTTCCAGGCCTGTGTGCAGCTGTCCGGTGCGGTCGCCGACATCTGGCTGGACGACGACGCCGACGCCGCGCGCGAGCGTGCCCTGCATCAGGTCCACGACCGCCTGGAACTGGACAGCGCTCGTTTCGATCAGGTACTCACCCGCATCAGCGAAGCCCTGCCGGACATCGCCAGCCTGTTCGAGGCCGGCCTGAACTCGCCCTTGCGGGTGCGCGAGCTGATCGACCACGCGCAGGAACTGGCCACCCTGCGCAACCTGCGCGAACTGCAGGATGCAGACCAGGCACGCCGGCGCGCCGACGAATTCGAGGCCCGGGCCAAGCGCCTGGCCGACCAGGCCCACCGCGACGCCCTGACCGGCGTACTCAACCGCCGCCAGCTGGAAGCGGTCCTGGAGCAGGAGTTCCTGCGCGCCGGCCGGCAAGGCTGGCCGCTGTCGGTGGCCTTCATCGACCTGGACGACTTCAAGAAGATCAACGATGCCCACGGCCACCTGACCGGTGACGAGGTGCTGCGCGCCTTCGCCGGCAAGCTGCAGGGCCAGCTGCGCAACAGCGATACCGTGGCCCGCTTCGGCGGCGAGGAATTCGTCGCACTGCTGCCCAACACCAGCGAAAGCGTGGCCCTGGACGTGATCCGCCGGGTGCTGGCCAACATCGTCGCCACGCCGATGGCCGAGCTGGAGGGCGGACCGCTGTTCGTCACGTTCTCCGCCGGCGTGGCCACCCAGGGCGGCTACGAGCGCTTCGCCGACGTGCAGGACCTGCTGCGCGCAGCCGACGATGTGCTGTACCGATCCAAGAACCTGGGCCGCAACCGGGTGATTGCCCGCTCCCCCGGCGCCCTCGGCCACGACGAGCTTTCAGCCACCGCCGGCGCCGAGCTGGGCTGAACGGGACGCCCCGCGTGGCCGGGGCGGATGGCAGGATTTCGCGCCGCAGTGCACAAAACACTTTGGCCCGACGCCGCATGCGCGTAGAATCCCCCGCGATTTCCACGCACCCGAGGTCCCTATGTCCAAGCTCGCCTATCGCCGCATCCTTCTGAAACTGTCCGGGGAGGCGCTGATGGGAGATGAGGACTACGGCATCGACCCGAAGATCATCAACCGCCTGGCCCGCGAGGTCATCGAAGCCCAGCAGGCCGGCGCCGAAGTGGCCCTGGTGATCGGCGGCGGCAACATCTTCCGCGGCGCCGGCCTCGCCGCTGGCGGCATGGACCGGGTCACCGGCGACCAGATGGGCATGCTGGCCACGGTCATCAACGCCCTGGCCATGCAGGACGCCCTCGAGAAGCTGGGCGCCAAGGCCCGCGTGATGAGCGCGATCAAGATCAACGACGTGTGCGAGGACTACATCCGCCGCCGCGCCATCCGCCACCTGGAAAAGGGCCGCCTGGTGATTTTCGCCGCTGGCGTCGGCAGCCCGTTCTTCACCACCGACTCCGGTGCCGCGCTGCGTGCGATCGAGATCGGCGCCGACCTGCTGCTGAAGGCCACCAAGGTCGATGGCGTGTACGACAAGGACCCGAACAAGCACAGCGACGCGGTCCGCTTCGACAGCCTGAGCTACGACGAAGTGATCCGTCGCGGCCTGGAAGTGATGGATACCGCCGCCTTCGCACTGGCCCGCGACAGCGACCTGCCGATGCGCGTGTTCGACATGGGCCAGCCGGGCGAGCTGCTGAAGATCCTCAACGGCGCGAACATCGGCACCCTGGTCCAGGGCCGCGACCCGGCCTGAGCCTGAGTCCCAGGCGACAACCGGGCCGATTCAGGCCCGGCAGCGTCCCGTATTCGCCTATAATCGCCCGATTCCAGTTACACCCAGGACCGGGCGATGCTCAACGACATCAAGAACAACGCGCAGACGCGCATGGCCAAGAGCATCGACGCTCTGAAGCACACCCTCACCTCGATCCGCACCGGCCGCGCCACCCCGGCCCTGCTGGACCGCGTCACGGTCAGCGCCTATGGCAACGCCAGCACCCCGCTGAACCAGGTCGCGTCGATCTCCAACGCCGACGCCCACTCGCTGCTGGTCACGCCGTTCGACAAGAGCATGATCAAGGAGATCGAAAAGGGTCTCTACAACGCCGAGTTCACCCCGAATACCCTGGGCACCGCGATCCGCATCAACATGCCGCCGCCGACCGAAGAGCGCCGCAAGGAGCTGGCCAAGCAGGTGCAGAAGGAAGGCGAAGGCGCCAAGATCGCGATCCGCAACATCCGTCAGGACGCGAACAAGGAAATCGCCAAGCTGGTCAAGGACAAGGCGATCAGCGAAGACGAGAAGAAGCGTGGCGAAGACGACATCCAGAAGCTGACCGACGCCAACATCAAGGACGTCGACAAGGTCGTCGCCGACAAGGAAAAAGAACTGCTGTCGGTCTGAAGTCGATGCCTTCAGTCCCGCCTCCATTGCCGGCCGCCCTGCCCCGCCACATTGCCATCATCATGGATGGCAATGGCCGCTGGGCACAGCAGCGCCGTCGCCCGCGCGTGATCGGCCACCGTGCCGGCGCGCGCGCGGTCAACCGCACCATCGAGCGCTGCCTTGAACTGGGCATTCCGGCGCTGACCCTGTTCGCGTTCTCCAGCGAGAACTGGGGCCGGCCGCAGGAAGAAGTCGATGCCCTGATGAAGCTGTTCCTCGGCGCGCTCGACCGCGAAGTGGACGAGCTGCATCGGCGCGGTGTGCGCGTGCGCTTCATCGGCGAGCGCGAACGCTTCGGCGCCGGCCTGGTCAGCCGCATGCAGCTGGCCGAACAACGCACCGCCGACAACAGCGCCCTGACCCTGTCGATCGCAGCCAGTTACGGCGGCCGCCAGGACATCGCCCGTGCCGCGCGCGCCCTGGCGGCTGAAGTCGCCGCCGGCCGCCTGCTGCCCGAACAGATCGACGAATCGCTGCTGGGCAGCCAGGTCGCCCTGGCCGACCTGCCGCCGCCGGACCTGTTCATCCGCACCGGTGGCGATACCCGCATCAGCAACTTCCTGCTGTGGCAGCTGGCATACACCGAGCTGTGGTTCACCGAGGCGCTGTGGCCGGACTTCGATGCCGCACTGCTGCAGCAGGCGCTGGACGCCTATGGCAGCCGCGAGCGTCGTTTCGGCCTGACCAGCGCCCAGATCGCCGCACTGGCCACCGAGACCTCCAGCCCATGACCAAGACCCGAGTCCTCGCCGCGCTGATCATGGCGCCGGTCGCCATTGCCGCGATCCTGCTGCTGCCGACGCAATGGCTGGCCGCCGCCGCCGCCGCCGTGCTGCTGATCGGCCTGTGGGAGTGGCTGAAACTGGCCGGCATCGAAGACACCCTGGCGCGCACCGTGCTGCTGGTGCTGAACCTGCTGCTGATGGTGCTGCTGGTCTGGGCAGATGGCAGCACGCTGGTGCTGTTCCAGATCACCACATTGGCCGGCGTCGCCTGGTGGCTGGCCGCGCTGGTCTGGCTGCGCTTCTTCAATTTCGGCGCACAGCCCTCGGCGCCCTCGCGGATCGTGAAGATGCTGGCCGGCACCCTGGCCATCGTCCCGGCCTGGGCCGCGCTGGTGCTGATCCATGCGGGCGGCGATCCGCCGGGCAAGCAGGGTCACCTGTGGCTGCTGGCTGCGCTGGCACTGGTCTGGGCGGCTGATTCAGGCGCCTATTTCGCCGGTCGGCACTTCGGCAAGCACAAGCTGGCCCCGCGGATCAGCCCCAACAAGACCTGGGAAGGCCTGTTCGGCGGCCTGCTGGCTGGTGTCGCCGTGGCCCTTGGCCTCGGCTGGCTGGCAGGTATCGATGCCGGTCACCTGCCGGGCCTGCTGATCACCTCGGTGGTGGCGGTATTCGCCTCGGTGCTGGGCGATCTGTTCGAAAGCCTGATCAAGCGCCATGCAGGCGCCAAGGACTCGGGCCATCTGATCCCGGGCCACGGCGGCGTGCTCGACCGTGTTGACGGCGTCCTCGCTGCGGTGCCGGTGTTCGCACTGGGCAAGGAAATCTTCGGGTTCTGACCATGAATGCTGTCGCAGACCTGCGCCGGGTCGCCGTATTCGGCGCCACCGGCTCGATCGGTGCCTCCACGCTGGACGTGATCGCCCGCCACCCGCAGCGCTACCAGGCCACGGTGCTCGCCGCCGGCCGCCAGGTGCAGGCGCTGCTGGCGTTGTGCCGCCAGCATAAGCCGGCGCACGCGGTGATCGCCGACGAATCGTTGTTCACCGAACTGCGTGACGGCCTGCGCGACGCCGGCCTGGCCACCGAAGCCCATGCCGGCCATGCCGCGCTGGACCAGCTGGCCGCCAGCGATGCCTGTGACACCGTGGTTGCCGCCATCGTCGGCGCCGCCGGGCTGTCCTCGACCCTGGCCGCGGCCGCCGCCGGCAAGCGGATCCTGCTGGCCAACAAGGAATCGCTGGTACTGGCCGGTGAGCTGCTGACCCGCACGGCCCAGCATGCTGGCGCTGAGATCATTCCGATCGACAGCGAGCACAGTGCGATCTTCCAGTGCCTGCGCTCGCGCGACGCCAGCATCGACGGGGCCGGCGTGCGCCGGATCCTGCTGACCGCCTCCGGCGGCCCGTTCCGTGGCCGCAGCCGCGCCGAACTGGCCCCGGTCACCCCGGCGCAGGCCGTTGCCCACCCGAAGTGGTCGATGGGGCCGAAGATCTCGGTCGATTCGGCGACGTTGATGAACAAGGGCCTGGAGGTGATCGAGGCCCATCACCTGTTCGGCATCCCCGGTGAGCGCATCGAAGTGCTCGTGCATCCGCAGAGCCTGGTCCACTCGCTGGTCGAGTTCGTGGACGGTTCGACCCTGGCGCAGATGGGTCTGCCGGACATGCGCACTACCCTGGCCGTTGGCCTGGGCTGGCCGCAGCGCATCGAATCGGGCGTGTCCGGGCTGGATCTGCTGGCCCAGGGCCGGCTGGACTTCGAGGCCCCGGACACTGACGCTTTCCCCTGCCTGGCCCTGGCCTGGCAGGCGATGCAGGCCGGCGGCACCGCGCCGGCGGTGCTGAACGCCGCCAATGAAGAGGCGGTTTCAGCGTTTCTTCAGGGCCGGATCGGTTTCCTGACCATCCCGGAGCTGGTTGCTAACGCTCTTTCAACACTGCCGACCCACCCAGCCGATACACTGGAGGTCCTGTTGTCCGCCGACCAGCGGGCACGCCAGCTGACCCTGAACGCCATCGACGCCGCCTGAACGACCGCCTCGCCCCGCATGACGACGCCGCCCTTGCCCGCCACTGTGAGCCTGCATGACTGACTTCATCGGATCGGTCTGGTGGATGATTGTCAGCCTCGGGCTGCTGGTCACGTTCCACGAGTTCGGGCATTACTGGGTCGGGCGCCTGTGCGGGGTCAAGATCCTGCGCTTCTCGGTCGGCTTCGGCCGGCCGCTGTGGTCGCGCCGCGACAGGCACGGCACCGAGTTCGCCATCGCCGCCATCCCGCTCGGCGGTTATGTGAAGTTCCTCGACGAACGCGAGGTCGAAGTCCACCCGCACGAGCGCGGCCAGGCCTTCAACCACAAGACCGTCTGGCAGCGCATCGCCATCGTCGCCGCCGGACCGATCGCCAACCTGCTGCTGTGCATCCTGCTGCTGTGGGCGATGTTCGTGATCGGCAAGCAGGATTATTCGCCGACCATCGGCCGTGTCAGCGGCATTGCCGCCAGCGCTGGCCTGACCAGCGGCGACCGCGTTCTGCGCGTGGACGAGCGCCCGGTGGCCACCCTCGGCGAGGCCAGCATGGCGCTGACCGCCGCTGCGATGGACCGCCGCGACGTGAAGCTGGAAGTGCTGGACCCGGCCGACCAGATGCGCGTGCGCACCCTGCCGCTGTCGCAGCTGCCGGCCGGTTTCGATGAACGGCGGGTACCGATCCTGGCCGGCCTGTACTGGCAGTCGTGGCTGCAACCGGCGCTGGTCGATTCGCTCACCGCGGACTCCGTGGTGGCCGGGCAGCTGCAGCCGGGCGACCTGATCGTGGCGATCGACGGCCAGCGCATCGACGGCGCCGACCAGGTCATCGGCGAGATCCAGACGCTGGGCCGCGCTGGCGGCCCGGGCATGATCGAGGTCCTGCGGGGCGGTGAACGCCTGGCGCTGGAAGTCACCCCGCGCCAGGGCAAGGATTCCAGGGGCGAGCCGACCTGGCAGATCGGCGTGCAGTTCCCGACCTCGTTCAGCCCCCCCTACGACACCCTGCTGCGCTATGGCCCGCTCGACGCGGTCACCGTGGCCGTGCGCGAAACCGGCCGTCTGGCCGCCGATTCGCTGGGCATGATGGGCCGCATCGTCACCGGCAAGGCCTCGCTGCAGAACGTTTCCGGGCCAGTGACCATCGCCCGCGTGGCCAATGTCTCGGCCAAGCGCGGCCTCGACTGGTTCCTGCAGTTCCTTGCCCTGCTGTCGCTCAGCCTGTGCATCATCAACCTGTTGCCGATCCCGATCTTGGACGGCGGCCACCTGCTGTATTACCTTATCGAGTTGGTCAAGGGCAGCCCGCTGAGCGAGCGTGCCATCGCCGCCGGCCAATACATCGGCCTGGCGTTGCTGGCCGGGCTGATGGGGTTGGCGTTCTACAACGACATCCTCGGCCTGGTCCCGCGATGAACTTTTCCACGTTGTTGCCGTCTACAGCGTCGGCATCCCGCACCAATGAAATCGACCTTCCTACCGGACGTGACATGACGCGACTCCCCAATCGCCGCCTGCTGGCCCTCGCCCTCGCCGCCGTCACCGGCGCTCCCGCCCTGGCCCAGGCAGCCGAGCCCTTCACTGTCAGCGACATCCGCGTGGATGGCCTGCAGCGCATCAGCTCGGGCACGGTATTCACCTACCTGCCGGTGGAACGTGGCGAGACCATCACCGACAACAAGGTCGGCGAGACCATCCGCGCCCTGTACAAGACCGGCTTCTTCGAAGACGTGCAGCTGGACCGCCAGGGCAGCATCCTGGTGGTGACCGTCAAGGAACGCCCGGCGATCAACAAGCTGACCGTCACCGGCAACAAGGACATCAAGTCCGAGCAGCTGCTCAAGGGCCTGTCCGACATCGGCCTGACCGAGGGCGGCACCTTCGACCGCCTGAGCCTGGACCGCGTGACCCAGGAGCTTCGCCGCCAGTACAACGACCGCGGCAAGTACACCGTCGAGATCACCCCGACCGTGAGCCCGCTGGACCGCAACCGCGTGGACATCGCGATCGCCATCAAGGAAGGCAAGGCGGCCAAGATCCGTCACGTCAACCTGGTCGGCACCGAGAAGTTCGAGAGCAAGGACATCCTGGAAACCTGGGAGTCCAAGGAGCACAACTGGGCGTCGTGGTACCGCCGTGATGACCAGTACTCCAAGGAAAAGCTGTCCGGCGACCTGGAAAAGCTCAATTCCTGGTACCTGGACCGCGGCTATGTCGACTTCAGCATCGACTCGACCCAGGTGTCGATCAGCCCCGACAAGCGCGACATGTTCCTCACCGCCGGCGTGACCGAGGGCGCCCAGTACAAGATCTCCGAGATCAAGGTCAGCGGCGACACCATCCTTCCGCAGGAGGACGTCGAGCGCATGGTGATCCAGAAGCCGGGCGACACGTTCTCGCGTGCGCTGCTGGAGTTCAGCTCGGACACCATCACCAATTCGCTGTCCAACATCGGCTACGCGTTCGCCAAGGTGAACCCGATCCCGACCACCAACCGCCCCGACCAGACCGTGGCGATCAACATGCAGGTCGTTCCGGGCCCGCGCGTGTCGGTGCGCCGCATCCTGTTCCGCGGCAATACCCGCACGTCCGACGAAGTGATGCGTCGCGAAATGCGCCAGTTCGAGAACAGCTGGTACTCGCAGGCCGCGATCGACCGCTCCAAGATCCGCCTGCAGCGCCTGGGTTACTTCGAGTCGGTCGACGTCGAGACTCCGGCCGTCAGCGGCAGCAACGACCAGGTCGACGTCGTCTACAACGTCAAGGAAACCACCTCCGGCAGCTTCGTGTTCGGCCTGGGCTATTCGCAGTCCTACGGCATGACCACCTCGGTACAGCTGTCGCAGAACAACTTCCTCGGCGGCGGCAACCGCGTGTCGGTCGAAGCCTCGCGCAGCAGCTACCTGCAACGCTATGGCTTCAGCTACACCAACCCGTACTTCACCGATGACGGCGTGTCGCTGGGCTACAACCTGTCCTGGCGCGAGCTGGACTACTCCGACTTCAACACCGCGCAGTACAACAGCACGAACGGTTCGGCGCAGGTGGTGTTCGGCGTGCCGATCACCGAGACCGATACCGTCTCGCTGATGTTCGGCATCGACAGCAACCAGATCACCACCTACCAGGGCTCGACCCCGCAGTCGATCATCGACTACATCAACGCCGTCGGTAAGCGCACGTTCCATGCCTGGCGCACCGAGCTGGGCTGGGCGCGTGACTCGCGCAACGACTACTTCATGCCGACCCGCGGTACCTACCAGCGCATCGGCCTGGAAACCACGCTGCCGGGTTCGACCATCGAGTACTACAAGCTGAACTACCAGATCAGCAAGTACTGGCCGATCATGCCGTCGCTGGTGATCAACACCCGTGCCGAAGTGGGCTACGGCGATGCCTATGGCAACGACTACACCCGCACGCTGACCAATCCGGACGGCACCACCCGTACGGTGACCGCCAGCGGCCTGCCGTTCTTCGAGAACTTCTATGCCGGTGGTACCAATTCGGTGCGCGGCTTCGAAGACAACACCCTCGGCCCGCGCGAAGTCACCGCCGGTTATCCGGAAGGCCAGCCGCTGGGTGGTTCGCTGAAGACCGTCGGTTCGGTTGAAGCCTACTTCCCGCGCCTGTTCGACAGCCCGTCGGCACGCGTGTCGGCCTTCGTCGACTTCGGCAACGTCTACAACGGCACCAAGAACTTCAAGGCCAACGAACTGCGCGTGTCCACCGGTGTGGCCCTGCTGTGGCGCGCCCCGGTCGGCCCGATCTCGATCAGCTACGCCTTCCCGCTGAAGAAGGAAGACGATGACAAGATCGAACGCCTGCAATTCACGTTCGGTGGCCAGTTCTGAGGAACAACGTTCCTCAGAACTGATCCACCTCCGGTGAATTGCCCGCGCATTTCACCTATCCCCCGCGCCGCTGGCGCGCCCCCCTTAACAAAGGGGGGCTCTCCACCAGACGGGGTACGAAGCGCCGGGCTCTGCCCGGCGTTTTCGTTTTTCAGATGACACTGCACGGCACGGGCTTTTGGCCGCGCTCGCGGGAAACTGTCCAGAGGCGGCGGGTGGCCCTGGACAGGACCGTTGGCGCCATGGATGGCGCCATCGAGCACCATGGAGGGGCTTTTGCGTGTCCTGGCCAGGGCCACCCGCCGCCTCCCGCCCGTACCAGGCAGGCGCCAAGCCCTGCCCCCGCATGACCGCAATGGCGTCACACGTTAAACTCCCGCCGTGAATACTCCCACCTACACCGCCCAGCAACTCGCCGAGCAGTTCGGCCTGCAGGTCCATGGCGACCCCGCCACCGCCATCCATGGCGTGGCCACCCTCGCCCATGCCGGTCCTGGCCAGCTGACCTTCCTCGCCAACCCGCGCTACCGCGCCCAGCTGGCCGACAGCCAGGCCTCGCTGGTGGTCCTGCGTGCCGACGACGCCGAGGCCGCTCCGGGCGCCGCGCTCGTGGCCAAGGACCCGTACACCACCTTCGCCAAGATCGCCGCGCTGTTCGACATCGCGCCGACACGGCCACCCGGCATCCACCCCAGCGCCGTGATCGATCCCAGCGCCCAGGTCGCCGCCAGCGCGCATATCGGCCCGTTCGTCTCCGTCGGCGCACGCAGCGTGGTCGGCGAGAACTGCATCATCGGCACCGGCAGCGTGATCGGCGAAGACTGCAGCCTGGACAACGGCTGCGAGCTGATCGCGCGGGTCACCCTGGTTACCCGGGTCAAGCTTGGCAAGCGCGTGCGCGTGCATCCCGGTGCCGTGCTCGGCGCCGATGGCTTCGGCCTGGCGATGGACGCCGGCAAGTGGATCAAGGTGCCGCAACTGGGCGGTGTGCGCATCGGCGACGATTGCGAGATCGGCGCCAATACCTGCGTCGACCGCGGTGCGCTGGAAGACACCGTGCTGGACGAAGACGTGCGCCTGGACAACCTGGTGCAGATCGCGCACAACGTGCAGATCGGCGCGCATTCGGCCATCGCCGGCTGCACCGGCATCGCCGGCAGCGCCAGGATCGGCCGCTACTGCCTGCTCGGCGGCCACGTCGGCGTGGTCGGCCACCTCGAGATCTGCGACAAGGTCGTGATCACCGGCAAGTCCGTGGTCCGCAATTCCATCCATGAGCCGGGCGAGTACTCGTCCGGCACCCCGTTGACCGACAACCGCACGTGGCGCAAGAACGCCGCGCGCTTCAAGCAGCTGGACGCATTGGCTCGCCGCGTCCTGGCCGCTGGCAAGGAGAAAGAATGAACGACACGCTGCAGCTTCCTATCGACGTCTGCCAGATCCAGGAACTGCTCCCGCACCGTTACCCGTTCCTGCTGGTGGACCGGGTGCTTGAACTCGACATCGACGCCAAGCGCATCTTGGCGCAGAAGAACGTCAGCATCAACGAGCCGTTCTTCCAGGGCCACTTCCCGGGCCGCCCGATCATGCCCGGCGTGCTGATCATCGAAGCGCTGGCGCAGGCCGGTGGCGTGATGACCCAGCTGACGCTCGGCCGCGATGCGCAGTCCAAGCTGTTCTACATGGTCAAGGTGGAAAATGCCCGCTTCAACAAGCAGGTCGTCCCCGGCGACGTGCTGATGCTGGATGTGCAGATGAAGCGCCTGATCCGCAACATGGGCTGGTACTACGGCGAAGCCAAGGTCAACGGTGAAGTCGTTGCCTCGGCCGAAGTCATGTGCGCCGGCGCCAAGGGCTGATCCACTGGAGGCAGGAATGACTGACAACACACCGCGGATCCACCCGACCGCCGTCATCGATCCGGCCGCGCGCCTGGCCGATGACGTCCAGGTGGGCGCCTTCACCCTGATCGGGGCCGATGTGGAAATCGGCGCCGGCACAGTGGTCGGCCCCCATTGCAGCATCCACGGCCCGACCAGGATCGGCCGTGACAACCGCTTCATCGGCCACGCCGCGATCGGTGGCGAGCCGCAGGACAAGAAGTTTGCCGGCGAGCGCACCGAACTGGTGATCGGCGACCGCAACGTGTTCCGCGAGTTCGTCACCCTGAACCGTGGCACCGGCGGCGGCGGCGGCATCACCACGATCGGCAACGACAACTGGATGCTGGCCTACACGCACGTGGCGCATGACTGCCATGTCGGCAACTTCTGCGTGTTCTCCAACAACACCACCCTGGCCGGCCACGTCACCGTGGGCGACTACGTGATCATCAGCGGCTTCGCCGGTGCCCACCAGTTCTGCCGCATCGGTGCCCACGCATTCCTCGGCATGGGCGCGCTGACCAACGGCGACGTTCCGCCGTTCACCATGGTCGGCACCGATTCGCTGGGCCGCCCGCGCGGCATCAACAGCGAAGGCCTGAAGCGTCGTGGTTTCGACGCCGAGCGCATCTCCGCCATCAAGCGCGCCTACCGCACCCTGTACGTGGCGGGCCTGCCGCTGGCCGAAGCCAAGGTGCAGCTGACCGAACAGGCACGCGACAGCGATGACGTGAAGGCCATGCTGGACTTCATCGAGCACGCCGAGAGGCCCTTGCTGCGATGAGCAGCACGACCGGCCAGGCGCCGGCCGGCGCCGCCGTGATTCCGCTGGCCTCGATGGCCGGCAGCGTCCCCGCGCAGCGGGTGCTCAGCGAGCGCCCGTTGCGGATCGCACTGGTGGCCGGTGAGGCCTCCGGTGATCTGCTGGGTGCGGGCCTGGTGCGCGAGCTGAAGGCACGCTTTCCGAATGCCGAATTCGCCGGCATCGGTGGCGATGCCATGCGCAGCGCCGGCTGCCTGACCTGGCACGATGCCAGCGAGCTGGCGGTGATGGGCCTGACCGAAGTACTGCGCCACCTGCCACGCCTGCTGAAACTGCGTTCCGCGTTTCGCCAGCGTGCACTGGAATGGCAGCCGGACGTGTTCATCGGCATCGACGCGCCCGACTTCAACCTGGGCATCGAACGCTGGCTGAAGCAGCGCGGCGTGCGCACCGTGCATTACGTGAGCCCCTCGGTCTGGGCCTGGCGCGAGAAGCGCGCCGAGAAGATCGGCAGCAGCGCTGACCTGGTGCTGTGCCTGTTCCCGATGGAACCCCCGATCTATGCCAAGCACGGCATCGACGCACGCTTCGTTGGCCATCCGATGGCCGATGACATCCCCCTGCAGGGCAACCGCGAGGAAGCGCGCGCCGCGCTTGGCCTGCCGACGTCGGCCAAGGTGCTGGCGGTGTTGCCAGGCAGCCGCCTGGGCGAAATCTCGCGCCTCGGTGAACCGTTCTTCGAGGCCGCCTGGCAGGTCTCCGAGCGCATCCCCGGCCTGCACGTGGTAGTGCCTGCCGCCAACCCCGCCTGCAAGCGCCTGATCGAAGAGCAGCTGTCACGCTCGGCGTTGCCGGTCGCGTACTCGCATGTGCTGGACGGCCAGGCGCGCAACGCGATGATCGCTGCCGACGTGGTGGTGCTGGCCTCCGGCACCGCAACCCTGGAAGCCATGCTGGTGAAGCGGCCGATGGTGGTTGGTTACCGCGTCAACGAACTGACCTACCGCCTGGTCAAGGCGCTGGGCCTGATCAAGGTCGACCGCTTTGCCCTGCCCAACATCCTGGCCGGCCAGGACCTGGCGCCGGAGCTGATGCAGCACGACTGCACCCCGGACAAGCTGGCCGCCGCCATCCAGCAATGGTTCGACCATCCGCAACGGGTGACCGACCTGCAGGATACCTACGCGCGCCTGCATGAGCGCCTGCGCCGCAATGCGTCGGCACGTGCCGCCGACGCCGTCGGCGAGCTGCTGATGCGCGACCAGGCCCAGGCATGAGCCGCCGCCACGCCGCGGCGGCCAGCCTGACCCTGTTCGATGGCGCGGCGGTGGTCGAACCGGAGCGCCTGGTCGCCGGCGTCGACGAAGCCGGTCGTGGCCCGCTGGCCGGGCCGGTCGCGGTGGCGGCCGTGGTGTTCGACCCGGCACGGCCGCGGATCAACGGCCTGGACGATTCCAAGCAGCTGACCGCGGCGCGCCGCGAGCAGCTGCATGACCGCATCATCGAGCGGGCCCTGGCCTGGCATGTGGTGCTGGTGGACGTGGACACCATCGACCGCCTGAACATCTACCAGGCCACCCTGCAGGGCATGCGCGACGTGATCGCGGCGGTCGCCCACGTGGCCGGTTTCGCGCGCATCGATGGCAACGTGGTGCCCAAGGGGCTGGTACTGCCGGCGCAGGCGCTGGTCGGTGGCGATGGCATCGACCGCGCGATCATGGCCGCCTCGATCCTGGCCAAGGTCTCGCGCGACCGCTACATGCAGGAGGTGCATGCCCGCCACCCGCAGTACGGCTTCGAGCAGCACAAGGGCTATGGCACCCCGGCCCACCTGGCCGCCCTGCGCGAGCACGGCCCCTGCGTGGAGCACCGGCGCAGCTTCGCCCCGGTGCGCGAGTGCCTGGACACCCCGCAGGCGACCACCATCGCGATCACCTGAACGGCTGCCGCAACCCTGCTGGGGAACAGTCCCCCTGAGTCAGGGGGACGCGCCAAGGGCGCGGGGGTGTGGAAGCATGGTGAGACGGGGCCCGCGGTTCGCCTGCGAACCGTGGGCAGCGAGAGCGCGAATGCGATATCGCGTGCCGTCAAGAGCTTGTCGCCTCCCCCTGCCCTCGCTACCCTGACCGGGCACTCCAGCGCTTCCCGACCCCGGCGACGATTCCTCCGTCGGCACCCGGGGCCCGCGCGCTCCAACCTGGTCCGGCATGTCCAACTCCCGCTTCGTACATCTCCACGTCCACACCGAGTTCTCGCTGGCGGACTCCACCATCCGTGTGCCGGCCAAGCCGGACCAGGCGGACCCGAAGAAGGCCAAGCAGGCCAACCTGCTGTCGCGCTCGGTCGAACTCGGCATGCCCGCGCTGGCGGTGACCGACCTCAACAACCTGTTCGCCCTGGTCAAGTTCTACAAGGCCGCCGAAGGCGTGGGCATCAAGCCGATCGCCGGCGCCGATGTGCTGATCGCCGAGGAAGGCCAGGACCCGTGGCGGATGACCCTGCTGTGCCGCGATCGCGAGGGCTACCTGAGCCTGTCGCGGTTGCTGACCCGCGCCTGGATGGAAGGTCATCGTCCGGAAGGCGGCGTGGCCGTGCACCCGGACTGGCTGAAGGCCGGCAATGCCAACCTGTTCGCGCTGGCCGGCCGGCAGAGCCTGGCCGGGCGCCTGGCGCTGGACGGAAAGCATGAGCTGGCCGAGCAGCAGCTGGCCGACTGGCAGCGCGTGTTCGGCGATGGCCTGCACCTGGAGCTGACCCGCACCGGCCGCGAGGGCGAGGAAACCTTCAACCAGTTCGCGCTGATGGCCGCCGGCCAGCGCGGGCTGCCGGTGGTGGCCAGCAATGACGTGCGCTTCCTGTCGCCGTCGGATTTCAGCGCGCACGAAGCGCGCGTGTGCATTTCCACCGGCCGCGTGCTGGACGACCCCAAGCGCCCACGCGAATACAGCGACCAGCAGTACCTGAAGTCGGCCGAGGAGATGTGCGCGCTGTTCGCCGACATTCCCGATGCGATCGACAACACGCTGGCGCTGGCCGAGCGCTGCAACATCGAGATGCGGCTGGGCACCTACTTCCTGCCCAACTACCCGGTGCCGGACGACGAGACCCTGGACACCTGGATCCAGAAGATGTCGCGCGACGGCCTGGAAGAGCGCCTGGAGAAGAATCCGCTGGCGCCGGGCAAGACCCGCGAAGAGTACTTCGAGCGCCTGGAATTCGAGCTCAACACCATCATCAAGATGGGCTTCCCGGGCTACTTCCTGATCGTGGCCGACTTCATCCAGTGGGGCAAGAACCAGGGCATTCCGATCGGCCCGGGCCGTGGTTCGGGTGCCGGTTCGCTGGTGGCGTGGGCGCTGAAGATCACCGATCTGGACCCGCTGCCGTACAACCTGCTGTTCGAGCGCTTCCTGAACCCGGAACGCGTGTCGATGCCCGACTTCGACATCGACTTCTGCATGGACCGCCGCGACGAAGTGATCGACTACGTCGCACGCAAGTACGGGCGCGAGCGCGTCAGCCAGATCATCACCTACGGCACCATGGCCGCCAAGGCGGTGGTGCGCGACTCCGGCCGCGTGCTCGGTTTCCCGTACGGCCTGGTCGACGGCGTCTCCAAGCTGATCCCCAACATCCTCGGCATCCACCTGAAGGATGCGCTGGGCAAGGGCAAGGAAGGCCCGAGCTCGGAAATGGCCTCGGCCGAACTGATCCAGCGCTACGAGACCGAGGACGATGTCCGCGACCTGATCGATCTGGCGCTGCAGCTGGAAGACCTGACCCGCAACGCCGGCAAGCACGCCGGTGGCGTGGTGATCGGTCCCGAGCCGCTGAGCGAGTTCTGCCCGCTGTACGCCGAACACGACGAGAACGGACTCGGCAAGAACCCGGTCACCCAGTTCGACAAGAACGACGTGGAAGAAGTGGGCCTGGTGAAGTTCGACTTCCTTGGCCTGCGCACGCTGACCATCATCGACTGGGCGGTGAAGGCGATCAACAAGCGCCATGAGCGCGCCGGCATCCCGCCGGTGGACATCGCCGCGATCCCGCTGGACGACACGCCCACCTACAAGGACATCTTCGCCAACGGCAATACCGGCGCGGTGTTCCAGTTCGAATCCTCGGGCATGCGCCGCCTGCTGAAGGACGCGCGCCCCGACCGTTTCGAAGACCTGATCGCGCTGGTGTCGCTGTACCGACCCGGCCCGATGGACCTGATTCCCTCCTTCAACGCGCGTAAGCACGGCCAGGAAGAAATCATCTATCCCGATCCGCGCACCGAAGCGATCCTGAAGGACACCTACGGCATCATGGTGTACCAGGAGCAGGTGATGCAGATGGCGCAGATCGTCGGCGGCTACTCGCTGGGCGGCGCTGACCTGCTGCGCCGCGCGATGGGCAAGAAGGTGCCGGCGGAAATGGCCAAGCACCGCGAGATCTTCCGCGAAGGTGCGGCCAAGGATGGTGTGGACGAAGCCAAGGCCGATGCGATCTTCGACCTGATGGAGAAGTTCGCCGGTTACGGCTTCAACAAGTCCCACGCCGCTGCCTATGCACTGGTCAGCTACCAGACCGCGTGGCTGAAGCGCCACTACCCCGCCGAGTTCATGGCGGCCACGCTGTCTTCCGACCTCGACAACACCGACAAGGTGGTCGGCTTCCTCGACGAGGTGCGCAATCTCGGCCTGACCGTGCTGCCGCCGAAGGTGAACCAATCGGCCTTCATGTTCGAGGCGGTGACGCCGGACACCATCCAGTACGGTCTGGGCGCAATCAAGGGCGTCGGCCAGGGTGCCTGCGAAGCGGTGGTCGACGAACGCCTGAAGGGCGGCGAGTACAAGGACCTGCTCGACTTCTGTACCCGCGTCGGTTCGGCCAAGCTCAACCGGCGCACGCTGGAAGCGATGATCAACTGCGGCGCACTGGACGAACTCGGCCATAACCGCGCCTCGCTGATGCTGCAGCTGCCGGAGGTGATCAAGGCCACCGACCAGATGGCGCGCGAACGTGCGTCGGGCCAGAACTCGCTGTTCGGCGGCCCCGACCCGAGCGCGACCACGATCCAGCTGGATCTGCCTGAAGCCGAGGAATGGCCGCTGCTCCAGCGCCTGAACGGCGAGCGCGACACGCTGGGCTTCTACCTCAGCGGCCACCCGTTCGACCCGTGGCGCGACGATGTGCGCGACCTGGTCGGCAACGACCTGGGCTCGGTGGAGAAGATCTGGAGCGCCAACAGTGGCGGCGGTGGTGGCGGTGAGAAGCGCTGGCGCCCGGAAGTGCAGACCGTGCTGGCCGGCCAGGTGGTCGGCGTGCGCCGCAAGGGCGAGAGCCAGATCTTCATCCAGCTCGAGGATGGCCGCGGCCGCGTCGAGTGCAGCGCATTCTCCGACGCGATGGCCGAGTTCGGCCACCTGATGACCAAGGACCGCATCCTGGTGGTCAAGGGCGGCCTGCGCGAGGACGAATTCAACGGCGGCTTCGCGCTGCGCATCCGCCAGTGCTGGGACTTCGACGAAGTCTGCGCCAACTACGCCACGCGCCTGTCGCTGCGCCTGGACCTGCGCCAGCAGCGCCCGGTCTGGGAGCGCATCGATGCGCTGCTCGACCGCCATCGCCCGGGGCGAACGCCACTGCGCCTGGACCTGCTGCTGAAGGGACCGCACGGCGGTGTCGCCGGCATGCTCGATGTGTCCGGGCAGAGCGCGGTACGCATCGACTCCAAGCTGATGGAGGCGCTGCGCGCCGACCCGGCCGTGCGCACCCTGAAGGTGCGCTACAGCCCGCCGTGGGCCAGTTGAGTCGGGCGCCCTCGTGTTGCTGTTTCCCCGTTCCAAGTATCAAGGACGATTGCCAATGAAGACCCTGCTGTTCCCGTTCGCTGCCGCACTGGTCCTGGCCGCCTGCTCCCCGTCGAAGATCGAGTTCCAGATCGACAACCCGACCGACACGCCGCTGGCGTTGAGCATCGACGGCCAGGACCTGCAGGTGGCCGCGCAGGGCTCGCGCCCGGTCTCGCTGGCCATCGGCGAGCACCGCCTGCACACCGACAAGCTCGGCGACGTGCGCTTCATCGTCTACGTCGACGGTCGTGGCGGCCTGATCAATCCGACCCTCAGCGAGTACGTGATCGCCCGCGAGGTCTATGTCACCGACGAGAGCAAGCTGAAGAACTTCGGCGTCGGCAACAAGGGCATCGAACTTGGCGGGGTCGACTTCGAAGGTCCGTTCGAGAAGCGCCACGAACTGTTCATCGACAAGACCTGGACCTACGGCGTGCGCGAACCGTTCCCGAAGGAAAAGGTGGTCGCCCACGTCGATTCCAGCGGCGGGCAGATCGTGGCCAAGGTGTTCACCGCGCCGGATTTCATCGCCTACGTGGAAGAAGGCATGGGTGAACCCGGCGCCTTCAAGCGCGAGCAGCCCGCCGGCTACGTGGCGCCGGCATTCAGCCTGGAACCGGCCCCGGCCAGCCTGCCGGCGCTGGTGCCGGCCTTCGAGGCGCATGCCGCGCCGCTGCGCGAGGTCTATGCGCGCTGGCTGAAGGCCACCACCGCCGAAGAACAGAAGGCCCTGCGCAAGCAGGATTTCGCCGCACAGATGGCCTTCACCTCGGCCACTGCCACCCTCGGCGGCAACCTGGGCCGGGAGGCCAACGAGGCCTACAACGACTTCGTCTCCCAGCGCAGCCAGCTGATGGGCCGCAGCGCCCTGGTGGTGCCCTGAGCTGACTGGCGCCCCCTGCCCGGCTGCGCTACCGTCGCCTTCCAGACGAAGGCGTACGGGTGGTTTGCACGCATTCGGCTAGAATTCCCCTCTTCTTTACACGACGGCTTCCGATGAATCCGAACTACCTCGACTTCGAGCAACCCATCGCCGACCTGGAAGCCAAGATCCAGGAACTGCGCAACGCCAGTGCCGGGCCGGCGGTCAATGTCGAGGCGGAAGTGCACGCGCTGCAGGACAAGCTGCGCATGCGCACCGCGCAGATCTTCCGCAACCTGACCTCGTGGCAGGTGCTGCAGCTGGCCCGTCATCCGTCGCGCCCGTACACCGCCGACTACATCCGCATCATCTGCGATGAGTTCCAGGAGCTGGCAGGCGACCGCGCCTTCGCCGACGACAAGGCCATCATGGGTGGCCTGGCCCGCATCAACGGCCGCGCGGTGATGGTGATCGGCCACCAGAAGGGCCGTGACACCAAGGAAAAGATCAAGCGCAACTTCGGCATGCCCAAGCCGGAGGGCTACCGCAAGGCCCTGCGCCTGATGAAGATGGCCGAGCGCTTCGGCCTGCCGGTGCTGACCCTGATCGACACCGCCGGCGCCTGGCCGGGCATCGATGCCGAATCGCGTGGCCAGTCCGAAGCGATCGCACGCAACCTGATCGAGATGGCCGAACTGAAGGTGCCGATCATCTGCACCGTGATCGGTGAAGGCGGCTCCGGCGGCGCGCTGGCGCTGGGCGTGGGCGACCGCACCGTGATGCTGGAGTACTCGGTGTACTCGACCATCACCCCGGAAGGCTGCGCCTCGATCCTGTGGAAGGACGCCGGCAAGGCCAAGGATGCCGCCGAGCAGCTGGGCCTGACCGCCCCGCGCCTGAAGAGCCTGGGCCTGGTCGACAAGGTCGTGCGCGAGCCGACCGGTGGCGCCCACCGCAACCCGACGCAGATGGCCAAGCGCCTGAAGGCCGTGCTGCTGAACGAACTGGATGCGCTGGAAAAGCTGTCCACCGAGCAGCTGCTGGAGCAGCGCTACACCCGCCTGCGCAGCTACGGCACGTACGAAGCGGCCTAAGCCCGGTAGTGCCGGCCGCTGGCCGGCAACACGCAGGTGATTGCAGAAACGAAAGAGCCGGGCAGATGCCCGGCTCTTTCGTTTGCGCCCTGGCGGCATCCACGCATGGCGTGGATCTACCGGGTACAGATGACCCCACTCAGAACGGCTTGGCCAGCACTAGCCACACGATCGGGATGAAGGCCAGCAGCGGGATCTCGTTGATCCAGCGCAGCGCGCGCGACGACGGCAGCGCCCTGCCCTTGGCCACGCCCTTGAGCAGGCGGCCAATCCAGATGAAATACGCCAGCAGCACCACCACCAGCCCCAGCTTGGCATGCAGCCAACCGGCGCCGCCGGGCGCGACCATGGTCGGGAAATCCGGAATGACCTTGTAGCCCAGCCACAGCACCAGACCCAGCAGGAACGCCAGGCCGAACATCGAGTGGCCGAAGCGGTACAGGCGCAGGCCCATCAGCTGCAGGCGCTCGGTCACCGCCGGCTGGCCTGCAGTCTCGGCCAGGTTCACCAGGATGCGCGGCAGGTAGAACACCGTGGCCATCCACGCCACCACGAACACGATGTGGAAGGTCTTGACCCAGTAGTAGCTCTGCATGCGCTCGCTCCGGCGGCTGGCGTAGGTTGGCCGTCATTCTCGCATGACGTGAACGGGCCACCCCACGCGCCAGCGCCGCGACACATCGACGCATGGCGCGCCGCAACACCGTACGATAGGCACCGCTTTCCCGATCCTGACCGCACGCCGCCCATGGACAAGACCTACGACGCCGCCTATTTCCAACGCTGGTACCGCCGTGCCGACATCGGCGGCAGCGCCCGCCTGGCGCGCAAGGTTGCGTTGGCCGTGGCCAGCGCCGAGTACTACCTGGAGCGGCCGATCCGCAGCGTGCTGGACATCGGCTGCGGTGAAGGCGCCTGGCGTGCACCGCTGCTGAAGCTGCGTCCGAAGGTCGAATACCTCGGCTTCGACAGCAGCGAGTACGCTGTGCGCCGCTACGGCAGGACCCGCAACCTGCACCTGGCCCGCTTCGGCGATTTCGCCTGGCTGCGGCCCTGTGCCCCGGTCGACCTGCTGATCTGCTCGGACGTGATGCATTACGTGCCCGACCGCGAGCTGCGCGCCGGTCTGGCCGGCGTGGCCGAGCTGACCGGCGGCGTGGCCTTCCTGGAGACCTTCGCCGCCGAGGACGCGTTCGAGGGCGACCATGACGGCTTCCAGGCCCGCCCGGCGCGCTGGTACCGGCGGACGCTGGCCCGGCACGGCCTGCAGCCGGTAGGGTCGCATTGCTGGCTCGGCCCCGCCCTGGCAGGCGATGCGGCCGCGCTGGAACGGATGTGAATCCGGATTCATTATTTTCAGCCAACTTAACCTGCGGGACACCCGGATGGGATATGCTGCGCGGCAACATATGACCATACATATTCGGTCGTCATGCTCTATCAACTGCACGAACTGACCCGCAACCTGCTCGCCCCCTGGGTGCACCAGGCCCAGGCCAACGCCAGGTTCTTCGCCAACCAGGGCCACTGGTGGTCGCAGATGCCCGGTGCTGATCGCCTGGCGGCGGTCAATGAACTCTTCCACCGCATCGGCAAGGATTACGAGAAGCCCGAGTGGGGCATCAACGAAATCGACGTCGATGGCGAGCGCGTGCCGATCGTCGTGCACGAGGAAGTGAGCAAGCCGTTCTGCAAGCTGCTGCGTTTCAAGCGCCACAGCAATGAAGCCGACCAGCTGCACACCATGCTCAACCAGCCGTTCGTGCTGGTGGTGGCGCCACTGTCCGGCCACCATGCCACGCTGCTGCGCGATACCGTGCGCACCCTGCTGCGCGACCACCGCGTGTACGTCACCGACTGGGTCGATGCGCGCATGGTGCCGTCCAGCGAAGGCGAGTTCGGCCTGGACGACTACATCGCCTACATCCAGGAGTTCATCCGCCACCTCGGCGTGGAGCGCCTGCACGTGGTCAGCGTGTGCCAGCCGACCGTGCCGGTGCTGGCGGCAGTTTCGCTGATGGCCAGCCGTGGCGAACCGACGCCGCGCACGCTGGTGATGATGGGTGGCCCGATCGACGCGCGCTGCAGCCCGACCGCAGTGAACAATCTGGCCACGCAGAACCCGCTGTCGTGGTTCGAGAACAACGTCATCCACACCGTGCCGGCCAGCTATCCTGGCGCCGGTCGTCGCGTGTACCCGGGCTTCCTGCAGCACGCCGGCTTCCTGTCGATGAACCCAAGCCGCCACTTCAGCTCGCACTGGGATTTCTACACCGACCTGGTCAAGGGCGACCTGGAAGACGCCGACGCACACCGTCGTTTCTACGACGAGTACAACGCGGTGCTGGACATGCCCGCCAAGTACTACCTGGATACTATTTCCGTGGTGTTCCAGGACTTCCTGCTGCCGCGTGGCGAGTGGGTGGTCAACGGCGAGAAGGTCGACCCGTCGGCCATCCGCGATACCGCGCTGCTGAGCATCGAAGGCGAGCTGGACGACATCGCCGGCCTCGGCCAGACCGAAGCGGCGCAGGCGCTGTGCACCGGCATCGACGCTGACCGCCGCGAGCATTTCATCGTCGAAGGTGCCGGTCACTACGGCATCTTCAGCGGCCGTCGCTGGCGCGAAGTGGTGTACCCGAAGGTGCGCGATTTCTTCGCCGCGCATGCCGAAGCACCGGCGGCGAAGGCCACGAAGAAGAAGAGCAACGTCACCCCGTTGCGCCGCAAGGCGGGGTAAACCGCCCAGGGTGGGTACCGACCTTGGTCGGTGCGCCCTGGTAGATGCCAACCTTGGTTGGCGCTCCCGGGGTCGGATCCCTTTCCAGCGGAAAGGGCTCTGACCCCAGCACGATCAGATCCGGGGTCAGAGCCCTGTTCTGCGAACAGGGATCCGACCCCTGACCGCTTACAGCCGCACCAGCAGGTTCTTGGCGATCAGCCCATGCAGCTTGCCGATCCCGCGTGCCAGATGCAGGGTCAGCACCAGCAGCAACGCGCCCACGGCCGCCACCACGATCGCCACCAGCGGCGAGGCCGCCATCGGCAGCACGTTCACGCCGTCGACGTACACACCCGGAATGTCGCCACTGAAGATCGCCGCGACCGGTGCCCAGATCAGGCCCAGCGACAGCGACAGCAGCGTCACCGCGATGGTGAAGTAGATGATGCCCAGCGGCAGCATCAGCACGAAGTACAGCAGGGTCAGCCAGGTGCGGCCGTCGGTGAACATGTCGCCGATGCGCTGCGGCCATGTGCGGCTGCGGTCGGTGTAACGCGGGCGGCGCGGCATGCGCTCGCCCAGCAGCGCTTCCACCAGCCGCCCCTCCAGCAGCGCCAGCCCGCGCACCGAGCCGAAGAACAGCACGGTCAGCGGAATGCCGATGATCAGGATCAGCAGGCCCAGCGACAGCGACAGGCCGGTCACCACCCAGGTGAAGAAGAAGATGCCGGTGGCCAGCGACAGCAGCATGTAGAACAGCGCGCCATAAGTGTGCGGATCGGCCACCACGCCGAAGAAGCGGGCCAGCAGCGAGCGCTGTACCGGCGCTGGTGGCGGCGCGGCCGGCTCGACACCACTGGCTTCCGCCGCCGCACGCAGCACCGGCGCGGTATCCGCACGCGGTGTACGCAGCGCGCGGTTCACCGTCACTTCGGTCTCGCGGTAGATCTCGGCCACTTCGTCCGGTGCGCCATAGCTGCCGGCGACGTCGGCGATCACCTCGGCCTCGCTGCGGCCCGGCTGCGCGGCCAGCTCCGAACGCAGGTACTCCTCGGCGTCGTACAGCGCGTCCTGCACCATCGCCGGATCGGCGCCTTCCAGCGCCGCGCGCAGCTGCGCCAGGTACTGCGGAATGGTGGTCGGCAGGGCACGGCCTGCCAGGCTCGGGTCGTTCATTGCGGTACCCCCTCCAACACGGAATCGACGGAATCGCGGGTGGCCTGCCAGGCCTGGCGCCACTGCGCCAGCACGTCGCGGCCACGTTCGTTGATGCGGTAGTAGCGCCGCGGCGGCCCGCTGCTGGACGGCTCCACATGGCTTTCCAGCAGGCCGGCGCCCTCCAGGTTGCGCAGCACCGGGTACAGCGCGCTCTGCTTGCCGCTCAGCACCCCCTCGCCCACCCGCTCCAGCTCCTTGGCAATGAGGTAGCCGTACAGCGGCTCGCCGGCCCGGGCCAGCACCGCCAGCAGGGCCAGCGACACCGTCCCGGCGCTGAGCTCCTTCTGGAACTTCTTCAGCTGGACATCGTCCTCGGACATGACCGGCCCTCCACTACGTTGAAGTCCACAGTAGTGCGAAGTTCGGTATAGCGAATGTGTCGTTAGTCATCGTGCCGGTTGGCGTGGCCGGGCCGCTCACGCAGAATCGAAGCCTCGTTCATGTTCCGGGGATCCCATGCCGCACCGCCGTCGCCTTGCCCTGACCGCCCTCGCCCTGTCCTGCCTGCTGCCCGCCATGGCCAGTTCGGCCACGCCCTACCGCAGCCCGCAGCAGATTCTTGATGCTTCGGCGGCCAGCGACTGGCGCACCCCGGACCCGGCCAACCTGCTGTACATGGACCTGCCGGCCGGGCGGGTGATCATCGAGCTGGCGCCGCAGTTCGCCCCGCGCCATGTCGCCAACATCCAGACCTTCGCCCACGAGCACTTCTGGGACGGCACCAGCATCTACCGCTCGCAGGATAATTTCGTGGTGCAGTTCGGCGATGCCGACGCCGATGACGCGACCAGGGCCAAACCGTTCGGCAGCGCCGCGCGCAAGCTGCCGGCCGAATTCGAACGCGCCAGCACCGGACTGAAGGTGAACGTGCTGCCGGACCGCGATGGCTGGGCGGCGCAGACTGGATTCGTCGACGGCTTCCCGGTCGGCCAGGACCCGCAGGCCGGCAAGGCCTGGCTGGCGCATTGCTACGGCATGCTCGGCGCGGGCCGCAGCAACGAGGAAGACAGCAGCATCGGCGCCGAACTCTATGTGGTAACCGGCCAGTCGCCGCGCCAGCTGGACCGCAACATCACCCTGGTCGGTCGCGTATTGAAGGGCATGGAACTGCTCAGCGCGATCCCGCGCGGCCCGGCGCCGATGGGCTTCTACACCGACCCGAAGCTGCGCACGCCGATCGTGTCGATCCGCCGTGCCAGCGACGTGCCGGCAGCCGAGCGCACGCCGATCCAGGTGCTGCGCACCGATTCGAAGACCTTCGCCGATACGGTGGAGGCGCGCCGCAATCGCGTGGATGATTTCTACAAGCGCCCGGCGGGGCATATCGATCTCTGCAATATTCCGGTGCCGGTGCGGTGATGGTTTCCGCACGTTACGCGTGCTGAAGGCGCTTCATCGTTCATGGGCGTTACTTTTCTTTGTACGCAAAGAAAAGTAACCAAAAGAAACGTTCCGCCGGCCGCGAGCCGGTGCTACGCACCGGTGCCCTGCGCTCCTCGGCCCGTCGAGGGACGGCGCGGGAACTCGCTGCGCTCAGACACCCGCGCCTCTTCGCCCTCGCCGGACCTGCGGTGCTCGGCTCGCTCAAGGCGGACCCAACGTCCAAAGCGGCCGCATCATTCGCCGTGCATGGTCCGGCACTGTCGCTGCCCGCACTCGCGGCTGTGGCCTTTGATCTGGGTCCGCCTTGCGTGAGCCGAGCATCGCAGGGGAATCAGGGGCGAAGAGGTACCGATGTCCTGTAGAGCCGACTGTTAGTCGGCTGACTTCTGCGCACCGTCCCCTGATTCACCGAGAAGCGCAGGGTACCGGTGCGCAGCACCGGCTCGCGACCTGGCGGCGTGTTTCTTTGGTTACTTTCTTTGCACGAGCAAAGAAAGTGACACCTCTCCGCAGGCGCGGAAAAGGCCTGCCGGGCAGCGCCCGGCACTACCAGCGCTTCGGCACCCTCAGCCCTTCTGGCTCACCGCCACGCTCCCCAGGATCAACGCACCCGCAATCAGCATCTGCACCGTCACCGCTTCCCCGAGGAACAACCACGCAAACGCCGCGCCGAACAGCGGAATCAGGTAGGTCACCGTCGACGCACGCGACGGGCCGATACGGCCGATCAAACGATAGAACATCAGGAACGCCAGGCCGGTACAGGCCACGCCCAGGGCAATCGCCGCGCCCCACGCCTTGGCCGGAATCGCCGCCTGCGGCCAGTGGCTGACCGCCATCGGCAGCATCCACAGCGAAGCGCAGGACAGCGTTGCCGCCGCAGCAGCCGCCGACGGCAGCCCGGTCATGTGCCGCTTCACCAGGTTCACGCCCAGACCGTACAGCAGCGAGGCCGCCGCACCGGCCAGCACCGCGGTGCCGATACTCAGGCCAGAGACCTTGGCCGTGGCCAGTACCACCACGCCGGCGAATCCGACCAGCAACGCGCCAGCACGGCGCATGCCGATCTTCTCACCGAAGAACAGGAAGGCGATCAGCGCGGCGAACAGCACCGTCATCGCATTGCAGATCGCACCGATCGCGGCCGGTGCCTGTTCGGCGGCATAGGCGAACAGCACGAACGGCAGCGCCGAGTTGATCAAGCCGATCGGTGCCAGCCACAGCCAGCGCCGCGGCGGAAACTGCGCACGCGCCCGCCACAGGAACGGCAGCAGCACCAGCGCACCCAGCACCAGCCGCACCTCGACCAGCGCGAACGGGCCGAATGACGGCACCGCCACCCGCATGAACAGGAACGAGCAGCCCCAGATGGCGCCCAGCAGGGTCAATTCCAGCGGCGTGCGCCAGTCGCGCTCGGCCACCTGTGGGACCGCATTCATGCCCTGCCTCCGTCCATCGTCTGTTCCTCGCCAAGGCAGACAGGATCGGGCGCAGACGCCCGCCGCACAAGCGCGTAGTATCGCTGCCAGCCACAAATATGGTTTGAGGCTCGACATGCAGCTACGCCCTTCCCTGCTCCCCGCACTGGCCGTGTTCGCGGTCGCCGCGCGCCACCAGAACTTCGCCCAGGCCGCGCAGGAACTGCACCTGACCGCCAGCGCGGTCAGCCACCATGTGCGCCGCCTGGAGGAGGTGCTGGAGACCCGGCTGTTCCTGCGCCACGCCCGTGGCGTGCGCCTGACTGCCGAGGGCCGGCAGCTGGCCGACGCCGCCAGCGCCGCCTTCTCCGATGTCGCGGCCGTCGCCCATCACCTGCAACCGGATGCCGACAGCGTGCCGTTGCGGATCACCACGCTGCGCTCGCTGTCCTACTGCTGGTTGCTGCCACGGCTACCACGCTTCACCCAGGCCTATCCGCACATCCGCATCGAACTGCACACCGGCAGCGGGCTGGACCGCTACGACGACAACGGTCCGGAAGTCGGTATCCGCTATGGCCTGGGCCAATGGCCGGGCCTGCGTGCGCAGCACCTGATGGACGACTACCTGTTCCCGGTGGCCTCACCGGCACTGGCCGGAGTCGAAGCGCTGGTCGATCCGGCGCGCATCGCCGACCTGCCGCTGCTGACCGATCTGTCGCCGCAGGGCTGGCGTGACTGGTTCCGCCATGCCGGCGTGCGCCCGCCGTCGCCACTGCCGCCGATGCACACCTTCGCCGACAGTACCGATGCGATGCGTGCTGCGGTGTACGGCATGGGCGCGGTGCTGGCACGCACCCACATCGCGCAGCCCTACCTGCAGCGCTACGAAGTGGTACGCCTGCCCGGCCCGGCACTGAAAGCGCGCTATGCGTATCACGTAGTGCACGCCGAAGGGCAACCGCCGAGCCACGCCGCGCGCCTGTTCATCGACTGGTTGCTGGAACAGGCGCAGGACGAACGCACGCCGATTCCCGCATTGCCGGAAAGCCTGCTCGGGCGCCCGGCCACGCACGGCTGACTGCGCCCTCACCCGCTCTTTGCTTCACGCTGGCTAGGCTGCAGGCAACCCCACACCGTATCAACGCCATGGCCATGCTGCGACTGCGCATCACCGGAACCGAAGACGACGCCCGCGCGATCAGCGACCTGCTGCTCGGCCTGGAGGGCATCGAACATGTCGAGGAAACCGACGACCTGATGCCGCACATGGACGACGACGATTCCAGTTCGGCCGGGCTGTCCGATGACATCGGCCCGGGCATCCACGAACTGGAAGTGGAAGTCGGCAACGAAAGTACCGCGCAGAAGGTGCGCGATGCGGTGCAGGAACTGGCGCTGGAGCTGGATGTGTTCGTCGAGTACGAGACCGACGAGGGCTGATGCCGGCGGGCTGCCGGCATCGACCTTTTCCTCAAAGGGTGGGCGGCAGCGTGCGACGGCGGCGACGCCACCACGCCCGGATACCCCAGGCCACGACCAGGGCCAGCACGCCCACCGGCAGCAACGCTGCGACCGCGCGGATCAGGAACGCAACGCTGGTGCTGAGGATGCTGCCCGACTCGCTCAGCGCCTCACCGATCTCGCTGCGACTGCGCTGGCCGGAGGTGGTATCGAAGTGGATCGTCACCAGCTGGGTATCGATGCGCCGGCGCTGCTGCGCGGCATCCTTGTTGGCCTGCTCGACACCCGCCTCGATCTCCGACAGCCGCGTGGTGATCGCCATCAGGTCTTCGATCTTCAGGTCCTTGCGGTCCTGGTAGGACAGCAGCCGCGCGTGTTCCTTCTCGAGCCGCGCCTTGGTCAGTGCCGTATCGGCCACCGCCTGCGCGAGGTCCTCGGCACGCGTGTTGCGCGACTGCAGTTTGCCACCTTCACCGGCCATCGCGATCAACGGCTCGGCGCCCTTCGGCGCGATGCGTACCTTGACCTCGCCGCTGGGCTGCTCGCCACTGCGCTGGTCGACCTGCAGCACCGCGCAGTCACCGAACTTCGCGCTCTGGCAGGCCTGTGCCACCTGCTGGATGCGGGGTGCGATCTGCGCCGCTTCCAGCTGCACCTGCACGTCGTGTTCGTAGGCGAGGAATGCGCCCTCCGGTGAAGCAACGGCCGCTTCGGCGGCCGTAGCGCCTGCATCGGCCGCCACATCGCCGTGTTTGGCGCAGGCTGCCAATGCAAGCAGCAGCACCGGCATCGCCACCACGCGCGTCCACGCGTGCAGCGGCCTCACAGTGCCGCTCCGTCGTAGGACATGACGGCCAATGTGGCCAGATCCACCTGCGGTACGCAGCGCACGTTCACCGCCACCATCGGCGTGCCGGTGCGCGGATCCACCGCTTCACTGTACGGCGCGACGCCACACTCGCGGCAGTGGTGGTGATCGATATGCGCCTTGTTGAAATGATAGGTGGCCACGTCCGCCGGATCGGTGGTCAGCTGGAACGCCTCGCGCGGGGCGAACCACAGCAGGCTGCCGCGGCGGCGGCACATCGAGCAGTTGCAGTCGATGACATCGCTGATTGGCGCCTCGGCCTGTACGGTGAATGCGATCCTGCCGCAATGGCAGCTTCCCTGGTATTCCATGTCCTGCGCTCCGCTGGAGAGTCCCTGTCTGCGCCCATGGTAATCCTATGGCACGGGGACAAAGCAGCCCCGGGGCCCTATGCTCGGGGTTTGACCCTGTACAGGAACGCCGATGCGCCCGCATCTCCTTGCCCTCGCCCTGGTCGCCGCCCTGGCCGGTTGCCAGCCGGCCGACGCCCCGACCAACGGTTCCACCCCGGCCGCCAGCCAGCAGGCCGGTGACGCGGCGGTCGATGCCGCCTTCGCCGACCTGTCCAAGCGCGCCCTGGACACCTGGATGCAGCTTTCGCCGGTCAGCGCCACCCAGATCGGTGACCACCGCTACGACAGCGAGCTGGACGACCTGAGCGCCGCCGGCCAGCAGAAGACCGTGGCCGCCTACAAGGCATTGCTGGGCGAGCTGGACAAGATCGAGGTGGCCAAGCTGGGCCGCGAGAACCAGGTGGACGCAGCGATCCTGCGCAACCAGCTGCAGTCGGAAATCTGGAATGCCGAAGTGCTGCAGTCCGGCAAGTGGGACCCGCAGTTGTACAACGGCATCGCCGGCAGCGCGATTTACGGCCTGATGGCGCGCGAGTTCGCGCCGCTGCCGGAGCGCCTGAAGTCGGCCACCGCGCGTATGGAAAAGCTGCCGGCGATCTTCGCCCAGGCACGCGAGAACCTGGATCCGGCCCGCGTGCCGAAGATCCACGCCGAGACGGTGGCCAAGCAGAACAAGGGCATCCTCAGCATCGTCGATACCTTCATCACCCCGCACATCGGTGAACTGCCGCAGGCCGACCAGCAGCGCCTGCAGGCCGCCATCGATGGCCTGAAGAAGGCGGTGGACGAGCAGCAGACCTGGCTGGACAAGACCCTGGTGCCGAATGCCAAGGGCGACTTCCGCATCGGTGCGGAAAAGTACGATCAGAAGCTGAAGTTCGCGCTGAGCTCCTCGCTGTCGCGCCAGGAGATCGGTGAGCGTGCACGCGCCGAACTCAAGCGCGTGCGCGAAGACATGTACGGCATCGCGCAGACCGTGCTGAAGGACAAGCCCGGTGCGCCGGAAATGCCGGCCCAGCCGACCGACGAGCAGCAGCAGAAGGCGATCGAGGCGGCACTGGAACTGGCCTACGCCGACAAGCCGGCGCGCGACAAGGTGGTCGACGACGCCAAGGCCGCGCTGGAGCAGTCCACCGCGTTCGTGCGCGAGCACGACCTGGTGACCCTGCCCGATGCGCCGGTGGACATCATCCTGATGCCGGAATTCCAGCGTGGCGTGGCCGTGGCCTACTGCGATTCGCCGGGCCCGCTGGACAAGAACCTGAAGACCTTCTACGCCGTGTCGCCGATTCCGGACGACTGGAACGAGAAGCAGGTCGACTCGTTCCTGCGTGAATACAACTCGCGCATGATCCACCTGCTGAGCATCCACGAAGGCACCCCGGGCCACTACCTGGAAGGCTGGCACTCGGCCAAGTTCCCCTCGACCCTGCGTGCGGTGCTGCGTTCGGGCCTGTTCGCCGAAGGCTGGGCGGTCTACACCGAGCGCATGATGCAGGAGCAGGGTTACCTCAACAACGACCCGCTGTTCCACCTGGTGCAGCTGAAGTTCTACCTGCGCACGATCTCCAACGCGATCCTCGACCAGGGCGTGCACGTGGACAACTGGGATCGCGAGAAGGCGATGCACCTGATGACCCACGACGCGTTCCAGCAGGAAAGCGAAGCCGCCGGCAAGTGGGTGCGCGCGCAGCTGACGTCGGCGCAGCTGCCGACCTACTTCGTCGGTGCGCAGGAACACTTCGACACCCGCAAGGCGGTGCAGGAGAAGCTGGGCGACAAGTTCAACCTGAAGGCCTACCACGACCAGGTACTGTCCTACGGCGCCCCTCCGGTGCGTTTCGCACGCCAGCTGATGCTGGACCAGCCGATCGAGTGATCGCGCAGGTGTGAGATGAAGCGGAGCGGCCCGGGGAAACCCGGGCCGCTTTATTTATTCGCCCCTGCTTGGGCTACTGCCGGGTCAGAGCAGATGGATGTACATTTTCTTTGAGCCCAGCCGCAGATCCACGAAGTACTCGGCACCACAGCCACGACAGGCTGCAGGGCAATCCTCATCGCTGCCCCGCTCGTTTTCCAATGAGCCAGCCACTACCGGGTATCCGCACTCGAAACAGTTGAAAGCCACATGATTGCCATGCGGATCAGCAGGGATCTCGTCACCCTCACCGTCCATCACGAGAAAATCCGTGATTCTCATCGCCACTCCCTCCGGCTGAATTGATGACGACAGACTAGCCGACTCTTGAGCTTCAGGCGCCACTCCGGTCCTGAACACCTGCAAACCGGGCCTGTGCGGCCTCACAACTGGCAAACGACTCCGGGCGCATCGTTCGCATCGCCTCCCCGTCCCTGCAGGTTCCCATGCCCTCCCTGGTGCTACGCCTTGGCCTCCTCTCCGCTGCCTTGGCGGCCGCCCCTGCCTACGCCGCCTGCCCCTCGCCACCGGCGGGACAGCCCGACATCCGCGCCCTGGGCTACTACACCGACAAGGCCGGTTCGGTGATCGACCCGGTACTGCAACAGCAGAACAAGGACGCCACTGCGCCGCTGGACCGCTATGCCGCCGACGTGGCGCGCATGAGCGACGACTACCTGCGCACCGGTGACCCGGCAGCGGCACAGTGCACGCTGAGCTGGCTGGGTGCGTGGGCCGACGATGGCGCCATGCTCGGGCAGATGATCCGGGTCAACAACGATCAGTCGTTCTACATGCGGCAGTGGATGCTTGATGCGGTAGCCATGGCCTACCTGAAGGTGCATGACCAGGCCAACCTGCAGCAGCGCGCGCGTATCGATCCGTGGCTGCAGAAGCTGGCACGGGCCAACCTGGCGTACTGGGACAACCCGAAACGGCGCCGCAACAACCACTACTACTGGGGCGGTCTGGGCGTACTGGCCACCGGCCTGGCCACCGACGACGAGGCCTTGTGGCAGGCCGGCCACGCCGCCTTCCAGAAGGGCATCGATGACATCCAGGACGATGGCAGCCTGCCGCTGGAGATGACCCGTGGACAGCGTGCCCTGCACTACCACGACTACGCATTGGCGCCGCTGGTGATGATGGCTGAGCTGGCACGGCTGCACGGCCAGGACGGGTACGCCAGCGGGGATCACGCCATCGACCGCCTTGCCCGCCGCGTCATCGAAGGCAGCAAGGACCCTGCATGGTTCAACGAACACACCGGCGTTGCACAGCTGCCCCTGCAGGCCAGCGGCTGGGTCGAGTTCTACCGGTTGCGATCACCGGATGGCGGCCTGTTTGATGCCGCGCATGCACGCGGCCCGTTCCACTCGCCACGGCTGGGCGGCGACCTTACGCTGATGGCCACGCATGGCATCGTGCGCGCGCCGCTGCGTTAGCGGCGTGCCTCAGCGGGCTGCCGGATGCAGCAGACGTTGGAACTCGGCGACGGTGCAGCCCTGTGCCGCGCACCCCGGCACACGAAGCGCGACGCGGCCCGGCGGCTGCGCGTTGGCCAGCGGCAGCGCATCGCGCAGCTGCGCGGTGGTCGGGTAGACGTAGGCCAGGCGGATCCGTTCCACCCCACTGTGGCGATCACGCCAGCGCTCGAACTGCAGCAGGCCGCCGATCGGCGTCTTCTCGTACTGGCCCGGCAACGTGTAGTCCGTGATTCCCAACGCCGCCAGCACCGAACCGATATTGGAATCGTGACCGACCAGCAGGCTCACCTTCGGCGATGCGGGATCTTCCAACAACGCATCCACGCGTGCCAGCAGCGGTCCGGCCACATCCCGCGCCACCTCGGGCGTTCCGAACAGGATGTCCTGGTAGCGGTTGCGGATCTGCGCCAGCGCCTGCCATTGCGCCTCGGTGGTCAACCGGCCCCAGCCTTCGCGGGGGATGCCACTGCCCTGGTAGTGCTCCATCAACAAGGCATCGACCAGCCCGCTGGCCAGGGCCAGTGATCCGGAGACGCGTGGCTCTTTGCCCGCGGCTGCACTGAAGCTGGTGTCGGACAGCGCCAGATGGCAGTCGCTGTGCCCCTTGCATGCCGCCGACTGCGGATAGCGGGTGATCTCCTCCACCACGGACAGTGCCGGTGCCAGATCGGATGCGGACAGCGCCTGCTGCATCGCCGATGCCGCACGTGCGCGGAACGCCGCGTCATCGCGGTGGATCACCGGATTGAACAGCGGGTCCATCGCGCCCAGCGGCATGCGTTGCTCGACCGCAACATGGCAGCCCGGGAAGGCACCGGCAACGAAGAACTGCGCGGTGGCCTGGGTGCGCTGCAGGCTGTTGGCATGGGCATGGAAGTCAGCCGGCCGGGGGCAACCCGAGGCCGGCAACAGCTGCGCCTGGCGCAGCCACTGGCCCATGTAACGGCCCATGTAGGCCTCCAGCACGCCGCCCTTGGTGGTCAGCTCGCCTGCGCCTACGTCCCAGCCTGGCCAGCGCTCCGGAGTGGCATTGGCCAGCGCGCCCGACGCCACCACCGGCGCGCGCAGGTTATGACGGCTGAGCAGGACGACCTGCTCGAGCTGGTCGCCGGTATCCCCGGCGGCGGGACACACCGTGCAGGGAGACAGCAGGGCCAGCAACAGGGCGCAACGCGCGGACAGGAACATGGAAGCACCTTGTGGGGTGGACAGGGCGCAGGCAGCATAAGCTCTGGCCCTTGCTGCAAGCGAGCCGCAGGCTGCCGCGCTACAGTGCCGATATCGGCCACTGGCCAACACAAGGATCCGGATCATGCCCAGGGAAAGGCACAGTACCCTCTTCGCCATCGCAACAGTACTTGCCGCCACTCTGGTGTCAGCCACGGCCTTTGCCGCCGATGACTATGACTTCCAGCAATGGGCGGCACCGGGCAGCTGCCCAATGCCACATTCGGCATTGTCGCAACCGAACACGCTGTTCGACGTACGCGACCCGCAGGATGTCTCCGACAGGGTGGTGAACCTGCTGTTGTCTTTGCAAGGCAAGCCAACCGATCTGCACGCGCTGCGATTGCCGGCGCTCTGCGACGGCCTGCGACTGCACCTGAACCAGTCGCCGATGCCACAGCCGCGCGCCGAGCCCTGGAACCCCGACCCGGCGCCGGAACGTGCATTGCAGGTCTCCGCAATGAACCTTCCCAAAGGAAACCAGTTCAGCCAGCACCTCGACGTCACCTACTACCCCGCAGCGGTCTACCTGAGCTATACGGTGATGAAGATCAGACCACTGGGCGAGGAGCGGCCCCGTGACAACCCACTCGTGTACGAGGATGTTGGCGCGCATTGCCCCCTGCGTGCCGGTGCACTGCAACAACGCCTGCTTCAGGCCGGCTACGCACAGGAGATTATTGGGGAAGAGCCGCCGCCAGCGCAGTACGCGTTCATTGAGGACGGGCTCTCCTACGTGTTCACCCGGGACGACCGCAGCATTCGCGTCCAGTTGCAGGGGGACGTTGTCGAACAACGGCGCGAGCCAGCGTCGAAGTGCGTGGCTCTGATCAAGGTCAGCATCGAACCCGAGCAGGAAGGTCGATAACGCCGCAGCGGAGCGGATCCTCTCCTGCGGAAAGGATCCGCCCGCAAACCCTCATTGATCGGCAGCCACGAAGCCACCGGTCTGCCGCGCCCACAACCGTGCGTACAGGCCACCGGCCGCAATCAATTCGGCGTGGCTGCCGGTCTCGACGATGCGCCCCTGGTCCATCACCACCAACCGGTCCATGCGCGCGATGGTCGACAACCGGTGTGCGATCGCGATCACCGTCTTGCCGCCCATCAGCTGGTCGAGGCTGTCCTGGATCGCCGCTTCCACTTCCGAGTCCAGTGCCGAGGTCGCTTCGTCCAGCACCAGGATCGGTGCGTCCTTCAGCAGCACGCGGGCAATGGCGATGCGCTGGCGCTGGCCACCGGACAGCTTCACGCCACGCTCGCCGACATGTGCGTCGTAGCCACGACGCCCCTGCCCGTCCACCAGCGTATCGATGAAGGCTTCGGCACGCGCCTTGGCCACGGCAGCGCGCAACTGCGCATCGGTCGCGTCGGGGCGACCGTACAGCAGGTTGTCGCGGATCGAGCGATGCAGCAGCGAGGTGTCCTGGGTGACCACGCCGATCTGCTGGCGCAGGCTTTCCTGGGTGACGTAGGCAATGTCCTGGCCGTCGATCAGGATGCGGCCGCTTTCCAGGTCGTACAGGCGCAGCAGCACGTTGACCAGGGTCGACTTGCCGGCACCCGAGGGACCGACCAGGCCGATCTTCTCGCCCGGCTTCACCACCAGGTCCAGGCCTGCGATCACGCCGCCCTTCTTGCCGTAGTGGAAGTGGATGTCCTGGAAATGCACGCCACCACGGGTCACCTGCAACGGGACCGCATCCTCGCGATCCTGCACCGTCAGCGGCTGCGCGATGGTGGTGATGCCGTCCTGCACCGTGCCGATGTCCTCGAAGATGCCGTTGATGGTCCACATGATCCATCCGGACATGTTGTGGATGCGGATCACCAGGCCGGTGGCCAGGGTGATCGCACCGACGGTGATGTGGCCGCCATTCCACAGCCACAGCGCCAGCCCACAGGTACCGGCAATCAGGAAACCGTTGACGATGGCGATGGTCAGGTCCATGCCGGTGGTCACCCGGGTCTGCGCGCGGTGCTTGACCGCCAGTTCCTGGATCGACTCGGCCACGTAGGCCTGCTCGCGCCCGCCATGGGCGAACAGCTTCAACGTGGGAATGTTGGTGTAGCCATCGACGATGCGGCCCATCGCCTTGGAACGCGCTTCGGACGCAATCCAGGCCCGTTCCTTCGCGCGCGGCACGAAGTAGACCAGGATCACCGCGTAGGCCAGCAGCCACAGGATCAGCGGCACCATCAGCCGCCAGTCGGCCTGCGCGAACAGGTACAGCGCCGTGCCGGTGTAGACCACGATGTACCAGAGCGAATCGACCATCTGCACCGCCGATTCGCGCAGCGAGGTACCGGTCTGCATCACCCGGTTGGCGACGCTGCCGGCAAAGTCGTTCTGAAAGAAGCTCAGGCTCTGCCTCACAACATAGTTGTGCATCAGCCAGCGCGAGCGGTTGCTCAGGCCGGGCACGATGGCCTGGTTGACCAGCAGGTTGTGCAGGCCGACCAGGATCGGCCGCGCGATGACCGTGATGAACAGCATCCAGCCCAGTTCATTGGCATGGCGCTTGAAGAAATCGGCCCCCGGCTGCTCGGCGACCATGTCGACGATGCGGCCCAGGTAGTCGAACATCGCCACTTCCACCAGCGCCAGCAGCAGGCCGGCGATCAGGGTCGCCAGCAGCACCGGCCACACCGGGCGCAGGTAGTGCAGGTAGAACGGCAGCACCTTGCGCGGCGGCATGCGCCCATCCACGGGCGGGAACACCGGAATCAGGGATTCAAACCAACGGAACATCGCATTCCCTCGCCTCTTGCAAGCGGCGGAGTATCCCACGCCGGATGTGTACGCCAGCCGATGATCGCCGCGGTTCCGGTAGTGCCGGCCGCTGGCCGGCCCCCTCGCGACGCTTCCGGGGATCATCAGGTTGCCGGCCAGCGGCCGGCACTACCGATGGGATTCGTCAAACGGCAGCGCCGGGCCACGCCCGGCGGCGTCATTTCACGGGGGTGAACAGCAGGTCCTGGAAATCAAAGCTGAAATCGGTCAGGTCGGAGATCGACTGCATGCGCACCTCACGCACCTTGCCGTCCGGATCCAGGCTGAAGTTCACGAACGCGTCGGCGTTGAGCGAACGGTCGTCCCAGCGCACGATGAAGGTGTCGTGCTGCCAGTGCTCCAGCCGACCGCTCAGCTGTGCGGTCTTCATGAAGCGCAGGCGCAGGCCCTTGCCCTGGGCGCTGATCTGCATGTCGCCATACCAGCGGTCGCGGAACGTGCCGGTGTAGCCGGCCAGTGCCAGCGATGGCTTGCTGCCCTTGTCGCGCGCGTTCTGGTGCTTGGCCCAGGCCTCGTCGGCCTTGTCCTGGCCCTTGGCCACGGCCTTGGCATAGGCGTCCACCCAGTCGTGCTTCTCGCCGCCCAGATAGGCATCAAGCACGCTCAGGGTGATCGCGTTGAACGCCGCGCCCACTTCCTGGTTGGTCAGCACCACCACGCCCAGCTTCTCGCCCGGCATCAGGGTCAGCCGCGAAACCATGCCAGGCCAGCCACCGGTGTGCCAGACCAGTTTCTGCCCGCGGTAATCGCTCAGGCTCCAGCCTTCGCCGTAACCGGCAAAGTTGGCCCGCGCCGGTGCCAGCTCCGGCACGCTCGGCGCCGGGATCGACTGCGGGGTGATCATCCGCCACATCTGCTGCTGGCTCTTTTCGCTGAACAGCGCAGTGCCGCCGGCCAGCTTTCCTTCGGCCAGCTGCACCTGCATCCAGCGTGCCATGTCGTGCGCACTTGAATAGATGCCACCAGCGCCGGCATTGTTCGACCAGGTCAGCGGCGCGACAGTGCGCAGGTCCTTGAAATCGTACTTGGCGTGGCCGACCGCCGCCTTGTCGCCCGGCTTCAGGTGGTCGGCGTTGTAGCGCGTGCCAACCATGCCCACCTTGTCAAAGATGCGGGTCTGCAGGAACTGCTGGTAGCTCATGCCGGAAACGTGCTCGATCACCTGCTGGGCGACCGCGTACAGGATGTTGTCGTAGGCATAGCTCTCGCGGAAACCACCCTTCAGCGGCACCTGGCCCAGCCGCTCCACCACTTCGGCATTGCTGTACGAGGTGGTCGGCCAGAACAGCAGGTCACCGGCACCCAGGCTCAGCCCGCTGCGATGCGACAGCAGGTCGCGGATCGTCATCTGCCCGGTCACGAACGGATCGGACATGCGGAACGACGGCAGGTGGTCGATCACCTTGTCGTCCATCTTCAGCTTGCCGTCTTCGGCCAGCAGGTTCAGCGAAGTGGCGGTGAATGCCTTGGTATTGGAGGCGATCGCGAACAGCGTATCGGCCTGCACCGGCTCCGGCTTGCCCTGCTCGCGCACGCCCCAGCCGCGTTCCAGCACCACCTGGCCGTCCTTGACCACGGCCACGGCGACGCCGGGCACGTCGAACTGCGCGCGCACGCGCTCGACGGTCGCATCCAGGTCCTGCAGCTGCGCCGGGGTCGCCGCGCTTGCCATGGTCGTGCATGCCAGCAGCACGGCTCCTCCAATCCAGGTTTTCATCCAGCACCATCTCCGAACAGGGGTAGCGGCCATGTGCAGGCCGTCACCAGGGTTTCGCAGGATGGTAACGGTCTGCGGCGCAGCCTGCCCTGTGCCATAGGAGGGGTGCCATGGGCGGGAACGGCCAACCAGACAACGGATCCACCATCATTCCATGCCTGCGCTATCGCGACGCGCAGGCGGCCATCGACTGGCTGCAGCGCGCCTTCGGCTTCCATGCCCAGGCCGTCTACGCGGAGGGCGATACGGTGTTCCATGCGCAGCTCACCTTCGGCCACGGCATGATCATGCTCGGCTCGGCCGACAAGGAAAGCGAGTGGAACCAGCATGCGGCGATGCCTGACGAGGTCGGCGGACGCCAGACCCAGAGCGCCTGCGTGATCGTCACCGATGCCGATGCGCACTACGCCCGGGCCAAGGCCGCCGGGGCACGCATCGTCATCGACATTGCTGACCAGGACTACGGCGGACGCGGCTACGCCTGCGCCGACCCGGAAGGCTACCTGTGGTGGTTCGGCAGCTACGACCCGTGGCGCGCGGACCACGGCCAGTGACCGCGACCGCCCGTCCGGCGGAGATCCGCTGCGGCATCGGTGGCTGGGTGTTTCCCGAATGGCGTGGCGGCATGTTCTATCCTGCCGGCCTGCCGCAGCGTGAAGAACTGGCCTACGCTAGCCGCGCCCTGCGCTGCATCGAAATCAACGGCACGTTCTACCGCACGCCCACCGCGACGCAGTGTGCGCAGTGGGCCGCACAGACACCCGACGGTTTCCGGTTTTCGATGAAGGCGCCACGCTACCTGGTACAGCGCCGTGACCTGTCCAGCACCGTGGAGGCGGCCGCACCGTTCCTTGAGGCGGCGTTGGCGCTCGGTGACCGGCTTGGCCCGTTGCTGTGGCAGTTCGATCCGCGTCATCCGGCCGATGCAGATGCATTGGGCGCGCTGATGGCGCAGTTGCCGCAGCAGCTGCAGGGCGTACCGCTGCAGCATGCGCTGGAGGTCCGCAACGCCGAGGCACATGGCCCGGCACTGGTCGCCGCCGCCCGTCGACACGGTGTGGCGCTGGTGATCGAGGACAGCGACGAGGCCCCCCTGCACGGTGACGTCAGTGCCGGTTTCGTCTACGCACGGATCAAGCGCAGCCAGGTCCGCTTGAACGAGGGCCTGCCGGCGCCGGTGCAGCAGCGCTGGGCCGAACGCGCACGCCGCTGGTCCCGCGGCGACCCGGTGAATGACCTGCCCTGCCTGGCCGCGCCGGCTCCGGAAACCCCGCGCGAGGTCTACCTGCTGTGCATTGGTGCTGGCAAGGCACGCAACCCTGTAGCGGCGATGGCCCTGCAGCAACGGGTAGACGGGGCCAGCAATTCCTCACGCGGATAGCGCTGCGGTCATCGCCTTGCCTCACAATAGGCGGATGAGCACACCCGACACCCGCAAAGCGCTGTGGCAGATCCACTTCTGTGTCCTGCTGTGGGGCGTCACCGCCATCCTCGGCAAGTTGATCACCCTGCCGGCGCTGCCGCTGGTGTGGTGGCGCATGCTGCTGGTGACGGCGATGCTGGCGCTGCTGCCGCGGGTCTGGCGCGGACTGCGCACCCTGCCCTTGCGGCTGGTGGCCGGTTACGCCGGCATCGGTGCGCTGGTCGCCCTGCACTGGCTGACCTTCTACGGCGCGGTGAAACTGGCCAATGCCTCGGTGGCCGCCACCTGCATTGCACTGGCCCCGGTGTTCACCTCGATCATCGAACCCTGGGTGGCCAAGCGACCGTTCCAGCTGCGTGAACTGGCGTTCGGTCTGGCGGTGCTGCCGGGCGTGGCACTGGTGGTCGGTGGCGTGCCCGATGGCATGCGCCTAGGCGTGTTGATCGGCGCGATATCGGCGCTGCTGGTGGCGGTGTTCGGCTCGCTCAACAAGCGCATGGTCAGCCACGCCGACCCGCTCACGGTCACCGCGCTGGAGCTGGGTGCGGGCACCCTGACCCTGACCCTGCTGGCACCGCTGATGCCCTACCTGTTGCCGGCGCTGGCCAGCCCACTGTGGGTGGTCCCGGACCTGCACGACGGCATCCTGCTGCTGGTGCTGGCCGGGTTCTGCACGCTGCTGCCGTTCGCCCTGGCCCTGGTCGCACTGCGCCACCTGAGCGCCTATACGGTGCAGCTGGTGACCAACCTGGAGCCGGTCTATGCGGTGGTGCTGGCGGTGGTGCTGCTGCGCGAGCAGCACGAAGTCACCCCGTGGTTCTACCTGGGCGTGGCGATCATCGTCGGCGCGGTATTCCTGCATCCGTTGTTGAACCGTCGCAAGCCTGTGCAGCATCCGGAAATTCTTGGTACGGCCGAGGCACGCAACATCGCCGATTGAGTGCCTCCGCGCCGGGCGTGGATGGCCGTATCAACGCTGCGGCCAGTGCCATGCAGGGGCATCCAGCAGGCCCTGCCCGCTCAACAGCGTGCGCCCCTGTTCCTTGTGCAGATGCAGCGAATGACAGCCGGGCGCCTGCTCCAGTGCTGCGATCAGGCGGCTGGCGTGTGAGACCACCCACACCTGGCTGCGTGCACTTGCGGCGATGATCAGTCGCGCCAGCGCTGGCAGCAGGTCCGGATGCAGGCTGGTCTCCGGCTCGTTGAGCACCAGCAGCGGTGGCGGGCGTGGCGTGTGCAGTGCCGCGGCCAGCAGCAGGAAGCGCAGCGTGCCGTCGGACAGTTCGGCCATCGACAGCGGCCGCAGCAGCCCCGGCTGGTGGAAGCGCAGGGCCAATCGACCGTCCAGTTCCCCGAAGCCGACCGTGGCGCCGGGGAAGGCATCATCGACGCTGCGTGCCAACGCGACCGGATCTCCGATCTCGAGAATGGTCACCCAGGCCGCCGCCAGATCCCGCCCGTCGTGGTGCAGTACCGGCGTGCGCGTAGCCATCGCCGGCTGCCGCGCCGGAGCATCGGCATCACTGCGGAAATGGTCGTAGAAGCGCCAGCCGCGGATGTACTCACGCAAGGCGATGGTTTCCGGCATGCGCTGCGGATCGCCGACCTGGGTGAACAGGCTGTCGAACAGAGACAACCGGTCATCCACGAGATCCCAGCCGCGCGCATGGCGTTGCCGTACCATCGCCCCGCGACGATCGACCAGCAGATTGGCGCTGCGCAGGAACGGCCCGGCCCAGATCGCCTCGGCCTTGATCTGCGGATCCAGCGCAAACGCCGAACGGCTGGGTGGCGGGTAGCCCAGGTCGATGGCATAGCCGAACTCGTCGGTGGTGAAGCCCAGCTTCAGCCCCACCGATGACTGCCGGGGCCCTCCCTGCAGCGGGATCTCGCCGGCCGCGACCCGACGATCGATGGATTCGGGACCGGCCCACAGCGCAGAGCCGAGTCCCCCTTCACGGGCCAGCACCGCCGCGACGCCGCCCTGCGCGGTCTCCGCCAGCAGGCGCAGCGCGCGGTACAGGCTGGACTTGCCACTACCGTTGTCACCGGTCACCACGTTCAACTGCTGCAACGGCAGTACCAGCCCGTGCAGCGAGCGATAGTGGGCGATGGCCAGGGTCTGCAGCATGGCTGGTGTCCGTGGAAACAGGGACGTCATGCTGGCCGGTTCTGATCGCAGGAGCTGCGACGCGACGTGAATCGGGAAGAGCATCCACGCATGGCGTGGATCTACTGGAACGGCATCGAATCATCCACACGTCGCACGCGTTCAGCGCGCGAGTCGCCGGTGTTTCAGCCCGCCAGCTCCACCCGGTTGCGGCCATTGCCCTTGGCGCGGTACAGCGCCTTGTCGGCACGGGCCAGCATCGCGTCCACGCTTTCACCGGCGTGATGCTGGGCAACGCCGATGCTGATCGTGACCGGGAAACCCAGCGGAAGATCCGCCACGGCCAGGCGCAGGAATTCGCATTGCAGTTCGGCCGTGCGCAGATCGGTCCCCGGCATCACCGCCACGAACTCTTCGCCGCCATAGCGCGCCGCCATGCCACGGCCAGCGAAATGCGAGCGCAGCAGCACGCCCAGCTCGGCCAGCACCCGGTCGCCGGTGGCATGCCCCTGGAAATCGTTGATGTGCTTGAAATGGTCGATGTCGAGCAGCGCCACGCAGGCCACGCCCGGTTGCCCATCGATCTCCACCACCGCCTCTTCCAGTGCCGCCGCCATCGCGCGGCGGTTGGGCAGGCCGGTCAACGCATCGGTGCGGCTCTGCTCGGCCAGGTCGGCATTCTGCGCCAGCAGCACGTCCTGGTACTCCGACAGCAGGCGCTCGTAGTCATCGCGTTCCAGCATGTGCTTCTGGATGTCGAGCGCGAAACGGCGCAGCTCCATCACCAGCATCACCTGCCGTGACAGTGCGGCCAGTGCCTCGGCCTTGTCGCTGGGCAGGTGCTGCGGATGTGCATCGAACACGCACAGCGTGCCCAGAGGCAGTCCATCGGAACTGATCAATGGCGCACCGGCGTAGAAGCGGATGTGCGGGTCGCCGGTCACTACCGGGTTGTCGTGGAAGCGGATGTCCTGCAACGCGTCCTCGACCACCATGATTTCCTGCGGCTGCAGGATGGCGTGGCCACACATCGATTCGCTGCGCAGGTTCTCCGCCGCGTCGATGCCCTGGATCGACTTGAACCACTGCCGTTCGACGTCGATGAGGGTCACCGCCGCCATCGAGGTACCGCAGACCGCCTTGGCGATCGCCACCAGGTCGTCGAATGACTTCTCGCGCTGCGAATCAAGGATCCGGTAGCGGTACAGCGCCTCGAGCCGAAGGGCTTCGTTGGCAGGCTTGTCGGGCTTGATCATGCAGCGTCACATTCCGGCAGGTCACTGCTGAGTCTAGCCGATGTAGAGCCGAGCCCATGCTCGGCTGCACCCGGACAGAAGAGCAGCCGAGCATGGGCTCGGCTCTACAGAAGCCGTTTACCAGTCCAGCTGCTTGGGCAGCAGTCCCTGCAGCTCCTGTTCAGTCAGGTTGCGCCACTGGCCCGGCTTCAGCGCACCGATCTTGATGTTGTCGATGCGCACGCGGCGCAGCTGGGTCACCCGATAGCCGAACTCGGCCGCCATCAGGCGGATCTGCCGGTTCAGGCCCTGCTGCAGGGTGATGCGGAAACCGAACTTGGCGATGCGCGAGGTCTTGCACGGCAGCGTCATCTGGTCGTGGATGCGCACGCCGCGCGCCATGCCACGCAGGAACTCGTCGGTAACCGGCTTGTTCACCGCCACCAGGTACTCCTTCTGGTGGCCGTTCTCGGCACGCAGGATCTGGTTGACGATGTCGCCGTTGCTGGTCATCAGGATCAGGCCTTCGGACTCCTTGTCCAGGCGGCCGACCGGGAAGATGCGCTGTTCATGGCCGACGAAGTCGACGATGTTGCCCTTGACCGAGGTTTCGGTCGTGCAGGTGACGCCCACCGGCTTGTTCAGCGCGATGTAGACGTGGCGGCGGGCGCCGGGCTTGCGTGCGACGCGCGCGCGCAGCGGCTGGCCGTCGACCAGCACCTGGTCTTCCTCGCCCACCACCGCACCGGTGCCGGCCGCGTGGCCGTTGACGGTGACGCGGCGGGCGGCGATCAGGCGATCGGCCTCGCGGCGGGAGCAGAAGCCGGTGTCGGCGATATGTTTGTTGAGTCGGGTGGTCATCGCCCTATTATCCGGCATCGCCGCCCGCTGCGCTTCATGCCGGGGCCGGCGGATCGAGCTCTTCGCCGTCGAACACCCGGTTGCGACCGGCGCGCTTGGCCACGTACATGGCATGGTCGGCCCGCCGCAGCAGCCCGGCCAGGTCGTCCTCGCCGGGCCGCCACTGCGCCAGTCCGATGCTGGCGGTCACCTCCAGCCCCGGCACCTGCAGCGCCCGCCCGGCCTCGGTGATGCGCTGGCGCAGGCGGTCCAGCCGCGCCGACGCCGCCTCGCGCGGCATGCCGGGCATCAGCAGCAGGAACTCCTCGCCGCCCATCCGCACCACTTCGTCCTGGCTGCGCACCGCAGCGCGCAGCGCGCGTGCCACCGCCACCAGTACCTGATCACCCACGGCATGGCCGTGACGGTCGTTGATGTCCTTGAACAGATCGATATCGAGGAAGCCGATCACCAGCGGGCCGCGCTCACGGTCAACCTGTGCCAGGTGACGGGCCAGCTGCTGCAGGCCGGCGCGGCGATTCGGCAGTCCGGTCAGGCCGTCGGTTTCGGCCAGCTGGCGCAGTTCATCGCGCTGCTGGCGCAGCCGGCCCAGCCGCTGGTTCATGGCATAGGCGGCCATCATCAGCAGCCAGGTCACCGACAGCTGCAATGCTTCGACCCGGTACTCCAGCAGCCATTCCGCACGGCAGGCATCGGCGATGATCAGGACCAGCATGGGTGCCAATGCGGCCAGTCCAGCCTGCGCCCAGCGGTCGCCGCGCCAACGGGCCCATACGCCCATCAGCAGTGCCAGGCCACACCCCAGCAGATAGGACACCTGCAGGCCCTGCGCGACCCAGGCCAGCTGTTCCCAGCGCAGCCACGGCACCAGTACGGCCAGCGCCAGCAGGCCCCACAGCACGGTCGCCTGCAATGGCCGCGATCGTGGCCATACGCGGTCACCGCCGTTCAGCCGCCACAGTGCCGGCAGTACCAGCGCCTGGGTGGCAGCGGTCAGCGAGAGCAGCCACCAGGCCCCGCGCTCCCCCACCGGCAGCCACGGCTCCGGGTAGCCACTGAGGCCGCCGAGGATGGCCTGCCACAGCACCAGCACCGTGGTGCCGGCAACGTAGACCAGGAAACTGCGATCGCGCGTGGTCAGGAAGGCCATCAATGCCGACAGCGCCAATGCGATCGCCACAGCGATGCAGGCAGCACGCATCAGCAGGCGGGCGGTGTCGTTCTGCTGTACCGGGCTGGGCGCGCCCAGCCGCAGGGTCGGTACCCAGCGCGCCTTCAGCGGCGTCTGCCAGGAGACCAGGAACGGCGCGTGGCTGCCCGCCGGCGGCACCGCAACCAGGCCGATGCCTGCGCGGAAGCGCGAGTCGCGGGTGCGGGCGTCGTGCATGTTGCCGCAGATTTCGCGGTCGCCGTGCTGGACCCGCACTTCGCCGGCAAAGACATTGAATACATCCAGCGCCTGTGGCTGGCCCGACCAGCCTTCCTGCGGAGCCGGTACCAGCACCTGCTGGCGGGAACCGGACAGCATCTGCGGCGTGCATGCTCGATGTGGGGTCGGTTCGTCGGTGGCGCCCCCCACCAGCAGATAATCGCGGCCCGACACGGCCACGGCGGCCTGAAGCGGCCACGGCATCGCCAACCACACCAGCAGTACGACCAGCACCGCTCCTGTTCCGTACTGCCACTGCCTGACGCCCACGCCACATCCTGTTCCTGCTTACGTCCGCGCCCACTGCGCGTCGCCCCTGGCGCGCATTATCGCAGCCGGACGTGCGTCGCACGTGTAGACCAAAGTCGCCGCCAAGCCATTCAGCCAGCCCCCTGCGGCCCTTTCACCGCGACCAGCCGCACCGGGCGCAGATCGGCCAGGGTCATCCGTTCCAGCGGCTGCGGCCGCTCGATCGCGTAGCCCTGCAGGCCCTGCACACCGAGCCGGGTCAGCGCACCCGCCACTTCGGCGGTCTCCACCCATTCGGCCACCACCTCCATCTGCAGCTCACGTCCCAGCTCGCTGATCGCGCGCACGGTGGCGTGGCTGACCGGATCGGTATCCATGTCGCGCACGAACGCACCATCGATCTTCAGGATGTCGGCCGGCAGCTGGCGCAGGTAGCCGAACGAGGACAGGCCGGAGCCGAAGTCATCCAGCGCCATCCGGCAGCCGCGCGCCTTCACGGCGTCGATGAACGCCCGGGCCTGACTGAGATTGCTGATCGCTGCGGTCTCGGTGATCTCGAAGCACAGCTTGGAGGCCAATGCGCGGTTGCGCTCGAGCAGGTCGCAGACGAAGGCAAGGAACCCCGGCTCGGCGATCGACTGCGCGGACACATTGACGTTGCACAGGCCCAGCTGGCGCACGTGCGCCGGGCATACCTGCAGGTGGCGGAACAACAGCCCGAGCACGTGCCGGTCCAGCGCCACCGCCATGCCGTATCGCTCCACCGCCGGCATGAACTGGCCGGGCAGATGCAGGCTGCCATCGGTACCACGCATGCGCACCAGCACCTCGTAGTGCAGGTAGGACGGATCGCCCACGCGGGCGATGCGCTGTGCATACAGCAGCATGCGGTTTTCGGCCATCGCCAGGCTGACGCCCTGCAGGCGCTCGGCCTCCTGCCGCCGTTCCTCCAGCGCCATGCGGTTCTCATTGAAGCAGTGCACGCGGTTGCGCCCGGCCTGCTTGGCCGCATAGCAGGCGCTGTCGGCGGCACTCATCAACCAGTTCACGTCCGGCGCATCGGCACTGACCTCGACCACGCCGATGCTGCAGCTCAGCTGCGGACTGCCCTCGCTGATCGGGAAGGTCGCCTGCCCCAGGTTGCGGATCACCCGTTGCAGCACGCGCTTGGCTTCGTCCTGGCCGGCATGGGCGAGAAACACCGCGAACTCGTCGGCACCCAGCCGGCCGACCCAGTCGCCATCACGCACCGCCGCCACCAGGTAATCGGCGAAACTGCGCAGCATCTGGTCACCCGCAGCATGGCCGAAGCTGTCGTTGACCAGCTTGAAGTGATCCAGGTTGATGTAGCACAGCGAATGCGTGCCGCCCTCGCTGCGCACCTGCAGCAGCGAACGTTCCAGCAGCCGCTCGATCTCGCGGCGGTTGATCAGGCCGGTCAGCGGATCGTGGCTGGCGTGATGCTCGATCTCACGTGCCAATGCGTGGTTCTGGCTGACATCCTCGATGATCGCAAACACCGACAGGCCACCACTGCTGTGCACGCCGGTACCACTCCAACGCCCCCAGACCAGGCTGCCGTCGCGGCGCCGGAAGCGCAGTTCGCTTGGCCGCAGCTGCCGGTCCCAGTCGATGCGGCCCACCCCATCGATGACCAGCTCGCCTTCCATCAGCAGGTCGTGCAGTGACATCTGCAGCAGCATGTCACGTCGATAATCGAGGATATCGGCCATCGCCTGGTTGGCTTCGATCACCTTGCCATCGGTGTCGAGCTTGAGCATGCCCACGTTGGCCTGGTAGAACGCCGCACGAAAGCGGCTTTCGTGCTCGGTCAGATCCTTGCCGACACGACGCGCCAGCGCCACCGCCATCAGGCTGATCGCCAGCACCGACAGGCCACCGACCACCAGCGTCGCGATCCGTACCATCGTGGCCATCCGCAGCAGCGCCTGCGAGAACGCCTGCGCCAGTACCTGCAGCCGACGATCGAGATCACGCAGCTGCTGCAGGTAACGGTCACGGACAGGCACAGGCAAGCCGCTTTCGTCATGCCGCAGCTGCAGCTCGTCGACCAGGCGCTGCACCGCCATCAGGTCACCATCGGTCTGCCGCCACAACGCGGTCGCCTCGCGGAATGCGCCGATGTCACGTGCATGGCGGAAGGAGAACACCAGCCGCGGAATGTCGGCACGCGCGTTGCCGCCCTGCAGGAAACCCTGCCGGGCTTTGGCTTCATCCGGCTCGGCCTGTTCCAGCGCAAGCCGCGCCTGCAGATCACCCAATGGCACCTGCAGGGCCTGGCGTGCATCGTCCAGGTCCTGGGCATTCCCCCGCGCCAGATAACGGCTGAGCGCGGCGGTGGCTTCCTGCTGACCACGCGACCAGTAGCCCTGGCCGGCGATCCAGGCGGTGGAGGCCGCCTGCAGTTCCTGGATCAAGGCGGACAACGCGACCAATCCGATCGCCATGCCCGTCAGCAACGCAAATCGCAGTCCCAGGCCGCGGGTCATCGGTACCCGCCGACGCTGTTGGTCCGTGCCACTCCTACCCATCCCGGATCCCCCCGAATGTGCTGCGGTGACAACCTCCCTTGGAACCGGATCAGCCTAGGACCGGCAATGTGTTGGCCATGCGAAAAAAGGGACGGAGGGGATTAAGTCGTTTTCGGCATAAGCGCGTGGCCTGCCATATACGACTTAATCCCCTCCGTCCCCTTTCCCAGCCCCGGAACGGACAACGCCAGCCCGAAGGCTGGCGTTGTCATCGCTACGTTGCCGCTCAGTAGCTGCGCGGGCCGCGCGGCTTGAAGCCGTCACGACGCGGCGGGCGGCTGTCGCGGTCACCGCCGCGGTCGCCACCGTGGCCACCCGGACCGCCCGGGCCACCACGACGCGGGCCACCCGGGCCGCCCGGACCACGCTTGTCAAAGCGCGGCTTGAACGGACGCGGGGCCGGGTTGGTGTCTTCACCCGGGGCCAGCGCACGCATCTGCAGCTGCTGGCCGGACACCCAGACCTTCTGCAGGTGCGACAGCACGTCCGGCGGCATCTGTGCCGGAAGGTCCAGCAGCGAGAAGTCATCGTGGATGTCGATGCGGCCGATGAAACGGCTTTCCAGGCCAGCTTCGTTGGCGATGGCGCCGACGATGTTGGCCGGCTTCACGCCGTGCTGGTGGCCGACCGAAATGCGGTAGGTCTCCATGCCCTGCTCCGGCGCACCACGCGGCGGAACCTCGCGGCGCGGGCGCTGCTCGAAACCACCTTCGGCGTCGTCACGGCGCGGGCCACGCTCGAAGCGCGGACCACGCTCGTTGCGGTCGAAGCGATCACCGCGTTCCGGGCGGTCACCACGGTCGAAGCGTTCGCGCGGTGCGCGCTCTTCACGCGGGGCACGCACCGGCGGCTGCAGCAGGAACGGGGTGTCACCCTGCAGCATCTTGGCCAGCGCGGCAGCCACTTCAATGGCCGGCACGTTCTGCTCGTTCTCGAAACGCTCCAGCAGCTGGCGGTAGAAGTCCAGGCCACCGGCGCCGAGGGTTTCGCTGATGCGCGAGGTGAACTTGTTGATGCGGGTGTCGTTGACCGCTTCCACGCTCGGCAGCTGCATCTCTTCGATCGGCTGGCGGGTGGCGCGCTCGATCTGGCGCAGCATGCCCTTCTCGCGCGGGGTGGCGAACAGGATCGCCTCGCCGCTGCGGCCGGCACGACCGGTACGGCCGATGCGGTGCACGTAGCTTTCGGTGTCGTACGGGATGTCGTAGTTCAGCACGTGGCTGATGCGCTCCACGTCCAGACCGCGGGCAGCCACGTCGGTGGCGACCAGGATGTCCAGCTTGCCTTCCTTCAGCATGGCGATGGTGCGCTCACGCTGGGCCTGCTGCATGTCACCGTTGATCGCGGCAGCGGCCAGGCCACGGGCCTGCAGCTTGCTGGCCAGTTCTTCGGTGCCGGCCTTGGTACGCGCGAAGATGATCATCGCGTCGAACGGCTCGACTTCCAGGATGCGGGTCAGCGCGTCCAGCTTGTGCATGCCGCTCACCCACCAGTAACGCTGGCGGATGTTGGCCGAGGTGGTGGTCTTGGCCGCGATGGTCACTTCCACCGGGTCCTGCAGGTAGGTCTGCGCGATGCGGCGGATCTGCGGCGGCATGGTGGCCGAGAACAGGGCCACCTGGCGCTGCTCCGGCAGCTTCTTCAGCACGGCTTCGACGTCGTCGATGAAGCCCATGCGCAGCATTTCATCGGCTTCGTCCAGCACCAGCGTCTTCAGCTCGGACAGGTCCAGGGTGCTGCGGTCCAGGTGGTCGATCACGCGGCCGGGGGTACCGACCACGATGTGCACACCGCGACGCAGCGCCGACAGCTGCTGGCCGTACGGCTGGCCGCCGTACACCGGCAGCACGCGGAAGCCCGGGATCTTCGACGAATAGGACTGGAACGCCTCGGCAACCTGGATGGCCAGTTCGCGGGTCGGTGCCAGGATCAGGGCCTGCGGCTTGATCTGCTGCAGGTCGATGTTGGACAGTACCGGCAGCGCGAAGGCAGCGGTCTTGCCGGTGCCAGTCTGGGCCTGGCCCAGCACGTCGCGGCCTTCCAGCATCGCCGGGATGGTGGCGGCCTGGATCGGCGACGGGGTTTCGTAGCCGATGGCAGTGACTGCCTGCATCACGGGCTCGGACAGGCCGAGCTGCGCAAACTGCAGCGGCGCTTGGGAATCTTGGGACATGGGGAACTCCGAAGGCACTGCCGTCTTCCTGGCAGTGCGATAAAAAAGGGATGGTCCGCGCTTTGGGCGCCCTTCTTATCGCGTGCCCTGGCGCTGCTCGGTCGGAGGAGATTTCACTCGCTCAGAGCGGAATGATACCGCATTGATCCTGAACAACGCGTACAGCTTTCCGTGCGCGTGCCGTCATGCCCCGCGCTGGCGCACAATACGCGCCCTCTTCCCCGGTCCGGCCACTGGCCTGCGCCCTCTTCCCAGGAACCCCGCTCCATGCAGATTCTCGAATTCGACCTCGACGGTGACTACGTCGAACTCAAGCAGCTGCTCAAGCTGGCCGACCTGGTCACCAGCGGCGGCGAGGCCAAGATGGTCATCGGCGATGGCCAGGTGCGGGTCGATGGCGAAGTCGAACTGCGCAAGGCCTGCAAGATCCGCGCAGGCCAGGTGGTCGAATTCGCCGACAGCCAGATCCGGGTGCTGGCCGCCGGATGATCTGAACGGGCTGATCTGAACCGGTTCAGGCCACGCGCTGGGTCAGGTGTGAGGCGATCAGCTGCCTGAACGGTGCCACGCCTTGTGCCAGACGCAGGCCCGCCGCGCGCAGCAGCCGCGCCGGGCGACGATCGTCGGTATACAGGCTGGCGATTGCATTGGTGGCCTCGTACAGCGGCCGCGACGCCAGCCGGTGACCACGCTGGTAGCTGGCCAGCATGCCGACGGCGGCAATGTCGGCACCACGTCGCTGCTGCGCGACGATGCCCTGTGCGAGCCGCTGTGCGCTGGCCAGTCCCAGGTTGAAGCCATGCGCGGTGACCGGGTGCATGCCGACGGCGGCATCGCCGATCAGCGCCGAACGCTCGCCGACGAAACGGTGCGCGTACACCCCCACCAGCGGATACGCCTGCGGCGTGGCCACCGGCTGCATCCGGCCCAGGCGGTGCTCAAAGCAACCGCTGATGGCCTCACCGAAGGCCACCTCATCCATCGCCAGCAGCTCCTCGATCTGCCGCGGCGGCAGCGTGATCACCGCCGATGCCTGGCCCTCGTTGAGTGGCAGCAGCGCCATGGTGCGGCCGTAGCCGAACCACTCCCACGCGGTGTGGTGATGGTCGCGCTCGACCTGCATGCGGCACACCAGCATCGACTTGCCGAAGTCGCGCATCTGCGCACCGATGCCGAGCATGCGGCGGGTGGCGGAGAAGCGGCTGTCAGCGGCGACCAGCAGGCGCGCGTGCAGTTGGCTGCCGTCATCGAGTGTGACCACGTGGCCCTGCGCATCGGCCTGCACGCCCAGCACCTTGCGCCCGTCGAACAGTTCCAGGCCGTCCTGCCCCTGCACGGCATCCCACGCAGCGCGGCGGATCAGATGGTTGGGCACCAGCCAGCCCAGCGGCTGGCCGTCGACCTGGCTGCTGGCGAAGGTCAGCGCGAACGGCGAGCCGCCGTTCATCACCTTGGCATCGCGCAGTTCAGCGACTTCGGCCTGCGGCAGGCGCTGCCACAGCCCCAGCTGCTCCATGCTCTGCCGCGAGGCATGGGTCAGCGCGATCTCACGGCCATCGAAGGCGGCTTCGGCCAGGGCCTGGCGCGGTTGAACTTCGACCAGCCCGACCTGCAGGCCACTGCCGGCCAGCGCGCGTGCGAAGCACAGACCCGCCGGTCCAGCGCCGACCACCACCACGTCCATCCTGCGCATGCGCGCCTCCTGCCGTTGATTCAGTCCGGGCCAGCATAGCGCCGCGCACCTGACCGGCCTTGATCTGGATCAGGCCGGGATCACAACAACGCGAACACCAGCGCCAGGATCGACAGCAGCGACACCGCCCAGACCAGGCTGCGCACGTAGGGCACACCCGCGGCATACAGCGGCAGGTAGATCACGCGCGCCCAGAAGTAGGCCTGCGCGGCCAGTGCCGTGGTGTCGTTGCCGCGCCCGGCCACCACCACCGCAATCGCGGCGGCAGCGAAGAACGGGAAGGTTTCCAGGAAGTTGGCCTGCGCACGCTGCAGGCGACCGGCCAGCGCGCTGACCGGCTTTGCATCGCCATCGCGTGCCGAGGCATTCCACTTCATCCCGCGCTCGCGGGTGACTACGGTGGAGGTGGCGAAGATGTAGACAAAGCCCAGCAGCACCGACCAGGCCAGCATCGTCAGTTCAGTTGCCATCGATCATCTCCTCAGGGTGCAGACGCACGCAGGCTGTAGCCGGCCAGGCGCCACACCTGGTCCTCGTCGAAACGGAACGAGACCAGCTCGCGCACTGGCTGCGCGCTGTTGGCGAAACGGGTCGGGAAGCTGACGTTGATGTACAGCCCTTCCGGCACAGCGGCACCGGCGCTGTACTTGACCCGGGTGATGGTCGGCTGGCCCCGCCCGGCCAGCGCGCCCAGGCGCGTGCGCTCGGTAGTCAACTGGCTGACGAAGGCGGCCTTCGGTACTGCGCGGCGCGCGACGGCCGAAGCGCCATCCCACAACTCGCCGGCGCGGTTGGCATCAACCAGCTGCGCGGCCTTCACTGCGGCCGCGCCCATTTCCGCATCCTGCTTCTGCACCTGGGCCTGCTGCGCGGCGGTCAACGCCGGAGCGCCGGCCGTGGCCGGTTTCGCAGCCGCCGGCGATGACGGGGCCGGACGCGCGGGCGCCGGGGCGGGCGTGGCCGGCGCAGGTGCCTGCGCCAATACAGTCAGGGGCAGCAGGGACAGCAGCAGGAGCACGCGCTTCATGGACACCGCCGGTTCTCGGGAAAGAACCGCAGTCTACGCCAGCGCAGTGAGCCGTTCGTCAGCGCGCGTGGGCGCTGCCTTCCACCGCCGCCGCATCGGCCTGCGCAGCCGGCGTGCCGGTTGCGGCCGGGGCCTGTTCGGCCACCGGCGGCGGCTCGGACGGTGCCGGCGGCAGCGTCGCCACATCGATTTCCGACAGCGGGCTCTCTTCCGGGCATACCGCATCCGGGAAGCCGAAGCGCTGCTTCAGGGCCTGGCCGCAGCTGTTGATCGATTCCATGTCGGCGCCTTCGCGCTTGCACTGCTGGTCGAAGGCGATCAGGAACGCGTCCTTGCGCTGCACGAAGTCATCGCCGCAGGCGCGCATCTGCTTGATCCGTTCCAGATCGTCCTGCACCGCGTTGGTGCCATCCAGACCGTACTGGCGTAGTTCGTCCGGCGTCAGCAGGCGCAGGCTGCGGTTGGGCACCGTCATCATCAGATCGGCCACGCCCACCGCCACGCCGTTGCGCTGCAGGTAGTCCTTTACGTTGTCGTAGACCTCGTGCAGCTCGCGGTTGAGCTCGGCGCGCGAGGTGGCCTTGGAACTGATGCGCATCATGCGGTGGATGCCGACCTTGCCCGACAGCAGGCGGTTGTCACCGGCGGCCAGCACGAACACGCACGCGCTGTGGCAGATCGAGCCCTCGCGCACCCAGATGGTCCAGCCCGATTCACCGATGCTGTCACCGGCGACGATCGCCGATTCCACCTGGCCGCCGCTGGAGTCCAGATCGAGGATGCGCTTGTGGATCTTCTGTTCATCGGCGACCACAGCAAGTCGCCACATCATTTCGGCGAAGCCCGGATTGATTTTGCCGGCGTAACGCACCCGCATCAGACCACGCTCGGCACACGGCGCCAGGGCCTGGGCAATCTGCTCGCGCTGCAGGCCCTCCAGCTCGACGCCATCGCCCGCCTCACCGGCGTACTCGGTACTGCAGCTGACCCAGGCGCGGCCATTCTCCAACTGCGCCTGCGGCCACGGCCGATCCGCCCGGCTGCGCGGCGGCGCCGGCGGTGGCGGTGCGTCAGCCGCATTGATCGACACCATGTTCTCGCCATCGCTGGCCGGCGCCCGCGCCGCCTTGTCGGCAGCGGTCACATTGCCCGGATTCTCCAGCTGACTGCAGCCCGCCAGGGCCAGGCACAACAGGGGCAACCAGCGGAATTTGGCGGACATCGGGCAACCGGGATTCATGGGAGCAAGAGCCACAGTCTACCCGTCCAGGGCGCGCATTCAGCGCGTGGCACTGAACCCCTTCTGACCCTTGGGAAAAAAGCGTGCCGACCAAGGTCGCCACCCACCAACAGCATTGCGGAACGCCGTCCCAACAGGTCGCAGGAACCTGTCGAAGGCGGGGTGGGTCCGGTTGCAGGGGCGTGAGCGCCATGGATGGCGCGACCGAGCTTACAGGGACGTACTTGCAGCGCCCCCTGCAACCGGACCCACCCCGCCCACCCGCAGGAAGCCCGCTGTTGCTGTTGCTCTGGCCTCGGCGGGTGCAGGGCTGCAAGCCCTGCCAGAACCCCCTCCAGCATCCATGTCCGAATCCGGCGAGTATCCCCGCCCGCACACGCCTAGACTGGCGCCATGGACACCGCCCTCGCCCTCGACACCGCCGCCTGCGACCGCGCCCGCCTGGCCCGCGACGCACGCTTCGACGGCGTGTTCTTCACCGCCGTGCGCAGCACCGGCATCTATTGCCGCCCCGTGTGCCCGGCACCGCCACCGAAGCCGCGCAACATCACTTACTACCCGACTGCGGCCGCTGCTGCGGCAGCCGGTTACCGCCCGTGCCTGCGCTGCCGTCCCGAACTGGCACCGCAGGCCCAGCAGGCACTGGCCGGGCAGACCGTGCAGCGCGCCCTCGCGCTGATCCATGGCGGTTTCCTGCAGGAGCAGCCGGTGGCCGATCTTGCAACGAAGCTCGGCCTCAGCGCGCGCCAGCTGCAGCGCCTGTTCGTTGAACACCTGGGCGCGACGCCGGGGCAGATCCACGCCACCCATCGCCTGCTGCTGGCCAAGCAGCTGCTGACCGAGACCACGCTGCCGGTGACCGACGTCGCGCTGGCCGCCGGCTACAACAGCCTGCGCCGCTTCAATACCGCCTTCCTGCAGGGCTGCGGCATGGCACCGACGGCGCTGCGTCGCCAGCACCAGCCGCTGGCCGCCGATGACGGCTGCCTGGTACTGCGTCTGGCATACCGGCCACCGCTGGATTTCCCGCGCATGCTGGCCTTCCTGCGCAAGCGCAGCCTGCCCGGCATCGAGCTGATCGGCGAAGACAGTTACCAGCGCGTGCTCGGCACGCAGGAGCGCCCCACCCTGCTGCGCGTCACCGCCGACCCGAAGCGCCCGGAACTGCGCCTGCAGCTGGGCGCGGTCGATCCGCGCCTGATCCCCGACATCGTGCGCCGCGTGCGTCGCGTGTTCGATCTGGATGCCGACCTGCAGCAGGTCCACGCCGCACTGGATGAGGAACCCTTGCTGGCGCGTGGCATCGCCGAGCGCCCCGGCCTGCGCGTACCCGGCGGCTGGGACGGCTTCGAGGTCGGCGTGCGCGCCGTACTCGGCCAGCAGGTCACCGTTGCCGCAGCCACGACCTTTGCGCGGCGACTGGTCGATGCTTATGGCGCGCACCTGCCGGGCATGCCGTCGGAATTCGATCGCCAGTTCCCCGCCCCCGAGGTGCTGGCTGGGGCGCCGCTGGAATCGATCGGCCTGCCGCGCAGCCGCGCCGCCACCGTACGCGCACTGGCCGCCGCCTGCGCCAGCGGCCAGCTCGACTTCGGGCCCGGTCAGGCATTGGAGGAATTCGTTGCGCGCTGCGTGGCACTGCCCGGCATTGGTCCGTGGACCGCGCAGTACATCGCCTTGCGTGGCCTCGGCCAGCCCGATGCCTTCCCTGCCGGCGACCTGGTGCTGCAGCAGGTCCTCGGCCACGCACAGGGCCAGCGCCTGAGCGAACGCGCGACCGAAGCGCGCTCGCAGCCGTGGCGTCCCTGGCGCGCCTATGCCGTGCTGCACCTGTGGCACCTGTCCGGCACTTTCGTTGGAGAACCGACATGACCCTGTTGTTCGACCGTTTCGACAGCCCGATCGGCGTGCTGACCATCGCCGGCGACGAGCGTGGCCTGTCCCATGTGCTGTTCCCGGAAAACCGCCACCCGGCACGCGGCCGCGACGACTGGCACTACGCGCCGGATGCGCTGCCGGAAGCACGCGAGCAGCTGTTGCAGTTCCTGCACGGTGAACGCTGCAGCTTCGACCTGGAGCTGGCGCCACGCGGCACGCCGTTCCAGCTGCGGGTGTGGCAGGCGCTGGCGTTGATCCCGTTCGGTCAGACCTGGAGCTACCTGCAGCTGGCCCAGCACCTGGGCCAGCCCAGTGCGACCCGCGCGGTCGGCGCTGCCAATGGCCGCAATCCACTGCCGATCATCCTGCCCTGCCATCGCGTGATCGGCAGCAACGGGGCACTGACCGGCTTCGGCGGTGGCCTGGAAACCAAGGCCGCGCTGCTGCGACTGGAACAACGCCAGGCCCCGCTGTTCGCCTGAGAGGGTTTGCCGGGCTGCGCCCGGCACCCGCAGAGGCTAGAGCAACAGCAACAGCGGGCTTCCTGCGCGGAGGCAGGGTGGGTCCGGTTGCAGGGGACGCTGCAAGTACGTCCCTGTAAGCTCGGTCGCGCCATCCATGGCGCTCACGCCCCTGCAACCGGACCCCCCCCGCCTTCGACAGGTTCCTGCGATCTGTCCGAACGTCATTCTGCGCGGCTGTGGGTAGGTGTCGACCTTGGTCGACACGGTAGATGCACGCCATGCGTGGATGGAATCATCAGGAATATGTCTGGGGAAAAACCCCCTTCTTGTTGAAGGGGGCGCGCCGACAGGCGCGGGGATAGGGAAAAATGCGCGGACACGGCGCGCGATAGCGCGCCGTGTCTTGGGCGCGTCATTGCACCGGCTTATCATGCGCGGATGACTTCCGTACGCCTGACCTGCGCGCTGGCGCTGCTGCTGCCATTGGCCGCCTGCACCACCGCGCCCGCCCCTACCGCCTCCATTCCCACCGCTGTCGCTGCGGCCGCGCCGCCGAAGCTGCTGCTGATCTCGATCGACGGCCTGCGCGCCGACGCACTCGATCGCGGCCTGACCCCGAACCTGCAGCGCCTGATCGACGGCGGCGTGCGTGCACGCTGGATGACCCCGTCCTATCCCTCGCTGACCTTCCCCAACCACTACACCATCGTCACCGGCCTTCGCCCGGACCACCACGGCATCGTCAACAACAGCATGGACGATGAAGCACTGGGCCGGTTCGAGCTGAGCAATCGCGAAGCGGTCACCACCAGCGGCTGGTGGGGCGGCGAACCGATCTGGGTCGGCGCCGAGAACGCCGGGGTTCGTTCGGCCACCACCTCGTGGCCGGGCAGCGAATCGGAAATCCGCGGTGTGCGCCCGAGCCAGTGGCGCGTCTACGACGGCAAGGAACCGCTGGAGCAGCGCGCCGGCATCGTGCTCGATTGGCTTGCACAGACCGACGCCGATGCACCCCGCCTGACCACGCTGTACATGGAACACGTGGACAAGGCCGGCCACAACTACGGCCCCGAATCGAAGCAGTATGCCGACGCCATCGTGCGCGCCGACCAGATCGTCGGCCAGGTGCTCGATGGCCTGCAGCAGCGCGGCCTCGCCGCGACCACCAACGTGATCGTGGTTTCCGACCATGGCATGGCCAGCGTCCCGGTCGGCCAGGTGATCGCCACCGAATCAATGGCCGCCCCGGCCATCGCGCGCAATGTCAGCCAGGGCCAGTCGGTGGGCTTCGCGCCGGTGGCTGGCCATGAGGCCGCCGCAGAGCGCGCCCTGCTCGGTCGTCACGCGCACTACGAGTGCTGGAAGAAAGAGAACCTGCCGCCGCGGCTGCACTACGGCACCCACCCGCGCATTCCCGCCATTGTCTGCATGATGGATGAAGGCTGGGACGCCCTGCATCAGGAAAAGATCGCCAAGCGAGATCATCAGGATCGCGGCTCGCATGGCTACGACAATGCCCTGCCCTCCATGCGCGCGGTGTTCGTGGCCAGCGGCCCGTCGTTCCGCCAGGGCCTGGTGATCGACGGCTTCGACAATGTCGACGTCTACCCACTGCTGGCGCACCTGCTGCAGGTGCCGGCCGCGCCGAACGATGGCAATCCGGAAACGCTGAAGAAAACCCTGCGCTGACGCTCCTGTAGAGCCGAGCCCATGCTCGGCTGGCCGAATGCAGCCGAGCATGGGCTCGGCTCTACATAGAATCGTGTGCCGGCCTTCGCGCGGGCACAAAAAAACGCGGCGCCAGGCGCCGCGTTTTTCGTTGAACCGGCCTGGGCCGGATCAGGCCTTGGCGACGGCCTTCTTCGCCACAGCCTTCTTCGCCGGAGCCTTGGCCACGGTCTTCTTGGCAACCGGAGCAGCGGCGCCTACGGCGACCTTGCTCGCGGTGTGCGAACGGGCGTTGCCGTAGCTGGCGTTGTAGCGCTTGCCCTTGGCGGTCTTGCGGTCACCCTTACCCATGTCTTCAACTCCTCAAATGTGAAATCTGGTTACCCCGTACTGACACGGGTTCGGCGGGGCCGCCTTGCTGGGCGCCCCCGCGCACGATCGAAAATCCTATCACGGAGCGCCTAGTGCGCGCAGCTGGCGTCGTGCACGTGACCGTGGTTGAGGCGCAGGTTGACCAGATGGGCGACTCCCACCAGCAGGCCGCCGATGGTCATCACCACCGCGTGTGGCACCGCATTGTGGTGCAGCGGGTCGTACAGCACGCCGGCCCACAACGCCACCAGGCCGGGAATCAGGAAGCCCAGCGCACGCAGCGCACCGTGCCGGCGGTAGCCCCAGACCAGGCTGAACAATCCGAGCAGGGTGACGAACACCACCAGCGCCTGTTCCACCCCATCGCTCAGCCAGAACGACAGGCCCAGCGACGGCGCCGCCGCCAGCAGCACGGGGATCACCGCGCAGTGCACTGCGCACAGCATCGAACCGGTGGCGCCGAAACGGTCTAGCAGGTGGCGCAGGCGTGAGGACAGGGACATGACTTCCAGCAGGGTCGGCGAATCGTTATGGAATAATATAACATCCATCCTCGACCCGCACGGTTTCCCTCCCCCTGTCCCGCTGACGGGATACGTGCGCCCAGCGATTGATACACTGTAACAAAGGACCCGCTCCATGCCCGCCCACACCCCGCGGTTGAAGCCGCATTCCCTTGCTCTGGCCCTCGCCGCCCTGCTGCCTTCGGTTGCCTTTGCCGCCGGCGATGACAGCGCTCATCGTGACCGCCACCTGACCGAACTGTCGTCGGTGCAGGTGACTGCCTCGCCGCTGCAGGGCGATGCCGAATCGCTGGCGCGCCCGGTCGAGGTGCTGGCCGGCGAACGCCTGGACGAGCAGAAGGCCGGCACCCTCGGCGATACCGTGGCCAAGCTGCCCGGCGTGCAGAGCACCTTCTTCGGCCCGGGCGTCGGCCGCCCGATCATCCGCGGCCAGGAAGGCCCGCGCGTGGCCGTGCTGTCCAACGGCATGGGCAACATGGATGCGTCCACGGTCAGTGCCGACCATGCCACCAGCATCGAGCCGTTCCTGGCCGACCAGATCGAAGTGCTGAAGGGCCCGGCCACGCTGCTGTTCGGCAGTGGCGCCATCGGTGGCGCGGTCAATGTGGTGGATGGCCGCATCGCGCGCGAGCTGCCGGAGCGCCCGCTCAGCGGCCGCGCCGAGCTGCGCGGCAATTCGGTGAACAACGAGCGGAGCGGCATGTTCCGCCTCGATGGCGTCAGCGGCAATGTCGTGCTGCACGTGGATGGTCTGGTCCGCAACGGCGACGACTACCGCATTCCCGGCTATGCAGTGATCGACAGCCTTGAAGACCATCACGATCACGATCACGACCATGAGCACGCGGGCGAGGAAGGCGAAGAGCCGCGCCGCGGCCGCCTCGACAACAGCTCGATCCGCACCCGCGCCGGTGGCGTCGGCGCGACCTGGCTGGGCGAAGGCGGCTACTTCGGCGTATCGGCCAGCACCTATCGCACCAACTACGGCATTCCCAATGGTGCGCACGTGCACGCCGATGGCGATGATCATGGCCATGACCATGGCCACGACCATGGCGATGAAGAGGAAGGCGGCGACGAGCATGACGTGCGCATCGACATGGTGCAGAACCGCTTCGAGACCAAGGCCGGCATCTACAACCCGGTCTCGTTCCTGAAGAACATCAATGCACGCGTGGCCTACACCGACTACGAACACGTGGAGCTGGAAGCCGGCACGCCGTCCACCCGCTTCACCAACCGTGGCATCGAGGCGCGCCTGGAAGCCGTGCAGCAGCAGATCGGCGGCTGGGACGGCGCCTTCGGCCTGCAGTTCGGCAACAGTGATTTCGGTGCCAAGGGCGAAGAGGCGTTCGTACCGGATACCGGCACGAAGAACATCGGCCTGTTCGTGCTGCAGGAAAAGCAGTTCGGCCCGTTCAAGCTGGAACTGGGCGGCCGCCACGACCAGGTCAAGCTGGACCCGACCGGTGACTATCGCCGCCGCACCTTCGGCGCCACCAACCTGTCTGCGGCCGGCATCTGGAAGCTCAACGACACCGTCGACCTGCGCATCGGCGTGGACAGCTCCGAGCGTGCACCGACCAACGAAGAGCTGTATGCCGCCGGCGCGCATATCGCCACCCGCTCGCTGGAAATCGGCGACGCCAACTTGAAGACCGAGCGCGGCCAGCGCGTGGAACTGGGTATCCACACCCACAGCGAACGCCTGGACTTCTCCGCGTCGGTCTACCAGACCAGGTTCAAGGACTTCATCTACCTGGCCGACACCGGCGTCACCGAGGGCCTGCCGGTTCGTGCGTGGACCCAGCAGGATGCGGTGTTCCGCGGTGCCGAAGCCGAAGCGCTGGTGCACCTGTTCGAAGGCGGCGCCGGTGACTGGGATCTGCGCCTGTTCGGCGACTACGTGAAGGCCAAGCTGGATGGCAGCGGCAGCCGCAACCTCGACATTGCCGTGCCGCATGGCGACCACAACCACAACTACTCGGTGGAGCTGGCCAACACCGGCTACCTGCCGCGCATCGCCCCGGCCCGCGTCGGCGCCGACCTGCGCTGGTCGAAGGACGGCTGGCGCGCCTCGGTCGGTGCGGTCCGCTACAGCCGCCAGAAGGATGTCGCCCAGAACGAAGCGCCGAGCGACGGCTACACCCTGGTCGACGCGCATCTGGCCTACCGCTGGGATCGCAACGCGAGCAACAGCTACGAAGTGTTCCTGGATGGCAGCAACCTGACCAACCGCGAAGTGCGCCCGCACACCTCGCTGCTGCGCGACTACTCGCCGCTGCCGGGCCGTGGTGTCGCATTCGGCATCCGCGCGTTCTTCTGATCGCGCGCGGCAGGGTCGGATCCCTTTCCGAAGGAAAGGGCTCTGATCCCACACCTTCCCACGGGGGCCTTCGGGCCCCCGTTTTCATTTCGCCCCGCACCATCACGCATTCGTCACAAAGATGTGCGTACGACAACAACCGGACAATCCCGTCACTCAATGTCTCGCTAAACGGACACTTTTGTCCGACAATAATCCCATGACTGCCCAACGTGCCGATGCTGCTGCCCGCCGTGCCCTCATCCTCGATGCCGCCGATCATGTGTTCGGCCAACATGGCGTCACTGCCCCGCTGGATCTGGTGGTCGAACGCGCCCAGGTGGGCCGCGCGACCCTGTACCGCAACTTCCCCGACCGCACCGCGCTGATCCAGGCGCTGCTGCAACGTACGGTCGACCGCATCCGACGCCAGGTCGAACAGCTCGGCGACCGCGACGACGCTCTGTTCGAAGTGTTCGAGGGTATGGCCCAGCGCATCATCGATTCGCCTGCCCTCGCCGATTACTGGCGCGCGGTGGATTCGGACGTGCCGGCCATGCGTACCGCGCGCGAGACCGTGCGCGACCTGCTGGAAGCGCCGATCGCCCGTGCCAAGGCCGCTGGCCTGTGCCGGGCCGACCTGGAAAAGACGGATATTTCACTGATCTCGGGCATGCTGGGCGCAGCCCTGCGCGGCAAGACCCGCGACGAGCGCGCCCACCTGGCCGGGCGTGCCCTGCAGCTGCTGCGCGGGGGTCTCCAGGGAGCAACCAGCGAGGCCCGCTGATGGTCCAGCCGTATCTGAAGCCGGTTCCGGATTGGGAGGAGCACGAGAAGCCGACCATGCCCGGTTCGGCTTCGATGCCCTGGCATCCCCCCTATCGACGCGTGGCCTATGCACTGGTGTCGCTGCTGGTGGCGATCACCGGTGGCCTTGGCAATGCGCTGGTCACCGCCAACCTGCCCTTCCTGCAGGGCCAGCTGGCACTGACCCCGACCCAGGGCAGCTGGCTGGTGGCGGCTTATGCAATGGTCAACGTCACGGCCAACCTGCTGGCCTTCAAGTTCCGCCAGCAGTACGGCATCCGCCTGTTCGCCGAGATCGGCCTAGGCCTGTATGCGGCGCTGGCGGTGCTGCACCTGTTCGTCGGCAGCTTCGAGACCACGATGCTGACCCGTGCCGCCAGCGGCTTCGCCGGTGCGGCCTGTTCGACACTGGGCACGCTGTACATGCTGCAGGCACTGCCACGCCGCTTCACCGGCAACCTGCTGGTGGTTGGTGTCGGCCTCTCGCAGCTGGCGGTGCCGATCGCCTGGATCGTCTCGCCGGGCCTGGTCGATACCGGCCAATGGCACCAGCTCTACTCATTCGAAGCCGGGCTGGCACTGTGCGCGTTCGCGGCAGTGGTGGTGCTGAAGCTGCCGCCCGGCATCCAGGTGAAAGCCTTCGAGCCACTGGACTTCCTCACCTTCGCCCTGCTTGCGCCGGCTGTCGCGCTGCTGGTGATCGTACTGGCGCAGGGCTACACGCGCTGGTGGCTCAACACACCGTGGCTGGGCTGGGCGCTGGTCGCCTCGATCGTGCTCTCCACCACCGCCTTCATCATCGAACACTACCGACGCAATCCGCTGCTGCAGATCCGCTGGCTGTCGAAGCTGCCGGTGCTGCACTTCATCGTCGGCGCGTTCCTGATCCGCTTCCTGACCACCGAGCAGTCCTATGGCGTGGTCAACCTGATGCGCACGCTGGGCATGGGCCCGGACCAGATGCGCCCGCTGTTCGTAGTGATCCTCGCGGGCGTGGTCACCGGCATCGCCGGTGCCTCGCTGACGTTCGGCCCGAAGCGGCTGATCGCCCAGCTGCTGATGGCGATCCTGCTGCTCGGCGCTGCCGCCTTCTTCGATCAGCACCGCACCAGCATGGATCGGCCGCACGACTTCTACGTCAGCCAGTTCCTGGCCTCGGTGGGTGCCGGCATGTTCATGGGCCCGTTGATCATGCTCGGCATTTCCGCCGCGCTGAAACAGGGCGTGGACCACATGATCACCTTCCTGGTGACGCTGTCGATCACACAGACGCTGGGTGGCCTGGCCGGCTCGGCGGTGCTGGGCACCTTCCAGCTGCACCGCGAGCAGCTGTACTCCAGTGCATTGACCAGCCAGCTCGACCCGGCCGACCCGGTGGTGGCGCAACGCCTGCGCCTCCAGCAGCAGCTGTACAGCGCACAGATCACCGACCCGGTGCTGCGCAGCGCGCAGGGCAGCGCGCAGCTGGCGCAGACCACGCGCCGCGAAGCCAATGTGCGAGGCTTCAATGACGTGTTCACGCTGAGCGGATGGCTGGCGATCGGCTTCCTGTGCTGGTTGCTGCTGCTGTCGCTGCGCACCGCCGTGCTCAAGCAATGGCGCAAGCGCCACCCCACTTCCCCCGCTGCGGCCACGCCGGCCGCGCCCCGCTGAGTCCCCCCGATGCCTCCCGTCCCGCCCCGACCCGACGACACCGACAACGTGACCCCTCCGCCACCGACCGACGCGGCGCCCGCGCCCACGCCGGTAGAACCTGCGGTCGCGCCGAAGTACCTCAAGCCCAGCGCGCGCAGCGTGGTGGTGATGGTGGTGGTGGCCTTGCTGGGCATTGCACTGATCCTGCGCGCCTGGCACCTGTGGCCGTTCACCAGCAGCGTGATGGTGACCGACAACGCTTATGTACGCGGACAGATCACGGTGATGGCGCCACAGGTGAACGGCTACGTGACCGAAGTGCTGGTGAAGGATTTCCAGCACGTGAAGGAGGGCGAGCCACTGCTGCGCATCGATGACCGCATCTACGCGCAGCGCGTCGCCCAGGCACAGGCGACGCTGGACAGCGCACGCGCGGCCCTGGCCAACTCCGACCAGTCGCAGGCCCAGAACCGTGCGCAGATCGCCTCGGCGCACGCCACGCTGTCGGCGGGCCAGGCCGAGCTGCAGCGCTCGCGCAACGAGACCAAGCGCTATGAGGAGCTGGCAGCGCAGCAGCTGGTATCGATCAACGACCGCGACAAGTTCCGCACCACCCAGGCCTCCGCACAGGCCAGCGTGCAGCAGTCGCAGGCGCAGATCCGCATCGCCGAGGAAACGCTGGTGTCGACCCAGGTGGCGCGCAAGAGCCTGGAGGCCCAGGTGGAGAGCGCACAGGCACAGCTGGAACTGGCGCGCATCGACCTGGCCAACACGGTGATCCATGCGCCGCGCAACGGCCAGATCAGCGAAGCCAGCGTGCGCGTGGGCCAGTACGTCGCCGCCGGTTCACAGCTGTTGTTCCTGGTGCCTGACACGCTATGGGTGGTGGCCAACTACAAGGAAGGCCAGACCTGGGGCATGGCGATCGGCCAGCCGGCCACGTTCTCGGTGGACGCGTTCCAGGGCCAGGTGCTGCGCGGCCGCGTGCAGGAGATCGCACCCGCCACAGGTTCGGAGTTCAGCGTGCTGCGCCCTGACAACGCCAGCGGCAATTTCACCAAGGTGGTGCAGCGGCTGCCAGTGCGGATTTCGATCAACGAGGGCCAGGCGCTGGCGGCACAGCTGCGTCCAGGCATGTCGGTGATCGTGCGGGTGGATACCCGGTCCAAGCCGATGGACTGAGGCATGGGCCCGGTCGCGTCGAGCTTGCTCCCCCGGCGCCGGACAGGTTCCGTGCGCGTCAGCCACGTGACTCAAAGGGATGGAATCAAAGGCGGAGCCTGTGCTCCACTCTTTTCTTTGTAGCGTCGAGCCATGCTCGACTGCTTTGCCCCACGAACAATCGGACATCATGAAATTCAACGCACTGGCCAGCAAGGCGGCCAAGGGGCCTGCGCCGCTGGAACATGGCGGCGCCATCGAAGTAGAGGACCTGATCCGCTTCGTGCTTGAACACGGCAGCGACGGTGCGGCCGAGATCGAGCGCCTGTGTGCGCTGCACGGCTGGCGCGAGGCATTCCAGTACAACGCCGATGGCACGCACTTCGCGCCGATGGCGCCGTGGGCGCGGGCGTGTGCGGCCTTCGGGTACGGTGGGGTGGCGGGGCTGCGCCCGCTGCTGGATGACGTGCCGATGGCGACCTATGCCATCGCGGTGCTGGAAGAAGTGCGTAGCGAAGCATCGGTAGACGCGCTTCTGGCGTTCTGCCAACGGGCCGATTTCAACCAAGCTGATCCGATGTTGGCGCCTTGGCGGGCGCTGGCGGCGCTTAACGTGCTGCTGTCGTTCGACAATGGCGTCGTAGTGCCGGCCCCTACCCAGCAGTCGCTGCTGCAGGTGGTTCGGCGCGCATGCGAGCAGGCGCCGACGGCGCATGGGCGGAGCCTGGCGCTGTATGCCGCGCGCGGTGCGTCTGTGGCTGGAGCGCTGGACTGGCTGCAGTCGCTGGCACTGGAGGATGCGGAGCTGATGGCTGCGCGCAAGGTGGTGCTGAAGCGGCTGCGGCAGCGCCTGTGAAATGGGGTCGGATCCCTTTGCCAATGGCAAAGGGATCCGACCCCGCTCCTCATGCCGGCCAGCGGCCGGCACTACCGTTGCGTTACCCGGCGCAGCGCGCGCAGAGGCCGTGCACTTCCAGGGTCTGCGCCTGCGGCTGGAAGCCCAGCTCCTTGGCGCGCTTCTCCAGCTGGGTGACGATCTCGCGGTCTTCCAGTTCCACCGCGCTGTGGCAGCTGTTGCAGATCAGGAACGGCACCGAGTGCGCGGCACTGCTGGGATGGTGGCAGGCCACGAAGGCATTCACCGACTCCAGCTTGTGCACGAAGCCATTGGCCATCAGGAAGTCCAGCGCGCGGTATACGGTGGGCGGGGCATCAGCGCCCACGCCCTTGCCGTTGCGCACCCATTCCAGCAGCTCGTAGGCCTTGACCGGCTTGCCGGCCTCGGCGATCAGCTTCAGCACGTTGGCGCGGATCGGGGTCAGGCGCAGCCCGCGTTCGCGCGAGACACGCTCGACCACCGCCACGAAATCCGACGCGTCATGGACGTGGTGGTGCGGGGCGGTACAGGCAGTGGCGGTCTTGGCGGGCATGCGTGTTCTCCGGTTCGGGCCTGGCAAGGATGCCTCAGGCCGTTGCTACCTTGGTGATGGCCACATCAATGCGTTTCAAGGCCTGCTCGCGGCCGGCCAGGTACACGGTATGGGAAATGTCAGGACTGACCTGGGTGCCGGTGATGGCCACGCGCAACGGCTGGGCGACCTTGCCCATGCCGATCTCCAGCGCGGCGGCGACGTCGTGCAGGGCCACGCCCACCGATTCGGCGGTCCACTCCGGCAGCGCCGCCAGCAGTTCGCGGGCCTTGCCCAGCGCCACCTCGGCACCGGCCTTGAAGTGCTTGGCCACCGCCGCTTCGTCGTACTCGGTCAGCGGCTGGTACCAGACCACCGCCTTCTCGGCCATTTCCTTCAGGGTCTGCACGCGTTCACGCAGGGCGATCACCACGTCCTCCGGGGCGGGGCCGGCGGCCACGTCCAGGCCCAGCTTCTGCAGCTGGTAGACCAGGTGCGGCACGATCGCGGCCACATCCTCGGTCTTCAGGAAGTGCTGGTTGACCCAGCCCAGCTTGGCCATGTCCAGGCGCGAGGCCTTGGAGTTGCAGTCCTTCACGTCGAACAGGTCGATCAGCTCCTGGCGGCTGAACAGCTCCTGGTCACCGTGCGACCAGCCCAGGCGGGCCAGGTAGCTCAGCAGCGCGTCCGGCAGGTAGCCGGCGTCCTTGTACTGCATCACGTCGGCCGCGCCGGTGCGCTTGGACAGCTTGGCGCCCTGCTCGTCCAGGATCATCGGCATGTGGCCGAACTTCGGCACCGGCGCGCCGATGCCTTCGTACAGGTTGATCTGGCGCGGGGTGTTGTTGATGTGGTCGTCGCCGCGGATGACCTCGGTGATGCCCATGTCCCAGTCATCCACCACCACCGCGAAGTTGTAGGTGGGGTAGCCGTCCGGGCGGAAGATGACCATGTCATCCAGCTCGCTGTTGGCGATCTCGATGCGGCCCTTGATCAGGTCGTCGAACACCACCGTGCCTTGCAGCGGGTTCTTGAAGCGGATGACGCGGTTCGGGTCGTCCTTGCGCGGCAGGCCCAGTTCGCGTGCAGCGCCGTTGTAGCGCGGCTTCTCCTGCCTGGCCATGGCGGCCTCGCGCATCGCGTCCAGCTCTTCGCGGGTTTCGTAGGCGTAGTAGGCCTTGCCGTCGGCGATCAGCTGCTCGGCCACTTCCTGGTAACGGGCGACGCGGTCGGTCTGGTAGATCGGGCCCTCGTCGTAATCCAGGCCCAGCCACTCCATCGCCTCCAGGATCGCGTCGATCGCGCCCTGGGTGCTGCGTTCACGGTCGGTGTCCTCGATGCGCAGCACGAACTCGCCGCCACGGTGGCGGGCCTCCAGCCAGCAGTACAACGCAGTGCGGGCACCGCCGATGTGCAGGTAACCGGTGGGGCTGGGGGCGAAGCGGGTGCGGCAGGTCATGGACGGCTCGAGGAACGGGAATCCCCCGATTTTACCAGCCCGCCGCCCCCGACGGAAAAAGGGGACGGAGGGGATTAAGTCGCGATTGCCCAGCCGCTGGGCCTGCAACCGGGAAACGGAGGGGAGAAACGACTTAATCCCCTCCGTCCCCTTTTACGGTTCTACCTTGCGCGGGAAGGACTGCTCGCGCATCGCGGCGTTGTAGGCGAACGAGGCGACGATGGCCGCGGCCTGCTTCAGGTCTTCCGGTTCGGCGTGGTCCCAGGTGTCCAGGTGGCTGTGGTGGACATTGGTGAAGTAGTCCAGCCGGTCCTGGATGAACTGGAAGCCCGGCAGGCCGATGCGGTCGAAGCTGATGTGGTCGGTGCTGCCGGTGTTGCGGGTGGCCACGGTGGTAGCGCCCACGTCATGGAACGGGGCCAGCCAGGCTTCGAAGATCGGCATCGCCGCGAGGTTTTCCTGTGCATAGATGCCACGGAAGCGGCCAGAGCCGTTGTCCATGTTGAAGTAGACCTGGAACTTGCCGTAGTCGCGGGTCTTCTGCAGCGCGCCGGTTGGTTCGCGCAGCGAGGCCGGCAGCGCCTTCTGCGCCGGGTCGGTGGGTTCCGGGAAACGGCCGAAGTGCTTGGCCACATAGGCCTGCGAGCCGATCAGGCCCTGCTCCTCGCCGCTCCACAGCGCCACGCGGATGGTGCGCTTGGGCTTGGCGCCGGTGGCCTTGAGGATGCGCATCGCTTCCATCATCACCGCCACGCCGGCCGCGTTGTCGGCCGCACCGGTACCACTGTGCCAGGAATCCAGGTGTGCGCCGATCATCACCACTTCATCGGGCCTGCTGCTGCCACGGATCTCCGCCAGCGTGTTGTAGCCGGGCTGGTCGGCCTCGTCGGTGAAGCGCGCGGCCACATCCACGCGCAGGCGCACGGTCTGCTTGGCCTCCAGCGCGCGCACCAGCGGATTGAAGTGTTCGCTGATCATCGCCAGCTCGGGGATGCCCACCGACTCACCGGCCTTGCGCGAGCCGCCGCCGGCAACGCGGATGATGCCATTGTCCCAGCTGCTGATGCTGATCGAGGCCAGCGCGCCTTCTTCGACGAAGAACGCATCGACCCTGGTCGCCAGCTGCTGGCGTTCCTGGTACTCCTTGACCCGCTTGGCACGCTCGGCGGTGGCGTCCTTGTCCTTGGGCAGGGTGAACTCCTGCAGGCCTTCCAGCGAGGTGGCGTCGTGGCGGTGCGAATCGGGCTCGGTGCCGCGCTTGTATTCGCGCGCCTCGCCGAGCAGCAGGATCTTGCCGCGCAGCTTGCCGCGGTACTTCTCGATGTCTTCGAGCTTCTTGATCTCGACCTGCACCAGTTCGCCTTCAACCGGTCCCTTGGTGCCCGGCGTCCACGCCTTCGGCAGTGCATGCAGCGGCTGTACACGGTCACCCAGCATCTCCACGCTGGCCGAGGTGAACTCCCAGCCACGGCCGAAGTCGTCGAAGGCTTCGTCGTGGACGTTGTCCAGCTTCCATTCGTTGAACTTGCCGCGGGTCCACGCATTGGCGCGGCCCATCGCCGGCGAGTTGGTCAGTCGCGGGCCGATGCGTTCGGTGAGGTAGCTGAAGGTGTCCATCACCTGCGAACGGTGGAAGGCCTCCTGGCGGATGCGGCTGACCATGTCCAGGTCCACCGGCTCGCGCTGCTGCGCGCCTGCATTGCCACCCATCGCCAGCGCGACCGCCAGCATGCCCCACTTCATCACATCGCACCCCTGCCCTTCGGCTCGATCATCAACCCATCGAGTCTAGCCAGCAGGGGCGCGCCGATACCGTCCCATCGGTCATGGACAGCGCGGAAGCGTGCGAACCAAGGTTCGCATCCACAGGAGAGTGGTTGGTTCGCATCCACAGGAGAGTGGTTGGTTCGCAGCCACAGGAGAGTGGTTGGTTCGCACCTGCCACGCCACCTCATCCACTCCATCCCAGCCACAGCTGCGCCCGCTCCGGCAGCAGCAGCAACCAGTGCCGCCGGTCGATGCTGCTGCAGCCGTACACCGACGCATGTGCGGGCCAGTCCTCGGGCAGGCCGCCGATGCCGATTTCGGCCAGCGCCTCCGCCCCGGCCTTCCATGGCCGGTAGCGCGGCACCCGGCCAGCCAGCGCGCCGCGTCCCTGCCGCGCGTCCTGCAGCCAGCCCAGCCCCTTGCCCTGCAGTCCCTCGCAGGTCGCCGCCGCCAGCTGGAAGCGGACCAGGCCGGGGGCGATCCGTGCCCCCGGCAGGGCCGCCAGCACGCCATGTGCCTGCAGCAGCGCATCCACTTCCAGCAGGGCCGGAATGCCCTGCCGTGCCCGTTGCCGCAATCCCTGGCGCCAGCTCATGACGTGCTCCTTACTTCAGTTCCGCGCCAAGCGCGTACCAGTCCACCCGGCGGGTCACCCACATCGCCAGCGCCAGGATCACGAACAGCAGCAGTGAACCCATCAGCAGCGCGTTGTTCTCCGACACCAGCAGGCCATACAGCGCGCCATACAACACGGTCAGCAGCGCAGCGAAGCCGAGGCCGCGCTTCCAGTGGCCCAGCACGTTGGCCAGGTACACCGCCTGCAGGCCGATACAGGCCACCGCCGAGACCAGATAGGCCTTCCAGAACGCGATGTGCTCGGACAGGCTGATCAGCAGCAGGAAGAAGATCGCCAGCGCCAGGCCCACCATGAGGTACTGCAGCGGGTGGATGCGCAGCGACCTGATCAGCTCGAACAGGATGAAGCCGACGAAGGTGAGCAGCACGAACAGCACGCCGTATTTCGAGGCACGGTCGGCCTGGGTGTAGGCATCGACCGGATCAACCAGCGACACCGTCACCGCCTGCGACTCGACCGCACCATCATTGCGCAGCTGTCGCTGTGCATCGGAGGCCAGCGAAGACACCGCCCAGCGCGCATCGAAGCCCTGTGCGTCGACGCGACGCTCGTTGGGCAGGAACGCACCGCTGAATGACGGATGCGGCCAGCTCGAACGCAGTGCGATCTTGGTGTCATCGCCCACCGGCACCACCGACAGCATGCGGCTGCCATCCAGGCGCAGCTCGAGTTCGACGGTGCTGGCAGCCAGCGTGCCGCCATGGTCTTCGGCGAATCCGGCCACCGGTGCATGCAGACCGCGGCCCACCTCGCTGGCCGCACCAACCCCCGGCAGCAGGCGCAGCTGCTTGCCATCCACGCGCAGGTTCGGCGTACCGACCAGGCCACGCACATCGGAAATGCCCACCGCCACATACGGCTGGCCGTAGCTGCGGCCGGCCTTCACCGGATAGTCGTCTGCAGCGAACGTCGCCTTCATCTGGCCGTTCCAGCTGTATACCGGCACCTTGAACAGGCCGACCTCACGCTGGCTCGGCAGCATCTCGCCGCCCACCTCCAGCGACGCTGGCATCTGCAGCCAGTGCCCCTCGGTGACCTGCACCTCGGTCTTCTTGACGCCCAGCGGGTCGACCAGTTCAACCTGCTTGCGTTCCACCCACGGCACCACCCGCACCGGGCCCACCAGCTGCTGTGCACCGGCGCGGCTGTCGGCCACCCGCGAGAAGGCCTCGTCGCGGTACGCGCTGCGTTCGTTGATGACCCCGCGGATCATGGTCAGCGGCACCAGCAGCAGCAGGATCAGCCCGCCGACAATGGCGAACCGCAGCAGCATCTTCAGGGATTTCATGGTCCATCCTCGTTGGAGAGGGCTGCAGGATGGACCGCCGCGGTGAGCAGGGTTTGTGGCGAATTTGAAGCGAGTGTGAAGTCAGCGGCGCGGGCGCTGGCCTGGCACACCCAAAGGCAGCCACAGGCTGGCCACGGTGCCGCCGCCCTCGCGGATATCCACGCTGGCGCGCCCATCATGCAGGCGCGCGACCTCCTGCACGAACGGCAGGCCCAGGCCGGAGCTGCGCCGCCCGCTGCCGGGGCGGGCCAGCGAATAGAAGCGCTCGAACACCCGCTCACGCGCGTAGTCGGGAATGCCGGCGCCACGGTCGGCCACCTGCAGGCGCACGCCCTGCCCGTCCACCTCGGCCTGCAGCGCGATCTCCGCGCCGGCCGGCGAGAAGGCAATCGCGTTGTCGATCAGGTTGTGCAGTGCCTGCCGCAGCAGGTAGGCGTCGCCCTGCACCCGCAGGTCGGGCACGCTGCCGATGCGGACCTGCACGCCGGCCGCCTGCGCGCGCACCTGCGCGGCCGCCGCCGCATCGGCCAGCAATGCCGGCAGCGCGATCGGGTCACGCGTCTGCAGCCAGCCGTGCTGTTCCACTTCGGCCAGCGCCAGCAGCTTGTCGATGGTCTCGGTCAGCCGCTCCTGCTGGTCGACGATGCTGCGGGCGAAATGCACGCGATCAGCCTCCGGCAATGGCTCCTGCAGCAGTTCGGCGGCACCGCGGATCGCCGCCAGCGGGCTCTTCATCTCGTGCGTCAGCGACTGCACGTACTGCTCGACGTAGGCCTTGCCTTCGAGCTTCTGGCGCATCGTTTCCAGCGCCTGGCCGAGATCGCCGATCTCGTCGCGGCGACGCCGTGGTGGTGGCACCGGTTCGCCCGCGCTGACCGCGCGTGCATAGCGGCTGAGCTGGCCGAGGCCGGTGGTCAGCCACATCGTCACCAGCACGCCGACCAGCGCCGACAGCCCGATCAGCCACGCACCGCGCTCGATGATGGCGCGTTGGCTGGCAGCGATGAACGGATCGATGCTGCGGTTCGGCTGGGCCAGGCTGAGCACGCCGATCAGGGTGCGGCCGTCGGCCGGATCGTACACCGGCGCCGCCACATGCATCACCGTATCGCCTTCCTCGCCCGGAATCTCGGGGCTGGAACGCGCACCGTACTCGCCACGCAGGGTGCGGTAGACATCGTTCCAGCGCGAATTGTCGCGCCCCAGGTCACGGCCCAGCGAGTCGTAGATGACGATGCCCTTGGCATCGGTGATGGTCACCCGGTAATCCAGCGAGCGCTTGGGAAAACGCCAGACCATCGACTTCAGGTCGCGCTGCCGTGCCTTGGCCAGGTTGCGGGTGAAGCTGCCGCTGCGGATGGTGCCGTCCTTGACGTCGGCGGCGGCCATCTCGGCCAGCACGTTGGCCGCGTCAACCAGGGTCGATTCCATCGCCTGGCGCACACCCGGCTTCACTTCGTTGACGAACACGCGCATCACGAAGAAGGCCGCGATGCCGGTGATCAGGAAGAAGCCGAGGAACAGCTTCAGCACCAGGCGCATCGGCTAGACCTCCAGCGCGTAGCCGAGGCCACGGTGGGTGCGGATAGGATCGTCGCTGGCCCCAGCCGCTCGCAGCTTGGCGCGCAGCGTCTTTACATGGGTGTCGACGGTGCGGTCGGCACTGTCGGCACTGCTGTCCCAGCCCCGGTCCATCAACTGCGCGCGGCTGAGGATGGCACCCGGGCGCTGCAGCAATGCTTCCAACAGTGCGTACTCGTAGCGGGTGAGGTCCAGCGCCTGTCCGCGGAAGCGGATGCGCCGGCCTTCGCGGTCGATGGCGAACGCGCCATGTTCCTGCCAGCCCGCATCGGCGCTGGGCGCTGCGACGACCGGCGCCGCACGGCGCAGGCGTGCACGCACCCGTGCCACCAGCTCGCGCGGCGAGAACGGCTTGGTCATGTAGTCGTCGGCGCCCAGCTCCAGGCCGAGCACGCGGTCCACTTCGTCGTTGCGCGCGGTCAGGAAGATCACCGGCAGCTGCGCCGCCGGCCCCGGCTGTGCACGCAGCCGCCGGCAGACCTCGAAGCCGCCGAGATCGGGCAGGCCCACGTCCAGCACCAGCACATCGATATCGCCGGCCTGCAGCCGCTGCAGGGCCTCACCGCCCAACAGGCAGTGACTGGCGGCATAGCCCTCGCTGCGCAGCGCATAGAGCACGGTTTCGGCGATGGCGGCTTCGTCCTCGACCACCAGGACATGGGCAACAGGAGCTGTCATGGCGCGCAGCATAGCCGCTGCGGCCGCCGCCCCGTACACTGCCGCCCATGAACTATCGCCACGCCTTCCATGCCGGCAACCACGCCGATGTGCTCAAGCACATCGTGCAGCTGGCCCTGATCGACAGCTTCAAGCGCAAGGACAGCCCGTTCTTCGTGCTCGACACCCACGGCGGTGCCGGCCGCTACCTGCTGGCCAGCGAAGAGAGCCGCAAGACCCTGGAGGCCGAGTCCGGGATCATGCGCTTGATGGCCCAGCCCAAGCTGCCCGAGGTGGTCGAGCGCTACCTGAAGGCGGTGCAGGCCGACAATCCGGTCGGCGCGCTGACCAACTACCCCGGCTCGCCGCTGTTGAGCGCGCAGGCGATGCGTGCGCAGGACCGCATGGCGGTCTGTGAGCTGCAGGAAGCCGAAACGGCCACGCTGAAGGCCCTGTTCGCCCATGACAGCCGCGTCGACGTGCGGGCGGGCGATGGCTATGCGCTGCTGCGTTCGCTGCTGCCGCCGAAGTTCAACGGCAGCAAGATCGGCCGTGGCCTGGTGCTGATCGACCCGCCCTACGAGGCCCAGGACGCCGAATACCAGGCGGTCCTGGCCGCGCTGGGCGAGACCCTGGCGCGCTGGCCGCAGGCCACGTGTGCCGTCTGGTTCCCGATCAAGCAGCGCCGCACCATCCTGCATTTCCTGCGCAAGGCCACCGCCCTGCCGGTGAAATCGGCGATGACGATCGAGTTCCTGGTGCGCCCGGACGACTCACCGCTGCGCCTCAACGGCAGCGGCATGCTGCTGCTCAACCCGCCCTGGCAGTTCGACCGGGTGGTCGGCCCGGCCCTGCCGGCGCTGCGCCAGCACCTGGGTGAACCCGGGGCCAGCACCCGCCTGGATTGGCTCAAAGCACCCGAATAACGGCCTTCACGAGGCTGTACCGCCGTGAGCCTTTCGTTCACGGAATGCAGCCCCGGTGATGCCACAATCGATGGACCACCAAGGAATCACCCGGTATGGCCACTCGCAACCGCATGCCGCCCTGGCATGAGATCTTCAAGGCTCCCAGCGGCCACGAGCTGCTGATCCGCCCCATCCGCCCGGAAGATGGCGCACCGCTGCAAGCGGCGTTCAGCCTGTTCGGGCCGGAAGAAATCCGTGATCGTTTCCTGCAGGCGGTGACCGAGCTTTCGCCGGAAACCACCCAGCGCCTGACCCACCCGAATCCCAAGACCGAGATCACCCTGGTCGCTGCCGAATCCCTCCCCGCCGGTGAGGCGGTGGTCGGCGCGGTCGCCCGGGCCTCGATCATCCCCGGTACCCGTGAAGCCGAGTACGCGATCCTGATCAGCCGCTTCCTCATTGGCCAGGGCCTGGGCCGGCAGCTGATGCGCAAGCTGGTGAAGTGGGGCCGCGGCAAGTACCTGGACCGCCTGTACGGCGACGTCGCCGCCGAGAACGAGCCGATGAAGCAGCTGGCCGCCTCGCTGGGCTTCAAGCCGGTGCCGCACCCGACCGGTGCCGAAGGCCTGGTGCGGATGGTGCTGGAGCTGGACAACTGACGGATGCGCCGGGCTCTGCCCGGCGATGCCTCCCGGTAGTGCCGGCCGCTGGCCGGCATTGCGCTACCCCAACGGCACATGAGGCGGCCGGCCAGCGGCCGGCACGACTCACCGGGCTTCGATCGGGCTTCTGCTAAAATCCGGGGTCCATGTCGCGTACCTCATACCCCGCCCCGCCGCTGCCGCGCGCCGGCCAGCTCCGCGCCTGGTGGCGCGCCCCCGCTTCGCCGACCGCCCTGGCCTGGTATCTGGCCCAGGCCGCGCGTGCGCACGACGCCCCGCTGCTGGTGATCGCCCGTGACAACCACGGTGCCAACCAGCTCGAAGCCGACCTGCAGACCCTGCTCGGCGGCGATCCGGCCCTGCCGGTGGTGGCCTTCCCGGACTGGGAAACCCTGCCCTACGACCGCTTCAGCCCGCATCCGGACATCATTTCGCAGCGCCTGTCCGCCCTGCACCGCCTGCCCACGCTGAAGCGCGGCCTGGTGATCGTGCCGGTGCAGACCCTGCTGCAGCAGCTGGCCCCGCGCAGCTACGTGATCGGTGGCAGCTTCGACCTGAAGGTCGGCCAGCGCCTGGACCTGGAAGCCGAGAAGCGCCGCCTGGAAAGCGCCGGCTATCGCAACGTGCCGCAGGTGATGGACCCGGGTGACTTCGCCGTGCGCGGCGGCCTGCTCGACGTGTTCCCGATGGGCGCCGACGAGCCGCTGCGGGTGGAGCTGCTGGACGAGGACATCGACTCGATCCGCGCCTTCGATCCGGAAAGCCAGCGCTCGCTGGACAAGGTCGAGGCGGTGCACATGCTGCCTGGCCGCGAAGTGCCGATGGACGAGGCCAGCATCGCCCGCGTGCTGGCCACGCTGCGCGAGCGCTTCGATGTCGATACCCGGCGCAGCGCGCTGTACCAGGACCTGAAGTCCGGGCTGGCCCCGGCCGGCGTCGAGTACTACCTGCCGCTGTTCTTCGAACGCACCGCGACCCTGTTCGACTACCTGCCCGACGGCAGCCTGCCGGTGGTCTGCGCCGGTACCGGCGAAGCCGCTGAAGCATTCTGGGCGCAGACCGGTGAGCGCTACGAACAGCGCCGCCACGATGTGGAACGGCCGCTGCTGCCACCCTCGGCGCTGTACCTGTCGCCGGAACTGCTGCGCGAGCGCCTGAACGATGCCCCGCGTATCGAAGTGTGGTCGGCTGACCACGCGCGCATCGCCGATGCCCACGCGCTGGGTGACCAGCTGCTGCCACCACTGCCGGTGGCCGCACGCGAAGCCCCCGCTGGCGATGCGCTGAAATCCTTCCTCGGTCACTATCCGGGCCGGGTGCTGATTGCCGCCGATTCGCCCGGGCGTCGCGAGGCCCTGCTGGAAGTGTTGCAGGCCGCCGAGCTGAAGCCGCCGGTGGTGGCCGACCTGCCCAGCTTCCTCGCCGACGATGCGCGTTTCGCGATCGCGGTGGCGCCGCTGGAGGATGGCTTCGCACTGGACGATCCGCGCATCGCGGTGCTGACCGAGCGCCAGCTGTTCCCCGAGCGCGCCGGCAGCACCCGCCGCACGCGCCGTGCCGGCCGCGAGCCGGAAGCGATCATCCGCGACCTCGGCGAACTGACCGAGGGTGCGCCGATCGTGCACGAGGACCATGGCGTCGGCCGCTACCGTGGCCTGATCGCGATGGACGTCGGCGGCATGCCCGGCGAGTTCCTGGAAATCGAATACGCCAAGGGCGACCGCCTGTATGTGCCGGTCGCCCAGCTGCACCTGATCAGCCGTTACTCCGGTGCGTCGGCGGAAACCGCGCCACTGCATTCGCTCGGTGGCGAACAGTGGAGCAAGGCCAAGCGCAAGGCCGCCGAGAAGGTGCGCGACGTCGCCGCCGAGCTGCTGGAGATCCAGGCCCGCCGCCAGGCCCGTGCCGGCCTGGCGCTGCAGGTGGACCGCGCGATGTACGAGCCGTTCGCCGCCGGTTTCCCGTTCGAGGAAACCCCGGACCAGCTGGCCGCGATCGACGCCACCCTGCGCGACCTGGCCAGCAGCCAGCCGATGGACCGTGTGGTCTGCGGCGACGTTGGCTTCGGCAAGACCGAGGTGGCGGTGCGTGCGGCATTCGCCGCCGCCAGTGCCGGCAAGCAGGTGGCCGTGCTGGTGCCGACCACGCTGCTGGCCGAACAGCATTACCGCAACTTCCGCGACCGTTTCGCCGATTACCCGCTGAAGGTCGAGGTGCTGTCGCGCTTCAAGACCACCAAGGAAATCAAGGCCGAGCTGGAAAAGGTCGCCGCCGGCACCATCGACGTCATCGTCGGTACCCATCGCCTGCTGCAGCCGGACGTGAAGTTCAAGGACCTGGGCATGGTCATCGTCGACGAGGAGCAGCGTTTCGGCGTACGCCAGAAGGAAGCACTGAAGGCGCTGCGCGCCAACGTGCACCTGCTGACCCTGACCGCCACGCCGATCCCGCGCACGCTCAACATGGCCATGGCCGGCCTGCGCGACCTGTCGATCATCGCCACGCCGCCGCCGAACCGGCTGGCGGTGCAGACCTTCATCACCCAGTGGGACAACGCGCTGCTGCGCGAAGCCTTCCAGCGCGAGCTGGCGCGTGGTGGCCAGCTGTACTTCCTGCACAACGACGTGGAAAGCATCGGCCGCATGCAGCGCGAGCTGTCCGAGCTGGTGCCGGAGGCGCGCATCGGCATCGCCCACGGGCAGATGCCCGAGCGCGAGCTGGAAAAGGTGATGCTGGATTTCCAGAAGCAGCGCTTCAACGTGCTGCTGTCGACCACGATCATCGAGTCGGGCATCGACATCCCCAACGCCAACACCATCATCATCAACCGCGCCGATCGCTTCGGCCTGGCCCAGCTGCACCAGCTGCGTGGTCGTGTCGGTCGTTCGCACCACCGCGCCTACGCCTACCTGGTGGCACCTGATCGTCGTTCGATCACCCCGGATGCGGAGAAGCGCCTGGAAGCGATCGCCTCGATGGACGAACTCGGCGCCGGCTTCACCCTGGCCACGCACGACCTGGAGATCCGCGGTGCTGGTGAACTGCTCGGCGAGGACCAGAGCGGGCAGATGGCCGAGGTTGGCTTCAGCCTGTACACCGAACTGCTGGAACGCGCGGTGCGCAGCATCAAGCAGGGCAAGCTGCCCGACCTGGATGCCGGCGAAGAAGTGCGCGGTGCCGAGGTCGAGCTGCATGTGCCGGCGCTGATTCCGGAAGACTACCTGCCGGACGTGCACACCCGCCTGACCCTGTACAAGCGCATTTCCAGCGCGCGCGACAGTGATGCGCTGCGCGAGCTGCAGGTGGAGATGATCGACCGCTTCGGCCTGCTGCCGGATGCGGCCAAGCACCTGTTCGCCATCGCCGAGCTGAAGCTGAAGGCCAACACCCTCGGCATCCGCAAGCTGGACCTGGGCGAGAACGGTGGCCGCATCGTGTTCGAGTCCAAGCCGAACATCGACCCGATGGCGGTGATCCAGCTGATCCAGAAACAACCGAACCTCTACGCCATGGAAGGGCCTGACAAGCTGCGCATCAAGCACCCGCTGCCGTTGCCGGAAGACCGCTTCAATGCGGCCCGCGCCCTTCTGACCACCCTCGCCCCGGGTTGATCGCCCCCGAATACCCCGCACCGGTCCCCACCCGGTGCGGGCGGATGACCATGTTTCCTGACGCCGTACCCGCCCCCGACCTGCTGCACGCGCAGGCCTGCCTGATCGATGCCCTCTCGATGTCGCTGCAGATGCGCGACGCCTACACCCGCCACCACTGCGACCGCGTCGGACTGCTCGCGCAGCGCCTGGCCACGCACTGCGATCTCGATGACGATGCCTGCTCGCAGATCGGCCTGGCCGCGCGCTTCCATGACATCGGCAAGATCGGCATCCCCGACGATGTACTGCTGACACCGCGCCGGCATACCGACGAGGAACGCGCGATCATGCGCGAGCACCCGGTGCGTGGCGAGCACATCTTCCTGGCCACCGGCCGCAGCGATGCGGCGCCGGTCGCACGCCTGATCCGCGCCCATCACGAAGCCTTCGATGGCAGCGGCTATCCCGACGGCCTGCGTGGCGAAAGCATTCCGCTGGGCTCACGCATCGTCACCGTTGCTGATGCCTACGATGCCATGACCAGCGTGCGCCCCTACCGCGCAGCGATGGAACGCGAGACCGCGTTGCGCATCATCGACGAGCAGTCCGGCGGCCTGATCGATCCCTATGTGCTGCAGCGCTTCCATCGCATGCTGGCGCAGGAGCCTGCGCTGGCCTGAGATCCGCCGCGCTCGTCCCGGCGCCTCCGAGCGGACAGACGAAAGGCCCGGCGTTCGCCGGGCCTTTCGCTTCACGCATCACGGATGATCGACTACCAGATCACTACGCGCTTGTCGTCGGCACGCACCATCGCGTCGCCGGCCTTGCACTGGAACGCAGCGGCATACGACGGCATGTTCGACGGCGCGCCGTTGGCACGGAAGTTGGCCGGCGCGTGCGGGTCGGTGTTCAAGCGGACGCGCAGCTCACCGTCGGTGAAGTTGCGGCGCCACACGGTGGCCCAGTTCATGAAGAAGCGCTGGTCCTGGCTGTGGCCGTCCACTTCGACGTTCGCCTTCGGGTCTTCCTTCAGCGCCATCTGCAGCGCGTCGTAGGCCACGGTCAGGCCACCCAGGTCGCCGATGTTCTCGCCCAGGGTCAGCTTGCCCTTCACGAACACGCCCGGCACCGATTCATAGCCGTCGAACTGCGCGACCAGCTGGTCGGTACGCTCGGTGAAGGCCTTGCGGTCGGCATCGGTCCACCAGTTGTCGAAGTTGCCGTTGGCGGCGAACTGGCTGCCCGAGTCATCGTAGCCGTGCATCATCTCGTGGCCGATGACCGCACCGATGCCGCCGTAGTTCAGCGCCGGATCGGCCTTGGCGTCGAAGAAAGGTGCCTGCAGGATCGCCGCCGGGAACACGATCTCGTTCTTGGTGGCGTTGTAGTACGCGTTGACGGTCTGCGGGGTCATGCCCCACTCGGTCCTGTCCACCGGCTTGCCGATCTTGTCCAGCATGTAGCGGTAATTGAACGCACGTGCCGCCTGCATGTTGCCCAGGTAGCTGTCACCGTTGGTCTGCAGGCCGGTCCACTCGCGCCACTTGTCCGGGTAACCGATCTTCGGAGTGAAGCTGGCCCACTTTTCCAGCGCCTTCTTCTTGGTTTCTTCGCCCATCCACGGCAGCTGCTCCAGGCGCGCCTTCAGCGCCACCGAGAGGTTTTCCACCAGGTGCTGCATGGCCACCTTGGATTCGGCCGGGAACACGGCATCGACATACAGCTGGCCCAGGGCTTCGCCCATGCCACCGTTGACCGACTCCAGCACGCGCTTCCAGCGCGGCTGCATTTCCTTCTGGCCACGCAGGGTGGTGCCATAGAAATCGAAGTTGGCCTTCTCGAACTGGCTGCTCAGGTACGGCGAGGCGTCGTCGATGGTGTGGAAGCGCAGGTAGGCCTGCCAGGTGCTGGCCGGCACGTCGGCCAGCATCTTGTCCATTTCACCGAAGAAGCCCGGCTGGGCCAGCGAGAACTTCTGCGCGGCCGGCACCTTCAGGGTGTCGAACAGCGCGGTCCAGCTGAAGTTCGGGGTCAGCTTGTCGGCGTCGGCCGCGCTGAGCGGGTTGTAGCGCTTGGCCGGGTCACGCATTTCAATGCGCGACATCGAGGCCTTGGCCAGGCGGGTTTCAAAGGCCATCACAGCCTTGGCCTGCTCGGCCGCCTGCGCCGCGTCCACGCCGGACAGGGTCAGCACCTGTGCGATGTAGGCCACGTAGGCGTCGCGGATCTTGGCCTGCGCGTCGTCGAAGTAATAGCCCTTCTCCGGCAGGCCGAGGCCGCCCTGGCCGACATAGGCGATGACGTTGGCCGAATCCTTGTAGTCGGCATTGGCGAACAGCGAGAACAGCACGCCCTTGCCCTCGGCCTGGCTGTCGCGCAGGTACTGGGTGATGGCAGCGGTATCGTTCAGCGCCGTGATCTTGTCCAGCTGCGGCTGCAGCGGCGCCAGGCCGGCGGCTTCGATCTTGGCTTCATCGTTGCCGGTCTTCCAGATGTCACCGATCTTGGCTTCCACCGAGCCGGCCTTGGCCTGGCTGGCCGCGGCCTGCTGCACCAGTGCGTGCTGCACTTCCAGCGAGCGCTCGCGCAGGATCTCGAAGCTGCCCCAGGTGGTCTGGTCGCCCGGCACCGGGTTGGCCTTCAGCCACTTGCTGTTGACGAAGCCATTGAGGTCGGTACAGGCCGAAATGGCCGGATCCAGATCGGCGCTGTTGAGCGAGATCAGCGGCGTCTTGATCTGCGACAGGTCGAAGGCCGGCTTGGCGTCGGCGCTGGCCGCCGGCGCGGTTTCATTCTTGCCACAGGCGGCCAGCGAGGCAGCGATGGCGATGGTCAGGCCCAGCGGGACCAGATTGCGGACGTTCATGAGGCTCTCCTGCGGGTAATTTCACAGGGTAGCCGGGGAGGCCCAGCGTGGGGACCGGCCAAAGGTCACAGGACGCCCTTCTGTAGAGTCGAGCCATGCTCGACTGCTCTCCGTTCCGGGTTTATTGTCCTTGCGGCAAGAGGCCAACAGCAGTCGAGCATGGCTCGACTCTACAAAAAGCGAAGGCCGGCTTGCGCCGGCCTTCTGTTTTATTTCGCCTTGCCCTGGTTGGCCACGGCTTCAGCGGCCTTGCGCGCTGCTTCCGGGTCGCCCAGGTAGCGGAACGACTTCACCGTCAGGTCGTCGTTCAGTTCGAACAGCAGCGGGATGCCGGTCGGGATGTTCAGCTCGAGGATTTCCTCGCGCGAGACGTTGTTGAGGTACTTGTACAGCGCGCGCAGCGAATTGCCGTGGGCGGTGACCAGCACGGTCTTGCCGTCCTTCAGCTGCGGCGCGATGGCGTCGTGCCAGTACGGCAGCACGCGGTCCAGCGTGGTGGCCAGCGATTCGGTGCCCGGCAGCGCGTTGCGGTCCAGGCCGGCGTAACGGCGGTCATGGATCGGGTGGCCCGGATCTTCCAGGTCCATGGCCGGCGGCGGGATGTCGTACGAACGACGCCACACCTTGACCTGCTCCTCGCCGTGCTTGGCAGCGGTCTCGGCCTTGTCCAGGCCCTGCAGGCCGCCGTAATGGCGTTCGTTGAGGCGCCAGGACTTGTTCACCGGCAGCCAGTCCTGCTCCAGCTCGGCCAGTGCACCCTGCAGGGTGTGGATGGCGCGCTTGAGCACGGAGGTGTGGGCGACGTCGAACTGCAGGCCTTCCTCGCGCATCAGGCGACCGGCGGCGGCCGCTTCCCGGCGCCCCTGCTCGGTCAGGTCGACATCGACCCAGCCGGTGAAGCGGTTGTCCAGGTTCCACTGGCTCTGGCCATGGCGCAACAGTACGAGTTTACGGGTCACTGCAGGGTCTCCAACGCGAGGAAAGGCAGGCTGCCATTGTAGCCCCGGGCGCCGCTCACCGGGCCGTGGCACCGCGCATGCGATGCTGTGACCAATGAATACGGTGATCGACCCCGGGCGCTGGGAAGGCAGCGTCGCCGCGGCACGCGCGCAGCAGCTCCAGCTGGCAGGCCGTGTGGAGCGCCAGGACCGGCTGCCACGCACGGTGCGCTGGCTGGCCGGGCTGGATGTCGGCTTTGAAGAGGGCGGCGCCATCACCCGCGCCGCGGCGGTGTTGTTGGATGCGGAGACGCTGCAGCCCGTGGCGCAGGAGATCGCGCGCATCCCCACGGTGATGCCCTACATCCCCGGCCTGCTCAGCTTCCGCGAGTTGCCGGCACTGCTGGCCGCACTGGCGCTGCTGCCGCGCGCACCGGACCTGGTGTTCGTCGATGGCCATGGCATCAGCCACCCGCGCCGGCTGGGGGTGGCCGCTCACCTCGGTGTGGTCACCGACCTGCCAAGCATCGGCGTGGCCAAGTCGAAACTGGTGGGCCGCTTCGTCGAACCGGGCGCCGAGGCCGGCGCACATATGCCGCTGCTGGATGGCGATGAGCAACTGGGCTGGGTGCTGCGCAGCAAGCTGCGCTGCAAGCCGCTGTTCGTGGCCGGCGGCCATCGGGTCAGTGCGGATACCGCGCTGGACTGGGTACGGCGCACGCTGCGCGGTTACCGGCTGCCGGAGCCGACGCGGCTGGCGGACCGGCTGGCCTCGCGACGGGACGAATGACCACACCGGGCATCATCCGGCGCGGTCGTCATCCTCGATCAACGATGCACGTGGCCGCGATGGCCCTGCGCGTCCTCGCCGTGGTCATGGCCTTCATGGCCCTCGTGCTCGCCGCCCTTGGCCGGCGCCGGCTCACCACAGGCTTCGCCGCAGTGGTCCGCTTCGATCTGCAGCGTCACGTGCTCGATGCCGAAGTCATCGTGCAGGCGCCCGCCCAGCTCACGGCGCAGCGCATCGGCATCGGTGCCGTCGCGCATCACGATGTGCGCGGTCAGCGCCGGGGTGCTGGAGGCCAGCGCCCACACATGCAGGTCATGCACGTCCAGCACGGCGGCATGGCCGGACAGGCTGTCGCGCACCTTGGCCACGTCCATGCCCTTGGGCACGCCTTCCAGCAGCACGTTGATCGCCTCGCGCATCAGCACATAGGTGCGCGGCAACACCCACAAACCGATCAGCACCGCCAGGATCGGGTCGATCGGCTTCCAGCCGGTCCACTTGATCAACAACGCACCGGCGATCACCGCCACCGAGCCGAGCATGTCCGCCCACACTTCCAGGTAGGCGCCCTTCACGTTGAGGCTCTCGCCACTGCCCGCCTGCAGCAGGCGCATCGAGATCAGGTTGATGACCAGGCCCGCAGCCGCGATCACCAGCATGCCGGAGGAGGCGATCTCCTGCGGCTCGCGGAAGCGCCCGACTGCCTCCCACAGGATATAGGCGGCAACCACGAACAGCATCGCGCCGTTGATCATCGCGCCGAGCGCTTCCAGGCGCGCATAGCCGTAGGTGCGGCGCGCGTCCGGCGGGCGCCGGCTCAGCCGCACCGCGACCAGCGCGATCATCAGCGCCAGCGCATCGGTGGCCATGTGCGCGGCGTCTGACAGCAGTGCCAGGCTGTTGGTCCAGAACGCGCCCACCACCTCGACGACGAGGAAGGTGGAGGTCAGGCCGAGTGCCCACCACAAGGGTTTCTCGTGGCGGATCTCGGATGGCAGGTGATCGTGGTCGTGGCCCATGGCAACAGCTCCTTTGCGATGCGGTGCAGGCTACGCCGTGCTGGCGGAGGAGACTATTACGGTGTTTATAACATTGCAGGCCACGCGGTCCCTCACCGGGCATGGCCCGGCGCTACCGGAGCGCGGCCGGCAGCACCAGGCCACGCCTGGCGAACGCAGCGGACCGACGTCCGCGTGCGCTCAGAACCCGAAGCGCAGGCTGGCCCAGTAGGCGCGGCCCGGCTCGTTGTAGGTCGCCGCGCCGGCATCGCTGCTGTTGGCCTCGCGGAACAGGCGCTTGTCGGCCAGGTTGTTCACGCCGAAGCCGAAGCTGACCGTCTCGGTCACCTTGTAGCGCGCGCTCACGCCCCAGATGTTGTACGCGCCGCGGTCCTGCAGTGCGATCGACGCATCGCAGCTGCCGGTGCAGCGCGGATCATTGTTGATGTTGGTGGTGGCCGGCTTCTGCTTGCCGTAGAAGGTGCCGGTCAGCAGCAGCGACAGCTTGTCGGTGGCCTGCCAGTCCAGCATCGTGTTGACGGTGTACTTCGGGATCACCGACAGCGGCTGGCCGGTGCTCTTGTTCTCGTTCTCCACCATGTACGTGAAGTTGTTGCTCCACTTCAGGCGGTTGCCCTGCTCGCCCAGCAGCGGGATCACCAGGTTGCCTTCAAGCCCCTGCACGATCGCCTTCGGCGCGTTCTCCCAGCGGAAGATGCGGCCGCGGCCATCGGCGGTCAGGCCGATCTGGTCGTAGCCGGCCTGGATCTTGTCCTTGTAGTCGTTGTGGAAGTAGGTCAGCGATGCCTGCCAGCCGCTCTGCGGTGCCCATTCGATGCCCAGTTCCTTGTTCAGGCTGGTCTCCGCCTTCAGGTCCGCGTTGCCGCGCATGTAGCAGCCGGCGCCCAGGCTCGGCAGTGCATTCGGGCAGCCATTGCCCCGGGTGTAATACAGATAGTCCGGATTCGACTGGTACAGGTTCGGCGCCTTGAACGCGCGGGCGATGCCGCCCTTCACCACCCAGTCGCTGTTGATGCGGAACTGCGCGTTGAGGCTGGGGCTGGTGTTGTTGCCGAACTGGCTGTGGTGGTCGAAGCGCAGGCCCGGTGTAACGATCCAGCGCTCGCCCAGATAGATGTTGTCTTCGACGAACACGGCGGCGGTCTGCGCATCAGCCTTGCCGCGCGCACGGTCAGCCGACAGCCCCGGAAAGCCGCCGCCACTGCTGCTGGACTGGCTCATCGAGTACGGATCGGTCAGGCGGCTGTCCAGGTATTCAAAGCCCAGCGTCCAGATGTTCTCGGCACCGCCCAGCGTGGTCGGGAAACTGACTTCGCCGTCCAGCTGGTAGTTGCGCAGGCGCGAGGTCGACCAGTCGGTCCCGTTGAAGCTGCCTTCCGGGCCACCGGCCAGGCCTTCATTGATGCGCGAGTTGTTGACCGCCTCAACCGCGGCCGTTACCCGCGAGGTCACGTCACCCCAGCGGCCGCGATGGGTGATCGCGCCGGTGTTGCGGTACATGCGGTTGGTCTCCGCCTTGTCGTCGGCCAGGGCGGCCAGATCGATCCCGGTCGACGTGCCGGTGGTGCTGACCGCGCGGTCGCCGGCGTAGATGTTGCCCTGGCGGCTGGTGCCGGCTTCGAATTCGACCACCTGATCGGCGGTGATGTCCCAGCGCAGCAGCGCGTTGACATCGCGGTTCTTGACGCCCTCACGACCGGCCGGCGGCACCGCGTTGGGAGTGGTAGCGTACTGGCGGTTGAGCTCCAGCGAGTCCGCGTCGGTCTTGTTGAGATTGCCGTACAGGCGGAACGACAACGTGTCGGTCATCGGACCGCTCAGCTGCAGGCCAACGCGCTCGCTGCCCCCTTCGGCACTGTGCTCGGGTACCAGGCCATACAGGTCGACTGCGCCGGTCAGGTCGCCGGTCGGGCGCTTGGTGATGATGTTGACCACGCCACCGGAAGCACCCGAGCCATAACGTGCCGCCGCCGGGCCGCGCAGCACTTCGATGCGCTCGATCATTTCCGCCGGCACCCAGTTGGTATCGCCGCGGGTATTGCGCTCGCCGCTGCGGCCCATGCGCACGGCATCACGCGCACCGATGCGCTTGCCGTCGACCAGGATCAGGGTGTTTTCCGGGCCCATGCCACGCAGGTCGATCTGGCGGTTGTTGCCGTACTGGCCCGAGGCGCTGTTGCCGGTGAGGTTGACGCCCGGCATGGTGCGCAGCAGTTCGGCGATGTCGTTGGCCGGTGGGCGCTTGGCGATGTCCTCGGCAGTGATGGTCGAGGTACCCAGTGCCTGGCGGGCGATCTGCGACGCGGTGACATGCACCGTGTCGATATCGGTGGCGTCGGTTTCGGCCTGGGCGGTCAGGGCGCTGCCCGCCAGCAGGGCGGCAACGGCGAGCGCCAGCGGGCGCGGCGAAAGGACAACGGCTCGGGACATGATCTGGACCTTCTGGCAGGGCAACGGGGCCTCTGGCAAAGGGCTTGAGGCAACGACGAGGGAGAGGCGGAGCAGTCCTGCAGTCACCTGCGGCCCGATCCGTGCGCGCATTCTCCCATTAATGCGAGTGATTCTCAAATGCGTTCACTCATTGCCGCAGGGGCGCCGATGTGCTTTGCGCACCGTGCAACCCTGCATCGCGCTTAAACTGGCCGGCTCACCCGCCATCAACCGCACGCCACCGCGGCCGATACCCGTGGTTTGTCGTACGCAGTCAGAGATCGACGTGGAATCACCCCAATTGGACGATGCCAGCCAGCCGCTGGCCGAGGCCTGGCAACACTGCCTGCTGCAGGCCGGCCCGGCCGCCACCGCGCTGCTGCGCGCCGCTGCCATCGATGCCCCGCCCGCGCTGGCCCAGCGCTTCTATGAAGTGCTGCTGCAGGATGGGCGGGCACGCCGCTTCCTGTCCCACGAGCAGGTCAAGCTGCGCCTGCAACCGGCCATGCAACGCTGGCTGGTGCAACTGTTGACCACCGATGCCGCCGGTATCGCCACTACCGTCGCCTCACAGCGGGTGATCGGCGATGTCCACGCCCGGGTCGGCATTCCTGTCGACCTGGTCACCCGTGGCGCACGCGTGCTCAAGCACGAACTGTTCGTGCGCCTGCGCGACGATGCGCCGGACAGCGACACCGCATTCGCCGCCATCGACTGCCTCAGCGCGATCATGGACATCGCCATGGAAGGCATGACCCTGGCCTACACCCATGCGCGCGAACGCTCGACCCGAGCCGATGCGGCCTACCGCCTGTTCTCGCTGGTGCAGAACGTCAGCACCGAACGCGAGCGCCAGCGCGCATTGCTGCTGGACTGGGAAAACGCCCTGCTCTACGCGTTGGCCGGCCATGTGCAGGGCAGTGACAGCGCCAGCCTCGCCACCTCGGAATTCGGCCTGTGGTTCACCCACAAGGGCATCCCCAGCTTCGGCGAAAGCAGCGAGACCCAACAGGTCGGCCAGCTGATGGCGCGCATCGATGGCAACCTGCAGCGCGCAGACAGCGATGCTGCACAGCGCCTGGCGGTGTTGCCCGCCATCCGTGACGACCTGGCTGCCATTCGGACCCTGATGACCCTGCTGTTCGAACGCATCGGCGAACTCGACGCCGGCAGCGATGCCTTGACCAACCTGCTCAACCGCCGATTCCTGCCAACAGTGCTGCGTCGCGAGATCGAGCTGGCCACGCGCAACCAGACGCCCTTTTCGCTGCTGCTGCTCGACCTGGATCATTTCAAGGCGATCAACGATGGCCATGGCCACGATGCCGGCGACCGCGCGTTGCAGCACGTCGCCGGCCTGCTCGGCCAGCTCACGCGCGGCAGCGACTACCTGTTCCGCTATGGCGGCGAAGAGTTCGTGGTGGTGCTGGTCGCCGCCAGCGAATCGCAGGCGCAGGTCATCGCCGAAAGCCTGCGCAGGCAGATCGCGCAGTCGCCGGTGGCACTGGCCAACGGCCAGGTGCTGGCACTGACCGCCAGCATCGGCGTGGCCGGCCACGATGGCCATCCGGACTACGAGCGGCTGATGGCACGTGCCGACGCCGCGATGTACGAGGCCAAGCGCAGCGGCCGCAACCGCGTGGTGGTGGCCAGCGAGGCATTGCAGGAGCCCCCGGGACGGCGCGCACTGCAGCGATGACGGCAGGACAGGTAGAGTCGACCGCTGGTCGACTATCGCGCGCAGCGCGGGATTTTTCGCACGTTGGGTAAAGAGCAGTCGACTGACAGTCGACTCTACCGACAACCGGCACTACCGATGCGAGCGCCAGCCGCTGCTTTCACCGCCGCCACCCGCCACGCGGCCCACCACAGCAGTGCCAGCAACGCGATGCCTGCACCCAGCAGGCACACGGCAGGCCAGCCATGCCGGGCCTGCATCCAGGGTCCGGCAGCCGCACCGGCACCACTGCCCACCGCATAGAACAGCATGTACAGCGCCACCAGACGCCCATGCTGTTCTGCCGGTGCACGCAGCAGCAGCGCCTGGTTCGATACGTGCAGTGCCTGCCCACCGAGGTCGAGCACGATCACCCCCAACAGCAGCAACGACAGCGACTGCGGCAGGCCCAGCAGCGGCCACCAGGCGACCTGCATCAGCAGCAACGCGCCAAGACTGACCCGATCGGCGAAACCGCAGTCCATCCAGTGCCCGACCCGCGCCGCCATCAATGCGCCCACTACGCCGGCCAGGCCGAGCGCACCGATGGCCGCGGTGGACCACTGCAGCGGAGGCGCCGACAAGGGCAGCGGCGCCGCCGCCCAGAACACGTTGAGGCCAGCAAACAGCAGCAACGCCAGCGGCCCACGCTCGCGCAGACTGCGGTCCCGGCGCAGCATGCCCAGCATCGACCACAGCAGTTCGCGCCAGCGCGGTCGTACCACCGGTACCGGCACCGCCGGCAGGCGCCGCCACAACAGCACGGTCAAGGCCGTCATCACCGCTGCCGACAGCAGATAGACCGCCCGCCAGCCGATGGTGGCCGCGACCGCGCCCGATACCACGCGCGCCAGCAACAGGCCGATGAACACACTACCCTGCACCACGCCCACCACGCGGCCGCGCTGCTCCGGCGGCGCCAGCGTGGCGGTATAGGCGATCAGCCCCTGGGTCAGCGCGGTGCCCAGCAGGCCGGCCAGCAGCATGCCCGACAACAGCCATGCCGCAGTCCGGGCAGCCGCCAGCCACAGCAGGCCCAGCACCAGCGCCATCAACTGCAGCCGCAGCAAACGCCGCCGGTCACCGCGATCAGCCAACGGCAGCAGGCCAAGCAATGCCAGCACGCTGCCGGCCTGGGTTGCCGCCAACACTGCGCCCGCCACGGCACGGTCCAGTGCGAAGGCCTGCGCCAGCCGATCCAGCAGCGGTTGCGCGTAATAGACGTTGGCAACGCTGGCACCGGCCGCGACCGCGAGCAGGGCCAGCAATGGGCGGGGAATCAATGGAGCATTCATTATGTAGTTGCAATTTGAAACTTGATGCAGGCTATCGCCATTGGTTTTAAACTGCAACCACATCCGGAGGCCCCAGCATGCACGCCAACAGTCCCTGCCCCGTCGCCCGCAGCGCCGACCTGCTCGGCGACCGATGGGCGTTGCTGGTCATCCGCGATGCCTTCGATGGCATCACCCGCTTTGGCGACTTCCAGCGCAGCCTCGGCGCGGCGCGCAACATCCTCAGTGATCGCCTGCGCAGGCTGGTCGAGGCAGGCATCCTGCAATTGCAGCCCGCCTCCGATGGCTCGGCCTACCAGGAATACGTGCTCACCCACGCCGGCCAGGAACTGTTTCCGCTGCTGGTCGCGCTGCGCCAATGGGGTGAACGCCATCGCTTCGAGGCCGGTGAAGCGCACTCCCAGCTGATCGAATCGAGCACACGGCGACCGTTGCCCTACATGCAGCCGTGCGGGCGCGACGGTCAGCCCCTGCAGGCCGCCGCGACCCGCGTGCGCAAGCTCAAGGACGACGGGCGCGGCGCCTGATCCGCCCATTCGCGCACACCACGATCCGGCCGCGCCGGTTAGCATCGGATGTTTCCGCCGCCGGACGCCGCCGATGCCGTGCTATCGCCCTTCCCTGATGACCGCCCTGCTGCTGCCGCTGCTGGCCTGCAGCGCCGGAGCCACGCAGGCCCGCGAGGTTGCCGCGCCCGCCGACCACGTCCAGGCCGATGGCCCCTATGTATTCCGCAAGGGCACGCAGTTGCAGGCCAAGTGGATCTGCGACGACAAGGTCGAGTCGCACACGCTTGCCACGCAGGCCGCAGGCACCGATATCGCGCCGCGCTGCGGTTACGAACACACGGTGCATGTGGCTGCCCCGAATGCGCCTTCGGTTTCCGTGCTGCCGGCCGTGCCGCGCATCGTTGCGCTGTCCGACATCCATGGCCAGTACGGGCTGCTGGTGCGCCTGCTGCGCGCCCACCAGGTCATCGACGCGCAGGACCGCTGGGCATTGGGCAAGGACACGCTGGTCATCGCCGGCGATGTGTTCGACCGCGGTCCGCAGGTGACCGAGGCCTTCTGGCTGCTGTACGGCCTGCAGCAGCAGGCCGCCGCCGCCGGTGGCGCAGTGCACTTCGTGCTCGGCAACCACGAAACCATGGTGCTGTACGACGACCTGCGCTACGTCAACCCGAAGTACCTGCGCAGCGCCCAGCTGCTCGGCCGCAGCTATCCGCAACTGTATGGCGCCGACTCGGTGATCGGGCAGTGGCTGCGCAGCCGCCCGGTGCTGCTGCAGATCGGCGATACCCTGTTCCTGCACGGCGGCATCTCGCCCGAGGCAGTGCAGCTGGCGCTGGACCCGGCGCGCACCAACGCGGCCTACCAGGCATCGCTGGGCCTGCCCAAGGCCGAAGTGAAGGCCGACCCGGCCACCGCGCCGTTGTATGACGGCAAGACCAGCCCGATCTGGTACCGCGGCTACTTCGATGGGCGGCTCGACACGGCGGGGGTGCAGACCGTGCTCGACCGCCTGAAGCTCAAGCGCATCGTGGTCGGCCACACCTCGATGCCGCACGTCAGCAGCTTCCATGGCGACCGCGTGATCGCCATCGACAGCAGCATCAAGAATGGCGAGAACGGCGAACTGCTGTTCATCGAAGATGGCAGGCTCAGCCGTGGCCTGCTGGATGGCTCGCGGGTGCCATTGGCACAGGGCGAGCCCGGCCTGCAGGACTGAATGAAGGGACAGCGCGGCCGCGCCCGGCGGCGGCGCCGCGCTCCACCTTCACCCGGTTTGCGGCTACCCTCGGCAGCCGAGAGGCCCACCCCGTCCATCCGGTGGGCCTGACCGCTACAGGAGCCCCCGCGCATGCGCGTTCTGATTGCTGAAGACGACCCGGACATCGCCTCCGGCCTGTGCGCCTCATTGCGCCGGCAGGGGCATGTGGTCGACCACGTCGACAACGGCGCGCACGCCGACGCCGCGTTGGGCTCGACCCAGTACGCGCTGCTGGTGCTGGACCTGGGCCTGCCGCAGCTGGATGGCCGTGATGTGCTGCAGCGCCTGCGCCAGCGCGGCGATGGCCTGGCGGTGCTGGTGGTGACCGCCCGCGACGGTCTGGCCGAGCGCGTGCGCGTGCTCGACCTCGGCGCCGATGACTACCTAGTCAAGCCGTTCGCGCTGGACGAGTTCGAAGCACGCGTGCGTGCGCAGCTGCGCCGGGTCACCAGCAATGGCAACCCGGACCTGCGCATCGGCCGCCTGCGCATCGATCTGGCCGGGCATCGGGTGTGGATCGACGACCAGTCACTGGAACTGACCGCGCGCGAGTTCGGCCTGCTGTCGGCACTGGCGGTGCGCGCCGAGCGCATCGTCTCGCGCGCGCAGCTGGTGGAAGCGCTGTGCGACTGGGGCCAGGATCTGACCGACAACGGCCTGGACATCGCCCTGCACCGCCTGCGCCGCAAGCTGCAACCCGGCGGCATGGGCATCCGCACCGTGCGCGGGCTGGGCTACATGCTGGAAGACGCGCAGGACGACAGCACCCCGTGATCAGTGGCCCCCCCAGCCTGCGCCGGCGCCTGCTCGCCTTCCTGGCGTTGCCGATGCTGGGCCTGCTTACCTTCAATACGATCCTGGCCTATTACGTTGCGCTGGATTATTCCAATCGCATCCACGACCGCAACCTGATCGACGACACCCACTCGTTCGCGCAGATGCTGAGCACCATGCCGGTGACCAGCGACCTGTCTCCGCAGGCGCGCTTCCTGATCGAGTACGACCCCGACGGCCATCGCTATTTCAACGTCGACAGCAGCCGCAAGGGCACGCTGAGCGGCAATGCTGATTTCAGCCCGTATGCCCCCTCGCAGGATTGCACCGGGGTGCATCCGGCCCTGTATGACGGCAACCTCAACGGCCAGCAGGTGCGCATGGCCACGGTCTGCACGCAGGCGATGAATGATCCGCAGGACCGGCTTGCGGTGACCGTGGCCGAGAGCATGGCCGACCGCCGCCAGCGCGCGCGCGAGATCCTGATGATCATCATTCCGCTGATGACCATGCTGGCGCTGGGTACCGCCGCGCTGGTCTGGTTCGGCGTGACCTATGGCCTGCGCATCCTGACCCCGCTGAGGACCCGCCTGGCGCAGCGCCGCGGCGAACTGGCACCGATCTCCGATGCCGACGTGCCCGAGGAAATCCAGCCGCTGATCAGCACCATCGATGATCTGTTTGCCCGCCAGGCGGAGATGATCACCCTGCAGAACCGCTTCATCGCCGACGCTGCGCACCAGCTGCGCTCTCCCCTGGCCGGCATGGCCCTGCACGTGGACCAGGCACTGGCCCATGGTGACCCGGACACCGTTCGCGAAGCACTGCAGCACATCCGCCGGCTCAACCAGCGCACTGCCCGGGTCAGCACCCAGCTGCTGGCGCTGAGCCGGGCGCAGACCGTGCCCGATACCGTGGAGGCACTGGACCTGTGCGAGCTGGTACCGCAGTGGGTCGGCATGCGCGTGCCCGAAGCGATCCGCGACGGCATCGACCTCGGCTACCGCGGCAGCCACCAGCCGCAGCGCGTGCTCGGCAACGGCGCCATGCTGCAGGAAGCGCTGGACAACCTGATCGACAATGCCCTGCGCTATGCCGGTCGTGATGCGACCGTCACGGTCGGCGTCCACGCATTGGATGACAATGATGTCGAGCTGTACGTGGAGGACAACGGCCCCGGCGTACCGGACGACGTGATGCCGCGGCTGGGCGAGCGCTTCTTCCGCGCGCCCGGCACCACCGCCAGCGGCACCGGGCTGGGGCTGGCCATCGCCCACGAGGCGGTGGAGCACTTCGGCGGGCGCCTGCGTTTCCTCAACCGCCCTGGTGGCGGGCTCAAGGTCGCCATCACGCTGCCGCTGCTGAAGGCCCCCTGACCCGGCCCGGGGCGCTGAAAGGCTGGTGAAAATCGCACTTGCGATCCTGCCATCCCCACTGCCGTCCCGGAGCCGCCAGGTGACCGAATCGCACGACTTCTTCCTCCCCGGTGGCCCGCAGGGCGTGCTGCTGGTCCATGGCCTGACCGGCACCCCGGCGGAAATGCGCATGCTGGGCAAGGGGCTGAACAATGCCGGCTTCACCGTCCACGGCGTGCAGCTGCCCGGTCATTGCGGCACCGTGGATGACCTGCTGGCGACCACCTGGGAACAGTGGTACCAGGGCGTGGAAGATGCGGCGGCGAGCCTGCGCGACAAGGTTGACCAGCTGTTCGTCGGTGGTCTGTCGATGGGTGCGGTATTGTCGCTGGCGCTGGCTGCACGCCGCCCCGAGTGGGTGTCCGGCGTCGGCGTGTACGGCGCCACCTTCCGCTACGACGGCTGGAACATTCCCGCCGTGGCGCGGCTGTCGTTCCTGCTGCCGTGGTTCAAGCGCTTCAACATCGGCCGCGACCGCATGTTCATGGAAGAGCCGCCGTACGGCCTGCGTGACGAGCGCCTGCGTGCGCAGGTCAGCGCCGCCATGCTGTCCGGCGACAGCGCCGCCGCCGGCCTCCCGGGCAATCCCTGGCATGCGCTGGCCGAGATGCGTGCGCTGAGCAACTGGACCCGCCGCCATCTGCACCAGGTCACCGCGCCGTGCCTGGTGATGCACGCCCGCGAGGACGACGTGGCCAGCATGGGCAATGCCGAGCTGGTGATGTCGCGGGTCAGCGGCCCGAAGGAACTGGTGGTGCTGGAAGACAGCTACCACATGATCACCATCGACCGCGAACGCCGCGACGTGATCCGCCGCAGCGCGCGCTTCTTCACCGAAATCGGTGAACGCAGCGGCGTCCTCAAGGCGGTGGCCTGAGATGGGGGCACTCGCCACGCTGCTGTGGCTGGCCAATGTCGTGCTCGATACAGGTGGCCAGCTCGCCTTCAAGGCCGCTGCCAGCGACCCGCAGGATGGCGAAGGACTGCAGCGCTGGAAACACATGCTCAGCCGCCCCTGGCTGTGGATCGGCATCGCCTGCTACGTGCTTGAGTTCGTGGCCTGGATCGCGTTCCTGTCGTTGGTACCGCTGTCCAAGGGCGTGCTGCTGGGCTCGATCAACATCGTTGCGCTGATGATCGCCGGCCGCTTCCTGTTTCGCGAAAAGCTCACGCCGCTGCGAGTGACCGGCATGCTGCTGGTCACCGCCGGCGTGGCGGTGGTGGGGGCCGGCTCATGAGGCGCCTGTATGTGATCGGCTTCCCGTTGCTGATGGCCTTCGACACACTGGCCCAGCTGTGCTTCAAGTACGCCGGTGACGCCGCCTTGCCGGTCGAGGCCAACACTGCCTGGCTGCTGCGCGTACTGTCGCAGCCGTGGGTGTACGGCGCGATCCTCGGCTACGTCGGTGCGTTCTTCACCTGGATGAGCCTGCTGCGGCATGCTCCGATCGGCCCCGCGTTTGCCGCCTCGCACCTGGAGGTGATCAGCGTGCTGCTGCTGTCGGCGTGGCTGTTGAACGAACCGCTGACCCTGCACCACCTGATCGGTGCGGTCCTGATCGTGGCCGGCATCGTCTGCCTTGGCCGCGCTGAAGCCGAAGACCCGCACAGTCCCGTCGAAAGCGCCTCGTGAGCGCGCCGCGATGAGCCTGTTCGCGCGCGAACTGCCACCGACCGCTGGCCTGCCGATGCAGGCCAGCGATTTCCTTCCCGGTGGTGGCGACCTGCGCGACATCCTGGCCAGCCAGCTCGGTACACCACCGCTGCAGCTGACCTGTTCCGGTACGCACGCGCTGCTGATCGCCCTGCGCACGCTGCGCAAGCGCGCGCCCCAGCGCGACACCGTGATCATGCCGGCCTATACCTGCCCGCTGGTGCCGATCGCGGTGCACAGCCTCGGCCTGCGCGTGCAGCTGTGCGACACCCGTCATGGCCACTTCGACTTTGATCCCGGCCAGCTCAAGCAGCTGGCCGATGCACGCACGCTGGCGATCCTGCCCACCCACCTGGGCGGTCGCATCGCCGACGTCGAGCTGGCCTGCGAGATCGCCCACCGCGCCGGCGCCTGGGTGATCGAAGATGCCGCGCAGGCACTCGGCGCACGGGTTGGCAACAGCAGTGTCGGCCTGCGCGGCGATATCGGATTCTTCAGCCTGGCCGCCGGCAAGGGCCTGAGCCTGCACGAAGGCGGCCTGCTGGTCAGCCGCGATGACGAACTGCGCGCGGCGCTGGCTGGGCATGCCGCCGAACAGGTGCGTTTCAGCCTGCGCTGGGAGCTGTTGCGCAGCGTGCAGCTGCTGGGCCTGGCCGCCTGCTACCGCCCCGCACTGTTGTCACTGGTGTATGGCAATCCATTGCGCAGCGCGCTGCAGCGTGGCGATCTGGAAGAAGCCGTCGGTGACATCTTCCCGCTGGACATCCCACAGCACCGGGTCAGCCAGTGGCGCCAGAACATCGGTGCCCATGCTGCACGACGGTTGCCTGCGTTCCTGCAGGCCGGACGCCTGCGTGCATTGCAGCTGCGCGTGCAGCTGGCACAGCTGCCAGCGGTGGAGGTGGTCGATGGGCTGGCCGGTACCGGCGGCACCTGGCCGATGCTGATGCTGCTGCTGCCCAGCGAGCGCGCACGCGATGCCGCACTGGAGAACCTGTGGCCACGCGGTCTTGGCGCCAGCCGCATGTTCATACGCGCCCTGCCCGACTACGCCTATCTGCGTGGCATCGTGCCGCAGGCCGACGTGCCGAACGCGCGCGACTTCGCCGCACGCATGCTGACCCTCGGCAACAGCGCCTGGCAGACCCCTGAAGAGACCGCGCAGATCCTGCAGGCATTGGCTGACGCACAGCCTTGAAAGCGGATACCTCCGGGCGATCCGCCCATTCAGGAAGCTCATTCCTGAACGTTTTCCCCGCCCGGAAATGAAGGCTTTCAACAGGAAAGGAACGAGAAAGGCTGCCTGCCTACATTGAGCCTGCCCCGGCATCACGCCGGACGTTTCTTTCATCGACGGACCTGCCCATGCGCTGGAGCATCCTGTGTGACTTCGACGGCACCATCAGCCTCGAAGATGTCATCGACTCGCTGCTGGAGAAATACGGCCAGCCGGGCTGGCAGGAACTGGAAGACCAGTGGAAAGCGGGAAAGATCGGCTCACGTGAATGCATGCAGGGCCAGGTGCGGCTGCTGAAGCTGGACCCGGCCACGCTCGACGCACACCTGGACCAGGTAAAGATCGATCCGGGCTTCGCCGCCTTCGTCACCCGCGCCGAGCAGCTGGGCCTGCCGCTGCGCATCGTCAGCGACGGCCTGGACTATGCGATCCACCGCATCCTCGCCAACCATGGCCTGCCGCCGCTGCCGGTGGTGGCCAACCACCTGCGCTGGTGCGAAGACCACTGGGAACTGGAGTCGCCCTACCAGGCCGAAGGGTGCCGCAGCGGTACCTGCAAGTGCACCTGCGCCGCGCAGGCGCGTGCCAACGAAGCGCCGCGCGTGCTGATGATCGGCGACGGCAGTTCGGACTTCTGCGTGTCCGAGGATGCCGACTTCGTGTTCGCCAAGCGCCGCCTGATCACCCATTGCACCCATGCCGGCATCGAGCATGCCGCCATCGATACCTTCCACGATGCAATCGCACTGTTGCCGCGCTTGCTCGATGGCAGCCTGCTGCAGCCACGTCGCCTCGACGCCAGCCCGCAGCCCGCCGCACTGCCCCTGCTGCTGGCCACCGCCTGAGCACTCCCTTCCAGGCACGCCCCCCGTTACCTCTTTCGAACGTCCTTCACGGAACCGAACTGCATGAACATTTTTGACAAGAACGCCGATTCGGCTGCCTCCGACGCGCAGCTGCTGGCCGACGAAGCCCGCTACAGCTCCTTCGGCGACACCGTCCACTACGTCGACCCGCCGAAGATCTTCCAGCGCGGCGAAGGCAGCTACATGTTCGACGGTGCGGGCGTGCCCTACCTCGACCTGCAGATGTGGTACTCGGCCTGCAACTTCGGCTACAGCAACAAGCGCCTGAACGACGCGCTGAAGGACCAGATCGACACCCTGCCGCAGGTCGCCAGCCAGTACCTGCACCCGACCCGCGTGCAGCTGGCCAAGACCATTGCCGTGGACATGCACGAGAAGTTCGGCCTCGACGGCCGCGTGCACTTCAACGTCGGCGGCGCGCAGGCCATTGAAGACTCGCTGAAGATCGTGCGCAACGCGCGCGGCGGCAAGAGCCTGATGTTCGCCTTCGAAGGCGGCTACCACGGCCGTACCCTGGGTGCGTCGTCGATCACCTCCAGCTACCGCTACCGCCGCCGCTACGGCCACTTCGGCGAGCGCGCGATGTTCATCCCGTTCCCGTACCCCTTCCGTCGCCCGAAGGGCATGACCCCGGACGAGTACTCCGACCACTGCGTGTGGCAGTTCGAGCGCCTGTTCGAAAGCGAGTACAACGGCGTGTGGGATCCCAAGGTCGGCCAGGCCGAGTACGCCGCGTTCTACGTCGAGCCGATCCAGGGCACCGGCGGCTACGTCATTCCGCCGCGCAACTTCTTCACCGGCCTCAAGCGCGTGCTGGACAAGTACGGCATCCTGATGGTGGTCGATGAAATCCAGATGGGCTTCTGGCGCACCGGCAAGCTGTGGTCGATCGAGCACTTCGGCGTGACCCCGGACGTGCTGGTGTTCGGCAAGGCGCTGACCAACGGCCTGAACCCGCTGTCGGGCCTGTGGGCGCGCGAAGAGCTGATCAACCCGACCGTGTTCCCGCCGGGTTCCACCCACTCCACCTTCAACTCCAACCCGCTGGGCACCCGCCTGGGCCTGGAAGTGCTGAAGCTGGGCAAGGAAATGGATTACGAGCGCACCGTGCCGGAAAAGGGCGCGTACTTCCTCGACGGTCTGCGTGGCCTGCAGAAGCGCCACCCGGAAATCGGCGATGTCGACGGCCTGGGCCTGGCCCTGCGTGCCGAAATCTGCCAGACCGACGGCTACACCCCGAACAAGGAACTGCTGGACCGCATGGTCGACATCGGCCTGGCTGGTGACCTGCTGCACGACGGCAAGCGCATGGGCCTCGTGCTCGACGTGGGTGGCTGGTACAAGAACGTGATCACCTTCGCGCCGTCGCTGGACATCAGCTACGAAGAGATCGACCTGGCGATCACCCTGCTCGACCAGGCGCTGACCAAGGCCAAGGGCTGAGGTCGATGCGCTGCCGGTTCCCGTGCCGATGGAGATGACGTCACGCGCGTCCAGCACCGCGCTGGAACCGGCCGCGCTGCTGGAGGGCTTCCTGGCCCACCCGCCGCTCGGATTCGAGGCAGGCCGCCTTCCCAGCGGCCTGCCGACCTTCCGTGCGCCGCTGGACCTGACCACCACGATGGATGACGACCTGCGCGGCAAGCTGCTTGGCCTGCCGCTGTCGCGCCTATGGCGGCCATGGATCACCTGGAAGACCCGCTTCGTCGGTGCCACCAGCACCGAATACACCCCGCTGCCCGCGCACGTCGCACCAGAGGCATTGGCCGAGGACGTGACGCGTCACGCGATCGGCGATACGCGCCTTCTGGTGGTCAAGGACCTGGCGATCGATTCGCCGCTGCTGGACGACGCCGCCAACGCACACAGCGGTGCCTTCCTGCAGGCGCTGCTGGCACGCGGCTTCGTCGAACTGGAAGGCATGCCGCTGGCCTGGGTGGCGATCGATTTCGATTCGCTTGATGGCTATCTCGGCCGCCTGTCGTCTTCGCGCCGCAAGAACATCCGGCGCAAACTGCGTTCGCGTGACGAGCTGCAGATCGACTGCATCGCCACCGGCGATCCGGCCCTGGCCGACCCGCAGCTGCAGGCCGAACTGTATGCGCTGTACCTGGGCGTGTACGCGCAGAGCGCGGTGCATTTCGACCAGCTCGACCTGCCCTACTTCCAGCACCTGCTGGCCGACAGCCTGGGCCAGGGACGGATGTTCCTGTATCGCCACCAGGGCCAGCTGATCGGCTGGAACCTGTGTTACATCCACGCCGGCAAGCTGGTGGACAAGTACATCGGCCTGGCCTATCCGCAGTCGCGCGAGCACAACCTGTATGCGGTCAGCTGGATGCACAACCTCGAATACGCGCTGCAGCACGGCCTGAGCCACTACGTGGCCGGCTGGACCGACTCGCGGATCAAGGCCGAACTGGGCGCCAGGTTCACCTCCACCCGGCACGCGATCCATGCACGCTCCCCACTGCTGCGCGCCGCCCTGCGCAGGCTGGCCCCGTACCTGCAGGGCGAAGCTGATGGAGGCGGTTGAACGATGCCGTTGCGCTCCCCGTTGATCCTGGACCTGGACGGTGGCGTGCTGCCGCTGCCCCAGGCGCAGACCCTGGCCCTGCCGCAATGGCACGATCCACTGCGCTTCGCCTGCAGCAATGCCACCCTCGACCGTTTCGCCGCTGAAGTGCTGGCACCGCTGCCGGCCCAGCTCGGCACGGTGATGCTCGGCAGTGGCGATTTCCACCACCTCAGCCTGCCGCTGCTGCGTCGCATGCGCGCGCAGGCGCCGTTCCAGCTGGTGGTGCTGGACAACCATCCAGACAACATGCGTTTCCCGTTCGGCATGCACTGCGGTTCATGGGTGAACGCGGCCAGCAAGCTGCCGCAGATCTCGCACATCCATGTGCTCGGCATCACCTCCAGCGACATCGGCCTCGGCCACGCCTGGGAAAACCACTGGCGCCCGCTGATGGGCGGGCGGTTGACGTACTGGTGCATGGACGTGGACGTGGGCTGGGGGCACCGCCTCGGCATGGGCCACGCCTTCCGCCGTTTCGAGCATCCCGAAGCGCTGGTGGCCGCGTTCGCCGCCGAGCAGGCCAAGTCGCCGCAGCCAACCTACCTGTCGATCGACAAGGACGTGTTCGCTGAAGACGTCGCCCGCAGCAACTGGGACCAGGGCCGCTTCCAGCTGGAGCACGCACTGGTGGTGATCGAGGCGCTGCGCGCCGGCGGCCTGGTCGGCAGTGACATCACCGGGGAAGTGTCGCTGGCCAACTACCAGAGCCGCTTCAAGCGCTGGCTGTCGTCGCTGGATGGCCAGCCCGACGTCAGCGCCGAGGATCTACCGGTGTGGCAGGCGCGGCACCAGCAGGTGAACCGCGAACTGCTGGCCGCGATGGCCTCGGTGCCGACGGCCTGCTGACCGCTTCCGGTCGTGCCGGCTGCTGGCCGGCGTGGCTTCGGTAGTGCCGGCCGCTGGCCGGCAACCTCATTGTTCCCGGGCTCACGAGGATGCCGGCCAGCGGCCGGCACTACACTGGACGCCTGCCCCAGGAGCCCTCGCCATGCCCCAGACCGTCATCCCGCAACTGCGCATGCGCCATGCCGATACCACCCTGCCGTTCTACGTGCAGGGACTGGGCTTCGTGGTCGACTGGGAACACCGCTTCGAACCCGGCTTCCCACTGTTCGCCCAGCTCACCCGCGACGGCCAGACGATCTTCCTCACCGAACACAGCGGCGACTGCGAAGTCGGCGGCGCGGTGTACTTCATCGTCGAGGACGTCGACGCCCTGCATCGTGCCTTCAGTGCCGCAGGCGTCCCCATCGAACAGCCGCCGCATGACACCGAATGGGGCAGCCGTGAGATGCTGCTGCGTGACCCTGACGGCAACCGCCTGCGCTTCGCCACCGCCGCCAGCTGAACCGGGCGGCCTTGAGCTGGATATACGAAACATATACGCTTCGTATATCCACTCCTCCAGGGCCGCCCATGGGCATCGTCAACATCGATGACACCCTGCACGACCAGCTGCGTCGTGCCTGCACCGTCTCCAGCCGCTCGATCAACGCCCAGGCCAACTTCTGGATCCGGGTCGGCATGCTGTGCGAGATGAATCCCACGCTGAGCTTCCAGGACATCGTTGCCAGCGAACTCCGGGCGGCCGGCGTGCAGCCGCCGCTGCTGGCACCGGGACAGGTCTGAGCAGATGGCGATCATCAAGCGCCCCGACGAGATCGCGCTGATGGCCGAATCGGGCCGCCTGCTGGCGCAGGTGTTCGCCGCGCTCGACCGGCTGCCGCTGCAGGGCCGCAGCACCATGGAGATCAACGATTTCGTCGAACGCATGATCGTCGATGAACTGCAGGCGAGGCCGGCCAGCAAGGGCCAGTACGGCTTCCCCTACGTGCTCAATACCTCGATCGACAACGTGATCTGCCACGGCGTACCCAGCACCACCGACGTGCTGCGCAACGGCCAGATCGTCAACCTCGACATCACCCTGGAAAAGAACGGCTACATCGCCGACTCCAGCACCACCTACCTGGTGGGCGAGGTCGACTACGCCGCGCGCAGGCTGGTGCAGACCGCCTACCAGGCCATGTGGAAAGGCATCGCTGCGGTCCGCCCCGGCGCGCGCCTGGGTGACATCGGCCACGCCATCGCCCGTCATGCGCGCAGCCACGGCTACAGCGTGGTGAAGGAGTACTGCGGCCACGGCATCGGCCAGGAGATGCACGAGGAACCGCAGATCCTGCACTACGGCCATCCCAATACCGGCATGGTGCTGGAAGAAGGCATGGTGTTCACCATCGAGCCGATGCTCAACCAGGGCAAGCCAGCCATCCGCCAGCAGCCGGACGAATGGCCGGTCTACACCCGCGACGGCAAGCTGTCGGCGCAGTTCGAGCACACCGTGGCGGTTACCCACAGCGGCGTGCGCGTATTGACCCTGCGCCCCGGCGAAACGCCGTTGTGCGCGGTGGATGCGGCCTAGAGCGGACGCAACAGCAGCAGCGTGGCGAGGCAGAGCATGAAGATCGCCACGCCTGCATCCAGTATCCGCCAGGCACCCGGCCTGCGGAACACTGGCTGCAACAGGCGCGCGCCATAGCCCAGCGTGCAGAACCAGGCCACGCTGGCAGCGCAGGCACCGGCGGCGAAGGCCCAGCGCAGTTCGCCCGGGTAACGCGTGGACAGGCTGCCCAACAGCACCACGGTATCCAGATAGACATGCGGGTTGAGCAGGGTGAAGGCCAGGCAGGTCAGCAGTACCTGCCGTCCGCTGCCGCCCTGCGCCTCGGCGGCGGCCAGCGCACTGCCACCGCGCCATGCGCGCAGCCCCGCCTGCAGGCCATACCAGAGCAGGAAGGCCGCGCCACCGAAGCGCAGCACCTGCAGCAGCAGCGGCCACTGCAGCACCAGCGCGCCCATGCCACCGACGCCGGCCAGGATCAGCACGATGTCCGCGCCGGCACAGGCCAGCACCACCCTGCCCACATGGCGCTGCTGCAGGCCTTGGCGCAGCACGAAGGCGTTCTGCGCGCCGATGGCGATGATCAGGCCGGCACCTGCGAACAGGCCGGCGGCGGTAGCGGCGATCCACATCAGGACAGGCCAGGCAACGAGGGGACGCGCAGGGTGCGGCCGCCGACCCTGTTTAGACAATCTGATTTTTCTTTATCCTGTGCAGGAAAACTGAAGAGGCACCGGCATGGATCTGGTACATCCACAACTGGCCGCGTTTGCCGCGGTGCTGGAAGAAGGCAGCTTCGAGGCCGCGGCACGCCGCCTGTCGATCAGCCCGTCGGCCCTGTCGCAACGGATCAAGGCGCTGGAGGACAGGCTCGGCCAGGTACTGGTGGTACGTCAGGCACCGTGCCGCCCCACCGCCGCAGGCGAAGCGCTGCTGCGCCGGGTCCGGCCGATGCAGGCGCTGGAGGCCGAGGCATTGGCCGAGCTGCTGCCCGAGCGTGGCAGCGACGCTGCGCGCACGCCGATCCCGCTGGCGGTCAACGACGACTCGCTCGATACCTGGTTCGTGCCGGCCATCGCCGACCTGCACCAGCGCCATGGCTACCTGTTCGACCTGCGCATGGACGACCAGGACCATACCCTGCAGCTGCTGCGCGATGGCAGCGTGCTCGGCGCAGTCACTGCCGAAAGCCAGCCGGTGAAGGGTTGCAACGTGCACCCGCTCGGCGCGATGCGCTACCACGCCATCGCCTCGCCCGGCTTCGCCCGCCAGTACTTCAGCGATGGCATGCAGGCCGCGGCCCTGGCGCGCGCGCCGATGCTGGTGTTCAACCGCAAGGATGAACTGCAGTGGCGCTTCGTGCGCCGCCTGACCCGCGCGCGGCTGCAGCCGCCGCTACACTACCTGCCCTCCTCCACCGGTTTCGTCGAAGCCGCCGCGTGCGGACTCGGCTGGGGCATGGCCCCGGAAACCCTGGTCGCGCCCGCCGTGCGCGCCGGCCGCGTGGTGGTACTGGAACCCCGCCGCTGGCTCGATGTGCCGTTGTACTGGCAGCATGCCGCCGTACGCTCAAGCACGCTGCAGCACATCACCCAGGCGCTGCGCACTGCGGCCAGCGGCACCCTTCGTTGAGGACAAACCGATGACCGCAGACCCGGGCTTCACGCCGCACGCACTACCGTTTGCGCACTTCTTCACCATTGGGACGGCATGGGCGTGATCGGCCGACGTACAAGGATGCACGGCGCGAAGGCCGCGCTGGCTCTGGCAGCCTGCCTGCCACTGGCTGTGCCGGCGCAGAGCCTCACCGATGCACCCGCATTGGACTGGGAACAGGCACGGCAGCGCCTGGAGCAGGTCTCCGATGCACTGGCCGCCGCTGATGCAGCGGTGCGCAACAAGCAGGACCTGCAGGACGCCACCCGCCTGCTGCGCCTGCCGGAGATCACCGGCGAAGTGCGCCGACTGCAGTTCCAGAAGACCCTCACCCTGCCACTGGGTTCGCTGGCACCGGTGGCCGAGGCCTATGGCATCGACTCGCCGCTGTCGTTCACCGAACGCGACTGGCGTACCCGCCCGGTGGTGACCGCGGTGCTGCCGCTGTACACCGGCGGTGTGATTCCGGCCGCGCAACGTGCGGCCAGCGCCGCCCACGAACAGGCCAGTGCCGAGCGCGAAGCACAGCGCCAATCGTTGACCGTGCAGCTGGCCCAGGCCTATTTCGGCCAGCGCCTGGCCGAGCAGGCGGTGGACGTGCGCCGCGACGTGCGCGATGGCCTCAACCGCCACCTGTCCGACGCAGAGAAACTGGAACGCGAGGGCTTCGCCACCCGCGCGCAGCGCCTGCAGGCCACCGTGGCCCGCGACAAGGCCGAGCGCGAATACCAGAAGACAGTGAACGACCTGGCCACGCTGAAGGCCGCACTGGCCACGCTGCTGCGCAGTGGTGGCGAGGTGCAGCCGGTGTCGCCGCTGTTCGTGCAGCGCGTGCCGCTGGAACCGGTGGGCAGCTTCGAGCGAACGGCGCAGGCGCGCCAGCCGCAGATCGCACGCCTGCGGGCGATGGTGGCGCAGGCCGAACAGGGCGTGCGCGTGCAGCAGGCCAAGCTGAAGCCGCAGATCTTTGCCTTCGGCCAGTACGACTTCCGCCGCCGCGACGAAATGCTGACCGATCCGGACTGGGCGTTTGGCATCGGCCTGAAGTACACCTTCCTGTCGCCGAATTCGCGGCCGGCGCAGATCAGCGCCGCGCGTGCGCAGCAGGACCAGGCCGAAGCGGGCCTGCGCGAGGCCGAGAACCAGGTCGCGCTGGGCGTGCGCAAGGCCTGGAACGAACTGGAAACCGCGCGCCAGCAGTACGTGCTGCTCGACAGCAGCATTGCCCAGGCACAGGAAAACCTGCGCCTGCAGGAGCTGGCGTTCCGCGAAGGCCAGGCCACCTCGCTGGATGTGATCGACGCACGGCTCGGCCTCGGCGGCGCCCGCGTCGAGCGCGCACAGGCCGCCTACCAATACGATATTGCGCTGGCACAGTTGCTGGAGGTCAGTGGACAGATGGACCGTTTCGAAGAGTTCCGGCGGCGTGCGGACGAGGTGATCGACCATGAGTGATGTGCTGCACGACGATGCGACGACGCCCCCGGGCAAGCGCCGGTTGGGACCGATCCTGATAGTGGTGCTGCTGGTCGTGGTGGTGCTGGGCCTGTGGCTGGCCTGGCGCAGCCCAGGCGACCAGATCCAGGGCATGGCCGATGCGGACACGATCAACGTGGCCGCCAAGATCACCGCGCGCGTGGCCGAGCTGAAGGTGCGCGAGGGTGACCGCGTGCAGCCCGGGCAGGTGCTGTTCCTGCTCGACAGCCCGGAAGTGGCCGCCAAGGAACAGCAGGCGCACGGCGCATTGGCCGCCGCACAGGCGGTGGCCGACAAGGCCGACGAAGGCGCGCGCAGCGAAGACATCCGCGCCGCCGAAGCCAACTGGAAGCGGGCCGAAGCCGGTGCGACGCTGGCCGAAGCCACCTACCAGCGCGTGCAGAACCTGTTCAACGAAGGGGTGATGACCCGGCAGAAGCGCGATGAAGCGCATGCCCAGGCCACCAGTTCGCGTGAACTGGCCCGTGCCGCCCGCGCGCAGTACGACATGGCGTTGGCCGGCGCGCGCGAGCAGGACAAGCGTGCCGCGCAGGGCCAGGTGCAACAGGCAGAGGGGGCGGTGGCCGAAGTCAACGCCGCGCGTGTCGAAGTGGAAGGGCGCGCGCCGGTGGCCGGCGAGATCAACAAGCGCATGGCCGACCCGGGCGAACTGGTGCCGGCCGGCTACCCCGTGTTCACTCTGGTCGACATCGACCGCATGTGGGTAGCGATGAACCTGCGCGAATCGCAGATGCAGGGCCTGAAGGTCGGCAGCAAGCTGCGGGGCAGCGTGCCGGCGCTTGGCCAGGAAGGCGAGTTCGAGGTCTATTTCATCAATCCGGCCGGTGACTATGCGACCTGGCGGACCACCCGCCAGTCGTCCGGCTACGACGTCCGCAGCTTCGAGGTGCGGGTGCGCCCGGTACGCCGCATCGAGGGCTTCCGCCCCGGCATGAGCGTGCTGTTCGCATGGCCCCAGCACTGAGCCCCGACAGCAGCGGCTTCGCCGTCAGCTGGCGGCGCGAGCTGCGGTCACTGCGCGGCAACCGCGCCGACCTGCTGCTGGTCACCCTGCTGCCCCTGCTGATGCTGGCCGTGATGGCGTGGATGTTCACCCCCTCGGTGATGCGCGACATCCCGATCGCCGTGGTCGACCTCGACCACAGCAGCGACAGCCGCCTGCTGCTGCGCATGCTCGATGCAAGCCCCGGCGTGCGCATCGCCAGCCAGCCGGTGGACCTGGAAGACGCACGTTCGCAGCTGCGTCGGCTGGATGTGTTCGCCATCGTACTGGTGCCGCGCGATGTCACCCGGCAGGCATTGCGTGGACGCCAGGGCACCGTGTTCGCCTATTACAACGCCACCTACATGACCACCGGCCAGTCCGCGGCGCGCGATATCGGCGACGCGGTCTCGGCCTGGAACGCGCGCCTGCTGCGCGAGCGCATCGGCCTGCAGGTCGGCCCGGCCAAGCTGCGTGCGGCACCGATCGCGGTGCAGTCGGACATCCTGTACAACCCAGCGCGCAGCTACGAGCTGTTCCTGCTGCCGCTGATCTTCCCGGCGGTGCTGTCGCTGGTGCTGGCACTTGCGGTGGCCGGCAGCCTCGGCCGCGAAATCCGCGACGGCACCCTGCCCGCCTGGCTGGGCCGCACGCCGTGGGCTGCGATTGCCGGCAAGGTCGCGCCGTACATCCTGCTGTTCTCGCTGTATGGCGCGCTCGGCATCGGTTACCTGGCCTGGCTGCGTGGCGATGGTATCGCCGGCAGCGTGCTCCTGCTGCTGCTCGCACAACCCCTGTTCTATCTGGCCACCGCCGCCTACGCGCTGTTCTTCGTCGGCGTCACCCGCGACATGGGCACCGCGCTGTCCGCGGTCGGCCTCAGCATCGGCACCGCACTGGCGTTCTCCAGCGCCACCTTCCCGGTGCTGGATGGCCCCCTGTTCACCCGCATCTGGCATCAGCTGCTGCCGCTCAGCGCCTACATCAAGCTGCAGACCCAGCAGCAGTTCATCGGTTCGCCGCTGCAGGTTTCGGTATGGCCGCTGGCCACGTTGCTGCTGATGTCAGTGGTGGCCGGCGGCATCGGTGGACTGCGCCTGATCGCTTTCGCGCGTACGCCCGAGGCCGCGCAACCGGCGGGGGCCGACGCATGAGCGCACTCTGGCGCAGCCTGCGGCAGACCCTGATGGCGGTGCTGTGCGACCGCTATGCGATCGTGGTGATGGTCGGCGCGGTAATCCTGTACTCGTTCTTCTACCCGGCCGCGTATCGCCACCAGGTGGCCGGCAACCTGCCGGTGCTGGTGGTGGATGAAGACCACAGCGCGACCAGCCGCGAGCTGCTGCGCAAGCTCGATGCACTCCGTGTTGCGCGCGTGGTCGGACAACCGGCAGACATCGACAGCGCGCGCCAGCAGCTGGAAGCCGGCCACGCCGAAGGCATCGTGCTGATCCCGGCCAACCTGGAGCGCGACATCCTGCGCGGCCATCCGGCCAAGCTGGTGCTGCTCGGCAACGGCGCCTACCTGGGCCGTGCCAGTTGGGTGCTGGGCAGCGTGGCCGATGCACTGGGCGCGTTCGGACGTGATGCCGTGGTCGGCCAGGCCGCCTTCATGGGCGCACCGCAGGCACCACCGGTCACGCTGGTGCAGCGCCCGCTGTACAACACCCAGGAAGGCTACGGCAGCGCCATCGTGCCGGGAGTGGCCGAGCTGATCGTGCACCAGACCCTGCTGATGGGCATCGGCGTCCTGCTCGGTGGCCGTCGTCTCGCACTCGGCCGGCGCCTGCGCTTCGACCTGCCGACCCTGGCCGGCATGGCACTGGGCTTCGGCCTGATCGGCCTGTTTGGCCTGTTCTATTACGCCGGCTTCACCGCCTGGGTGCAGGACTACCCGCGCGGCGGCAATCCGCTGGGCCAGCTGCTGGGCGGCACCTTGTTCATCGCCGCCACCGTGGCCTTCGGTCTGTTCGTCGGCAGCTTTTTCCGCACCCGCGAACGCGCCTTCCAGTACATCATCGCCACCTCGATCCCGCTGTTCTTCCTGGCCAACCTGTCGTGGCCGGCAGTGATGACGCCACAACCGCTGGTCTGGCTGGCGCAGCTGCTGCCGACCACCTCGGGCATCAACCTGATGGTGCGCCTGAACCAGATGGACGCCAGCCTGGCCGAAGTCAGCCACGAACTGATCACCCTCACCGTCCTGCTTGTGCTCTACGGCAGCCTTGCCAGCTGGCGCCTCCTCGCAAAAAAGGGGACGGAGGGGATTAAGTCGTAAGCGGCCGGTTTGGGGAATTACGACTTAATCCCCTCCGTCCCCTTTTCCTGCAACGAAGAACGCCGGCGCGAGGCCGGCGTTCGGATACTGCATCGTGGAAGGGCCAACCAGGTCGGTCAATCAGCGGTAGACGCGCTCGCAGCGGCGTTCCACCACGCGGTCGCCGTTCTTCTGCTGGCTGTTGCCCTGGATCTGGCGACCGGCTGCACCACCGGCGACGGCACCGGCCACGGTGGCCAGTTTCTTGCCATTGCCGCCGCCCACCTGGTTGCCCAGCAGGCCGCCGATCACCGCGCCGGTGGCAGTACCGGCAATGCGATTGGGATCGCGCGAGTTGCGCTGCACTTCCACGTTCTTGCAGACCACGCGGCTGCCATCGTTGAATCGGCGTCCTTCATCGCGCGGCCCGTAGGTCTGCGCACCGGCCACCGACGTAGCCGCCAGCAGCGTGCCCAGCACAAGCAATCGGGTCGAGGTCTTCATGGCCATCTCCTGCGTTCCGGTATGGCGCAAGTGTCCTCCCGCGGTTGGCAACCGGAAGTGAAATGCGCGTGTCCGCCGCCTCATCGGCCATCGCGCGTTCAGGAAGAAAATCCGCGCCCATCACGACCAGCCATCGTGATGGGCGCCGTCTCCCTACCGGCGTGCTGCCTTGCTAGAACTCTTCCCAGCCCCCGGCGTTGGCCGCCAGTGTCGGCTCGATTCGGGGTGAAAGCGCAGCGGGCCGGCGCACCGGGGTGACCGTCGCAGCCACCGCGGCCAACGCAGGGCGTACCACTGCCGCTGCCGTGGCGGCGCCTGTGCGGAACACCGATACCGCCTCGGCCAGCAGGTTGGCCTGCTCTTCCATCGAACGTGCCGCCGCGCTGGCTTCTTCCACCAGCGCCGCATTCTGCTGGGTGGTCTCGTCCATCTGCACCACCGCCTGGTTGACCTGCTCGATGCCCGAGCTCTGCTCCTGCGAAGCGGCGGAGATGTCGGCCATGATGTCAGTCACGCGCTGCACCGAGGCCACGATCTCGCCCATCGTGGTGCCCGCCTGGCGGACCAGCGCCGAGCCATCGGCGACCTTGCCGACCGAATCCTCGATCAGCCCCTTGATCTCCTTGGCCGCCCCCGCCGAGCGCTGCGCCAGCGTACGCACTTCGCTGGCCACCACTGCAAAGCCCCTGCCCTGTTCCCCGGCACGCGCAGCTTCGACCGCCGCGTTCAACGCCAGGATGTTGGTCTGGAAGGCAATGCCGTCGATGACCGAAATGATCTCGGCGATCTTCTTCGACGAGGCCTCGATGGCCGACATCGTGGTCACCACCTGGCCCACCACTTCACCGCCCTGGGACGCAACACCGTGCGCGCCGATGGCCAATTGGTTGGCCTGCCGTGCATGCTCGGCATTCTGCTTCACGGTGGAGGTCAGCTCCTCCATCGATGCCGCCGTTTCTTCCAGGTTCGCCGCCTGCTGTTCGGTACGCCGCGACAGGTCGGTGTTGCCCGAAGCAATTTCACCTGCGGCCAGATTGATGCTGGAGGCGCTGGACTGGATGCGGCCGACGATCTGCTTGAGCTGATCGACGGTGGCATTGCAGTCATCACGCATGCGCGCGAACACCCCATGGAAGTCGCCCTGCATGCGCACGGTCAGGTCGCCGCGCGAGATCGCCTGCAGCAGGGTCGACACCTGCACCAGGTTCTCGTCGGTGGTCTGCATCAGGCGATTGAGCCCGGCCACCATGTCGCGGAAATCGTAGGCGAAGCGATCTTCATCGCCGCGCAGGCTGAAGTCACCGGCCGCTGCAGCGGTTGCCAGCCGGCGGATCTCGCTGTTGATCGCCGACAGGCTGGACTTGGTCTCGTCCATGGCCTGGGTGATCGCCGCCTTCTCGCCGGGCAGCGGATCCATGTCCACCGACAGATCGCCGCGGGCGTAGTGCTTCATCACCTCGATCAACCGATTCTGTACCTGCACGTGCGAACCGACCAGCGCATTCGTCTCGTGCACCATGCGTCCGTAGTCGCCGGGGAATGCGCTCTCGTCCATGCGGTAGCTGAGGCTGCCCGCATCGTGCTGGCGTGCCAGCTCCCCCTGCGCGGCCATGACCGACTGCAGCTGCGCCTGCATGCGCTGCATCGACCTGAGCAGCTGGGTCACCTCATCGTTGCCCGAGGCATCGATGACACTGTCCAGGCGACCACCAGCGATGCCGTCAGCCAACTTCACCGCCCCTTCCAGCGGGCGGGTGAGGCTGCGGGTGATCGCCCAGGCGGCCAGCGAACCGAGCAACAGGCTCATCACACCGAACACGATCGACAACGTGCCGGTCCAGGACTCGGTTGATCGGTACTCCTCGCGGCTGCGCTCGGTCAGCGTCTCCTGATGCCGCAGCAGGGTCGAGATGGCTTCGTTCCACGCGGTTGCCAGCCCGTGCTCGGCGAGCAGTTCCTTGGCCGCGCCGTCGAAATCACCGGCCTTCATGCGCTCGTGCAGATGCTGGGTGGAGGCATCGGTAGCCTTGCGTGCCGCGTCGATTTTCGCAACCAGCGCATCGCCGGTGGCATCGCGCGGAATCTTGATGTACTTGGCCCAGATGCCGTCGTAGGTCTGCGACAACTCCTGCGCCTTCTGATAATCCCTGTCGAAATCCTCGCCACGCTTGATCACCATCAGGCGCCGATGCATCAGCACCGCATTGTTGGTATCCAACATGTCGTTCAACAGCCGCATCTTCACCATGTTGACGTCCACCACTTTCTCGAACTGGGCGGATTTCAGGTGATTTCCGTACAGCACCAGGCCAATGATGGCCATGATGAACAGCAGCAGCAGACCGAAGCCGGCGCCAAGCCGGGAACCCACACGGAGATTACGTAAGGCAAGCATCTCAATTCCCTTGATCGTGGCCGTACGTTCGATGGCGGCGCAGCGCAGGGAAACTTTATGGGAGTTTATATATGGAACGATCCAAATATATGGAACTGTGCAGACAGGCATGAAATCCGGCAGTTAATCGCGGTGCCGCACGGATTTTCTCCACCACTGAAATCCCGACGCACAAGGAAAATCACGCCGCCTTTACACCATGAATCTGGGCAAGGCCTGCAGAATGCAGCAACCGCCGCAACCGGACAGATTCATCCAGAGTCGACACATGCCACTTGTCCTGCACATCGAAGGCACGTCCATCAACGACATCGCCAGCCTGTACGTGGAAATCAACCGTGTATTCATGGCCAGCGAGGACTGGCGACTGGGCCCAGCCTGGACGCGCTGGATGATCTGCTGTGGGGCGGCTATGGCGCGCTCGCCGGTCATCCCGTCGCAACGGTGGTGTGGCGGGATATCGCGCACAGTCGCACGGCGCTGGGCTACGAGACCACGCGGGCATGGCTGCAGGCAAAGCTTGAGCAGGCCGGCCGGTTCAATCATGCGGCCATCCGCGACACGCTGGCAGCATTGGAGCAGGGCCGTGGCCAGACCTACTTCGAGATCGTGATGGAAATCTTCAGCGGGCATCCGCAGATCACCCTGATACCGGCCTGAGCGCGCTGCGGCAACGGTACGCTGGCCTCAGACCTTGGCCAGGGCCTCGCTGAGGCGCAGAGGGAACGCAACCTCGGTCGCCAGGTGCCACGCGCGTGCATTGGCGCCCAGCCGGCGCCATTCAGCCTCGTCCATCGCCAAGGCACGCTCCACAGCCTGTTCCAGCGCTGCTTCATCCACATGCCAGGTCCTGGACAAGTGACACGGCGGGCCTTCATGGGCAGCGACCAGAAGACCGCGGCTCTCGTCGATCATCTGGTTCATCGGCGCGCCATCGCAGGTGATCACCACCGCCGCACAGCTCATCGCCTCCACCAGGTAGTGGCCCCAACCCTCCGTCTGCGACAGGCACAAGTGGAACGCATGCTCGTTCTGCAGGCGTTGCACCTCCTCGTCGGGCAGTCGTTCGCGGACGATGCGCAGGTTCGCGGCACCGCCCTCGTCCTCGTCCGAAGGCCCGCCGCGCAGGACGGTCAACAACGGCCATTCGGGGTGCCGTTTCCAGACCTTGACCAGCGTCGCCGTCCCCTTCATGTGGCTGCTGCCCGCCGCGTGCAGGAAGCTGCGGGGCTTGCGCGGCACCGCTGGGTCGTAGCGGTCGCGGCTGCAGAAGCCGACTTCCAGCGCGCGCATGCCCAGCGCATTGAAGATGCGCGTAGCGTCTTCGGTCTTGGTCAGCAGCGCATCGAAGCGCGGCAGGATGCGCAGGCTGCGCGCGGACACCCATTCCGGATTCGGGATGAGCAGATTGACCCTGGCCAGGCCGAAGCTCGCCGGCCGCACATGCTCCAGCGAGATGTTGATATCGAAACGAGCCGGCGTGCGCCCCAGGCTCAGCCATGAGGCCAGCAGTCTGCGCAGGCGCATCCCGCGGAGTTTCCACGCGCCACCGTTGCGCACTGCGTCCAGACGGCTCACGGTCACCTCGTGGCCCAGCTGCTGCAGCGAACGCTCGATCACCTGGATGTCGTGGGTCAGGCCACGCTGGTTGTCGGCTGCAAGCAGATGGATATGCGCCATCAGCAGGCCCCCTCTTGCCTGCGCACGTCGCGCGCAGGCAGGGCGGTGGCCAGCATGAAGCCCAGCACAAGATAGAAATAGAACGAATGCGGCATCGCCCGGTAGAACACGTTGTCCGTGAACGCCGACAGTGCGTAAACGATGACCACGGCAAGCCCAGCGGTGGCGATCATCGCCGTAGTTTCATCGGCATGGCCGACACGCCGCACGAAATGGAAGCCCGGCAGGATGAACAGCAGCAGCATGATCACCAGCAACGGCACGCCACCGGTCACCGCCGCTTCCAGATATTCATTGTGCGGATGGTTGTAGCGGGAGATCGAATCGGACACCTCGCCGCGGCTGATGCCCTCGCGGGCATAGTTGCCGAACTGGTTCAGGCCCACGCCGGCCACCGGATGCTCGGCGAATCCGTCGATCGCCACGCCCCACATGGCGATGCGCTCGCGGACCGAACCCACCTCGTTTTCCTGGTTGAAACCGGAGATCTCGCCACTGACCTCTCCAAAGCGCTGGATGACCTGGTGGTTGAGCACCGTGGTGGCACCGACCACGCCGATGACCAGCGCCACGACGAAGCCCAGCGCGCCGCGCCAGCGCCCGGTGCGCCGCACGTGCACGGCGATCACCATCAGCATGGCCGGAACGAACGCCAGGATCGGCCCCCGGCTCTGTGCCAGGATCGAGCCGTACACCCCTACGGCAATGGCGATGCCATGCAGCCAGCGCTCGGCCGGATGCACGTTCGGTTGGATCAGGCGAATGACCGAGAACAGCGCCATGCACAGCGTCACCATGGTGAACTCGATGGCCGTCCATTCTCCGCCACTGAAACCGTGCGCGCGCTCAAGGCCCATCACGTGGTGCTGGACAATGCACGACCCGCCGAAGACCAGGGTGGACAGCGCGAAGATCTTCCAGATCAGGCGCCAGTCCAGCACCGTTGCGAATACGGCCGCCGTGCCCAGGTAGAGCAGCGTCTGCGCCGGCAGGTCCAGCTCGTTCCAGCGCAGGCCGTGCCAGGCGATGCTGTAGAAGGCATAGGCCAGGCGCAGGAAGCAGACGATCACGATGAAACGTGCGATGCGGTAGCGCAGCCGGACATCGGGCTGGCGGCGGATCAGCACCACCCCCGTGACCAGCAGCACCAGCAGTACCACCGCCTTCAACAGGGTGTACGGCGCGGATCCGGCAAGCGGGACAATGGCGACCAGGATGCTGAGCAGGAGGGTACGCCAGGTGCAGCGGGGTTCGGCGGCCATGCAGGCTGCAGTCATGCTGGTTCTTTCTCTTTCCATCAACGCCCGCCAGGGAATGAGCCGCCCCGGTTTCCATGGAGGCCGTTTGGCGGAAATCGCCGGGGCTGACACTACCGTGGGGTCCCGTGGAAATCAACCAAACCGCAGGTGTACGGGGGCCTGCGTTGGCGTACGGACAGTCGTGGGCAACCGCGCTTGCCCCTGGGCTTCCGGCCGGGATCATCGATCGGTCCAGATCGCTACACTAACGGTCCCCCCGGCCATGCCCGCATGGCCACGCCCCGACGCCCTGCCCAAGACGCGAAACGCCCCAAGTGACTGATACAAAAGACAACACCAGCAACGCCAAGGCGTCCAAGGAACACACCCCGCTGATGAAGCAAAACGACTAAAACAAGATCTTAGTCATCAAGGTCCTTGTGCAGCAAGGATCTTCGACGCCAGCCACGAGATCACCGGTCCGTCGCAACGCTGTCGCAACAGGGGGCTGCGAGGCCTTTTGGCGTGCGATCCCACCCAGCCCCGCGAGACTTACCATCCAGGACACAGCCGTCCGCCTTCGGGTCCAGCACTCTCAGCGTAATCCTCTCATTGCCGTCGCCAGATGTTCCCCCGTGGACCTGCGGCGGAGTCACTCTCCTGGTGTATCAATGCTCACCGCTCTTGCCTTTCGGAAATTATTGAAAGACGCGATGTCCTCTTCTGAAGGGACCGACGGATCGTTGAGGTCCCGAAGCGCGTCTGCCAATTCGCGTCTGCTCATGGTGGCCAAGATCAAAGGCCCCTGAGTCAGCTGATAATTAAGCGACCCCGTGTTTCGATCCATCATCGGATGCGAGCGAACAAAAGACTTCGCGTTACCGGGCTCTTGATGCTTTGCCAGCTGAACCCTCACCCACTCGATCAAGTGGAATGGGATATGGCTCCGGCGCAGATCGTCCTTAAGTCTTGCAACGAGCGCGGGCTCATCACGGACCTGACTGAGTTGGCGGGCCACCATCTGGCTTCCGTAATCCCAATCTGGCTTCCCAACGAGGTGAGAGATCTTGACGTCCAACCCACCATTCTCGGCAAGCTTAATCGCCAGCTTCGCCCGCTCCCGCCAGGACCGGACAAGCTCGTAGGCGGCGAAGATCCACATCTCGGTTTGGGCAGATAAGAACATGCCACCCCGATTTTCGCGCGGGGTCTCTTCATCATAGCGGCTGCGCAGAAATTGCATCTCCAACCCCATGATGAATTTGTCCACAGCAGCCACGTTGTAGGCTTGGCTAACCATTGCCAAATCGTCGCTGAGCAGAGCCAGACTCATCAGGCCGGCCACCAATTCACTGGCTTCGATCTCTTCATGATAGCGGGGGTAATCCCCGCCGTTCTCATCTTCGATGTCGTCCATCCGCTCTCTCGGAATGTCCATCTGTTTGTCCACGATACATGGTCTGCGCCCTAGAACCTGGCCTTCTTCTGATCCGTCACTAACCGGACGGGTTCAGCCAAGAACTCAAACGGTCACAAGACCGTCAATCTACCGGCCTACGGTCGCTGAATACATAGTCTTACATGGGAAGCGCTGACCGTGTTTTCGCACCACGCAGTGTCCGATGCTACTCAGCCCCCCGATCGGCTCATTCCGGTTGCCCAGTATGTGCGCATGTCTACCGAGCATCAGCGCTACTCCACGGAGAACCAAGCCGCGGCAATTGCCGAATATGCCAAGGCGCACGGCATGGAGATCGTCCAGACCTACGAGGACTCAGGCAAGAGTGGACTAAACCTGAAAGGTCGGAGCGCTCTTCAAGCCCTTCTCCGGGATGTGAAGCTCCCCTCCTCTGGCTTCAACGCCATCCTGGTCTACGACGTCAGCCGTTGGGGGCGCTTCCCCGACCCCGACGAGGCCGCCGCCTACGTTCACACCTGTAAGAGCCATGGCGTGCCGGTCATCTATTGCGCGGAAGCGTTCAAGAACGATGGCTCGTTGCCATCCACCATCATGATTGGCCTCAAGCGCAGCATGGCCGCCGAATACAGCCGTGAGCTATCTGACAAGGTGTTCAAAGGGGCCTGCAACATCGTGCGGCACGGGTTCCGACAAGGAGGCACACCGGGATACGGCTTGCGCCGCCAACTTGTCGACGAGCATCTCCAGCCCAAGGCTGTGCTCGCTCGAGGAGAGCAAAAGAGCATCCAGACCGATCGTGTGATCCTGGTACCCGGGCCTTCGCAAGAAGTCGCAACCGTCTTGCGCATCTATCGGCTGTTCCTGCAGGACGGCATGCCCGAGCGAGTCATTGCCTCCGTCCTGAACCGAGAAGGCATCCCCAATGAAGTGGGTGGCCTATGGAGCAGAGGGACGATCCATCAAATACTAACCAATGAGAAATACGTCGGCCACAACGTCTACAACCGGACCTCGTTCAAGCTGAAGCTGCAACACGTTCAGAACCCGCCAGAGGCGTGGGTGCGAAAGGAACATGCCTTTGAAGCCATTGTTCCGTTTGATCTGTTCGAGCGCGTTCAAGCAGTCATTGCGGCACGTTCGGTCCACTTAGACGACCGCCAGATGCTGGAAGCCCTGCGCTCACTGCTCGAGCGGCATGGCGCGCTGTCAGGGATGCTGATCGACGAAGAAGAAGGCGTTCCCTCCAGCAGCGCCTTCCGCCATCGGTTTGGTAGCCTGCTCCGGGCCTATAGCTTGGTTGGCTACTCCCCCAAACGCGACTACGCCTACTTGGAGATCAACCGCGCCCTTCGGCAGCGGCATCCCGAGATGGTCCAGCTGGTGGTGGATGGCATCGCCCAACACGGTGGGTGGGTCGAGCCATGCCGGGATACTGATCTGCTGCGGGTGAACGGTGAGCTCCTCACGTCCGTCGTTATCGCACGGTGCAAGCCCACACCCGCCGGCTCCAACCGCTGGCGCATCCGACTGGATGCAAGCCTGACGCCGCATCTGACTGTAGTGATCCGGATGGATCCCGGTAACCGTCATGCCCACGATTACTACGTGCTTCCCTCCATCGACTTCACCCCCGATGGCAGGCCCTCCATGGAGGACAACGGCTTTTCCTTGGACGCCTACCGCATGGACACGCTGGAGGAGTTCTTCGCCTTGGCCGGTCGGGTCGCATTGCTGGAGGCCGCATGACGAACAAAAGCACAAGCGTTCAGATGATCCCCATTGCCGACATCCACGTCGCCAATCCGCGTGTCAGAAACCAACGCATCCACCGAAGCATCACCCGAAGCATCGAAACGGTGGGGCTCAAACGCCCCGTTAGCGTTCGCAAGGCATCTCCCGATGAAACATCCCTCTCCTATGCCCTGATCTGCGGCCAAGGCCGCCTTGAGGCGTGCAAGCTGTTGGGCCACCGCGACATCCCCGCCCTGATCTTGGACGTGGATGAGCACACCGGCCACGTGATGAGCATCGTGGAGAACGTCGCCCGCCGCACGCCCAGGGCGGCCGAGACCATGGAACAGGTCCAGGTGCTCAGAGAGCGCGGTTACTCGGACCCGGAGATAGCCACCAAGCTGGGCTGCACTCCGTCCTGGGTGAACAGCGTTGCCAACCTCATGGAGCGCGGAGAGCGACGTTTGCTCGCTGCCGCGGAGGCCGGCCACATTTCCTTGGCCCTTGCTGTCAACATCTCCCGGGCAAATGATCGCGATGCGCAACAGTTGCTGATGGACGCCTACGAGGCCGGCGAGCTCAAGGGAAAGAAGGTGACCGTCGTCCGAAATATCCTGGCTCATCGAGCTAGAAGCGGAAAGAAGGGAACAAACTCCTATGCTCACGGCGCACCGCGAAAGAAGCTGACTCCCGAGGACCTTGCCAAGCTCTACAAACGCGACGTGGAGATGCACCAACGCATCCAGAAGAAGGCCGAGTTCACGCAGCAATCGCTCCTCCTGGCTCGGCAGATATTCAAAGAGCTTTTTGCCTCGAAAGAGTTCTGCGCACTTCTCCAATCGGAGGGGCTGATCAGCGTCCCGCAACCACTGGCTGACCTGCTGCCGCGCAGAGGGCTAGCTCGATGAGCAAGAAGCAACCTCCGGGCGTACGCTTGGGCTTTGAGAAGGATTGCGTGGATATCCAGCTGGCGCAGCTGCATTACAGCGTTGCCATGCCGACGGGGACGAAGGCCTCCGTCAAGTATCAGCAGATCGTGAGCTCGGTCAGGACGGTGGGATTGGTCGAACCCATCGTGGTTACCCTGGACCGGGGCACCACCGGGCGGTTCTTGGTCCTGGATGGGCGAATGCGCTTGGAGGCTCTGAAGGACCTGGGAGCAACCGTGGCCCCCTGCCTCATCTCAACAGACGACGAGGGCTACACTTACAACAAGCAGGTGAACCGCCTTTCGGTGGTCCAAGAGCACCGGATGATCCTCAGGGCAGCAGAGCGCGGGGTTTCCGTGGAACAGCTGTCGGAGGTGCTCAACATCTCGGCCAGCTCCATCCGGGACAAATTCCGGCTTCTGGATGGAGTTTGCGACGAAGCGACCGCCATCCTGGCCGACAAACCCGCCGCCGCAGGCGTCTTTCGTTTGCTGCGAAAAATGAAGCCGTTCCGGCAGATCGATGCTGCCCAGACCATGGTCAACTTGGGGGATTACTCGATCAAGCTTGCAACCGCGCTTCTCCAAAACACGCCGGTCGAACAGTTGATAGAGCCATTGGCAGCAAAGACGGCCATCGGTGCCCCTATCGAGGCGCTCCAACGCTTGGAACGGGAGCTGGCAGCGCTGCAAGCCGATACGAAGCTGCTGGAGGAGAATTATGGCCCAGCCAGCCTCCAGCTCGAAATCGTCAAAACCCACATTGGGTCGACCCTCTTGGAAAACGCGGCGATTGTGCGGTGGCTGGCCAAGAACAAGCCAGACCATCTTCAACAGCTTCAGCGAATTGCGGACATCAAGCTTCTCAAGGCAGGGTAGCCTGCTGAGCTTCCCTATCTTGTCTTCAGAGCAATTCCTGGCCTTGCGCGAGCCGGTCATCGACCAGCCCTACGAAAGTGCGATCGGCATGCCTATGCGCGTTTTCAGCTCGGCCAAAGCTGATGATTTTCCAGCATGACCAACTTCGGCTTCTGTGAAAGAAGCCCCAAAATTCTGGGTTGCCAAGCGAGGCGATGGTGCTTTGATGAGCACACCACCTCGGCTCAAAGGAGCTCAACCATGTTCTCTCACCCACAGTTCAAAATCGCCAGCCAACTGCTTATCGGGCTCATGTCGCAGGGCTCCTCTCGCCAATTGAGCGATCGCGTCAACGACGTGAGGCATGCCTTGGACGTGTCCGCCGAACTGATTCGACAGTGGGAGGAGGACCAGCCACGGCGTGGCAAGTTCATACCCCCAACGCCGGTGCCCCAGACGCGCACACGTGAAGCCGTGGTGGACCGCACGTTCATCCCGACAGACGAATGGCGGCGGAGCCGCGCCAAGAAGAGCTCGCCACCTTCAGCGTCGAGGAACTCGGGGCCCTCTGTTCATTGAAGGATGCCACCTGAAACGAGAGGAGCCCCGCCAGGCGGGGCTCGTTGCGTTTAGTGCAACCTGGGGCGCCGTGGAACGGCGGATGGCTGGGACGCCTCCGACGCGACGGGCCACTCTTGGAAGTCCGACTGCGCCTCCCGGGTTGGCTCGGCTCGAACAGAGCAACGTTCCAAGACAGCCGCGCTCGCGGCCTCCAAGCACCCTTCGCGCAAGCGTAGGTCTTCGGCCAAGATCGCCTCTTGCTCCGGGGTTGCGGCAGCTTGGGCTGAAGCCAACTCAGCAGACCGCTGCTCCAGAGCTGCCAACCGGCGGCCGCGACGCCTGGCCCACTCACGAGCGGTCCAAGACACCCCGGGTTCCGGGTGGTTGGCCACAAAGTCGTCCCACGCCTGTTCAGCCATGTGCCGCAATCGGATCGCACGGCGCACAGCTTTAAGACGCCTGGGGAAACGGACCAATGCTGCTGCAAACCGCTTCAAGCCCAGCAGCAGCCCGTTGAGCGCCGAACGATGCTCCTTGCACTCCCCGAGAACGACTTCTTCGCTCGCCAGTGCACTGACCGCTTTCAGCGTGGAATGGAGCGCATGGGCAGCCAATTCCTCCCTGAGCGCGTCGCCTTGACGGACCACCTCAATCCGGATGGCCTCCACCGAGGGGGCCTCCCTGGGAACACCCTCGGTGCTGCCGTCGGAGCGCCTCTCGCCGATGGCTTTCCCCAACTGGTGCGATACAACGATCTGCCCATCGGAGAAGGCAAGCGTCTGATCGATGCTCGAGCGCTTCGCCTCGCGGTGGGCCTGCGCTTCACTGCGCCCCTCAGGCGCCGCGGCCCGGCTTTCCTGTTCAAACCGAGCTAGCACTTCATCGAAGGCGTGTTGATTCGCCTCCTGAATGGACCTGTTCCTCTCCCCTAGCTCTGAGTACTCCCCTCGGCGTTCGATGGCTGACGCGTCTTTTCCCAGGTGACGCGTGGGGGCGCGTGACAGGACTGCGGCAGCCACGAGATCCCCGCGCGCGAGCGCCTCGTCGGCCTGGGCCTTAAGACTGCGGTGATCCACGCGAACGTCCAGATTCGCAGCTTCAAGATGCGCATTCGTCGTCGCGGCCACCAACTCCCGGATCCACTCGACCTCGGCCCGGCCCGCAGGGCCTCCGTCGAGCTCTCGGGTTTTGTCCAGGAAGCCGTCAGGGCCAAGCCGGCGTGTGGTTGCCAGGATGTGGACATGCCAATTCATGCCTCCTTTGCTGCCGGGACTGTGGATGCTGGCTTGTGCGGCAAAACCGTAACGATCTACCAACGCCCGCGCCACGGCGAGGGCAAGAGACGATCGCTGGTCATCGTCAAGCTCGTGGGGCAGCGCAAACTCGAACTCCCGCGCGATGGTGGAATCCTTGCGGCGTTCCGCGGCCTCGGCCTCCGTCCAAAGCGAGGCAGGCACCAGGGCCCAACCTGGTGCGTCGTCGGGAATGATGCAGCGTGATTCAACCACGCCGTCCCGCCGACGGTAGTCGTGGCGCTGTCCTGTGCGCGTGTCTTCGAGAAGAAGCCCAGCGCGGTACGCGGCAGCGGCAACAGACGAGTGTCCCTTGGCTCGACTGAATGTTTTGACATTCGCGTGGTAGATGGCCATGTGGCTCCAAAGCAGTGGATGTGGCTTTGTTTATGCCGTGGCTTTGGATTTTCGCAAGCGCTGAAAGCGATTGGGGTTCAAGGGGCGAAGCCACTTGCGCACGCGTCACGTAGTGACGCCTAGGTGCGCTCTTGCTCCTTTCTTTCAAGCTCTAATTTTCAGACCGTGTCGATCTTGAAGAAGCAGATCATTTACAAATGTTCAAGAACTTGACGCGAGCCATTTCTTTGTTTGACTCGTAAACACGCCCAGGAGAAATGCAATGACCGAGCCAACGCACTATCATCTTAGAATCCAAAGAGCCACAGAGCGGTTGGCCCTGCTGCAAGCCAGGGAGCTTCTGTCGAGTCAGCGACAAGCTGCAAGGGCAAAAGCAACTCAGCGACGGGAAGAGGCCAAGCGACGATTGCGACTGGCAGACCTCGTGTTCATGGCCGGCGCAGAAACGCTGGACGATAGGGAACTTCTTGGTGCCCTATTGAGTTATGTGGAAAACCGCAGCAACCAGGATCTATGCAACCAAGCATGTTCGCGCGGCACCGCGCGACTCGCGATGCTCTCGGCCGCGATGGAGGGACGCGCAACCAAGCATTGACCAGAGCTACCCAAATGGATGTGACGGGCTCGAACGCTGCGATCTGACGAAGGCGACCCTGCTTTAGATGCTTTCCTGACTGACGGGAGCCTCACTTCTCCCATCATCAAAATTCTCTATGGCACCCGGCATGCTGGCATAGCCGTTGAGGTATCTTTCGTAGGGACCGGTGTAACCAATCTCCCTAAAGATCACCTGCGACAACAACTCACGGACAAACAATATTCTGGGCCAAGCGTCCTGTCCTTTGCCACCCCCACTGTGGACAAGAGCATTTCGGAGCCTGCATAGATCCAGGAACGCTTCGTCTGTGAAGACGGTCGGTGGAAGCTGATAATGATCGCGCAGGGAAGACAGCTTATAGGAAAGAGGCCGTCCATTTGCCAAGTCAATCCGTTGAGTCAAAACGGCTGTCTCTGCTGGATCGAAACCAGCCTCATCAATGATCGAGACAAGCCTTTTACGAACAGGGCGATATTTCTCCTTCTCCATCAGCGTTGTTCTTGCTTTCGGGACTACACGCTCACAGAGCGTCTCTACCGCGGTCATCGACATCAAGAATCGAGCCTCATGAAAAGGCGTGTCGACGTGGAGCCAGCCAACCACGGTCCACAAAGCGTCCTTAAAGGGCGTCCCCTGTTCAAACCGCTTTACTAGGGCTTCCACGAACGGGCCACGATTCATGAAGTGAATTGGCGAGAGACTCCCGCCGAAGCCCTCCCCTTCAAAGTAGGTGCACTCCCAGCGATCGCCACAGAGAACCTCCAGCACAGGCGCCTGAAGCCGCTTTCCACTGGCAAAAGCCAACCCTTGGTGTAAGAAGGTCAACAGTTCGTCGGCTCGCTGAGACCAATCGGCAAGGTTGGTTGCTTGGTCTGCGTATATCGCCGCGAATCCAGATGCGTCGTCGCGGCCTACCCGTTTTACACCTCCACGCACCTCGACCTTACCCAGACTGCTTTCGACGGGCCGAATGGGCATTGACTTGAAACCGCGGAACCATAGTCTTGTGGCGGGAAAATCTGAACGTCTTTTCGCTTTGCGAGAGAGCTTGGCGGAACGGGCAGAGATTGATACTTGGCAGCCACCTGAACCGATGTGAATTCCATTCACGTCTACCGAGTCTGAAAAAAACACCTCTTCCGAACGGCCATTCCCCTCAAGCGTTACGCTTTCGCCAGCCGCCCCAGGCTCCCCCATAGCTGAATGAAGATCCAGTGCCAACTGGAGCGGAGGCGAAAGAAGCTCAATTTTCAGCCGAAGGTCTACGCTAAGGACGGTCTGGAACGTTACATCAAAGGCCCTGCCGCTCAACGCAAGACGGCCTTGGAACATTAGGATCTCGTCTTCCATATGCTCAGACCTCCTGTGCAAGCCCTTGGACAGCGCCAGCTCCCATGTTCGCAGCGTAGTGTTCAGGAAAGCCCGCAGCATCAAAGACGGCCTTGAACTTATCGAAGTAGTAATTCAAGTCGTAGTGATTGAAATCCATCACGGTGATGTTGATGCCGTCCCTGTGAGAACCCCTGTCTAGGAAGCGCGCCAATGGCGTAAATGATGCATCAGCGGCAGCGACCTTCCTCAGAGCTTCTTTGAACTTCCCTTCTTGGTGAGTGAACCAGAAAAAGTGCTCAAGTATGCATCGCATGGCGTTAGGAACCATGATCGCCGGCGTATTGGAATCGCGTGCATCTCGAAGAACCTGCCACAATGCCTGGTAGTCGTTCATCATCTCCGACGCCCTCATTGGGACCACCTTCGTATGCTCTGACTTCACCACACGGAGCAGTTGGCAGCGCTTATCCTGGTTCGCCAACTCTGGACCCACTGTCTGCCGGAGCATTTCATGTAGGAAGAAGAGGTTGTGGGTCAGCACCATCACCTGACGCAATCGCGGCACGCCCTCGGGCGGCTTGATGAGTTCTTCTTGGATGATGGAAGCAATGTCGAACACGAAGTTGTGCGACAGACTGGAAATCGGGTCATCGATGACGGCAATCGTTCTACCTAGGTCCACCGGACCTGAATCTGCCTCGTCAGAGCCCTTCAGGCGCTCGAGGAAGTAGAGGAACGAGATGAGTGTCTTCTCGCCCTCACTGAGCGAAGTCATGTCGCCCTCTGCCTGCCCAGGACGGCTCAAGCAATATAGGTGCCCCTCTCCTTTACTTGAGATGGAGTAGGAGGTGACACCCATGCCCGCAAGACGCGCATTGATCTTTTCGACTGCTGCCCCCACACCTGTTTGGAGCTGACCCAGCTCCTTAAGGCGCTCGGTGATGCCGCCCAAGCTCTTTTCAATGGCGGTCTTCTCGGCACGTTCTGCCGTCAGAGCCTCCACCAATGGGGCCTTGCTCGCTTTATACGCTTCGTAGACAGGAGCTCGCTCGCGACGCATCACCTGCCAAAACATCGTTCGGACACGCCCTTTTTCAGCTGCGCGATCAGCGATTCTTGCGTTGAATTCGGTGATTCGCTGGTTGATGGCGCCAATGGCGCCCGTCATCGGCTCAATGTCGCTTGTCGCAACGTCATAAGGCTCTGCTGGCTTGTCGACCTTGGATTTCATCAAAGCACTGTTCGCCTTGAGCCGTGCCAGCAACAGTTCCCAGGCCTGAGACATGGCCGCATCTTTCTGGGCAAAAGGGTGCTTAAAGGCCTGGGCCACAGACACCTCTATCTGTCCGACAGTCGCTTCATAGCGTTCAGCAAGCAACTTCACCTGGTCGACGCGGGCTTGCCTGTCCCCATCAAGAAGCTTGGCCAGATCCTCCGCGAAATTCTCCGGCAACTTCTGCTGGCAGAAGGGGCAGTCCTCTCCGTGTGGAATGTCGCGCCCCTGCCCGACCCAGTCGCTGTTCCCCCACTTCTCGATCAAAGGGGCCAGCCTACTAGCGGAAGAGACCACAATCCTCTCGGCCCAGATCGAATGCGACTCGATTACCGCCAGACCTGAAAGGTCAACCGAAACCCTTACCTGAGCAGTTTCGATGCTGGTTGCGTCGGCCAGGCGCTCTTGTAGACGATCCAAGCCATCGAGCTCGACATCGTCGGCCACAGCGTACTTGTCGAGTTCTTCGAAGAACTTCTTCCGGTCGCTGTGCCACCCGTTCAACAGGTCGCGGAACGGGGGCTTATTGTAGTCACTGTGGGCCTTCCACGCCCCTGTTATGGCTGCTTCCTGGACTTTCTTGCCGGCCTCAATCGAATGCTCGATCTTCTTCTTGACCGCTTCAAGCTGAGACTCAAGGGCTTCAGCCTCGACCTTCCTTCCTTCGATCTCAGCCTGGGTTTCAGCGTCCAAGGCACCTATGGTAAAGATGCCAGGAACCCCTTCTGCCGTCCGGATCACCTTGTCTACGAACCGCTGGTTGTAGACAAGCACTCGATATGCAGCGTCGTTAGAGGTGTGCATCTGGCAGTGAGAGAACTTCTCATCGCCGCCGCTCACCCCCTGAATGACCTCGCCGATGGCACTCTTTCCTGCCCCGTTAGTTCCATACAGGAACACTGGCTTTGGAGGCGTTCCAGGCTCAAAACTGATGGGTAGAGCAACAGTAGGATGGAAGCTCTTGTATCGATGAATCGACAGACCGGTAATCAAGGTGCCCCCTGGCAGCTCGCTCACAGACGAAGCCCACACTGATTCTAATGATGGGACCAAAGGTCAGGCATCCCTAACCGAGCCCTTAGGTTTGGCCAGGGTCTACTGGCAACAAGAAGCTGTCCTCAAGAACAAACCTGCTGACAGGCCACCCATTCAAACTAACATGTCCGCATGTCATTTACCATTCGTTCAGCATGGCATAACAACTTTGAAGCACCGATTGTTAGGCAATTAACTGCAAACAGTACGCAATTGACTGCTATTGATTGCTTGAAAATCGCTCGAAATCCCTTGTTTTAAGGGACTTCACGGAGATAACTGATTTAGCGGGATGGTGAGGGCACCCTCGCAGCCGGAGCAACGTCTAGGGGCGTTGAGTGGGGCGAAGATTTTTGTATCAACCCGGTTGACGAATTTGCGGCCTGTTTTATCCGTACTTCCATCCCCCAGATGGAAGTGAACCAATGACCGCTCTACCCTCCGCAGCCCTCACCGATTACATTGCCGCACCCTTTGGCACCCTTCATCTGGAGGGCATCCACATTGGTCGCTTCCGGATTGAACGAGCTACGGTTCAAGGTCGCGAAGCTGCAATCAATCTTCAGGAATGCATCCTGACAGCGCTGGACGAAATCGGCCGCAAGAGCGCGCTGAAGAACGGAACCCGGTATCCCCAGCAACTCCCCATGGGTACACCGGCGCGTCCCTTGGCCAAAGAGATCGATGATCACCTCGCGGACATGCGCCGCCGGCAGCTGGATCCCAAGACAGTGCTCGCTACCGAGCGGACCCTGAAACTTCTCCTGCTGACCTGCGGCAACATTTCGGCCTGCCGCGTGGATTACAAGCATATCCAAGCATTGTGGCAGCTGCTGCGCTGGGCTCCGAAAAACCTGTTGTCGGATCCCTTGCTGAAACGCCTCAGCTTCGATGACGCGATCACTTTGGGGAAGGAGCAGGACGTACCGCCCTTGGCTCCGGCCACCGAAGAGCGCCACCGCCGCTTCCTGGTTGCCTTCTTCAACCACCTGGTCAACGGGCAAGCCATCGCGTCCTCGCCCATGAAGGCCTTCCGCAAACCAAAAGAAGACCACGCCATCGATCCCGACAAGGCCATCCGCCTGTTCGAGGACGGAGACCTGCAGGCCATCTTCGACCCGGCCACCTTCATCCCTTGGGCGAGAAAGCCGCAGCACTGGTGGGCACCGATGATTGGCCTCTACACGGGAGCTCGCGTCAACGAAGTGTGCCAGCTGAAGCTGACCGACATTCTCCAGGAGCGCGGCATCTGGTGCATCGCCTTCCAAAAGACCATCGATGAAGACCTCGCCGCGGATCCGAAGCGCCAACGGCGTAGCCGGCAAAGCATGAAGGGAGCCGGATGCATGCGCGTCGTCCCCATCGCCAAGCCCCTATTGGACGCCGGTTTCCTCGAGTTCGTCGAAGACATGAAGGCCACTGGCCACCCGCGGCTGTTCCCCCTCCTCTCTGCCGGCGTGAACCGGAAGACCGGAGAGACCAACGCCCGCTACAGCCAGCAATTCGTGGTGGATTTCGGCCGCTACTTGAAGAGCCTTGGGTTCGCCAAAGGGATCGGCTTCCATGCCTTCCGCCACACCCTGGCGACAGAGCTTGATGTGAACGATGTTCCGGAGAGGGAGATTGCGCTGGTAACCGGCCACAGCACCGATCCCCGGGATCGGGTCCAGGTGTTGCGCAAGCACTATCTCCACAAGAAACCGCAGGTAACCCGGAGCAAGCAGATCAGCGCCTTGGAGTTGTATCAGCCCAACGTGGAACTGCCGCGTTACCAGCGTGGGCAGTTTGCGGAACAGTTGCGGGATCCGGGCAAGTTCCATCCGTGATACCAGCAGCAATTGCCCAGGTCCAACCAACTCATGAAGAGGGGCCTGGGCTCGTCAAGGGAGCGTTCGCATCGAATTCCATTTGGAATTACGCTAAAGCCCTCCTCGCTTGGACCACACAGATGACCATCGATGTCAGCGGCCTGTCGGCCAAAGAACTCAAAGCCCTGATCGCTCAGGCAGAGAAGCAGCAAACCAAGGTGCTGACCCGGCCCAAGGCTGCCGCAATGCGAGCCAAGATCAACCAATACGTCAAAGACCACGGTTACACGATTGAGGAGCTTTATGGAGCGGTTTCAACGGCTTCTTCCGAGACCTCCAAGAGGCCCTCCGGCCGCAGGCCCAGGAAGTCCGCCGGAAGCAAGGTCGCACCTAAGTACCGCAATCCGGCCAACCCTAATGAAACGTGGTCTGGCCGTGGCCGCCAACCAAGGTGGCTGGCTGCACTGGTGCAGAAGGGCAAAGAGCCCAGTGAATTCCTGATCAAATAGTCGACAGCGTCGGGCTCCGAACGCACTCAAGGCATTCTCGAGTCAGAGGAGAATTTCGACTTCTGGCGACTTGCAACATGGGCTACTCAGGAGCAAAGTTCACTCATCCAGGGGGGATGAGCAATGGAACGCTCGCAATTCACTATTGATCGCGCACTGTATTCAGACGACGTCGCGGCTCGGGCCGCGCATCGTTATACCGGCGAGCTTGGCGTCGAGGTTCGTAGCCAAGGCGCCAACCTCACCGTTGGCTTTTGGTCTCTGGACGGCTCTAAGTTGCCAGAGGACCTTTGGGCCCGGTTTTCCCGAGACTTACTGGACGAACGCCTGCGAGCGGCCGTGCGATCAGAGACCAACGGGCTGCAGCAGGAGTTGCTTCGCGCAGCACTGAACCAGGCACAGCCGGTGATGCCACATGTCGAGGTTTAGGCCCGCTCAGGCTTTCGCCGCGCCATCGGACTACCAACTGTTGCCTCTGCGGTTCCGGCGCCTGCCGTGGGATCACGATCGGGCCTTCGTCTCGTCGATGGCAGGCGACTGGCTCCTGATGAAGATGGAGGACGTTCAGCGCCTGGTGAACCACCAGCTTCCGACCGAGTCCGCCCTCTTTGCGGATTTGGAAGCCCGGCACCTGACCGTTGCCGGCACCGACCGAAGCAGCTTGGCGCCTCTGCTTAGCCAAATCCGTAGCCGAAAGTCCTACCTGATGGGTGGACCCGCTCTCCACATCTTCGTGGTTTCCCTGCGTTGCCACCACACCTGCAACTATTGCCAGGTGTCCCGGCAGGAGACGAGCGCCACTGCGTACGACATGGAACGTGCGCATGCCGAACAGGCGGTGGAACGGTTGTTCGAATGGCCGAGCCAAGAACTGACGATCGAGTTCCAAGGGGGTGAGCCCCTGCTGAATTTTGAGCAAGTGAAGGCCATCACCCGGCGGGTCGTCGAGCGCAATCGGAGCGCCCGACGCACCCTGCGCTTCGTGCTGGCATCCACTCTGCATGACCTCACCGACGACCAGCTGGCGTTTCTGACCGAACATCGCTTCAAGCTGTCTACGTCACTGGACGGTCCCGAATGGCTTCACAACGCCAATCGCCCCCGGCCCGGCCGCGACAGCTACCGGCGGACTGTGGAGGGGATTGAACGCGGGCGCCGTTGGCTCGGAGACGATGGCGTCTCGGCGCTGACGACGCTGACCCGCCAGAGCCTCGAGGTTCCTGAGGCCATCATCGACGAATACCGGAAGCTGGGTTTCCACAGCATCTCCTTGCGTCCTTTGAGCCCCTATGGGTTCGCAAACAAGACGGCCCGGCGCACCGGCTACCCCACGGAAGACTTCCTTGCCTTCTACCGGCGAGCCTTCGATCACTTGCTGTCGGTGAACCTGGCCGGTTACGCCATGGAAGAGTCCTACGCGTCTCTCCTCCTCTCCCAGCTCTTCACATCCTTCGGGCACGGCTACGTCGATCTCCGATCGCCTTCTGGAGCCGGGTTGGGCGCCGTCATTTATGACCATGATGGGCGGGTCTATCCGTCGGACGAGGCACGCATGCTGGCCGCCATGGGGGACGATGCCTTTGCCTTGGGCCACGTCAGCCAACCGGTCAGCCAATGGCTGTCCTCGCCCGCCATGGCCCGCTTGCTGGACGCCGGCGTCGCCGAGGCCCTACCCACGTGCTCCGACTGCGCGTTTGTGCCGATGTGCGGCGCCGATCCGATCGAGCACTACGCCCGCCAGGGGGATCCCATCGGCCATCGGCCCAGCAGCGACTTCTGCCGGCGGAACATGGGGCTCTTTGATTTCCTGCTGGAGCGATACGAGAAGGCTGACCGGAACATCCAAGGGTTGATGCGCTCCTGGGCCAATCCGAAGCCGCCGGTGGAGGACCCCGTCCATGCTGCCGCTTGAAACCAGAGCCGAGCTGGCGCCGTCAGCGAAGGCCAGCCTGCTCAAGGTCGTGTCGCTGGCAGAGTTTGCCCAATCACCACTTCCCTTCGAGCGCTTGGCCCTGGACCTGCGGGGCGTCCCAGCGGACCACGCCAGCAATGAGCTGCTAAACCTGCCTTGGGGTGCAGTCTTGCCCTCGAGCGGGTTGCGCTCACCCAGTGAGGCCCCTCTCGTTCACTTGGAAGGACCGCCGGGTGTTTGCAAGCCTGGGGATGTGGTGGAGCTCAATCCCCTGCAGAAGAAAGTGGCCATCCGCTACCGGCGCGGAGACACCGGCAATGTCTTGTTCGCCACCGAGCGCTGCAACAGCTACTGCCTGATGTGCTCTCAGCCGCCCCGAGACGTTCAAGACGATTGGCGGGTGAGGCACCTCCTGGACCTGATCGACCTCATCGATCCGGAGGAACCTTCGCTAGCGATCAGCGGCGGGGAACCGACCCTGCTGGGTGACGGGTTGGTCGACGTGGTGGCCAAATGCGCGCACGTGCTGCCCAACACCCACCTGCACATCCTGTCCAACGGTCGTCTGCGTGAGCCTGGCTTGCATGCCAAATTTGCAGGCCTCCATCCCAACCTGAGCTGGGGCATCCCGCTTTACGGCGACCGCTATGCCCTGCACGACTACGTGGTGCAAAGCGAGGGGGCGTTCGCTCAGACCCTTCGTGGGCTTTACGCATTGGAAGCCGCCCAGCAGCGGGTGGAGATCCGAGTCGTGTTGGTCAAGCCAACGGTCGAGCGGCTGATACAGCTGGCCCGCTACATCTGGCGCAACCTGCCCTTCGTCGAACACGTCGCACTGATGGGCATCGAGCCCATCGGGTTTGCCAAAGCGCATCAGCGTGAGCTTTGGGCCGATCCAGCGGACTACGGCGACGTCCTGTCCGACGCGGTGGGGTTGCTGGCCGAGGGCGGAATTCCGGTCTCGCTCTACAACTTACCCCTGTGCGCGTTGGACCGATCGCTTTGGCCCTACGCCGTGCAGAGCATTTCGCCTTGGAAGAACGACTACCTACCCGCCTGCGAAACCTGCTCGGTTCGACAGCGGTGCGGCGGCTTCTTCTCGTGGGTCACACCGGCTTGGACCAGCCGGTCCATCTCTCCTGTCCTGGAAACCTGATCATGTCCAACGCACTGATGATCATCGGCGCAGCCACCCTAGGATCCTTGGGCACGGAGCCGCCCAAGGGCCAGTCCGACCTTTCCAGACTCTCCGAGTTGGACGGGAAATACGCGACCGTCCTGAGCACCTCGTTGAATGCAGGCCGGCACAACCTGTATGCGGGGCACCGCAGCCACAGCTCCCATCGATCACACAGTTCCCATCGCTCCCATTCGTCCGGGTCGGGAAGCTCGTATCGCTCCTACACCCCGCCACCGGCGACCTATACCCCACCGCCCACCCGCTACACCGCGCCAGCGGCACCGGCGGCGCCCGCAGCTCCCCGAACGACCGGGAGTGGCGCCAGCCATTTGAATAGCTACCCGACCCAGAATTTGGAGCCGGCCGCCCGAGCAAACTCCCGGTCTGCAAACAACCTGACCTTGGAGCCCGGCACCTACGACAAGCCGGTCACGGAGGGACGGGACGCCGATGCGCTCAAGCTGCTCATCATGCGCGTCCAGGCAGCGCTCTATTCCAAAGGCTATGATCCAGGCGCCATCGACGGAGTGCTTACCCCTGAAACCCAATCGGCGCTGCGGATGTTCCAATTGGCCCACGGCATCCGGGCCACCGGAACGATGACGACTCCCACCCTGGACGCGCTTGGCGTGCGGATCTAGCCCTCAACACCTTCAATCCCGCGGCTCCGGGAGGCCAAAAAGCGACCGGCCTCCAGAAGAGTGAGACACCCGTGGCATTTAAGGACCGAATCGCAAACGGCTCGACACATCTGCAGATCCGCCCCTATGTAGACCTTGCGCAGCTTTGCGCACATGGTTAGATGCTTCCATCTTTAAGGGGAGCAGAGACGATGGACCAGAATTGCAACAACAAGCAGCACAGAAGCTCGGAGCACGACTGGCAACAGGCCATCAATGCCCTTCCGATTTTGATCGTCGAACGGAACGAAGCTTCCGTCATGAGCACCGATGCGTTGATCGCGGTGGCCCAATCGGGCTTGAGGGACGCCTGCGAGAACTACCGGACGGCGCTGATGGAGCGTCGAGAGACGTAGGTGGCCATAGTCGCGGCATCTTTCGCGAACCGCCGAACGAGGGTATTTGTCCGCGCAACGCCACTGGCGCCAGCCCCCAGAATACAGAAACAACAAAGCCCATCAATGGATTAGCTTGATGGGCTGTTCTGATGATAACCGCCTCAGGTCAGCAATGCGCGTAATTTCCCAGCAACTATCCAGCCTCTGAAGCTGGCACGCGGCCGAGCGCACCACCGTCAAGAAGTATTGCGGTGGATCCCATTGATGGCTCCCGACGCCGACGCCAAGGCTGCATCCGATGGGCTGCCCCGTTTGGTGCACAGAGCCAGAGCAGCGCGCGGCCGTGCGTTACACGCGCAATTAACCAATTTCTTGTAAGATCTGGCCATTAGCACCACCCTTCGGATGATGAAACATGATCAGGTCGTTGAAATTCAAGAACTTCCAGAGCTTCCTTGAGGAAACGGAGGTTCTCTTTGAGTTGCCAAAGGGTGCACCTTCAAGAGGCTACGAGCGCAGGGCCGCCGATGGCACACGCCTCACAACCGTCTTGGCAGCGTTCGGTGCCAACGCGTCCGGCAAAACAGCCCTACTCAAGCCCGCGGCCTTCCTCCTATGGTTTATGAAGGGCTCCTTTGGCCTTGATGTTGACGAGGATATTCCGCTTCCACCTCGCATACTGAATCCAGATGAACCGTCAGAGTTCGAAATAGTGTTCGACTCCAAAGGAGAGACGTGGAAGTACGAGCTCAAACTGACAGAGAAGCGTGTGCTGTGGGAAGCGCTGTACAAGAAGGCGACCAGGTTCAGCTACCTCTTCAAACGGGAGTGGAACGCGCGCAGCGACGCCTATGATGTGCAGCTCAAGTCATTCGATCTCCCGCTCCATGTCGCCAGAAGAGCAAGGCGGAATGCTTCTTTGGTCTCGACAGCGCGACAGCATGACAGCGATTCCAGCGAGTTCATTGATGGTTACATGGGACAGTGGAATGTAGACATTGATGGCCGCCCTCACTACTTGAGCAACTTGAAATACGCTAACGAGGCATTTAAGAAGCTCGATGGCGTGCGCGACCAGGCCATCAGCCTTTTGAGATCATGGGATCTTGGCCTTGATAGCTTCGAGGTTAGGGAAGAAGACTCTGTGGACGCAGCCGGCAAGAAAAAAACGAAGCTGCGCGCCTATTTCCGTCATACAAGGGAAGACGGCGAGCACTTCACGCTGCCTTACGAGGTGGAGTCCAATGGCACTCAGTCTGCATACGTCCTCCTCGCGATGCTGCTACCCGTACTGCGCACTGGCGGTTTTGCTGTCATTGACGAAATGGAAAGTGATCTCCATCCCCATTTGCTAGAGTCTTTGCTTTCACTTTTCGACGCGGAGCAAACCAATCCTTCGGGCGCTCAACTGTTCTTCACCAGTCACACAACGAAGGTTCTGGACTACATCAGCAAGGCGCAGACATACTTCGTAGAAAAGCGCGACTGCGTCAGTACCGCGTTCCGTGGCGACCAGGTGCAGGGCTTGAGAAGCGACGATAACCTCCGGGCAAAGTATGAGTCTGGCGCGATCGGAGCCCTCCCGGAGGTTCGGAGCGATGTCTAGAGCCCCAAAGATTGTCCGAAACCTAAGACCAACGTTGCTAGTAGTCGGCGAAGGCGACGCGGAGGTCGAACTTCTTAAGATGCTCCGCGATGCACTTTGCGGTAACCGTCAAGGTCCAAGTGTGACGATTCGAAATGCGAGGGGAAAAGGCGCAAGAAGTGTGATCCAAGACGCCATCCGGATCGGTCGGCAAGGCAGTTACAGCAAAGTGGCTGCCCTCTTCGACACCGACACTGACTGGGACGACACAGTTAGAGCTATTGGCAGACGAGCCAAGATCCATATGCTGACCCAGTCGCCATGCTTAGAGGCCGTGCTCCTCGCAACGAATGGGCACCAGTGCAATGGAGATACGGCCCACTACAAGCGTGAGTATCAGCGACTCTACGGCGGGGAAGCTCATCGGAACGTCAGGCAGGTCTTCGTTCTAGGCAACGCGATTGCTTCTAGGCAGAGACTGCCGGAGGTTGACGCCCTAATTCAGATCTTCACTTAGCGGAAAGACGGAGCCGATCCGTCCCGAACGCGCGACTGTTCAAGAATACTCCCGTAACAGTCGCGCTATCGGGCAGAGCTTCTGCCAGCTTTTTTTCCAGCATTGAGCCCAAAAGCCTTGCAGTATCTGAACTAACCGCGTGTCTATTGCCCCCCCCCCTAGGAAGATATTCTGAACCGCCCGCCCTACAGGCTGGTGGCGCGCCACGCGCGCCCGATCAACCCGCCCACCAGTGGCGCAATCGGGAAGACGGTGTAGAGGGCGGCCAACGCCAGCGGCGGGACGGACAAGAAGAAGTTGCGTTCCGGCTCGATCAGGCCAGGGTAGAAGATCCCCACCCCGATGCTTCCGATCTGCACGGCCACCACAACCAACGTGCCCATCAATGCCCCCTTCCAAAAGCCCCCGCGCTTCGGTTCCAGGAAGGGGTTGGCCGCCCTGGCCGCCCTAACGCGCGCCGCCCGCCAGTTCAGCACGTAAAGCAGCAGGAGGAGCGCCAGCACGCCAACGCCAGCCGAGAACGCCGCCACAGCTTGCCAGACAAGCCCCAGCTCTCCAGAAATTTCTGCACCGCCTGCGAAGGCGAGCAGGCCAGCACCGCCCAGGAGGACCGTTGCGGGTGCGAGCAGGCCCCACTGCATATGGGATGCGGTCAAGTGAGAGCGGACATGGGCATTCATGGAGCCTCCAAATGAGCGAAAACGAGGGCGGGTTGCAAGGACCGATCAGGGCTTCTTCTGTGCGTCGATGAGCACCCACTGCCCTGCCCGCTTTTCAAACACCAGGTCTGCCCGGGCAGGCACAGGTGCAGGAGCCTCCTTCAGTTGGCGACCGCCTTGGAAACCGATCACATCCAGGGTGCCGCCCGTGACGCACGTCGTTCGTTCTGGTCCGCTCGGATTGCAGTCGGCGTTCAAATCCTCCCAGGCACGCACTTCCACGCGCTGCCCCAGCTCGGCCACCAGGTTCGCGTTCAAATACTGCTCGTACCCCTTTGCAACCTGCTCCACCGACGGTCCCTGTTCCGCCTTGCTGCATGCGGCCAAGCCGACAATGGCTACTGCAGCGGCTACCATTCCACGCTTCATGCACCTTCTCCCTAGTCGTTTGCAACGTCTACTTCGATCGTTTCGTTCCGATAGCCCAGGCTCACCTTTTCGACGGTCACGTCCATCTTGGGCTCCGTGCCGTCGATCCAAACCCGATTGACCGAGAAGACCACGCGGTCGTCTTGGAACGAGCGGCCCTGCCGCGCGAGGTTGGCCGCTTCAGCGCGATCCATCCGGATCAGCAGCCGGTAGCGCCCCGCGTTCGGCGGACTGGACACGCCGGTGGGCGTCTTGCGGATCCAAGGGACGAAGTTCTTCCCGGTGACACTTAAGCCAGCAAGCGAAATCTGTGGCATCGGCACGAACACTTCCATGACGCCCCGATCCGCGTTGTAGCTGACCCCACCCAGCGCCTTGAAGTTGGGGCGCACGGCATACCGTCGAATTCCTTTGAACCGCTCCAGCCGGGTGTCGAAAGCAGGACCGAAGCGCTGCTCGAGCGCCGCCGCAGGCGGCTCTGCCTCTTTGCTGCCCGTCGTCCTTTTTGCAGCCACCCATGCCTGCCGCAAGCACCACTGCCGTTTGCCAGGACGCAACTGGTAGGCGGAATGGGCCATGGCCAGCAGGCCCATATCGCACATGTCGATCCCTTGCGCGCCCGTGGAGGACAACCCTTCGCGCAGGTGCTGAGCACCCTCAAGGGTGTCCTCGTCCAGGTCCCAGTACATCCCGGCAGGTTCGGCGTACTGGGGGTGTGACACCTTGGCCTGCGAGTCGGACTTCCCATAAATGGCCCCACCGATGTGCCGAAGCAGGCCTGGAGCGGTCGTGGATTGGGCGCTGGCACCCGTCGATACGGCCAGCGCGATCGCGCCAGCCAGAACTGCCCCGTTCTTCATACAGCCCCTCGTTCCGTGATGGATGGACTTGCCACAAACTTACGCCGCACGTAGAGTCTACCCGGGGCGTAGGCCTTGCGTCATGATCGGTGCATGCCTGCACTGCATCCGTTCAGCCTGTGACTACGCCGACAACTCCGCGAGCGATCGTGGCGGCGCGACTGCGCCAAGCCAGGGTCCTTCGAGGCTTCAGCCAGCGCGAAGTGGGGGTCAGGATGGGCCTGGACAAAGACACCGCATCGGCTCGCATCAGTCGCTACGAGAGCGAATCGATGACGGTGAGCCTAGAAGCACTGTTCGAGCTGGCGCAGGCACTGGATGTGCCACCGGCTTACCTGTTGGCGACGACGCCGGCAATGGCCGACGCCATCTTGGCACTGGGCATTCAAAGCGAGGCCCAGCAGGCAAAACTGTCTCAAGCCCTAGAAGAGCTGACCGCACTTCCCCCAGGAAAGCGAAAGCAAGCCATTGAGCGCCTGTTGGCGAGTTCCGAATAGGCAATCGCAATAGTTCTCCGGGGTGCAGGTGGCCCGGTAGTTGGGCCGCCTAGGATGCAGATCCCCTCCTAGGTGCCAGCGGTATTCTTGGAGATTCGATTGTCCGGCCGGCCGTTCGTGACCGGCTGCCCCGAAGCCCTGCAGCAGAGCCCCGGCTTGGCTGGCACGCCATCGCAGGGGGCTTGGCGATCTGGTTCGGCAATGTTCAGCTTGCTCGTTCCGGCGTGCATACAGCTTAGTCATTCTTCGTCGACTCCTTCGCTACGGCGCTTGGTAGCGTTGAGAAGTCCTCAATCGGCAGGGGTCTCTACCAGATGTGAGACTAGGGCCAATTGGACATTTCTACCCAACCCGTTGACACACCTCATGCCCCCGCTATAATGGACGACGTGGCCGGTTAGACCGACCGCAACAGCTGCAAGGGGCAATCCTCGGCAGCAGCCTGCGTAAGCAGCCAGCAGCCGCCTATATGGCGGCTGTTCTCTTTTTGGGAGAAAAGAAAGATGGATCTCGCTTTTTGCTATTTGGACGAAGCAGGTTGTCCCGGCAAGCTACCCTCGGCTACATCTGAGGTGCAGCCCGTGTTTGTTCTCACGGCTCTGTTCTTTCCTGAATCTAAGATACGTCAGCTCACTAAAGATTATGTGGCCCTGAAGGTTAAGTATTACCCGGCCTCCTTTAGCCATCTGACCCATGATCTAGAAGCTCTAAGAGTTGAGCTAAAAGGGTCCGAGCTAAAGAAGGACCTTCGGAAGCATCGTGCTGACCCCGCTCGCAAGACAGCCGAGCGGTTCTTGGATGACATCATTTCACTTGTAAAGCATCACGAGGGACGCTTAGTCTCACGAATATGGATCAAAGGCGCTGGAAAGCCATTCAACGGCCAGTCCATCTACGCATTGACAACTCAAAAGTTCTCAATGCTTTTCCAGCGATACCTAAACGAGACCAACCGCAGCGGAATCATAGTTGCTGACTTTAGGGAACCTAAAGCAAACAGCATCATTTCGCACGCCATTTTCTCGCAGAAATTCAAGCGTGGAAAAAAAGGTGATGTATATCCCAACATACTTGAGTCGCCACTTTTCGGAATTAGTGACAACCACGCCGGCCTGCAAATCTCAGACATCCTCACATCGGCGATCATCTGCCCGATGGCAACTCATGTCTATTGCACCGGACATGTAACAAGCCAGCACGTCAATCCCAAGAACAGATTCATCTTGGAACGATACAGAAAGCGAATTCGTGAGCTTGAGTATAAGCTGTTCTTGAACAAGAAAAAGGTCTATGGAATCAGTGTGCATGATGCACATGCCAATAGAAGCATAAATGAGTTGTGGAAAAAATAGACTTGGCTATTTTCGACTTCCTCCAGAATTTTGCCGTTACCCCCATCCTCAGGAAAGCATGGCCTGACATTGTCGGAGCTCCAACGTCATACAAGACACGTGTATCGGTTGACCTCTCTGTTCAAATACAAGACATGGCACGGCACCTATCCTGCTTGCGATTTACTGCAGTATCAAGAAGTTAGGTCTGGGTCGATCCGCCCGCTTCTCTGCGCCAGCATGATCTACTGAGCACGCGCAGTGACGGCGGGCGGAAGGGCTGTTGACGACGTATCAGCCCTTTCCAGAAGAGAGACTCTTGACCTGCAAGAAGCCGGCAAAATCGTCATTCCCAACGCTGTTGGCCTCCTCCTCGGGCTCCCCCGCTTCCACGCTCGCCCCCGCCGCGAGCAGTGCCTCGGCGATCTGACGCTTCACCCCAAAAGCTAGCTCCACATCCCGGGCCAGCCAAACCAATGGCGTCTGATCCTCATCGTCGTCTGTGTAGGTATACGCATCGGGGTCCAGCCCGGTAGCCAAAAGCGCCCTCACAAGCTCCACATCCCCCATCACGCAAGCGTTGTGCAGCTGGGGATACATCAGTGACCGCCCGCGCTCGCGAAGGCCTTCTGGCAGCGCCTTCACCGCGTCCAGCATCTCATCGAAGCGCTCACGGAAGGCCTCACTTCCGCTGTAGAGGTCGTCGAAGCCCATGGCGGCTGCAATGTCTGTGTGCATATGATTCTCCCTCTGACGTTGTAGGACCATTACCTAGCCTAGTGCTACGCGCTGCGGCATCGGCTAAGGCAAGACCGCGCGCTGTCCCTGAAACAGACCCGTAGTCGCCTCAACCGGGTCTGTTCCCCACTTCACGACACTTCTTTGTCTCGGGCGAAAGGCCGCACGGACACACCCATCGCATCCCCTGGCGCCCAACGCGCCTCCAGATCGCTGGCCCGCTGGGCTGCCTGGGCTTCGCGAAGTTTTTGCATAACTATCTGAAGCACGTTGGCGTAGGCGGCATGGTAGGGCTCACGCGTCTCCCCGTTGACCCAGGGCGCCTGCAAGGCCTGCTCGACTGTGGCATCCCATACATCGCCCCGTTCAAGTGCACCGCTCAGCACATCGTCACTCACCACCAAGACATGACCGGCCACTTGGCCGTCCACCAATGCCCACTCATGGGGAACCACGGCAATGTCATCGAGCGTGGCCAGCGATGCGATGCGCCCCAACTTCTTCTGCAGCCGGCTTGCATCGTCCCGCGCCTGCCGCAAGGCCAATTCGATTTCCAGCTCACGGACCCGTTGCTGGGCCGCGTCCAGTTCGTCGATCAAGCGACGCTCTTTGACACTGCGCCCTACGCGTGAGGCCTGCCAAGCCACAAGTTCCGTGTAGGGGTAACGAACGTGCTCGTTCGCCCCTCCTCCAGCACGGCCGGCACCTTTGACGAAAGGCGGCCCGGCCGGAGGCGTTCGACGGCGCCACTCGCCAAGCGTGTCGAAGTGCACCCCCAGGTAACGCGCCGCTGCCTTGGAGCTGATCGTCGGAGGCGGCAAGCCTGCGGCGGCTTTGGTCAGTTCAGCATCCAGTGCCGCAGAGCGCTGCTCCAGGTAGTCCTCTTCTTTACGCTGGCATTCCATTGGGTCGCTCCTCACTTATCGTCGCGCCGGTTTCTTGCTGAGAAAATGGAGACTGGGGCATCGCCGGACTCGTCCAGCCGGGGCTTGTCGGTTCCCTTCAAGCGGTTCCAAACACGGGGACTCGTGGCCACCATGTGCTCTTCCACCCGTCCCATTGCCTCGCGGAGCTTGGACCACTCCTGCTCGGTGTAGCGCTCCGAGACAGCGGCCATGCGATCTTCGCCGCGGCCCAACGTGCGATGGTGGAGCAGCTGGGACACGATGCGACTTTCGCCGAACAGGAGGGCGGCGTAACGGCCGAGCGTCCGGCGCAGGTCGTGGAGGGTCAGACCAATGTCGACCTCTGCCCGCAGATCGAGCAACCCCGCGTCCCGCCGCACGTTTGCCACGATGCTCTTGCTGTCCGAGTAATGCCCCGTCGTGCTTCGGTCCGATCGGGCGGGGAAAACGAACATGGTTTTGGCCAGCGCGCGGCGTGCCCGCTCTGCTTCCTTCTCCAGCCGGTCCAGCAGATCCCGGCGTGCACGCCTGGCTCGAGCTGCGCCCAACACTTCTTCCGCGTCCGCCAAGTCTTGCTTGAGCTTAGTTTCGTCCGCGCGTTCGTCGTAACGCCGCTGCAAAATCTTTTCAGCAAAGTAAGCGACCGGCAGGTAGCGCTCCTCGCCGTTCTTGGTGTCAAACAGGTAGACCTGAGAGCCCGCTCGCCTCGTGTAAGGGTTGACCTCATCCCGCCCGGCCAACCAGACCCAGGACACTTCCGACTGGCGCAGCTCGCCCGGGGAGCACCGGTCAAACCAGCGCAGGGGAGCGGCCTCGCCGCGGCGGGTGCCCCAGAGCAAGGTCAGCAGCAAGTAGTCCGCGCCGGTCGCGTTCAAGCCGCCTTGCTCGTCCCGTCGCGCCAAGATCACCTTGAGGACCGTGGGCAGCGTCTCGTCCCCCAACGGATTGCGCACTTCCGCGCGCTCGTAGTGCCGGCGAAGTGCTTGCGAGTCCCGCAGCATGTCGTCGTCGTGGATGACTTGGAACGGGTTGTAACGCAGCACCGGCTCCCGCTGCTGCTGAGCCGCCGCTTTGCGTTCCCGCTTCAGCACCAGGTCGATCGCTCTCTTGGCGTCCGTAAACGCGTGCTCGGTCGATGCTAGACCCGCCGCTTTGACTCGCTGGATGTACTTCCCGGTCACACCCAACGCCTCGAGCTGTTGCGTGGAAAGTGCGGCCCAATCCGGCTGATCAGCCAGCGCTTGGCGCATCGGGGTGGGGATCCGGTTGGAGCGCACCATGGACGATCGCCGCAGGCCGTCGAACGCACGGTGGATGTCCTTGTCCAACAGCTGAAGGATCGGTTTATCCGCCAGCCCGACTTCCGGGCGGGCAAACCGCGCCAGGCTGTCCTGGATCGCTCGGATGCTTGCGGGCTTGGCCTTCTTGTTGCGCACGCGCTTCTGCAGGTCCTCAACGTAGGCCGCAAAGCAATCCGCCAGCGTCAGCCCCTTCAGCTCAACCAGCTGCTCGGCTCGGGCCTCTTCCTTCGAAGGATGCTCGCCCGTTTCTCGAACGACCGCCAACTTCCGTCGCGCCAGCTCGTAGGCTTGCTCCGGTCCGATGTCGGTGACGCTGCCCAGGGAGAACCGACGAACCCCGGCCGGGCCTCGGACCACGACTTCGTAAGTGGTGCGGGTGGTGCCCACGTAGAAGCCAAAGCCCGTTGGCGCGCCCTGATTGCCGTCCAGGACGCGGTAAGGCTTCCCGGCGTCTTCGGGCAGTCGAGGGGCGATGACCACCCTTCCCTGCTTGCCTTCGACCGGGCCTTTGGCCACGCTCAGTTCGCAGATTTGGCGGTAGGTCAGCTTAAACTTGGTGCCTCGGCGACGCGGGGCCTCTGCCTGCGTCGCAACAACCGTATCCATGGTCGATCCGCCGTCTGTCCGTCGCAACATCGATTTGATCCTCTTTAAGTGATCACCGCAACTGCGGCGCAACGAAGAACCCTGTTACTTGCCGTCAGCTGCCGGGATCGACCGCTACAAACCGTAGGAAGTTCTCTTGCAAACTACTGATTCAAAAGCGAAACCGTCTGCATCGAAGGCCAGTGCAGAGCACACGCCCCTCATGAAGCAGTTCTTCGCGGCCAAGTCCGATTATCCGGACCTGCTGCTGTTCTTCCGCATGGGTGACTTCTACGAGCTGTTCTATGACGACGCCCGCAAGGCCGCGCGCCTGCTCGACATCACCCTGACCCAGCGCGGCAGCTCCGGGGGCGCACCGATCCCGATGGCCGGCGTACCGGTACATGCGTATGAAGGCTACCTGGCACGGCTGGTGGCGCTGGGCGAATCGGTGGCGATCTGCGAGCAGATCGGTGACCCGGCGCTGGCCAAGGGCCTGGTCGAGCGCAAGGTGGTGCGCATCGTCACCCCCGGCACGGTCACCGACGAGGCGCTGCTGGATGAACGCCGCGACACCCTGCTGATGGCCCTGTCGCGCAGCAAGCAAGGCTACGGCCTGGCCTGGGCCGATCTGGCCGGCGGCCGCTTCCTGGTCAACGAGGTGGAAACCGACGACGCCCTGGAAGCCGAACTGGCACGGCTGGAACCGGCCGAGCTGCTGGTCCCCGATGAAGAGAACTGGCCGGAGTTCCTGCGCCAGCGCACCGGCGTACGTCGCCGCGCGCCGTGGCTGTTCGACGCCGACAGCGGCCGCCGCCAGCTGCTGAATTTCTTCAAGCTGCACGACCTGAGCGGCTTCGGCATCGACGACAAGCCGCGCGCCACCGCTGCGGCCGGCGCCCTGCTTGGCTATGTCGAGGAAACCCAGAAGCAGCGCCTGCCGCACCTGACTTCGATCGCGATGGAAACCGCCGGCGAGGCGATCGCGATGAACGCCGCCACCCGTCGCCACCTGGAACTGGACACGCGCGTCGACGGCGACACCCGCAATACCCTGCTGGGCGTGCTCGACAGCACGGTGACGCCGATGGGCGGGCGCCTGCTGCGACGCTGGCTGCACCGCCCGCTGCGCCTGCGCGAGGTACTGGTACAGCGCCACCATGCGGTGGAAACCCTCATCGATCGCGGCAGCGACGCCGACATCCGCGAGCAGTTCCGTCGCCTCGGCGACCTGGAACGCATCCTCACCCGCGTCGCGCTGCGCTCGGCGCGCCCGCGTGATTTCTCCACCCTGCGCGACGGCCTGGGCCTGCTGCCGGCCGTGCGCGAGGTGCTGGCACCACTGGATTCGCCGCGCCTGCAGACGCTGCATGCGGCGCTGGGCGAACACGACGAGTGCGCGCAGCTGCTGGCCAGCGCCATCGCCGAGATGCCGCCGCTGAAGCTGAGCGATGGCGGCGTGCTGGCCGATGGCTTCGATGAAGAGCTGGACGAGCTGCGCCGCCTGTCCACCCATGCCGACCAGTTCCTGGTCGACCTGGAACTGCGCGAGCGCGAGAGCAGCGGCATTCCCACCCTGAAGGTGGGCTACAACCGCGTGCACGGCTACTACATCGAAATCAGCAAGGGCCAGTCCGACCGCGCGCCGGTGCACTACACCCGCCGCCAGACGCTGACCAATGCCGAGCGCTACATCACCGAGGAACTGAAGGCGTTCGAAGACAAGGTGCTGTCCGCGCGCGACCGTTCGCTGTCGCGCGAGAAATACCTGTACGAGCAGCTGCTGGATACCCTTGGCGGGCAGCTGGAACCGCTGAAGCAGTGTGCCGCTGCACTGAGCGAACTGGATGTGCTGGCGGCGTTCGCCGAACGCGCGCAGGCGCTGGACTGGGCGCGCCCGGAGCTGCAGGCCGAGCCCTGCCTGAAGATCGAGCGTGGCCGCCATCCGGTGGTCGAGGCGGTACGCGAGCAGCCGTTCGAACCCAATGATCTGGACCTGCATCCGGACCGTCGCATGCTGGTCATCACCGGCCCGAACATGGGCGGTAAATCGACCTACATGCGGCAGAACGCGCTGATCGTGCTACTGGCCCATATCGGCAGCTTCGTGCCCGCCAGCCGCGCGCTGATCGGCCCGATCGACCGCATCCTGACCCGCATCGGCGCCGGTGACGACCTCGCCCGCGGGCAGTCGACCTTCATGGTCGAGATGGCCGAGACCAGCTACATCCTGCATCACGCCACCGCCCATTCGCTGGTGCTGATGGATGAGATCGGCCGCGGCACGTCCACCTACGATGGCTTGGCGCTGGCCGATGCAGTGGCCCGACACCTGGCCTACCAGAACCGCTGCTACACGCTGTTCGCCACCCACTACTTCGAGCTGACCGCGCTGGCCGACGAGCAGCACGAGGGCGGCCGCAGCGGCATCGCCAACGTGCACCTGGATGCCGTCGAGCACGGTGAAGCGCTGGTGTTCATGCACGCGGTGAAGGACGGCCCCGCCAACCGCAGCTTCGGCCTGCAGGTGGCCGCACTGGCCGGCCTGCCGCGCGCCACCGTGGCACAGGCACGTCGTCGTCTGGCCGAGCTGGAACAGCGCGGCGGTGAGAGCCATGCCGCCGAGCTGGCGCCGCAGGCACTGGATGCGCCGCAGCAGTTCGGCCTGTTCAGCGCACCGGCCAGCAAGGCGCAGGATGCGCTGGCGGCCATCGACCCGGACGAACTGACGCCGAAGCAGGCATTGGAAGCCTTGTACCGGTTGAAGGCACTGCTGTAACCGCAGCGCACGCCCAAGGCCTCTCGCCTACCTTGCGGGAGGCCTGTTGAAAGGCTATGCAAATCCGATTCTGCGTTTCAATTGACAGAATCTATCAACCTGAATGGATCATTCGATTATTCATTTCATCTGGCCCTAGCTACAGTCGAGTGAAGATGTTTCTCCCACGTCTTCACCGCCACCAGGAGCCAGCCGATGAGCCAGTCCGACAACAACAACGCCAAGTGCCCGTATCACACCGCCCCGTCGCCGGAGCAGGGCGCCGAGCAGCAGCGCGAGCTGAGCACCACGCCCAAGCAGAAGCACGGCGATGATCCGGTCACGCCGATGACGACGGCCTTCGGCGCACCGGTGGTGGACAACCAGAACAGCAAGACCGCCGGCCCGCGTGGCCCGCTGCTGATGGAAGACGTCTGGCTGCTGGAAAAGCTGGCCAACCTCAACCGCGAGATCATTCCCGAGCGCCGTATGCATGCCAAGGGCTCGGGCGCGTTCGGCACCTTCACCGTCACCCACGACATCAGCAAGTACACCCGCGCCAAGCTGTTCGAGAAGGTCGGCAAGCAGACCGAGATGTTCGCCCGCTTCACCACGGTGGCCGGCGAGCGTGGCGCCGCCGACGCCGAGCGCGACATCCGCGGCTTCGCGCTGAAGTTCTACACCGAGGAAGGCAACTGGGACCTGGTCGGCAACAACACGCCGGTGTTCTTCCTGCGCGATCCGCGCAAGTTCGGCGACCTCAACAAGGCGGTCAAGCGCGACCCGCACACCAACCTGCGCAGCGCGCGCAACAACTGGGATTTCTGGACGCTGCTGCCCGAAGCATTGATGCAGGTGACCGTGGTGATGAGCGACCGCGGCATTCCGCGCAGCTTCCGCCACATGCACGGTTTCGGCTCGCACACCTACAGCTTCACCAACACCGACGGCGAACGCTTCTGGGTGAAGTTCCACTTCGTCAGCCAGCAGGGCATCGAATCGCTGACCGACGCGCAGGCGCAGATCCTGGTCGGCCATGACCGCGAAAGCCACGGCCGCGACCTGTTCGCCGCGATCGACAAGGGCGACTTCCCGAAGTGGAAGCTGTTCATCCAGGTCATGCCGGAGCTGGAGGCGGAAACCTACCGCGTGCATCCGTTCGACCTGACCAAGGTGTGGCCGAAGAGCGACTACCCGCTGATCGAAGTGGGCCAGTTCGAACTGAACCGCAACCCGGTCAACTGGTACCAGGACGTGGAGCAGTCGGCGTTCGCGCCGAGCAACCTGGTGCCGGGCATCGGCCCGTCGCCGGACAAGATGCTGCAGGCTCGCCTGTTCGCCTACTCCGATGCGCAGCGCTACCGCCTGGGCGTGAACCACCATCAGATTCCGGTGAACGCAGCGCGCTGCCCGGTGCACAGCAACCACCGCGACGGGGCGATGCGCGTGGACGGCAACTACGGCGGCCTGCCGCACTACGAGCCGAACAGCTACGGCCAGTGGCAGGAACAACCGCAGTACCGCGAACCGCCGATGAAGATCCGCGGCGACGCCGACTTCTGGAACTTCCGTGAGGACGACGCCGACTACTTCAGCCAGCCCGGTGCGCTGTTCCGCAGCTACAACCAGGCACAGAAGGACCGCCTGTTCGCCAACACCGCCCGTGCCCTGGGCGATGCGCCGGACTTCATCAAGCAGCGCCACATCGACAACTGCAGCAAGGCCGACCCGGCCTACGGTGCCGGCATTGCCGCGGCCCTGAAGGCGCTGGCCAGCCAGCCGTCGGATCCGTTCAAGCCGGCACAGCCGGAAGCGGACTTCCCCACCGCCACCCCGGGCGCCGAAGACATCGAGCTCTGATCGCCCTGCCCCGTGTACGGCACGCCGCCTCCCTGTGAGGCGGCGTCGCCGTTTTAACGGTCTGCGTCGTACCTTCTGCACGCCCAACCCCAATCAAGGATTCCGCAGATGAGCCTGACCGACGAACTTCTCGCCAAATTGCAGGGCGCCCCGCTGCAGCAGGTGTCGCAGCAGCTCGGCATCAGCGATACCCAGGCTTCCGGTGCGATCAGCGCCGCGCTGCCGGTGCTGATGGGCGCGCTGGGCAACAACGCCTCGCAGCCGCAGGGCGCGCAGGCCCTGCTCGGCGCCTTGCAGAACAACCACAGCGGCCTGGACCTGGGCAGCGTGCTCGGCTCGGTGCTGGGCGGCGGTGGCGGCGGTGCCGCCAGCGACGGTGCCGGCATCCTCGGCCACATCTTCGGCGGCAGCCAGCAGAAGGTGGAAACCGGCCTCGCCCAGGCCACCCAGCTCGACAGTGGCCGCACCAGCCAACTGCTGCAGATCCTCGCGCCGATCGTGATGGCCTTCCTCGCCCAGCGCCTCGGTGGCGGCCAGGCCGATGCCGGCTCGCTCAGCCAGGCGCTCGGCCAGGAAAAGCAGCAGGTTCAGCAGCAGGGCGGCATCGCCGGCGGCCTGCTCGGCAGCGTGCTGGACCAGGACGGCGACGGCCAGTTCGGCATGAGCGACCTGCTCAAGCTCGGCGGCAACCTGCTGGGCGGCAAGCGCTGAGGCAAGCGGGCGCCGGAACTGGTCCGGCGCCCCGTTACCTACAACGCGTCGATATCGCCCAGCGCACGGATCAAGCGCCGGGCGCGCTTGTCCGGCTTGTGTTCCGGCGGTTGGAAACCATCGCGTGCGGCGATGCGCAGTGCACGCTGTTCGGCACGGCGTGCCTTCGAGGCCTCGCTCTCTGCATACAGCTGCTGCGCCGCCGGCGCAGGCCCACGCTGATCGCTCAGCCCCAGCACCTGGATCTCGAAATGTTCCTCGCCGCGGTCGACCTGCAGCTGCTCACCGACGCGCACCGCGCGTGAGGATTTCGGGCGCTGCCCGGCGACGCTGACCTTGCCGGTTTCGATGGCCTGCTTGGCCAGGCTGCGGGTCTTGAAGAAGCGGGCCGCCCACAGCCAGATGTCCAGGCGGACACTGGGCGACAGCGGGGAAAGCTCGGGCATTGGTGCGTGCTACTCCGGTGGCTTGTTCAGGGGACGCGGGTTGTCCGGATCGGTGCGGCAACCGCTGCCCCCGATCAGGGTGGGTACGCCGGCAGACAGATCCTGGCGCTGGCTGCCAACCAGGCACTCGGGGCGGTCGGTCGGCCGCACCTGGGTATCGCCCAGCCGGTCACCTGTCGAACATGCGGCCAGTACGGCGCCGATCAAGGCCAGCGCCAGGCTCCGCTTCACCTGCAGTCGTTGATGCATTGCCACATCCCGCAAACCGGCTTGGTGCTAGTGTGCGCCTCCCGGGATTCGATCACCACTCCATGGCCAAAGCGCCGCTTGACCTGACCTCCGGCCCGATCGGCCGCAATCTCCTGCTGTTTTCCCTGCCGATCCTGGCGGGCAACATCGCGCAATCGCTGAACGGTTCGGTGAATGCGGTCTGGGTCGGGCGCTTCCTCGGCGAGGCGGCACTGACCGCCACCGCGAACGCCAACAACATCATGTTCTTCCTGATCGGCTCGGTGTTCGGCTTCGGCATGGCCTCGACCATCCTGATCGGACAGGCCATCGGCGCACGTGACATCGCGCAGGCGCGGCGCGTGGTCGGCACCAGCGCCACCTTCTTCATCGGCCTGTCTGTGATCATCGCCATCGCCGGCTGGTTCATGGCCCATCCGCTGCTGGCGGCGATGGGCACGCCGGCCGCCTCGCTGCCATTGGCCGAGGCCTACCTGCAGATCATCTTCCTGGCGATGCCGACGCTGTACGCGTTCGCCTTCCTTACCGCCGCACTTCGCGGTGCCGGTGACTCGCGCACGCCGTTCCGTTTCCTGATGGTGTCGGTGGCACTGGACATCGTGCTGAACCCGGTCCTGATCTTCGGCATGGGGCCGTTCCCCGCGCTGGGTATCGCCGGCTCGGCCTGGGCCACGCTGGTCGCGCAGACGCTGTCGCTGGCCGGCCTGCTGCTGTACATGCGGCACAAGCGCCACACCCTGTGGCTGGGCCGCGCCGACATGCGCCTGTTCAAGCTCGACATGACCATCCTCAAGGCGCTCGTGATCAAGGGCGTGCCGATGGGCCTGCAGATGGTGCTGATCTCGCTGTCGGTGATCCTGCTGATGACCATGGTCAACCAGTACGGCACCGACACCGGCGCCGGTTACGGTGCTGCCCTGCAGCTGTGGAACTACCTGCAGATGCCGGCGATGGCGATCGGCGCGGCGTGCTCGTCGATGGCCGCGCAGAACGTCGGCGCGCAGCGCTGGGATCGCGTGCGCGGCACCGCACGCCAGGGCGTGCTGTTCAACTTCCTGCTTACCGGCGCGCTGATCCTGCCGCTGGTGGTGTTCGATCGCCAGCTGCTGGCGCTGTTCCTGCCACCGGCCAGCCAGGCGCTGGACATCGCCCGCCACCTCAACCACGTGGTGATCGGTTCGTTCCTGTTCTTCGGCGTCAGCTTCGTGATCTCCGGCGTGGTGCGCTCCACCGGCGCGGTGATTCCGCCGCTGCTGATCCTGGCCGGCTCGCTGTGGGGCGTGCGCGTGCCGTTCGCCGAACTGCTGCAGCCGTACTGGGGCGCCGATGCGATCTGGTGGAGCTTCCCGGTCAGCTCGCTGGTGTCGATGCTGCTGTCGCTGGCGTATTACCGCTGGGGCGGCTGGCGCAAGGCGAAGATGATCGGCAAGCCCTCGCATGCCGAAGAACTGGCCACGCCGTCAGAGATCCCCGCCTGCCCACCGTCGCCGGTGGCCGACCCGGATGCGGCGACGCTGCGGTAGTGCCGGCCGCTGGCCGGCAACCTCAAACCTCTCCGGAAGCATCGTGCAACAGCCGGCCAGCGGCCAGCTCTACCGCTTCTTCGTTTTGGCAGCGTTGAACTTGGCCGCCTCGCGCAGCAGTGCCTTCAACGCCGCGGCATTGGGCATCGCGCCTTCATGGATGTCGATCGCACGTCGCGTGTTGCCCTCCAGGCTGGCGTTGAACAGACCCTTCGGGTCCGCCAGCGCGGCACCGTTGGCAAAGGTCAGTTTCACCGCCTGCTTGTAGGTTTCGCCGGTGCACAGGATGCCGTTGTGCTCCCACACCGGTGTACCGCGCCACTTCCAGGTTTCCTGCACGTCGGGCAGCGCCTCATGGATCAACGCACGCACACGTGCCAGGGTTTCACCACGCCAATCCCCCAGCTCGGCGATGCGCGCGTCGATCAGTTCGGCCGCCGGTGTTCCGGCATCGGCAGGGTTCGGTGCATGTGTGGCCATCATCGGCTCTCGTTGGCAAGGGGATCGGAACGGTGCGCTTACATTCGCTCGCCGGGTAATGCCGCGGCCTGGCGCACCCAGTCGAGGAGCTGTGCTTCATCCAGCACCCCATCCTGTGCAATGTGCAGGTATCGCGTATCGGCGCTCCGGGAAGGCTCGGGCGGCACCGGCGTCAGTGCAGCGCCACGGAAGAACGCCACCTTGATGTAGCGGGTGAAGCAATGGAAGCTGAGAAACCAGCCTGCGCCCGGCGCCACCGCATACATCGGCGAATTCCACTTCACGGCCTTGTGCACGCCAGGCACCGCCTGCACGATCAGCGCATCCAGCTGTACTCCGATCGGCCGCTTCCAGTCCGGCATCGCCGCGATATAGGCCTGCACCGGGGCATCGCCCTCGCCCTTGGCAATCTGCGGATTGCCGCCGGACAGCAGCGTGGGCGCGGCGGAAGGTGCGGTTCGCTTGGCAGGCATCGCACGGCACGTCCATCAGGATGAAACCGCAGCCTAGCTCGGCTCGCACCTGCCGGTCACGGCGCGGTGCGCCATCGGATCAGTCCGCCTGCCGCGCCCGGAACTGCCGCCAGTCCGGCAGCTTGCGGTGGCGGCGCAGCGAGCGCATCAGCGCCGCCATCACCACACCGAACAGGGCACCGGCCAACAGTCCGGCCGCCAGCAGCAGGGCCAGCGGGCGCTCGCTGCCCTGCCACAGCATCAGCCACATCAGCGCGGTCCAGAACAGCCCGAACAGCAGGCCCTGTACCAGCGCATTGGTGCCGAAGCCGGCCAGGATCGGCGGTGGCAGCGCGATGCCCATGCGCCACAGCACACGATGCAGCAGCGGCGCCGACTGCACGCGCGCCAGCCCCTTGCCGTCCAGGAAGCGCAGCGCCGACTGGATGACAGCGGGATAGTGCCGGTTGATGTCGTTCATCACCCGATCGTGGCCGATGCGGTGCCGGAAACGCAAACGGCCACCCGAAGGTGGCCGTCGCGGCAACAACCGAAGTTGTTTATCAGGCCTTTTCGGCCAGACGGGCAGCCTTGGCGGCAGCTGCGGCAGCCAGGTCTTCCTTGATGCGGGCAGCCTTGCCTTCCAGGCCACGCAGGTAGTACAGCTTACCGGCGCGGACCTTACCACGACGCTTCACTTCGACCGAGTCGATGATGGCGCTGTGGGTCTGGAACACGCGCTCGACGCCGTAGCCGTGCGAGATCTTGCGGACGGTGAACGAGGAGTTCAGGCCGGCGTTCTTGGTGGCGATGACAACGCCTTCGTAGGCCTGCACGCGCTCGCGGCTGCCTTCCTTCACCTTCACGTTGACGACAACGGTGTCGCCCTGGCTGAACTTCGGCAGTTCACGGGTGATCTGGGCGGATTCGAATTCCGCGACGATGGACTTGTTCAGCTTGCTCATGGGTTACACCGATTCTTGTTCGGGTGGGCGTGTCGTATCGACAACGTAGGCTCATGCAGTCACCGGACTGTGCTGCACGTTTGTTTTGGGTACTGCGCGCGCCGGCCGGGGCCGACGGGAATTGGCCATGATAGCCGATAACGCCAGCCCTGCGCTAGGGGCTGGCCTTGTGTTTCCGGGCCTGACGGCCCTGCTCCAGCAGCTTGCGGTCGGCCTTGCCCAGCGCCTGTTCATCCAGCAGGTCCGGGCGCCGCTGGGCGGTACGGACCAGCGACTGCTGGCGGCGCCAGGCCGCGATGGCCGCGTGGTTGCCTGAGCGCAGCACATCCGGCACGTCACCCAGCGGGTGCTGGGCCGGCTGGCTGTAATGCGGGCAGTCGAGCAGGCCGAGGTCGCCCTCGAAGCTGTCCTGCGCCGCCGATTCCGCGTCGTTCAGGGCACCGTCCTGCAGGCGGGCCACGGCGTCGATGATCACCGCCGCGCCCAGCTCGCCACCGGACAGTACGTAGTCGCCGAGGGAGATTTCCTCGTCGACATTGGCCTCCAGGAAACGCTCGTCGATACCCTCGTAGCGGCCGCAGAGCAGGACCATGCGCGGCAGTGCCGCCAGTTCCCGCACCTTGGCCTGGGTCAACGGCGCACCCTGCGGGCTGAGGTAGATCACCCGCGCAGGGGTCGGATCGGCATCACGGATCGCCTGCAGGCAGGCCTGCAGCGGCTCGATCAGCATCACCATGCCGGGGCCACCGCCGAACGGACGGTCGTCCACCCGGCGGTAGTTGCCTTCGGCGTAATCACGGGGGTTCCAGCCATGCAGGCTGAACAACCCCTTCTCCTGCGCGCGCCCGACCACGCCCAGTCCAGCGGACTGGGCGAGGAACTCGGGGAACAGGGTGATGACGTCGAAACGCATGCTCACACTCAGAACTCGGGATCCCAGTCGACCACGACCAGGTTGGCCTCGAAGTCGACCGACTTGACGAAGTCCGGCTGCACGAACGGAATCATCCGCTCGCGGTCACCACGGACCACCACCACGTCGTTGGCGCCGGTGCTGAACAGGTGCGAGACCTGGCCCAGGGCAACGCCCTCGGTGGTCTTCACGTCCAGGCCTTCCAGGTCCACCCAGTAGTACTCATCGGGCTTCGGCGGCGGCAATGCACTGCGGGCCACGTAGATCTCGGTGCCGTGCATCGCTTCGACGGTATCGCGGTCCTCGACGCCGGGGAAACGGGCGACCAGGTGCTTGCCGCTGTCGCGGCCGCGTACACCTTCAATCGTGGTTTCCACGCCGGACGGGCTGCGCACGATCCACGGCTGGTAACGGAAAATGGCGGAACGTGGCTCGGTCCAGGACTCGAGCTTGATCTCGCCGCGCACACCAAAAGCGCCGACAACCCTGCCCAGCAGGATGCGGCGCTCGATATCTTTCATCTGCTTCAACCAAGAGGGCCACGCCGAAGCGTGGCCCGTCAGGATCAGGCCGCAGCGGCCTGGGACTTGGTCGCTTCCTTGATCAGGTTGCGGACCTTGTCGGTCGGCTGGGCGCCGTTCTTGACCCAATGGTCAACGCGGGCCAGGTCCAGCTCGATGCGCTTCTCGGCGCCCTGGGCGACCGGGTTGTAGAAGCCAACGCGCTCGATGTTGCGGCCGTCGCGCGCGCTGCGCACGTCGGTGACGATGATGTGGTAGAACGGACGCTTCTTGGCGCCGCCGCGGGTCAGTCGAATCTTGACCATGGTGTTTTTCCTATTGCCCAGTCGCCAGGATGGCGAGGTAAGCGGGCGATTATAGCGGCAGAGCCCGGCCGAGCCAACCCCCAAGGATGGCCTACCTTCACGGTAGCGCCGGGCCATGCCCGGCGGTATTCGTTCAGCAACGTGATGAATCTCCAGCTGACCCCGCCGACGTCCCCAAGGCAGTAACGTCAGAGTGCTCCAGTGACAGGCTCCCGATGCAAGTCCAGCACGTCCATCTCCTGCTGCTGCAGCAGGTCATCAAATGCTTCGCTGCCAATCCGCTCGACAAGTTGTCGCTCGGATTCGTGGATGGCGATGCACTGCAGCCAGTTGATTGCCACCGGCGGGAACTGTAGTCCCGGGAACCTGGCGTCATTCCAGAAGAAGGGCGGCACCAGATAGACGTGCGGCATCCGGGTCGATGGGAAGTAGTCCTGCAGGATGTCCGGAATCACGCTACCAGGCCGCACCGCCGTGCGATCACGCATGATCGCGAAAGCCGTCGAGGCGACGACGTTGTCCCAATGCAGCGCGTCCTGTTCTGCACACGCGCACAGCTCGACGCGGGTTTCCAGTTCGTGACCCTCCGCATGACGTAAAACAAAATCCGACAGGCCGATGGAGGAGATGGACTTCAGCCCTGTTTCCGGAGAGCTGAACGTCGTGAGGATATCGACCGAACGCTGGCGATGATCATCGTGAAAGGCCTGGACCATGGGCCGCCCCTCACCGCCCATGATCTTGATTGTGTGCATCGCTACCGCGCGATGCTGCTCGGTGACCGTGCCCATATCTGATTGGAACTCCTGAGTGTTGTTCGCTGCGGAAGCATCCGCCGGGCATGGCCCGGCGCTACCCGCTACAACGCTTCAAGGTAGCGCCGCGTCATGCCGAAGGACCGGCAGCCCGCGCGCCTCGTTCAGGAAAGCGGCTGCCACGGCACGCCCGCCAGCACTGCCCGGCCCTGTTCAGCCAGCGCCTCCGAGCCGGGCAGGACATGCCCGTCAATGGCCTCCAGCGCCCATAGGCCGCTGGCGTTGCAGGCGAAGGCCGCCTTCACACCGGCCAGGGCCGCCCGCGGGAGGGGCCGGGTGACCTGCAGGCCGGGCCAGTGCTGCTTCAGCAGGCTCTCGGCGGTACCCCGCAGGGCGGGGGCGCGCGGCCAGAGCAACTGGTGACCGTCGTGCACGGCCAGATTCCAGGTCGTGCCTTCGCTGATGCAGTCGTCGCTGCCGACCAGCAAGGCATCGTCAAAGCCCCCGCCCATCGCCGCGCGACGCTCGGCAAACAGTCCAAACGTACCGACGTGCTTGATCTGCGGCAGCTCGCGCTGCCACACCACGCTACGCACCCGCTTTGGTGCGACCAGCGCCACCGGTGCAGACACGGCCACAAGAACGTCCACCGGTACCGTCGCCAACGGATTGCGGAAATCGAAGCGGCGCGAGTACACCGTCACCCGCAGCGAGGCATCGGCCAGGCCGGCCTGCTGCAGCGCCTGCGCCATCCAGTCCCGCACCTGCGCCGCGTCCAGTTCGCTGCCGAACAGTTCGCGCGTGGCCTGCGACAGCCGCGCCAGATGCAGGTCCAGCCCCTGCACCGCACCACCCCGCACCTGCAGCGAGGTGAAGTGGCCATAGTTGACCAGTGCAGGCAGCAGATCCTCCACCTGCGCCAGCCGGCCGTTGCAGGTCAGCGTCATCGCAGCAGCGCCTGCGCCTGCTGCCACATGCCACGCAACACGTCAGTGGCCGGCTGTGCCGGTGCCATCCACGCCGACTGCCCGGCCCAGGCCTGCATCGCCGCCAGACGATTTTCCTGCACGGCCTGCCTGCGCATCGGCGCGGTCAGACCGCGCTGCACCGGGTACGGGCGTGGCGCCGGTGCACCTTCTGCAGCCGCAGCGCGCACATAGGGGGTCGCCAGGCCACGGCCGAGGCGGCCGCTGAAGGCGCGGGTCGGCCAGGTATCTTCCGGTTCGCTGGCGGCCAGCCCATCAGCCCACGCCGAGGCGATCGCTGCTTCGGGCGTGCGCAGGAAGGCCGTGCCGATCTGCACGGCGCTGGCCCCCAAGGTGAGTGCGGCAGCAATGCCACGGCCGTCGGCGATACCGCCGGCGGCGATCACCGGAATCTGCAGGTGATCGGCCAGGCGCGGCAACAACGCAAACAAGCCGACCAGCTGGCGCTCGGCCATCGCCGGATCGAACGCGCCGCGATGACCACCGGCCTCCACACCCTGCGCCACCACCGCGTCTGCACCGGCGTCCTGTGCCGCGCGCGCTTCGGACAGGGTGGTCGCACAGGCGATCCAGGCAATGCCGGCGTCCTTCAGCTGCTGCACGTGGCGCGGCAGCAGCACGCCCATGATGGTCGAGGCCACCGCCGGGCGCGCGGCCAGCAGCGCGGCGAACTGTTCTTCGAAATCGGCGGGCGTGGCGTCGGCAGCGCTGGCCGGCACGTCCGGGCCCCACTGCGCAAGGAAGGCGCGGCTGGCGGCTTCAGCGGCGACATCACGGGTCGGTGCCGGGTCCGGCACCCACAGGTTCACCTGTGCGGGGCCCGTCGAGGCAGCGCGGAAGTCATCCATCCAGTGGCCGATATCGGCCGATGACGACAGCACTGCGCCCATCGCCCCCATGCTGCCGGCATTGGCCAGCGCAGCCGACAACGGCACCGGGCAGGCGCCGGCCATCGGGGCCAGCAGGATCGGAAGCTGCAATGAAAAACGCCGACAGAAGGTGTCGGCGCGTTCAAGGATCGGCGATGCGTTCACGCGACATACCTGTGGGAGAAGTCACCACCCAGCATACGCCAGTCGCCGCGACCGGATCCGTAGACCCGGTCGCGCAAGGATCAGCGCGCCACCACCGCGTAGGTGCGCACCAGCTGGCTGTCCATTTCCTCGTTGAACTGGAAGGTCACGTAACGCGCGTCGTCTGCGGCGAACTCCACCTCGGCCGCTGCGCGGCCGATCTCGGTGCCCTCTGCGTCCAGCGCGCGCGCCACCAGCTTGCCCTTGAAGGCCTTGTCGGCCACCACATACACCGCCGCTTCCTTGGAACCCATGCCGCGGCTCTTGCCCAGGGTCACGGTCAGGCCATGTGCGGCCAGGCCCGGATCGGCCTGCAGCGTCACGTTCATGCGCTTGTCCACGCCTTCGCCCAGGCCGGCGACGAAATCGGCCGCCGTGCCACTGATGGCACTGCCGGCCTTCTGCGATACGGACGTGTCGTCCTTGCATGCGGCCAGCGCCAGCACCAGCGCCGCTACCACGATCATCTTGTTCATGAGCATTCCCTTGTCAGATCAACACGTAGTCAAGCAACAGGGGGCTGGCCACGCAAGTGCCGGTCCCGGCACCTGCGCCCTCTCCCCCTTTCAGACATCAACGGAACGGCATGCCGCGGCCGCCCATGGCGCCCATCATGCCCTTCATGCTGCGCAGCATGCCCTTCATGCCGCCGCCGGCCATCTTGCTCATCATTTTTTCCATCTGCATGTACTGCTTCATCAGCTTGTTGACGTCGGCCGGAGTCACGCCCGAGCCCCTGGCGATGCGCGCGCGGCGCGAGCCATTGAGCAGGTTCGGGTTGCGCCGTTCCTTCTTGGTCATCGAGCCGATGATGGCGATCATGCGCGGCACTTCCTTGCCCTGGCTGACCTGCTGCTTCAGATGGTCCGGGATGTTGCCCAGGCCCGGCAGCTTGTCCATCAGGCCGCCAATGCCGCCCATGTTCTGCATCTGCTCGAGCTGGTCACGCATGTCGTTCAGGTCGAACTTCTTGCCCTTGGCGACCTTCTCGGCCAGCTTGGCGGCCTTGTCCTTGTCGACCTGCTGCTCGACCTGCTCGACCAGCGACAGCACGTCGCCCATGTCGAGGATGCGGCTGGCGATACGGTCCGGGTGGAACACGTCCAGGCCTTCCGGCTTTTCGCTGACACCCACGAACTTGATCGGCTTGCCGGTGATGTAGCGCACGCTCAGCGCGGCACCGCCACGGGCGTCACCGTCGGTCTTGGTCAGCACCACGCCGGTCAGCGGCAGCGCATCTCCGAAGGCCTTGGCGGTGTTGGCCGCGTCCTGGCCGGTCATGGCGTCGACCACGAACAGGGTTTCGGCCGGGTTCACCGCAGCATGCAGGGCCTTGATCTCGGCCATCATCGCTTCGTCGATGGCCAAGCGGCCGGCGGTATCGACCAGCAGCACGTCGACGAACGACTTGCGCGCGTCGTCGATGGCGGCGCGGACGATGGCTTCCGGCTTCTGGTCGGCACTGGACGGGAAGAACAGCACGCCGACCTGCTCGGCCAGGGTCTTCAGCTGCTCGATCGCGGCCGGGCGGTAGACGTCGGCCGAGACCACCATCACCTTCTTCTTGCGCTTTTCCTTCAGGTGCTTGGCCAGCTTGCCCACCGTGGTGGTCTTGCCGGCGCCCTGCAGGCCTGCCATCAGGATGATGGCCGGGGCCGGAACGTTGAGGTTCAGGTCGCTGGCTTCGGCGCCCATCACCGCGGTCAGCTCGTCGCGCACGACCTTGATCAGGGCCTGGCCCGGGGTCAGCGACTTCAGCACTTCCTGGCCGACCGCGCGCACCTTGATGCGCTCGATCAGGGCCTGCACCACCGGCAGCGCAACGTCGGCTTCGAGCAGCGCGATGCGGACCTCACGGGTGGCCTCGCGGATGTTCTCCTCGGTCAGGCGGCCGCGGCCACGCAGGCGCTCGATGGTGCCGGAAAGGCGCTGGGTCAGGGACTCGAACATACGGTACGACCTGTCTGAAAACGGGGGACAATAAGGCAGACAGTATAACGGGTCCGCCACGCCTGCCGGACTGCGACGCCGCGGCCGTCGCCACCACCGCGGGGGTATGCGAAACTGCAACGATGACAATCGTTCTCATCGCCGTCCTGCTCTACCTGGCTGCCAGTACCCTGCTGGTGCGCGCGCTCGGCCGCGATGAAAGCACCGGCTCCCCCATCTGGCTGTGGCCCGCCCTGCCGGCGATGCTGCTGCATGGCGGCTACCACGTGATGGTGGCGATGCGCACCAACGGCGGGCCGGACATGCACTTCTTCGCCGCGCTGTCGCTGGTCGGCCTGGGCATGGCCTGGCTGACCTCGCTGGTCGGCGCGCGCGGGCGGATGTCGGCACTGGGCGTGGTGGTGTTCCCGTTGGCCGCGGTACTGCTGCTGGCCTACCACGGCTACGGCCACGAACCGAGCAAGGTGCTGGGCTGGCGCCTGGCCAGCCACGCCTGGCTGGCGCTGCTGGCCTACGCGACGTTGAGCATCGCCGCGCTGCTGGCGATCATGCTGTGGCTGCAGGAACGCGCCCTGCGCCGCCGTGAATTCCGGCCGTGGCTGCGTGCCCTGCCGCCGTTGGCGGACCTCGAATCCCTGCTGTTCCGGGTGATCACTGTCGGCTTCGCGCTGCTGACCCTGACCCTGGTCACCGGCGTGCTGTTCGTCGACGACCTGCTGGCGCAGAAGCTGGTACACAAGACCGTGCTGAGCGTGCTGTCGTGGATCGTGTTCGGCGTGCTGCTGATCGGCCGTCGGCGCTATGGCTGGCGCGGCATGAAGGCGGTGCACTGGACGCTGGCGGCGATGCTGTTGCTGCTGCTGGCGTTCTTCGGCAGCCAGTTCGTGATCGAACTGGTGTTCGGGCACACGCGATAGGCGGTGTGCCGACCAACGGTCGGCACCCACCCCGGTAGTGCCGGCCGCTGGCCGGCACCAGGGCCGCACCCTGCGTGGATGCCGCAGAAGGTCAGGGCACCGGCTGGGCCAGGATCTTCCGTACCGAACGGCCGCTGTTGGTGAGGATGTCATCGACCTGCCAGCAGCCCTGCCCCTGGCGCACCATCGGCAGGCGGGTCACGTAGGCCTTCTTCCATACCGAATAGCGCATCTCGACCTGGCCGGCAGTCGCCGATGCCTCTTTCCAGCTGTAGCGCACCGGACTCTCGATGTCGCCATCCTGCGCATCCAGCCAGGGGTCGGAATCGATCGTGCAGATGCCCTCTTCGCGTACCTGGCAGGCGCGTTCGCCGCGCAGCGCCTTGCCAAAGGCCGGGCTGACCAGTGCCGCCGGCGGCTCCAGCAGGTCGCCATCGCCCGTCGTTGCCTCGTAGAAGGCACGGGCCACGGCGGTGGGCTCCTGGCAGGCGGGCGCAGCCTGCGCGATGGGGGCCAGCAGCAGGCCGATGATCACGAACATCCCAGTCTTTCGCATGTATTTCTCCTTGAGGTAGTGCCGGCCGCTGGCCGGCAACACAGGATCTCATGGCGTTGCCGGCCAGCGGCCGGCACTACCCGAGACCAGGCTTACAACCCGTAACGCTCGATCACATCCAGGTGCGGCTGGCGATCCTGGTCACACGCCTCGGCCAATCGCAGCCAGCAATGCGGATACAGCCATTTCGCGGTCTCCTGCTGCAGGAAGCGGTGCAGCGCCAACGGCGCATGGTCCTGCGGCTGGGCAACCGTGAACAGCAGGCCCGGCAGCGTGCCCTCCTCCATATCCGGATCGGTCACGGTGTAGTCCGCACGGCTGTGCGACCACACCTTCCAGCCCTGCGCTTCGGCCGCTTCCACGAAGTCGTTCCAGGCCTCTTCGCCGGGATGCGCACCGTCGATCAACCAACTGCGGGCGAAACCACCACGCTCCAGCACATGCACCTGCGCATAGGTCGGGATGAAGTGCTCACGCGCCTCTTCCTCCTCCGGCGCCGGATGTACCAAGGCAGCATCGAACACCACCCAGTCACCGACCTGCTGGGCGCGGTTGGCCGGCGCGTTCTCGACGATGCGTGCGGTCACCGGGCCGCTGCGACGGGCGTAGTACTCCATCGGCTCCCCGTCTTCTTCACTACGGATGATCACCCAACCCCACGGCTCTTCGACCACGCCCTCCTGGCTGGACAGTTCCATGCCGATCGCTGCCGCCGAGCGGCGCACCGCGTCCCAGTCGCATGCGGCGCTGGCCGCACTCATGTGATCCCAGTGCGCGGCGTTGGGTTCTTCCAGCAGCTCAGCCAACTGCGCATAGCAGGCCTGTGCCTCGCTGAAGCGGCCGGTTTCCATGTACATCCGCGCCAGCGTGCCACGCGCGCCGTGCGAACCCGGCGACGCCGCCAGCAACGCCTGCGCGGCCTGCTCCAGTGCCGGCCAGTCGGACACGCGACGGGCACGCTGCACCTCGCACCAGTGCGCGAACACCGGCACGCTGCCACGATAGAGATCAGCCAACTGGCGCAGGCCGGCATCGTCGCCCTGCTCGGTCAGCCAGCGCATCAGCGTGTAGGCCGCAGGACCGTCATCCTGCGCATGTGCGCGCACGAAGCGCCACAGCAACGCACGCGCTTCCACCTGCGCACCGCAGGCGCCCAACGCGGAGGCCGCCATCTCGGCCAGTGCTTCATCATCCGGCAGCTCGGCATGCGCCTGCAGCAGCCATTGCGCCTCACGCTCGGGGTCACGCACCTGGTTCTGTTCGCCCTGCGTCTCCAGCCATGCCAGCAGCTCGCCGGCCGGCACCGGCAGCGGTGCCACGTCCGGCAATGCATCGATGCGCGCGGCCAGGCCGGCCACCAGCGCAGCCGCCCCACGATCCTGGCGCAGCTGCGCCAGATGGGCCCGTGCCAGTTCCAGCTGGCGCTGTGCCACCCAGCGTGCACCACGCTGCAGGGCCAACTCCAGGCTCAGCGCAGCGACTTCGATCAGCAGGCGGTGCGAGCCAACCTCGGCAAAGTGCTCGATGATGGTGTTGAAGCGCGTCCCCAGATCCCAGGTATTGCGTGCGGAATCGCGCCGGCACAGCGCTGCGGCGGTGTTCGCCCACAGCCGCCAGTAGGTAGGCGTCAGTTCGCTCCACGGTACCAGCTGCTGCAGCGCCTCTTCATCGCGGCCCAACTGGGCCAGCGCCCACGCCTTGGACAGGCGGCGCGGCACCGTGCAGTTGGCCGGTTCGTACTCTCCGGACGCGGCGACCTCGGCCTCGCGCTTCTCGATCAGCACCAGCGCTTCTTCGGCGCGGCCCATGCCCAGCAGGATCTTGATCTGCATCTCCGGGAAGCTGTCGAACACTTCCTTGCCGCAGGCCTCGATCGCATCCGACTGCACCTGCAGGTAATCCAGTGCCTCCTGGCCGCGGCCGTCATCGAGCAGCGCATCGGCCTTTTCGCAGCTCAGGCACTGGAAGCAGGCCCAGCTCGGATCGATGCGGCCCAGCGTTTCGTCGCAGACCTCGATGCGCTCCGGCACCCAGCCGGGACCATCGATGTTGCCGTAGCAGGCGGCCAGGTCCTGGGTCACGCAGATCGACTGCGGGCACTCCAGCGTGTCCTCACGATGCGCGCGCTCGAACAGCGCCACGGCTTCACCCAGCGCGCTCTCGCCTTCGACGCGATTGCCGACGCGGTTGCGCAGCGCCCAGTGGCCGACGTAGACGTCGACCCACGGGTTGTCCAGCGCCTTGCCCAGCGCACGCGCTTCGGGCAGCAGTGCGTCGACGCGGTCGACACGCAGTTCGCTCACCTCGTCGGCGAGACGGTTCAGCAGGTGCGCGTTCTGCGCCTGGCCGGCCTGGCGCAGATCTCCCTGCAGTTTTTCGACCCAGTTCCAGATGTCCATGGGGTAAGTGCTCCTGTCTAGCGAAGGCTGGATGAGAGGGTGCGGTGCTCAGCGCAGCATCTGCTGCAGGGCACCGGCAATATCGGTAAAGGCGCCGTTGAGATCCGGGCCGGGCGTGGCGGTCGCGCGGGCCAGCGGACGGCCTTGCGCGGCGACGATGATCTTCAGTGAGCGCAGCAGGCGTGCTGCGGCTTCGGCCTGCGGGTGGCCGTCGCGCTGGGCGCGCAACAGCGCCTGCACCGCCGGGTTGTCGAGGTTGAGGTACAGCCGCGAGGGTGCGCGCGATTCGATGCGTGCTGTGAACTGACGCGCCAGGCGCAGCGCCGCCATTGAAACGCGCTTGTCGTTCTCATCGTCTTCGAGGCGCTGCTTCAGCTCGGCCTCGCGGTCGGGCACCACCACCACCGGCAGCGACTCAGGACTGAAGCGTGCTGGCAGCAATTGTTCGCCATCACCCAACTGCTCGCGCAGCCACGCCAGCTGCGCCTCGTCGAGGCTGTCATCGCTGCGGAACAGCGCACGGTTGCCCTGTTCGGTCCCCAGTTCAACCAGGCGCAGGCCCTTGGCCTGGGCCCAGCGCCGCAGGAACGGCACCACGGCATAGCGATGGCCATGCGCGACCGGCACGCCCATCGCGCGGAACAGCATTTCCTCGAAGCCGCCGCCGTTGTCGAGGATCACATGCACGGCACCGCGTGCGGGCAGTGCGCTGGCCGGCAGGTCGCCCTGCGAGGTCGGCACGCGCACGTGTTCCAGCAACAGGTCGAACAGGCGGTCATCGCACAGCGCCGCACCCAACAGCGCCTCGTTGTGGCGGCTCAATACACGTCGCCACGCTTCCGGCTGCTGCCGCGCGACGTCGGCCAGGCCGTCGATCAGCGCCTCCAGCAACGCATGCTGCACGGCGCGGTACTGGTCATCGCGCTGCAGGTCTTCGCGGCTGGCGGTGGGCGTGAGCCGCGAGGATTCGATCACCCCGCCGATGAAGCCCGCCCACGGCGGCAGCAGGTCACGCGCATCGTCGTCCAGCAGCATGCCGCGCACGAACACCGACAGGTTGCGGTTGTCACTGGTGCCGTAGGTGGCACCGTCCTGCACCCACAACAGACCGGTGGCATCGCTGCTGCCATCCGCACGCAGCGGCAGGGTGACGATCGGCTCGAAATCATGTTCGAAACGCGCCGCGAATTGCAGCGCCTGGCGACGCGCCTGCACCGGATGCAGGGCCACATCGCCCTGGCCGCGCCACGGCGGCGGCTCGGGGTTCAGCGCCTCGCCCGCAGCACCGATGAAGATCGGCTCGGACAGCAGCGCGCAGTAGCGACCCAGCACCTCGTGCAGGCGCGCCTCGTTGGCCAGCGGCAGGAAGTCCGGATGCAGCTCCAGCTCCACCTTGGTGCCGACCGCGCGTGCCGGCATTTCGCTGACGGTGTACTGCTCGGCGTTGCTGGACACGTACAGATGGCCCAGTTCCGGCGTCTGGTAAGAGGTGGTGCGCACGCTGACCCGGCGCGCCAGCACGAAGGCCGACAGGAAGCCGAGGCCGAACATGCCGATCAGGCCCTCATCGTCCTCGCCGCCCTGGCGCAGGCCACGGGTGTAGCCGACGCCGACGGTGGCCAGGTAATCGTGGATCTCCTGGCGGGTCAGGCCGGCGCCGGTATCGATGATGCGCAGCACGCCGGCACCGGCATCGACCTGTACCGCGATGCGCGAGGGCACCTCGACGCCGGGCTGCTCGATGCGGCGGCGGATGATCGAGTCGTGCGCGTTCTGCACCAGCTCACGCAGTGCCACCACCGGGGTGGAATACAGGTGCTTGCCCAGCACCGTCATCAGTCCATTGAGATCGACCCCGGCGCGACGGATTTCGGCGTTGGGGGCGGTGAGCGCGGTGTCCTGCATGTAATCGTTTACTCCGGGGCACGGAAAGGCGCCAGAGGGCGCCTTCGTCGAGCGGGAAAAACTAGCACAGGGAGGCTGACCGTTGCCGTGTCGGCCGCCGTATTCCACGTGCGCGGTGGTGACGCCGGGCCATGCCCGGCGCGATCACGCCGCGTCGATGGCCTCGGACAGGCGCTCCACCGCGATCACTTCCATACCCTTCACCGAACCGCCCTTGGGCGCATTGGCCTTGGGTACGATGGCGCGCTTGAAGCCATGGGTGGCGGCTTCGCGCAAGCGGTCTTCGCCATTGGGCACCGGTCGGATCTCGCCGGACAGACCAACCTCGCCAAACGCAATCGTCTTTTCCGCCAGCGGCCGGTCCTGCAGCGAGGACAGCACCGCCAGCAACACCGGCAGGTCGGCAGCGGTCTCCTGCACGCGGATGCCGCCGACGACATTGACGAACACGTCCTGGTCGCCGACCAGCACGCCGCCGTGGCGATGCAGCACCGCCAGCAGCATGGCCAAGCGGTTCTGCTCCAGGCCGACCGCGACACGGCGCGGGTTCGACAGCGGCGACGCATCCACCAGCGCCTGCACTTCCACCAGCAGCGGCCGGGTACCCTCGCGGGTGACCATCACGCAGCTGCCCGGCTGGTGGGTGCTGCCGCCGGACAGGAAGATCGCCGACGGATTGGAGACTTCCTTCAGGCCCTTGTCGCCCATCGCGAACACGCCCAGCTCGTTGACCGCACCGAAGCGGTTCTTGAACGCGCGCAACAGGCGGAAGCGGCTGCCACTCTCGCCTTCGAAGTACAGCACCGCATCGACCATGTGTTCGAGCACGCGCGGGCCGGCGATACCGCCCTCCTTGGTCACGTGGCCGACCAGGAACACGGCGGTGCCGGTCTCCTTGGCGAAACGCACCAGCCGCGCCGCGCTCTCGCGCACCTGGCTGACCGAGCCGGGCGCGGCGGTCAGGCTCTCGGTCCACAGGGTCTGCACGGAGTCGGCCACGATCAGCCGTGGGCCGGCCTTGGACGCATGCTGCAGGATCGACTCGACGCCGGTCTCGGCCAGCGCGTTGACACCGTCCAGCGGCAATTCCAGCCGGTGCGCGCGCCCGGCCACCTGGGCCAGCGACTCCTCGCCCGTGACGTACAGCACCGGCAGCTCGGCCGCCATCTTCGCCACCGCCTGCAGCAGCAGGGTCGACTTGCCGATGCCCGGATCGCCACCGACCAGCACCACCGCGCCCTCGACCAGGCCACCGCCCAGCACGCGATCGAACTCGCCGATGCCGGTCGAGACACGGCGATGCTCGGTCTGCTCCACGTCCTTCAGGGCGGTGATCTTCGGCGGGTCGATCTTGCCGGCCCAGCCGGCCCGGCGCGAGGCCGGCGCCTTGGCCGCCGCCGCGCTCTCCAGCACGATTTCCGACAGCGAGTTCCAGGCGTTGCACTCGGTGCACTGGCCCTGCCACTTGCTGAATTCGGCGCCGCATTCATTGCAGACGTAGGCGGTGCGGGCTTTTGCCATCGGATGATTTCCAGCAACGGGAACAGGCGTGGCAGGATAGCCGAGCCGGGTCGCAGGTGCTGCGACCGCTCAAGTCCCGCCCACCCGCGCCGATAGCTGTCGCGGGCGTGCGCCTTGCGGGCGCCCCTCCCTCCCCCTCTGGATTCAACATGACTGGCAGTTACAGTCAGAGCCTGGTCGCCATCTCCCTGCTGGTGGCCATTCTTGCCTCGTACACGGCGCTGGACATGGCCGGCCGCCTGGCCACGGCCGAAGGCCGCGTGGCCCGCTGGTGGCTGGCCGGTGGTGCGGCGGCGATGGGCCTGGGCATCTGGTCGATGCACTTCATCGGCATGCTCGCCTTCGACCTGCCGATCCCGGTCGGCTACGACCTGGGCATCACCCTGTACTCACTGGCAGTCTCGATCGGCGCCTCGGCCTATGCACTGTGGCTGGTGTCGCGGCCCAGCCTGCCGTGGCGACGATTGCTGGCCGGTGCCGTGCTGATGGGCCTGGGCATTGCCACCATGCACTACCTCGGCATGGCGGCGATGCGCATGCAGCCGGGCATCGACTATCACCCTGGATGGTTCGCCGCCTCCATCGCGGTCGCCATCGGTGCAGCCGGCGCGGCGCTGTGGATCGCCTTCCGCCTGCGTGCCGAGCAGCGCAACACCATGCGCCTGCGCGCACTGGCCTCCCTGGTGATGGGCCTGGCCATCGTCGGCATGCACTACACCGGCATGGCCGCCGCACGCTTCCCCGAAGGCAGCATCTGCGGTGCGGTCGGCAGCGGCGGCATCGACACGCGTTGGCTGGCGGTGCTGGTGATCGTCACCACCGTGGCCACGCTGGGCATCGCCCTGGTGGCCTCGCTGTTCGACCGGCAGATGCGCGTTCGCACCGGGCTGCTGGCCGATTCGCTGGCGCACGCCAACGACAAGCTGATCCAGGCCGCCCTGCATGACCCGCTGACCCAGCTGCCCAACCGCATGCTGCTGCAGGACCGCATCGAGCAGGCCATCGAGAAGGCGCGCCGCCGTGGCCGCGCCGTGGCGGTGATGTTCTGCGACCTGGACGGCTTCAAGGCGGTCAATGATGCCTATGGCCACCAGCTCGGCGACCGTCTGCTGGTGGCGGTGGCGCAGCGCATCGGCGGCCTGCTGCGGCCACAGGATACGTTTGCCCGTCTCGGCGGCGACGAGTTCGTGATCGTGCTGGCCATCGATATTCCCGACGATGCGGTGGTGGTGGCCGAGCGCATCATCGCCGCTGCCGGCGAACCGTTCACGCTGGATGCGGCCGAGCTGCAGGTCAGTGCCAGCCTGGGCATCGCCCTGTACCCGGATGACGCCAGCAACGAGCGCGAGCTGATGGCGCACGCCGATGCGGCGATGTACCACACCAAGGAAACCGGCCGGAACGGCTATACCTTCTTCACCCCCTCGATGCAGCTCAGCGCCAACCGCCAGCTGCGCCTGCTGCAGGACCTGCGCAAGGCCATCGCCCGCGACGAGCTGGTGCTGCACTACCAGCCCAAGTTCCCTGCCGCCGGCGCACCGGCCACCGGCGCCGAAGCGCTGCTGCGCTGGCAGCATCCTGAGCTGGGCCTGCTGGCGCCGGATGTGTTCATTCCCATCGCCGAACGCAGCGGCCTGATCCTGCCCATCGGTGACTGGGTACTGGACCGTGCCTGTGCACAGCTGCGTGCCTGGCACGACGCAGGGCACAGCGAATGGTCGATGGCGGTGAACCTGTCACCGTTGCAGTTCGCCTCGCCGGCGCTACTGGACAGTGTGCGCGAGGTGCTGCAACGGCACCGGATCGACCCCTCGCGGCTGACCCTGGAGATCACCGAGACCACGGCAATGAAGGACGTCGATGCCAGCCTGGCGATCCTCAACGACCTGACCGCGATGGGCGTGCACATCGCCATCGACGACTTCGGCACCGGCTATTCCAGCCTGCTGTACCTGAAGCGCATGCCGGCCACCGAACTGAAGATCGACCGCGCGTTCGTACACGACCTGGAACGCAATGACGAAGACGCCGCCATCGTTTCATCGATCATCGCGCTGGGCCGCACCCTGCAGCTGCAGGTGGTGGCCGAAGGCGTGGAGACCCAGGCACAGCGCGAATACCTGAGCGAGCTGGGCTGCGACCAGTTGCAGGGTTATCACCTGGGGCGGCCGATGGAGCCCGAGGAGTTCCTGCGCCGGGTGGGGTGAGGCCCCGGTTTCGGGGTCGGATCCCTTGCCGCGGGCAAGGGCTCTGACTCCATCCACGCAACCCCATCCACGCGTGGCCTGGATCTACCGGCCCCCGGGGTCAGAGCCCTGGCCTGCGGCCAGGGATCCGACCCCATCCACCTGCCAACAAAAAGGCCGCCCGAGGGCGGCCTTTCTGCGTGGCAACGTCGCGCGGACGTCAGTGCATCATGTGCACGTTCATGTTGTGCATGACCCACAGGGTGCCGATCACGATGATGCCGATCACCACCACGGTGAAGGCTGCAGCGTTGACGTTCCAGCGGCTTTCCGAAGAGCGGTCCAGGTGCAGGAAGAACACCAGGTGGACCAGCATCTGCAGCACCGCGGTGACCGCGATCACCACACCGTTGACGGTGCGCGAGAAGTCGCCCGACATCACCATCCAGAACGGGATGACGGTCAGCACCACCGCCAGCACGAAGCCGATCAGGTAGGACTTGACGCTGCCGTGGCTCTCGCCGCCGGCGGCGTGGTCGTGTGCATGGTTGTCATGTGCCATTACAGCGCTCCATTGAGGTAGACGACGGAGAACACGCCGATCCAGATCAGGTCCAGGAAGTGCCAGAACAGGCTCAGGCACGCCATGCGGGTCTTGTTGGTCGGGGTCAGGCCGTACTTCTTCAGCTGCACGAACATCACCAGCAGCCACAGCAGGCCGGCGCTGACGTGCAGGCCGTGGGTACCGACCAGGGCGAAGAACGCCGACAGGAAGGCACTGCGGTCCGGACCGTAGCCCTGATGGATCAGGTGCTGGAACTCCCACACTTCCATGCACATGAAGCCGAAGCCCAGCAGCCAGGTGATGCCCAGCCACAGGTACATCTGGCCCATCTGCTTGCGGTGCATGGCGATCATGCCCAGGCCGAAGGTCAGCGACGAGGTCAGCAGCAGCGCGGTTTCCCACGCCACGAACGGCAGCTCGAACAGGTCCTTCGCGGTGGGACCACCATCAGTACCGCCGGACAGCACCACGTAGGTGGCGAACAGCGAGGCGAAGATGAGGCAGTCGCTCATCAGGTACACCCAGAAACCGAAGACGGTGTTGCCGCCGGTGTCGTGGTGCTCGTGGTCGTCATGGCCATGGGCCGCCGCATGCGCGGCGTGCCCGTGGCTCAGGGTCGAGGTATTGGTGCTCATGCCTTCAGCTCCGACTTCACCAGGCCCTGGTTTTCCAGGTGCTTGCGGTGTTCGTTCTCGATGCGTTCCACCTCGGCGGCCGGGACCCAGTAGTCCACGTCCTGATCGAAGGTGCGGTAGATGAACGTGGCGATCATGCCGACGAAGCCGACGATGGCCAGCCACCAGATGTGCCAGATCATCGCGAAGCCGAACACCAGGCTGAAGGCACCGATGACAACGCCCGTGCCGGTGTTGCGCGGCATGTGGATGTCGGTGTACTTGGCCGGCTTCGGCCAGGCTTCACCACGCTGCTTGCGCTCCCAGAAATCGTCCAGCTCGGTGACTTCCGGCAGGGTGCCGAAGTTGTAGAAGGCCGGCGGCGAAGAGGTTTCCCACTCCAGCGTACGGGCATCCCACGGGTCGCCGGTCAGGTCGGCAGTCTTCTTGCGGTCGCGGATCGACACGGCCACCTGGATGATCTGGCACAGGATGCCGGCACCCACGATGAAGGCACCTGCAGCGGCCACCAGCAGCAGCGGCTCGTAGGCCGGGTTGACGGTGCTCTGCAGACGACGGGTCATGCCCATGAAGCCCAGCACGTACATCGGCATGAAGGTCACGTAGAAGCCGATGAACCAGCACCAGAACGCGCACTTGCCCCAGAACTCATTGAGGCGGAAGCCGAACATCTTCGGCCACCAGTAGGTGATGCCGGCGAACATGCCGAACACCACGCCGCCGATGATGACGTTGTGGAAGTGGGCGATCAGGAACAGGCTGTTGTGCAGCACGAAGTCGATGGCCGGGATCGCCAGCATCACGCCGGTCATGCCGCCGATGGTGAAGGTGACCATGAAGCCGATGGTCCACAGCACAGGCGTGGTGAACTGCACGCGACCGCGGAACATGGTGAACAGCCAGTTGAAGATCTTCACGCCGGTCGGGATCGAGATGATCATCGTCGTGATGCCGAAGAAGGCATTGACGTTGGCACCCGAGCCCATGGTGAAGAAGTGGTGCAGCCACACGATGAACGACAGCACGCCGATGCAGGCGGTGGCGTAGACCATGCCCTTGTAGCCGAACAGCGCCTTGCGCGAGAAGGTCGCGATGACTTCGGAGAACACACCGAACGCCGGCAGGACCAGGATGTACACCTCCGGGTGGCCCCAGATCCAGATCAGGTTGATGTACAGCATGGCGTTGCCGCCACCGTCATTGGTGAAGAAGTGCGTACCCAGGTAACGGTCCAGGGTCAGCAGCACCAGGGTGATGGTCAGCACCGGGAAGGCAGCGACGATCAGCACGTTGGTCACCAGGGCGGTCCAGGTGAACACCGGCATCTGCATCAGCTTCATGCTCGGGGTGCGCATCTTGAGGATGGTGATGAAGAAGTTGATACCACTGAGCGTGGTACCCAGGCCCGCCACCTGTAGACCCCAGATGTAGTAGTCCATGCCGACGCTTGGACTGTATTCGATGCCCGACAGTGGCGGGAACGCCAGCCAGCCGGTGGCAGCGAACTCACCGATCCACAGCGACAGCATGATCAGCACCGCACCGGACACGAACAGCCAGAAGCTGAGCGAGTTGACGAACGGGAACGCGACGTCGCGCGCACCGATCTGCAGCGGCACGGCCAGGTTCATCAGGCCGGTGATCAGCGGCATCGCCACGAAGAAGATCATGATCACGCCGTGGGCGGTGAAGATCTGGTCGTAGTGGTGCGGCGGCAGGTAACCCTCGGACCCGCCGACGGCGAGCGCCTGCTGGGTACGCATCATGATGGCGTCGGAGAAACCGCGCAGCAGCATGACGAAGGCGACGATGAGGTACATCACGCCGATCTTCTTGTGATCCACCGAGGTGAACCACTCCTTCCACAGATAGCCCCACAGCTTGAACTTGGTGATCAGGGCCATGACGCCCAGGCCACCCAGCACCGCGCCGACCAGGGTGGTCAGCACGATCGGATCGTGGGGGATCGACTCAATTGAGAGTTTACCCAACATGTTCATTCTCCCGAGCCCGCGTGGCCGGCGTGACCGGCGGCGGCGTGCTCGTCAGCAGTGTGTCCGGCGTGTTCGGCCGGAGCGGCGGCAGCGTCGGTGTGGCCTTCATGGCCCTCGTGACCTGCATGGGCATCGTGACCTTCAGCAGCGGCACCATCGGCCGGGGCCTTGTGCTCGTGCTTCATGCCGTAATGCTTGTTGTCGCCCATGTGCTTGGCGATGACCCAGTCGAACAGGCCTTCTTCGGTCTTGCCGAAGTAGGTGACCGGGTACCACTCGGCATTGCGTGCTTCACCCAGGGCCTTGAACGAGGCCTTGTCCAAGGTCTGCTCACCGGCACGGACCTGGTCCAGCCACTGGCGGTATTCGGCATCGGTAACCGAGTAGGCGGTGAAGTGCATCTTGGCGAAGCCGGCACCACTGTAGTGCGAGGACATGCCCGGGAATTCACCGGTCTCGTTGGCGATCAGGTGGAGCTTGGTCTCCATCGCAGCCATCGAGTAGATCATGCTGCCCAGGTGCGGGATGAAGAACGCATTCATCACCGAATCGGACGTGATCTTGAAGTTCAGCGGCGTGTTGACCGGGAACTTGATTTCGTTGACGACCGCCACCTTCTCTTCCGGATAGATGAACAGCCACTTCCAGTCCAGCGAGATCGCCTCGATGGTGACCGGCTTGACGTCCGAATCCAGCGGACGATACGGGTCCAGTGCGTGCGACGAGCGCCAGGTCAGGACCGCCAGCACCAGCACGATCATGCAGGGAATGGACCACACCACCACCTCGATCGCCGTCGAGTGGGACCACTTCGGCTCGTAGCGGGCCTTGGTGTTGGAGGCGCGATACTTCCACGCGAAGGTCAGGGTCATGATGATGACCGGGATGACGACCAGCAGCATGAGCACGGTGGCCGTGATCAGCAGGGTCTTCTCATCCTGGCCGATCTGGCCCTTCGGACTGAGGATGGCCACCGCATCGCAACCGGTGAGCATCACCAGCAACGACAGCAGCAGGCCCGGGCGCAACCAGCGCCCAAGGGTTTTCAACGGAATCATCGGTCGATCCAATTGCGAGGGAATGCCGTTCCCCGTCCTGCCTGTTCCGGCCAAAGCCGGTCCCACCGGTCCGGAAGACAGGTAGGGAGGTGGGGTCGAGTCAGCCTTTCAATTTTAGGCCGTCACCCACCATTTAAGAAAGGCATTGACAATGATCGAGCGCAGGAAAGGCCCGATTCTGGCTGCGACACGTTGTCGCACCGCGTGCTTGCCGGCTATCCCGCCGCACGGGCACGCAGCGTAGCATCGGGCCCAGCCACGCCAAAGCCACCTGACCGGCAAAGCCTGCTGAACACGTTCAGCAATGCACAGAAGGTCAGGACGGCCTGACTTCCCTGCACACCAGTTCAGCCAGTTCGCGACATGCGAAGAACAGCCCCTCGACCACGCCCTCATCCAGATGACGATCGGGCGTCGCCATGGATTCGCAGCGACTCGCCGCATGCAGCATCTCCACCGCCGTCAGCATGCCCACCGCCGCACGGTCGATCCTGGCCAAGGACTGACGGCGGCCGTCTGACAAGTTCTCTTCCGGCCATAGCATGCCATCGGACCCTTCGCCATCGCGGATGCGCTTGAGACACCCTTGGAAGGTGCTGAGATCAAAGGAGGGGTTGTTGTCGTCATTGATGGGTTCATCGACAGGGAATGGCGGAATCTTGCGAGTGGTCATGGCGTCGGCCTCCGTGGCTGTACTTAACAGCGCCACCGCGCGGAAGCGGGGTGGCGGACGGTGCGGGTTGCAAACCGGGACACATGCTATGCCGGCGAGTCCGAAGACCCCCACGCACCGCCCGCCATATAGGCCGACGAATTGCCAGCCGGTACCGCTTCAGAGCGGTACCGGCTGGCAAGCGTTTACAGCATGTGCTCGGGTTTGCACGCCCGGCCACCCTTTCCGGTGGCGCGCCATGTTGTTTACGCCTGCCCCTTCGATTCAATGAGAAAAATCCGAAAGGTTCGGATGCATCGAGAGAGCGATACGAATTGTTGCATGCACAGTACATGGCGGTGGACGACACGAGAAGACGCGCGCACGCCGATGTGACGGCAGCAACGACATACAGCGCCGCGAATGGCCCGGAGACCTTTGAGACCCGTGACATTTCCCGCTTACCAATAGTTGCATGAAGCGGTCTGATCGAATGGATGAACAGTTGGCGGCCCCGGGGAATTTGAAGCAACCGCCCGATGGGATGTGCAAAAAGCGACAGGTAGTTAGCGTCGGTCTTGCCAGTCATGGGCTGGCCTACTGGGCGGCCATCCTTCCATCCGGCGACCGTGGCCCCGCACTACCGACGCACGAACAGAAAAGCCCCGACCAGAATCGGGGCATTCGTTGCACGGGTGCGAGAAACAGAATTCGAGCCTATGACTCGCAGCTTGCGTGTCGACGTGAATGATTCTTCACCCGCTCGGCGCATCAGGCGTTTCAGTGATGGATGCGACGAAATCAATGATCTCCTCGATCTCGTTGATTAGGCTCATCGCCAGTTCCCAACCCTGCCTTCGCGAACTCTCGCAGCAGTACATCGATCAGCAACTCGCGGTCGTACTCGAGAAGGTACTTGACGCCTTCGCCAGGCAACCGAGCGCTACGCTTGGCCGCGATTTCGGCCAACAGAGGATGCAGACAAGAGAAGATGGACTGTGTCATTTTGCTTCACCCTCGGCCCTCTCAAATCATCGCTACTTCTTGGAAGGACAGTTATACCCCCTCAACAGCAAAGGCCACCTTCCGTGCCCGTACCGGCGCCGATGAAAAATAATGGCTTAGACCGTAAAAAATAGAACTTTCGGCTCAGGCATCAGCAGTAAGCCCTCCATTTCAATACCCCCCGAATATCTTGCCACGCAGCAATCGCACATCAAGCACCGAACATAAACATGACAGCGTTGCCAGTTGAAATGCAGGAAACAGAGCCACCCGGAGATAGTGCAGAATCAGCCCCCCCCTCCATCACGACTTGCCAGATAGAGCCCTCAAGCTCCATATCCTCGTCCGTGACAGCCAATTCAACGACTGAATGACTCATAGAAAGAACAAGTCGACCTTCGAAATCGAGCTCTACACCAGATATCTCAACTCCAATCTTTTCATAGACCTTGGGAAGAAATTCCGCCCTCCCCATAAAGAAATCAAGTTTCGCCACATTGCTGGCAGAGATGCCACAATCACGAACAATGGCCGCGCATGAGAAGCTCATATCCACGTAAAGCAATTTACCTGGGCACGCCGAGGCGTTGATCAACCTCAACGTTATATTGAGGCTACTTACGTTGAACGAATCAAGATATGAACCAAGCAGCATCCCCTCTAGACTCGAGCGTGCGGCCGCCACATCAACTTCCATCTTCTTAATTTTCGCCATCACGGTTTCTCTCGATAGTAGATATGACTTCCCGTGCGCTGCTCACCCTTAGGAATATTACCGAAGTTCTTCCCATTTTCAGGATTTACGGGCTGACGCGGGTTACCTTCTCGGGTCACCGATATTCTAGGTGGATGCTTCGGCCCTCCATCCATGACTCTAACGTCCATCTTCATAGACGGCACATTGTGAAGCGTTCCCGATTCCGTGCCAGCTTCGTTTGATATCCGTGTCCCCATGTACCCAGCCTCCTCCAGCGCCACTCTGGTATCAGCCGGGCTATCCCCAACCTTCACTCCAGCAACGGTGCGACCTCGCATCTCTGCTGCGGCAGCCTTGGCAAAGGGGGCAGCCATTGCTCGAAGAATGCTTGGCAACGTTGGGCCACCTATGCTCACAGCTATGAGAGCCTTCCCATTGTAGTGAAAGGCATCGTCTCCGAGCTCATTCCCGAAGCCAGGGTTCCCCATCTGATCAACGTTTGAAAACCACTCCTCATCACGACCGTCCGGGTCGATGAATTTGTATGGATTGTTCAAGGCGTAAGCGTATCGATTGAACTTCGCGCCGGACTTCGCATCAACCACCACCGGATCCACCGACAGGAACACACCCAGCTGCGGATCCATGTACCGCTGCTGCATGTAACTCAGTCCGGTCGCCGAGTCACTTACGTGCCCGGTATACCCCGGCCCATCCGTGACCTGGCCGCCTACCACGGCGCCGTACGGCTCGTAGTCATAGCGCTTGATCACATTGCCATTGGCATCGCTCTCAGCTACGACCGAGCCCAAAGCGTCCGTGTGGATGTAGGTGACCGTCTCCTGGGCGATTGCGGCTGGCGACAAGCCAAAGCCGATCATCAGCACGCAGCACAGCCAGGCGCCTGATGCCCCCTGCTTGCGAATTCGATCTTCAAATCCCCTCAAGCGGGTAAACACATCGCCTGCAACTCCCCCGAACCTGCGCATCCTTCCAATCCCTGAAAGAGCCTTGGAGCAAGGCTGGATATTCATAGCACAGGAATGGACGGCTGCGGTTTCCGGGGCAGGAACAGTGCCAGGAGCCAAGCTCCTGAGAAGCCAGGGAGGCGGCAGGCTGCGACGTTCGGAAATCCCTCGCTGCCAGCCATGAGCTGGCACTACTGGGGTTCCCGGCCGGCGGCCGGCGGCCGGCACTACAGGGGGACAAACGAAAAGCCCCGGCCGAGGCCGGGGCTTTTCACACAACTGGTGCCGGAAACAGGAGTCGAACCTGCGACCTACGCATTACGAACCCAGCCGACCGACTCCGGCGAACGATCTAAGCGGCTCGCGACTGACCGGATGAGCCCGACTCCGGACGATCAAACCGGCATGGACCGTTGGCGCCGGGACGCTCTGTAGAGCTCGCCCGGCAAGTGCCCAATGGAGTGTTCGGGAGACTGACCGGAACTGGCCCGACTGACGGTAAGCGCCAACTAAGCCTTGAGTTGAGGACGCCTCCACCCCGCCAGGCTCTGATTCGGACAAGGATGAGGACACACCTTATCTATATCTATAGCATCTATAGCGGCTCCGTCGCTGAACTCCATACCGAGGTGCTTAGCACTCATTGGGCGAGTGCTCAGCGAGACGATCCCTTTGCAGAACAATGCCTTATATTAACCAGCACCATCTAGCAGGCAACATCTCAGCAGACGAAGCTACTCCGCGCTAGCCGGCGCATAGCGGCGATGCTGACGAACGCATTTCTGGCATTTGACAGAAAGACGGCTCATCTCCAATCTCACAGCAAGAACATCGCCAGCCATCTTTCATGGCGATCACAAGTACTAGGCTAGTCGATTAAAACAAAATATCTCCGCGATCACACCCAACTCTGACGCTCTCACACACGGAAGAAGACACATGGCTAACAGAGCCAATTTGGTCAACCTCGACGCAATGATCATCCGCGAGGATTTTGCGGTGAAATCGTCGCAGACGCCTGCACACTACGACAAGCAAGACAAGATCTCAGTGCGCGACTTCGCTGCCGATGGACTCCTGGGCTCGCTTCTGCGTAAACCCGATTTCCAACGCGAAACTAATCACTGGACACCGGAGCAGGTAGTATCGTTACTTGAGTGCTATGTCGATGGCGATCTGATTCCTTCTGTCATCCTATGGCAGTCAGAAACAGCAACCTTTGTAATCGACGGGGGCCATCGCCTTAGCGTGCTTCGCGCTTGGGTTGAAGACGACTATGGCGACGGACACCTTTCCCTCTCATACTTCGGCACCGAGCTATCAAAGGAACAGAAGCGAGTAGCCAGCCGAACGAGACAACTAGTCGAGTCTAGGATTGGGCGCTGGTCAACTCTACAAAAAAAAGCCAAGGACTCCTTGGCCGAGGATGAAAAGAAGCGCTTGAATATAATATCGACTCGCGCGCTACCCATTCAATGGGTCAATGGCGATGTCGACAAGGCAGAAGCCTCCTTCTTCAAAATCAACACAAAGGGGACACCCCTAGACAACATTGAAGAGCTTTTATTGAAGAATCGCCACAAGCCGATTGCCATTGCTGCAAGAGCAATCATCCGCTCAGGTAAGGGACACAAATATTGGTCAGCCTTCGACAATGAAGCGGCCGAGAAGATTGAAGAATCGGCAAAGAAAATCAACGAACTCTTATTTGACCCGGAGCTACAAAGCCCTATCAAAACACTTGACCTTCCACTCGGCGGATCAAGGGGCATGCGCACCGCGATCCAAACTCTCATTGATTTATGCATTATCGCAAATCGAGATCAGAGCGGACAGCCCAGAACCCTAAGCGACACTTCTGACGACAGCAATGGCTCCGGCACACTTAAAGCCTTACAGAGAACGCGCGCCTTAGTCGAAAGGGTCACTGGAAACTCAGCAGGCAGCCTTGGCCTGCATCCGGCGGTCTACTTTTATGGACCAAGCGGCAGACATTCGAGCTACATGTTCATGGGTGCCATGCAACTAATTGCGCAAAAGGCAGCCAACAACGATTCGAACTTCTTCAAAAAATTCACGAGCGTCCGACAAGAACTGGAAAGAGTCCTAATCGAGAAGAAGGACCTACTCTCAACCATCATTCAGCGCCACATTAGTGTTCGTCGCGCAAGCGTGTATGCAGAGATCCTTGACTACACCATTCAACAACTAAGAGATAAACACTCGCCAACTGATTCCGACCTAGTATCGATTGCCAACCTTGAAGGAAAGATTGTTGTGGGCACCCCAGTAACGACGTCAATAGATTTTAGTGACGACGTAAAGAGCCAAACTTTCATCACTTCCGCCATTAGTTCGGCACAATGCTGCACAATTTGCGGCGGCTACCTCGACCCTACGAAGTCGATATCCTATGACCACGCCAAGGACAAGAAGCATGGCGGAAAGGGCAATTTAAGCAACTGCAATATGACGCACCCCTACTGCAACACCGCATACAAGAATTGCAACGAATCACCCAAGTAGTCCTGGGCAATTCACATCAGAGATGCACGACTACAGCGACGCAATAAATGCTTGATACAGGCCAACTCTCCAGTGATTCGGAAAGCCGGCGGACTCAATCCCCGGCTGCAAGAGGAAGTCAATAATCTCACCATTTGATACGCCCGCAGATTTCATTCTTATGATCTGCCCCTGCACAACCCCCGCATGCTCAGATGCTTTCAAAGCATAGCGCAGCGGCAAATCAAAAGCGGCAAAATGATAAATCGCGCGCGCCCTATCAATCACAGACCACTCCTCAGGCGCGCAAACAAAATACTCAATTCTAAGTTCCGGATCAAAAATATCGGATTCAAATCTTGCAAAGATCCACTGAACGTCAAAGAAGCACCTTTCATCCCAGTACGGATGGATGATCTGATCTTCCGCAGAAACAGCAATTCGCGCAGCCTTACCATCCATGTTGCAGTCTCGACACGACGGCACCAAGTTTACGGGAAGGATGGAGAACTGAGGAAACCTTGATTTCGGCAAAAAATGATCAACATTTCGAGGCCTGCCTATTCCACCACAGAATGGGCACCTTTCGCGCGCCGAAACCAGGAGTTCCTCATAGATTTGCCTTGCTGGCTTGCCGGCCCCAAGCAAGTATTGATCGTACAGCTTGACCAGGTCGGACTTTCGTAGCCCTCCAAAAATTATCGGGTCGGCTTCTCCCGGTGGAGCAGGGACCAATTCGTATAGCCTTCCGTTCTGACAGGAGGCAACATAGACCTCGCCCATAGCGATCATCTGCTCCCGCGCATCCGCCACTTGGTGGGCAAGTACAGCATTCCCAGTTATTCCCGCATGACACAAATCGATCACATTTTCAAAGGAACTTGCGGGGATGCTAAGTCGAAGCATTGACCTCACCTCGCTCACGCTCAGAGATGAGAGCCGCTAAGACAGCCCGCCCTTCCAAACCAAGCTGTCCGTCATACTCACGGATAATTTCTTCATAGGATGCCCCCCGGGCGACTGACCTTGAAAGAAGATCGTGAAAGCCCGAGCGCGCCACTTCCAGACCGAATACCTCGGACGTGAGCAACCCTACATTTTCACCGAATGTTTCGATATCCGGTCGACTCTGACTTACAGCCCCAAGAACGCGATACATCTTAGTTACGCATTTCTTAGGTATCTCCTGAAGTACTACCGGCGAATGCGTAGCAATAATCGCCACTCCATTTCGATCATGCAAGAGATCCGATAGCGCACGCACGAATGCAGAAAGGAGAGGCGGATGCAGGTGGCTTTCAGGCTCATCCAGCAACACAAGCGTTTTCTCTTCTACAGTCGCCACGAGCCTAGAGATGGTCAGCAGCACAATCGCGTGACCGGAACTGAGACGAGCAAGAAATGGCTGGATCCGCTCATGAAACTCGTCTCCGGCGGCAGTCAAACCTCGCCGCGCAAGAACTTCCCGATACATCTCAGGAAGCCCAGAAAGCCCCATCGATTCGAAGACTTCATCGGAGCTTAGCTTTTCAATCGCACGAAGCCATCGATGCGTTTTCTTGGGATTTGAGAAGCATTCCAGCAGTGCACGACTGCAATCCCTTCGGAGCTCTGAAGATGTTCGGAGTCTATCTGGATCTTCATGGGACTTGAGCCCAACGTAGAAGTAACAAGCTCCGTTAGCCGGGTCACCCTGCTCCCGAGGAGGCACAAATGGATCAAAAGCGCTGAATGAGACGGAGACTAAGCTACTGAAGTAACTCGAGTCGATTCGAGGCGCCCCCCAAGCCGAGTCATCTACAAAGTGCGCACCTTCCCCGCCTATTGCTATTGCATTAATCATTCCGTTAAGCAGTGTTGTCTTGCCCACCCCGTTACGACCAATCACCGCGTGAATATTGGTGCTCGGCAATGAACTCTCGCGCACAACAAACGAAACGCTCACGTCACTGAAGCCGTCCGACCCCGGACTGAAGAACGAGAATTTGAAGTCCGTCAACTCAGCGTAGCCGTCAAGGACACGCGCGAACTGCCCTTTTATTGTTGATATGCTTACGTAACGCAGAAGCGATGTCCCTAGAACTCGCTCATCCTTTAGCCGCTCGAGCTCGCCAGGGCTAACCACCAAGTCTCTCAGCGCGAGAAGAAAATTCTCGCGGACTCGAGTCGGCAGGATCGACAACTTCTTGTAGAAATCGACATCCTGACCCACCGAGAAGAATCTTGAATCTAGGCGTTCAAAGACTGTGGGAATCTCCTGATACGTGTCTCGATCAGTAGTCTGCCCTTCGAACGCGATCTTAGTTTGCCCTAGTTCATGCATTACACCTTCAACGTCAAAGTAACGAACATCAAACATCGTGACGAATGAGTAATCATTCCAATGATCAATCCTCAGGTATGCCACATCAACACCAGAGGCCGGAAATCCACTTGTCCTTTGAAGTACATGAAACTGCATTTACACTCGACCTCGCGAAGTAGAAAACGGCCAACTCGACTTTCCAAGCAATACCATCATGATTCTGGGCGCTTTCTCAGGCGATTCGAAGTCCCACAGTCTCTTAGAGTACCAAGCCAATACACAGAAGCACATCGCAGTACTGATGCAGTTACCCATGGCACCACAGATGGTCAGGCGCCCTTTTGGATCAATGACTTAGCCAACCCCAACTGGCAACCAGGGTGCCGATAAGTGCCTTGTAAGCCAAGTAGCCGTCACTTTGAGCCGATTCGGGCCCGTGAAGCCCCATGGAAAGCCAGGTTGGACTCACACCTACTTTCAAGGCGGACAGCGGCTCGCGGTGTACGCGCCTCGAGACCGAACCTACGTGTAGTACCTCTCATTGACGTTACGGTTGCAGGCGAGACACTTCCGATATGCACCAAAGCGCCCAGTACGCTCCCGGCCAAGCAAGCCACCGCATTCGCACACCAGCTGGCTGCGCCCTTGATCCCAGCGCCATAGCCGCACAGTAGCGACAAGTGCAAGGGTGACCGATACCGCGATAGCCAACGCAGGGAGCCATCGCGCCATCGCATACACCCCTGCAAGCACCGGACTCTCCCGGAGCATTCCCAACGGCAGCATCAGCAGCAACCCCAGCGCCAAAGCCCCAAGTGCGGGCGCATACATCCTTACCATCATCCACGTCCAACGATCCATGTAGCCGTCCCGCTGATTGTTTTATGCATCCTTGAGCATATCGGTCGCAGGGGATGAGACTTGAAAGGAACACATTCCTTACCGCCCGTACAAGATCGAACACCACCGCACGCTTCATACATGGCCACCACATCTTGCGGTTGCAGGCACGAGCTCGTACACCGCCGCCCACACGTTGCACGTTAGGCTTAGGGCACATGGACTTTGATAGCGCTTCGTATGCGCTTTACATCCGCATGCGGGACCTCCAAAGCGCGCTTTCACGGCCAAGTCCCCGTGCAACCTCGCGGCCAATTTCGCCGTGGATCAATGACAACTGCGGTTCACAACAATCGACATGATTATCCGGGTCGCCATCGAATCGACCATGTGTCATGTGGATCGTCATAAACACTGCATACATGGGCGAGCAATCTATACATCACAGTGATTGCCGGGAGGTTGCGCTCATAAGCGGCCTGCAGGATGCTCGCCAGGGCCCACCAGAAGCTCGCTGAGCGCGCCGCAGGACCGGCCAGCGACACCCCTACGCAAACACCGGTGGGATTCAACACAGAGGCTTACAGATCATCCTCGATGACTCCGAGGCGCGCTCTCCACACAACCCCGGCTATAATTTTCTGCGCGTCCCCGAAGGGGCGCGCATCTGGACCCGAGGTGCGAGGGCCGAAGGCCCGAGTACCGATGGGACCAGTCACGGGACATCAACGTTGGCATCCCAATAAATATCTACCTTCTCAAAGAGAAGGTAGTTGCTCTTGATTTATAGCTCTTATGGGGCCGCTGACAAGCAAGCTCGTTTGCGCTCATAAGACCTTATTGGCGCTCGCTATGCAGCCAGTTTTCGCCGTTGCTCCTCGCGATGCTTGCGCTGGCTGTTCCGGTTCTGCTCACGCCTCCTGTCCGCACGGGGATCGCCAGAGGCGCCTGCCGCGTTCAGCGCGCGTGTCACCTTCCGCTTTACGCTCGAGCACTGCACGGCGAATGGGCAGTTGTGACACGGCATATCCCGCACGTCGTTACGATTGCCGATGCACGCCGGAACGTATCCTTCAGGCGCGTCGTTGACCTCAGCAGGCACGGCGACCATCGCTAGCGCATCCCGGACCATATCTGCTTCAAACATCGCCTTTGCACGCGCCTCTGTCAGCGGTCCACCAGCCCCAAGATATCGCGCCAATTGGGCGGAACGGTCCTTTGCATGCAACACATCGGCACGCAATGCTCGCATTGCCGCAGCATGCACGGGATCTTCTCCAGACGGCTCCATAAAGAAGCGCCGATCCCAAGCGGGCAAGAACAACCGTTCACTAGCTTCAGCCCAGGTCGGATGTCCTCGCATCCATGCACCGAACAACTTCCCGGAAATCAGCTGGTTTGGCAATGGTGGGCGCTTCGCCTTCCGGCCCACGATCCATCGTTCCATGACGACCTCGCAGAACAGATCGTACGGCATTCCCAGTTCGTCAGCCTTCTGACGGGCCCGCCACAAGCTGGTAATAACCGCCCTGTCGTTCAATGCGAGACTTGGCGCACAGGGCTGCTTATGCGGCGCTTCGGAAAGGTCAAAGTGGCGCGCCCAAGCAGCACGGTACGCGGCGGTGTATGCCTCCGTGAAGGCCTGCGTGGCCTGCACCGGGGACATGTAGCGGTTCCCGATCCAACGGTTGCGCAGCAACAATGCCTCTTTAGCAAGCAAGCCTTTATCGATGTACGTGCGCTGGAAGACCAGCTCTCCCACCTGTCGCTCCACGGGATCAGCCGACTTCAGCGCGCGCTGATACGAGGCATCCCTGCTCTGCGCCTCCATCATGTTCTTCGCAGACGCCTTCTTTCGGGCCGGATTAGGCCGTTTTACCTTTGCCTTCCCGCCCGTCGCGCCTGACTCTTTGTTCCTAGCCATTCTCCTGCCCTCCTCGATAAAGACAGTGTTATACCGACCGGGCCGATGAAATCGCCGGTCTTCTGATGTTCACTAGCGCACGGCGCGCCCGGACGCTTCCGCTGCGGGCGCGCAATGGATTGGATGAGGGAACGGCCCCCAAGCGGTTGGATGGCGCTATCGCCAAATGTGACAGCCTGAACTTCACCTGGTCCCAGGCCATCCCTAGCCATCACCCTCCTTAGTGCCGTTAGGCGCAGAGGGGCCCCTCCGCACCCAACATGGTCGCCAAGGGCCGCTACCGGCTCGGGCCTCAGCGACTGACGGCGTCGAGTTCCATCACGTGCAGCTGTACTTCAGCAGAGACAAGCATTGCAGGAGTGATGCGTTTCTTGCCGCAGTGGCGCAAGTAGGTCACAGCACGCTGAACGTAGTCGCGGTAGTTGATACCGGTCATGTCAACCATCTGGCGAGCTTTCCAGATCGCACGGAACATCGAGGCATCGCATACGCGCAGGTCGAAGCGACGGTCGGTAGTCCCGATGTAGCGCTGCAGCATGTTCGCAAACTCAGTTGTGGCCTGGAATGCAGTCATCTCGCTGTAGGTGGAGGCGCGATGGATCTCGCACACCTTATCCAAGACCAGCTGCTCACGGCCCATGATCGTTTCAGAAATTGCGCTCTGCGCGGCGTGCAGCGCGTCCCTGCCCTCACGCTGCGCAGCGAAGAGGCGGGTGGAGCGATCAATATTGTTGTGCTTGTGCATGGTAGTTCTCCTGGTTGCTAGCGACTGCGAAATTGCCGTCGCTGGAAACAAGGTTGCCAAGCAAGTAAGTGGCGGACCCATTGAATTCAACCAGTCCACCACCTTAGGATGTGGCATGAGCCAACTACCCCATCCTGAGTTCAAGGCACTATTGATACTTGCCAGCGGGCTGACTAGTGATCTTGAAGTCCGCCTCAAGGAATACGACCTATCCCTCTCTGGATTCCTGGCGCTAGAGGCTATCGAGCGGGCACAAGGTGCCAACGCTTATCCGATGACGCGGGCGAGCCTCGCTCGACTGATTGGCACCACTCCAGCATCGATGTCTGTACTTGTTGGGCGTCTGATACGCAAAAAGATGGTGTCAGAAACGTCTATTGATGCCCGAGCTAAGAGACTTGCGATCACATCATTCGGGCACTCTAAGCTCGCTGGAGGAAAGGTAGCCTGGGAGGACACCTTTGAAAATCTTAGCGAGGCGCTATCACCCAACAGCAAAAGCCAGCTTCTGAAGGCCATTGATAAGCTGAAATTGACGCGTGAACACGAGCGCAAAGAGGAGCATCGAGCGGCCTACATGCGCACCCTCTCAAAGCAGTCAACCAAGAATGCAGTTGCAAAGAACCATCAACAGTCCAGAGTTGCTGAGTCCCGAAGGAGGGCTGAGCTCGAATGATCACGGCTGTATGGAGTGATCGATTCCGGTCCCCCACTACGGCAGCTAGGTAACGCGGCCTTCGCGAACCATCTAGGACTTCGTGCTTTGGATACGGATCATCCGCGCACATACTTAGAACCCGTTGTTCGCCAATGCGCACCAATCGCCGCACAAGGCTAGCCTGACAGGGTCGCTACTCCCCTGCATCGACAGCCCTGGGACAGCCCCAGATTGGCCGACAGAGCGATCCTAGAGCATCTATTCTGTGCAGCCAGCACGGCGACTGAGACAGTAGCCAGGTGACACCTCAGCTAGCGTAAAAAGGCCCACTGACGTTGCCATCAGCGGGCCTGGTTGCGGCAAATCTAGTTGCTCAGCGAGGGCGAATGCCCAAGCCCAGCAGCACAGCCCCAGCGATGGTCAGTGCTTGCCCTACTGCTAGCGCATGCATGTTGGCAATGTTGCCGTAACCGCCTGCTGAGGGGTTGATCAGGAAGTAAAGCCCAATGGCGAGTGCAACTAGCCCCAATGCCACACACGCCGCTGTCGAGCCACGCTCTTCCCGGGCGTTCGCGCTCGCACGATTCGATTCAATAATTGCCTTGGGCAGGTCCGCATAGCACTTAGGACACTTCGCGGATGATCTACCCGAGGGGATGGCAGCACGGCAAGCCGGGCATTGATAAAGGTTAGTTGCTGGATCGCTGGTTTGCATGTTCTCTCCTCCATGATTGGATGCACTGGGGTTTCCGACGTCAGCCACCCGTTGGACTACCCACCTGAGCGTCCTTGAGCAGATCACGCAATGCAGCGCGTTGCTCATCGTCCAGGCTGTATTCGGTATCGCAGACCCGGACCTCGATCCTGTTGGCACCGGTGAAGGCCCCCGCTTCTGCCAAGGTCATCTTCTTGCCGAACGAAAGGATTGCGTACTCGTATCGATTGAAGGCGGGCATGTCGCTGGGAAGCGGAACAGCCCTTCCGTCCACGAGCATGTCAAAGCTTGTACCGGCACAGCGAACGTCATAGGACATGTTGAAGGTGACGATGGCCGAAACAGTGAAAGAGTCCGACTTCGTAACAGCGCGGTCTCCGTCTACTACGCTGTGCAGGCTCAGAGAAATGCCCCTGCTGGTCTTCGACAGCTCCGATAGCTCCACTTTGGCCTCGTAGGAGGTTCGATCCTTGAAACGGTCGTATGACCGCTGTTGTTGAGCCACTACCTCCCCGGGAACAACAGCCGTCAGCACCAACGACATGACGGCAACATGCGTAATCCGGTTCTTCATCCCAACGTCCCCGACTGAGCGCTGACGGGCCCGGCCACCCCTTGCAGCCAGTCATACCTCGCACAACGCTATATACTGCTATGGTAATGACTTTTACTGATCAGGTATATGGCCCATGCTGCTGCAGGTTCACAGACCGTTACCTCCGCGTGCCCTCGGCCACTGTCATTACTGCAACGTTTTCCAAGCGGCTCTCCGAAGCTCGAGCACTGCGCGGGCTGTCCCAGCGCGCGCTGGGGGCGCTGGTGGATAAGGACCAGGACAAGAACCGGGGTGCCGTGCTGATCAACAGGTACGAGCGCGAACGAAACCAAGCTGACATGACCAAGGCTGCGGAGTTAGCCAAGGCATTGGATGTCCCGGTCGCCTACCTGTTCGCTGAGGACGATGACCTGGCTGCGGCGATCTTGGCTTTCGCTAAGCTTCCCTCTGGGGAGCGCCAAAGGATGCGGGAAGAGCTAGAGCGTTTGGCTGGGAAGCAGAGGCGCTAGCCCGCTCACGCCGCCAGCTTGGCGACAGCCGCCGCCAGTGTGTCCGGGGCCAAGTGGGCGTAACGAAGAGTCATGGTGATGTCAGCATGACCCAAGAGCTCTCGCACCGTGTTCAGGTCCACGCCTGCCCGCACCAAGCGTGATGCGAAATGATGGCGCAGATCATGGAAGCGGAACTCTTCAATGCGGGCATCGGCTATGAGTTTTCCCCACCCCTTCTTGATGTCGGTCACGTCGAAGACCTTGCCCGCACGGCGTTCGCCCGCTTGTCTAGCCCAACGCTGCAGGACTTCCATGGCTTCGACGTTTAGCGGGATGTGACGCTGCCTACCGGACTTGGCGTTCTCGGCTCGAATGGTCAGCATCTTGGCTTCCCAGTTGATGTCAGCCCAGCTCATCGACAACAGCTCACCACGTCTCATACCGGTATTAATGGCTGTAAGAACCACCGGGGTCAGGTGATCGACGTACCCGTCCATCGGCAAATCAGGCAGAACCGCTTGCCGGTACTTGCGCCGGGCCGCATTGGCGTTAGCCCTCCCCTCAACCCCAGCTAGATCGCGCGCGGCGAGCGCAGCCCTGAGCATCGCTTCTTCGTCCGGGGACAGGAACCGGACCACCTTGCGGCTAGCCGCTGATCGTTGACGCATACCCATCAAAGGATTGGTCTCGATCAACCTCCACTCGACCGCACGGGACAAGGCAGATCGCAGGCAAGCGAAGTCGCGCGCTGCAGTAGCCTTGGTGACGGCATCGGGGCCAGTAACACGCCCGCGCCACCATCGCTCCATCGTGGGCACGTCGATTTCGATGATCTGACGACGCAGCAGCCACGGGAACACCGATCGGATGCGGTCCGGGTACTGACGCCCCCCTTTGAGCTCAGCTATCGCCCAAGGCTCGAAATGCTCGTTGAGCAGTGTTTCGAGCGTGCAGCTAGTGGGCTTGGACTTTGCGAGCGCCGGCAATCCGGACTGAACGTATTCAGCAACCGCTTGGCGAGCTTGGTCCCGAGCCTGGTCGAGCGTCAAGTGCTCGACCGACCCCAAGGTACGACGTTTACCGTGCGCCCAGGTCACGATCCAAGCCTTATGCCCTGAAGGCTGCACACGCAGGATCAGGCCGCGAACCTGAGCGTCCCTGACCTCGTAGGGGCGATCCCGGGGTTCAGCCCTGAGAACGATGCGTTTGGTGATGGCGGATGACATCGGGCGGGTTGTCCGTGAGTGGCGATAGAGCCAACTTAGGACAGGATGCGAGGTGTTGTTTGGATGAGGATCGTCCGCAGCCTCGCGTCTGCCGAGATACCCACGCAAGGACCTATCGAACTGGCAACTTGACCGCCATCACACTTTCTGCCATAAGGCCGATAACTTGGCCGATTCCGACCAGCTCCCGCAGAGCTAAGCGCCTCAGCTTCAGTCGTTGCGATCTACTCCCATTCCGAAATAGGAGAGTCGATTTATGACCATACGAAAGATCCATCCCCCTAAGCCCCCCAAGCCACCGGATCGGCCCCAGAACATCCAGACATTTCGACCATTTGGAAAGACCAAATGGGTACGTGCGCACTGGCGATGGGATTACTCGACCCATCAATGGGAATGGGTACTTGGTCATTGGAGCAAGTAGCCATATCCTCTGGCGCCCGCAGGAAATTCACGCAGAAGACCCTTCATAGAGCACAAGAGTCACAACAAATGGCAAAAGGATATCGCCGACTCAACCTTTTTATGGCAAAGCCACTGGCGGAAGGCACAAAACTGGCCAATCTTCTCACTGCAGCGCCTGTAGATGAATATCCGATAGCGGGCGCCCTAGGCTTGGACGGCACTCTCTTCGTGAAGAAGAGCGATGAGAAGAGACCGACTTGGGGCCCATTTCTTGATGAAATTGGAGGCATAGATGTTCCAGGACTCGCAAATAGATCCAGCTCAGCTGTTTTGCTTCTACGAGTGGATGACGATGTATTCGCATTCACTTTCGGATACGGGCGATACCTCATTGAGCAGTCGTTGTTCGTCCAGGACTTCGGGCTACGCACCGCGCTCAATACGCTAGACGAGAAGTCACTGCGGAGTGTCGATCTTCACACCCTTGAAGATCAGCCCGTCCAAAAGAAGTCCCAGGCTGCTCGAGACTCAGAGGTCAGCGTTTTTGGAATCGATATCTTAAGAGACGTTCTCCGCGCAGTGACAGGTGTGCCCAGAAGGGGCATAGACCTTGTGCAGATCGCTGGAGGAGACGCCGGCTTCTCCTTTGGCATCGAGATGGAACCCTCTGAGCTGCCAGCACTGAGCCGCCGCATCAAGAATTACTATGACAGCGACACCTATAAGACGTCGTTTTCCTGGGTCGATAACGTACGCAGGCTCAAAGACGAAACAGAAATTAAGAGACTTGACGAACTATTGATCGCGGCCATGCACGCGCGCAGCGACAGGCTGATGATCACCCTGCCAGAGATAGGAGCATGGGACTCAATCCTGGGATTTAGCTTCACTCGAAACAAGAAGGGCCTACAACCCGTCATTGATCCCGCCGACTATCTCAACAATGTTGATGACCTTCCGAAACTAAGCATAGAGGCAGTCAAGCGGGACCGCCTCTTTGTCCACGACGTCGACGGCAACGTCACTGAACACTCAGTGTATCGATGCGTCTACTTTGAAATCACGGAAGGTGACAAGACAAAGATCATCTTCGACGGTAAGTGGTATGAAATCGATGCGACATTCATCGGTCGAATCACCGAGATTTTGACTCACATCCCCCTTTGTCAGCTTCCATTCCCGGCAGTAGAGACCTGGGAAGACAATGGCAAGCCTAAGATTGAAGCAGAGGGCGATTACAACATCCGATCAGCTGCGGCAAATGGCTACTATTTGCTGGACAAAAAACTCGTTAAGACGGACCGCACGACAACCGCCATTGAGCTGTGCGACCTCCTATCTCCGACCAAGCACCTTATCCACGTTAAACATCGGAAGGGCGGCTCTGCGGGACTTAGCCACCTCTTTGCACAGGGAGGCGTAGCTGCAGAGATCATGCTTGGCGACAAGGGATTTCGCAAGAAGGCTCGGACAGTGCTGCGAAACGTGAATCCGGCGGCAAGAGATCTGATTCCCTTGAATTCCCTCAAATCCGCAGACTATGAGATCGTCTTCTTGGTTCTTGGCGAAGCGAGCGCAACACTCAAGCAGAACCTACCGTTTTTCAGCAAGGTGAACCTTACAAAGACATTTGAGAGCCTCAACCAACGTGGCTTCCGAGTTTCAATTGCGGGCGTTCCAACGATCCCGCGAGCAGTGCCATGACGATCTTCACCAGAAAGAAGTCAATTTCTGCCAGCAGCTCCCATTTGTTCCCGGGACCAGCCTCTGCTATCGGGCCTCGCAAAGAGCATCTTCGTTGCTCTTGTAAGTCGCCATGAAGCCGGAGCGTCCCAAGTGAACGGAGAAGCTGGAGCGGAAGCGAACCATTCGTAGAGGGCAGCACGGATGCCCACCAATGAGCAGCCCGCAGCGAATCCCTTTCCCATCAATGAGTTCCGCCCTCCCCAAAACAAAAAGCCCCGACCAAAGGCCGGGGCTTTTCTACAACTGGTGCCGGAAACAGGAGTCGAACCTGCGACCTACGCATTACGAATGCGCCGCTCTACCAACTGAGCTATTCCGGCCTAGCTGGTCATTGTAGTAGGTGCCTGGCACTTCGGTCAATTGCCGGAAGGTGCTGCCGGGGGATCTACTGCCACTCAAGACTTCTGCGGCGATCGAGCCAAACGCCAGCAACGCTCCCGAACCCGCAAGCCGAACAAGCATCGACCGCGCACTGCACAAGGCGCTCCAATGGACATCAGCGTTGACCTTCAAAGGACACGCCCTCGTGAATCACCACTGGGTCCTCCTTTCCCAAGGGGACGACCGGATCTGCAACGCTGAGGCCACGCATGACGCCAAACCACGGAGCGATGGGGTCATTCGTCGGATGAAACACGGCCCTCAGGTGCACAGTTTTGTACCACTCGCCATTCAACCGAGACAGATCCCCCTCAAGAGCGACGGCGTTGACTACTACATCATTGAGATATGACTGCTCATCTGGATAGAGCAACGCCACTCCACTTCTTGGCGCCAGATACCCTACAAGCCCAACCTGTCGACCAGCAGCGGATGCAGGATTCAACATAAGCCGCTGGAAACTTGAGTCACATCTCTGAGAATTTTTCACCCTGTAGTAGCAGGCATCCAATTTTGCTGCATCCTGCCCGGCATCATCTGCGCGCCTGCTACATGCAGGCACCGCAGCCAACATCGCGCACACAGCTGCCACACCGATCGTCAAGCCATGGCTGTTCATACCATTTCCCAATCTTTAACGCAGGTGAAGAGTCAATACTGATAGGCAACCATCTCCGCAGCAGCCTGATTGAACAGCCCAGCGAGTATCAGTGCAGCCCGCAACGGCTCGAACCAGCAGCATCTTCGCACCTGCACTCACTTGGCCTCCCTCAGTTCGACCAGGCCGAACACGCCTGCGCATTGCAGGCACGCACGATATAGGGCGACTGGCAACGCGAGTCGAAGTCATAGCCGATAGCTTCGCTTCGATAGATGACACTCGTACTGCCCCGCACCTCGTAGTACGTTGCGCCCTGCGAGCGGTTCCAGATGATCGAACAGATTCTTGGACCACTCTGGATGATTCTTACTCCAGTGGGAACCGGTGGAGCACTGAACACTGCAACCTGGCCAACGGCAGAGCTGGGGCTGCAACCTGCAGGATTGCACGCACGCCCTCGATAGTAGAAATTTCCTGCGCCCCCCTTGGTCAGAGAGACCATCCGATCTGCAGCAACCAGCGACCAGTTGGCGCCGTCACTGCTTTCGTCGATCTCGTAGCGTGTCGCATCCGCCACTTCCAACAGGTGGACCGAGTACGCCGCGCCGATTCCCACCCCATTCCCATCCGGTAGGCGCAGAACCGGGGTAGCCGGAGGGCCGATTACGCGCACGCCCGCAACTGCTGACCACGGTCCGCAACCAGCGACATTGCAGCCACGCACCTGGTAATCCCATTGCCCCGGCCAGCGGCCGCCGCGGGTCGCCGAAGTCGCGCCATTCTCCTGCGCCAGGCTGAAGCCACCACCATTGAGCTGTTCCATCAGCTGGTAGCTCGTCGCGGCGGGGACTGCGCCCCACCACATGCTCACGGTGGAACTGTAACTCACGCCACCGAGATTGATTCCCGTGGCTTGGACCGGTGGCAATGTCACGACGACCGCGCCTACGGCGCTTGCCGCGCTGCACCCTGCGTCATTGCATGCAAAGGCACGATAGGCATAACTGCCGGCGATGCGTCCGCTGATGGCCAGTTGATTCCCACTGATCCGGTTGATCTCAGTCCATGCTCCTCCGTTGAACTGTTCTTCGATGCGATAGCTGCTGGCCTGGGCCACGCTCGAGACAGAGACGGTATAGCTGCCGTTGTAGCTCGCAGCAGGTACTGACAACGTCGGCACGGATGGAGCGTACAACGCCGTGATCATCGCTTCAGCTGAGTAGGCGCCGCAGCCCTGTGGGTTGCATGCTTTGACCCGATAGCGATAGGTGCCTGCCGGCTTGCCGGTCACTTGACAGGTGCGCGCAGCACCGTCAAAGGCCACATTCCAACCACCGCCCACGGCCTCTTCAAGCACAAAGCGGGCGGCGCCCTGCACCGCTGACCAGCTCAGGGAGTAGGTTCCGTTGATGCCTTGTGCCGGTGCGGTGATCACGGGCGCAGCCGTGGGCGCAAGCTCCACCTGGATGGAGGCTTCCACGCCCCAAGCACCGCAGACAGTGCCATTGCAGGCACGGCCACGATAGCGGTAGACGCCGGAGCTTCTCCCGGCCAGCGAAACCGTCAACGCCGCTCCCTGGTAGACGGTCTGCCACGCTCCCGTCACCGACTCCTGTACTTCGTAGCGCTGTGCACCTGCGACGGCAGTCCACTGCACGGCAAACGCACCGTTCCCGCTGTAGCCCGGAACCGTCACCACCAGCGCCGCAGGAGCAATGTCCACCGCACGCTTGGCAACAAGGCTGCCGTTGAGCTGGATATAGTCAAAGCCCTTCGCCTGGCGCTGATCGTGCTGATAGCGCAGCACGCCATCCTGCCCATAGAGGGAACGAATGTTGCCATTGGGCGCACTGGCCAGAGTGCGGCGTCCATGCGCGTCGTACTGATAGGCCTCCTTGCCATCGACCTCGCGCAGGCGATTTCCGTAGTCGAACCGGAACGCCACGCCATTGCGGATCTTCAGGTTGCCCTGTGCGTCATACCCCAGCCCGGTCACGGTCGCACCACTGGCGACATCCCGCACGTTCGTCAACCGATTGTTGAAGTCGTATTCAAAGGACTGCCGCCGCGCGCCGACGTTGGCAGCGACGATATTGTCCAGAACGTTGTAGGCATAGCTTGCGTTTCCGAAGCTGGCCGCCGTCACTGCGGTCAGACGATCCAGGCCGTCATAGCGCATGTCACGGTTTCCCGGCGCTGCAGGCAGGCCATCGCTGATGGCCGCCACATTGCCATTGGCATCGTAATCGTAGCCATCATCGATGACCTTGCCACCGGCACCACTGTCGGTGCTGCGATCGGGAAGGCCGCGCGTGTTCTGCGTCATCTGATGCACGACGCCGTTGCCATAGGTGAAGCCACTCATGCCGCCGTTCGCGTAGTAGCGTACGTTGCTGGCGTAGGTTCCGGCGCGTGTCGGTTGCCCAAGCGCATTCGGGCTGTAGTCGATCGTCAGACCGGATGGCTGCACATGGGTTGCCAGGGCGCCATTCGCATCGTAGCCATAGCCTAGTGCCCAGGCCTCGCCACCATCGTATGCCACGCTCTCGGACGTGGGCAATCCGCGCAGGTTGTAGGTGTAGTCGTTGACGGTGCTGGCGCCGTTGTTGCGGGTCTGCACACGCTTCACTTTCCCGCCAGGCCAATAGTTCCAGTCCTGATCGCCCTGGCCATCAGAGAAGCGCAGCGTCAGCAAGCGATTCATGCTGTCATAGGTCCGGTCAGCCCGCGAAGGCGACGCATAGGCAGCGTCGCTCTCGCATTGAGGACCCAGCAGCGTCAGGCCCGAGGCAGACCAGAGCAGATTGCCTGCGGCGTCGTAGCCCATGCCGGTTGCACCGGTCTCAGGCTCCATGCTCTTGCACAGGCGCTGGGAGCTGTCATACACATACTGTCGACGAACACTGATGCTGCCGTCGCCATTGCGCCGCAGGATCGACAGCGGCTTGCCCAGCGAATCGCGCTGGATTTCCGTCACCACACCTTCGGCATGGAGGATCCGGATGGGCATGTCCTGGCTGGGCTTGCCGTACATCAGGTAGTCGGTGGTGGTGGCAATGCCACGCGGATTGGTCACCCTTACGCTGCCACCACCGAGCTGCTCGGTCGTGGTGACCAGGCGCCCCAGTTCACTGTCCTGCTCGCTGCGGGTGGGTCGCCCGAGCGCGTCATAACCGGTGTAGGTGCCGGGCAGCGCCGAACGGAAGTCCGATGCCACACGCGTCGGATAAGAGGTGAAAACCGGGCGCCCATTGCTGTCATAGCGGGTCACCGTCTGGCGCAGGGTGCCGCCACGATCCGCAGCGTCGAACGACTCTTCCAGTACTGGGCGCCACAACCCGTCGTAGTACGTCACCGCGCGTGCGTTGCCGGTACTGGACTCGCGCTTCCAATGGCCTGCTTCCAGCCCGATCTCCGCGCCCGCCACCTGGAAGAACCGCGTCGTTGCAGGATTCCAGGCCACGCTGTCATTGGCAGCCTGGGTCGCGAGCACGATCCGGCCCATCCCGTCGTAATCGAAGTTCCGGCTGGCACCATTGGGCTCCACTGCCGCGCGCACCCAGCCATTGTCGTCGACCTGCAGCGAGGCACTGCTGCCGTCCGGGTATGCAACACTCTGCGGCAGGCCACGCTTCCAGCTGCCCAGCGCAATGGTATTACCCTTGCCATCCGCCACTGAGGCGAGCGTGCCATCCGCGTGATAGCTCAGCATCTGCTGCAGCACGCCGAAGGCGTAGGTACGCTGCGGGCGCGCCATCGAGTCGAACTCGGTGCGCTCGGTCTCGATTTCAACGCCGCCAACGGTCTGCGTACTGCGCCCGACCTGGCCGAGTATCCAGCGGCCGGTGTCGTCGAAGTACATAGTCCTCAGCGCCCGTGCGCGTCCCAGCGAATTGCTTTCGGACTGTACAACCGGCCGCACGTGCGCATCGAACTGATCGGTCGTGTTGACGAAATTGACCCCATCCTGGCTGAGAACGGTCTGCTTCAACGGGCGGATCCGAGTGGCAAACGGATCATCGGCGGCTGACATCATTCCGTAGCTGTCCGGGAATGGCATGGCTTGGGCTTCGGCTGACGTCACGTAGGTGTTGGTTGTGACCTGGACGATATTCCCGTCTGGAGCCCGGACAGCTTCCTGCAACAGCTGTCCTTCATTCTCATCCACCTTGACGCCGAACACCTGGTGTCGACGTGTGCCATCAGGCTCGACAATCGTCGATACCGCCGAATTCGCGATACCTGATGAATAGCCACCATTTTCGTAGGACCATATCTGCGTACCGAGACCAGGGCCACTGATGGTCTTGCGCCGGAGCGCGTAGAGGTCGAAGGAGGCGGCTTTTCTCTGATAATAGCGGCTTCCGTTCTTCTCACAAGCGTTGGGACCAATGCCTGTGCGCGGGCGACTTACGTATTCGAACTCGAACAGTCCGCGGGTTCCTGCCGGGTGGGTGGCCGTCAGAGTGAAGGTGGACTGGCCAAACCCGGGCTTGGTGCATTTGCTGGGGTTGCCATCCCAGACTCCGTACTCCGGATTCAGGCTGCCGTAGGCATCCGGCGCACTGTATTCGTAGCCCAATCGAGCACCGTCGGGTTGCACCACAGCGCGCAGGCTTGCCCAGCGCGCAAATCCCAGTGCCGAGGCCGGTTCATTGTATTCGTAGGTCCACGTCCGGCCATTGGCAGCGGCACGGGCAATGCGATCTCCTGAATAGGCGATGGAGATGACGCGACCGTCGCTGCCGCGAATTCCAACCAATCGATCGCCCGAATAGTCATAGGCAACCCAATTGCCGTGCCGGTCCTCTACCCGACTGGCCATGAGATACACACGGATCATCCCGAAGCCTGAATCGCCGAACTCCATGGCCCCCATCCATCGCTCGATTCCCACATTGAAGAAGTATCGGTTGCCATCGCCATCCAGGCCAAGAAAGCCCTCGCCGGGATAGCCATTGGCAGTCGTGGCCAAGCAGGAGAACCGCAGGTTCCCCCTCGTTCCCCAGTTATAGATGCCGCCATCGGTTGGGTGCGGATTGTCCAATCCACCGATGTACAGAAGCTCCTGGTCTGAACTTCCAGGAATATGCGCCTTGTTGCCCGACCAGGCTTCGTAAAGGTTTGCTATCGAAGGAATCTTTGGATAGAAGGGCTGACCACAGCGCTGCGTGGCGCCATTACCACCCGTGTTCCACTTGTTTGTGGACTCGAACGTGCCCTCGATGAAGGGAACATCGATATCCCAGCTGCCGAAGCCACCCAGTGGTTGCCTGTTCTTGAAAGAGCTTATCGACAGACGCCGCTGCAGCCGAACCGGCAACGCATTGTTGCCGGGCAGGTCAATATCCGTAACCACGAATTCGGCTGCACCAGAGCTCGGACTGACCTTCTCCCCGAAGAGATCCGATGTCAGCGGGGAGATCATTTCTCCGGTCCGGATCCGCTTGTTGTACTCCGTGTGGGGAGTCAGAGGACTACTTGCGCAGGCCGGCCACGCAACGCCAACCAGTACTGCCCCCAACAACAACTGCTGCCAGTTACGCATGGAACATCCCTTTGTCCAAATGCGTCGGCAATCACCAGACGTTCGGCAATCGACCGACGTGTGCTGGCGTCATGTTCCGGCCCGAAAGCAGCTGCGCCGTTCCTTGCGCCCCCTGTACCTTCAGGGGCATAAGCCCCTTTCACGACAGCTTCATATGATATTCACCCAAAGTAAATACCCCAGGTGGGGACTGGGCGAGGCCTATTTCCGCAGCGTGTCTACTACGCCTCCACCCGGTTCCCGCACGCCCGCCCGGCCACGAAATCCCGCAGATTCCCCAGCGTGATCGCCGAGATCTCCTGCAGCGCCTCCACAGTGAAGAAGCCCTGATGTCCGGTCACCAGCACATTGGGGAAGGTCATCAGCCGCTGGAAGGCCTCATCGTCAATGATCTCGCCGGACAGGTCCTGGAAGAACAGCGCGCTCTCCTGCTCGTACACGTCGATGGCCAGATGCCCCAGTCGGCGCGACTTCAGCGCGCGGATCACCGCATGGGTGTCGACCAGTGCGCCGCGTGAGGTATTGACCAGCATCGCGCCGGGCTTCATCCGCGCCAGCGAGGCGTCGTTGATCAGGTGCTGGGTCTCCGGCGTCAAAGGACAATGCAGCGAGACGATGTCGGCGCGCGACAGCAGTTCATCCCTTTCAACCATGTCGCCCACGCCTTCAAAGCCCGATGATGGATACGGATCATGCCCCAGCACGGTGCAGCCCATGCCCTTGAAGATGCGCGCGGTGGCCAGGCCGATCTTGCCGGTACCGACGATGCCGACCGTGCGGCCATGCAAGGTGCGCCCGAGCAGGCCATCGAGCATGAAGTTGCCCTCGCGCACGCGGTTGTAGGCGCGATGGGTCTGGCGGTTGAGGGTCATCACCAGCGCCAGTGCATGTTCGGCCACCGCTTCGGGGGAATAGGCCGGCACACGCGCGACGAACAGGTCCAGCGCTTTCGCCTCCCTCAGATCCACATTGTTGAAGCCCGCACAGCGCAGCAGCACGGCCCGCACACCCACCGCGTGCAGCGCGCGCAGCACCTGCGCATCAAGCCGATCGTTGACGAACACGCATACGGCTGCGCAATCCTGCGCCAGCGCGGCCGTGTGCACGTCCAGCGCCACATCGAAGTACACGAACGCAAAGCCGTCCCCAGCCGCATCGCGCTGGTTCGCCTCATCAAGGAAACGACGGTCGTAGGGACGGGCACTGAAGACGGCGATCTGCATGGACGGGCCTGGGTGGAATGGCATACCGACCATACCGCAGCATCACCCGCGTTGGGATGGCACCGGCGATGCCGTCATCGCCGGTGCCGGGCGTCACTTAGAACTTGTAGCCCAGACCCAGCATCACGCCGTTCTGGATCTGCCCATCACGGCGCTCGCCCACGTAGTCGGCCATGATCGACAGGCGCTCGCTGGCACGGCTGGTCACGCCCACGTTCCAGGCCAGCACCTGCTCGCCCACGCTCTGGCTGCTGGCGCCAAACACCAGATCCGGCGCAGCCGCGAAGCCAGTGCTGTAGCGGGCCTGCGAATCGCCCAGTTCCTTCTGCCAGACCACCCGCGCGCGCGGCGTGATGCGCTCGCCGTTGTTGCCTTCGAAGGTCTTGAACAGCTGCAGGCCGGCGCCGACGCGGATGCTCTCCAGGCTGCCGCTGCGGCCAACCAATGCACCCGCGCCCTGCCCTTCATTGAAGCGGGTGGCCGAGGTACGCGCGTAGTCCACCACCGGCAGCAGCGGCTGGATCACCAGGCCGTTGCCGGTGGTGAACGAAAACGCGTGTTCGACACGCGCGGAGATCGCATCGTTGCTGTACTTCGCACGCAGGGGCTGCTGCAGGCCATCGATACCGCCGATGCTGCGACGGGTGTCATGGCGCAGGTCGGTGTAGCGCACCGCTGCCGACAGGTAGCCGCGCGAGTACGCTGCATCCAGGTAACCGCCCACGTCCAGCGCACGCACGTCACCGCTGAACCCGGAGCCATCACTGGCCTTGGTCGACATGTCGGCCGCTGCCACGCTGACGCCCAGGGTGACGCGGTCATCGGCCACGCGGGTGTCGGCACCGATCACGATGCCACCGACATTGTGGCTCAGGCCGGCCACGCCGCCGTCAGCATCAATGCGGCCATGGCTGGCAAAACCGCGCGCCCACAGCCCACGGCTGTGCCCGGCCTCGTTGCCGCCAGCACCGCCGCCGGCCGGCTCGACCAGATGCATGGCCAGCTGGTTGAACAGGCTGCCATGGCGCATGCCCGGCTGCGACGAGACCGACTGCGCAGCCTGCGAAGCCAGCCCGTCTGCATCACCGCCACTGCGCATCGCCGCCTGGTGCTGTTGCACGACGTTGCCGATGCTGCCGATCAGTGCATTGTCGGCAAGTCGCAGGCTGGCGTGCGCGTCACCACGCAGGACACCGGCCTGCTGCGCGATCACATCACGGTCGGCGAACTGCAGCGCGCCCAGCAGTGACTTCAGGCTGCTGTCCTGGCGGGCGGAGGCGGTCGCCAGCGCGCGGCCCAGCCCGTCGCCGGAGGTGGCGTTGGTGAACAGGCCCAGCTGATCGAAGCCGGGGTTTGCCGTCAGCCACAGGCCGTCGGCGGTCTGCTTCACGTTGAAGCTCAGCAGCGAGTTGTGGCGCGGGCGGAACACGTCGCCAGCGGTGATGCTGGCGCTGTAGCCGGTGTCCCCCAGGCGCACGACGTCTTCGAAGCCACCTTGGTAGATCGGGCCCTGCACCAGGTCACGGCGGAAGTCCTGGCCGTAGTAGCCCTGCGCCACATTCAGTTCGAGGAAGGCGCCCTTGGAGATCACCAGCGCGCCATCGGTCGGTTCGTCATCGAAGAACGTGCCCACGCGCAGTCGGCCCGTGGCCGCGCCGCCGTTCTCGGTGACGTCGAACAACAGCTTGCCGCCCGGCATGATGTTGACGTAGCCATGGGTGACCAGATCACCGCCGCGCGGCATCAGCGTGCCAAACACGCGCAGGCGGTTGAAGCCATCCTCGCGCCAGGAGGGGCCGGAACCGCTGCCCAGTGCATCAAGATCCATCGCGGTGCCGGCCACGTCGCCATGGCCGACCAGCGTGCCGGCGCCCAGCACGCGTACTTCCGACGCACGCAGCGCGCCGCCTTCCAGTGCGATGGTGCCGTTGTCGACCAGCATGAAGTCGGCGCCGGTGGTGGCGGCCGTGCGCCAGGTGGCACCGTTGGTCACGCGGATCACGCCCATGGCGTTGTCGAGCGTGGATACGTCCAGGTCAGCCAGGCGCAACTTGGACAGCAGCAGCGCCTGGATGCCCGGATCGTTGAGGTAGTCCTGCACCGAATCCGGGCCGATGCCCTGCGGACCCTTGCTGGAGGCGTTGTAGATGCTCTGCGCCAGGTTGATGTAAGTAGACTGCCAGTTGGTGTTCCAGCGCGCGAAATCATCATCGACGAAGGTCTGCAGCTGGCGACCGGTGCGCAGATAAGCGGGGTTGATGTCGCCGCTCACGTTGGCCGTGACGTTGAGGGTGTCACCCGGATCGCGGTAACCGTTCGCGGTGATGATCTTGTTGCTGTAGATGTCCTGGCCGGGGAACGACTCCAGCTTGCTGCCGCTGCCATCGGGGTCGAAGGTGACCGAGGGGCCCGTGCCGCGTGCCGGATCGCGGAACACCAGCAGGCCGTTCGGCTGCACCACCTCGTACATCGCCTTCTGCAGCAAGCCGGCATCCATGCCACCACCGTAGTTGCCGGTATAGATCTGGGTCATGCGTGGCGACGGCGTGTAGATCACCTTGCCGCCATTGCTGGCCGCGTGGATCTGCACCGAGTCGACGATCGGCAGGTCGCCGGCCAGATAACGCTCGACGCCACCAGACTGCATGATCGAGCAGGATGAAATGCAGTGACCGGACACGATGGTGTTCAGTCCGGAGGTACGGATGATGCCCTGCAGCCACTCGCCGGCGATCAACGCACCACCATTGGACGTGCGCAGCACCACCTCACGGATCGGCCGGCCCTCGGCCTGCGCCTTGGCCAGCAACGCGGGCAGCGACACAACGTCGGCATAGGTGACGCCGCCGCTCAGGAAGATGCGGTCACCCTGCACGTGATAACTCATTGCCATGACGTCATCAGCTGCCGCGATGGCGCCAACGCCGATCAGCCCGGCCAGGGCCAGGCTCAACTTCGAATGCTTCATACGTTCTCTCTCTCCACCCGCAACACGCGGGTAAAGAGTCAAACGTCGGAGTACCGCAAACTCCCCCAGCCTGCCCGGCCAATAAATATGAACGCATTCATAATGAAACGCGCAGTACTACACACTCTTCCCCATCCGGTCATCGTCGCGTAAAACTCGATGACGCATCCGCCAATGTCTGTCGAGGCCAGCCCTGTCCGCCCCGTCCCCCCTGATCCATCACGCGCCGGAGCCGCCCGTGCCTGCGGACGCTTTCATCGCGTTCGTGCGCGAAGAACGGGCACCGTTGTGCGCGTTCCTGCGCACGCGGGGCGTCGGGCCGGAGGATGCAGAGGACATCGCCCAGGACTGCATGGAACGGCTGATCCGTTATCGTGCGCACGGCCCCGACGAACTGCGCCTGCTGCTGTATCGTATCGCCCGCAACCGCCTGGCGGATCGCGGTCGCTCGCCACAATCGCGACCGCATCTGTCACTGGCCGAGCACGATGGCAGCGACGAGCCCACCAGCTCGTCACCGGATCCATTGCGCCAGGCCGAGTCGGGGCAGATGCTGTCCCTGCTGCGGCAGGCCCTCTTCAAACTGCCCGAGCGCGCGCGCGAGGTGTACCTGCTCAACCGGATCACCGGCATGAGCTATACACAGATCGCGCGGCACTGTGGAATTACAGCCAAGACCGTGGAAAAACACATCGCCCGTGCCCTGCAGGGCCTGCGCCAGGAGCTGGGACCGGATCCACTGCACAATGACAGGGATACGGAATGAACAGCCACCGGCACATGGAAGACGCCTCGCTGTTCGAGCGCGCCAGCAGCTGGGTGGCGCGGCTGGAAGCCCCCGACTGCACGCCGGCCGAGCGCGAGTCGTTCGAGGACTGGCTGGCCGAAGACCCTGACCATGTCAAAGCCTGGGTGCAGGCCGAGAACCTGTTCCAGCAGGGTGAGGGCCTGGCAGCGGACCCCTGGCTGCGCACCGCTGCAGCACGCGCGGCACGCGCGCCCCGACGCCGCTGGCTGCCTGCGCTCGGCGCCGCCGCCGGCATCTGCCTGGCTGTCGGCATGGGCTGGATGGTGGCTGTGGATGGCAACCCCACACCCCAACGCTATTCCAATGACAGCCAACTGCCGCGACAACTGACGCTGGCTGATGGCAGCGTGGCCACGCTGGATGCCGGCACCACGCTGCGTGCCCGTTTCGGCTGGCGCCATCGCGAGCTGGAGCTTGAACGCGGACGTCTGCAATTGCAGGTCGCGCCGTCGAACAAGGCACTGCAGCTGCACGCCGGCGACAGTACGATCCGCGACATCGGTACGACCTTCCAGGTTGAACGCCTGCACGATGGCCTGGTCGAAGTCGCGCTGCTGGAAGGTGCGGTGGAAGTGAGCAACGGCGCAGCCCAGCACACGCTGGCGCCCGGTCAGCAGCTGCAGGTGCTGCCGTCCGGGCGCATCCAGCCAGGGCCGGCACTGTCGTCCACGGCGGCGGCCGAAGGCTGGCTGCATGGGCAGTTGATCTTCGACGCCACGCCACTGTCGATCGTGGTTGAACGCATGAACCGCTATGGCCGCACGCCGCTGGTGATCGCCGATCCGGAGATCGCAGACCTGGCCGTGAGCGGCACCTTCCGCGCAGGCGATGCACAGGAGTTGCTGTCGGCGCTGGAACTGGGCTGGTCCGTCGCTGGCCAGACGCGTCCGGATGGCGCGCTGGAACTGCGCCGCACGTACTGAGGAGACCGGCAGTGAAGGCAGGCCCGGATGCGCTGCAGTGGGGGCTGCTCCGCGCCCTGCTATGCCTTGCGCTGGGTGTTGCCGCACTACCGATGGCCGATGCCAGCGAGCCCGCGGGCACGCTGGAGATCGACGTGGGCGCCGGCCCGCTGTTACCGGCATTGCAGCAGTGGGCCCGGCAGAGTGGCACCGCCCTGCTGTTCGACGCACGCGAACTGGATGATCTGCGCACCGATGGCACCCGTGGCCAGCGCGATACCGCGGCCTCCCTGAAGCAGCTGGTTGCCGGCCTGCCAGTGAGCATCCTGCGCACGTCTTCGGGTGCCTTTGTCGTGCGGCGGGTCCATACCGAAACTCTGGCCAAGCCGCCGCACGGGGTCGCAGCCGCGCGCGTCCCGCGCCCGGCCGCCAAGCCCACCGACACGCCACACCAGGTGGAACTGGCGACCATCCACGTCACCGGCAGCCGGCTGCCGCGTACCTCGGTGCAGACCACGCTGCCAGTCACCACCATCGATCGCGACGACATCCTGCGCAGTGGCTACGGCAATCTGTTCGATCTGCTACGCCACCTGCCCGGCATGAACGGCCATCCCGCCATGAGTACCTCGCGCGGCGGCGACTCGCAGTACCTGCCGGTCGGTGCTGCTGCCACCACCAGCTTCGACGGCATGGGACCGCGTGCCACCCTGTTCCTCGTCAATGGCCGGCGCCTGCCACGCTATCCGATGGTGTCGCTGGAACAGGGCGGGCTCACCGACCTCGGTGGCATTCCGCTCAGCTTCGTCGACCGGATCGAACTGGTACGCGGCGGTGCCTCGGCCATCTATGGGGCCGATGCCATGTCCGGCGTGGTCAACATCATCCTGCGCGACCAGGCCGATGGGCCCGAAGCCATGCTGCAGACCGGCCTGAGCAGCCGCGGTGATGCCGGCCAGTACCGCCTGCAGGCCGCTACGGGCGGCGTGCGTGCCAACGGAGACCGCTGGTTTGCCGGCGTCGATCTGCACCGTGTCGAGCATGTCGCCGGCGACCAGCGTGACTGGCATGCGGAAACCTCGCTGTATCCGATCGGCGCGATCTTCGGCAACTGGTACGTGCCCGCCCGGCGCTGCGAGCCGCCCCTGAAGCGGCGCGAGGATGGCTGCTGGTTCGACAGCGCGCGGCCGCGCTCGCTGCAACCCGCCTCGGACACTGCGTCGGCCTACCTGCACTACCGGCACGAACGTGGTGAGGGACGCTATGCCTATGTCGAGGCGCGGGCCAGTCACAACCGCCAGCGCTTCGACCTGGGCCCGACCGCCATTGCGGTTGTCTCGCGGGGGATCACCTTCAACAGTGTCCTGCGCGAGGCCGGCAACGTGCGCCCCAGCGTCCGCGCCACCGATGCCGACCTCACCTTCGGCATCGGCCGTGACCAGGGCCGGCGCAGCTGGGAGGCAGGCATCAGTGCGCAGCGCAGCGAAGTCACCTTGTCCACTGCAGGCACAGTGCGCACGACGCGCCTGCTTGAAGCAACGCAGGCGCGCAGGTTCACTCCCGGGTTCGACGCACCTCCGGCGGCGGAGGCGGACACGCTGTTTCCATCCATCCGCAACCGCGGCAGCACCGCGCAATGGCAGGGCTGGTGGGGCGTGCAGCGTGAGCTGATGGCGATGCCCGGCGGCAATGCACAGCTGGCCACCGGCATCGACCTGCGCCACGAACGCTGGACCTCGCGTCCGGACGCGCTGCTGAGCCAGGGCGACCTTGCGCTGGGCCTGCCGCAGCAGCAACGCCGCCTGTCGCGACAAAGCAGTGGCGTCTACACCGAGCTGGGCCTGCCGCTGGCACCCACGCTGCGCGCCGACCTGGCCGCACGCTGGGACCGCGACGGCGGCTTCATGGCATTCTCGCCACGCGCCGGGCTGCGCTGGAGCCCGACGCCGCACTGGTCGTTCCTGCTGGCCAGCGGGCGCGGCTACCGTGCGCCGAGCCTGTTCGAGCAACGGCGGCCTCCCGGCTACTTCGGGTCGATCACGCTTCCGGTTTCCAGTGCGCTCCCGGAGTGTGCAATGGCCACGCGCGGTGGCGGCTGCAGCGTCACGGCCAACGTGGTGGAGAACGATGCACTGAAGGCCGAGCGATCGCGCAGCCATTCGCTGGCGGCCACGTGGACGCCCAACGACACGTTCTCGCTATCGCTGACCCACAACATAGTGGAACTGCGCAACGAGATCCTCGCCTTGCAGCCGAGCGACGCGGTGTGGAATCGCAGCACCTGGGAACTGGATGAAGACGGCCACCTGAGCAGCCTGCGCCTGTCGTTCGACAACATCGGCCGTACCACGTCCCGCAACTGGGTCCTGCGTGGCGAGTACCGCATCGATTCCGGCAGCAACGGCCAATGGCTGTTCTCGCTCGATGCGCTGAAACAGCAGGAATTGCGTCGCCGCCGTGACCATGAGGCTGCCGTGGACCTGCGCGGCCACGTGACACCCGAACTGGCTGCGGTGCTGAACGTGCAATGGCAGAACAGCAACTGGGACATCGCCCTGCGCGGCAACCAGGTCGGGCGCACCCGCGCCTGGCTGCCGGGTGCCGAGTGCCCACAGGATCAGGTCGACCGGAACCACTGCATGAATCCACGCCAGCTGCGCTGGAACCTGCACCTGGCACGCCGCCTCGGCCCACGCATCGTCGCAGCACTGGACGTGCACAATGTGCTTGATGCGCAACCGGTGAACTATCTGGTCGGCAACGGCGGGCAGATGCCCGGGCTGGACGACCCGCTCGGCCGCTACTACCTGCTTACCCTGCAGTTCCGCTGACAGGGCGCAAGGACAGTCAGCACTCACCCCACACCTGCTGCGCACACCACGCATGACTTCGCCCCGGCAGACAACAGAAAAAGGGGACGGAGGGGATTAAGTCGCATATGCCTTGATGCTGCATACGACTTAATCCCCTCCGTCCCCTTTTTGCTATTTCACCGAGCGCGCGATGGCGTACTGCGCGGCGTAGTACGTGGACAACACCAACAGGCTGGCCAGCGGCAGGCCACCGGCGAAGCGGTCCCAGGCCAGCAGTGAATCGCTGGCGACGAACAGCACGGCACCGGCAGCGGCCCAGCGGGCACTGGCGGCCTCCACGGCAGCGGGCTGTGGCTGGCGCCACTGGCGTGCCAGTGCCAGCACCGCCATCGAGGCCAGCACCACCACGTACGCCAGCACCGGCGCACGCATCGGTGCAGGCAGGTGCGGCCACAGGCCAAGTACATTGAGCACGGCGAACGCCGCCAGCAGGACGCTGGCGGCCAACAGCCCACGCCCGGCACGCAGGCCATCGCGGAAGGCGACGATGTAGCAGAGGTGCGCCAGCAGGAACGCGACCAGCCCCGGCACGAACGCGTCCATCGGCAGCATCAGCGCAATGTCGCCCACGCACGAAAGCAGCATGCCGGCCAGCACCGCACGCCGATAGAACGGTTGCGCGGGATCGTGCACGCGCCAGGCGATGGCAGCGATCAACAGCGTAGTGGCCGGCTTGGCCAGCCAGTGCAGCCAGTGCCCATCGCCGTGCAGGTAGGCACCGACGATGGCGAGGACCGCCATCAGCAGGATCACGCCATCGCGGGCGCGCGGTTTCATCGCGCCTTCCACAGGTCCGCCAGGCGGTCAGGCTTGCCGGCGATGCGCTCCAGCACCGGGTACTGCAGGCCACCGTGGTAGGCGATGCTCATCGTTTCGATGCGATCGAACTGCTTCACCAGCAACACGATCGGCGCCTTGTCCTTCGCCGCGCCGGCGACGGCGTCCTTCAAGCGCTGGCTGCTGTATTCACGGCCGCCAACCGCGATCACCTTCATGCCCGGTGCAAGACCGGCGTTGAACGCCGGACTGTCCCAGATCACGTCACCGACCGTGCCGTTGTCCAGCACGGTCGCACCCAGTGAGTACGCCAGCAACGCGGCCTTGGCGCGCTTTTCCTGCGCCTTGTAGGCGTCGTTCGGGGTATCGCGGTAAACCAGCTTCCAGCCCGCCAGTTCCAGGCCGCCGGTCAACGAACCATGTCCGTCCAGGCGCCCGCGCAGGAACGTCGCCCAGTCGTACGGCGCGATGCCGTTCAAGGTCGCGACCACATCATCGAAGGTGTACGGGTTGACGTCCCAATCGCCATTACCGACCCCGAAGAAGGCGCGTGCGAAGTCGTCCAGGCTGCGGCGATTGCCGCTCAGTTCGCGCAGCTTGCCCTCCACTTCCAGCCACAGCATCTGGCCGCCGGAGTAGTAGTCCTCGCTCATCTGGTAGTTGCGGTAGGGCAACGTGCGGCGCTGGGCGATGGTCGGGTCGTTGGTGGTGTCCTGCAGCGGCCGCCAGGCCAGGCCCGGGCGACCACGGTCATAGGTCGCGGCCACGTTGGCCAGCATGTCGCGCGCCTGCGCGGTCGACCACAGCCCCGAACGCGCCGCCAGCACCTGGCCCCAGAACTGGGTCTGGCCCTCGTACACCCATAGCAGGCTGTCGCCCATCGGCACGTTGAAGTTGGCGGTGGCCAGATCGGCGCCGCGACGGTACTTCCCGTTCCACGAATGGGTGTACTCATGCGGCAGCAGGTCGCGCATCCACGCGTTGCTGTCCCACTCGGTGAAGTAACCCGGGTCGGCGCTGTTCTCGCTGGAGCGGTGATGCTCCAGGCCGATGCCACCGAGGCGGTCGGTCAACGCCAGCAGGAACTCGTAGTGGTTGTAGTGGCGCGCACCATAGAGCTTGTCGGCCTGCTGCACCAGCGCGCGGTGCATGGTGATCTGCGCCTCGCTCGGCTTCAGCGACTTGGCGTCGTCGGCAAACACATTGAGGTGCACCGGCACCTTCGCGCCCGGATCGAGATCGATGCGCTGGTAGTGCTCGCCGGCGAACAACGGCGAATCGACCAGATGGTCATACGAGATCGGCTTGAAGACGACGGTATCGCCATCGCGTCGCGCGGTTTCAAGCGCAGTGGCGAACGACCAGCCCTTGGGCAGGGTCACGCTGGCCTGCGCCTGCAGCTGGCGAGCGTCGACACCGGCCGGATACAGCGAGTTGGCGTTCCACTGCAGGTTGAGCATTTCCGGGGTCATCACCACCCGGCCCTGGCTGCCACCCTGCGAGGACAGGAAATCGAAGTGGGCGACGATCTCGCTCACGCCCTCGGGCACGTTCACCTTGAACGCATAGACGTTGAACTGGTCACGCTGCCAGGCCAGCGGCTTGCCGTTGGCCGCCACGCGCAGGCCGGCCAGCTTGTCGATCGGGCCGGTGGGCGAATGGTTGCCGGGAATCCACTGCGGGTACAGCAGGGTGACCGGGCCGGGCTTGACCGGCACGGTGGCGGTCACCTTGAAGATGCGACGGGCCAGATCGCGCGCGTCGACATCGATGCGCAGCAGGCCGGGAGCCGCCGCGTTCGCCGGTGGCGAGGTCTGCGCAAGTGCAGGCGTGGCCGCCAGCGCGAACAGCAACGACATCGCCAAGGCTCGGGTCTTCATCGGGCAACTTCCAACAACGGAGAATCTTCCGATGCTAGGCCCGTAAAGTGCCCCGCCCCATGGCCAAAGGTCATGGGCGAGCGCCCATTCGTGCATGCCCAGAAGCGTGCGAACCAAGGTTCGCACCCACCAGAGCAGTTTCAGTAGATCCACGCCATGCGTGGATGAGGCGCTTCCCGGTCAGTCGACCAGGCGCAGGCGCAGTTCCTTCGGCAGCGCGAACACCATCGATTCCGGTTCACCGTCCAGCTCGCCCACGCCGCTGGCGCCCAGCTCGGCCAGGCGCGCCAGCACGCCATCGACCAGCACCTGCGGCGCCGAGGCACCGGCGGTCACGCCGATATGCTGCTTGCCTGCCACCCACGCCGGGTCGATCTCGTGCGCGCCGTCGATCAGGTACGACTCCACGCCTTCACGACGGGCCAGCTCGCTCAAACGGTTGGAGTTCGAGCTGTTCGGCGAACCGACCACCAGCACCAGATCGCAGCGCTTGGCGAGGTCGCGCACGGCGTCCTGGCGGTTCTGCGTGGCGTAGCAGATGTCGTCGTTCTTCGGGCCCTGCATCGCCGGGAAACGCTCGCGCAATGCATCGATGATGCCGCGCGTGTCGTCCACCGACAGCGTGGTCTGGGTGGTGTAGGCGAAGTTTTCCGGCTGATTGATGTGCAGCGTGGCAACCTGCTCGACATCCTCGACCAGATAGATCTGGCCGGTGCCGGCTTCGCGGTTCCACTGGCCCATGGTGCCCTCCACTTCCGGGTGACCGGCGTGGCCGATCAGCACCACGTCACGGCCGGCACGGCAGTGGCGGGCAACCTCGAAGTGGACCTTGGTCACCAGTGGGCAGGTGGCATCGAACACCTTCAGGCCACGACGCTCGGCTTCCTGGCGCACGGCCTGGGACACGCCATGCGCGCTGAAGATCACCGTGTTGTTGTCCGGCACTTCGTCGAGTTCTTCGACGAAGATCGCGCCGCGCTGCTTCAGGTCATCGACCACGAAGCGGTTGTGCACCACTTCATGGCGGACGTAGATGGGCGCGCCCAGCGTTTCGATCGCGCGCTTGACGATCTCGATCGCACGATCGACACCGGCACAGAAACCACGCGGGTTGGCGAGCAGCACATCCATCAGTTCAATCTCCCGGCAGCGGCCGGCTTACGGTTTCGGATTGGCATTATCCGCCTTTTTGGCGGACTTGCCGTCGAACAGGCCAAACAGGGCGATGCCGATGGCACCCACCACGATGGCCGAATCGGCGATGTTGAACGAAGGCCAGGTGTAGCTGCCCACGTACCACTGGATGAAATCGACCACATGGCCATGCACCTGGCGGTCGATCACGTTGCCGATGGCGCCGCCGATGATCAGCGCGTACGGCACCGCCGCCTTCCAGTTGCCGCGGGCAGTGCTACGCAGCCACCAGGCCATCAGGCCGCTGATGGCGATCGCGAGCGCCGTGAAGAAGTACTTCTGCCAGCCACCGGCGTCGCTCAGGAAACTGAACGCGGCACCGGTGTTGTAGGTGCGGTACCAGTTCCAGAAGCCGTCGATGACCACCACCGGCTGGAACTCCGGCAGGCTCGACAACACCCAGGCCTTGGACCACTGGTCCAGCCCGATGATGGCCACCGACAGCAGCAGCCAGACCAGGGCGTTCGGATGCGGACGGGGCGCGGCCATCAGAACCAGCTCCGCAGTTCGCCGGCACCGGTGATGTTGCTCACGCAGCGGCCGCACAGTTCCGGATGGTCGGCGTTGCTGCCGACGTCGGCGCGGTGGTGCCAGCAGCGCACGCACTTGGCCTTGGTGGTCGGCTGGGCGCTGACGAACACCTCGTCGGTGGTCGCCGGACGCACCTGCACGTCGCCGCTGATGAACAGGAAACGCAGTTCATCGGCCAGCGGCTGCCAGCGCGCCGCCTGTTCTTCACTGGCGGCGATGGTGATTTCCGCTTCCAGCGCGGCACCAATGGCGCCGTTGGCACGCATCGGCTCGAGCACCTTGGCCACCTGCTCGCGCACGGCCAGCAGCTGGTCGAAGTCGGCGGCGTTGAGCTGGGCATCGGCCGGCAGCGGCGCCAGGCCGTCGTACCAGGTGGTGAACAGCACGTGTCCGGCATGCTCGCCCGGCAGGTAGCCCCACAGCTCGTCGGCGGTGAAGGTCAGGATCGGCGCCACCCAGCGGGTGAACGCTTCGGCGATGTGGTACATCGCGCTCTGCGCCGAACGGCGACCGTGCGAATCGGTCGGCATCGTGTACAGGCGGTCCTTGGTCACGTCCAGGTACAGCGAGCCCAGGTCCACGCTGCAGAAGTTCAGCAGCAGCTGCACGATCTCGGCCATGTTGTAGCCGTCGTAGGCCGCCTTGATCTTCTCCTGCAGCTCCCACGCGCGATGCACGATCCAGCGGTCCAGCGCGACCATCTGGTCGAGCGGTTGCAGGTGCTGGGCCGGATCGAAACCGTCCAGGTTGCCGAGCAGGAAGCGTGCGGTGTTGCGCAGGCGACGGTAGGCGTCGGCATTGCGCTTGAGGATCTCCTGCGACAGCGACATCTCGTTGCTGTAGTCGGCCGAGGCGATCCACAGGCGCAGGATGTCCGCGCCCAGCTTGTTCATGATGTCCTGCGGCTCGATGCCGTTGCCCAGCGACTTGGACATCTTGCGGCCGTGCTCGTCCACGGTGAAGCCGTGGGTCAGGCATTGCTTGTACGGCGCGCGCTTGTCGATCGCCACGCCGGTCAGCAGCGAGGACTGGAACCAGCCGCGGTGCTGGTCGGAACCTTCCAGGTACAGGTCGGCCGGCTTGCCGAAGCCACGCGCGGCAAGCACGCCTTCATGGGTCACGCCCGAGTCGAACCAGACGTCGAGGATGTCGGTGACCTTCTCGTAATCGGCCGCTTCGGCGCCCAGCAGTTCGGCGGCATCCAGCGAGTACCACACGTCGATGCCCTCGGCCTCGACGCGGTCGGCAACCTGCTGCATCAGCTCCACCGAACGCGGATGGATCTCGCCGGTCTGGCGATGGGTGAACAGGGCAATCGGCACGCCCCAGGTGCGCTGGCGCGAGATGGTCCAGTCCGGGCGGCCGTCGACCATGCTCTGGATGCGCGCCTTGCCCCAGGTCGGGAACCAGCCGACGGTGTCGATGGCGGCCAGCGCATCGTTGCGCAGGTTGGCCTTGTCCATCGAGATGAACCACTGCGGGGTGGCGCGGAACACCACCGGCGTCTTGTGGCGCCAGCAGTGCGGGTAGCTGTGGCGGATCGGGTGGAAGGCCAGCAGCGAACCGTTGTCGCGCAGCACGCCGACGATGGCCTCCTGCGCCTTCCACAGGTGCTGGCCGGCCAGCACCACGTCACCGGCCGGCGGGGTCGATTCCAGGTACACGCCACGGCCGTCGATCGGGGTCACCTGGCCAGCGTTGTACTTGTCCAGCAGGCCGTACTTCTGGCTGACCACGAAGTCTTCCTGGCCGTGGCCGGGGGCGGTGTGCACCGCACCGGTACCGTCCTCGTCGGAGACGTGGTCGCCGTTGAGCACCAGGATCTCGCGCTCCGGGTAGAACGGGTGCGCCAGCAGCTGGTTCTCCAGCGCGGCACCGGTGGTTTCACCGTGCAGCACCACGTTTTCGACGCCATAGCGCTGCAGCGCGCGCTCGGCCAGGGCCGCGGCCAGCACCAGCCAACGGCGCTTGCCGTTGTGCGCCGGGCCTTCGGCCAGCACGTAGTTGATCTCCGCGCCTAGCGACACCGCCAGCGAAGCCGGCAGCGTCCACGGGGTGGTGGTCCAGATCGGCACGGCCACTTCCACATCAGCCGGCACGCTCACGCCGAACGCCTGGCCGATGGCCTGCGCATCGCGCGCGGCGTAGGCCACGTCGATCGCCGGCGATTCCTTTTCCTGGTATTCGATCTCGGCCTCGGCCAGCGCCGAGCCACAGTCGAAGCACCAGTACACCGGCTTGGCGCCGCGCACCAGGTGGCCATTGGCCACGACCTTGGCCAGCGCACGGATCTCGTTGGCTTCGAAGTCGAAGCTCAGGGTCTTGTACGGGTTGTCCCAGTCGCCGGTCACGCCCAGGCGCTTGAAGTCCACGCGCTGGATGTTGATCTGCTCTTCGGCGAACTCGCGGCACTTCTGGCGGAATTCGACGGCGTCGAGCTTGGTGCCGACCTTGCCCCACTTCTTCTCGACCGCGATTTCGATCGGCAGGCCATGGCAGTCCCAGCCCGGCACGTAGGGCGCATCGAAGCCGGCCAGGTAGCGCGACTTGACGATGATGTCCTTCAGGATCTTGTTGACCGCGTGGCCCAGGTGGATGCGGCCGTTGGCGTACGGCGGGCCATCATGCAGCACGAACAGCGGGCGGCCGGCGGCGTTGTCGCGCAGCTGCTGGTAGAGCCCCTGCTCTTCCCACCGCGCCAGAATGCCCGGCTCGCGCTTGGGCAGGTCGCCGCGCATCGGGAATTCGGTGGCTGGCAGGTTCAGGGTGGTCTTGTAGTCCTGGCTCACGCAGTGGCTCGCAATCTATGTTCGGAAAGGATGGCGCGCGCCTGTTCGGCATCGCGGTGCATCTGGTCGGTCAGTGCCGCCAGATCATTGAATTTCTCTTCGTCGCGCAGCTTGGCGACGAATTCCACGTCGATGTGGCGCCCGTACAGGTCGCCCTGGAAATCGAACAGATGGGCTTCCAGCAACGGCTCCACGCCGTCCACCGTCGGCCGCGTGCCGAAACTGGACACCGAGGGCCAGGGCTGGTCGAACACGCCGTGCACCCAGGTTGCGTAGATGCCCGACAGCGCCGGGGTCTTCGGGAACCGCAGGTTGGCAGTGGGGAAGCCCAGCGTACGACCGAGCTGGCGCCCGCGCACCACCCGCCCGCTGATCGCGTAGGGACGGCCGAGCAGGTCGCCGGCACGGGCGAAATCGCCGTCCTGCAGCAGCTGGCGGATGCGGGTGCTGGAGATGCGCTCGCCGTGCAGATCCACCGCTTCGATCTCGCCAGCGCTGAAGCCCAGCTCGGCGCCCAGCTTCTGCAGCAGGGCCAGATCGCCACGGCGGCGGTTGCCGAAGCAGAACTCCGGGCCGATCCAGACCTCACGCGCACCCAGGCGCTTGACCAGCAACTGGCGCACGAAGGTCTCGGCCGGCATCGCCGCCATCGCCGCGTCGAAACGCAGCAGGCCGACCGCATCGACGCCGAGCTCGCGCAGGATCTCGACCTTGCTGCGCGCCAGGGTCAGCCGCGGCGGCGGCGTGCCCTGGGCGAAGAATTCACGCGGCAGCGGCTCGAATGCCACGGCCACGGCGGCCACGCCCAAGGCGCGCGCGCGGGCAACCGCATGGCGCACCAGCGCACGATGGCCCAGATGGAGGCCGTCGAATGCGCCGATACAGACCACGCTTCCGTTGGGGAACAGCTCCCCACCCTCGACGCTTCTGAACAGCCTGCTCATCAACTCTCGTTCCGGCCCGACCGGGGCCGCCGCTTCAATGGTGTAACCCTGAAGTATAGCCGCCACAAGCCGCGATCAATGCCCGCGCAGGTCGCGCGGGCGGAAGCCCATCGCCAGCATGGCTACCGCGTAGGTCGCGCCGCCGCCGCCGACCAGCAGCGCCAGGGCACCGATCCGCTCCCACACACTCATCGCGGAGAAGCCCGGCAGCCAGTGCAGCAGGGCCAGCAGCACGCCAACCATGGCCACGCAGGCCAGCACCAGGCGTACCAGATAGCCGCCCCAGCCCGGCCGGCGCTGGTAGACGTCGGTCTTGCCCAGCCAGTACCACAGCAGACCCAGGTTCAGGTAACTGGACAGCGCGCTGGCAATGCCCAGCGCCAGGTGCAGGCCCGGCTGCTTGCCGATGGCGGCCATCACGCCCTGCGCTTTCAGCTCGTCCGGCACCATGACCTGGTACAGCACGGCCAGCAGGGCGAAGTTGAACACCATGTTGGCCACCAGCGCGGCCACGCCGGCACGGACCGGGGTCTTGGTGTCCTGGCGGGCATAGAACGCCGGCAGCACCACCTTCAGCAGGGCGAACGCCGGCAGGCCGAAGCTCAAGCCGTACACCGACAGCGCGGTCATGCGGGTATCGAAGGCACTGAACTGGCCGTGCTGGAAAATGGTCGCGATCAGCGGTTCGGCCAGCAGCAGCAGGCCCAACATGGCCGGCACCGAGATCAGCAGGGTCATGCGCAGGCCCCAGTCCAGCGAGCGCGAGAAACCCTCGCGGTCGGTACTGACGTGGTGGCGGGCCAGCGCCGGCAGGATCACCGTGCCCAGCGCCACGCCGAACACGCCCAGCGGCAGCTCCAGGAAGCGATCGGCCAGCGACAGCCAGGACTGCGAGCCGTCGGTCAGCTTGGCCGCGATCACCGTATCCAGCAGCAGGTTGATCTGCGCCACCGAGGAACCGAACAGGGTCGGCACCATCAGCGTCATCACCTTGCGCACGCCCGGATGGCTCCAGCCCCAGCGCGGCAGGGTCAGCAGGTTGATGCCCTTCAGCGACGGCAGCTGGAACAGCAGCTGCAGGATGCCGGCGGCGAGTACCGCCCAGCCCAGCGCCAGGATCTGCTTTTCCGGGGTGCCGCCCAGCCGCGGCGCCAGCCACAGCGCGCCGGCGATCATGCACAGGTTGAGGATGACCGGGGTCAGCGCCGGCATCGCGAAGCGCTGGAAGCTGTTCAGCGCGCCGCCGGCCAGTGCGGTCAGCGATACGAACAGCAGGAACGGGAAGGTCAGGCGGAACAGGTCGACCAGCAGGCCCTGCTTGACCGGATCGGTATCAACACCACTTGAGAAGACCGAGGCCAGCTGCGGCGCGAAGATCAGCGCCAGCGCGGTGACCAGCATCAGCACCCCGCCCAGGGTGCCGGCGGTCCGGGCCATCAGTTCGCGCAGCTCGGCGTGACTGCGGGTTTCCTTCACTTCCGTGAACACCGGCACGAAAGCGGTGGCGAAAGACCCTTCGGCGAACAACCGGCGCAGGAAATTGGGTACCCTGAAGGCGACCCAGAAAGCATCAGTGATGGCGTTGGTGCCGAACGTGGTGGTCACCACGAAGTCCCGGACAAGTCCGAGAACGCGCGAGACCATGGTCATGCTGCTGAACGACAGCAGGCCCCGCAACAACTTGGGTGAACTCACTCAGCGTCCCTCTTGACAATCGACTTGACGTGCATTTCTTACGCCATCATACTAGCTAGCTTGCTGTTCCCATAACACCGATTTTTTCAGGAAACCACCACCGTGGCCAATATCAAGTCCGCCAAGAAGCGCGCCAAGCAGACCGTCGTGCGCAACGCGCGCAACGTGGCTCAGCGCTCGATGCTGCGCACCGCTGTCAAGAAAGTGATCAAGGCGCTGGACGCCAACGATGCCGCCGGCGCCGAAGCCGCCTTCGCCGTTGCCCAGCCGATCCTGGATCGCTTCAGCGCGCGTGGCCTGATCCACAAGAACAAGGCTGCTCGTCACAAGAGCCGCCTGAACGACCGCATCAAGGCCCTCAAGGCCGCCTGATCCGGCGTTGCCGCCCTGCCCTTCGGGGTCGGGCAGCAGACAAGAACCCGGCCCCGGCCGGGTTTTTTGTTGCCCGCGATCCGGTAGTGCCGGCCGCTGGCCGGCAACCCCGAGGAATGTCGGCCAGCGGCCGGCACTACCGGAAAATGAAAAACCCGGCCGAAGCCGGGTTTTTCGCATGGAACCACAACAGCATTACTGCGCGTTGCGGGCTTCCAGCTCGTCTTCCTTCTGGCGATCGAAGAAGGCCATGATCCGGCTCATGATCGGGAAGGTACCTTCGCGGCCCAGCGCGGAAACCAGGAACCACGGCTCCTTCCAGCCCAGCTCGGCGACGATCTGCTCGGCCGCCGCCTTCGCTTCGTCTTCGAACATCAGGTCGGCCTTGTTCAGCACCAGCCAGCGCGGCTTGTTCAGCAGCTCCGGATCGTGCTTTTCCAGTTCGCGCTCGATCGCACGCACCTGCTCGACCGGGGAAATGCCTTCCACGCCGCCTTCCATCGGCGAGATGTCCACCAGGTGCAGCAGCAGGCGGGTGCGCTGCAGGTGGCGCAGGAACTGCGCGCCGAGGCCGGCACCATCCGCCGCGCCCTCGATCAGGCCCGGAATGTCGGCGATCACGAAGCTGCGGTAGTTCTCCACCTTCACCACACCCAGGTTCGGGTACAGCGTGGTGAACGGGTAATCGGCCACCTTCGGCGTCGCCGCCGAAACGGCACGGATCAGGGTGCTCTTGCCGGCATTGGGGAAGCCCAGCAGGCCGACGTCGGCCAGCAGCTTCAGCTCCAGCTTCAGCGTGCGCTCTTCGCCCGGCTCGCCCGGCAGCGCCTGGCGCGGCGAGCGGTTGGTCGAGCTCTTGAAATGCATGTTGCCCAAGCCGCCGCGGCCCCCCTGGGCCACCAGCAGGCGGTCGTTGTGCTGGGTCAGGTCGCCGATGATTTCATCGGTGGCGACGTTGATCACCACGGTGCCAACCGGGACGGTAATGGTCAGGTCTTCGCCACCCTTGCCATAGGCCTGGCGGCCCATGCCGTTCTCGCCGCGCTGCGCCTTGAAGATGCGGTCATGGCGGAAGTCGACCAGGGTGTTCAGGTTCTCGTCGGCGCGGATGTACACGCTGCCGCCCGCACCGCCGTCGCCGCCGTCCGGGCCGCCGAGCGGAATGAACTTCTCGCGACGGAAGCCAATGCAGCCGTTGCCGCCGTTGCCGGCGAACACTTCGATTTCTGCTTCGTCTACCAGTTTCATTGTTTCGATGCCTGCGATGGGCGCGGCCTGCCAGCCGTCGCCTTGAATGTTATGCCAGCCGCTGGCCGGCAATCCGGCCTGGCCGGTCTTGCTTTCACTCTAACGAAAAGCCCCGCCGAAGCGGGGCTCTTCATGCAGCACCCCCATGCCGAGGCACGGGTGCCGGCGATGCCTGGATCAGGCGTCGGCCGAGACGATGCTGACGGTGCGGCGCTTCTTGGCGCCCTTGACCGAGAACTCCACCTTGCCGTCCACGAGGGCGAACAGGGTGTGGTCACGACCCAGGCCAACGCCCGAACCCGGGTGGAACTGGGTGCCGCGCTGACGCACGATGATGTTGCCGGCTTCGATGGCCTGGCCGCCGAAGATCTTGACGCCCAGGTACTTCGGGTTGGAGTCGCGACCGTTGCGCGAGGAGCCTACGCCCTTTTTATGTGCCATGACTGCTTCTCCTGATGCTTAGCCGGCGATGCCGGTGATCTCGATTTCGGTGTAGTACTGACGGTGACCCTGACGCTTCATGTGGTGCTTGCGGCGACGGAACTTGATGATCCGGACCTTGTCAGCACGACCCTGGGACAGGACCTTGGCGGTGACGGCAGCGCCCTTCAGCGCATCGCCCAGCTTCACGCCGTCGCTGTCACCCAGCATCAGGATGTTGTCAAACTTGATCTCGCTGCCGACTTCGACTTCGAGCTTTTCAATGCGGAGCTTTTCGCCCTGCGCCACGCGGTATTGCTTACCGCCGGTGACCAGTACTGCGTACATGACCAGGCCTTCCTCTGTAGTTATTGTGGTCTGAGCTGCCGCCATCGAGGGCGGACAGGAGCGGGATTTTACGCAGATCAGCGGGCGCGGGTCAAGTCAACCCCTGAACGGCCCGGAGGCCTGGCCGGAACGGGGTCAGATCCCTTTTCACGTTGTGAAAAGGGATCTGACCCCTGCCTGTCGGCCTGTCTCATCAGGTGAGACATCGGGCTGGCATTGTCGCCCATTGCCCCCATCTGGTCACCTCGGTAGGCTGACCGATTGCCGTTCCCTGCTGGCCCGGCACCCAGCCAACGCCCCCACAACCGGATCCCCCATGGCGATGGATTTCATCCGCATCCGCGGCGCGCGGACGCACAATCTGAAGAACCTCGACCTCGACCTGCCCCGCGACAAGCTGATCGTGATCACCGGCCTGTCCGGTTCGGGCAAGTCCTCGCTGGCGTTCGACACCATCTATGCAGAAGGCCAGCGCCGCTACGTCGAGTCGCTGTCGGCCTATGCGCGCCAGTTCCTGAGCGTGATGGAAAAGCCGGACCTGGACCACATCGAAGGCCTGTCCCCGGCCATCTCGATCGAGCAGAAGTCGACCTCGCACAACCCGCGTTCGACGGTCGGCACCATCACCGAGATCTACGACTACCTGCGCCTGCTGTACGCCCGCGTCGGCACCCCGCGCTGCCCGGACCACGGCTACCCGCTGGAAGCGCAGACGGTCAGCCAGATGGTCGACCAGGTGCTGACGCTGGACCCGGAACAGCGCTACATGCTGCTGGCGCCGGTCATCCGCGACCGCAAGGGCGAACACGCACAGGTGTTCGACCAGCTGCGTGCGCAGGGCTTCGTGCGTGTGCGCGTGGACGGCGAGCTGTATGAAATCGATGCGGTGCCGCCGCTGGCGCTGCGCCAGAAGCACACCATCGAGGCGGTGATCGACCGCTTCCGCCCGCGCGAGGACATCAAGCAACGCCTGGCCGAGAGCTTCGAGACCGCACTGAAGCTGGGCGATGGCATGGCCTCGGTGCAGAGCCTGGACACCGCCGACGCCACGCCGGCACTGTTCTCCTCCAAGTACTCCTGCCCGGTGTGCGACTACTCGCTGCCGGAGCTGGAACCGCGCCTGTTCTCGTTCAACGCACCGATGGGCGCCTGCCCCGGCTGCGATGGCCTGGGCATCGCCGAGTTCTTCGACCCTTCGCGCGTGGTGGTGCATCCGGAGCTGTCGCTGGCCGCCGGTGCGGTGCGCGGCTGGGACCGCCGCAACGCCTACTATTTCCAGCTGATCGCCTCGCTGGCCAAGCACTACAAGTTCGACGTGGATGCCGCCTGGAACTCGCTGCCGGCCAAGGTGCAGCAGGCCGTGCTGTACGGCAGTGGCGATGAAACGATCACGTTCACCTACTTCACCGAAGCCGGTGGCCGCACCCAGCGCAAGCATCGCTTCGAGGGCATCATTCCCAACCTCGAACGCCGCTACAAGGAAACCGAGTCGCCGGCGGTGCGCGAGGAGCTGTCCAAGTACATCAGCGAACAGCCGTGCCCGGAATGCCATGGTGCGCGCCTGAACAAGGCGGCGCGCAACGTGTTCGTGGCCGATCGCCCGCTGCCGGAGCTGGTGGTGCTGCCGATCGACGAGGCACTGAAGTTCTTCAGTGAACTGAGCCTGCCGGGCTGGCGTGGCGAGATCGCCGCGAAGATCGTCAAGGAGATCGGCGAACGCCTCGGCTTCCTGGTCGATGTCGGCCTGGATTACCTGACCCTGGAGCGCAAGGCCGACACCCTGTCCGGTGGCGAGGCACAGCGCATCCGCCTGGCCAGCCAGATCGGCGCCGGCCTGGTCGGTGTGATGTACGTGCTCGACGAGCCGTCGATCGGCCTGCACCAGCGCGACAACGAACGCCTGCTCGGTACCCTCACCCGCCTGCGTGACCTGGGCAATACGGTGATCGTGGTCGAGCATGACGAGGATGCGATCCGGCTGGCCGACTACGTGCTGGACATCGGCCCGGGCGCGGGCGTGCACGGCGGCGAGATCGTCGGCCAGGGCACCCTGCAGGACATCCTGGAGGCACCGCGCTCGCTGACCGGCCAGTACCTGTCGGGCAAGCGCGCGATCGAGATTCCGGCGCGCCGGCACACGCCGAACCCGAAGATGACCCTGCACCTGCGCGGGGCGACCGGCAACAACCTGAAGGGCGTGGACCTGGCGATTCCGTCGGGCCTGCTGACCTGCGTGACCGGCGTATCCGGCTCGGGCAAGTCGACCCTAATCAACGACACCCTGTTCTCGCTGGCCGCCAACGAGATCAACGGTGCCTCGCACCCGATCGCTCCGTACAAGGAGATCGATGGCCTGGACCTGTTCGACAAGGTGGTGGACATCGACCAGTCGCCGATCGGCCGCACCCCGCGCTCGAACCCGGCCACCTACACCGGCCTCTTCACGCCGCTGCGCGAACTGTTCGCACAGGTGCCCGAAGCGCGTGCGCGCGGCTATTCGCCGGGCCGTTTCAGCTTCAACGTGCGCGGCGGCCGCTGCGAAGCCTGCCAGGGTGACGGCCTGATCAAGGTTGAGATGCACTTCCTGCCGGACGTGTACGTGCCCTGCGACGTCTGCCATGGCAAGCGCTACAACCGCGAAACGCTGGAGATCCTGTACAAGGGCTTCAACATCAACGACGTGCTGGAAATGACCGTCGAGGATGCACTGAAGCTGTTCGAGCCGGTGCCGTCGATTGCGCGCAAGCTGGAAACACTGGTCGACGTCGGCCTGAGCTACATCAAGCTGGGCCAGAGCGCGACCACGCTGTCCGGTGGTGAAGCGCAGCGCGTGAAGCTGTCCAAGGAACTGTCGCGCCGCGATACCGGCCGCACCCTGTACATCCTCGACGAGCCGACCACCGGCCTGCACTTCCACGACATCGAAGCACTGCTGGGCGTGCTGCACAAGCTGCGCGACGAAGGCAACACGGTGGTGGTGATCGAGCACAACCTGGACGTGATCAAGACCGCCGACTGGATCGTTGATCTGGGTCCGGAAGGCGGCCATCGCGGTGGCACCATCCTGGTCACCGGCACGCCGGAAGACGTGGCGGCCTGCCCGCAGTCGTATACCGGCCAGTTCCTGGCGCGCATGCTGCCTTCCACCAGCGCGCGCCCGGAGCAGCCGGCTGCCATGGCCAACAAGCCCGACGCCCGCCCGCCGCGCAAGGTGAAGCCTGAAAAGCCGGCCAAGGTGGCCAAGAAGGCGGTAGCCGCCAAGAGCACCGGCAAGGCCAGCAAGAGCACGACAAAGAAGAAGGACGCCTGATGAGCAGCGAACACAAGATCCTGGCCCGAATTCCGATCAGCGTGCGCTGGCGTGACATGGACAGCATGGGCCACGTCAACAACGCCAAGTACATTTCCTACCTGGAAGAAGCGCGCGTGCGCTGGATGCTGGGCGTGGACGGTGTGTCGATGACCGACCGCATCGCACCGGTGGTGGCCGCGACCAACGTCAACTACCGGCTGCCGATCGTATGGCCCAACGACATCCTGGTCGAGCTGTTCGTCGAGCGCCTGGGCAACAGCAGCGTGACCATCGGCCACCGCATCGTCGACCAGCAGGACGAATCGAAGCTCTATTCGGACGGCAACGTGGTGGTGGTCTGGATGGACACCCAGACCGGCAAGAGCGCGTCGCTGCCGGGGGCGATCCGCAGCGCCTCCAGCTGAAATGCCCTGATAGGTGCCGACCTTGATCGGCACGCTTCGGCGGTAATGAGCTTGCCGGCCAGCGGCCGGCCCTACCGACACTGATCAAAGGACTGACATGATCCACCAGACTGAACTGCGCGACCTGCTACCCGGCATGGTCGCCTTCCCCACCGACGTCTTTCCCGCCGACCAAGCCTGGCTCGGCCAGCACCTGCTGCCGCTGCTGAAGATCGACCTCGGCGTGCTGCGCCCGGAGCTGGCCGGCCAGGTGACAACGATGCTGTGCCCGATCGAGCCGTACGACGGCTGCATCGGCGAGACCACCGAAGAACACCACAACGATTTCACCGGCACCAACTGGATCGCCTTCGAACTGACCGCCGGCAACGAGATGCGCTTCCTCGGCAACGCGGGCTATTTCATCGGCGATGCGGTGCAGGACAAGGATGCGCAGGAGCACATCGCGCAGATGCGCGAGAGCTACGCCAAGGCCCGCGATTACCATGCCACGCATGGCCGCCTCGCCTGCTACTCGCGCTACGGCAAGGGTGAGGCCAGCGAGCGCGATTATCTGGATACGCTGGGTGGCCCGATCGGTTTCGGCAACTGGACCGAGACCGCGGAGATTCCCGCAGCATTCGAGCTGGGCTTCACCGAAGCAGCCGATGACCCCAACGCTGCGGACGATGCCGAAACAGTGATCATCACCCGCAATGGCAACAAATTCTTCGCCGTGGCCGACGTGGCCGGCTACAACTGGTGCGCCACCGGCGCCGATGCGATCGTGATGCTGTACGAGCCGGAAAGCCGCACGGTGCTGTTCTCGTACGACTGGTCATAAGCCCGCCTGGTAGTGCCGGCCGCTGGCCGGCACTACCCGATCGTCATTTCGCGGCCTTGCGCACGGTCAGCGTCGCGCTCGCTTCGCCGCCACCTTCCAGCTGCAGTCGCAGCGGCAGCGCCTGGCCTTCCTTCAACGCGCCTTTGCCCTGCGTCAGCATCAGGTGCAGGCCACCGGGCTTGAGCTCGGCACGTGCGCCCGGCGCCAGCGGCAGGCGCTCGATCGCGCGCATCCGGCTGACCCCATCCGTGATCGTGGTTTCGTGCAGCGACACATCATTGAAGCTGCTGCTGGTCGCACCAGTGATCGCCACTGCCTTGCTGCAGCCGTTGTGGATCACGCCGTAGCCGGCGGTCATCGGCATCGCCGGATTCGGTGGCAGCCGCGCCCAGCCCTGCTCCACCGTGACGCAGGCCGGTTCCGCCGCCGAGGCCGATGCTGCGGCCGCACACAGAACCAACAGTACGCCAACGAATGGTTTGGTTATCATCGCCCAGGTTCCTTCTTCGCAACGAGACCGCAGCATGACGACGCTCATCGAGGTGATCAACCATGGCCCCATCCGCGAACTGCGCCTGGCGCGGCCGCCGGTCAACGCACTGGACACCGAACTGTGCCGGCAGTTGATCCATGCCATCGAGCTGGCCATGGCCGAAGACGCGCACGGCATCGTGCTGTCGGGCAGCGAGCGCATCTTCACCGGTGGCATGGACGTGCCGCACCTGCTCTCGCATGGTGATGACAAGCACAAGTTGTTGGACACCTGGAACGCCTTCTTTGGCGCCGTGCGCACGCTGGCCGAGAGCCGGATCCCGGTGGTCGCGGCGATCACCGGCCATGCACCGGCCGGCGGCTGCGTGCTGGCCCTGTGCTGCGACTACCGGGTGATGGCGCGCAGCGCCGATCCGTCGCGACCGTATGCCATCGGCCTGAACGAAGTGCAGGTGGGCCTGATCGCACCGGAGGGCATCCAGCGCCTGCTGCGCCGTGCGGTGGGCGTGCACCGCGCCGGCGTCCTGCTGACCACCGGTTCGCTGGTGCCGGCCGAACAGGCGCTGCAGATCGGCCTGGTCGACGAACTGGCCGAAGGTGACCTGGTGGTGGCACGTGCCGTGGCCTGGCTGCAGAACCTGCTCAAGCAGCCGCGCCAGCCGATGCTGCTGACCCGCGCCATCGCCCGCGCGGACCTGCATGTGGCACTGCAGCCGGACCTGATCCAGCTCGACCGCTTCGTCGAGGCCTGGTTCGCCCCGGATGCGCAGAATGCCCTGCAGGCGCTGGTCGCCAGGCTGGGCAAATAACCGGTAGTGCCGGCCGCTGGCCGGCAACCGCAGGTGCCCCAGGAGGATCATGAGGTTGCCGGCCAGCGGCCGGCACTACCAATGGTGGACTGGCCTGACCGGTATAATCGGGACCTCTTCATTGCTGTGGCCGCCCCCTTGAACGACACGCCCGAACCCGTCGTCTCCGAGCTGATCGACCTGCTCACGCTGGAGCGGCTGGAGGACAACCTGTTCCGCGGGCAGAGCCGCGACATCGGTACCAAGTACGTGTTCGGCGGGCAGGTGCTGGGCCAGGCGCTGGCCGCGGCACAGGCCACGGTCGACAACGGCCGCCACGTGCACTCGCTGCACGCCTACTTCCTGCGCGCCGGCAACATCGACCATCCGATCGTCTACGACGTGGACCGTACCCGCGACGGCGGCAGCTTCTCGGTGCGGCGGGTCACCGCGATCCAGCACGGCAAGGTGATCTTCTTCTGCGCGGCCTCGTTCCAGCAGGCCGAAACCGGTGCCGAGCACCAGCACAAGATGCCCGAAGTGCCGCAGCCGGAAGACATCGAACCGAACCGCCCGCTGCCGGCCGAAGTGCTGGAGCGGCTGCCGATCAAGGTGCAGCGCTGGCTGTCGCGCGGCGGCCCGTTCGAGTTCCGCCACGTCTACCCGCGTGACGAACTGAACCCGCCCAAGCGCCCGCCGTACCATCAGGTGTGGCTGCGCCTGAGCGAGCCGGTCGGCGATGCCCCGGAGCTGCACCAGGCGCTGCTGGCCTACGCCTCCGACTTCCACCTGCTGGGCACGGCGACGTTCCCGCACGGCATCAGCTACTACCACCCGCACGTGCAGATGGCCTCGCTCGACCACGCCATCTGGTTCCACCGCCCGTTCCGCGCCGATGACTGGCTGTTGTACTCGCTGGACAGCCCCAGCGCGCAGGATTCGCGCGGCCTGGCCCGCGGCCAGTTCTTCACCCGCAACGGCGTACTGGTGGCCAGCACCGCGCAGGAAGGCCTGATCCGCGTGGTTCCCGACCAGGCCGCGGCCGCCGCCGTGCCGGCCAAGGATTGATCCGATGCGCCAGATCTTCAGCAGCCAGCGCGTGGAAACCGTCGAAGGCGTCGCCGAGCTCCTGCGCGAGCATGGCATCGACGTCAAGGTGACCAACGGGCGCTCGTACAAGACCCGTCGCCGCGGCCAGTTCAGCTATACCGACCTGGGCAACGCCAACGCCTACCCAGCGGTGTGGATCGTGCGCGCCGACGACCAGCCGCGCGCGCGTGAAATCCTGCGCGAGGCGCGACTGCTCGACACCACCCGCCGCGACCATCCGACCGCCGAATTCGCCTTCCGCGACGCGCCGGAACAGGGCAGCGGTGGCCGCAGCTGGGCCTGGCGCATCCGCATCGCCCTGCTGGTGGTGATCGCCGGCGTGGCGCTGGTGATCGGCCTGCGCCATCGCGGCGCCCCGGCGCCGGTCGCACCGGCCCCTGCCCCGCAGGCCCAGCCGCAGCAGGCGCAACCGGCCCCGCAGGCCGCACCGGAAGAGGAAGAAGTCCGGGTCCGCATCCAGCCCTCGAAGTGACGCACGGGTAGTGCCGGCCGCTGGCCGGCAGCCGCAAAAAGGGGACGGAGGGGATTAAGTCGTTTGTGCCTCAAACGACTTAATCCCCTCCGTCCCTTTTTTTTCATGAGGTTGCCGGCCAGCGGCCGGCACTACCGCACAGAATGCTGGTCACACTTCGCGCGCGGCTCCGTCATGGGACACAATCCCAGCAGGAGAGCCGCCGCCATGACGACGTTCGCCGCATCGATCGACCAGACCCTGGAACGCGAACTGCCCGCCGCCGCCAGCGGTTGCCAACACGCCTATGGCCGCATCGTGCTGGCCTGCCAGAACACGGTTACCGCCATCGCGCTGGCCATCACCCGCGATCGTCAGGCCAGCGAGGACATCGCCCAGGAGGCCTTCGTGAAGGGCTGGCAGCAGCTGCACCAGCTGCGCAGCTCGACCAGCTTCCTGCCCTGGCTGCGGCAGATCACCCGCAACCTGGCCCGCGACTGGCTGCGCGCGCAGCGCGGCAGACCGCTGACCGGCGAGGCCGCCGAGGTTGCGATGGGCATGGCCGCCGACCCGGCCCCGGGCGCGGCCGATCGCCTGCAGCGGGTGGAGGAAGAGATCGCCGCCGAGGACATCATTTCCGCGTTGCCGGCCGACAGCCGCGAAGTGCTGTTGCTGTACTACCGCGAAGGCCAGCGCTCGCAGCAAGTGGCCGACCTGCTTGGGCTCAGTGACGCCGCCGTGCGCAAGCGCCTGTCGCGTGCCCGCGCCCTGGTGCGCGACGGCCTGCTGCAGCGCTTCGGCGAGTTCGCGCGCAGCAGCGCCCCGAGCGCGGCATTCGCCACTGCCGTGGTGTCGATGGTGCTGGTGGCTGCGCCCGGCACGGCCAGTGCTGCGGTGCTGCTCGGCACCGGTGTCGGCATCGGCGGCAGCAAGCTTGGCCTCGGCGGTGCCAGCGCTGCGGGCGGCACTGCGATGGGCTCACTGACTGCCACGCTGGGCCAGCTGCACGTGCTGCCGGCCGAAAGCTGGGGGGCGGTGATCGGCGGCGTGGTCGGTGGTGCGATCGGCAGCTATCTGGGCGGACGTTTCCTGATGTCGTACACCGAAACGGCATCCGAGCGCGCCGACGTGCGCCGGTTCCTCTATCTCAACATCATCACCGGCATGTTCTGGTGCCTGGCGATCCTGCTGGCGGTCATGCTGCAGGCGCCGGTCTGGGCGCAGCTGACGGTGCTGGCGGTAGGCCTGGGCGTGGTCAATTACCAGTGCCTGGTGCCGCTGCAGCGGGTGATGGCACCGATGATCGCGCGCGATTCGGCGCGGCGCGGCCGCAGCGGGACCAACTGGAAATACGAGTCCATGTATGGCCGCACCGGCATCATCGCCATGAACCTGATGGTCATCGCGCTGGTGGTGTACTCACTGATGCGCAGCGGCCGCTTGTAACGGACAACGCCGGCAGTGCGCCGGCGTTGTCGTCATTCATTGCGTTGAAACTCAGCGCTGCGGCTTCGGCGCGGCGCCATCGCGCGGACCGCCGTGGCGCGAGCCGCCGTGCATCGGGCCCTTGGCCGCATCGAACTCGGCCTTGCTCAGCTGGCCGTCCTTGTTGGTGTCGGCGGCAGCGAACCAGGCGTCACGGCGCTGCTTCATGCGCAGCTCGCGATCTGCCTTGTCCAGGTAGCCGTCCTTGTTGAGATCGAGCTGGTCGAAGCGCGCGGCCAGGCGCGGGTCGGCCTTGGCCTCCTCGCGGCTGATGCGACCGTCCTTGTTGACGTCCAGCTTGGCCCAGCGCTCACCGCCGTGGCCACGGCGACCGTGCTTCCAGCGCGGCAACTCATCGCGCGAAAGCTTGCCGTCCTTGTTCTTGTCCAGCTCGTCGAACTTCGCGGCCAGGCGCGGGTTGGCAGCCGCCTCGCTGCGGTCGATGACGCCGTCGCCGTTGGTGTCCAGCTTGGCCGGACGCTGCGCGGGCGTGGTCGGGGTGTCGGCCGCAAGCGCGATACCGGAAGCGGAAGTGCCGAGCAGCAGGGCCAACAACAGAGGGGTACGGATCATGAGGTCACTCCTGGGGATGGGAACAGCGTCGGGGTGATCACTTCACCCTCGGGGAACAAGAACGCCCGGGCGCGACATCGGTTGACGCCACTGCCGGTTCCATTCATCCGGCGGACAGTCGCCACCACTGCGACAGGCTGGGGCTATGCTGTGCCTATGGCGATACATGGCGACAGAGACGACGAACTGCGACTTTTCCAGACCGGCGAGCACCCCTGCGGGTACTGGTCGGACCGGGTGGCGCGCGACCTGGTGCTGGACCCGCACGATCGCCGCCTTGGCGGCCTGTACCCGCTGGCACTGAGCTGGGGCTTCCGCCGCAGCGGCGACCTGGTCTACCGGCCGCATTGCGCGCACTGCCAGGCCTGCGTGGCAGTGCGCATTCCGGTGGCGCGCTTCGCCCCGGATCGCAGCCAACGCCGCTGTGCCGCCCGCAATGACGACCTGGAGGTGCGGATCACCGCCGCCACCGCCCGCGACGACCTGTTCGCGCTGTACCACCGCTACCTCACCCACCGCCATGCCAACGGCGGCATGGATGACCACGGCCCGCACGAGTTCGAGCAGTTCCTGATCGGCAGCTGGTCGCACACCCGCTTCATGGAGATGCGCCTGCCCGGCCACGACGGCCAACCCAGCCAGCTGCTGGGGGTGGCGGTGACCGACGTCACCGAACACGGCCTGTCGGCGGTCTACACTTTCTTCGACCCGGACCACGCCGCGCGCGGGCTGGGTACCTTCGCGATCCTGCAGCAGATCGAGTGGGCCCGCCGCGAGGGCCTGCCGCACGTCTATCTGGGCTACTGGATCCGCGGCCACCAGAAGATGGACTACAAGCGCCGCTTCCATCCGCTGGAGGCCTACGATGGCCGCCGCTGGCACGATTTCGACAACGATCTGGACGGGCGCTGACAAACCGCTGACACCGGGCCGGGTGCACAATACGGCCCATGAACGCCAAACCCCTGATCCTCGCCCTGGCCCTGCTCTGCGGCGCCACCGCCCCCGCCTTCGCCACGTCCCCTGCGATGACCGAAAAGCCGTCCGCTGCGCTGCGCCTGGCCACCTACAACACCTCGCTGTACTCCGATGACGCCGGTGGCCTGATCAAGGAACTGGAAGGCGACAGCGAGCACGCACGCAAGATCGCCGCGGTGCTGCAGCAGGTGCGCCCGGACCTGGTGCTGCTGAACGAATTCGACTTCGACGACGCCCATCGCGCCGCCGACCTGTTCCAGAAGCGCTACCTGGACGTCGCCCAGCCCGGTGGCGGCAAGCCGCTGCACTTCGCCTACCGCTACCTGGCGCCGGTCAATACCGGCGTGCCCAGCGGCCTGGACCTGGACAACAACGGCGTGGTCGGCGGTGAAGGCCGCAGCCGCGGCAACGATGCCTGGGGCTACGGCCTGCACCCGGGCCAGTACGGCATGCTGGTGCTGTCGCGCTACCCGATCGATGAAGCCAAGGTGCGCAGCTTCCAGCTGCTGAAGTGGAGCGCGATGCCGGGCGCGATCCGTCCGGTCGACCCGCGCACCGGCAAGAGCTTCTACAACGACCACGTGTGGTCGCAGCTGCGGCTGTCGTCGAAGTCGCACTGGGACGTGCCGGTGAAGACCCCGGCCGGCGTGGTGCACGCGCTGGTCTCGCACCCGACCCCGCCGGTGTTCGACGGCCCGGAAAAGCGCAACGCCGCGCGCAACCACGACGAACTGCGCCTGTGGCAGGAATACCTGTCCAAGGGTGACAAGCCGTGGCTGTGCGACGACAAGGGCCAGTGCGGCGGCCTGGCGCAGGACGCGCGCTTCGTGATCCTCGGCGACCTCAACAACGACCCGGTCGACGGCGATGGCCGCCATGAGGCGATCGTCGAACTGATCGAGAACGCCCGCGTGCTGCGCTACCCCACCCCGCGCAGCGTCGGTGGCGAGCAGACCAGCCTGGCCTATGCGGCCAAGGGCATCGAGCGCAAGGGCGCACCGTTCCACGCCACTGGCGATTTCGGCCCGAAGTCCGGCACCATGCGCCTGGACTACGTGCTGCCCTCGACCGGTTTCGAATACGTGGGCAGCGGCATCTTCTGGCCGGCCAATGAAAGCCCCGAAGCGAAGATCGCCGATGGCAGCGACCACCACCTGGTGTGGGTGGACGTGAAGCCGTAACCGGTGTCGATGGGGTACCGACCAACGGTCGGTACCCACCGGAATGCAGCCACCGCGTTCCAAGGGCCCTGTAGAGGCGAGCCATGCTCGGCTGCTTCAACCAACCAGGCTCAGTAGCCCTGCCAGTCTATCTGCGCCCCTGCTCCAAGGTAGCGATCCTGCCAAGCCTGCTCCCGGCCCTGGGAATCGATAAACGCATCTTCAGAAAGCGGCTCATATCCGAGCTCGATTTCCATCTTGTTCTCTGGATCCAGATGAAACGTCAAACTCGTCCAGAGTGCATGGTGCCATTGCGAAAAGAGCTGATGCATCTCCAGAAGCGCTGCTTCCGCAGCATCTGGAAGCTCTAGATGGCCGTATGAGCCTGACGGCTTGCGGTAGAACGCCCAACCCGACCAAGCATTCTTGATGATCTCGAAGTTCAACCAGATTCCGCATTGGTCGGTAGGTACGGCATCAATCAGTGATTGGCCAATTCGGTGATACAAGGCAGGTAGCGCTGATGTAAGCCGCTCGTCCAAGCCTTCTCCTGAGGTGTGTTTGGCATTCATTTGGCAGAAGATAAAGCACGCAGGATTCTGACGCTCAACCAGATGTCGCTTTCAGCTCGCTTGTCTAGCGTGAATTCTAAGTGACCTTGCAGCAAGCCCACTGCCGGCCCGCCCCGGCCACCAACAGCAATCCATTAACTCATTGCGCACAGTTAAAAATGCAGGCCATTCGGCGGGCTGAAAGCGTCACCTGGTAAAGCAGCCGAGCATGGCTCAGCGCTTCAGGAGATCGGTACCGACCAACGGTCGGTACCCACCGGAATCCGGTAGGCGACGACCGTCGGTCGTCGCTGCTTTTTCAGGGGCGCAATTCGACGCCGATGGCTTCGGCGGCATCACGCGCGATGGCACGCGCTTCGTCGATGGTTTCCGCGCGCGCCAGGGTCACGCCGACGCGGCGGTGGCCGTGCACGCTGGGCTTGCCGAACAGGCGCACGGCGGTGTCCGGCACCTGCAGCGCGGCCGCCACGTTGTTGAAGTACGGCACGCCTTCGCCATGCGCCAGCAGCGCGCACGAGGCCGACGGGCCGCTCTGGCGGATCACCGGAATGGGCAGGCCGAGGATGGCGCGCGCATGCAGCGCGAACTCGCTCAGCTCCTGCGAGACCAGCGTCACCAGGCCGGTGTCGTGCGGGCGCGGCGACACTTCGCTGAACCACACCTCGTCGCCCTTCACAAACAGCTCGACACCGAACAGGCCCCAGCCGCCGAGGTCGTCGGTGATCGCGCGCGAAATCTCTTCGGCACGCGCCAGCGCCTTGCTCGACATCGGCTGCGGCTGCCAGCTTTCGCGGTAATCGCCATCCTTCTGCAGATGGCCGATCGGCGCGCAGAACGAGGTGCCGCCGGCATGGCGCACGGTCAGCAGGGTGATCTCGTAATCGAAATCGATGAAACCTTCGACGATGCAGCGGCCGGCACCGGCACGACCACCGGTCTGCGCATAGTCCCAGGCGGGTGCGATGTCCGCCTCGCTGCGCAGGGTGCTCTGGCCCTTGCCCGAGGATGACATCACCGGCTTGACCACGCACGGCAGGCCGATGGCGGCCACGGCGGCGCGGTACTCGGCTTCGGTATCCACGAAACGGTACGGCGAGGTCGGCAGGCCCAGGGTCTCAGCAGCCAGGCGGCGGATGCCTTCGCGGTCCATGGTCAGGCGTGCGGCACGCGCGGTCGGGATCACCCGCAGGCCCTGCTCCTGTTCCAGCTGGACCAGGGTTTCGGTGTGAATGGCCTCGATCTCCGGTACCACCAGGTGCGGCTGCTCCTGGGCGATCAGGGCACGCAGGGCCATCGCATCGAGCATGTCGATCACGTGCGAGCGGTGCGCGACCTGCATGGCCGGGGCATCGGCATAGCGGTCGGCGGCGATCACTTCCACGCCCAGCCGCTGCAGCTCGATGGCCACCTCCTTGCCGAGTTCGCCCGACCCCAGCAGCAGCACGCGGGTGGCGGAGGGGGACAACGGAGTTCCAAGCTTGGCCATGGCGGTTCCAGCAGCGATGTGAAGGCGGGTGGGCATTCTAGCTGGCCGACTGTCCCGGCCACGGCATCCGACGAACGGTAGTCGACAAGTGATATCACTTTGATATCTTCATTCCGAACCCTCAAGGACGTACTGCCATGAAAGAGAAGTCGCTGTCTTCCCTCAACGGCCTCGGCACGCTGGCCGGCGCCCTGCTCGTCGCCCTCGCCGGCGCTGCCCTGTTCGTGGTGGGCGTGGCAGCCAAGGCCAGCACCGGCTCGCCCAACCTGCTGCTGATGCTGCTGGGCGTGCTGCTGGTGGCGCTGGGCGTCTTCATCCTCGCCGGCCTGTACACCATCCAGCCCAACCAGGCGGCGGTACTGAGCCTGTTCGGCAAGTACGTGGGCACCGTGAAGGACAACGGCCTGCGCTGGAACAACCCCTTCTATGCCAAGCGCCGGGTCAGCCAGCGCGTGCGCAACTTCGAGAGCGGCAAGCTGAAGGTCAACGAGCTCGACGGCAGCCCGATCGAGATCGCCGCGGTGATCGTCTGGCAGGTGATCGACGCCTCCGAGGCGGTCTACAACGTGGACGACTACGAGAGCTTCGTGCACATCCAGTCCGAATCGGCGCTGCGCGCGATGGCCACCAGCTACCCTTACGACCAGCATGAGGATGGCCAGCTGGCCCTGCGCAGCCACGCCAGCGAGATTTCCCAGCATTTGAAGAACGAACTGGCCGAGCGCCTGGCCGACGCCGGCGTGCAGGTGATCGATGCGCGCATCAGCCACCTCGCCTACGCCGCCGAAATCGCCCAGGCGATGCTGCAGCGGCAGCAGGCCAACGCGGTGATCGCCGCGCGCACGCGCATCGTTGCCGGTGCGGTCGGCATGGTCGAGATGGCCCTGGCCGAACTGCAGAAGAACGGCGTGGTGCAGCTGGACGAGGAACGCAAGGCGCACATGGTCAGCAACCTGCTGACCGTGCTGTGCTCGGACCGCGGCACCCAGCCGATCGTCAACGCCGGTTCGCTGTACTGAACCACCCTCGCAACGGGGCGCCCCACCGCCCCGCCAGGAGTTTTCATGAGTGAGAAGAAAGCCTATCCGCTGCGCATCAATGCCGAGGTCCTGGCCGCGGCACAGCGCTGGGCTGACGATGAGCTGCGCAGCCTCAACGCGCAGATCGAATACGTGCTGCGCGACGCCCTGCGCAAGGCAGGACGCCTGCCGAAACCCACGCCATCGCCGGAGGACAAGGAATGAGCAAGCGCTGGAGCTACCAGACCATCGAGGTCAAGACATCCATGATGGGCCTGCACAAGGCCGAGGACATCCAGGCCGAACTCAGCCGCCAGGGCCAACTGGGCTGGGAACTGGTCAACATCATCATCCCGGCGCCGATGCGCCCGGCGATGCTGGTGTTCAAGAAGGAGGCCTGAACCATGGGCGCCAGCGATCCGAAACCATTTGACGTGGCCGAGAGCTCGCCGCTGCGCGTGCTCTGGATCGTGCTGCCGCTGCTGGCTGCCTTCGTGGTCTGCGTGTATGCGCAGCTGTACAAGGCGCCGGCGAGCGCACCCTGGATCGAAGTAACGCTGTCGCCACCCTGGTTCCGGATGGGCGGCAGCGCGGCATGGAGCTTGCTGATGATCGCCGCGCTCGGCATCGGGCTGGGGGCCGCGTTCTTCCGTCGCCGCGTGGAACTGGCCGGCAACGTGCTGGACGTGCGCTCGACGATGTACCGGCGGCGCGTGCCGGTGGCGCAGCTGCGGCTGGAGCAGGCCGAGGTGGTCGACCTGCAGCGTGACCGCCGCTATGGCATCCGTGTCAAGACCAATGGCTATTCAATGCCGGGCTTCTACTCGGGCCACTTCCGCCTGCAGGGCGGCGGCAAGGGCTTCGCCCTGGTCACCGACCGTGCGCGTGTCCTCGCCCTGCCAGTCAGCGATGGCAGCACGTTGCTGCTCAGCGTGGAACGGCCGCAGGCGCTGCTCGATGCGCTGCACAAGGTGGCCGCGTCGGCGCCACGGCAGTAAGCTGCGGCGATGCAACGACGCCCGCCCCTGCTGATCAATACCGAGGCCATCGAAGTGTGGCCCGCCGACCTGCTGCGCGCGCGCAGCAACCTGGATGCACGGCTGCTGTCACAGGCGCGTTGGGTGCTGCGGCGCAAGCAAGATGGCCGCTACCTGGCGGCCGTACTGCCGCACGGCGTGCATTCGATGGTGCCGCGCCTGCCGCGCGAGACCGGAGTCGAGGAAGCGCTGGCGCTGTTGGATGCAACAGCGGCACGGCCATTCGGTGCCACGCTGGAAGAACAGTGGCTGCCGCTGGCCGGGTTGCAGCAGCGCCTGCAGCAGCTTGGCCTGGACGCACAGCGCTATGCCGACGGCAGTGGCCTGCCGCTGGAGCCCGAACCCTGCCTGCTGCACTTCGCCGGCCGCGACCGCTTCGCCCGCCCGTTGTGGCTGCGCCGTGGCGCAGCACAGGGCTGGCGGCGGATGCGCCTGCACGCCGCGCAGGACGGCATCGCGCTGGATGCGATTTCCGGCTTCCGCAGCCATGCCTACCAGTTGGGCATCTTCGAACGGAAGCTTGCGCGCGGCTTGAGCGTGACCGAGATCCTGAAGGTCAATGCCGCCCCGGGTTTCAGTGAACACCACAGCGGCCATGCGCTGGACATCGGCACACCGGGCGATGCCCCGGCCGAAGAATCGTTCGAAGCCACTGATGCGTTTGCGTGGCTGCAGGTGCATGCCGGCGGCCATGGTTTCCATCTGAGCTACCCGCGCGACAACCCGCACGGGATCGTCTACGAACCGTGGCACTGGTGCTGGAGACCGGCCAACGGCTGAGCCCCTCGTGGCGGCTGCACGGCGAAATTCATGGAGCTGTCCGGGCGGGTAGGCTGGGCAGGGGACGCCGTGAATCCGTCCCTGGAGGCTTAGCCGCGCCATCCATGGCGCGGATACCCCTGCCCAGCCCACCCGCCCGGCCTCTGACAGTTTCCGTGTGCGTCCGCCACGGAATGGAACAAGAGAGCAAAGACAAAAGCGGGTCGCTTCGCTCGAAGCCGAGCATGGCTCGGCTCTACAAAGCTGCCGACGCAAATCCCATGTAGAGCCGAGCCATGCTCGGTTCCTCCCCGGATTGCTGCTACCGCCTCAACGCATTGATCGCCAGCAGCACCCATCCGGCCATCATGCTGGTGCCACCGATCGGCGCCATCCGCGTCGGCCATTGCCACAACGCGCCCCCCACCAGGCTGCCGGAAAACACCAGGACACCCAGCAGCAGCACGTACAGCGCCAGGTGCGCGATCACCCCGTGCGCGCGCGGCCCCAGCGCCACCAGCACCGCGCCATGCGCGAACGCGTACAACGCCGCCATGTTCAGATGCTGCTGCGCCAACGGATCGGCCACACCGTGCGACGCGTAGGCGGACAGGCCGATCGAAGCAGCTGCCAGCAGCGCACCGAGGCAGGCCAACAGGGAAGGCTTACGTGCGCGACGTTCGAGATTGAACATGTGGGCTCCTTGCACAGCGCCCCTTGCCGGGCGCCAGATGAAAAAAAACGCGCCGCAGTAAGCGGCGCGTTTTCGTGTCCAGCACTACATGGGTCAGCCGAGGCTTACTTGACGGCCCAGTAGATGTCGTAGGTACCTTCCGGGGTGAACGACTTGTCGATACCGTCCTTCCAGGATTCGTACGGACGGTCGATCACTTCGTTGCCGGAGGTCACGGCCCAGGCGCGCAGGCCGTTGCGGGCCACGTCCAGACCCGCCATGTGGCCGGTGTAGGCCGCATGCGCCGAACGGTGCGGAGCCACGTGCACGTACTTGACCGGAGCGCCGCCGTCGATCTTGACGGTCAGCTCTTCAGCGGTGGCACCTTCAGCACCCTTCTTCTTCACCGGCTGGGCGATGTCGAAGGCGTACTTCTCCTGGCCGAAGTCGGTGGTGACGATGCGGAACGGACCGGCGGCTTCAAGGCCATTGGCCTCCATCACGCGCTTGATCCACTCCTGGTTGTCCTTGATCGACTTGGTGATCGTGTCCTGACCGCGGTCCACGTTACCGGCGTTGACGACCAGCAGGTCTTCAGCCGGCACATCGACGATGGCCAGATCGGTCAGCGGAGCTTCCGGGGTGCGGTAGTCGACGTTCGGAACGCTGGCCAGCATGTTGGCCATACGCGACAGACCCATCTTGATGTCGTCGCCGATCTGACGGCTGACATACAGGCCGGCATAACGGCCGAACAGGTCGAAGCCGTACTTCACCGAGTAGTCCTGGGTGATCTTGACGTTGCGGCCACCCTTGCCGGTCGGCTCCAGAGTGAAGGTGGTGATCTTGTCGTGACCCTTGGTGGCGTCATCGATGGCGATCGCAACACGCTTGTTCTCTTCGGCTTCGGTGATCTTCCAGGAGCCGGTACCCAGGTCCTTGGAGGTGAAGTCGAGGGTGGCACCGACGCCGGAGGCCGGGCCGGACAGCTTCAGTTCAACGGCGGGATCGCGCAGTACCAGCGGGTTCCAGTCCTTGAAGCGGCGCAGGCTGCTGACCGTGTCGTACACGATCGTCATCTTGCGGTTGGTCTCGATGCTTTCGGTGATGTGACGCTCGCCCGGCAGACATACGCCAATGATGACGAACAGGCCAGCCACGATCCCCAAGGCGATCAGGAACTCGATAATACGGGTCATTCAGAGAGTCTCCGGGGCCGATCCCACGGCCGGGTTGATTGAAGCGAAGCGCCAATCCTAGCAGGCTTCGCGGGCATTGTTTATCGGGATTGGCGCACCGGTTTCCCTGCCGGCTGCGTATTTGTATGGACAAAGAATTCGAAGGGTAACGCATACCGCTACCGGCCAGTAGGGGGCAACCTTGGCCGCAGTCCCTGACCATCACCCAAGTCTTTGTACCGGAACGATTTTTCTCAGACCAGCTGGAGTTCGAACGCCTTCAGTACGGCACGCGTACGGTCGCGGACGCCCAGCTTGGAGAGAATGTTGGACACGTGGTTCTTGATGGTGCCTTCGGCCACACCCAGCGAGTTGGCGATCTCCTTGTTGGAGAAGCCACTGGCCATCAACCGCAGGATCTCGGTCTCGCGGTCGGTCAGCGGGTCCGGGCGGTCCAGGCTGACGAACTCGTTGCGCATGTGCTCCAGGCCGGACAGCAGGCGCTGGGTCACGGCAGGCTGCACCAGCGAACCGCCGTCTGCCACGGTGCGGATGGCACCGACCAGCTGCGCCAGGGTGACGTCCTTGAGCAGGTAGCCCTTGGCACCGGCCTTGAGCCCGGCCAGCACCAGCTGGTCGTCGTCGAAGGTGGTGAGGATGATGGTCGGCGGCAGCTGCTCCTGGCGCGACAGCACCTGCAGCGCCTCCAGCCCGGACATCACCGGCATGCGCATGTCCATCAGCACCACATCGGGACGCACCTGCGGTATCAGCTCGACCGCCTGCCGGCCATCGCCGGCCTCGGCCACCACCTCGATGCCGTCGTCGAGCGCCAGCAGGGAGCGGATTCCCTGCCGCACCAGGGTTTGGTCGTCGACCAGGCAGACGCGAATCATCAACGTACTCCTTCAGGAACCTTGGTAAGGGCAGCCACCAGCACCGTTGCCGGCACCGTCGCCCGCAGCCGGAATCCTTCGCCGGGGCGGGTCTCGATCTGCAGCTGGCCACCACATTGTTGCAGGCGCTCGCGCATGCCGCGCAAGCCATTGCCTACATTGACCATATCCGCGCCGACGCCGTCGTCGCGGGCCTCCACCACCACCCGGTCGGGGGCTTCACGGTACACCTTGATCCACAGGTGGCGGGCACCGGCGTGGCGTACCGCGTTGGTGATGATCTCCTGGGTACAGCGCAGCAGCACGTGGGCCCGCTGCGGGTCTTCGACGTTCAGCGGGTCCTCGATCTCCAGCTGGATGTCCAGCGAGGGCACGTTCTCGGTCAGCGGACGCAGGGCCGCTGCCAGATCGATGGCACCGGTCTCGCGCAGCTGGCTGACCACCTCGCGCACGTTGCCCAGCAGCAGCTTGGCCAGGCCATGCGAACGCTTTACATGTTCCAGGGCCTGGCCCTCGGCCAGGTGGCTGGCCACTTCCAGGTTCAGGGTCAGCGCGGTCAACTGGTGCCCGAGCAGGTCATGCAGCTCGCGCGAGATGCGGGTGCGCTCGTTGACCCGGGCGCTCTCGGCCAGCAGGGCCCGGGTGGCGCGCAGTTCCGAATTGAGCCGGCGCTGCTCGTCGCGGGCCTCGGTCTGCTGGCGGGCGACCAGGCTGGTCACGAAGATGAACATGGAAAAGCCGCCGTACAACAGCGACTGCATCACTGCTTCGAACAGCGGGAAGCGCAGCAGCATGTAGTAGACCGGTGCCACCGCCAGCTGGCTGACCAGCAGCCACAGCACGCCCAGTCGTATCGACAGCATCCACGGGATGACCCCCGCGGCGACCATCATCAGGATGCTGCCCAGGCCCGAGCCGCTGAGGAAGCTGACCCCCAGCGCCGAGATCGTCAGCAGCAGCAACAGGCCGCGGTCCAGCCAGCTGGTGTGGCTGTCGCTGCGCAGGATGCGGGTCAGCCAGTAATAGGCGGTGCCGAAGGACAGGTAGGCGACGAACAGCAGGATCGCCCAGCCGCCCATGTCGTTGCGGCTGTGCAGGTTCTCGAACTGCGAGTACGCCAGCGGCAGGCCGACCATGACCCAGGTGAACAGGCCGGCCAGGCGGAGGACACGGGTATGGCTGAGGACTCCCAACATGCCAGCACTCTACGGGCCACGCCCGCGTACCGCACCCCACGGAAGTCATGCCTGCCCGGTCGCCTGTTCATGCCGCAGCCCACCCCGGGCATGCAATAATCGTGCGCAGGGTCCTTTGATGGACCAACCGCGTTACCCCACGGAGTCACAATGTCGATTGTCATCCGCGACGTGCGCGAGCACGAGCTCGATTCCGTCCTGGCTTTGAACAACAACGCTGGCCTGGCCATCCTTCCCCTGGATGCGGCCCGCCTGCGCCTGTTCTACGAAACCGCTGAGTACTTCCGCGTCGCCGAGCGCGACGGCAACCTGGCCGGATTCCTGATCGGCTTCGGCAGCGACAGCCAGCACGACAGCAGCAATTTCGCCTGGTTCAAGCAGCAGCTGGACACCCCCTTCTTCTACATCGACCGCATCGTGGTCGCCAGCCGCCGGCGTGGCGGTGGCGTCGGCCGTGCGTTCTATGCCGACGCGCAGAGCTTCGCCGAGCTGCGCTACCCGCAGATGACCTGCGAGGTCTTCCTCGACCATGGCGCCGATGCCGCCCTGCTCTTCCACGGCAGCTTCGGCTTCCGCGAGCTGGGCCAGAACACCATGGCCCAGGTTGACGTGCGTGCCAGCATGCTGGCCAAGGAACTGTGCAGCTACCCGTGGGTCCAGGAGACCTATCGTGGCAAGCTGCCGGATGTGGCATGGACACGCGCCCGGCAACTGCCGGCGCAGGCACAGCGACCGACGGGGACCTGAGCGTGGCGGTGAATTTCGATTACGAACAGGCCGGTGAACTGAAGATCGGCCAGGTAGGCATCGCCAATCTGCGCATCCGTACCCTTGATGTCGAGCGTCTCGTGCAGGAAATGCACGAGCGCGTGACCCGCGCACCGAAACTGTTCGGCCGCGCGGCAGTGATCCTCGACTTCGGCGGCCTGAGCCAGGTGCCGGACGCGGCCACCGCACAGGCGCTGGTCGATGGCCTGCGCAGCGCCGGCGTGTTGCCGGTGGCACTGGCCTACGGCACCAGCGCGGTCGATCTGCTCTCGCAGCAGCTCGGCCTTCCGCTGCTGGCCAAGTTCCGCGCCCAGTACGAGCGTGCCGAGGCCGAACCGGCCCCGCCACCGCCGGCAGCGGAACCGCGCCGCGTCGTGCGTGCCGAGCCGAAACCGGCCCCCGCCGCGCCCGTGGCAAAGGTCGCCGACGCCGCCGCCCCGCAGCCGGGCCGCATGCAGCTGGGCAACGTGCGTTCAGGCCAGCAGCTGTACGCGGAGAACTGCGACCTGACCGTGATGGCCACCGTCGGCGCCGGCGCCGAAGTCATTGCCGATGGCAGCATCCATATCTACGGCACCCTGCGCGGCCGCGCGCTGGCAGGGGCCCAGGGCAACACCGCGGCACGCATCTTCTGCCGTGATTTCCATGCGGAACTGGTCGCCATTGCAGGCCATTACAAGGTACTGGACGATGTCCCGGACAACCTGCGCGGCAAAGCCGTGCAGGTGTGGCTGGAACAGGACCAGATCAAGATCGCTGCGCTGGACTGACGCAGCACCCAAACAGAATCATCAGGAGAAGTCCTTTGGCTGAAATCATCGTAGTCACCTCCGGCAAGGGCGGCGTCGGCAAGACCACTTCCAGCGCGAGCCTGGCCTGCGGCCTGGCACGGCGCGGCAAGAAGGTGGCGGTGATCGACTTCGACGTCGGCCTGCGCAACCTCGATCTGATCATGGGCTGCGAACGCCGCGTGGTGTACGACTTCGTCAACGTCGTGCACGGCGAAGCGACCCTCAAGCAGGCCCTGATCAAGGACAAGCGCTTCGAGAACCTGTACGTGCTGGCCGCCTCGCAGACCCGCGACAAGGACGCACTGACCCAGGAAGGCGTGGGCAAGGTCCTGAAGGACCTGGCCGCCGACGGCTTCGATTACATCATCTGCGACTCCCCGGCCGGCATCGAGAAGGGCGCCTTCCTGGCGATGTACTTCGCCGACCGCGCCGTGGTGGTGGTGAACCCGGAAGTGTCGTCGGTGCGCGACTCGGACCGCATCATCGGCCTGCTCGACTCCAAGACCCACAAGGCCGAGTCCGGCCAGGACGTGCCGGCCTTCCTGCTGCTGACCCGCTACACCCCGCTGCGCGTGGAAAGCGGCGAGATGCTCAGCATCGCCGACGTCGAGGAAGTGCTCGGCCTGAAGGCGATCGGCGTGATCCCCGAGTCGGGTGACGTGCTCAACGCCTCCAACAAGGGCGAGCCGGTCATCCTGGATGTCGAGTCCGCAGCCGGCCAGGCCTATGACGACGCCGTCGCGCGCATCCTCGGCGAAGAACGCCCGATGCGCTTCACCAACGTCGAGAAGAAGGGCTTCTTCAGCAAGCTGTTCGGAGGGTAAGCATGGGCCTGTTTGATTTCCTCAAAGCGAAGAAGACCACCGCCGAAACCGCCAAGAACCGCCTGCAGATCATCATCGCGCAGGAGCGCAGCAACCGCGGTGGCCCCGATTACCTGCCGCTGCTGCAGCGCGAGCTGCTGGAAGTGATCAAGAAGTACGTGAACATCGACGTCGATGCAGTGAAGGTCGACCTGGTGAAGGATGGCCAGCACGATGTGCTGGACATCTCCGTGGCGCTGCCTGAAGGCCCGGACAAACCCTGATGCTCAGCCCCGCCCGTGCCTGCACGGGCGGGGCTGCCTGACCCGCATGACCGATACGACAACCGCCGTGGACATCACCTGCGTGGGCGACATCGCCTTCGCCGATGCGCAGTGCCTGCTCGCCGCACATGGCCTGCAGCTGCACCACGTCGCAGCCGGTGAACCGATTCCCGGCAGCTACTGGGGCGAGCCCGAGGCCGGCATCATCGCCAGCAACGTGTACGTGCGCGATGACACGCCCGTGCACTCGATGCTGCACGAAGCCTGCCATCTGATCGTGCTGCCGCCGGAGCGGCGTGCGCAGGTGCATACCGACGCCACCGACTCGGTGGCCGAGGAAGACGCCACCTGCTATCTGCAGATCGTGCTGGCCGGACAGCTGGCTGGTGTCGGCAGCCAGCGGCTGATGGCTGACATGGATGCCTGGGGGTATACGTATCGGCTGGGGTCTACGCAGGCGTGGTTCGAGCAGGACGCCGAAGACGCGAAGGCGTGGTTGATCGAACGCGGGTTGCCGGTGGCGTAAAGCCGCGGGCGCGGTTGGCCACGGGCGCGTGGCGACGCGCCGGACCTTGCGGCGCCCCTCTTTTCACTCGGCGCGGTTCGAGCAGGACGCCGAAGACGCGAAGGCGTGGTTGATCGAACGCGGGTTGCCGGTGGCGTGATCCACCGTGAACCGGGGTCAGATCCCTTTTGCTGCGCAAAAGGGATCTGACCCCAATACCCATTACCCCTGCCCTGCCAGCGCGCGCAGGGTGATGCCGACGACGTAGGCCAGGTAGGTTCCCGTGGCGTAGCCCATCGTGCCCAGCAACACGCCCACCGGCGCCAGCGCCGGATGGAACGCTGCAGCCACCACCGGCGCCGAAGCCGGGCCACCGATGTTCGACTGAGATCCGATGGCGAAGTAGAAGAACGGCACCTTCAGCAGCTTGCCCAGGCACCACAGCAGCACGATGTGCACGGCAATCCAGATCAGGCCGAGCAGGAACAGCCATGGGCGGTCCAGCAGCGCCAGCAGATCCATCTGCATGCCGATGCAGGCGATCAGGAAGTACAACAGCAGCGAGCCCAGACGCGATGCGCCCGCGCCTTCCAGGTTGCGGGCACGGGTGAAGCTCAGGCTCAGGCCCAAGGTGGTCGACAACACCACCACCCACACGAACGGCGCATCCAGGCTGAACTGCGAGGCCCAGCCGACGTTGGTCTTGAACCAGGCCGCCAGCGGCGCGCCAATCGCATGCGACAGGCCGACGCCGCCGAAGGCCACCGCCACGATCAGCATCAGGTCGGTGAGGCTGGGAATGCGCTCGTGCTCGGCCTGGAAGCGCGCGATGCGCTCCTTCAGCTCATCGATGGCCGAGGTATCGGCGCCACTGCGCGCGTCGATCTTCGCCGCACGACCAGCAAGAAAGATCAGCGCCGCCATCCACACGTAACCGACACCGACATCGACCACCGCGAACTGGCCGAACGTGGTCGCGTTGACGTCGAACACTTCGCGCATCGCCAGCATGTTGGCACCGCCGCCGATCCAGCTGCCGGCCAGCGCCGCCATGCCGGCCCAGGTGTCACCGGCCACGGTTTCCGGATGCACGGCGCGCATCAGCAGGAAGGCCACTACCGCGCCGAGCATGATGCTGGCCGAGGCGCCCAGGTACATGAGCACCAGTTTCGGGCCGAGCCGCAGGATGCCCTTGATGTCCACCGCAAGCGTCAGCAGGATCAGCGCCGCAGGCAGCAGGATGTCGCGCGCGATCGGGTTGTAGAGTTTGGTGTTCTGCCCGTCGATCAGGCCGGCGGTGTTGTAGATGCCGGGAATCAGGTAGCACAGCAGCAGTGCCGGCACGAACGTGTAGAAGCGTTTCCACAGGCCCTGCTCGCGCGAAGCGGTCCAGAACACGGCGCCCAGGGTGGCGGCGATCAAACCGAAGACGACGATGTCGTTCTGGATCATGCGGGCGCTCCTGGTAGTGCCGGCCGCTGGCCGGCAATCCGGTATGGGTGGAAGCAGCATGTGGTTGCCGGCCAGCGGCCGGCACTACCCGTAAGCAAAAGCGCCGCCCCAAAGGGCGGCGCTGTACTCATCAATTGCCGATGTGCTGCTTCAGCCAGGCATTGACGGTGTCATGCCACAGGATGCTGTTGTTCGGCTTCAGCACCCAGTGGTTTTCATCCGGGAAGTACAGGAACTTCGATTCGATGCCCTGGCGCTGGGCGGCGGTGAACGCGGCCAGGCCCTGCTCGACCGGGATGCGGAAGTCCTGCTGGCCATGGATGACCAGGATCGGCTTCTTCCAGTCCGCCACGTGGTTGACCGGGTTGAACTTCTCGTAGTTCGCGGCCTTCTGGTACGGGGTACCGCCCTGCTCCCACTCGGTGAACCACAGTTCTTCGGTGGCGTAGCCCATCATGCGCTGGTCGAACACGCCGTCGTGGTTGACCAGGCACTTGAACGGGCTGTTCCAGTTGCCGGCGATCCAGTTGACCATGAAGCCGCCGTAGCTGGCGCCCAGCGCACAGGCCTTGTCACCGTTGAGGAAGGAGTACTTCTTCAGCGCCGCATCCCAGCCCTTCTGCAGGTCTTCCAGCGGGCGGTCGCCCCAGTGCTGGCTGATCGCATCGGTGAACGCCTGGCCGTAGCCAGTGGAACCGTGGAAGTCGATCATCACCACGGCGTAGCCCTGGCCCGCATAGGTCTGCGGATTCCAGCGGTAGCTCCAGCCATTGCCAAAGCTGCCCTGCGGGCCGCCGTGGATCAGGAACGCGACCGGGTACGACTTGCCTTCCTGGTAGTTGTGCGGCTTGACCACGTAGCCATGCACGGTGTCGTTGTTCCAGCCCTTGAACTCGAACTGTTCGTACTCACCGAAGCTGACGTCCTTCAGCACGTCGCCAGCGGCCGGGGTCAGCGCGCGCAGCTCGCCGATGGCTTCGCCTGCGGCCGGCAGCAGGCCGACCAGCACCTGGTCGTTGCTCTTCAGGCTGTTGCGGGTGATCGCCACGCTGTTGCCGGCCACGTCGACCGAGGTCACGCTGCCGTCGCCGATCAGCTTGGTGGCCTTGCCACTGGCCACGTCGATCTGGAACAGCGGGTGCTCGCCGAGGTCATCGGCAGTGGTGTAGATGCTGGCGCCGTCGGCGGACAGGGTGATGCCGCCGGCCGAGCGATCCCACTGCGGCGCGATCTCGCGGGTCTTGCCGCTGGCCAGGTCCATCGCCATCAGGCCGAAGCGGTCGGCCTCGAAGCCCGGGCGCTTCATCGCGCGGTAGAACAGGGTCTTGCCGTCGGCACTGAACACCGGACCGGCATCCCAGGCCGGGTTGGAGGCGGTCAGGTTGACCGGCGCCTGCTTGCCGGCCGCGTCGAAGCGGTACAGGTCGAAGTTGGTCGACCACGGCTCCTGCTTGCCGGCCACGCGGATGCTGGCGACCACGCTGGCGCCATCCGGCGACCACGCGAAATCATCGTTGCCACCGAACGGCTTTGACGGCGCATCACCGTCGATGGTCGCGCTCAGCGCCGAGGCGCCCTTGACCGCACCGGCCTTGGCTGCCGGCAGCGGTGCCACGAACAGGGTGTTGCGGCGGCCGTCGTTCCAGGTATCCCAGTGGCGCACGAACAGCGAATCGAAGACCTTGCCGCTGGCCTTGGCACCGGCGACGTCCTTGAGCTTCTTCTCGGTGCAGGCCAGGTCCGAGGCACAGGCCTGGAACACGCCGGCGCTGAACAGCACGCGGTCGTCCTGCGGCGACACGTGGTAGCTGTCCACGTCCACCGGGAAGTCGGTCAGCTGGCGCGGGGTGCCGCCGTTGATCGGCTGCGCGTACAGCTGCTGGCTGCCGTTCTTGGCGCTGAGGAAATACACGGTCTGGCCATCGGCCGACAGCGACGCGGAATTGACGCTCCAGCCAGCCGGGGTGATCTGCTTCGGCGGGGCCGCGTCACGCGTGCGCAGGTTGCGCGCGAACAGTGCGGTGGAGGCCTTCAGGTTGGCATCCACGCTGCGCTTGGCGAACACCACGGTGCCACCATCGGCGGTCAGTACCGGCGCGGAGACGCGATCCATGGCCACCATGTCGCGGACTTCCAGGCCACGGGCAGCGGCAACGCTGGGCAGGGCGGCCAGCAGGCTCAGTGGCAGCAGGGCATGACGCAGTTTCATCGGGGTCTCCGCAGGACGGCAAAAAACCGATGGTAGGCCCGTGCGGCCGGGGCTGCCAAGGCCATCGGTCATGGCCGGGGACGGGTCGACACCTTCGCCAGAAAAGGCAAACCGCGCCGTAGCGCGGTTTGCGGTAGTGCCGGCCGCTGGCCGGCAATCTGTCTGGTTGCCGGCCAGCGGCCGGCGCTACCGGGTCAGAGCCCTTCCCTGCGGGAAGGGGTCCGACCCCATGGCCCTTACGCCATGGCGCGCTTGCCGGTGCGGTAGATCAGCCAGCCGACCAGGAACAGCACGGCCAGGCCGATCCACTGTGCGCCCGGCAGGTGGAACGGCACGGCCAGCACATCGGCACGGCTGCTGACCACGATCGGAATCGCGATGGCGATGCCCATCAGCGCCTCACCGGTGATCAGGCCAGCGGCGAACAGCACGCCCGGCTTGTGCACGCGGTCGCGGCCTTCTTCGTCATCGGCACGCACCTTGTGGAAGCGCTCGACCAGGTAAGCGATCAGGCCGCCGAGGAAGATCGGCACCATCAGTTCCAGCGGCAGGTAGATGCCGATGGCGGCGGCCAGCACCGGCACGCGGAAGCGGGCGTTGCGCGACTTCAGCCAGCTGTCGAAGGCGATGATGGCCGCACCGACCACGGCACCGATGCCGATGAAGGTCCACGGCAGTTCGCCACCGAACAGGCCCTTGGCCACCGAGGCCATCAGGTTGGCCTGCGGCGCGGCCAGCGCGTTCGGGTGCAGCTCGGACTTCACGCCGATGCCGTAGGCGGTAGCCAGCAGGTTCAGCACCGGGGCCATGATCAGCGCGCACGAGAACGCACCGATGCCCAGCATCAGCTGCTGCTTCCACGGGGTGGCACCGACGATGTAGCCGGCCTTGAGGTCCTGCAGGTTGTCGCCACCGACCGCGGCGGCGCAGCACACCACCGCACCGATCATGATCGCGGCCACCGCACCCAGCGGCGCACCGCCGGCGCCCACCGGCTTCAGGCCGTCGGCGCCCAGCAGCACGACCAGCACGGCCGACGCGAACAGGATGGTGGAGATGGTGATGCCCGAAACGGGGTTGTTGGACGAGCCGATCAGGCCGGCCAGGTAGGCCGAGACCGACACGAACAGGAAGCCGGCGACGATCATGATGAGGGTCATCGGGATCGACACGTGCCACTGGCCGACGATGGCCTGGTACAGCGCCAGCAGCGGCAGCACGAAGACCACCAGGGCGACCAGCATCCACTTCATCGGCAGGTCGCGCTCGGTGTGCGCCAGCACCGGGCCACCACTCTTGCGGGCGGCAGCGAAGCCGCTCTTGACGCCGTTCAGCAGCGACTTGCGCAGCGAGATCAGGGTCCAGATGCCGCCGATCAGCATCGCGCCGACGCCCAGGTAGCGCATCTTCGCGCCCCAGATGGCGAATGCCGCCTCGGTGGAAGAAGCCGCAGCAACCGACGCCGCCAGTGCCGGATCGGTGTTCATGAAGAACGCCTGGTAGATCGGAATGGCGATGTGCCAGGTCAGGATCGAACCGGACACCACCACGATGCCGACATTGAGGCCGACGATGTAGCCCACGCCCAGCAGCGCCGGCGACAGGTTGGTGCCGATGAAGGCGGTGACCTTGGAGCTGCCGACGTAGGCCGAGGTGGCCCAGGCGTCCGGGATCAGGCGCATGCCGCTTTCCGCGGCCAGCTTGACGAAGGCACCGATCACCGCCGACAGGCCGAGGATCTTCAGGCCCGGGCCCGGGTTCTCACCGGCCTTGAGCACTTCGGCTGCTGCCTTGCCTTCCGGGAACGGCAGCGGATCTTCAACGATCATCGAACGGCGCAGCGGCACCGAGAACAGCACGCCCAGCAGGCCACCCAGACCAGCGATGCCCAGCACCCACCAGTACTTGAAGTCCGGCCAGTAGCCCATGATCACCAGCGCGGGGATGGTGAAGATCACACCGGCGGCGATCGACGAACCGGCCGAGGCGCCGGTCTGCACGATGTTGTTTTCAAGGATGGAGCCACCGCCCAGCAGGCGCAGCACGCCCATGGAAATCACCGCAGCGGGAATGGCGGTGGCGATGGTCAGGCCTGCGAACAGACCGAGGTAGGCGTTTGCGGCCGACAGCACCACCGCCAGCACGATGGCCAGGGCCACTGCGCGGAAGGTGAGCTGCTTGGGCGCAGCGTCGTGGTTCATGGAAGCCCCTGCTGGCAAAAAATCCCGATCACGCTAGCGTTCAGGGGGCGGCAAGTCCAGTGCGCATGGTCACCGCCGGCGCAGGCCCACCCGGCCGCCCGACCGGTGCGGCAAGGCCAACCGGCCGATCCCGCAAAGCCGCGCAGCGCCTGCCGCAAAAAGGGGACGGAGGGGATTAAGTCGTATTTGTCATAAGCGCCGTGATCCGGCCCCTGCCCTTCTATAATCGCGCCCTTTCCGCTGTCCCCGCCGTCGATGACCGTTGCCGCTACCGCCTCCGACGACTTCCTGGGCCATCCCAAGGGCGTCTACGTCTGCTTCTTCACCGAAATGTGGGAGCGCTTCTCCTTCTATGGCATGAAGGCGCTGCTGCTGCTGTACCTGACCAAGTACCACCTGTTCGGCGACAAGGCCGGCCTGGACCTGCTCGGTGCCTATGGCGGCCTGGTGTACTGCATCCCGGTGTTCGGCGGCATGCTGGCCGACCGCTGGCTGGGCATGCGCCGGGCGGTGCTGTTCGGCGGCATCCTGCTGGTGCTCGGGCACCTCGGCATGGCCTTCGAGGGCCACGCCGCGTACCGCGTGAACGGCGAAGTGGTGCGCGACACCTCGGCACTGGCGGTGACCTACCTGTCGCTGGCGCTGATCATCATGGGCGTCGGCTTCCTGAAGCCGAACATCTCCACCATCGTCGGCAAGCTGTACGCCAAGGATGACCCGCGACGTGATTCTGGCTTCTCGCTGTTCTACGCCGGCATCAACCTCGGTGCCCTGTTCTCTTCGCTGGTGTGCGGCTTCCTCGGCGAGGCCTACGGCTGGAAGTACGGTTTCGGTGCGGCCGGTATCGGCATGCTGGCCGGCCTGGCGATGTTCCTGTGGGGTCAGAAGTACCTGCAGGGCCACGCCGAGCCGCCGCAACCCGCTGCGCTGAAGCAGAAGGTGCTGGGCCTGCCGCGCGAATGGCTCATCTATCTGTGCGCGGTGCTCGGTGTGCTGCCGGTGGCGTGGCTGATGTGGGCGGCCGGCAACGGCGCGTTCGCGCTGGGCGGTGAAATCAGCCTGGCGCTGATGCTGATGCTGGTGGTGCTGGGTGGCGTGCTGGTCTGGTTTGCCTGGTTCACCGGCAGCAAGTGCACGCCGGTGCAGCGCCAGCAGATGATCGCGCTGATGGTGCTGATCTTCATGGCCCTGGTGTTCTTCACGATGTACGAGCAGTCGTACGGCTCGTGGGTGACCTTCACCGACCGCCTGCTGACCAAGGACATCGTGCCCTCGCTGGTGATCACCGGCGGTACCCCGTTGCCGTGGTCGATCATCTCGCTGCTGCTGGCACCGCTGGGCTTCGTGGTCAGCGCGCGCCTGTCCGAACGGCGCCCGGGTTCGGCCGCGCCGCGCACGTTCTTCGCCGCCATTGTCGTTCTGATGCTGGTGCTGCTGGTGCGCGACTGCCTGGTGATTCCGCAGACCGCCGGCTCGCTGACCTACCTCGGCGGCCTGTTCCTGGTGCTGCTGGCGCCAGCCTTCGCCGCACTGTGGACGTGGATGGACCGCCGCGGCTGGGAGCCGGGCAAGCCGGTGAAGTCGGCCTGGGGCCTGGTGATCGGCGCGCTCTCGTTCGTGCCGCTGGCGCTGGCCGCGCAACAGGTTGGCGCCACTGGCGAGATGGCCAGCGTGTGGTGGCTGGTACTGGCCTACTTCCTGCTGGCCAGCGGTGAGATGTGCCTGTCGCCGGTCGGCCTGTCGGCGGTGACCCAGTTGGCCGTGCCGCGGGTGATGAGCCTGATGATGGGCACCTGGTTCCTGGCCACCGCGTTCTCGGAAACGCTGGCCGCGCTGTTCGGCAAGCTGGCGGCAATCGAGGTGCCGGAAGGCGAATCGCTGGACATGGTGGCCGCCGCCGGCGCCTATGCGCACCTGTTCTGGCTGCTGATGTGGATCGGGTTGGGCTGCGCGCTGGCCGCTTTCATCGCCGCGCCGCTGCTGAAGAAAATGATGCACGGGGTGAAGTAAGGCCCGCGCGTGTGGAAAACCAGGGCGGCGGACCGATCATCCGCCGCCCTGTCAGCTCACGGTGCCTTGTCCTTGCCGGCCGCAGGTGCGGTCGTTGCGGTCTTGCCGCCCAGGCTGCGTGACAGGAAGGCCAACAGCTTGCCGTAGTACTCGCTGCGATGGGCCTCGGTGTAGAAGCCGTGGCCTTCGGTCTTGTAGTACAGGCTTTCCACCGGCGTGCCGGCACGCTTGAGCGCCGCTTCCATGCGCTCCGTGTGCTGGATCGGCGCGCGCTTGTCTTCACCACCGGCCGCGAGGAACACCGGCACCTTGATCCGCCCGGCCAGGTTCACCGGCGACACCGCGCCCAGTTTGGCCGGGTCCCCCAGCCATTCGCGCAGGTAGGTCACGCCTGAACCGCGATCCTGGATGTCACCGCGGGTATACATCATCGGCAGGTCGTAGACGCCGACATAACCGGCCGCGCACTGGTACAACCCGGGTTCGCGGGCAGCGCCCATCATCGCCGAGTAGGCCCCGTAGCTGGCGCCGTAGATGCAGATGCGACGGCCGTCGGCGATGCCTTCACTGATCGCCCAGCGGGTGGCATCGGTGACGTCGTCCTGCATCGCCGCACCCCACTGCTGCGCACCAGCCTGGGTGTGCGCCCGGCCGTAGTTGCCTGACCCGCGGAAGTTGACCTGCAGCACGGCATAACCGGCGGCGGCCAGCATCTGCGTTTCGCGGTCGTACTGGCCGGAATCGAAGATGTCGAACGGGCCACCATGCGGCATCACCACCATCGGCAGGTTGCGCCCGTTGCTACCGGCCGGCACCGTCAGGAAGCCATGCAGCGGCAGCCCGTCGCGGGCCTTCAGGGCAATCGGCTTCACGCTGGCGCTGCGGTCCACGTCGATCCACTCACTACGGCTGATCAGGTGATCGGCCTTGCGCGCCACCGTGTCATACACGTAGAAGTCGCCCGGATTGGTGCCAGACCAGGTTTCCACCAGCACAACACGGCCATCGTGGGTACTGGAGGTGATGTAGACCGCCCCCCCGAATGCCGCCTCCAGGCTGCGGTACAACCGCGCGTCGGCAGAACTGTCATCAAAGAATCGGGTATGGGGCTTGTCCCCCAGATACAGCGCCCCGACCGGCACGTGGGTGCCGGGACGGTGGATGATCCGGTACGGATTGACCACATCGTCGCGCAACAGCGTCGCGCGCTCGCCGGTCTGCGGATTCCAGCTCACGATCGCATTGGGCCCCTGTGCCTGCTCGGCATTGAGATAGGCCACGCCGTCATCAGCAGAGAAACCGATGGCGGTTTCGATCCGCTTGCTCACCGCCTCGTCGTTGATCAGCTTCCAGCTGTCGCCGGAACGTTCACGGAAGTAGAGCTTGTTGACGTTGTCACTGCCGGCGCCATGCACGAAGCGGACCTCGCCGGCGCCGTCGGTGGTGAACTCGCCGCGCCTTACCGGTGAAGACGCGACCCGCGAGCGACGCCCGCTGGTCACATCCATGCGATCGACGCGGGTGAACGGATCTTCCGACAGCGGCCAGACGGTCACCAGCACATTGCGCTCGTCACCCGGCAGGTCATCAGCCAGGAAGGCGGCAACGGCCTCCACCTTCTTCGGTTGGATCAGCGTTCCCGGCCCCTTGCTTTCCACCCGGTAGCCCACCAGCAGCTCGCCACGGTTGCCATTGGCATTGATCGCGTAAAGCTCTCCGGTGGGATTGGGCTGATCCAGCGAGCCCCATTTCTGGGCCAGTCCGATCAGCAGGCGCTCGTCGCTGACCCAATCGAACTCGTAGGCATGATTCTTGTCCGGTGGCCGGAAATTGCCGACCATCTGTTTGTCCTTGAGACGCAGCACCACGATCGCGGTGGCATCCTCCAGCGGCACGGTCGCCGCCACGTACTCGCCCGTCGGTGAAATCTTGATGTCGGTGAAGGCTTCCTGCCGCACGTACTGCGACAGGTCCACCGCACCCGCGCCGCCGATCGCAACGCACCCCAGGGCGGCCAATGCGGCCGCCAGTATCGTCCTGCGCATCCTTCCCCCTGCTCCTGCGGACACCTTGTCCTGATGGCGGATTCTAGGCAGGCTTCTGCAGTCCCTGCCAGAGGCAGACGGGACAACGCGGAAAAAACGACGGCACCGTTGCCGGTGCCGTCGTTACCACTACCTTGGAGAGAGAGTCAGGACGTGGGTTCGGGGGGCGTGCGCCGGGTCAGTGGACCCCGCGCACCGCCAACATGAGGGCCAGGATGCTGAGGATCACGGCGATGGTGCCGTCGAGCACGCGCCAGGTGCTGGGCTTGGTGAACAGCGGCGCCAGCAGGCGTGCACCCAGGCCCTGCGCGGTCAGCCACAGGCAGCTGGCAGTGACCACGCCGGCGGCGAAGGCCATGCGGGCGTTGCCGAAGTTCTCGGCGATGGAGCCGATCACCATCATGTCCAGCCAGAAGTGCGGGTTGATCAGCGAAAAGCCGACCGCGGCCATCAGCACCGCGCGGCGGCTGCCGTCGTCGCTGTCAGCCTCGCCCATGCCGCCGCCACCGGCGATCGCACGGCGTGCCGACTTCATTGCGTACCAGGCCAGGAACGCCACGCCGGTCCACAGCACGGCGGTGGTCAGCCACGGCAGCGCCGAAGTGAGCGTGCGCAGGCCGGCCACGCTGGCAAAGATGAAGATCGCATCGATGGCCGCACAGGTGGCGACCACCGGCACGATGTGCTTGCGCAGGATGCCCTGGCGCAGAATGAAGGCGCTCTGGGCGCCGACCACGGCGAACAGGCCGATGCCGGTAGCTGCACCAGAGAACCAGGCACCGAGGCCGGTGCTGGCGGAGATGACCGAGAACATGGGATTCACTGCCTTGTATTGCTTGGGGGGACGGTGCCTCGCGAAGGCGGACAGCACCGGAACAGGCGCCATTGTCGCGCCGCAACATGAAAAAGACGAGCTAAACTTCCTAAACCAACATTAGCGGAACTTAATTCGATGCGTATCGACCATGCTCAGCTGCGCGCCCTCGCCGCAGTGATCCGCGAAGGCAGCTTCGACCGCGCCGCACAGTCGCTGAATGTCACGCCGTCAGCCATCTCGCAGCGGGTCAAGGCGCTGGAGGATCGGGTCGGCCGCCTGCTGGTCAAGCGCGGCACCCCGGCCACCGCGACCGCCGAGGGCCAGGTACTGGTGCAGCTGGCCGAGCAGACCGCTCTGCTCGAACACGACGCGCTGCACCGGATGGGCCTGGCTGACGAAGACCTGCCGCAGGCCAGCATCCCGGTGGCGGTGAACCATGACAGCCTGGAAACCTGGTTCCCGCAGGCCGCCTCGCAGTTCGCGCAGAGCACCGGCACCACGCTGGACCTGCGCGTGGAAGACCAGGACCACACCGTTGAACTGCTGCGCCAGGGCACGGTGCTGGGCGCGGTGACCACGCTGGACGAGCCGGTGCAGGGGTGCCAGATCCACGCACTGGGCAGCATCCGCTACGCGGCGACCTGTACCCCCGAGTTCCGTGAGCGCCACTTCGCCAAGGGCGTGACCGCACAAGCGCTGGCGCAGGCACCGGTGCTGGTGTTCAACCGCAAGGACGAAATGCAGTCGCGTTTCGCCCGACGGATGGCGGGCGACGACCTGCCCAGCACCGCGCCGACCTGGTGGATTCCCTCCACCCGCGCCTTCGTGCAGGCCAATCTGGGCGGCATGGGCTGGACCATGAACCCCCTGCCCCTGGTCAAGCGGCATCTGGACGCCGGCCGCCTGGTCTATGTGCGCCAGCGCGCGTGGGAAGACGTGCCGCTGTACTGGCAGCACTGGAAGGGCGACGTACAGACCATGGCCCTGCTGACCCGCGCGGTGCTGGACGCCTCCTCGGCGCTGATCCGGCGCAAGCGTTGAGCGCAAGCCGCTAAAAGGGGACGGAGGGGATTAAGTCGTCTTTGCCCGATATGTCGTTTGGGTCTTAAACGACTTAATCCCCTCCGTCCCCTTTTTGCTCCATCCAATCTCCACGAAGCCTCCACACCGGGTCCATGCGTGATGCGGATACTGGCGGGCCGATCATTGCAAGGATGCCCTGCATGCCCATCTCGGTCCGCGATGCCCACCCCGACGATGCCGCCGCCTGCATCGACCTGCGCGGGCGTACCCGCGAGAATGCCTTCAGTGCTGCACAACTGGCACAGCTGGGCATCACCGCTCAGACGTGGGCCGAAGGCATCTCGACCAGTGATTTCATCGGCCGCGTCGCCTGGGAAGGCGAGCGCATGGCCGGCTACTGCTTCGCCGACCGCGACAGCGGCGAGGTGCTGGTGCTGGCCCTGCTGCCGGACTACGAAGGCCGCGGCATCGGCCGCCAGCTGCTGCAGGAAGTGGTCAGCCTGACCCGCGATGCCGGCCACCAACGCTTGTTCCTGGCCTGCTCGGCCGACCCGCGTTCGCGCTCGCACGGCTTCTACCGCCGGCTGGGCTGGCGCCCGACCGGGCAGATCGATGACGCCGGGGATGAGATTCTCGAACTGCCCTGACACCCGGCCATGAAGGTGGCCGGATGCCGTCCCGCCAGGCTCAACCGCCTGTTGTTCGATCCTGATCTGGCGGGTCGAACACCAGCAACATACCGAAGGTCGGAGCTGGCCGACTCAGTGCGGCGTGCTGCCGGCCGGGTCGGTGATGTGCAGCTCACTGCTGACGATGCGAGCCTGCCCGCCGCGCACACCGGGGGTCAGGTTGACGCTGAACACCGCCGACACATCGATCGGGCGCAGGGCGAAACCGCTGATTTCCGACGACAGGATGCGCCATGGGAACCGGAAGGACTGCCCCGGCCGCAGCGTCTGCGGTGACTTCAACAGGCGCGCATCGGGCGGGTTGATGGGCAGCGACGTTTCCTTGCCGGAATGGCGGTCCACCAGCTTCACGCTGGGCCCGCGCCGGCGGTAGAACTCGGCCGGCACCTGCACGTCCTCGCTGCCGGCATTGCGCAGTTCCAGTTCCACGCGGATGTCCTCGCCGAGGAAATGGCAGGGAGCATTGTCGATGCAGCGCACGTGGAGTTCGATCATGGTGGGCGTTTCCTGGCTGGATGCGGTGAAAGGCATGGCGGCAAGCACGAGGGCGAGCGACATCATGAGACGGTGCATGTGATCTCCCGGGCGATCTCGCGGGTCAGCAGTTCCTGTACCTCGCGTCCGATGTTGTAACAGTGGCGCGGCCGGGTCACGCTGCAGTCCACGCTGGACATGATGGTCGCCAGCGGGTCGCTGTCTTCGCGGAATTCCGGCGCATGCACCTCTTCGGTGTCCAGCGTACCGCTGGGAAGGAAGAACTTCACGATGCCATCGTTTGCCACGGCCGCATCATCGTATTCGTCCGGCAGCCCCAGGCAGTGCCCGTACTCATGCGCATAAGTCCACGGCGTCGTGTCCACCGACGCATAGAGGACGCTGTCGCTGACCATCTCACGTTCGTAGACATCGTGCAGCAGCACCGAATAGTCCTGCCCGCTGTCGACGAAATCAATGTCATAACGCACGGGGAAGGTCCGCGTGCCGCACTGGGGATCGGCCACGGTTATGGTGAACTGGTTGTTCCAGTGCCGCTTGATACCGTCGCGCAGGCGCTGCTTCGCCTCTGCCACCTGGGCGGCACTGACGCGCCCTTTGGTCGTCACCCGGAAGCGGCTGGTCACTACGATGTCGCCGCCGCTCTTGAGCGGCACGTCGACGCGGAAGCTGGCGTGGAGCTCATACTCGTACCGGGCGCCATCAGGCGCATAGCCTTCGAAGTAGCGTCCGTCCGGCGACTGCGACACCTGGGTGGAATGATCCTTCACCCAGCACTGCGGTGCCTGGGTACCCGGAGGCGCGAAGCCTGGCGTCTGCAGCTGCGGCTTCTTCAGCAGCATCTTGGCCGCCGAGGCCACCGCAGCCATCGCCGCGCCGCCGCCGCTGCCTCCACCACCGCCCGCCACATGCGCCCGCTGCTGCTTGCCGGCCATCAGCGTGCAGCCACAGCTGGCCTTGTCGCCATCGCGGGCCACCGGCTGGCCGTCGATGACCAGAGTGCTGTCGCCGGACACGATGGAGCCCGGCCCGTGGCGACTGCAGACCACCCGGTCGCCAACCCGTGCCACTGCACGGCCTTCGATATCGGTGTGCGGTGAACCCGTAAGCACCGAACCGCCCGTCTGCAGGGCGTCACCTACCACGATCAGCATCCGTGACATCGTCATTCGGCCCCTCCATGGCCGTGTCTTGTGTGGAAGCAACCACCAAGTGTACCCGGACAGCTCCGGCCACAGGATGATGCATTGCACAAAAACAGGACCGGTTCCGGTTAGAATCGTCGCCAGGATGGCGCAACGCGTTGTTTCTTCACGCCCTTTCCCTGCTTGATGCGCATCCTGAACTCCTCCCCTCCGCCAACGATCCCGCCCCCATGAAGAAATTTGGCAAGGCCCTGCTCGCCCTGCTCGTGCTGCTGTTGCTGGCCGCCGCGCTGTTCCTGTACTGGCCACTGACCCAGCGCTCGGTGCCCGCCGCCAGCAACGACAAGCCCGTCGACGTTGTGCTGGTCGGCGCCGGCATCATGAGCATCACCCTGGCCACCTACCTGCAGGAACTGCAGCCGGACTGGAACATCCAGGTCTACGAACGCCTCGACGGCGTCGCCGGTGAAAGCTCCGATGGCTGGAACAACGCCGGCACCGGCCACTCGGCATTCGCCGAACTGAACTACACCCCGGAACTGCCCGACGGCAGCATCGAGACCAAGCGCGCGGTCGGCATCGCCGAATCGTTCGAGGTCTCGCGCCAGTTCTGGTCGCACCAGGTGAAGGAAGGCCGGCTGAGCCAGCCCAGCGACTTCATCAACCCGACCCCGCACATGAGCTTCGTCTGGGGTGATGACAACATCGCCTACCTGCACAAGCGCCAGCAGGCCCTGGTGAAGAACCCGCTGTTCTACGGCATGCAGTATTCCGAGGATCCGAGGCAGATCCAGCAGTGGGCCCCCCTGCTGATGGAAGGCCGTGACCCGAAGCAGAAGGTCGCCGCGACCTGGATGCCGCTCGGCACCGACGTCAACTTCGGCGTGATTACCCGGCAGCTGACCACCGGCCTGCAGCGCAGCCCGAACTTCAGCCTGCACCTGAACCATGAAGTGACCGCACTGCGGCAGAATGCCGACAAGAGCTGGAACGTGACGGTGAAGGACCTCAAGGCCGGCACCGAGACCACCACCCACACCCGCTTCGTGTTCATCGGTGCAGGTGGCGCCGCGCTGAAACTGCTGCAGATGTCGGGCATTCCGGAATCGAAGGACTACGCCGGCTTCCCGGTCGGTGGCCAGTTCCTCGCCTTCCAGGGCCAGGACGTGACCTCGCGCCATGGCGTGAAGGCCTACGGCATGGCCGAAACCGGTTCGCCGCCGATGTCGGTGCCGCACCTGGATGCGCGCAAGCTGGACGGCAAGCCGGTGGTCCTGTTCGGACCGTTCGCGCTGTACAGCACCAAGTTCCTCAAGCATGGCTCGTGGTGGGACCTGTACTCCTCGGTCACCCACAACAACGTTGGCCCGATGCTGGAAGTGGGCAAGGACAACCTGGACCTGGTGCAGTACCTGATGGCCCAGGCACGTCTGAACGATGCCGATCGCCAGGCCGAACTGGTCAAGTACTTCCCCAATGCCAAGCCGGGCGACTGGAAGCTGGTCACCGCCGGCCAGCGCGTGCAGATCATCAAGCGCGATCCGTTGAAGGGCCCGGTGCTGCAGTTCGGTACCGAGATCGTGACCGACAAGGACCACACCATCGCCGCCCTGCTCGGTGCCTCGCCGGGTGCGTCGACCTCGCCGCCGATCATGCTGGACCTGATGGCCAAGGCCTTCCCGGACCAGATGAAGGCCGGCTGGGAAACCCGCCTGCGCGAGATCGTGCCCTCGTACGGGCGCAAGCTCAACGACAACGCGGCATTGGTCAACGAGATCCGCACGCTGACCAGCCAGACCCTGCACCTGCCGTACCTGGAGGTGCCGGTGGACGCCAATGCGGCGGCTCCTGCCCCGGCGGTGGTGCCTGCAGCGGTTCCGGCACCGGCCAAGGAAAAGCGCAATGCCAACGAGGAACTGCAGGCGCTGTAAGTCCGCGCGTTCCTTTCGATGCAGACGGACGGCCACCTTCGGGTGGCCGTTTGTTTTTGTGCGAGGTGGGTCGGATCCCCCCCCGCACGGGAGGGCTCTGACCTGCGCTTGTGCGCCGACGATGGGGTCAGAGCTCATTGCCTACGGCAACGGGATCCGACCCCGGCCCGCCACTGCTCTGCGCCGGAAAGCCCCTGCACAACGACGCGAATTGTAATGTTGTTAAGAATTATTTACATTTGCATCATGCGCAGTGACCGCGCCTCTCCCAGATGGACCTGACTGTGCCCGAAGCCGCCGCCCCGGGTGCTGGACGACTGTTGCCGCCCTTCCCGCCTCCACGCTTCGAGCCCACCATGTCCCTGATCCGCCCTACCCGCCTGCCCCGCCGCGCGCTGCTGCCGGCTGCCCTGCTTTCGTCGCTGACCCTGCTGGCCGCGCCCAGCGCATTCGCTGCCGCCGACGGCGCTGCCGACGCCAAGACCCTGGACCGGGTCAGCGTGCGTGCCGATCAGTCGGCGCCGCCTGCCAGCACCACCCGTCTGCCCATCACCCTGCAGGAAACCCCGCAGTCGGCCACCGCGATCAGCCTGAAGCGCCTGCAGGACGAATCGCTGTTCAGCATCAACGATGTGATGCGCAACGTGACCGGCGTCAGCGTGTCCTTCTATGACACCCAGCGCCCGCTGTACTACGCACGCGGCTTCGCCATCACCGACTTCCAGGTCGATGGCATTCCCACCTACAGCGGTTCCACCAACCAGGAATACGACACCGCTTTCTACGACCGCATCGAAGTGATCCGCGGTGCCAACGGCCTGCTCAGCGGCGCCGGCGTGCCGTCGGCCACCGTCAACCTGCTGCGCAAGCGCCCAGGCAAGGAGTTCGATGCGTCGTTCTCGGTCAGTGCCGGCAGCTGGGATTACCGCCGCATGGAGGCCGACGTGACCGCACCGCTGACCGCCGATGGTCGCTTCCGCAGCCGCGTGGTCGCCGCCTATACCGATCGCGGGCTGTATTACGACCGCTACGACGAGAACAAGATGGCCGGCATGGCGGTGCTCGAAGGCGATGTCACCGACAGCACCACGATCACCCTGGGTTACCAGAGCCAGGACAACAACCCCACCGGCTCGACCTGGGGCACCGTGCCGTTCTTCGACAACCAGGGCAATTTCGCGCATCTGCCGCGCTCGACCAACCTGTCGCCGAAGTGGAGCTACTGGAAGCGCGAGAGCAATACCGCCTTCGCCAACCTGGAACAGCGCTTCGGCGACAACTGGCTGTTGAAGATCAACACCGCCTACACCCGCGGCAACGTGCAGAACGTGCGCCTGTACGGCACCGGCAACCCGGACCCGGTGACCGGCTCGGGCATCTTCCTGCGTACTGCCGCCGGTGATTCGAAGGACACCCGGCGCAACGTCGATGCCTACCTGACCGGCAGCTTCGATCTGTTCGGCCGTGACCACGACGTGACCCTCGGCGCACAGTGGTCGGACCTGGAAGGCACCACCAACACCCTGGCGCTGAACTTCCCGAACGATTGGGCACGCTGCGGCGGCGAGCGCTGCTACTACATCCCCAACGTGTACAACTGGAACGGCGACATCTCCGAGGTGACCTACCGCCGCACCGGCGCGCGCCGCGTGGCCAAGACCACGCAGAGTGGTGTCTACCTGGCCACCCGCCTGCGCCTGGCCGATCCGCTGTCGCTGATTGCCGGCGCGCGCCTGAGCCGCTGGGAAACCCTCAGCCGCTCCTACAACGCCGCAGGCGCCTATACCGGCACCAGCGGTGCGTACAAGGTGAGTGATGAAGTCACCCCGTACGTAGGCCTGGTCTACGACATCACCCCGAACGTCTCGGCGTATGCCAGCTACACCGAGATCTTCAATCCGCAGAACTTCAAGGACCGCAACGAGAACCTGCTGGCACCGGTACAGGGCTCGAACCTGGAAGCGGGCATCAAGACCCAATGGCTCGATGGCCGCCTGACTGCCAATGCCGCCGTGTTCGAGGCCAAGCAGGACAACTACGCGGTGCGTGACATGGGCGTGCCGGAGGGTTCGCTGAGCGATGGCACCTCCGCCTACATCGGCGTCAACGGCACCAAGGCGCGCGGTTGGGAAATAGACGTCAACGGCGAGATCCTGCCGGGCTGGACGGTCAATGCCGGCTACACCCACGTCAAGGTGACCCGCGCCGCCACCGATCTGCTGTACGCCAACCCGCCGAAGGATCTGTTGCAGCTCAACACCCAGCTGCAGCTGCGCGGCGCGCTGGAACGCCTGAGCATTGGCGGTGGCGTGCAGTGGCAGAGCAAGGTGCAGGGCTACAACATCGCCTACCCGCTGGGCGGCACGGTGACGGTGAACCAGCCGGCGTACACGCTGGTGCAGTTCAACGCCAACTACCGCATCAGCGACAACTGGACGGCAACCCTGAGCGTGCGCAACGCGCTGGACAAGACCTACTGGGCCAACCTGGACTACAACAACTACGGCGAACCACGCTTCGTGTCGGCCAGCCTGCGCTGGAAGTTCTGAGCAACCGGAAACGGTAGAGCCGGCCGCTGGCCGGCTCCATTCGGTGTATCGATGACGAGGAGCCGGCCAGCGGCCGGCACTACCCGGATCGGTACGGGTCATCTTCCATTTCAATCTGAATGGGCCCGCCTCCGCGCGGGCCCTTCTTTTTGCTGCAGTGCGGGTTGCATGCCCAATCGTAATTATGTCGTAATTACATCGACACCAATCGGAAGCCGGTCGATGAACCCGAGCTGGGATACGTTGGAACGCAGCCGCCAGGCCCGCCTGGAACGTGCCGCGCCGTGGGCCCGGGGCCGCGAGGTGGCTGCCAGCGACGTCGGCGAACTGCTGCATGCGCTGCTGGAACCCGGCGACAAGGTCTGCCTGGAGGGCAACAACCAGAAGCAGGCCGATTTCCTCGCCCAAGCCCTGGCCGACCTTGACCCGGCGCGAGTGCATGACCTGCACATGGTGCAGTCGGTGCTGTCGCTGCCCTCGCACCTGGACGTGTTCGAGCGCGGCATCGCCTCGAAACTGGACTTCTCGTTCTCCGGCCCGCAATCGGTGCGGTTGGCCAACCTGGTGGCCGAAGGGCGCATCCAGATCGGTGCCATCCACACCTACCTGGAACTGTTCGGCCGCTACTTCATCGACCTGACCCCGCGCGTGGCACTGGTCGCCGCCCAGGCCGCCGATCGCCACGGCAATCTCTACACCGGCCCGAACACCGAAGACACCCCGGTGATCGTCGAGGCCACGGCGTTCGGTGGCGGCATCGTCATCGCCCAGGTCAACGAGATCGTCGACACCCTGCCCCGCGTCGACATTCCGGCCGACTGGGTCAACTTCGTGGTGCAGGCGCCGAAGCCGAACCATATCGAACCGCTGTTCACCCGCGACCCGGCACAGATCTCCGAGATCCAGGTGCTGATGGCGATGATGGCGATCAAGGGCATCTACGCCGAGTACGGTGTGAACCGCCTCAACCATGGCATCGGCTTCGACACGGCGGCCATCGAACTGCTGCTGCCGACCTACGCCGAATCGCTCGGCTTGAAGGGAAAGATCTGCCAGCACTGGGCGCTCAATCCACACCCCGCGCTGATTCCGGCGATCGAATCGGGCTTCGTCAAATCGGTGCATTCGTTCGGCTCCGAACTGGGCATGGAGAAGTACATCGCCGCACGCAGCGATGTGTTCTTCACCGGTGCCGACGGCTCGATGCGCTCCAACCGCGCGTTCTCGCAGACCGCCGGCCTGTATGCCTGCGACATGTTCATCGGTTCGACATTGCAGATCGACCTGCAGGGCAACAGCTCCACCGCCACCCGCGACCGCATCGCCGGCTTCGGTGGCGCACCGAACATGGGCTCCGATGCACGTGGCCGCCGCCATGCCAGCGAGGCCTGGATCAAGGCCGGCCAGCAGGCCGCACGCCCCGGTGACATGCCACGCGGGCGCAAGCTGGTGGTGCAGATGGTGGAGACGTTCCGCGAGCACATGGCGCCAGCCTTCGTCGATCGCCTCGATGCCTGGGACCTGGCCGAGCGCGCCGGCATGCCGCTGCCGCCGGTGATGATCTACGGCGACGACGTCAGCCATGTGCTGACCGAGGAAGGCATCGCCAACCTGCTGCTGTGCCGCACCCCGGAAGAACGCGAACAGGCCATCCGCGGCGTGTCCGGCTACACCGCCGTGGGCCTGGGCCGCGACCGCGCGATGGTGGAGAACCTGCGCGACCGCGGCGTCATACGTCGCCCGGATGACCTCGGCATCTCCGTACGCGATGCCAGCCGCGACCTGCTGGCGGCACGTTCGGTGAAGGATCTGGTGCGCTGGTCCGGCGGTCTGTACGACCCACCCAAGCGCTTCCGCAACTGGTAAGGGGCTGAGCATGGAAACCCTCGACTATCGATTCGAAGGACGCACCCCGGTGCAGTTCCCGCGCGATGCGGTACTGGTCGGCGTACTGGCCTCGGGCAACCTGGAAATCCTGCTGGAGCCGGCCGCACTGGACGGCGCGATGACGGTGCGCATCATCACCGCCGCACAGGGCTTTGGCCGCGTCTGGGAAGCGGTGATCGGCGATTTCGCACAGCGCCATCCGCTGCGCGATGTACGCATCTCGATCAACGATGCCGGCGCCACGCCGGCGGTGGTCAGCCTGCGCCTGGACCAGGCGGTGGAAACGCTGCTCGCTGGAGATGCACGATGAACCGGACGCAGCGTCACAGCTACTACGAAGCCGACGCGCGCGAGCGTATCGCCGGCCTGGCCGACGCCGGTTCGTTCCGTGAATTCCTCGGCCCGGCACGGCGGATGATGAGCCCACACCTGGCCCAGCTCGACCAGCCCGCGGCATTCGACGATGGCATCGTCGTCGGTGAAGCCACGCTCCGCGGCAAACGCGTACTGCTGGCCGCACAGCAGGGTGAATTCATGGGCGGGGGCGTGGGCGAGGTGCACGGCGCCAAGCTCACTGGCCTGCTGCGCCGCGCAGCCGCGACCCGGCCCGAAGGCGTACTGCTGCTGCTCGATACCGGCGGCGTGCGCCTGCACGAAGCCAACGCGGGATTGATCGCCATTTCCGAGATCATGCGCGCCACGCTGCATGCGCGCGCTGCAGGCGTCCCCGTGGTGGCGCTGATCGGCAGCGGCAACGGCGCATTCGGTGGCATGGGCATCGTCGCCCGCTGCTGCAGCACGGTGATCATGTCCGAGGAAGGCCGGCTGTCGCTGTCCGGGCCGGAAGTGATCGAGACCGTGCGTGGCGTTGAAGAGTTCGATTCCCGCGATCGTGCGCTGGTCTGGCGCGTAACGGGGGGCAAGCACCGCTACCTGATCGACCAGGCACAGATGCTGGTGCCCGATGCCATCGAGGCGTTCGCACAGGCGGCATTCGATGCGCTGCAGCCGGACACGGCCAGCACCGATACAGATGCCGCATTGGATGCGCTGCAGGGACGCCATGCTGCACTGAAAGCGCGCGTGCAGGCCTGGGGCGGGTGCCGCGATGGTCTTGAGATCTGGGCGTTGCTTGGCATCGCCGAACCCCAGCGGCTGCCGCTGCTGGACACCGACGACTTCCTCGCCGCCACCGCCGATCGGAGCCTGCCATGAGTATTCCGCTGCACGCGCTGCTCGATGCCCTGTTCCCGCGTGGCCACGCCGTTGACGTGGAGGACTCGGTACTGACCGGAACCGCCATCACCGACGACGGCGAGGTGACCGTGATCGGCACCGCCGACAAGCTCGAAGTCGGCGTGGACCACGCACTGGCGCTGGCCGAATCCGTGCTGGCCAGCACCGCCGCGCATCCACGGCGACCGATCGTGATGCTGGTCGACACCGCCGGCCAGCGCCTGGCGCGCCGCGACGAACTGCTCGGCATCAACGGCTGTTTCGCGCACCTGGCGCAGACGCTGGATCTGGCACGCCGACGGGGTGCGCGACTGGTCACGCTGGTCTACGGTGAATCGGTCAGTGGTGGCTTCCTCTCGTTCGGGCTGATGGCCGACCACATCCATGCCCTGCCCGACGCCCAGGTGCGGGTGATGGACCTGCGCGCGATGGCGCGGGTGACCAAGCAGCCGCTGGAGAAACTGCAGGCGCTGAGCCAGACCTCGCCGGTGTTCGCACCGGGCGTGGAAAACTACGTGGCGATGGGCGCGGTGGATTCGATCTGGAGCGGCGACCTCGCCGCACACCTGCTGCAGGCGCTGCGTACGCCCACCGATGGCGACCGCCGCGCCGTGCAGGGTGCCGAACGTGGCGGTCGCATGCTGGCCGCACGCGTGGCTGCAGCCGTGAGCCAGGGCGATGCCTGAGCGGCTGCCACGCCATACGCTGGTCTGGTTACCAGCGCACGCCCGCTGGCAGGCGGACATCGCCGCGCATGAGCCACGCTTGGGCGACTGGTTTGCGCAGGGGCTGCCCGCCATCGTCGCCCGGCGTGCCGCCGACGATGCCGATCCCCGCCTGCGCCTCGGCGTGCCGCTGCCACCCGCCGAGGGCAAACTGCGCCTGGCCCTGCGCGTGCCGGCACACGATGTGCTGCGCACCGCGCCGCCACCGACGCTGCAGGCGGTGCTGGAAGGCGACCTTGTGCAGGACTGGCAGCACCCGCTGCAGGCGCTGCAGGACATCGCTGCAGCGCGCGTATTCGGTGCCTTCGCATGGCAGCACCTCACGGGCCTGCACTATGTGCACGCGCGCTCGGACATCGATCTGCTGTGGCGGATCGACACCGCCGCACAGGCCGATGCCCTCGTCGCACGGCTGCAGGCATGGGAGACCGAACACGGCCGGCGGGTCGATGGCGAGCTGTGCCTGGCCGGCGACGCCGCCGTGAACTGGCGGGAATACGCGGGACGCAGCCGCGAGGTACTGGTCAAGCGCCTCGAAGGCGCTGCACTGGAACTGCGCGAGTGCTTGTTCGCCCCCGCCGGGGTGAGCGCATGAACGCCGTCGTGCAACCGGCGGTCAGGCCGGCAGCTGCCGTGGACAGCGCGCGCCTGGGCCGCCTGGCCGTCGCCAGCCTGCATGCGGAACTGGCACTGGCACCCAAGCCCGGGCTGGTCACACCCTTCAACCGCGGCAGCCATCACGACATGGACGCCGGCACGTTCCTGCGCAGCCTGTTCGCGCTGCGCCACTATTTCGCTGCCGTGGCACACCTCGGTGCCGCCGGGGCGGACTTCGGTGCCCTGCGCCGACGTGGCATCGCCGCCGAAGCCGCGATGCTGCGCGCGACCGCCGGGATCAATACCCATCGTGGCGCGATCTTCAGCCTCGGCCTGCTGGTAGCGGCCGCCGCGGCCTGCCGCTCCCGCCTGGGCCATGCCGCCACGGGTGAGCAGGTCTGCCTGGAGGTACGTCGTTGGGCTGCGGATTTCGCGCACGCGCCACTGGATGCAGGCAGCCCCGGCCAGCGCGCGCGCGCCCTGCACAAGGTGCCAGGCGTGCGCGAACAGGCCGCCGCCGGTTACCCACTGTTGCGCGAGGTGGCGCTGCCCAGCCTGCGCCACGCCCTGGCCAGTGGCCTGCCACGCGAAGCCGCGATGTGCCACACGCTGATGCAGCTGGTCGCCCACACCGACGACCTCAACCTGCTGCATCGCGGTGGTGCGGAAGGCCTGCGCTGGGCGCGGCAGCAGGCCCACCGCTTCCTGGCCGAAGGTGGTGCTTTCGCGCACGATTGGCAGCCACGCCTGCAGCACATTGCCGATGCCTTCGTTGCGCGTCACCTGAGCCCCGGCGGCAGCGCCGACCTGCTTGCCTGCAGCCTGTTCCTGTTGCAGCAGGAGGGCGCATGAGCCTTGCCCTGCTCTGCCCCGGACAAGGCGCGCAACATGCGGCGATGTTCGATCGCGTGCGCGACCTTGCCGGCGCGCGGCCGCTGCTCGATGCCACGGGCGAACTGCTGGGGCGCGATGTATTCGCCGCCGCGGCGGCCGACGACCGTTTCGACAATGTGCAGGCCCAGCCCTTGCTGTGCGCGGCCAGCCTGGCGCATTGGCAGGGCCTGCGCGACGTCTTGCCAACGCCGACGGTGATCGCGGGCTACAGCATCGGTGAGCTCGCCGCGCATGCCATCGCCGGCAGCTTCGATGCCACCACCTGCCTGGCACTGTCCGCGCAGCGCGCGCACCTGATGGATGCCGCAACCCCGGAAGATGCCGGGCTCCAGGCAGTCCTGGGACTGGATCGCATTGCCACGCAGCGCTTGTGTGATGCGCATGGCGCCTTCATCGCGATCGTCAATGGCCACGACCACTTCATCGTGGGTGGTGCATGGCGGTCGCTGCACGCGTTGGCGGCAGACCCGCAGGCGTGCGGCGCGGAAATCCGCCCATTGCCGGTCCATGTCCCCGCGCACACGCCGTTGCTGGCCAGCGCAGTGGCACCGTTTGCCGCCGCACTGGACGCTGCGCAGGTGCAGGCACCGCGGCTGCCCCTGCTGGCTGGCGTCGATGCCCGCCCGGTGCGGGATCGCGCTGCAGTGGTGCACACGCTGTCGGCGCAACCGGCACAGACCATCGAATGGGCGCAGGTGATGCGCCAGGCCTTCGAGCGTGGCGCGCGGGTGTTCCTGCAGCTGGGCCCGGGCAATGCACTGGCGCGCATGGTCGCGCCGGCCTATCCGTGCTGCGAGGTGCGCGCGGTGGAAGAGTTCCAGAGCCTTGAAGGCGCCGCGGGCTGGGTCCGCAGTGCGCTGGAACGGCTGCAGTAACGGGTTCGAGCAGTACGTGTCACGCAACACGCCGTACGTCGCCTTACCCCGGGATGGCGGGTCTCCATCCGCGCTGTACGTGAGTCACGTGTCTGGGAGGGCGCATGAGTCCACAAATCGCAACGATCATCGGTCTGGTGATCATGTTCATCGTTGCCACCGCGATGCCGATCAACATGGGAGCCGTCGCCTTCGCGCTGGCCTTCATCATCGGCGGGCTGTGGGTCGACATGGGGGGCAAGGAAGTCCTGGCCGGCTTTCCCGGCGATCTGTTCCTGACCCTGGTCGGCATCACCTACCTGTTCGCCATCGCGCAGAAGAACGGCACCATCGACCTGCTGGTGCACTGGGCAGTGAAAGCGGTGCGCGGCCATATCGTGGCCATTCCGTGGGTGATGTTCGTGATCACCGCAGTCCTCACTGCGTTCGGTGCGCTGGGCCCGGCGGCGGTCGCGATCATCGGCCCGGTCGCGCTGCGCTTCGCCAAGCAGTACAACATCAATCCGTTGATGATGGGATTGCTGGTGATCCATGGCGCGCAGGCGGGCGGCTTCTCGCCGATCAGCGTGTACGGCAGCATCACCAATGGCGTGGTGCAGAAGGCCGGGCTGGAAGTGACCGAGATGGCGGTGTTCCTGACCAGTCTGGGCTTCAACTTCATGATGGCGACGATCTGCTTCTTCGCCTTTGGTGGCATCGCCCTGCTGCGCCGTGGCTCGATCACCGCAGCAGGAATGCTCGGCACTGCCGAACTGGCGATGGCCGGTGGCCCGCAGGCCTCGTCGCGCCAGTTCGCGATCGAAGGTCATGGCGCGCTGGTCGCGGCAGGCGGCGGCACGCTCAGCAATGATCCGGCGGCACTGGATGCGGTGAACCTCACCCGCGAGCGGTTGTTCACCCTGATCGGCCTGCTCGGCCTGGGCGTGGCGGCGCTGATCTACAACCTCAACGTCGGCCTGGTCTCGATCACCGTGGCGGTCGCGCTGGCGCTGCTGTCGCCACAAAGCCAGAAGGGTGCGGTCGATGGCATCAGCTGGTCCACCGTGCTGTTGATCTGCGGCGTGGTGACCTACATCGGCGTGCTGGAACATGCCGGCGCGGTGGACTTCATCGGCAACGGTGTCTCCGACATCGGCATCCCGCTGCTCGGTGCACTGCTGGTCTGCTACGTCGGCGGCATCGTCTCCGCATTCGCTTCGTCGGCAGCGGTACTCGGCGCGACGATCCCATTGGCGGTGCCGTTCCTGATGCAGGGCCACCTCAGCGCCGCTGGCGTGATCTGCGCGCTGGCGGTGTCATCCACCATCGTCGATGTCAGCCCGTTCTCGACCAATGGCGCACTGGTGGTGGCCTCGGCCGCGAAGGAAGAACGCGAGACCCTGTTCCGCCGCTTCCTGGTCTACAGCGGCCTGGTGGTTGCGCTCGGACCGCTGCTGGCCTGGCTGGTGTTCGTAGTGCCGGGCTGGATGTAACCGCCCAGCGGTAGTGCCGACCGCTGGCCGGCAATCTCATGAAGCCATCCAGCGATCATGGGTTGCCGGCCAGCGGCCGGCACTACCTGGCGGTACACTTCCACCATGGCCATTGCCCCTGCCCCGCGGTCACCGAAGAAGCGCGCCCCCCTGTACGAAGAGGTGGCCGAACACGTGCGCGAGCGCATCTACGATTACCGGCTGCCGCCGGGAGAATGGATCGACGAGCCCGCGCTGTGCGAAGAACTGGGCATCAGCCGCACGCCCCTGCGCGAGGCGCTGAAGCTGCTGGCCGCCGAAGGCCTGGTGCAGATCGATGCCGGTCGTGGCAGCCGGGTCACCCGGTTGACGCTGGAAGACCTCAACCAGCTGTTCCCGGTGATGGCGATGCTGGAAGGCCGTTGCGCGCATGAGGCGGTGAAGCACATCGACGATGCCGGCGTGCAGCAGCTGGAAGACCTGCATGCAGCGATGGAAGCAGCGGCGGCCGAGGGCAACATCGCCGAGTACTACCGCAACAACTACCTGATCCACGAAACCGTGCAGCACTACGCGGGCAACCCGTGGCTGATCCGCATCACTCACGACCTGCACCGCATCCTGAAAATGCACCGTGGCCGCCAGCTGCTGACGCCGGGCCGCACCGCGCAGTCGTTGGCCGAACACCGCGAGTTGATGGAGTGTTTCCGCCGCCGCGACGCGCAGGCTGCCGAACGCACCATGGAACGCCATCTGCTGAGCCAGGGCCAGGCACTGGCCGCCTATGTGGCGGCGGGCGGGCTGCTGAACGTGCCGGCGCCGTTGCCGACCGAAGGCGGCGGCTGAGCTGTTGAGGTTGCCGGCCAGCGGCCGGCACTACCAGGACGTGACCTTGGCCGGCACCCTGGGACGTCTCATCAATCGCCGCCACCGCAGCTGCCGCCGTCACCCCCACCACCATCACTGCTGCAGTCGGAGCTGCTGTTGCCGTGATGGCTGTGGTTGTCACCGGAATAGCCACCTGAGCTGTCATGGCTTGCGCCGCCATCCCCCCGGCTGCCCGAGCCATCGGCCGTGGCCACCGCCATGCACAGGATCGCGCCGACCAGCGGCAGCAGCCAGACCAGCAGCAGCTGCACTGCCCGCCCCCCGGCCGACAGGCCATCGCGCCTGACGATCACCACGGTAGCCACCACGTTCAGGCCCAGCACCAGCAGGACCAGCAGAAGGGCAACGATCAGCATTCGGCGACTCCGTGCCTGGACTGGAGGCATTATGGCCTTCCACCCCGATGTTGGCCCTGCCTGTCATGAAGATGGGACAATGTAGGGGGCGCCGGCCTGCCTCCGGGCCGCCGGCGCCCCCCGCACCACACGGAAGAAGAAGAACAACAACATGCTGAAAGTCATTTTCGATACCGACCCGGGCGTCGACGACGCCCTGGCCCTGCTGTACCTGCACAAGCACGCCCAGATCGACCTGGTCGGCGTCACCACCACCTTCGGCAATGCCTCGGTGGAGTCGACCACGCACAACGCGCTGTACCTGAAGCAGGCCTGGGGCTTTGCCGCCCCGGTCGCGCGCGGCGCCGAAGGCCCGCTGCAGCCGGAAGCCACCCCGGAAGCCTGGCCGGTGCACATCCACGGCCACAACGGGCTGGGCAACCACCCGGTGCCGGCCAGCCTGGACGTGGCTGCCGATGTGCGCCCGGCCCATCAGCTGATCATCGACCTGGTCCGCGCACATCCGGGCGAAGTGACCCTGGTCGCGGTCGGTCGCATGACCAACCTGGCCCTGGCCCTGCAGCAGGCCCCGGACATCGCCGGCCTGGTGCGCGGCGTGGTGATCATGGGTGGCGCTTTCCACGTCAACGGCAACATCACCCCGGCCGCCGAGGCCAATATCTGGGGCGACGCCGAAGCCGCCGACGTGGTGTTCACCGCCAGCTGGCCGGTCACTGCGATCGGCCTGGACGTGACCACCCGCGTGGAAATGGACCGTGACGGCCTGGACAAGCTGGCGACCATCGGCGGTGCCGATGCCGAGCTGGTGCGTGCGCTGTCGCAGGATTACGTGGACTTCTACCTGCAGGCCGGCCACAAGGGCATGGTCGTGCATGACTGCTGCGCGTGCATCGCGCTGACCCGCCCGGAGCTGTTCCAGTTCGAGCGCGCCAGCGTGCGCGTGGCCACCGACGGCGTCGCCCGCGGCATGACCATTCCCAAGCCGGAAGGCCTGGCGTTCGGCCCCAGCGTGTGGGACGGCCACGTGGTGCAGTCGATTGCCATCGGCGTGGATTCGGCCGCCGTACTGGCCGACATCGAGCAGACCCTGAAGGTCTGACCCGCTAGCGCTTGGCCCTGCCCGGGACCGTCTCGGGCAGGGTCCACAGCACCGGCAGCACCAGCACCGCCACCAGCGCGATCATCGCGCCCGGTGCCGCTGCCCAGCCGCTGCGTTCCACCCACCATTGCGCCAGCCAGGGTGTTGCGCCGCCGAAAAAGGCGGTGGCCATGGTCACCCCCAGTGCCAGCCCGCTCACCCGCCCCTCACCCGGGAACTGTTCGGCCGTGGCCGGCGCAGCAACGGCACTTACCCCACCGGCCACGCAGGCCAGCAGCACCGCGGCCAGCGCGATGCCCAGCGGCGGCGCCTGTGCCATCCAGGCGAACAGGGACAGCGGCAACAGCGCTGCCAGCACCGTCAGGCCCAGCAGCATCGGCCGTCGTCCGACGCGGTCGGACAAGGCACCACACAGCGGCGTGATCGCGATGACCGCCACCGCCGCAATCGTCGACAGCCATAGTGCGTCACCCTCGTCATGGCCCTGCGCATGCAGGAATGCCGGCACATAGGTGATGCCCACGTAATAAGTGATCGAGCCCAGCGCCGAGATCGCGAAGGTGCGTGCCACCGCCAGCGGATGGTTGCGCAGTACGTGGCGAAGCGGTGTAGCCGGAATGCTACCCTCGCGGCGCTGCCGCTCGAACTCCGGCGACTCGTGCATGCCCGAGCGCGCGACCAGGATCACCAGTGCCAGCGCGGCACCGACGAAGAACGGAATGCGCCAGCCCCAGCTGTCCAGCTGCGCGATGGGCAGCAGCGCCACGGTCAGCGCGGAGATCGCTACCGCCAGCAGCGCGCCCACTTCACTGGCTGCCGAAGCGAGCGAGGTCACCAGGCCACGTCGCCGCACCGGCGCGCTTTCCAGCAGATACGCCACCACACCGGTGTACTCGCCGCCCACCGAAAACGCCATCACGCAGCGCAGTACCAACAGCAGCACGCCCGCCGTAGTGCCCGCCGTGGCCGCTGTCGGCAGCAATGCAGTGGCCAGCATCGCCGCTGCCATCAAGGCCATCGACGCGAGCAACATCCAGCGCCGGCCCAGCCGGTCACCCAGGTGGCCGAAGCACAGTGCGCCCAGCGGGCGCATCAGGTAGGACACCGCGAAGCCGGCCAGGGTGACCAGCAGCGCCTGCTCGCCACCGCCGAAGAACACGCGCGACAAGACCGTGGCGAAGTACAGGTACAGGGTGAAGTCGTACCACTCCACCACCGTGGACAGGCCCGCCACCCACATCGAGCGCTGCCGCGCCGCGGTCATTGCGTATTCGCCTTCAACAGCCTCGATCCCGGTTGCGCAGGTTCGAAGCAGGGTGGCATGGCCGGGGTGAAACGCGGGTCAGGACCGCGCCTACATGGCGCGGAACGCACCCAGATAGCGGCGGCTGACCGGCAGCACCTCATCGCGCCCGCGCAGGTGCAGTTGAGCGGTCTCGTTGTCACCGCGCACCAGCAGCTTCACCGCATGCCGGTTGACCACCGCTGAGCGATGCACCTGCACGAAGCTGTCCGGGTCGAGCTGCTGCACCAGGTCCTTCAACGGCAGCGCGATCACGGCCTCACCGGGGCGGCCATCGTCGTCGCGCCAGCCGACCTGCGTGTACTTGCTGTCGGCGCGCAGGAAGTCCACCGCGCTGCAGGGAATCACCCGCAGTACGTTGCCGACCTGCGCGTGCAGCCAGCGCAGCGGTGTCGGCGCCGGCAGCGACAGGCGCTCGGCCAGCTGCTGCAGTTGGCGTTGCAGGTCCTGCAGAGGCGGTGGCTGCTGCAGGCGCTGCTGCAGGCGTTGCACCGTATCGCGCAGGCGCTCGGCATCCACCGGCTTTACCAGGTAATCCAGCGCGCCCTGCGCGAAGGCCTGCACGGCATACGCATCGTAGGCAGTGACGAACACCACCTGCGCACGCCGCGCGATGCGTGCTGCAACGTCGATGCCGGACAGGCCCGGCATGTGGATATCGAGGAAGCAGACCTGCGGCTGCAGCGTCTCGAACGCCTGCAGGGCCTCGCGCCCATTGCGCGCCTGCGCCACCACCTGCAGCTGCGGCCACGCCTGCGCCAGCTGCGCCGCCAGTGCCTGCCGCAGCAGCGGCTCGTCATCGGCAATCAGCGCGGTGGCGATCATGCCACCCACTCCCGGGCCGGCAACTGTAGGCGTACGATGACACCGCGTTGCGGACCCGCCTGCAGCTGGAGCGAGGCCGCATCGCCATACAGCAGCTGCAGACGCTGGCGCAGCGCCTGCAGGCCGGTACCCAGACCCGGTGCGGTATCGGACAAGCCACGGCCATCATCACTGACGCAGACTTCGCAGCACGCATCGTCGCGCCGCACCTGCACCACCACTTCGCCGCCCTCTTCGCAGGGATCGATGCCATGGCGGATCGCATTCTCCACCAGGGTCAGCACGGACAGGCCCGGGCAGCCCAGCGCGCGCGTTTCGTCCGCAACATCCAGCCGGAAACGCAGGCGATCCGGCATGCGCATGTGCATCAGTTCCAGATAGGCACCCACCAGCGCGATCTCGTCTTCCATCCGTACCAGGGGCTGCTGCAGGCGCGGCACGCTGCCGCGCAGGTAGGCCACCAGATGGCGCATCACCACCGAAGCCTGCGGTGAACCGCTGTCCACCAGCGCCTGCAGGTTGGCCAGCGTGTTGAACAGGAAATGCGGTGCGACCTGCCGTTGCAGCAGCTGCACGCGCGCCTCCAGCGCCTGCCGCTCCAGCTCGCTGCGCTCCAGCGCGAAGGCCAGCGCCTGGTGCCTGGCCAATGCATCCTTGTGCCGCACCAATGCGGCCAATGCCACCCATGGCGCCACCAGCAGGCCGAGCACCGTGAGGGTCAGGAAGCCGGTCCAGCGATCGGCGTCCTGCCAGAACGGCGGCGCCCCCGCCTCGGTGGCCGCCAGATAGATCGCCAACGTCCCCAACGGAATCACTGCCGCCACCGCGAGGATCTGCAGAACCCACCGCGACAACCCATCCGGCAGCGATGCCGGCCAGCGCTCCAGCGCGGTGAACACCAGCATTGCCGCCATGCCCAATGCCAGTGCACGCGGCAGCACCGTCCACCAAGGATGCCAGTCGATGACCAGCAGCGCGCCGAGCGCCAGCGAGATGCCTGCGCACCACAGGGTTCGGCGCAGCAGCGAAACCGGCGGTGGCGGCAGCACATCGGGCATGGACGGCAGCATAGCGCTTTGCCGTGCCCCCACATCACCCGGCCGCAAGCGGAGGCCACCACATCAGCGCCGCCGCAGCGAGGCTGCCGGCCAGGGTTGCCAGCGCTGCAACCAGCAGAGCCGCGCCGACCAGCCAGCTGCGCAGCGCACCGGGCTGGCGTTGCGCACGCAGGTACAGTTCCAGCACTGTCAGTGGCAGCAGGGTCTGGGCGAAGGCCAGTGTCGTCAGCGCGGGGCCGGTGAAGGTCTCCGGATCGAACCCTGCCGGCCCCTGGTTGAGCAGCAGCCACAGCATCAGGCCGATGCGGAAGAACCACACGCCGCCCACCGCGAGGAACAGGCGCAGTGCCCACGTGCGGTGCTCGCCGATGCGTTGCCGCCGCGCATGCCACCACGCTGCCCCCGCGAACCACAGGATCAGTACCGCACTGAGCGAAGTGCCGAGATGCTGGGCGGTATCGCCGGCGGCGCCACCGCGTATCCACACCATCGTCAGGCCACCCAGCGCCAGCAGTACCGCCGCGGACAGGTAGATGCGGCCGTTCCAGCGATGCACGGCCGGTGCCCAGCGCCGCAGCCCCGGCCACAGCTGCAGCCATCCGCCCAGTACGATGCCCGCCGCCAGCAGCAGGTGCAGCGCCAGCACCGCATTGAAGCCCGTCGCGCCGGCGACGTAGCCATGCGGCATCACCTCGTTCCAGCGCTGCGGATGGCCTGCCAGCGTGCTGCGTCCGTAGAAGCCCACGATGTAGACGGCGAACAGCAGCTGACCAAGTGCGGCACAGCCCAGCCAGGCTAGAGCGCCTATACGCAGCAGGCGCTGGCGGCGCACTTTGGACATCCGGTCGCCGAGCGCCGCGCGCGCTTCGGTGATGGCAACGGCAGGCAGGGACATGGCGGCGATTCCTTCAGGGAGTGCGCCATTCTTGGCCGCCACGCTGGGCGTTGGAGCGATGACCGCGACCAGTGACGGTCAACGCCGACCGGTGACGGCAGGCGGCGACCAGCGGCACGCACTCTCTCCTGGCCCCTCTATGGAGACTCGGCTGCCTGCATGTACTGGGTTTCATGGCCGGTGAAACGCTCGCCGTCAAAGCCGAAGCAGAAACGGCCTTCCTCGAACACGCGGTAGACCAGCAACGCGCCATCGAGGCAGAACTGTTGCTGGTCCACGCCCGTTTCCAGGGTCCCGTAGCCGGTGGCATCACCGCCCTTCCCCGCCGGCCCGGTGAAGGCATCGAACGGCAATGGCGTCGCCCTGCCCGTGCGGGTATCGACCAGCACCAGCGTGCGCTGGAAGTACTCGGGACGATCATCAACCTGCACCAGCAGATAGTGCTGGTTGAAATTGGGTTTCTGGTGCTGGAGGGCACCTTCGATGGCGGCGCGGTGCCGCGCATCGCAGAAGTCGACCGGGCTGTAGCGGTAGCTGCAACCGTCGTGGTCGTAGGGCAGGTTCATGCCGGAATAGCTGATGCTCCCTTCGCTGTCCACGTCGTGGCCCAGTTCCGGGGTGCTGCACAGCAACCACGAACGCTGCGCGTCCTCCGGGTCGGCCAGCAGCTTCGGTTCACGGCCCTCCTCGTAGGCCGCACCACCCGGGAACTCCTGGCCGAAACGCTGGCGGACGATGGGACGTGCCTTCTCCAGCGGCAGGCCGATCCTGGCCCCACGGAACGAGACGAACGTCATCGTCGGCAGGATCACCTCTTCCACCGGCAGCCCCTTCCACTGGCCCTGCACGCAGAACGTGGCGATCTCGTTCTCCTCGTCCTCCTTGCAGGGCTTCGGTGCGTTCGCAGCCAACCAGGGGTGGGCCGGGCGAGCGGTTTGCTGATCGATGTACCAGCCGTCCAGCGCGCAGGTCGGTAGGGCATCCAGCAGCGCGGAGAGATCGATGGCGGCCGTTGGCATCACCGCCGGTGGGTCTGCAGGCGCGTGTTCGGCCGATACCTCCGGCGAGCGCTGGCAGGCCACCAGCAACCCTGCGCTGATAAGCAGCGCGACACGGCGTGCGTGCCAGATTGAAGAACGGCGTCCCTGCATTGCGTGGTGCTCCCTGGTTTCAACACTCGCTGGAGATGATCGCCGATCCCGGTGCCATGCAGGAACGTCGCAGATCCCACATCGGGGTCAGAGCCCTTTGCTCCCGCAAAGGGATCCGACCCCGCCAATTACCCTGGCAGCTGCAGCTCCGCCCGCAAGCCGCCGCCCTCGCGGTTGTGCAGCCGCAGTGAGCCGCCCAGCGACTGCGCCAGCTGTACCGCGATGGCCAGGCCCAGGCCGGTGCCGCCGGTATCGCGGTTGCGCGAGCTTTCCAGCCGATGGAACGGCGCCAGCACCGCCTGCAGCTGGTTCTCGGGAATGCCCGGGCCACGGTCGGAAATGCTGATCCATACCCTGCCAGCCTCATCGCGGCCCGCCCCGATCTCGGCGGCGCCGGCGTAGCGCACTGCGTTGTCGACCAGATTGCCGACCACCCGTCGCAGCGGCTGCGGCCAGGTCTGCACGATCAGTCCAGCGGGTGCACCGCCACTGACCTGCTTGCCCATGTCCTCGTAGTCGCCGACCACGCTGGCCAGGAACGCACCCAGGTCCATCGACACTGGCGCGCCACTGGCGACGTGGCTGCTGCGCGCATAGGCCACGCCTTCACGCACCAGTTGCCCAAGGTGGTCGAGGTCGGTAAGCAGTCGCTGCTGGGTGCTGTCTTCAGGCAGCGTCTCCACCCGAAGCTTCATGCGCGTGATGGGAGTCTGCAGATCGTGCGAGATCGCTGCGAGGATCTGCAGGCGCTCGCTGACATGGCCACGAATGCGTGCCTGCAGTGCGTTGAGTGCGGCAGCCGCACCGCCTACTTCCACAGGGCCATCTTCAGGCAGTGCCGGCCCGTCCTTGCCCGGCTGCAGCTGTTCCACCGCATGCGACAGCTGCTGCAGCGGGCGCATGGCCAGGCGCACCGCCAGCCATGCGCACACCAGCAGCAACGCCAACTGCACCAGCAGCACGGCGGGCAACCAGCGCGCCAGCGGCAGGCCCGACGGAGTGACTTCAATGGTCAACGGTGTGCCGTCATGCAGGTGTAGTTCCACCTCGAACCGCTCCGGCAGGCGAGCCACCTGGCGCGCCTGCAACGGATAGCGGTGCTGCAGGCTGTCGTCGATGATCGCGGTGACCTGGCGTGCACGATCGGTCTGCAGTCCCGGCCCAGCCGCAGCCGGGCGCAGCAGGTAACGGTAGGTGCGCCGCTCCAGCCGCGGCACCCAGGCAGCACGCTGGTCCGCGGGCAGGTGCTCCAGCAGCGCGACACTCACGGCCACGTCTTCATCGAGGTTGCGCAGCATCATGCTGCGGGTGGACTGGTAGCGTTCGAAGAACAGCAAACCGAATGACAGTGCGTGGGCCAGCGCCAATCCACCCAGCAGCACCAGCAGCAGCCGCGCCGACAGCGTGCGCGGCCAGCGTGGACGGCGTGCGCCGGTGTTCATTCGTCCGGCCCCAGCAACTGCACCGGCACGCTGAACACATAGCCTTCGCTGCGCACGGTCTTGATGTAGGTCGGCTCGCGTGCGTCGTCACCCAGGCGCTGCCGCACGCGGCTGACCAGCAGATCGATCGAGCGGTCGAACAGTTCGGCATCGCGGCCCTGGGTGAGGCTGAGCAGCTGGTCACGGCTGAGCACCCGATTGGCGTGATCGAGGAACACGCGCAACAGGCGGAACTCGGCACCACTGAGCGGATACGCGGTGTCCTGCGCATCCAGCAGATGGCGCGCGGTGGTATCCAGGCGCCAGGCACCGAAGGCCAGTTGGCGACCGGCTTCGCTCACCTGCAGGTTCGGCGGCAGCATCCGGGTGCGACGGATCACCGCGTTGATGCGTGCCAGCAGTTCGCGCGAGGAAAAGGGCTTGGTCACGTAGTCGTCGGCGCCCATTTCCAGGCCGATGATGCGGTCGGTCTCGTCGTCGCGTGCGGTCAGCAGCACCACCGGCACCGCCCGATGCTTGCCGGCGCGCAGGTTGCGGCACAGGCTCAGGCCGTCCTCGCCCGGCATCATCACGTCCAGCACCACCAGGTCCACCGCATGGGTATCCATCAGTGCACGCATGGCCCGGCCACCGTCGGCCTGGCTCACGCGCAGGCCGTTGCGTTGCAGGTAGTCGGCCAGCATCTGGCGGATCTCACTGTCATCGTCGACGACAAGGATGTGCGGTACAGGGTTCATTGCGTTCTCGATGAAGGCAGGGGGACAGCGCCGCGCGGCGCAGCCATGGTAGCGCGGCTCAGGGGTTGGCCAGCAGGCGCTGGATCTCGTTTTCGGTACGTGCGTAGTCGCCCTCACCGTAATGGCGGTAGACCACCCGCCCCTGCCGGTCGAGCAGGTACAGCGCGGGCCAGAAGCGGTTGCCCCAGGCGTTCCAGATCCGGTACTGGTTGTCCTGCACCACCGGCCAGGTGATATCCAACCGTGCGATGGCCCTGCGCACGTTGCCGGGCAGCCCTTCATAGGCGAACTCCGGCGTATGCACGCCGATCACCTTCAGGCCCTGCGACGCGTACCGTGCATGCCACTGGTGGACATACGGCGCCGCGTTGAGGCAGTTGCTGCAGGTGTAGGTCCAGAACTCGACCAGCACCACCTGCCCCCGCAACTGCTTCAGTGTGAGCGGGGAGCTGTTGTGCCATGGCCCGCCACCGTCGAACCCCGCCACCGGCGCTGCGTCGAGCGGCTGCGCGCCAGCATCCGCGCCGGGCCATGCCAGCAACAACGCCGCTCCACCCAGCAGGCCCAGTAGCAGGGGCAGTGCATACCCTCGCAGTGTGGCCATCGCTCAGCCCCCCTGCTCGGCCAGCGGCAGTTCGGCGGGCTTCACGCCTGCCGCTTCCAGGATGCTGTCGGCCACCTGCGCAGGATGCGAAAGCAGCGACACATGGCTGCTGCCGATCGATTGCAGCTGCGCGCCAATGCGCTTTGCGGTGGCGGCCTGCAGCTGCGGCGACAGCATGCGATCGTCACGGCTGAGCACGTACCAACTCGGCTTGCTGCGCCACGCCGCAACGTTCACCACCTCGCCCAGCGCGCTGGCCTTAAGCGGGACCTGGGTGCTGTACAGCAGCGCAGCCGACTTCTTCATCACGTCCGGCGCGAAGTCCTGGGCGATCGCATCGGCCGGCAATGTCAGGTAGCCATCCCTCTCCTGCAGGCGGGCCAGGCCCGGACCGACCGGAAAACCTTCGCCTTGCTGCGCCGAAGACTGCCCTGCATCCGGTGCGAAGGCCGCCACGTACACCAGCGCCTGCACCTTCGGGTCATTGCCCGCCTCGGTGATGACCGTACCGCCCCAGCTGTGGCCGACCAGCACCACCTTGCCGGGTGCAGCGGCAATCGCACGACGGGTGGCGGCAACATCGTCGGCCAGCGAGGTGAGCGGATTCTGCACGGCCACCGCAGGCAGCTTCCAGCCATGCAACGTGCTGATGACCTTGCTCCAGCTGGAGCCATCGGCGAACGCGCCGTGCACCAGGATGACGGTGGGCGGTGCAGCGGTATCGGCCTGGGCAGCGAAGGCGGGGGCTGCGGCGCCGGCAAGGGCGAGAGCGGCAGCAAGCAACGAGGTACGGATCATGGGAGGCACTCCGGTGTTGGGAGTGGCCATTTCCGCCTGCCGGTGTATCGGCGCTGTTTCTCCACGGCACGGAGTTGTACCGGACTGTAGGGCGCAGGCGGGTTTCTACAGTGGGATACATTCGGCCGCCGGGCCCGGCCGGACGCTACCGGGTGGATATCGCTGCCCGCACGCGGGCGCGCAACGCCCCGATGTGCCTCGACACATCGTCTTTGTATCTGACTGTACGAAACCCCGGCCGCGGCCACAGTCGCTGACAAAACCCCGGGCAACGGCACACGTTGCCGATACCTGCGCCGCCTGAAATGGCCTCCATCGACCACTGGCCCGCAGGACACCACCATGATCAGCACCGCCTCTTCCGTGTACACCCCCCGCCTGGACGCCGTCGGCCGCTGGCTCTCGCCATTGGCGCTGCGCACCCTGCTGGCCTGGGAATTCTTTGAATCCGGCCGCGAAAAGCTGGGCGGCCAGAACTGGTTCGCCGACCTGGAAGGCCGTTTCCCGTTCCCGTTCTCCACCCTGCCCGCATCACTGAACTGGCAGCTGGCCACCTGGCTGGAACTGGTGGGCGCAGTGATGCTGCTGCTCGGCCTGGCCACGCGCTCGGTGGCTTATGTGTTCTGGGTACTGACCGTGGTCGCCATCGCCGCCGTGCACTGGCCCGACCAATGGAACGGCCTGGGCGAACTCTGGCAGGGCTATGCAATCACCGACCAGGGCTACGGCAACTTCAAGCTGCCGCTGCTGTTCCTGGCCATGCTGCTGCCACTGATCCTCAACGGCGGTGGCGCACTCAGCGTCGACCGTCTGCTGGCCGGCTCGCAGCACGCCCCCGTTGGCAATGACGGCTTGGGTTGGGGCGTCAGCCTCATCGCCCTGCTGCTGCCGGTTGCCGCACTGCTGCCCGGCATCGGCTTCGGCGGCGCCCTGCTCGGCGGTGTGCTGCTGGTGGGTTACGTACTGCGCTGTCGACGCAACGCCTGATCCGCTTCGCCCCTTCACCGCGCTTCTTCCCTTCGTTTCCGTCGCCTTCAAGCGGCGTCCATCCCGCACGCCCCGCGTGCTTTCCCAAGGAGTCACCACCATGTCCGTCTCGACCAAGACCACCCCTTCCTCCCGCCTGCCGCGCATCGGTGCCATCGGCATCGCCCTCGCCGGTGGCCTGCTGCTGGCCGGCCAGGCCGCAGCGATCCAGCCACTGGCGATCAGTGCCGTGACCATGAGCGCTGCCGCCGAAGGCAAGTGCGGTGAAGGCAAGTGCGGGGCCAACAAGACCGCCACCGGCAAGCCCGCCGGCAAGGCCAAGGTGGCCGAGGGCCAGTGTGGCGAAGGCAAGTGCGGCGACGCCTCGTTTGCCCGCACCGACCGCGACCACGATGGCCGGGTCTCGCGTGCCGAGTTCAACGCCGTGGCCGCCAAGCGTGCCGCCGAGTTCGACCGCATCGACACCGACCACGACGGCTACATCAGCGAGCAGGAAGCGCACGACTACCTGCGCAGCGTCTACACCGCCAACGGCAAGCCGATGCCGAAGGGCCTGTTCTCCCGCGTCGCCGATTGATCGACGTTCAACCGGCGCCGCCTCCGAGGCGGCGCCCTCTCCCTGGAGCATCCGTCATGAGCCTGCCCCTGCCTTCCAATGCCGCCGGTCTTGGCCTGCGCCGTGGCCTGATCGACGAACTGCTGGCCATGCCGGCCGGTGCCATCGACTTCCTCGAAGTTTCGCCCGACAACTGGATCGGCGTCGGCGGTGCACACGGTGCAGCGCTGCGCAGGTTGAGCGAACGCCACCCCCTGACCTGCCATGGCCTGTCGCTGTCGCTGGGCGGTCCTGATCCGCTGGACCGCCCCCTGCTGGCCCAGACGCGTGCCTTCCTCGACCTGCACCAGGTGCAGCTGTACAGCGAACACCTGAGCTACTGCGCTGCCGGTGGCCACGTCTACGACCTGCTGCCGCTGCCGTTCACCGCCGAGGCCGTGCATCACGTCGCCGGCCGCATCGCCCAGGTGCAGGACATGCTGGGCCGACGCATCGCCGTGGAGAACATTTCCTACTACGCCGTTGCCGGTGCCGAAATGAGCGAGATCGATTTCATCAACGCCGTGCTCGCCGAGGCGGACTGCGACCTGCTGCTGGACGTCAACAACGTCTTCGTCAATGCCTGCAACAACGGCTACGACGCGTTCGAATTCCTGGCCCGCGTGCCGGCCCAGCGGGTCGCCTCGCTGCATGTGGCGGGCCACTTCGATGAAGACGATGGCTTCAAGATCGACACCCACGGTGCGCCGGTGAAAGGCGTGGTCTGGGCTCTGTTGCGCGAGGCCTATGCGCGGGTGGGCGTGCGTCCCACTCTGCTCGAACGCGACTTCAACTTCCCGCCACTGGCCGAGTTGCTGGCCGAGGTCGCGCAGATCCGCCAGGCACAGGCCGAGGCACATTGGCCCGAGGTGGCCCATGGCTGAGTCGCTGGCCACCCTGCAACGGCGTTGGGCCGACCATGTGCGCGACCCATCAATGGCCGCCCCCGATGGCATCGAGGCGCGCCGGCTGGCGGTGTACCGCCGCCTGTGCATCGACAGCCTGGACACCCTGCTGGCTGGCACCCTGCCACGCCTGCAACACCAGTTGGGCATGCCGCGCTGGCGCGACACCGTGGAGCACTACTACGCCAGCCATACCTGCCGTACCCCGTTTTTCCCACAGATCGCTGGCGAATTCGCGGCCTGGCTGACGATGCAGGATGCGTTGGCGCTGCCGGCCTGGGCAGCGGAACTGGCGCACTACGAGAGCACGCAGCAGTCGCTGCACATTGAAGCGCGCGCCGCCGGGCGTTCGCTGCACCGCGTTCCGGTGGACAGTGACGTGCTGGCGGTTTCGCCGCTGGTGCGGGTGCTTGGCTACCGGTGGCCGGTACATGTGGACGAGATGCTGGAACCGATGCTGGATGCAGCTCCTACGCTGCTGGTGATACAGCGCCTCGCCGATTTCAGCCTGCAGACCGAGGAACTGTCACCGCTGGCCTACGCGCTGCTTTCGGTCTTCGGTGACGACGGCGCGCCTGTGGATGAAGCACTGCAGGCGCTGTCCGAAACACATGACGTGGCAACGGACGCATTGCGTGCGGCCTGCATTCCCTTGCTGCGCGAACTCTGCACGGCAAGCGTTCTGGTTGCGTCGACCGATCCCCGGGAATGCCGGCCAGCGGCCGGCACTACCCACTCTCCATTCTTCGAGGCCTGACCATGACTGTATCCAACACGTCCTTCCTGCACGGCTGGCGCCTGTTCGTAGCCATCGGCGTGGTCCTGATCGCGTTCGCACTGACCGCCTTCACCCTGTATCCCGATGCAGCCGAAGGCAGCCGCGCGGCGATCCGGCTCACCGCCCGCACATCGTTCCTACTGTTCCTGGCGGCATTCACGGCATCCTCCTTCGCCACCCTGCTGCCCGGTCCGTTCACTCGTTTCCTGCTGCGCGAACGGCGCATCATCGGCCTGTCCTTCGCGTTCTCGCACCTGCTGCACGCAGTCGCCATCACCAGTTTCGGCATCCTCAACCCGGCGTTCTGGCCAGCACGCTCAGCGCTGGCCAACCTCCCGGGCACGGTGGGCTACATCGCCATCCTGGCGCTGGCCATCACCTCGCACCGGGGGCTCGCCCGGCGCATGGGACCCACGGCCTGGCGTCGCCTGCACCTGACCGGCATGTGGATCATCGCGGCGGTGTTCACCTACTCGTACTTCAAGCGCGTGCCGGGCAACTTCTGGTATGCGGTGCCGTCGGCGCTGCTGTTCACCGCCTTCGTGGTGCGCTGGATCGCCAAGCGGGCACAAGCGCTGCGTCGAAGTGCGCATGGGCGGCCGCCGCTGCGGGCGGCCTGACAGGCCGGGGTCAGATCCCTTTGCCAAAGGTGAAGGGATCTGACCCCATCATGCCGTCCCCATCAGCCGTCACGTGTGGCGCGATAGGCAGCGTAGGCATCGAGGATCTTCTGCAGCCGTGCGTGTTGCTTCGTTCCCATGGATACCCGTTGCACACGCTTCAGCAGCGTCTTCCACATGTATCCGGAACGGAAGAAGTACGGGCGCACCTCAAGGAAGGTCAGCACGACATCCACCGTATCTGGATCGCGTTCGGCAAGTTGCTTCAGCGCGTTGGCGTAGCCACCCGGGAAAGCAAGCTGTTCATAGCGCTGGTTGTATTCCGCGCAGGCTGCCGCATGCCGCTGCATTTCTTCCGGGCCACGCCAGCGCGCGCCAGCGGTATCGCGGATCAGCTGGCGGAGCCGGTTGATCTCATCGGCATTGGCGCGGATCAGGCGCTCCATCGGTGCGCGGGGATGGGTCATGGTTCCTTCCATGTGGTTTGTCAGGGGTCACGGGGCGCGGCGCAGGGTGATCAGGGTGATTTCCGAACGCACGCCGATGCGTGCCGGGAATCCGGCCCACAGGCCTGCACCATTGCTCACGTACAGGGTCATGCCATCCACCTCGTAGCGGCCGGAGACATAGCCACCGTTGGCACGCTTCACCAGCTGGTCCATGCCGATGATCTGCCCGCCGTGGGTATGTCCGGACAATTGCAGCTTCACGCCACGCGCGGCCGCCTCGCGCGCATTGCGCGGGCGGTGATCGAGCAGGATCACCGGCGCGGCGGGATCGGCACCGGCCAGCGCGGTCTCCAGATCCGGCAACGGCAGGCCATAGCGTGCCGCCACCGGATCGGTGACACCGGCGATGGTCAGCGCCGCATCGCCGCGCCGCACCTGCAGGTGGCTGTTCTCCAGCACCTGCATGTGCAGCGCGCGGAACGCCTGCATCCACGCCTGGTACTGCGCGTAGTACTCGTGGTTGCCAGTGATGGCGATGACACCATCCGGTGCCTGCAGATCGGCCAGAGGACGCGCGTCGTCGCGTCGGGCCTCGACGCTGCCATCGATCAGGTCGCCGGTGATCACGATCAGGTCCGGCTTCAGTGCATTGCTCTCGTCCACCACCCTGCGTACCCAGTCGCCGGTCAGCAGGCGGCTGGCATGAATGTCGGTCAACTGCAGCACGCGATAGCCGTCGAACGCGGCCGGCAGCCCGGCAATGCTCACCTCGATCTGCCGGGGCTTGGGTACGGCCATGCCCTGGCTGACACCATAACCACTCACGAGCAGGGCCAGCAGACCTGCCGTCGGCCGCAGCTTCGGCGCGCGCAGGACCGATACAGTACGCGGCCAGCGCAACAGGCGCGACAGCAGCAGGCCGGCGTCCAGCACCAGCATCACCAGCGCCAGCAGCAACACCGCGGTGGAGCCGGTGGCCAGCGTGGCGATGGCCAGCTTCGGTATCTCGGGCGACGCCGTCGTGCCCCAGAACGTGGCGACGATGCGCAGCTGCACGGCAACGCCCACCAGCAGCAGCGACAGCACGACCTTCAATGCGGCGGGCATGCGCAGCGGCCAGAACAGGCGCCAGGCCACGTACAGGCCCATCAACAAACCGATCGTACTCAGCACTGCAACCATCCTGGAAAGAAAACGGGCCTGCCATGGTGACGGTTGCCGGCAGTGTTGTGTAGAGCCGAGCCTGCGCTCGGCTGCTCAGGAAGCAGTCGAGCAGGCTGACTCTACGGGTGGCCCAGGCGTTCCACCCGCAGGCGGGCGATGCGGCGCTTCTCCATCGCCAGTACCGTAATGCGCACGTCGGCAATTTCCACCGCATCGCCGATGTCCGGCAGACGGCCCAGCTGCTCCAGCACCAGCCCGGAGATGGTCATGTAGTCGGCACTGCGTGGCAGCGACACACCCGCCAATCGCTGCAGGTCATCCAGCGTCAGCGCACCATCGGCCTCCCACTGATCCTCGCCCTGTGCGACCACGCCATAGCGCTCGTCCTGGGTATCGACCAGGTCACCGGCAATGGCCGCCAGCAGATCGTTGGCAGTCACCAGGCCCTCCACGCTGCCGTATTCGTCCACCGCCACCGCCAGCGGCACCGGATGCTGGCGGATCAGCTCCAGCGCCTGCAGCGCACTGGCACTGGACAGGACGTATTGCGGTTCGCGCAGGTTGCCTTCCAGCTGCAGCGGCTTGCCCTGCAGCAGGTCAGCCAACACGTCCCGGCTCTGCACCACGCCACGCAGGCTGTCCAGATCACCGTCGCCGACCAGCAGGCGGGTATGCGGCGATGCCACCAGGCGCGCCACCACGTCCTCCTGCCCACGTGCCAGGTCGATCCACTGCACGTCGGCACGCACGGTCATCACGCTCGACACCGGGCGATCAGCCAGGCCCAGTACGCTGCGGATCATCTCGTGCTCGGCCGGTTGCAACCGCTCTTCAGCATCCACCTGCTCGCTGGCCTCTTCGTCGTGATGGCCGTTGGCCGGCCGCGCGCCGAGCATCCTCAGCACGGCATCGGCGGTGCGCTGGCGGAACGGCTGGCGGCGCTCGTTGCGCTCACGATTGAAGCGCACCCACTGGTTGAAGGCTTCAACCAGGATCGAGAAGGCAATGGCCGCGTACAGATAGCCCTTCGGAATCTTGTAGCCCAGGCCTTCGGCCACCAGGCTGAAGCCGATCATCAGCAGGAAGCCCAGGCACAGCACCACCACCGTGGGATGCTTGTTGACGAAGCGGGTCAGCGGCTTGCTGGCCACCAGCATCAGCGCCATCGCGATGGTCACCGCGGCGTACATCACGCCCAGGTTGTCGACCATACCGACTGCGGTGATCACCGAGTCCAGCGAGAACACCGCGTCGAGCACCACGATCTGTGCCACCACCATCGCGAAGCTGGCGTAGACCTTCTTGCCATCTTCGTGGTGCTCGCGGCCTTCCAGACGCTCGTGCAGCTCCATGGTGCCCTTGAACAGCAGGAACAGGCCACCACCCAGCAGGATCAGGTCACGCCCGGAGAAGCTGTGGTCGAACAAGGTGACCAGCGGCTCGGTCAACTTCATGATCCAGGCCAGCGCCGCCAGCAGCACCAGCCGCATCAGCAGTGCCAGCGCCAGGCCGATCACCCGCGCGCGGTCGCGCTGGTGCGGCGGCAGTTTGTCAGCCAGGATCGCGATGAACACCAGGTTGTCGATGCCGAGAACGATCTCCAGCACGACCAGGGTTGCAAGGCCCATCCATATCGAGGGGTCAGCCAACCATTCCATTTCAGGTCCGTTTCGTCAGTAGGTAAGGGAGAAGGGGAAACACTCAGTCAGCGTCCTGCGCCTGTGTCGGGTCATGCCCCAGCAGGTCACCCGGTGTGCATTGCAGCTCGCGGCAGATTGCATCAAGCGTGGAAAAGCGGATGGCGCGCGCCTTGCCGGTCTTCAGGATCGAGAGATTGGCCAGGGTGATGTCGATACGCCCGGCCAGCTCGGACAGGGTCATGCCCCGCTCCTGCAGCATGCGGTCCAGGGTGATGACGATCGCCATCAGATGACACCATCAAGATCATCGCGCATCGCTGCACCCACCGCGAACACGCGGGCCAGTACGAACAGCATCAGCACCGCGACCAGGCCGGTGATCGACATGCCGCCGCCCACCTCCATCCAGGTGAAGTCCGGGCCCATCCAGGCCGCGTAGGCGCCGATCAGGATCGACAGCAGCTCCATTGCCAGCATCAGCCACGCCATGCGTTGCAGCCGCTGTGCATTGGCGTGGGTGAACGGCCGCTCGCGCGCCGCCGACCTCAGCAGCCGCAGCAGGTGGCGCAGGAACAGCAGGCACAGCACCAGCAACGCGACGATCGCGCCCAGGCCCAGGCAGAAATGCAGGAACAGATCATTGCCATGTGCGGCGGCGGCAGCGGTGTCGTGCACGCTGTCGAGCAGCCAGCGGCGGTCGTGGGCGACCAGTGGCACGGCCAGCAGTGCGGCCAGGATGCCCAGCCAGCACATCGCCCGGACGGCCTGTACGGCGGCCTGGGCCAGGGTGAACAAGCCTCGCGCGGGTCTGGCGCGGGCGGGACGAGCGGTCAAGCGGCCTCCGGCATTGAGGCAGCATCGCCGCCCCGGGGTGGATTTATCGATAAACGATATACCACATGCGGCGTGAAAGGCTGAATCGCGAGCACGGCAGGCAACGGGCGCTTGACAGCCGCCCTGCACAGGAAGACCATTAATTAACGAATTAGCTAATTGCCTCGCCATGGACCGCATCTTCGAAGCCCTCGCCTCCACTGCCCGCCGCCAGATCCTGGCCTATCTCAGCGCCGGTGAACTCAGTGCGGGTGAGCTGGCCGAGCGCTTCGACTTCAGCAAGCCCGCGCTGTCCAGCCACCTGCGCATCCTTGAGGAAGCCGGGCTGATCGAGCGCGAAAAGCGCGGCCAGTTCGTGTACTTCCGGCAGGTGCCTGACCGCCTGGCCAACACGCTGTTTTCCTGGGCAGCCGAAGTCTGTCCAGTCGGTGGCCCGCTCAAGCGCGAAGCCCGTGCCCGCCGCAAGTCCCCTGCCCGCTGATCCTTCCTGCCAAGGAGCATGACGATGCCTGGTTCGACCCGCGACCGCCGTTCGTTTCCAGGCGTACAGCTTCCCGCACAGCGGGGTGGCAGTCCGACCGAAGTCACGCTGATCGCACAGCTCGGCATTGGCGCCGGCGATGCGCTGGTTGCCGACGCCAGCCAGCGCCAGCGCCACCACCCGGCCTTCATCGACGCGCTGGACGAGCCTTCGGCACGGCTCGGCGGCATGCACCTGCAGCACGGCGACGCCTCGTCGCTGTACAGCTTCACTGTCGGCGCCGGCGGCCATCCCTTCCATCGCCATGCCGGGCCGCGCATGTTCACTGCCATCGCCGGCAGTGCGGGCGCCGAACTGCGCTTCGCCACCGCGTCCGATGCGCAGCTGGCGAACGATCCCGGCGCCTTCGCCCGCACCCTGCGGCGCATCCGTATCCCACCGGATTGCCTGTTCACGGTGCGCTTCGGTGGCGGGACGTGGCACCAGTTCGCATCGAACCATCGCGCACATCCGGCGCTGTTCGCGTTGTCCTGCCACAGCAATGAACTGGCCGGTGCGATGAGCGCGCAGGCCCGCGCGCAGGTGCAACGCAATGCCGCCGATATTCCCAGCCTGACCGACGTACTGCCCGAACCACACTGGCCCACGGCCGCAAGCCTCGCGGCCGCGCCCCTGCTGCAGCTGTCGCTGCAGGCAGCACCTCCCAGCCTGTGCGCCCACCTGTGTGCACGTACCCGCGCCCTGTTGGGGCCGCTGCGCAGGATTTCATTGCGGCGCTTGCGCGGCTTCGTCGAACGCGCAACGCCGGCCTATCCCGTCCACTCGCAGGCCGCCACCAACGACGGCCTGCTGCCGGCGGCCCTGCCGCACAGCCACTACCGGGATCTGACCACCCTGCGCCTGGACAACACCCAGGTCACCCATCGTTCCGCGTCGATACTGCTGGCCGATGTACTGGAAGGCTTCCTGCGCAATCCGCCCATCGGCGTGGGCCACCTGATGGCGCTGCGCAACCGTCTGGTGGCGCCGCTGCGGCTGCGCACCTCACCGTTGGGCTGCCCGGTATCGTCGCTGCTGTCCACCGATCGCAGCCGGTTGTTCGCCGGCCGCTATCCGGTGCTGGATGCGCACATCGATGCCGAGGACAACTGCGCCGAAGTGCTGCTCGGCGCCGACGATCGCCACCTGCGTTTCCGCAGCAGCGTGCGCGTGCAGCTGCGTGCGGATGGAGGTGTCGAGATCAGCCTCGGTTCGCGCGTGCAGACCCGCAACGCGTTCGGCCGCATCTACATGGCGCTGATCGATGCCACGCACCGGCACTACGTTGCACCGGCGCTGCTGCGCCGGGCGGTGGAACATGCGCTGGCGCCGGAACTGGCCGATCTCGATGACTGGGCCGTGCAGCGTACACATGGATGACACCGGCCGGTGGCCGGCACCATCGGGACTTACAGTACGTCGTTGAAGAACGGCACCAGCTGCGCCACCGCTTCGTCCACGAACTGTGGCACGTCATACAACGACATGTGATTGGCCCCCTCCACGATGTGGAAGCGCTTGTCCTGGCTGGCCGCACGCGCGAACAGATCGTCACTCATCCACTTGCTGCCGGCCATGCTGCCGGCGATGCACAGCAGCGGCTGGGTCAGGAAGGCCTCGGCCTTGTTGTAGGCGTCGTAGGTGATGATCTGGTTGAGGCTGCGTGCGGTGGCGAAACCCGGAGCATTGGGGTGCGCGCAACGCGACGTGTGATAGTACTCCCACGCCTCTTCCAGCTCCTGGTTGGGCGCATCCTCGCGGCGCATCGGGGCCAACGGAATCCTCACGGTATCGGCACCGCCGGCCTCTGCCGTTCGTGCATCAGAGCCACCCTGCAATGCGGGAATCGCTGCTGCATCAGTCAGCGAGTTGTCCCACCCATTGCGGAACATCGAACCAATGTTGACCGCGCTGACCGTGGCGATCGCTTTCAGGCGACGATCATTGATCGCAGCGTTGGCGGTGTAGCCTCCGCCCGCGCAGATGCCCATGCCTCCGATACGCGCGTTGTCGACATATGGCAGCGTGGTCAGGTAATCGATCACCGCGCTAATGTCCTCGGTGCGGATGTACGGGTTCTCCAGCTGCCGCGGCATGCCGGTGCTTTCGCCCTGGTAGGAGGCATCGAAGGCGATGGCCACGAGTCCCTGCGCGGCAAGCTTGCGTGCATACAGGCCGGCCGTCTGTTCCTTCACGCCGCCTCCCGGATGCGCAACAACCACCGCGGGGTATTGCTGGTGCTCGTCAAAGCCCGGCGGCAGCTCAAGCACCGCTGCCAGCGTGATGTCCTGGCCGTTACGGCTGCTGAAAGTGATCGTGCTCATGGAGAATCTCCTCGAAGGACGTCAGATGTGCTGCCTAAAGAAGGGAATGATGGCCGACAGCGCCTGATGCACCGGCTCCGGCTTGTCATACAGATCGTAGTGCGACCAGCCTTCCACGACCTTCAACTGCTTGTGCTTCGACGCCGCACGGCCATGGATCTCCAGACCATCGCGGTAGGCGCCGAAGCCGCCCGGCTTGTCGCCGATCACCACCAGCAGCGGCTGGGTCAGCAGGACTTCGGCCAGATGGAAGGCATCCCAGCCCACCGCTGCACCGCGATGCGAAAACAACGCACTGACCACGCCATTGGGCTGCGGCCCGCGCGTGCGGTAATAGTCCGTGGCCTCCAGCACGTCGATATCGGTGATGCCGGCAGCGCGCCCCTGTTCCACCGAAGCCGGCAGGAACAGGTCCACACGGGCCTCACCGCCGCGCATCTCGGCGGTGCGCTGGGCAGCGATGGCCTCCAGCGTGCCGATCGGATCGAAACCGCCAAAGCCCTCACGACTGAGCCGGCCGAAGTTGACTCCGGTGATGCTGGTGACCGCCTTGATGCGGCGCTCGGTCATGGTGGCGTTGATCGCGTAGCCACCACCGCCACAGATGCCCAGTACGCCGATGCGTTCGGCGTCCACGTACGGCAGGGTGACCAGATAGTCGACCACCCGGCGTACATCCTCCACGCGCTGGGTCGGGTCTTCGATCCGCCGCGGCTCGCCGCCGCTGGCGCCCTGGAAGCTGGCGTCATAGGCGATCACCACGTAGCCCTCGCGAGCCAGGGCCTCACCATAGATGTTGCCCGAGGTCTGCTCCTTGCAGCTGCCGATCGGGTGCATGCTGATGATGGCCGGATAGCTGCGCTGGCGATCGAAGCCCGGCGGGAAATACAGGTCGGCGGCAATCTGCCAGGCCATGTCCGGATTCTGGATGCTGACGGTTTCCATGAGCGTTTCCTCTGCGCGGCGAAGGGGCGACCGGGTGTCGCCGTTGCCAACACGATAGGCCTGGCATTGGACCGGAAAAAGCCGACAATGCTGACCACAGTAGTAAGCTGGAATTACCAGTCAGCAGGGGCTTTCCCGATGAATCCAGCCACCCCATTCAGCCCCGCCCTGCTGCCGCACCTGGCTGGCTTCGCCCACATTGCCCACCACCGCAGCTTCACCCGGGCCGCCGAAGAGCTGGGTATCTCGCGTCCAGCGCTGTCGCAGAACCTGAAGACCCTGGAAAGGCAACTGGGCGTGCGCCTGCTGCACCGGACCACCCGTGAGATGTCGCTGACCGAAGAAGGCCAGCGCCTGTTCGACGCACTGCGGCCGTCACTGGGCACCATCGAGGCAGCCGTGCACAACCTGCGCGCCAGCCACGATGTACCTTCAGGCCTGCTGCGCATCAACACCGCGCGCCTGACCGCCAAGACGCTGATCGAACCGCATCTGCCGGAGTTCTTCGCGCGCTACCCCGAGCTGCGCATCGAGCTGGTGATGGACGACGGCCTGTCCAGCATCATTGCCGACGGCTGCGACGCCGGCATCCGCCTTGGCGAGCGGTTGGCCGAAGGCATGATCGCCATGCCGGTCACGCCGATGCTGGAAATGGTCGTCGTCGCCTCGCCGGCCTACCTGGCCCAGCATGGCACGCCCACCACGCCCGCTGAACTGGCCGCCCATGAGTGCCTGGGCTACCGGCAGACCGGCAGCGGCGGGGTCTATGCCTGGGAATTCAGCACGCCGGGCCAGCCCGGCCATGACTTTGAAGTGGAACCGCGCGGACGCTATGTCACCAACGACGATGAAGGGATGATCCGCGCCGCGCTGCAGGGACTCGGCGTGATGCAGCACATCGATCTGTCATTGCAGCCAATGCTGGCGGACGGGCGTCTGGTCCGCCTGATGCCGGAGTGGTCGGCACCGTTCCCCGGCTTCTACCTGTACGTGCCTTCGCGCGAGCAGATGCCACCGCGGGTGCGCGCCCTGATGGAATTCCTGATCGAGAAGCGCGAAGGCGTCGCCAAGGCACTTGGCCGCGCAGTGCAGGCCCCGGCCACCCGCCGCTAGGCGTCATGCCTGGTAGCGGTACACCAGATCCTCCGCGTCACTGCGAACCGCCTGTGCATCGAGCACGCCGCCCAGCCGCTGTGCAACTGCCTGCGACGCCTGGTTGTCCGGCGCCATGTAACTGACCAGGGTCGGCAGCTGCGCCACCACGAAGGCCCAGTCGCGCAATGCACCGGCCGCTTCGGTGGCGAAGCCCTGCCCTTCGTGGCCGTCATACAGCAGCCAGCCCAGTTCCTTCTCCGGAAACAGTGGGCCATGGTTGATCCCGACCTGGCCGATACAGGCCCCCGTGTCGGCGCGCTCGATGATCAATGCGCCATGGCCGAACAGATGCCAGCTGGCGAGGTCGTGGCAGAACTGGCCCCATGCGGCCACCTCGCCAAACGGTCCGCCCATGCCCAGCGCGCGCGGCGACGCCAGGAACGCCGCGTAGACGCTGAAGTCATCCAGCTGCTGCGGGCGCAGCCGCAAGCGTGCGGTGTGCAGGGTAGGAATCTCGAGCATGTTGGGCAGCGACTCAGTACACGGCCAGGTGGCCGCAGCCACGACGCTGCGGTTGTCCTTCCATCGTCACCTGCACACTGGCCATGGTGTCCACACCCTCGGCATTGCGGCACGACTCGCGCTTGATCTCGACAATGGCCGGCTGCCTGCCAAGCTCGCCGTTGAGCACGATCAGCGAACTCGGCGCATCGGCCGGCTGGCCGAGATAGCGCAGACTGCCCTTGTGGGTGCGGCCGTCAGCGCTGAGGCTGGCATCGTGGTTGCCCTGGCCGGTGGAAGCGATCTCGATGCTCCAACCCGCCCCGCCACCGGTGAAGGCAGGCACCGGACTCATGCCGGCCGCAACGGAAGGATGACGCGGCGGGTCGGCGACGGTCTTTGATGCGGGGGTAGCGCAGCCGGCAAGCAGCCCAACGAGCAGCACGGCGGTGGCAATGGGACGCACGGTCATGGCGGACTCCAGCAGCGGTCGGACACCCAGTCTAGGGGGCGCCACGTGCGCCGGTGATGAACATCGCGGGTCAGCGCGTGATGCGGCCTCCGCCTGCCACCCGCACGCGGTCGCGGCCCTGTGCCTTGGCCTGGTACATGGCAGTGTCGGCAGCACGCATCAAGGTCCGCCAGCCCAGCGCATCGGTGCCACCCTCGGCCACGCCGAAGCTGGCGGTCACCCGCAACGCGGTGCCGCCGGCCACCACGATATCCAGCTGCTGCAATGCAAGCCGCAGCGATTCGGCCAGCTGGCGGCCACCCGCCAGGTCGCCGTCGGCCAACAGCACCAGGAACTCCTCGCCACCGTAGCGGGCAATGCTGTCGCTGCGACGGAGGTGGCGCTGCAGCAGCTGTGCCACCTGCACCAGCACTTCGTCGCCGGCATCATGGCCATGGCCATCATTGATCGATTTGAAACGGTCAACGTCCAACAGGATCACCACCGCACTGGCGCCGCCCTCGGCATGCCGCTGCTGTACCACCTCGTCCAGCGCACGCCGGTTCAGAAGACCGGTCAGCTCGTCGGTACCGGCCAGCTGGCGCAGCTCGCTGGTCAGCGCCGAACGCTCGCGCGACTTCTCGCGCAGCACCTCGATGGCATCGAACAGGCGCTGCATCTCGGCCAGCGGATGGGTGACGTGCTGCTCCGGTCCCGGCGCTTCAGAGGCGATCTGGATCACCTGCCGTTGTGCCTGCAGCAGAGGCCGCAGGATCTGCAGGTGCGCGATGCGCAGCGCCACGCCCAGCACCACCAGAGTCCCCAGTGCCGTCGCCACCAGCACCGCCAGCCGTGTCGCCTCGCGGTTGCGGGTGCGTTCGAACCGGGCGATGGACACACTCAGGTAACCGTCGCGAAGCGCTTCCAGCGACTGCAGGGTCGGCACGTAGCGCCGGGTGAACTCGGCAGCGGTCCACGGCGGCGGCAGGCCACGCCGTCCGTCTTCGATCAGTTGTTCGATCATCGGCAGCGACTCACCGAAGAACTGCCGTCGCGCCATGTCCCAATGCCAGGACAGCGTCGGATCACTGCGGAACACCGACTCGTGGCTGCCGGCCAACCGCCACAGCTCCAGCAGGCGACCCTCGGTCTGCAGCGCCGCGCGCACCTGCTCGTTGCGCCAGGCCCCCGGTACCGCCACCGGTGCCATCACGTTGGATGCCAGACGCCCCCCGTGCTCGCGCAGGTCGATCAGCACCTGGCCCTGCATGGCTGGAATCGCCGCTTCGCGGTCCGCTCGGACCAGTACGTTGATCTGCGCCGAGGTCAGCAGGTGCAGGCGATCGACCACGGCGAACATGCTGCTGATCGCGCGTTCAACGTCTTCGACGCGCCGCGCGTCACGCGGCTGCGCCGCCACCCGGTCCACGCCTGCACGTGCCGATTGCAGGCGACGTTGTGCATCGGCCAGCATTCCATGCTCATCCACCACGCCCGGATCGGCCTTGAACACGGTGTCCAGCTGCTGCAGCGCGGTGTCCACACGCCTGCGCGCCACGGCCAGCTGCATGCCAAGCCGTGCATGCTCGCCGGCATCGGCCGGGTCGGCACCGAGCAGGCTGTTGGCCGGGCCGCGCTCGGCAGAGACCAGGTTGGCGAGATCGAAGGTCTGCCGCAGCTGACGCAGGCTGACCAGGTTGTCCTCGGCGGCGGAATAGCGCAGCGTGCCCTGGATCAGGGCGATGGCCATCAACGGCAGCGTACAGACCACGAACAGCCCCGCCAGGATCCAGACCCAGGTCCGCAACCCGATGGGTGATGCCTTGCCGGCCATTCAAATTTCCCCTGACGTGCGGACAACTGTACTGAGCGGTTCCGGCAGTGCCAAGCCAGCGCCACGTGCACCCCGCCCCTGCATATACCCCAACCATTGCGAACGCGCCGACAAGATGGACGCGGCGACCTCACCGTGGCAATTGCGTCACATCGCGCCGCGTCAGATCCAGCGCTGGTCCACCAGCTCGCGCTTCACGTAGGCGTAGAACACCGGCGCGGCAACCAGGCCCGGCAGGCCGAACGCCGCCTCCATCACCAGCATCGCCAGCAGCAGCTCCCAGGCACGCGCCTGGATCTCGCCACCGACAATGCGCGCGTTGAGGAAGTACTCCAGCTTGTGGATCACGATCAGGTACAGCAGCGCCGCAACGGCTACGTAGAACGAGACCGACAGCGCAACGATGGTGATGATGGTGTTGGAAATGATGTTGCCCACCACCGGCAGCAGGCCGGCGATGAAGGTGATCAGCACCAGGGTCTTGGACAGCGGCAGGTGCACGCCGAACAACGGCAGCACGCCCAGCAGGAAGATGGCGGTGAACACGGTGTTGAGCAGCGAGATCTTCACCTGCGCGAACACCACCTGGCGGAACGCGGTGGCCAGGCGGCTGGTACGCCCGATCAGCTCCTGCGCCAGTGGCCCCATCTTCGGCAGCGGCAGTTCGTCATACAGCGCGATCATCGCGCCCAGCACCATACCGATCAGTACGCGTACACCCACCTGCACCACCGAGGTACCGGCCACGCCCAGCTGGCGCTGATGCTCGGCGGCCCAGTCGTTCAGCGCCGTGCGCAGTGCCGGCATGTCCTCGGGAATGTAGGGCTGCAGCAGCGCGGGCACCTGGTGCCGGGACGAATTGAGGATGTCCATCAGCCGCGCCAGCAACGCGTCCGGGCCGCCGGTCTCGTTGCGGAAGAACGAGGCCACGCCGATCCCGGCCAGCACCAGCGCGCTGATGATCACCGCCGACAGCACGATCACCGCGATGGCCCGTGCTCTGCCCGGCGGCAACCTGCCTTCCACGGTGGAGGCCAGCAGGTGGGTCAGCTGGAACACCAGCAGGCCGGACAGCAGGGTCACCACCAGGCCCAGTTTCAGCGCCAGCCACATGCCCAGCAGCATCATCAGCCAGGCCGCGATCCTCGGAACAGGGGGCTTGGGCTGGGCAACGAGGGCGTCTTGCATGGGCGGCACGTCCGGGCAGGGTGGCCCATGGTAGAGGATTGCCAGGACGATTCCGCGTGCAGCCTGAATGGCCATTACGCTACGGCACCGGCCGCAACGGGTTCACTGCCCGGATCAGGCCCGGTCCAGCGCCAGGTACCGCGCCGTGCGCACGATCGTTTCACGTTCGCCGAAGCTGGCCAGCTCGCCGGCAATGCGCCCACTGTCGCCGGTCGCGGCAATCTCCTGCAGCGTGCGCTGCATGGCCCGGATCGCGGCCCGCTGCAGGTCCGAGGGGATGATCACCAGCCGGTAGTCGAGTTCGGCAAGCCGTTGCGCCGGCACCAGCGGTGTCTTCCCGCTGTGGAACATGTTGATCAGCTTCGGGCCGGGAACCTGCTGCGAGATCACCTCGATCTGCTCCAGTGTTTCCGGTGCCTCGACGAAGATCATGTCCGCGCCCGCCTCGACATACGCCCGAGCGCGGGCGATCGCCGCCCCCAGGCCCTCGCAGGCGATGGCGTCGGTACGCGCGACGATCATCAGTTCCGGATCGATCCGCGACTGGCAGGCGACGCGGATCTTGGTGCACATCTCACCCGCGTCGATCAGCATCTTGTCATCCAGGTGACCACAGCGCTTGGGGAAGGCCTGGTCCTCGATATGCAGGGCGGCGACGCCTGCTCTTTCAAATGCGCGCACCGTGCGTTCAACATTCGCCGTGCCGCCGAAGCCGGTGTCAGCGTCGGCGATCACCGGCAGGTCGCAGGCATCGACGATCCGCTCAACCTGTGCCAGCACTTCGCTGAGGCCGAGCAGGCCGATGTCCGGCACACCGGCCGAACGCGCGATGGCCCCGCCGCTGGCATAGACCGCATCGAAGCCGGCCAGCTCCACCAGGCGTGCTGACAATCCATCGAATGCGCCCGGCGCAATCACGCTGCCCTGGCGGAGCAGATCGCGCAGCCGACGTGTCTTTTTCATGGGGTCTCCCTTGTCGTTGGACTTCTGTCGTGGGATACCGATGATGTTGCCGCCACCGGCGACCGTCCAATACCGTGTTCGTACAGCACCAGAACGTTTGAGGTTCCAATGGAACTGCGGCACCTGCGCTACTTCGTCATGACTGCCCAGCTGCAGAGCTTCACCCGGGCAGCCGAGGCGCTGCACATTGCCCAGCCGCCGCTGGGGCAGCAGATCCGTGCATTGGAGGAGGAGATCGGTACGCCGCTGTTCCATCGCCAGGGGCGCGGCGTCGTGCTCAGCGATGCGGGCCGCGTGTTCTGGTCAGCGGCAGTCGACATCCTCGCCCGTGTCGACCGCGCCAAGGAGGATGCGTTGCGCGCCGCGCATGGTGAGGCCGGCATCCTGACCTTGGGCCTGACCGAATCGGCCTCGTTCAATGAAGCAGTGACCACACTGCTGCGCAGGTTCAAGCAGGCGCATCCCGCCGTGCAGCTGCAGCTGGTCGAAGATGGCAGTGAATCGCTGGTCCGGCGGTTGGATGACGGCGAACTGGACGCGGCGATCATGCGTCCACCGTACTCGCATCCTGGCGAACTGGTGATCCAGCAGCTCAGTGCCGAGCCCCTGGTGGCGGTACTCCCCGCCGACCACCCGTTGGCCGGCCGCGGGAGCATCGCGTTGGCCGAGCTGCGCGACGAGCGCTTCATTCTTTTCTCGCGGAAATCAGGCTATGGCCTGAGTGCAGACGTGGTCGCGGCCTGCCGCAGCCAGGGCTTCACGCCCACCATCCAGCAGGAAGCGCCGCAGGTCGCCTCCGCCATCAATCTCGCCGCCGCCGGATTGGGCATCGCCATCGTGCCGGCCTCGATGCAGAACCTGCACCGGCCCGGCCTCGCCTTCGTGGCGCTGCAGCTGGGGATGCCGACCACAACGCTGCAGCTGGCCGTGCGCAGCCAGCATCCCGCACTGGCAGCCGCGCTCCTTCGCTGCGCAGGTGGCACCGGGCAAGCGCAGCCATGTCCTGACGACCCCGCCAGCAAAGATCGGCCCGGCGCTTGATTATTTGACTTTGGCAAGCAATTATTTGCCCAAGTCAAATATATGGACCTGCCATGTCGACGGGCACCCTTTCCGAACGCGCCGACGCGGTGCGGCGCTTCAACCGCTTCTACACGCGGCAGATCGGCGTGCTGCAGGAATCACTGCTGCGCAGCGGCCTGTCCCTCACCGAAGTCCGCATCCTGTACGAACTGGCCCACCATGCACCGCTGTCGCCCTCGGACCTGTGCCGCGAGCTGGGCCTGGACGCTGGCTACGTGAGCCGGGTAACCGCCAGGTTCGAGCGGCAGGGCTACCTCCGAAAGGAGCGCTCGGCCGAGGACGCGCGCGTGGTCGTTCTGACCCTGACGGCGCTGGGGCAGAGCGTGTTCGCGCCGCTGGAAGAGACCTCGCGGCAGGAGATGATCGATCTGCTGGCGGCGCTGCCCGACATGGCGCAGGTGAAACTGCTTGCGGCCATGGGCCAGATCGAAAGCGTGCTGGGCGACAGCTCGCCCTCGTACCTGCTGCGTGACCCGCGGCCGGGCGACATGGGGCTGGTGGTCTCGCGGCAGGCCGCGCTGTACGCCCGCGAATTCGGCTGGAACGCGGAGTACGAAGCACTGGTATCGGAAATCGTCGCCAAGTACCTGCGCGAGCTGGACCCGGCGCGCGAACGCTGCTGGATTGCCGAGAAGGACGGCGACATGGTCGGCTCGGTGTTCGTGGTCCGGCAGGACGACACCACCGCCAAGCTGCGCCTGCTCTATGTGGATGCCACCGCACGCGGCATGGGCATCGGTGCCCGCCTGGTCGAGGAGTGCATCGCGTTTGCGGTGTCCGCCGGCTACACGCGGATGACGCTCTGGACCAACAGCGTGCTGGCCGATGCCCGGCGCCTGTACGAACGTGCCGGTTTCCAGCTTGTACAGGAAGCCCCCCACCACAGCTTTGGCCATGACCTGCTCGGCCAGGTCTGGGAACGGGCGCTCTGACAGCCGCCACGTGCGCATGCCACGCACGGCTGCGCGTCAGTCCCCCCAGCTGGCGGTGTTCTTGCCTTGCCGCTTGGCGTGATAGAGAGCCTTGTCTGCCGTGGCCAGCCAGTCTTCCACACTGCCCTGGCCCGGCGTTGCCGCAATGCCGATGCTGACGCTGAACTCGATACCCGGCGTCGCCTGTCGCGCGGCTTCCAGCAGGTGCAGGCGGACCCGTTCGGCCACATGCATCGCGTCACTGGGCGCACAGTCGCGCAGCAGCACGACGAACTCATCGCCGCCCAGCCTCGCAGGCGTATCGCCGGGGCGCGCGAATTCGCGCAATGTGGCAGCGATCTGGCGCAACACCTCATCCCCGGCGCGGTGGCCGTGTGAATCATTGATGTGCTTGAAATCATCCACATCAAGCATCAGCAGGCAGGCCAGGCCCCCCTGCCCCTGCGCCCTGTCCAGCACCTGCTGCGCGCGAAGGATCAGGAAGCCGCGGTTGGCCAGCTCCACCAGCGGATCCATCCGGCTCAGCCGCTGCAGCTGCCGGTTCTGCGATTTGACCCGGCGCGCCAGCTGCCAGCTGAGGATGCTCAGCCCGATGCCGTAGACGAACAGGAACGGCACGCTGAGCACGATCGTGCGCTGCGAGGAAACGGGTTGGTAAGGGAAGCCGAGCGCCCACCAGGTGATCGCGAAACCCAGCAGCAGTGCCAACGTGGCCCGCATCGCCAGGCGCACGCCGCCGGCAGCGATCTTGTCGGCGACCAGCAATGCGGCGAACAGCGCACTGGGAACCGCGCTCAGCGCCATGAAGGCGATCCAGCCGCCGCCGAAGAAGGAGTCGGCGACCATGCAGCGGAACTGTGCCTGTGCGGGCTGGCGGGCGCGCTGGGTCAGCACCAACGCGAGCGCCGGCCATGCCAACGCATTGAGCAGCAGCAACGCCCAGGCCAACACACCGTCCTGGCGTTCGAGAATGATCGAGGCGATGGAAATCGCGCCCAGGCCATTGCCGACGAAGCGCATCCAGCCGATGCGACGTGCCGCGCCGATGCCTTCGACCGCGACTTCCGCCGAGTCCGTCAAGAACGGCATTGCCGACCCCCTTGCGCGATCGCACGCCCTTGCCGGGCGGCCTGTGGTGAGTCTGACAGCTCTGCGTCAATTCGGGATCAAGGATTCACGGCGGCGACCCTGCCTCACCCACGTCTGGGTGGCGCCGTTGAACCCCGCAGCATCAGGCTGAAATCCAGCGTCTGCTGCAGCGGCATGTCGACATGTTCGATGATGGCGAGCAGCAGATGGACCGCCCGCTCACCGATCTCCCGCATCGGTTGCCGGATGGTGGTCAATGGCGGCGTGAGGTAGCGGGAAGATGCCAGATCATCGAAGCCGACGATGGACAGGTCCTCCGGCACGCGGATGCCCAGATCGCGGCAGGCCGCCAGCGCACCCAGCGCCATCTGGTCGCTGAAGCAGAAGATCGCCGTTGGTGCGGACCTGCCGTCCAGCAGCGCCATGGCAGCCGCATGGCCGGATTCCACGGAAAAATCCCCCGGCACGATGCTCAGCTGGCGCAGGCGGCCACGCACCTTGCCGGCCGCCCGTGCCCCTTCCAGCCGTTGCTGGTGCAGCGGATTGTCCGGCGGTCCGCCGACCACGGCGATCCGCTCGTGTCCCAGCGCATACAGATGTTCCATGACCACGCGCGCGGCCGCGGCGTTATCGATATGGACGCTGGGAATGCCCAGCGCGGGGTCGAACTCGCAGCCGTTGATCACCGGCGCGGCGGCACCGCGCTGCTCGACGATCTCGCGCGCCGTCGGCGGCAGCCGGTGCCCCAGCACGATCATGCCGTCGGCCTCGTTGCGCCGGAGCATCTGCGCATAGCGCTCCTCGCGATCGGGTTGATGCTGGGTATCGCCCAGCAGCACTGCGTAGCCGACCGCCTGTGCGGCGTCCTCCGCACCCTGCAGGATCTGCGCGAAGAACGGATTGGCGATGTCCGGGACGGTGACCAGGATCTTGCCGCTGCGCTGGGTCTTCAGCGTGCGGGCCACCGTGTTGGGCACATACCCCAGCGCGGCAGCGGCCTGCTCGATGCGCGCGCGGGTGGCGGGCAGCACTTTGTCCGGTCGCGAAAGCGCCCGCGACACGGTGCCTGCGGAGACGCCGACGTGCTTTGCGATGTCGTAGATGGTGGCCATGGCGTTAGTTCTCCTGTCTGCTGTGCAGTGCACAACAGGTCCTGCGTGAGCCCCTGCTAGGATAATGCAATCGATTGCATCGAGGGCGAATCACGTTGAAGACGCTCAAGGGTCCAGCGCTGTTCCTGGCGCAGTTCATCGGCGACACGACTCCTTTTGATCGGCTGGACACGCTGGCCGGGTGGGCCGCGGGCCTGGGCTATTCTGGCGTACAAGTCCCCACCAGCGCGCCCCACCTGTTCGATCTGGCCGAGGCCGCGCGCAGCCAGGCGTACTGCGACGACATCGCCGGCATGCTGGCCGGTCATGGCCTGCAGATCACCGAGCTGTCCACCCATCTGCAGGGGCAGCTGGTGGCGGTCCATCCGGCCTACGACAGCCTGTTCGACGGTTTCGCGCCGGCGGACAAGCGCGGCGACCCGGCCGCCCGCCAGGCTTGGGCAGTCGAGCAGCTTCTGTTGGCCGCCAAAGCCAGCCAGCGCCTGGGGCTGACCGCGCATGCCACGTTCTCCGGCGCATTGGCCTGGCCCTATTTCTATCCCTGGCCGCAGCGCCCACCGGGGCTGGTGGAGGCAGCCTTCGCCGAACTCGGCCGTCGCTGGCGTCCGATCCTCGATGCCTTCGATGCCTGCGGCGTGGACCTGTGCTTTGAAATCCACCCCGGCGAGGACCTGCACGACGGCGCGACCTTCGAGCGCTTCCTCGACGTGGTGGACCATCACCCCCGCGCCAAGATCCTGTACGACCCCAGCCACCTGCTGCTGCAGCAGATGGACTACCTGGGGTTCATCGACCGCTACCACGCGCGCATCGGCATCTTCCACGTCAAGGACGCGGAGTATCGCGCCAGCGCGAGCAGCGGCGTGTATGGCGGCTACCAGGACTGGATCGATCGTCCGGGCCGGTTCCGTTCGCCCGGTGACGGCCAGATCGACTTCAAGGCGATCTTCTCCAAGTTCGCCCAGTACGACTTCCCCGGATGGGCGGTACTGGAATGGGAGTGCTGCCTGAAGCACCCGGAGGACGGCGCACGCGAAGGTGCCGCCTTCATCCGCGACCACATCATCCGGGTGACCGAGCGCGCCTTCGATGACTTCGCCGACAGCGGCACGGACGCCGCATCACTGCACCGCATGCTGGGAATCTGAGCCATTACCGCCCCGGGAGGGCAAGCCATGTCGCACGCCATGTCGCGCTTGGGCGCGATGATGTTTCTGCAGTTCTTCATCTGGGGAGCGTGGTTCGTGACCCTCGGGACGTACCTGGTACAGGGCCCGCTGCAGGCCAGCGCCAGCCAGGTCGCCACCGCTTTCCTCAGCCAGTCGATCGGCGCGATCGTGGCGCCGTTCCTGGTCGGCCTGATCGCCGATCGCTACTTCGCCGCGCAGCGCATCCTCGCGGTGCTGCACCTGGCCGGCGCGGTACTGATGTGGCTGGCTTCCACCGCCACCAGCATCAGCGTGTTCTCGGCCTGCGTGATGGGCTACATGCTGCTGTTCATGCCGACGCTGGCACTGGCCAACAGCGTAGCGATGCGGCACATGCAGTCGCCCGAGAAACAGTTCCCGCTGGTACGCGTGGCCGGCAGCATCGGCTGGATCGTCGCAGGCGTGCTGATCGGCTGGCTGGGGTGGGAGCAGGCCCATCGGCTTGAACTGACCTTCCGCATGGCCGCGCTGGCATCGCTGGTGCTCGGCCTGTATGCGTTCACCCTGCCGCACACGCCGCCACTGGCACAGCAGCGCGATGCTGGGCTGGGACAGATCCTCGGGCTGGACTCGCTGCGGCTGCTGAAGTCGCGCGCTTACCTGGTGTTCTTCCTGGCCTCCATCGCCATCTGTATCCCGCTGTCGTTCTACTACAACTTCACCAATCCGTATCTCAACGACCTGGGCGTGCGCGGCGCCGCGGGCCTGCAGTCGCTGGGCCAGGTTTCCGAGGTGCTGCTGATGCTGGCCATGCCGTTCCTGTTCGTGCGGCTGGGGGTGAAGACCATGCTGGCGGTCGGCATGGCGGCCTGGGTGGTGCGCTACGTCCTGTTCGCCTTCGGCGATGCGGGCAGCGGCTTCTCGCTGCTGGTGATCGGCATCGTGCTGCACGGCATCTGCTACGACTTCTTCTTCGTCACCGGCCAGATCTACACCGATGCCCATGCCGGCCCCGCCGTGCGCAGCAGCGCGCAGGGCTTCATCACCCTGGCCACGTACGGCGTGGGCATGCTGATCGGCACCTTCCTGTCCGGCGCGGTGGTGGAGCACTTCACCACGGCCGCCGGACGCGACTGGCAGCAGATCTGGCTGTTCCCGGCCGCTGTCGCGCTGGTCGTGCTGATCGCCTTCCTGCTGCTGTTCCGCGACCGGCCCGCCGTGGCCGCCGCATCTTCCACACCCTGAGGATTCGAGCCGATGCCAACGCTTGGAATCGCCATCGTCGGCACCGGCATGATCGGCGCCGTGCACCGCCGCGCGGCCTTGCTCGCCGGTGCCGAGGTACGCGGCGTCGCCGCTTCGTCAGCGCAGCGCGCGCGTGAGATGGCGCAGCTGTGGAATGTCCCGCGCGCCTACCGGGATATCGAGGCGGTGATCGCCGATCCGCAGGTGCAGGTCGTGCACGTGTGCACGCCCAACCATCTGCACCGCGCGATGGCGCAGGCCGCGCTGGAAGCCGGCAAGCACGTGATCTGCGAGAAGCCGCTGGCGACCACGCTGGACGATGCGCAAGCGCTGGCGGCGCTGGCCACGTCGAACGGACTCGTCGCCACGGTACCCTTCGTCTACCGCTACCACCCGGTGATCCGCGAAGCGCGCGCACGCATCGCCCACGGCGATCTGGGGCCGCTGCACCTGATCCACGGCAGCTACCTGCAGGACTGGCTGCTGGACCCGGCCAGCAACAACTGGCGCGTGGACCCGGCATTGGGCGGCACGTCGCGCGTGTTCGCCGACATCGGCTCGCACTGGTGCGACCTGGTGGAATGGGTCAGCGGCGAACGCTTCGTCGAGGTCAGCGCGGCGTTCTCTACGGTCATCGCCGAGCGCGGCGCCGTCAGCGGACAGAGCTTCAGCACGCCAACCGCAGCCAGCGCAATGCAGGAGGTAACGAGCGAGGACGTGGCTGCGGCGATGTTCAGGACCGGTGCCGGTACGCTGGCATCTCTGACGGTCAGCCAGGTCTCGGCCGGACGCCACAATCGCCTCTGGTTCGAGATCGATGGCGCAAAGGCCAGCGTGGCCTTCAACCAGGAGGATGCCGAGCGGCTGTGGATCGGCCTGCCCGACCAGCGCGAGGAGGTCTTCGTGCGCGGGCCGGGCGCCGGCAGTGCCGAACAGCGCCGGCTGTCGGTGTTGCCGGCCGGCCACGCGCAGGGCTACGCCCAGTGCTTCGAAGCATTCGTCGCCGACAGCTATCGCGCCATCGAGGGCGAGCGGCCGCAGGGCCTGCCCACCTTCGAGGACGGCGTGCGCTCGGCGCAGATCGTCGATCGTGTCATTGCATCGGCCAGGTCGCGTGCCTGGACTGCCATCGGTTGAAACCCGGGAGGATCTGTTGATGAAAGCCCTTGTCCATGGAACTGCAAGCCTCGTCCTGCTGCTCGCTGCCCTGCCCGCTTTCGCAGTCGAAGCCGCCAGCACGCAGCAACCGATCGCGGTGCAGATGTACACCCTGCGCGATGCCGGCTCGCTCGAGCAGCAGCTGAAGATCGTCCACGACGCAGGCGTCCATGCGGTGGAAACGGTCGGCACGCAGAACACCAGCGCGGCCGAACTCAAGCAGCTGCTGGACCGGTATTCGATCAGGGCGGTTTCATCGCATGTGCCGCTGGCCGAGCTGCGCAGCAATCTGGACGGGGTGGTGACCTTCAACCGGTCGATCGGCAACACGATGCTGGTGGTGCCGTACCTGGACAAGAAGGATCGCCCGAGCGATGCCGCCGGCTGGACCGCCCTGGGCCAGGAACTGGGCCGCATCGCAAAACAGGTGCGTGGCAAGGGCATGCGCCTGGCCTATCACAATCACGACTTCGAACTGGCCGACTTCGACGGCAGGACCGGACTGGAGCTGCTGTTCGCCGCCGCCGGTCCCGACCTGCAGACCGAGCTGGACCTGGCCTGGGTCGCGCGTGCGGGCCTGGACCCGGCGGTGATGCTGGCAAAGTTCCGCGGCCACGTATTCGCGGTGCACGCCAAGGACAATGCGCCCAAGGGCCAGGCCGAAGACGAAGGCGGATTCGCTGCGGTGGGCCAGGGCGTGCTGGACTGGAACGCGATCCTGCCTGCTGCGGCAGCCGCCGGCGTGCACTGGTACATCATCGAGCACGACCAGCCGCGCGATCCGGCCAAGGTCATCCAGACCGGTGCGGACTACCTGCGTGAACACCTGACCACCCGCGTGCCCGCCCGTGCGCGGCGCTGACGCATCAAGGAGCCCCACATGAAAATGATCCTGGCAATGGCGGTGGCCCTGGGCGGCATGAGCGTTGCGACAGCCGCTTGGTGCAAGGACGACCCGGCTGCGGGTGCAAAGCTCTACACCGCGAACTGCGTGGCCTGCCACGGTGCTGATCGTGCGGGCATGCCGGGCGCGTTCCCGGCACTCACCGATATCGGCAAGCGCATGGCACCCGCGCAGATCAAGGAGAAGATCAGCAAGGGCGGCGGATTGATGCCGCCCTTCTCCCAGCTGTCGCAACAGGAAATCGATGACATCGCCAGCTACCTGGCGAAGTGAGCGGCCGGCGACCACGCCGGCCACGTGCCACTACAGCTCGCGCACCCAGATGTTGCGGTAGCTGACCCTGGCGTCATGTTCCTGCAGATAGAGCGGCGCACACGCATGCGGCGCGTACGAAGGCGCGCCGATGTACTCGGTCCTGCCTGCCAGCACGGTGTCGTCCTGCACCAGCACGCCGTTGTGCAGCACCGTGATGCGCGCGGGCGAGACAAGCCCGCCGCCCTGCGAGAAACGTGGCGCCTTCCAGAGGATGTCGTAGGCCTGCCACTGTCCCGGTGCGCGCGAGGCGTTCACCAACGGCATGGCCTGCTTGTAGATCGAGCCCGCCTGGCCATTGGCATAGGTCGGGTTGTTGTAGCTGTCGAGCACCTGCAGCTCGTACAGCTCCTGCAGGAAGATGCCGCTGTTGCCGCGGTTCTGTCCGTCGAAGCCCTTCGTGTCGGTGGGCGTGCGCCACTCGACATGCAGCTGGACGTCGCAGAAGCGTTGCCTGGTGCGGATGCCCTTGCTGCCGGGCACGACGGTCATGGCGCCATCGGCAACCTTCCAGGGCACGCGTCCGCCCTGCTCCGACTCCCACGCGGAGACATCCTTGCCATCGAACAGCACGATTGCATCGGACGGGGCCTTGCCTGGCGGCGTAGCCACGGTCGCAGGCACCGGCGTCCACACCTCGGTCTTCTTCGGGTCGCGCGCGGCGTCGGCACCGTTCTGCGCGAACACGGGTGCGGCGGCCAGCACGGTGGCCGCGATCAGCAGCGGCTTGATCATTCTGTTGCGCTCCATCAGCTGGTCCCCCAGGCGGGCGTGCCGGGAACATAGGCGAGATCGCCGTCGTAGCGCCCCGGTACCGCAACGTACTGCAGCACTCCGGTGGCGCCGACCTTGGAGGTGAAGAAGCCGAAGATGGCCAGCTGCTTGAGCATCGTGAAGTAATGCGGCATCGCCTCGCCCTCTTCAGGCGTACCGGTTTCGGTCACATCGGCATGGCGTGCCTTGGCTTCGGCGTCCAGCGTGCGCAGCAATTCGGTTCGGGCTTCCGGCGTGAGCGACGCGAAGCGGCCGCCGGCGCGTTTGTCGATGTCGGCCAGCCCTGCGCGGAACGTCGCCTGCTGCCGGGCGGTATAGCAGTCACTGACGAACGTCGCCATGAACAGGCCGGCGCCAGCATCCTTCGCCCCTGGCGTCCGGGTCCGCGGCAGGATGGTCTCGGCGATCTCGTCCAGCGTGGCGACGTCGGCATCGGAGAAATGAATCTTGGTGGCGCCCGCCGGTGCCTGCCCCTGCACAAGCGCAGGCAACCCAACCATGGCCGCACCGGTGGCGGCGACGATCATCCTCAACAGCTCGCGGCGATCCATCACAGGTTCCCCGCTTTCAGTTCGCGCACCGCATGGTCGGCCGCGCGCGCGGTCAGCGCCATGTAGGTCAACGAAGGATTCACGCAGGCGCTGGAGGTCATGCAGGCCCCGTCGGTCACATAGACGTTGGGTGCATCCCAGACCTGGTTGTGCTGGTTCAGCACCGAGCTCTTCCGATCACGTCCCATGCGCGCGGTCCCCATTTCGTGGATGCCCTTGCCCGGGGCGTAGTCGTTGTCGTGCATCTTCACGTCCTTGACGCCGGCCGCCTCCAGCATCTCGGCGGCATCGGCGGCCATGTCCTTGCGCATCGCCAGTTCGTTGGCGCGCATGGCAACGTCCATCGCCAGCACCGGCAGCCCCCACTTGTCCTTGCGGTCGCGGTCCAGGCGGATCGTGTTGTCGTGGTGCGGCAGCATTTCACCGAACCCGGTCATGCCGATGCGCCAGTCACCGGGCACGGTCAGCGCCTCCTTCAGGTCGGCACCGATGTTCAGCTCGGCGATCTCGCGCGACCAGCCGGTGCGGCTGGCGCCGCCCTGGTAGCCGAACCCGCGCAGGTAGCCGCGCTTGTCGGCCGCGACGTTGCGGAAACGCGGAATGTAGAAGCCGCAGGGACGACGGCCGAAGTAGTACTTGTCTTCATAGCCCTCGACCCGGCCGGAGGCGCCCGCTCCGAAATGATGGTCCATCACGTTGTGCCCGAGCTCGCCCGACGATGACCCCAGCCCGCCCTCCCACACATCGGTGGCCGAGTTCATCAGCAGCCAGGTCGAGTTGAAGGACGACGCGTTGAGGAAGATCACCTTGGCGGTGTACTGGTAGGTCTGGCCGGTCTCGGCGTCGATGACCTCCACGCCGCGGGCACGCTTGCGGTCCTTGTCGTAGAGCACTTCCTTGACGATCGAGAACGGCCGCAAGGTCAGGTTGCCGGTCTTCATCGCCGCCGGCAGCGTCGCCGCCTGGGTCGAGAAGTAGGCACCGAAGGGGCAGCCAAGGATGCACTTGTTGCGGTACTGGCAGTTGACGCGCCCCTGCTCGGGCATCGGCTTGGTGATGTTGGCGGTGCGCGAGTGGATCATGTGCCGGGTACCGCCGAACGCCTTTTTTATCCGTGCAGCTACGTCCTTCTCGACGATGTTCAACGGGATCGGCGGCAGGAACTCACCATCCGGCAACACGTCCAGTCCTTCGCGCGTGCCGGCGATGCCGGCGAACTTCTCTACATGGTCGTACCACGGCGCGATGTCGGCGTAGCGGATCGGCCAGTCAGCAGCGATGCCGTCCTTGAGGTTCGCCTCGAAGTCCAGGTCGGAGAAGCGATAGCTCTGCCGTCCCCACAGCAGCGAGCGGCCGCCCACGTGGTAGCCACGGAACCAGTCGAAACGTTTGGTCTCGATGTAGGGCGAGTCCTGTTCGTTGGCCCACATCCCTTCCAGGTTCTCGGCCAGTCCGTAGTCGCGCATCAGCACCGGGAACTCGGCCTTCATCGCCTGCGTTGGCCGGTTGCGGTGCGGGAAGTCCCACGCTTCCTTCATCGCATTGACGTAGTCCTTGACGTGCTCGATGTTGCGCCCGCGCTCCAGCATCAGGACCTTAAGGCCCTTTTCGGTCAGCTCCTTCGCCGCCCAACCGCCACTGATTCCCGAGCCAACAACAATGGCGTCGTAGTGATTATCTGCCATGGGTTTCTCACCTGGGTGGATATCGTTTCAGACGTCGCAGAGGCGGATCGCCTCGCGCAATGAGGCAACGGGATCGGGCGCTGCAGGCGTGAACTCCTGCGCCAGATACCCCTTGAAACCGGTGTCGCGGATCGCGCGACAGATGGCCGGATAGTGGAGCTCCTGCTGGTCTCCAATCTCGTTCCGGCCAGGCACGCCTGCGGTGTGGTAATGCTTGAAGCAGGCGTGATGCTTGCCGATGGTGGCGATGATGTCGCCCTCCATGATCTGCATGTGGTAGATGTCGTAGAGCAGACCGAAGTTGTCCGAGCCGAGCCGCTGGCACAGCTCCACACCCCATGCGGAGTGGTCGCACAGGTAGTCGCGATGGTCGACCTTGGAGTTCAGCAGCTCCATCACCAGTACGACGCCGCGCTTCTCGGCATGCCCGAGGATGCGCTTGAGGCCGGCCTCGGCATTGGCCATCCCTTCGGCGGGGTCCATGCCGTTGCGATTACCGGAGAAGCAGATCAGGTTGCGGTAGCCGGCGTCAGCCACCAGGTCGATGTGCTGCGTGTAGCGCTCCACCAGCTGGTCGTGGAATTCGCGGCCGGCAAAGCCCTTGGTCAGGCCCAGCTCTGCGCCGTTGCACATCGAGCTGTACACGCCATGGACTTTCAGCGTCGGCCAGTCCTCCGGACCGACCAGGTCGATCGCGGCAAAACCAATGTCCTTCACCGTCGCGCAGAGCTGGGCGACCGACAGTTGCGGGAAGGTCCAACGGGCCACGGAGTGCTTCAGGTTGCCCTTGAGCGCTGCGGTGGCGGCGAATGCAGGCAACGCTCCCGCAGTACCCAGAGCTACGCCTCCAGCAACCGCCATGCGCAACGCATCGCGCCGCGTGAGGCCCGTCGCCGGAGCCGGTCTGATCGAATGGATGGACATCCACCTGCCGGCCTCCCAACCGGTATCAAACGCAACGATTCACATCAATGCAATCGATTGCACCATAGGGGAGGAAATTGTCTGTTTGCAAGTCGCGGTGCACGAAAACTGATGCTGCGGGGCACAACTCTCTTGGCCAGAGGCACGAGCAATAGAGTCCCCACGAAGGTGGGCACCTTCTGGATTGACATCTGCAGATGTCGTCAGTCATGCGTCAGAACGGTGATGAGCGCATAGATTTGCGACAAAAGACTCCAGACTGCGCCGTAACGATTCGAAACCTCGGAAATTATCTTGGCATCGATCTGTTACTTTGATTCACGGGCTTGACGGTACTTGCAGAAAAATAGCCGCAGGGACCAATAGATACCGGCGTCTCTTCGCAGCACATCTTGCCAACTTCCGAATGACTCCAGCGGGCATGCGTTGGGGCACCAGGACGAAGTCGAGCCGCAGGCACCTCGGCCGCTGCACTGTAGAGCAACAAGCGCCTCACAGCCTACGCGCTTCCAGACGCACCGGACGCTGAGGCATGTACGAAAGCTATCTGATTGCAGCTGTTGCAGGCGCTGTCCAGAAGTAACACCTCGCGTATGATCAATGGGAGAAGTCCTCCCGCCCCTCCCGACCCGCCAGACGATCGGTATGGACGATGATCTGGGCAGGGGACTTTCAAATCGCCTTTTGCGCTCCAGAGCGTGGACTGATGGAACAGAAACAGGGGATGACGAATGAAAATTGTTAACAATGGGCGCGGAATTCACGTTCGCGAGGTGCCTGGGCTAGACAAATTTAAGGCCCTTCCAGATGATTGGCACATATTTACCAATCTTGACATCTCGCTACCCAGCAAGGGCATTCGGGAAATTGACGTAGTCCTAATTGTTGAGGACCGAATAATTCTCGTCGATCTCAAGGACTGGAAAGGTCCGATCATCAGCAACGACGGGGACTGGTTTAATGGAAAGCGCAACAACGGCAGATCTCCAGTAGGGAAGATCGCGGAGATCACCCGGGAACTCTATCCCATCCTGAAGAAGTCACTGGCGGAGCAGGCAAAGAAGGAAGGTCTAACGGAGACACTCCCGACACCAATGATTAATTCGGCCATCGTACTGACCAGCACGAAGGATCGCTCCCAAATCGCAGAAAGCGAATCGGCATCCGTATTTTACATCGACGACTTCATTAAAATAATTAGAAACAAGGATGATCGGGTCAAAGCTTTCGGACGGGTATACTTTGAAGACTTCACGAGCGAGACATGGCTACAGCGCTTTCGGCGTTTCTTCAATGTGGGCAACGGGATCTTCCAACTGGGGAAGAGAAACTATGGCGGTTTCGTAGCACGAAGAGACGCGCCGACCTTTAAGCATCACGACGAGGTCTACGCGGAATTCGACGTAGAAGAGTCCGGCATTGACAATTCGTTCGGACTTTTGCGGCGCTGGGACTTCACGAAAGCAGACATCAGATTCCAGACAGAAGCTGGTCGGTCAGAGATCGCCGGACGCGAAAGAAAGGTCATCGCTTGGCTTGATGACCGAAGTCCTCAGTGTGGGGAGTCAGTATTCAAACCAAAGACTGAAGATCCCGAGCGAGGCGTCTCGTACTGGGAAGTCTTCGAGCGCCGAAGGCGCATGAAACGCGTGAGCGAACTCCAAGGGGAACTATCCAACGCAACTCCAGGCGAACGCATAATTCTGGCTCGACAGGTACTCTCGTCCGTCACTCCGATGCATGCACTGAACGCTGCACACCTAGACTTGGGAATGCACAGCGTCTGGGTAGAGCCCCCTAGTACAGTTAAGCTTTCCCATCTGATGGCCGCCTCCCTGCCCGAGGTCCAGACCCTCGGCGAGTCGCGTTTTCAGTTCCTTTCGACAACAAAAGCACCGGAAGACATTCTGGGTGGAAGCGTTGATTCTCTCCGAAAAGATTGCTTCCTTCTAGGATGTGTAGTCCACACACTTCTGTTTGGACAGCCTCCACGGGGCGAGCCACCTGAATGGAGTGATGAACTTGACGTCAACGTTGAGTTCCCGAACTTACATCCTTGGTTCGAGAAATGTCTCGACATAGATCAGTCCCGTAGATTTTCCGACGCGGGAGAGATGCTGGCTGAGTTCAACGCGGCGTTCATTGCGACTACGAATGATAGATCTGTCATCGAAGGACTGGAGCGATTCCGGACTTTAAGATCGCAAAGAGATGTCTTCAAGGCCTATCCTGAAACCGAGGAGGTCAGGGATGACGAGCGAGCAACCATCTGGCGGGCGGACACCGAAGAAGGTCCACGACTGGTTAAGATGTGGCACTCGTCGGCACTCGGAAATATTCAGAGCGAGCGCACTCGAATCTTGGCGTTCTTAGAGCATGCGCAGCAGTTGGTTGAGGCCCCCCCGCAGGGTTGTGCGCGACTTCTGAACGTTCACTGGACTGGCGACTCCATCGTCGTGATTCAAGAGTACGTGCCAGGAACAACCTTATCGGAAACTACGCTAGAGAACGCCGAGCACGAAGCCACGAACGTTATCGACCTAAGTATCAAGCTTGTGGACGTCGTCGAGAATCTGCATGGACGAACGATTGCTCATGGCGACATCAAGCCGGACAACATTGTCGTCACCGAGCAAGAAGGCGGCTTGGTGCCGGTCCTCATTGACGTTGTCGATTATTCGTCCGGTCAGGACGGCTCTCGTGTATCTCGCGCCTATTCACCCGCCTCAGGCGGGCGATTTGAGCGGGATCGATACGCGGTCACGAAGATTACCGAGGAACTTATCGCCAAAGCGGGCATTCACCCCGACGCTGCTGTTCGAATCGAAACTGCTATCAATGAGTGCCGCATTGGCCCACCCGCCAACGGGACACTGCTGCCCCTCCGTGAAGCTCTCGAGCTCTCTCTGAGATCGCCAACTGACAGTCCCGCTCCCACTTTCGTAATTTCAATTCCACGTACCGAACCGGGTCCGATGCTCTCCGACGAAGGACAGTTTTTTATTGTAAAGAACGAAAAGCGGCTACGAATTATCGGAGCAGTCGAAGAGCTTTCAGTTGAGCTTGGCCTAAATGGAGCCCCAGTAAAGGTATTCCGTAACCAGCTGGAGCAGGCCCAGGCATCTCGACTGAGTCGCCAAAGGATCTGCTCTCTTAAAGCAAACATAGTCGTTGAGGGTGGGCCTCCGCAATTTGAGGCAATTACTGCGATTCTACAGTTACCTGAGGTAGCAGTCGCACTGGCAGTTCCCGACCCGAAGGTAGATGAAGGCGAGTCGGAGCTGTCACAAGTCGCAAGTATAGAGGCAAAGGAAGACGAGCTTGTTGAACGCGAACAGGCTGAGGATACTGACAGAGAGGATCGCGTCGATGTACCGCTTCTGTGGGAGCGATCCATTCATATCGAGGGAGAACTAAAATCCGAGGTTCTTGCGCTAGGCGACAGCACCTATCGCACGCAAGTCGGTCTTCATGTAGTCCCTATCCAACTCTCGATAGGCGATCTTGATTTTGACCGAAAAGACGTCGTCGCAGTTGAGCGACTCGACAGCAAGGGTGGGTGGAGAAAAATTGGCACCGTTGACGTCCAAAAGACGTCCCCGGATGCCTTGGCGATTCACGGCTACGTCGATGGCTCTCGAGGTCCTATCGTTAGAGACGGCGACCGCCTCCGGTTCCAAAGCCGCATGGAAAACACTAGCTGGCAGCGCCGCGAGGAAGCCACAACTCGGATTCTTTCGAAAAACGCTGTCGCTCCACAACTGGCAGATGCCTTCTACCCAGCTACGGGAAAGCTACCGAATGACACTCCGATTGAGATAGACGAAAAACTACTGATTGAGCGATATAAACTAAACTCCACACAGGTGAGTGCATTTAGGGGAATTGTTGCACATCGCCCACTCGGCCTGCTGCAGGGCCCGCCAGGAACCGGAAAAACGCGATTCATCGGCGCGCTCGTGCACTACGCCCTAACTCACGGCTTGGCAAAGAACGTGCTTGTCGCAAGCCAGTCACACGAGGCGGTTAACAATGCTGCAGAAGCGGTTCTTAACCTCTTCGGAAAGGATCGAGACGCACTGAGCATGATTAGAGTTGGCGCTGAAGGCCAAGTCTCCGAGCCTTTGCGGGTGTATCACGCAGCAGCGGTCGAACGTTCCTACAAAGACGAATTTATTGCCACAAGGGAACGGCGAATTGGCGCGGTTGCGTCATTTCTTGGCCTAAGCCAGACAGATTCCGATTCGATACTCTTCTTTGAGGACACAATTCGACCTATTCTGGAGCGAATTTCCGAACTAGCTGATTCGAATGGTGACGCCTTGAGAATAAATTCCCTTAAGGATACCGTGCAGCAGTGCCTTCTCGATCGAAATATCGATTGCAACCTTACGGAAACAAGCCCTTCTGAAATTTCTGAAGTTGTGACGTCACTGTTCTTCTCAACCCTTCCAAGCTCTCATGCACACAAAGTCGAGCGACTTAGGCACGTGGCTGAACTTGGAAGGGACATCGTCGGAACAGTCTCTACTTGGCAGCGAAGCTATGAGACTTTCCTGGCCGGCACCCGGCAAGTTGTATCTGGGACCTGCGTCGGATTGGGCCGCTCTTCATTGGGGCTGACCAAGACTGCGTTTGACCTAGTCGTGGTCGATGAAGCAGCTCGCTGCACACCGAGCGAACTTGCTGTTCCAATACAGTCAGGAAAATGGATTGTACTTGTGGGAGACCACGCGCAGCTCCAGCCTCAGCATAATCCAGACGTTGTAGATGCAGTTGCGCGGGAGTTGAGCGTAGGCTCGTCCGAGATCGTCAAGAGCGACTTTGAGCGTGCATTCGAGTCCCCGTACGGCAAGCGAGCAGGGCATACACTTAGAAAGCAGTATCGAATGCTTCCTCCTATCGGCAGGCTTGTCTCCAACGCCTTCTACGACCGAGCCCTCCAGCACGAGCGGATGCAATCGAAGATTCCCCTTGATGCTCTTCCGGCTGAGCTGGCTCTTCCGCTCGTATGGGTGTGCACTGACGCGATGGGAGAAAGCGCCCACCAGAGGGGCGGTAGCAAGCGCGGCAGTTTACAGAATGCGGCTGAGGCAGATCTGATCGTTTCGCTTCTGAAGCGATGGTCGGAGCACGAGCCGTTCTTGAATTGGATCAATACGCAGCCGTCGGAGCTACAGGCAATCGGTGTGATATGCGCGTATGCTGCCCAACTAGAGCTGGTTCGGAAGAAGCTGCAATTGGAGAGCCTGCCTGAAGCCTTCCGTCGCACTGTCAAAGTAGACACAATTGACAGCTATCAGGGGAAGGAAAATTTGATAGTTTTGGTTTCTCTTGTGCGAAACAACGCAGATGGAGTAAAGGATCGCGGGGCGCCAACGATCAAGCCCGGATTCATGGCCAAAAAGAATCGAATTAATGTGGCCCTGAGCAGAGCTATGGATCGACTCGTCATCGTCGGCGCTAAAGCTGCTTGGCGAGAAGGATCACCTCTCGGCGTCGTATCTGCAGGCTTTGACGAAGAGGTCAAGGGGGGGGACGCGAAGCTTCTTGATGCAGCAGAGCTCTTGACCGCGCCAAAGTCATCGCAGAAGACGAATTCTAGAGCCGCTGGCAACGACACACGAAAGGAAGGTGATGCATGAGCGGATCTCGACGCGTTCTTTCGCTCCGCAACAGAGCTGGCGGCGAAGATACTGAGCCAGCAGATGTCAGAGTTCCGGTAGGAATTTTTGACCTACAGCTACCAGCTAGGCAGTTTCTTGTGCAACACAAGGTAGCGGAGGTTGGCGACGTCTCTCTCACAACCGAGTTTCTTCTTCGACTCCTCCACTCAGCTGACGGCATGCCAGAGGAGACGGCAGCGACGTTCTTCGGCTTCGATAGCGACGAAATGGCCTATGTAGTTCGAGATGCTGAGACTAGAGCCTACATCTCTCGGTCAGAGGGACGCATTTGGTTGACAGATGCTGGCCTAGGACTGTTTAAAGAGAGCGAAAAGCCGCAGATTTACGACGTACTCAAGAAGTCGGAGAGAGTAGGTTTTGATTTACTTGCACTCGCCCCCTGTGAGCGCGAATCTCAGTCTGAGTTCGAGAGGGCTTTGCCTGAGCTTGCGATTCGAGACCCTAGCCTTGTGGCCAATGCATCCAAGCATGTTCCCGAGTCTTTTCGCCGATTCTTCGGAGAAATTTCCAGCCGTAGAGACAGGGATGCAGCAGATCAGCTAAAGCGTTCCCTTTACTCCGTAGATGATGTGGTTGCTGGCGATCGATTTTCTGCACTGGTTCCATTCGTGGCGATGGCATCCCTACGCCGCCCTGGGGAGCCTGAAGCTTTTCTCGAAGGGTGGAGAACCGGACATGAATTGGCCGATCGAGATCGCGTCGTACATGGTGTGGCAGAGTATCTAGAGAGTCTTCGGACACACAAAACTCCAGAAGACAGCAACGCTCTTGAGATCCTAACAAGGATTGCTCCCGACTATCTCAAGGACTATTCAAATCGTTCCGGATTTTCCTCGCTTCGCTACTTCAAGGAACTGGCAGGCCGGGCTGGCGAGTTGCGCAGCGACAGGCCGACCGTGGGCATGGTGGGGGCGATTTACCAGACCGAGAACATCGAAAGAATTAGGGCTGCTATTGGGTACTCCAAAGGTCACGCTGCGAGCGAAATTGAATCCTTCCTCTGGGTTGTCCCAAAGCAAGCCACCTGGGGTTCGGCGCGGTCGCTAACTGATCTATTGGAAGTTCTTTCCAAAGAAGACGTGGAAGTCGATGGAACCGGCCGAAAACATGAGCGCACCGCCATATTGATCGAAGAAGGAAAGCCTCAATGGCGGCTGACAAAGACTTCACTACCACTGTACAGCAGGCCAAATACAGGAGCGATTCCAGGTTCGCTTGAGATTTTACTGATTCCGGGGAAGGTTGCCGCGGTGGTCGTACACGCACCCGTAACGGAGGACCGTGGGTTCCCTATCCCGTTGGGGGTGCTTACGTTTGATGCACAAATTCTGCGTCGCGTGCATCAATATTTGCTCGAAAACTTGCCTGCCCAATTGGCGCGCTACGGTACCTCGGAAGTAGTTCAGGTTAGGACCATGCTTGAGTGGCCTCAATCTGACAGCCAAGTCGCCGGATTCGAGCTACCAAATCCGCCGGAGCATATCTAAGGTCCAACCAGTTTGTGCTCAGGTCCTGCGATTAGTGTAGGGGAATAGATCGCATCCGGGCTCATTACCTACAGCGCCTGACGTGGGCGCTGCAGGCAGTGGAAGACGATCCATCCAGCAATCACGCACAAGGCAAGTACGGGGCTCTCTAACAGGTGCCGCCTGCACGCACTGCCCTTTCAGCGACGGTATCAACGGTTCAGCCATCCCGTTCTGCTGTGGGCAATGCGAGGTGATGCGCTCTTACTTCAGGGCATCGCTGCGCGCAGCTCGTGTGTAGTCACTGTGGCAGAACACTCAGCCGTTGTGCAAACAATGCGCCTCAAGGCCCAGCGCCGGATTGCGCCAGTCCGTCCAACGCTTGATCTACCTTCCAATCACTTCACTCATCAGTGTCTTCTTCGCGGGAAGCAACACCAAAGCAGGAACTCAGTGGGTCGTTACGCGCTTTTGTTGCCACTTCTAGAGCATAAAAAAGAGGAGCCCCATAGACAGGGCTCCTCCTTAGTTTATTTCAACTGTTTTTACTTACGTATGTCTTAGAACGGAATATCGTCGTCAGCGAAGTCGTCCATCGGCGGCGCCTGCTGCGGCTGCGGGCGCTGGTTGCCCCCCTGGTTGCCGTAACCGCCGCCCTGGTTGCCGCCCTGGTTGCCATAGCCACCGCCCTGGCCGCCGCGCTGGCCACCGCCACCGCCGCCGTACTCCTGGCGCGGCGCCTGCTGGCGCTGCGGGCGATCGCCGCCGTAGTTGCCGCCACCGCCGCCTTCACCACGGCCGCCCAGCATCTGCATTTCATCGGCAACGATGTCGGTGGAGTACTTCTCCACGCCGTCTTGGCCGGTGTACTTGTCGTAGCGCAGGCTGCCTTCGACGTAGACCGAGCTGCCCTTGCGCAGGTACTCGCCGGCGATCTCGCCGAGCTTGCCGAAGAACACCACGCGGTGCCATTCGGTACGTTCCTGCTGGTTGCCATCCTTGTCCTTGCGGACGCTGGTGGTGGCCAGGCTGATGCGGGTGATCGCCATGCCGCTCTGGGTGTACTTCACGTCCGGGTCGTTGCCGAGGTTGCCGACCAGGATGACTTTGTTGATGCCGCGCGCCATAGATGGATTCTTCCGTTGTCCGGGGCTGGACCAGTGATAGCACACCCGACGGGGTGCCGATACGCTGGACCTCCCACGGTTGCGAATGGGGGATATCGGAACGAGGCATCTTACCATTCCCTTCGCCCCCGGCCCGTCGGGAATCCGGCCGATACGGGTCGGAACCGGCCTCAACGAAGCAGGGGGCGATCCAGCAGCAGGCCGGTGACCCGCGTAACCTCCCCCACCGCCACCACCTTGGGCCCTTCATGGCAGTGGAAGCGCACGCCCGGCCGGATACGCTCCCGGTGCAGCCCCGCCCTCAGCACCTCATTGACCACGGTCAGGCCGGCCAACAGGGACTCTCCCACCGGCAGCGGCAGCTCGGTCGCCCAGCTGTCGCCCTCAGCGTGCCGGAAGTCGGGCCAGATCATGAACAGCTCGGGTGTCCCGGCGTCATCGGCGTAGGCGAAGTCCCAGCGGATACCGTTCCGGGCCGGGCTGCGACGCCCACCCTCCTCTGGCGCAAGGATGCGGATCCGCGCCTCGAAATCGTCGGGGACACCCGGGTACAGGCGAAAGGTCACCGCTTGGCTCCATCAGGCTATGGTGTTGACCGTCGCACGACCGCGACCGTGGCCACAAGCAGTGACGGCCAGGACGGCCAGCAGCCACCGCATGGCATCATGCCCAGGCACCTTCCACCCTGCCCCCTCCCGCGTGCCCATGACCATCAAAGGCAAAGCCACCTCCCTGGACATCGCCCACCTGGCCGGGGTCTCCCAGCCGACCGTGTCGCGGGCCCTGCGGGGCAGCCCGATGGTCAACGCCGAGACCCGTGAGCGCATCCTGCGCATCGCCCGCGAGCTGAACTACAAGGTCGACAAGAACGCCTCCAGCCTGCGCCTGCGCAATGCCGGCACGCTGGCCCTGCTGTTCTTCGAGGACCCGACCAACGACGACTCGCTGATCAACCCATTCTTCCATTCGATGCTGGGCTCGATCACCCGCGCCTGCGCGCTGCACGGGCAGGACCTGCTGGTCTCGTTCCAGCAGCTGTCCACCGACTGGCAGGCCGATTACGAGGACAGCAACAAGGCCGATGGCATCATCCTGCTCGGCTACGGCGACTACCACGAATCGCGCGACCGCCTGCAGCGGCTGGTCGAACAGGGCACGCACTTCGTGCGCTGGGGCGCCGCCCTGCCCGGCCAGCCCGGCGTGTCGATCGGCAGTGACAACTTCCAGGGCGGGCACGACATCACCACCCACCTGCTGCAGCAGGGCTGCCGCCGCATTGCCTTCCTCGGTCATGCCTCCAGCCACTACCCCGAGTTCCAGGAGCGCTACCGCGGCCATGTCGCGGCCCTGCAGGAACACGGCCTGGCTGCGGAGCCGGCGCTGCAGCACGATGCGATCACTACCGAGGCGTCGGGCCAGGAAGCCTGCCAGGCCCTGCTGGCTCGCAACGCGCCGATCGACGCCATCTGCGCGGCCAGCGACCTGATCGCCATCGGCGCGATGCGGGCCCTGCGCGAGGCCGGCCTGCAGGTGCCACAGGACGTCGCGGTGACCGGGTTCGACGACATTCCACTGGCAGCCTCTGTGTCCCCGGCGCTGACAACGGTGCAGCAGGACACCAAGCAGGCCGGCCAGCTGCTGGTGGAGCGCCTGCTGGCACTGATCGGCCGGCAGCCGGTGGAGAGCCAGAGCATCCCGGTGAAGCTGGTGGTGCGGGAATCGTCGCTGCGCGGGTAGGCACCGCAGGGCCGGCGCCCCTGCCAACGCACGACGGCCGGATTCTCCCCCCATGACCAACGGCGGATGCGCACGGACGCTGATGCGCGGATAACGCGCAGACATCGCCCATGGAAAGGTGTACGTCGCATGCTGAAGATCGATTCGCTGTCCAAGACGTACGCCAACGGCGTGCATGCCCTCAACAACGTCACCCTGGACATCCCGCGCGGCATGTTCGGCCTGCTCGGCCCGAACGGCGCCGGCAAGTCGTCGCTGATGCGCACGCTGTCCACCCTGCAGGAAGCCGACAGCGGCACGGCCACGCTCAGCATTCCGGGCGAAGCGTCGATCGACGTGCTGCGCGACAAGGACGCGGTGCGCCGCCGGCTGGGCTACCTGCCGCAGGATTTCGGCGTGTACCCGAAAGTCAGCGCGCTGGACCTGCTGGAACATTTCGCGGTGCTCAAGGGCCTGACCCAGCGCGCCCAGCGCCGCGAGGTGGTCGATGGGCTGCTGCAGCAGGTGAATCTGTGGGACGCGCGCAAGCGCAAGCTGGGCACGTACTCCGGCGGCATGCGCCAGCGCTTCGGCATCGCCCAGGCGCTGCTGGGGGACCCGCGGCTGGTGATCGTCGATGAACCCACCGCCGGCCTCGACCCGGAAGAGCGCAACCGTTTCCTCAACCTGCTGGCGGCGATCGGCGAGAACGTGGCAGTGATCCTGTCCACCCATATCGTCGAGGACGTGACCGACCTGTGCCCGACGATGGCAATCATGAACAAGGGCCAGGTACTGCTGACCGGCCGCCCTGCCGAGGCCATCGACGCCCTGCAGCACCAGGTCTGGCGCAAGCAGGTCGATCCTTCGGAACTGGCCGACCACGAAGCGCGCTACGTGGTGCTGTCGACCCGCCTGGTCGGTGGCCGCCCGGTGATCCACGTGCACAGCGCCAACGACCCCGGTGACGGCTTTGCGGCCGTGGCGCCCGACCTCGAAGACGTGTACTTCCAGCGCCTGCGCCTGCAGGCCCGTGCCCGCGCGGCAGCCTGAGCGGAGCACGCCATGATCCTCGACTTCTTCCGATTCGAGCTGCGCGAGCAGCTGCGTTCCCCGCTGCTGTGGCTGCTGGCCGGGCTGTTCGCCCTGCTCGCCTTCGCCGCCGCCTCCAGCGACGCCGTGCAGATCGGTGGCGGCAGCGGCAACGTGCACGGCAACGCGCCCACCGTGATCGCGCAGATGCTGGGCATCTTCACCCTGCTCGGCATGCTGGTCACTGCGCTGTTTGTCAGCAATGCGCTGCTGCGTGACTTCGAGCTCGGCACCGCCGAACTGATCTTCGCCAGCCCGGTGAAGCGCCGCGACTACCTGGCCGGACGCATCGCCGCCGCCCTGGCGGCCGGCGTGCTGGTCTACGTCGTGATTGCGTTCGGCCTGTGGCTGGCGCCGTTCATGCCGTGGGTCGACCCCGAACGCATGGGCCCGATCAGCTGGCAGGGCTATGCCTGGACGTTCGCGGTCATCGTCATTCCCAATCTGTTGTTCACCACGGCACTGCTGTCACTGCTGGCGGCGCTGACCCGTTCGATCCTGTGGGTCTACATCGGCCTGGTGGCCTACCTCGTGCTGTATGGCGTCAGTGCAGCCCTGCTGCGCGACATCGACAACACGTGGATCGCAGTGCTGAGCGAGCCGCTGGGCATGCGCGCACTCAGCCGCACGATCCGCTACTGGTCCACCGCTGAGCGCAACAGTGGAATTCCTGAGCTGGCCGGCTATCTGCTGGCCAACCGCACCCTGTGGCTCGGCGTAGCGGCGGTGCTGTTCGCCGCCACCTTCGCGCTGTTCCGTACCGAGCGCAGCGGCAGTGGCCGCCGCCGCTGGGGCCGCAGGCAGGTGCTTCCGGTTGCTGATGCGGTGGCAGTCCGCCCCACCCGCGCACAGCTGCCGCGCGTGGTGCCGGCGTTCACTGCCACCACGGCGTGGCAGCAGTTCCTGCGCCAGGTCCGCTTCGATACACGCGGCGTTCTGCGCAGCGTGCCGTTCATCGTGCTGCTGGTACTGGGCCTGGCCAACTTCCTGCCCAGCGCGCTGTTCCGGCAGACGCTGTACGGCACCTCGATCTGGCCGGTCACCTCGCAGATGATCATGGGCCTGCAGGGCGCCTTCAGCTGGCTGCTGGTGATCATCGTGCTGTTCTTCGCCGGCGAGCTGGTCTGGAAGGAACGCAGCGCGCGCATCAACGAAGTGACGGACGCCATGCCGGTGCCGAACTGGGTACCGCTGCTGGCCAAGTTCACCGCGCTGCTGGCGGTGATCGTCTGCTTCCAGACCGCCGGTGCGATGGCGGCGATGGGCGTGCAGCTGGCCAAGGGCTACACGCATCTTGAGCCGCTGCTGTACCTGCGCAGCCTGGCGCTGGATTCAGTGGTCTACATCCTGATGGGCGGCCTGGCGCTTGTGCTGCAGGTACTCACCAACAACAAGTTCGTCGGCTACGCGCTGCTGATCGTGGTGATGATCGGCCAGGGTGTGCTCGGCCTGCTCGACTACACGCAGAACCTGTACAACTTCGGCAGCTGGCCCAACGCGCCCTATTCGGACATGAACGGCTACGGCCACTTCCTGACCGGTCAGCTGGCGTTCCAGGGCTACTGGGCGTTGTTCCTGCTGACGTTGATGTGCCTGGCGTCGGCATTCTGGGTGCGCGGCGTCAGCCAAGGGCTGCGCCAGCGCCTGGCCCTGGCCGGCCGCCGCCTGCGCGGTCCGACCGGCGTCTTCGCTGGCGTAGCGGCCTTGGCCTTCATCGGCGTGGGCGGCTGGCTGTACTGGAGCACCAACATCCGCAACGAGTTCATCTCGCCCGACCAACAGCTGGACCTGAAGGCGCGCTACGAGCGTGAACTGTCGAAGTACCGCACTCTGCCGCAGCCTCGCATCGTGGCGGTGGACAACCGCGTGGACCTGTTCCCCGAATCGCAGTCGATGGTGATCGATGCGAACTGGACGGTGCGCAACACGCATGCCGTGCCGATCCAGGACGTGCATGTCTCGATGGGCGACGACAAGCAGCTGGTCGCGGTTGACCTGGGTGGGCAGACCTTGTCGATGCACGACGCCGACCTTGGCTACCGCATCTACCGCCTGGCCACGCCACTGCAACCGGGTGAAAGCCGCAACGTCCACTTCCGGGTGGTGCAGAAACCCAACGGCATCACCGCCGGCCAGGCACCAAGCAACATCGTCGACAACGGCACCTTCTTCAACAGCCGCGTGCTGCCCTCCTTCGGCTACAACGAGGGTGCCGAGATCAGCGACCGCAACGAACGCCGCAAGCGCGGCCTCGGCGAGCCGCGGCGCATGCCCAAGCTGGAAGACGAAGCCGCGCGCGCCAACACCTACATTTCCAACGACGCCGACTGGCTCGATTTCCGCACCACGGTCTGCACCGCACCGGACCAGGTGGCGTTGGCGCCGGGCTACCTGCAGAAGGAGACCACGGTGAATGGCCGCCGCTGCTTCAGCTACGCCATGGACCGGCCGATGCTGAACTTCTACGCCTACCTGTCGGCACGCTGGGAGGTGCGCAGGGCGAAGTACAAGGACATCCCTGTGGAGGTCTACTTCGACCCGGCGCACGGCTACAACGTGGACCGGATGATCGAAGCGGTGCAGAAGTCGCTGGCCTACTATGAAGCCAACTTCACGCCTTACCAGCACCGCCAGGTACGCATCATCGAGTTCCCGGGCTATGCGCGTTTCGCGCAGTCGTTCGCCAACACCATCCCCTACTCCGAGGCCATCGGCTTCATCGCCGACCTGCGCGATCCGGACAAGGTGGACTACGTGTTCTACGTGACCGCGCACGAGATCGCGCACCAGTGGTGGGCGCACCAGGTGATCGGTGCCAACGTGCAGGGCGCGACGGTGCTGTCCGAATCGTTGTCGCAGTACTCTGCGCTGATGGTGATGGAGCAGGAGTACGGCCGCCAGCACATGCGCCAGTTCCTCAAGCGCGAGCTGGATGGCTACCTGTCTGGACGCGGTGGCGAGGCCATCGAGGAGCAGCCGCTGGAGCGCGTGGAGAACCAGCAGTACATCCACTACCAGAAGGGTTCGCTGGTGTTCTACCGGCTGCGCGAGGAAATCGGCGAGCAGGCGCTGAACCGCGCGTTGAAGCGCTTCCTGCAGGACAAGGGCTATCAGCAACCGCCGTACACCACCTCACGCGAACTGCTGGACTACATCCGGGCGGAGACCCCGGCCGACCGCCAGCAGTTGGTCACCGACCTGTTCGAGAAAATCAGCTTCTACGACAACCGGGTGATGGCCGCCAGCGCCCGCAAGCGTGATGACGGCCGCTACGAGGTGACCCTGGACCTGCACGCCGCCAAGCAGTACGCCGACGGCAAGGGCAAGGAGAGCGACGGCACGATGGATGACTGGGTCGAGATCGGCGTGTTCGCCAACGGGCCGTCGGGCAAGGAGCGCGACCAGAAGGCGCTGTACCTGCAGCGCCACCACATCACCAGCGCCGCGCCGAAGATCACGGTAACCGTGGATGAAAAGCCGGATGAAGCGGGCTTCGACCCGTACAACAAGCTGATCGACCGGGTGAGCGATGACAACCGGCGCAAGGTGACGATGTGAGGCAACGGGGCGCCGGCCTGTCCGTCGGCGCTCCACGCAACACCTGCGGGCTTGGCTCGGCCTTGCTGTTTGGCTTGGCCTTACTGTAGTGCCGAGCCATGCTCGGCACATTGTCCACGACAGCCGCGAAGATTCAGTGCACCGGGGCTTTCGGTCCCAGCAACGCCAGCAGCACATAGACCACGATCGAGGCGACGGTACCGAGCGCTGCCGGCAATCCGTATACCCACGCTGCACGGCCCTGCTGACGTGCCCACTGCGCCAGATGCCAGGCCGCGCCCAGGTTGATCAGCCAGGCAATGGCGAACACCGGCCACAGCACCATGCCTATCGCGCGCAGCACGGGCATGGACACCAGCGCGACGACGATGGCCGCGATCAGGAAGATCAGCGCAGAGCGGGAATGGCGCGGTGCGAGCGTGTTCATGCGGCCAGCCTGCGCACCATCACCAGCACGCGATAGCTGCGGTTGTCGGCTTCCTGCAGCGGCTTCCAGCCCAGCCGCGCGTACAGCCCACCATCCAGGGCCTCGGTCTGCAGATACAGGTCGGACACACCCATCCGCACCGCCTGCGCCGCTGCCTGCTCGACCAGGCCGCCAGCCAGCCCACGCCCGCGATGACTATCGGCCACGAACACGCTGCCCAGCCAGTGCTCGTACTGCGGGAAGGCCTGCATCTCCCGGCGCTTGAGCTGCACCGCACCGACCACCTGACCGTCATCGAAGGCAGCGATCAGGTGCGGAAAGCCTTCGGCATCCTGTGGCGGGTTCAGCCGCTGAAGTTCCTGTTCCAGCGACAGGCCAGCGTCGCGGCCCCATTCGGCGTGGTACCACCGGGCCAACTGCTGCCGTTCCGGTGCATCGGCGGGTAGTACCCTGAATTCCATGGCAATGCCTCGATGGGGAAGCGTTCTGTAGAGTCGAGCCATGCTCGACTGATCTGGCACTGCGCGAAAGGCAGTCGAGCGTGGCTCGACACTACAAATATAGCGCGGTGGCCGCTCAGCGTTGGGCGAAGTCCTTCAGGATCTCGCCGATGCCGCTGGGCGAGATCTCAAAGCCCAGCGAAGTACCCGGGTTGATCACCACGCCATAGCCACCCGGCACGCGACGCAGTACATCCAGCATCAGCCAGCGGATCTGGTGTTCGGCCTGCTGGCTGTAGATGCCCACCCGCGACGGGTCGGTGAACACGGCCACGTGCAGGGTGCCCTGCTTGTCGAACAGCAGCGGGTCGAAGCCGCTGCCGTCCGGGGTGACCAGACTGCCGGTCAGCAGCACCACCTCGGAGGCGACGAAGGCCTCCATGAAGGCGCGGATCGGCACCGTCCCGTCCATCGCCGCCTTCAGCAGGGTTTCGATCGGGGTCTGCGCGGCGAGGTCGGTCATGGCGGTACGGCGGGGCGTGAGGGGTGCCTATTGTAAAGTCGAGCTTGCTCGACTGCTCGAAAAGCGTGCCAACCAAGGTTGGCACCCACCAGAGCGGTAGGCAGGTGCCATGGATTCATGGGTTGCCGGCCAGCGGCCAGCACTACCGCCCCAGCCGCTGATCCCGCGCCTTCTGGTCGGCCATCGCCTTGTCCAGCTCGGCCTGCAATGCCGGCTGCTGCACGGCGGCGTCCAGCACGTAGACCTTCACGCCGTGCGCGGGCACGTCGGCCTTCAGGGAGGCATCCACCTGCAACCAACCGCCGTCCAGTGCATCGCGCCACCGGCCCGCCTGCACGTAACGCGCTACGGTGAAGGTTCTGGCCTGGTCCCCCTTGTTCAGCAGCACCAGCGCGGTCTGCACCACGTCGCCCTGCTGCAGCACGCGGAGGAACACCGCCTCATCGCCCTGCAGGCGTTCGTTCACCTGCAGGCCGCGCTGCAGGGCCGGGGTGGCTGCGCGCAGCCTGGCGATGCGCTGCAGCGGCGCGAAGATCGGGCTCTGCGGGGCAGCGTCCACGCGCGGCTGACCGAAGTAGGCACGATTGCCGGCATGCTCGGCGCGACCACGCATGAAGCCGGTTTCCGAGCCGTAATAGACCACCGGAATACCGCGCGCGGTGAACAGCCAGTTGTGCGCATCGATGAAGCCGTTGTCGCTGGCCTGCAGCCGCGGCATGTCGTGGTTGTCGTAGAAGCTCATCAGCTCGTACGGGTTGGCGTACGGCCCACCGCTCAGGTGCAGCGGCTCGGCCAGGGTTTCAAAGCCCTTGCCGGCGGTGCCGAAGGTCTGTTCCAGTGCGCCGCGCAACGGGAAATCGAGCACGCTGACGTTGGCGTTGGCCGGCCAGGTGTGCTCGGCAATGCGCGCGGCATCGTAATCGAACGCTTCGCCGAACATGAACATGCCTGGGTGCTCGGCGCGAATGCGTTTGACGAAGGCATGCCACCACGGGTGCGGCAACCAGCCGATGGTGTCGATGCGCAACGCGTCCACGCCCTGCGCGGTCCACTGCAGGTAAGCGCCGACCAGGTAGTCCATCACCGCCGGATTGTCCTGGTTGAAGTCGGACAGTTCGGCGAGGTTGCCGTCGAAGATCGATCCCTCCTTGCTGTCGACCGGACCGACGTTGTTGTAGAACGCGTGCAGCGGGTTGTGCTTCGGGTCCAGTTTCTGCGGCGGCAGGTTCTGGTGATCAGCGATCAGCGCTCCGTCCTTGTCGAAGATCTGGCCGAACTGCGGCTGCCGCGTCGGCATGGTCCAGGCTGGCGAGCCGTGGTTGCCGACGATGTCCAGCACCACCTTCAGGCCCGCGCCATGCAGGCCCTTGGTCAACCCCGCGAAGTCGAGGTCCTTGCTGGGCAGGTGCTCATCGAGCTTGTAGAAGTTGATGCCCCAGTAGCCGTGGTAGCCGGTCTTGCCGCGATCGGTCAGCGTACTGGTGCAGCTGATCGGCTTGCTGCCGGTGAACGCCTCGTCCGGGTTGTCAACGATCGGCGTGATCCATACCGCGCCGAAGCCGAGGTTGCGGATGTACTGCGCATTGTCGAGCACGCCGCGGAAGTCACCGCCGAGATAGCCGATGTTGCCGTCCACCTTGTCCGGGCACGGCACCGGGATATCGAAGGTGCGATGCGTGCCGCCCTGGTCGCGATGATCGTTGGACGGGTCGCCGTTGACGAAGCGGTCGGTGACCACGAAGTACACCGCATCGCTGGCGAACGGTTCGGTGGTGCCCACATAGTCCGGGCGTGGCGCGGCCGCCGCATGGCCGGCCAGCAGTACCAGGGAAACAGCAACAGACAGCGCACCACGCATCACACCACCTCCGGACGGGACGGAACCCGCAGCACGCACAGGCCGGCAACGAACAGGCTGCAGCCGCCCAGCACCAGCACATGCATCGGCTGGCCACCCAGCCAGGCGCGCAGGGCAAAGCCGAGCGCGCTGGCCGCAACCAGCTGCGGGATCACGATGAAGAAATTGAAGATGCCCATGTACACGCCCATCTTCGAGGCCGGCACGCTGTCGGACAACAGCGCATAGGGCAGCGAAAGAATGGACGCCCAGGCGAAGCCGACACCGACCATCGACAGCAGCAGCCAGTGCGGGTCGCGGATGAACATCAGCGAGACCAGGCCGGCGCCGCCCAGCCACAGGTTGACCAGGTGGCTCCAGCGCAGGCCGATCGCACGCACCATCGGCGGGATCAGTACTGCGGCCAGCGCGGCGAAGCCGTTGTAGGCACCGAACAGCACGCCCACCCAGTTGGCGCCCTCGTTGTAGGCCGCTGACTGCGGATCGGTCGAGCCGAAGTGGGTACCCGCCACCGCGGCGGTGGTGTAGATCCACATCGCAAACAGCGCGAACCACGAGAAGAACTGCACCCACGCCAAACGACGCATGGTCACCGGCATCGCGCGCAGGTCACCGACGATGGCGGCCAGCATATGCGTGGCCGGCAGCGCACGCGCGGCCGCCAGCAGCAGGCCATAGCCGGCACACAGGCCGGCCAGCACGTACAGCATCCTGTCGCCCTGCCGCCAGGCGATCAGCAGCGCCAGCAGCACGCCCAGCCCCAGCCATACGGCCACCTGTGCCCACGGTGCCGGGCCACTGATCGCAGCCCCTGCGTGGTGCGCCGGCGGCTCGGCGTCATCGAATCCGGCCAGCTCTGCCGGCGAGTACTCGCGGGTGCTGACCACGGTCCAGGTGATCGCCGCCAGCAGCACCACCGCGCCGAAGTAGAACGCATAGCGCACGGTATCGGGCACTTCGCCTGCGGCGGCCGTATTGGCGACCCCGAAGCGGGCGAGGATGAAGGGCAGGAAGCTGGCGACGATGGCGCCCACGCCGATGAAGAAGCTCTGCATCGCGTAGCCGGCCGGCCGCTGGCGTGGTGCCAGCTGATCACCGACGAAGGCGCGGAACGGTTCCATCGACACGTTGATCGAGGCGTCCAGCACCCACAAGGTACCGGCGGCGATCCACAGCGTCGGCGAATTCGGCATCACCAGCAGCGCCAGCGTAGTCAGTACCGCACCGATCATGAAGAACGGGCGGCGACGGCCCCAGCGCGTCCAGGTGCGATCGGACAGGTAACCGATCACCGGCTGCACCAGCAGGCCAGTCAGTGGCGCCGCGATCCACAGCCCGGGTACCGCGTCCATGTCCGCGCCCAGTGTCTCGAAGATGCGGCTGGCGTTGGCGTTCTGCAGGGCGAACCCGAACTGGATGCCGAGGAAGCCGAAACACATGTTCCAGATCTGCCAGAACGACAACTGCGGTTTGGCGGGACGACTCATCGTGCGCCCTCTTCCATCGCCACCGGCGCCACCTTCAGCGCCTGCACCTGGGCCTGGTTGAGCACACCATCGCGTCCACCCTTGCCGCCGGTGTAGTGCGCGAAGTGCTGCAGCGCGCTCATGTTGAAGCCCTCTTCAAGCGCGACCGTGCATTGCCCCTTGGGCACCGTGAATGTCGCCGAGGTCGAGTCCTGCATCGCCACGCTGTGCGGCAGGGTGACCGTATGCTGCTGCAACGGCTGGCCCGGGCACTGCAGCACCAGCTGCTTGACCGCAGCGGTGACGCCAGTGTTGATCGGCCCGTTCGGGTTGCGGTACTGCAGGCGCAGGCGCACCTGCCCGGCCCTGGCCGAGGTGAACTGCCAGCGATCATCGCCCTTCAGCACCTGCTGCGGACCGACGCAGCGCGTCGGGCTGTGCAGTGATTCCAATGCACCCACGCGCCGGGTCAGGCTGAGGCAGTGCTGCAGGCCATCGTCGCTGATGTGCACCTGGCCATTGCTGGCGGCGACATGCCTGCCGTCCTTCCATAGCGTCTGGTCAGCCGCAACCGGCACGCTCCAGCCAGTGCCTTTGCGGGTGGCCTGCGGCGCAGTCGGTGTAGCTGGCGCACGCGCGTTGGCATCCGCAGTCGTGGCAGAAAAACCGGTTGCTGCCGGGGCGGCGACCAGCTCCACCGTGGTGGTCGTGCCACGCGTGGTGGTGCTGCCGGCCACCAGCAGGCCATCGCCCACGTTCTGCGGGCGCTCCAGCACATAGCGCTTGCCGTTGGCTTCCAGCGTGATGCGAGGGCGCGTGCCGAACAGTTCTGGCACCAGCACGGCCGGCAACTTGGGCTGCACGCGGCCATCGTCCTGCACACCGAACACGCCCTCGACCACCATCGACAGATAGCCGGCCACCGACCACAGCTGGCGTTCGGAGTTGACCACCGGGCCGCTCAACGCGCCCTCGTCAACATGCACGGCCTGGCTGACCAGCTCGTAGTTCTCCATGTTGGAACCGGCCAGCGCGGCGCCCTGCATCAGCGAGCGGATCTCGGCGGCGATGCGTGGTGCATCATCCAGCTGCCGTGCCGCACGCAGCGAGTAGGCACTGACGAACGGCCAGATCGCGCGGTTGTGGTAGATCGGCTGCTGCGCCTCCTGCGGCCACACCACCGGGCTGCCGGCTGGCCCCATCGGGTAGGCAGCCAGTGCACGGCGCGCGCGCTCCGGCGGCAGCACCTCGGCGAGGATGCCCAGCGACAGGCCAAGCAGATCGACCTTGGCGTACGGCACCGGGTGCGCGGCTTCGCCGATGTAGCTCATGTACTGGCCGATATCCTCGCGCCAGAAGCGTGCATCGATCTGCTGCGCCAACGCATCGGCCCACGCCTTGTAGTCGGCCGCGCGGGCGTCGCCGTGCTGGCTGGCCAGCCGTTCGGCCAGGCGCAGCGCCTGGTAGTGCAGCACATTGGTGGACAGTGCGTAGGAGTCACCGATGAAGCGCACGTCCTCACGGGTCCAGTCCGGATAGGTCTGCTCGCGCCAGTCCAGGAACGAGGTCTCGCCACGGTACAGGCCCATCTGCGCGTCGAACACCATCGCGCGATCCTGCGCCAGCGTGCCCTGCAGCGCCTGCCAGACCTGGTCGGCAAACGCGCGATCTTCCAGCAGGTGACGTGCCGCCAGGAACCACACCACGCGGTCGCTGCTGATCGGCCAGCTGCCGCCGGAACCGGTGTCCTGCGCGACGAACAGGCCGGGTGTATGGCCATCGCGCGCTGCCGACAGCTTGAACTGCAGCGACTGCCGGGTGCGCTGCGGATCCAGCCGCGCCAGCGCCAGGTCGGCGGCGAAGCTGACATCACGCGTCCACACGTAGGGCCAGCGCGCGCCGGTCTGGAAGCACTCGCACGGCACCGGCCGGCCTTCGTCGAAGGCGGGATCACGGATCGCATCCACGCGGTCCTGGTCCATCTCCTGCTGGGCCAGCGCGAACAGTGCATCGAACATCACGCTGCCGGTCTGGCTGCGCATCGGCATGGGCGCGATACGTACCTCTCCCTTCGGCGCATGCAGCACGAAGCTGCCGTTGGCAGCGGCTTCGGCACGCGCATGGCGGCCGTCGAATTGCAGGTCGGCCGCCTGCGCGGTCGATCCCAGCGCTGCCCCCAGGGCAGCGGTCAGGCAAATGATCTTCAGCATCGAAGCGGCGGACCGGCTTGCGCCCGTCGGCCTCCCTCCCTCTCTGCACGCGTTGTAGGTCCGCACCGTCGTTGTCGGCGGGCGGGCGCGGCCCCTCCCTCAAGGTGCCTTGGCCCCATGGTAGACGCGGGGCTGTCGGCTGCGTCCAGCTGCATACGTATTCATGGCGTTGCGCGGTAGCGGGCCTGCCGCGCTGGCTTATGGTCCGGGTCTGCCAACGGCGCCTTGGGAGGGGAAATGCCGATGTCGTCCACTGCTGTACGCACTGTGCTCGCGCACGTATTCGGCCTGGCGTTGCTGGGAATGACCACGCTGTCGCAGGCCGCGCCGCAGGTCGTCACTGTCGAATCGCCTGGCAGGATGCTCAAGGCCAGCATGGTGCTGGACGGCGGCACGGCGCGCTATCGCGTCGAGCGTTTCGGCGAGACAGTCGTGGAAGATTCGAAGCTGGGCTTTGCCTTGCGCGATGGCCGCCTGGACCGCGATTTCGCCCTGCTCGGCCAGCAGCAACGCAGCGTCGATGACAGCTGGGAACAGCCCTGGGGCGAGCGCCGGATTACCCGCAACCGTTTCAATGAGCTGACCGTGCATCTGGCCGAGACCACCGGCAGCAAGCGCCGGCTCGATGTGGTGTTCCGCATCTACGACGATGGCCTCGGCTTCCGCTACGTATTCCCCGAGCAGCCGAACCTGCGCGAAGCGATCATCGATGACGAGCTGACCGAGTTCGCCATCGCACAGGATTCCACCGCGTGGTGGATCCCTGCCGGGGAACCGATCCACTACGAGTACCTGTACCGGCGCACGCCGTTGAATGAGGTGCCGTTGGTGCATACGCCAATGACCCTGCGCAGCCGCGATGGGCTGCACGTGGCGATCCACGAGGCCGCGCTGGTGGACTATGCCGGCATGTGGCTGCGGCGAACCGAGGGCCAGCGCCTGCGCGCGCAGCTGTCGCCCTCGGCAGAAGGCTGGAAGGTGCGCCGCGCCCTGCCCTTCGCCACGCCGTGGCGCACGCTGCAGATTGCCGACCGTGCAGGTGGCCTGGTCGAATCAGACCTCATCCTCAACCTCAACGAGCCCAATGCACTGGGCGATGTGAGCTGGGTGAAACCGGCCAAGTACCTGGGCGTGTGGTGGTCAATGCACCTGGACAACGAGAGCTGGGCGACCGGGCCGAAGCATGCGGCCACCACCGCCAAGACGAAGAAGGTGATCGACTTCGCCGCCGCGCACGGCTTCCGTGGCGTGCTGGTGGAAGGCTGGAATCCGGGCTGGGACGGCATGTGGGTGGGCAATGGCTACGACTTCGATTTCACCCGTGCCACACCCGATTTCGACATTGAAGCGCTGTCAGCGTATGGCCTGAAGAAGGATGTGCATCTGATCGGCCACCACGAAACCGGCTGTGCCATCGAGCATTACGAGGACCAGCTGGGTACCGCACTGGACCTGTATGCGCGGCTGGGCGTGGACCAGTTCAAGACCGGCTACGTCTGTGACGACGGCCAGGTCGACCGCCGCAATCCCTCGGGCGGCCCGCTGTGGCGTGAGTGGCATGACGGGCAGTTCATGGCGCGCCACCACCTGAAGGTGGTCCAGGAAGCGGCGCGGCGGCACCTGTCGGTGAACCCGCATGAGCCGATCAAGGACACCGGCCTGCGCCGCACCTATCCCAACTGGATCTCGCGCGAAGGCGCACGTGGCATGGAGTACAACGCCTGGGGCCAGCCGCCGAACCCGCCGGAACATGAGGTCAACCTGGTGTTCACCCGCATGCTGGCCGGGCCGATGGATTACACCCCCGGCATCCTCAGCCTGAAGGGCCGCCACGGCCAGGCCATTCCCAGCACGCTGGCACGCCAACTGGCGCTGTACGTGGTGCTGTACAGCCCGATCCAGATGGCCGCCGACCTGCCCGAGCACTACCTGCAGCATCGCGAGGCATTCCGTTTCATCGAAGACGTCGCGGTGGACTGGGAGCAGAGCCGCGTGCTCGATGGCGAAGTGGGCGACTACGTGACGATCGTGCGCCGCGACCGCAACAGCCGCGACTGGTTCCTCGGCAGCATCACCGACGAGCACGGCCGTGTGCTGCCGGTATCTCTGGGCTTCCTGGAACCGGGCGTGCGCTACCGCGCCGAAATCTACCGCGATGGCGTCGGTGCTGATTTCCGCAGCAATCCATTCGCGTTCGCGCGCGAAACCCGTGAGGTGACCAGCGCCGATGCACTGACGCTTGTGCTTGCGCCGGGTGGCGGGCAGGCCATTCGTTTCACGCCGCTTTGAATGCCCCGGCAGTGCCGGCCGCTGGCCGGCAACCCGGTGATCGTGATTGCCGGCCAGCGGCCGGCACTACCGCACGAGGTACCTGAAAGCGATTACACCCCTGCAAACGCCATTGAATACGTATGCAGGGTGATTCCCGCGAAGAACGCGCTGCCTACCATAGCGGCGACGACAGCGGCCACCGCGTCGCACGTCCACGGTCACGCCGGGACGTTCACGAATCGATCTGCAACATTGCCTGGGAGGGGAAAATGTTGAACCACAAGCGCAGCGCGCTGAGCATCGCGCTGGCCGTTGTCCTGGCGCCGACGCTGGCGTCGGCACAGTCCACGCAGAACACCACCACGCCGGCCGCCACCGCCGCCACCAACCTGGATACGGTGCAGGTCACCGGCATCCGCCGCGGCATCGAGAACGCAATCGCGATCAAGCAGGACGCCACCTCGGTGGTCGAAGCGATTTCCGCCGAAGACATCGGCAAGCTGCCCGACGTCAGCATCGCCGAATCCATCTCGCGCCTGCCCGGCCTGGCTGCCCAGCGCGTGGCCGGCCGTGCACAGGTGATCAGCGTGCGTGGCCTGTCGCCCGACTTCGCCACCACCCTGCTCAATGGCCGTGAAGTGGTCAGCACCGGCGACAACCGCGGCGTCGAGTTCGACCAGTACCCGTCCGAGCTGGTCAATGGCGTAACCGTCTACAAGACCCCGGATGCCGCCCTGGTCGGCCAGGGCCTGTCAGGCACCATTGACATGCAGACCGCGCGCCCGCTCAGCTTCGGCGAGCGCGTGATCGCAGTCAGCGGCCGCTACCAGAAGAGCTCCCTGGGCCGCGCCGCCAACATCGATCCGTATGGCAACCGTTTCAGCGCCAGTTACATCGACCAGTTCTTCGACAACACCCTGGGCATCGCCATTGGCTACGCGCACAGCGACATGCCGATCCAGGAGAACCAGGTCGGCCTGTACGAGCCGTGGACCACCGAACACACCGACAAGGGCGAGCGTCGCGGAATCGCACCTGGCACCTACTTCACCGATGGCATCAAGGCGCTGCGCCGTACCGGCAACAACAAGCGCGACGGTGTGATGGCAACGATCCAGTTCCGCCCCAGCAACAGCTGGACCAGCACCTTCGATGCGTTCCACACCGAAGCCGAGCAGATCGACACCGCCAACCAGTTCGAGCTGAGCCTCAGCGGCAACGGCGAGGACAGCAACAATCCCAACGCGATCCTGCCGGTGTTCAGCAATGTCGGCCGCAATGCCGATGGCAGCTTCACCGGTGGCACGATCAACAATGCGTACCCGCTGGTGCGCGGCATGTACAACAAGCGCAAGGACAAGATCGATGCGTTCGGCTGGAACAACGAGTTCAACGTCGGTGGCGTGAAGCTGGTCGCCGACCTGAACTATTCGAAGGCAACCCGCCGCGAGATCAACCTGGAAAACAACCTGCAACTGGTGCCGCGCCCGCAGTTCGACACGATCGGCCTGGTGGTGAACAACAACAGCTTCTCGCAGATCACGCCGGGGCGCGACTATTCCAATCCGGGCAGCCTGTTCCTGACCAACACGATCTATGGTTCCGGCTACGGCAAGGTGCCGGAGGTGGAAGATCGCTTGAAGGGCGCCAAGCTGGCGGCGACGCTGCCGGTTCCCGAAGCCATGTCCAGCTGGTTCTCGGATGTGGACGTGGGCGTGAACTATGCCGACCGTCGCAAGCAGAAGTCCCAGGCCGAAGGCAACATCCTGCTCGGCGCCCAAGGCGAATCCACCATCGCTCCGGACCTGCAGTACCGCCCAGTCAATCTCGGTTTCGCCGGCATCGGCTACATCCCGTCGTGGAACGTGCCGGCAGCCGTGGGTCGCTACATGACCTTCAACCCGGTCGACAACCTGGACTATCTGATTCCCAAGTCGTGGACAGTCGAGGAGAAGATCACCACGGCGTGGGCACGCCTGAACATCAACACCGACATCGGCGTGGTCGGCGTGCGCGGCAACATCGGCGTGCAGATGCAGCACACCGACCAGAGCTCGGATTCGCGCTACTGGGACAGCTCGCAGCCGGCAGGCAGCAACATCCAGCCCTTCTCTGCCGGCAGGACCTACAAGGACTGGCTGCCGAGCTTGAATCTGGTGTTCATGTTCCCGCACCAGCAGACGCTGCGCTTCGCCGCCGCCAAGCAGGTGGCACGCCCGCGCGTGGACCAGATGCGTGCCGGCCTGGAATTCGGCGTGGATACCAACAACGGCCGCCCCGGCGGCAGTGGCGGCAACCCGCTGCTGGATCCGTGGCGCGCCACCGCGCTGGACCTGTCCTATGAGAAATACTTCGGCGAGAAGGCCTACGTGGCTGCGGCGATCTTCTACAAGGACCTGAAGAGCTACGTCTACACGCAGTCGGTGGACAACTACGACTTCAGCGGCCTGCTGGGCAACTACGTGCCACCACCGGGCATGACCGAACCGGTGCTGACCACCGGCACCTTCTCCACGCCGCAGAACGGCAAGGGCGGCACGTTGAAGGGGCTGGAGCTGACCGGGTCGTTCCCGCTGGAGATGCTGACCGACAGCCTGCGCGGCTTCGGCGTGCAGGCCAGCGCGACCTTCAACAAGAGCGACATCACCATCCTGGATCCGGAGAGCGCCTCCAGTGTGGGCACCGACCCGATCAGCCTGCCGGGACTGTCCAAGCGCGTGTACAACTTCACCGCCTACTACGAGCGCAGCGGCTTTGAAGCACGTGTGAGCCAGCGCCGCCGTTCGGACTTCATCGGTGAGATCGGCAACTTCAACGGCAATCGCACGCTGCGCTACGTGGTGGGCGAGAACGTGACCGATGCACAGGTCAGCTACACCTTCAGCGACAGCAGCAGCCTGCGCGGGCTGACCCTGCTGCTGCAGGGCAGCAACCTGACCAACGAGCCGTACCGCACCTACGCCGGCAGCAAGGACCGCCCGCTGGAATACATCGAGTGGGGCCGCACCTACATGCTGGGCGTGAACTACAAGTTCTGACCACGACCGGGTAGTGCCGGCCGCTGGCCGGCAACACAAGGGGAGCAGGACCGGAAACCCGCTGTGCAGGCAGCGGGTTTTCTTTTGCGCGAATGCCGGCGGTCGGTCGGCAAGGCCCATCCACGCCTGGCGTGGATCTACTGGTTAGGGTGTCGCTGGGTAGATCCACGCCATGCGTGGATGCCCTTCACCACAATCCCACCCACAAAAAAGGGACGGGGCGCTTCGGCCCCGTCCCCGCAAGTACCGCCACCGGAGAAAACGGTCAGCTGCGTCGGGCGCAATACACCGCGCGCGGCGGCAGCTGGAGTTCATTGCCCTGCACCGTGCCCGCATCCGGGCCCGGCACCGCCACCTGCTGCCAGTTGCCCGGCGGCAGCGGATGGCTCACCGCTTCGGCCGACAGGTTGAAGGCCAGCAGGAGGGTTTCATCTGCAAGCATACGCTCGAACAGCAGCACTGGCTCGGCGCTTTCGATGAATCGGATGCTGCCATGCAGGAGTGCCGGCTGGCTATGCCGCCAGGCCAGGAACCCGCGGAACGCGGCCAGGACCGAGTCCGGGTCGCGCTCCTGCACCGCCACGGCCGCGGCGCGGTGCTCGGGCGGGATCGGCAGCCACGGCTGGCCGGCGGTGAAACCGGCCAGCGGCGCGTCGGTCCACGGCAAGGGGGTCCGGCAGCCGTCGCGGCCCTTGAAGTTGGGCCAGAAGGTGATGCCATAGGGGTCCTGCAGGGCCTCGAACGGCACCTCGGCCTCGGCCAGGCCCAGTTCCTCGCCCTGGTACAGGCAGACCGAGCCGCGCAGCGAGCACAGCATCGCCACCAGCATCCGCGCCAGCCGCGGGTCGGCCGGGTGGCCGCCCCAGCGGCTGACCGCCCGCTCCACGTCGTGATTCGAAACCGCCCAGCACGGCCAGCCTTCGGTCATCGCCGCTTCCAGCCGCGAGACCGTGTCGCGGATATAGGCCGCGCTGTAGTCGTCCACCAGCAGTTCGAAGCTGTAGCCCATGTGCAGGCGGCCATCGCGGGTGTACTCAGCCGTGGTCGCCAGCGAGTCCTCCGAGGAGATCTCGCCCAGGCTGACCGCCCCCGGGTACTCGTCCAGCAGCGCGCGCAGCCGCTCCAGGAACGGCAGGTTCTCCGGCTGGGTGTTGTTGTAATAGTGGTACTGGTAGGCGTACGGATTGTCCGGGCTGAAGCCGCGACCGAAGCGCTTCTCCGCCGGCTTGGCCGGGTTGTCGCGCAGCTGCGCGTCATGGAAGCAGAAGTTGATCGCATCCAGGCGGAAGCCATCCACGCCGCGGTCCAGCCAGAAGCGCACGTTGTCCAGGGTCGCCTGCTGGACGTCCGGGTGATGGAAGTTCAGGTCCGGCTGGTCGACCAGGAAGTTGTGCAGGTAGTACTGCTCGCGGCGCGGCTCCCACTGCCAGGCGCAGCCGCCGAACAGCGACAGCCAGTTGTTGGGCGGCGTGCCGTCCTCGCGCGGGTCGGCCCAGACGTACCAGTCCGCCTTCGGGTTGCTACGATCCTGGCGGCTCTCGCGGAACCAGGCGTGCTCGATCGAGGTGTGGCTCAGTACCTGATCGATCATCACCTTCAGGCCCAGGCCGTGGGCCTTGGCCAGCAGACGGTCGAAGTCGTCCAGACTGCCAAACAGCGGGTCGACGTCGCGGTAGTCGGCGATGTCGTAGCCGAAGTCGGCCATCGGCGACTTGAAGAACGGCGAAATCCAGATCGCATCCACGCCCAGCGCGGCAATGTGGTCCAGGCGCTGGATGATGCCTGGCAGGTCGCCCACGCCATCGCCGTTGGCGTCGAGGTAGCTGCGCGGGTAGATCTGGTAGATGACGGCTCCGCGCCACCATGGATAGTGCGACATCGACAGCCCCCCTCCGGGCATGCAGGGCCCGCCGGAAGCGGGCCTAAATCCTGTTCCGGCAAGCTTAGCGGCGCCCTCCCGGGCATGGCGCAACCTGCATACGTATTCACGCAGGCGGCAGCCGTGGCCGGGCCGGGGACGTCGGCCAGCCCGGTTTGCGCCCGAATTCACAGGCAACGCCTATAATCAGCGATGAGCCTGAAAGCCTGATCGCATGACCATCACCGAAGACACCCGTCCCGCCCTGGGCCTGCCCCAGATCCAGTCGCTTGCCGCGGCCGACATGGCCGCCGTCGACGCCCTGATCCGGCGCCGGCTGTCCTCGGACGTCGTGCTGATCAACCAGATCGCCGACCACATCATTTCCGCCGGCGGCAAACGTCTGCGCCCGATGCTGGTCATGCTGGCCGGCCACGCGGTCGGCCACGCCGGCCCGGATCACCACCAGTTGGCGGCGATCATCGAGTTCATCCACACCTCCACCCTGCTGCACGATGACGTGGTGGACGAATCCAGCCTGCGCCGTGGCCGCAGCACCGCCAACGCGCTGTGGGGCAACGCGCCCAGCGTGCTGGTCGGCGACTTCCTGTACTCGCGCAGCTTCCAGCTGATGGTCGAGCTGGAACGCATGTCGGTGATGCAGATCCTGGCCGATGCCACCAACCGCATCGCCGAGGGTGAAGTGCTGCAGCTGCTGCACGTGCACAACCCCGATACCGACGAAGCCGCCTACCTGCGCGTGATCGAACGCAAGACCGCGGTGCTGTTCGCTGCCGGCACCCGCCTCGGCGCGCTGGCCAGCGGTGTGGACGAAGCCACCCAGCAGGCCCTGTTCGACTACGGCATGCACCTGGGCTACGCGTTCCAGATCGCCGACGACGTGCTGGACTACTCGGCCAATGCCGAGGAGCTGGGCAAGAACCTGGGTGACGACCTCGCCGAGGGCAAGGCCACGCTGCCGCTGATCCACGCCATGGCCCATTCGGACGCCGCCACCCGCGAGCGCCTGCGCACCATCGTGCAGGACGGCGACGCCTCGGCGATGCCGGAAGTGCTGGCCGCGATCCGTGCCACCGGCGGCCTCGAGTACAGCCGCCGTCGCGCCGAGGAATACGCCGAAGCCGCCGAACGTGCGCTCGATGGTCTGGCCGACAACGACGCCGTCGCCGCCCTGCGCGGCCTGGCCCGCTACGCGGTGCAGCGTTCGCATTGACCGCCTTCGGTAGTGCCGGCCGCTGGCCGGCATTCCCGATGACATCCGCAGCATCATGAGGTTGCCGGCCAGCGGCCGGCACTACCGCTGCACGGATCAACGTTTCTCGAAACGCTCCTCAAAGAACTCATCCAGCGCTTTCCAGGCGCGCTTGGCCGCCCGTTCGTTGTACTGGCAGCCTGGCGGACTGTTGGCATCGCGCTCGGCGAAGCAGTGCACCGCGCCGCTGTAGTTGGTGAATTCCCAGTCGACCTTGGCCGCGTTCATTTCCTTCTGGAAACCGGCGATGTCCTCGGCGGTCACGCTGGTGTCGTCGGCGCCATTGAGCACCAGCACCGACGGGTGCGTGCCACCGGCCTGCGCCGGCAGCGGCGAGCCCAGCCCGCCGTGCAGGCTGACCACACCGGCCAGCGGCGCGCCGGCACGGGCCAGTTCCAGCACCGTGGTGCCACCGAAACAGAAGCCCACCGCACCGATCCGACGGGTATCGAGCGGCACCTTGCCGGCCTGCGCCTTGAGCACGTTCACCGCCTCCAGCGCACGTGCGCGCAGCAGCGGCCGGTCGTTGCGCAGCTTGCTGGCGATCGGGCCGGCCTCGGCATCGGTCTTCGGCCGCACGCCCTTGCCGTAGACATCGGCCACCAGCACCACGTAGTCATCGCCGGCCAGCTGCTTGGCCTTCTCGACCGCCGATTCGTTCACGCCCTTCCAGTTCGGCACCATCACCAGTCCCGGGCGTTTGTCATGCCCGCCATCGTCGTAGACCAGCACACCACTGAAGGTCGTGCCCTGATGCTTCCATTCCACCGGCTGGGTCTTCATCGCCGCCCATGCCGGCATCGCTGCCAGCCCCAGCATCACCGCCACACCGCATCGCCAACGATTCATTCGCCTGCTCCGCAAGAAAAAGGGGACGGAGGGGATTAAGCCGTATTCGCCCCTCCCGCGTCGCATTCTGCATTGGCGACGTGACGCAGGTGTGGTTGGATACGACTTAATCCCCTCCGTCCCCCTTTTTCTGCATGAACCTTGTTGATCGCTTTCTGTCTGGCCTGATCCCCCGCCTGCCTGCCGAGGATGCCCCGCAGTGGGCCCACGTGCAGGGCGCCAGCGGCGAAGACCTGCAGCGCCTGCGTGCGCAGTGGCCACAGGTCCCTGACAGCCTGATGGAACTGTTGTCGCGCGTGGATGGCACCCATTTCCGCGAGTATCCAGGCGGCGAGGTCTGCGTGCTGGTGCTCGGCTCGGACGTGGAGGACGGCGGCTATCCCTACTACCTGCGTTCGGTTGCGCAGATCTTCGAAGACCAGCAGCAGTGGGACGACAGCATCCGTTCCATCTACGAAGAGTGGCTGGATGACGAGCCGGAGATCCTGGGTGAGGGCATCGACGCCGATCTGCCGATGAACCACCGCCTGTGCTTCTCGCACTGCATGAACAACGGCGGCACGTCGATGCTGTACCTGGATTTCGACCCGGCACCGGGCGGCACGGTCGGCCAGGTGGTGCGCTACCTGCACGATCCGGACAGCTATGCGGTGATCGCACCCAGCTTCGATGCGTATCTGCAGCAGCTGATTGATCGCGATTACGCGTTCATCGACCAGGACGAGGATTGAACCCAGCCGAGCATGGGCACGGCGCTACAGTAGATCCACGCCATGCGTGGATGGGCGTACAGGATCCCGCTGGGGTCAGAGCCCGTTCCTGCGGAAAGGGATCCGACCCCGATCCCGCGGATCAGGCGATGCCCAACCCCGGAATCGCACTGATGCTGTCCGGATCGAAACCGGCCAGCTCGGCGAAGTGGCGGCCACGCGCCACGTAGTCACGGTAGGCGCCGAAACTGGGTGCGCCAGGCGACAGCAATACCACCCCGCCCTCAGAACCCAGCGCAGAACGCGCCAAAGCGATTGCCTCCGGCAGATCGCCGGCGGCATGCAGGCCGAAGCGACCAGCATCGGCCAGCGGCTGCAGCATGGCGTGGATGCGCGGGCCGTTGCTGCCCATGGTCACGATCTCCACCGGCGGCACGTCGTGCGCCATGTGCTGCATGAAATCGGTCCAGTCCAGGCCACGATCATGGCCGCCCACCAGCAGCGCGATGCGCTGGCCGGCGAAACACTCCAGCGCGGCCAGGCTGGCATGCGGCGTGGTGCTGATCGAATCGTTCACGTAGGTCAGGCCATCGACCACGCCGATGCGCTGCAGGCGGTTCGGCAACGGACGGAAGTCCTGCACCGCCGGCGCCAACGCCACCGCATCCAGTCCCAGCGCTTCCAGCGCGGCCAGCACCGCGCACAGATTGCCGCGGTTGTGGCGGCCCGGCAGCGGCGTGTTGCGGGTATCGAACACCGGCTGTTCACCACGGTGCACGACATCGCCACGCATGTGCCAGCCCTGCGGCTGGTTGAACCAGACCACCTCGCTGTCGGGCAGCGACAGCGCGGCCAGGTGCGGATCGGCGGCGTTGAGCACGGCGATGCGCGGCGCAGCTTCGGTCACCAGCCGCAGCTTGTCCTCGATGTAACGCTGCTCGCTGCCGTGCCAGTCCAGGTGCTCCGGGAACAGGTTCAGCACCACCGCCACCTGCGGATGGGCGCCACTGCGCGCCACCTCGCCGGTCTGGTAACTGGACAGTTCCACCGCCCAGTATTCGGGGGCGGGCTGCGGGTCCAGCACTTCCAGCAGCGGCAGTCCGATGTTGCCGACCAGGCCGGTACGGTGGCCGGCGGCACGCAGCAGATGTGCGACCAGCGCGGTGGTGGTGCTCTTGCCCTTGGTACCGGTCACGCACACGGTGTCGTGCACGATGCCATCGGCACCTGCATGCTCGGCAAACCACAGCGCGGTGCCACCGATGAAGGTGGTGCCCTGCCCCGCCGCCGCCAGCGCGACCGGTTGGTAGGGGCTGATGCCGGGCGATTTGATCACCACGTCGAACGCGGCCAGCGCTTCAGCAGAAGGCTCGCCACGCACGTCCAGCACGCCCTGTGTTTCCGCACGCGCGGCCTCCACTTCGGCCGCCGGGCAGAACAGGCTCAGCGGCAGCGCGGGCAGGCGCGCACGCAGTACCGCAAACGCGGCGCGGCCCTCACGGCCCCAGCCCCACAGCGCGACGCGCTTTCCTTCAAGCGTCGAAATCTTCACGCACCCGTTCCCACAGCGCAGCCGGAACGCGGTGCTCGCCCTGCAGCTGCAGCAGCGGTGCCAGTTCCAGTTCGGCGGCATCCAGCTGCGGCTGGATCTCATTGCAGAAGCGCTTCACCAGCACGTCTTCCTTCCACTCCGGGCGCTGCGCCAGGGTCGCCATCGCCGCACGCGATTCGCGGCCTTCGCCCACGCACTCGAACGGCTTGTGGTCCTGGAATTCCAGCAGCGCGTCGAAACCGCCGGCCTGCTCGGCATCGTCCAGCAGGTTGCGGCCGAAGATGCGCACCAGGCGCGTCTTCGGCATGAATGGGGCCAGCGCCAGGAACACGAAATGGCACTTCGGGCAGACGCCGCACCAGCGGTTCACCGGGCGCTCGCCGAGGATGTGGAAGTTGCGGTTGCAGCTGGAGAAGTGCGCGTCGTAGAAGTCGGTCTTGGCGAACTGGCGGGCCACCGCCAGCTCTGACATCGGACGCAGCAGCGAGTAGTACTTCAGGTCCGCCGCCACGTGCGCCTGCACATGGCGACCGAACGCCTGCTCGAACGCCCAGCCCTTGGACCACTGGTGGTTCACTTCGCCGGTGCCCGGAATCTGGCTGCCGTAGCTGGCCGAACGCTCGTTGGAGAACACCACCTGGTCCACGCCCTGCAGCAGCGCGGCCAGCACCATGATCGCCGAGTTCACCGCGGTGACCGGGATATGGCCGTTCCAGGCGCCCTGGCGGTTCAGCTCGAACAGTTCCGGCGCCAGCGCGCGGCCCAGGTTCAACGTGGGCAGGCCGGTACGCTCGGCACAGGCGCGGATCAGCTGCGAGCCACCGATCCAGGTCACGGTCTCGTCCACGCCGGCGCGGCGCAGCGCTTCGATGCTGACCAGCGAATCCTTGCCGCCACCGATCGCCACCAGCGCGTGCGGCTGCAGGCCCAGTACCGGCGCCTGCACGGCGTCACCCTGCACCGGCAGGCGGAAGCGCCCGCGCAGGTTCAGGCCATTGCGGTACGCGAATTCACCCAGGCCATTGAGGTAGACCGTCTCCACCAGCGCAGCGGTATCGGCATCGATGGTGTAGCTGTCGATGCTGACCGTCTCCGGCACACCCGCCTTGTAATAGCTGACACCGGCGATCAGGTGCAGCAGCTGCAGCGCGCGCTGCACGGCGGCGCTACGCGCTTCGTCCAGCACGAACGGGGCGCCCGGCACGGTGATGGTTTCCACCATCTCCGGGCCGTCATCGAAGGCGTAGACCAGCTTGGCCACGCCGGTGTCCGCGGCGAATTCGCAGCGGACGAAGCGGAAGCGGGAAACCTGGTGTTTATCGAAAGCAGTCATGGTGTATCCGGTCAGGCACGGGCCCGCGCAGCTGCGCGGGGCGTGTCGGTGGGCGGGTGCAGGGCGCGCGCGGTGGTCATTCGATCACGTCTTCGCGCGGCAGCATCCGCTGGTTGTAGGTGTTGGCCATCGAATAGCCGTACGCGCCGGCGTCGGCGATCAGCATCACGTCGTCCGGCGCGGTCGACACCGGCAGCTTGCGGCGCTTGCCGAACACATCGCTGGATTCGCAGATCGGGCCGACCACATCGAACGCCGCTTCGGCATAGCCGCCCTGGCGGCTGAGGTTCTCGATGTCGTGCCAGGCGTCGTACAGGGCCGGACGCATCAGTGCGTTCATGCCAGCATCCAGACCGACGCGGCGCACGCCGTCCTTCTCCACCACCTGGGTGACATGGGTCAGCAGCACGCCGGATTCGGCCACCAGGTAGCGGCCCGGCTCGATCGCCAGGCGGAATGCAGGATGCAGCGCCTTGACCTCGGCCAGGCCCTCAGCCCAGGCGTCGAGATCGAACGGCTCGTCTTCGTCGCTGTACGGAATCGGCAGGCCACCGCCGATGTCGATGGTGTGCACGCTGCCGATGCGGCGGGCGAAACCTGCCAGCTCATCGCACATCAGGCGCCAGTGCTGCGCGGTTTCCACGCCGCTGCCCAGGTGCGCATGCAGGCCGACCACGCGGCTGCCCAGATCGGTGGCCGCGCGCACGAACTCATCGACGCGGGCGATCGGGAGGCCGAACTTGGAGTCCTTGCCGCCGGTACGGACCTTGGCATGGTGGCCTTCGCCACGGCCCAGATCCACGCGCAGCCACAGCTCGCGGTTGCGGAACAGGTCCGGCCAGCGCTGCAGTGCTTCGACGTTGTCGACGGTAACGGTCACGCCCAGCGCGAAAGCGGCTTCGTACTCGCTCCGCGGGCAGAAGCTGGGGGTGAACAGCACGCGCTTGGGCGACAGTTCCGGCAGGTGCTGGAACACGTGCTTCAGTTCGCCGTGCGATACGCACTCCAGGCCGAAGCCTTCGGCTTCCAGCAGCTGCAGGATGGCCGGGTGGCTGTTGGCCTTGATCGCGTAGTAGCGCTGGTCGATCGGCTTGATCGCGGCCAGCGCGCGGGCGCGGGCGCGCACCGTCGGCAGGTGGTAGACGTAGCGTGGCGTGCCAGCATCGGCCAGCTGCAGCAGGTGCGCACGCTGGCCCCGCCACCACGGCGTGCCACGCGGGCGCACGGTGCCGGCGATCTCGCGCCAGCGCGGGCCGAACACTTCGGTCTCTTCCACCGGCATCGCACCGCTGTCGATCAGCTCGGCGTGCAGGATCGGCAACAGGCCATCGGCATCGGCTTCGTCGATGACGAAGGTCAGGTTCAGGTCGTTGGACGACTGCGAGATCATGTGCACGCGCTCGCGGCCGAAGGTCGCCCACACGTCTGACAGCTTGTGCAGCAGCGAACGCATGCCGCGGCCAACCAGGGTGATCGCCGCGCACGGCACGATCACCTTCACCTTGCAGATCTGCGACAGGTCAGCCGACAGCGCAGCCAGCACATCGGTGTTGACCAGGTTCTCGGACGGGTCCAGCGACACGGTGACGTTGGTCTCGGCCGAACCGATCAGGTCCACCGACAGGCCATGCTTCTTGAACAGGTTGAATACATCGGCCAGGAAGCCGACCTGCTGCCACATGCCGATGCCTTCCATCGACACCAGCACGATGCCGTTGCGGCGGCTGATCGCCTTCACGCCCGGCACCGGTGCAGCGCTGCCATCGATGCTGGTACCCGGCAGTTCCGGGCGCTCGGTATCGAGGATGGCCATCGGCACGCCGGCATCGCGGCACGGCTTGATCGAGCGCGGGTGCAACACCTTGGCGCCGGTGGTGGCGATTTCCTGCGCCTCGTAATAGTCCAGGCGGGTCAGCAGGCGCGCGTCCGGCACGTCCTTCGGGTTGGCACTGAACATGCCCGGCACATCGGTCCAGATCTCCACGCGGCTGGCACCGAGCAGCGCACCGAAGTACGCCGCCGAGGTATCCGAGCCACCGCGGCCGAGGATGGCGGTACCACCATCGGCATGCCGCGAAATGAAGCCCTGGGTGATCAGCAGGCGGGTCGGCTGCGCGCGGAAGCGCTGCATCCACTCCGCATCGGCACGCCACTGGCAGTTCACCGACAGCCGCTGCGACCAGTCGCTCTGGTTCGGCTGCGGCGGCATCGCGTCCAGCCACTGGCGGGCATCCATCCAGCCCATGTCCAGGCCCGAAGCGTGCAGATAGGCCGCGCCCAGGGTGGAGGACAGCAGTTCGCCCTGGCCCAGCACTTCGGCCTGCCACTGCAGCGGCCGGGTGGCCGCGCGCGCGTCGTCGAGCAGCCCCTGCAGCGCCGCCAGGCGCTCGGCCAGCACCTCGCGGCCCAGGCCGAGTTCAACCAGGAAGGCCTCGTGGCGTTCGACCAGCGCCGCCACGCGATCACGGCTGTCCGGCGCGCCATCGGCGATCGCGGTCAGTTCGTTGGTGACCCCGGACAGCGCCGACACCACCACCAGCACGCGCGAGCCGGTCTCTTCCGCACGTTTTTTCGCCAGCTTCCCGATCGTGTCCCAGCGATGACGACGCGACACCGAGGTGCCGCCGAACTTCAGTACGATCCAACGATCGACAAGGGGGGAAGCTGACATGGATTGGCTATGTAGAATGTGGGGAAGCCGCCCTCAGGGGCGGAACCTTTGATTCTAAGCGCAATATCCCCGTAGATGGCCGTCCTCCGTTACCTGCAGCTCGATGTCTTCGCCCCCCGCCCCGGCACCGGCAACCCACTGGGCGCCATCCTGGACGCCGATGGGCTCTCCGGCGAGCAGATGCAGGCCCTGGCCGCCTGGCTGAACCTGTCCGAGACGGTGTTCTTCCTGCACCCCAGTGCGCCCGGCGCCGATTACCACATCCGCATCTTCACCCCGACCCGTGAGCTGGCCTTCGCCGGCCACCCCAGCGTCGGCGCGGCCTGGGCGGCGGTGAGCTGCGGCCTGGCGCAACCGCGCGACGGTGCCCTGCTGCAGCAATGCGCGGCGGGGTTGCTGCCGGTACGGGTGAGCGGCCCGGCCGAGGCACTGCAGATCCAGCTGGCCAGCCCACCGGCGCAGCAACTGGACACAGCGGCGGACAGAGCGCCGGAAGCGCTGCTGGCGCTGGCTGCCAGCGGGCACGTACCCGAACTCTGGGACAACGGCGCACGCTGGTGGCTGCTGCCGCTGCGCGACGCCTCCGCCGTACGCAACCTGGCGCCGGACATGGCCGCGCTGGCCGACTGGAGCCTCGCCACCGATGCCACCGGCCTGGCCGTGTTCGCCGACGAAGCCGGCACCGACCATACCCGGGTGGTGCGCGCATTCTGCCCCGCTGATGCGGCCGCCGTACCCGAGGACCCGGTGACCGGCAGCGCCAATGCGCTGATCGGCGCCTGGCTGCGGCAGCGCGATGCCCTGCCGGGCCGCGAGGGCCGCTACGTGGCCAGCCAGGGCCGCGAAGTGGGCCGCGATGGCCGCGTACAGGTCGAGGTCGATGCACAGGGCACGGTCTGGATCGGCGGCCAGGTGCAGCCGGTCATCGACGGCCAGATCAGCTGGATGTAGAGCCGAGCCCACGCTCGGCTGCTTCTTCTCACACCCCAACACAGCCGAGCATGGGCTCGGCTCTACAACGGCGCGCTAAGCTGCGCGCTACCTGATTCTGGAGTTTCCCCGATGCCCGCACGCCGTTTCCTGCAGCTGGATGTGTTCTCCCCGCGCGCCGGCGCCGGCAATCCGCTGGCCGTGGTGCTCGATGCCGAGGGCCTGGACGATGCCAGCATGCAGGCCATCGCACGCTGGACGCGCCTGCCCGAGACCACCTTCGTGTTCCCGCCGCAGGTCGCCGGTGCCAGTTACCGGCTGCGCATGTTCAGCCCGCAGAAGGAAGTTCCGTTTGCCGGCCACCCCAGCGTCGGCACCGCGCATGCGGTGCTGCAGGCCGGCCTGGCCGCAGCGGTCGATGGTGTGCTGGTGCAGGACGGCATTGCCGGTGCCCTGCCGCTGCGCGTCAGCGGTGAGGGTGCGCAGCAGCGCATCGCCATCCGCACGCCGCGCGCGCAGCTGGCCGAGACTGCCGAGGCGACCGATCCTCGTATGCAGGCGGCGCTGAAGGACTGGCCGCTGGGCTCCCTGCCGCCGGCGCGGATGCAGGGCGGGCGTAGCTGGTGGGTGGTGCAGGTGGCCGATGAAGCCGCGTTGCGTGCCCTGCGTCCGGACTGGGATGCCGTAGCCGCACTGGCCGAGTCCACCGACAGCATGGGTGTGTTCGCCTACGCCTTCAGCGATGGCGGTGAGGGCTTCGATCTGGCGGTACGTGCCTTCGTCGGCAATGGACGCCGCTTCGAGGACGCCGCCTCCGGTGCCGCCAATGCGGTGCTGGCCGCATGGCTGGACCTGCGCGATGCCCTGCCCCGTGGTCGTGCACCGTTCGAAGTCAGCCAGGGCCGCGAAGTCGGCCACGACGCACGCCTGACGCTGCTAGTCGACGAGGACGGCGAGGTCTGGTCGGGCGGCCAGGTGCAGACGGTGATCAGCGGCACCATCGATTGGTGATCCGCAAGCGGTAGAGCCGAGCGCGGGCTCGGCTCTACAGGTAGCGGCCGCTCAGCCCAGCTCGGCTTCCAGGCTGATCGGCACTGCGCTCAGCGCCTTGGATACCGGGCAGTTCTGCTTGGCGTCATCGGCAATCGCACGGAACTGCGTCGCGTCGATGCCCGGCACCACCGCCTTCACCTTCAGCCGGATCTGCGACAGCTGCGGGCCGCCCTCCAATGACAGATCGACCTTGGCTTCGGTATCCAGCGAGGTCGGGGTAAAGCCGGCCTCGCCGAGCTTGGCCGACAGCGCCATGGTGAAACAGCCGGCGTGCGCGGCAGCGATCAGTTCTTCCGGATTGGTGCCCTTCTCGTCACCGAAGCGGCTGTTGAAGCCGTAGCGGGTCTTGTCCAGCAGCCCACTCTGCGGCGTGCTCAACTGTCCCTTGCCCGACTTCAGATCGCCTTCCCAGTGCGCGGTGGCGTGTCGCGAGATTCCCATATGCTGCTCCTGCGTGGCGGTGATGAACGGTCACCCTCGCACGGCACGCGTTAGCCCTGCGTCGCTCCGCCGCATGCCGAACGTCCGCAGGGAACCGGACAGATGGACACTTCTTCGCCAGCCATCTGCGCATTTCCCCCTTGTTTTCAGTGGTTTCGCGCATTCCGCCGATGGACGGGCACCGGCCATCACGCACGCTGCCGCGCCCCCATCCCCCACGGCCGGCCATGTACTGAATCGGCCTGGATATGAAAAAACATGCACTTTCCGCGCTTCAGGCTATTGGCGGCGCCCGAGAGTTGCCCTACATTGCGCTTGCCGACGGGGTTCGGCGCCGACCAAACAACCAACCGTTCACGGAACAGGAAACCATGGCAAAGACCGCTAAGAAGGCTGCCCCGAAGAAGGCAGTGAAGAAAGTCGCGACGAAGGCAGCCGCCAAGCCGGCCGCTCCGAAGCCGATCAAGGAAGTGCTGACCAAGTCCGGCCTGGTTGCACACATCGCTGAAGCCTCCGGCGTCATCGCCAAGGACGTCCGCGCTGTGCTGGCCTCGCTGGAAAGCGCCGTCGCCTCCTCGGTGCACAAGAAGGGCGCTGGCTCGTTCACCCTGCCGGGCCTGCTGAAGATCACCACCGTCAATGTGCCGGCCAAGCCGAAGCGCAAGGGCATCAACCCGTTCACCAAGGAAGAGCAGTGGTTCGCCGCCAAGCCGGCCACCACCAAGCTGAAGGTGCGTCCGCTGAAGAAGCTGAAGGACGCCGCGCTGTAAGCGCGCGCCCCAACGCGGATTCCGACGGGACGGCTCTGGCCGTCCCGTTTTTTTTGTCCCAACCACGGTCCGCAACACAGCGTTGCCGCAATCCCGGGAATGCCCGTACAGGCCCGCCAGCATTGGCTGCGCCCGACCTGCCGCAGTACCGGAACGTACCGGGTGGAACACTGCGTGCAGCGCCGGCCGTCGCTGTCGGCCGCGGCCTTGCCTATGGTGGGCACATCCTCCACAGCTACGGCGAGCACCCCCTCATGGCCAGCCCCTCCACCCGCTACCGGATCTCGGTGACCCCGATCGAAAAGGACGGGTTGCAGTGCACCGGGCGCTGCACCATCGAACTGGAACACCGTGCCAGCCGTGACCTGATGCGCCTGCTGGAAGGAGCGCCGCGCACGGCAGGTCTCAGCGGCGACGAGCGCGCCACCCTGGTGATCGCCACCCAGCTGCTGCGCGACATCGTGCAGCGCCATGCCGAATCCGACGGTCACGCGCTGGCCGCCATCGCAGCACAGGTACTGCCGGCCCTGGACGCGCTGGAACAGCTGCCCTCCTCCCGCTGATACCGGCGCAGCCGATACACTGCGCTCCTTCACGTCGCCTCGGGGAGGAGGCAGGCATGCGCAGGTTCCTGTTGCTGATTTCGCCACTGGTGTTGCTGGGCTGTTCCCGGCCGGCAGCGCAATCGGATCCAACACCGGCCCCGCCCCCCGCAGCCGCCAGCGCGGAGGTACAGGCCAACGCGGAAACCGCCACATCCGCCCTGCAATCACCGACGGTCGATCCGCTGTTTGCTGCAGTGGACACCGACGCCGCCCCCCCTTCGGTGATGCTCAACCGCTACGTGATCGCGCTGCTCAACCGCGACCGCGGCACCAGCGACGCCGCCTGGGCATTCCCGCCCGCCGATCCGCGGCACGCAGACGATGCCGTCCTGCGCCAGCTGCAGGACCTGCGCACGCTGCGCCTGGACAGCGAGCCCCCGATCGCACGCGACGACCAGCAGCCCCCCCGGCTGCTGGAGGTACCGGTGCGGATCCGCGCGGTCACCACACAAGGCACCTTCCGCTTTGGCGGCTGGTACCGCGTGCAACCCAGCCGCGACGGTCGCGCCTGGCAGATCCAGTCGGCGCAACTGCGCCCGTCGCTGGACTGAACCGTTGCAGCGGCATGCACGCGCGATTCAGCCGGCACGGCTACTCTTTGATTCGTCCATTCATATCCACCGGTCACCGCCATGCGCCTGCGTTCCCTGATGACCCGCCTTGCCGCCTCCACCGTGCTGATCGCCGCTGCGATCGGCGCGCAGGCCGCCCCTTCCATCTCCGGCCGCGAACTGTCGGTCGGTGCCAGTGACGTGCAGCAGTACCTCGATGGCAGCTTCCCACGCACGCAGGACGCCCTCGGCGGCCTGATCGCGCTGACCATGAGCCATCCACAGCTGAGCCTTCCGGCCGGCGAGCGGCTGAACCTGGGCATGGATGTTGCTCTGGCCACCGCTGGTGGCAACCCGTCCAAGCTGGGAACGGTGAAGCTCAGCAGCGGCCTGCGCTATGACGCGCAGACCCAGGGCTTCCACCTGCAGCAGCCCAGCGTGGATGACTTCACCCCGGCCAACCAGGGCGGTCGCCTCGATTCGCGCACCCGCGGCCTGCTCAATGCCTGGCTGAGCGACTACGCCCAGCGCGAACCGATCTACAAGCTGGACCCGGCCGTGGCCGGCCTGCTCGGCGCCCTGCAGGTACAGTCGGCACAGGTGAAGAACGGCAAGCTGGTGGTCACCTTCAACCAGAACCTGGGCAATCTGGTGCCGGCAGGCGTACTGGGTAAATAAGGCAGTGCCGGCCGCTGGCCGGCACGCTTTTCACATGTGTGCCGGCCAGCGGCCGGCACTACCCGCTGTGGGTCAGCGCTTGGGCTGCAGCATGGTGCCGGTGCACTTGGGCGAGCCGCAGCGGCACTCCCAGATCTTCTTCAGCTTGGCGGTGTGACGCTCGGCCAGGGTGATGCCGTAGTTGTAGGTCAGCTCCTCGCCGGCCTTGATATCGCGCACTGCCTCGATGAACACCTTGTCGCCCCGGCTGTCGCCGTCCTCGTCTTCCTCGATCACCGCCTCACAGTTCGGGTCGCAGCTGTGGTTGATCCAGCGCGCGTCATTGCCCTTGTAGTTGGCATCGATCACCCAGTCGTCGTTGAGGGTGAACAGGAAGGTATGGCCACTTTCGACGTCGCCGCTGTCATCGGCATCGACGTCGCCGTGGCTGCGCAGCAGGCCCTTGTACTGGATCACGCGCTCGCCCTGCTTGATCGGGGCCACGGCGAACACGCCGTTGCCATGGATGGCGGACTTGCGGGCTTGGATCTTCTTCGGCATCGGCACGGGCTGTTTGCAGCGAATGGAACCGGGATTCTCGCCCATTCCGGGTGATTGCGAAAATCACCCCGTTGGCGCAGCATTGCGCCCTGGCAACGGCGCCGGTGTGTCCTCCCGGCCCGGCCCCAGCACCGGCTGAATGCCCGGGTTGGATGGCGGCGAATAAAAGCGTACAATTTCAGTCCGCTTTAAGAACCACTCGCATCCCCATGTTGCGCGTCACCAAACTCACCGATTACGCCACCGTCGTACTGACCGTGCTCGCCGCCCGTCCGGGCGAGGTGCTCAGTGCCACCGAGCTGGCCGAATTCACCGGTCTGGAGCCGCCCACCGTCAGCAAGGTGCTCAAGCCGCTGGCCCAGGCCGGCCTGGTTGAAGGCCTGCGCGGCGTCCGTGGCGGTTACCGGCTGACCCGCGCGGCCATCGAGATCTCGCTGTTCGAAGTGGTCGAAGCGATGGAAGGGCCGTTGGCCCTGACCGAATGCAGCCACGACCACCACCAGTGCGGCATGGCCCCCAAGTGCGGCGCGCGCAGCAGCTGGCGGTTGATCAACGACGTGGTCTCCGAGGCCCTGCGCGATGTCAGCCTCGCGCAGATCCTGCCCCCTCTCCCCCTTGTCGATGACGAACAGCGCCGCACCATCGCTGTCGACGTCGTCTCCTGATCCGTAGGCAGCCCCCCCATGGCCACCGAAACCATCGAAAACGTCGCCCACGACGACACCCCCAACCGCGAGATCCACGAGCAGCTCGGCCGCAAGTATTCGGCCGGCTTCATCACCGAGATCGAATCGGACTCCCTGCCGCCGGGTCTGGACGAGGACACCATCCGTGCCCTGTCGGCCAAGAAGGAAGAGCCGGAGTGGATGACGCAGTGGCGCCTGGACGCCTACCGCCACTTCCTGACCATGCCGATGCCGGACTGGGCCAAGCTGGAGATCGCGCCGATCGACCTGCAGGCGCTCAGCTACTACTCCGCGCCGAAGGGCCCGAAGTACGCCTCGCTGGATGACGTGCCGAAGGAGCTGCTCGACACCTACGACAAGCTGGGCGTGCCGCTGCATGAGCGCGCCAAGCTGGCCGGCGTGGCGGTGGACGCGGTGTTCGATTCGGTGTCCGTCGGTACCACCTTCCGCAAGGAACTGGCCGAGAAGGGCATCATCTTCTGCTCGATGTCCGAGGCCATCAAGGAACACCCGGAGCTGGTCCGCCAGTACCTGGGCACCGTGGTGCCGGTGGGCGACAACTATTTCGCCGCGCTCAACTCGGCGGTGTTTTCCGATGGCAGCTTCGTGTTCATTCCCAAGGGCGTGCGCTGCCCGATGGAACTGAGCACCTACTTCCGCATCAATGCCGGCCACACCGGCCAGTTCGAGCGCACCCTGATCGTGTGCGAGGACAAGGCCTACGTCTCCTACCTGGAAGGCTGCACCGCGCCGATGCGCGACGAGAACCAGCTGCACGCCGCAGTGGTCGAGCTGGTCGCCCTGGAAGACGCGGAGATCAAGTACTCCACGGTGCAGAACTGGTACCCGGGCGACGAGAACGGCGTCGGCGGCATCTACAACTTCGTCACCAAGCGTGCCGAATGCCGTGGCGCGCGCAGCAAGGTCACCTGGACCCAGGTCGAGACCGGCTCGGCGATCACCTGGAAGTACCCGTCCTGCGTGCTGCTGGGCGACGACTCGGTCGGTGAGTTCCACTCCGTGGCGCTGACCCATCACCGCCAGCAGGCCGACACCGGCACCAAGATGATCCACATCGGCAAGCGCACCAAGAGCAAGATCGTCAGCAAGGGCATCAGTGCCGGCCGTGGCCAGAACACCTACCGCGGCCTGGTGCGGGTGGACCGCAACGCCGACGGCGCGCGCAACTACACCCAGTGCGATTCGCTGCTGATCGGCAAGCAGTGCGGCGCCCACACCTTCCCCTACATCGAGGTGAAGAACCCGGGCGCCACCGTCGAGCACGAGGCCACCACCTCCAAGATCTCCGACGACCAGCTGTTCTACTGCCGCGCCCGTGGCATCAGCCAGGAAGACGCGGTGTCGATGATCGTCGACGGCTTCTGCAAGCAGGTGTTCCGCGAACTGCCGATGGAGTTCGCGGTGGAAGCCAAGAAGCTGCTGGAAGTCTCGCTGGAAGGTTCGGTGGGCTGACCGCCCGCCCCTGCCCCTCGCAAACGCATTCTCTTTACCGGCGGGCTGCGGCCCGCCCCACGGAAATCCCCACCATGCTGAAGATCGAAAACCTCCACGCCCGCATCGGCGACAAGGAAATCCTCAAGGGCCTGTCGCTGGATGTGAAGCCCGGCCAGGTGCACGCCATCATGGGCCCGAACGGCGCCGGCAAGTCCACCCTGGGCAATGTCCTGGCCGGCCGCGACGGCTACGAAGTGACCGAAGGCAGCGTGCAGTTTGAAGGCACCGACCTGCTCGAGCAGGACCCGGAAGCGCGCGCCGCCGCCGGCCTGTTCCTGGCGTTCCAGTACCCGGTGGAAATCCCGGGCGTGAACAACACCTACTTCCTGCGCGCGGCACTGAATGCCCAGCGCAAGGCGCGCGGTGAGGACGAACTCGATTCCATGCAGTTCCTCAAGCTGGTGCGCCAGAAGCTGGCCGTGCTGCACCTGAAGGATGAACTGCTGCACCGTGGCGTCAACGAAGGCTTCTCCGGTGGCGAGAAGAAGCGCAACGAGATCTTCCAGCTGGCCGTGCTGGAACCGAAGCTGGCGATCCTGGACGAAACCGATTCGGGCCTGGACATCGATGCGCTGAAGAGCGTGGCCGACGGCGTCAACGCACTGCGCGCCGCCGACCGTTCGTTCCTGGTCATTACCCATTACCAGCGCCTGCTGGACTACATCAAGCCGGACGTGGTGCACGTGCTGGCCGATGGCCGCATCGTCAAGACCGGTGGCCCGGAACTGGCACTGGAACTGGAAGCGCACGGCTACGATTTCCTCAAGGATCGCGTGGTGCGCGAGGCGGCCGTCTGATGAGCGCGCTGCTCGATTCGATGGCCCAGGCCTTCTGCGGCAGCGATGCGCGCCGCGAAGTGCTGGACGCGGCCCTGCGTGACGGCCTGCCGGCCGCCCGCAACGAAGCCTGGAAGTACACCTCGCTGCGCCAGCTGGAGCGTCGTGCGTTCGCCGCGGCACCGCTGCAGGGCCCGGCCCTGGACGCCGCGCTGCTGGAGGACATTCCGGCGCCGCGCCTGGTGTTCGTCAACGGCCGCCTGGATGCCGCGCTGAGCGACGTGCAGGGCCTGCCGGCCGGCGTGCAGTTGCAGCCGCTGTCGGCCGCACTGGCCTCCGGCGAAGACGCCGTGCGTTTCCTTGGCCGCCGCTACGAGCGCAGCGAAGAGATTTTCGCCCGCCTCAACGCCGCGCTGGCTGATGAAGGCGTAGTGCTGCGCGTGGACGAAGGCGTGCAGGTTGAGGTACCGCTGCAGCTGGTATTTGCCAGCGTCGCCGGCGATACCGACCTGGCCTGGCACCATCGCCACCTGATCGAACTGCGGGCCGGCGCCAGCCTCGGCGTGGTCGAGCACCGCTTCAGCGTGGGCGACTCCGCCCACCTGGACAACACCGTGCTGCATGCCCATGTCGCCCGCGATGCCGTGCTCAAGCACGCCCGCGTGCAGGCCGGCAGCGCGCGCCAGACCAGCTTCCTGCGCACCGACGCCGTACTGGCCCGCGACGCGCAGTACCACCGTGTCGACCTGGAACTGGGCGCCGCGCTCAGCCGCCATGAACTGAACGTCCGCCTGGAAGGCGACAACGCCCAGCTGACCGCCAACGGCGTGCTGCTCGGCAATGGCCGCCGCCATGTCGAAACCCGCCTGGGCATCGACCACATCGCGCGCGATACCGCCTGCGAACTGCTGTGGCGTGGCGTCGCCGCCAACCGCAGCCGCGTGGTGTTCCATGGTGGCATCCAGATCCGCGAAGGCGCCGACGGCACCGACGCGAACCTGTCCAACAAGAACCTGCTGCTGTCGGCCGATGCCGAGATCGACACCCAGCCGACGCTGGTGATCGACGCCGATGAAGTGAAGGCCGCGCACGGCGCGACCGTCGGCCAGCTCGATGCCAATGCGCTGTTCTACCTGCGCTCGCGCGGCCTGCCGCAGGCCCAGGCACAGGCTCTGCTCAGCGCCGCGTTCTGCCATGAACCGCTGAAGATCCTGCTCGATGCACTGCGTGCGCAGCTGGCACGCCGTCTGGACAAGGCGTTGGCCGAGGCGGGTGTGGCATGAACCTGTCCACGCCGCGCCCGATCGAAAAACGCACCGGCGCGCCCGACTGGGACCGCGTCCGCCTCGACTTCCCGCTGCTGATGCGTGAAGTGCACGGCAAGCCGCTGGTCTATTTCGACAATGCCAACACCGGCCAGAAGCCGGTGCAGGTGATCGGCGCGGTGGACGAGTTCTACCGCCGCTACAACGCCAACGTCAGCCGTGCGGTGCATGCACTGGGCAGCGAAGCCACCGATGCCTATGAAGGCGCACGCAACAAGCTGGCGCGCTTCCTCAACGTGCGCCCCAGCGACCTGGTGCTGTGCAGTGGCACCACCTTCGCCATCAATCTGGTGGCCTACTCGTGGGCGCTGCCGCGACTGAAGGCTGGTGACGTGATCCTGATCACGCGCATGGAGCACCACGCCAACATCGTGCCGTGGCAGCTGGTCGCGCAGCGTACCGGCGCCACCATCCGCGTAGCCGAGATCACCCCTGATGGCGCGCTGGACCTGGATGCGCTGCGCGCTGCGATGACCCCGGAAGTCAAGCTGCTGGCGGTCACCCATGTCTCCAACGTGCTGGGTACGGTCAATCCGGTGCGCGAGATCTGCCGTGAAGCGCGCAAGCGCGGCATCATCACCGTGGTCGATGGCTCGCAGGCCGTGCCGCACCGCAAGGTCGACGTCGCCGCGATCGGCTGCGACTTCTACGCCATCACCGGCCACAAGATGTGCGGTCCGACCGGCACCGGTGCGCTGTGGGCGCGCCGCGAGCACCTGGACGCGATGCCGCCGTTCCTCGGCGGCGGCGAGATGATCAAGGAAGTCAGCTTCGACGGCACCGTGTTCAACGATGCCCCGCACAAGTTCGAAGCCGGCACCCCGAACATCGCAGGCTTCATCGGCCTGGGCGTAGCTGCCGACTACCTGCAGCAGCTTGGCCAGGAGAACGTGGAAGCGCGCGAAGCCGAACTGCTGGCGCATTTCACCGAAGAACTGCGCCGCGTCGACGGCCTGCGCGTCATCGGCGAAGCGCCGGAGAAGGCCGCCGTGGTCTCGTTCCTGATCGACGGTGCGCATGCGCACGACCTGGCGACCCTGCTCGACCTGGAAGGCGTGGCCGTGCGATCAGGCCAGCACTGCGCGCACCCGCTGCTGCAGTACTTTGGTGTCGCCGCCACCTGCCGTGCCTCGCTGGCGTTCTACAACACGCACGCCGAGATCGAGCGCTTCATGACCGCGCTGACCAAGGTGCGCAAGCTGCTGGGCTGAGCCCGGCACATCGGGGTCAGATCCCTTTCGCATCGCGAAAGGGCTCTGACCCCATCAACGGCCCCGACAGCCGCCGCTGCGACTGCAGCGCGCCACGCATCGCCACCAGATCCCCGGCAGGAATGCCCTGCGCGATGAACTCCGCATAGCGTCTGTGCCGCTCATCCGCATCAGCAGCAATGAACTCGAATGCCGAATGCGGTACGAGCAGTGCATTTGCCCGTCCCCGTGCATTCGCGCGATAGCTCGACCAGCGATAGTCACCAGGATGAGCCACCTTCCCCGCCCGAACCGGGTTGAGCTCGATGTAGCGCTGGCAGGCCAGCAGATAGCGATCCGTATCCACCACCGTGGAGTGGAAGCGCCCCTCCCATAACGTGCCGGTGCGGCCCTGCTGACCATTCACCCGACGTACGTAGGCCCGGCTCACGGCCTGCATCATCCGCGACAGCCCGCCAGAGACATCAGGCGTCGCCAGAAGATGGACGTGATTGTCCATCAGCACATAGGCGTGAATCCGGCAGTGCTGCTGATCTGCGTGATGACACAGCAGACGCAGGTAGGCGACGCGGTCGCCATCCGTGAAGAACACGGGCTGGCGATTGTTGCCACGTTGAACGGCATGTTGCGGGTATCCGGGCGCATCGATCCTTCGGGGGCGTGGCATGAGCGTTTCCTGGGGCTGAGGGGTCAGAGCCCTTTGCTGCACAAAGGGATCTGACCCCGAGCATCTGCCGATTCCGCGCCCGTGCCAGTCGGTCCATAGCCTGCTGTTGGGTCAGTAGACGCCGGGGTCAGATCCCTTTCGCGCTGCGAAAGGGATCTGACCCTACCTCCCCATTTGCGCCCGCCCCCACCCCACCTAGAATGTGCCCATGACCACTCTGACCTTCCGTGCCGCCACGCCGGCCGACATCCCCGCCCTGATCGCCCTGGTCACCTCGGCCTACCGGGGTGACGCCAGCCGCGTTGGCTGGACCACTGAAGCCGACCTGCTGGACGGCGCCCGCATCGATGCCGAGGGCATCCAGGCCGACCTGGACCGCCCGCGCTCCACCATCCTGCTGGCCGAACGCGAGGGCCAGCTGGTGGCCTGCGCCCACGTCGCCGATGTCGACGGCAAGGGCTACTTCGGCATGTTCTCGGTCGACCCGGCCCAGCAGGGCGGCGGGGTCGGCAAGCAGATGATGGAGGCTGCCGAAGCGCATGCGGCGCGCGAATGGAACGTGCCGGTGATGCAGATGACGGTGATCGACGTGCGCGACGAGCTGATCGCTTTCTATGAACGCCGCGGCTACCAGCGCACCGGCATCAAGAAGCCGTTCCCCTATGGCGACGAACGCTTCGGTATTCCCAAGCGCGACGACCTGCGCTTCGAGATCCTGGAAAAGCCGCTGGCCGGAGCCGTCGCGTGAGCGAGGCCTGGACCTTCGTCTGCGCCGGCGCCGAACTGCTGCCGGGTGAAATGAAGAGCGTGTTCGACGAGGTGACCGGCACGCCGATCGTGGTGTTCAACCTCGACGGCGAGCTGTACGCCCTGGAAGACCAGTGCACCCATGAGGAGTTCGAGCTGTCCTCGGGGGAGTTCAACACCAGCGAAGGCAGCGTGGAATGCGTGCTGCATGGTGCGCGCTTCGACGTGCGCGACGGCCGTGCCCTGTGCGCCCCGGCCTACAGCCCTGTGCCCAAGTTCCCTGTGAAGCGCGAGCACGACGCGGTCTGGACCCGCGACGACCGCGATTGAAACGGCGTTCGGCCTGCAGGGAATGCCCTCGGACGCCCCTGCCGAAGAGCATCCACCCATGGGGCGGGTCTACCAGAGTGTCCTGAGCGGCGCCCCAGGGCCTTTCCGGGCCATCCAGATCGCCCACCCGATTGCGCATATGCGAATCATTATCGTTGATGTTATTCTACGTAACATCTTCGTAACGACATCGCCCCTGCGCCATGGCTTCGCCCGCGCCCACCGCCACGCTGTGCCAGCTCGCCCGCCAAGGGTGGCCGCTGCTCGTGGCCGTGCTGCTGACGTTGCTGCTGGGCTGGTCGGCCTTGCACGAAGGGCGTGGCAGCGATCCGGCCGCGCACGGCTGGCAGGCACACGCTGAAGATCTGCTGCAGGCGATGCCGCTGCCGCAATCGCCAGCCGACGAATGCCCGCAGCACGCCGTACCAGCACCGGAGCCTCCGTTCGATGGCGAGGGCACCTCGCCCTGCACCGGTCTGGTCCCTGCACGCGCTACTCTGGTCGCGCGTATCCCGCTGTGGCGCTCCGATGCCCTGCGCTGGCAGTTGCATGATTCCGCACTGCGGTTGAACCCCGGCCACGCTCCGCCCGCACCGCACGCCAGCTGAGGCGCCTTGCGGCCGTTGCCGTGCGCCTGATTGCGTTTCCTGCCAGCCGAGCATGGCTCGGCTCTACAGAACCCACTTCCCGCCTGTCGCCGCATGCCCATCTGCGCTGGCTCGCCCTCGCCATTTCCCGATCCAAGCCACTACCTACAGCCATGACCCACATCACGTCCCGCAAGCACGCTCCGCGCGTTTCCCTGCTCGCCACCGCCACCCTGGCCGCCGGCTTCGCACCGCTGGCCGCCCAGGCCGCCGACAGCGCCGACGGCTCCCGCAAGGCCACCGACCTGGACAAGGTGCAGGTACGCGGCAGCTGGTTCAATCCGTCCTCGCCGAAGTTCACCGCCGAGCTGCTGGACACCCCGAAGTCGGTGTCGATCGTGTCGGAGAAGCTGATCGCCGAAACCGGTGCGACCAACCTGCAGGATGCGCTGCGCATGGTGCCGGGCATCACCTTCGGCGCCGGCGAAGGCGGCAACCCGACCGGCGACCGCCCCTTCATCCGTGGCTTCGATTCGCAGAGCAACATCTTCGTCGACGGCCTGCGCGACGTCGGCTCGCAGACCCGCGAGATCTTCGACCTGGAGCAGGTGGAAGTGGTCAAGGGCCCGAGCTCGGCCTACGGCGGCCGTGACTCCGGTGGTGGCAGCCTGAACCTGGTGAGCAAGACGCCGAAGCTGAAGAACGAAACCAGCGCCAGCATGGGCATCGGCACCGACAGCTACGCGCGCGGCACCGTGGACGCCAACTACGTGCTGGGCGATGGCATCGCCGCCCGCCTGAACCTGATGAAGCACGAGTCGGACATCGCCGGCCGTGACGCTGCCAATGTCAGCCGCTGGGGCATCGCACCGTCGATCGCGTTCGGCCTGAACGGCCCGGCGCAGCTGATCGCCAGCCACTACCACATGCAGAGCGATGACCTGCCGGACGCGGGTGGCTTCCCGTATGGCAACCCGAACGGTGCACCGCCCTCGAAGTGGGTCGATGGCCGCCCGATGGTCCCGGACCGCAACAACTACTACGGCCTGGTCGACCGTGACTTCCAGCGCACCCGTGCCGACATCAGCACCCTGGATGCCAGCTACGACTTCGGCGGCCACAAGCTGCGCAACATCGCGCGTCTGGGCAACACCAGCAATGATTACCTGTGGACCCAGCCGGACGACAGCCAGGGCAACCCGAACAACTACGGCACCTTGTGGCGCCGTACCAACACCCGTGCCGTCGACGTCAAGAGCTTCGCCGACCAGCTGGGCCTGACCGGCGCCTTCCAGACCGGCGCGCTCAAGCACAGCTACAGCGCTGGCGTGGAATACAGCGACGAGAAGATGACTCGCGGCAGCTACCTGATGACGCCGGGCACCAGCAACCCGCTGACCGGCAACAGCAAGTGCCCGACCACGGGCGCGGCCACCGGCTACAACTGCACCGACTTCGCCAACCCGAACCCACGCGATCCGTGGGCGGCCACCCATTCGGTGTACCGCAGCGACAAGGCGCTGGACGTCGAGCAGCGCACCAAGACCAAGTCGGCCTACCTGTTCGACACCATCGAGCTCAATGCACAGTGGAGCTTCAACGTCGGCCTGCGCTACGACGACTACTCCGCAACGCTGACCACGCCGGTGCAGGGCAAGGCCCCGACCCGTGCGCGCAACGACAACGACTTCCTGAACTATCAGGCCGGCGTCGTCTTCAAGCCGATGGCCAACGGCAGCATCTACCTGTCGTACGGCACCTCCTCGACTCCGCCGGGCATGGATGGCGGCGATGGCGCGGACGGCCTCAACGAAGGCATCGCCAACCTCAAGCCGCAGGATACGAAGAACCTCGAACTGGGTACCAAATGGGACCTGTTCAACAACCGTCTGAACCTGACCGCTGCGATCTTCCACACCGTGCTGAACAACGCGCGCGTGGCCGTCGACAACGGCAACAACCAGAACGCCGGCAAGAAGGAAATCAATGGCTTCGAGCTGGGCTTCAACGGACAGCTGACCGACGCCTGGAGCCTGTACGGCGGCTACACCTATCTGGACTCGGAACTGAAGGACAACGGCTTCGTCTGTGGTGCACCGGTGGGCCGCACCTGCCCGTCCAACGTCTACGTGCCGTCGCCGAACAACGGCAACGAGTTCCCGAACACCGCCAAGCACAGCGCCAACCTGTGGACCACCTACCGCTTCCCGATCGGCCTGACCGTCGGCGCCGGCGCGTTCTACTCGGACAAGCAGTACGGTGACGTTGCCAACACCAAGTGGATCCCGAGCTACACCCGCTTCGACGCGATGGCCAGCTACGCGATCCAGGACAACATCAGCCTGCAGCTCAACGTGCAGAACCTGACCGACAAGACCTACTTCACCAAGGCCTATGCCTCGCACTACGCGAGCATCGCCCCGGGTCGCTCTGCCACGCTGGCACTGAACGTGAAGTTCTGATGTAACTCCGCTCCACCACGGCGGCAGGGTCTCCTGCCGCCGTTTTTGTTTCCGGCGATACTCACTCCATGGTTACCCGTACTCCCATCGACAGCGACGCCCTGGCCGAACTGCTGCAGCACGAACCGGCAGCGGCGTTCGCGCACGTTCGCGATGCCGCGCAGGCCGGTCAGGTCGACGCACAACTGCTGCTCGCGCAGATGCACATGGAAGGCAAAGGCACCACACAAGACGCCTCGGCGGCACTGCTCTGGTACGAAACCGCCGCCAACAACGGCGCGCCGATGGCGATGAACATGCTGGGCCGCTGCCACGAACTGGGCCAGGGCACCGCGCCCGATCCCACGCTGGCCGCGGTGTGGTACCGGCGCGCGGCGGACACCGGGCTGGACTGGGGCCTGTACAACCTGGCCAACCTGCTGGCCACCGGCCGCGGCGTGACGCAGGACCGCGCACAGGCACTGGCCCTGTATACCCGTGCCGCACACCTGGGCCATGCCAAATCGATGAACCTGCTGGCCCGCCACCTCGAAGACGGGCTGGATACCGCACCCGATCCGCAGGCGGCGCTCGCCTGGTACCAACGCGCCGCCGAAGCCGGTGATTTCCGCGGCCAGGCCAACTACGCCTCGATCCTGCTGCAGGCCGGCCAGATCGAACAGGCCGTGCACTGGCTGCGGCTCGCACTGGCGCACGGCAGCCCGGCGTTCATGGCGCACATCGTGCCGGAACTGGCCGCGTCGCCGCATCCACAGGTGCGCGCCCTGGTCGCACCGCTGTCCCTCTGAGGAGTCCCGCATGCTACTGCACATCCCCGACATTCTCAGCGCCGACCAGGTGGCCGATTTCCGTCGCCGCCTCGACGCCGCCGACTGGACCGATGGCCGCGAAACCGTGGGCCACCTGGGCGCACAGGCCAAGCACAACCAGCAGCTGCCCGAGGCCTCGCCGCTGCGCCGCGAACTGGGCGAAATCGTCCTTGTCGCGCTGGCCCGGCACCCGCTGTTCTTCAGCGCGGCGCTGCCGCTGAAGTACCTGCCGCCGCGCTTCAACCGCTACAGCGGTGGCGGCACCTATGGCTTCCACGTCGATGGTGCGGTGATGAACCTGGCCAACGGCGAGCAGCTGCGCTCGGACATCTCCTGCACCCTGTTCCTGTCCGCGCCCGAGGAGTACGAGGGCGGCGAGCTGATCATCAGCGATACCTACGGCGAGCACGAGGTAAAGCTGCCGGCCGGCGACCTGATCGTGTATCCGTCCAGCAGCCTGCACCAGGTGCGGCCGGTCACCCGCGGCGCGCGCGTGGCCTCGTTCTTCTGGGTGCAGAGCATGATCCGCGACGACGTGCAGCGGCGCCTGCTGTGGGAAATGGATGGCTCGATCGAGCGTCTGCGGCAGACCGGCGGCGACGCCGAGGCGGTGCTGCAGCTGACCGGCGTGTACCACAACCTGCTGCGGCGCTGGAGCGAAGTCTGAGCCCCACCGGGCCGCCCTGCGACATTTTGGCAATCATTCTCATTTGCAACGGCTAACAGCTCTCATTACAATCACGCCCCGTTGATGCCGGCCGCTGCCGGCAGACCCCTGGGGACCCCCGCTTGCTGCGCCCGCTTCGCCCTCGTCCACTCATCCATCGCAAGATGGGCACCGCCATGCGCGGCCAGCGTCCTGCGCTGGCCAGCCTGCTGGCGTGGGTGGCGATGCTGGGCTTGCTGCTGGGCACCCTGCCGCTGCTGCCGCACGCCCAGGCCGGAATGGCCGTGCAGATGCCGCTGGAAGAACGCGGTGGCGAAGGCCCCCTGCAGGAAGAGGCACCGGCCAAGCTGCGCCGCTGTGTTGCGGCTCCGGTGAAATCCACCGAGAAGGCACGTCCGCCGTTGCTGCTGGCGAGCCAATGGCTGCGCACTGAACTCGAACTCGTACCCGCCACGCCGGCCATGCCCGGCGTGCGCCCGGACTGGCCGCTGGCCGCTCCGGACACGCCCTGGGCCGATGCGCCCGGGCGTCGCCAGCAACGCGGCCAGGCGCCGCCGCTCGCCTGATCCACGGCCCGACGTGACCGCCTGCGCGGTCGCGCCTGTACGCCGCTGCCTGCTTCATCCCTGCCGCCCCTGACCGGGCCTTCCGTGCCTGCCGCGCCCTTCGCGCACGGCGTCGCACCACCCTGCATCCTTCGAGGTAACTGCCATGGCCCAGCGCCATCGTGTCCGTTCGTCCCTGTCCCGCCCCCTGCTGACCAGCGCCGTGCTGGTGGCGCTGTCCGCCCCTGCCTTCGCCCATGGTGACGCCTCCGGCGCTCCGCAGACCCTGGACAAGGTGGTGGTCACCGCCTCCGGCTTCGAGCAGAAGGTGGTCGACGCCCCGGCCAGCATCAGCGTGGTCAGCCGCGAAGAACTCAGCAAGCGCCCCTACACCAACCTGGTCGACGCGCTGCGCGACGTCGAAGGCATCGACGTCGGCCTGGAAGCCAGCGACAAGAACGGCCGCGCCACCATCTCGATGCGTGGCCTGCCCTCCGAATACACGCTGGTGCTGATCGATGGCCGCCGCCAGAGCAATGTCGGCCAGCTGTATCCGAACAACTTCGGCGGTGGCCAGTTCGCCTACCTGCCGCCGCTGGATGCCATCGAGCGCATCGAAGTGGTGCGCGGCCCGATGTCCACGTTGTACGGTTCGGATGCAATGGGCGGCGTGATCAACATCATCACCCGTCGCAACCAGGACAGCTGGCACGGCGCACTCACCCAGGGCTTCACCGTGCAGCAGGACGATCAGTTCGGCGATGCACGCACCACCGACGTCTACCTCAGCGGCCCGCTGCTGAAGGACCGCCTGAGTCTGGCAGTACGCGGCAGCTACTACGACGCCAAGGCCTCCAATCCGGAGTGGGATGCACTGACCCTGCCCGACGGCAGCCTGTGGGAGCGCAGCATCGGCTTCGGCGGCGGTGGCAAGTCGGTGGCCAACACCAACTTGAACACCGGCGTACGCCTGGACTTCCACGTCAACGATGACCACGAACTGTGGCTGGACTACGACGTGTCGCGGCAGAAGTACGACAACAGCGAGGGCCAGACCGGCACCCTCGACAGCCTGGCCAGCCTGTGGCGCGTCGGCAATGCGGTCATCCCCAATCCGAACGGCAGCGGCACCGTCACCCGCCGCGTTGTGCAGCCGCGCGTGGGCTACACCGCCTACCAGCGCTACGAGCGCGACCAGCTGTCGCTGACCCACCAGGGCCGCTACAGCTTCGGCACCTGGCAGACCTCGTTGACCCACAGCAAGAGCAGCAACCTGGGCCGCTCGCTGCCGCTGACCCTGGACGAACGCGCCAACCTGCAGACCCTGTGGAACGACGTCTGCCGCCGCACCGGCGGCGCCAACAACTGCGCGGCCGGCCGTGGCAATGCACTGGCCGCCCTCAACCCGAGTGAGATGGCACGCCTGCAGGCATTCCTGCCGCGTCCGCTGCGCACCATGGAGCTGGAAGGCTACGTGCTCGACACCATGCTCGACCTCGACTTCGGCGCGCACAAGCTGACCGTCGGCGGCCAGTACAACGACACCGACATGATCGACGGCGTGTTCGGCATGGATGGCGCCGGCTACCGCAGCAACACCAAGCAGAAGCACCGCATGTGGGCGCTGTTCGCCGAGGACAACTGGTCGCTGACCGACACTCTCACCGCCACCTTCGGCCTGCGCTACGACGACCACAACGTGTTCGGCAGCCATGTCAGCCCGCGCGGCTACCTGGTGTGGAACGCCACTGACGCCTGGACCTTCAAGGGTGGCGTCAGCACCGGCTACAAGACGCCGCGTCCCGACCAGCTGTTCCCGGGCATCACCGGCTTCGGTGGCCAGGGCGTGCTGCCGCTGGTGGGTTCGCCGAACCTGAAGCCTGAAACCAGCACCAACTACGAGCTGGCCGCGTACTACGAAGGCCAGCGCTGGGGCTTCAATGTCACCGGCTTCTTCAACAAGTTCGAAGACAAGATCGCCAGCGGTGGCACGTTCCCGAACTGCGAAGTGGCCCGCGCCGGCAGCGGTTACTGCGTGGACATCGGCCCGGGCTGGGCGGCACTGGGCTACAGCACCTTCACCCAGAGCGTGAACATCGACAAGGCCGAGACCCGCGGCGCAGAACTGGCCGGTCATGTCGACCTGCTCGACAACCTGCAGCTGCGCGGCAACTACACGTGGACCAAGAGCGAGCAGACCAGCGGCCCCGACAAGGGACGCCCGATCTCTGGCACCACGCCGGCAAAGCACATGGCCAACGCCAGCCTCAACTGGCAGATCAACGAAGCGATCAGCCTGTCGCTGATCGGCGAAGGCCGCTACGACCGCTATCGCGACACCCTCATCGACAGTGCCGGCGCCCGCCACGTGCGCTATTACGAGGACTACACGATCTTCCATCTCGGTGGCAGCTGGAAGGCCACGCCGTGGCTGACGGTCAACGCGCGGGTCAACAACCTGTTCGACAAGGACTTCGTTTCGCAGTCGTGCCTGCTGCTCAATCCCAGCGAGTTCAGCTGCGTGGACGACTACGCGACCAAGGACCAGCGCCGCAGCTACTGGATTTCGTTGAACGCGAAGTTCTGATCTCTGCGCCCTGCCCTGGCGGGTGCCGACCTTGGTCGGCACCGCTCCATCCACGCATGGCGTGGATCTACTGATCCGTGGGATTGCCGGCCAGTCGGTAGTGCCGACCGCTGGCCGGCAATCCCCCAGGGATACAGAACGATACGCAATTGCGAGCTATTCTCATCAATGATGTAATGGGCAGTCCCCGTCCGCCTCGAACCGTGCCGTGAGCCGTCCTGCCTCTTCCACCGTGCAGCAGCAACAGAACCGTGGCTTCTGGCTGCGGACGCTGCACCAGTGGCACTGGATCAGCTCGGCGGTCTGCCTGATCGGCATGCTGCTGTTTGCGGTGACCGGCCTGACCCTCAACCATGCCGCGAAGATCGAGGCCAAGCCCGAGGTGCAGAACCAGCATCTGGAACTGCCGGCCGCGCTGCTGGGCCAGCTGGGCACGCGCGAGGATGGCAACGCGCCGATCCCGCGCCCGGCCCGGCAATGGCTGGACACGCAGCTGGGCATCGCCATCGGCGGGCGCCCGGCCGAGTGGTCGGCTGAAGAGATCTACCTGTCACTGCCACGCCCGGGTGGCGACGCCTGGCTGAGCATCGATCGCGCGACCGGCGCGGTGGAGTACGAATCAACCTCGCGCGGCGCGGTGTCCTACCTCAACGACCTGCACAAGGGCCGCAACGCGGGCCCGGCGTGGGGCTGGTTCCTGGATCTGTTCGCCGTGGCCTGCCTGGTGTTCTGCATCACCGGCCTGTTCCTGCTTCACCTGCATGCACGGCAGCGGCGCATGACCTGGCCGCTGGTCGGCCTCGGCCTGATGATCCCGCTGCTGATCGCCCTGCTGCTGATCCACTGACTTTCCTTCGTTCGTTTCCGGAGCCGCCCCATGCGCGTCACCCTGACCATCGCCCTCAGCGGCCTGCTGGCCACCTCGCCGGCCTATGCCACCACCCTCGACATCAACGTCGAAGTGCCCAAGCTCAACGTGGCCGAGTACCACCGCCCGTACGTGGCGGTGTGGCTGGAAGGCGCCGACCAGAAGGTCGCGGCCAACCTGTCGGTCTGGTACCAGCAGACCAGCAACAGCGAAGGCCACGGCACCAAGTGGCTGCCGGACCTGCGCCAGTGGTGGCGCAAGAGCGGCCGCACCCTGCAGGTGCCGGTGGACGGCGTGACCGGCCCGACCCGCCCGGCCGGCAAGCACGCGCTGTCGTTCAACGACAAGCAGCCGGCGCTGAAGCAGCTGGCTCCGGGCAACTACACCCTGGTGGTGGAAGCGGTGCGCGAAGTCGGCGGCCGTGAACTGCTGAAGATCCCCTTCACCTGGCCGGCCACCGCCGCGCAGAACGGCAAGGCGCAGGGCGCCACCGAACTGGGCCAGGTCACCCTCGCCGTCAAACCTTAACCGCCTGACCCGGGGTCGGATCCCTTCCGCAGGAAGGGCTCTGACCCCATCGCCCTATCCCCCGGGGTCAGAGCCCTTTCCGATGGAAAGGGATCCGCCCCCTTCCAACTGGAGTCTTCCGCATGAAGCGCACGCTCGTCCTCGCCGCCGCTCTGGCCGCTGCCCTTCCCTTCTCCGCCCTGGCCCACAAGGCCTGGCTGCTGCCCTCGCAGACCGTGATCGCCGGCAATGCGCCGTGGATCACCGTCGACGGTGCGGTCTCCAACGACCTGTTCTATTTCAACCACGTGCCGCTGCGCCTGGAGTCGCTGGTGATCACCGCGCCGGACGGCAGCACCGTGCAGCCGCAGAACGCGTCCACCGGCAAGTACCGCAGCGTGTTCGATGTCGAGCTGAAGCAGCCGGGCACCTACCGCATCGCGTCGGTCAATGACGGCCTGTTCGCCACCTACGAGCAGAACGGCGAGCGCAAGCGCTGGCGCGGCAGCGTGGCTACCTTCGGCGAACTGCCCAAGGATGCGAAGAAGCTGGAAGTGAGCCAGTCGGTCGGCCGCGTGGAGACCTTCGTCACCAACGGCGCCCCGAACGACACCGCGCTGAAGCCGACCAACCGTGGTATCGAGCTGGTCGCCGTCGGCCACCCGAACGATCTGTTCGCCGGTGAGGAAGCCACCTTCCGCGTGCTGGTCGACGGCAAGCCGACCGCCGGCCTGGAGTTCGAGATCGTGCGTGGCGCCACCCGCTACCGCAACGCGCAGGACGAGCTGAAGGTCACCAGCGATGCCAAGGGCGAGATCAGGGTGACCTGGCCGGAAGCCGGCATGTACTGGCTGGAGACCGGCACCGAAGACAACAAGACCTCGGTGAAGCAGGCCGCCAAGCGCCGCCTGAGCTACGTCGCCACGCTGGAAGTGCTGCCGCAGTAATGACGTGGACCGCGATGCCGGGCACGCCCCGGCATCGCGCCTGCAGCACACCACCATGACCGATTCCCTGCTCGACATCGCCCGCCTCGGTGGCACCACCATGGGCACCACCTGGAGCGTGTCGCTGGTCGCGTCGCGCCAGCGCGACCTGCACCCGCTGCATGCTGGCATCCAGGCGCGGCTGGACGAGGTGGTCGCGCAGATGAGCACCTGGGAGCGTGGTTCGGATCTGAGTCGCTACAACCGCGCCGACGCCGGCCAATGGTGCGTGCTGCCGGCCGAAACCCGTCACGTTCTGGCCTGCGCACAGGCCATCGCTTCCGCCAGTGGCGGCGCCTTCGATCCCACCATCGGTCCGCTGGTTGCACTGTGGGGCTTCGGGGCACATGCCGGCGAACGCCGCCAGCCCGACGACGCTACCCTGCAGGCCACGCGTGATCACTGCGGTTGGCAGCGCCTGCAGTGGCAGGACGATGCGCTGCTGCAACCGGGTGGACTGGAACTGGATCTCTCTGCGATCGCCAAGGGCTTCGGCGTCGATCACGTGGCCGCCTGGTTGCGTGGACAAGGCATCACTGCCGCGCTGATCGAAGTCGGCGGCGAACTGGCCGGCTACGGCCGCAAACCGGACGGCCAGCCGTGGCGCGTGCTGGTGGAATCCGCACCCGAAGAAGACGTGCACACCGATACCCCGCCACGGGTGCTGGCGCTGGACGGCAAGGCGGTGGCCACCTCCGGTGATCGCTGGCACCAGTACCAGGCCGATGGCGAGGCCTACAGTCACAGCCTGGACCCGCGCTCGGGCAGACCGGTGCGGCAGGTTGCAGCGGCGGTCACGGTGGTAACCGACGACGCCATGCACGCCGATGCATGGGCCACCGCACTGACCGTACTCGGTCGCGAACAGGGCATGGCACTGGCCGAGCGCGAAGGACTGGCTGCGCGCTACCTGCAGCGTGCGGCAGACGGCCCGCAGGAATTCCTCAGCAGCGCCTTCCAGCGCCTGCTCGACGAGCAGGACGCATGAGCGCACGTCCATCGCGCGCCTGGCTCGGCAACGCACTGGTTCTGCTCCTGCTGGCAGCGATCGGCTGGGCACTGCTTCGCCTGCATCTCGGCGAAGCGTGGTGGCGGGGCGCACCACCGGCGCGGCACTCGCAGATCGCGGTGCTCGCCACGGTGCTGTATGCGCTGGCCTGCGCGGCACTGTGGTGGCGTGGGCGCCCGCGCGACGACGCCGCAACCGGAGACACCGCGCCCATCCTGCTGGTCTGGTCCAGCCAGACCGGCTTCGCCCGCGAACTGGCCGAACGCAGCGCCGAGGCCCTGCGCGGTGCCGGCGTGCCAGTGCGCGTGCGCGGGCTGCATGAGGTGGATGCAGCACTGCTGGCTTCCAGCCAGCGCGCGCTGTTCATTGCCAGCACCACCGGCGAAGGCGATCCACCCGACCACGCCCTGCCGTTCCTGCGCGGAGTGATGGCCACCCCGCCCCCGCTGCAGCACCTGCACTACGGGGTGCTCGCGCTGGGCGACCGCAGCTATGGCCACTTCTGCGGATTCGGCCACCAGCTGGACACTTGGCTGCGCCAACACGGCGCGCATCCGCTGTTCGACGCCATCGAGGTCGACAACGCCGATCCGGCAGCGTTGCGTCATTGGCAACAGTTGCTGGGACAACTCGGCGGTAACGCCAGCGAACTGCCCGACTGGAGTCCGGCCGAGTACCAGCCGTGGACGCTGCTGCAACGCGAGCATTTGAACCCGGGCAGCCCCGGTGGTCCGGTGTACTGGTTGCGCCTGCAGCCCCCGGCCGATGCAAATGCGCAGTGGCAGGCCGGTGACATCGCCGAGATCGGCCCGCAGCACGCATCGCACACCGTGCGTGCCTGGCTGGATGCACAACGCTTCGACGCGGACACCGTGCTGGATGATGGGCAGACGTTGCTGGCCCGTGTCGCGCGCTCGCACCTGCCCTCATTGGTTCCCCCGGGTGATCTGCCTGCCTTGCTGGCGACCCTGCAACCGCTGCCGCATCGCGAGTATTCCATCGCCTCGGTCATGGCCGACGGTGCGGTTGAGCTGCTGCTGCGCCGCCAGCTGCGCGCTGACGGTACACCCGGCATTGGCAGCGGCTGGCTGTGCGACCACGCTGCCATCGGCGAACCGGTACAGCTGCGTCTGCGCCGCAACGACAATTTCCACGGCTTGGCCGCCGACGTGCCGCTGCTGCTGATCGGCAACGGCACCGGCATCGCCGGCCTGCGCGCGCATCTGCACGAACGCGTACGCAGTGGCGCACGCCGCACCTGGCTGCTGTTCGGTGAGCGCACCGCCGCGCATGACTTCCACTTCGGTGAAGAACTGCAGGCGATGCTGGCCGACGGCACGCTGGTGCGGTTGGATGCAGTGTTCAGCCGCGATGGCGGTGCGCACCGCTATGTGCAGGACCGGCTGCTGGCCGAAGCGGCAACGCTACGCCAGTGGGTGGATGAAGGCGCCACGATCCTGGTCTGCGGCAGCCTGCAGGGTATGGCCCCGGCGGTGGATGCAGTGATCGAGCAGGTGCTGGGTACCGCGGGCAAGGAAGCGCTGTTGCTGGCCGGTCGTTACCGGCGCGATGTGTATTGAGGCCACCGCATCCTGGTGGGTGCGAACCGATTCTTGGTGGGTGCGAACCGCTTTCTGGTGGGTGCGAACCTTGGTTCGCACCGTGACGCGGCATCGGTGGCCGCATCCACGCATGGCGTGGATCTACAACGGCGTGTCCAGGCATGGTGGCAACCGCATTTGCAGTAGATCCACGCCATGCGTGGATAGTGCCAACCGGCGCCCAGGAATCATCCCGCCGCCGCACTCACCCGTATCGCCAACAACTCGCCACCTCCCTGCAACGCATGGCGTTGCCGTTCACCGGCCGCCAACCACGCAGTGTCTCCCGCCTGCAGCGCCGGCAAACCACTGTCGGCACCAAACTCCGCCTGGCCGGCCAGCAGATGCAGCGCCCAGGCCACGCCCGGTTCGCAGAAGAAGAACATCGTGCCCACCAGCGGCCGGTGCAGCAGTTCGGCCTGCAGCAACTCGCGCTTCCACATCAGGTTGAAGTCGTGGGTGGTGCCATCGACCAGTTCGCCGTGCAGCGCGTCCTCGCCGGCAAAGCGCACGCGCCCGTGCGGCGGCAGAACCTCGGCCACACGGCCATCCTCGAAACGAAGACGCACACCATTGCCCTGCAGCAACACCAGTTCGCGCTCCACGCCGGGGAAGGCAGAGAACGCGGCATCCTGTTCGATTTCGGCCACCGACAGGCGCAGCGCCCAGTCATCCCCCTGCGCGGGCAGGCGCAGGATCTCGCGGGTCCAACCCAGGCCGTTGCGCCAACGTTCGCGGCGATAGTCCAGGCTGGAGATCACCTGGCTCGGAGTGTGCAGCAGGGAGTCGATGTTCATCGGCGCATTGCATCATGCCGCGCGCCGTCGTGCATCACCGCGCGGCGAGCGTGCCCTGGCCACCGCACTCGCCGCCCAGCAGCTGCGAGTGCTTCAGCCAGTCCTGGTCGGGGTAGTAGGCGAACACCATCGTGCCGCCGCGCAATGCGTCGATCAGCGGCTTGGCCACCGACAGGCGTACCGCAGGGCAGCCCAGGCTGCGGCCGAGCCGTCCCTGCAGCTGCGCGGTCGCCGGGTTCACGTAGGGGGCGCCATGGATGACGATGGCGCGTTCGCGCGCGCGGTCGTTGAAGCCCGGCTCCAGCCCGGCCAGGCGCAGCGAATACCCATTGCCGCCCACGTAGGTCTCCTGCGCGGTGAACGCGCCGAGGCTGGACATGAAGCTGCCATCGCGGTTGGAGAAGTGTTCGGTGCGGTTCTCACCGCTGTTGCGGCCATGCGCCACCCATTCCTCGAACAGCAGGCGCTGGTGGGCCAGGTCGAACACCCACAGACGCGGCTCGGTGGACGGCCGCGAATAATCGATCACGCTGAGGCGATCACCATTGATGCCCAGCTCCGGCCGCTGCAGCGCGCAGCGCATGGCGTGCGCCGCCAGCTGCAACACGTGGCGGTCGGCCTTGGGCGCACTGCGCGACAGCAGGGCAGCCAGATCATCGGCACTGGTGGCGAGGGCGGGCGTCTGTGCCAGCGCCGGGGCGCTGGCCGAGGTCGCCAGCAGGCCGAACGCGGCCAGCCGGCACAGGCGGGATGCAGTCATGGGCACAACGAGAGACTCAGTTGCCCTTGAGGGTGGACCCTGGCGGCTCGGATTCCAAGACCGGCTGCATTCCGGATTCAGCCGGGCTTGGGCGGACCGCCGGCAGCGAGGTCACCAGCAGGGTCGTGCCCGGTACCAGCACCTGGTACAGCTGGCGGGCGAAATCGGCCGGCAGCGCCATCGGCAGCGAGGGCGTGGCCAGCAGGTCCGGGGTTGCCTGGGCACGGTCCTGGCCCAGCAGCGGATAGGCTGTCCACTGGTGCAGGCGCTGGTTCGCGTCCAACGGGCTGGGCGTATCGCTGTAGCCCTGCCCCATCACGAACAGGGTGGTGCCCTGGAACGCCGGCAAGGCGTCGGCCTTCAGCGGCGACTCGCCGATCATCACGCCATCGCGCAGCACGTACAGGCGCTGGTCGTGCAGGCTGACCAGGATGCCGACCTGCCCGGCCGGGGCCGCGCTGTCATCCCACCAGGCCTGCGCCGGCGCCCCGCCCTCGGTCTCCGGCAGGGCCTGGCCGCGCGCGTTGACCGGTGCCAGCACCGACGGATAGGCCAGCGTCATCGGCGAGCTCTTGGCATCGGCCACGACCACGGTATCGCCGCGCTGGGTTTCACTGAACAGCTTCTGCGCGAAGGCCTGCGGCAGCCGCACGCAGCCATGCGAGGCCGGATGACCGGGCAGGCTGCCGCCATGCAGGGCGATGCCATCCCAGGTCAACCGCTGCATGTACGGCATCGGCGCGCTGTTGTAGAGGTTGGACTTGTGGTCCTTGTCCTTCTGCAGGATGGTGAACACACCGGTCGGCGTCTCATGCCCGGCCTTGCCCGAGCTGATCGTGGTCAGGCCGATGGCAATGCCGTTGCGGTAGACGTAGGCGCGCTGCTCATCGAGGCTGACCACCAGCACGATCGGGCCGGTCGGCGAGATTTCCGGATGCCACAGGTATTCGCCCGGCTTGAGATCGGTCGGCCCGCGCACGTCGGCGCTGCCGGCAGTGGCAGCTGCGGGCTTGGCAGCCGGCGTCGACGCGGCAGCCTGGGCCAGCAGCGGCAGGGCCAGTGCAAGGGCGAGCATCAGGGTGGTGGGGCGGTGCGGAAACATCCAGCGGTGTCCTTTCCATGCGGAGCGGCCACCGTACACCATCGGCCCGTGGTGGCCACGGCAAAACCAGGCGCCGGAAATGAAACTGCCCGGCGACACAGCCATGTGTCGTACCGGGCAATCGTTACGTCCTTGTCGGCCTGCTGCCGCCCCCTCGCATCCTGCGCAGTGGGGGTAGCGATGCATCCTGCACGCGGCCGCGTCTGTCCTGTTTGTATCTCAGCCCCTTCCACAGGTCTGTGATGCCACCATCCTGGTGATTGGTGCCGCATCCTGCGGCGGTCGGTGGTCACGGACTTCCTGCCCGTGTCCAGTGAACCAGCCTCCTGCCGGTTCCGACGATTCCTGCTGTCAGCGCCTGGGTACGGTCCGCACCGGTACCGATCCGGGTACCGGATCCGCTGGCAACAGCCTGTTGCCTACGGTGATCCGCTGTCGATTCCGTTCGACGATTGCTTTCCCTATCCCCTTCACCTGCGTCAGGTCCTCGACGCGGTGAAACGGGCCGTGTCTGCGCCGGTGCTCGACGATTGCCTCGGCCTTGGCGGCTCCGACCATCGTCAATCCCTGCTGCAGCGCCTGGGCATCGGCGCGGTTGATGTCGATCGGTTCGGCGGCATGCGCCCCAGCGATCCCCACGACCAGCACCAGTGCCCTCAACACGACAAACCAAGGCACGACGTGTATCTCCCTGTGATTCTGGCCGTCCCGACCGGCAATCCCGTCGGCAGGAACAGTGTCCGTCACCACATGTGCACAGCCTATCGGTTTCCCGGATTTCCGTAAGCCAGCCAAATACCCGACGTGATGTAGGAAAAACCCTACCCGCAGCACAGGCGTAGAATGGGCGGATCAGCCCATGCAACTGGAGTTTCAGATGGACAGCGCCAAGCTCGGCCAATTCGTCAATGACAAGTGGGACAACGAAATCGTCCCGCAGTTGGTCGACTACATCCGCATTCCCAACAAGTCGCCGATGTTCGACGCCAATTGGGTGCAGAACGGCTACATGGAACAGGCGGTCACCCTGATGGAGAACTGGGCCAAGGCCCAGCAGCTGCCCGGCCTGAAGGTTGAAGTGGTGCGCCTGGAAGGCCGTACCCCGCTGATCTTCCTGGAAATTCCGGCCACCGGCGCCGAGACTGGCGACGACACCATCCTGCTCTACGGCCACCTCGACAAGCAGCCGGAAATGACCGGCTGGGACGACGACCTCGGCCCGTGGACCCCGGTCCTGCGCGGCGACAAGCTGTATGGCCGCGGCGGCGCCGACGACGGCTACGCGATCTTCGGCTCGCTGGCTGCGGTACTGGCACTGCAGGCCCAGGGCCTGCCGCACGCGCGCTGCGTGGTGCTGATCGAAGCCTGTGAAGAGTCGGGCAGCTATGACCTGCCGGCCTACGTCGACCATCTGGCCGACCGCATCGGCAAGCCGTCGCTGGTGATCTGCCTGGATTCGGGCTGCGCCAACTACGACCAGCTGTGGTGCACCACCTCGCTGCGCGGCCTGACCGGCGGCAACTTCACCGTGAAGGTGCTCAATGAAGGCGTGCACTCCGGCGATGCCTCCGGCGTGGTGCCGTCCAGCTTCCGCCTGCTGCGCCAGCTGCTGTCGCGCATCGAGGACCAGGACACCGGCCGCATCCTGATCGACGGCATGAACGTTGAGATTCCGGCCGAGCGCCAGGAACAGGCCAAGCGCGCCGCGGAAGTGGTGGATACCGAGATCTTCGAGAAGTTCCCGATGGTCGACGGCCTGCGTCCGATGAACGAAGACCTGACCGAACTGGTGCTCAACCGCACCTGGCGCCCGGCACTGTCGGTCACCGGCGTGGGTGGCATGCCGGCGCTGGAATCGGCTGGCAACGTGCTGCGCCCGCAGACCTCGGTGAAGCTGTCGCTGCGCCTGCCGCCGACCGCCGATGGCAAGACCTGCGGTGAACTGCTGAAGGAAGCGCTGCTGCGCGATCCGCCGAACGGCGCCCACGTCACCCTGGACCTGGAAAAGGCCTCCACCGGCTGGAACGCCCCGGCGATGGCGCCGTGGCTGACCCAGGCCATCGACGACGCCAGCCAGGCCTTCTTCGGCAAGCCGGCGATGTACATGGGCGAAGGCGGCTCGATCCCGTTCATGGGCATGCTGGGTGAGAAGTTCCCGGGCGCCCAGTTCATGATCACCGGCGTGCTCGGCCCGCACTCCAACGCGCACGGCCCGAACGAGTTCCTGCACATCCCGATGGGCAAGAAGGTCACCGCCTGCGTGTCCAAGGTGATCAGCGAGCACTACGCCGCCAGCCTGCGCGGCGAGACCAGCGGTTCGCCGGTGGCTGCCGACAGCGGCACCCGCCACGGCGACCACGGCTGCTGCTGATCCGGCACCCGTGACGGACGCAGCCTGGCCTTGCTAGGCTGCGTCCACACTCAAGCGGAATCCGCGCGCATGAATGGTCTGTTCGGCAGCAGCAGCTGGCTGTACATCCTGCTGGTGGGCTTCTTCGTCGGCCTGCTCGGGCGCTTCTTCATGCCCGGCAACAACCGCATGGGCTGCCTGCTGACCATCGTGCTGGGCATTCTCGGTGCCCTGCTGGCCGGCTGGTTCGGCCAGTACATGGGCTGGTACGCCCCCGGCGAACCGGCCGGTTTCCTCGGTGCGGTGGTGGGCGCGGTGGCCGTACTGGCCGTGCTGCGCCTGTTCAGCGGCCGCCGCTGACGCCGCTCCCCCTTCCCTTCCTGTTGCCGACGTTGGCGCGCCCGGCGCGCCCGGATATGCCTGCATGACCGAACCAGCCTCTGATCCCCAGCGCAGCGCGCAGCGCCTGCAGTGGGCCCGTACCCAGCTCGATGATGCCAACGCGGTGGTCGAACGCGCCTCGGTCGATGCCGGCATGCGCAGCTACTGGCGCACCACCAGCACGCGCGGCAGCCACATCGTGATGGACGCCCCGCCGGGGCTGGAAGATCCGCGGCCGTGGCTGCGCATGCGCGGCCTGCTGCACGACAACGGCCTGCGCGTGCCCGCGCTGCTGGCGCAGGACCTGGATGCCGGCTTCCTGCTGTTGGAAGATCTCGGCGGCCCGACCCTGGCCAGGATCCTCGACGAGCGCAATGCCGATGAATGGTTCGGCCGTTCGATCGAACAGCTGCTGCGCCTGCAGGCGATTCCGGTGCCGGCCGACTTCGGCCAGTTCGGTGAAGCGCTGCTGCAACGCGATGCCGGCCTGTTCGACGAATGGTTCCTGCAGCGCCACCTGAAGCTGGAGCTGGACTGTGGCGAGATTGAAGGGCTGCAGCTGGTGCACCGCAGGTTGATGGACAACGCGCTGGGCCAGGCCCAGCTGATGACCCACCGCGATTACATGCCGCGCAACCTGATGCCGGTCGACGACGGCCCCGCGGTGCTGGATTTCCAGGACCTGGTGCGTGGCCCGATCGCCTACGATGCGATGAGCCTGTTCAAGGACGCGTTTCTGAGCTGGCCGCTGCAGCGCGTGGACGAGTGGCTGGCGCAGTACCACGAGCGTGCCCGCGACGCCGGCCTGCCGGTGCCCGACCGCGCCACCTTCCTGCGCGATGCCGACTGGATGGGCATCCAGCGCCACGTGAAGATCCTTGGCCTGTTCTGCCGCCTGCGCTACCGCGACAACAAGGGTCACTACCTGGACGATGCACCGCGCTTCATCACCTATCTGGATGAGGTGCTGCCGCGCTACCGCGAACTGGCGCCGCTGCAGCAGCTGCTGGACGACCGCATCAAACCGGCGCTGGCCGAGCTGGCCGCACCGATGCGCGTGGCCCGATGAAGGCACTGGTCTTTGCCGCTGGGCTGGGTGAGCGCATGCGCCCGCTGACCCTGCGCACGCCCAAGCCGCTGCTGGACGTGGCTGGCAAGCCGTTGATCGTCTGGCACCTGGAACGCCTCGCGGCGCTGGGCATACGCGAGGTGGTGGTCAACACCGCATGGCTGGCCGAGCAGTTTCCGGCGACACTGGGCGATGGCAGCCAATGGGGCCTGCGCCTGCATTTCCTGTACGAAGGAGCGACCCCGCTGGAAACTGGCGGCGGCATCCTCAACGCGTTGCCGGTGCTGGGCGATGCCCCGTTCCTGGTCGTGAACGGCGACATCTGGACCGATTTCGATTTCGCCACGCTGCCGCGCGAACCGCAGGGCCAGGCGCATCTGGTACTGGTCGACAATCCGGTTCAGCACCCGGACGGTGACTACCGCCTGGATGCACAGGGCCTGCTGCACCACGACCGCGCAGGGGCGTGCCTGACCTATGCCGGCATCGGCGTGTACCGTCCATCGATCATGGCCGACTGGCGCGCGGTGATCGGTGATGCGCCGGGCAGCGAGCGGCTCCCGCCGAAGTTCTCGGTGGTGCCGCTGCAGAAGCACTTCATGGCGCAGGGATTGATGACGGGGCAGCACCATCGCGGGCGCTGGACCGATGTCGGGACCGTGGATCGCCTGCGCGCGCTGGATGCTGAGTTGGCGGCGAACGGCTGAGCCCCTCGTGGTTGGTCGCGTAGAGCGGATCGCGTGTTTGGCCGGTCGGGTGGGCCATGCAGGGGACGCTGCAAGTACGTCCATGTAAGCTCGATGGCGCCATCCATGGCGCCAACGCCCCTGCATGGCCCACCCGACCGGCCTCTGACAGTTTCCGTGGGCGTCCAGCCACGGAAAAGAAAAAAGAAAAGCAAAAGCGGGTCGCGTCGCTACGCTCGCTCTGGTGTCGACCAAGGTCGACACCCACCACAAGCAAGACACGTATCGACCAAGGTCGACACCCATCAACAGCAATGCAGTACGCAGTCCCGGCAGATCGCGGGAACCTGTCGAAGGCGGGGTGGCTCAGGTTGCGGGGGCGTGAGCGCCATGGATGGCGCGACCGAGGCTACATGGACGTACTTGCGCCGTCCCCCGCAACCTGAGCCACCCCGCCTCCCCTCAGGAAGCCAGCTTTTGACGTTGACGTTGACGTTGCTTCGGCGGGTGCAGGGCGCAGCCCTGCAAAGCAAACCCCACCCTCAGTAACGCGGCCGGCCTTCTTCCAGCACCTGGCGCAGGAACGGCACGGTGATCCGCCGCTTCGCCGCCAGCGACTCGCGGTCCAGCCAGTCAAGCAGCGTGATCAAGCCACCCAGCTCACGCCCGGTATGCGACAGCAGCCACTCGATGGAGGCCTCGTCGATCGCCAGCCCACGCCGCAGCGCGCGTTCGCGCAGCACTGCGGCCCGCCCTTCCTCATCCAGCGGCTGCAGCAACACGCGCACGCACTGGCCCAACCGCGAGCGCAGGTCCGGCAGCACCAGGCCCAGTTCGCCCGGCGCCTTCTGCGCCGTGTACAGCACGGTCACGCCCGCAGCGCGCGCGCGGTTGTGGAAATCGAACAGCGCGATCTCGTCCTCGCGGTTGCCGGCAACCTCATCCAGGCCGTCCAGCGCCACCAGTTCGCGCGCTTCCAGCCCATCGAGCGCCGCACGAACGCGGCCGGCGGCGCTGGCCAGCGGTACGTAGGTCGGCAGTCGCCCGGCCTGCTCGGCGCTGGAGCACATCGCCAGTGCCTGGTGGGTCTTGCCCGTGCCCGCCGCACCTTCCAGATAGACCCAATCGTGGCTGGCACCGACCGCGATCGCGCGCAGCTGCGCCAGCGCGCCGTCCGGCGCGCCGATGAAGGTCTCCAGGCGCTGGTCCCGCGGGTAATGCAGGGCCAGCGGCAGTTGCGGCACACCCATCACTTCAGGTCGGGGCCCTTGTCGTCCGGAATGATGATATGGGGGGCGTCGACCACGCCATCAAGCACGATCGCCGGCTTCTCGCCCACGTACAGCTCGCTCTGCCGGTAACGCTGGTGGGCATAGCGCAGCAGCACGTTGGTCACCGCCGCCACCGGCAGCGCCAGCAGCATGCCGAGGAAGCCGAACAGCTGGCCACCAGCCATCACCGCGAAGATCACTGCCACCGGGTGCAGGCCGATCTTGTCGCCGACAATGCGCGGGGTCAGCACATAGCTCTCCAGCAGCTGGCCCACGGTGAACACCACGCCGACCAGGATCAGCAGCTTCAGGTCGAAGCCCTGCGCCTGCACCAGTGCGGCCACCACCGCCATCAGGATGCCGGTGGTCGCGCCCAGGTAGGGAATGAAGCTGATCAGGCCGGCAATCAGGCCGATCAGCAGCCCCAGCTTGAGGCCGACCAGCGACAGGCCGCCGGCATAGATCACACCCAGCGCCAGCATCACCAGGAACTGGCCGCGGATGAACGCGCCCAGCACCTCGTTGGACTCACGCGCCAGCGCGCTGATGGTGCCGACCTGGTTGCGCGGAATCACCGACGCCACCCGCTCGACCAGCTTGTCCCAGTCGCGCAGGAAGTAGAACGCCAGGATCGGCAGCAGCAGGATGTTGACCACCCAGGTCACCATCGCAAAGCCCGAACGCGAGACGTAGCCCATGAACGTGGTGGCGAAACCGCCGGCCTGCTGCCAGTGGCTGCGCACCCATTCGATCAGGCGGTCCGGGTCCAGCCACTGCATCACTTCCAGGCCGGTCTTCTGCTCGAACCAGGGAATGCCCTTTTCCATCAGCCACGCCTGTGCCTGCGGCGCGACCGCAATCAGGGTGGTGATCTGGCGCTCGATCATCGGCACCAGCACCAGCAGCAGCGCCACGATCACCAGCACCATCGCCGCGAACACCAGCACCACGCCGGTCATGCGCGAGCGGCCGGTGGCCTCGATGCGGTCCACCAGCGGGTCACCCAGCCAGGCCAGCGCCAGCGCCAGCACGAACGGGGTCAGGATCGGTGCCAGCAGCCACACCACCCAGCCGATCAGGCCGGCGAACAGGATGTACTTCAGGCGGCGCAGGAACTGCGCGATTTCGGCTTCCGGGGTCAGAGTCATCGCAGGCGGTACTCGTTGCTGACCGGGGGGGCCACCGGGGCACCGGTGGTGTCGTCGATCGGCGTCGGCAGGGCCGGCAGCGGCGCGCTCGGCACCAGCACGCCGTTGTCGCCCAGCATGCGGTTGAAGCCGGCCAGGCCGGTGGTCATCTCCAGGCTCAGCTCCAGCTGGCCGGCCGAGGCATGCAGCGGGGTGACGTTGCGCACCACCGGCACCTCACGCAGGCCGGCGGCCAGGCGCAGGTAGTCGTCGGCACTGTTGATGCCGGTGACCACCACCCGGTAGCTCCCGGCCTGGCCGACGGCGGCGCCGGCCTTGGCATAGCGCTTGACCAGCGCATCGGCGGCACCATCGGCACCGGCGGCCATCGCGCGCATGGCGTTGGCGTCCTTGCTGGTCCACTTGTTCAGCTCACGGCCGTTGTCGACGAACACCCAGTCCGCCTGCCAGCCGCCGTTGGCGCGGTACAGCTTGCCGATCAGCTGCATCGGCGGCGAGTAGCGCGAAGAGGCACGGGCCACGGCGGCACTGTCCTGGCGCCAGATGGCACCGGCCAGCGCCTGTTCGGCGGCACCACCGCTGGGCAGGCCCAGCTTGTAGCCGCGCTCAATGGCGCGGTTCAGCAGCGGTCGGGCGGCGTTGGCCTGCTGCACGCTGACCAGGCGCGGGCCACTGCCGTCATCGACGGCCAGCCACAGCACCGGCTTCGGTCGCGGCTGCGGCCACAGCGGCAGGCCCAGCGCCGACACCAGCGAATCGACGTCGTCCTCGCGGAAGCGCGCCACCAGCAGGGTGCGGAAGCTGGGGGCGCCACTGGCGCTCACGCTCTGGTCCTGCTTGTAGTCGTAGCTGGCCACGTAATCCTTGGCATTGCGCAGCGCCTGCGCCACGCCGGGGCGCGACATCACGCTGCGATCGCCGGACAATTTGCCCAGTACAACGCTCAAGGCGCGGGCCAGGGCACCGTTGCGGTCGGCTTCGGCTTGGCTGTTGACGGGCACTTCGGCCTCGTACGCGCCACTGGCGGTGGCGACATCACCCTCGGTGCGAAGGCCGCTCTGGGCCATCGTGGCCACCGGCAGGCTCAGCGCAAGGAGCAGGGTCAGAATCAGGCTGCGGCGCATCAGGACATCCATTGGCTCGACGTATCCGGGGGAATTGTTGCCCGAATACGGCCTTTGCGCCAATGCGGCCTGTTAAAATCGCCCGTTCAACCCCTGCCAGCGCCGACGCCCGTGACCAACACCCCGTCTTCCGCCCCCTCCCCCCTCACCTACCGTGACGCGGGTGTCGACATCGACGCCGGCAACGAACTGGTCGAGCGGATCAAGCCCCTGGTCAAGCGCAGCTTCCGCCCGGAAGTGATGGGCGGCCTGGGCGGCTTCGGCGCCCTGTTCGACCTGTCCAACAAGTACCGCGAGCCGGTGCTGGTGTCGGGTACCGACGGCGTGGGCACCAAGCTGAAGCTGGCCCACCAGCTGAACCGCCACGATACGATCGGCATCGACCTGGTCGCCATGTGCGTGAACGACGTGCTGGTGCAGGGTGCCGAACCGCTGTTCTTCCTGGACTACTTCGCCACCGGCAAGCTGGACATCGACACCGCCGCGGCGGTCGTGGGCGGCATCGCCAACGGCTGCACCGAGGCCGGCTGCGCGCTGATCGGCGGCGAAACCGCTGAAATGCCCGACATGTATGCCCCGGGCGAGTACGACCTGGCCGGCTTCACCGTCGCCGCCGTCGAGAAGAGCGAGCTGAAGGATGGCGCCAGCGTGGCTGCCGGCGACGTGCTGATCGGCATCGCTTCGTCCGGCCCGCATTCCAACGGCTACTCGCTGGTGCGCCGCATCTACGACCGCGCCGGCCGCCCGGCCGAGCTGGAGCTGGAAGGCGGCGTGAAGCTGGTCGATGCGCTGATGGCGCCGACCCGCCTGTACGTGAAGCCGATCCTGTCGCTGCTGAAGTCGCACGGCGCGGCCATCCACGGCATGGCCCACATCACCGGTGGCGGCCTGACCGAGAACATCATCCGCGTGGTGCCCGACGGCCTCGGCCTGGACATCCAGGCCTCGTCCTGGACCCTGCCGCCGGTGTTCCAGTGGCTGCAGAAGGAAGGCGCTGTCGCCGACAGCGAGATGTGGCGCACCTTCAACTGCGGTATCGGCTTCGTGCTGATCGTGGCGCCGGACCAGGTGGCCGCGGTATCCGATGCGGTCAAGGCGCAGGGCCTGGAGCACTGGACCATCGGCCAGGTGGTCACCGCCGAAGGCGCCGAGCGCGTCCACATCGCCTGATCCCGACAACCCAGGAGCCCGCATGGACGCAACGCCCCCCTTGTCGCCCGCCCCCGTGCCGCCGCCGCTGGCGACGGTACCGGTGTTCAACGCGCAGGATGCCGACCACCTGCGCATGCTGGCCATCGCGCACTACGTGGTCGGCGGCCTGATCGTGCTGTTCTCGCTGATCTTCATCATCCACATCGTGCTGGGCATCACCGCGCTCACCGGCAACCTGCCGATGAATTCCGGCGGCCAGCCGTCGTCGCCGGCCGAACAGCGCCTGTTCGGCTGGATGTTCACCCTCATCGGTTGCGTCGCCGTATTCGGTGGCGTCACCCTGGGCGCGTTCGTCGCCTATGCCGGCCGCTGCCTGGCCCAGAGACGCCGCTACCTGCTGTGCCTGATCGCGGCCGGCCTGGCCTGCCTGTTCACCCCCGTCGGCACGGTGCTGGGGGTGTTCAGCCTGATCACCCTGCTGCGCCCGCAGGTGAAGGCCGCCTTCGACCTTCCCGCCACGCCCGCATGACCGCCTCCGGCAATCCGCCGCCGCTACCGCATCAGACCCTGGCGCAGCTGCAGCTGACCAGCCATCTGCAGACGCTGAAAGTGCTGTTCTACGCGTTGGCCGGCTTCCATTGGTTCGCCACAGTGGCGTTCCTTGGCCTCAGCGGATGGGTGGCCCACTCGCGCGGACTGGACGATGCCTGGATGCTAACCACGGTCTATGCGTCCATCGCCGTGCTGGCGGCCGTGCTGGGGTTCGTGCAGTTGTATACCGCGCGCCAGCTGTCACATCGCACCGGGCTGGCCTGGTGCCGGCGCGCGGCGTGGCTGGGCGTACTGGCCGGCCCGCTGGGCATGGCCTTGGCCGCCTATGCCTGGGTGTTCCTGTCCAAACCTGACATGGCCGCGCTGTTCGACCGCGGCGACCACCTCAGTGTCTGAACCTGCCGGCAGACGCCCCGTCCTTTCCTGATCGATTTCCCATGTCCGCGCCTGCCCTCCCGACGTCCGCTTCGCCCACCACCCACCGTTTCTCGGGCCCCAAGAAGCTGGCCTTTGCCGCCGTGCTGGCGGTGTTCGCAATCAGCTGGGTCCACCCGCTGTGGCCTACCGAACAGGCCCTGCACAGCACCCTGACCGTGATCGGGCTGGCCGCGCTGCTGTGGGTCGACCGTCGCGGCGGCTGGCTGGGCAACGGCGCCTTCATCGCGATCTGCGGCTTCATCGCCCTGCACTGCGTGGCCGCGCGCTGGCTGTATTCCAACGTACCCTACGACGCTTGGGCGCAGACGCTGACCGGCTGGTCGCCGAATACGGCATTCGGCTGGCAGCGCAACCATTTCGACCGCCTCATCCACTTTCTGTTCGGCGTCTGCTTCACCCCTGCGCTGCTGCAGCTGGCCCGCCACGCGTGGCCGGCGCTGCGCCTGGGCCAGGCTTTCACCCTGGTGGTGATGACGGTGATGTGCGCCAGCCTGGTCTATGAATGGTTCGAGTGGGCCATCGCACTGGCCCTGTCACCGGATGCCGCCGAGGCCTACAACGGCCAGCAGGGCGACATGTGGGACGCGCATGCCGACATGCTGATGGCCACCGTGGGCAGCCTGCTGACCTGGCCGCTGATCCGCCGGAGCGCCCTGCAATGACTACACCCACCCGCATCGCCGTGCTTGCCTCCGGTCGTGGCAGCAACCTGCAGGCCATCCTCGATGCCATTGCCGACGGCCGACTGCCGGCCGAGGTGGTCGGCGTGTTTTCCGACCGCCCCGCCGCGGACGCTCTGCTGCGTGTCGATGCCGGCCTGCGCTGGGCGCATGCACCCAAGGAGTTCGACGACCGCGCCGCCTACGAGCAGGCACTGGGCGATGCACTGGCCGCCGTGCAGCCAGACTGGATCATCTGCGCCGGCTACATGCGCATCCTCGGCGCCGCCTTCGTGCAGCGCTTCGATGGCCGCCTGGTCAACATCCACCCGTCACTGCTGCCACTGCACAAGGGCCTGGACACGCACGCGCGCGCACTGGACGCCGGCGATGCCGAGCACGGTGCCAGCGTGCACCTCGTCGTGCCCGAGCTGGACGCCGGCGCCGTGCTGGCGCAGGTGCGGGTGCCGGTGCTGCCCGGCGATGACGCGGACAGCCTGGCTGCACGCGTGCTGGCGGTGGAGCATCCGCTGCTGATCGCCACCCTGCAGCTGTTGTGCGCCGGCCGCCTGGCTGAACGGGAGGGCCAGCCGCAACTGGACGGTCACCCCCTGTTTAGCCCGTTGGCCCTAGATTCCGCCGGGAACCTGAACCGGTAGTCCCCATGCACACGCCCCGCTGACTGCGGGGCTGGCATCCTGCCCCCTCCTGCGGTCCCTGTCCTCCATGAAGACCACGACCCTGCTGTCCACTTCACTGCTGTTGTCGCTTGCCGTGCTTCCCGGCGTGGGCTGGGGACAGGCGCAACCGCCTGCGGCCCCTGCGCAGCCGGTACCCGTTGTGCAGCCGCCCGCCGAACCGGCCGTGCCGATGCCTCCGGCACTGGCCTGGGAGCCGCCGCCGCTGCAGCCGTTCACCGCCACCTACCAGGCCTTCTACAAGAGCAAGGAGGCCGGCGATGCCAGCATGCAGGTCACCCACACCGGCGGTAATCAATGGCGGGTGGACATGCAGGTGGTCGGCCGCCGCGGCTTCGCCAGCGTGCTGGGCCTGAACATCGAGCAGAGCACCGTGTTCGAAGAACGCGGCGGCACCTATGCACCGCTCAGCCAGAGCACGGTGCGCAAGGGCCTGTTCCTGGGCAAGAAGGCGGTCGGCACCTACAACTGGCAGGCCGGTACCGCGCAGTGGACCGGCGACGTCAAGAAGGAACGTGCGCAGCCGATCCCGCTGCAGCCGGGTGACCAGAGCGCGCTGCTGATCAACCTGGCGATCATGCGCGACGCCCGCCCGGGTGCCACCATGCACTACCGCTACGTGGACATGGGCAAGGTCCGCCAGCACGACTACCAGGCCGCGCCGCAGACCGAGAACGTGGAGGTCGGCGACCTGTCCTACAACGCCCTGCGGGTCTACCGGACCAACGGCGGCAACAACGAAACCATCCTCTGGATCGCCAACGGTGTCCCCACCCCGGTGCGCATCCTGCAACGCGAAGACGGCGAAGACCGCGTCGACCTGCGCCTGATCGAATACCAAGGAGTCTGAGCATGACCACCCTGACCCGCCCCCTCACCTGGATCGCGGCTGCGGCATTGACCGTGGCCAGCCTGCCGGCCATGGCGCTGGAACCGTTCAAGGCCGATTACCTGGCCAGCTACATGGGCATGCAGGCCAACGGCACCATGACCCTGGCCAGCGAAGGCAGCAACAAGTGGCGCTACAGCCTGCAGGTGAAGAACCAGCTGGCCGACCTCAGCCAGAGCACAGTGTTCGAGGAAGTGCGTGGCCAGCTGCGCCCGCTCAGCAGCCAGGACCGTTCGGCGCTGCTGGTGAAGAAGCGCAACGTGCAGGCCAACTACAACTGGACCAGCAATCAGGCCACCTGGACCGGCGACATCAAGCCGGATCGCGCTGGACCGATTGCGCTGAAAGCCGGTGACATGGATGCGCTGCTGATCAACCTGGCGATCGCCCGTGACCTGGCCGCGGGCAAGCCGCTGACCTATCGCATGGTCGACGAGGGCCGCATCAAGAACATGACCTACCGCGTGGTCGGCAAGGAATCGATCACCGTGGGTGGCAAGAGCTACGAGGCCACCAAGGTCTCGCGTGCCGATGGCAACAAGGAACTGATCGCGTGGATCGTGCCGGAATTCCCGGTGCCAGCGCGCATGCTGCAACGTGAGAGCGGCCGCGATGCGCTGGACCTGACCATCAAGGCGATGAACTGACGCGCGAACCGGTAGTGCCGGCCGCTGGCCGGCATTCTCGCGATGCTCCACGAGGTTCATGGGGTTGCCGGCCAGCGGCCGGCACTACCGAAAAGAAAACGCCCGCTTCCGCGGGCGTTTTCTTATTTCTTCGCTTCGGCCGGTTTCTCTTCGGCCGCCTTGAACTCGGTGCGGCAGTCCACGCGGATCTGCTCGCCGGTGCTGCGCCAGACGAAGGTGCGGCAATGGCGGTTGCCGTCCTGGCTGTCATTCACCGCAACCGCATAGAACGACTCGATGATCTCATCACGCGAGACCGTGCCGTCGCCGTTCCAGTCCATGTCCTTCTGCTCGATGCCTTGGGTGATGGCGATGTTGGCGTACCAGGCATAGCCCAGCCACGCCAGCACGATCAGCACCAGGGCCAGCAGCGCCTTGCGGCGCGGGCTGAACTTGCCGCGCAGGATCATGGCACGCGCCGGATGGTGGCACCGAGCGAAGACAGCTTCTCTTCGATGTTCTCGTAGCCACGATCAAGGTGGTAGATGCGGTCGATGGTGGTCTCGCCGCTGGCCATCAGGCCGGCCAGGATCAGCGAGGCCGATGCACGCAGGTCGGTGGCCATCACCGGCGCACCACTCAGGTGTTCGCTGCCACGCACGATGGCGGTATGCCCTTCGACCTGGATGTCCGCGCCCAGGCGCAGCAGTTCGTTGACGTGCATGAACCGGTTCTCGAAGATCGTTTCATTGATCACGCCCACGCCGTCGGCCACGCAGTTGAGCGCCATGAACTGCGCCTGCATGTCGGTCGGGAACGCCGGGTACGGCGCGGTGGTGAGGTTGACCGCCTTCGGCCGCTTGCCCTGCATGTCCAGGGTGATGGTGTCGTCGGTGGTCTCGATCTTCGCGCCGGCCTCGACCAGCTTGGACAGCACCGCGTCCATGGTGTTCGGGCGTGCGCGGTTGACCGTGACCTTGCCGCCGGTCATCGCTGCGGCCACCAGGAAGGTGCCGGTCTCGATGCGGTCGGGCAGCACTTCGTGGCGGCCACCGGACAGACGCTCGACGCCTTCGATCACCAGGCGGGCAGTGCCCAGGCCTTCGATCTTCGCGCCCAGCGCGATCAGGCAATGCGCCAGATCGGTCACTTCCGGTTCCATCGCACAGTTGTCGAGGATGGTGGTGCCTTCAGCCAGCACCGCGCCCATCAGCACGTTCTCGGTGCCGGTGACGCTGACCATGTCGAAGGTGAAGTGGCCACCCTTCAGGCGCTTGGCAGTGGCCTTGATGAAGCCGTTCTCGACCACGATCTCGGCGCCCAGCGCCTGCAGGCCCTTGATGTGCTGGTCGACCGGACGCGAACCGATCGCGCAGCCGCCCGGCAGCGATACTTCCGCCGCACCGAAGCGGGCCAGCAGCGGGCCCAGCACCAGGATCGAGGCGCGCATGGTCTTGACCAGCTCGTACGGTGCCACGTGCTGGTTGACCGAACGCGGGTCGACCACGATCGCACTGCCACGCGACAGCGTGCCCTGGTCGATGGTGACCTTGGCGCCCAGCTCGCCCAGCAGCTTCACCGTGGTGACCACGTCGTGCAGGTGCGGCACGTTGGTGATCTCCACCGGCGCATCGGCCAGCAGGGTCGCGCAGAGAATGGGGAGGACGGCGTTCTTGGCGCCGGAGATGCTCACTTCACCGTGCAGCGCAGCGCCGCCGGTCACAACGATCTTGGCCATGTATTCGGGATCTTCTGCGGTTCAGCCGGCTTCGGCCGGGGTCACGGTTTTCAGCGCCAGCGCGTGGATCGCGCCGCCCATCAGGTCGCCCAGCGTGGCATACACCATGCGGTGGCGGGCCAGCGGCATCTTGCCGGCGAAGGCCTCGCAGACCACGGTCGCTTCGAAATGCACGCCATCGTCGCCCTGCACGTCGGCACGGGCGCCGGGCAGGCCGGTTTCGATCAGATTGCGGATGGTGTCGGCGTCCAACGGGCTTTCCTAATAAAATGTGCCTCCATTCTACTTCCGCTGCGTGGCGTCCGCATGGCCGAATCCCTGTTGCCCCCCCGTTCCGTCGACCCTGCCGGCCTGGTCGCCAGTGGCCGCCGCGTGTTCGAGATCGAACGGCAGGCGCTGGATGCCGTGGCCGACCGCCTCGGCGAGGCCTTCCAGCAGGCCTGCCAGGCGATCCTGGCCAGCCGTGGGCGCGTGGTTGCGACCGGCATGGGCAAGTCCGGCCACATCGCCCGCAAGATCGCCGCCACCCTGGCCTCGACCGGCACACCCGCCTTCTATGTGCACCCGGGCGAAGCCGGCCACGGCGACCTGGGCATGATCACCGAGGACGACGTGGTGCTGGCCCTGTCCTATTCGGGCGAATCGGACGAGGTGCTGATGCTGCTGCCGGTGCTCAAGCGCCAGGGCAACGTGCTGATTTCCATGACCGGCCGCCCACAGTCCAGCCTGGCCACCGCCGCCGACATCCATCTGGACGTAAGCGTGCCGGCCGAGGCCTGCCCGCTGGCGCTGGCGCCGACCTCCAGCACCACCGCCTCGCTGGCGATGGGTGATGCGCTGGCCGTGGCCCTGCTCGACGCACGCGGCTTCACCGCCGACGATTTCGCCCGTTCACACCCGGCCGGCAGCCTCGGCCGCCGCCTGCTGCTGCATATCACCGACGTGATGCACACCGGCGACGACCTGCCCAGCGTGGGCGCGGACGCCAGCCTCAGTGAAGCGCTGATGGAGATGAGCCGCAAACGGCTGGGCATGACCGCCGTGGTCGATGCCGACGGCGTGCTGATCGGCCTGTTCACCGACGGCGACCTGCGCCGCGCGCTGGACAGTGCGCTGGACGTGCGCACCGCCAAGATCGCCGATGTGATGACGCGCAACCCGCGCACCATCGGCGCCGACCAGCTGGCCGTCGAGGCGGCCCGGCTGATGGAGACCCACAAGATCACCGGCCTGATTGTGGTCGATGGCCAGGGCCGCGCAGTCGGTGCCCTGAACATTCATGACCTGTTGCGGGCCCGGGTGGTTTAACCGACAGTCCATAGACCCCATTCAGTCTGTAACGCCGCACCCGCCCCCAACGAGCCTGCCGCCCTGATGCCCTGGTCCCCCCTGCCCGCCTTCCCCGCCCACCTGCATGCCGCCGCGGCCCGTATCCGCCTGGCCTGCTTCGACGTGGACGGCACCCTCACCGACGGTCGGCTGTACTACGACAAGGACGGCAACGAGAGCAAGGCGTACTTCGTGCAGGACGGTCTGGGCCTGAAACTGCTGCAGCAGCACGGTATCCACCCCGTACTGATCACCGCGCGCAACAGCCAGTCGGCGCTCAAGCGCGGCGCCGACCTCGGCATCGACACCCAGATTGCCGTGGGCGACAAGCTGGCCAGCGTGCAGGCCCTATGCGCACAGCACGGCATCGGCCTGGAACAGGTGGCGTTCATGGGCGATGACCTGCCCGACCTGGCACCGCTGGGCGCGGTCGGCCTGGCCGTCGCTCCGGCCAATGCCCACCCATGGATTGCAGAGCGCGTGCATTGGCAGACCCGTACCGAGGGCGGACAGGGCGCCGCACGTGAGCTGTGCGACATCCTGCTGGCCGCGCAGGGTCATGTGGATGCGGTGCTGGCGAGGTTCGGCGCATGAACCTGCCCACCGTGAACTGGCGCACCCTGCTCGGCATCGGCCTGCTGCTGGCGGCCCTGCTCAGCAGCTGGGCCGCACTGCGCAACCGCGACAAGGGGCCAGCCAACGGCGGCCAGGAGGTCGGCGTGGACTACATCCTGCACGACTTCCAGATTGTCGCCCTGGATGAGCACGGCAAGGAATCGACCACCCTGCGCGCGCCGCTGCTGGAACGCCAGCGCGGCGACCAGACCATCAACATCGCCACCCCGCTGTTCGAGATGCCGGACAAGGATGGCAGGCACTGGACCCTGCGTGCCGAGACCGGCTGGCTCAGCGCCAAGGGCGACGAGATGAAGCTGCGCGGCAATGTGGCGGGCGACAGCCCGGCCGGCCCCGGCACGGTGCCGACCACCTTCCGCACCGACCACCTGGACGTGTTCCCGAGGGATAACCGCGCCCGCACCGACGCCCTGGTGACCATGACCCGCCCGGGCATGGAACAGTCCGGCGTCGGCTTCGAAGTGGATTCGAAGAACAACACGTATCATTTCCTCAGCCAGTCCAAGGGCCGCTACACGCCCAAACGCTGATTCCGCCGCCAGCCTGCGACGTCTCCGGACAGGCGCAAGGCCGGCAGCCCCACCCTCCCGCCCCCGGCCCGCCCGGGCGGCCCCCACCGGTAGAACGGACCCCGATGAAGATTCCCTTTGCCGCCGTACTCGCGCTCGGTCTTCTTGTCCCCAGCGCCGCCTTCGCCAAGTCCACCGACCGCAACGAAGACATGCACATCGATTCCGGCGCCCAGTCGGGCATGCTCACCGGCGACGGCAAGACAGTGCTGTCGCAGGGCGTGATCATCACCCAGGGCACGCTGGACCTGCGCTCGTCCGAGGCCGAGATCTACCTCAAGGACGGCGAGCCCGTGCGTGCGGTGTTCACCGGCAAGCAGGCCAAGATGAAGCAGCAGCTCGATGATGGCACCTGGATGGACGCGCTGGCCGACCGCATCGACTACGACATCAAGACCGAGATCATCACCCTGACCGGCAACTACAAGGTCACCAGCGCGCGCGGCACCAATGCCGGCCAGCGCATGGTCTACAACACCCGCACCGGCGAAATGAACTCCGGTGGCGACGGCAGCCGCGTGCGCACCGTCATCCCGCCGAAGAACAAGACCCCGGCCGCACCCGCGGCACAGCCCAAGGCCAGCACGCCGGCACCGCCGGCCGGGAGCAAGAAGTAATGCTCGTCGCCAAGGGCCTGCGCAAGAAGTACAAGCAACGCGAAGTCGTCAAGGACTTCGGGCTGACCCTCGACGCCGGTGAAGTGGTCGGCCTGCTCGGCCCCAACGGCGCCGGCAAGACCACCTGCTTCTACATGATCGTCGGCCTGGTTGCCGCTGACGCCGGCAGCATCGTGCTCGACGGCAAGGACATCACCGGCGACCCGATGTATACCCGGGCCAAGCAGGGCGTGGGTTACCTGCCGCAGGAGCCGTCGGTGTTCCGCAAGCTGACCGTGGCCGACAACATCCGCCTGGTGCTGGAGCTGCGCGAGGACCTTGATTCGAAGGGCCGCGAGCGCGAATTGAACAGCCTGCTCGACGAACTGCAGCTGGGCCACGTCGCCGACCAGCTCGGCGCCAGCCTGTCCGGTGGCGAGCGCCGCCGCTGCGAGATCGCCCGTGCCCTGGCCGCGCAGCCGCGCCTGATCCTGCTCGACGAACCGTTCGCCGGTGTCGACCCGATTTCGGTCGGCGAGATCCAGCGCATCGTCACCCATCTCAAGCAACGTGGCATCGGCGTGCTGATCACCGACCACAACGTGCGCGAGACCTTGGGTATCTGCGACCGCGCGTATATCCTCGCCGAGGGCAGCGTGCTGGCCCAGGGTTCGCCGGAAGCGATCCTGGACAACGCCGATGTGCGTCGCGTCTACCTCGGGGATTCCTTCAAGCTGTGAAGCAGTCGCCGGGTCCCTCTCCTTCCTTTCGGCACAGGCATGAAGACTCGGCTGCAGACATCGTTGGGACAGCAGCTGGTGCTGACGCCCCAGCTGCAGCAGGCGATCAAGCTGCTGCAGATGTCGAGCACCGAGCTGGAGCTGGAAATCGCACAGGCGGTGGAGAGCAATCCGCTGCTGGACTGGGCTGACAGCAACGACGGCAGCACCGCCAGCGAAGGCGGCGATGGCAACGACAGCGAAGCTCCCGCAGAACGCACCGATGCCGGCGACGACTGGGCACCGGCCGAACTGGACTGGAGCGCGTCCGGTAGCGGAGGCAGCTTCGACGACGACGACGATATCGGCAGCGCCGCCGAACGCGTGGCCGAAACCGAAACGCTGGCCGACCACCTGCTGTGGCAGTTGCACCTGTCGCATCTTTCCACGCATGACCGCAGCATCGGCGCTGCACTGATCGATGCGCTGGACGACGACGGCTACCTGCGCGAACCGCTGGCCACCATCGCCGAAACCCTGTTGCCGGCGATCCACGCCGACGAGGACGAGATCCTCGCTGTGCTGCATCGCATCCAGCGTTTCGACCCGGTCGGCGTGGCTGCACGCACGCTCGGCGAATGCCTGCAGCTGCAGCTGGATGTGCTGGCCGACGATACACCCGGCCTGGTGCTGGCGCGACAGATTGCCGCAGGCCCGCTGGAACGGCTGCCGCGCAGTGGCGTCGCCGGGCTGGCCCATGAACTGAAACAGCCCTTGGACGAGGTCGAGACGGCGGTCACCCTGCTGCGTTCGCTGGACCCGCGCCCGGGCACGCAGATCGCACCGCTGTCGCCGGACACCTACCTGGTGCCGGATGTGGTGGTGTGGCGGCAGAACGGCGTGTGGCGCGCAGCGCTGGCCGCGCACGCCGGTCCGAAGGTGGTGATCCACCGCGGCTACGAACAGCTGATCCGACGTTGTGGCGATGCCGATGCCGGCTACCTGCGTACCCAGCTGCAGGAAGCGCGCTGGCTGCTGAAAGGACTGCAGCAGCGCGGCGAAACCCTGCTGCGCGTCGTGCGCAGCCTGATCCTGCAGCAGGCCGGTTTCCTTGAGTTCGGCGAGCAGGCACTGCGTCCACTGACCCTGCGCGAGATCGCCGCCGAGCTCGGCCTGCACGAATCCACGGTCTCGCGCGCGATCGCCCGCAAGCACGTGCGTACCCCGCGCGGCACCCTGCCGCTGCGCGCCTTCTTCGCCTCGGGCATCGATACCGAGGGCGGTGGCGAGGCGTCCAGCACGGCCATCCAGGCGATGATCCGGCGCCTGATCGACGACGAGAACCCGCGCAAGCCGCTTTCTGACGCCAAGCTGGCTGACCTGCTCAAATCGTCGGGAATTCCAGTAGCGCGACGCACCGTGGCGAAGTATCGTGAAGCCATGAACATTTCCGCCTCGCACGAAAGGGTCAGAATCGCTTGACGCGCCGCCGCGCCCGGCGGAGAGGTTCATTGGCACATCCGAACACAGGAGAAACCCGATGCGCATCGAAACGTTTGGCAAAGATGTCGAAGTCACCCCGGCCCTGCAGTCCTATGTAGAGGAGAAGCTGGCCCGGATCGGCAAACACTTCGACCAGCACTGCGAAGCGCGGGTGACCCTCAAGCTGCAGAAGACCGAACACCACGTCGACGCCAGCCTCAACATTCCCGGCCAGACCCTGCACGCTGAGGCCAATGCCCAGACCATGTATGCCGCGATCGACCTGCTTGCGGACAAGCTTGACCGTCTGGTGATCAAGCACAAGGAGAAAAAACAGCAGCACGCACCGCTGCCGGTGGGCGACAATGGTGGCTGATCGCCACCGTTCCCCGCAGACATGCCCCTGACTGACCTCCTGGCGGCCGTGCAGACCCAGCTCTGCACGGCCACCGACCGCGACAGCGTCCTGCAGGCCGCCGCCGGGTTGCTGGCCTGCCGCCAGGCCAACGCCGAACAGATCTATCTGAACCTGTGCCAGCGCGAAGCGCTGGGCAGCACCGCGATCGGTCACGGCATCGCCATTCCCCACGGCCGCGCGCCAACCCTGGACCGCCCCCGCGGCGCCCTGCTGCGGTTGGCCACTCCGGTCGACTTCGGCGGCGACGAGCCGGTGGACCTGGTGTTCGCCATGGCCGTCCCCGCCCACTACACCCACCAGCACCTGATGCTGCTGTCCGAGCTGGCCGAGCTGTTCTCGGCGCCGGAGATCCGCCAGGCCCTGCGCGAAGTGGGCGATGCCCGGGCGCTGCGCGAGGCGCTGGACATGACCCCACCTGCGAGTGCCGCATGAATACCAGCATCACCGCCCGTGAACTGTTCGAACAGCAGCGCGAGCGGCTGGGGCTGCGCTGGGCTGCCGGCAAGTCCGGCGAGAAGCGCGAACTGGAGGCCGGCAACACGGTCTCGCGGCGTCCATCGCTGGCTGGTTATCTCAATGCGATCTACCCCAACAAGGTGCAGATCCTGGGCACCGAGGAACTGTCCTGGCTGGATGCACTGGAACCGCGCCAGCGTTGGGAGACCATCGAAAAGATCATGCAGTCGCACCCGCTGGCGCTGGTGCTGACCCGCAACCAGGCCTGCCCGGAAGACCTGCGTGCCGCCGCTGACGAATCCGGCACGCCGCTGTGGCTGTCGCCCAAGCGCGGCCACGAACTGCTCAACCACCTGTCCTACCACCTGGCCCGCACGCTGGCGCCGCGGGTGATCCTGCATGGCGTGTTCATGGAGATCTACTCCATCGGCGTGCTGATCACCGGCGAGGCCGGGTCGGGTAAAAGCGAGCTGGCACTGGAGCTGCTCAGCCGCGGCCACCGCCTGGTCGCCGACGATGCCCCCGAATTCACCCAGATCGCCCCCGACGTGCTCGACGGCACCTGCCCCGAACTGCTGCAGGACCTGCTGGAAGTGCGCGGCCTGGGCGTGCTGAACGTGCGCGAGATGTTCGGCGACACGGCTGTAAAGAAGAACAAGTACCTTCGGCTGATCGTCCACCTGACCAAGCCGATGACCGAACCCACCCCGCATGGCTACGAGCGCCTCACCGGCGATTCGGGCACCCGCCATGTGCTGGACCTGGATGTACCGCTGATCACGCTGCCGGTGATGCCTGGCCGCAACCTGGCCGTGCTGACCGAGGCCGCCACCCGCCTGCACATCCTGCGCACCAAGGGCATCGACCCGGCGGCGATGTTCATCGCCCGTCACAGCAACCTGCTGGAACGGCGAACACCCTGATTCCCCTGCCCTTCGAAGAGCCTGTCCATGAGCACCGCAACCCCCACCGCCCCGACCCTGATCATCGTCAGCGGCCTGTCCGGCTCGGGTAAATCCGTCGCCCTGAAGACCTTCGAGGACCAGGACTACTACTGCTCGGACAACCTGCCGATCCACCTGCTGCCGGACTTCGTGCGCAGCCTGCTGGCCAACCATGACGGCAGCGCGCCGCGCCGGCTGGCGGTGGGCATCGACGTGCGCGGCCAGGCCGACCTGAGCCAACTGGGCGATTGGCGGCAACTCGCCACCGACGCCGGCGTGGAAGTGAAGGTGCTGTTCTTCGAAGCCAGCGACGAGGCGGTGCTCAAGCGCTACGCCGACACCCGCCGCCGCCATCCGTTGAGCCAGCTGGGCCTGTCACTGCCCGAAGCGATCGCCCGCGAGCGTGAATTGACCGCGCCGCTGCGCCGCGAGGCCGATGCGGTGATCGACACCAGCAACCTCAATGTGCACCAGCTGCGGCGGCGCATCATCACCGAGTTCGCGCTGGACCACGCCACGCGCCTGTCGCTGCTGTTCGAATCGTTCGCCTACAAGCGCGGCGTACCGGCCGAGGCGGACTTCGTGTTCGATGCGCGGGTGCTGCCCAATCCGCACTGGGATCCGGATCTGCGTGCGCTCAGCGGTCGTGAGCCCGGCGTGCGCGACTACCTGGAAGCGCAGCCGGATGTGCAGCGTTACCTGACCCAGCTGATGGATTTCCTCGATACCTGGCTGCCGAAGCTGGGCGATGGCACCCGCAGCTATGTGACCGTGGCGTTCGGCTGCACCGGCGGCAAGCATCGCTCGGTGTTCCTGGCCGAGCGCATGGCGCGGCATGCCCGCGAGATGGGCTGGGAAGACGTGGCGACGTATCACCGCGAACAGGATTGAGGGGGTCGGCCGGGCTGCACCCGGCACCCGCTGGTAGTGCCGGCCGCTGGCCGGCAACAGCAAAAGCAAAAGCAAAAGCCGGCATTCCGTGGGTAGGCGGGGTGGACCAACAAGCGGGGGACGCTGCAAGTACGTCCCTGTAAGCTCGGTCGCCGCATCCATGCGGCTCACGCCCCCGCTTGCTGACCCACCCCGCCTTCGACAGATTCCCGCGATTTGTCGGGACGGCATTCTGTGTTGCTGTTGGTAGGTGTCGACCTTGGTCGACACGGTAGATCCACGCCATGCGTGGATGAATCCCGGTCAGGCATCGAAAAACGCATGGGGTCGGATCCCTTTTCCAGGGGAAAAGGGCTCTGACCCCGGTAACGCTGAATACGGGACACAGTGCCCCTCATCTGCTGCTATCGCCGATTCACCTTGACCTGTTAACGTGCAGTAATGACCTGTGGCATTCTCCTCGTAACACATCCCGGGGTCGGGACCGCCCTGCTTGACGTGGCGACCCGGCTCCTGCGGCAGTTGCCGCTGAAAACCGAAGCTTTCGAAGTACCGTTCGACGCAGACCTGGACGCCCTGCTCCCGCTCGCCTCGGCCGCCCTGCGGCGGGTCGATGGGGGGGAAGGCGTGCTGATCCTGACCGACCTGTACGGCGCCAGCCCCGCCAACCTTGCCGGGCAGCTGGCCCGGCTGGGGACCCCGGTTCGCCGGGTGTCGGCGCTGAGCCTGCCGATGTTGCTGCGGGTGATGAATTATCCGGAACAGGGACTGGATCAACTGCCCGCCACAGCCGCGGCGGGTACCCGTAATGGAGCGATAGTCGACGATGCTTGAACGAGAACTCACCGTCAGCAACCGCCTGGGCCTGCACGCCCGGGCCACCGCCAAGCTGGTGCAGACCCTGGCGCCGTTCCGCTGCAACGTGACCATGGCCGCCAAGGGCCGTGAGATCAACGCCAAGAGCATCATGGGCGTAATGCTGCTGGCCGCTGGCCAGGGCACTCCGGTCACGGTGCGGATCAACGGCGAGGACGAAGCCGCCGCGATGGAGGCGGTGGTCGGCCTGTTCGAACGCCGCTTCGACGAGGACAACTGAGCGTGCCACGCGCACGCGCCGGGCAGCTCGGTTCCGGCCAGCGGCCGGTACAGCTGCTGGCCGGTCATGGTGCGGCCCGTGGCACTGCGATGGGCCGGGCCCGCGTACGCCTGCCGCATGCACTGGAAGTCGCTGAACAACGTGTCGCAACCAGCCAGGTCGAGGCCGAACTGGCCCGCCTGCACCGGGCGGTGGACGCCGCACGCGTGGAAATGCACGAACTGCGGCAGCGCCTGCAGGGTGCATTGAACCAGGAGGCAGGCGAGTTCCTCGACCTGCATGCCCTGCTGCTGGATGATCCCGAGCTGCTGTTCGGGCTGGATGAGCTGATCCGCAGCGGCCCGTACAGCGCCGGCTATGCCTTGCGCCTGCAGCGCGACCGCCTGGCCAAGGTCTTCGATGGCATGGACGATGCCTACCTGAAGAGCCGCATGGACGATCTCGACCACGTGATCGGCCGCATCCACGCCTTCCTGCAGCCCGAACGGCCACCGGCGGTGAAGGGCCTGGCCGGCGAGATCCTGGTCTGCGACAACATCGCCCCGTCCGAGCTGGCGCAACTGCAGGCCCAGGGCGTGGTCGGCATCGTCACTGCCGCCGGCAGCGCGCTGTCGCACAGCGCGATCCTGGCACGCAGCCTGCACCTGCCACTGATCGTCAACGTGCCGCAGCTGCTCAGCCGCATCGCCGATGGCGATGTGCTGATCATCGACGGCGCCGACGGCAGCATCACCGCCAACCCGCAGGCCGACAACCTGCGGGACTACCGCGCCCGGCTGAAAGAACATGCGCGCGAGCAGCGCGAGCTCGGCCGCCTGCGCAGCAAGCCCAGCCGTACCCGCGACCAGGTCGACATCGCCCTGCTGGCCAATGCCGAATCGCTGGAGGATGTGACCCAGGCGCATGCGCTGGGTGCGCAGGGGCTGGGCCTGTACCGCACCGAGTTCCTGTTCCTGCAGCGCAACGAGCTGCCGGACGAAGAGGAACAGTTCCAGACCTACCGCGATGCCGCGTTGGGCATGAGCGGGCGACCGGTCACCATCCGCACGCTCGACCTGGGCGCGGACAAGGCCGACCGCACCGGCCTGACCCTGAGCAATGAAGAGAACCCGGCCCTGGGACTGCGCGGGGTACGCCTGTCGCTGGCACGGCCGAAGGTGGCCGATACCCAGCTGCGCGCGATCCTGCGTGCCTCGGCCTACGGCAAGCTGCGCGTGCTGGTGCCGATGGTCAGCACCCGCGAGGAGCTGCTGGCGGTGCGCCGACGCATGCTCAAGCTGACCGAACAGCTGCGCGGCGAAGGCCACATGGTGTCCGACCATGTGCCGTTGGGTGCGATGATCGAGGTGCCGGCCGCGGCGCTGGCACTGGAGAGCTTCATCGACCTGGTCGACTTCCTGTCGATCGGCACCAACGACCTGGTGCAGTACCTGCTCGCCGCCGACCGCAACAACGAGGCACTGGGCGAGCTGTATTCACCGCTGCATCCGGCCGTGCTGCGGCTGCTGCAGATGGTGATCGAGACCGGCGCGCGGCATCGCATTCCGGTGGCGGTCTGCGGCGAGATGGCAGGCGATGCGCGGATGACCCCACTGCTGCTGGCGCTGGGCCTGACCGAATTCAGCCTGCACCCGGGCACGCTGCTGGAGGTACGCCGTGCGATCCGCGAAGCCGACCTGGGGACACTGCGCGCCCGTGCGCCGAAGCTGCTGTCCGCGCGCGACCGCCGCGCCATCGAACGCTGGCTGGCGCTGGTGGCGGATACGCCCTGAGCGCCAAGGGTAGTGCCGGCCGCTGGCCGGCAACCTCATGGCCTTCGATGGGGACGATTGCCGGCCAGCGGCCGGCACTACCACCACCCGGCGGCTATGCGTTGAAACATCCCCTTGCGATAATGACGCGCTGAACACCCCTGTTGCCGCATCCTTGCCGGGATCGCGGCTTTTCTTATCCCGCGGGAGCTGCGATGGCTGAAGCTGTACGCCACGACAAGACTGCGCGCCAACTGCGGATGCTGTCCGATGCACTGGACAGCGGACGGCTGGGCCCGGTGCGTCGCCTGGTCAACACCCTTGCCCCCGCCGAGATCGGCAACCTGCTCGAGTCGTTGCCGCCCGGCAAGCGCGAGGTGGTGTGGGGCCTGGTCGATCCGGAAGACGACGGCGAGGTCCTGGTCCACGTCGGCGAAGACGTGCGCGAAAGCCTGCTCGCAGACATGGACCCGGACGAGATCATCGCCGCGGTCGAAGACCTGGACATCGACGATCTGGCCGACCTGGTCGAAGACCTGCCAGACACGGTCATCGACGAAGTCCTCAAGTCGATGGACCGCGAGAACCGCGAGCGGCTGGAACAGGTGCTGTCCTACCCCGAGGACAGCGCCGGCCGCCTGATGAATCCGGACGTAGTGACGGTCCGCGCCGACGTCAACGTCGACGTGGTGCTGCGCTACCTGCGCCTGCGCGGCGAGCTGCCCGACCACACCGATCACCTGTTCGTGGTCAGCCGGCGCCACCAGTACCTCGGCCGTGTGTCGCTGGCAGCACTGGTGACCCATGAGGACACCACGCCGATCAACCGCCTGATCGACGACGAGCAGCCGGCCATCGACGTCGGCGAGAGCGACCAGGAGGTCGCGCGGCAGTTCTCCGACCATGACTGGATCTCCGCGCCGGTGGTGGACGAGAACAACATTCTCGTTGGCCGCATCACCATCGATGACGTGGTCGACATCATCCGCGGCCAGGCCGAGCACCAGGCGCTGGGCGCCGCCGGTCTGGACGAGGACGAGGATCTGTTCAGTCCAGTCTGGCGCGCGATGCGCCGCCGCCTGATGTGGCTGTCGGTCAACCTGTGCACGGCTTTCCTGGCTTCCAGCGTGGTCGGCCACTTCGAGGGCACGATCGACAAGCTGGTCGCGCTGGCAGTGCTGATGCCGATCGTGGCCGGCCTCGGCGGCAATGCCGGCACCCAGGTGCTCGCGCTGATGGTGCGCGGCCTGGCGCTGGGCCAGGTCGGTGCCTCCAACGCGCGCACGCTGCTGTGGAAGGAAGTGCGGGTCGCCGCGCTGAACGGCCTGCTGCTCGGCTCGATCCTGGGCCTGATCGTGCTGGCCTGGTTCCACTCGCCAGGGCTGTCGGCAGTGATCGCCATTGCACTGACCTGCAACCTGCTGTTCGCGGCGCTGGCCGGCGTGCTGGTGCCACTCACCCTGAAACGCTTCGGCTTCGATCCGGCGTTGGCCAGTGGCATCTTCCTGACGGCCGTGACCGACTCGATGGGCTTCTTCACCTTCCTCGGCCTGGCCACGCTGGTGCTGCTGCACTGATCCCTGCGGGCGCGGAGCCCTGCGACGCAGGGCTCCGCCCCCCTTCCCTTCCCGGAACATCCCATGGCAACAACGATCGAGAACTATTTCCAGCCCGGCTGGCGCGACCAGCAGCACACCTGCCCGGCCTGCGAATGGAAGGGCAGCTCGCGCGCCATGGTGATGGAGCTGGACGAGGACGCCACCGAGTACGACTGCCCGGTCTGTGAGAATCCACTGCTGGTGGTCCTGCACCCGGACATGGCGCAGGTGCAGGCGGCGGCGGCCGAAGGCAATGCGGAGGCGAAGGAGCAGTTGGACATCATCGCCAGTTTCCCGCGCGCGGACTGACGGCCTGCGCTCAGCGGCGCCCGCGCAGGTCACGTGACCGGATGGCCAGCGCATCGGCCTGCTGCCGCGCCACGACGAGCTCCTCCGGAGACAGTTTCAATCCGAGTGCGGCCTCGACCGAATCCTCGCCGCACAGGCTTGCAGTGCCACACAGCTCATGCAGCAGCACCGAATCCGCGCCACACGGCACACCGGCATCGCAGGCAGCAAGCATCCACGCAGCAGCATCCACATCGGTACCGGCCGGATAGGGCGCCAGCGCCTCATGCACGCCACCCGGGTCGTAGGACAGGCCTTCCGACAAGGCGAGATAGGCCTGGCCATCGTTGCGGGCAAGCGCCTTCTCGATGATCGACACCTGTTCATCCGTGGAAGGCCTCGATGCGCCCTGCAGCATGCCGCCAAAGTAGCGCTCGATGATCTGCGCGGCAAAGTGCCCCTGCTCGGCGGCCCGTCGACGGTAGCGGAACGACGCTTCACCCGCGTCCTGTCGATCGATGCCGTCGCAGCGCTGGGACAGCCAGGCACCACTGCGATACAACGCCGGCCTGCGATCGGGCGGCATGCCCGTGGGTTCGTCCTGGGTTGGATCGAAGAACGAGACGCATTCCCCATAGATGAGGCTGAGCTCATAGCTCGCCTCGGCATCACCTGCGTCGGAACGACTGGCCAGTTCCTGCGCCCGCGGAAGCAACCAGACTGCGGTCTGATAGTCTGCATCGGCCCGGTTCAGCCGCGCCGCCGGGTGCGGAGACTGCGAAGGTGGCGCTCTGCCAGGCTCACTCTGGCTGTCGGAAGCTTCCGGCACGGAATGCGTGCCTGCCTGCAGCCCCTTCCATGTCAATCCCGCGACCAGCACCAGCAGCGCCGCGCAGACCATAATCCCTTTGCCTCGTTCCATGATGTGCGGCTGCGCCACTCCGATAGCTCTCCGCATTCTGCTCCGCGTGTGCCCACTGCGCAAACGATTGCCGATGGGGCCTATTGCGCTGCAGAAGGCATTGGCGCACGAGCGGGGATAGCATGAAAGGGATTCCATGTACTGGGGCTCCGTCATGCTGCGATCGCTTCCCCGCTGGCTGCCACTGCTGTCGCTGATGATGTTGGCCGGTTGCGCCAGCACACCCCACAGCGCGCGCGGCCACTTCGAAGGCCGCGCCGTGAAGGTGGACGGAGAGACCGCCTACTACCAGGTCTTCATTCCGGCCGGAGTGCGGACGGGAGGCCCCGCACACTCCGGCAACAGCACGGGCATCCCGGTGATCCTGTTCCTGCACGGCTCGGGCGAACGCGGCCGGGACGGCGTCAAGCAGACGTATTCGGGACTGGGGCCGTATCTGCGCGAGCACGCCGACTTCCCGGCCCTGGTCGTCTTCCCGCAGGCAGCGAAGCACTCGGAATGGAGCGGCCGCAACAACCGCATGGCCGTGGCTGCGCTGGACGCGACCATCGCCGAATTCGGCGCCGATCCGGCGCGCCAGTACCTGACCGGCATGTCGATGGGCGGCTACGGCAGCTGGAACATTGCGCTGGATGACCCGCACCGCTTTGCCGCGATCGTGCCGGTATGCGGTGCCGTGTTCGCACCGCGCGCGAAGCGGCCGACCCTGTTCGTTGAACAGGTGGCCCAGGAATCCGATCCCTATGCCGCGATCGCCAGGCGACTGCAGCACACCCCCATCTGGATCTTCCACGGCGCGCAGGATGACGTGGTTCCGCCGGATGACGACCGCAGGCTGCACAGCGCATTCCAGGGCACCCACGCACGCGACGTGCGCTACACCGAGTACCCGGAAGGCAATCACAATGCCTGGGACGCCACCTATGCCGACCCGGCGATGTGGGCGTGGCTGTTCGCGCAGAAGCGCTGAGCCGCAGCTCCCGGTAGCTGCCAACCTTGGTTGGCACTGACTGCTCTGGTAGTTGCCAACCTTAGTTGGCACTGGCCTACCCGAATCCAGATCATTCCCCGATGTTCACGGCAAGCAGGCCCGCCCATGCTTGCTCCATGCAGAACACCAGACTCCTGATCGGCCGCCGCTCCAGCGTCGGCCTCAGCTACATCCTCACAACGGTGGTGACAGGCCGCGCGCCGCTGCTCGCCAGCGACGATGTCGCCGCCCTCGTAGTACGGGAGTTCCAGCGACTTGATCAGGAAGGCTTCACCCGCTCGATTGCCTACGTGGTCATGCCCGACCACATCCACTGGCTGGTCGAACTGCGCGCCGGGTCACTGGAAACCGTCATGAAGCGTTTCAAGTCGCGCACAGCCCAGCAGGCAAACCGGTTGCTGGGGCGAGTCGGGCACTTCTGGCAGGCCTGCTATCACGATCATGCGATCCGCTCTGACGAATCGTTGCACCGGCATGCGATGTACCTGATGGGAAATCCGATCAGGGCCGGGCTGACGACGCGGTTGGGGCAATATCCCCATGCATGGTGCGAATGGGAGCTTGGGGCATCATGTGATCTGCCCGATGACATGATCTCCGGTGGATAGTGCCAACCAAGGTTGGCATCTACCAAAGCAGGGCGCGCACGAACCGGGCGGTGAGTGTGTCAACCAAGGTTGACACCTACCAGAGTAGGGGTCAGCCCAGCAGCGTTTCCAGCACGGCCATGCGCACGGCGACGCCGTTGGCGACCTGGCGCAGCACCCACGACTGCGGGCCGTCGGCCACCTCGTCGGTCACTTCCACGCCGCGGTTGATCGGGCCCGGGTGCAGCACCGCGGCATCCTTGCCCGCGCGCGCCAGGCGTTCGTTGGTCAGCCCGTACTGCGCGTGGTACTGCTCCAGCGACGGCACCAGGCCTTCTTCCATGCGCTCGCGCTGCAGGCGCAGCATCATCAGCGCGTCGACGCCTTCCAGCATCGCGTCGAAATCATCGCCGACCACGCAGCCCTTCAGGGTCTCGTCGTCCGGCAGCAGCGACTGCGGGCCACACACGCGGATCTCGCCCACGCCCAGCGTGCGCAGCGCATGCAGGTCGGTGCGGGCCACGCGCGAGTGCTTTACGTCGCCGACGATCACCACCTTCAGCTTCGAGAAATCCGGGCCCTTGGCCTGGCGCAGGGTCAGCATGTCCAGCAAGCCCTGGGTCGGGTGCGAGCTGCGGCCGTCACCGGCATTGATCAGCGCGGTGCCCTCGCCGGCCGCTTCGGCCAGCGCGGCCACGGCGCCATCATCGGGGTGGCGCACCACGAAGCCGCGTACGCCCATCGCTTCCAGGTTGCGCAGCGTGTCACAGGCGGTTTCGCCCTTGCGCGTGGACGAGGTCGAGGCATCGAAGTTCAGCACATCGGCGCCCAGGCGCTGCGCAGCCAGCTGGAACGAGCTGCGGGTGCGCGTGGACGGTTCGAAGAACAGCGTGCACACCGCCGAACCGGCCAGCACGTGGCGCTTGTTGCCGACACGACCGACCGCGGTATCGCGGATCTGCCCTGCCCGGTCGAGCAACTGCAGCAGGGTTTCGCGCGGCAGGCCCTCGAGGGTCAACAGGTGGCGCAGGCGTCCGGAGGCATCGATTTGCTGGGCAGTCATGGCGGGAGTCGTGCAGTCAGGGAATGGGGGTGGCGTCGTCGGGGGACGACAGCCAGCGGTCGATGATCACCGCGGCGGCGACGGCGTCGAGAGCGGCCGCATCGCGGCGGCGCTTGCGCCCTTCGGCGCGCTCGACGGCGAAGCGGCGTGCGGCTTCGACCGAGCTGGAACGCTCGTCGATCATCACCACCGGCAGCTTGAAGCGTTCCCGCAGCTGGCGGGCGAAGCCCTGCGCACGCTTGCGGTTGGGCTGGTCCTGGCCATCCAGGGTCAGCGGGTCGCCGACCACCAGGCCGTCGGGTTTCCATTCCTTGAGCAGGCGTTCGATCGCGGTCCAGTCCGGGCCATTGCCGTGCACGTCGACCACCGCCACCGCGCGCGCATGCGCAGCGAAGGCACTGCCGATGGCCACGCCGATGCGGCGAGAGCCGACGTCGAACCCCAGAACGGTGCCGTCACGGCGGATCGCCGGGGCAGCAGACGCCGGTGCGGGCGCGGTCGGCTCAGACATGGCCGCTGTAATCGGTCAGACGGAACAAGTCCACGCCGATGCGCGAGGCCGCACCCTGCCAGCGCTGCTCCAGCGGCAGCTGGAACACCAGCTCGGCATCGGCCGGCACGGTCAGCCAGCTGTTCTCGGACAGCTCGCTTTCCAGCTGCCCTGCACCCCAACCGGCACAGCCGAGGGTGACCACGGCATTGGCCGGGCCTTCGCCGCGCGCCATCGCTTCGAGGATGTCGCGCGAGGTGGTGAGGTACAGGCCCTCGCCCACGGTCAGGCTGGAATCCCACGCGCGCGCGTCGTCATGGATGACGAAGCCGCGTTCGGGATGCACCGGGCCGCCATTGAGCACCATGCGCGCCTGCAGGTCGCCATCACCGGTGGTGATGTCCATCTGTGCAAGCACTTCACCCAGCGTGTACTCGGAAGGCTGGTTGACCAGCACGCCCATCGCGCCGTTCTCGTCGTGCTGGCAGATCAGCGCGACGCTGCGGGCAAAGGTCGCGTCGAGCAGCGACGGCAGCGCGACGAGCAGGTGATCGGCAAGGGAGGTCGGCGTTACAGGCATGGGCCCATTCTACCTGCTGGGGGCGGGATGGTCGCGCGATGGCGCCGAACCGCGATGGGCTAGGATGGTGCTTTGCCATGGAAGGTCATCGATGCAGTCTTCATCGCCCCTGACCCTGCCGGCACGCAGCGCCATCGTCCTGATCGCCCTGCTGCAGGGTCTGATGCTGTATGCCGCGCAGGAACTGTCCGATGCGTGGCCGTTCCGCGATATCGGCTGGCGCTACTGCTGGTACGCCTGGGTGCTGGCCATTCCCAGCGCGGTGGCATTGAGCCTGGTCGAGCTGGGCCAGCGCCGCCTGTGGCTGCAGGCGGTGCTCGGCTCGGTGGTGGTGCTGGCGCTGGCCGCCTGGATCGGCTGGAACCTCAACGGCGAGACCGCGCTGGATTCGGGCGCGCTGCAGTTCCCGCTGACCGTGGGCATGGCCGTAGCAGTGTTCGTGGCCCTGCCCTGGTGGCAGTTCCAGTTGCAGCACGGGCATTGGCGCGCCAGCTATCCGGAGCTGTTCGAGCGCGCCTGGCAGAACGGCCTGACCCTGGCCCTGGCGGCGCTGTTCACCGGGCTGACCTGGCTGCTGTTGTGGCTGTGGGCGGCGCTGTTCCAACTGCTCGACGTGACCATCTTCCGCGACCTGTTCCGGCAGGACGCGTTCATCGCACTGGCCACCGGCAGCCTGGCCGGGTTCGGCGTGCTGATCGGGCGCACCCAGCACCGCGCGATCCAGATCACCCGCCAGGTGCTGTTCGCGATCTGCCGCGGACTGCTGCCGCTGCTGTCGTTCATCGCCGTGCTATTCGTGCTGAGCCTGCCGCTGACCGGGCTGGAACCGCTGTGGAAGACCCGCTCGGCCGCCAGCCTGCTGCTGGTGCTGTCGCTGCTGCTGGTGACGTTCACCAATGCGGTCTACCAGCAGGGAGAAGACAGCGCTCCCTACCCCCTGCTGCTGCGCCGGCTGGTTGAAGCCAGCCTGCTGGCACTGCCGGTCTACGCCGCACTGGCGCTGTACGCACTGGGCCTGCGCGTGGTGCAGTACGGCTGGACCATGGACCGGTTCTGGGCAGTACTCGTCGCGTTGGCCGTGGCCGGCTATGCCGTGGGTTACGCGCTGGCGGTGCTGCGCCGGCAGAGCCGCTGGTTGCAGATGCTGGAGCCGGTCAACCGATGGATGTGCTGGGCGGTGCTGGCACTGGCCTTGCTGGGCAACTCGCCGCTGCTGGACCCGGTGCGGCTGACCCTGTCCAGCCAGCTGGAGCGGCTGCGCGCGGACCCGCCGGCGATCACCAGCAGCGACGTCAACGTGCTGCGCTTCGATCTTGGGCGCCGTGGCGTGCAGGCGCTGCGCGAGCTGCAGCGTGATCCGGCCATCACCGCCGATGCCAACGCGCCACAGGTGATCGCTGCCGCGCTGGCACGTACCACGCGCTGGGACGACGGACAGCGCCTCGACAAGGGGCCGCAGGACATCGTCGCCCTGCAGCGCACGTTGAAGCTGGCCAAGGGATCCAGCTCGCCGCCGGACGATTGGTGGCAGGCACTGGCCACACGTTCGATCAATGGCGAATCCTGCGCCCAGAGCGAGCGCGACTGCCTGATCGTGCATCGCGACCTGGACGGCGATGGCACCGGCGAAGTGCTGCTGTGCGAGCTGTACACCCACCGTGGCCCGGACTGCGTTCTGTACGCACGTGGCAGGGATGCCCACTGGCGCCGGGCCGGTTCGCTGTTCGGCACCGTCAGCGGCCAGGCCGAGGCGATCAACCAGGCCCTGCGTGATGGCGAACTCACTCTTGTGCCACCGCGTTGGCCGATGCTGTCCATCGGCGGACGCCCCGCGCTGGCCATCGATCCAGAACCCGAATCCAACGAGTCTTCCCCATGAGCGGCTACTGCCTCATCGCCCCGGGCCATCCGGTGCACGACTACTACCACGCCAACGAGTACGGCTTTCCGCAGCGTGACGAGCGCGAGCTGTTCGAGCGGCTGGTGCTGGAAATCAACCAGGCCGGCCTGAGCTGGGAAACGATCCTGAAGAAGCGCGAGGGCTTCCGCGCGGCCTATGACGGCTTCGATGTGGACCGCGTGGCGGCGTATGCCGAGCAGGACATCGAACGCCTGCTGTCGGACGCAGGCATCATCCGCAACCGGCTGAAGGTGCTGGCGGCAATCCACAACGCGCAGGTGATCCAGCAGCTGCGGGCCAACCATGGCAGCTTCGCGGCGTGGCTGGACGCGCACCACCAGCGCAGCAAGGCCGACTGGGTGAAGCTGTTCAAGAAGACGTTCCGCTTCACCGGCGGCGAGATCACCGGCGAGTTCCTGATGAGCCTGGGCTACCTGCCCGGTGCGCATGCCGAGGACTGCCCGGTGCATGCGCGGCTGCTGACGCTGTCACCGCCGTGGTTGCAGGCCTCCCGGTAGCGCCGGCCGCTGGCTGGCAGCCTCGGAACGCCTCAGGTGTTGCCGGCCAGCGGCCGGCACTACCGTCGAATCGTCACACGCCCATGTAGCGGCCCGGGCGGTGGTTGAACATCAGCACCAGGCTGAGCACCACCGCGCCGATGGCCGAGTACAGCACCTTCGACGGCGACAACACGAAGAACGCAGCCACCATCAGGCAGGCGTCGTAGGACATCTGCACCTTGCCCGCGCTCCAGCCGCGGGTGCGCTGCAGGTACACCGCCAGGATGCCGATGCCGCCAAGGCTGGCACGGTGCCGGATGAAGAACAGGATGCCCAGGCCGGACAACGCACCGCCCACGATCGCCGAATACAGCGGGTTGATGTGCGAGAAGTCGATCCAGCGCGGCAGCAGGTCGGTCAGCACGCCACAGGCGGTGACCGCAGCGAAGGTCTTCAGGGTGAATTCCCAGCCCATGCGACGCAGCGCCACCCAGTAGAACGGCAGGTTGACCAGCACGAACACCAGGCCGAAGTTCCAACCCATTGAGTAGTGCAGCAGGAAGGCCATGCCGGCCATGCCGCCGATCATCAGCCCACCCTTGGCGAAGATGGCCAGGCCGAGCGAGGCCACCATCGTGGCCAGCACCATGCCCTGCACGTCCTCGGCGATCGAGTGGCGCAGCGCTTTTTCGTCGGCGGTGGTGCCGGCACTGTCGGGCGGCGGGGTCAGCGGACCGGCGGTGACCAGGTGGCCGTCAGCGTCGTCGCACGGCGCGGGGCCATGGGCGGGAAGGGACATGCGGGTGGGGGAACAGCAGGTGGGGAGCGATATTAGACACGATCTGCATGACAGTTGCAGATGAAATCGTTCAGCTGCGCTCGCCCATTCAGGTTATTCCGGAGGCGTCACCGGCAGCACGGCCAGCATGTCCTCGCCATCATCGTCCATGCCGGTCTCGACGAAACCGAAGCTGCCATAGAAGGCGCCCGCCACCGGATTGTGCGGGTTGTAGCAGATCTCGACCTCGGCCAGGCCGGGCGTATCCCGGATCTGCGCCAGCGCCAGTTCCAGCGCGCGCCGCCCGATGCCACGCCCCTGCCAGCGCTGATCGACCATGAACCGCCAGATCGACGTCCGCTGCGGCGTCTCCGGCACCCACATGAAGAACCCGACCAGCTCGCCATCGGCCTGGATGGCGCGGGTCTGGTAGCCGGGATGGAATGCTGCCTGCACCAGCGACCAGATATTGCCAGCGACGAAGTCCTGCTGCGCCTCGCTGACGTCGAGATCGCATACCGCTTCGTAGTTGTCGGGGGTGATCGCTTCCAGCGTGACCTGCATGAGGGCGTCCTGCCTCGGGATGGACGCCCAGTCTGCCCGACCCTGAAGGCCGTGTGGCGAGGCCCCACACGGCCGTTCAGCGCAGCGTTGCCTGCTCAACCCTTGCCGGCCAGGTGATGCGCCACCAGCGCGTTGGCATGGCCATGGCCCAGCCCATGCTCGCTTTTCAGGAAGCTGACCAGTTCCATGTGTTTCAGGCCCTTCTTGCCCGCCAGCAGCCCGAACCAGTGCGTCACCGGCTGCCCGTAGGTCTTCTCGATGGAGGGGAAGTACGAGGCCGGGCCTTTCGGCTTGGTGTCAGTGCTCATGTGCAGCTCCCGTTGAAGTCATTCATTCGACGAACCACAGTCCCTGAAATCGACATCCCCACACGCCTACACAGAATGAGGTCGGAGCCGTTCCAACAGCTCGCGGGAAATTGTCGAAGGCGGGGCGGCTCAGGTTGCGGGGGCGTGAGCGCCATGGATGGCGCGACCGAGGCTACATGGACGTACTTGCGCCGTCCCCCGCAACCTGAGCCACCCCGCCTCCCACGGGAAGCCAGCTTTTGACGTTGCCATTGACGTTGTTTCGGCAGGTGCCGGGCGCAGCCCGGCCGTATCATCCCGCCATGCCCCGTGAAAACCTCAACGACCTGCAGGCCTTCGTCCACGTCGCCCGCGAAGGCAGCTTCACCAGGGCGGCCGCCCAGCTGGGTGTCTCCCAGTCCGCGCTCAGCCATGCCCTGCGTGGCCTGGAAGAGCGCCTGGGCGTGCGCCTGCTGACCCGGACCACCCGCAGCGTGTCCACCACCGAGGCCGGCGCCCGCCTGCTCAAGACCCTCGCTCCACGCCTGGCCGAGATCGAGGATGAGCTGGCCGCGCTGACGGAGTATCGCGAACGCCCGGCCGGCACCATCCGCATCAACGCCACCGGCCATGCCGCCGAGTACCTTGCCTGGCCGCGGCTGGCGCCATTGCTGCAGCAGTATCCGGACCTGAAGGTGGAACTGACCACCGACTACGGCCTGGCCGATATCGTCGCCGAGCGCTACGACATCGGCATCCGCCTCGGCGAACGCCTGGCCCGCGACATGATCGCCGTGCCGATCAGCCCGCCGCTGCGCATGCGCGTGGTCGGTGCACCCAGCTACTTCCGCCAGCATGTGGTGCCACGGCATCCGCACGACCTGGCCAACCACAACTGCATCACCCTGCGCCTGCCTACGCATGGTGGGCTGATGCCGTGGGATTTCGGCCAGGACGGCAACGAACTGAGCCTGCGCGTGACCGGACAATGGACCTTCAACACCATGGGCATGACCCGTGCTGCCGCGCTGGCCGGCAGCGGGCTGGCCTGGCTGCCGGAGGACCAGGTGCAGCCGATGCTGGACGATGGCCGCCTGCAGTCGGTGCTGGACGACTGGTGCCCGCACTTCGATGGCTACTACGCGTATTACCCGTCGCGCCGCCACGTCACCGTAGCGATGCGCACGGTGCTTGATGCGCTGCGCGGGCCGATGGCGGGATGAGGTGTGCGGACCAACGGTCCGCACCCACCTCGGTCTGCACCCGCCAGAGGCAGGGTGGCCCGGCGGTCAGCCCTTGGCCTGCGCGGCGCGCTGCGCGTTGTAGCGCTCGCCGACGATGGAGATTTCTTCCAACGTCTGCGCGATGCGCTGCAGCTCTTCCGGTGCGAGCTGCAGGTCAGCCGCGCCCAGGTTCTCTTCCAGGCGGTGGACCTTGGTGGTGCCCGGAATCGGCACGATCCACGGCGCCTGCGCCAGCAGCCAGGCCAGCGCCACCTGCGCCGGCGTCGCGCCGCGTGCTGCAGCAATCGTGGCGATGCGATCAACCAGCGCCTGATTGGCGCGGCGGGCTTCCACTTCGAAGCGCGGTACGCTGTTGCGGAAATCGTTGGCGTCGAAGGTGGTGTCGGCGTTGATCGCGCCGGTCAGGAAGCCGCGGCCGAGCGGACTGAACGGCACGAAGCCGATGCCCAGTTCCTGCAGAGTCGGCAGCAGGTCGCGCTCGGGCTCGCGCCACCACAGCGAGTACTCGCTCTGCACGGCAGCAACCGGCTGCACCGCGTGCGCACGGCGCACGGTGGCGGCGCTGGCCTCGGACAGGCCGAAGTGGCCGACCTTGCCTTCGGCGATCAGATCGCGCACGGTGCCGGCCACGTCCTCGATCGGCACGTTCGGGTCGACGCGGTGCTGGTAGAACAGGTCGATATGGTCGGTGCGCAGGCGCTTGAGGCTGGCCTCCGCCACCGCACGGATGTTCTCCGGGCGGCTGTCCAGGCCGGTATCGACGCGCGCATCCTTGAAGCCGAACTTGGTGGCGATCACCAGCCTGTCGCGATACGGCGCCAGCGCCTGGCCGAGCAGGTCTTCGTTGGTGTACGGCCCGTACACCTCGGCGGTATCGAAGAAGGTCACGCCGCGTTCGACCGCCGCGTGCAGCAGGGCAATGCCCTGGTCCTGCTGCACTGGTTGGCCATAGCCATGGCTCAGGCCCATGCAGCCCAGGCCCAGGGCGGAAACCTTCAGGCCACTGCGGCCCAGTTCACGTGTCTGCATCATCGTGCTCCAGAGGGGGAGCGCTGACGATACGCCTGCAAGGGCAACCGATTGAATGGGCAGCGTTGCAGTTGGTCATGACTGGAACTCATCAATACGCGCAGCCGCTCGCCCGTAGGGTCGAGCTTGCTCGGCTCGAAAAGAACAGTCGAGCAAGCTCGACTCTACGGAACACCCAGGTCATCGGATCTCGGAGATCTCCACGCCATCCAGCCCCTGCGACAGGGTGCGCGCGTCGCCGCCCTGGCTGAGCTTGATGCGCAGGCGCACCTCGTTCTGCGAATCGGCGTAGCGCAGCGCGTCCTCGTAGCTGATCTCGCCAGCCTGGTACAGCTCGAACAGGCTCTGGTCGAAGGTCTTCATGCCCAGCTGGACCGAATCCTTCATCACTTCCTTCAGCTTGTGGATCTCGCCGTCGCGGATGTAGTCCTGCACCAGCGGCGTGCCCAGCAGGATCTCCATCGCCACCTTGCGCGAGCGACCATCCGGCGAAGGAATCAGCTGCTGCGCGACCACGCCCTTGAGGTTCAGCGACAGGTCCATCAGCAGCTGGTTGCGGCGGTCTTCCGGGAAGAAGTTGACGATGCGGTCCATCGCCTGGTTGGCGTTGTTGGCATGCAGGGTGCACAGCACCAGGTGGCCGGTTTCGGCGAACGCGATGGCGTGGTCCATGCCTTCGCGGGTACGCACCTCGCCGATCATGATCACGTCCGGCGCCTGGCGCAGGGTGTTCTTCAGGGCCGCTTCCCAGCTGTCGGTATCGATGCCGACTTCGCGCTGGGTGATGATGCAGCCCTCGTGCTTGTGCACGAACTCGATCGGGTCTTCGATGGTGATGATGTGGCCGGTCGAGTTCTGGTTGCGGTAGCCGATCATCGCTGCCAGCGAGGTCGACTTACCGGTACCGGTGGCACCGACGAACAGGATGATGCCGCGCTTGGTCATCGCCAGCGTCTTGATGATCGGCGGCAGGCTCAGCTCTTCCACGGTCGGAATGCGCGTCTCGATGCGACGCAGCACCATGCCGACCTGGTTGCGCTGGTAGAAGCAGCTGACACGGAAGCGGCCGACACCGGACAGGCCGATGGCGAAGTTGCACTCGTGGGTCTTCTCGAATTCCTCGCGCTGCGCCGGGGTCATCACGTTGAGCACCAGGTCGCGGCTCTGCTGCGGCGTGAGCGGGGTCTGCGTGATCGGCGAGATCTTGCCGTTGACCTTCATCGCCGGCGGCATGCCTGCGGTGATGAACAGGTCCGAGGCGCGCTGGTGCGCCATCAGCTTGAGGAACGAAGTGAAATCGATGGTGGTCGCGGTGGTGTTCACGGCGGGCTCCCAATGGGGCATGTACCAGGAAACGGTCGGAGGCGGAAACGGCGCGGGAACGGCGGCGCACTGGCGCACGCCGCCCCGTGGCTGCCCGCCTTACTCGAACAGGCGCTTGTCCTTGGCGTAGTCGCGGGCCTGGTTGCGGGTGATCAGGCTGCGCTTGACCAGGTCCTGCAGGTGCTGGTCCAGGGTCATCATGCCGTACTGCTGGCCGGTCTGGATGGCCGAGTACATCTGCGCCACCTTGTCCTCGCGGATCAGGTTGCGGATGGCCGGGGTGCCGACCATGATTTCCCACGCAGCGGTACGACCACCACCGACCTTCTTCAGCAGCGCCTGCGAGATCACCGCACGCAGCGATTCGGACAGCATCGAACGCACCATCGGCTTTTCGCCGGCCGGGAACACGTCGATGATACGGTCGATGGTCTTGGCCGCCGAGCTGGTGTGCAGGGTGCCGAACACCAGGTGGCCGGTCTCCGCGGCGGTCAGCGCCAGGCGGATGGTTTCCAGGTCGCGCAACTCGCCGACCAGGATGATGTCCGGATCCTCACGCAGCGCCGAGCGCAGCGCTTCGTTGAAGCCATGCGTGTCGCGGTGCACTTCGCGCTGGTTGATCAGGCACTTCTGCGAGGTGTGCACGAATTCGATCGGATCCTCGACGGTGAGGATGTGGCCGTATTCGTTCTTGTTGATGTAGTCGATCATCGCCGCCAGCGTGGTCGACTTGCCCGAGCCGGTCGGGCCGGTCACCAGGATCAGGCCCTGCGGCTGCTGGATCACTTCGCGGAACAGCGGCGGGCAGGCCAGGTCCTCAAGGGTGAGCACCTCGGACGGAATGGTACGGAACACCGCACCGGCGCCGCGGTTCTGGTTGAACGCGTTGACACGGAAGCGCGCCAGCGACGGGATCTCGAAGGAGAAGTCCACTTCGAGGAATTCCTCGTAATCGCGGCGCTGCTTGTCGGACATGATGTCGTACACCAGCGCGTGGACCTGCTTGTGGTCCAGGGCTGGGATGTTGATCCGGCGCACGTCGCCGTCCACGCGGATCATCGGCGGCAGGCCTGCGGACAGATGCAGGTCGGACGCTTTGTTCTTTACGGAAAACGCCAACAGCTCGGCGATATCCATGAGCGGCTACTCCCCAATAACGGCTTCGACTGGAAGGATCTTTCCCCGGGCGGCAGTATAGCCTCCTGATTCAACGGAACGCGTTACGTGGCCACTCCCCTGCCCCAGATCCTGAGCAACCTGCACGCCGCCGCCGAGGCCGCTGGCAGGCCCGATCCACGCCTGCTGGCGGTGTCCAAGACCCAGCCGGCCGAGGCCGTGGCGGCGCTGGCCGCGCAGGGCCAGCACGCCTTCGGCGAGAACTACGTGCAGGAAGCACTGGCCAAGATGCAGGCGCTGCAGCACCTGGCGCTGGAATGGCACCTGATCGGCCACCTGCAGTCGAACAAGGCCGAGGCCGTGGCCAGCCATTTCGACTGGGTGCAGAGCGTGGACCGTCCCAAGCTGGTGACCGCGCTGGCACGCCATCGCCCGGCCACGCGCGGCCCGCTGAACGTACTGATCCAGGTCAACATCGACGATGAATCCAGCAAGCATGGCTGTGCACCGGAAGACGTGGATGCACTGGCCGCCGCGATTGCCGCCGAACCCAGCCTGCGCCTGCGTGGCCTGATGGCGATTCCCGCACCGTGGCCGGAAGCGGAGCGCCGTCGGGATGCATTCGTGCGCATGCGCACACTTTTCCAGTCGCTGGCTGCCCAGCACGCGCAGATCGACACGCTGTCGATGGGCATGAGCAGCGACTACGCCGAAGCCATCGCCGAGGGGGCCACCCTGGTGCGCATCGGCACCGCCCTGTTCGGCGCCCGCCCGCGCCCGGCCTGACTTTCCAAGGAGACTTCCATGGCAGCTGATTCCATCACCTTCATCGGCGGCGGCAACATGGCCCGCAGCCTGATCGCCGGCCTGATCCGCCAGGGCGCGCCTGCCGCACACATCCACGTGGCCGAACCGGTTGCAGCACTGCGCGAGTCGCTGGCCACCGATTTCGGCGTGCAGGTACACGACAACGCCGCCGATGCGGCCGCACAGGGCCGCACCTGGCTGCTGGCGGTGAAGCCGCAGGTGCTGCGCGATGTGTGCCAGTCGCTGCAGGCGCTGGCGCAGGCGAACCGGCCATTGGTGGTGTCGATCGCCGCCGGCATCACCAGCGCGCAGCTGGAACGCTGGCTGGGTGGCAGCCTGGCGGTGGTGCGCGCGATGCCCAACACCCCCGCCCTGCTCGGCGCCGGCGTGACCGGCCTGTATGCCACGCCATCGGTGGATGCACAGCAGCACGCGCGCGCCGAACAGGTGCTGGCCAGTGCCGGGCGCACGGTGTGGATCGACAGCGAATCGCTGATGGATTCGGTCACTGCGGTGTCCGGCAGCGGCCCCGCCTACGTATTCCTGCTGGCAGAAGCGATGGAAGCGGCGGGGATCGCCCAGGGCCTGCCGGCCGACGCTGCGCGTGCGCTGGTGGTGCAGACCCTGCTGGGCGCCTCGCGCATGCTTGATGAGGCCGGTGAAAGCCCGGCCGAGCTGCGCCGTCGCGTGACCTCGCCGAACGGCACCACCCAGGCCGCGATCGAGAGCTTCCAGGCCGGTGGTTTCGAGGCGCTGGTGGACACCGCGCTGCGCGCCGCGCAGGTGCGCGGGCAGGAGTTGTCTGCGGCGAATGATTGACCTCCTGGGGTCAGATCTCTTTGCCGAGGCAAAGGGATCTGACCCCGGCTCGCCCGACGATCACCGCCCCAATGTGGCCATGACGAAATCGACGAAGCACTGCAACCGCGGGCGCGGCCGTCGATCCGGCAGGTAGATCAGATGCATCGGCCGCGGCTCGGGCAGGTAGTCGCGCAGCAGCGGCTTCAACCGCCCGGCCGCGATCTCGCCGGCCAGCAGCGCGGTCGGCTGCAGCACCAGTCCCGCCCCGGCCACGGCGGCCTCGCGCAACGCGACTCCATCGTTGCAGGTCAACCGCGCCTCCCAATCCACCTGTTCGCCGTTGGCCAGCTGCCAACCATGGCCGCCGCGCCAGGCCAGGTGGCTGAGGCAATCATGCCCCTGCAGATCCGCAGGCGTGCGCGGCGTGCCGCGCCGGCGCAGGTACGACGGCGCCGCACACAGGCTCATCGCATAGGGGGGCAGCGGCCGCGCCACCACCTCCTGCGATGGCAGCGGCCCGACCCGGATCGCCACGTCGAAGCCATCCTCGATCAGGTCCACGCGGCGGTTGCTCAGGTCCAGCTCGATGTTCAACTGCGGCTGCGCGCGCAGCAGGCCGGCCAGTTGTGGCGCCAGCACGCAACTGCCCCAGGTGGTTGGCGCGCTGACCCGCAGCAGTCCGCGAGGTTGAACCTGCAGGCCGGCCACGTCGGCCTCGACCTGCTGCACCTGCTCCAGCACCTGCCGGCACCCGGCCAGGTAGGCGCTGCCGGCTTCAGTCAGGCGCTGACGGCGGGTGTTCCGTTGCAGCAACGCAGTGCCCAGGTGCGCCTCCAGCTGCTGGATGTACTTGCCGACCATCACCGCTGAGACCTGCAGCTGTTCGGCGGCGCCGGCGAAGCTGCCACGCTCGGCCACCGCCACGAAGGCCTGCATGCAGCGAAGGGTATCCATTGCTAATCCAGAGTTAGGAATCTGCGAAGCATACGCCGCTTACCTAACCCCGCTGTGAGGGCGCAGACTGCGCCCATTCCCCCTCTCGCAAGGAACGGCCATGAAGATCCTCCTCGTCGGTGCCAGCGGCACCCTCGGCCAGGCAGTCGCCCACCAGCTCGGCCAGCAGCATCAGATCCTCGCCGCCGGCCGCAACAGCGGTGAGCTGCGCGTCGACCTGACCGACGACGCCAGCGTTGCCGAACTGTTCGCGCGTACCGGCCAGGTCGATGCGGTGATCTCAACCGCTGGCAAGCTGCACTTCGGCCCGCTGCAGGAGATGACGCCCGAGCAGTTCAACATCGGCCTGCAGGACAAGCTGCTGGGCCAGGTGCGACTGGCACTGGCCGCGCAGCACCACCTCAACGCCGGCGGTTCGATCACCCTGACCAGCGGCATCGTCAGCGCACAGCCGATCCGCGATGGCGTCAACGCCACCTCGGTGAATGCCGCACTGGAGGGCTTCGTGCGCGCCGCCGCACTCGAGCTGCTGCCGCGCGGCCTGCGCATCAACGTAGTCAGCCCGAACGTGCTGATCGAATCGATGGCGGCCTACGGCCCCTACTTCCCTGGCTTTGAAGCGGTGAGCGCGCAGCGTGCGGCGCTGGCTTTCCAGCGCGCGGTGGAAGGCATCCAGAGCGGCGAGACGATCACGGTCTGGTAAGAAAAAAGGGGACGGAGGGGATTAAGTCGTTTGTGCATTAACGACTTAATCCCCTCCGTCCCCTTTTCGTGGGTCACTCCCAGCGCATCGGGCCGTCGCCGCGCTCGCCGAGCACATCCCCCGGGTTGGCCAGGCGGCAGCGCTGCAGCGACAGGCAGCCGCAGCCGATGCAGCCGGTCAGTTCGTCGCGCAGCAGTTGCAGCATGTGGATGCGTTCCTCCAGCTCGGTGCGCCAACGCGCGGACAGCTTGGCCCAGTCGGCCTTGGTCGGTGCGCGCCCCTCGGGCAGGCTTTCGAAGGCACGGCCGACCGCTTCCAGCGGCATGCCCACGCGCTGCGCGACGCGGATCACCGCCAGCCGGCGCAGCACGTCGCGGCTGTAGCGGCGCTGGTTGCCCGAGGTGCGCAGGCTGCTGATCAGCCCCTTGCGCTCGTAGAAATGCAGCGCGGAAACCGCCACGCCACTGCGCTGGGCGACTTCGCCCACGCTCAGTTCCTGGGACACCATTGCTTGACCTCAACTGCTGTTGAGGTGTCATGCTGCTATCTTCGCCGCCAGTTGACAAGCGCGGCCCGCATCTGACCCGTATGACCCCGACCCTCTCGCCCGCCGACGCCATCGCGCCGTCCGATACGTCGATCCTGTCCTCGCGCTACCGCGCCACCACCATCGGCATGGTGGCGCTGGTGGCGCTGCATGCCTTCGAGGCCCTGGCGGTGGCCGCCGCCATGCCCACCGTGGCCGAGGCGCTGGATGGTCTGCGCCTGTATGCGCTGGCCTTCGGCGGTACCCTGGCCACCAGTGTGATCGGCATGACCCTGGCCGGACGCTGGGCCGACCGCCATGGCCCCGCCAGGCCACTGTGGTACGGCCTGGCCTGCTTCGTGCTGGGCCTGCTGCTGGCCGGCTTTGCGATGCGGATGGGCATGCTGGTGGCCGGGCGCCTGCTGCAGGGCCTGGGTGCGGGCGCGATCTCGGTTTCACTGTACGTGATGGTCGGGCGCAGCTATCCCGAGCACCTGCGCCCGAAGGTATTCGCCGCGTTCTCGGCCGGCTGGGTGGTGCCGTCGATGATCGGCCCCGCGCTGAGCGGGTTGATCGTGCAGCATCTCGGCTGGCGCTGGGTGTTCCTGGCGGTACCGCTGCTGGCGGTCCCGGCCGCGCTGCTGCTGCGCCCGGCGCTGGCGCGCATGCAACCGACCGATGCAGGAAGCAGCGACGATGGTCGCGGCAACGTGGTGCGTTGGGCCAGCGGCGCCTCGCTGGCGGCGCTGCTGCTGTACTTCGGTGGCCAGCAGCGCGGCCTGCCTGCCCTGCTCTGCATTGGCGCAGCGCTGCTGGCGCTGCTGTTCTGCGTGCACCGCCTGCTGCCGGCCGGCACGCTGCTGCTGCGCCGCGGGTTGCCCAGCGTGATCGCGCTGCGTGGCATCGCCGCTGCGGCCTTCTTCGCCTGCGAAGCCTATCTGCCGCTGCTGCTGCAGCGCGAACGCGGACTCTCGCCCAGCTGGGCCGGCGCGGTGCTCAGCCTCGGTGCACTGGGCTGGTTCGCCGGCTCCTGGCTGCAGGGCCATCAGCAGCGCGGCTGGTCGCGCCAGCAGCTGCTCCGCGTGGGCACACCGCTGATGACGGTCGGCATCGCCGCCACACTGGCCGTGTTGTTCAATGCGGTGCCGCTGCCCGTGGCGCTGGTCGGCTGGGCGGTGACCGGCTTCGGCATGGGCATGATCTACGCCAGCCTGTCGGTGCTGACGCTGTCGTTGTCCGCGCCGCATGAGCAGGGCGCCAACACCTCGGCGCTGCAGTTGAGCGAGGCGCTGTCGGTGACCACCGCGCTGGCGGTTTCCGGTGCACTGTTCGCGCTGTTCGTGGAAGCCGCGCCACACACCGGCTACCTGCTGTGCCTGGCGATCACCTTCGGCCTGGCGCTGCTGTCCACGGTGATCGCGCGGCGGGTGTAGGCAGCCGCATTGCGGTAGTGCCGGCCGCTGGCCGGCAACCTCACGAACGCTGGAATGTCCAGATAATGCCGGCCAGCGGCCGGCACTACCGGGTACCCGTCCCCATGTCATCGATATCCCGGTGCAGGATGCGCCGCACTTCCAGCACGGCCTGCGGGGTCTCCTGCACGCTGTGACCGGAAATGATCACCTTCTCCGACAACGCACCCGGCAGGTGCGCACTCCAGTACGGCACCAGCCCGTCATCGGACTTTTCCACCGGCAGTTCCGGTTTGCGCTGGGCGATGATCGAGTGGTACTTCAGGCCCGCTTCGATCGGCAGCTGCGCAGCGGCCTTCACGAACGGATCGCTGGCCTTGAGGTTGTCGATGCTGTTGGGAATCTTCGGCTTGGCGGTGCCGTCCTCCTGCTGCTCGGCCTGTGCGAGTGCCATGAACACGTCCTCGAACTTGCCGAGGATGGTCAGCGGCAGGCGCACCAGGCGACCGATCAGGCGACCGACCTTGTTGCCTGCGATGTCGGTGCCCTGGTGTGGGGCAGCGATGAAGATCGCACGCTCCACGTTCGGCTGTGCCTTGAAGTGCAGCAACGGGCCCAGTTTGGTCTGCACCCGTTTCAGGCGCTCGCCCTTCAGATCGTAGTTGGCCAGCAGGTCGTTCCACAGTACATCGCCGGAATCGCTCACCAGCAAGCGCGCCAGCACGCCGCCCATGCTGTGGCCGATGTAGACCATGTCCTTCGACGCACGCGTGCTGCCGTTGGGGTCGAAATGCTTCAGCGTGTCGTTGAACGCATTGGCGATCTCGTAGCGGTTCAACGCGATCGGCGCATTGGTCGGGTAATAGACCTGCCACACCTGGAACTGCTGGCGCAGCTCGGGGTCACCCATGATCTCGTTGGCCAGGTTCACCCACGCTTCCGGGCTGCTGGCCAGGCCGTGCAGCATGAAGATGATGCGGCGGTTCGGGTCCCACGGCTGCATCAGGTAGATGTGCGGCTCGCCGATGCCCTCGCTCATCCCGAACAGGGTGCGTAGCGACTGCCGGGCGAAGCCACTCTGCGCCAGCCACAGGCCGTAGGCGGCGGTGAAATTGCCGGCCAGCGGCACCTGCTCGCCGTGCAGGGTGATGCGCTCGGTCGCCTCCGGCGAATAGGCATCCAGCTCGACCCGGCGTGTGCGCATCACGTCTTCCAGGCTGCTGCCCTCGAACCGCAGCAGTGCGGTGACGTTGATCGAGGACATCTCACTGAACTCGGGCACCGAATCGTCATGGCGGTGGCGGCGGCCACGACGCTCGTCGTCCTCGTCGTCCTGCGCGGTTTCAGCCTTTGGGCCGTCCGGCGCGATCACTGGCGCGACCAGTTTCGGCGGGTCCATCACCATCACCAGCTCGGCACCGAAGCCATCGCGGCGATAGGTGCTGCGCAGGCCGACGAAGCTGACCGTTCCCGCCGGCACCAGCTGCGCCGGAATGCTCTTCAGGCCCAGCTGCTGGTAGTTGGAGGCCAGCGACCAGCTACCGACCGTGAGCGGCTTCGTATAGTCCTCGCCGGCCAGCGCAGCGGCGCGTGCGCGTACGAACAGCACCACTGCCGCCTTCTCTGCCGCGTAGTTGTAGTAGTCGCGCACCTGCGTCTGCCGGTCCTCGAAGGCCCGGTCGGACGGTGAGCGGCCGCTGTAGAACAGGTAGGCATAGGCATAGCGCGCGGCTTCCAGCCAGGCGTCCAGCGCCGCATCGCTCATCGGCGGATCGCCGGCGGCGGTCTTCTTCGGCGTCAATGCCAGCGCGGCCTTCACCCACAGTTCGGACAGCGCCGACAACCGCTGCTCGACATTGAGGTCATCGGTCATCAACAACGTGCTGCGGCAGACCAGGAAGTCCTTCTCGCACTGCGACTCATCCAGGCCCGCCGCGCTGAGCGTCTCGCGCGCGGCCGGGCTGAGCTTGCCGGTGTTGAGCACGTCGGCGCGCTTGTTGACCAGCGAATCGCTGGATTTGACCTGCTTGACGGTCACCATCGCGCAGCCGCTGCTGCCCAGCAGCAGGAAGGCGGCGAACAACACCGGCAGCGCGCGCTGCCAGCGGATCAGGAAGAGTCGGGTCATTACTGCGGGTCCTGCTCGGTGCCGGGCACGCCCTGGCGGATCACGGTGGAGAAGTGGTCGCCGCTGCCCAGGTCCAGCGCACGCTGGGTGATGCGGCCCTTGTCATGCAGCTCGGCGTACGGCACACCCGGCGTGAGCGCACCCACCTCCTGCGCGTACTCGGCCAGATACCCGGACAGCAGCAGGCGATAGTCCAGCGGCAGGCGCGGTGCGATGTGGCGGGCCAGGTCGAAGACGATGGTCGTGCAGTTGCTGGTCAGCGTGTTGTAGAAGCCCGGCTTGGCATCCAGTTCACGCGCCTGTTCGATGTACGCAGCGAACAGTTCCTTCAGCTGCGCGCGATCCATGCCGTGCAGGCGGTACAGGTAGACATCCTCGCCCCGCGCGTTGGTACGCGTGCGGATGATGTCGGTCTCTTCCGAGGCCACCAGGGTCATCTCGAATTTCCGGAAGAAGCCGCCCAGCGCAGAAAACGATTCACCGCGCTCCTTGCGGATCTCCAGCGAGAACACCACGTGGCGACCGTCCTCGAAACCAAACGAGATCAGGGTGTGGGCGATCGCCGGGCCCATCCAGTACGACAGCACCAGGTCGGCCGAGCGCAGCTGGTCCAGGTCGTACTCGCGGCGCACCCAGTGTGCGTCGTAGTCGGTTTCGGTGCGCCAGCGGAAGTCGCGCACGTTGTCCAGCACGACGTGGCGGCCATCGAAGGACACCACGTGCAGACGCTGGGCCACGTCATCGGCCCACAGCCGGTCCTGGCGTGGGGTCAGCAGCAGCCACCACAGGCCGGCCAGTGCCAGCGATGCCCCGAAGGCCAGGCCCAGTCGGCGCGAGGCACGGCCCCGCGCGACCCGCCACGACGCCCACAGCGCCACCAGCAGCCACAGCCCGGCGACGCCGGTGGCCAGCCAGCCCGGCCCCGGCAACTGATAGGTCAGCAGCCCGGTCACCCACAGCGCCAGCAGCGCCATGGCACTTCCTGTCATCCATCGTCCTGCGGCTTTCACTGGCATCCTGTCGCGGTCTTGAAGCCGCATAGTTAGCCACAAGCGGGTTCACCGTGGCATCTACGGACCGTTCAGGCAGGCCGGCGCACCGTCGGCGGCGGCCTCTGCGGCCAGGTTCACTTCACAGGAGCAACGATGGGCATCACTTCCGTGGCCGGCGTTCCGGTCCAACCCCGGCACCGCGCCACCTGCCATTGCGGCACGGTCGAACTGCTGCTGGACCTGCCGGACGGCATCGTCGATCCGCGTCGCTGCGACTGCTCGATGTGTCGGCGCCGGGGTGCCATTGCCGCCAGCGTCACCCGCGCGGGACTGCAGGTGGTGCGCGGGCAGAACCACCTGCAGCTGTACCAGTTCAACACCCATGTGGCCGAGCACTACTTCTGTGGCGTATGCGGCATCTACACCCATCACCGGCGCCGCTCCAACCCGGAGCAGTACGGTTACAACGTGGCCTGCCTGGAGGGCATCGACCCGTTCGCGCTGGGCGTGATCCCGGTCAATGACGGGGTCAATCACCCCGCCGACCGCACCGGTTAGTGGCGCGTGCGTCGTGGCGGTGCGGCAACCTTCTGCCAGGGAGCCATGCCGCTGCGACCGGCCCGCACCGGTCGTTTCAGCCAGGGCCGGCGGGGCGACGCCTGCGGCTCGACCGCGACCGGGGGAGGTACGGGTCTGCGGCCGGGCCAGAGATGATCGAGCAGCCACATGGCAGGTCTCCGTGGGGGACGGGGACGACCTACGCTAGCGACACCTGGGCAAAGAACGGGTGAGGGTGCTGCGGCAGCCAGATGACAGCCGCGTCCCCCCTCAGTCCTGCGGCCGTGACCGGCCCAGGCGGCGCACCAGCACGAAGAACAACGGCACCAGCACCACCGCCAGCACCGTACCGGAGACCATGCCGCCGATCACGCTCATGCCGATTTCACGGCGGCTGACCGCGCCTGCACCGGTCGCCAACGCCAACGGGATCACACCAGCCACGAAGGCCAACGACGTCATCACGATCGGGCGCAGGCGCAGTCGTGCGCCCTGCAGGGCCGCTTCCACCGCTGAACTGCCGGCGCGATAGCGTGCCTCGGCAAACTCCACGATCAGGATCGCGTTCTTGGCCGACAGGCCGATGGTCGTCAGCAGACCGACCTGGAAGTAGATGTCGTTGACGAACCCGGCCGCGGTGGTCGCCAGCACCGTACCAATCACGCCCAGCGGGATCACCAGCACCACCGCCACCGGCACCGTCCAGCTCTCATAGAGCGCCGCCAGGCACAGGAAGATGAAAGCAATGGAGGCGGTGTACAGCCACAACGTCTGGTTGCTGGCCAGTTGTTCCTGGTAGGACAGGCCACTCCACTGCAGGTCGAACCCGGGTTGATCGGCAACCAGCGCCTGCATGCGCTGCATCGCTTCGCCCGAGCTGCGCCCTTCAGCTGCGCTGCCCTGGATCTGCATTGCCGGCAGGCCATTGAAACGCTGCTGCAGCTGCGGCCCGCGTGCCCAGTGGCTGCTGGCGAAACTGGCGAACGACGCCATCTGGCCGTTGCCACCGCGCACATACCACTGGCCGATGTCGTCGGGCACGCTGCGGTAGGGCTGGTCGCCCTGCATGTAGACCCGCTTGACCCGGCCACGATCGAGGAAATCGTTGATGTAACTGCCGCCCCAGGCCGCCGACAGCGTGGAATTGATGTCGGCCTGTGCCAGGCCCAGCGCGCTGGCCTGGGCATGGTCGATGTCCAGCCGCAGCTCGGCCTTGTCGCCCAGACCGTTCAGGCGCACCGAGGTGAGCCCATCGTCTTCGCCGGCCGCACGCACCACCTGTTCCTGCGCTGACTGCAGGGCCACGCGCCCGGCCGCGCTGGTGTCCTGCAGCCACAGTTCGAAGCCACTGGACTGGCCCAGTCCACGCACCGCCGGCGGTGCCAGTACATTGACCTTGGCATCCGGCAAGCTGCGGAAGTAGGCATTGGCTCGCGTGATGATCGCCGCAGCGGTGTTGTCGCCCGTGCGCTCATCCCAGGGTTTCAGTGCGAGGAAGCCCTGCCCGGCGTTCTGGCCGGTGCCGGCATTGTTGCGGCCGACCACCACGAACACCACGTCCAGGTTCTGCTTTTCGTGCTCCATGAAGTAGCGGCTGATCTGCTCGCCCAGCGCTTCGGTACGTGCCATCGGCGTGCCTTCCGGCGTGGCGAACTGGAAGGTGACCTGGCCCTGGTCTTCCACCGGCAGGAAACCGGTCGGCATCCGTGCGTACAGCGCGACCATGGCGACCACCAGCAGCAGGTAGAACGCCATCCAGCGCCGCGGCCGGGTAACGACGCCACCGAGCTTTCCCTGGTAGGCCAGCTGGCTGCGCTCGACGCCCCGGTTGAACGCCCGGAAGAAACGACCCTGTGGCTTCTGCGCCGAAGACGGCTTGAGCAGGGTCGCGCACAGCGCCGGGGTCAGCGTCAGCGCCACCAACGCCGACAATGCCATGGCAGATGCAATCGTGATCGAGAACTGCCGGTAGATGATGCCGGTGGAACCACCGAACAGCGCCATCGGCAGGAACACCGCACCGAGCACCACGGTGATGCCGATCAACGCGCCGGTGATCTCTCCCATCGACTTTTCGGTCGCCTCGCGCGGCGGCAGATGCTCGTCGTGGATGATGCGCTCCACGTTTTCCACCACCACGATCGCGTCGTCGACCAGCAGGCCGATCGCCAGCACCATCGCGAACAAGGTCAGCGTATTGATGGTGAATCCGGCAACCGCCAGTACGCCGAAGGTGCCCAGCAGCACCACCGGTACCGTGATCGCCGGGATCAAGGTGGCACGCAGGTTCTGCAGGAACAGGAACATCACCACCACCACCAGCACGATGGCTTCGATGAGGGTATGGATGACCCCCTCGATCGAGACCCGCACGAACGGTGTGCTGTCACGCGGATAGGCCACCTGCAGCCCCGGCGGGAAGGTCGGCCGCAGCCGTTCGATCTCCGCGCGGACCGCATCGGCGGTGGCCAATGCGTTGGCACCGGAGGCCAGGGTGACCGAGAAGCCAGCCGCCGGATAGCCGTTGAGATAGCTGCTGGTCTGGTAGTTCTCCGCGCCGATCTCGACCCGCGCGACGTCGCCCAGCAACACCGCCGCGCCATTGGGCAGGGTGCGCAGGATGATCGCGCGGAACTGTTCGGGGGTCTGCAGGCGTGACTGCGCGGTGACCGTGGCGTTGAGGCTCTGCGTCGGGCTGGACGGCATCGCGCCCAGCTCACCCGCCGTCACCTGGGTGTTCTGCGCCTGGATCGCGGCGCGCACGTCCGAGGGCATCAGGTCATAGGCGCGCAGCTTGTGCGGGTCCAGCCACACACGCATTGCGTAAGCCGAGCCGAACACGTTGATCTCGCCGACACCTGGAATGCGGCTGATCGGGTCCTGTACGTTACTGACCAGGAAATCGGAGACGTCCACGCGCTCCATGCGCCGGCTGGTGTCGTACAACGAGACCACCATCAGCGAATCGCCCTGCGACTTGGCGACCGTCACGCCCTGCTGCTGCACTTCCTGCGGCAGCCGGTTGATGGCCTGGTTGACGCTGTTCTGCACCTGCACCTGGGCGATATCCGGGTTGGCGCTCTGGTCGAAGGTGACCGTGATGCGCGCCTGCCCCGATGACGAACTGGTCGACGAGAAATACAACAGGTGATCGATGCCCTTGATCTGCTGTTCGATCACCTGGGTGACGCTGTCTTCCACCGTCTGCGCCGAGGCGCCGGTGTAGTTCGCGGTGATGTTGACCTGCGGCGGCGCGATGTCCGGGTACTGCTCCACCGGCAGCTGGGTCACCGCGATGGTGCCGAAGGCCATGATGCAGATCGCCAGGACCCAGGCGAATACCGGGCGATGGATGAAGAAGCGCGGCAGCATCTGCTCAGTCCTTCCCGGCCGGTGCCGGCGCAGGCTTCACCCGTACCGTCATGCCATCGGCCAGGCCCTGCGCGCCGGCCACCACCACCTGTTCACCGGCGGCCAGGCCATCGAGCACCAGCCACTGGTCGCCCACCGCACGCGCGGTGCGGAACAGGCGCAGCCGCGCCTTGCCGTCCTTGTCCACCAGCCACGCCTGTGCCTCGCCCTTGGGGCTGCGATCGACCGCGGCCTGTGGCACCAGCAGTGCCTGCTGGCGGGTACCCTGCCCCACCAATGCGCGCACATACATGCCCGGCAGCAGCTGCCCATCCGGGTTGGGGAAACGCGCACGCAGGGTGATGCTGCCGGTTTCCTGCTGCACGTCCACGTCGGCAAATTCCAGCGTGCCGGGCAGCGGGTAGTCGGTGCCATCGGACAGCCGCAGCCGCACTGGTGCTGTATCGACCTGCACGCCACCGTCGGCGATGGCGCGGCGCAGTGCCAGGTACTCATTGCTGGACTGGGTGATGTCCACGTTCATCGGGTCCATCTGCTGCACCCGTGCCAGCGGTTCGGCCTGGCCCGAGGTGACCAGCGCCCCCGGCGTGAACAGCGCGCGGCCGATGCGCCCGGCAATCGGCGAGGTCACCGTGGCAAACCCCAGCCGCGTGCTGGCCGTGTCACGTGCGGCCTGTGCGGCCTGCGCCGCGGCGGCAGCCTGCTGGTCGCTCGCGATCGCATCGTCCACATCCTGGCGCGCGGCCAGCTGGTCCTTGCCCAGCGCCTGCATGCGCTGCGCCCGCAGGCGCGCGGTCACCGCAGCGGCCTCGGCCGTCTTCAGGTTGGCCTGCGCCTCGTTCAGCGCGGCCTGGTACAGCGCGGGCTCGATCTGGAACAACGGCTGCCCGGCCTTCACCCACTGGCCCTGCTCGAACAACCGCTTCACCAGCACGCCATCCACCTGCGGGCGCACGTCCGATTCCTGCGAGGCGACGCTGCGCCCAGGCAGTTCCTGCTGCAGTGCCAGCGGCTGGCTGCGCAGGGTCAGTACCGTCACCTCAGGCGTCGTCGCGCCGGGCTTGGGCGCGTCCTTGCCGCAGGCGCTGAGCAGCCCCACCAGGACAAGCGCCAGCAGCGGCAGGGCCACGGTTCGCGGCAACCGCCAGGCACGGTACGGACGGGAGGGATTCGGAAGGATCATCGGCTGCAGGTTCCACGCGTGGGGGAGCGTTCGGCGCCGAATATAGAAGACGTGGCGGCACGATCCTGCTAAATGGCGCATGAAACATTTTTCATTTGCAGTCGCTGCCCACGATTGCGAGGATGCCCGTGTCCCACTCTGCACACTGGCCCATGCCGCGCGTACTCACCATCGAGGACGATCTTGTCACCGCCGAGGAGATCGCCACCGAACTGCGCAGCCATGGCTTCGACGTGGACCTGGCCAGCGACGGCAGCGACGGCCTGGCGCTGGCACGTGCAGGCGACTACGCGGTGATCACCCTGGACCGCATGCTGCCCGGCATCGACGGGCTGGCCCTGGTCACCACGTTGCGCCGTGAAGGCATCACCACGCCGGTGCTGATGATCAGCGCACTGTCTGACGTGGATGAGCGCGTGCGCGGCCTGCGCGCCGGCGGCGATGACTACCTGACCAAGCCCTTCGCTTCGGACGAGATGGCCGCACGCGTGGAAGTGCTGATCCGGCGCCAGGCCCCGGCCATCGACAACGTACTGCGTGCCGGCGACCTGGAACTGGACCTGATGACCCGTTCGGCGCGACGCGGTGGCCACGAGATTGCACTGCTGCCCACAGAGTTCAAGCTGCTCGAATTCCTGGTCCGCAATGCCGGCCAGGTGGTCACCCGCAGCATGCTGTTCCAGGAAGTCTGGGGCTACCACTTCGATCCGGGCACCAACCTGATCGACGTGCATATCGGTCGCGTGCGCAAACGCATCGAACAACCCGGCCGGCCCCAGCCGATCATGACCGTCCGTGGAACCGGCTATGTCTTCGACGCGCAATCCTGACCACTGGCGCTCCTCCAGCAGCAGACTGCTGGGCCTGTACTGCATCCTGTTCGTGGCGTGGTCGAGCCTGCTGCTGGGCGTGATGTACTGGCGCATCTCGGATTACCTGAGTGACCTGACCGAATCGGGCCTGCAGCAGCGCGCGCACCTTTTCATGAGCTTCGACGGCCCGGCACTGGATGAAGCGTTGCGCGACAGCCAGCGCTTCGATCTGCACCAGGTCTATACCTATGGATTGTTCGACAAGGCCGGCATGCCGATGGCGGGCCCGCTGACCGCCATCCCCGAGGGATTGCCGCTGGATGGCAGCTCGCATCCGGTCGAGGGTTGGACGCTGGCCGATGGGCCGCACGAGGACGGTGGCAGCGCGCTCGGCGTGGTGACCCGCGATGGTCGGACGCTGGTGTTCGTGCGCCAGAACGGCAAGCTCATGGCGGTCAACAGCATCATCCTCGATGCACTGCTGTGGGGCGTGTCGTTGACCGTCATTCCCGGTCTGGTGGGCTGGCATCTGCTGCGCCGGCGGCCGTTGAAACGGATCCAGCAGATCGAAGCGGCCACCAACCGCATCGTTGCCGGCGACCTCGGCCAGCGCCTGCCGGTCTCCAGCCGTCGCGACGAGATCGACCGGCTGTCGAGCATCGTCAACGCCATGCTGGAGCGCATCGAGCAGTTGATGACCGAGGTCAAGGGCGTGTGCGACAGCATTGCCCACGACCTGCGCACGCCTCTGACCCGCCTGCGTGCCCACCTGTACCGCATGCGCGTGGGCCTGGACGAACGGGACCCGCACGCCGATCCACTGGACAAGGCGCTGGCCGAGACCGACATGCTGATGGCGCGCTTCGCCGCGCTGCTGCGGGTGTCGGAACTGGAGAGCCACCAGCGACGTTCGGCCTTCGACGCGGTCGACGTCACCGAGCTACTGCAGGAACTTCACCAGTTCTACCTGCCCCTGGCCGAAGAAAAGCAGCAGTTGCTGGAGCTGCAGGTGGATCCGAAGGTGGGCCCGCTGCGTGGCGACCGCGAGCTGCTGTTCGAAGCGCTGGCCAACCTGCTGTCCAATGCCCTGCAGTTCACGCCGGCGCAGGGCCACATCCTGCTGCGCGCAGTGGACGATCAAGGCGTTCCCAGGATCGATGTGATCGACAACGGGCCGGGCATCCCACCGCAGGACCGCTCGCTGATCTACCAGCGCTTCTTCCGCGGCAGCAGCAGCGCCGGCCAGGGACCTAGATTCGGCCTGGGCCTGTCGATCGTAGCCGCCATTGCCGGCCTGCACGGCTTCCGTGTCCGCGCCGGCAGCGCCCCCGGCGGCGGCGCCTGGATGAGCATCCGCGGCGCGACGGACGGCCTGCCCTGAGCAACGGCCTTCGAGCCAATGCGCAGCCCCCGCAGGAAAGGAAAACCAGCTGGCAACCGACACACCCCCTGCTGCCCGCGCGGGGTGACCGACGCCTTCAGCCCTCGGTTCTGATCACAGCCAACCTGGGCCGCCGCAGCAGCAGGTGCAGCAGCACAGCGCATGCGGCGGTCAGCAGCGCCAGGACACGCAGCAGTATCGCCAGCGCCTCGGCACTGGCCTGCTGCAGTTGTGCGCTGCTCATCGCCGGAAGCAGTGCCTGCGCCTGTGCCTGCGCCCCCGTGGCCAGATAGGCACCGGCGCGCGCCAACGATGCGGGCGATGCTCCCTGCAGCTGGTGGCCGATCAGCAGCGCAAGCAAGGCAGTGACTGCGGCCAATGCGATGCCCTCACCAGCCACCCGCACGGTTCCGAAGATGCCGGCGGCCATGCCCGCACGCTGTACCGGCACCACGCTGACCGACAGCCCATCCATCAGGCCCCACGGCAAGGCCGTTCCTGCACCGACCAGCATCAGCAACGGCACCCACTGCGAGGGCGACGGATGCGATGCATGGCGCGACAACAGGTACAGGCCAGAGGCACAGACCAGCAGGCCCAGCGTGCACAGCCGCGCACTTCCAACGCGCTCCGCCCATTGCGCGGCCAGCATCGGCAGCACCAGCATCGGCGCAGACAAGGCCAGCATCTGCAGCCCGACCAATGTCGTGCTCTGTGCATGCACGCCCAGCAACTGCAGCGGCAGTACCACCAGCAGCACCACGTAGCCGAAGCAGGTTGCGACCGGCAGCAGCTGGACACCGAGGAACGCCGGTTGCGAGAACAGCGAGAGGTCCAGCAACGGTGAGCGCTGCAGCCGTTCGATGCAGATGAATACCCCGCCCAGCAACAGCGTCGCCAGCAGCGCCAGTTGCACGCGCATGGCATGCAGGCCGAATTCACCCAGCCACAACAGGGCCAGGGTCAACGCCGCCAGCATCAGGCTGAAGCCCAGCATGCCGCCAACATCCAGCCGCCCGCGTTCGCCATGGCTTTCGGACAACGCGCGCGCGCCCACGGCGAACGCCGCCAGCGTCAGTACACCGCCCGCGGCGAACACACTGCGCCATCCCAGAGCCTGCAGCAGCAGGCCCGCGAGCAGCGGCCCCAGTGCCAACCCTGCACCGAACGTGGTGCCCAGCAGGGCGAACACACGGGCACGCACCGGCCCCTGCCAGGCATGCGCCAGCGCGGCGGTGCCGGATGCCAACGCCGCTGCAGCGGCAACGCCCTGCAGCCCGCGCGCCAGATCCAGCCACAGCAGCGTGGGCGCGAGGCAGACGACGATCGTGGCGACGGTGAAGCCTGCCGTGCCCAGCAGGAACAACCGTCGTCGGCCATAGCGGTCGGCCAGGCCACCGGCAGCAAGCAGCAGGCTGCCGAAGGTGAGCATGAACGCGTTGGTCACCCACGCCAGCGCGGTCGGCGACGACGCCGCGGAACGGGCCAGCGCCGGCACCGCCACCGCACCGGCCGAGAAGGACAACGGCAACGCCAGCGCGGCCAGGCAGACGGCAAGCAGCGTCCAGCGCTGCTGCGTGTGGGAAGGTACGGAAAGCATCGAAACCGTGGCCATGCGGGCCTCCATCCATCAGGGGCATTGATGATGGACAGGCCGCTATTCCTGAAAAACAGGCTCGATGGACGTTGATTACGGCCCAATGCTCCGTAATCATGCCCGCATGGATTCCATCTCTGCCCTGCTGGCCTTCGTCCGTACCGCCGAAGCTGGCAGCATCGTCGGCGCCGCTCGCGTCCTCGGCCTCTCCGCGTCGGCCGTGGGCAAGCGCATCGCCCGCCTTGAACAGGAACTCGGCACCCGTCTGTTCCAGCGCACCACCCGCCGCGTGCACCTCACCGACGAAGGCGAACTGCTGCTGCAGCGCTGCCGGCGTGCGCTGGACGAGCTTTCCGAAGCACAGGCGGACCTGGCACAGCGCCAGCACGCACCCAGTGGACTGCTGCGTATCGGCCTGCCCACCATCGGCTACCGCTTCCTCTTGCCGGTACTGCCCGGGTTCCAGCGGCGCTACCCGCAGGTGCGGCTGGAACTGGACTTCAACGACCGCATCGTTGATGTAGTCAGCGAAGGCCTGGATGCAGTGATACGCAGCGGTGAACTGGCCGATTCCAGCCTCACCGCACGGCGGCTGGGCGGCTTCCGTTTCATCCTCTGTGCGGCGCCGGGCTATCTGCAGGCGCACGGCACGCCCGGTGATGTGAGCGAGCTGCGCCTGCATACCGCGCTGCGCTTCCGTTACCCCACCACCGGAAAGCTGCATCCGTGGCAGCTGCCGGGCATCGAAGGCGATGCCGGCGCGCGCCTTCCCACGGCGATGACCTGCAACAACATGGAAGCCGTGCTGGCCGCTGCGATCGGTTGCATGGGCCTGGCCTGGATGCCGGACTTCCTCGCGGCCGATGCGCTGACCGATGGCCGCCTGCAACGGGTACTGCCCGCACTGCCCACGCACCAGGGGCAGTTCTCGTTGCTATGGCCCGGTGGGCGCCATCCCAGTGCACGCCTGCGGGTGTTCATCGACTACGCCGTTGCGCATCTGTTCCAGGGCAGCAAGGCGTAGCGGATCCACGGGATCAGCTTGCGCTCGCAACGTCCAGGAAATTGCGCAGCACCGGCGCCGGAGCTTCCGGGCGCGTGCAGAACTGCAGCGCGAAGCGCGTTGCTTCATCGGCCAGCAGGCGATAAGCGATTTCCTGCGAACGGAAGCTGGCCATGCTGGCTGGCACGATCGCCACGCCAGCATCCACCGCCACCAGCGACAGCACCGCATGCATGCCCTGCGCTTCCTGCACGACGCGCGGGGTGAATCCCGCCGCAGTGCACAGGCCCAGCACCTGCGCGTGGAAGCCGATGCCCTCACCCGCCGGCCACGACACGAACGACTCGTCAACCAGCATCGCCACACTGACCTCCGCCGCATCGGCCAGCGCATGCGCACGCGGCAGCGCAATCGCCAGGCGGTCGTAATCGAAGTCGTGCAGCACCAGCTCAGCGGCGGGAATCGGTGGGATCAGCACGCCGACGTCGATGCGCTGCTCACGCAACCACAGCTGCTGCTGGCGTGATGTGGCTTCCTGCAGATGCAGCTGAACGTGCGGGTAGATCTGGCGGAAGCGGCGGATCAAGCCCGGCAGGCGACCATACAGGGCACTGCCCACATAGCCTACGCGCAGGCTGCCGGACTGTCCGGCGGCGGCTTCGCGCGTGCGCTGCATTGCCTGCTCGGCCTGCTGCAGCGTTGCCCGCGCCTCCACCAGCAAGGTCTGCCCGGCCACGGTCAGGCCCAGGGTGCGGTTGCCGCGCACGATCAGTTCACTGCCCAGTTCATCTTCCAGCCGTCGGATTGCCGCCGTCAGCGGTGGCTGCGACATGTGCAGGCGGGCTGCGGCGCGGTGGAAATGCAGTTCTTCGGCCACGGCCACATACTGGCGAAGCAGGCGCAGGTCGATCATCTCGAAGCAGGCAGTGGAAACCTGCCTAGGGTACGCCCTCAGCCGCGCACGTCCACGCTGGCGCGGGCGATGGCCGGCCATTGCAGGGCGACCGACTCGATGCTGTCGGCACTGACCGCGCGCAGATCCCTTGGGTACGCCACATGCTCGGCCTCCTGCAGGCGCAGCGCGTGGAACTGGCCGTTGCTTGCGCGCAGCACCCAGCCGCCGTCCTGGCAGCGCGTGGACGCCAGGAAGGCCACGCCCTGTGCGACCGCGTCCGGATGAAGTTCATCCGGCTCACCCTCGATGCCCCACATCCGCGTCTTCGCCACCGGCGAAACCGCATTGACCACGATGCCATGCTCGGCACCTTCCAGTGCCAGCACATTGACCAGACCGAGCGCAGCCAGTTTGGCCATCGCGTACGCAGACAGCCCGCGCTGTGCGTACTGCGGATACAGCGCGCGATCGGACGTGGTGATGACGATGCGCCCTCCGCCCGCCGCGCGCATCGCCGGCCACGCCGCCTGTGCCAACCACAAGGGCGTCTTCGCGGCCAGGCACAGCATCTGCTCCAGCGCGTCGTCCTCGATCGCTTCCAGCGCCTGGTACCCGACCCAGCCAGCGTTATGGATCAGGAAGTCGATGCGGCCATGCTGGTGCAGCAGCTCCTGTACCAGCGCGTGGCAACCTGCGCGATGGTCAATCGGGCTGCTCGCGGCCTGCACTGACAGGCCCTGCATCTGCAATGCCTCGACGCTGCGCAGAATGCGCAGCGTCGAGGCACCACGGCCGTCGGTGCCAGCACCGATGTCATGCATCAGCACGTGCGCACCACGCTCGGCCAGCAAGCGGCTGTAGGCCAGGCCCAGACCACCGGCAGCACCGGTCACCAGGCCCACCTGGCCTTCGAAGGAAATACGCGAGATCGGCTTCATGCGCACAGCTTCCGCCACGCGCCGCGACGGCGGCCAATACCGTTCGCCGCCCACCACGATACGCCCACGCTATCGCCGAAAAGGGGACGGAGGGGATTAAGTCGTTTCAGGCACAGTGTGGCCAGTTACGACTTAATCCCCTCCGTCCCCTTTTTCGTTCAGCGGCTGAAGCGGCGTGCGCCGGCGACGCAGATCACCGCGACCACGGTCACCAGCACCATGCTGAGGCTGACCGATTCGTGCAGCAGCAGCGCGGCCAGGGCCAGGCCGAAGAACGGCTGCAGCAACTGCAGTTGGCCAACAGCGGCGATGCCGCCCTGCGCCAGGCCGCGGTACCAGAACAGGAAGCCGACCAGCATGCTGAACACTGCCACGTAGCCCAGTGCCCACCACGCCGACGCACCGACGGCGGCGAACGAGGCCGGGCGCATCAGCACTGTCAGCGGCAGCATCACCGGCAACGCCAGCAGCAGCGCCCAGCTGATCACCTGCCAACCGCCAAGATGACGGGCGAGCCGACCGCCCTCGGCATAGCCCAGCCCGCACGCCACGATCGCCGCCAGCATCAGCAGGTCGGCCTGCAGCGAGGCCTCGATGCCGTTGCGCACCGCATAGCCGACCACGCAGGCACTGCCCAGCAACGAGAACAGCCAGAAGGCAGGACGCGGCCGCTCGCCGCCGCGCAGCACGCCGAATATCGCGGTGCTCAGTGGCAGCAGGCCGACAAACACGATGGTGTGTGCGGATGAGGCGTGGCGCAGGGCGAGCGCGGTCAGCAGTGGAAAGCCGACCACCACGCCGAGGCTGACCACCACCAGGCCTGGCAGGTCACTGCGGCGCGGCCACGGCTGGCGCAGCAGCAACAGCAGCCCCAGGCCGAGCACAGCGGCGATGGTGGCGCGTGCGGCGGTGACGAACCCGGCATCCAGTTCAAGCACCGCCAGGCGGGTGGCCGGCAACGAGCCCGCGAAAATCACCACACCGATGAAGCCATTGATCCAACCACTCGCCGACCGTTCCACGCCTGTACTCCTGCAATGCCGGGCGGTCCCGGCGGGATTTCCATGAGAGCACCTGTGCCCCCCTCACCCCAGCTACAATCCAGTACAGTCACAAGTAACTGTACTGCCCACACTTCCACTACAGTCCGCCATGCCACGCCCCCTGACCCGCATCGAATCCGTCATCCAGGCGGTACGCACCCGCATCAACGCGCGGGTCGATGGCCCCGGCTCGCGCCTGCCTTCGGTACGGGCGCAGGCGGCGGCAATGGGGGTATCGGTCTCCACCGTGGTCGAGGCCTACGAGCGCCTGGCCGCCGAGGGGGTGATCAGCGCGCGCGCGGGCTCGGGCTTCTACGTCAGCGGGCCGGTCGCACCGCTCGCGCTGGCTGAAATGGAACCCCGGCTGGATCGCGCCGTGGACCCGCTGTGGGTGTCGCGGCAATCGCTGGAAACACCGGCCGGCCATCTCAAGCCGGGCTGCGGCTGGATGCCCAGCGACTGGCTGTACCAGGACGGCATGCGCCGGGGCCTGCGTCGGCTGGCACGCGTCGACGCCGCGCATCTGGTCGACTATGCCGGCCCGCTGGGCCTGCCGCCGCTACGCCAGCTGCTGCAGCGACGCGCTGCCGCGCTGGGCATCGATGCGCCGATGGAGCAGATCCTGCTGACCGAATCCGGGACGCACGCGGTCGACCTGATCTGCCGCTTCCTGCTCAAGCCCGGCGACTGCGTGCTGGTGGACGACCCCAGTTACTTCAACTACCACGCGTTGCTGAAGGCACACCAGGTGCAGGCAGTGGGCGTGCCGTACACACACACCGGTCCCGACCTGGACGCCTTCGCCCAGGCCCTGCAAGCGCATTCGCCACGGCTGTACATCACCAACTCCGGCCTGCACAACCCGACCGGCGCGGTGCTTTCCGCGAGCACCGCACACCGCCTGCTGGGCCTGGCCGAACGCAGCGAACTGATCATCGTCGAGGACGACATCTTCGCCGACTTCGAACTGCAGCCAGCGCCGCGGCTGGCCGCGCTCGATGGGCTGTCGCGGGTGATCCACGTCGGCAGTTTCTCCAAGACGCTGTCGGCGGCTTCGCGCTGTGGCTACGTGGCCGCTCGCCCTGAGTGGATCGAGGCGCTGACCGATCTGAAGCTGGCCACCAGTTTCGGCGGCGGCCATCTGGCGATGCAGTTGATGCACATCGCGCTGACCGACAGTGGCTACCGCCGCCACATGCAGTCGGTACGTTCGCGCCTGGCCGATGCGCGCCGGCACACGCTGCGCAAGCTGCAGACGCTGGGCATCACGCCGTGGCTGCAGCCGGAAGCCGGGCTGTTCCTGTGGTGCCAGCTACCCGATGGCCGCGATGCCGCTGCACTGGCGCGGCAATGCCTGCGCGAGGGCATCGTGCTGGCGCCGGGCAACGCGTTCAGCCAATCGCAGCGCGCGGCCGACTATGTACGTTTCAACGTTTCGCAGTGCCAGGACCCGAGGATCTGGCAGGTACTGGCGCGCGCGCTGCGTTGAGCTGGCAATGCGCGACCAGCGCATCCACCACCACACGCACGCCAGGCAACTGGCCGCGACGATGCGGCAGCAGCACGCTGGTGGTCACTTCGCCGGCATGCCACGCCGGCAGCACCTGCTGCAGGCGGCCGGCGGCAAGGGCTGCGGCACACAGGCTGTGTGGCAACACGGTGATGCCAAGGCCCGCTTCGGCCGCCGCGATCAGCAGTTGCGATTCATTGCCGACCAGCGCCACCTGCGGCTCCACCTGCACGGTGCGGGCGTCGGGGCCGTGCAGCGTCCAGCGCGTTGCATGGCGCGCGGTCAGCAGGCCGGCATGCGCACGTAGCTGCTCGGGCGTATCCACTGCCGGCGCGGCTGCCAGATAGCCAGGGGACGCCACCAGCACGATGCGCTCGCTACCCAGCGAGCGCTGCACCAACCCGGAATCCGGCAGCGGACCGAAGTGGCTGCGCAGGGCGATGTCGATGCCCTCCTGAGCCAGATCGATGAAGCGATCACTTACTTCAACTTCGATACGCAGCCGTGGATAGCGGCGGGCCAGTGCAGGCAGGCACGCGGCGAGCTCGCCCTGCACCACCGGAATCGAAGCGCTGATGCGTACGGTGCCGCTGGGTTCGGCCTGGCGGTCGCGGACGATGGCCTCGGCGGCCTCGACCTCGGACAACGCTGCGCGTGCGCGCTCGAAGAACTCCTGACCGACCTCGGTCAATGCGAAGCGGCGCGAACTGCGTTGCAGCAGCCGCACCTGGAGCTGTTCTTCCAGCAGCGCCACGCGCTTGCTCAGGGTCGAGCGCGGCAGGCCCAGATGGCGCCCGCCTGCGGCGAAACCGCCCTGCTCCACCGCAGTCACGAACAGGGCCAGATCGTTGAGGTTGAGCATGCGCAACGTCCACATATGTGGACTTCAGGATGCCATTCTGACGGCTTCCGGGGCAATGTCCACGCGAGCACGCTTTCCTCACCCGCCGCGTCGCGGCTCGAACCGGAAACCTGCCATGACCCCGACCCTCTTCTACGGCGTGCCCTCGGGCTGCTCGTTCGGCTCCATCGTTGCGCTGGAGTGGCTGCGCCAGCCGTATCACCTGTGCCGCATCGACATGCCCGGCCAGGTGCAGGGCGAAGACTACCGCCGCCTCAATCCACTGGGCGAAACCCCGACCCTGCGAACCACACAGGGCGAGCTGCTCAGCGAGAGCCTGGCCATCCTCAACCACCTGGCCGCGAAGGGCATCGCACAGGGGCTGGGCTTCGCACAGGGCACCTCCGGCTTCGATCGCCTCAACCATCGGCTGGCCTATCTCAACACCAGTTTCTTCGGTGCCTACGCGCCGCTCTGGCACGCACTGGAGCATACGGAAGGCGATGAAGGCGATGAGGGCGAGGCGCTGGAGCAGATGATCGGCACGGGCCCGTGGCTGCTGGGCGAACAGCGCAGCTTTGCCGATGCCTACTTCGCAGGCATCGCGCGCTGGAACGACTATCACCAGGTGGTCGATCGTCGCGGGTTCCCAAGGGTGCAGCAGTTGTTCGAGCGCCTGCAGGACGACGCCGGCGTGCAGTTCGCCCACGCCATCGAAGCGCAGCAGCCGGCAACCAGCAGCGGTGGATTCCTCGGCGAAGTGCGGCTGGAAGACGTGCTTGAGGCCGCAGCGGACTGAGCCCTGTCCTGCCCGTGAGGCAGCGGCGCGCAATGCCTCTTGCGCGCCGCGCTACAGTGGTATGTCGCCCGCCGCAGGAATCCGCGCATGTCCACGTTCTCCGATCCGCAGGCCGTGGCCCGCTATGCCGAAGCGCCGCTGCGCCAGGTGCCGGGTTTCCTCGCCCTGCAGCAGATGAGCCAGCTGCTGCTGGCCGAACGTGTTCCCGCGCAGGGCCGCGTGCTGGTGCTGGGTGCCGGTGGTGGGCTGGAGCTGAAGGCCTTCGCCGAGGCGCAGCCGGGCTGGCAGTTGCTGGGCGTGGACCCGGCTGCGCCGATGCTGGCCCTGGCCGAGCAGACACTGGGTCCGCTGATGTCGCGCGTGCAGTTGCTGGAAGGCTATATCGACGATGCACCCGATGCGCGCTTCGACGGCGCCAGCTGCCTGCTGACCCTGCACTTCCTCGATGCCGGGCAGCGCCTGCACACGCTGCGCGGACTGCACCGGCGCCTGCAACCCGGCGCGCCGCTGGTGGTGGCGCACCACAGCGTGCCACAGGACCCGGCCGGCAAGCTGCGCTGGTTGCAGCGCTACGCGGCGTTCGCCGAAGCCTCGGGGGTTGCCCACGCCGATGCGCAGCGCGCGATCAACGCCATTGCCGAGCGGTTGCCGCTGCTGGCACCCGAGCAGGAGGTCGCACTGCTGCAGGAGGCCGGCTTCGATGGTGTGGAGCTGTTCTATGCCGGCTTCAGCTTCAAGGGCTGGGTGGCGTACGCCGGTTGATGCCTACGGCACCACCGTGATGCCGATGCGCTGCATCAACAGCGCCACCTGCTGCACGTCCAGCGTGGCACCACGCAGGTTGGTGCTGCGCAGGTCCAGCTCGCCCAGCTCGGAGTTGGTCAGGTTGCAGTCGGTGAAGTTGGCGCTGTTCCAGTCGATCCCCTCGAACTGGCCACCGGACAGATCCGAGCCGGCGAAACTGGCACCGCTCACATTCGCGCCATCCCAGCGGTTCTCCCACAACTCGCACTTCTCCAGCGTGACCCGCGAGAAGTTCGCGTAGCGCAGGTTCGACTTCTTGATGAAGGCACTGCAGAACCAGCTGCGCGTGGTGATCTGGTTCATGAAGCTGGCGTTGCTGAAGTCCGCGCCCTGCGCACGGCACTCGCTGATCTCCAGGCCCAGCGCCTTGATGAAACTGAAGTGGCACATGCTGATGTCGCAGCTGCGGAAGCTGGCTTCCTTCAATGTGGCGCCGTTGAAGCGGCAACCGGCGCGGTTTTCAGCGTCGTAGAAGCTGCAGTTGATGAACTCGGTGGCGGTCAGGTCCGCGCCGGAGAAATCGCATTCGTGGAACTGCTGGTCGACCACCTTCTGGCCGGTGTACTGGTCTGCGCCGATGCGCAGCTTGCGGTGAACGGTGGGGGACATCGTGGATTCCATGCCAGGTGCCCCGCCATGATGCCGGGCCGCGAGGGCGATCCATAGACGCTGGCGCGGTCGGGTTCACCGGCAGTCCAGCCGGTCTGTGGCCACGCCCGCCAAACGCACGTTATTGCACGTTAATGCACGAATGTGCAGACTTGCGTCATGAGCTCCGATCCCAGCCCCCTCCCCGCCCAGCGGACCCAGCAGATCCTCGAGGAACTGCGCCAGTTCGGTCGCGTGGTCGCCGCCGAACTGGCGCGCCGCTATGCCGTCTCCGAAGATTCGATCCGCCGTGACCTGCGCGAACTGGCCGCGCAAGGCCTGTGCCAGCGTGTCTACGGCGGCGCCGTGCTGCCGCCGCCCAAGGAGCGCCCGCTGCGCGAGCGCCTGACCCGCGACCGCGGTGACAAGGCAGAACTGGCCGCCCGCGTCTGCGCGCTGCTGCAACCCGGGCAGGTGGTGCTGCTTGATGCCGGTTCAACCAACCTGGCGATCGCCCAGCAGCTGCCGGCTGCTCTCGGGCTGACGGTGATCACCAATGCCCCGCAGATCGCCACCGCAGCCAGCATGCTCGAAGGCACTTCAGTGCAGCTGATCGGCGGCCGCCTGGCCAGCGGTGGCGGCGCGGTCGGCGCTGAAGCGTTGGCGCAGGTGCAGCGCCTGCGCGCCGACGTATACCTGCCCGGCCCATGTGCAGTGGACGGCGACACCGGCGTGTGGGCGATGGATGCGGAAGAAGCCACGCTGAAGCGCGCAATGGTGGCCTGCAGCAGCCGCGTCATCGTCGCCGCGACCACCGAAAAACTCGGTGCCCGCGGCAACTGGCAGATCGCCAGCCTCGATGAAATCGACGATCTGGTGCTGACCACCACCGCACCGCCCGCACTGGCGGCTCGCTTCCGCGCCGCCGGTATCTCGGTGCACCCCACGCCTCCCTGACCGTACCGCTCATGTCCCTTGCCAACCGCGCGCGTGCCGAACAGCACGCGACCCGCGCTGCATTCTTCATTCCCGGCTTCGCCACTGCGTTGTGGGCCACCCTGGTGCCATTCGCCAAAGCGCGCACCGGGATCAATGACGCCACGCTGGGGCTGGTGCTGCTCTGCCTCGGTGCCGGCTCGCTGCTGGCGATGCCGTTGTCCGGCGTGCTGGCGGCACGCCTCGGTTGCCGCCGGGTGATGGTGGCCAGCAGCCTGCTGATCTGCCTGAGCGTGCCCGGCCTGGCGCTGGCCGGTTCGGCGTGGACGCTGGGCCTGGTGCTGTTCGCGTTCGGTGCGGCCGTGGGCGCGATGGACTGCACGATGAACGTGCAGGCGGTCATCGTCGAGCGCGAAGCACGGCGGGTGATGATGTCCGGCTTCCATGCCTTCTTCAGCATCGGCGGTTTCCTTGGCGCGGCCACCATGACCGTGCTGTTGTCCGCACAGCTGCCGCCACTGGCATCGGTGCTGATCGGCGTTGGCGCCATGCTGCTGGTGATGCTGATGTCGGCGCCGTACTGGCACAGCGAACGCATGCCGCACGGCGCACCGATGCTGGCCCTGCCGCACGGCATCGTGCTGTTCATCGGCGTACTCGCCTTCGTCGCCTTCCTGGGTGAAGGCGCGATGCTGGACTGGAGCGCGGTCTTCCTCAGCGATGTGCGTCGCGTCGATGCCAGCCTTGCCGGCATCGGCTATGTGACCTTCACCCTGACCATGACCGTGGCGCGCCTGTTCGGCGACGCACTGGTGGCGCGCGTGGGACGACAGCGCGCAATCGTGTTCGGCGCGCTGCTCGCCGCCGCGGGCGTGCTGGTGCTGACCCTGGTCACGCCGTGGCAGGCGTCGTTGGTGGGCTATGTGCTGGTCGGCCTCGGCTGCGCCAACATCGCACCGGCACTGTTCTCACTGGCTGGCCACCAGACCCGCATGCCGGGTGCGCTGGCGATCACCGCGGTGTCCACACTGGGCTTTGCCGGCATCCTTGCCGGGCCGGCCTTGATCGGCTTCGCCGCCAACCATTTCGGCCTGATCGCTGCGTTCATCGGCGTGGCCACGGCCCTGTTGCTGGTGGCGGTGTCCACGCGTTGGCTGCGGGTGTAGTCCAGGGCCTCAGCGCCGCCGGCGTCTCAGCTTCATCTGCAGCCGCCGGTAGCCGATCACCGTAGCCGTCGCGCACAACGCAGTACCCGCCGCACTCAGCAGCAGCAACAACGCCAGCCGGGCACCTTCCTGGCGCAGCATCGCCGGCAGGTCCCAGCTGTGCAGGAAGTAGAACAGCCAGCGCCCCACGCGCTCACGGTGCCCCATTGTCAGCAACGGATCGCCGGTGGCCAGGTCGAGGTAGACGCGCGTGGCCTCGGCATCGCCGAAATCCGCCACCGCCACCGGGAAGCGGCGTACCGCCGCGCCGTTCATGGCTTCCGGTGCACGCGGATAGAAGTAGGCGTCCGCTGCACGCTGCACCACGAAACCCTGCATCGGCGCATCGGACAGCGCCCGCACCTTCTGCTGCAGCCACGCGGCCGGCAGCAACCGCGCAACCTGCAGATGCCCATCGTTGCCGAACACGATGCGGGTATCGCCTTTCCCATCCAGCAGCACCGCGAACAGCTCGCCACCGATCCGTCGCCACTGGATTTCCACCGGCAGGAAGCGCTCGGCATCGGCGGCGGCCAGAAGTGTCGCCGGCTCGCCCAGTGCGCCATCCACCGCCACCGTACCGCCACGATAGCGTCCGCTGTCAATCGCTTCACGCGTGCTGCTGAAGACCCCCAACGGATTCATCGACATCAGCCCGCTGAAGATCCAGGTGAACACGAAGGCCGCAGCCATCAGCCCAATCAGATGGTGCCAGCGCATCCACGGTTCCACGTACGGTGTCTTCGCACCGGATCGGTAACGCCCACGGAAACGCCAGCACCACACACCGACCACGATGCCGCTGACTGCCGCCACCGTGCAGAGCGCAGACAACACGATCACGACCCACGTCCACACCGGGTCCACTGACTGCATGCGCAGGAAGTACAGCCAATGGAGCCAGGCGCCCACATAGTTCCAGCGCTGCTGCACATGCGGCGCGTCCAGCACCACTTCGCCAGTGTGCGAAGACACATACAGGTCACCGGGCTTCGTACCCCCCACCTCCACCCGGTACAGCGGCCGATGCGCGTCCAGCGCACGCGAATGCGTCCAGCGGTCCTCGTCCACGCACGTCGCGCCGACGAAGGCTGGGCCGCCCGCGAACTGTGCGGCGGATGCTTCGGCACGCTGTGCCGACACCGGCAGCAGGGCCTGACCGGTGTACGCCGACCAGGCGCCCACGTTGCGACCATTGCGCACCACATACGCAGGCTCGCCACGCAGCGTGGTCAGTGCCACGGCCTCCGGCTCGGCCTGCACGGCGGCCGGCAACACCGCCAGCCCCCGCCAGCCGTTCGCATCACCCAGCACCGGCAACGCCGCCAGACGCTCACCCGGCGTCAGCTTCGGGTAGCCGATGAACAGCATCACCATGCCGCTGACAAACCACAGCAGCATCAACAGGCATCCCCCGATGCCCAGCCAGCGATGCACCAGATAGGTCCAACGCTTGGCAGTGGATCGCAGCGACATGGTGCGCGTCCTCAGAAGCGATGGTCGACGGTGAACTCGACGCGGCGGTCCGCGCCCAGCAGCCACTGCGTGCTGGTGTAGTACGCGGTGGCGTAGTACGCCTTGTCGAATACGTTGAACAGGCGTGCAGACAGTCGCGTACGCGGTGCCGCCTGCCAGGTCAGCGCCAGGTCGGTGGTGCTGTAGCCGGGCAGCTCCAACGTGTTGCCGTTGTCGGCGTAGCGCTTGCCGACATAACGCACGCCACCCGCCGCGCTCCAGTCCGGTGCGAACTGCCAGCTCAACCACACATTGGCCAGGCGTTCGGCCACGTTCGGCGGCACGTTGCCATCGCGCGACACCAGCATCGGCGGCGAACCGGTGGTCTCCAGGAAGTCCTCGAACTCGGCCTTCAGCACCGTGGCGTTGGCATCCAGCGTCCAGTGCGGCGCGACGTTCCAGTTCAACGACGCCTCGATACCGCGTGAAGTCTGCGCGCCCACCTGCACGCGGCGGTCCGGCTGCACGGGATCGCGGCTGAGCAATCCGGTCTTGCGGATGCGGTACGCCGCCAGCGTCCACTCGCCACCATCGAACGCCTGCTTCAGGCCCACTTCGATCTGCCGGCCCTTGGCCAGGTCGAAGGCGCCGTTGGCCGGGCTGATCATCAGCAGGCCACTGACCGGGTCTGCTGCCTGCGAGTACTGCGCATACAGGCTCAGCGTCGGCTGCAACGCGAACACCGTGCCTGCACGCCAACCGGTGCTGCGGTAGGTCTTCGAGAACGCGTTCTGGCCGCTGATCAGATCGGTACGGTCGATGCGCGCGCGGTCGTGGCGAAGCCCACCCAGCACCGACCAGCGCTCGCTCAGCGCCAAGCGGTCTTCCACAAACAGCGCGTACTGCTCGGCGCGATTACGGTAGCGCGGCAGGTTCGGCGCGTCGCTGGCGAACTGGCCCGGCACCGGGTCGAACGGATCCACCGGACCCGAGCTGCCGACATAGGTGTTGTTGGTGTGCTTGAAGTGCGCGCGGTTGGCATCCAGGCCCACCGCGAAGCTGTTCTGCAGGCCACCCGCGGTTGCCTGCACACGCAGCGTCGAGGTCAGTCCAGTCTGGTCCTGGTTGTGGGTGATCTCGGTGTTGCCGGAGCGATCGATCAGGCCGGTGGCGGGGTTGTAGACATAGGCCTCTGCATTGCGCCAATCGCGCTGACTGTCGATCTGGTAGAGACGCGTGCGCCATTCGACGTTTGCGTTCGGCGTCCACAGCGCATCGAGCTGGGTCCAGCGGTCGCGATAGCGGATCTGGCTGTCTTCCACGTTGTAGTTCCGTTGGCGCAGCGCCTCCAGCTGACGGCCCTCGACCAGCGGCGTGCCGAAGTAACGCATCGGTTGCTGGTAGCCCTGCGCATGGGTGAGGGTCAGCTGCAGGTCCGCGCGCGGCTGCCACAGCAATGCACCGGAGAATGTCGCGTCACTGTTACGCCCGCGATCGACCCAGCCACCGCTGTAGTTGCCGCTCATATCCAGCCGGTAGGCCAGCTCGGGCGTCAGCGCGCCGCCGCTGCCGAAGCCCAGCCGCGCGGTGTCCTCGCTGCCCACGGTCACCCTGATCTCGTTCTCGATCGCACCGCGCGTGGGCTTCTTCGGCACGATGTTGATCACGCCGCCGATCGCACCGTCGCCATGGATCACCGACGCCGGTCCGCGCAACACTTCGATGCGCTCGATCGACCAGGTATCGAACGGGAACGTGATGCCCACGCCGCCGTACTGGCGCAGCCCGTCGTACAGCCGCATCACCGAAGCGCCATCGGTGAAGCCGCGGCTGGACAGCGCACTCAGCCCATTGCCCGGATGCGGCATCGCACTGATCGCACCCGCCCGGCTGATCGCATCGTTGAGGTTGCTGTCGCCGCGCTGCTCCAGTTGTTCGCGCGAAATGACGGTCAGGCTGGCCGGTGTCTGCAGCACGCTCAGGCCCAGCGCGGAACCGGCGTTGGCGGTGGACGACAGCTCACCACTGCGGGTATCGATTACCCGCACGGTATCCAGCGTGGTCGGTGGGGCCGCATCGGCGGCAAGTACGGGGGCGGTGTGCAGGAGCAACGCGCACAGGACAGGCAGCGCCGCCCTGCGCAGGCGCGCGGAGCTGGGGTTCGTTTTCATTTTTTTCACGGCATGCAAGGCCACCCCGCAATGGCAGGGCAGCAATCAGAAAGGGACAAACACGCGCGTGCGGGCGCCGGCCGTGGCCGGCAACCTCATGGAAAAACGTTCAATGCAACGCGCGTGCGGCTCAGGCGGCCATGAAGGCCGGTGGCCCGCGCGCTCCCAATGTGCCGCTGATCCGTTGCGGCAACGCCCGCACCGCACCGCGCAGCGCGCGGCACACCGGTGCCATCGGCGCCAACAGCAGCACTGCCGCCACCAACAGCGTGATCAGCCGTGCAGCGATCAGGCAGTAGTCGCAGTCCACGCCCATTTCATGATCGGCATGTGGATCGGCGGGCGGCGTCTTTGCGGCCTCGCCGTGCGGCATCGCCATCGCGTGGTGGTCGTGATGGCCTTCCATCGCGTGCTGGGTGTGGGTGGCATGGTCCATCGCCGCCACGGGCACTGCAGCAGCCACGTGACCGTGCGCCAGCCAGCGGCTCACCAGCGGGGCGAGCAGCACCAGCAGCATGGCGAGCCATGCCAGGGCCTGGAACCGGCGGTGGAGGACAGAACGACGCACGCCGCCATTCTACGGGGCCCTGACCAACCTTGGACCCCGTTCAGGGTTTCCGGAAAGGTAGTGCGACGTTATGACGCAGCGTCTGATGCAGTCGGTTGCCATGCTCCCGAGGGGGACGGAAGGCGACCGTACGGCCCCTTCCGTCCCCGCGTCGTAGTGTTAGAACCGCACGGGCTGCTGCACCGCACGCTCCAGGAACATGACGCCCGCCTGCAGGCTGTTGCGGGCGTTCTCCAACCAGCGCTCCGGATCGGCCACCGCGAATCGCTCCTGCGCATCCACGTCACCCGAATCGGCCAGGTCGGCCAACTGCAGATGGATGTGGTTCTCCACCAGGCCCACCAGCACGGCAAGCTCGGCCGACAATCCGGCGATGCGTTCGGTGAAGCCAGCGTCGTTGCTGTTCAGAGACATGTCCCCTGTTCCTATGCGTTGCGGTGTTGATGGATGGCTTCGAAACGCTCGGCACAGGCAGGCCCACAGAACAGCCTGGCCGGATGGTTGTCGAAGTCTTCGCTGCAGTCCGGGTTGTGGCATTCCCCAATGGGTATGAGAGGAGCAACGCTGCTGGCCCGCGTTGCGTGCCGGGCCAATGCGCGTTGCAGATGGCGCGCTTCCAGTTCCTGCGCTTCGTCGATGGTGTCCGTCATGCCAGCTGTATTTTATCGGGGGGTGGTCGCACCGATTGAGAACGCCGCGACGACAGTGGACGACGCGGGCTCGGCATCGGATCGGCGTTCGCAGTTGCAATGGATTTCAGGCATGCAGGCTCCTTGTGCATGGGTGCCCCGAGGGGCGGTGGATTGAAACGAAGGGCCGTCTCTGACGGTGATCGCATCATCGGGAAAACGGTTCTCGCCAACTGCGACGCAACGTCGCGCAGGCGACGATCTGCGAAGGCCATCGCAGATCCATCGCAGACGGATCGCCCTCATCGGGCACCGGGGATGCAAGGTGCTGGAAGGTGTTGCAAAAGAAAGTCCTTTCCGACACCATGATCAGGTCATCACCTTCCACCTCATCCTGACCACGCCGCGTCGGTCCGCCGCCGCGTGGCCTGCATCCGGCAGGCATTGCACAGCGCATTGGCCACCATCGGCTGCTGTGGACCGATCCACGTTCCAAGGGGCCCCGTCGAATGCACACACCGCACCCAGCGCAGGACATCGTTCCCGCGTTCCTGCAGGCCATGCACGCGCACGGCATCGTGCCGGATGCGCGCGGCCGCGACGCACTCAACGCCGATGGCACGCTGGTGCGCTTCCATGTGGAGGGCGACCGCCGTGGCACCCGCAATGGCTGGGCCGTACTGTTCGGAGACCACGTGCCGGCCGGTGAGTTCGGCAGCTGGCGCACCGGCAGCCGCCATGCCTGGTGTGCGAAGTCGGAAACCACGCTGAACGCCGCCGAACAGCGCGCGATCCGGCAACGCCAGGAAGCCGCCCGTGCCGAACGGGAACGGCAGCAGCGCGAACGTGAGGAGGCTGCAGCCAAGGCCGCCAACGTGTTGTGGAACCGTGCCCTTCCTGCAGACGCACACCATCCCTACCTGGTACGCAAGGGCATCCACGCACATGGGCTGCGTGTAGCGGCATGGCCCGTGCGCAACAGCGACGGCCTGGTCTTCCGCTACATCGACAATGCCCTGCTGGTGCCGGTGATGAACGCCGCGGGCCGGATCGTCTCGCTGCAGGCGATCTTTCCGCGCACGGACCCGGCACTCGGCCGCGACAAGGACTTTCTCTGCGGAGGCCGCAAGCAGGGCTGCTTCCACGTCATCGGCAAGCCGCTTCCTGGCGAGCCGATCGCCATCGCCGAGGGCTATGCCACGGCGGCATCGATCCACCAGGCCACGGGCGGCTGCGCGGTGGTGGCATGGGACGCCGGCAACCTCGCGGCGGTCGCCCGTGCCTGGCGCAGCGCGGTTCCCGATGGCTCCTTCGTCATCTGTGCCGACAACGACCAATGGACCCGGCAGCCGCTGGACAATCCCGGTGTCACCCACGCCACGCGCGCCGCCGCGGAGATCGATGCACGCGTGGTGTGGCCCGAGTTCACCACGCTGCACGGCGACGATGACCGCCCGACCGACTTCAACGATCTGCACCTGCGCGAAGGACTGGAGGCAGTACGCACCCAACTGTTCCCTCTGCCGCCTGCCACAACCGAAGAAGGCACTGGGGAGGAGGACGCGCCATCGCCGTCCAACGCGCGCTACCAGGTACCCGGCAACCTGTCCGCATTCGATGCCTTTACCCCGTTTCCCGATACCAGCGCGCGTGGCCGGCCGTTGCCGACCGCGCGCAATCTGGCCGAGCTGTGCCGGCGCACCGGCGTCACCGTGCGCTACAACGTCATCCGCAAGGATCTGGAGATCCTGGTCCCGGGGCTGCAGAGCACGGTCGACAACGCCAAGGAGGTGGCCGCCGGCGAAGTGATGGACTGCATGCACCGCGCCGGCATGGCCATCGCCAGCTTCGAGACCAACCTGTGCCAGGTCGCCGAGGCCAATCCGTACAATCCTGTCGCCAGCTGGATCAGCTCACGGCCCTGGGATGGCCAGTCCCGCCTGCAGGCGTTCTTCGACACTGTGCAGGAAGCCCAACCCACGCGCATGGCCGACGGCCGCATCCTGAAGGAAGTGCTGATGCGGCGCTGGCTGATCTCCGGCGTGGCCGCGGCGTTTGAGCCGGACGGCGTGGTGGCGCGTGGTGTACTGACCTTCGTTTCGAAGCAGAACCTGGGCAAGACGCGCTGGGCACGGCAGCTGGCACCGGCCGAGCTGCAGTTGATCGCCGATGGCGTAGTGCTCGATCCAGCCAACAAGGACAGCGTCAAACAGGTCATCTCCAAGTGGATCGTGGAACTGGGCGAAGTCGACGCCACGTTCCGTCGCACCGACATCGCTGCGCTGAAGTCGTTCATCTCGCGCAGCCACGATGAGATCCGCCGCCCGTATGCGCGCACTGAATCCCGCTATGCGCGACGCACCATCCTGTTCGCCAGTGTCAATGACGAGCGCTTCCTGCGCGACGCCACCGGCAACACCCGCTGGTGGACCATACATGCCGTGGGCCTGGGCGAACCGGCACGGATCGACATGCAGCAGGTGTGGGCCGAGGCCCATGCGCTCTACTGCGACGGCGAGACCTGGCATCTGTCCAGCGAGGAACTGGATGCGCTGAACGCCACCAACAGCGAGCACGAACCGATCTCGCCGATCGCCGAGCTGATCGACCGCCACTTCGACTGGTCCATCCCCGCCGCACAGTGGAGCGCACAGTACCGTGCCACCGAGATCGTCATTGCGGTGGGCATCGACAAGCCGAACCGCCGCGAGGTCAACGAGGCCGCCGCCTATGTGGTCAAGCGACATGATGTGCGCACGAAGGTGGTCGGCAAGGAGCGGGCCAAGGTCTGGTTGATGCCACCGCGAAAGCTCAGCCTCCCAGGGCACTCGGCGGGTCCGTTCTGATGCCACCTGCCCGTGAGCGTGCACGGATCGAGCGCGACAGCTGACGCCTTGCCCCTGACCAGGATGCAAGTGGATGAAAGGTGTTGACTGGAACAGTCCACAAAGGCAAGATGCCTGTATCGGCCCCGCCGCCTTCCAGGAGCGCTTCCGCCATGCCCCGTCCCCGACTGCACGCTTTTGAAGATGAGCAGCTGACCGTGCAGCAGATCCATCAGCGGGTGCCGGTGCTTTCGGAACGCACCATCCGCGATCACCTCGCAGCTGGCCGCCGTACACGTTCCGCCATGTTGTGCTTCGACCCGATCGCAGCGGCTGCGCGCGGTGGCCGCATCACCCAGCGCATCCTGCGCGCGCGCAGCACGGCCGGTCGCGATTCCTGACCCGCCCGCACTGCCGAATTCCTCCAGGAGTAGATTCCGCATGATTCCCGCCTCCCTCGACAGCGGCCATCGCATGATTGCCGACACGCTGGCTGCGTTCCGCGCCAGCCCCGCTCTGGGCAGCATCGCGCTACGGGCGGCGCCGCAGGCGCGTCCTCCGCTCTACATCGGCATCGCCGGCGGCAAGCGTGCGGGCAAGGACACCCTCGCCAACGGGCTGGCCTCGGCGCTGGTGCTGCCCTGCGACAGCTTCGCCGCCCCGCTTCGGCAGTTTGTCGCCTCTCTTCTTGGGCTGTCCCTGCGTGAACTGGACGGCCGCAAGGAGGAAGCCATCGACTGGCTGGCCGAATTCACTCCGCGCCACCTGATGCAGACCGCTGGTACCGAATGGGGGCGTGATCGCGTCCATCCCGAGCTGTGGGTACGCTCGCTGTTTGCCCGCCTGCCTGCGGGCGGACTGGTACCCGACGTCCGCTTCGCCAATGAAGCCCACGCGATCCGCCGCCGTGGCGGTGTCGTGATCCGCGTCAGCCGTCCCGGCCATGGCGGCCATGACAGCGAGCAGCCACTGCCTGATGACCTGGTCGACATCGAGGTGAACAACGACGGTACCCAGGCCGACCTGGTACGCAGGACGCTGGATCAGCTGCTGTCGCGCGGCGTGATCTGAGCCTTGTACAAGGCCGTGTTGCCCTGCCGCGTGCCCTGTCCCGCCCGCAGGTTCCGACCCATCGTCGGCGAAAATGATGTAAGGTCGTCCCCCATCACCGACGACACCTGTCGTCACCCTGCATCCCCAACCCCGTTCGCAAAGAGGAAATGCCATGGAGGTCGAACAGTTCACGTCGACGCGCCTGAAGGCCATCGAGTTGTTCAAGTCCCAGCCCAAGGGCAGCAAGGACACCGTGAGCCTGGACGCGATCTTCATCTCGCTGTGCTCGCAGGCCAACGCCCAGGGCGACGCCGGCAGCGCCAGGCAGGCACGGACCGCCGCACGCCCCGGCAGCCAGCAGCCGCCCGCGCCGTGGTTCACCGAAACCCTCGCTGCCTTGAAGGGCAAGGGCGAGTCGATCACCGTCGCGCGATTCCTGATGTTCGCCAACCGCTTCCCGGTCAAGCGCATGGATCAGGTCAATGCCGCCCGCTGGCTGCGCGACGCGGGCTACATCCCGCGCAAGACCGGCGGCAACCTGGTGTTCGACCTTTGATCCAGCCCCACCTGCAGTCCTGAAGCCCCGGCATCGTCCGGGGCTTTTTCGTTTCAGGGCCCGCGCACCTGCATGAGGACGGCCATCGCGGCGACGTCCTCACCTCGTACCTGCCGTATCCCTTTGATCTGCCCCCTCCTTCCACCCTGTGAGGACGACGAGTACGAAAGAACGAGGGAAACATCGGTGGCAACAACAAACGATCGCAGGGCGTCAGGCGCCGCCTTGCAGTACTCCTCACCCGTCCTCGGGGCACCGATGAACCCCTTCAGCACACCACATCCAAAGTAGATGAAAGGTGTTGACTGGCGAGGCGGGATGGCAACAGTGGAGATCAATGCCACTGACGACATCCTTCATGAACGCCCTGCCCGACAGCATCCAGACCCTGGCCGAGGTCATCGGCGAATCCGCAGCCCTCACGCTGGTGCGCGCATGGCCGCCGACCACCTCCAGCACCACCGGCCGCCATCGCGTCATCGTCTACGTTCCCTCCACCCTGCCCGACCAGCATCGCCTGATCGATATCCTCGGCCACGACGTTGCCCAGCGGCTGGTCACGCACTTCGGTGGCGAACTGCTGTTCCTGGCGTCCTGCTTCGCCGCCGGCGCGCACGAACGTCGCGAGCGGATCGCGCATGCCATCGCCAGTGGCATGCCGCGCGAACACGTGGCACGTGAGTTCGGCGTCTCGCAGACCACCATCAAGCGCGCCCTGCGCGGAGCCCGCTCCGCACCACCGCCGGCGGTTCATCCGGCCCTGCTCAAGGGGTACGCGCGCGCATGAACGAAAGCGACCTGCTGGCCGGTGTACCGGACTGGGCCAAGTACCTGGGGGGAACCTCGGGCGTGCTGATCGCGGTATCGCTGTGGCTGCGTCAATGGCTGTCGTCGGCCAAGGTCGACCGTACCGCCGACGAAGCCACCAGCAATACCCTGCGCACCCTGCAGGAACAGCTCGCCGCCGAGCGCACCCGCGCCGACGGCCTGATGCACGAACGCGAGGCAATGGCACAGGAAATCGGGCAGCTGCGCGGCGAAGTCAGCGCCCTGCGTGCGCAGGTTGCCCAGCAGAGCGTGCAGATAGACGCGCTGCTCGCGCTGGTGCGCAAGCAGCCGGGAGCCGCCGCATGACCGCCGCCGCAGCCAGCGCCCTCGGCGGCGCCAATGTCGCCGCATTCCTCGACATGCTGGCCGTGTCCGAAGGCACCGACATCCCCAGCCAGCGGTCGCGTGACCGTGGCTACGACGTGATCGTCGGAGGCCAGCTGTTCAACGACTACCGCGACCATCCCCGCGTGCTGGTGTCGCTGCCACGCTATGGCATCAAATCCAGCGCCGCCGGCCGCTACCAGTTTCTGCGCAGCACCTGGGACGACCTGCGCGCGCGACTCGGCCTGCCCGATTTCGGCCCGGTCTCGCAGGACCGTGCAGCAGTCGCCCTGCTGAAACAGTGCGGTGCCTACGAGCTGATCCGGCTGGGACGCTTCGATGCCGCCGTCACCGCGGCACGGCGCATCTGGGCGTCGCTGCCAGGCGCCGGGTACGGGCAGAAGGAGCACGCACTGGAAACACTGCGCGCGGCCTACCGGGCCGCCGGCGGATCCCTGCAGTGACGCCCGGGGCCCTGAAGCTGGGCATCGGACTGCTGGTCCTTGCCGGCAGCCACGCGAGCTGCGCCTGGCTGGGATGGACCTTGCGCGACCGCAACGCGGACCTGGCCGTTGCCACCACCCGGACAACGCAGCTGGCGGCCCGCACCGAAGCAGCCCAGCGCGCGCACCAGCAGGCCCTCGCCAACAGCGCCGCAGGCGCGCAGACCGAATCGCAGCGCCTGGCCACACAGGCAGAGCGCACCCGGCAGTTCAACACCCTGCAACAGGACATCGAGACCCATGCCAAGACACCTGGCCACGATCGCGGCGACGCTGATGCTGAGTTCGTGCGCATCTGGCGCGAAGCCAACGCCGGCCGCGCCCTGCTGCGTTGATCTCAGCATCGCGCCCGCGCAGTTGCGTGCCCCACTTGAACTGCCGGACCTGCAGGCGGCCAGTGACGATGCGCTGCTGCGCAATCACGTTGCAGTCGCGCAGCAGTACCACGCGCTGGCCGACCAGCTGCGCGCGCTGCTGTGCAGCCTCGGCAGCCAACGCGGCATCACCATCAACGGCATCGCGCCGGTAGTGCCTGCTGGCTGCGACAACAGTACCAACCACGCGCACTGAGCCTGCCTGATACGGCCACGCCTGCAATGCCACCCCACTGCGGTGATGGCAACACTGGCTGCAGCCCGTGCGCGCCTTGCAGCGCTACGCCCTTCCTCCCCTCCCTGCATGAGCTGACATGGCGAACGATCCCTTCCCTCCCACGCTCGATCCGCTGATTGCCGCGATCGAAACCGCAATCCGCGCACGCTTTCCGGAGTTTGCAAGCGTCGAGTTCCATCGCGACGCCAACGCTGAGGGGATGCCCCTGCCGGCCTGCCTGCTGGCGATGACGCGCTGTGACCGCAGCAGGGACAACAATGATGGCAGTGGCCTTCTGCAGGCCACGCTGCGCTTCGAAGCACGCATTGCCCTGCCGGCAACCGATGCAACCGCAGCGCTGCAGCTGCGCAACGCGGCCCTCGCCCTCGCCACCTGGCTGCACCAGCTCGGCCGTTTTCCCGGCGTTGCCAGCGGCGCGATCGATGTGATCGCGGCACTGCCCGAAGACCCAGCAGCGGCACAGCCGGGCCTGCGCACCTGGATCGTTGAGTGGTCACTGCCGGTCGCGCTGGGCGACAACGCCTGGGAAGAGGTGGGAGGCGTGGTGCCGCAAGCGTCCTACAGCTTCGCGCCAGAGATCGGCCGTGCCCATGAGGCACGCTACCAGCCCCTGCCGGAGCGCGCGCCATGAGCGCCGAACACGCACGCTTGATCGGCAACCTGCTGATGATCGGCGTGGTGCGCGAGCTGGACGAAGCGGGCAGCCGCGTGCGCGTGGATGCCGATGGCATGCTCACCGACTGGATTCCCTGGCTGGAACGCCGGGCGGGACCGGGCGTACGCAGCTGGTGCGCACCCGAACCCGGCGAGCAGGTCGTACTGGCGTGCCCCTATGGCGACCCCGGCCAGGCGGTGGTACTCGGCAGCCTGTACCAGGACCGCTTTCCGCCGCCGGCCAACTCGCGCCTGCGGCAACGCACCGCGTTCGCCGACGGCAGCAGCGTCGAGTACGACCAGGAAACCACCACGCTCAACGTCCATGTCGGCAGCGGCAAGGTCATCGTCACCTGCGCGAATGCGCAGGTGATCGCCAGCGAATCGATCGTGCTCGATACGCCGTCGATCAAGGCGACCGGCAACCTGGATGTCACCGGTGCGATCAGCGCCGGCAAGGACATCAGCACACCCGGCGAGATCAAGGCCGGTGCCATCGGCCTGAAGGCACACACGCACACCGCACAGGGCCCAACCGCCCCGACCACGCCGGCCCAGGCCTGAGCGGCCACGCCTGCAATGCCCTGAAAACCCGCACTCCACGACGATAGAGGCCATGCGAGGAATCGACGCCAACACCGGCAAATCACTGGATGGGCTCGCCCATCTGCACCAGTCCGTGCGTGACATTCTCACCACGCCCCTTGGCTCCCGCGTACTGCGCCGCGAATACGGCTCGCGCGTGTTCGAACTGATCGATGCGCCGACCAACCGCTCGCTGCGCATGGACCTGATCGCGGCCACCGTCGACGCGCTCGCGCGATGGGAACCGCGTCTCCACGTCGAGAACGTCGACGTCTCCCTCCCCGCCCCCGGCGTGATGATCCTGGCAGTGACCGGGATCCACCTGCCGGACGGCGAGGCCATCACCATCGAAGGAATCGAGGTTCGCTAACCGTGGCATCCGGCTCGTTCACCAGTGTCAATCTGTCCCAGCTGCCTGCCCCGGCGGTCATCGAAGTGCTCGATTTCGAAGCCATGTTCGATGAATCGCTGACCGCGCTGCAGGCCCTGGATCCCACCTTCGACGCGCTGCTGCCGTCGGACCCGGCCTTCAAGATCCTGGAGGTCTGCACCTACCTGCGCCTGCTCGATCGCCAGCGTGTCAATGATGCCGCGCGTGGCGTGATGTTGGCCTATGCGGTTGGCAGCGACCTCGACCAGCTGGCCGCGATCTTCGGCATCGGTCGCCAGATGCTGGATCCGGGCAAACCGCAGCAGGGTGTTCCGCCGCGCTACGAAAGCGATGAGGATTTCCGTCGGCGCATCCAGCTGGGGCCGGAAGGCTTCAGCGTGGCCGGCCCGGAGGGCGCCTACATCTTCCACGCCCTGAGCGCCGATCCACGAGTACTCGATGCCAGCGCGACCAGTCCGTCGCCGGGTGAGGTGGTGGTTTCTGTGCTGTCGCGTGAAGCCGATGGCACCGCTGCCCGTGGACTGCTCGACGCCGTCGAAATGAAGCTGAGCGCAACCGACGTGCGTCCGCTCACCGACCACGTGCTGGTGCGCACAGCGACAATCGTCGACTACACGGTCACCGCCACGCTCTATACCTTCGCCGGACCGGACTCGCAGGTCGTGCTGGCCGAGGCGCGCACACGCCTGGACCGCTACATCGCCGAATCGCATCGGCTCGGCCGCGATGTCACCCGCTCGGGCCTGTTCGCCGCACTGCATGCCGAGGGTGTGCAGCGCGTGGAGATTTCCAGCCCGGCAGCGGACGTGGTGGTCGACCGTACACAGGCCACCTACTGCACTGCCGTGACCCTGACCCATGGCGGCAACGATGAGTGATTCCACCACGCGCCTGATCAATGCGCGTCTGCGCGGCGCGGCCGATGGCCACAACCTGCAGTTCCGCCATCCGGGTGGCGCACTGTCCACCCTGCAGGCGGTGTACCGCACCGATTGGCAGGGGCGGCTGAAGCTGTCGGATACGCTGCGGCACAACCTGCAGCGCTTCTCGGCAGCGTTCAGTAACCCTTGGTGGAAGGGCTTCTACACCAAGCCAGCGAACCTGTCGTTCAATCACCCCGCTCCAGATGGCAGTTCCAGTGCCTGCTCCTTTCCTGTCTCCGATGCGATCGGGGGACCGAATCAGAACTTCACCGGTCTGGTGGACGAGGATGGAAGCGCGTTTCCCGATGGTGCCGTGCGTACCGTCAGCATCTGGCTGCGCGCAACCGAGCCATGTGCCATCGACCTCGGCATGCGCACCACCGGCGCAGGCAGGACACGTCTGCAGGTGAGCACCGAGTGGAAGCGCTACAGCTACACCTATGCCGCAACCGCAGATGACGCCCGCCGGGGCGTGAGTATCGTGCTGGATCGACGGGCAGCCGGAAACACCGGCCTGAGGCCGGACAGCCGCATCCATCTCTGGGGCGTGCAGGTGGAGGAAGGCCGCGAAGCAACCAGCTACATCCGCACCATGCCCCAGCCTGTGGGCGTGATTGATTACAGCGTGCTCAACAACGTGATCACGCTCAGCCAGGCACCCGCTCCCGGCTCGATCATCGACGGCGATGCGTTGGTCAGGGTACCGACCACGGCCAACCTGCTGCCGCCCAACGCCACCCACGCGGAGCGGGCCCTGGCCCGCGCTGCGGTCACCCGCCCATTGCCGGTGGACATCACCACGCTGTGGGACGCCGACCGCTGTCCGGCCACCCTGCTGCCCTGGCTGGCCTGGGCCTTGTCCGTGGACGAATGGAAGGCCTACTGGCCGGAGACGGTGAAGCGTGCGCGCGTGCGTACCGCGATCGCCATCCAGCGCCGCAAGGGTACCTGGGGCAGCGTGCGCGACGTGGTCGCCGCTTTTGGTGGCTCGATCCTGATCCGCGAATGGTGGGAGATGCAGCCGCAAGGCGCACCGCACACCTTCGAAGCGGTGATGACCATTGCCAACCAGGGCGGCGAGACCGCCACTGCCAAGTTCGTCGACGACGTGATCGGCGAGATCAGCCGGACCAAGCCGGTGCGATCGCACTTCACCTTCACCCAGGGCATGCAGGCCAACGCCGGTATCGGTGCGCTCGCCGGTGCCCAGGGCACCACCTTCCGCCGTATCCAACTGATCGGAGAGTAAACCCCGCATGCGCTTGAAAATCACCGACGCCGGCTTCGCCAGGCTGGTCAACCCACCCAATACCGGCACCAGTGCCGTGCTGATCACCGAGATCGGCCTGACCTCCACGGCATTCACGCCGTCGGCGGGGCTGACCACGCTGCCCGGCGAGATCAAGCGTGTCTCGACATTCGGCGGCAAGGCAGTGGGCGATGACACGCTGCACGTCACGATCCGCGACGACAGCGCCACCGCCTACAGCCTGCGTGGCTTCGGCCTGTACCTGGGCGACGGCACGCTGTTCGCCACATTCGGCCAGGCCGATCCCATCATGGAGAAGACCGCAGCCTCGATGCTGCTGCTCTCCACCGATACCCGCTTCAGTGAAGTCGATACCGCACTGATCGAATTCGGCAATGCCGAGTTCATCTACCCTCCCTCCACCACCGAGGTGCAGGGTGTGGTCGAGCTGGCCACTACGACCGAGACCGAAGATGGCGCAGACACCCAGCGTGCGGTAACGCCGCGTGGCCTGCGTGCCTTCATCGACAAGCGATTCGGTGCCAGCGCCCCCACCCAGTTCGTGCGCACGCTGCTGTCGATCGCTACCGATGCCGCATTCCGTTCCGCGCTGGGCCTGAAATCAGCGGCGCTGAAGGATGAAGGCGCCGACAAGGGACTGGACGCGGACCTGCTCGATGGCCGTCATGGCACGCACTACCTGGATTGGCGCAACATGACCGGCGTGCCGTCCAGCGTGCACGTTCCCGGCCAGGTCATCCTGTTCGCCGGTGCCACCGCGCCCAACGGCATGCTGCTGTGCAATGGCGCCGCTGTTCCGCGTGCCAGCTATCCGGCCCTGTTCGCCGCCATCGGCACCCGCTATGGCGCCGGCGATGGCGCAACCACCTTCAACCTGCCGGCCATGCAGGAAGGCACGGTAGTCACGCACACGCTGAACCCGGACGCGGTCGGAAGCTTCACCCAGGGTGAAGTGATCCGCCATGCCCACAGCGCAAGCGCGGCAACGGCAGGCAACCACAGCCACGCCATCTCCGTCGGCGCAGGTGGCGCGCACTCGCATGGCGCGAGCGCAAGCGCGGTCGGCGATCACGCGCACGGTGCATGGACCGACTCGCAGGGCCATCACGCGCACACCGGCGGAACCTCCTGGGTGGGCGACCACCAGCATCTCACCGCCTATGCGGAAGTTGGGGCCGCCTATCCATGGGGTGCCGACTACGGGAACCACATGGGCTCCCGCGGCAACATCGACTATGACAATCCTTGGCCGAACACCAGCCCTGCCGGTGGCCACGCCCACAGCTTCACCACCGACGGCGCGGGTGGCCATGGTCACAACATCGGCATGAACGGCGCCGGTGGTCACTCGCACACCATTTCCATTGCCCAGGTCGGCGACCACGGCCATGCCGCCTCGGCGGCGGACGCCGGTGCACACAGCCACGCCATCGTGGTGGAGGCCGCCGGTGGCGACCGCAACCTGCCGGCGGGCCTGCGGATGATCTATTGCATCGCGTACTGAGGACATGACCTTGCCTACTGAACCGCGCTTCGCGCACTCCTACGATCCCCACACCCGTGCCTACATGGGCAAGGTCCGTCTGCAACCCTCGCCCGATGGCGCATGGAACCTGCCTGACTTCACTGTGGACGTCGCCCCCCGCCAGGCCGCAGGCGAATACCAGTCACTGCGCCTGGCCGAGGATGGCTCACGCTGGGAACTGGTGGCCGATTTCCGCAACTGCATGCTGTGGGACACGCGCACCGCGATGGCAGTACCCAATCGCCTCGCGCTGGGCGAGCCGTTGCCCAAGGACGTGACCCTGTCCGAACCGTTCAAGCTGGATGGCACCACCGCGCAGTACAACGCGTGGAATGCCAGCCGCCGCGAATGGACGCTGCTGCCGGACTACAGCACGCGCCCCCTGTGGAACAAGCACGATGCCAGCTTCGCCGCTCCCCTGCCCCGCGGCGTGGCGCTGCCGTCCACGGTCACCGACCTGGCACCACCCGGCGATCGCAGCTATCCGGTCACCTTCGATGAAGCCAGCGCCGCCTGGGCAAGGGTGAGTGCGCCCGATCCCGAAGCGGGCACGCCGCCGCAGCCGTGACATCGGGCCACGGCTGCAATTAAGCCAGCCGCGGCCAGATACGAACATGTACCCATGCGGCGCAGATCGCGACCGCAGCACCCACCCAACCAAGGAAAAAACAACGCATGGCCGAATTTCTGCATGGCGTGCAGGTCGTCAACATCGATGGTGGTTCCCGCTCGATCGCTGTTGCCTCGACCAGCGTCATCGGCATCGTGGGCACCGCGCCCCGCGCCGACAAGATCGCCTTCCCGTACAACACCCCGGTCCTGGTGACCTCGCGTTCGCAGGCAGCCAAACTGCTCGCCGGCACCGCCACCGAAGTCGATGAGGGCACCCTCCCGGGCCAGCTCGACGCCATCTTCGACCAGTCCAACGCGGTCGTCGTCGTTGTCCGCGTCGAGAAGGGCGCCACCGAGAACGACACCCTGGCCAACGTGCTGGGCGGCGTGAACGCGCAGACCGGTGCCTACACCGGCGTGCATGCACTGCTGGCGGCAAAGTCGGTCGTGGGCATCAAGCCACGCATCCTGGCGGTGCCGGGCTTCACCCACACCCACGAAAAGCGCGACACCGAACTGCTGGCCAACCCGGTCGTAGCGGAACTGCTCGGCATCGCCGACAAGCTGCGCGCGGTGATCATCAAGGATGGCCCGAACAGCACCGACGACGCTGCCAAGAGCACCACCGCCCTGACCGGCTCCAAGCGCGTCTACGTGGTCGACCCGGCGCTGCTGGTGCAGTCCGGTGATGCCATCGTCACCCGCTACGCCTCCGGTGCCGTGGCCGGCGCCATCGCCCGCAGCGACAACGAACGCGGCTGGTGGGCATCGCCGTCGAACCTGGAACTCAACGGCGTGGTCGGTACCGCGCGTGCGATCGACTTCGGCCTGTCCGACGCGACCAGCCGCGCCAACCTGCTGAACCAGTCGAACGTGGCGACCATCATCCGCGAAGGTGGCTTCCGCCTGTGGGGCAACCGTACCGCCAGCAGCGACCAGAAGTGGCAGTTCCTGTGCGTGGTGCGCACTGCCGACATCATTGCCGACAGCCTCGAGGCTGCTCATCTGTGGGCCGTCGATCGCGGCATCAGCAAGACCTACGTCGACGACGTGCGCGAGGGCGTCAACGCCTTCCTGCGCGGTCTGAAGACCCAGGGCGCGATCCTCGGCGGCAACTGCTGGATCGACCCTGAACTGAACGCAGCGGACAGCGTGGCCCAGGGCCGCTTCTTCTGGGACTTCGACTTCACCCCGACCTACCCGGGTGAGCAGCTGACCTTCCGCATGCACATGAACAACAACTACGTCTCGGAGATCTTCTAAGCATGGCGCGCAAGATCCGCAAAAACTTCAACTTCTACGTCGACGGCAAGGGCTATGCCGGCAGCGTGATGTCCTTCACTGCACCGAAGCTGTCGCTGAAGACCGAGGACTTCCAGGCCGGCGGCATGCTCGCCCCGACCGAGATCGTGCTCGGCCATGAAAAGCTCACCGCCGATGTCGAGTTCGCCTCCGACGACGCGGAGATCATGAGCAAGTTCCACGTCATCGAAAGCAAGGAGTACGGCTTCACCGCCCGCGAGGCGCTGGAAGGCGATGACGGCGAAGTGACCCAGGTCGTGCACAACATGCGCGGCAAGGTGAAGCTGCTGGACCGCGGCGAAACCAAGGTTGGCGAGAAGGGCACGATCAAGGTCAACCTGGCGCTGAGCTACTACAAGCTGACCCATGGTGCCCAGGTCGTGCAGGAGATCGACGTGGTCAACATGATCGCGCGCCAGGGTGGCGTGGACGTGCTGGCCGGCATCCGCGGCGCGCTGGGCATCTGAGCCGGCACCGCACCGAGAAACACGGGGGCGCCTCGCGCCCCCGCATCCATCGCACCGCATCGCATTCCAGGAACACCTTCATGTCCAGCAAGACCAAGACCCCCACCGACACCGTCATCGAGCGCGATGGCTTTGCCGAGATCACCCTCACCCGCCCGCGCCAGGTCAACGGCATGGAAACCGCCGTGCTGCGCATGCGCGAACCGACCGTGGAAGACATGGAGCGCTACCAGGACGACAAGGGCAGCGACGCCCAGCGTGAGGTGCGGATGATCGCCAACCTGTGCGAGATCTCGCCTGACGACGTGCGCAAGATGCCGCTGCGCGACTACGCCCGGCTGCAGGCAGGCGTGGCGCTTTTTACCACCTGACCCTGCCGCAGATCAGGCAGGGAGTGCTCGCCCTGGCCGGACATACCGGCTGGGGCCTGCGCGAGATCATGACGCTGCGGGTGTCGAAGTTCATCTGGTGGATTCAGGGGTTGCCGGTACATGGCCAATAACGTTCAAACGACAACGATCACGATCGGCGGCTCGGTGTCCAAATCGCTGAAGGACGCATTGTCCTTCGCCAATGATGGCGTGAAGCGCCTCGGCGATGAAGCCGGCAAGCTGGAGCTCAAGCTCGCCGCGATGAAGAAGTCGGGCACCGCATACACCCGCATGCGCGCGCAGGCCGATGCGCTGCGCGCCTCACAGGAAGCGCTGGAGCGTGTCGAAGCCAAGCGCACCGCCAACCTGGAGAAGCGCGAGAAACTCGGCGCCTCGTTCAAAGCAGCGCGCGGCACACTCGGCACCGCCGTCACCGCACTGGCTAAGCCGGTCGAGAACGCCTCCGGCTTCGCCCGCCAGAACCAGCAGATCGGCGTGGCAGCCAACCTCAGCCGCGCGCAGGTGAGTGCGCTCGGCCAGGCGATCCTGCAGCAGTCGCATGCAACCAACCAGGGCGCCGACGATCTGCAGCGGTCGATCAAGCTGATGGTCGCGGCCGGCATGGATGCACAGTCCGCGCAGGCCAGCCTCGGCGCCGTTGGACGGACCACCACCGTCACCGGTGCCAGCATCGATGACGTTGCCAAGGCGGCCGCCAGCCTGCAGCGCTCGTTCGACATCGATCCCTCGCGCATGCAGAGCGCGCTGGACGTGCTGGTGGTGAACAGCCAGCAGGGCAGCCTGGGCCTGAAGGACATGGCCGAGGTGCTGCCCACACTGGGCTCGTCGTTCGAAGCGATGAAGCTGCAGGGCACGTCAGCGGCCGCCACGCTGGGTGCGGCACTTGAGGCCACGCTGGATTCGGCCGGCGGTGCCGACAAGGCCGCCAGCAACATGAAGAGTTTCATGTCGGCCGTACTGTCCCCGGACCTGCAGGCGAAGGCCAAGAAGAGCCTGAACCTGGATCTGCGCAAGATCATCGGCGAGGCACAGACGAGTGGTGGCAATCCCTTCGATGCCGCGATGCAGGGGATCATCAAGGCCACAGCGGGCGACCAGAAGAAGATCGGCACCCTGTTCAGCGATGCGCAGGCGAAGGACTTCGTCCAGCCGATGATCGAGAACTGGGATACCTACATCCGCGTCCGCGACAAGGCACTGAACGGATCGGCGGGTACCACCGATGCCGCCTATGCCGATGCGATGCAGACCGATCCGCAGAAGATCGAAGGCGCGAAGATCGCCGTGGACAACCTGTCCAAGGCGTTCGGTGCAGCGCTGCTGCCGGCGGTGGGCGAGGCCGCGGTCAAGCTGACCGAACTGCTGAACGGGGTCACCTCGTTCGTGCAGGAAAACCCGAAGCTGATCGCCAACACCACGCAGATCGTGGTCGGCATGCTGGGCATGCGCACGGCGGTGCTCGGCGCACGCTACGCCTGGACGTTCCTGCAGGGCCCGATCCTGGGCGTGCAGAAGGCCTTCGAGCTGTTCCGTGGCGGCAGCCTGCTGGCACAGCTGGGGCGCTTCGGGCCGATGGCCATGCGCCTGGCATCGGGCTTCCGCATCGTCGCCACTGCCGTGGGTGCCATCGGCGGTGGCCCCATCGCCGTTGCGGTCGCCGCCATCACCGCCGGCGCCCTGCTGGTGCGCAAGTACTGGGAACCGATCAAGGCATTCCTGGGCGGCGTATGGGAAGGCCTGAGCGGTGCAGGCACCGCGGCGATGGGTGAACTGATGCGCGCGGTTGAACCACTGCGCCCCGCCTGGGAAGTCATGAGCGGGCTGATCGGCCAGGCCTGGGACTGGCTGTCGAAGATGCTGGAACCGGCGCAGTACACCGGCAATGAATTGTCACGCGTCGCCCAGATCGGCTCGCTGGTGGGTGAGGCGCTGCTGACCAACTTCCGGCTGGTGATCCAGGTCATCGGCGGCGTGGTGGGGGCGGTGGTGTGGCTGGGCGAGATGCTCGGCACCGTCGCCGGCTTCATCAACGAGACCCTTGGCAACATCTGGGAGTCGATCAGCCAGAAGGCGACCGCAGCGTTCGACCGCATCCTGGAGAAGCTCAAGCCGGTCATCGAAGGCGTCGGCTGGTTCATGGACAAGCTTGGTGGTGGCGTAGGGGCTGCCAAGGACAAAGCGCTGGAGGTCGCCGAGGGCGGGCTGCAGACCGCGGTGGGCGCCGCCAACATCTACAGCGGCATGAAGGCGCGCGGCGGTGGTGGCATCGGTGACATGGCACGCGTGGCGTACGCGGTCGGCACCAACGACAACGATGGCCTGAACCGCCGCATGGCCGAGCTGAGCGGCGCGCAGGGACGCCGGGCGCCGGACATGCCCTCGCCCACGATGCGTGCACCGACCACCGTGCAGCAGCAACAGACCAACAACATCACCATCCACCAGCAACCCGGTGAATCCAGCGAATCGGTGGCACGTCGCACTGCAGACGAGCTGCAGCGTCGCAACGCGCTCGCCGCCCGTGGCAGCCTGGCAGACAGGAACTAAGCATGAAGCGCGAGTTCGTAACCGCATCCATCGACAAGCTGTTGTCCCGTTTCCAGAGCAACGACTCCGGCAATGCCCCGGTGCTGCTGATGCTGGGGGGCTTCAAGTTCAGCCTCAACACCGCCGTGTTCCAGAACATCCAGCAGAGCAACGAGTATGGCTGGGCTGCGCAGGAGCGCATCGGGCAGATGGCCGCCCTGCAGTACACCGGCCCCGGCAAGGCCAGCATGACGCTGCCCGGCGTCATCCACTATCAGTTCCGGGGCGCCGGCAATGAGCTCTCGCAGCTGCGCAAGCTGGCAGCGCAGGGCAAGCCACAGCGGCTGCTGACCGGCAAGGGCGGGAACCTGGGGCTGTGGGTCATCGACAAGATCGACGCCACCGCCTCCGGTTTCACCGTCGATGCGGGAATCCAGCGGCACGAATTCACCCTCTCCCTGCGGAAGCACAGCGATGGCACGAACGTATAACACCCGCGACGGCGACGTCGTCGACCGCATCGCGTACGCGCACTATGGCGAACAATCACCGGCCATCCTGCGCGCGGTGTTCGATGCCAACCCGGGCCTGGCCGCGCGCGGCGCGATACTGCCTGCGGGCGTGGCGATCACCCTGCCGGACGTGCAGCGCCCTGCCGGCGAACGCAAGGGAGTGGCCCTGTGGGATTGAACATCGCACCGGCATTCCGCGTGGTGGCCAACAGCCAGGACATCACCGACAAGATCATGTCGCGCTTCAAATCACTGCGCATCACCGACGAGACCGACAACAGCTCGGACATGCTGGAGCTGCAGCTGGCCGACCATGATCCGTCCGATCCGATCCAGCTGCCGCCGGCAGGCGCGGAGCTGGAAGCCTTCATCGGCTATGACGGCGAAGTGCGGCGCATGGGCCTGTACATCTGCGACGAGGTGGAGATTTCCGGCTACCCGGGCAGCATGACCCTGCGCGCGCGCGCCGCACCGTTCGAGGCCAGCAAGGGCGGCAAGAACGAACTGCAGACACAGAAGACGCGCACCTGGAAGAAGGGCACGACGATCGGTGGCATGGTGCAGCGCATGGCCGCCGAACACGGACTGAGCGCCGCCGTGAGTGGATCGCTGGCATCGATCGTGCTGCCGCTGACGGTGCAGTCGCAGGAATCGGACATGAACCTGCTGCTGCGCCTGGCCAAGCAGCACGATGCCATCGCCAAGCCGGGCGGCGGCCGCCTGATGTTCGTCAAACGGGGCGACTCCACCAGTGCAAGCGGTGAGCGCATTCCCGACGTCACCCTGACCCCCGCCGATGGCAGTAGCTACAAGGTGAGCATCGTCTCACGCGAGAAAACCGGCACCACCATTGCCTACTATCGCGATGTACGCGGTGCCACGCGCCAGGAGGTGAAGTTGGGCAGCGGTGAACCGATCGTGCGCCTGCGCATGGCCTACGCCGACCGCGAAACCGCCGAAGCCGCAGCACGCGCCAAGCACCAGGAACAAGCCCGGCAGACGCGCACGCTCAGCTACACCCTGCCCGGCCGCGAGACGCTGATGGCCGAAGCCACGGTGGTGATGCGGGGCTTCCGCGACGGCGTGGATGGGCGGTGGCTGGTCAAGCGCGCCGAGCACAACATCAGCCACGAGGGCTACGTGACCAGCATCGAGTGCGAACAACCCAACAGTGCCGACGCGGTGAAGGCGGCCAGCAGCGCGCCAGCGACCGAAGGCGAGCAGGTCGGCAGCGAGGTGTAGATCCAGGCGGGGCGCGGATGCGGTTCTCCCGATCCAGTTGCTGTAACACTGCTACGACCTGCCGGCGCTACTCCGTGTATCGCACTGCGTGCACTTTGGCTTGCTCTGGCATGTAGGTGAAGCGATAGGTCATCACCACGACATGGGTACGGGACCACAGCCAGCGTCTTCTTTCGTCGCGCACAACCAGCACACCTTCAGCCGGTCGGGATATCCGCGCGGTGGGAATATCTTCGAAGGCTGACTTGACGTTCAACAGGCCCATCCGGGGCGGCAGCTGCTGTTTCACAAAGCCACTGATGTCCTGCTTCTGAGCACCCTCCAGCGGCGGCATCCTGTGAATGCTGTCCAGCATCTGCTCGGCCTTCATCTTCAACGTCACGATGGGCAGCGCGGTTCGCATGGGGTCGGCTGCCGAGCCTCTGCCGGGCGCCAGCACGCCCCACAGGACCAAGGCAATGCCCAACGTCCGGAAGATCCTGCTCCCCATGTGACACTCCCTGCTGGCTTGACGGGCCCATGCGCCCAGGCACGGTATCAGATCACATACTGCGCCTGGCCGTTCCCGAACGACCAGTTCTCCTTCTTCACTTCCACCAGGTTGATGAACACGTCCTCGCGGCGGATGCCCACCGCCGCGTGCAGGCCCTCGGCGATGCCGGCGTACAGCGCCTTCTTCTGCTCCAGCGTGCGCCCTTCGTTCCAGGTGATCTGGATGCAGATGAAATCGTCGGTGCGGTCCACGCCCAGGTAGCCGGGATCGTAGATCAACGTGCCGGGCTCGTGTTCCTGGAAGATCTGGAAGCGATCATTTTCCGGCACGCCCACCACACGCATGGCCTGGTAGATGGCTTCACCGACGCGCTGCAGGTAGTCGGCGGATTTACCTTTGCGAAGATCGATGCGGGCAAGCGGCATGGCGGGGCTCCAGGGCCAGATGGGACGACAGTGAGCCGAGACTACGCCCGTCGGGAGGGGCGGCACAGCGCATGGATGGAACGTCTGCTTTCATGGATGGCACGTTTGTCTGCGCCCGCGCCGGGTGACGTGATTGCCATCTACTTGGGCTGTGTAGCGGCGCTGCTTCGTTCAGACAAGGCGCGGATTACCCCATGGATGGTGGAACCCCGTCTTGGCTGGCGTTGTTGCAACTTTCCTCAATGACTTCCGTCTTTACGTGGATCGATGATCGCATCGCCAAGGCAGCATGCCCTGGTCGGGATTGGCGTCTCGAATAAACGAACAGGCTCACAGGATGTTGCGATCCAGATCGCAGCAAAGAGAATGCACCGACTGCCTTCTATGGCGGGCGGTGCGTGGGGATCGCAAGATCCGCCGGGCCTTTTCTCCCTGTGAGCCTTTCTGCCTTGGTACGCCAACCCGCACCGTCCGCCACCTTCACTCCGAAGGTGGCCTTGCGCCAGTGAGGGTTTCGCCATGACCAAACGAGCCGCATCGTTTCCACGCCTGTATGCCTTGATTGCCGACATCGCCATCCAGGTTCCCGACGACATCGCACGCGAGATCGAGTGCGCATTGGACGAGCAGAACCTGCCCGTGCAGTCACCCGCGTTTTTCGCGTGCCTCAATGCCATCAACAACGTCGATGGCGAGGACGGGCAGCCGTGCAGCAGCCTCACCCTTGCCGCGAGCAATCACGCGTCGCTGCGCCGCTCGATGGCGGGGCTCACCGCAGTGCTCGATCTGCTGCAGGCCGCCGACCGCGCGCGCAACGAGGCCGGCCCGGATGAACAGCTGGGCGCCTTCCACACTGACGGGTTGATCGTGGCCGCACGGCAGCTGGTGCGCGAAGCCAACCATTGCCTGGAAGGCGGAACCGCCTGAGCGACTGGCCGCCACGTGGCTACAATCGCGCAGGGAATCGCAGGAGAACGCAATGGACGCCGAACACCTGGAGTACTTCAAGGCCGCACTGGAAGGCCGCGCAAGCGTGGGCTGGAACGTCTGGTTCGCTACCCACCAGCAGGCGCTGGCACAGCAGCTGAGCCGCCCTGCGCTGCTGCGCTTGAAGTTCAACACACTGGATGAAGCCGAACGCCTGCTCGCAGAGGCTGGCATCGTGCCCCGCAGTACGGCAGGCAAACGCTACGAAATGTACTGCGCCGCGTTCTCGCCAGACGTGGTGGACGCGAACGGTCGTCCGCTGCCAGCCATCTGGCGCGCGGCACACGGCGGTGCCATCGGCCTGCTGGCCGATGGCGAGCACGAAGCCGGCCAGGCCAAGCTGCTTTCGGAGTTCCGCCGCGTCCGCAAGCACGGGCAGCAGCAGGCGCACGAATGGTTGGGCGATCTGTGCTTTGAAGGCGGGATGGAACTGAGCGGCGGCAATGCCGAGGTGGGCCGTAGTCTGCTGGCGGTGGTGGTGCGGGCCGGCAGTGGCTACGACCTGTTGGATGGTGTCGCGATGATGGCCCGCGAACTGCTGGAGGATCCCGGCTGAGATGGAACCCGCCTCGGCGAGCGCCGAGGAACTACAGGCAACAAAAAAGCCCCCATTGCTGGAGGCTTTTTTCGTTCTGCAACATGGTGGGCGGTACAGGGATCGAACCTGTGACCCTTGCCGTGTGAAGGCAATGCTCTACCGCTGAGCTAACCGCCCGGTGTGTTGCTGAGCCGCTCATTATAGGGGCTTTTCAGAGGCCGTCAACACTTTTTCACATAGGTGTTCACGGGCGTTTTCGGGGACTGCAGTCGAGCATGGCTCGACTCTACAGAGGAGCGGGGTCACAGGCGTTTTGGGGCATGCAGCCGAGCATGGCTCGGCTCTACAGGACCGCCCTGCGCGGCCTCACATCGTGTGGGTCGGCTTGTCCGAGCTGGTCAGGCCAGCCAGCAGGGTCTCGATCTTGTGGCGCACGCCCTCGCCTTCGGCGCCATCGGCCAGCTGCACGCCGATGCCGGCGGTACGGTTGCCCTGCGCACCGGCCGGGGTCACCCAGATCACCTTGCCAGCCACCGGCAGGCGTTCGCTGGAATCGGGCAGGGTCAGCAGCAGGAACACCTCGTCGCCCAGGAAGTAGCGCTTGGGCGTGGGCACGAAGATGCCGCCGTTCTTCACGAACGGCATGTACGCGCTGTACAGCGCGGCTTTGTCCTTCACGGCCAGGGACAGGATGCCCTGGCGGGCGTTGCTGGCACTCATCGATTTCCCCTTGCGGCAAGCCGCTCGTTCACCTTGTTCCAGGCCAGCAGCAACTCGACCACGGCAAGGTCTGCACGCACCGTGGTGCGCAGCAGGTCGCGGGTGCGGTTGGCCGCATCGAACCAGGCTGCAAGCTTGTGCAATCGCTCCGGCGTGGTCAAGGCATCGGTGCTGGCCTGGGCCAGCGCCAGGTCGGCCGCAAAGCGCAGGCGCAGCGCCGCGTTGTCATCACCGCACCACTTCTGCGCCAGCTCCACCGCGCCGGTCTTGCCGGCGGCCAGCTGTTCCAGTTCGCGGCCCACTTCGCGGCGCAGGCTCAGGCCATCTTCGCGCAGCCAGTTGTCGGCCTGGCCGGGGTGGCCGCGCGCAGCCTCCAGCGCTTCGCGCGCAGATGCTTCGCTATGGCCCTGCTGCTGCAGCCAGGCCAGCGCTTCGTGCTGCGGCGGCAGCTTGAATTCCAGGCGCTGGCAACGGCTGCGGATGGTCTGCGGCAGGCGCGCCGGGTCGCTGCTGATCAGCCACAGGTAGCGACCGGGCTGCGGCTCTTCCAGGGTTTTCAGCAGCGCGTTGGCCGCCGAACGGTTGATCGCATCGGCAGGGTCCACGATCACCACCTGCGCCACGCCGTACTGCGGGGTCAGCGCCAGCTTGTCGGTGATCTCACGCACCTGCTCGATGACGATCTCGGTACGCAGCTTGTCGCCGCTCTTGTTCGGAATGAAGCTGACCAGCTGCAGGTCCGGATGGGTACCGGCGGCGATCAGCTGGCGCGTGCGCGTGGCATGCGCGGCATCACCGCGCGCCAGCACGTGGTCGGCCAGCGCCAGTGCCACCTCGCGCTTGCCCAGCCCGGCCGGGCCGCAGATCAACAGGCCATGGCCGAGCCGGTCGGCATCAAGCGCGGCCACGGTCTGATCGAACGCGCGCTGCTGCCACGGCGAGATCGTGCTCATGCGCCCTCCCCGCCCTGCAGCCAGCGCTCCACGCGCGCGACCACGTCGGCCGCTACGCGCTCCTGCACCTGGCCGGCATCAATCAGCGCGAAGCGCTGCGGGTCCTGCTGCGCGCGGCTGCGGAACACTTCGCGCACGCGCTGGAAGAAATCATCCTGTTCGCTTTCGATGCGGTCCGGCCACAGGTCACGGCCATTGGCGCGCGCGCGGCCCACGGCCACATCCACATCCAGTAGCAGGGTCAGGCCCGGCAGCAGGCCCACCGCGCGTCGTTCCAGATCGGCAATCCACTGCGGATCGAGGCCACGGCCACCGCCCTGGTAGGCATAGCTGGAATCGGTGAAGCGATCGCTCAGCACATAGGCGCCGCGCTGCAGTGCCGGCTGGATCACCTGGCGCACATGCTGCGCACGTGCAGCGAACACCAGCAGCAGCTCGGCTTCGGCGCTGAGCGGCTCGGCGGCGATCTCGGCATCGGGTTTCAGCACCAGGCCACGGATGCGCTCGGCCAGCGGCGTACCGCCCGGCTCGCGGGTCAGCACCACCTCGTGGCCGTGGCTGCGCAGGCAGTCACGGATGGCATTGATGGCGGTAGTCTTGCCCGCGCCCTCGCCGCCTTCCAGGCTGACGAAACGCGGGTGGCGAAGCAGCGCGGGACTCATTGCGCCGGGGTCTCCTTGGTACGTTGCTGGCGCAGCTGCTGCAGGTAGCGGGCCACTGCGGCGTTGTGCTGGTCCAGGCTGGGCGAGAACACGTGCGCACCACTGCCATCGCCGACGGCAACGAAGTACAGCGCGTCGCCCGACAGCGGCTGCGCGGCGGCCATCAGCGCGTCGCGGCTGGGCATGGCGATCGGGGTCGGGGTCAGGCCGGCACGGGTATAGGTGTTGTAGGGCGTATCGGTGGTCAGGTCGCGACGGCGGATGTTGCCGTCATACGCGGCACCGATGCCGTAGATCACGGTCGGGTCGGTCTGCAGGCGCATGCCGATCTTCAGGCGGCGCATGAACACGCCGGCGATCTGCGGGCGTTCGCTGGCCAGCGCGGTTTCCTTCTCGATGATCGAGGCCATCGTCAGCAGTTCGTACGGCGTGTTGATCGGCAGGTCCGGCGCGCGGCTTTCCCACGCTTCGTCCAGCGCCTTCTCCATCGCAGCGTGGGCACGCTTGAGCACGTCCAGATCGCTGTCGCCGCGCTGGTAGACATAGGTCTCCGGCAGGAAGCGGCCTTCCGGATGCTGGCCCCCGAAACCGAGACGCTGCATCAGCGCGGCGTCATCCAGGGTGTCGGTGGTGTGCAGCAGCGGCTCGGCGCGCTTGAGCGCAGCACGCAGCTGGCGGATGTTCCAGCCCTCGACGATCGTGACGCGGTGCTGCAGCACCTTGCCCGCGCGCATGCGGAGCAGCAGTTCGCGCGGGGTCAGGTCGGCGCTGAGCGCGTACTCGCCCACTTTCAGTTTGCCGGCGGCGTCGAGCTGGCGCGCCAGCAGCTGCCATTGCGCGTCCTGGCCTTCATCCACGCCGGCGTCGCGCAGCTTGCGCAGCACGCTGTTCATGCCATCGCCGCTGGCGATGACCATGCTCTCGGCGGTCGGGGTGATCGGGGCGTCGGCGAACCGGGTCTGCTGGTAGAAGAACCACGCGCCCGCGCCGGCCACGACAGCGGCCAGCACCACCACCAGCGTTACCACGAACAGACACCCGCGCTTGGCTCCCGCCATGGACTACCTCTGAACTCGATTCCGTCGTGCAGGATACCGTGCCGGTGGATTGGGGTCATGACCGGGTGGCAGATGCCCGCATCCGTGCCGACCAAGGTCGGCACCCACCAGAACCGCGGCCCCGGATGAATGAGGTTGCCGGCCAGCGGCCGGCACTACCCTTGCTGGCCGAGTGCGCGCAGCAGGCCGCGGGCCTTGGCGCGGGTCTCGTCCAGTTCCTTGTCCGGGTCCGAGTCGACCACGATGCCGGCGCCGGTGCGGAAGCTCACCTCATGCCCGTCCACTTCGGCGGTACGGATCAGGATGTTCAGGTCCAGGTCGCCATCGCGGTTCAACCAGCCGAACGCACCGGTGTAGGCACCACGCGGCACCTGCTCCAGCTCGCTGATGATCTGCATGCAGCGCACCTTCGGGCAGCCGGTGATGGTGCCGCCGGGGAAGGTCGCGGCAATCACCTCGCCGGGCGTGACCTCCGGGCGCAGATGGCCGCTGACGTTGCTGACGATGTGATGCACGTGCGCGTAGCTTTCCACGGTCATCAGCTCATCGACCACCACGGTACCGGGCAGGCAGATGCGGCCCAGGTCGTTGCGCTCCAGGTCGATCAGCATCACGTGCTCGGCGCGCTCCTTCGGGTGACCGACCAGCTCCTGGATGCGCGCAGCATCGTCGTCGCCTTCGAAGCGTGGACGGGTACCGGCAATCGGCCGGGTCTGCGCGTGGCCGGCATGCACCGACACCAGCCGCTCGGGCGAGGAACTGACCACGTGGCGGCCGTGCGCGCTGAACAGCCCGGCGAACGGTGCCGGGTTGGCACGGCGCAGCTGCGCGTACAGCGCCTGCGGGCTGACCGGCGCGGCAAACTGCGCGCTCCAGCGCCGCGACAGGTTCACCTGGAACACATCGCCGGCACGCAGGTATTCGATCACCCGGCGTACGCCGTCGGTGAAGCGCTGCGGCGCATCCTCGCCGACCGACTGCGGCGGCTGCCAGCCCTGCCCGGCTTCGGGCAGCGTGGCCGAGGCCAGTGCCACCAGCGCATCCAGCAATGCCTGCTCGCCGGCTTCGGCGATGACGAAGCTGGCCTCGTTGTGGTGGTCGTGCAGCACCGCCGCCGGGCAGCGCAGCGCCAGCGCGGTCGGGCGGCCGTCCCCGCGCGCGCGCGCCAGCAGCACCGGTTCGATCTGGCTGGCCACTTCGTAATCCAGCATCAACGCCCAGCCACCGCGGAACGGCAGGCTGTGGCTGCCGTCGTGCGGCAGGCGTTCGTGCTGCCAGGCGCGGTCCAGCACCTGCAGGAAGCTGCCGGCGTGTACCACGTCGTGCTGGTCGCGCACCCGGCCGTCGGCATCCAGCCGCAGGCAATCGCCCTGTGCGGCCAGCAGCAGGCTCCAGCGGCCCTGGGCGGTACCCGAGGCGGTGGATTCCATCAGCAGCGGGAAGCGCGCCGGATCGTGCTGCTGCAGGGCCAGCAGATCGATCGGGTGCGGCAGCGGGTGGATCAGCGGTGCGTGGGTCATGGCGGCCAGTTCAGGGATTCAGATGCACGGAAGCCGCCTTGCGGCGGCCTCCTCGTGCGTGACGCACGTTCAGTCGAGCATGGCTCGACTCTACACAGCGGCGGAGTCGAGCATGGCTCGACTCTACAACTCGGTCAGACGCGCTTGAAGATCAGCGTGCCGTTGGTGCCGCCGAAGCCGAAGCCATTGGACATCACCACGTCGACCTTGGCCTGGCGTGCTTCGTTGGGCACGTAGTCCAGGTCGCAGCCTTCGCCCGGCTGCTGCAGGTTGATGGTCGGCGGGATCACGTTGTCCTGCAGCGCCATCACCGAGAAGATCGCTTCCACGCCGCCGGCAGCGCCCAGCAGGTGGCCGGTCATCGACTTGGTGGAGCTGACCATCATCTTGTAGGCGTGGTCGCCGAAGGCGGTCTTCATCGCCATGGTCTCGCCCAGGTCGCCCAGCGGCGTGGAGGTGCCGTGCGCGTTGAGGTAGCCCACCTGTTCCGGGGTCACGCCGGCGTCCTTCATGGCCATGACCATGCAGCGTGCGGCGCCTTCGCCGTTCTCGCTGGGTGCGGTCATGTGGTACGCGTCGGAGCTGGCGCCGAAGCCGGCCAGTTCGCAGTAGATCTTCGCGCCACGCGCCTTGGCGTGCTCGTACTCTTCCAGGATCAGGATGCCGGCACCGTCGCCCAGCACGAAGCCGTCACGGTCCTTGTCCCACGGGCGCGAGGCCTGTTCCGGGGTATCGTTGCGGGTGCTCATGGCCTTCATCGCGCAGAAGCCGCCCACGGCGGTCGGCGAAGAGCCACGTTCGGCACCACCGACCACCATCACGTCGGCATCGCCGTACTGGATCATGCGCATCGCGGTACCGATCGAATGGTTCGAGGTCGCGCATGCCGACACCGCCGAGAACGACGGGCCCTTCAGGCCGGTGATGATGCTCAGCTGGCCCGGCAGCATGTTGATGATGGTCTTGGGCACGTAGAAGGGCGAGATCTTCTTGCCCTCGTGGAACTCGATGGTCTGCTCTTCGATGCCGAGCAGGCCGCCGATGCCGGCGCCGACGATGGCGCCGATGCGCTCGGCATTGGCGTCGGTGATCTCCAGGCCCGAGTCGTGCAGGGCCATGAACGAGGCACCGAGGCCGTAATGGATGAACGGGTCCATCTTCTTGGCATCCTTGCCGCTGACCCGGAATCTGCCGAACAGTTCATTGTCGGCGGTGATGTCGAATCCCTTGACCTCACCTGCAATCTTGGTGGTGAACCGATCCAGGTAGGCATCAGAAACGTTGGTCAGCGGACCGATGCCCGAACGACCATGGGTGATGCCTTCCCAGCTGCTGGCCAGATCATTGCCCAACGGCGAGACGATACCCAGGCCGGTTACGACGACGCGACGCTTCATTGCTGTTTCTCCTGACCCGGATGATTTCTACGGGTAACTCGGTTTGCTTCGATGTGATGCCCAAACACACGGGGCCGCAACAGCGGCCCCATGGGGTGCGGTGCGCGGCGAGGATCAACCCGCACGCGCACTGCCGTCTGACATCAGGCCTTGACGTGGGCCTTGACGTAGTCGATGGCGGCCTGCACGGTGCTGATCTTCTCGGCTTCTTCGTCCGGGATCTCGCACTCGAATTCTTCTTCCAGGGCCATCACCAGCTCGACGGTGTCCAGCGAGTCAGCGCCCAGGTCATCGACGAACGATGCGCTGTTGGTGACTTCTTCTTCCTTGACGCCAAGCTGTTCGACGACGATTTTCTTGACGCGTTCTTCGATGGTGCTCATGGGATCTCGCTCCAGATGGAGTTGTGGTTCAAAAGTGGTCGCCATCAAAGGCGATGGCCGTGGGATAGTGTAGTGGAAACCGGCGCGGCCTTGCATCGCAGCAAAAAACCCGGCAGATCAACCACTTGCGGCGCAATCCCTGCGCCCCTTGCTTACGGCATGTACATGCCGCCGTTCACATGGAGGGTTTCACCGGTGATGTAACCGGCAGCCGGGCTGGCCAGGAACGCCACCGCATGGGCGATGTCTTCCGGCGAACCCAGGCGTTCGAGGGCGATGTCGTTGATCAGCGCGGTACGCGCTTCTTCCGGCAACGCCTTGGTCATGTCGGTGTCGATGAAGCCAGGTGCGACAACATTGACGGTGACACCGCGCGAACCGATTTCCTTGGCCAGCGACTTGCTGAAGCCGATGATGCCGGCCTTGGCGGCCGCGTAGTTGGCCTGGCCGGCATTGCCGGTCACGCCCACCACCGAAGCGATGTTGATGATGCGGCCCTTGCGCGCCTTCATCATGCCGCGCATCACCGCCTTGCTGGTGCGGAACACGCTGGTCAGGTTGGTGTCGATGATCGACGCCCAGTCCTCGTCCTTCATGCGCATCAGCAGGTTGTCGCGGGTGATGCCGGCATTGTTGACCAGGATCGAGATCGGGCCGAATTCCTTGGCGATGCCGTCCAGCACGCTGTCCAGCGCAGCCACGTCGGTGACGTTCAGCGCGCGGCCGTGGCCGCCGTGGGCAGCCAGGCGCTCACCGATCGCAGCGGCGCCGGATTCGGTGGTGGCGGTGCCGATGACGGTGGCGCCCTGGGCGGCCAGCAGATCGGCGATGGCGGCACCAATGCCACGGCTGGCACCGGTGACCAGTGCGATTTCACCCTGCAGGGGCTTGCTCATGATGTTTTCCTCAGGCTGGGGCGGCCGCCGCACCCGTGCCGCGTGCAGCGGCCACCGGTACGGTCGGCAGGAACAAGGGGGATCAGGCCGACCATGCCTCGCGGGCAGCTTCGAAGTCGCCCGGCGTGGCCAACGAACGGCCGTCGATAGCCTTGTCGATGCGCTTGACCAGGCCGGTCAGCACCTTGCCAGGGCCGCACTCGGCGATCCGGGTGACGCCACGGCCGGCCAGTGCCTGCACGCACCCGGTCCACTGCACCGGCTGGTACAGCTGCTGGACCAGCGCGGTACGGATCGCGTCGATGCCGTCATGCACCTTGGCGTCAACGTTCTGCACCACCGGCAGCTGCGGTGCCTGCCAGGCCAGGCCGGCCATCACTTCAGCCAGGCGGTTGGCGGCTTCGCGCATGAGCGGGGTGTGCGAGGGCACGCTGACGGCCAGCTTGACCGCCTTGCGCACGCCCTTCTCGGCCAGCAGTGCCAGCGCACGGTCAACCGCATCGGCGTCGCCACCGATCACGATCTGGCCCGGCGAGTTGAAGTTGGCCGGCACCACCACCTGGCTGCCTGCCGCTTCAGCGCAGACGTCCAGCACCAGCTGGTCTTCGGCGCCGAGCACGGCGGCCATGGCGCCGACACCGGCCGGTGCGGCTTCCTGCATCAGCTGGCCACGCAGGCGCACCAGGTGCGCACCGTCATGCAGGCTCAACGCGCCAGCCGCGACCAGCGCGGTGTACTCGCCCAGGCTGTGACCGGCCAGCACCGACGGGCGCGGACCGCCCACGGCGTTCCAGGCGCGCCACACGCCGATGCTTGCGGCCAGCAGGGCCGGCTGGGTGTATTCGGTACGGTTCAGCATTTCCTCCGGGCCGCCCTGGGACAGCGCCCACAGGTCGACGCCGGCACCATCGGATGCCTCGGTGAAGGCTTCACGCACCTGCGGGTGCAGTTCGGCCAGCTCGGCCACCATGCCCACAGACTGCGAGCCCTGGCCGGGGAAGACAAAAGCGAGGGTGGATACGGTCACGCGGTCATCCGCTTGTTGCAATCGAAGCGGGCCATGATAAGGGGGAACATGCCGTGTCGTCTGTACGTGCGCGTATGCACGCGTATGGTGGGTGGCCGGGCAAGCGCAACGGGGTCAGATCCCTTTTCCTGCGGAAAAGGGATCTGACCCCTATCAGCCATCAGCAGAACAGCTCCAGCACGTCCAGGTGCCCGTCGGCGAGGAAATCCACGCACAGGCCCACCAGCATCAGCACGCCGGTGGTGCTGGCGCCATGGGTGATGAAGATCGAATGGGCCAGCGCGCGCGCCGAACGGCCCAGCTTCATGCAGACCCGGGCGAGGCTGCGCAGGCGACCACTGACCGCGTGCACGTGCTCGCGTACCGGCGCCTGAACGTCGCCCATCGCCTCGGCCATCATCGCCTGCAGGTGCTCGGGGCGGTCGGCGTAGTACTTGGCCACGCCGTAGCCGAACATCAGCCAGTCGCGGGCCTGGGCTTCGGACAGATCCATCACTTCCAGCGGATCTTCCTCGAAGTCGATGAAGCCCACCTGCTGCCCATCCCAGGTGAGGTTGCGCGGCAGCGGCTGGCCGAAATAAGCGCCGCGTCCATGAGCCTCGGCAATGGCCTGCATCGCCGCCATCACCAGCCGGTCGCGACCGGCCTCATCGGCCTGGCGCAGGCAGGTATTGAACGAATTGCCGTTGTCGCCGATCACCAGCGCGGCATGGCCGGTGCCCAGCACGTCGGGCACGTTCACGCCCTGCGCCTGCAGTTCCCCCAGGCGACGGGCTTCGGTTTCGCGCGCTGCATCACCGCCGCGGTGCGGTGGCGGGCGCAGGGCATCGAGATGGAAACGGCGGGCAACAAAATTGAGCAGGCCCAGGGCCACTGCTCGGCTTCCCTTGCCGTACTGCTTCAGCCAGGCACGTTGCCCTTCGATGACGATGGGCTCAACCATGACAGGTCCTCCTTAAAACGCGTTACGGCCCCAGAGGGGCCGTAACGACAAAGCTTCACGTTGTCGTAACTTGCACTATCAATAGCGCAACAGGGCCGAACCCCACGTGAAGCCGCCACCGAAGGCTTCCAGCAGCAGCAGCTGGCCGCGCTCGACCTTGCCGGAACGCACGGCGGCATCCAGCGCCAGCGGCACCGAGCCCGACGAGGTGTTGCCGTGCTTGTCGACGGTGACCACCACCTGGTCCATCGACATGTCCAGGCGCTTGGCGGTGGCTTCGATGATGCGCAGGTTGGCCTGGTGCGGAATCAGCCAATCCAGGTCGGACTTGTCCAGGCCATTGGCGGCCAGGGTCTCGTCCACGACCGAGTCCAGCGCCTTGACGGCGTACTTGAACACGTCGTTGCCCTTCATGTTGATGGTGCCGCCACCGTTGGCGCCATCCTTGAAGCCGGCCGAGACACCGACCGGGTTCCACAACAGTTCCTTCTTGCTGCCATCGGCATGCAGGTGGGTGCTGAGGATGCCGGTTTCTTCGTCGGCCTTGAGCACGACGGCGCCGGCGCCATCGCCGAACAGCACGCAGGTGGTGCGATCGTTCCAGTCGACCATGCGGGTCAACGTTTCAGTGCCGATCACCAGCACGTGCTTGCAGTCGCCGGAACGGATGAACTTGTCGGCCACGCCCAGCGCGAACACGAAACCCGAGCAGGCGGCGTTGACGTCGAAGGCGGGGCATCCGGCCACACCGAGCTTTGCCTGGATCAGGCACGCGGTGGACGGGAAAATGAGGTCAGGCGTGGTCGTACCGACCACGATCATGTCGAGCTGCGAGGCATCGATGCCTGCGGCTTCAAGCGCGCGCAGGGCGGCGTTGTAGCCAAGGTCGCTGGTGGTTTCGCCTTCGGCCGCAATGTGCCGTTCACGAATTCCGGTGCGCGACTGGATCCACTCATCCGAGGTTTCGACCATTTTTTCCAGGTCGGCGTTGGTCAGGACTTTTTCCGGCAAATAGCTACCGGTGCCCGCGATCCTCGAGTAGATCCGCTTGCTCATCATGTTTCCTGTTGCGCGGGCCGCCGATCACCGGCACGCCCGGGAAAGAAGGCAAAGGCCGCTGCCCGGAGGCAGCGGCCTTCCCGGCACATCAATCTTCTTCGACGGCCGAGGTCTTGGTCTGGATGACCTTCTTGCCGCGGTAGAAACCATCGGCAGTGATGTGGTGACGCAGGTGCACTTCGCCGGTGGTCGGGTCGGTCGACAGCTGCTTGGCGCTCAGGGCGTCATGGGCACGACGCATGCCGCGGCGGGACGGGGTGACACGGGATTTCTGCACAGCCATGGGATTGCTCCAAACTCGGTTCGTTTTGCTTCGTCGTATCGTCGCGCAGGACGCCAGCGCCCAGCACACTTTCGCTTTCGCCGCAGCCGCCGACGACAATCCGGCTGCTATTGTTTCTTCAGTGCCGCCAACGCCGCAAACGGGTTGGCCTTCTTCGTTTCTTCTTCGCTCGGCGCCCAGTCCTTGTCGACTGCTTCGCCATCGGGCGACAGCGGTACAACCGGCACTGCCAGCACCAACTCATCCTCGACCAGGTCCAACGGACGCAGCTGGCCGTCTTCCGGCACCAGCAACGCCTCGTATTCCTCCGGCAAGGACGATTCCTCGTCCTCGTCGCGGATCAGGCCAAGCCTCTGGGTCACCTTCACCGGCAACAGGAATCGCTGCATGCTGCGCTGACAGGTCAGCGGCAACGCGGTGTCGATGGTCAGTTCCACATAGGATACCCGCAAGACGTCGTCGCGACCGAATTCAAGCGAGTAGGCACACTCGCCGTCGGTATCTGCGACCAACCCCTGCAGGCGGGTCAATTCAGCCAGGGAGACCTGACCGTCGAAGCGCCTTCGCGCTACAACCATCCGCCAGGCATCCAGCGTTTCGGGCACGTTCGCGGACATAAGCCGCTGAATACTAAGGATCGGGGCGGCGGCTGTCAAATGCCCGCCATACAGGACTTGCCGCTGGCGCTGCGGACGGGCCAGACTGCCGCGCCCTGCCCCGGTATTGTCGCATGTCACTGGTCCTGGCCTCCACCTCCCGCTACCGCCGCGAACTGCTGCAACGGCTGGGCCTGCCGTTCGACTGCGCCCGCCCGGAGGTGGATGAAACCCCGTTGAACGGCGAGGCCCCGCAGGCTCTGGCCACGCGCCTGGCTGCGGCCAAGGCCGCCGAGGTGGCTGCCCGCCATCCGGGCGCCTGGGTGATCGGCTCGGACCAGGTGGCCGACCTGAACGGGCAGTCGCTGGGCAAGCCCGGCACGGTCGAGGCCGCCCATGCTCAGCTGGCGGCGATGGCCGGGCAGACCGTGCGCTTCCATACGGCCGTCTGTCTCAGCCGCGATGGAGATTCGTTTACGGCCATCGACCTGACCGAAGTGCGTTTCCGCGCGCTGGAACGGGATGAGATCGCCCGCTATGTCGCCGCCGAACAGCCGCTGGACTGCGCTGGCAGCTTCAAATGCGAGGGCCTGGGCATCAGCCTGTTCGAAGCGATCGACAACCGCGACCCGACCGCGCTGGTCGGCCTGCCGTTGATCGCGGTGTGCGGACTGCTGCGCAAGGCAGGTTTCGCGGTGCCCTGAACTGCGGGGTGCACCACCTTGAACTGTAGAGTCGAGCCATGCTCGACTGCTTCTGCTGTAGATGGCAGGTGGCCCGGGAAAAGCAGTCGAGCATGGCTCGACTCCACAAAAGCAGGCGTCAACGAACCTCGAACGGCTGCTCCTGCCACGCCTCCACGCTGCCATCGCGGCCGTACAGGCGCAGGCCCAGCCAATGCCGCCCTGGTGCCAGCGTCGTCGTGTCCAATGAGGCATCGAAGCCGACTGCGGGATGCTGCGGGTCGGTGCTGTCCGGCCAGGTCTGGCGCACATCGAAGGCGCGTCCATAGCGCGCATCACCGATCGAGCGGCCATCCACCAGCACTTCAACCCGTGCAAGACCGACACCGTCCTTGAACGCCCAGCCCTTGATCGCGAACATGCCGGACACCGTCTCGCCATTGGCGGGTGCATCCAGCCAGGCCATCGCCGGGGTCACACACGGCCCGGTTGCCCGCTGCACCGGCAACCGGAACAGCAGGAAACGCTGGAACCCATGGTCGCTGCTGACCACCCGCGGCGCGGGCAATGGCCCCACCTGCTCGCAGATGGCGTGATAGCGCTCAAGCAGTTCGCGATAGCGCTGATCACTGGGCGACAGGACCAACAGCATCGGCACCGTGCGCTCGCCTTCATGCAACAAGCCCCACTGCGCGAGCTGCGCGGTGCGTCCATGCTTGTCATTGAGCGGATGCGGCAACACTTCAATATTCCCGTTGCCAAGCTGGAACCCAAGTTCGGCGCCAACCTTGAAGTTGCCCGCCAGCACGCGCGTTCCCTCCGGCATCTGGCGCAACTCGTCGTGCACGGCGACCGCCAACGGCTGCCAGCCGGCGAAATTGCGCGGGTAGTACTTGCTGCCCGCCAACTCTTCGCGCAACGAAGGCGTGGACGCCATCAGGTAGTAGCCGAACGCGAGCACCATGCCTGCGCCTGCCAGCCACCAGCCGGTGCGCCGCAGCCAGCGCGGCCAGCCGTTGAGCACCACCGGCACGGCCACCAGCAACGCCAGGTAGCCCGGCAGCGGCCAGTGGAAACTGATGCGCTCGACGTCGGTGAAGAAACCCAGCAGGAAGATGCCCAGCGTGGATACGCCCCCCACCAGCCCGAAGTAGCGCCACTGCACGCGCGCGCCACCGCCGCTGCGGGTACCGGCCAGCGCCACCTTCCACATCGCCATGCACAGGATCGGGGTGACCAGCATCGGCTGGATCACCAGGAACCACAGCCCCCCCCACTCGAATGCCCAGGGATGGCGCTCGACCACCTGGAACTTCAGGCCGGCATCGTGATTGTCTGCATTCCATGCCAGCAGCGGCAGCCATGCCAGCACGCCCACCGCCAGTGCCACCCACACGCGTGGATCACCCAGCATGCGCCGCCCCTGCGGCAGCGCCAGCAGCGCGATGAAGCCGACGCCGATGACACCAATGAAGCGATAGTGGCTGAGCGCACCGATCGCCAGGCCCAGCGCGAGCTTCATCGCCGACGATGCGTCGACGTTGTGCAGCAGCCGCGCGCCGGCGTGCAGACAGATCACTGCCGCCAGCGCCATCGGCACATCCGGCACTGCCAGCAGGCCCAGCGTCGCCGACAACGGCATCAGCAGCGTGAGGCTGCCCGCCTGCCATCCGGCCACATTGCCGAACCAGCGCGTGGCCGTGCGCACCACCAGCAATGGCAGCAGCGCGCCGATGGCCAGGAACGGCAGGCGCAGGGCAAGCACATGATGGCCACCGATCTCCACGCCCAGCCGTGCCAGCCATGCGGTCAGCCCGGGCAGATCCGAATACGCGGCCGCCAGGTGCTGGCCTTCCTGCCAGTAGAACGCTTCATCGACGAACAGCGGCAGGCGCGCAGCGACCACCAGCTTGGCCGCTGTGACCAGCGTCCATAACCAGAGAAATATCGTTCGTGCGCGCTGTTCGCCTTGCATTGCTCTATGGATAATCGTGTGGATTCCAGATCTGAGACGATCATGACAGCTTCGTCCCCCAATCCCAGCATGCTAACCGATCAACTGCGTCAGGCCCTGCGGGAGGCACAGGATCAGGTGAATGCACTGGTACTGGGCAAGGTGCCGGAAGTCAGGCTGGCTTTCGTCGCCCTGCTTTCCGGCGGCCATCTGCTGATCGAAGATCTGCCCGGCCTCGGCAAGACCACACTGGCGCATGCACTGGCCAGCAGCCTCGGCCTCGGCTTCCAGCGCGTGCAGTTCACCTCCGACCTGCTGCCCGCCGATGTGCTCGGCGTCTCGGTGTATGAAGCAGGCAGCCGCCAGTTCCAGTTCCACCCGGGCCCGGTGTTCACCCATGTGCTGCTGGCCGACGAGATCAACCGTGCGCCGCCACGCACGCAGAGCGCACTGCTGGAGGCGATGGCCGAACAACAGGTCACCCTGGATGGACAGACCCACGCCCTGCCCGATCCTTTCTTCGTGATCGCTACGCAGAACCCGGTGGATCTGTCCGGCACGTTCCCGCTGCCGGATTCGCAGCTGGACCGCTTCCTGCTGCGACTGGCGATGGGTTACCCCAGCACGCAGGCCGAGCGCGAGCTGCTGCGCGGCACCGATCGCCGCGACCTGATCGCGCGTGCCGTACCGAAACTGGATGACACCCAGGTGCGCGCGCTGCGCGACGCAGTGAACCAGGTGCATGCCAGCGACGCGCTGATCGACTATGTGCAGGCGCTGCTGACCCGCAGCCGCCAGCATGCCGGTGTGCGCGTGGGCCTGTCACCACGTGCGGGCCTGGCGCTGCTGCGCGCGGCCAAGGCACATGCACTGCTGCTGGGGCGCGGCCATGTGGTGCCCGAAGACGTGCAGACCCTGTTCGTGTCGGTGGCCGGTCACCGACTGGTGGCGGAAGCCGAGTCCAGCTCGGGACCGGCACTGGCACGCGCGATCCTGCAGACCGTTGCGGTCGACTGAGCGTGGCCACGCGCTGGGCACGACTGCAGCTGATGGCTCGCCCGCGCAGGCCCGAAGCGCTGCCGCAGCGGCTGGACCGCCACCGCATCTACGTACTGCCCACCCGCTTCGGCCTGTTCGTCGCCACCCTGTTGGCAGCAATGCTGCTGGGCGCGTTGAACTACAACAACAACCCGGCACTGCTGCTGGCCCTGCTGTTGGCAGCCGCAGCAATCGCCAGTGCCATCGCCGCGCACCTGCAGCTGTCCGGCGTGCAGATCGACGCGATCGCCGCCGAACCGGTTCCAGCCGGGCAGCCGCTGCGCCTGCGCGTGGACCTGTCACTGCGCGATCCCCGTGCTCGTCACGGCCTGCACCTGCAACTGGGCGACAGCGAGGCCTGGACCTCGCTGCCTGCCCACGGCCGCGGCGAAGTGGAACTGCAGGTACCCAGCGAACGCCGCGGCTGGCTGGAGCTGCCGCGCATCCGCCTGTCCACCACGCAGCCACTGGGCCTGGTGCGGGCATGGTCGTGGGTCTGGCCGGAACAGCCACTGCTGGTCTATCCACTGGCCGAAGCACTGAGCCCCACGCTACCGGAGAGCGGCAGCGATCCGCTGCACACCCGCGCCCATGCCAGCGGCGAAGAGCTGCACCAGCTGCGGCCGTACCGCGCGGGCGATGCCCCGCGCAGCATTTCCTGGAAGCATTCGGCGCGCCGCGACAGCCTGCTGGTTCGCGAATATGAAAAGCCGATCGGCATCGAAGTCCTTCTGGACTGGCGCACGCTGGCACCGCTGGGCCATGAAGCACGCATCGCGCGGTTGGCACGCTGGGTGGACATGGCCGAGCGCGAAGGCCGCCGCTACACCCTGCTGCTGCCAGCACATCCTGCTTTCGGCCCCGGCCAGGGCGCCAGCCACCACCACCTGTGCCTGCGTGCGCTGGCGTTGATGCCGCATGACTGACCCCACTCTCCTGCTCGACCGCACGACCCGCAACTGGACCCTGGCCAGCGCGGCGCTGGCGCTGTTGCCGTTGCTGCTGCAGCTGCCACCGCTGTTGGCGGGCGTGATCGCAGCGGCGGCAATCGTCACGGCGGTCCTGTCATGGCGAACGCTGTTGCCGATGCCGGTGCGCCTGCTGCTGGTGCTGGCCATGCTCGCCGCCATCATCTGGCAGATGGGCATGGTGCGCCCCGGCCGTGATACCGGCTGCGCCCTGCTGGCGGCGATGCTGGCGATCAAATCCAGCGAACTGCGCAGCCTGCGCGATGCGCGCAGCCTGCTCGGCTTCGCGCTGTTCTCGCCGTTTGCGGCATTCCTGCTTGATCAGGGGCCGCTGACCACGGCGCTGGCTGCGCTGGCCGGGGTCAGCGCGCTGCTCGCCCTGCAACGCCTGGCCCAGGATGAAGGCCATGCCGGCCGCCTGCCACTGCGCGGGCAGCTGCGCGGGGTCGGCCGCCTGCTGGCGATCGGCCTGCCACTGGCACTCGCCTGCTTCTGGCTGTTCCCGCGCCTGGCAACGCCGCTGTGGGGCGTTCCCGAGCGCGCTGTCGGCACACCGGGGCTGTCCGACAGCATGGAACCCGGCCAATGGCTGGACCTGATGGCCGATGACACCCCGGCGCTGCGCGTGCAGTTCTTCGGTGCCGTGCCCGAGCCGGCGCAGCGCTATTGGCGCGGGCCGGTACTGACCGCCTTCGATGGCCGGCGCTGGACGCGCGACCGGGCCAGCGCGCGACGGCCCGCGGCAGTGGTCGATGCCGGTGCGCAGGGCTGGGACTACCAGATCGACTACGAGCCCACCGACCGCCGCCAGCTGGTGGCCCTGGACCTGCCCAGCCGTGCCCCTGCGGGCAGTACGCTGGACGCGGACATGAGCCTGAGCAGTGAACGTTCGCTGGCCTCGCTCAGCCGCTGGCGACTGCATTCGGCGCCACCGCAACGCTTCGACAGCTCACTGTCGCCCTACCTGCGCCGCGCCACACTGCAGCTGCCCGCCGGCTTCAATCCACGTACGGCGACCCTGGCCCATCAGTGGCGGCAGGACGCCGGCAGCGATGACGAGGCCATCGTCCGCCGCGCGCTGCAATGGATCACCACCGATTTCTCCTACACGCTGGAAACGCCGCCGGCGGGACGCGATCCGGTCGACGAGTTCCTGTTCGGCTACAAGGCCGGCTTCTGTGAACACTTCAGCGCCGCCTTCGTGGTGCTGATGCGCAACGCCGGCATTCCGGCACGCGTGGTGACCGGCTTTGCCGGCGGCACCCGCAACCGCCTTGGCGACTACTGGGTCGTGCGCCGGATGGACGCCCACGCCTGGGCCGAGGTCTGGCTGCCCCAGCGTGGCTGGGTGCGCATCGATCCCACCGCCGCCGTGGCACCGGAACGCATCCTCGACACCCTCGACGACCGCCTGCAGGCCGGCACTGACAGCCCGTTGCAGCAGCGCTGGCTGCAGCTGGGGCAGATGGGCGACTGGCTGCGCCGCGGCTGGAACGACCTGGTGCTGTCCTTCGATGCGCGCCGCCAGCAGCAACTGCTCAAGCCATTCGGGCTGGACGAGCTCGGGCCGGGACAGCTGGTCACCGGCTTCGTGGTCGCTGCGTTGCTGGCACTGGCGTGGATGGCCTGGCTGCTGGCCCGCGGCGAGCGCGAACGCGATCCCCTGCTGCGTGCCTGGCATGGACTGGGCCGACGCTATGCCCGCCTCGGGTGGGCCCGGCCCCCGCATGAAACCGCAGGGGACTGGGCGCGTCGGGTGCACGCCCAGCACCCCGATCCCGCCCTGCTCGCGCTCAGCCAGCGTTTCGCTGATGCGCGTTACGCTGGAACTTGCACCGACCTCGCTTCATTATTGCGGGACCTGCGCAGGCATCGCCCGACTTCCGGAGCCTCCCCATGAACACCAAGTTCCTTCTTACCGCTGTGGCCACGCTGGCCCTGTCGGCCTGCGCCACGGCCCCCAAGCCGCTGCAGGGACAGTTCAGCCTGGTCTCCCCGCGCGACTCGGTCGCCACCCAGCAGGTCGGCACGCCGGTCCGTTGGGGCGGCCGCATCATCGAAACCAAGCCCGGCCAGGGCGAGACCTGCTTCCAGATCATCTCGCGCCCGCTCAATGGCAGTGGCCGCCCGAATACCACTTCATCCGACGCCAGCGACGGCCGCTTCATCGCCTGCCGTGCCGGCTTCTACGACCCGGCTGTGTTCGAGGCCGGCCGCGACGTGACCTTCATCGGCAAGATCGACGGCTACCAGAACACCCGCATCGGTGATTACGACTACCGCCTGCCGAAGCTGTCGGCCGATGTGATCTACCTGTGGCCGGAACAGCGCCAGGTCGACGTGGTGCCCTACCCCTATGGCCCGTGGGGCCCGGGTCCGTACGGCCCGTACTGGGGCGGCTACGGCCGTTGGGGCTGGTGGTGATCGCCACCGCACAGGCATGACGTCCTGATGGCGCACTTGCCCAGTCAGCGCCATCAGGAACGTCAAATGCTGTCCCCGATCTGTATCTCAGACCGGGGCCGTGTTCAGCTATCGAGCAGAGCAGTGCCGTATGAATTGTCCACGGCGCATAGCCAGTTGCCTGACGATTCTCTACGAAACACGTAGGTAGCCCGGCGAACCGTCGAAGTCGCAGAGCCGTCTTCACCAGCGGTATCCAGCCATGTTTCCATGACAACAAGTGCCGTGTCCCCGCCCTCGATCACTTCGATCTTCCCTTGGCGAACCTTCAGTTGGCCGTCGAAATGAGCGGAGATTGCCTCGAATGCTCTCCTGATTTGATCTTTGCCTCTGGCGTACATGTCAGGCTTCACCACTAGGGTGGCGTCATCTGTGTAAAACCGCATCAGGCCGTCGAAGTCTTTAGCCGATATGGATCGGTCTGCAGCTTCGATAAGGGTCTTTAGGGGGTGGTCGGACATTCTTGGCTCCAAAAATGGCCGCGAGCGGAAAAACAAAAACCCGCCTCGCGGCGGGTTGCGTTGTCTGGAAGTAAGACGTGCTCTACCCACCCTTCAATAGAGGGCGGTAATAATCAAAGTGAAGGCGCGTACAAATTCCATGAAGTGACCCTATCACTGGCGCCGGCAACTGGCAAATCACCACTGCGCTTGTCTAGCAAGGAGTCTGCGGTGCTTCCGTCTATTACACACCTCACACTTGCGTCGAGGAACATGCCGTCCGGAGCCTTAGCCGGGAGTGATCGTTGCTCAGGAACCAGGCACGCAGTCCAAGCAGCTCTCCGGCGCCTGGGGCGGTAGAACCAGCTTTCGCTGTAGGTGTCTCAACGCGGTGCGGACACCTTCCTCGACGACTGGGTGATAGAAGGGGCTGTCGATCATCTGCTGGACGGTATCTCGCCGCTGGACGCTCCATGACAGCAGGTGACCCATGTGCTCGGCAGCCGGTCCCACCATTTCCGCGCCCAGGAAGACCCCGGTGGCCGTGTCGGCGTAGACGCGGATCATGCCGCGGTTCTCCAGCATCACCCGGCTTCGACCCTGGTCGGCGAAAGAGGCCTCACCGACCTCAAATGCCGGGCCGCCCGCCTTCAGTTGCTGGAACGAGGCGCCAACCATGGCGATCTGCGGGTCGGAGAACACGATGCCGAGCGGCGCTCTGCGGGGACGAGGCCTCACAATTGGGTAACGGCCCGCGTTGTCACCTGCGATACGACCATCGTCGGCGGCTTCATGAAGAATCTCCGTCATACCGTTGGCGTCGCCGGCAATAAAGATGTGCGAGCGGGTGCTCTGCCCGGTGGTGCGATCGACAACAGGCTGACCGGAAGCGTCCAGTCCAATACCGGCAACCTCCAGATCAAGCCCAGACGTATTTGGACGACGCCCCGTCGCGACAATCAGGTAATCGAACTCCTCTGCGGAGCGAACGCCATGCTCATCGCCTGAAATGACCGAGACACGCCCATCCGGCGTCAGCGAGGGCGAAATCGTGACTCCCAGGCTGACAGGTATTTCTTCGGAAAAGATGCGCGTGGCCTCTGCCGCCACGGTTGAATCCGTCAACGGGCCGATGATGCGACTACGGCCGTATAGGCGCACCTTCACGCCGAGCCGGTGCAGTGCCTGCGCCAGCTCAAGTCCGATAACGCCGGTCCCGACGACTGCCACCGAGCTAGGCAGATCACTCCACTCGAAAACGTCGTCGTTGATGAGCAGCCTGTCGCCCAGGGTTTCGCGCCAGCCGTGCGGAACACAGGGGCTGGAGCCGGTAGCGATGACGATGCGATCGGCTTGGACGATGGTCGACGATCCGACAAGCAGCTCATGGGACGAGAGAAATTTCGCTGTGCCCCGCAGGCGGTGCGCTTCCGGCCACCCTTCGACCGTTTCCACGACGAAACCCACGAAGCGGTCCCGTTCGCTACGGACCCGATCCATCACCTTCCGGCCATCGACTTGGATCGCGCCCGGATTGACGCCGAAGCTCGGGGCCATCTTCAAGGCGTGGGCCGCATTGGCAGCGCTTATCAGTAGCTTGCTCGGCATGCAGCCCACCCGAGCGCAGGTGGTGCCGTAAGCACCGCCTTCAATGACAACCACACTATCGGTGTGTGCCTTGGCCGCACGGTAGGCGGTCATGCCGGCGCTGCCAGCACCGATGATCGCCACATCAACCTTCATACGAGTCATCTGAAACTCCTTGGCGTCAGCCCATACCCGGTAGCGGGTGGGGCTGTGCGGCCGAGATTGAACCGGTATCCACAAGGCCGGTTCGGGGATGTGATTGGCGTTGACGCCTACTGGTGTGATTCAACGAGCCGTGTCTGAACCCAACGCGAGATACCCGATGCGGTTAACGCTCCCAAGAACCTACCCAGTTCCTGGCCGTGCTGGTCGTAGAGCAGGAGCATCGGCACAGCCGCGACTTTCAGTGAATCCAGCAGTTGTGGGTCGGTCGCTGCATTCACCTTGAGAAATCGAACCTGGTTACCCATGGCTGCAGCTGCAGCATCAAAGGCCGGCCCCATGGTTTTGCATGGAGGGCACCAGGGAGCGCCGATGTAAAGCAGGAGCGGATCTGTGGTGGAGCGGGCCAGGCGATTGAACTCGGTGGCGTCCAGCTCTTCCACTTTCCCGACCCAAGCAGGCACGGACATGTTCATCGCTGTATCCCTTCGCTTGGGCGGCCGACCCCATCGAGGCCGGCCGCTTGGTTGTGACCTACTCGCCCTCTACGAACGGCGCGATCTGCGCCTGCAGCGCCTGCTTGGGCATGGCGCCAACAATCTCCTTGGCGACTTTTCCGTCCACAAAAACCTTCAACGTGGGGATGGATCGGACCCCAAAACGCTGAGCCAATTCTGGGTTCTGGTCGATATCGACCTTGATCACCTGGAGCTTGCCTTCGAGCTCGTTGGAGATCTCCTCCAGGGAGGGAGCAATAGCCCGGCAGGGCGGGCACCACGGTGCCCAGAAGTCCACCAGGACCGGTGTCTTGCTCTGGATAACGTCGTCCTCGAAATCGAAGGTCGTTGTGCTGCGAGTAGCCATGTCAAAACCTCATCTTTGGGGCGCGTGTGCGCCGATGATTGGTCAACCGATTGCGGCGCGACTGCCGCCGGCATCGTAGGTCGGGTAGTCCGTATAGCCCTTGGCGCCAATGACGCCGTAGAAGGTCGAGCGGTCCGGCTCGGCCAATGGCCAGCCATTCTTCATCCGCTCCACCAGATCGGGGTTGGAGATGAAGTTGGTGCCGAATGCGATCAGGTCGAGTTCGCCCTTGGCAAGCTCGGTCTCGGCCAGCTCCTGGGTGAAACCGCCCGCGCCGATCAGCGTGCCCTGGAAGGCCTTGCGGAACGCGGCGCCGAAGCCAGCTGGCGTACCGGCCGCCGAAATCGTGGTCTGGTAGTTCAGGTGTACGAAGGCCAACTCCCGTTCGTTCAGGGCCGCTGCCACACTCGCCCAGGTCTCGGCTTCGCCTTCGAAGGCTTCCATGTCGTAGATGCGGCCGAACGGCGAAACACGCACGCCAACCTTATCGCCACCGATTTCCGCAGCCAGCGCATCGATGGTCTCCAGCAGCAGGCGCTGACGGTTCTCGATCGACCCACCGTACTGGTCGGTGCGGGTGTTGAGCTTGCTGCTCAGGAACTGGTCGAACAGGAACGCGTTGGCGGCCATCAGTTCGACACCGTCGAAACCTGCATCCATCGCCCGGCGTGCCGACGAGACGAAGTCCTGGATAACTCGTTTAACCTCATCGGTGGTCAGGGCGCGCGGCTTGCTCGGCAGCACCGGGCCTTCCTTGCCGGGCTCGACCCATGCGTAGACCATCGTGGTGGTCGCCGGGACTTCGCCCGAAGACACCGGCGCGGCATTGCCCGGCTGCAACGAGACATGGGACAGCCGGCCGACGTGCCAGAGCTGAGCGAAAATCTTGCCGCCCTTGGCGTGGACCGCATCGGTGACCTTGCGCCAGCCCTCTGTCTGCTCATCGGTGTAGAGGCCGGGGGTGTAAAGGTAGCCACGACCTTCGTCGGAGACGGGCAGGCCCTCGGTGATGATCAGCCCTGCCGATGCACGCTGGGCGTAATACAGCGCAGTCAGATCGCTGGGGATGTTCTCGGGCGTGCGGGTACGGGTCATCGGGGCCATGACGACGCGGTTGGCCAACTGCAGGCCAGACAGATCGAAGGGGGTAAACAGCTTGCTCATGATGGGTCTCTCGATTGGGGGCGCGGCCCCGATACAGGGCCGCTGTTGCAAATGCAGTGGCGGGAACGGTTCCGGGCTTAGCCTTCCAGGACTTCCAGCTTGGGAACCATGCGGATTGCCTTGGAGAAGTTGGCGTAGTTCACCGAGGTCCTGGTCACGTTGCGGTGCAGCTCTTCCACCTGCTCGCGAGTTCCATCGGTGTGCAGTCGCACCACGTAGCTCACCTCGTCGTAGCCCGGGTTGACGCTCTCATCGAGGCCCAGGACGCCACGTAGGTCGAGCTCGCCATCGGTCTCGATTTCCAGGCTGTGGATGGTGATGCCCATCGCGGCAGCATTGACCGCATAGCCCACCGACAAGCACGCGTTGAGGGCGGCCATCAGCAGTTCCTGGGGGTTGGGCGCGGTGTTCTGGCCAAGGAATTCCAGCGGCTCATCCGCCGCAATTTCAAAGTGGCGCTGGTATTCCTCGCCGCGGATCGCGTAGCGGCTCACGGTCGCCACGGTGCGGGTCTGGTTCTCCCACTTCGTCTTGACGTTGAAACGGGCACTGCGCTTTGCGGGCTCGGTGGTCGCGGCGACTTCCTGTGCAAATGTCTGCAGGGCAGCGACGTCGATACCGTTGAGTTTGTTGGTCATTTGAATGGTCCTTTCTAAATGCGCTTTCGGCGCGTGGAAGACCTGCGGAGGGGCTATGGGGCCGCTGCCTCAGATCCGGATTGGAAATTGCTTTGGTTGTGCTCAGTGGCAGCCGTCGATGCCGCAGCTCTCGCCCTCGGTTTCGTCAGGAGCCACCGGAACATGGACTGCTGCGTCACGAAGCGCCTTTTCGAACACGACGGCCTCACGCGCTCCAGACAGGAATGTCTTGCCGTTGAGGAGGAACAGCGGCACGCCGTTGGCGATGCTGTTCGCCTCCGCCTCGTCGCGAGCGATTTCGGAAGCGACCCGTACGCGGTCGAATTCGAGCGCGTCGGTCACGCCGACTTCTTTGGCCAACGAGGCGAGGACGGCCTGGTCAAAAATGTCGAGGCCGTCGGTTGTTACCGCCTTGTAAAGCCGCTCACTCATCAGCTGTGCGAGAACCGGCGAACTAATGCTCTTGACCAGTGCATGCGCGGCAGTGGTGTCGCCGAAACGCATGGTGTCGAAGTTGTAGACCAGCCCCTCGGCAACCCCCTGCCCACGGACCGCAGCCATCATCCGATCAGCCCCAAGGGCACCGCCGAGCTTCTGGTAGAGCGCGGTTTGGTAGTCCATCGGCGCCATTCCCTTGGCCAAGCGATAGGCCTTGTTGGTGACTACGACTTCGACCTGACCAGCCACCGACACCACGGCCTGTTCAAAGCGTCGCTTAGCGATCCAGCACCACGGGCATACGTAGTCGGACCAAATTTCGACATGGACGTTTTTCATCGGGTTCTCCTGCACCTGTAACACTACCGTCTAGTTGGTAGGTCTGGAATTCAAATATAGAACCGCTGCGATTGCCCGCAAGGGCTTGTCTAACAGCGTCGGCGAAATTGCTTACGAGTCCTGAACTATGAGCCGGACGATGCGATCATCGGTCGGATCGCCGGCCTTGGTCGCCCAGTTGATGAAGCTGGACCCTTCCAGCAGGCTCAACAGGACGAAGGCTTTCTGCTTGGCGCCTGATCCGCGCGGGAATTCACCGCGCTCCATTCCCCGCTCCATGACAGCTTCAAGCCACTTCAACTGCATGTCGAAGAACCGCTGCGTGAGCTGCTGCAGGCCCAGCGGAAGCGCTGACATTTCGGCCGCCAGCGCGCCACACAGGGGCAACATCCCGCCGTCCGAACTGGCGCGGAAAAGCCTGAAAAATGCCTCCAACCGAGCGACGGCACTTTCGTGCTGGCCTTCGATCTGGGCAAAGTCATCGCGCACCCGTTCGATGTATTCCTCGACGATGGCAGTCCCCAAGTCTTCCTTGGTCGGAAAATGGTGATGGATGCTTGGCTTGCGGATACCCACCGTCTCAGCCAGGTCTGCGTAGCTGAAGGCGGCATAGCCCTTCGTGCGCATCAGCGCCTCGGCGGTCTGCACCAGAGCATCACGTGTTCCAAGGGCCATAACGTCTCCTGACTACTTCGATTTACGAACAGACTACCTACCACAAGGTAGGTAGTCAACCGTTACTTTAAGAACCTGCGCTGGCATGGCTGTCCACGCAGCTCTGGCTCGATCACGCTTCCAGTTCCTCAAACGCCTCGAAGGCGCGGGAGGAGTACACGTAGGCGGCTCCGGCATTCAGCGCGATCGCAGTGCCCAGCGCAGCTGCCACCTCTTCCTTGCTGGCCCCGGCACGCTTGGCAGCGCCAGCGTGAGCGGCGATGCAGCCATCACAACGCGTGGTCACTGCCACCGCCAGGGAAATCAGCTCATGCGTCTTGGCGTCGAGCACGTTGCCTTCCCGCGTAGCGGTTTCCAGCTTGTGGAACGCAGACGCCACGGGAGCATTCACCTTGTTGAAGCGAGTGACGCGCTTGACCACCGCCGTCAGCTCTCCGAACCATTTCTTTTCCATTTCAGTCACCTATCTGGATTGAGGAAGTTATTTACCGAGCTTGCGAGCTGCCATGACGCCGCCATCGACGTCCCAAACCGCGCCGGTGACCCACGAGGCCTTGTCCGACAGGAGGAAAATGACGGTTTCGGCTACATCCCGCGGCGTGCCATTACGGCCCAGGGGATGGAAGGCATTGAATCCATCCAGCGCACTACCCAGCTGATCGCCCGGGATGAAGCGCTCGAAGATCTTGGTTTCCACCATCGCCGGGCTGACCGCGTTGACGCGGATACCGTGCTCGGCGAGTTCTGCAGCCACGTGCCTGGTCATGGCGTCCAGACCGATTTTCGCCATCGAATAGGCGGATGCCGGGACCGTTTCGATCGCCTGGCGGGCCGCCACGGCGGTTACGTTGACGACCGAGCCGGGCTTCTTCCGGGCGACCAACGAGGCGGCCACCTGCTGGGTAATGAAGAACAGGGAGCGGTTGAGGTCGAGGAAGTTGTTGTAGTCCTCGGCGGAATGCTCCAGGAATGCCTTCGGGTAGTAGATGCCGGCGGTGTTGACCAGCAAATCGATGTCGCCTTGCTCAGCGGCGAGCTTGGCCAGTAGCGACTTCACGCTCGCTGCGTCGGACAGGTCCGACGCGTAGGCTGCCGCCTTCTGCTCACCGGCGATCGAGGCCAGTTCCTGACGGGCCGTTTCGGCCTTCTCGGGACGATTGCCGATAACCACGACAGCCCCACCTTGCTCGGCCACCATACGGGCGACCTCAAGACCGATCCCGCTCGTGCCGCCGACAACCAGGAGCTTGCGGCCTTCAAATTGCTTGGTATCCATAGAAACGTCCTCTTGGGTGATAGCCTACCATCTAGTAGGTTTGGAATATGGGCGCGTTCTATGAGGTTGTCAAGCGGGTGCATGTAAATGCGTTCAGGAAGGCCGGCCGGGCGACGAAGTCGCTTTGGCGCACAACAGCGCTGGCGCCAAGCCCCACCCCTGACGGAGGCGGGACGAGCTTGGCGCTACGAAGGCTGGGGTCAGCTGCCTAGAAAGAGCGACCGTTGATCTGGCGGAAGAAGCTGATCACTGAAGCGGATCTGTGCTGCAGCTCGCCGAGTAGAGTCCTGCTCGCTTCGTGCCACGATCACGCGTTCTTCGATCAGGCGTTCGATCGTAGCGCGATAGATATCGGCACTGGCTGGCGAGCTATTGCAGGTTTTTGTGAAGAGCTCGCCGAAGCTCACACCGTCGGCATGGGCATAGACGTAGCGGGGGATCTGCTCAAGCAAGGCGTCGATGCTTGAGTTGCGGGCTACGTCATCGAATTCGAATGCCAAAGCGCCTTGGCCACTGCGGCTGGAATCGAACGTGGGGTCGTAGCCCACCATGCCCGCGCCGAACATATCGATGCCGGCGCCGCCGTAGTGAATGAAGTAGTTGTTGTGCTTCCAATGAACCTGCGTCATCACATCGCGCGCCCGATGGTGCTGCGACATATGAATGAGCCAATAGTCACCAAATCCTTGGCGGTTTCGAATGAAGAACGGCGTGTAATACTCGGCCCCGCATCGCCCCACCAGTTCCTTGTACAGGCTGCCTTGGATGAACAGCCGCCAGTCTCGCTCGGATGACTTGATCTCTTCAATAGAGCGGCCGCGCAGCATATCGGGAATGCCGATCTGCGAGAGCAGGCTCTGCGTCAGGCCCGTGTCACTGGCGAAGTTAATGAAGGAGTCGACGCCGAAGGTCAAAATCACTTCCGCACGGGGCAGCGTGTGCAGAATTCGGCGCACGACCTGGACTGGCACATCACGGTAGGCATACTGATCTAGCAGGAAGATCGAGCGGCCGTTGCGCGGGCTCTTCGACTGGATGAACTTGATCACCTCGTCGATGTTGTCGAGAAAGCTGCTGTTTCTCAAAAAAATCTTGCTGTCGAAGAGAGCATCGTACCCTCTATCCGTCAGCGTCTTCTTCAAGTACCTGGCCGTCTCTGGCTTTTTCTCGATAAAGAAGTAACTCACGTCGAGATTGACTGGCTTCCTGCGCTCGCGGTTCAGTTCGAACGTCGCCTCCCGAACCGCGTCCAGCATGATGAGGGGCGATCCGGGAAGAATCTCATTGGTGGCTCCATCACGATATTCCCCGCCGCCGGCAAACCCATCCACCAAGGTCAGACGGAATTCGTCCTGGTTGGGCGAACTGACGAGCGTTTGGAAATAGGCCGAAAGATAGGTCTGCAGTACCTGGTGCTTGGCGATGCTGTGCGGCTCAATGAGGCTCGGCCCATTGCTGTAGTCGTGGTGCTTCCTTGTCATGAATCCCTCGCGGCCGCTGGGTATTGGTTGTCTCCTGAGTTTATGCCATTGCCGATAGTTCAGGCATGCCATCCCAGGTCCTGCCTTCCAGCAGCCGCCCGTTCGCCTTCTTGGAGCGGCGTTTGCCGTCGGCACCCCAGCCTCCCCACTGTTTGAAGAAGAATTCCACCCCCGCTTCCTCGCACTGGCGCTTGATATCGGCTACCCATTCCAGCTTCATCGGGCGGGCCTTGGGGCCGGATTCGCCGCCAACAATGACCCAGTGGATACCGGTCAGGTCGATTTCGCCCAGGTCCTGCAGCAATGGCTCGACAGACAGAAAGCGGACGGAAGCATCGACCTGGCGCAGTGCGTCGATACGCGGAACGCCGTGCCGACGATCCTCCACCGAAACGCCAATCCAAGAGTTCTTCGGCGGAGTACGGTGCTTGAAGAACGAAGCGAGACGATCGCCGCGCTTGGTGAGCACCTGGAAGGTGTGCTGCGGACAACGGCTTATGACATCGAGGACCTCTTCGATGTAAGTGTCCGGGATCTGCTTGTGGAAGAGATCGGACATGGAGTTCACGAAATAGACGGTGGGCTTCTTTCGGCGCAAGGGCTCTTCCAACCGGTTGCGCAGCACTGTCAATTTGAAGCCATTTTCATAGCCTGGCGTGCCCATCGCCTGCAGGCGCTTGGCCATCGATTCGGCATAGCAATGCTTGCAGCCCTGCGAAATCTTCGTGCATCCGACCGTGGGGTTCCAGGTCGCTTCGGTCCACTCAATTTTACTGGTCTGGGACATATGCCCTCCTAGCGGGCTGCTATCTACTGTCCGTGAGATTGGTGCGTTCGGCCACAGCCAATCGCTTGTTTCCTCGTGGCTTCTTCTTCTTGACGTCCACGTTTTCCAACACTTGCCGGAAATCCAGTCCGTTGTCGGCCATGTTGCCGATCAAGGCTGCGATCAGGGCCAAATGATCCGGAACGGTTCCATTGGCCGCGTAATTGGTGAGGGATCTTCGGTTCATTTTCAGAAGCTCCGCGAACGCGGTGAGCGTCAGCCCAGTGCGCGCAAGTAGCTTTCGAAAGTCCAAATAGTCCATAGATCGAGTGTACATAGATTAATGGCTCGATGCCATTAATCTATGTCACTTAAAGACATACTTTAATGTACAAGCGAATGGATCGTTGAGCCAGTCTGCTTACACCCCGTCTCATATGCCGAGTCCAGACGATGGCGAGACGCCTAAGGTCTTTCCCAAGGCGTAGGATCGGCTTGCCCCCTTTAGCAGGCGCTACCGATGAAGGCTCAGAAGACCGAACAGGTCAATTCGATCGAGTTCCCCAGCCTGAGCGAGATCCAGGTGATGGAGAGGTTGGGCATGGAGCCCGGAGCGGTGGGATATGACGACCTCGGCCGCCTTGTTCGGCGGCTTCCCGACGGAGAGCTGGAAGTCCTGCCTGGAGTGGAGAGCTAAGCGACGTGGTATTGCGCCTGTACTTCGCTCACCATCTTTCCTGCTTGCGGGCCGGTACTTGCCGCATTTGGATCACCGCATCGCGGTAGGTCTCCGGGTAGCCCTTCGGGTCCCGAGACCGGCACTGGGGGTCAGGATGGAAATCCGGTGCTGCGGCAAGCTCTTCAATTGCCTCCCAATCTACCTTGAAGGCCTGGGCGGAGAACGGAACACGGCGTCTGATCGTATCCAGGGCCTCGGCGAGCGTCCTGGTGGCAGGCGCGGCCCAAGGCGCTCTCAGCAGTGCAGGCAGGGCCCTGAAGGCGTCCATGCTCGTCTCCATGTGCTCATGGTCATCAGCTTCGGCCTCAGCAAATCGCATCATGATGACGATGGCCGAGAGGCCCCATAGATCGGCGCGCCACACTAGGTTTCTGGATAGCCAGTCATAGCTCCCGTCGGGAAGTCGGAACTCGCGCAGACCGACCTCACCAACGCCGATCACTCCTTGTGTCAGGCGCGCCAACGCTGCAGGCGAGAGCGGCTGATCGGCAAGAAGCGGGAAGAGCGGAAGTTCGAATACCCAGCGCGTTCCAGGCAACTTTCCCTCAAGCGCCCGTGCGGATGTTGCGCTCGGGGTGGCCATACCCTTGCGCCACTTCTCAACCAGCTTTGAGTCCGACCGGCCACGGCGGATGTAGACGTCACTGAATTCCTTCTCAGGCAGCCCGCTGAGCCAGATCGCGTGGTCGAGCCAGAGCTGCCCGCGAATCGACTTCCATGTGGGCTTTCGGCTCGGCACCTGTCCAGTCAATGCACGTATCTGGTCGTAGTGGGTCATACGCATGGGTAAAGTTTAGGCCGCTTTTCGCCTCCAAACTTTACCCAGCCCCATCGCAGCCATTGAGCCGATACTCGAACCCACCCGGTACAGAGTGATCTGACATGCTCATGGAAACGTCCAACGAAACCACCCTCCGCGAACTCCAGCTCACGGCGCAGTTTGGCGCGCTCCTCAGTACGTCTGATATCGCGCAGGTTCTGCGCTATCGCACTACGCAGGCTGTTCGAAAGGCTCGCATCAGGGGAGTGCTGAACATCCCCATGCGGCAGTTGCCAGGGCGCCGGGGGCTATATGCCACCGCTAGGGCGGTCGCCGCCTACCTCGAAGACTTCGACTCCACCACCACCTCGACTCCTCAGGAGGCCTCTATCGGCGTACCCGTCAATCCGTAATGCCCAAAACCAGTAGGGCAGAAAGCACAAAGCCTAGGACCCTGGCAGGGGAACTAGGCTTCTTGTGGCAAGCAGTTTGAGAGCTGCGTAGCCATAGTGCCCCCCTCCCAAACCCATTGTCAACATGCCCGCAGGGCGTGAACGGGAGGGGCTTGCCCGGACCTTAGCAATGCCGTGGCCGCGGAGTGCATCGCTCGCCCCGGCCCGGCACATCCGGACCAATCCTATGACTCAGCATTACCTTCGGAGCGCGGCCTACCGCGATTTCTCCATCCACTCGATCTACGCCATGTCCGATGACGAGATTCTTGCGATGTTCGCTCGCCTGCGCTGGGGCAGCGACACCCACCAGGCTTGCCCGGCCTGTGGAGCGTGGGCGCAGCATTACCGACGGCCCGCCCGCCAGCAATGGCGTTGCCGGCACTGCGGCCGGGACTTTTCGGTAACCTCGGCCACGGCCTTCTCCAGCAGAAAGAAGTCCCTGCGCAGCATTCTGCTGGCGACCTTCTATTACGTTACGGGCGTTAAGGGACTTGCCGGGCTGGGCCTGACCCGTATGGGCGACTATTCGAACAAGGCCGCCCACGTCACCCTCGGAAAGCTGCGGGAGGCGATCTTCCGGACCCAGGACTTCACGCCACTCACCGGCGTCGTGGAAATCGACGGGGGCTACTTCGGCGGAAAGCCTCGGAAGCCCAATCGGCGACGCCGCCGCAACGCTCAGGCAATCGTTGATCGGATCGCTGGACGGCCTGCAAAGCGTCCATGGCATGCCAGCGGCATGACGCGTTCAAACTGGGAGAAGCGGAAGAACAAGCGGGTGGTAATGATCTTCAGGCAGCAGGGGCGCCCAGGAGAGGGCGCGGTGCGCAGTATTGCTGCCGTGGCCCGGTCCGAGAACGATAAGGACGCAGCGACGCTGATCGCCCGGTACGTGAGCCCCGACGCAATCATCATGACCGACGAAAGCCAGGCATATGCAACTGTTTCGGCGACCCATACCCACTACGCCGTCAGGCACAGCGAAGAGTACGTAACGGCCGATGGAGTTAACGAGAACCAGGCCGAGTCGTTCTTCAGCCGGCTGAGGCGATGGGAGTACGGCGTTTCCCACGGAGTACGCCCAGCCTACCTAGCCGACTACGCCAACGAAATGGCGTGGCGCGAGGATGTTCGCAGGTTCTCGATCAGAACCCAGGTCGAACTACTCTTGGAGAAGGCGCTCACCGTAGGGCATTCCCGATGGTGGCGCGGGTACTACCAAGGAAAGCGGCGCGGGACCGAAATCCTCATGAATCAGGGCATCCCACCGTCATCCGGCATGGGCGCAAGTGCCCAGTAGGCCTCGACGTTAGTGCTCGGGCTGTTCCGCCGGACTACCCGTCCGGCGGAACAGTGGGCCTGCAGGCACTTGCGAACCCGCAGCCTCAGCTCCGCATAACGCACATCGTCGTGAACCGCCTTACCCTGCGAGCCTACGAACAACAGGATTTCCGTCGTAGATCGCCAGTCTCCTGCCGCATCCCTTAGACAGGCTAAGACGTTGCGGCTGATATGACCACGCTGAAGCAGCGGCCCATCGCTCGTCATTCTTACCGGCCTGATGACTTCGGGCGGCACACAAATGTCGTGCAGACCCAGAATGCGGTCCAGGGCCTCAATATCCCTGAGGGTTGCCCCAGCGCTGCTCTCTAGGTCGGCCGCACGCTGACGAGCAGCGTCGGCCTTTCTTTTGATCTGGGCAATGTGCCCGGCGAGGCGGGCGCGCTTGTCGACAAGCCATTTCAGTGACGATGGGGTTCTGGTTTCCATGACCCCACCGTAGCACCGGCAACTAGCTGATTTCCTTGGGCAAGTGCGCCATCATGGCGAGGCATGACGGAAAAGGCCGCCCTCGGGCGGCCTTTTTTCATCCAGTGGATTCACGCCGCGCGTGGATGCCGGGCGCTCAACGCCCCGGGGTACCGAAATGCCCCAGCGGCGCACCGGCCAGCAGATGCATGTGGATATGGAACACAGTCTGGCCGGCATGCTCGCGGCAGTTCATCACGATGCGGTAGCCGTCCTGAGCGAAGCCCTCGCGGCGCGCGTACTCGGCGGCAGCCAGCGCCAGCTTGCCGATCAGGTGCGCCTGCGATGGCTGCAGGTCATCCAGGGTCGGGATGATCTCGTTCTTCGGAATGAACAGCACGTGCACCGGCGCCTGCGGTGCGATGTCCTTGAAGCCCAGCACCTCGTCATCCTCGTAGACGATGGTGGCCGGGATCTCGCGACGGATGATCTTGCTGAAGAGGGTTTCGTTGCTCATGGTCGGCCTCGGCGGGAATGTCGTCCGCATTGTAGGCCGCCCGCGCCAGGCCATGCCTGGCCTTCGCTCAATCGCGGAATTCGCTGCGCGTCCCGAACGCGTGCGACAGCGTGCCGCGATCGACATATTCCAGTTCACCGCCCAGCGGCAGGCCCTGCGCCAGGCGGCTGGGCTGCACCCTGCGTGCGCGTGCCAGCTGCGCCAGGTAGTGCGCGGTGGCTTCACCTTCGACGGTGGCGCTGGTGGCGATGATCAACTCCTGCACCTCACCTTCGGCCAGGCGCTGTTCCAGCTGTTCCAGGCCCAGTTCGCGCGGGCCGATGCCATCGAGCGGCGACAGACGCCCCTGCAGCACGAAGTAGACACCGCGGAAGCCCGTCGCGTTCTCGATCGCCAGGCGGTCGGCCGGCGATTCAACCACGCACAGCTGGCTGCGTTCGCGGCTGCTGTTGGCGCAGGTCGGGCACAGCTCGGTTTCACTGAAGTCACGGCACTGCGCGCAGTGACCGATGCGCTCCACCGCCAGCGCCAGGGTTTCGGCCAGGCGCTGGCCACCTTCGCGCTCACGCTCGAGCAGGTGGTAGGCCATGCGCTGCGCGGTCTTCTGGCCTACGCCAGGCAGCACCCGCAGTGCGTCGATCAATTGTTCAAGCAGGGGTGCGGACACGGCGGCATGCTTTGATGGCGCCGAGCAGGCTCGACGGCTACGTGTAGAGTCGAGCCATGCTCGACTGGGGGGGGGAGCCGTCGAGCAAGCTCGACGCTACGGGGCGCCTGCTGCGACAGGCGCCCCGCCAGAAATCAGAACGGCAGCTTCATGCCCGGCGGCAGCTGCATGCCGGCGGTGGCCGAACCCATCTTCGACTTCGACTCGGCATCGATCTTGTTCGACGCATCGTTGAAGGCGGCGGCGATCAGGTCTTCCAGCATTTCCGGGTCGCTGGCCAGCGAGGGGTCGATGCGCACCTTGCGGCATTCCTTGGCGCCGGTCAGGGTCACGCTGACCATGCCGCCACCGGCGCTGCCGGTCACTTCGATCTTGGCGATTTCTTCCTGGGCCTTCTGCAGGTTTTCCTGCATCTTCTGGGCCTGCTGCATCAGTTGGGCGATGTTGCCGCGCATAGTGTCTTACTCGTCAAAAGAACGGATGGAATCGGAAACAACCCGGGCACCGTGCTGTTGGATCAGCACCTGCACTTCCGGATCGTCCATGAAAACAGCCTCTGCCACCTGTTGCCGCTCGCCACGCTGGCGGTCGGCACGCTGGTGCAGGGTCTCAGCCGGAACGTGCTCGATTTCCACGGTCTCGACCACGATCTTCGGCGCCTGGCCGAGCGCCTTCTCCAGCATCTCGCCCAGGGCGGCCAGCGCGCGCTCCGAACGCAGGTATTCAAATCCGGGCGAAAGGCCCAGTTTCAAGGTCCCGTGCTGGCAGCTGATGAAAGCAGCGTTGGCGGCCAACTGCCGCGACGGGCCGCTCAGGCCGCTGTTGGCGACCAGATCGAGCCAGTCCTCGGCGCTGGCCAGATCGCTGACACCTTCCAGCGGCGCGGCCTCCTGCACTGGCGCGGGTTCGACCGGCGCGATGGCGATGCCATCGGCACGGAACGGGCGCTCCAGCTCGGCAGGCGCCGCTTCGGCCGGCGCTGCTACCGGCAGGGCCGGCGGCTCGTGCCAGGGCGCAGCCATGGCGGCGTCCGGGCCGGACATCTCCGCCGCCAGCGCCTCGTCGAGGGCCGCGGCTTCGTCGGTGGCCCACGGCGGCAGGTCGTCGTTGGTCTCTGCGCTGGCGGTCGGCGGCGGCGCTTCGGCTTTTACCGGCGGCGGTGACACCGGCTCTTCCACCGGAACCGGCTCGGGCTCCGGCGTCGGGTCCGGTTCGGGTTGCGGAGCCGGCTCAGGTTCGGGTTCAGGTTCGCGCGGCGCGGCCTGCGCCGGAGCGGCCACCTGCGCCACGGCGGGGCTGGCCGACGCTGCGGCGGCAGCCGGCGGCGCCTCCTGGGTACCGATTCCGCTGCCACCACCGGCAACGTTGCCACCCGCAGCACCTTCCACCGACTTCGGTACCGGCGGTACCGCTGCGGCCGGACGGAATGCCAGCATGCGCAGCACGGCCATTTCAAAGCCGGCGCGCGGGCTCGGCGCCAGCGGCAGATCGCGGCGGCCGTTCAAGGCCATCTGATACCAGAGCTGCACCACTTCCGGACGCAGGCGCTCGGCGAACGCCGTCGCGTCCAGGCCTTCGGCAGCCGCTGCGGCACCCGGTACCAGCTGCTGCACCTGGATGCGATGCAGGCCTTCGGCCAGCGCTTCCAGTACGCCGCTCCAGTCCGGCGAGAATTCGGCCAGCGCAGCCACCACCTGCAACAGGCGCGGACCATCGCCCTCGGCCAGCGCATCGAGCATGGCCGACACCTGGGTGCGGTCGACGGTGCCCAGCATGGTGCGCACAACGTCCTCACGCAGCGCGCCGCCGGCATAGGCGATCGCCTGGTCCAGCAGCGACAGGCCGTCACGCAGGCTGCCGTCGGCGGCCTTGGCCAGCTGCACGATCGCGCTGCCATCGGCTTCGATCTCTTCGGCCGCCAGGATGCGGGTCATCTGGCCCTGGATCTGATCCTCGTCCAGTCGCTTGAGGTTGAACTGCAGGCAACGGCTGAGCACGGTGACCGGCAGCTTCTGCGGATCGGTGGTGGCCAGCAGGAACTTCACATGTTCCGGCGGTTCTTCCAGCGTCTTCAGCAGCGCGTTGAACGCCGCCTTGGACAGCATGTGCACTTCGTCGATCAGGTAGACCTTGTACTTGCCGCGCGAGGGCATGTACTGCGCGTTCTCGATCACCTCGCGCACGTCATCCACGCCGGTGTTGGACGCGGCGTCGATTTCCAGCAGGTCGATGTAGCGGCCGGCGTCGATGTCCAGGCAGGCCGCGCACTGACCGCATGGGTCTGCGCTGGTGCCCTGCTCGCAGTTGAGCGACTTGGCGAAGATGCGCGCGATGGTGGTCTTGCCCACGCCGCGGGTGCCGGTGAACAGGAACGCATGGTGGACCCGGCCGCTGTCCAGCGCGTTGCTGAGCGCACGGACCACGTGTTCCTGGCCCACCAGCTCGGCAAAACGCTTCGGACGCCACTTGCGGGCAAGGACGAGATAGGACATCAGGCCACCGTTTTCCATCGGATGTTCCATTGTGCCATGCCTGTCCAGCCCCCTCGCCTCCGGCACGTCCTTCGCAGGTTCCTGACCGGGGTGCTTGTGAAGTGCCGCGCAGCCCGCTAGAATCTGCGCCCCTGCTGAGGCGTTTGCCGATGGCAGGGATCCGGAGAGGTGTCCGAGTGGTTGAAGGAGCACGCCTGGAAAGTGTGTAAGCGTCTAAACCGCGCTTCGGGGGTTCGAATCCCCCTCTCTCCGCCAGATAACTGAAAAAGGCTGCCCTTGGGGGCGGCCTTTTTCAGTTATCTGGCGCGGGACGCGAAGTGCGCTGCGCGCGCTTCGCCCCAAACGTTGCTGCGCAACCTTTGGGCCCCTCCCTTTGCCGGCCTCTCCCCGCCCCTGTCGGGGCAGCCCCTCAACAGAGGGGCTTGTTCCTCCAGATGCGCGACATGCGCGGGCAGACCGCCGCAGGCGGATCCCGGGGTGCAACGCGCATCGGGATCGGGTGCATGGATGCACCCGACAATCCCCCTCCCCGCCAGATAGCTGAAAAAGGCTGCCCTTGGGGGCGGCCTTTTTCAGTTATCTGGCGCGGGACGCGAAGTGCGCTACGCGCGCTTCGCCCCAAACGTTGCTGCGCAACCTTTGGGCCCCTCCCTTTGCCGGCCTCTCCCCGCCCCTGTCGGGGCAGCCCCTCAACAGAGGGGCTTGTTCCTCCAGATGCGCGACGTGCATGGATGCACGGCCGACAATCCACCTCTTCTGCACTGTCGCAGACCGATCAGTAGACCCACGCCATGCGGGGATGCTTTTGATCGGCTTCCGCACGCTCCAGGCACCCCAAAACAAAACTGAACGAAACCTGAAAATTCGCTATGGTAGGCGCCTTCAACCGACGCCTGGCCCATTGCCCATGAGCTCGACCGACAGCGCTCACGCCGACTGCGAGAACTGCAACACCGCCCTGCAGGGCCACTACTGCCATCGCTGCGGGCAATCGGCGCACAACCCGCTCAAGCACGTGGGCCACGCCATCGAGGAAGTGTTCGAATCGTTCTGGCATCTGGATGGGCGCATCTTCCGCACGCTGCGCGATCTCTGGGTGCCCGGCCGCATCACGCAGAACTACCTCAAGGGCCGCCGGGTCGGATACGTGCAGCCCTTGCGGCTGTTCGTCATCCTCACCCTGTTTACGTTCTTCATCGGCAAGCTGTTCGTGCACGTCGACGACATCCGCATGGGCGGCGGCGATTCGCTGTACGCCAAGGCCACGACGGTTGAACAGGTCGAAGCCGCACGCACGCAACAGCTGATGATGATCGACCAACAGCAGGCCAGCTCACCCGCCACCGGCAACGCCGGCTTCGCGATGGCCAGGGCTGCGGTGAACGCGGCGGCAGCACAGCGCAGGGCCGAGCTCACCGGCACCCGCAAGGACGCCACCGCAACCGAGCCCGGCACCTTCTTCAGCCACACCGTCAACGGCAAGCCGTGGGACGCGAACAGCAATCCCATCGTCCTCAACGGCTGGCCACAGTTCGCCAACAACTGGCTCAACAAGCGCCTGCAGAACGGCAACGCCAACATCCAGCGCATGGGCGGCAAGACCGACCTGTACATGCAGGCAATCCTGACTGCACTGCCGGGCGCCCTGTTCTTCCTGATGCCGGTGTTCGCGCTGGTGCTGCGCATCGCCTACGTCCCGCGGCCAATGGGCTATCTGGAACATCTGGTGGTGGCGCTGTACAGCCATTGCTGGCTGATGATGGTGCTGCTGGCAACCTTTCTCGTCGCGGGCATCAACAGCGCGCTCGCATCTCCCGCCTTCGCCGCCGCCAGCCAATGGCTGTATGCACTGCTGTGGTTGGCGGTTCCGGTCTACCTGCTGTGGATGCAGCAACGCGTGTACGGCGGCAACAAGGCACTGACGGTGCTGCGCTACCTCGCTATCGGCGGCGTCTACCTGTTCCTGGTGAGCTTCGTGGTGATGTATGCGGTGCTGGCGGGCATTTCAGCCTGAGTGCGAGGCCTGCCGCCAATGACCGCCCCGTCGGGTGGCAGCACTCAGCCGGGTACCGATCACCCGCGCTTGATCAGTGCCCGCACGCATATACAGACAAACGTCAGCCCGATCACCGCCACCATGAGCGTCATCCCCCACAGCGCGCCGAAGGTATCGATCACCGGCTCCAGAGCCGGTTGCGCAGGTCGATACAACACGCGCACCGCCTGCCCGGGCTTGTATCCGAAGATCATGCCCCCTTGCGGATAGGAGACCTGTTCGCCCTTGTCGGTGGTGAACGCCACCTCCGGATGTGAGCCACCCGCGTTCAAGCGCTCGACATGGCCATCGGCACTCTGCGCGACCTGCAGGAATTCAAGACGATGGTTCAACTCGAAGGCGACAACGACGAGCATCAGTACACCGACCATGCCGAACAGCAGACCGCGCACGATCTCACCGGTCCGGGACAGGGGAATTTCCGGTACCACTGGCCAACTCCTTTGCGTAAGGCAAGACAAACGGGGGCGGCGGGTTCCTCCCGCACGGTCACTCCCGTCGCCCGACAGCATAGCCCAGATGCAACCAGGTCCCGCAGCACGCTATGGTGATCGCATGAGCCTTCGCGTTTACCAGCCCGCCGACGCACCCGCCTGCCTGTCGATCTTCGACAGCAACGTGCCCACCTACTTCGCGCCTGAAGAACGCAACGACTTCGAACGCTTCCTGCGCGAGCAGGCCATGGACTGCGCCTTCCAGGTGATCGAGCGCGATCACCGCGTCGTGGCCTGCGGCGGCCTGTCGCGCCGTGGCGACGGCAGCGCCGGCTTCTGTTGGGGCATGGTGCAGCGCGCGCTGCACCGGCACGGTCTGGGACGCGAACTGGCGCTGGCGCGCCTGCGCCAGGCTGAAGGCGATCCATCGATCGATCGCGTCACGCTCAGTACCAGCCAGCACACCCAGGGCTTCTATGCCGGCCTGGGCTTCCAGGTGACGCGCGTGGTGACCGATGGCCATGGCGCCGGAATCGACGCCGTGGACATGGAACGGGTGCTGTAGCCTCGCGCAGCGGTAGATCCACGCGGGGCGTGGATCTACCGCTGGCCTCCCCTGCTCAGAAGCCCACGCGCAGATTGATCTGGCCACCGACATCGCGGCGACCATCGCCGTGCTGGCCCTGCACGAACATCGACAGCTGGCTGTTGCGGCCAAGTCCCACTGCCACGCCCACCTGGCTGACCAGTGCATTGCGCGCCATCACTGCACTGTAGACGTCGAAGGCATTGCCGCCGACCGCGAAGCGGTTACGGCTGGCCACATCGGTGTCACCCGAAGCATGCTGCCAGCCGAGGCCGACGGTCAGTTGTGCCGGGAAGCGCTCGCCGCTGCCCACGTCCCAGCGCCCGCGAACGCCCACGGTGCTGACATTGAGCGTGTCCTTGCCGCCTTCCAGCTCCAGCGCAGCAGTGCCGCCCTGCTCCACAGCGCGATCGCTGTCGACCCAGTGCTTGGTGAACTGCACGTACGGCTGCAGTTGGGTCCTGCCGTGCGTCCAGGTCCAGCTGCCCTCCACCTGCGCGATGGTCACATCCGAATCCTGGCGGCTGTACAGGGTCTGGCCCAGCAGCGGCACCTCTCGCGTGGTGCGCGTGCGGTAGTCACCGCGCGATACGCTGCCACCGACCGCAAAGCCGTTGTTCCACTGGCCCTGTGCGTAGACACCGAAGGTGTTGCCACGCAGGCGCGCCCGCGAGCTGCGATCGTACAGGCGCGTATCCAGCCGTTCATTGCCGGCCGCTGCACCCAGCACCACGTGCTCGCCCAGCTGCCAGTCCACGCCGGCCATCAGCGCATTGCGGTTGGAGCGGATCTCATCGCCGTTGCCATCGCCATCCTGCTTGAACACCTTGCCGCTGCCGGCCAACCAGGCCGAGGCGCGCTCACCACGCACGGTCGGCAGCTCACTGCCCAGGCGCTGGCGGACGCCCTCTTCCAGGTAGTTGTCGTACAGCAGCACCGCGCGGCTGGCCGCATGCACTTCACCGGACAGCTGGTCGAATGCGCTGCGCGCGGTGCCGGCGTCATACATCAGCACCGTGTTGTACAGGCCCAGCGCCGGACCACTCTGCGGCAGGCTGTCCAGCGCTGCAGCGGTGTTGTACTGGTTGCGCGTGTTGGCCACCGTGGTGAACGCCGCCGTCTGCGCCACGTCGATCTGCAGGTTGGCGGTGTTGGCGGTGTAGACCGGGGTGATGGTCAGGAAGGCCGACGGCGAGGTCGCCGAGGCGAACTGCCCGCTGACGCCACCACCCGCATTGACCACGGTGTACTGCTGGCCCTGCTGGTAGCTGGTACTCGGCGAAATGGTGTTCACCTGCACGGTGCTGCCGCCCACGTTGGCACTGCCCCCCACTTGCACCGTGTCGCTGCCAGTGGCGCCCAGATCGATGCCCAGCGTGCTGCCCGGCGACAGGGTGAGATTGCCACCCACGGTGATCGTACCGGTGCCGTTGCCCGCACCACTGCCGTTGCCTGGGCCATTGCCCGGCGACAGCACGCCGCCGCTGGACACCGTCACCCCGCCGCCTGTGCCACCAATGGTGCCGGTGCCGGACAGCGTGGTTCCGCTGCCGATGGTCCACTGGCCGCCGATAGTGCCGGTGACATTCAGACCACCGCCGGTGACCTGGCCGGTGCCGCTGAAACCACCGCTGTTGCCGCCGAGATTCAGCCCGCCCGGACCTGCCTGCACGATGCTGCCGCCACCGCTGATGGTGCCGCCCAGCGTGGTGGTGCCACCGGTGTTGATGACCAGGCCACCGTTGTTGGTGATGTTGCCGGTGATGGAACCGCTGGCCCCACCGTTGCCCACCTGCACGGTGCCGCCCGCATTGATGGTGGTGCCGCCGGTGTAGGTGTTGCTTCCGGTAAGCGTAATGGTGCCGTTGCCAGCCTGGGTCAGGCCACCGCTGCCACTGATGGTGCCACCCACGGTGGTGTTGCCACCCACATTGAACACAAGGCTGCCGTTGTTGCTGACGTTGCCGGCGATCGATCCGCTCGCGCCGCCGTTGCCGACCTGCAGCGTGCCGCCGGTGTTGATGGTGGTGCCGCCGGTGTAGGTGTTGTTGCCGCCCAGGATCAGCGTGCCGCTGCCGGCCTGGGTCAGGCCGCCGCTGCCACTGATGGCGCCGCCGACGGTGGTGTTGCCACCCACGTTGAACACCAGGCTGCCGTTGTTGGTCACACTGCCGCCGATCGCACCGGTGGCGCCGCCATTGCCGACCTGCAGGGTACCGCCGGCGTTGATGGTGGTCGGGCCGGTATAGGTGTTGTTGCCGGTCACGGTCAGCGTGCCGCTGCCGGCCTGGGTCAGGCCGCCACTGCCGCTGATGGTGCCGCCCAGCGTGGTGTTGCCGGCCACGTTGGACAGCAGCGTGCCATTGTTGGTGACATCGCCGACGATCGAGCCCGTCGCACCGCCGTTGCCCAGCTGCAGCGTGCCGCCGGCATTGATGGTGGTGCCGCCGGTATAGGTGTTGGTGCCGGTCAGCAGCAGCGTACCGCTACCGGCCTGGGTCAGGCCGCCAGTGCCGCTGATGGTGCCGCCCAGCGCGGTGTTGCCGGCCACGTTGGAAATCAACGCACCGTTGTTGGTGATGTCGCCGGCGATGGCGCCGGTTGCCCCGCCGTTGCCGACCTGCAGCGTGCCGCCGGCATTGATGGTGGTACCGCCGGTGTAACTGTTGTTGCCGACCAGGGTCAGCACGCCGCTACCCGCCTGGGTCAGGCCACCACTGCCACTGATCGCGCCACCGACAGTGGTGTTGCCCGCCACGTCGAAGACCAGGCTGCCGTTGTTGGCGACGTTGCCGGTGATGGCACCGGTGGCGCCGCCATTGCCGACCTGCAGCGTGCCACCGGTATTGATGGTGGTGCCGCCGGTATAGGTGTTGTTGCCGGTCAGGGTCAGCGTGCCGGCGCCGGCCTGGGTCAGGCCACCGCTGCCGCTGATGGTGCCACCCAGCGTGGTGTTGCCGGCCACGTTGGATACCAGCGCGCCATTGTTGGTGATGTCGCCAACGATCGCACCGGTCGCACCGCCATTGCCGATCTGCAGCGTACCGCCGGCATTGATGGTGGTACCGCCGGTATAGGTGTTGTTGCCGGTCAGCACCAGCGTGCCGCTGCCGGCCTGGGTCAGGCCACCGCTGCCACTGACCACGCCGCCCACGGTTGCCGTGGTGCCGAGGTTGTAGACCAGGTTGCCGTTGTTGGTGATGTCACCCAGTACCGAACCAGTGCTGCCACCGTTGCCGATCTGCAGCGTGCTGCCACCGTTGATGGTGGTGCCGCCGGTGTAGACGTTGTCGCCGCTCAGGGTCAGCGTGCCGGTACCGCTCTGCATCAGGCCGCCGGTGCCACTGAGCACGCCGCCGAAGACGGTGTTGCCATTGTTGCCGCCGGTGGTCAGGGTTGCACCGCCCAGCACCACGCTGGATCCGGTCACACCGGCCAGGCCGCCGATGCTCTGGCTGCCACCTGCGCTGATATCCAGCGTACTGGCACCGGTCAGGTTGACCGTGCTGGCAGCGGACAGGCTGCCACCGGCCGCCACCGCCAATGTGCCGCTGTTGATGGTGGTGGTGCCGGTATACGTGCTGGCACCGCCCAGGCTAACCGTCGCCGGACCGTCCTTGAGCAGGCCGCCGGCACCGCTGATTGCACCATTCAACGTCAGCGGATTGCTGCCCGCCAGGGTCAGCGTGCCGCTGCTCAACTGCACGGTGTTGGCCAGCGTCAGCGCGCTGGTGGCGTCCAGGCTGGCGTCGCCGCCCACGGTCAGCGTGCCGGTGCCCAGTGCAGCGTTGTCGCCCAGGGCAAGGCCACCGGCGTTGAGTGCCACGCCGCCGCTGAAGGTATTGCTGCCACTCAGGGTCTGCACACCTGCACCGTTCTTCACCAGACCACCGGTCCCCCCGATGGTGCCGGCGAACGTCGTGTTGCCGACGCCGCCGAGGGTGAGCGTGCTGGTGCCCAGCGCCACGGCCGAGCCGGCCACGCCCTCCAGTGAGCCGATCGTCTGTGCGCCGCCCGCGCTGATGTCGAAGGCGGTACCGGCATTGGCCAGGTTCACCGCGCCGGTTGCCGCCAGGCTGCCGCCTGCACCGATCGCCAGCGTACCGGCATTGATGGTGGTACCCCCGGTGAACGTGTTGGTGCCTGTCAGCGTCTGGGTCCCCGATCCTTCCTTGACCAGGCCGCCGGAGCCGGCCACCGAACCACTGAACGTGCCGTTGCTGGCATCACCGATCGTCAGCGTGTTGGCGCCCAGGTTCACCGTACCGTTGCCGATCAGGGTGCCGAACTGCTGCGTGCCGCTGCCCGCCGACAGGTCGAAGGTCGCCCCCGAAGCCAGGTTGACGACGCCGCTGGCGTGCAGGCTCGCGCCCGCGCCCAATGCCAACGTGCCGGCGTTGATGTTGGTGCCACCGGTATAGGTGTTGACGCCGTTCAAGGTCAGCGTTGCGGCACCCTCCTTGGTCAAGCTGCCGGTGCCACTCAGGCTGCCGTTGAGGGTGAGGTTGTTGCTGCCGAGTACAGTCAACCCGTTGTTGAGGATGAAGTTGTTGGCCAGCGTCACCGCAGTGTTCGAATCGAGCGTGGCATTGCCCCCCACCGTGACCGCGCCGGTGCCCAGCGCAGCATTGTTGCCGACCACCAGGCCACCGGCATTGAGCGTTACCCCACCGCTGAAGGTACTGGCGCCATTGAGCGTCTGCACGCCGGCGCCGTTCTTGATCAGGCCGCCGTTGCCGCTGATCGCACCGTTGAAGCTGCTGTCCACCGTGCCGCCCAGGGTCAGCGTGCTGCCACCGAGTGCCACCGTGCTGCCGACCACGCCGGCCAGCGAACCGATGGCCTGGTTGCCCGCGGAGATATCGAGGGTACCGGCACCTGCCAGGTTCACCGCGCCGGTCGACGCCAGGCTGCCACCGGCGCCGATCGCCAGCGTGCCGTTGTTGATGGTGGTACCACCGGTGTAGGTGTTGGCACCGCTCAGGGTAACGGTGGCCGCGCCGTCCTTGATCAAGCCGCCGGCACCGGAAATCACGCCACCCAGTGTCAGCGCCTGGCTACCCAGCAGGTCGAGGTTGGCGCCCGCTGCAAGCCCGATGTTGTTGGCCAGGTTGACGCCTGTCGATGCATCCAGCGTCGCGTTGCCGCCCACCGTCAGCGCACCGGTGCCGAGCGCAGCGTTGTTGCCGACCACCAGTCCGCCACCGTTCAATGCAACGCCACCGCTGAACAGGTTGGCGCCGCCGAGCGTGAGAATGCCTGCGCCGTTCTTGACCAGTCCACCGGTACCGGAAATCGCACCGTCGAAGGTACTACTGCCGGCACCGCCAAGGGTCAGCGAGTTGGCCCCCAGGCTGACCGTCGCACCGGCCACGCCGGACAGCGAACCGATGGTCTGGTTGGCACCGGAGGCCGAGATGTCGAAGCCCGCACCGGGTGCAGCCACGTTCACCGCCCCGGTCGCGGCAAGGCTGCCACCCGGACCAATCGCCAGCGTGCCGGCGTTGATGAAGGTGCCGCCGGTATAGGTATTGGTGCCGGTCAGCGTTTCAATGCCCGAACCGACCTTGGTCAGGCCACCCGTGCCTGCGATCGAGCCACTGAACGTGCCATTGGTGGCCCCGCCGACTGCGATCGAGTTGGCACCCAGGTTCACCGTACCGTTGCCGACCAGGGTGCCGAACACCTGCGTGCCGCTGCCGGCAGACAGATCCAGGGTGGCGCCGGTGGCGAGGTTCACGGTACCGCTCGCCGCCAGGCTGGCACCGGCACCCAGCGCCAGCGTGCCGGCGTTGATGTTGGTGCCACCGGTGTAGGTGTTGATCCCGTTCAAGGTCAGCGTCGCGACGCCATTCTTGGTCAGGCTGCCAGCCCCGGAAAGGACACCGTTGAGTGTCAGCGCATTGCTGCCGAGCACGGTCAGCCCGGCATTGAGCGCGATGTTGTTGGCCAGCGTTGCCAGGCCGGTGGTATCCAGCGTGGCGGCACCGCCGACGGTCAATGCACCCGTGCCCAGCGCCGCGTCATTGCCGAGCACCAGCCCGCCTGCGTTGAGCGTCACGCCGCCGCCAAACGTGTTGGCACCGGACAACGTCTGCACGCCCGCGCCCACTTTGAGCAGACCGCCGCCGCCACTGATCACGCCGTCGAACGCGGCGTTCGTCGCTGTACCGAAGGTCAGCGAGTTTCCGCCCAGGGCCAGTGTGGTGCCACCCACGCCGTTGAGCGCGCCGATGGTCTGGCTGCCGCCTGCAGCAGAGATATCGAAGACCGCACCAGCGTTGGCGAGAGTGACATCACCCGCTGCGGCAAGGCTGCCACCCGCACCGAGTGCCAGCGTACCGGCATTGATGGTAGTGCCACCGTTGTAGAGATTGGCACCGGACAGCGTCAGCGTCGTCGCACCATTCTTGATCAGGCTGCCGTTGCCAGTGATCGGACCCGACAGCGTCAGCGCGTTGCTGCCCGGCAACGTCAGTGCAACGCCCGAGCCCAGCGTGACCGCATTGCCCAGTGCCACTCCAGCACTCGCGTCCAGCGTGGTGCTGGCATTCACCGCCAGCGAGCCGGTACCGAGCGCACCATTGGCGCCGACCACCAGGCCACCACCGTTCAAGGTCAGGCCGCCACCGAAGGTATTGGTGTTATTGAGGGTCAGCAGGCCCGTACCGTTCTTGACCAGGCTGCCGCCACCGGCCAGCACGCCCGCCAGGCTGAGGTCATTGCTGCCGCCCAGCGTCAGCTGCGAACCCGCGCCGAAGTTCACCGCATTGGCCAGATCCAGCGCAGCCGTCGTGTCCAGGCTGACGTTGCCGCCAATGCCCAGCGCCCCCGTACCCAACGCCCCGGCATTGCCGAGGATCAGGCCGCCGGCATTGAGCGCGACGCCGCCACTGAAGGTATTGGCTCCGGACAGCGTCTGCACGCCCGCGCCAGCCTTGATCAATCCACCACTGCCATCGATGAGGCCGGCAAAGCTGCCGTTGCCGGCGCCGCCGAAGGTCAGCGTCTGCGTACCCAGCGCCACATGGCTGCCGGCGATGCCGTTCAATGCACCGATGGTCTGCCCGGCCCCCGCCGCGGAGATGTCCAGCGTCGCGCCGGCACCGGCGAGGTCCACCGCACCGGTTGCGGCAAGGCTGCCACCGGCGCCAAGCGCGAGCGTGCCGGCATTGACCGTGGCACCGCCCAGGAAGGTGTTCGCACCGGACAGCGTCAGCGTCGAGGCGCCGTTCTTGATCAGGCCACCGGTTCCTCCCACCACACCGGTCAGGGTGAGGTTGTTGCTGCCCGGCAGGGTCAGCGTGTTGGCGCCCAGGTTCACCGCATTGAACAGCGAAACCGCTGCGCCCGCATCCAGCGAAACATTGCCGCCGATGTTCAGCGCCCCCGTACCGAGCGCACCGTTGGCGCCCACCGACACACTGCCCGCGTTCAACGCAAGGCCACCACTGAAGGTATTGCTGTTGTTCAATGACAGAACACCGCTACCGGTCTTGACCAGGCCACCGGTGCCGGTGATCAGTCCGCCCAGCGTGACGTTCTGGTTGCTCACCAGGCTCAGCTGCGCACCGGTGTCGAGATCGATGGCGTTGCCCAGGTTCAATGCCACCGAACTGTCGAGGGTGGCGTTTGCACCGACTGCAAGCAGTCCGGTTCCCAGCGCGCCGGCATTGCCCAGCATCAGGCCGCCACCATTGAGTACCAGGCCTCCGGTGAATGCGTTGGCACCGTTGAGCGTGAGCGTGCTGGCACCGTTCTTGACCAGGCCGCCCGCGCCGGAAACCACACCGCCGAGCGTGATCGCCTGCGAACCCGGCAGCGACAACACGGCCCCACTGCCCAGGGTCACATTGTTGGCCAGGCTCAGCGCCGCGCTGCCATCGAGCGACGCACTGCCGCTCACGTTCAGGGCACCAGTGCCAAGCGCGCCGCCATTGCCAAGCAGCAACCCGCCCGCGTTGAGATTCAGTCCTCCGCTGAAGGTGTTGGTGCCATTCAGGGTCAGCAGCGAGGCACCGTTCTTGGTCAGGCTGCCGGTGCCGGTGATGTTGCCGCCGAGGGTGAGGTTCTGGCTGCCCGGCAAGGTCAACGCCGCGCCCAGATTGATGGCATTGGCCAGGTTCAGTGCAGCGCTGCCATCAAGCGAACTGTTGCCGCTGATCGTCAGCGCCCCGCTGCCGATCGCACTGTTGTTGCCCAGCAGCAGGCCGCCCGCTGTCAGATTCACGCCGCCACTGAAGCTGTTGGCGCCGCTCAGGGTCTGGATGCCCGTCCCCTGCTTGACCAGGCCGCCGGTACCACCGATCACGCCCGCGAACGTCTGGTTGGTGGCATCACCGAAGGTGAGCGTGCTGCTGCCCAGCGTCACCGTGCTGCTGGCGATACCGGACAGCGCGCCGATGGTCTGGTTGCCGCCGAGCGAGATGTCCAGGTCCGCGCCAGCGCCGGCCAGGTTGACCGCACCGCCGGCCGACAGGCTTCCGCCGCTGCCCACCGCGACCTTGCCGGCATTGATCGCCAGGCCGCCGGTGAAGGTATTCGCGCCACCCAGCGTCAGCGTGGCGGCACCGTTCTTGACCAGGCTGCCGGTGCCGCCGATGGCGCCGCCCAGCGTCAGTGCATTGCTGCCCAGTACATTCAGCAGGCCACCCGCACCGAGGTTGATGCCATTGCCCACGCTCAGCGCCGCGCTGGCATCGAGCGTTGTCACACCGCCAACAGTCAACGCGCCGGTTCCGAGCGCGCCGGCATTGCCCAGGACCAGGCCACCGGCATTGAGCGCCAGCCCACCACCAAAGGTATTTGCACCGTTGAGTGTCAGCGTGCTCGCACCATTCTTGGCGAGGCTGCCGGTGCCACCGATCACGCCGTTGAACGTCAGCGCCTGGTTGCCGAGCAGATTGAGGCTGGCACCCGAACCGAGGTTGACTGTATTGGTCAGCGCCAGCGCCGTCGTGCCGTCGAGTGTGGTGCTGCCCCCAACAGAGAGCGTACCGCTGCCCAGCGCAGCAGCATTGCCCAGCAGCAGGCCACCGGCGTTGAGTGCCACGCCGCCACTGAGATTGTTCACGCCCGACAAGGTCTGCACGCCGGTGCCCAGCTTGACCAGGCCACCCGTGCCTGCGGCGAACGTGCCGCTGTAGCTGGTATCGCCCAGCCCGGCGAGAGTGAGCGTATGGCTGCCAAGGTCGACCGAACCGCCGAGGCCCGCCAGCGAACCGATGGTCTGGTCGGCGGCCGCCGACAGGTTCAGGGTGGTACCGACGCCGACCGTGATCGCACCGGTGGGCGACAGGCTGCCGCCCGCGCCCAGCGCCAACGCGCCTCCGGCCAGGTTGAAGTTGCCGGTCAGCGAATTGGCGCCGTTCAAGGTCAGCGTGCCGGCACCGTTCTTGGTCAGGTTGCCGGCACCGGAGATCGAACCGTTCAATGACAACGCATTGCTGCCAAGCAGGTTCAGCGAGCCCCCGCCATTGATCACCAGATTGTTGCCCAGGCTGAAGCCCGCCGTCGTATCCAGCGAAGCGCTGCCACCGACGGTCAGGTTGCCGGTGCCCAGTGCACCGGCATTACCCAGTACCAGGCCGCCGGCATTGAGGTTGACGCCGCCGGAGAACAGGTTTGCGCCGCCGAGAGTAACGATGCCGGTGTTGTTGACCGTCAGCCCGCCAGTACCGGACAGCACGCCGCCCAGGCCGAACGCATTGGTCCCTGCCAAGGATAGATTGCCACCGAGGCTGAAAGCGTTGGCCAGGTTCAGACCGGCCGTGGAGGAGGCGATGGCACCGCCATTGGCGGTGAACAGCCCTGTGCCGAAGGAACCGGCATTGTTGAAATTGATCAGACCATCATTGAGCGTGGTCGTACCTGCGCCAGCCCACGCACCCTGCAGGTTCCAGGTACCGCTGTTGACGGTGAGCTTCTGGAAGTTGATGTACTGGTTCCAGCCCAGCGTGGTCACCGCCCCACCGGTACCGCTGCCCGGGCCGGTTGGGCTGTTCTGCAGCACCAGGCTGTTGTTGGACGCCGAACCACCGTCGACGATGCCGGCCGCGGCCAGATTCACCGCAAGCGCGCCGACCTGCCCTGCCACGCCGATACCGGCGGTATTGACGCTGGAACCAGACACGGCGGTGAAGGTGTTGCCGGTGACCGAACTGCCCAGGTTCACGCTGCCGTTGATGGTTCCCGCATTGAGGAAGGTATTGCCGGCCCCCGCCGTGGCCGAACCCTGGAACCCTATGCGGCCGGTAATGGTGCCGGTGTTGTTGAGATTGGTCTGCGCACCACCGTAGCTGACGATCGATGCCGCATCGGCCGTGGTCAACAGGCCTGCGCCAAGAATCGACATGTCCACATTGCCGGCGTTGACGATGTTGCTGACACCGCCGGAAGCGTTCTGCACCACCAGCGCCTGTCCACCGAAACCGAGGATGGAGCCGATATTGACCAGGCCTTTGATCGCCCCGCCCGCCTGGTTGTTGACGTTGATCGTGTTTCCACCGACGGTGTTGTTGCCCAGCACCATGCCCGACGCCGCCAGGCTCAGGCCACCGTTGAGGGTGGGATCGATCGTGCCCTGGTTGTTCACGGTGATGCCGTTACCGCTCAGATTCACGGCACTTCCGCCAACGATCGGCGGCACGCTGAGCACAGCGCCGGTCTGGATATCCAGCGTCACGCCATTGATGCTGTTGGCCAGCGAATTGGTATTGGAGCCAGTCGCGCAGGTCACCGTGGTGCCTGCGGTAGTGCACGCTGCGAACGCCGAACCGCTGGCCAGGGTGGCCGCCAGTGCAACCGCCAGCTGATGCGCCCGCAATCGCGGTGGCCGCTTCGCGGTAATCGCACTTCCGCCAGGATTCTGGGCGACCTCCGATGCAACCTGCATTACGCCGAGGGCGCGATTGAAAACCAGACGGTAAATGCGGTTCATCGGTGAATCTCCATGAAAAGACCGGATGGCACTGCGGGCAGGTTTTTTGAAGACGATGCGGCCCATCCCGGCTCCCGATACGGAAACAAGGCGTGGCGGCATTAACTCCTGAAAATCTTCACATCTTCACGCGACGCCCCTTGGAAAAGGTGCGCCGGCGTGTCCGTCAAGGCGAAAACTCCCCGGTTTCGCATGACGAATGGCGGCACTGTGCGACCGATGGCGCCAGCGGCATGTGAATCACGCTCGTTATTTTCATGACGTGCGTCAAATAAAACGGGCTGACAAAATGGTTTTGCCGAAAATGCATATACCTGCAGGACGCGGGGAATCCATTCCCCGCTCAACTAAATGCATTCAGCTGCTGGAGAGTTTCATCAGCACCAGGCCGGAAACGATCAGCACCGCCGCACCGATCCGCATCGGGCTGACCTGCTCGCCGAGGAACACAATGCCGACCACGAACGCGCCAACCGCACCGATGCCGGTCCAGATCGTATAGGCGGTGCCCAGTGGCAGGCTGCGCATGGCCACCGCCAGCAGCCAGAAGCTGGCGATCATGCCGATGATGGTGACCACGGTGGGGGTGAGCCTGGTGAAGCCTTCGGACTGCTTCATGGACACGGCCCAGACGATTTCCAGCAGGCCGGCAAACAACAGATAGATCCAGGCCATGGCACGGCCCTCCTCTTGGTAGGGCCAGGCCGTCCTGGTCATTGATTCCCGATGTGGGGGAGGTCGTTCCTCCTGACCGGCATTCTAGCAACGCCGGTCGGCACGGGGCGTTGTCGGGAGACGCGGGTTACAGCCGATTCAGTGCACGAAGCTGGCGTCGATGTACCTGCCTGCGCTATAGTTGCGGTCTGCCATCGGCCAGCCGATGTGCAGTCCGGCTGTGGTCTCCGGCGCGACACGCGCTGCTTCCCCTGATCCGTGAACTGGCCGCCCCTTGGGCGGCCAACGTCTCTATGGTGGCCCCGTCGGCCCCTCGCGACGCTAGGTCGAAAACCCCGCCAGGGCCGGAAGGCAGCAACGGTATCGATCGACGCGGGCGCCGAGGCCAGCCGGCGGGGCCACCGCCTTTTCTGCACTGGGGTCAGATCCCTTTGCCCGGCAAAGGGCTCTGACCCTTATGCCGTTCGCACCGGACATGACCCCAAGCTACTGCGCTTCCGGCGTGCCCTGGTGGAACACCATGCGCCATCCGTCCCGGTGCCGGCGCCACAGCGAGCTGCGCAGCACCCAGCGTTGCGCATGGCCATCGAGGTGATGGCGGCTGCGGTAGCGCACCTGGGCCAGACCCTCGGCCAACAGCCATACCGCGTACTGATCGGACTCGATCAGCACCTGCGCGCGCTCCAGCGGGATCTCCTGCAACGCCGCATCACGGCCATAGCACTGGCCGGAACTTCCGATCTCGCTGAAATCCTCATCCAGCAATGCAGCAAGACGCTCACGGTCGACACGCACCGGTGATGCATGCAGCGCGCGCTCCAGCGTTTCCAGCTCGGCGGCCAGCGCCGTATCGACGGGCCGGCCGGTTCCGCTCACGGTGGATCCTGCGCCAGTACGTGCGGCGCGGTCGGGTCAGCCAACGGCACGCACTGCCCCGGCTGCGCCACGCGGTGCCCACGCGCGGCCAGCGCCTGGCCGTCGGCCTCGCTGGCGTAGTGGTAGAGCATCATCCGCGCCTGCAGTTCGGCACTGTACTCACGTTCCAGGTCGTCCACGCCGGTGTGCGACGGGTTGCCGTGCAGGCCGCAGTCGTGGGCGATCAGTTCATTGTCGTTGGCGAAGCGGGCCAGCATCTCCGGAATCGGCCGGGTATCGCCGCTCCAGGTCAGCGCGCCCTGCAGGCGCAGGCCATAGGCCGTCTCCGGCCAGTGGTGGCGCACCGGGAACACTTCCAGGCGCACGCCCTCGTGCCAGAACGCCTCGCCCACCACGACCAGCTGGAACGCATCCCAGAAGTTGGCACCGCCCTCGGCCAGCACGTTCGGATAATCACCGATGCGCTTGTGCAGCAGCGGCACCACCGTGGCGGGCACGTACAGGCGTACCTTGCCGCGCCGGTGCGCATTGAAGAAGGTGTCCACGAACAGGCGCTCGAAGCCGGCCACGTGGTCCAGGTGCACATGGGTGACGAACAGCGCCTGCGGCATGTGCCCGTAGTGCGCCTTGAACGCGGTCAGGCCTTCGCCGCCACAGTCGATGGTCAGCCACGGCCGACCGTCCCGTTCGATCACCGACATCGGCGACCCCAGCTCGACCGCCGACGCATTGCCGACGCCGAGGAAACGCAACGACCAGTCCATCAGGTGCCCCGGTTCCAGGCCATGTCATAGGCGCGACGCAGCCGCGCGTAGTCCTTCTGCACGTCTTCCACGCTGCGCTCGCCGCGCAGCTTGACCAGCGAGCGCAGCAGGCGCTTGAGGTTGCGTTCGCGCCAGGCGGTCGCCGGAATGCGGATCACCCCGCGGTCGAAGTCGATCAGCCAGCCGTGGCCGTTGCCATCGAACAGGATGTTGTGCGCGTTGAGGTCGGCATGGTCCAGGCCGGCACGGTGGAAGCGGGCGATCAGCCGTCCGGTCTCCTCCCAGGGCGCGCCGCGGCCGGCGACCAGCGCGCGGTCGGCCAGCGAACGGACACCCTCGATCCGCTCCATCAGGATCGCGGCCCGGTAGCGCAGGCCCTCGCGCATGTAGAACGCCGCCAGTGGCCGGGGTACCGGCAGCTTTTTCTCGCGCAGGGCGCGCATCAGCCGGAATTCGGCGAAACTGCGGGTCCGGTCCGCGCCACGCCAGAGGTACTGGTCGTGGCTGATCCTGGCCGCCATGCCGCCGCGCAGGTAGTGGCGGAGCACGCTGGCGCCGAACGGCGCATCGATGAACCAGGCGCTGCCACGACCACCGTCCCCTACCGGCCGGGCCCTGCTGCCCCAGTGCTGGGGCGAGAACAGGCCGATCTCGGCTTGCCGCAGCCGCTCACGGTCGAACAGAATGGCCCCGATGCCGCGACCCTCGCGGCATGGCGTCAGCGCTTCATTGGCGTCGAATGCGACCATTTCATTGAGTCTAACAACACATGGCATCAGCGTCCTCCTCCTTGTGCCTCCTGCGCCTGTCCGCACTCGGCGATGTCACCCATGTGGTGCCCCTGGTGCGCACCCTGCAGGCTGCGCGCCCGGATACGCCGATCCACTGGATCATCGACAAGGCTGGCCACAAGCTGCTCGACGGCCTGCCCGGTGTCACCTTCCATGCCTACGACAAGAAGAGCGGCATGGCCGGGGTCAAGGAGCTGCGCCGGCAGCTGCCACCGGGGCGCTTCGAAGCGCTGCTGCAGATGCAGGTGGCGTTCCGTGCCAACCTGCTGTCGGCCTTCATTCCCGCAGAGCGTCGCATCGGCTACGACCGCAGCCGATCGAAGGACCTGCACGGTCTCTTCATCAACGAGCGCATCCCAGATCGTCCCGGCATCCACGTGCTCGATGCCATCGGCAGCTTCTGCGAGCCGCTGGGCCTGCGCCAGACCGAGGTCAGCTGGGATCTGGCGGTGCCACCGTCTGCGTATGAGTGGGCCGCCGCGCAGTGGCAGGACGATGGCCGCCCGGTGCTGATGATCTCGCCGTGCTCCAGCCACGTACGCCGCAACTGGTACGCCGACCGCTACGCCGCCGTGGCCAACCACGCGCTCACGCGTGGCTGGCGGGTGGTGCTGTGCGGTGGCCGCAGTGAACTCGAACGCAGCATGGCCGACGCCATCCAGGCGCAGTTGCGTACCCCGGCACTGGATCTGGTCGGCAAGGACACCTTGAAGCAACTGCCCGCGCTGCTGGCCCGCGCCAATCTGGTGATGACGCCGGACTCGGGCCCGATGCACATCGCCAATGCAATGGGTGCCAAGGTGCTGGGCCTGCATGCGGCCAGCAATCCGAACCGCAGTGGCCCGTACTCGGATCGCCGTTACTGCGTGGACCGCTATGACGATGCCGCCCGCAAGTATCTGGCCAAACAGGCCACCGATCTGAAGTGGGGGACCAAGATCGAGTTCGACGACGTGATGGAACTGATCACCGTGGAAGACGGTATCGCTGCGTTCGAGCGTTACGTGGCCGACCACCTGGGGTGAGCGGCAGTCCCCATCCACGCATGGCGTGGATCTACCCCTTGGCCGGGATTACGCGCGCTGCGCGTAATCCTGGTACGACTTCTCCTCCACGTACGCCGAACCGAGCGCCAGGTTGATTGCCTTCTTGATGCGCGCGCGCTCGTCGTTGCGCAGGTAGACGCTGCGCGCCAGGTCGATGAAGCCCTGGTCGAACGCCTGCGCCTTTTCCTTCAGGCGGATGTCGTCCTCGATGTCCCACAGCTGCTCGTTGACCGTCTTCAGCTCGGCCCGCAGCTTGGCGATGTCCTTCACCGCCGCCGGGTGTGCCATCCAGGTCTGCTCCAGCGCCGACAGCTCCTTGCGAACATTGGCCAGCTTCCCTTCGTCGCTGATGCGCTCGGACTTGATCTGCAGGATCGAGATCTTGTCCAGCAGCTCGCCGAAGGACACGGGGACGAGGATTTCAGCGGTCATGGGGAAAGCTCCAGCAGGTGATGCGTACATGGTAACCCGCAGCGTCCGGACGGATATGCCGGGTAGATCCACGCCATGCGTGGATGAGCCTGCCAGCAGGAACAGCATCCACGCATGGCGTGGATCTACTGATGCATCTGGAGGAACAAGCCCCTCTGTTGAGGGGCTGCCCCGACAGGGGCGGGGAGAGGCAGGCAAAGGGAGGGGCCCACAGGTTGCGCAGCAACGTGTGGGGCGACGCGCGAAACGCGCGGCGCGTCCCACGCCAGATTAAAGAAAAAGGGCTGCCTTTCGGCAGCCCTTTTTCTTTAATCTGGCGGAGAGGGGGGGATTCGAACCCCCGAGGCGCTATAAACGCCTGCCTGATTTCGAGTCAGGTACATTCAACCACTCTGCCACCTCTCCGGGTGGTCCCCGGCGGACCGGGGACGCGCATCATACGAGGAAGTGGGGCCGACGACAAGTCATTCCGGCCAACGAAGTGAAAATTTCCTGAGCGCATGCCTTGCCGGATGCCTGCAGCCACCCGATGATGCCTATCTCCCCAGCAATACCCCGCCCCAGCCCCCATGATCGAATTCGGACACCTCACCCACCCCGGCATGCGCCGCGAGCTCAACGAGGACACCTACTACGGTGACAGTGAGCTGGCCCTGTGGCTGGTGGCCGATGGCATGGGCGGGCACGCCTGCGGCGAAGTGGCCAGCGCGCTGGCGCGCGAAACCATCGTGCGCGAGATCCGCCGTGGCGCGCCGCTGGCGCAGGCCATCCGCACCGCCGACGAAGAGATCATCCGCGCCTCGCGCCGGCGCAACGACACGCTGCCGATGGGTACCACCGTGGTCGCCGCACGGGTACAGGGCAACCGCTATGAAGTGGCGTGGGTCGGCGACAGCCGCGCCTACCTGTGGCGCGATGGCCAGCTGGCGCAGCTCAGTCAGGACCACAGCGTGGTGCAGGAGCTGGTCGCACAGGGCAACCTGACTGCCGAACAGGCACGCGCGCATCCACATCGCAACGTGGTCACCCAGGCACTGGGCGTGACCGATCCGGCGCACCTGAACGTGGCCACCACCAGTGGTGAGCTGCGCCCGGGCATGCAGCTGCTGCTGTGCAGTGACGGCCTCACCGAGGAAGTGGACGACCGCGGCATTGCCCGCACCCTCGCCTTCGAGGATGCCAGCGCACAGGAATGCGTGGACACGCTGGTCGCGGCCGCGCTCGACGGCGGTGGCCGCGACAACATCAGCGTGATCCTGGTGCGCTGCCATTAACCCGTAGATCCACGCCATGCGTGGATGCGGCGCTGCCGGCCAGCGGCCGGCACTCCCCCATCCCAGGCATTACGCGCTGGCGGGCTCTTCCACCTTCGGGCCATCCCACAGCGCATGGCCGGCCTTCTTGCGCAGCCGCTCCAGGCGCGCGGCATGCGCTTCCAGCTCCGACGGAGTGGCGACCACACGCGGGCGTGGCAGCAGCTTGCTGGTGTCGAAGGCCTGCAGCGCCGCACCGGCCCCGCCCCCCTCTTCGTCACCCAATCCGAAGCCGATCTCTTCCTGACCCGAGGTCAGTGCGATGTAGACGTCGCCCAGGATCTGCGCATCGAGCAGGCCGCCGTGCAGTGCACGGTGCGAGTTGTCCACGCCCAGTCGCTTGCACAGCGCATCCAGCGAATTGCGCTGGCCCGGGAAGCGCTCGCGCGCCATCACCAGGGTATCGATCACCGTGCAGCGGTCGATGATCCTGCCGTACTGTGGCCCAAGCAGCGACAGCTCGTTGTCGAGGAAGCCCAGGTCGAACGCCGCGTTGTGGATGATCAGCTCGGCGCCGTCGATGAACGCCAGGAACTCGTCGGCGATCTGTGCGAAGTCCGGCTTGTCAGCCAGGAACTCCAGGGTCAGGCCGGTGACTTCCTGCGCGCCCTGTTCGAACTCGCAGTCCGGCTTGATGTACTGGTGGTAGTTGTTGCCGGTCGGGCGCCGCTTGAACAGCTCCACGCAGCCGATTTCGACAATGCGGTTGCCCTTCTTCCACTCCAGGCCGGTGGTTTCGGTATCGAGGATGATCTGACGCATGGGCTCAGTTTACCGGGCTGGCGTCGCGGATCTGGATCGCCGCGTTGCGCGCCAGGGTATCCACGCGTTCGTTGTCGGGGTCGCCGGAATGGCCCTTCACCCAGCGCCAGTCGATCTGGTGCCGCAGCGTGGCCGCGTGCAACCGCTCCCAAAGCTCACGGTTCTTCACCGGATCACCGCCAGCGGTTTTCCAGTTCTTGCGGATCCAACCCGGCATCCACTGGGTCAGGCCCTGCCGCACGTACTGCGAATCGGTGTAGAGCACGATGTTGCACGGCTCGGTCAGCGTCTCCAGCCCCGAAATGGCCGCCATCAGCTCCATCCGGTTGTTGGTGGTGTGCGCTTCGCCACCGCTCAGTTCGCGCTCATGCCCCTTGTAACGCAGCAACGCAGCCCAGCCGCCGGGGCCGGGATTGCCGAGGCAGGATCCGTCGGTGTGGATTTCGATGGTTTTCAATACAACTCCAGATCAGGTAGCAACGGTGCCGTGCCAACGCACCGGCAACGGTTTCGGCCCGGGCAGGGCCAGCGTGCGTTTTTCCGCATGGAACAGGCAGGCCGCGCGCAGTGGCGCCCAGCCATCGGCACGGCGGCTGCCAGCCCCGCGCCAGAGTGGACCGAGGTAACGCATATCGTCGCACTCCAGCCCATGCCGGCCGAGCAGCAGACGGATCCGCTGCGGCGTACGCACCACCAGTCCATGCTGGCGCCAGCGCGTGCGATACGGGCTGAACGGATTGAGGCTGCTCAGCCACAGATGGCCGCCCGGCATCAGTACGCGCTCGCACTCGTCGAGCAGCCGATCAGCGTCGGCCGCAGTGACATGCTGCAGCACGATTGCATTGACACTCTCATTGGCCAGCGGCAGCGGCAGCGCACAGCGGGTATCGCCTGCATAGCCCTGCCCCTGCCGATACAGGCGCAGACCGCGTCCACCGAGCTGCGCGTCATCCAGCCAGGCCGCACTCGGCGCGATCCACAACCAGGGCTGCGCTGGCAGCAATGACAACTGCGGCAGCAGCAATTGCCGCTCCAGCACGCGCAAGGCTGCCGCCGGTTCACTGTCGAACCACGGGGTCTGGCTCGCTTGACGGGTGCTCTGCAGCGCGGGCATGGTCCAATTCTATGCGACTGACTGCCCTGCCCGCATTTGCGGATAACTACATCTGGACGCTGATCGCCGACGATGGCACTGCCGTGGTCGTCGACCCCGGCGATGCCGCGCCAGTGCTCGCGCTGGCCGATCAGGGCCTGCGCGTGGACGCGATCCTGCTCACCCACCACCACGACGACCACATCGGTGGCGTGCCCGCACTGCAGGCACGTTTTCCCGGTGTACGGGTCATCGCGCCGGTCGAAGAGCGGATCCCCACGGCCACCGAGCGGGTCGGCGAAGGTGAACGCGTTCAGGCACTGGGCCGGACGTTCCACGTACTATCCGTGCCCGGGCATACCCGCAGCCACATCGCGTTTCACACTGCTGAACATCTTTTCAGCGGAGATTCGTTGTTCAGCCTGGGCTGTGGACGTCTGTTCGAAGGTACGCCGTCCCAGCTGCTGGCATCGATGCGCAAGCTGGGTACCTTGCCCGCGCAACTGCTGCTTTGTTGCGCTCATGAGTACACCGTGTCAAATGCCGTCTTCGCGCGGCATGTCGACCCCGCCAACGCTGCCCTGTGGCAGCGCCAAGAGGAGGCTTTGGCCATGCGCCGCGATGACCGTTCCACCCTGCCGGTAACCCTGGCCAACGAATTCGACTGCAATCCCTTCCTGCGCGTGCACGCGGCACCGATCCGTGCGTCGGTGTCTGCACACCTGGGCCGTGACGTCGTGGACGACGTCGACGTGATGGCCGGTCTCCGGCATTGGAAAGACGGCTTCCGCGCATGATGCGCCGAAGTCTGCCGCTGGCCCTGGGCCTTGTCCTGGGGTTGGCCGGAACCGCGGGCGCGCAGTCGCTGGGCGCTGGCATCAGCCAGAACCTGACCGCCGCTGCGGCCTTGCCGCTGGATCCGGCTGCGCTGCCCGCCGCTTCGGTGCGCAACGGCCAGGAGATCTTCACCAGCTTCCGCGACGGCCTGGCCGAGCCCAGCTGCGATGCCGAGGCCACCAGCCCGCGCTGGCAGAAGCAGTTCGCCCATGCCCCCTCGCGCCTGGCCAACCAGGATGACGATGCGCTGGTACTGTTCGGCTACGTGGTCGAAGAGCTGCGCAAAGCCAACCTGCCCACCGAATTCGCGCTCATTCCGTTCGTGGAAAGCGGCTATCGGCCCAATGCCCGCAACGGCAGTGGCCCGACCGGCCTGTGGCAGTTCATCGCCACCACGGCGCGCAACCACCGCGTGCCGATGGCCAACGGCTATGACGGCCGCCTGTCGGCGGTCGATTCGACCCAGGCCGCGGTGCGTTACCTGAAGACCCTGCACGGCATGTTCGGCGGCGACTGGCGCCTGGCCACCATGGCCTACAACGCCGGCGAATACCGGGTGCTGCAGTCCATGCGCAAGGCCGGCATGAACGCGCAGAACGCCAAGCCGTCGGCTCTGCCCGGCCTGTCGCCGGTGACCCATGCCTACGTCGAGAAGCTGCATGCCCTGGCCTGCGTGCTGGAAGACGTGGAAGACCAGCCCGGCGTGATGGCCTCGCTGGACCGCACCGTGCCGGTACTGAAGGACCACACCCTGCCGGCCGGCACCAGCGTCCAGCAGTGGGCCGCACAGCGCGCCCTGGACCCGGCGAAGATCGCCCGCCTGAACCCAGCGCTGGCCTCTGGCAGCCGTGCCTCTGGCACCACCCGCGTGCTGGCCCCGGTCTCGGCCGCCAATGCGACGGTGGCGGACACCGCAACGGCCCTGGTCGCCAGCGCTGCGCCGGTCGCCACCGCCGCACCGACGCCGCAGGTGGCCAAGACCGTCGCCGCGATCGCCGATCGTCCGCGCAGCCGACGCCACACGGTGCGTGATGGCGAATCGGCCTGGACCATCGCCCGCCGCTACGGCATGCCGGTGAAGGCCCTGCTGTCGCTGAACGGCCTGAGTGGCAGCAGCGTGCTGAAGCCTGGTGCGGTACTGCGCGTCGAGGACTGACGCGCCAGCCAGGCCCTCCCTGTAAAGCCGAGCCCATGCTCGGCTTTTTCATGCCTGCGCCCGGCAGATGCAGTCGAGCCCGGCTCGACTCTACAAAAGGCGGTCGAGCAAGCTCGACCACTACCAGAGCTCAAGCGCGCCACAAACGAGGCGAAGGCACAAAAAAAAGGCCCGGCATTGCCGGGCCCTTTCGTACCTGCAGCCGGTGGGCTTACAGGTTCGCTTCGGTGGTCTGGACCACGAACTTCTTGCGCATCGCCTCGATGTAGGCCTTGGCCGCGGCCATGCCGTCGATCTGGCTCAGCTGGTCCTTCAGCTGCTTCTGCTGCTCGGCGGTCACTTCCTTCACGTCGCCCGGGTTCACCTTGTTCACCGCGAACAGCAGCGCGTGGCCATTGACGTCGACCTTGCCGTAGCTCGGCTTGCCCTCGGCCGGCACCGGCGCGCTGAAGATCGCGCGGTTGATTTCCGGGGTCGGCACCGGCTGGCTGCGCGGCAGGCCCGGCATCGGGCTCAGCTGCAGCTTCTCGCTGGCAGCCAGCGACTGCAGGGTGGCGCCCGCCTTCAGCTTGGCCAGCACGGCGTCAGCGGCCTTGTCGCTGGCCTGGCGCTGGCGGTCGGCGCGGATCGCGGCGATCACCTGCTCGCGGGCCTTGTCCAGCGGCATCGCCTGTTCCGGGGTATGCGCGGCAACGCGGATGACCACGCTGTGGTTGGTGGCACCGCCCAGGGCGATCGGATCGCTGGCGGTACCGTCCTGCACCAGCACTTCGGAGAAGGCGGCGCGCAGCACGGCCGGATCAGCGGCGATGCCACTGGCGGTCGCGCGGGTGATCGGGCCCAGGGTCTGCAGCGGCAGGTTCACTTCCTTGGCGGCAGCGGCCAGGTCGCTCGGGCTCTTGTTGATGGCATCGACCAGGTGGCCGGCCAGCTCGTTGAAGCCGCGCTCGCCATCGGCCTTCAGCTGCTCGGCGGCCAGCGTGTCACGCACTTCCTCGAACGACTTGCCTTGGCCACCACGCACCGCGGCGACCTTGATGATGTGGTAGCCGAAGTCGGTCTTCACCGGGCCGATCACGTCACCCGCCTTGGCGGCGAACAGGGCGTCTTCGAACGGCTTGACCATCGCGCCACGCTCGACCCAGCCCAGATCACCGCCCTGGTCCTTCGAACCCGGGTCTTCCGAGTTGGCCTTGGCCAGCGCCGCGAAGTCGGCACCCGCCGCCTTGGCTTCGGCAGCGAGCTTGTTCGCCTTGGCTTCGGCACCGTCACCGGTGATCAGGATATGGGCAGCCTGGCGCTGTTCCGGCGAGGTGAACTTCGCCTTCTCGTCTTCATAGCGCTTGCGCAGGGTCGCTTCGTCAGCCGCGGTCGGTGCCGGCAGGTTGGCGCCATTGATCTCGACGTATTCCAGCGACACGCTCTCGGCCTGGCGGAAATCCTTGCCGTGGCTGTCGTACCACTGCTTGATCTGCGCATCGGTGACCGGCGCGGTATCGGCCGGCACTTCCGGCAGCGCGGCCAGCTCGACGTCACGGGTTTCGCCCAGCAGCTTCAGCAGACGCTCGGTCTCGGACTGGGTGACGAAGCCGGAGTTCTGCAGGCCCGACGGGATCACCGACTGCTGCAGGCTCTCGCGCACCAGCTCCTGGAACTGGGTCGGGGTGCGCGGCGGATTGCCACCGGCCAGGGCCAGGCGGTAGTTGTTCTCGTTGAACTTGCCGTTCGAATCGAGGAACGCCGGCATGGTCGCGATGTACTCGCGCACCGCGCCGTCCCCGATCACCACGCCCGCCTGTTCACCGACCAGGCGCACGACCTGCTCGTCGATCAGCTGATCGAGCACGGCCAGCTTGTTCTCAGTGCTTTCGAACGCGCGCGGGTCGAAGTTCTCGCCCTGCTGCTGGCGCTCACGCATGCGCTCCTGCTCGAAACGCGTGCGGAAATCCTGCGCGCTGATCTCGTGGTGCTGCCACAGCATGCGCACCGGCCACCACGACGGTGCCGAACGCCACCAAGTCGGAGGCGCGGAAACCTTGGCCACGTTCTGTGCGCCAACGCCACCGAGGTAGCTGTTGTCGATCACGAACAGGAACGGAATCATCAGCAGCCCCAGGATCACGGTGACGATCCAGCCTGAGGTCTTGTCGCGGAGTTTCTGCAGCATGGTGAGGAATCACAAGGCCTGATTGGCGAGCCCGGCAGTGTAACCCGCTTCGCCGCAGGGACCAAAAGCAGCGCCGGCGCGGCCTGCGCCGCATCCTTGCAGCAACGCGTCACTGGTAGATGCATGCCTCACGTCCGACCGCGCGAACGACACAAAGAAAAAGCCCCCGGCTTGCGCCGAGGGCTTTTAAAAGTTGGCGGAGCGGACGGGACTCGAACCCGCGACCTCCGGCGTGACAGGCCAGCATTCTAACCAGCTGAACTACCGCTCCGCGCTGAAACTTTGCAGGCGCCCAGTATATCCGAAGACTTCCTGGAAACCCAGCCCGATGAACACTTTTTTCAAAGTTTTTTCACAGGGACTTAAGAATTCTGCAATGGCGGAGCGGACGGGACTCGAACCCGCGACCTCCGGCGTGACAGGCCAGCATTCTAACCAGCTGAACTACCGCTCCGTTCTTGCAAAAACCCTTTCGTCTTCTTCCCGAGCCTGTCGGTGAGAAGACAAGGCCCCCAGCTTTAGGCCGGGGGCCTCGATGTAATGGCGGAGCGGACGGGACTCGAACCCGCGACCTCCGGCGTGACAGGCCAGCATTCTAACCAGCTGAACTACCGCTCCGCATTGTTACCTTGCTTGTTTTCCACCGGCCTGGACCGGGAAGAAAACAAAGCCTCCAGCTTTTGGCCGGAGGCCTCGTTGAATGGCGGAGCGGACGGGACTCGAACCCGCGACCTCCGGCGTGACAGGCCAGCATTCTAACCAGCTGAACTACCGCTCCACACTCAAACTTTTACCGCGGTGCTGTGGTGGGTGCTGAGGGTTTCGAACCCCCGACCCTCTCCGTGTAAAGGAGACGCTCTACCGCTGAGCTAAGCACCCCAGCGAGCCGCTTAGTTTACAGCATCCTTCAGGGCCTTGCCAGCCTTGAACGACGGATTCTTCGAAGCAGCGATCTTGATGGTGTCGCCGGTCTTCGGGTTGCGGCCGGTGCGGGCAGCACGGTCGCGGACCTGGAAGGTACCAAAGCCAACCAGGGTGACCGCATCGCCGTCCTTCAGCGCCTTGGTGACGGCAGCAACGACGGCATCGACAGCGCGGCTGGACTCGGCCTTGGTCAGGTCGGCAGCTTCAGCAACGGCATCGATCAATTCGGTCTTGTTCATTCTCTACAACTCCTTTGGCGGTGGGTTCCGCTTATTCGACAGGGAAGCAACCGCACGCGTTCTGCATGCGGCCGCCATGTGGAAACGGTTCGCCGATTCAGTGATCGCTGACAGCGATCACTCATTCGCGAGTGCTGCTTTTATACCAGCGGCCCTACCCCCACGCAAGGTGAAAAGCCAGCAACGACGCGGGTTTCGGGCCATTGGACAGCGCGCGTCAATGCTTGACGCGCGCGCTTCCACTCGGTTTGGCCTTGCTGCGCACCGTGACACGTTGCGCACTCTTGCGCGCCTTCTTCGGTGCCAGCGGACGCTCCAGCGCCAGGTCCAGGACTTCTTCGATGTACTTCACCGGCACGATCTCCAGATCGCGGGTGACGTTGGCCGGAATGTCGGCCAGGTCCTTGCGGTTCTCTTCCGGGATGATGACCGTGCGGATGCCGCCACGCAGTGCGGCCAGCAGCTTCTCCTTCAACCCGCCGATGGCGGTGACGCGACCACGCAGGGTGATCTCGCCGGTCATCGCCACATCGGCGCGCACCGGCACCTTGGTCAGCATCGACACCAGCGAGGTGACCATCGCCGCGCCGGCACTCGGGCCGTCCTTCGGCGTGGCGCCATCGGGCACGTGCAGGTGCACGTCGTGCTTCTGCAGGAAGTCGCTGTCGATGCCAAAGCCCACGGCGCGCGAACGTACCACCGACAGTGCCGCCGAAGCCGATTCCTTCATCACGTTGCCGAGCTGGCCGGTCAGGATCAGCTGGCCCTTGCCCGGCACCAGCGTCGATTCGATCTGCAGCAGATCGCCACCGACTTCGGTCCAGGCCAGGCCGGTGACCAGGCCGATCTCGTTTTCTTCCTCGGCGCGGCCGAAGTCGAAGCGACGCACGCCCAGGTACTTGTCCAGGTTCTTGCTGGACACACTGACCAGCGCCTTGGACTTCTTCGCACCCTTCTTCGCCTTCACCGGCTGCGGGCCGGCCAGCGCGATCTCCTTCACCACCTTGCGGCAGATCTTGGCGATCTCGCGTTCCAGGTTGCGCACGCCCGATTCGCGCGTGTAGTAGCGCACGATGTCCTGGATCGCATCACTGCCGATCTCCAGTTCTTCCGGCTGCAGGCCGTTGGCCTTGATCTGCTTCGGCACCAGGTAGCGGGTGGCGATGTTGAGCTTCTCATCCTCGGTGTAGCCGGGGATGCGGATCACTTCCATGCGGTCCAGCAGCGGGCCCGGAATGTTGAGCGAGTTCGAGGTGGCCACGAACATCACTTCGGACAGGTCCAGGTCCACTTCCAGGTAGTGGTCGTTGAACGCATTGTTCTGCTCCGGATCGAGCACTTCCAGCAGCGCCGACGACGGATCGCCACGGAAGTCCATCGACATCTTGTCGATCTCGTCGAGCACGAACAGCGGGTTCTTGCTGCCGACCTTGTTGAGGTTCTGCACGATGCGGCCCGGCATCGAACCGACGTAGGTACGACGGTGGCCACGGATCTCGGCCTCATCGCGTACGCCGCCCAGCGACATGCGCACGAACTTGCGGTTGGTGGCCTTGGCGATGGACTGGCCGAGCGAGGTCTTGCCCACGCCCGGCGGCCCGACCAGGCACAGGATCGGGCCCTTCATCTGCTTCACGCGCGACTGCACCGCCAGGTACTCAAGGATGCGTTCCTTGACCTTCTCCAGGCCGTAGTGGTCGGCATCGAGGGTGTCCTGCGCGGCCTTCAGGTCCTTGCGCACCTTGCTGCGCTTCTTCCACGGCACGCCCAGCAACCACTCCAGGTAGTTGCGCACGACCGCCGCTTCGGCCGACATCGGCGACATCTGCTTGAGCTTGTTCAGTTCATTGCGTGCCTTGGCTTCAACCGCCTTCGGCATGCCGGCTTCGGCGATCTTGCGGGCCAGCTCTTCCAGCTCGCCCGGTGCATCGTCCAGGTCACCCAGTTCCTTCTGGATGGCCTTCATCTGTTCGTTGAGGTAGTACTCGCGCTGGCTCTTCTCCATCTGCGACTTCACGCGGCCGCGGATGCGCTTTTCCATCTGCTGCACGTCGATCTCGCCGTCGACCAGGCCGACCAGCATCTCCAGGCGGTCACCGACGGCCAGCGTTTCCAGCAGGCGCTGCTTGTCGGCCAGGCGCACGCTGATGTGCGCGGCGATGGTGTCGGCCAGGCGGGCCGGCTCATCGATGCCCGACAGCGTCTGCAGCAGCTCCGGCGGCAGCTTGCGGTTGGTCTTCACGTACTGCTCGAACAGCGACATCAGCGAGCGGGCGATCGCCTCCACCTCGCGTGCTTCGCGCTCGTCGGTGGCGTCGATCTCCACGGCCTGGCCATGCAGCGAGCCGTTGCGCTCGTCGACGTGGGTGACCTGCACGCGCGACAGGCCTTCGACCAGCACCTTGATGGTGCCGTCGGGCAGCTTCAGCAGCTGCAGCACCTGCGCCAGCGTACCGACCTGGTAGAGGTCGGCCGCATGCGGGTCGTCGGTCTCGGCCGACTTCTGCGCCAGCAGCAGGATGCGCTTGTCCGCTTCCATTGCCTGTTCGAGCGCGTGCATGGACTTGTCACGGCCGACGAACAGCGGGATGACCATGTGCGGGAACACCACTACGTCGCGCAGCGGCAGGACCGGCAGGTCGAGGGTTTCACTTGGGGAACGGGCCATGGGGGCTCCAGGGAAGGGGAAAACCGCCTCCGGGAGGGCATCTTCCGGAGACAAAAAAAGCCGATGGCCCCGTTATGGGGCCATCGGCTTTCAGATGCAAGGCATTCCTTGAAAATCCTTTCCAATCAACAACCTGGAAGGATCACTCGGCGCCTGCGGCCTTCTGTTCAGGGGCCGCCGGGGTCTGGTAGATCAGGTACGGCTCGGACTTGTGCTCGATCACCGACTCGTCCACCACCACCTTGCTGACGTTTTCCTGCGACGGCAGGTCATACATGGTGTCCAGCAGGACCGATTCGACGATGGTGCGCAGGCCACGGGCACCGGTCTTGCGCTTGAGCGCCTTCCTGGCGATGGCCGACAACGCGTCCGGACGGAACTCCAGCTCGACGTTCTCCATCTCGAACAGCTTCTTGAACTGCTTGGTGATGGCGTTCTTCGGCTCGGTCAGGATCTTGATCAGGGCCGGCTCGTCCAGCTCCTCCAGGGTCGCCACCACCGGCAGGCGGCCGACGAACTCGGGAATCAGGCCGAACTTGATCAGGTCTTCCGGCTCGACTTCGGCCAGCACCTTGCCCACTTCCTGCTTGCGCTCGCTGCTCTTGACCTTGGCGCCGAAGCCGATGCTGCCGACGTCGGTGGAACGGGCCTGGATCACCTTGTCCAGCCCGGCGAACGCGCCGCCGCAGATGAACAGGATGTTCTTGGTGTCCACCTGCAGGAATTCCTGCTGCGGGTGCTTGCGGCCGCCCTGCGGCGGAACGCTGGCCACGGTGCCTTCGATCAGCTTCAGCAGGGCCTGCTGCACGCCTTCGCCGGACACATCGCGGGTGATCGACGGGTTCTCGCTCTTGCGCGAGATCTTGTCGATTTCATCGATGTAGACGATGCCCTGCTGTGCCTTCTCGACGTCGTAGTCGCACTTCTGCAGCAGCTTCTGGATGATGTTCTCCACGTCCTCGCCCACGTAACCGGCTTCGGTCAGCGTGGTGGCGTCGGCCATGGTGAACGGCACGTTGAGCAGGCGGGCCAGGGTCTCGGCCAGCAGCGTCTTGCCCGAACCGGTCGGGCCGACCAGCAGGATGTTCGACTTCGCCAGTTCGACGTCGTCGTTCTTCTGCCGGCTCTCGATGCGCTTGTAGTGGTTGTACACGGCCACGGCCAGGGTGCGCTTGGCGCGGTTCTGGCCGATCACGTACTGGTCGAGGACCTCGAGGATCTCGCGCGGCTTGGGCAGCGAACTGCGCGCCGACTGCGCCTTTTCCTCAAGTTCCTCACGGATGATGTCGTTGCACAGCTCCACGCACTCATCGCAGATGAATACGCTCGGACCCGCAATCAGCTTGCGCACTTCATGCTGGCTCTTGCCGCAGAAAGAGCAGTAGAGGATCTTGCCGGTGTCCGTGGAACGACCTTGGCGGTCTTCGCTCATGCTTCGCTTACCCAGTTACCCCACCCGCTGAACGGGGGTTCGATTCGAGAATAGCACAGGGCCGAGGGGACACCAGTCCCGCCCGACCCTGCAGGAACGGGGCCTCCCTGGCCCCGTGAAGGCCGGTCAGCCGGCCTGGATCGACTCATCCGGACGACGCTCCAGGACCTGGTCGACCAGACCGTAGGCCTGCGCCTCGAAGGCGCTCTTGAAGTTGTCGCGCTCGGTGTCGCGGGCGATCGTCTCCAGCGACTGGCCGGTGTGCTTGGCCAGCACCTCGTTCAGGCGCGAACGCAGGGTCAGGATCTCACGCGCGTGGATGTCGATGTCGGTGGCCTGGCCCTGGTAGCCACCCAGCGGCTGGTGGATCATCACGCGCGAGTTCGGCAGCGCATAGCGCTTGCCGGCTTCGCCCGCGGCCAGCAGCAGGGCGCCCATCGAGGCGGCCTGGCCGATGCAGGTGGTGCTCACATTCGGCTTGATGTACTGCATGGTGTCGTAGATCGCCATGCCGGCGGTGACCACGCCACCCGGCGAGTTGATGTAGATGTTGATGTCCTTTTCCGGGTTCTCCGATTCCAGGAACAGCAACTGCGCCACCACCACGTTGGCCATGTGATCGTCGATCGGGCCCACGAGGAAGATCAGGCGCTCCTTCAACAGGCGCGAATAGATGTCGTAGGCACGCTCGCCGCGGCTGGTCTGCTCGACCACCATCGGAACCAGGTTCAGGGCTTTGGTTCGGTTGTCCATTACGTGAGGTACCTATCTTGGGGGGCAACAACCCCGCGCCGGCAAAGGCGCGGGGCATCCGGTGATCCGCCCGGGATTACTGGCGGATCGCGTCCTGGAACGACAGCTTCTCTTCGGTGTGCTGGGCACGCTCGGCGATCCAGTCGATCACCTGCTCTTCCATCACGCGGTTCTGCAGGCCAGACATCAGCTGGGGGTCGTTGCGGTACATCTCAATGACCTGTTCCGGCTCTTCGTAGGTCGAAGCGATCAGACGCATCGTTTCGTTCAGGCGCTTGGCTTCCAGGCGCAGGTCGTTGATGCGGGCCACTTCACCGACCAGCAGGCCGACCAGCACGCGCTTGGCGGCCGCTTCCTTGAAACCTTCGTGGGCATCGGCCGGGATCTCGCCGACGTTCTGGCCGTTGCGGCGGATCTGCTCGACCTGCTGGGCCAGCATGGCGCGGGCTTCGTTCTCGACCAGGCGCGGCGGCATTTCCACCGACGAATAGGCGGCGATCAGCTGCTCGCCCACTTCGCGGCGCAGGCGGTTCATCAGGGCCCCCTTCAGCTCGCGCTCCAGGTTGGCACGGATGTCACTGCGGAACTGCTCGACGTCGCCGCCCTTCACGCCGAAGCTCTTGATGAAGGCTTCGTCGACCGCCGGCACGACCGGCTCGGACACTTCAGCGACCTTGACGGTGACCTGCACGGTCTTGCCCGCCAGCACCGGCACGCGCCAGTCAGCCGGGAACTCGACGTCCAGGGTCTTCTCTTCACCCTTGGCCAGGCCGACCAGGCCCTTTTCGATGGTGTCGAACATCATGCCCTGGCCGAGCACGATCGAACCCTTCTCGGTGCCTTCGGCCGGCAGGCGCTCTTCGCCGGCCTGCGACCAGGTTTCCACCGCGACCAGGTCACCGTCCTGCGCGCCACGGCTGACCGGGGCCCAGGTACGACGCTGGTTCTGCAGGTTCTCGATCATCTGGTCGATGTCGGCGTCGGTGATCTCGGCGCTGTGGCGCACGACGGTCAGCTTGCTGACGTCGATATCGCCGAAGTCCGGCACCACTTCCACGGTGGCCACGAAGGAGAATTCACCCTCGTCGCCCTTGTCGATGCGCGGGCTGCCGACGATGCGCAGGTCGTGCTCGCGCACGGCGGCATCGAAGGTTTCGCGCAGCAGGCCGTCCAGCGCCTCGCCACGGACCTGCGCGCCGAAGCGCTGCTCGATCACCTTGGCCGGCACCTTGCCCGGACGGAAACCCTTGATGCGGGTGGTACGGGCGATTTCGCCCAGGCGGCCGACGATGTGGCTCTGCAGACGCTCTTCCGGCAGCGAGAAGCTCAGGCGGCGTTCCAGGTTGCCGGTGGATTCGATCGAAGCTTGCATGTTGACTCCTGCCACCGGTGGCCCAGGCCCCCGGCTCGATGATTGGGATGAAACGGTTGTAAGGACACGACGTCTGGGACGCGCCTGCTTGCCGCAGCCCTTTAGTTTCGCCCAATTCGGCCTGCACTGCCAGCGCGTGCCGGTCAAGTGGGCGCAGATGGCCCGATCAGGGCGGGGACAGGCCGGCACTGGTGCGAAAGGGGGGACTCGAACCCCCACGCCTTGCGGCACTGGAACCTAAATCCAGGGCGTCTACCAATTCCGCCACTTTCGCGTGGCCGGCACAGGCGTTCATTGTCGCAGGCAGGGGCTGGAAGCGGAAGACCTGCACAAAACTGAACATGGCCATCCGCGCGCGACTGGCGCGCTGGGACCGCCCCGGCGAGCGCCCGCTCAGCCGGGGCGGCGGTGGTTCAGTGCTGCGGCCTGGCCTCGGCAGGCGCCGTATCGGCCCCCTGCCCGGCCGCAGGATCCACCTTGCGGATCTCCACGCCCCCGTCGTCGGTACGGCGCAGGGCCACCGACTCCGGCGCGGCCTTGCGCACATCCACCGAACCCTCCGCATTGCGCTGCACGTCCACCGCGTCGGGCAGGACCTCCCCTTCCGCAGGCTGAGCCAGCTGCATCTGCATGGCGTCACCCACCGGGCGCGCCGGAGTGCTCTCCGTGCCAGCATCGCGTTCGACGGTCTGCGCGGGATCATTGCCCGGCGTGCAGGCAGCCAGCGCCATCAGCGCGAAGGGAACCCACAGCGTGCGGTGCAATCGATTGATACCAGTCATCAACATCTTCCTTCGTGCATGCGCCATCGACGCGGAAGATCCATTGGGTGCGATGCAGGACGCGATGCGCTGAGAAGCAGCGCACAGCATTGAAAACACTGATGACGCGTATGCCCCTGATTTCAGCATCGCTTCAGCAGATCCACGCCATGCGTGGATGACGCGCAACCCGGCGTACAGGCAAGAAAAAAGCCACTTGGCGAACCCAGTGGGAAGCTGCCGCGCATTCGCGCCGCAGCCCCACGCTTTGCGCGGCAAAGCGCGGGCCCCACTTCATCAGCCCCCACATCCCCGCGGCTTCGCCGCGCCCCCTTGACTCAAGGGGGCTCCACACCAGCCAGCGCACTGACTTCCGCACGCTCAACCCGGCGCGCAGACAAGAAAAAAGCCACTTGGCGAACCAAGTGGCTTTTGTCTGGTGGGCTGTCAAGGATTCGAACCTTGGACCTATTGATTAAGAGTCAACTGCTCTACCAACTGAGCTAACAGCCCGAAATCGGGGCGCGAATTATGACCCGATCCGCTCGGAGGGTGCAAGCACTTTCTTCAACATCGTTGAAACCAGCACTGCGATCCCACTGCGTTGCAGATCCACGCCAGGCGGGGCTCTGCAACCTGTGATCCATCGAAACGAAAGGGTCACACTAATAAGAAAAAAGCCACCTGGCGTACCAGGTGGCTTCCGTCTTGGTGGGCCGTCAAGGATTCGAACCTTGGACCTATTGATTAAGAGTCAACTGCTCTACCAACTGAGCTAACGGCCCGTAAAACTCAGACGCACATTGTAGCGTGCTTTCTGTTTATTGCAATACCGTTTCGGCTGCGCCGATGCGGTTGAATCAGTGGGGTGGCTGAGGGGATTCGAACCCCCGACCACCGGAATCACAATCCGGTACTCTAACCAACTGAGCTACAGCCACCACTGAAACTTTTGCTCCATCGCCGATACCGCTGACGCTGGAACCTCAAACCATTGCCTGGAGACTGTCACCGAAGTTCCGGTCCGCCGAAGCGAGTCCGATATTCTGGTGGAGTCTTTACCCTTTTGCAAGTACTTCTTCACATCCGCCGATGCGATCCCGGTGCTCGCCGATGGCGCGCCCGACAGGAATCGAACCTGTAACCGCCGGCTTAGAAGGCCGGTGCTCTATCCAGTTGAGCTACGGGCGCCCGAACCGGAACGGTGTCCAATCCGACGTGGCGTGGGATTGGTCGGGGTAGAGGGATTCGAACCCCCGACATCCTGCTCCCAAAGCAGGCGCGCTACCAGACTGCGCTATACCCCGGTCTTGCAATCCCCTCGGGCCGGGCCCGGGGAGTCGTTCATTGTGGCCAAGCACATCGCGAACTGTCAACGCAGGCGAGACCGGTCATGAACCTGCCACGGCGCCATGCGTGGTCATCGGCTATGCTCGCGGTCATCGGCCGGATGGCCGTCCCGACCTTCATTCGCACGGAGAACTCGCATGCGCAGCGGCAACCCGGCTCTTTCCGAGTCGACCTTCCTCGACCTCGCCAGCGGCTCGGTGGTGACCAGCCCCGACCAGGTGATGACCCTCAACGGCACCGCCAACAAGACCGGCATCCTGCTGTTGTTGACCGTCCTGACCGCGGCCTTCGCCTGGAACCAGTCCGTGGACGAGTACGGCCAGGTCATGGCCGGGGCCAAGCTGTATGCCATGGGCGGCGCGATCGGCGGCCTGGTGCTGGCGCTGGTCACCATTTTCAAGAAGGAATGGTCGCCGGTCACCGCACCGATGTACGCACTGGTCGAGGGCCTGTTCCTGGGCGCCGTCTCGGCGCTGTTCAACATGAAGTACCCGGGCATCGTGTTCCAGGCCGTGCTGCTGACCTTCGGCACGCTGGCCGCACTGCTGGTCGCGTACCGCAGCGGCGTGATCAAGGCCACCGAGAACTTCAAGATGGGCGTGGTCGCAGCCACCGGCGGCATCGCCCTGCTCTACCTGGCATCGTTCGTGCTGGGCTTTTTCAACATCAACGTGCCGGTGATCCATGACTCCAGCTGGCTGGGCATCGCTTTCAGCCTGTTCGTGGTGGTCGTGGCCGCACTGAACCTGGTACTGGACTTCGACTTCATCGAGACCGGCGTGGCCCAGCGCGCGCCGAAGTACATGGAGTGGTATGGCGCATTCGGCCTGATGGTGACCCTGGTCTGGCTGTACGTTGAATTCCTGCGCCTGCTGTCGAAAATCCAGCAGCGCTGAGCCGAAACATGCCGTAGACGACAAAGGGCGCCCTGGTGGCGCCCTTTGCCTTTCTTCCGTCAGCATGCCAGCAGCACAGGCAACGACGAGGCCAGCAACGCGATGCCTGACGCGGTCAGCAGGCCCAGCACGACCTGCCGGAAGCGCGCCTCGCTGATGCCGATGTAGACCCGCGCGCCCAGCAGGGTCGGCACCAGCATGGCCGGTGCCACGATGGCGAAGTACGGCAGCATCTGCCGGCTCACCAGGCCACTGCCGACATAGGTGGCCATGGTCACCGCCAGCATCGCCAGGTTGAAGTTCTGGATGACCGCACGTTGCTCGTCCTTGCCGAAGCCACGCAGGGTGCTCCACAGCGTAGGTACCGGTCCGGCGAAACCGCCGATGCCACTGAGCACACCACCGGCCATGCCAGCGATCGCATCACCGATACGGCCGCCAACGCGGACCGGGGGCAACGAGCGCGCCATCAGCATCACCGGGCACCATAGCGCCAGGAAGCCGCCCAGCAGGGCCTTGAACCAGTCCATATCCAGCTGCGGCAATACCATCACGCCCAGCGGAATGCCGGCCAGCCCACCCAGCACGAACGGCAGCAGCAGGCGCAGATTGAAACCGCGGCGCACGGTGAACACCGCGACCAGCTGCCCGACCAGCGCACCAAACACCGACAGCGTCGCCGCCAGCCGCGGCTCCAGTCCCCATGCCCAGAACGACATCGCCACCATGCCAAAGGCGAAGCCGGACAGGCCCTGCACGAATCCGGCGACGATCGCGCCCAGCGCGACCAGCAGATACACCGACTCCATCACCACCTCGGTTGCTGCCGCGCGACTACCCCGCCGCGCCCACCTGTGCAGCGTAGTGCGCCGCAAGGTGCTCGACCAGCGCACGCACCTTCGGCGCCAGCGCCCGCGCGTGCGGATACAGCGCGAAGTAGCGCCGCTGTCCGGCGTGCCAGGCCGGCAGCACGCGGATCAAACGACCGGCGCGCAGATCCTCCTGCACGGTCAGCGCAGTGAACAGGCTGATGCCCATGCCAGCCAGCGCAGCGGCATACAACGCTGGCGTCGCATCCACCCGCAGGCGCTGCCCCGCCTCGATGCTCGCGGCGGCACCGCGTGGCCCCTGCAGCTGCCAGGGCGACATCGCCGCTGTGGGACTGAAACCCAGCAGCGTGTGCTGTGCGAGGTCCGAAGCCTGCCGGGGCAGACCGTGCCGCGCCAGATAGGCCGGTGCGGCGACCAGGATGCGTGGGCAGCTGGCCAGCTCGCGGGCGACCAGCTGGCTGTCCGGCAAGGAAGGCGCGATGCGCAGGGCCAGATCGAAGCCACCCCCGACCACATCAACCAGCTGGTCGTCGGCGGAAAGATCCAGCGTGACCTGTGGGTAGCGCTGCAGGAACGACGGCAACCAATGCGGCAGCTCCTGGCTGGCGACCACCTGCGGCACGCTGATCCGCACGGTGCCGCTGGGCTGTGCTTGCCCTGCGCGCGCGCGGTCATCCGCCTCCTGCAGGCGATCCAGCAGCGACGCTGCCTCGCGGTAGTAGTCGCGTCCCGCTTCGGTCAATGACAGGCGACGGCTGTTGCGATCGAGCAGTCGAACCTGCAGGTGCTCTTCCAGCTGCCGCAGTTGCCGTGACATCGCCGAATGGGTGGTACCCAGTCGTTCGGCGGCGGCAGTGAAACTGCCCGCATCGACGATGGCGCGCAGCGCACGCAGGGCAGCGAAATGATCCATCGGCGGGCGGCTCCAGGTGGCGGGGCCCGCGGCATGCGGGCCCCGTCAGCTTATCAAGCGCCGTCGCCGGCCTTGCGTACCGGCAGCGCCAGGATTGCATCGGTGCCCAGGACGTCACCAAAGGTGTCTTCGATCTGCGCCAGCGAGGCGTCATGCAGCGCGCGATGACCGATGCGCTGGCCTCCAGCAAGATCCAGATCACGACTGGCGGTTGCATCGGACGACACGATGACGCGGTAGCCACGCGGCGCCGCAGCAGCATCGCGGGCCGCACCGGCCACGCAGGCATGGGTCTGCAGGCCGGTGACGATCAGGGTGTCGATGCCGGCATCCTTCAGCACCCGGTCAAGCACCGCCGCCGAGTCGCCGGCGAACACGCTGACGTTGTCCTTCTGCACCACGGTCTCGCCCTTGCGCGGCTGCAGGTCGCGGTGGAAGGCGGCATTGACGCTGCCCTGCGCGAATAGCGGCGCACCGGCCGGGAGCACATGCTGCACATGGATCACGCGGATGCCATGGGCGTCGGCAAATTCGACCACCCGCTTGGCCTGGCGCAGTGCGGCCATGCCATCGGGAATCACCATGCGACCACCGGCGAAGCCCGGCGCAGCGCTGCCGTCGAAGTATTCGTTCTGGAAGTCGATCACCAGCACGGCGGTCTTCGCCGCATCCAGCGAAGCCACAACGGGCGCGCCAGCCATGTGGCGGATGGTGGGATGAGCCGGTTCGGCAGCGGTGACGGGGGTAACGGTGGCCATGCCGATCAGGCTGGCCAGACCAAAGGCGGTGAGGTTCATGTTCAAGCTCCTGTGCGGTGGAAAGTGGGCACAGGATGCCGATCGCATGGCGCACGAACCAGCCGCGTAGCGGCACATGATCTGTGCGAATCTTGCACAGACTGGCATTGTAGGGTCGAGCCATGCTCGACGGCTTTCCACGCGCGCCCCGATCGAAGAGCCGTCGAGCATGGCTCGACGCTACAAGCGCGGGAAAACGCAACGGGGCGCCCGAAGGCGCCCCGCTGTGGATCCAAGCGAAATCGTCCGGCCGCTTACAGGCGGCTGGCGATGGCCTGGGCAAAGCTCATGGTGGTGCCGGTGCCGCCCAGGTCGCCGGTCAGCGAATCCTTGGCTTCCATGGTCGCCACGATGGCCTTGCGCAGGCGCTCGGCGTTTTCCGGCTGGCCGACATGGTCCAGCATCTGCGCCGCTGCCAGTAGCAGCGCGCACGGATTGGCCTTGCCCTGGCCGGCGATGTCCGGCGCGGTGCCGTGCACGGCTTCGAAGATTGCCGCGTCCTTGCCGATGTTGGCACCCGGGGCCAGGCCCAGGCCGCCGACGAGGCCGGCGCACAGGTCGGAGATGATGTCGCCGAACAGGTTGGTGGTGACGATCACATCGAACTGTTCCGGACGCATCACCAGCTGCATGCAGCAGTTGTCGACGATCATTTCCTGGAACTCGATCTCCGGGTACTGCGCGGCGACTTCACGGGCGACATTCAGGAACAGGCCCGAGGTCGACTTGATGATGTTGGCCTTGTGCACGGCGGTGACCTTCTTGCGGCCGGTGCTCTTGGCCAGCTCGAAGGCGTAGCGCACGATGCGCTCGGAGCCCTTGCGGGTGATGCGGGTGCCGGAGAAGGCGGTCTCGCCGTCGGCCGACACTTCCTGGCCTTCGGCCAGGTAGGCACCTTCGGTGTTCTCACGCACGGTGATCAGGTCGACGTTGTCGAAACGCGACTTGGTGTTCGGGAAGGTGTGGGCCGGACGCACGTTGGCGTACAGGTCGAAGTGACGGCGCAGGCTGACGTTGATCGAGGTGAAGCCACCACCGACCGGGGTGGTCAGCGGGCTCTTCAGCGCGACCTTGTTGCGCGCGATCGATTCCAGGGTCACCGCCGGCATCAGGTCGCCGTGCTTTTCCAGGGCCACCAGGCCGGCGTCGGCGTCTTCGTACTCCAGGCCAGTCTTGAGCTGGTCGAGCACGAACAGGGTGGCGTCCATGATTTCCGGGCCAATGCCGTCGCCGCGGATGACCGTAATTTTCTGCGTCATTGATCGATGTTCCGAACAGGGGGAAAAACGCCGTCCGGACGTGCCCGGAAACGCCGGCGCAAAGGAAGTTTCACCGGCAATTATGCCTGAGCCGGGGCCGAGGTCCCAAATAGACCATGGTCCCAGTGCCCGGCTCAGGCAGAATTGCCCGCGCATCCCACCTTATCCCCGCGCCTTATCCCCGCGCCTGTCGGCGCGCCCCCTTGAACAACAAGGGGGCTTCTGGGCTGTTGGATCCCGGGGAAAGCCACGGCACTACCGGAAGAGCCGCGCGGGCCCGCTTCCCGGCCCCGGCAGACAACAAGGGGGCTCCTGGGCTGTGGGATCACGGGGAAGGCCCCTTGCGGGTGCGGTAGTGCCGGCCGCTGGCCGGCAACCTCGGCCGTTCCGGGTTCAGGGTATGCCGGCCAGCGGCCGGCACTACCCTCAGTGCGCGTGCGCTTCCGGGGCCGCCGCGCCGCCCTCGAGCTGGTCGAGGAAATCGACCGCGCGGCGCAGGTGCGGGATCACGATGGAACCGCCGACCACCAGGCCGACCGAGAAGGTCTCGAAGAACTCTTCACGGGTCACCCCGGCGTCCTTGCACTGGGCCACGTGGTAGCTGATGCAGTCGTCGCAGCGCAGCACCATCGAGGCCACCAGGCCCAGCAGTTCCTTGGTCTTCACATCCAGCGCGCCGGCCTGGTAGGTCTGCGTGTCCAGCGCGAAGAAGCGGCGCACCACCTGGTTCGGCTCGCCCAGGATCCGCTCGTTCATGCGCTTGCGGAACTCGGTGAACTCGGCGATGCGGTCCTTGCTGCCGTCGTCGGCCGCGCTCATGCCTGGCCCTGCCCGGCCAGCAGCGGCTCGAGCTTGCCTTCACGGTGCAGGGCCATCATGTCGTCGTAGCCGCCCACGTGGACGTCACCGACGAAGATCTGCGGCACGCTGGTGCGGCGGGTCAGCGCCATCATCTTCTCGCGCTCGGCCGGGTCCAGGTCGATGCGGACCTCGGTCCACTGCTGGCCCTTGCTCTTCAGGAAGTTCTTGGCGGCCACGCAGTACGGGCAGACGGCGGTGGAATAGATGGTGATGGCGGGGGCACCGCCGGCGGTCTGGGCTGTCACGGGAAACTCCACGATGGATCGACGGTCTACATATGGTACCGGTGCGCTGGAATTTCCACGCCACGGCCGCAACACTGTGGATTAACGAATGGTTGCCCCCCACCCTGCCACGCTTGGCGCGCCCTGCCCGAGGACCTCCTGCTTGCGAGCCCTGCTGCTGACTACCGCCGTCACCCTGGCCCTGGCCATGCCGCTGGCCCAGGCCCAGGAGAAGCTGCCCGACATCGGCTCCTCGGCCGGTGAGCTGCTGACCCCGGCCCGCCAGGCCGAGTACGGCGCGATGATGCTGCGCGAGCTGCGCAACTACGGCTACCTGCTGGATGACCCGCTGGTCAACGACTGGCTGCAGACCATGGGTACCCGGCTCGGCTCCAACAGTGACCAGCCGCGGCAGCCCTACACGTTCTTCGTGATGAAGGACCGCCAGATCAACGCCTTCGCCACGCTGGGCGGCTACATCGGGGTCAATGCCGGCCTGGTGCTGACCGCCGAGCGCGAGGATGAGGTCGCTGCGGTGCTGTCGCACGAAATCGCCCACGTTACCCAGCAGCATGTGCTGCGCGGTGTCGAGCGTGCCCAGCGTGACCAGATTCCGATCCTGCTCGGCATGCTGGCGGCGGTGGTGGCCGCGCAGGCCAGCAACAGCACCTCCTCCGGCAACGCGACGATGGCCGCGATCAGCTCGGGCATGGGCCTGATGCAGCAGCGGCAGATCAACTACACCCGCTCCAACGAATCCGAGGCCGACCGCCTCGGCATCCGCACCCTGGCGCGTAGTGGCTACGACGTGGATGCCATGGCCGGCTTCTTCGAGCGGATGTCGGCGGCGATGCGTGGCAACGAAGGCGGCTACAGCGTGCCGGAGTTCCTGCGCACCCACCCGGTCAACATCACCCGCATCAGCGAGGCCAAGGCCCGCGCCGAGCAGATGAAGAAGGACACGGTGCTGCTCACGACCAGCACCCCCAGCGGCGAGCGCAAGGAACGGGTCGACCCGGCCGATCCCAGCCTGGCCGAGCCGCTGCTGCGCGGCAACAACCCGCTGCTGCCCAGCAGCGTGCTGCGCATCCCGATGGGCCAGCTCACCCGCGGAGCGAGCGGTGATTTCGACTGGGCGCGTGAACGCCTGCGTGTGCTCAGCGCCGATTCCACCCCCGAGCTGGAGCGCGAGTATGCGGACATGGCCAAGCGGCAGAAGGACGGCCTGAACGACGCCCAGCGCTATGGCCAGGCGCTGGCGGCAATGCGCAGTGGTCGCGCCGGCGCCACCCAGGCCCGGCAGACCCTGGCGGGCCTGCAGCAGACCCGGCCGGACAACCTGTGGCTGGCGCTGGGCCTGGGCGAGGCCGAATCACGCGCCGGCCAGGCCGCCCAGGCCAACAACCGCTTCGAGCAACTGCTGCGCGAGCACCCCAACAGCCGTCCGGTGGCGCTGACCTATGCCGAGATCCTGAACGAACAAGGCAGCCGCGAGGCCGGCCAGCGCGCGCAGGCGATGCTGCGGCCGCTGCTGTCGCAAAGTGGTAACGATCCAGTCTTCCAGCAGCGATACGCCCGCGCCAGCGAACTGGCCGGTGACAGCGTGCGGGCCAGCGAGGCCTATGCCGAGGCCGCCTTCCTCAGCGGCCGCCCCGAACAGTCACTGATGCAGCTGCAGGCCCTCAAGCGCAACCCGGCACTGGACTATGTCGGCCGGGCCCGCGTGGATGCGCGCATCGAAGCGATCACCCCCACCGTGCTGGAGCTGCGCCGCCAGGGCGTGCAGGACCCGGATCTGGACCGCCGCTGAGCGCTGCATGACCGGTCGATGGCAATCCCGACCGGTTCCGGCCAGGTAGTCACAAACATGTCATCAAACCGTAGTCTACTGGCACCACTCCAGTAACCGAGCCCTACGGTGTCCTCGTGCAGAAACGCATCCTGATCGTCGATGACGAGCCCGCGATCCGTGAAATGGTCGCCTTCGCCCTTCGCAAGGGCGATTACGAACCGGTCCACGCCGGCGACGCCCGTGAGGCCCAGACCGCGATCGCCGACCGGGTTCCCGATCTGATCCTGCTGGACTGGATGCTGCCCGGCACCAGCGGCCTGGATCTGGCCCGCCGCTGGCGCAAGGAAACGCTGACCCGCGAAGTGCCGATCATCATGCTGACCGCCCGTGGCGAAGAAAACGACCGCGTCGGCGGCCTCGAAGCCGGCGTCGACGACTACGTGGTCAAGCCGTTCTCGGCGCGCGAACTGCTGGCCCGCATCCGTGCGGTCATGCGCCGTGCCCGCGAGGACGACGAGGACGGCAGCGTGGCCGTCGGCCCGATCCGCATCGACGGTGCCGCCCACCGCGTGTTCGCCAACGACCAGCCGGTGCCGATCGGCCCGACCGAATATCGCCTGCTGCACTTCTTCATGACCCACCCCGAGCGCGTCTACACCCGCGCCCAGCTGCTGGACCATGTGTGGGGCGGCAGCGTGTACGTGGAGGAGCGCACCATCGACGTGCACATCCGCCGCCTGCGCAAAACGCTGGAACCGTTCAACGCCGAGAACATGGTGCAGACCGTGCGCGGCGCCGGCTACCGCTTCTCCACTGCCACCTGAGTCTCGTCGTGCCGGCGCCACGCACCCGCGGGTGCCGGCGCCGGCAACTCTGCTATAACCCTCGGTTCACCCCAGTGAACCGCCGCACCTCAACGACGAGATCGCAATGCCCCGCCACATCCGCTCTGCCTGGTTGAAGACCCTGGCCACCGTTGCCGCGGTACTGCTGTTCTCCGGACTGGTGGGGTGGTTCACGGGCCATCTGTGGTTGTGCATCGCGCTTGGCGCACTGGCCACGCTGGCCTGGCATTACTGGCGCCTGCGCAGCGTGCTGCGCCGGCTGACTGCCCGCCAGCGCTGGGACACCGCCGAGGAAGGCACCGGCGTCTGGAACGAGCTGGACCGCCTGCTGTACCGCAACCAGGTGGAAATGCGCGTGCGCAAGCGGCGCCTGCTGGACATGCTCCGCAGCTACCGCGCTGCCGCCGCCGCACTTCCCGATGCGGTGGTGGTGCTGGACCGCAACAGCCAGCGCGTGCAGTGGTTCAACGAGGCCGCCACCGCCCTGCTCGGCCTGCATCATCCGGGTGACCTCGGCGAAGCTCTGGTCGAACGCCTGCAGCCGATGCCGTTGGCCCACTGGCTGGCCGGCGGCCGCAATGCCGAACCGATCCTCGACGTGCCCTCCCCGGTCGACCCTGCGATCCGCCTGAACCTGCGCCTGATTCCGTATTCGTCGGACTACTGGCTGCTGATCGCCCGCGACGTCAGCAAACTGCTGCGCCTGGAACAGGTGCGTCGCGACTTCGTGGCCAATGTTTCACACGAACTGCGCACGCCGCTCACCGTGGTGCACGGCTATCTGGACATGATGGATCCGGAGGATTTCCCGGGAACCGGACCGATGCTGGAAGAAATGCGCAAGCAGAGCCAGCGCATGGCCCAGCTGGTGGAAGACCTGCTGACGCTGTCGCGCCTCGAATCGCAGGAACACAGCGAGGATGAGACCGTGGCCATGCAGCCGATGCTGGCGACCCTGCGCCGCGAGGCCGAGGCCCACAGCCAGGGCCGCCACCAGATCAGCATCGACGACCTGGCCGGCGTTGACCTGCAGGGCTCGACCAAGGAACTGCACAGCGCGTTCTCCAACCTGGTCACCAACGCCGTGCGCTACACCCCCGCCGGTGGCCGCATCGCGGTGGAGTTCCACCGCGAAGGCGACGGCGCGGTGCTGTCGGTACGCGATTCCGGCTACGGCATCCCGGCCAGCCACCTGCCACGCCTGACCGAACGTTTCTACCGTGTCTCCAGCAGCCGTTCCCGCGAAAGCGGCGGTACCGGCCTGGGCCTGTCCATCGTCAAGCACATCCTCGGCCTGCACCACGCCCGGCTGGAGATTGAAAGCGAGGTCGGCAAGGGCTCGGTGTTCTCCTGCCATTTCGATGCCGACCACGTGCGCCCGCGCGAGTCCGCCCCCCTGACTTCCATCGAAGAATGACGCCATGAGCAGCCTCGGATCCCTCCCCCTCCCCGTGAGCCCGGACAACGATCCGTTGCGCGACCCGGCGCTCTACATCAACCGCGAACTGTCGCAGCTGGATTTCAACTTCCGCGTGCTGGCCCAGGCGATGGACCCGCAGGTGCCGCTGCTGGAGCGCCTGCGCTTCATGTGCATCTCGTGCACAAACCTCGACGAGTTCTTCGAGATCCGCGCCGCCGCCGTGCGCCACGCGCAGGAGTTCGGCCTGCCGCCGGCACCGGACGGCATGAGCCCGCAGACCATCCTCACCGCCATCCATGACCGCGCCGCGGAACTGGTGGACCAGCAGTACCGCTGCTGGAACGAGACGCTGCGGCCGGCGCTGATGGACGCCGGCATCGGCGTGCTTGGCCGCCACTCCTGGACCGACCGCCAGAAGCGCTGGCTGCGCGCGTACTTCCGCAACGAGATCATGCCGGTGCTGTCGCCGCTGGGCCTGGACCCGGTACACCCGTTCCCGAAGATCCTCAACAAGTCGCTGAACATCGTGGTGGTGCTGAAGGGCACCGACGCGTTCGGCCGCGCCGGCCACCTGGCCATCGTGCGTGCGCCGCGCTCGCTGCCACGCATCATCCAGCTGCCGGAGAAGCTCGGCGGTCCGCAGAACTTCGTGTTCCTGTCGTCGGTGCTGTCGACCTTCGTCGATGAGCTGTTCCCGGGCATGGAAGTCCAGGGGGCCTACCAGTTCCGCGTCACCCGCAATTCCGAGCTGGTGGTGGACGAGGAGGAAGTGGAGAACCTGGCGCTGGCGCTGCGCGATGAACTGGTCGACCGCGGCTACCGGCCGGCGGTGCGCCTGGAGATCGCGCAGGACATGCCACGCGACATCGTGCGCACCCTGCTGCAGAACTTCGGCCTGACCGAGAACGCGGTGTACCGCATCGACGGCCCGGTCAACCTCAACCGCATCATCCAGCTGTACGACCTGATCGCACAGCCGGACCTGAAGTACCCGCCGATGACCCCGCGCACGCTGCGCGACAGTGACGGCATCTTCGAGACCACGGCGCGCCAGGACCTGCTGCTGCACCACCCGTTCGATGCCTTCACCGCGGTGCTGGACCTGATCCGGCAGGCAGCGATCGATCCCAACGTGCTGGCGATCAAGCAGACCCTGTACCGCACCGGCAAGGATTCGCTGATCGTCGACGCGCTGATCCAGGCCGCACGCAACGGCAAGGACGTGACCGTCGTGGTCGAACTGCGCGCCCGCTTCGACGAGGAGGCCAACCTGGGCCTGGCCGATCGCCTGCAGGAGGCCGGCGTGCAGGTGGTGTATGGCGTGGTCGGCTACAAGACCCACGCCAAGATGCTGCTGATCGTGCGCCGCGAGGGCCGCAAGCTGCGCCGCTACGTGCACCTGGGCACCGGCAACTATCACAGCGGCACCGCCCGCGCGTACACCGACATCAGCCTGATCACCGCCGATGCGGACATCGGCAACGACGTGCACCTGCTGTTCCAGCAGCTGTCCGGGCTGGCGTCGAAGATGAAGCTCAAGCGCCTGCTGCAGTCACCCTTCACCCTGCACACCGGCATCCTCGGCCGCATCGAGCGCGAAACGCGCATCGCCGCCGCCGGCCGCCCGGCGCGGATCATCGCCAAGATGAACGCCCTGAACGAACCGCAGGTGGTGCGCGCGCTGTACGCCGCCTCGCAGGCCGGCGTGCAGATCGACCTGATCATCCGCGGTGCCTGCACCCTGCGCCCGGGCGTGCCGGGCGTGTCGGACAACATCCGGGTACGCTCGATCGTCGGCCGTTTCCTGGAGCACAGCCGCGTCTACTGGTTCGGCAACGACGGCGCACCGGAGATGTACTGCGCCAGCGCCGACTGGCTGGAACGCAACCTGCTGCGCCGGGTCGAGACCTGCTTCCCGATCCTCGACCCGGAGCTGGCCAAGCGGGTCTACCGCGAAGTCCTGCAGAACTACCTGGACGACAACCTCAACGCCTGGGAACTGGATGCCGACGGCATCTACCACAAGCGTGCGCCCGCCCACGACGAGGCACCGCATTCTGCGCAGATGGCACTGATGCAGGGGCTGTAACCCGGTAGGTGCCGACCTTGGTCGGCACGTTTGGATTCATCCACGCGTGGCGTGGATCTACCGTGTCGACCAAGGTCGACACCCACCAACAGCCGCGCAGAACGCCGTCCCGGCAGATCGCAGAGAACTGTCGAAGGCGGGGTGGGTCCGGTTGCGGGGGGCGTGAGCGCCATGGGCCCGAGGCATGCCTCGGGCGGGTTGGGCAGGACGCCCAACCCCGGTCTTGCCGTGTGCGCACGACAGCGCACACGAGCAAGCGCGACCAAGCCCCCATGGACGGGTTCACGGCGTCCCCTGCCATCGGACCCGCCCCGCCATCCCACGGATAGCCCGCTGTTGCTGTTGCTGTTGCTGTTGCTGTTGCTGTTGCTGTTGCTCTGGCCTCTGCGGGTGCAGGGCGCAGCCCTGCCGCACTCCCCTCTTCCAAAATGTGAAGGCCGCGCGGTGACGAGCACACCGCCCCTTCGGCTAACATTCGTCCATGCCGCACACCACCACGACTCCGCCCGCATTGCAGGATGGCGACCTGCTGGCCGCCATCGACCTTGGCTCCAATAGTTTCCACATGGTCATCGCGCGCTACACGCTCGGCCAGCTGCGGGTAATCGACCGCCTGCGCGAGACGGTGCGCATGGCCGACGGCCTGGATGGCAAAGGTGGACTCTCCTCCGCTGCCCGGCAGCGCGCGCTGGAATGCCTGGCCCGCTTCGGCCAGCGCATCCGCAATGTACCGCCGCACCGGGTACGTGCACTCGCCACCAACACCGTGCGCCAGCTGCGCTCGCCACAGTCGTTTCTGGTCCCGGCCGAAACCGCATTGGGGCACGCCATCGAAGTGGTCAGCGGCCGCGAAGAGGCACGCCTGATCTACCTGGGCGTAGCCCACGCGCAGCCACCCAAGCCCGGCCAGCGCCGGCTGGTCATCGACATCGGCGGCGGCTCCACCGAATTCATCATCGGCATGGGCATGCAGACCCTGGAGCGCGAAAGCCTGCAGGCCGGCTGCATTGCCAGCACCCGCCGTTTCTTCCCCGGCGGCAAGCTGAGCAAGAAGCGCTGGAAGGACGCGCTGGCCGAGATCGGTCGCGAGTTCCAGCCCTTCGCCAGCAAGTACCGCGCGCTGGGCTGGCAGGAAGCGTTGGGTTCTTCGGGCACGCACAAGGCGATCAGCGAGATCTGCGCGACGATGAAGCTGAGCAAGGGGGCGATCACCGCCGAGGCCCTGCCGCAGCTGCGCGACGAACTGCTGAAGGCCAAGAAGATCGACGACATCCAGTTGCCCGGGCTGTCCAGCGACCGCCGTCCGATCATCGCCGGCGGCATCCTGGTGCTGGAGGCCGCCTTCCAGGCGCTGGGCCTGCAGAAGCTGCTGGTCAGCAAGGCGGCGATGCGCGAAGGCATCCTTTACGACATCGTTGGCCGCGCTGGCGAGAACGACCTGCGCGATGAATCGGTGTCCGCGCTCAGCCAGCGCTACGGCATCGATACCGTGCAGGCCGACCGCGTGCAGGACACCGCGCTGTCACTGCTGGAACAGGTGCAGGAACGCTGGCGGCTCGATGCCGACGATGCGCGCATGCTCGGCTGGGCGGCGCGCCTGCACGAGTTGGGCCTGATGATCGCCCACAGCGGTTACCACGTGCATGGCAGCTACGTGCTGGAGCACTCGGACATCGCCGGCTTCTCGCGGCAGGAGCAGCAGATGCTGGCCGCCCTGGTGCGCAGCCATCGCCGCAGCGTGACCAAGACCGCGTTCGACGCCCTGCCCGAGCGCCTGCTGCTGACCGCACGCCGGTTGGCCGCCCTGCTGCGCCTGGCGGTGCTGCTCAACCGTGCCCATGAGGACGCCCCGCTGCCGGCGCTGGAACTGACCGCCGATGACAACCGCCTGTCGCTGATCGTGCCGCAGGCCTTCATCGACGCCCGTCCGCTGCTGCGCGCCGACCTGATCGGCGAGACCGACGGCATCGCCGGGTTGGGCATCCAGTTCCGGCCGTTCGTGGCCTGAACTGCGACGCGGGAACACGCGGCCAGCGCGCCAGTCCGCGCTGCGCTGCAACATTCCTGCCGTCTCCCTGCGCTGGCGCTTCCGTCGCAAGCCCCCGTTTTTTCTCACATTTTCATCACAAACGAGACACGCGAAGAAATATTTCGACATAAGGCCTTTACAGACTCTTAACTATCGAGACTAGTATCGGGGTACCGGCGCACTTGTGCTGGGCTGTTGGATGCTTTTTTGGCATCTCCCTACGTCTTTGAGAGAGAGAACGTAATGACTTCACGTACCGTGTTGGGCAAGGCCATTGCCCACGCCCTGGTGACGACCACCGCACTGGCCGCGCTGCCGGCCTTCGCCCAGGACAGCGGCAGCGCTTCGCCGACCAATCTGGATCGCATCGAAATCACCGGCTCGCGCATCCGCCAGGTCGATGTGGAGACCGCCCAGCCGGTGCTGGCAATGACCCGCGTGGACATCGAACGCCAGGGCTTCAGCTCGGTCGCCGACATCCTGCAGAACGTGACTGCCATGGGCAGCCCGGCGATCAGCCGTGCCAACGCCCTGAGCTCGGGCGAAAACACCGGCGGCACCTACATCGACATGCGCAACCTGGGCGCGCAGCGCACCCTGGTGCTGGTCAACGGCAAGCGTCTGGGCATCAGCACCTCGGGCCTGCAGGACGTGTCCTCGCTGCCGGTGTCGGCGGTGGAGCGCATCGAAGTGCTGAAGGATGGCGCTTCGGCCATCTACGGTTCCGATGCGATGGCCGGCGTGGTCAACATCATCACCCGTTCCAACGTCAACGGCGTGACCGCCAACGTCTACCACGGCCAGTACAGCGAAGGCGACGGCGCCCGTGACCGCTTCGACGTGGTCGGCGGCTGGAGCAACGACCGCGTGTCGCTGACGCTGGCACTGGAACATTCCGAAGAAAAGAGCGTCTGGGCCAAGGACCGCTGGTTCAGCAAGTACGGCGTGAGCGACCGCCACCCGGACGATGCCTCCAACTGGACCACGCTGAGCCAGTGGGGCCAGATTACCGGCCTGAAGGGTGGCCCGGGCTGCACCAACACCAGCCAGGGTTGCGGCTACTCGCTCAACCGCGGCGCTGACCCGACCAAACCGGCCAACTACCACCTGACCGACACGACGCCGTTCACCGGCGATGTCAGCAACGCCAACGAGCAGATGCACGTCATGTATCCGCTCAAGCGTGATTCGGTGTACTTCGACGGCCGCTTCAAGATCACCGACCAGGTCAACCTGCGCACCGAATTCGGCTACAACAAGCGTTCCGCCGAGCGCCAGATTGCAGGCTACCCCCTGCAGTCCAGCTCGGTGTCGATCTCGGGTGACCCGACCGCCACCGGCCTGATGTCCAAGGACAGCTATTTCAATCCGTTCGGCAACCAGCACGGTTATGCCAAGCCAACCGACGTGGCCTGGAACCGCCGTACCTGGGAAATCCCGCGCGTAAGCACCAGCGAACTGAAGACCTATCGTGCGGTAGTGTCGCTGGATGGCACCTTCGAGATCGGTCAGCGCTACTTCGACTGGGATGTGGGCTACCAGTACAACCGCAACGAGCTGACCGCCACCGCTACCGGCAACCTGCACAAGAAGCGCGTGCGTGACGCCGTGGGTCCGTCGTTCCTGGATCCATCCACCGGCAAGGTGGTGTGTGGCCGTCCGGGTGCGGTGATCGACGGCTGCATGCCGTGGAATCCGCTGGTGCCGTACGGCAAGACCGACCCCAACGGACTGACCGGCAATGAAGCGCTGATGGCCTGGCTGTTCCCGGCGGAGCACACCACCGGCCGGACCACCACCAAGAACGCGTTCGCCAACCTGTCCGGCAGCATCATGACCCTGCCGGCCGGCGACCTGGGCTTCGCTTTCGGCGTGGAAAGCCGCAAGGAAGATGGCCGCTACACCCCCGATGCCCTGGCCCAGACCGGCGCCACCACCAACCTGGCCGCGGGCCCGACCGGTGGCAGCTACAACGTGAAGGAAGCCTACCTGGAGCTCAGCGTGCCGGTGCTGGCCGACCTGCCCGGTGCGCGTGAGCTGAGCTTCAGTGCCGCCACCCGCTATTCCAAGTACAACACCTTCGGCAACACCCTCAACAGCAAGTTCGGTTTCAAGTGGAAGCCGATCGACCAGCTGCTGGTCCGTGGTACCTGGGCCGAAGGCTTCCGCGCGCCGACCATCAACGACCTGTACGGTGGCGGTTCGGAAACCTTCGCGCAGTTCAGCGATCCGTGCGACACCGTGTTCGGCTCGGCCAAGGGCAGTGCCGAAGTCCGCTCGCGCTGCGCACGTGACATCGCCGATGCTGCCAACTTCCGCCAGCTGAAGCAGGGCAACACGCCGGTGACCACGGCGCAGGATGCAACCCCGACGCCGTTCGTATCCGGTTCGAACCCGCTGCTGGTTCCGGAAACCTCGACCAGCAAGACGCTGGGCCTGGTGTGGAGCCCGACCTTCCTCAGCAACTTCAACGTCGCACTGGACTGGTGGAAGATCCGCATCGACAACACCATCGTCGGTGACAGCCCGAACCAGATCCTGAAGGATTGCTATGAGCAGGGCATCGAATCGCGCTGCAGCCGCTTCACCCGTGATCCGTCCAACGGCATCGTCACCGGCCTGAAGTTCGGCAACCGCAATGCCGGCTTCGCCGAGACCGAAGGCTATGACCTGGATGTCAGCTATCGCGTCGACACCGGCTACGGCAAGCTGAGCGCAGGCTGGACCAGCACCTATGTGAGCAAGAACGTCTACCGCTCCACCAATGATGTCCGTGATGCGATCACGCCGATCAACGGCGTTGCCAACACCATCGGTACCGCCACCAGCCTCGCATTCCGCGTGCGCTCGAACCTGGTGCTGGGCTGGGATGTGGGTGACTTCGGCGTCAGCTGGACGGCACGCTACTACTCCGGCGTGAAGGAGCGCTGCCTCAACGCCGCCCGGTATGCGGACGAATGCTCCGATCCGACCTTCCTGGCTCCGTGGCTGAAGTCGCCGACCGCTTACAACGAGCGCGGTGCGGTGACCTTCCACGACGTGCAGTTCCGCTACAACCTGCCGTGGGATGCCACCGTGTCGGTGGGTGCCAACAATGTGTTCGGCAAGGAAGCCCCGGTGATGTACAGCAAGCCGAACTCGTCGTTCTCCTATTACGGTGGCTACGACATCGGTCGTTTCATGTACATGAAGTACCAGCAGCGCTTCTGATCCATCCGCGCTGTTGACGCTTGACGACCACGGCCCTTCGGGGCCGTGGTTTCTTTTTGCTTCCGCGCAGGCTGACGCATTTGACAGCCCAGGCGTCCTTCGCTGCCCCGTGGTCGCAGCAATGCCGGAACGGCGACGAATCGTCTTCAAGCATCGCAGCTGTTTGATTCGCGTCGGCTTTGTGCAGATGCGTCAGCCTCTTCGACCCCAGATTCGTAACATTCCCATACCTCTCTCATCCGACCTTCACTAGCGTCGAATCTCCACCGCCTGCGGTGGCATTTGCGCCGTCCGCTTTGACAGCGCACCGAAGACCTAGAAGAGAGAGAGACCCATGACCATCCGTACTCCCGAACTGGGGTTGGCGATCCGTCGTGCACTGACGATGACGGCAACCGCAGCACTGGCCACCCCGGCACTCGCTCAGCAGCCCCCGGCGGCCACCACGCTCGATCGCATCGAGATCACCGGCTCGCGCATCCGCCAGGTCGACCTGGAAACCGCACAGCCGGTACTGACCATCAGCCGTGCCGACATCGAGCGTCAGGGCTTCAACTCCGTTGCCGACATCCTGCAGAACCTGACCGCAACCGGCAGCCCGGCCTTGAGCCGCGCCAGCCCGCTCAGCGCGGGCGAGGCTGCGGGCGGCAGCTACGTGAACATGCGCGGCCTCGGTGCACAGCGCACCCTGGTGCTGGTCAACGGCAAGCGCCTGGGCATGACCACCAGCGGTTACCAGGACATTTCCAGCATTCCCGCAGCCGCCGTCGAGCGCATGGAAGTGCTCAAGGACGGCGCCTCGGCCATCTACGGCGCCGACGCGATGGCCGGCGTGGTCAACATCATCACCCGCCGCAACGTTGAGGGTGTCACCGCCAGCGTCTATCACGGCCAGTACAGTGAAGGCGACGGCGCCCGTACCCAGTACGACGTGGTTGCCGGCTGGTCGAATGACCGCGCCTCGATCAGCATCGCGGCCGAGCATGTCGAAGAAAAGGGTGTGTGGGCCAAGGATCGCGGCTTCAGCGCCTACACCTATACCGACCGCCACCCGGCCGACGGCTGGACCACGGTCGGACAGTGGGGCCGCATTACCGGCTTCAAGGGCCCGGGCTGCACCAACAGCCGTGGCTGCAGCTATTCGCTTGATCGCGGGAGCCAGCCGGGGGGACCGGACAGCTTCCACCTCAGCGACAACACACCGTTCACCGGTGATGTCAGCAACAGCAACGAGCAGATGCACCTGCAGACGCCGATCAAGCGCGATTCGATCTTCGTCGACGCGCGCGTGGATCTGAACGACCAGGTCCGCTTCAACACCCAGCTGTCCTACAACCGGCGTACCACCACCCGCCAGATTGCCGGCTATCCGTTCCAGTCCGGCGGCGCCGGCATCACGCCGATGTCTGCCGACAGCTGGTTCAACCCATTCGGCAGCCACCACGGCTATGGGAACCCCAGCGATGTGCACTGGAACCGCCGCACCTGGGAGGTCCCGCGGGTCAGCACCAGCGATCTGACCACCTGGCAGGCCGTCGCGGCACTGGAAGGCAGCTTCGAATTCGGCGGTCGCGACTTCGACTGGGAAGCGGGCTACCAGTACAACCGCAGCGAGCTGACCCAGCGTGCCACCGGCAACCTGCACAAGCAGCGCGTCGCCGATGCCACGGGCCCCTCGTTCTACAACCCGCAGACCGGCAAGGTCGAATGCGGAACACCGGATGTACCGATCGCCGGCTGCAAGCCGTGGAATCCGCTGGTGCCGTATGGCCAGGATGATCCCTACGGCCTGACCGGCAACAAGGAACTGCAGTACTGGTTGTTCCCCGAAGAACTCACTCGTGGCCGCACCACCACCCGCAACCTGTTCGCCAGCCTCAGTGGAAGCTTCGCCACACTGCCCGCGGGCGAACTGGGCTTTGCCGTGGGCGCCGAGAGCCGCCGCGAGGACGGTCGCTTCATTCCCGACGCGCTGGCCCAGACCGGGGCCACCACCAACCTCGCCGCAGGCCCCACCGGCGGTGGCTACCGCGTCGACGAGGCCTATCTGGAGCTGAGCGTGCCGGTGCTGCGCGACCTCGCCGGTGCACGCGAACTGACGCTCAATGCAGCGACGCGCTACTCGGACTACTCCACCTTCGGTGGAACCCTCAACAGCAAGTTCGGCTTCAGCTGGAAGCCGATCGATCAGCTGCTGGTCCGTGGCACCTGGGCGCAGGGTTTCCGTGCACCGACCATCTCCAACCTCTACGGCGGCGGCTCGGAAACCTTCACCACCGGCTTCCGTGACCCCTGTGACACCGTTTACGGCGCTGCCGCCAGCAGCCCGGAGGTGCGTGCACGCTGCGCCGCCGACATCGCCAACGCGGAAAGCTACCGCCAGCTCGGCCAGGGCAACGAACCGATCACCGGCAGCAGCGGGCAGACGCCGGTGCCCTTCGTCAATGGTTCCAATCCCGACCTGAAGCCGGAAACCTCGACCAGCCGCACCCTGGGCCTGGTCTGGAGCCCGACGTTCGCTGAAGGGCTGCACATCGCACTGGACTGGTGGAAGATCCGCATCGAGAACACCATCGTTTCCGACCATCCCAATGACATTCTCCGCGACTGCTACGAACTGGGCATTGCCGAGCGCTGCAACAGCTTCAGCCGTGACCCGGAGCTGGGCATCGTCAACAAGCTCAAGTACGGCAGTCGCAACAGTGGCTTCGCCCAGGCCGAGGGCTATGACCTCGAAATCGGCCACAAGGTCGAAACCCGCTGGGGCACGCTGAGCGCCGACTGGAAGAGCACCTATGTGGTCAATGCCGAGGAACGCACGACCAATGAGATCGATGTGGCGCCGATTCCCAGCAACGGCATCGCAACCAACGGCGGCATCGGCTTCCGCGTGCGATCCAACGCGTCGCTGGGCTGGGAACGTGGCAACTTCGGCCTGACCTGGGGCCTGCGCTACTTCTCTGCGGTCAAGGAGCGCTGCCTGGATGTCGAGGACTATCCGAACGAATGTTCGCACCCCGGCCAGCGCGCACCGTGGTTCAGCGGCACGCGTGACTACAACCGTCGTGGATCGGTCACCTTCCATGACGTGCAGGCGCGCTACGGCCTGCCGTGGAATGCCACCGTTTCGATCGGCGCCAACAATGTGTTCGGTCGCCAGGGACCGATCATGTACAGCCAGCCGAGCTCCAACTTCTCCTACTACGGTGGCTTCGACATCGGCCGTTTCATCTACATGAAATACCAGCAGCGCTTCTGATCCACGCACCGCACGCGTCCCCCACCACGGCCCTTCCGGGCCGTGGTGGCACGCGGGCCCAACCCGCGTCATCTGGCGGTCGCAAAGTGGTCATATCGGCTACATCGCCAGGCCCGAGCATGCCGGAAAACCGGAGGCCCGCCATGCGCTATGCCATCGTCACCGAGACCTATCCGCCGGAAGTGAACGGCGTTGCCCTCACCGTGCAGGGCCTGGAACAGGGACTGCGCAATTCAGGTCATGAGATCGACCTGATCCGGCCGCGCCAGTCCAGCGAAGCGCTGGACTCCGCACCGGGCACCCTGCTGGTTCCCGGCGCCGCCCTGCCACGCTACCCCGGGCTGCGCTTCGGCCTGCCGGCACCGATCCGTCTCGGTCGCCATTGGCAGCAACAACGGCCGGATGCCGTGTATGTCGCCACCGAAGGCCCATTGGGCTGGTCGGCCGTGCGCACCGCACGGCGTCTCGGCATTCCGGTCGCCAGTGGCTTCCACACCCGCTTCGACGAATACCTGCCCGACTACGGCGTGGCCTGGCTGCAGGCAGCCGCGATGCGCTGGATGCGCCGCTTCCACAACCAGGCCGATGCGACCCTGGTGCCCACGCGCGAGCTGCAGCAGTTCCTCGGCGAGCAGGGCTTCGAACGCGTACGCCTGCTGGCACGTGCAGTCGACAGCCAGCAGTTCGATCCGAACCGGCGTGATCCTGCGCTGCGCGAGGAATGGGGCGTGGACGGCAACGGCCTGGTGGCGATCTATGTTGGCCGCATCGCCGCGGAAAAGAACCTCGGTCTGGCCGTGAAAGCCTTCCGTCGGTTGCAGCAGATCCGTCCGAAGGCCCGCTTCGTGTGGGTGGGTGATGGCCCTGCCCGCGAAAAACTGGCGCATGAAAACCCCGACTTCATCTTCTGCGGCATCCAGCGCGGCGACGCGCTTGCCCGGCATTTCGCCAGCGGCGATCTGTTCCTGTTCCCCAGTCGCAGCGAGACCTTCGGCAACGTGACTCTGGAAAGCATGGCCAGCGGTGTGGCCACCGTGGCCTTCGACTATGGCGCCGCCCGTGAGTACCTGCGCAGCGGTGAGAATGGCGCGGCGGTGGACAGCGACGAGCAGTTCATCGAAGCCGCGGTGCAACTGGCGGCGGATGACGCGCAGCGGCAGATGCTGGGCGGCAACGCCGCGCGCGCGATGAAGCGCCTGCATCCACAGCAGGTGGTGGCGGAGTTCGATGCCCTGCTGGCCGAACTGGCCCTGTCGCGGAGGAGCGGCCATGCGCACCACGCGGCTTGAGCTGCTGGCCGACCGCGAAGCACGCCTGTGCCGACGGGCCAACCACTACTGCCGGCGCCGCCGTGTGCGCCGCCTGTTCTCGGTCATCAGCCGGCTCGGCGATGGCGTGTTCTGGTATGTGCTGATGGGGGCACTGGTGCTGCTTGATGGCTTCGACGGCCTGCGCGCATCGGTGCACATGGCCGCCACCGGCCTGGCCGCGCTGCTGCTGTACAAGGGCCTCAAGCGCTGGACCCGGCGCCCGCGCCCGTACGCGGCGGACCTGCGTATCCGTGCCTGGGTGGCACCACTGGACGAATTCAGCTTCCCCTCCGGGCACACCCTGCACGCGGTGTCGTTCACCATCGTCGCACTGGCCTACTACCCGTGGCTGGCGCCGCTGCTGGTGCCGTTCACCGCCGGCGTCGCGCTGTCGCGGGTGGTGCTCGGCCTGCACTATCCCTCGGATGTGCTTGCCGCCACCGGCATCGCCACCGTGCTTGCCTCGGCCAGCCTGGCCTGGTTGCCGCTGCCGGTGTGATCGCCGCTGGGCCTGACGGCGCGGCCCGGGCCGCTACCGTCATCGTTGATGGCCTAGAATGCGGGCATGACCACGTTGTTCATTTCCGACCTGCACCTGGACCCCAGCCGTCCGGAGATCACCGACCTGTTCCTGCGCTTCCTGCGCGAGCAGGCGCCCGGCGCCGACGCGCTGTACATCCTCGGCGACCTGTTCGAAGCCTGGATCGGCGACGATACGCCCTCGCCCGCTGCCGATGCGGTGGCCGATGCGCTGAAGGTACTGTCCGACAGCGGTGTGCCGGTGTATTTCATCCGCGGCAACCGTGATTTCCTGCTCGGTGAGGACTACGCGCGCCGTGCCGGCCTGCGCATCCTGCCCGACCCCTGCGTGATCGAGCTGTACGGCCGTCCGGTACTGCTGCAGCACGGTGACCTGCTGTGCACCGACGACATTCCCTACCAGCAGTTCCGCGCACAGACGCGCGATCCGGTGTTCCAGGCCCAGTTCCTGTCGCAGCCGCTGGCCGCACGCATCGCCTTCGCGCAGAAAGCGCGCGACGCCAGCCAGGCCCGCCAGTCGGAAATGAAGCAGGATGATCGTGCGCAGTTCGAGTCCGTCACCGATGTGGCGCCGGCCGAAGTCGATGCCACCTTCGTGCGCCATGGCGTGGATACCATGATCCATGGCCACACCCACCGCCCGGCGGTGCACAGCCTGCAGGCCGGTGGCCGTGCCTGCACCCGCATCGTGCTGGGTGACTGGTACGAACAGGGTTCGGTGCTGCGCGTGGATGCCAGCGGCTGGACGCTGGATACCCTGGCGCGCGAATAACGGATCGCAAGGTGCCAACCAAGGTTGGCATCTACCAGAGCAGGTGCATGCGCCCGGGTAGACGCCGACCTTGGTCGGCGCCTGGACTCAGCGGAAGGCCGCGATGGTGGCCTTGGTGTTGACCAGCACGCGCTGGTTGTCGGCGGTACTGGCATTGCCCATCGGAATGCCGTTGTAACTGATGTTCGGATTGGACCAGTAGTTCAGGCGCGGGCAGCCCGCCGAGCAGTCATAGGCCATGATCGTGCGCCAGCGCGAACCGGAGGACGGCTCGTAGCGATAGCCGTGCCCATAGGCATAGGGCGACGTGCTGGGATCGCTGGCGATATCGTGCCGTGCACTCTGCAGGTGGCCGATCTCGTGCGCGAACGAGTAGTAGCCGGTCGCGCAATCCCAGTACACCGCCGCGAACGCGGTCGAGGCGGTCGAGCCGATGCCCGAGGCCAGGCCGCAGTAGGAGGTGTTGTTGATCAGCAGCACGCCAACATCGGCTGCGGTGTTGTTGCGGCTGGTGTGGATGCTGTCCATGTAACCGTCGCTGGTGCCACGGAAGCGTGCCAGGTCGGTATCGAAGCTGCCCGACTCGGTGTAGCTGGTAGTCTCGTAGCCGGCCAACTGCATGGTGATGCCAACGTTGCTGTTGACGTAGCCCTGGTTGGATTCGGCCACCGCCAGCTGCACCAGCGACTGCATGTTGCCGCCATAGGCGGCGACGGCGGCATTGGTCGCCACCACCAGCACGCGGATGGTGGCCGGCGTGCCGGACGAGGCCTGCGCGATGCCGATGCGATCGTTGTCGCCCATCGGGATCTTCGGCAGCTGGTTGTAGTCGGCCGGATGGTCGGCCGGCATCCGCGATTCATCCACTTCCACCAGCACATGGCGGTTGCCCAGCGGGCGCAGGCGATACAGCTTGCCGTCCTTGCGGATCGAACCGGTGATGGTGTTGCCCGAACGCACCAGGATCAGCGAATTGCCCGGATCGTCCTGGCCATTGGAGCTGGCGGCGGTGAGCTTGTCCGAAGGTGAGCGGAACTGGCCGTACCAGATGCTGCCGCCATCGGGCAGTGCTTCAACCTTGCTGCGTACCGCCTGCACGCGCTGGCCGAGCAGTTCGAACTCCAGCTGCGGCTGCGCGGTGGCAGCAGCATCGACACGCACTTCCTGTACCGTCGCCGTGGACGGGGTGGCCAGCAGCTTGCCCAGCGCGGGCTCACTGTTTGCCGATGCCCGGCTGATGACGGTCACTGGCTCGAACAGCGGTGCCGCATGCGCGGCTGCTGCCACCGACAAACCCAATACCAGGCCACCTGCCGCTTTGCCAATCGATCTGGACAACATTGCGTCGCTCCTTGAATGATGTGAACAGCGTTGATGCAGCACGCCCGGGTTTGCCGGGTCTGGCCATATGGCCTGCGCGGGTGGTGTGAATTCAATAGATGATGGGAATGAAAATCAGGAACTGTGATCGATCGCATCTGCGTTCAGTGAGGTCAAAAGCGTCAGTACACTTCGCCAATACACCGCTTTCGCGCTACCGTGACGCAGCCACGACGGGGAATGCACATGGCACCATCGCAGGACACGGACGAAGATGTCGACTTACTGCGGATCGGCCTGTTCTTCGATGGCACCCGCAACAACGCCCACAACCTGGCGCGCGGCCGCCCGCAGGTACCTCAGCCACGTCCGGCACAGCTGCGCGCGGATGATGATTCGACCTACCAGAGCCGGCTGACCAGCAGCTACGACAACGGCCTGACCAACATCGCGCGCCTGCAGCAGCTGTACCCGGACAGCCGCCGCGGGGCAATCGCCACGCCGTCGTTGTCGATCTATGTGGAAGGCGTGGGCACCCGCGACGATGCCGATGACGATCTGATCGGCCTGGCCTTCGGTATCGGAGCCAGTGGCGTGCGCGCGAAGGTACAGCGCGCGCTGCAGGTACTGCTGCCGGCCGCGCTCGCCGAGCTGTCCACGCGTTGGCGGCAACCACTGCGTCGCGTGCAGCTGGATCTGTTCGGGTTCTCTCGAGGCGCTGCCGCCGCACGTGACATCGCCAACCAGCTGCAGGGCTGGGATACCGCTCGTTGGCGGCAACTGCTGCAGTCATCCGGCCTGGCCTGTACTGCGGACTTCGCCCCTGCCCTGCCCGTGCTGCGTTTCATCGGTCTGTTCGACACGGTGGTCGCGGTCAGTGGTGGCCGCACCGACGAACAGCCGCAGCTGGCCCTGCGCAGCGGTATCGCCGCACACGTAGTGCAGTTGACCGCGCGCGACGAACATCGCCAGCATTATCCGTTGACCAGTGTGGTGCCGCCGTTCGCCGAGATCCCCCTGCCCGGCGTACACGCCAACATCGGCGGCGGCTACAACCAGCTGGAGGAAGGCCCCAAGCTGCTCAGCCGCCCACGTCGCCAGCAGCTGCGTCGTCCTGCCGTTGCCGAGTACCAGATCCCCCCGTTGGCAACGCTGCAGGCCACCACGGTCTACGCTGAAACGCAGGCCGATGCCGAACGCTGGCGGCAGCAGCTGGGCGTGGACGAGAAAGAAATCTGGGTGGATGTCTGGCACCAGTGGCAACAGCAGCGCCGCGCCGGCAGCCGCAGTGTGCTGCTGTCACCCGTGCTGTACGTCACCGCTGCCGTGGTGCTGCGTCGGCGCATCGACTGGCGTTACCAGCTGATCGCGCTGCAGGTGATGCAGCAGCATGCGATCGATGCAGGCGTGCAATGGGTCGCCAACGCCGCCGATGTTCCCGGTTGGGAACTGCCGTCGGCGCTGCAGCCGATCGCACGGCGGCTGGTGACCGGACAGGCGCTGACCCAGACCCAGGAGGCGCTGCTGCGCAGACGCTACCTGATGCAGTCCGCGCACTGGAATTTCGATGCGTTGGGCGATACCGCACTGACCTACGCCGCCGATGCCGGCGTAAGCGAACTGCCCTACCGGCCGGGTCCCGGCCTGTTCTACATCAACCGGCCGACAGTGGATGGCAAGCGCGTGGTGCTGCCGAACGCATGAAAAAAGGGGACGGAGGGGATTAAGTCGTTTGTGGCACAAACGACTTAATCCCCTCCGTCCCCTTTTTCTCAGCCGGCCTGTTCGACCAGGTTGGCGAGCTCGTCGGCGTCGAAGCCAGCCAGCAGGCGCGCTTCCATGTTGAACGGCCCATGCAGATAGCCGCCGGCGTACTCCACCAGCAGTTCCTTGAAGCGCGCACGCGGCTCGACACCGGCACGGTCGCAGTACCAGCGATACCAGCGCGAACCGGCGGCGACGTGCGCCACTTCCTCGCGCAGGATCACTTCCAGCACATCGGCGGTTTCACCATCGCCGACATTGCGCAGCTTCTCGATCATGCCCGGTGTCACGTCCAGGCCGCGCGCCTCCAGCACGCGCGGCACCAGCGCCATGCGTGCCAGTCCATCGTGTGCGGTCTTTTCGCACATTTCCCACAGGCCGTTGTGCGCGGGAAAATTGGCGTAGTCATGGCCGTGCACCTGCAGCCGCTCGCGCAGCAGCATGAAGTGCCGCGACTCGTCGTCGGCACAGCTGACCCAGTCGGCATGGAAGGCCGACGGCAGGCCGCGGAAGCGGTACACCGCATCCCAGGCCAGGTCGATCGCGTTGAGTTCGATATGAGCGATGGCGTGGATGAAGGCGGCACGCCCTTCCACGCCGCCCAGTCCGCGCCGCGGCACTTCGCGCGGATGCACCAGCACCAGCCGTGCCGGCCGGCCCGGCATGCAGATCGGCTCCGGCGGCGGCGCATCGGCGGCCACCTTCAGGCGACCGGCACGGAATGCGGCCGCATACGCCTGGGTCAGCGCAACCTTGCGCAGCGGGTCGGCTTCAGCAAGGCACTGCTGCGCCGCGCGCAGCAGGTCACCTCCAACATCGGGCACCACAACCACGCCTGGACCTCAGGCGCGGCGCTTGTGCTTGGCGTCGTCCGAACGCAGCTGCTGGATGCGCTCGAAGTAGCCCGGCTCGATACCCGTCGGGTAGTGGCCGTTGAAGCAGGACGAATCGAAGTTGCGCAGCGCCGGGTTGCCCTCGCTCACCGCCGCTTCCATGTCTTCCAGGTCCTGGTAGATCAGCCAGTCGCAGCCCAGGTGGGCTTCGATCTCTTCCACCGTGCGGTTGTGCGCGACCAGTTCCTCGGCCGCCGGCATGTCGATGCCGTAGATGTTCGGGTAGCGCACCGGCGGTGCCGCGCTGGCCAGGTAGACCTTGCGCGCGCCGGCATCACGAGCCATCTGCACGATCTGCTGGCTGGTGGTGCCCCGCACGATCGAGTCGTCCACCAGCAGCACCACGCGGTTGCGGAACTCCAGGTGGATCGGGTTGAGCTTGCGGCGCACCGATTTCACGCGTTCGCCCTGCCCCGGCATGATGAAGGTGCGGCCGATGTAGCGGTTCTTGATGAAGCCTTCGCGGTACTTCACCCCCAGCACGTTGGAGATTTCCAGCGCGGCATCGCGCGAGGTGTCCGGGATCGGGATGATGGTGTCGATGTCGTGGTCCGGGCGCAGGCGCAGGATCTTCTCGCCCAGCTTGATGCCCATGCGCATGCGCGCCTTGTGCACCGAGACGTTGTCGATCATCGAATCCGGACGCGCGAAGTACACGTATTCGAAGATGCACGGGGTGTGCTCGGCCGGCTCGGCGCAGATTTCCGAGAACAGCTCGCCGCGCGCGGTGATCACCAGCGCCTCGCCCGGCTGCACGTCGCGCACGCGCTGGAAGCCCAGCACGTCCAGCGCGGCAGACTCGGAGGCGACGATGTACTCGTCGCCCTCGGCATGGCTGCGCTTGCCCAGCACCAGCGGACGGATACCATGCGGATCGCGGAAGGCGACCAGGCCCAGGCCCAGCACCACGCTGACCACCGCGTAGCCGCCCTTGCAGCGGCGGTGCACGCCGGCCACCGCGCGGATCGCGGCTTCCGGGCTCAGCTGGCGCTGCTGCTCCAGTTCATAGGCGAACACGTTCAGCAGCACTTCGCTGTCCGAATCGGTGTTGACGTTGCGGCGGTCCTGTTCGAACACCTGCTGGCGCAGCGCCTCGGTGTTGATCAGGTTGCCGTTGTGGGCCAGCGCGATGCCGTACGGCGAGTTCACGTAGAACGGCTGCGCCTCGTCCATGCCTTCCGAGCCGGCCGTCGGGTAGCGCACATGGGCGATGCCGACGCTGCCTTCCAGGGTGGACATGGTGCGTGCATCGAACACATCGCGGACCAGGCCGGTGGCCTTCTGCACCCGCAGGCGGCTGCCATTGGCCGTGGCGATGCCCGCCGCATCCTGGCCGCGATGCTGGAGAACGGTCAAGCCGTCATACAACTGCCCGGCGACGTTCTGGTTGCCGACGATTCCGACGATGCCACACATGGTGCGAGGTCTCCGCTGGGCTGCGCCCAGTTACAGGGAAGGTGGCCGTACCTGGCCGTGGATTCCGTCCGCGGCTGGCGCGGGCCGTGCCGGGCGCACGGGCGCCGGCTCGATGTTGCTGGGCAGTGTGGAGGCCCGTGCGGGCTCCTGCTCCATCTCCACGGACCGCGGCCATCCGCCGCCCGCCACTACCTGGTTGAGGACGCCATTATCGCCTGTCGCCGCCGGCTTGCCCAACACTTGCTGCGAAGATGGGGTGATCTCGTCCAGAGGCAAGGGCAGGCGCTCTGGCAGCAGGGCCTCCAAGGGCAGCGACTGCGGCAGCACGTTGTCCAGATGCGGCAGCTGGGCCTGCATCCACGCCACCGCAGGCTGCAGCAGCGGCCGCAGCTGCGACTGCTGCCAGGCCGGTTCGCCCGGCAACGCAGTGAATCCGGCCAGCAACAACAGGATGCTGGCGAAGAACAAACCGCGCACCAGGCCCAGGGTGCCGCCCAGCAGGCGGTCGACGCCGCCCAGCAGGGTCAGTTTGATCGCGGCCTTCAGCAGCAGCCCGACCAACCCAACCACCACGACGGTCAGAACGAAGACACCGAGGTACCCGGCCAGGTAATGGCCGGTGCCGGGTGGCTGCGGTGCCGCCCACCAGTGCGAGGCCTCGTTGCCGAAGGTGAAGGCCATCCAGCCGGCCAGCAGCCACGACACCAGCGCAACCACCGTGCCCACGAAGCCACGGATGAAACCAAACAATACGGAGGCGCCGATCAGCACGCCCAGCACGATATCGATCACGCAGCCCGCTCCTGCCAGTGACGACGGCGGGCAACACGCTGGATCACGGGTGCGGTCGGACCATGCCGGCCACGCCGACCTTGGCGGCGACCTGTGCCTTCAACTGCTCGGCATCGGCGCGATTGGCCACCGGCCCGACGCGGACGCGATGCAGGGTGCCCTTTTCGGTGCGCACCTGCTCGACGAAGGCGCTGAAGCCGGCGGCACGGACCTTGTCGCGCAGGGCATTGGCATCGTTGGCCTGACCGAACGCGCCCAGCTGCACGGCAAAACCGACGCCGCTGGCGGCCGGTGCTGCCGGCGTGGTCGGAGCCGTGGCCGGCTTGCTGGCCGTGGCCTCCGGCTTCGGCTCGGGCTTTGAAGCCTCCGGCTTCGGCGCCGGCTTCGGCGGTTCCGGCTTGGCGGCCGGGGTGGTGGTGGCGGTCGGCGTGCTCGGCGGCAGGCTTTCGCTGCGCACGGGATTGCCACTGGCCGACGGTGCGGTGGCTGCGGCCGGAGTACTGGTGCCGGGTGAGGCCGGGGCCGGCGTAGCGGCAACGGCGGAACTGTTGCCCGCTGCTGCGTCCAGGGCGATGACTTCGGCCTTCACATCGGCGCGGATCTTCACCGCCTGCAGGCGGGCCGCTTCGGCCTGGGCGCGGTCGGCGTAAGGTCCAACGCGCACGCGCCATGCCTGGCGGCCGTTGATGGTGGCCGTTTCGGCGAAGCCCGGCAGCTGCGAGCGCTTCAGGTAGGCGATCACCGCATCGGCGTCGGCCTTGCTGCCGTAGGCGCCGAAGGTGACGGCGTAGTTGCCGGCGGCAACCACCGGCGAGGTATCCACGGTCGGCGGCGTAGCCGGCGTGGCAGCCTCCTGCAGCGGCTTGGCCTGGCCGGTCTGCAGGCCGGTGGCACCGCCCGCCGGGGCGACCAGCGGCAACTCACGGGTTTCGAACTGGCCATCGGCCGGCGCATCCGGTGCGGCGATCGGCACATTGGCGACACCGCTGTCGGGCGCGGGTCCCTTGACCAGCATCGGCAGGAAAATCACGGCCAGTGCCACCAGCACGATGGCACCAATCAGACGCTGTTTCAGAGGCGTATCCACGTGAGGCAGGCAACTGTCCGGAGATTGCCGTCGATTATACGGGTGCCGGACCGGCCGGCGTCGGCGTTGGCTGAACGCGGATCAGGCGTCGCCCTGCAGCCACTGCAGGGCCGCAGCGGCGGTATGGAAGGAGCCGAATACCAGCACACGGTCCCCCCGCTCGGCCTGTGACAACACCTGCGCCAGCGCCTGTTCAACGGTACCGGCCCGCTGTGCCTTGGCCGCAGCCGTACCGGTCAGGCGTGCCTGCAGCTGCTGGGCGCTCTGCCCGCGCGGGCCGTCCAGCCCGGCCAGGGTCCACTCGCCCACCACGTCCTGCAGTGCCTGCACCACACCCGCCGCGTCCTTGTCCTGCAACGCGGCGTACACCGCCAGGGTGCGGCCGGCTGACACTTCGGCCTTCAGCGCGCGCGCCAGCTGGCCGGCGGCCTGCGGGTTGTGGCCTACGTCCACGCGGATCTGCACACCGTCACGCTCGAACGCCTGCATGCGGCCGGAGATGCGCGCTGCCGCGATACCCGCGGCCCACGCCGCACGCGGCACCGGCTTGTCCAGCGCGCGCAGCGCGGCGATGGCGGCACCGGCGTTGGCCAGCTGGATCGGGCCGGCCAGCGCCGGGGTCGGCAGCTCCATGCGCAGGCCGACGTCGCGCCAGCGCCAGCGCTGGGCGTCGATCGGCTCGTAGAAGTAATCGCTGCCACCGCGGATCGCATTGGCACCGACCAGATAGGCACGCGCCAGCACGCTCGACGGCGGATCGGTCTCACCCAGGATCACCGGCTTCCAGCCGCGGATGATGCCGGCCTTCTCGGTACCGATCGCCTCGCGGTCCTCGCCCAGCCACTCGGCGTGGTCAATGTCCACGGTGGTGATCACCGCCACGTCGGCATCGACGATGTTGACCGCATCCAAGCGGCCACCCAGGCCCACTTCCAGCACGGCCAGATCCAGCTCTGCCTCGGCGAACAGCTGCAAAGCAGCGAGCGTGCCGTACTCGAAATAGGTCAGCGTGGTGTCGCCGCGTGCCGCTTCGACGGCACTGAACGCAGCAACCAACGCCGCATCGTCGACATCCTGGCCATCGATGCGCACACGTTCGTTGTAGCGCAGCAGATGCGGCGAGGTGTAAGCGCCAACCTTCCAACCGGCAGCACGGCCGATGGCCTCGATGAAGGCCACGGTGGAGCCCTTGCCGTTGGTGCCACCGACCACGATGGTGCGCCCGCCCGGGGCGCCAAGACCCATCGCCGTGGCCACGGCGCGCACGCGCTCCAGGCCCATGTCGATGCTCGCCGGGTGCTGGCGTTCAATGTAATCCAGCCAGTCGGCCAGGGTGGTCGGGGGGTTCGTCACGGCAGTGCTTCCAACAGATACAGGTGGTTCGGTGTGGCGGGTCAGAGGGCGCGGTGCTTGGCTTCGCCGAAGAACGGCGTGTGGTGGGCACAGTCGTTCAGGCGCACCACTTCCAGGCTGTCCAGCTCGGCGCCTTCGAGCAGGTTGAGCGTGGTCGGCGCCTGGCGGAAGGTCCACAGGCGGGAAATCGGCAGGCCCAGCACCTTGCACAGGATCACGCGGTTGACCGCATCGTGCGCAACCACCAGCAGGGTGTCGTGCTCGCCGAGGCCTTCGGTGGCACGGGCCAGGCCACGCCAGCTGCGTTCCAGCACCAGGCGCAGCGATTCGCCGCCGGGCATCAGCACGGTATCGGGCTCCTCGCGCCAGGCCTGCAGGCGCGACGGATCCTTCTCGTGGATCTCGCTGGCCAGCAGCCCTTCCCATTCGCCATGGGCGATTTCCTGCAGCTCCGGCTCGGTCAGCAGCATGTCGGCACGGGCGGCGCCAAGCGCCAGCTGCGCGGTGCGCTGCGCGCGTGACAGCGGCGAGGCGACGGCACGGGTGATGTCCACCGAGGCCAGGCGGGCACCCAGTGCCTGGGCCTGGGCTTCACCGATCGGCGAAAGCGGAATATCGATCTGGCCCTGGTAGCGGCCTTCGGCGTTCCACGGCGTTTCGCCGTGGCGGGCAAGCAGGATGCGCATGCGTGCAAGGGGTCCTGGGGGAGGAGGTTTCCGCGTTTCGTTCACATCCTGTGAAGTACGCGGAACAGGGATGATACCTGTTCGGCGCACCGGGCCGGGGCGGGCATGAAAAAACCCCGCGACCTGCGTCGCGGGGTTTCGAAACTTCCGGCTATTGAGTCGAGGGTGCCGGCCAGCGGCCGGCACTACCGCAACCGGTTTATTTCGCCAGGTTCAGTTCCTTCAGCAGCTGCGGCGCCGGCGCTACTTCCTGCATGATCCACTGCATGTAGCGGCTGTCCACGGCAATCATGCGGGTCATCACCGGGTCGAACACCCAGTTGGAGCTGACCGATTCCCAGTTGCCGTCGAAGGCCAGGCCCACCAGCTTGCCGTTGGCGTCCAGCACCGGCGAACCCGAGTTGCCGCCGGTGATGTCCAGGTTGGACAGGAAGTTTACCGGCACCGAACCGATGCGCTTGTCTTCCAGGCCGCCGTAACGCTTGGCCTTGACCGCATCGAGCAGCGCCTTCGGCGAATCGAACGGATCTTCACCGGTTTCCTTCGCCGCCACGCCTTCCAGGGTGGTGAACGGGGTGTACTTCACGCCATCCTTGCCATAGCCCATGACGTTGCCGAAGGTGATGCGCAGCGACAGGTTGGCGTCCGGGTAGACGAACTCACCCTGGCTCTTCTTGTAGTCGGCCACGGCCTGCAGGTACAGCGGACGCGCGGTCAGCGATTCGCCTTCGCGGATCTTGCGCTGCTCTTCCTGCTTCAGCAGCGCCGGCATGACGGCCACGGCGTACTGGATGGCCGGATCATTGCTGGCCTCAAACGCAGCACGGTCGGCCTTGAACCACTTCAGGCGGGTGTCCAGGCTGCCCAGCTCGGTGCCGCCCAGCTTGTTCACCAGCGACTTGACCGCAGCGGCATCGCTGCCGGCCAGCCACTTGTTCAGCACTTCGTTGTCGCGCTGCGCGGCCGGCAGGGCCACGTACTGGTCCAGCCAGTAGGTCTGCAGCTGCTGGTCCATCTTCGCCACGTAGCGACGGTCCATCTGCTTCAGGCCACCTTCGATGGTGGTCAGGTCGCGTTCCTGGTAACCGGCTTCGCGTTCGGCATCCGGCTTGCTGCGCTCGATCGACAGGCGGTACAGGGTGATCGCCGCGCCGACAGCCGAGGTGTTGTTGAACTGGCCGACGAACAGGTCGCGTTCGCGGGTCGACTTGCTGGTATCCAGATGCTTGAGCAGCTGCGCGTGTGCCGCCAGGGCCGGCTTGCCGGCAGCGCCCTGCTTCTTCAGCCACGCCAGTACGGCGGCTTCTTCAGCCTGCTTCTGGCCGGCGGCGTCGATGCGCTTGAAGCCTTCCAGCTGGCCCAGGTAGTTCTTGGCCACGTTGTTCATGCTGGCGGCCGTGGCGGCGTACTTCACCTTGACGTCGGCGTCGGCCTTGCCGGCATCGGCGATCATCTTCAGCACTGCGTTGTAGTGCTTGGCGATGGTCGGGTAGGTGAAGCTTGCGGTTTCGTTGAACTCGCCGGCCAGGGCGTAGCGGTTGGTGCGGCCCGGGTAGCCGGCCACCATCACGAAGTCGTCGGCGCCCAGCGGCTGGTCGGCGAACTTCAGGAAGTGCTTGGGCTGGTACGGCACGTTGTCGGCGGCGAAGGCAGCCGGCTTGCCGTCCTTGCCCACGTAGGCGCGGTAGAACGAGAAGTCGCCGGTGTGGCGCGGCCACATCCAGTTGTCGACGTCGCCGCCGAACTTGCCGACGCTGCCCGGGGGCGCGTAGACCAGGCGCACGTCCTTGATTTCCATGTTGCGGAACAGGCGGTAGGTATTGCCGCCGGAGAAGCTGTACAGGCGGCAGCGGAAGCCGGCATCGGCTTCACAGGCGGCGACCTGGGCCTTGTCGAACGCGTCCAGCGCGCGGCTGCGGGCCAGCGGGTCGTTGCCGGCGCCGGCAATGGCAGCCTTGGCCTGGGCGGTGACGTCGGTGATCTGGTCGAGCACGAACACGCGGGCGTTCGGGCCGGCACTCAGTTCGTCCTTCAGGGTCGGCGCGTTGAAGCCATCCTTGATCAGGTTCTTCTGCGCGGTCGAATTCAGCTGGATGGCGCCATACGCGCAGTGGTGGTTGGTGACCACCAGGCCCTGCGGCGAGACGAAGCTGGCGGTGCAGCCGCCGAGGGCGACGACCGCGCCCATCGGGTCGCCGGTCAGGTTGGACAGCTGTTCCGGGGACAGCTTCAGGCCGGCCTTCTGCAGCGGGCCGGCGATTTCCGGCAGCTGCTGCGGCACCCACATGCCTTCAGCGGCATGGGCGACCTGGGCCAGCCCGAGGCTGGCGACGATGGAGAATGCAAGCAGGTTCGAGCGCATGGAGCGGCCCCTGGTAGTGGAACCCTCGATTGTAGCCCGCCGCCCTGCCCCGGCCCGAACCCCGGAAGTCATGCAATCAGGTGCTTCCACCGTTCAGCGTCTCCATTGCGATCGGTCAGAGGCGAGAGGCCAGGCCGATGCAGGACACGCCGTAAACCCATCCATGGGGGCTCGGTCGCGCCATCCATGGCGCTCACGGTCCCCTGGCCTCGGACGGTAGCGCCGAGCCATGCCCGGCGAGCGAAGCGACACCGCTGTTCGCAGTACGTTCGAAACGCCCGCCGGCGCACGCCTTTCGTTCCGCCACTGCACCCGCAGCGCAACATGGGAAATCCGCGCGGCACCCTATAATCCGCGCTTTCCCCCTGATGAGTTCCACCCCGATGGCGCAGCAAACGATGAAGGCCCTGGTCAAGCGCGAAGCGGCCAAGGGCATCTGGCTGGAAGAAGTTCCGGTTCCGACCCCGGGCCCGAACGAGGTCCTGATCAAGCTCGAGAAGACCGCGATCTGCGGTACCGACCTGCACATCTACCTGTGGGACGAGTGGAGCCAGCGCACCATCAAGCCGGGCCTGACCATCGGCCACGAGTTCGTCGGTCGCGTCGCCGCGCTCGGCTCGGCCGTGACCGGCTACGAGATCGGCCAGCGCGTCTCGGCCGAGGGCCACATCGTCTGCGGCCACTGCCGCAATTGCCGTGGCGGCCGCCCGCACCTGTGCCCGAACACCGTCGGCATCGGCGTCAACGTCAACGGCGCCTTCGCCGAGTACATGGTGATGCCGGCCAGCAACCTGTGGCCGATCCCGGACCAGATCCCGTCCGAGCTGGCTGCGTTCTTCGACCCCTACGGCAACGCCGCGCACTGTGCGCTGGAGTTCAACGTGATTGGCGAGGACGTGCTGATCACTGGTGCCGGTCCGATCGGCATCATCGCCGCCGGCATCTGCAAGCACATCGGTGCACGCAACGTGGTGGTGACCGACGTCAATGATTTCCGCCTGAAGCTGGCCGCCGACATGGGTGCCACCCGCGTCGTCAACGTGGCCAACCAGTCGCTGAAGGACGTGATGAAGGAACTGCACATGGAGGGCTTCGACGTCGGCCTGGAAATGAGCGGCAACCCGCGCGCGTTCAACGACATGCTCGACTGCATGTACCACGGCGGCAAGATCGCCATGCTCGGCATCATGCCCAAGGGCGCCGGCTGCGACTGGGACAAGATCATCTTCAAGGGCCTGACCGTGCAGGGCATCTACGGCCGCAAGATGTACGAGACCTGGTACAAGATGACCCAGCTGGTGCTGTCCGGCTTCCCGCTCGGCAAGGTGATGACCCACCAGCTGCCGATCGACGACTTCCAGAAGGGCTTCGACCTGATGGAAGAAGGCAAGGCCGGCAAGGTTGTGCTCAGCTGGAATTGACCCTTCGCCGCGCGCGATGGGTGGGTGCCGAGCTTGCTCGGCACACCTTGAAATTGAAAAAGGCGCCCGATGGGCGCCTTTTTCTTTGCCATCCCGATGTTGCCGGCCAGCGGCCGGCACTACCGGTAACGCCTGCGGCGTTACTTACCGATCGCCACGGTCAGCAGCACGCGGCTGTGCGCCAGCTTGCCGGAGTTCTCGCGACCATTGCCGTCGGTGCCGTAGTAACCCAGGCCGACGTTGAACAGGCCGAACTGGCGGCTGACGCCGACGTTCCAGTCGGTGTAGTCCTTGGCCAGGCCCTTCTCGAAGCTGCTGCGGCCGACGTTGGCGTTCAGCGTGAAGTCCTGCGGCAGGCCCCACTGGCCGCCGACACCGTAGTACCAGCCATCGGTGCCGCTGTTCCACTGGTCGTTGGTGTAGGCCACGGTCAGCTTGTAGGTGTCATCGAGCGTGGTGGTGGTCACCAGCTCGTTGTAGTTCTGGTGGCTGGCACCGATGTAGGTGTAGCGGTTGAGCAGCACGTCGAAGTTGACGCGCGAAGTGACGTCCACGCCGTAGCCGATCTGGTAGTCGATCTCGGTGTTCGGGTCACCCGGACCGAAGTCCACGCCCGAACCCCAGACACCGGCATACAGGCCTACCGGCGAGGTGTAGGTGAAGCCCGCCTGCAGGGTCGGCTTCTCGTCGGTCTGCGACACACCACGGAACAGATAGTCGGATACGGCGGTGACATTCCAGCTGTACGGCGATTCGTTCTCCTGCGCGCTGGCAGCGAACGGGGCGGCCAGGGTCAGGGCAGCGGCAATGGCGAGGCAGGCACGGGCGTGCTTCATGAGCGTCTCCGGTGGGGGCGGTGGCGTGGCGTGGAAGGCGGGAGCGGGTGTAGCGACCGGAACGGGACAGGTCCGGTTCACGAATTCTTAACCAGTTTGCTATTGCGATGCAACATGTGCCGGCCGTGGCGACGCCCCATCCGGCCCGGTCGGTGGACGACGATGCCCGGTAGAATCAGCGGTTTCCCCGTTCAGAGCCGTGCCCACGCCATGACCGACGCCTCCTCCGCCCTGACCCGCCACTACGCCGAGGAACTGGACGCCATCCGCGCCCAGGGCCTGTTCAAGTCCGAGCGGATCATCACCAGCCCGCAGTCGGCCGAGATCACCCTCGAGGACGGCCGTAAGGTGCTGAATTTCTGTGCCAACAACTACCTGGGCCTGGCCGACCATCCGGACCTGATCCAGGCCGCCAAGGACGCGCTGGATACCCACGGCTTCGGCATGGCCTCGGTGCGCTTCATCTGCGGTACCCAGGACCTGCACAAGCAGCTGGAGAAGCAGATCGCCGACTTCTTCGGCAAGCAGGACACCATCCTGTACGCCGCCTGCTTCGATGCCAACGGCGGCCTGTTCGAGCCGCTGCTCGGCGAGAACGACGCGATCATTTCCGATGCGCTGAACCATGCTTCGATCATTGACGGCGTGCGCCTGTGCAAGGCCAAGCGCTTCCGCTACGCCAACTGCGACATGGCCGACCTGGAAGCCCAGCTGCAGGCCGCCGACGCCGCCGGCTGCAAGACCAAGCTGATCACCACCGACGGCGTGTTCTCGATGGACGGCTTCATTGCCCCGCTGGACGAGATCACCGCGCTGGCAAAGAAGTACAACGCCCTGGTGCACATCGACGAATGCCACGCCACCGGCTTCCTCGGTGCCACCGGCCGCGGCTCGGCCGAAGTGAAGGGCGTGCTGGAGAAGATCGACATCATCACCGGCACCCTGGGCAAGGCCATGGGCGGCGCACTGGGCGGCTTCACCTGCGCCAGCGCCGAGGTGATCGAGCTGCTGCGCCAGCGTTCGCGCCCGTACCTGTTCTCCAACTCGCTGCCGCCGCATGTGGTTGCCGCCGGCATCAAGGCATTCGAGATGCTGGCCGCCGCCGACGACCTGCGTGGCGCCCTGGTGGAGAACACCCGCTACTTCCGCGAAAAGATGGTCGCCGCCGGTTTCGACGTGAAGCCGGGCGTGCACCCGATCAGCCCGGTGATGCTGTACGACGCGCCGCTGGCACAGAAGTTCGCCGAGCGCCTGCTGGAAGAAGGCATCTACGCGATCGGCTTCTTCTTCCCGGTGGTGCCCAAGGGCCAGGCCCGCATCCGCACCCAGATCAGCGCCGCGCACAGCCGCGAGCATCTGGACCGCGCGATCGATGCGTTCACCCGCATCGGTGTCGAGCTGGGCGTGATCAAGGGCTGATCACGACCGGGGTCGGATCCCTTTCCTGCGGAAAGGGTTCCGCCCCTGTCAAAGCGTGCCGACCAAGGTCGGCACCTACCAGAGCCTGATGGCGTGCCGACCGAGGTCGGCACCTCCCGGCATTACTTCTTTTTCTTCTTGCCCTTCGGCTCGTCCTTGCTGGCCACTACCACCGGCTTGGCGGCAGCGTCCTGGCCATTGCCCTTGGCAACGCGGATGCCATTGGCTTTCATCCAGGCATCGAACTCGTCGGCGGTCATCTTCTTGTCGCCGTTGCTCATCAGGAAGCGGTAGCTGCCGCGACCATCCAGCTCCGGGGTCTTCACTTCCACCACCGGGGTTTCGGCAGGCGTTTCCGCCTTGGCCACCTTCTTGTGGCCGCCACATGCGGTCAACAGCACCATCGGCAGCAGCAGGCCTGCGCAGCGCAGGGTTTGATTGAGGGTCGGGTGGTACATGGGCAGGCTCCGTTCGGGAAATTCAGCAACCAGGCGCCCCCTACGCCTGGAACGGTGGCCGACAACCGCCGGCCGCGGGCGATGATCAGCCCGGTGCAGCGGCCCCCAGCCGCTGCTGGTCACTGACCTCCAGCACCCGCCATTGCCCCTTGCCGAGATCGCCGAGCTGCAGCCCGCCGATCGCAACCCGGACCAGGCGCAGCACCTGCAGGTCGAAGGCCGCCAACAGGCGGCGGATGTGGCGATTGCGACCCTCGTCGAGGACCACCTCCAGCCACGCGGTCTTGTCGCCGCTGCGCAGCACGCGCACGGCCTGGGCAACGAGGAACTCGCCCTCGTCCTCCACGCCGGCCTGCAGGGCCGCCAGCGTGGCGTCATCGGGCAGGCGGTCGACCTGCACGTGGTAGGTCTTGTCCGGCCCGGTCTGCGGGTCGGTCAGGCGCGCCGCCCATTGCGGATCGTTGCTGAACAGCAGCAACCCCTCACTGGCCTTGTCGAGGCGCCCGACCGGTGCGATCCACGGCAGGCCGGCACCATCGAAGCAGCGATACACGGTGTCGCGGCCACGCTCGTCCTGCGCGGTGGTCACCACCCCGCGCGGCTTGTTGAGCATCAGGTACAGGCGCTGCGGCGCGCCCATGGGCTGGCCGTCGACCTCGATCGGCGGCGCCGGCTGGCCAATCGGGAACTCGGGATCACGCACGATGCGGCCGGAGACACGCACCCGTCCTTCGGCGATCCAGCGCGCAGCCTCGCTGCGCGAGCACACGCCCGCCTTGGACAGCACGCGCGCCAGGCCATGACGGACACCGGCGGCTGCGGCAGCGGGAGTCGCACGCCCACGCGATGCGTGGGAGCGGGCAGCGGGGGCGGCAGGTGGGCGGCGCGTGCGCAAGCCTCTGCTCCCCGCGGCGCTTACTTCTTGTCGACCGGCTTGGTCTCAGCCGGTGCTTCGGCCGGGGCCGGGGTGGCGGCCGGAGCCGGACGCGCCTTGACCACGCGCACGCCACGCGCCTTCATCCAGGCGTCGAATTCTTCGGCGGTCATGCGCTTGCCGTTCTGGCTCATGTCGAAGCGCCACGGCGTGTTGTCGAATTCGGTCTGCGGCTTGTAGGCCGCCGGATCGTTCGGCTTCACCGCCGGTGCGCTCGGAATGGCCTTGGCGATGTTCTGGCAGCCATCGATGCGCAGGCGCTGCAGCACCTGGTCCAGCGACTGCGACGGATCATAGCTGCTGCTCAGCACGCCGGCCGGCATGCCCAGCTGGTTGCCACGGATGTACAGCTCGTCGGCCACCGGCGCGATGGTCGTGGCCGGCAACGGCAGCGGCGAGGCGCTGGTGTTGACCGAGCAATCGACCGCAGCGTGGGCGGCGGGAACCAGGGCCAGCGCCAGGAAGGCGGCCGATGCAGAGCGCAGCATGAAGGGCATCCAGGAAAGGAAGTGACGCGGCGAGTTTAGCAATGCCGCGACAGCTTTCAAGCGCCACTTTCAATGAATACGGCAACTCATTGGTTTTATGGATAAAAACCCGACGAACGGTTGTTCCCGGAGCGGCGGACACGCGGATTCCGGGCTGCGGAAACAACAAGACCCGGCCGAAGCCGGGTCCTGCTGTGTCCTACTGGCAGAGCGTCAGAACTTAGTTCTGGACGTTCAGCTCGGTACGACGGTTCTTGGCGCGACCTTCCGGGTTGTCCGAACCATCCGGGTTGGTGTTCGGAGCAATCGGACGGCTCTTGCCGTAGCCGACCGGACCGATCAGGCGCGAAGCTTCGACGCCGTTCTTGGTCAGGTAGTTGTACACGGCGGTAGCGCGACGCTCCGACAGCTTCTGGTTGTAAGCGTCGGTACCCTTCGAGTCGGTGTGACCGGCGACTTCAACGCGCAGATCCGGGTAACGCTTCAGGATCTCGGTGGCTTCACCCAGGATCGCCACGGCGTCCGGACGCAGGTTCGACTTGTCGAAGTCGAAGTTGACACCCTTCAGGTCGATGGAGACCGGCACCGGGCAACCGTCCGGACCGATGGTCTGACCCGGCTGCGAGTTCGGGCACTTGTCGTCGCAGTTGTTGACGCCGTCACCGTCGTCGTCCAGGTCAGCGCAGCTCGGGGCAACCGGAGCCGGAGCCGGAGCAGCCGCGACCGGAGCCGGGCCCAGCGGGATCACGACGCCGACCGAAGCCAGCACGTCGCCGAACCAGCTTTCGTTGCGGGCAGCAACGCTCTGGTCGTCGAAGTCAGCGCGGTAGGCGACTTCGGCGCGGACAGCAACGCGCTTCTCGAAGGTGGTCTGCAGACCGACGCCGACCTTGGCGGCAACGTTGCCGTCCTTACGCTTGCGCGGGCCGTTGTTGTCCAGGGCAGCGTACTGCTCTTCCGACTTCTGGTAGCCCAGGCCACCCAGGATGTACGGGTTCCAGCCGCGGCCTTCCTTGATGAAGTGGCGACGCAGGTCCAGCGAGACGCCGTACTGCGACCAGTTCAGGTCCTTGTTCGAATCGAAGTTCGGGTTCTGATAGTTCAGCTCACCGTCCAGCGACCAGTTCGGGCTGATGAACTTGCCCAGGCCCAGGGTCACGAACGGAGCGTCATTGGTCAGACGGTCGCTGTCCTGGAAGTTGAAGCCGGCCGAACCGGTCAGGTACCAGCGGTCATCGAACTCCTGCGCGGAGGCAGCCTGGGCGAAAGCCAGACCACCCAGCAGCGCGGCAGTAAGGATCTTCTTGTTCATTGAGTACAGCTCCTATTTCGGGGGTATGAAACCGGTAGAGGCATGGGCCAGCACTACTGCGTCGATGTTCGACAGCCGATTCAGCACGCCACCGCCGCGAACATTATGCTCAGGCGGGTGAAGGTCATGTTAACAGTCCCGTAACATGTGAAGTGTTGTGCCCGACCCTCCACCGGTCCGACGTTGAAACCCTATACAGGATGATGAAAATCCGCAAGACCTTCGCGCTGCAAGGGTTTGACGGTGTTTAGGCGGGGAAAGCGACATATTCCGCAACGGATTGCTTCACACGGTTCAGCGCGCTTGCGGAAAGGTGAGGAACCTTATGATGGGGCCACGAACCCAGCCGGAGCCGAGATGAAAGCCGTCGCCCTGAGTCGTGAATCCGCCCCCGCACTGCGCGATATCCACCTGCCCCCGCCGCTGCCTCCCCGCGGTCGCGACCTGCTGATCCGGGTCGAAGCAGTCTCGGTCAATCCCGTCGATGGCAAGCAGCGCGCGGCCACTGACCCAAGCACGCTGGAGGCGCCCCGCGTGCTCGGCTGGGACGCGTCCGGCGTGGTCGAAGCCATCGGCGAAGAGGCCAGCCTGTTCGCCTCCGGTGATGAGGTCTATTACGCCGGCGATGTCACCCGTCCGGGCTGCAATGCGCAGTACCAATGGGTCGATGAACGCCTGGTCGCCCGCAAGCCGACCACGCTGGATTTCGCTGAAGCGGCCGCGCTGCCGCTGACCACGCTTACCGCATGGGAACTGCTGTTCCAGCGCATGCCATTGCAGTTGGATGACCGCCGCCATACCGGCCAGCGCCTGCTGGTGATCGGCGGTGCGGGCGGCGTCGGATCGATGGCGATCCAGTTGGCCCGGCATGCCGGCTTCGAGGTCATCGCCACCGCCTCCCGCACATCCTCGGCCGACTGGTGCCGGCAGATGGGTGCACACCATGTGATCGACCACAACCGGCCGCTGCTGCCCCAGTTGCAGGCACTGGGCATCGATGCGGTACAGGTCGCGCTCAATCTGGCCGACACCGACCACTACTGGGATGAACTGGGCCAGCTGCTGGCGCCGCAGGGCCATGTCGGCCTGATCGTCGAACCGCGCGCTGCGCTGCGCATCGGTGATCCGTACAAGGCCAAGTGCATCGGCATCCACTGGGAGTTCATGTTCGCGCGCGCCCGCTTCGCCACCGCCGACCGCATCGAACAGCACCGTATCCTCAGCCGCGCGGCCAGCATGATCGACGCTGGCCAGCTGCGTGGCACGCTCAGCGAGACGCTCGGCACGATCACTGCGGCCAACCTGGACATCGCGCATCAGCGCCTCGCCAGCGGGCGCACGGTGGGCAAGCTGGCGCTGGCAGGCTGGGGCGAGTGACGCTTCCCATGTAGAGCCGAGCCCATGCTCGGCTGGCGGCGCCAGGCAAAGCAGCCGAGCATGGGCTTCGCTCTACAGAACAGCCCCACATCCAGGATCGGCGCTGCCTGTACCAGCGGATTGACCGGCATCTGTATCTATAGATGAAGCGGAAGTGGGGATACGGTGGGAACAGATCCTCCTCCCCCGAGTCTGCCATGCCCACCGCCCTGCCCCTGCGCCTGCTGCAACTGATCGTCGGCCTGTTCCTGTATGGCTTCGGTGCCTCGCTGATGATCCGCGCCGCGATCGGCGTTGCTCCCTGGGATGTGTTGTCGCAGGGCATCGCCGCGCAGACACCGCTCTCGTTCGGGCTGGCCACCAACGTGATCGGCGCACTGGTGCTGCTGCTGTGGTGGCCATTGCGACAGAAGCCAGGCGTCGGCACCGTCCTCAACGTGATGCTGATCGGCCCGTCCGCGCAGTTCGGGCTGTGGCTGTTGCCGCCGGCAATCGGTCTTGGCTGGCAGCTGGCGATGTTCTGCGCCGGCATGCTGCTGGTCGCGCTGGCCACTGGCCTGTACATCGGAGCCAAGCTTGGCCCCGGCCCGCGCGATGGCCTGATGACCGGCCTGCACGCCCGCACCGGCTGGCCGATCTGGAAGGTGCGCAGCCTGATCGAGGGCAGCGTGCTGCTGCTGGGCTGGTGGCTGGGCGGCAATGTCGGCCTCGGCACCCTCGCCTTCGCCCTGCTGATCGGCCCGCTGTGTGGGGTCACGCTGGGCTGGTTCGGGATCGGTCGTCCCCCGGTAGTGCCGGCCGCCGACCGGCAACCGCAATCACCCTGATCTGCCCGGGAGGCCGGCCAGCGGCCGGCACTACCCCCGGAGTTCGGGGGCAGCGCCGCAGGCGCGGGGGCGTGGAGGCCGGTAAGTGGGGCCTGCGGTTCGCACAGCGAATTGCGGGAGCGACAGCACGCATGTGCCGAGCGTACCCGGCCAGCGGCCGGCACTACCCAAAGGCCGGCCCTTGCCCCGGCCGCCGTTTCGCGGCACGCTTCGCGCTTCCGTACGCAAGCGTATCGACAATGTCGCCAGCCAACGAAAGCGCCTACCCCCATCTGTTCGCCCCGCTGGACCTGGGCTTCACCCAGCTGCGCAACCGCGTATTGATGGGCTCGATGCACACCGGCCTGGAAGATCGCGCCCGCGACTTCCCGCGGCTGGCGGCCTACTTTGCCGAGCGCGCCGAGGGCGGCGTCGGCCTGATCGTCACCGGCGGCTTCGCGCCGAACGTGGTGGGCTGGCTGAAGCCGTTCGGCGGCAAGCTGTCCTGGCCCTGGGAAGTACGCCCGCACCGGCAGCTCACCGCTGCCGCGCACCAGCATGGCGCGAAGATCTGCCTGCAGCTGCTGCATGCCGGCCGCTATGCCTATCACCCGCTGTCGGTGGCACCGTCGAAGCTGAAAGCACCGATCAACCCGTTCACCCCGCGCGCACTGTCGGCCAGCGGCGTCGAGCGCCATATCGCCGACTACGCACGCAGCGCGAAGCTGGCCCGCGAGGCTGGCTACGACGGTGTGGAAGTGATGGGCTCGGAGGGCTACCTCATCAACGAGTTCATCGCCCCGCGCACCAACAAGCGCACCGACCGCTGGGGCGGCGATGCCAACCAGCGCATGCGCTTCGCGGTCGAGATCGTGCGCCGCATCCGCGAGGCCTGTGGCCCGGACTTCATCATCATCTACCGCCTGTCGCTGGTGGACCTGGTGGAGGACGGCAGCAACTGGGAAGAGATCGTGCAGCAGGCGAAGGCCATCGAGGCCGCCGGCGCGACGATCATCAATTCCGGTATCGGCTGGCACGAAGCGCGTATCCCGACCATTGCCACCTCGGTGCCACGCGCCGCCTTCGCCGGTGTCACCGCCAAGCTGAAACCGCATGTCACGCTGCCACTGGTGGCGACCAACCGCATCAACATGCCCGAGGTGGCCGAGCGCATCCTGGCGGGTGGCGGTGCCGACATGGTGTCGCTGGCGCGCCCGCTGCTGGCCGACCCGCAGTGGCCGAACAAGGCCCGCGCCGGCCGCGCCGAGGCGATCAACACCTGCATCGCCTGCAACCAGGCCTGCCTGGACCACGTATTCGAGAACAAGCTGGCCAGCTGCCTGGTCAATCCGCGCGCCGCCCACGAGACCGAGCTGGTCTACCGTCCCACCCAGGCCCCGAAGAAGGTCGCCGTGGTCGGCGCCGGCCCGGCCGGCCTGGCCTGTGCCACCGTCGCCGCCGAGCGCGGCCACCAGGTCACCCTGTTCGATGCCAATGATGAGATCGGCGGCCAGTTCAACGTGGCCAAGCGCATCCCCGGCAAGGAAGAGTTCCACGAGACCCTGCGCTACTTCCGCCACACGCTGGCCGAAACCGGTGTGCAGCTGCGCCTGGGCACCCGCGCCGACGCCGCCACCCTGGCCGGCTTCGACGAGGTGGTGCTGGCCACCGGCATCACCCCGCGCAGGGTCGACTTCCCCGGCGCCGACCACGCCAAAGTGGTCAGCTACCTGGACGTGTTGCTGGGCCGGGTTGAAGTAGGCACCAATGCGGCGATCATCGGCGCCGGCGGCATCGGCTTCGATGTCGGCGAGTTCCTCAGCCACGCCGGCGAGTCGCCTTCGCTGGACCCGCAGCGCTGGATGGCCGAATGGGGCGTGGACAGCGCGTTCGAGGCCCGCGGCGCGCTGGCCCGTCCCGAGGTCGAAGCGTCACCGCGTCGGCTGTGGCTGCTGCAGCGCAGCCCGGGCAAGCCCGGTGCACGGTTGGGCAAGACCACCGGCTGGATCCACCGCGCCACACTGAAGGCCAAGGGCGTGCGCATGCTCGGCGGCGTCGAGTACCTGGGCGTGGACGACGAAGGCCTGCGCATCCGCGTGGAAGGCAGCGAGCAGCTGCTGCCGGTCGACCACGTGGTGATCTGCGCCGGGCAGGAACCGAACCGTGCGCTACAGGCCGAACTGCAGGCCGCCGGCATCAACGCGCAGCTGATCGGGGGGGCCGATGTGGCCGCCGAACTGGATGCGAAGCGGGCCATCGACCAGGGCAGCCGGGTCGCCGCCGCGCTCTGATGGGTGCCTGAATGGGGGGCGGAATGTGATTTCCGTCACCCCTGCCGAACCTGAATGTCAAGCCGGACGGTTCACGATGCGTTCGGCTATGCCCCCCTACCTTGCGCCATCTTTCCGCTCACCAGCCAGTTTCCGGTGAGCCGGCGCAGCCCCCTCGATCGGTATTGATCGTTTCTTTTGGGGCTGCCCACGGGGCGGCCCCGATGGCCGCCTCCCCATGACGCCAAGTCGTGCCCCGCCTCCTGTCGCCCCTGCGGCCGGAACCGGAGGGTGCGGCCCACACGGAGCAAGGAGTTATATGAAACTGGCCTGGATTCTCTGGCTGTCGCAGTTGTTGCCTCAGCCGGCCGCTGATTCATTGTGTTTGAGCACCACCGTTTACCTGGAAGCCCGCGACCAGACCCTGCGTGGCCAGCAGGCCGTCGCCGAGGTCGCCCTGCGCCGCCTCGACAGTGGCCTGTGGGGCGACTCCATGTGCCAGGTGGTCACCGCGCGCAAGCAGTTCGCGCCGACCATCGTCTCCCCCGGCACCCAGCTGGGCAACGACGCGGCCTGGAGCGAGGCGATGAACGTGGCCTTCGACGCCGAGCGCAACTGGGCGCTGCCGGCCGGCGAGCGCCGCGAGATCGTGCCCGGTGCCAGCCATTTCGCTGCGCTGTCCATCGCCAGCCCGAACTGGCGCAATGCCTACCAGGTGGCCACCATCGGCGATCACACCTTCTATAAGGTGCAGAACCTCAAGCCACGGCAGTCGTAACGATCCGTGCTGGCGGCAGCGTTGCCGCCCGCCGCCAGGCTCTGGGATAGTGGGCGCTTCCCGCCCGCATCACCTGGAGTTCCCATGAAGCTGTACAGCAAGCCCGGTGCCTGTTCCACCGCCGACCACATCGCCCTGCAGTGGACCGGCCAGCCGTTCGAGGTTGAACTGCTGAACAAGGACACCCTGAAGGGTCCGGAATTCCTCAAGATCAATCCGGCCGGTGCCGTTCCTGCGCTGGTCGACGGCGACTTCGTGCTGCTGCAGAACGCCGCGATCATGGGCTACATCGCCGACAGCTTCCCGCAGGCTGGCCTCGGCGGCGACGGCAGCCCGCGCCAGCGCGCCGAAGCCACCCGCTGGCTGGCCTTCGTCAATTCCGATGTGCATCCGGCCTTCTCGCCGCTGTTCTCGCCGGGCAAGTTCATTGCCGACGAAGGCCAGTACGACGCGATCCGTGCCGCCGCGCACAAGCGCCTTCGCGGCCTGTTCGAGACCGCCGACAGGCAGCTGGCCGACAAGCCCTGGCTGGCCGGCTTCCGCAGCTTCGCCGACCCGTACTTCTACATCACCCTGCGCTGGGCCGCCGGCACCAAGGTCGACCTGTCCGGCCTGGACAATCTGGCCGCCTACAAGGCGCGCATGGACGCCGATGCAGGCGTGGAGGCCGCACTGAAGGCCGAAGGCCTGGCCTGATCCAGACCATGGGTCGGAGCCGTTCGCGTGGCGAACGGATCCGACCCCGACACGGCTGCCAGGGCGGGGTCGGAGCCGTCTGCACAGCAGGCGGCTCTGACCCACCGGTGCCATCGTCACACTCAGCCGATCTGGCGGATCACTTCGCCCTTGGCATCGCGCAGGTAGGTCGGCACCACTTCGATGCGCAGCGCCCCGGCCACCGGGTAGATCCCGCGCTCGGCCCGCACGCCTGCCAGCGCCTGCAGTCCCGACTCGTCCAGTGCCCAGCGCGCGCTGTCGGCGGACACGTCACCCACTTCACCGCGTCCAGCCGGAATGAATTCCCATTGCCGCTCGCGGCTGACCAGTTCCAGCGATTTGCCGTGGCGCAGCCGTAGCGGCAGCAGCTCGCACACGCTGGCCACCTGGCCAGCGCCGAGCACCAGGGTGGTGACGCCCCCCTCCTGGCGCCAGTCCAGCGTCTCGATGAACAACATGCCGGTGCTGGAGCCCTCGCGCTCGCTGCCGGCCTGCACCTGCGCGGCCAGTGCCGGATCGTCCAGCAAATTGCCGCGATGCAGAGCGCTGATCCACAACGGCATCGCCGGCTGCACTGCCTGCAGCACGCCGCGCGTCGACCAGCGCTTGACCGCCTCCATCTCTTCATCGGTCAAACCGACCAGCTGCAGGAACTGCAGATGGCCATTGGCCGTGTCCCGCGCCGGCAACTGCGGATCGGCAATGAAGGCCAGGTGGCACAAGCGCGTGTCGGTCTCCAGCGCGATCGGGCCGTTGGCATTGAGGTGATGACCATCCTCGAACACGTTGCCACTGCCGAACACGTAGCGCGCCAGGTTCTGCAGCAGATTCATCGGCCACACCGGCGGCGCGCTGCCGGCGTCCTCACCGGTTTCGGCAGCGAGGCGGAAGGTCAACTCGAAACCATAGCCGCTGGCGGCGGCATCGCTGCTCTCCTTGGCATACAACTCGGAGAAGCCGTAAGTGATGTAATGCCAGTGTGGAACCGGCGCATCCGCCCAGTACACGCTGATGCCATCGAGCGGATCCTGGCCTCCGAGCGTGTACGGAAGCGCGGTGCCGTAGTGACGCGGCTCCTGCCCGGCATACAGCGGCGCCAGCGCCGCATTGATCGCGTCCCAGCCGGGGGTATCGGTGTCGTCGTGGTCGTCCTGCACGCGGGACTCCTTGTGGGGAAGTGAACCGATCACTTTACGCGGTGGCTCAGGCCTGCACGACCTCGCCGCCGCCATTGACCACGGCCGCCTGGGTTTCCTGCCACCAGCGCTGCGCCAGCGCCGGGCTGCGTGCCTTGCCCACCGCCGCCAGCAGTTCCGGGCACAGGCGTTCCAGTGCCAGCGCATCGGTGCAGCGTTCGATCTTCAACTGCATGAAATAGCCCTTCAGGCCCAGATGCCGACGCACGGCCTCACTCATCGCGTCGTACAGCTGCTGGTACAGCGCCGGGTCCTGTTCGCGGCCGGTACTGATGCCGCGTGCCGGTGTGGCTTCGGCACTGCCACCGATCACTTCGATCAGGCCCTGCGCGGCCAACTGCTCCAGTGCATCCGGCGGTGCCCGCAGGCCTTCGAACAGGCCGCGCAGTTCGGTGTCGTCGCGATGGCCGTCGACCATCAGCAGGATCGAACGCAGTGCCGCCGGCAGGCGCCGGCCCCGGTCTTCGATTTCCTGACGGCCAGCCGCCGTCTTGGCGTGCAGCAATGCCATTGCTTCCCCCTCCCTCGATGCGCAATGCCGGCGCGCCCTGGCGGGCACGCTCCCCTGTATGCCATCGCCGGGCGGCGCGCGCGTTCCCCGGCGCGCGCCGCGTATTGCAGGTCGATGACAGGCCGAGCTTAGCGCATGTTCTGGACGCGGAGGGTAGTGCCGGCCGCTGGCCGGCAATCCCATGATTCCCGAGGTTGCCGGATCAGCGTCCCAGCGCGCGGCGGATCTCCTCCAGCGCGCTGGGGTCGTCCAGCGTCGACAGGTCACCCGGGTCGCGCTGTTCGGCCAGCGCCTGCAGCGAGCGCCGCAGCAGCTTGCCGGAGCGGGTCTTGGGCAGCGCATTGACCACGTGCACGTGCGCAGGGCGTGCGACCGCGCCGAGCGAGGTGGTCACCGTGGCCATCATCTCGGCCACCACCGGCGCCGGATCTTCGCCCTCGAGACCCTGCTTGAGGGTGACGAACACCAGCGGCACCTGCCCCTTCAGTTCGTCCTTGACCCCGATCACCGCCGCCTCGGCCACGCGCGGATGGCTGGAGATGGCCTCCTCGATCTCGCGCGTGCCCAGACGATGGCCGGCCACGTTGATCACATCGTCGGTACGGCCGAGGATGAAGGTATAGCCATCGTCATCGCGGATCGCCCAGTCCAGCGAGCTGTACAGCAGTTCCTTGAAGTGGCTGAAGTAACTCTGCAGGAAACGGCTGTCGTCGTTCCACACCGTGCTCATGCAGCCCGGCGGCAGCGGCGGCGACACCACCAGCACGCCCTTCTGCCCCGGTGCCACTTCCTCGCCGGTGTTCTCGTCGATCACCTTCATCCGGTAGCCGAGATTGGGGAACCCGGGCGAGCCGAAACGCACCGGCTTCATCTCCAGGCCCGGCAGCAGGGTCAATGCCGGCCAGCCGGTTTCGGTCTGCCAGTAGTTGTCGATGATCGGCTTGCCGAGCGCTTCGCTGATCCAGTGCGCGGTCGGTTCGTCCAGCGGCTCGCCGGCCAGGAACAGGTACTTCAGCGCCCCCAGGTCGTGGCGATGGATGAAATCGGCGTCGTGCTTCTTCAGCACGCGGATGGCGGTGGGCGATGAAAACATCGTGCGCACGTTGTACTGCTCGCACAGCGCCCACCAGATGCCCGGGTCCGGGTTGGTCGGCAGCCCTTCGTACAGCAGCGACGTGCAGCCACCGATCAGCGGGCCGTACACATTGTAGGAATGGCCGACCGCCCAGCCGACGTCGGAGGTGGAGAACATCACCTGGCCCGGCTTGCAGTCGAACACCGTTTCCATCGACTGTGCCATCGCCACCGCATAGCCCCCCACATCGCGCTGCACGCCCTTCGGCTTGCCGGTGGTGCCGGAGGTATACAGCAGATAGCTCGGTTCGCTCGCTTCCAGCCACTGCACCGGCACATCGACTTCACCGATCTGCGCGCGCAGCGTGGCGTAGTCCACATCGCGGCCCGGTACCCGCGGCTGGGCCGCATCCAGCCCGCGTGACACGATCAGCACGTGCGGTGGCGGTGACGTGGCTTCGGCGCAGGCGGCGTCGACCATCGGCTTGTACGGAATCAGCTTGCCACCGCGCATGCCGGCATCGGCGGCGATCAGCAGCTTCGGCTTGGCATCGTCGATGCGCAGCGCCAGGTTGTGCGCGGCGAAGCCACCGAACACCACCGAATGCACGGCGCCGATGCGCGCACAGGCGAGCATGGCGAACACCGCTTCGGCCATGTTCGGCATGTAGATCACCACGCGGTCACCGTGACCGACGCCGAGATGCTTGAGCACGGCGGCGAAGTCGTTCACTTCGCGATACAGCTGGCGATAGGTGATCTCGCGGGTGCTGTTGGTTTCGGTGGAGATGGCGACCAGCGCGAGCTGGTCGGCGCGCTCGGCCAGGTGGCGGTCGACGGCGTTGTAGCAGAGATTGGTTTCACCACCGACGAACCAGCGCCGGAACGGCGGGTTGCTGTAGTCGAGCACCTGCTGCGGCGGTTTGTGCCAATGGATGCGCTTGGCTTCCTCGCCCCAGAAGGCCTCCGGCTCGTCGATCGAGCGACGGTAGGTTTCCTCGTAGTTCATGACGCAGCCCTCCCAGACAAAGTCATGGGTTCGAGGATAGTCCGGCGCTGCCGCGCGGGCCGCCCTACCTTGGTAGGGGGTGGGGTTTTGTTCTGCAGGGCTTGCAGCCCTGCACCTGCAGAGGCCGAAGCCCAAGCAACAGCAGAAGCTGGTTTCCTGGGGAATGGCGGGGTGGGTCCGGTTGCGGGAGACGCCGTAAACCCGTCCTTGGGGGCTTGGCCGCGGCATCCATGCCGCGGACACTCCCGCAACCGGACCCACCCCGCCTTCGACAATTTTCCGCGATCTGCCGGAACGGCAAATTGCTCTGGTAGGTGTCGACCTTGGTCGACACGGTAGATCCACGCCATGCGTGGATGATTCATTCGATATCTGACAGAGAAATCGTGTCGACCAAGGTCGACACCTACCAACAGCCGCGCGGAACGACGGCCGTGGTTACCAACAGCCGCGGGAACCTGTCGAAGGCGGGGCACTGTGGGTTTGCGGGGTGTGAGCGGCATGGGCCCGAGGCATGCCTCGGGCGGGTTGGGCAGGACGCCCAACCCCGGTCTTGCCGTGTGCGCAGGACAGCGCACACGAGCAAGCCGCGACCAAGCCCCCATGGACGGGTTTACGGCGTCCCCGCACACCCACAGTGCCCCGCCATCCCACGGAATGCGCGCTGTTGCTGTTGCTGTTGCTCTTGCTGTTGCTGTTGCTGTTGCTCTTGCTGTTGCTGTTGCTGTTGCCGGCCAGCGGCCGGCACTACCGCAGGTGCAGGGCTGCAAGCCCTGCCGAACCCCTAGAACGGAGTCGTGGACTCGAACGCGAGCGCCTCGCCCGTCACTGGATGGGTGAACCGCAGGCTGCGCGCATGCAGGTGCACGCGTAGCGCCGGTGCTGCACCGTACAGCGCGTCACCGACGATGGGATGACCGAGACTGGCCATGTGCAGGCGCAGCTGATGGCTGCGGCCAGTGATCGGCTCCAACGCCACCCGGGTGTGCTTCGCCTCAACATCACGGGCCAGTACGCGCCAGCGGGTCAACGCCGGCTTGCCACGCTCATGGTCGACCATCTGCTTCGGCCGGTTCGGCCAGTCCACGATCAGCGGCAGGTCCACTTCGCCGGCATCGCCTTCGAGCAGCCCCTGCACCACCGCTTCATACCGCTTGCCAACCTGGCGCTGCTCGAACTGCATCGACAACGCTGCCTGCATGTCCTTGCCACGCGCATGCAGCAGCAGGCCGGAGGTCACCTGGTCCAGGCGATGCACGGTCAACGCATCCGGGTACAGCGCCTGCAGCCGCGCGACCACGCAGTCCTGGTTCTCGGCGCTTCGGCCAGGCACGGACAGCAGGCCGGCCGGCTTCTCGGCCACCAGCAGCGCGTCGTCGATGTAATGCAGGTGGATCATGCGGTTCCGTATCCGTCCAAACAAAAACGGGGAAGCCGAAGCTTCCCCGTCTTCTGCGTACCGACCAGGGCCGGTACCGCCTGCATCAGCCCAGCAGGTGGGCGACGCCGGCGCGCTCTTCTTCCAGCTCGGCCAGGGTCTTGTCGATGTACTTCTGGCTGAAGTCGTCGATCGGCAGATCCTTGACCAGGGTGTACTTGCCGTTCTCGGTGGTCACCGCGAAGCCGAAGATCACGCCTTCCGGAATGCCGTAGGAACCGTCGGACGGCACGCCCATGGTGACCCACTTGCCGTTGCTGCCCAGCACCCAGTCACGCACGTGGTCGATGGCTGCGTTGGCGGCCGAGGCAGCCGAGGACGAGCCACGGGCTTCGATGATCGCCGCGCCGCGCTTGCCGACGGTCGGGATGAAGGTGTTGGCGTTCCACTCCTGGTCGTTGATCGCATCGGCGATCGACGCACCATCGGCGGTGGCGAAACGGTAGTCCGGGTACATGGTCGGGCTGTGGTTGCCCCATACGACCAGCTTCTCCATGCCACCGACCGGCTTGCCGAGCTTGGTCGACAGCTGGCTCAGCGCGCGGTTGTGGTCCAGGCGCAGCATGGCGGTGAAGTTCTCCGGCTTCAGGTCCGGGGCCGACTTCATCGCGATGTAGGCGTTGGTGTTGGCCGGGTTGCCGACCACCAGCACCTTCACGTCACGGCTGGCGACCTTGTTCAGCGCCGCGCCCTGGGCGGTGAAGATCTTGGCGTTTTCCAGCAGCAGGTCCTTGCGCTCCATGCCCGGGCCACGCGGACGCGCGCCGACCAGCAGGGCGATGTCGGCGTCCTTGAACGCGACTTCAGCGTCATCGGTGCCGACCATGCCGGCCAGCAGCGGGAAGGCGCAGTCTTCCAGCTCCATCATCACGCCCTTCAGGGCGGCCTGGGCCTTGTCGACCGGCAGTTCCAGCAGCTGCAGGATGACCGGCTGGTCCTTGCCCAGCATTTCGCCGGAGGCGATGCGGAACAGCAGGGCATAACCGATCTGGCCGGCGGCGCCGGTCACGGCAACACGAACGGGTGCTTTCATGGGGGTTTCCTCTTGCTTGCAAGCGTTTGATGGGACGCCGCGGGCGTGGCCACGCAGGCCTGGCGGGCGGCGGGGAACAGGGAAACGGCCACCCGTGGGTGGCCGTTTCGAAGGGGGATCAGGCGGCGAGGTGCTTGTTCCACTCCGCGACGCGCTCGGCCTGGGCGGCCAGCACGGCGTCGACGTCGCCTTCCAGGGTGATCGAATGGATCACGTCGCCCTGCTTGACCGAATCGACGATGGCCTGGCCTTCCAGGACCTTGCCGAAGACGGTGTGGCGGCCGTCCAGCCAGTCGGTCTTGATGTGGGTGATGAAGAACTGGCTGCCGTTGGTGTTCGGGCCGGCGTTGGCCATCGACAGCGAGCCGACCTCGTGCTTCACGCCATTCTTCTCGTCTTCGAACTTGTAGCCCGGGCCGCCGGTGCCACGACCCTGCGGGCAGCCGCCCTGGATCATGAAGTCGGCGATCACGCGGTGGAAGATCAGGCCGTCATAGAAACCGTGCTTGACCAGGTTCACGAAGTTGGCCACGGTCAGCGGCGCCTTGTCGGCGAACAGCTCGACCTTGATCGGGCCCTGGGTGGTGTCGAAAGTGGCGATGAGGGACATGAAGATCCTTGATGCAGAGGGGAACGCGTCTAGCCACCTAGTTTACACCTGCCTCGTGGCGGCGGCGGCTTCGACCATGGGCGCAGATCCGGGCTTCAGCCACGGGACGGGCTGCCCCGCCGTGCAGGCCAGGCGGCCTCGACCGGCGCCGCGGACCGCCAGCTGAATGGGCCCCGTGACGGGCGTGAAATCCACCTTTTCGCGAATCGTCAAGTTCGACGTATAATGTTGGACTTCTTTTTCCAAATCCGGCGCCGACTGGCCCCCTTTCGTATGTCCATCGAAAATCTTCGCAACATCGCCATCGTCGCCCACGTCGACCATGGCAAGACCACCCTGGTCGACCAGCTGCTGAAGCAGTCCGGCACCCTGTCCGAGCGCACCGTCCTCGCCGAGCGCGTGATGGACAGCAACGACCAGGAAAAGGAACGCGGCATCACCATCCTGGCCAAGAACACCGCCATCACCTGGGAAGACAAGAAGACCGGTATCAAGAACCGGATCAACATCGTCGACACCCCCGGCCACGCCGACTTCGGTGGTGAGGTCGAGCGCGTGCTGTCGATGGTCGACACCGTGCTGATCCTGGTCGATGCGATGGACGGCCCGATGCCGCAGACCCGCTTCGTGACCCAGAAGGCCTTCGCGATGGGCTTCAAGCCGATCGTCGTGGTCAACAAGGTCGACCGTCCGGGCGCCCGTCCGGAATGGGTGATCGACCAGGTCTTCGACCTGTTCGACAAGCTCGGCGCCACCAACGAGCAGCTGGACTTCCCGATCGTCTACGCCTCGGGCCTGAACGGCTACGCCGGCCTGGAAGACACCGTGCGCGATGGCGACATGACCCCGCTGTACGAAGCGATCATGCAGCACGCGCCGCGTCCGGAAGTGGACCCGGAAGGCCCGTTCCAGATGCGCATCAGCCAGCTGGACTACAACAACTTCGTGGGCGTGATCGGCATCGGCCGCATCCAGCGCGGCACCCTGAAGAAGAACATGCAGGTCGCGGTCATCGACCGTGAAGGCAAGAAGCGCAACGGCAAGGTGCTGCAGGTGCTGGGCTTCATGGGCCTGGAGCGCATCGAGCAGGATACCGCCGAGGCCGGCGACATCGTGGCCATCTCCGGCATCCAGGAGCTGACCATCTCCGACACCATCTGCGCCCCGGACACCCCGGAAGCCCTGCCGGCGCTGACCGTCGACGAGCCGACCATCTCGATGACCTTCCAGGTCAACAACTCGCCGTTCGCCGGCAACAAGGACCTGTCCGGTGGCAAGTTCCTGACCAGCCGCCAGATCAAGGACCGCCTGGACCGTGAAAAGGTCCACAACGTGGCCCTGAAGGTCGAGCAGCTGGAAGACGCTGACAAGTTCCTGGTTTCCGGCCGTGGCGAACTGCACCTGTCGGTGCTGATCGAGAACATGCGTCGCGAAGGCTACGAGCTGGCCGTGTCGCGCCCGGAAGTGATCATCAAGGAAATCGACGGCCAGATGATGGAGCCGATCGAGCAGCTGGTGGTGGACATCGAAGAAATCCACCAGGGCGGCGTGATGGAAAAGCTGGGCACCCGCAAGGGCCAGCTGAAGAACATGGAATCGGACGGCAAGGGCCGCGTGCGCCTGGAGTACTCGATCCCGGCCCGTGGCCTGATCGGCTTCCAGAACGAGTTCAAGACCCTGACCCAGGGTTCGGGCCTGCTGTTCCACGTGTTCGACCACTACGGTCCGAAGGAACAGGGCGCGATCGCCAAGCGCATCAACGGCGTGATGATCGCCAATGCGCCGGGCACCACGCCGGCCTACTCGCTGGGCCCGCTGCAGGAACGCGGCAAGCTGTTCGCTGCTGAAGGCGACAACGTGTATGAAGGTCAGCTGGTCGGCATCCACTCCAAGGACAACGACCTGACCGTCAACGCGATCAAGACCAAGCCGCTGACCAACATGCGCGCTTCGGGCAAGGACGATGCGATCCAGCTGACCCCGGCGATCAAGTACTCGCTGGAACAGGCCCTGGACTTCATCGAAGACGACGAGCTGGTCGAGATCACCCCGAAGGAGATCCGTCTGCGCAAGAAGTTCCTGACCGAAAGCGACCGCAAGAAGGCTTCGCGCGGCGGCTGAGCCAGCACCCCGTGAACCAGAGCGGCTACAACCCGGATCCACACCGGCATCCGGGTCTCCATGTCATCGCCCTGCTCGAAGCGAGCAAGGCGATGCTGGCGCTGTTGGCTGCCACCGGGCTGGAAGTGCTCGGACCGCAGCCGCTGCGGCACGGCATCATGGTCCTGATCCGGCGTTTCAGCCTGGATCCGGACCATGGCACCCTGCCCTCGCTGCTGCACATGATCAGCCCCGACGCGGTGCACCTGGCCGCGGCGGGGATGATCGGCTACGGCCTGCTGCACCTGGTCGAAGCCTGGGGCCTGTGGCGCGCCAAGGCCTGGGCCTCCTGGCTGGGTTGCCTGACCGCCTCGCTGTACCTGCCCTTCGACATCTTCGCGATCATCCGCCACCCCGGCTGGCCGTCGTGGACGATCCTGGCGATCAACCTGATCGTGGTCTACGTGCTCGCCCGCGACCTGCGCAAGCGCCACCGCTGAGCACCGGCTACACTGGGGATTGGAGCCGACCAAGCCGCCCCATGCGCCCGTCCTTGCCGCCTCTGCTGACCTGCCTGCTCGCCGCGCTGCCTGCGCTGCTTTCGGCTGGCTGCAGCCCGGCCACGCCCAGCGCGCATGCGGCCGAACCCGCGAGCCGCAACGTGCCGTTCCCGTACGCCGAAACCGATGTCACCGACCTGCAGGCGCGGATGACCGCCGGGGAACTGGACAGCACCACCCTGACCCAGGCCTACCTGCAGCGCATTGCCGCCCTGGACCGCACCGGGCCACGCCTGCGCGCGGTGATCGAGCTCAACCCCGACGCCCTGAAGGAAGCCGCCGAGCGCGACCGCGAGCGCCGCGATGGGCGCCTGCGCGGGCCGCTGCACGGCATCCCGCTGCTGCTGAAGGACAACATCAACGCCGCGCCGATGGCCACCAGTGCCGGCTCGCTGGCCCTGCAGGGCTTCCGCCCGGATGACGCCTACCTGGTGCGCCGGCTGCGCGACGCCGGTGCGGTGGTGCTGGGCAAGACCAACCTCAGCGAATGGGCCAACTTCCGCGGCAATGATTCGATCTCCGGCTGGAGCGCGCGTGGCGGCCAGACCCGCAACCCCTATCGCATCAGCCATTCGCCGTGTGGTTCCAGCAGCGGCAGCGCGGTGGCCGTGGCCGCCAACCTGGCCAGCGTGGCGATCGGCACCGAAACCGACGGCAGCATCGTCTGCCCGGCGGCGATCAACGGCGTGGTCGGCCTGAAGCCGACGGTCGGCCTGGTCAGCCGCGATGGCATCATCCCGATCTCCTTCAGCCAGGACACCGCCGGACCGATGGCGCGCAGTGTGGCTGACGCCGCCGCCGTGCTGACCGCGATCGCCGGCCGCGACGATGCCGATCCGGCCACCGCGACCATGCCTGGCCGCGCGGTCTACGACTACACCGCGCGACTGGACCCGCAGGGCCTGCGTGGCAAGCGCATCGGCCTGCTGCAGACACCGCTGCTGAAGTACCGCGGCATGCCGCCACTGATCGAACAGGCCGCCACCGAGCTGCGCCGCGCCGGCGCCGTGGTGGTACCGGTGGAGCTGCCCAACCAGGGCGCCTGGGCCGAGGCCGAACGCACGCTGCTGCTGTACGAATTCAAGGCCGGGCTGGAGCGCTACTTCAGCACCCACCGAGCGCCACTGCGCAGCCTGGCCGACCTGATCGCCTTCAACCAGGCGCACAGCAAACAGGAACTGGGCCTGTTCGGCCAGGAACTGCTGGTGGAAGCCGATGCCACCGCCGGCCTGGCCGACCCTGCCTATATCCGCGCACGCAGCGATGCACGCCGGCTGGCTGGCCCGGAGGGCATCGATGCCGCCCTTGCCGCCCACCAGCTTGATGCGCTGGTCGCGCCCACCACCGGCGTGGCATGGCCGATCCGCAGCGAAGGCGACGACTTCCCCGGTGAAAGCTACAGCGCCGCCGCCGTGGCCGGCTATCCCAGCCTCACCGTGCCGATGGGGCAGATCGATGGCCTGCCGGTCGGCCTGCTGTTCATGGGTACCGCCTGGAGCGAACCGAAGCTGATCGAGATGGCCTATGCCTATGAGCAGCGCACGCGCGCGCGGCGACCACCGCACTTCGATACCGACGCACTGATCGACGCTGGCGAGCCGTGATCCGGTAGTGCCGGCCGCTGGCCGGCAGATCCGGAGTTGCCGGCCAGCGGCCGGCGCTACCGTTCGGGTTCCGGCTCCACCGGTACGATCGCCGCCTCGCCATCTTCCGCACCCGGCGAACGCACATCTGCTGTGCGTGCACGTGGACCGCGCGGCATGTCCAGTTCGTCTGCATGCTGCAGCCGCGCACGCACCTGCGGCAGCGACTGCGGATGCTCACGCGCGAGGAAATCGAGCATGCGTTCGCGCACCAGGCAACGCAGATCGAAGGCATCGCCGGAGCTGCGCGCGCTGACCAGCAGGCGCACCTGGATCGCACGCTCGCTGGTCTCGGTCACCTGGGTCACACAGACCCGGCCATCCCACAATGCTTCGCCGCGACAGATGCGCTCCAGCTCAGCACGGATCGCCGCAATCGGCGCACGGTAGTCCAACCACAGGAACGCGGTGCCGAGCAGATCGGCGCTGCGCCGTGTCCAGTTCTGGAACGGGTTTTCGATGAACCAGGTCAGCGGCACCACCATCCGCCGCTTATCCCAGATACGCACCACCACGTAGCTGCTGCCGATCTCCTCGATGCGCCCCCACTCGCCCTCGACGATCACCACGTCATCCAGCCGGATCGGCTGCGTCACCGCGATCTGCAGGCCAGCGATCAGGTTGCCGAACACCGGCTTGGCGGCGATACCCGCCACCAGGCCGATCAGGCCCGCCGAGGCCAGCAGCGCGGTGCCGATCTTCTGCACCATCGGGAACGTCAGCAGTACCAGCGACGCGCCGAGCACGATGATGGCGCCCATCAGAACGCGGCTGAGCACCCGGGTCTGGGTCTGGATGCGGCGTGCCTCCAGATTGTCGGAGACATCGATGGGATGACTGCGCAGGATCGCGCGCTCACCCGCCGCCACCGCGCGCACCAGCAGCCAGATGAAGCATGCGGTCAGCGCGATGTGCAGCACATGCTGCAGGTTGCCCAGCACCGGATCCTGCAGCGGCGTGGCCTGCAATGCGGGGATCAACAACAGCAGCGGCCATGCGGTGGCCAGCGGCAACCCGAGCACACGTCCGATGCGTGCGCGCCGGCGATCACGCCCTTTCAGTCGATGGTAGATCCACAGGATCAACCACGCGCCGATGCCGCCCACTACAACGGCCAATCCCAACGGCCATGCGTAGGCCTGTGCGCTTTGCCAGTGCACCGTTGCCACCTCCACTCGAACAGCAGGCGGACAGCCTCGCGCATGGCGCATGAGCGTCACGTCAGTCGTTCGTAAGGAGGGTGTTGGTCGGCAGGGCTTGCAGCCCTGCACCTGCTGCGAGCCGAAGCAACAGCAACAGCAACAGCCGAAGCAGAAGCGGGTTTCCTGTGGGGTGGCGGGGCGGGTCCGGTTGCGGGGGACGCTGCAAGTACGTCCATGTAAGCTCGGTCGCCGCATCCATGCGGCTCACGCCCCCGCAACCGGACCCACCCCGCCTTCGACAGTTTTCTGCGATCTGTCGGCATTTTTTGTAGAGCCGAGCCATGCTCGGCTCAAATCTCACAGATATCGAAACATTCGATTTCCATAGTGATTCATCCACGCATGGCGTGGATTACCGTGTCGACCAAGGTCGACACCTACCAACAGCCGCCGGAATCTGCCAGAGGCGGGGCGGTGTGGATAGGCAGGACCGTTGGCGCCATGGATGGCGCCATCGAGCCCCCATGGATGGGTTTACGGCGTGTCCTGACTACCCACACCGCCCCGCCATCCCACGGAATATCCGCTTCTGCCGTTGCTGTTGAGGTTGCCGGCCAGCGGCCGGCACTACAGCAGGTGCAGGGCTGCAAGCCCTGCCGAAAATCCCTTACCGCACTTGTTCCTGCTTGCGCACGATCGCCATCGCGATCTCCAGCGACTGCTCGTAGTTCAACCGCGGGTCCACCGTCGAGCGATACGCGCGCTCCAGGTCACGCTCGGTCAGTTCGCGCGCGCCACCGGTGCACTCGGTCACGTCTTCGCCGGTCAGCTCCAGGTGCACACCGCCCAGTCGCGTGCCTGCGGCCGCATGCAGATCGAACGACATCTCCACTTCGCCACGCACATTGTCGAAGCGGCGCGTTTTGAAGCCATTGGCGGTGCTTTCGGTATTGCCGTGCATCGCGTCGCACACCCACAGCACGCGGCGGCCATCGCGCTTGACCGCATCCAGCAGCGGCGGCAGCTTCTCGGCGATCTGCGCTGCACCCATGCGGTGGATGAAGCTCAGTCGGCCCGGCTCATCATGCGGGTTGAGCACATCGATCAGGCGCAGCAGCTGGTCCGGCGTCACCGACGGGCCCACCTTGATCGCAATCGGGTTGCGCACGCCACGCAGGTATTCCACGTGCGCGCCATCGAGCGCGGCCGTGCGCATGCCGATCCACGGGTAATGCGTGCTCAGGTTCAACCAGCCCTGCTGGCGCGGCACCTGCCGGGTCAGCGCCTGCTCGTAGGGCAGCAGCAGCGCTTCATGCGAGGTGTAGAAGTCGATGCGGTTGAGGTTGTGCACGCGGGCCCCGGCCAGGGTTTCCATGAAGTGCACCGCATCACCAATCGACGCCACCATCTTCTGGTACTCGGCAGCCAGCGGCGAATGCCGCACCCACTCCAGGTTCCAGTACTCCGGATGGTGCAGGTCGGCGAAGCCGCCATCGATCAGCGCCCGCACGAAGTTCATGGTCATCGCCGAATGTGCATGCGCCTGCAGCATCCGCTTCGGGTCCGGCAGGCGCGCCGCCTCGGTGAACGCCGGCGCATTGATCACATCGCCACGATAGCTGGGCAGGGTCACGCCGTCGCGGGTCTCGGTATCGGCCGAACGCGGCTTGGCGTACTGGCCGGCGAAGCGGCCGACCCGGATCACCGGCTGGCGCAGGCCATGCACCAGCACCAGGCTCATCTGCAGCAGCACCTTCAGCCGGTTGGAAATGGTGCCCGATTCGCAGTCGCTGAAATTCTCGGCGCAATCGCCGCCCTGCAGCAGGAAGCGCTTGCCTTCCTGGGCCTCGGCCAGCTGCTGCTTCAGCGCCAGGATTTCCCACGAGGTGACCAGCGGCGGCAGCCGCTTCAGTTCGTGCAGAGCGGCATCCAGCGCCACCGGGTCCGGGTAGGTCGGCATCTGCAGCGCGGTCTTGCCACGCCAGCTCTCCGGCGACCAGGCGGCGCCAGTGGCGGCTGCGGCGGGATCGGGCACGGGCGGAACGGCGGACAGGCTCATTGCAGACTTCCGGGATGGGGGGCGGTCATGGTCGCAGAGCCAGCCGCTGGCGCAAAGCACCGGGCGCCGTCTGCACATGACTGAACGCCGGGGAAAGCGCATCGCGATCGGCCACAAACCGCATGGCCACGGCCGCCCGGACAGGTGCATGATGCGCCTCGCGCTGTTACGAAGTAACACTCCATCCCCACCGGCCCCTTCCACAGCCCATCCGCCATGAAGCCTTCCCTGCTCGCTACCAGCATCACCTTCGCCCTGACCCTGGCCAGCCTGCCCTCCCTCGCCGCGGCTGCCGATGCCACCCCGGTGGATGCCACCCCGGTGAAGGACCTCGACACGGTCACCGTCAGCGCCCAGCTCGACCAGGCCCGCAACGCGCTGTCGCCGGACATCGGCAGCAGCCAGTACCAGATCACCGCCGAGGACATCCAGAAGCAGCCGCTGGGTGCCTCTGCGCCGCTCAGCCAGGTACTGCTGCAGGCACCCGGCGTCGTCCAGGACTCCTATGGCGGCGTGCACGTGCGCGGCGACCACGCCAACCTGCAGTACCGGATCAACGGCGTACTGCTGCCCGAATCGATCTCCGGCTTCGGCCAGACCCTGGACGCGCGCACGATCAAGAGCATCCGCCTGATGGATGGCGCACTGCCGGCCCAGTTCGGCGAGCGCACCGCGGCGGTGGTCGACATCACCACCCGCAGTGGCGCCGAGCTGGGCAATGGCGGCAGTGCCGGGCTGACCGCGGGCTCGTTCGGCAAGATCAACCCGAATGCCTCGTGGTGGGGCAACCAGGGACGCTGGAGCTGGTTCCTGACCGGCAATTACGACCAGAACGAGGTCGGCCTGGAGAACCCCACCAACTCGCGCAAACCGCTGCACGACGACACCCACCAGGGCAAGGCCTTCGCCGACCTGACCTACCTGGTCAACGAGAACACCCGCCTGAGCGTGTTCGCCGGCTTCGCCAACAACCGCTTCCAGATTCCGGTCAATCCGGGGCAGACGCCACAATTCGGCTATCTCGATACCACCACCTTCGATTCCAGCCAGCTGGATGAGACCCAGCGCGAGACCACCCGCTTCGGCATGCTGGTACTGCAGGGCACGCTGGGCAGCACCGCCTACCAACTGTCGGCCGGGCAGCGCTACAGCGATGTGGCGTTCAATCCGGACGTCATCGGCGACCTGGTGTTCAGTGGCGTCGCCTCGCAGGTTCAGCGCAGCAACCGTGCCAACACCCTGCAGGCCGACTTCTCCACACCACTGGGCAACGACCACACGCTGCGCTACGGCTTGTACGGCAACTACGAGAACGCGCGGGCCAGCAACAGCAGCTGGGTGTTCCCGGTCGATGACACCGGCCAGCAGTCCAGCACCACGCCGCTGCTGATTCCTGACCGCAGCGCCTTCCATGCCAGCACGCTGGCGTTGTACGTGCAGGATGAATGGAAGATCGGCGACGACTGGACCGTGAACTACGGCCTGCGTGGTGATCGCTACAAGGCCTTCGGCCGCACCGAGGGCCAGCTCAGCCCGCGCGTGGGCGTGGTCTGGAATGCCAGCGACAGCACCACCGTGCACGCCGGCTACTCGCGTTACTTCACGCCACCGGCCAGTGAGCTGATCGCCAGCAGCGATATCGCCCTGTATGACGGCACCACCAACCAGCAACCCAGTGGCGGCAACAACACGCCACTGGCGGAGCGCAGCGACTACTACGACATCGGCGTCTCGCAGCAGCTGGGTGAACACCTGACCCTGGGCCTGGACGCTTACGACCGCCGCGTCGCGCGCCTGCAGGACGAAGGCCAGTTCGGCGCCGCCTACATCTACTCGACCTTCAACTACCGCCGCGGCCATATCCGTGGCCTGGAGTTCAGTGCCGACTACAGCAACGGTCCGTTCAGCGCCTACTTCAACGCGGCCTACAACAAGGCGATCGGCACCCAGGTCATCACCAGCGAGTACAACCTCGATCCAGATGCGCTGGCCTATGTGGCCGACCACTGGATCCACCTCGACCACGACCAGAAGCTGACGTCGTCGGGAGGGCTCAGCTACGCCTTCGCCGGGCACAACCGGATCGGGGCCAACTACGTGTTCGGCAGTGGCCTGCGTTCGGACATCGAGGGCGTGCCCAACGGTGGCGAGCTGCCGTCGTACCTGCAGGTGAACCTCAGCGCCGGGCACGATTTCAATGCCGACAGCGGCCATCCACTGCATGTGCAGCTGGCGGTGATCAACGCTTTGGACCGCAGCTACCAGCTGCGCGATGGCGGTGGAGTCGGCGTGTTCGCCCCGCAATGGGGACCGCGCCGCGGCGCCTACCTGAGCCTGCAGCAGGACTTCTGAGGAGACAGGGGTCGGATCCCTTTCCGCAGGAAAGGGCTCTGACCCCGCACCGGGAATGGGGTCAGAGCCCTTTGCGATGCAAAGGGATCCGACCCCGTTTCGCTTTCAGCGCTTGATCTTGCGCAGCGACACCACCAGCGCCCACAGCGCCAGCAGCACGAACCACACGGCCGACCACATCGGCATGGTCAGGCCGAGGAAGGTCCAGTCGATGTTGCCGCAGTTGCCAGTGCCGGTCAGCACCGTGCGGAACACTTCCAGCGGCCCCATGGTCTCGCTCAGGAAGGCCAGCGGCGGGCCACAGGTGGAACCCATTTCCGGCGGCAGCATCTGCACGTAGACGTGGCGCGCGGCGATGCCGACACCCACGGCCGCGGCAATGAAGGCCAGCACGCCATAGGTCGCGCGTCCCGGGCGGTTGGACGGACCATGCAGTGCACCGATCAGGAACAGCAGGCCAAGCGCGGCGAACGCCAGGCGCTGGAAGATGCACAGCGGACACGGCTCCAGGCCCATCTTCAGCTGCAGGAAGATCGCGTAGCCAAGCAGGCCCGCGCAGATCAGGAAGCCCAGGAAGAACTGGGCGCGGAAGGGCCAGCGCAGTGGATTCATCGTCAACGCTCGAATGGATCAGGCGCCAAGCGTAACCGAGAGTGCGCGCCATTCGAACCGCCACAGGTGACGCCTGTCGGAACGGTGTGGGTCAGAGCCCTGTCCTGCGGAAAGGGATCCGACCCCGGAAACGCAAAAGCCCGGCAGAGGCCGGGCTTTCGCTGTGTCGCATTGGAGCGGTCCGATTACTCGGCCACTTCCTCGGCCACGACCGGACGGTCAACCAGCTCGACGTAGGCCATCGGCGCGTTGTCGCCAGCGCGGAAGCCGCACTTCAGCAGACGCAGGTAGCCGCCCGGACGGTTCGCGTAGCGCGGGCCCAGGATGGTGAACAGGTTGCCCACGGCTTCATTGTCGCGCAGGCGGGCGAAGGCCAGACGGCGGTTGGCGACGGAGTCGACCTTGGCCAGGGTGATCAGCGGCTCGGCAACGCGGCGCAGTTCCTTGGCCTTCGGCAGGGTGGTCTTGATCAGCTCGTGCTTGAACAGCGAGGCGGCCATGTTCTTGAACATTGCTTCGCGGTGGGCGCTGGTACGGCTGAACTTACGGCCAGACTTCTGGTGACGCATGGTGATATTCCTTGGTTAATGATGAGGCTGTGCGGATCGTTGTCGCCATCCTGGCGTTGCTGCGCGGACTGCGGTTGGTCCTGGCCGCCCGTCCTGGACGACCTGCCACGCGAACCTGGGGTTCGTCATGGCATGTTGTGTTGCGTTGAAGGCCCCACCGCGAACGGTGGAGCCTTCAGGCATTACCGATATCAGCCCAGCATGCCGTGGCTGGCGACACCGGCCGGCGGCCAGTTCTCCAGCTTCATGCCGAGCGACAGGCCGCGCTGAGCCAGCACTTCCTTGATCTCGGTGAGCGACTTCTTGCCCAGGTTCGGGGTCTTCAGCAGCTCCACTTCGGTCTTCTGGATCAGATCGCCGATGTAGTAGATGCTTTCAGCCTTCAGGCAGTTGGCCGAACGCACGGTCAGCTCCAGATCGTCGATCGGGCGCAGCAGCACCGGATCCACGCCGTTGTTGGCCGGCTTGGCCGCACCGCGGTCGCGGTGCGTGAAGTCACCGAACACCGACAGCTGGTCGCTGAGGATGTCGGCGGCGGTGCGCACGGCTTCCTCGGCGTCGATGGTGCCGTTGGTCTCGATATCGATGACCAGCTTGTCCAGGTCGGTACGCTGTTCGACGCGGGCCGCTTCCACGGCATAGGCGACGCGGCGGACCGGCGAGAACGAGGCATCCAGGACCAGACGGCCGATGGCACGGGTTTCTTCGTCCGGACGACGACGCGCGGCAGCCGGCTGGTAGCCGAAACCACGTTCGATCTTCAGACGCATGTTGATCGCCGTATCCTTGGTCAGGTGGCAGATCACGTGTTCGCCGTTCAGGATCTCCACATTGTGGTCGACCTTGATGTCGGCAGCGGTGACAACGCCCGGGCCCTGCTTGGACAGGGACAGGGTGGCGCTGTCGCCGGAGTGCATACGGATGGCCACGTCCTTCAGGTTCAGCAGGACTTCGAGCACGTCCTCCTGCAGACCTTCGACCGTGGTGTACTCATGCAACACGCCGTCGATTTCGACTTCCGTGATGGCGAAGCCCGGGATGGACGACAGCAGCACGCGACGCAGGGCATTACCCAGCGTATGCCCGTAACCCCGCTCCAAAGGTTCGATAACGACCTTTGCACGGGTGTCGGTAAGGCGTTCGATCTGCGGACCGCGAGGACGCAGAACCTGGTTGGCGGTAACCGTCATGTTGCGGGTTCTCCTAGTGAACCCCCGGCCGTCGCCGGGGGCTCTCCAATGTGAATTACTTCGAATACAGCTCGACGATCAGCGCTTCGTTGATGTCCGCAGGCAGATCCGAACGATCCGGAACAGCCTTGAAGATGCCGGTGAACTTGCCGGAATCCACTTCAACCCACGACGGGCTCAGGTCATGCTGGGCGGCGACGGTCAGGGCTTCCTGGACGCGCAGCTGCTTGGCAGCCTTTTCAGACAGAGCGATGGCGTCGCCAGCCTTGACCTGGTACGAAGCCAGGTTGACCGACTTGCCATTCACGGTGACGCCGCGGTGCGACACCAGCTGACGGGCAGCCGGACGGGTCACGGCGAAGCCCATGCGGTAGACGACGTTGTCCAGGCGGGTTTCCAGCAGCTGCAGCAGGTTCTCGCCGGTGTTGCCCTTCTTGGTCGAGGCCTTCTTGTAGTAGTTGCGGAACTGACGCTCCAGCAGGCCGTAGATACGCTTGACCTTCTGCTTTTCACGCAGCTGGGTGGCGTAGTCGGACAGCTTGCCCTTACGGGCAGTGGCGCCGTGCTGGCCGGGCTTCTGCTCCAGCTTGCACTTGGAGTCCAGCGCACGCGCCGGGCTCTTCAGGGACAGGTCGGCGCCTTCGCGACGGGCGAGCTTACAGGTAGGACCGATATAACGAGCCATTTCTTATCGCTCCCTTTAGACGCGACGCTTCTTCGGCGGACGGCACCCGTTGTGCGGGATAGGCGTCACGTCGATGATGTTGGTGATCTTGTAGCCGACGTTGTTCAACGAACGCACGGCCGACTCACGGCCCGGACCCGGGCCCTTGATGCGGACTTCCAGCGACTTCACGCCGTAGTCCAGCGCAGCACGACCGGCCTTTTCAGCAGCCACCTGGGCAGCGAACGGGGTCGACTTGCGCGAACCGCGGAAGCCAGCGCCACCGGAGGTCGCCCACGACAGAGCGTTGCCCTGGCGGTCGGTGATGGTGACGATGGTGTTGTTGAACGAAGCGTGGACGTGGGCAACGCCGTCGGTGACGACGCGCTTGATCTTCTTCTTGGTCTTAGCAGCGGGCTTAGCCATTTCTCAGTCCCTTACTTCTTGATCGCCTTGCGCGGACCCTTGCGGGTGCGGGCGTTGGTACGGGTGCGCTGGCCACGCAGCGGGAGGCCACGACGGTGACGCAGGCCGCGGTAGCAGCCCAGGTCCATCAGGCGCTTGATCGCGATGCCGATCTCACGGCGCAGATCGCCTTCCACGATGTACTTGCCGACTTCGGCGCGCAGGCGCTCGATTTCCGGCTCCGACAGATCGCGGATCTTGGTGGTCGAAGCAACGCCTGCGACTTCGCAGACCTTCTTCGAACGGGTACGGCCGATGCCGTAAATGCTTTGCAACCCGACCCAGACGTGCTTCTGGGCTGGCAGGTTGACGCCTGCAATACGCGCCATGACGCGGTTCTCCAGCTGAGTGATGGCCGACAGCGCGCCTCGGGCACGCCAATCCGGCAGGATGGATCAAAAAAGTGAACTAGCGATACTAACAAGGTTCCGGTTTACATGGAAGCCCGTGAAACCATTGGTTTCATGAACCCGGCCTGGGGAGTGTGCCCAGGCTCCGGCGCCGGATGGGGTTGGACCTGGGGTTTCCCCCGGGGCCGCCCGCGCTACTCCAGCGCGGGACCACCTCATCACACCCCCACCCGGAACCGCTGCGGGGGCCGCCCTTCGTTTGTGTGGCCGGGGTCCGCGAAGCGGAGGGACCATCACGTCAGGAAGACGAAAGTATAACAGGCCAATCAGCCGCGGGCAAAACCGCCGCGGTTGCCGCCCTTCAGGTTGGCCTTCTTCAGCAGGCTCTCGTACTGGTGGGACATCAGGTGCGCCTGCACCTGGGCGATGAAGTCCATCACCACCACCACCACGATCAGCAGCGAAGTACCACCGAAATAGAACGAGGCATTCAGCTGCGTGCGCATCAGTTCCGGCAGCAGGCAGACGATCACCAGGTAGGCCGAGCCGGCCGCGGTCAGACGGGTCAGCACGCCGTCGATGTAGTCGGCGGTGGCCTTGCCCGGACGGATGCCCGGAATCAGCGCGCCCGACTTCTTCAGGTTGTCGGCGGTTTCCTGCGAGTTGAACACCAGCGCGGTATAGAAGAACGCGAAACCGGTGATCAGCGCAGCGAACACGATCATGTGCAGCGGCTCGCCCGGGCCCAGGGCATTGGCGACCTTCTGCAGGATCTGGCCGAAGCTGCTCTGGTTGGCGGCCTGACCGGACCACATGGCCAGGGTGGCCGGGAAGGCCAGCAGGCTCGAGGCGAAGATCGCCGGGATGACGCCGGCCATGTTGAGCTTCAGCGGCAGGAACGAAGTCTGGTTCATGTACGCGTTGCGACCGCCCTGGCGGCGCGCGTAGTTGACCGTGATCCGGCGCTGGCCACGCTCGACGAACACCACGAAGAAGGTGAAGGCGAGCACGACGATGGCGATCAGCAGCAGCTGGATGAACTGGATGTTGCCGTCGCGGTAGGCGTCGAAGGTGTGGATGACCGCACCCGGCAGGCCGGCGACGATACCGGCGAAGATGATCAGCGACACGCCGTTGCCGATGCCGCGTTCGGTGACCTGCTCACCGACCCACATCAGGAACATGGTGCCGGCGGTCAGCGCAACCACGGCGGTGAGCACGAAGCCCATGCCCGGTGCGTACACGACCGGAGCGCCCGACGGCGAGACCTGGCCCTGCAGGGCCAGTGCGATCGAACCGCCCTGCACCACTGCCAGCAGCACGGCGCCGATGCGCGAATACTGGGTGATCTTGCGGCGGCCGGACTCACCTTCCTTCTGCATCGCCTTCAGGGCGGGGAAGATGTGCACGGCCAGCTGCATCACGATCGATGCCGAGATGTACGGCATCACGTTCAGCGCGAAGATGCTGAAACGGTGCAGGGCGCCGCCCGAGAACATGTTGAACATGTCCACGATGCCGCCGCCCTGCTGTTGCATCATGGCAAGCATGGCATCGGGATTGACGCCCGGCACCGGCACGTAGCAGCCGATGCGATAGACGATCAAAGCCCCGACGACGAACAGCAAACGTTGGCGAAGTTCAGTGAACTTGCCCATTCCGCCCGCGAGGTTACCGATGCCAGCTTGCGCCATGATTTTCTTACTCCGTCACGCTGCCGCCGGCAGCTTCGATCGCGGCCTTGGCACCCGCCGTGGCAGCAATACCCTTCAGGGTGAACGCCTTGGTCACTTCGCCCTTGACGACGACCTTGGCCTTCTTTGCAGTGCTCGGGACCAGCTTGGCAGCACGCAGGGCGGCGAAGTCGATCTCACCGGCCGGCAGCTTGTCCAGCGCGTACAGCAGCACTTCAGCGGTGTCCTTGGCGATCGGCGAACGGAAGCCGATCTTCGGCAGACGACGCTGCATGGGGGTCTGGCCGCCTTCGAAGCCAGCCTTGATCTTGCCGCCACCCTTACGGGCGAACGAACCCTTGTGGCCGCGGCCGGCAGTCTTGCCCAGGCCCGAGCCGATACCGCGACCGACGCGGGTGCGCTCGGTGCGGGCGCCCGGTGCCGGGCTCAGTTCATTGAGACGCAGAGTCATGATCGATTACTCCTCAACCTTGACGAGGTAGTGAACGGTGTTGATCAGACCGCGAACCTGCGGGCTGTCCTTCAGTTCACGCACATCGTTGAGCTTGTTCAGGCCCAGAGCACGCACCGACAGGCGGTGACGCGACTGAGTACCACGCAGGCCACGCACCAGGCGCACCTTCACAGTCTTGTTGGACTCATTAGCCATGGTTGAGTTCCTCCACCTTCTTGCCGCGCTTGGCCGCGATGCGGGCCGGCGACTGCGCAGCAGACAGGCCCTTCACGGTGGCACGCACCAGGTTGATCGGGTTGCGCGAACCGGTGGCCTTGGCCAGCACGTTCTTCACGCCAACGGCTTCCAGCACGGCGCGCATGGCACCGCCGGCGATGACGCCGGTACCTTCCGAAGCCGGCTGCATGAACACGCGGGCTGCGCCGTGACCATCCTTGATGGTGTGCCACAGGGTGCCGTTGTTCAGGTCAACGCTGACCAGGTTCTTGCGGGCCTGTTCCATCGACTTCTGGATGGCGACCGGCACTTCGCGGGCCTTGCCATAGCCGAAACCGACCTTGCCTTCGCCGTCGCCGACCACGGTCAGGGCGGTGAAGGTGAACTGGCGGCCACCCTTGACGGTCTTGCTGACGCGGTTGACCGCGACCAGCTTTTCGATCATGCCGTCGTCGACTTTCTCTTCGCGGTTACGGTCGCGATCGCGACCCCGCTGCTGACGCTCTTCTGCCATTTTGATTCCTTGGTAGTTTGGGTATGTACGGCTCGGGGCCGCTTATGGTTGTGGAATGTCGCGTTGTTCCGGTGGGCCACTGCAGAAGAGTGGCGCCGTCCAGCCTCACTCAGGCGGGCGAGCAGGCGGGCAGGAGACCACAGGCCCCCTGCCCTTATCCCTTAGAACTGCAGGCCGGCTTCGCGGGCGGCTTCTGCCAGGGCCTTGATGCGGCCGTGGTAGCGGTAGCCCGAACGATCGAAGGCAACCTTCTCGACGCCGGCGGCCTTGGCGCGCTCAGCGACGATACGGCCGACCTTGGCGGCGGCGTCGGCGTTCTTGCCGTTCTTCAGGCCTTCCATGACGTCGGTCTGGGTGGTGTTGGCAGCAGCCAGCACCTTGGAACCGTCGGCGGTGAAGACCTGGGCGTACAGGTGCTGGCCGGTGCGCAGCACCGACAGGCGGGCGACGCCGAGCTCACGGATGTGGGCGCGGGTCGACTTGGCGCGACGCAGGCGGGCGATGTTCTTGTTCATTTTGATTATTCCTTGAAAGCTGAAGGTTGGGCTTTTCCCTGAGGAGTCCGCACACGGATGTGCGGGCTCTTGCGAGGGACTCGCACTTACGCCTTCTTGGCTTCCTTACGGATGATGACTTCGTCGGAGTACTTCACGCCCTTGCCCTTGTACGGCTCCGGCTTGCGGAACGCACGGATCTTGGCGGCAACTTCACCGACGACCTGCTTGTCAGCGCCCTGGACCAGGATCTCGGTCTGGGTCGGGGTGGTGATGGTGATGCCTTCCGGCGCCACGAACACGACCGGGTGCGAGAAGCCCAGCGACAGGCTCAGGTCCTTGCCCTGCATGGCAGCGCGGTAACCCACGCCGACCAGCTCCAGCTTGCGCTCGAAGCCTTCGGACACGCCCTTGACCATGTTGGCCAGGATCGCACGCACGGTACCGGTCAGTGCGACCAGCTCGGCGTTCTCGGTGCTCAGGGTGGCAACGCCGTTGTCGACGTTGATGGCAATACCGGCCGGCTTGGCCAGCGACAGGGAGCCCTTCGGGCCCTTGGCGGTGACGCTGTCCGACTGGACGTTCAGTTCAACCTTACCCAGGTCGATCGGCTTCTTGGCTACGCGGGACATAGTTCTACTCCTTTCGCCTTAGGCCACGAAGCACAGGACTTCGCCGCCGACGCCCAGCTGGCGCGCCTGCGCATCAGTCATGATGCCCTTGGAGGTGGAAATGATGGAGATACCCAGGCCGTTCATGACCTTCGGCAGCTCGCTCTTGCCGCGGTACTGGCGCAGGCCCGAACGCGAGAAGCGCTTCAGGGTCGCGATGACCGGCTTGCCTTCGAAATACTTCAGCACGATTTCCAGCTCGGACTTGTTGTTTTCCAGCTGGGTCACGCGCAGGTCGGTGATGTAACCCTCGTCCTTCAGGACCTGGGCGATCGCAACCTTGATCTTGGACGACGGGGCTTTCACCGTCTGCTTGCCAACCGCGGCCGCATTCTTGATGCGGACCAGCAGGTCGGCGATGGGATCAGTCATGCTCATATGAGTACCTTTGAGTGCACCGATATCCGCTTTCGCGAAAATCTGTTGTCTCCTGGAAACGGGCCAGGTCCCTTGATGCAGCGGGCCTGGGGCCCACTCCTACAACCCCGTTTGCACAGGGCAAGACGCGGGAGTATACGCCAAAAGAGCCCGGCTTGCGCCGGGCTCTTCGGTTTTTTTGCATCGGGAAGGCTGAATGCCTCCCCTGCCCGGTTCAGGAACCCCCGAAGGGGCACCTGATCGCAGGGCCGGCTGGGATTACCAGCTGGCCTTGCGCAGACCCGGGACGTCGCCACGCATGGTGGCTTCGCGCAGCTTGTTACGGCCCAGGCCGAACTTGCTGTAGACGCCACGCGGACGACCCGACAGCTCGCAACGGTTGCGCTGGCGGCTCGGCGACGAATCGCGCGGCAGCTTGGCCAGCTTGGTTGCGGCGTCGATCTTCTCTTCGTAGGTCGCGTCCACGGAGGACACGATCTTCTTCAGAGCTGCACGCTTTTCAGCGTACTTCTTTGCCAGCTTTTCCCGCTTGATGTCGCGGTTGACCATGGAGGTCTTTGCCATTTCGGTTTCCTCGACAGATCAGTTACGGAACGGGAACTTGAACGCTGCCAGCAGCGCCTTCGCTTCCGCGTCGGTCTTCGCAGTGGTGGTGATGGCGATATCCATACCGCGGATCGCGTCGACGGCGTCGAAGTCGATTTCCGGGAAGATGATCTGCTCCTTCACACCCATGTTGAAGTTGCCGCGGCCGTCGAAGGAACGACCGGAAACACCACGGAAGTCGCGCACGCGCGGCAGCGAGATGTTGATCAGGCGATCCAGGAACTCGTACATCTTGTGGCGACGCAGCGTGGTCTTGCAGCCGATCGGCCAACCATCGCGGATCTTGAACGACGCAACCGACACACGCGACTTGGTGACAACCGGCTTCTGGCCGGAAATCTTGGTCATGTCGCCGACGGCGTTTTCCAGGATCTTCTTGTTGGTGGCCGCTTCGCCGACACCCATGTTCAGGGTGACCTTGACCAGCTTCGGCACTTCCATCGGATTGGTGTAGCCGAACTGCTTCATCAGCGCCGGCACCACTTCGTCCTTGTAGAACTTTTCGAGACGGGAACTCATCTTCTCATTCCTCAGGCGTCGAGCGCCTCACCGCTGGAGCGGAACACACGCAGTTTGCGTCCATCCTCCAGCACCTTGAAGCCAACGCGTTCGCCCTTGCCCGAAGCCGGGTTCAGAACATTCACGTTGGAGATATGGATCGAAGCTTCGCGCTCGACCACGCCGCCGGCAACACCTGCCTGCGGGTTCGGCTTGGTGTGGCGCTTGACGATGTTCACGTTGGCGACGACCACACGGTCGCCGTCGACGCGGACGACTTCGCCCTGCTTGCCCTTGTCCTTGCCAGCGTTGACGACAACCTGGTCGCCCTTCTTGATACGGTTAGCCATGATTATCTCCTGTCGCTCACAGCACTTCGGGAGCGAGCGAGACGATCTTCATGAACTTCTCCGAACGAAGTTCACGGGTCACCGGCCCGAAGATACGGGTACCGATCGGCTCCTGCTTGCTGTTCAGCAGAACGGCAGCGTTGCCGTCGAAGCGGATCAGCGAGCCATCGGCGCGACGCACACCCTTGCGGGTACGCACCACGACGGCGTCATACACTTCACCCTTCTTGACCTTGCCGCGCGGAATCGCATCCTTCACGGTGACCTTGATGATGTCGCCGATGCCGGCGTAACGGCGCTTGGAACCACCCAGCACCTTGAAGCACATCACCTGCTTGGCACCCGAATTGTCCGCGACGTCAAGGTAGCTCTGCATCTGGATCATGATTCAGCTCCTCATTCAGCCGCGCGCGTGATGACTTCCACCACGCGCCAGTTCTTGGTCTTGGACATCGGAGCAATCTCGGTCACGCGGACGACATCGCCTTCCTTGCAGGCGTTGTCGGCATCGTGGGCGTGCAGCTTCGTCGAGCGCTTGATGTACTTGCCGTACAGCGCGTGCTTGACCTGACGCTCAACCAGGACGGTAACCGTCTTGTCCATCTTGTTGCTGACGACACGGCCTTCGACCGTGCGCAGCGTCTTCTTTTCAGTATTGTCGCTCATAGCGGCCATCCTTACTTCGTGCTGCCGAGCAGGGTCTTGACGCGAGCAATCTCGCGACGGACCCGGCGAATGTCGTGGGTCTTCGGCAGCTGGCCGGTGACCTGCTGCATACGGACAGAGAACTGTTCCTTACGCAGGTCGATCAGGTGGGCCTTGAGTTCGTCAGCCGACTTTTCACGGAGAGTTTTGATATCCATCAGCGCACCGTACGGGTCACGAAAGTGGTGGTGACCGAGAGCTTGGCGGCGGCCAGGCGGAACGCCTCGCGAGCCACTTCCTCGGAAACACCCTCGATTTCATAGATCATGCGGCCGGGCTGGATCTGGGCCACCCAGTATTCCACGTTGCCCTTACCAGAACCCATTCGGACTTCGATGGGCTTCTTGGTGATGGGCTTGTCGGGGAACACGCGGATCCACATCTTGCCGCCGCGCTTGACGTAGCGGCTGATCGAGCGGCGGGCCGCTTCGATCTGACGCGCGGTCAGCTGACCGTGTGCGGTTGCCTTCAGGCCGTATTCGCCGAAGCTGACAGCGTTGGCGCTCCAGCTCAGGCCATCGTTACGGCCCTTGTGTACCTTGCGGTACTTGGTTCGCTTGGGTTGCAACATTGTCGTTACCTCGCTTCACGGGCCGGGCGCTGACGGTCACCGCGATCGCCGCGATCGTGACGATCGTTGCGCGACGGGGTGTCGTCCTGCTTTTCCTGGCCAACCTGGGAGAAATCGAAGACCTCGCCCTTGTAGATCCAGACCTTGATGCCGATGATGCCGTAGGTCGTCTTGGCCTCAGCGAAGCCATAGTCGATGTCGGCACGCAGGGTGTGCAGCGGCACGCGGCCTTCGCGGTACCACTCCGAACGGGCGATTTCTGCACCGTTGAGGCGGCCACCAACGTTGACCTTGATACCCAGGGCACCCAGACGCATCGCGTTGCCGACCGAGCGCTTCATTGCACGGCGGAACATGATGCGACGCTCCAGCTGCTGGGCGATCGACTCGGCAACGAGCTGCGCGTCCAGTTCCGGCTTGCGCACTTCGGTGACGTTGATGTGCGCCGGGACGCCCATCATCTCGCTCACTTCCTTGCGCAGCTTCTCGATGTCCTCACCGCGCTTGCCGATCACCACGCCCGGACGGGCGGTGTGGATCGTCACGCGAGCGGTCTTGGCCGGACGCTCGATCAGGATCTTGCTGATGCCGGCCTGAGCCAGCTTCTTGCGCAGCATTTCGCGCACTTTCAGGTCGGCTGCCAGGTAACCAGCGAACTCGGCCTTGTTGGCGTACCACTTGGAGTTCCAGTCCTTGGAAATGCCGAGGCGGATACCAATCGGATGAACTTTATGACCCATGGTCTTTTCCTTATCCGCTTACTTGGCGGCGCCCACAACCACAGTGATGTGGCTGGTGCGCTTGAGGATGCGGGTACCGCGGCCTTTCGCCCGCGCCATGAAACGCTTCAGGGTCGGACCTTCATCAACCATGATGGTCTGAACCTTCAGCTCGTCGACGTCGGCGCCCTGGTTGTTCTCGGCGTTGGCAATTGCCGACTCCACCACCTTCTTGATCAGGTGGGCAGCCTTCTTGTCCGAGAACTTCAGCAGGTTGACCGCACGCTCGGCCGGCAGACCGCGCACCTGGTCAGCGACCAGACGAGCCTTCTGCGGGGAGATGCGCGCAGTGCGCAGGATGGCTTTCGCTTCCATTGTCATCTCTCCTTACTTGCCCGACTTCTTGTCACCACCGTGACCCTTGAAGGTCCGGGTGATGGCAAATTCGCCGAGCTTGTGGCCGACCATGTTCTCGTTGACGAGAACCGGGATGTGGTTCTTGCCGTTATGCACGGCAATGGTGACGCCTACCATGTCAGGCAGGATCATCGAACGGCGCGACCAGGTCTTGATCGGCTTCTTGCTGCCCGCAGCGGCCTCCACCTTCTTGACGAGGTGGTGATCGACGAACGGGCCCTTCTTGAGTGAACGTGCCATGGTCGATTAGCCCCTACGATCGCGGACGATGAACTGCTGAGTGCGCTTGTTATGGCGCGTCTTGTAACCCTTGGTCGGGACACCCCACGGGGTGACCGGATGCGGGTTACCCTGGCCGGCCTTGGCCTCACCACCACCGTGCGGGTGGTCAACCGGGTTCATGGCAGCACCACGAACGGTCGGGCGGACGCCGCGCCAACGCTTGGCACCGGCCTTGCCCAGCTTTTCCAGGCTGTGCTCGTCGTTGCCGACTTCGCCGATGGTGGCGCAGCACTCGACCGGAACCTTACGCATTTCACCCGAGCGCAGGCGCAGGGTGGCGTAGATGCCTTCGCGAGCCACCAGCTGCACGGCCGCACCAGCGGCGCGAGCGATCTGAGCGCCCTTGCCCGGCTTCAGTTCGATGCAGTGGATGGTGGTGCCAACCGGGATGTTGCGCAGCGGCAGGGTGTTGCCAGCCTTGATCGGGGCATCCGAACCAGCGATCACCTGATCACCAGCCTTCAGGCCCTTCGGGGCGATGATGTAGCGACGCTCACCGTCGACGTAGCACAGCAGGGCGATGTGCGCGGTGCGGTTCGGATCGTATTCGATGCGTTCCACGCGCGCCGGGATGCCCAGCTTGTTGCGCTTGAAGTCGATGATGCGGTAGTGCTGCTTGGCACCACCACCGACGTGACGCACGGTGATGCGGCCATGGTGGTTACGACCACCCGAGCGGCTCTGCGACTCGACCAGCGCAGCGTGCGGAGCACCCTTGTGCAGGTCGGGAGTGACCACGCGCACGGCCGAACGGCGGCCGGGGGAAGTGGGCTTGAATTTCATCAATGGCATGGGATGTACCTCAGGCCTTGGCCGTTACATCGATCGACTGGCCATCGGCCAGGCGAACGTACGCCTTGCGCCAATCGCCGCGGCGGCCAGCACGGTTACGGAAGGACTTGTTCTTGCCCTTGACGTTGACCACGTTGACGGCTTCGACCTTGACGTCGAACAGCTGCTCAACCGCGGCCTTTACATCGGCCTTGGTGGCTTCGTTCGAAACTTCGAAGACATACTGGTTGGAGAGTTCCTGCAGGCGCGCGGTCTTTTCGGAGACACGCGGGGCACGCAGCACGCTGAAGATTTTTTCGTTGCTGTTCATGCCAGCCACTCCTCGACCTTCTTGACCGCGTCAGCGGTGATGACGACCGTGTCGGCACCCACCAGCGAGACCGGATCCAGACCCTGGACGTCACGCACCTGCACGTACGGCAGATTGCGGGCGGACAGGTACAGGTGCTCGGACGCTTCTTCGGTGACGATCAGCGGGCGCTTGCCCACTTCCAGGCCGGCCAGCTTGGCGATCAGACCCTTCGTGTTGGTCACTTCGACGTCGAAGGACTCCACGATGGTCAGACGGCCCTGACGGTTCAGCTCGGACAGGATCGCGCACATGGCGGCACGGTACTGCTTACGATTGACCTTCTGCTCGAAGCTGCGCGGCTTGGCCGCGAAGGTGACACCGCCGCCGACGAAGATCGGAGCCGTCAGTGCGCCATGACGCGCGCCGCCGCCCTTCTGCTTCTTCGACTTCTTGGTGGTACCAGCCACTTCGGAGCGAGTCTTCTGTGCCTTGGTGCCGGCGCGACCGGCGTTGCGGTAGGCAACGACGACCTGGTGGACCAGATCTTCGCTGAAATCGCGACCGAACACGGCGTCGGAGACCGAGACCTTGTTGTTGCTACCCGTGATAACGAGTTCCATCGTCATCTCTCCTTATGCCTTGCTCGCCGGACGGACGATCACGTCGCCACCCGCCGCGCCCGGAACGGCGCCGCGAACGGCGATCAGACCGCGCTCGACGTCGACCTTGACCACTTCCAGGTTCTGGGTGCTCTGCTGCACCGCGCCCATGTGGCCCGACATCTTCTTGCCCGGGAAAACGCGACCCGGGGTCTGGCGCTGACCCAGCGAACCCGGCGCGCGATGCGACAGCGAGTTACCGTGGGTTGCATCGCCCATACGGAAGTTGTGGCGCTTGATGGTGCCCTGGAAGCCCTTACCCTTGGTGACACCCTGGACGTCGACGATCTGGCCGACTTCGAAGATGTCCGCCTTGACTTCGCCGCCAACGGCGAAATCGCCGAGCTGCGCGTCTTCAACGCGGAATTCCCACAGGCCACGACCCGCTTCCACCTTCGCCTTGGCGAAGTGGCCGGCTTCCGGCTTGTTGACCAGGGCAGCGCGACGCGCGCCGACGGTCACCTGCACGGCGCTGTAGCCGTCGGTTTCGACGGTCTTGATCTGCGCGATGCGGTTCGGGGTTGCTTCGATCAGGGTCACCGGGATGGAGCGGCCATCTTCAGTGAACACGCGGCTCATGCCAGCCTTGCGGCCCACGAAGCCCAACGAATACTTCTTCGTCATGGTCGTAGTCCTCAGGTCAGCTTGATCTGAACGTCGACGCCGGCAGCCAGTTCGAGCTTCATCAGCGCGTCCACGGTCTTGTCATTCGGGTCAACGATATCGAGCACGCGCTTGTGCGTGCGGGTCTCGTACTGGTCACGCGCGTCCTTGTCGACGTGCGGGGAAACGAGAACGGTGTAACGCTCGATCTTGGTCGGCAGCGGGATCGGGCCACGCACTTGCGCGCCGGTCCGCTTTGCCGTTTCAACGATCTCGCTGGCCGAACGGTCGATCAGACGATGATCGAACGCTTTCAGCCGGATCCGGATCTTTTGGTCCGCCATGGCGGTAGGTTCCTTCGTTAAAAGAGCGACAGACAAAGCCTCTGGGTTGCTTTGTCCCATGAAATTCCTGAATACGGACGACCCACAGTCCTGCAGGCCGCCAAGGTCACTCCATAGACCTCAAAAACGTAGGCAGACCAGTTACCCGGCCTGCCCAGACGTAGAAGCATAATGGCACGCAAGGCAGCTGTCAACAGTCGCCTGTTGACGCCGCCTGAATGGCATTGACCCTTCCTGGTCCGGGGAACACAAGGCACATCCTGTGCCTGCTTTCCCATTTGATACGCCCCGATGCCCTACCCAGGCAACATCGGGGCGCAGATACTACCAGATTACTCGATGATCTTCGAGACCACGCCGGCGCCGACGGTACGGCCGCCTTCGCGGATGGCGAAGCGCAGGCCTTCGTCCATTGCCACCGGGTTGATCAGGGTGACGACCATCTTGACGTTGTCACCCGGCATCACCATTTCGACGCCTTCCGGCAGAGCAGCTGCGCCGGTGATGTCGGTGGTGCGGAAGTAGAACTGCGGACGGTAGCCGTTGAAGAACGGGGTGTGACGGCCGCCCTCGTCCTTCGACAGGACGTAGACTTCGCCTTCGAACTTGGTGTGCGGCTTGATCGAACCCGGCTTGGCCAGAACCTGGCCACGCTCGACGTCGTCACGCTTGGTGCCGCGCAGCAGCAGGCCAGCGTTGTCGCCTGCCTGACCCTGGTCCAGCAGCTTGCGGAACATTTCAACGCCGGTCACGGTGGTCTTCTGCACCGGACGGATGCCGACGATTTCGATTTCGTCGCCAACCTTGATCACGCCGCGCTCGATACGACCGGTCACCACGGTGCCGCGGCCCGAGATCGAGAACACGTCTTCCACCGGCATCAGGAACGGCTTGTCGATCGCACGCTCCGGCTCCGGAATCCAGCTGTCCAGGGCGTCGACCAGCTTCAGGATGGCCGGCACGCCGATGTCGCTCTGGTCGCCTTCCAGCGCCAGACGGGCCGAACCGGCGATGATCGGGGTGTCGTCGCCCGGGAAGTCGTACTTGCTCAGCAGCTCGCGCACTTCCATCTCGACCAGCTCGAGCAGCTCGGCGTCGTCAACCATGTCGGCCTTGTTCAGGAACACGACGATGTACGGCACGCCGACCTGACGCGACAGCAGGATGTGCTCGCGGGTCTGCGGCATCGGGCCGTCAGCGGCCGAGCACACCAGGATCGCGCCGTCCATCTGGGCGGCACCGGTGATCATGTTCTTGACGTAGTCAGCGTGGCCCGGGCAATCGACGTGGGCGTAGTGACGGACCGGGGATTCGTACTCGACGTGCGCGGTCGAGATCGTGATACCACGCGCCTTTTCTTCCGGCGCGGCGTCGATCGAGGAGTAATCCTTGAACTCGCCACCGAAGCGCTCGGCACCGATCTTGGTCAGTGCAGCGGTCAGCGTGGTCTTGCCGTGATCGACGTGACCGATGGTGCCGACGTTGACGTGCGGCTTGGTGCGCTCGAACTTACCCTTTGCCATTGTTCTATACCTTGATTGTTCGTAAGTGGTTTCAAGAGAGGCTGAGCGAGGCTCAGCCCTTCTTCATGACGGCTTCGGCGATGTTGGTCGGAGCCGGCTCGTAGTGATCGAATTCCATGGTGAAGGTGGCGCGGCCCTGGGTCTGCGAACGCAGCGCAGTGGCGTAGCCGAACATTTCACCCAGCGGGATCATCGCGTTGATGATCGAAGCGGAGCCGTCACCGGTGGTGTCGGAACCCTGCAGCACGCCGCGACGACGGCTGACGTCGCCCATCACGTCACCCTGGTAATCCTCCGGGGTCACGATCTCGACCTTCATGATCGGCTCCAGCAGCACCGGCTTGGCCTTGGCGAAGCCCTGCTTGAAGGCCATCGACGAAGCCAGCTTGAACGCCATTTCCGAGGAGTCGACGTCGTGGTACGAACCGAACACCAGCTTCACCTTGACGTCCACGACCGGGAAGCCAGCCAGCGGACCGCTGGTGATGGTTTCGCGCAGGCCCTTTTCAACCGACGGAATGAATTCCTTCGGGATCACGCCGCCGGTGATGTCGTTGATGAACAGGAAGTCGTCCTTGATGGCCGGAGCCAGCTTCGGATCGGCACGGTCGGCAGCGGTGATCGGCGACAGTTCGATCACGACGTGACCGTACTGACCCTTACCACCGGACTGCTTGGCGTGCTTGTAGTCCGACTTGACGTCGGCCAGGGTGATGGTTTCGCGGTAGGCCACCTGCGGCGCGCCGACGTTGGCTTCAACGTTGAACTCGCGCTTCAGGCGGTCGACGATGATGTCCAGGTGCAGCTCGCCCATGCCCGAGATGATGGTCTGGCCGGATTCTTCGTCGGTCTTGACGCGGAACGACGGATCTTCCTGCGCCAGACGGCCCAGGGCCAGACCCATCTTTTCCTGGTCCGACTTGGTCTTCGGCTCGACGGCCATCGAGATCACCGGCTCCGGGAACGTCATGCGCTCCAGGATGATCGGGGCGTCCACGGCGCACAGGGTGTCACCGGTGGTGGTGTCCTTCAGGCCCACGGCAGCGGCGATGTCACCGGCCAGAACTTCCTTGATTTCCTCGCGGTTGTTCGAGTGCATCTGCAGGATGCGGCCGATGCGCTCCTTCTTGCCCTTCACCGAGTTCAGCACGGTGTCGCCACCGTTCAGGGTGCCCGAGTAGACACGGAAGAAGGTCAGCGCGCCGACGAACGGGTCGGTGATGATCTTGAAGGCCAGCGACGAGAACGGAGCCTTGTCGTCCGACTTGCGGGTCATTTCGACGGTGTCGTCGTCAACGTCCACGCCCTTCACGTCCGGCACGTCGACCGGCGACGGCAGCAGCTGGATCACGCCGTCCAGCATGGCCTGCACGCCCTTGTTCTTGAAGGCCGAGCCGCAGTACATCGGCACGATCTCGGTGGCCAGGGTGCGGGTACGCAGCGCGTTGATGATTTCAGCCTCGGCCAGCTCTTCGCCGCCCAGGTACTTTTCCATCAGCTCTTCGCTGGCTTCGGCAGCGGTCTCGACCATGAACTGGCGAGCCTCTTCAGCCGGGCCCTGCAGCTCGGCCGGGATGTCACCGTATTCGAACTTCATGCCCTGCGAAGCCTCATCCCAATGGATGGCCTTCATCTTCAGCAGGTCGACGACGCCCTTGAAGTTGTCTTCAGCGCCGATCGGCAGCTGCATCGGCACGGCAACCGCGCCCAGCTTGGCCTTCAGCTGGCCGACGACCTTCTGGAAGTTGGCACCGGTGCGGTCCATCTTGTTGACGAACGCGATGCGCGGCACGTGGTACTTGTTGGCCTGGCGCCACACGGTTTCCGACTGCGGCTGCACGCCACCGACGGCGCACAGGACGAAGACGGCACCGTCGAGCACGCGCAGCGAGCGCTCCACTTCGATGGTGAAGTCGACGTGCCCGGGGGTGTCGATGATGTTGAAGCGGTGCTCCGGCAGGGACTTGTCCATGCCCTTCCAGAACGCGGTGGTGGCAGCGGACTGGATCGTGATGCCACGCTCCTGCTCCTGCTCCATCCAGTCCATGGTGGCGGCGCCGTCGTGCACTTCACCGATCTTGTGGCTCTTGCCGGTGTAGAACAGGATGCGCTCGGACGTGGTGGTCTTGCCGGCATCGATGTGAGCCATGATGCCGAAGTTACGGTAACGCTCGATGGGAGTGGAACGGGCCACGGGAGCCTCTCAGATTTCTTGGATTTCGGATGGCCGAACGCCGCCTTTCGGCGGCCTTCGGATTGGCGCAGTCCTTCTGGGACCGCGAGGCAGCACGCACCGAAGTGGTGCTGCCCTGCCTGTTTTACAAGGCCGTCAAACTCACCAGCGGTAGTGGGCGAATGCCTTGTTGGCTTCGGCCATGCGGTGGGTTTCTTCGCGCTTCTTGATGGCGCCGCCACGGTTTTCCGAGGCGTCGATCAGTTCAGCAGCCAGCTTCTTCGGCATGGTGTTCTCACCACGCTTGCGCGCGGAGTCGATCAGCCAGCGCATGGCCAGGGCCATCTTGCGCGACGAACGCACTTCGACCGGCACCTGGTAGGTGGCACCACCGACGCGACGCGACTTGACTTCGACCGCCGGAGCGACGTTGTCCAGAGCCTTCTGCACCAGTTCAATGGCGTTGGCGCTGCTGTTCTTCTCGGTGATCACGTCCATAGCGCCGTACACGATCTTTTCGGCGACGGACTTCTTGCCGCTCTGCATGACCATGTTGATGAAGCGGGCGATGGTTTCGCTTCCGTGCTTCGGATCGGGCAGGACGGAACGCTGCGGAGTATTACCCTTACGCGACATAGTGCTCTCTCCTTATGCCTTCGGACGCTTGGCGCCGTACTTGGAACGGGCCTGGCGACGCTTGGCAACGCCGGCGGCGTCGAGCGAGCCACGAACGGTGTGGTAACGCACACCCGGCAGGTCCTTGACGCGACCGCCGCGGATCAGGACCACGGAGTGCTCCTGCAGGTTGTGGCCTTCACCACCGATGTAGGAAATCACTTCTTCCTGGTTGGTCAGGCGGACCTTGGCAACCTTGCGCAGAGCCGAGTTCGGCTTCTTCGGAGTGGTGGTGTAGACACGGGTGCAGACGCCACGGCGCTGCGGGCACTTGTCGAGCGCCGGCGAGGCACTCTTGTAGGTGGTCGCTTGCCGCGGCTTGCGGACCAGCTGGTTGATCGTCGCCATCAGTAGGTTCTTCTGATTGGTGGCCGGAAATCCGGCCAGAGATGCGGAAATGTTAAAGCAGGCCAAAATTCTGGCCTGCTGAGACAGACGATTGTAGCAACCTGCCAGGAAAGCAGTCAAACGCCTCCTGTCAAGCCCGTTCCTGATCCCGGAACGTTACTGGGGGGCCTCCATGTACCCCGTTCAGGTTGGCCGGGTCGATCGCGGACGATCTCCCCTGCCCTTTCCCAATCCCATCGATGGACCGATGGGGTGGTCCGGCCTTGCGGCCGGACCGGATACCTCATTCTTCGCCCGAGGCCTGTTCAGCTTCGGCTTCAACCACCGGTGCCTCGACCGCAGCCGGAGTACCAGCCAGGGTCTGCATTTCCGACTCGGTGAGACCGGAAGCGCCGCGACGGCGGTTGCTGTGGTACGCCAGGCCGGTACCGGCCGGAATCAGGCGACCCACGATGACGTTTTCCTTCAGGCCACGCAGGTTGTCCGAGGTGCCGCGGACGGCCGCTTCGGTCAGCACGCGGGTGGTTTCCTGGAACGACGCGGCCGAGATGAACGATTCGGTCGCCAGCGAGGCCTTGGTGATACCCAGCAGGACCGGATCGAAGTGCGCCGGCAGCTCGTTGCGGGTCGACAGGCGCGCATTCTCCTCGATAACGCGCTGGCGCTCCACCTGCTCGCCGTTCAGGAACTTGCTGCTGCCCTGATCGGTGATCTCGACCTTGCGCAGCATCTGGCGGGTGATCACCTCGATGTGCTTGTCGTTGATCTTCACGCCCTGCAGGCGGTACACGTCCTGGATTTCCTTCACCAGGTAGGCCGCCAGCGGTTCGACACCCAGCAGGCGCAGGATGTCCTGCGGGCTCGGCTCGCCGTCCACGATGGTTTCACCCTTGGTGACATGCTCGCCTTCGAACACGATGACCTGGCGGTACTTCGGGATCAGCTCTTCGTGCTCCGAACCATCGGTGTCCTTGATGATCAGGCGCTGCTTGCCCTTGGTGTCCTTGCCGAAGCTGATGATGCCCGAACGCTCGGCCAGCACCGCCGGATCCTTCGGCTTGCGGGCCTCGAACAGATCGGCCACGCGCGGCAGACCACCGGTGATGTCGCGGGTCTTCGACGCTTCCTGCGGGATCTTGGCGACCACGTCGCCCACGCCCACCGGGGCGCCGTCCTGCAGGTTGACGATCGAGCGCGGCGGCAGCAGGTACTGCGCCGGCAGGTCGGTGCCCGGGATCGACAGGTCGTTGCCCTTGGCGTCGACGATGCGCACGATCGGGCGCAGGTCCTTGGCCTGGGTACCACGACGCTTCGGATCGGTGATTTCGCGCGAAGCAAGGCCGGTCAGCTCGTCGGTCTTCTCGATGACGGTGATGCCGTCGACGAAGTCGATGAAGCGGATGAAGCCGGCCACTTCCGACACGATCGGGTGGTTGTGCGGATCCCAGTTGGCCACGGTCTGGCCAGCCTTGATCGCATCACCGTCCTTGGACGTGATGGTCGCACCGTACGGCAGCTTGTAACGCTCACGCTCACGGCCGTGGGCATCGAGCACCGAGATTTCGCCCGAGCGCGACACTGCCACCAGCGAGCCGTTGGCGTGCTCGACCGACTTGAGGTTGCTGAACTTGACCGAGCCGGTGGTCTTGACGGTGATGTTGTCGACCGCAGCAGCTCGCGACGCCGCACCACCGATGTGGAACGTACGCATGGTCAGCTGGGTACCCGGCTCACCGATGGACTGGGCGGCGATGACGCCGACCGCTTCACCGATGTTGACCAGGTGGCCACGGGCCAGATCGCGGCCGTAGCAGCGCGAGCAGACGCCGAAGGCCGATTCGCAGGAGATGGTCGAGCGGACCTTGATGGTCTGCACGCCGGCATCTTCCAGCTTGGCGACCCAGGCTTCGTCCAGCAGGGTGTTGCGGGTGACGATCGGATCCTCGTCGTTGCCCGGCAGGAACACGTCCTCGGCAACCACGCGACCCAGCACGCGGTCCTTCAGCGGCTCGACCACGTCGCCGCCTTCCACGATCGGGGTCATGATCAGGCCTTCGGTGGTACCGCAATCCACCTCGGTGATCACCACGTCCTGCGCGACGTCGACCAGGCGACGGGTCAGGTAACCCGAGTTCGCGGTCTTCAGCGCGGTATCGGCCAGACCCTTACGGGCACCGTGGGTGGAGTTGAAGTACTCCTGCACGTTCAGGCCTTCGCGGAAGTTCGCCTTGATGGGCGTCTCGATGATCGAGCCGTCCGGGCGGGCCATCAGGCCACGCATGCCGGCCAGCTGACGGATCTGCGCCTGCGAACCACGCGCACCGGAGTCGGCCATGATGTACAGCGAGTTCATCGACTTCTGGTCGATGGTCTCGCCCTTGGCATTGACCACCTTCTCGGTACCGATGGTGTCCATCATCGCCTTGGCGATGCGCTCGTTGGTACGCGACCAGATGTCGACCACCTTGTTATAGCGCTCGCCGGCGGTGACCAGGCCCGACTGGTACTGCTCCTGGATTTCCAGCACTTCGGCTTCGGCCTCGGTGAGGATGCCCTTCTTCTCGTCCGGGATCAGCATGTCGTCGATGCCGATCGAGACGCCGGCGCGGGTCGCGTAGGCGAAGCCGGTGTACATCAGCTTGTCGGCGAACACGACCGTGTCCTTCAGACCCAGCTGGCGGTAGCTGGAGTTGATCAGGCGGCTGATGTTCTTCTTGGTCAGCTCGGTGTTGGCCAGCGCGAACGGCAGGCCTTCCGGCAGGATTTCAGCCAGCAGGGCGCGACCGATCGTGGTGTCCACGATCGAGGTCTTGTTCTGCTTGACGCCGTCTTCGTCAGTCACCACCTCGGTGATGCGGACCTTGACGCGCGCGTGCAGTTCCACCACGCGGTTGTCGTAGGCACGCTTCACTTCGGCGATGTTGGCGAAGGCCATGCCCTCGCCCTTCTTGTTTTCCAGCGAGCGGGTCATGTAGTACAGACCCAGCACGACGTCCTGCGACGGCACGATGATCGGCTCGCCGTTGGCCGGCGACAGGATGTTGTTGGTCGACATCATCAGCGCACGCGCTTCCAGCTGGGCTTCCAGCGAGAGCGGCACGTGGACGGCCATCTGGTCACCGTCGAAGTCGGCGTTGAACGCGGTGCAGACCAGCGGGTGCAGCTGGATGGCCTTGCCTTCGATCAGCACCGGCTCGAACGCCTGGATGCCCAGACGGTGCAGGGTCGGCGCACGGTTCAGCATCACCGGATGCTCGCGGATGACCTCTTCCAGGATGTCCCAGACTTCGGCTTCTTCGCGCTCGACCAGCTTCTTGGCGGCCTTGATGGTGGTGGCCAGGCCACGACGCTGCAGCTTGGCGAAGACGAACGGCTTGAACAGCTCGAGCGCCATCTTCTTCGGCAGGCCGCACTGGTGCAGGCGCAGGTACGGACCGACCACGATGACCGAACGGCCCGAGTAGTCGACGCGCTTGCCGAGCAGGTTCTGGCGGAAGCGACCCTGCTTGCCCTTGATCATGTCGGCCAGCGACTTCAGCGGGCGCTTGTTGGTGCCGGTGATGGCACGGCCACGACGGCCGTTGTCCAGCAGCGCATCGACCGATTCCTGCAGCATGCGCTTTTCATTGCGCACGATGATGTCCGGCGCGCTCAGTTCGAGCAGGCGGCGCAGGCGGTTGTTACGGTTGATGACGCGGCGGTACAGGTCGTTCAGGTCGGAGGTCGCGAAGCGGCCGCCATCCAGCGGAACCAGCGGACGCAGGTCCGGCGGCAGCACCGGCAGCACGGTCATGACCATCCATTCCGGACGGTTGCCCGATTCCAGGAAGGCTTCGATCAGCTTGATGCGCTTGGTGAGGCGCTTGAGCTTGGTTTCCGAACCGGTAGCAGCGATTTCCTCGCGCAGGCGGGTCATTTCCGACTGCAGGTCGATGGTGCGCAGCAGTTCGTACACGGCCTCGGCGCCCATGGCGGCGTCGAAGTCGTCACCGTGCTCCTGGCGGGCCTGCAGGTACTGTTCTTCGGTCAGCAGCTGGCGGCGTTCCAGGGCGGTCAGGCCCGGCTCGGTCACCACGTAGGCTTCGAAGTACAGCACGCGCTCGATGTCGCGCAGGGTCATGTCCAGCATCAGGCCGATGCGCGACGGCAGCGACTTCAGGAACCAGATGTGCGCGACCGGCGAGGCCAGGTCGATGTGGCCCATGCGCTCACGACGCACCTTGGCCAGGGTCACTTCGGTGCCGCACTTTTCGCAGACCACGCCGCGGTGCTTCATGCGCTTGTACTTGCCGCACAGGCACTCGTAGTCCTTCACCGGGCCGAAGATGGCGGCGCAGAACAGGCCGTCGCGTTCCGGCTTGAAGGTACGGTAATTGATGGTTTCCGGCTTCTTCACTTCGCCGAAGGACCACGAACGGATCAGGTCCGGCGAGGCCAGCGCGATCTTGATCGCGTCGAAGTCCAGCGTCTGGCGCTGCTGGTTGAAGAGGTTGAGCAGGTCTTTCATGGTGTTCTCCAGAAGGAGGAATGCTGTGTCGATGGGCTTTCAGTTGACTGCCAGCGGCGCGGCGGCGGAGGCCGCCGCGCCGGCATGGATCAGTTGTCTTCCAGTTCCATGTTGATGGCCAGCGAGCGGATTTCCTTCACGAGCACGTTGAAGGATTCCGGCATGCCCGCGACCATCTCGTGCTCACCGTCGACGATGTTCTTGTACATCTGGTTGCGGCCCTGCACGTCATCGGACTTCACCGTCAGCATTTCCTGCAGGGTGTAGGCCGCGCCGTAGGCTTCCAGCGCCCAGACTTCCATTTCACCGAAGCGCTGGCCGCCGAACTGCGCCTTGCCGCCCAGCGGCTGCTGGGTGACGAGCGAGTACGGACCGGTCGAACGGGCGTGCATCTTGTCGTCGACCAGGTGGTTCAGCTTCAGGTAGTGCATGTAACCCACGGTGGTGTGGCGATCGAACGCTTCACCGGTGCGGCCGTCGTACAGCTGGGTCTGACCACTGCTCGGCAGGTCGGCCAGTTCCAGCATGCGCTTGATTTCCGCTTCGGTGGCGCCGTCGAACACCGGGGTGGCCATCGGCACGCCGTCGGTGAGGTTACGGGCCAGACGCAGCAGTTCCTCGTCGCTGAACTGCGACAGGTCGACACGGTTGGCCACGTTGGTGTCGTCGTGGTTGTAGATGTCGTCCAGGAACTTGCGCAGGTCGGCAACCGCCGCCTGGGCTTCCATCATCGCCTGGATCTTGCGACCCAGGCCCTTGGCGGCCCAGCCCAGGTGCACTTCCAGGATCTGGCCGATGTTCATACGCGACGGCACGCCCAGCGGGTTCAGCACGATGTCCACGGTCTCGCCCGAGGCCATGTACGGCATGTCCTCGACCGGCACCACGTTGGAGACCACACCCTTGTTGCCGTGGCGGCCTGCCATCTTGTCGCCCGGCTGGATGCGGCGCTTCACGGCCAGGAACACCTTGACCATCTTCAGCACGCCCGGGGCGAGGTCGTCGCCGGCGGTGATCTTGCCGCGCTTGTCGGCGAAGCGACGCTCGAACTCCTTCTCGTGCGCCTGGATCTGCTTCTGCGCGCGCTCGATGGCTTCCGAAGCGTCTTCGTCCTTCATGCGCAGGGCGAACCAGTCAGCCTTCTTCAGGCCGTCGAGGAAGGCGTCGGTGATCACGTCACCCTTCTTCAGGCCAGCGCCACCGTTGACCACCTTGCCCACGATCTGCGAACGCAGACGCATGTAGATGGCGGCTTCCAGGATGCGGAACTGGTCGTCGAAGTCCTTCTTGACGCGCTTGATTTCAGACTCTTCGATCTGGCGGGCGCGCTTGTCCTTCTCGATGCCGTCGCGGGTGAAGACCTGCACGTCGATGACGGTGCCGTCCATGCCCGGCGGAACGCGCAGCGAGCTGTCCTTCACGTCCGAAGCCTTCTCGCCGAAGATCGCGCGCAGCAGCTTCTCTTCCGGGGTCAGCTGGCTTTCGCCCTTCGGGGTGACCTTGCCGACCATGATGTCGCCGGCGCGGACTTCCGCACCGATGTACACCACGCCGCTCTCGTCCAGGCGGTTCAGCGCCTGCTCGGAGACGTTCGGGATGTCGGCGGAGATTTCCTCCGGCCCCAGCTTGGTGTCACGCGCGACGCAGGTCAGCTCTTCGATGTGGATCGTGGTGTAACGATCCTCTTCCACCACACGCTCGGAGAGCAGGATGGAGTCTTCGAAGTTGTAGCCGTTCCACGGCATGAACGCGATCAGCATGTTCTGGCCCAGGGCCAGTTCGCCGATGTCGGTGGACGGACCGTCGGCCAGCACGTCGCCGCGGGCGATGACGTCACCCACCTGGACCAGCGGACGCTGGTTGATGCAGGTGTTCTGGTTCGAACGGGTGTACTTGACCAGGTTGTAGATGTCCACGCCTGCGTCGGTGGCGCCAACGATCTCTTCCTCGTTGACCTTGACCACGATGCGGGCCGCGTCGATCTGCACGATCTCGCCACCACGACGGGCGTTCACGGTCACACCGGAGTCACGCGCCACGGCGCGCTCGATGCCGGTACCGACCAGCGGCTTCTGCGCACGCAGGGTCGGCACGGCCTGACGCTGCATGTTGGCGCCCATCAGTGCGCGGTTGGCGTCATCGTGCTCCAGGAACGGAACCAGCGCAGCCGCGATCGACACGGTCTGCATCGGCGAGACGTCCATGAAGTGGACTTCCGCCGGCGGCTTCAGCAGCGATTCGCCCTGGAAGCGGCACGGAACGAACTGCTCGGTCAGCACGCTGTCGGCATTGGTCAGGGCGTTGGCCTGCGCAATGACGTACTCGTTTTCTTCGATCGCCGACAGGAACTCGACTTCATCATAGACCTTGCCGTCCACGACCTTGCGGTACGGGGTCTCGAGGAAACCGTACTGGTTGGTGCGGGCGTACACGGCCAGCGAGTTGATCAGGCCGATGTTCGGGCCTTCCGGGGTTTCGATGGTGCAGACGCGGCCGTAATGGGTCGGGTGCACGTCGCGCACTTCGAAGCCGGCGCGCTCACGGGTCAGGCCGCCCGGGCCCAGGGCCGAGACGCGACGCTTGTGGGTCACTTCCGACAGCGGGTTGTTCTGGTCCATGAACTGCGACAGCTGCGAGGAGCCGAAGAACTCCTTGATGGCAGCGGCGACCGGCTTGGCGTTGATCAGCTCCTGCGGGGTCAGGCCTTCCGACTCGGCCATCGACAGGCGCTCCTTGACCGCGCGCTCGACGCGGACCAGGCCCACGCGGAACACGTTCTCGGCCATTTCGCCGACCGAACGCACGCGACGGTTGCCCAGGTGATCGATGTCATCGACCACGCCGCGACCGTTGCGGATCTCGGTCAGGACCTTGATCACGTCCAGGATGTCGGAGCTGTCGCCATGGGCGGCAACCAGGCGCTTGGACTCTTCGTCGTTGCGCTCACCGTAGTACTTGCGGTCGTACAGCACGGCTTCGCCGGTGGTTTCCTTGCGGCCCACGCGACGGTTGAACTTCATGCGGCCGACCGCGGACAGGTCGTAGCGCTCGAAGGTGAAGAACAGGTTGTGGAACAGGTTCTGCGCGGCGTCCTTGGTCGGCGGCTCGCCCGGACGCATCATGCGGTAGATCTCGACCAGGGCTTCCAGCTGGGTCTTGGTCGGGTCGATGCGCAGGGTGTTGGACAGGTACGGGCCACGATCCAGATCGTTCACCCACAGGGTGCCCACGGCATCCACACCGGCCTTGCGGAAGGCCTGCAGCTGCTCGTCGGTGATCTCGTCATTGGCCTGGGCCAGCAGTTCGCCGGTCGAAGCATCGACCACGTCGTGCGACAGGATGCGGCCGACGATGTAGTCGTCCGGCACGGCCAGGGCGGCGATGCCCGAGGCTTCCAGCTGCTTGATGTGGCGCGCGGTGATGCGCTTGCCGGCTTCCACGATGACCTTGTCGCCGTCGGCGAGGTCGAAGCCCAGGGTTTCGCCACGCAGGCGCTCCGGCACCAGCTCCAGCTGGACGCCTTCATCCGGGTTGATGTGGAAGGTGTTGATCTCGAAGAACTCGGCCAGCATCTCTTCGTTGCTGTAGCCAAGCGCGCGCAGCAGGATCGACACCGGGAGCTTGCGGCGACGGTCGATACGGGTGAACAGCGCGTCCTTCGGGTCGAACTCGAAGTCCAGCCAGGAACCGCGGTAAGGAATGATGCGGGCGCTGTACAGCAGCTTGCCCGAGCTGTGGGTCTTGCCACGGTCGTGATCGAAGAACACGCCCGGCGAGCGGTGCAGCTGCGAGACGATGACGCGCTCGGTGCCGTTGACGATGAAGGTGCCGTTCTCGGTCATCAGCGGGATTTCGCCCAGATAGACCTCCTGCTCCTTCACGTACTTGATGGCCTTGGTCGACGACTCACGGTCGTAGATCACCAGGCGCACGGTCACGCGCAGCGGGGCGCCGTAGCTCATGCCACGCTGGCGGCACTCACGCTCGTCGAAGACCGGTTCGCCCAGCTTGTAGCCGACGTATTCCAGGGCAGCGTTGCCGCTGTAGCTGGCGATCGGGAAGACCGACTTCAGCGCAGCGTGCAGGCCGTGGTCCGTGCGCTTGGCCGGATCGACGTTTTCCTGCAGGAATTCACGATAGGAATCCACCTGGATGGCGAGCAGGAACGGCACTTCGAGAATCGAGCGCTGCTTGCCGAAATCCTTGCGGATACGCTTTTTTTCGGTGAACGAATAGGACGTCATGAGGTCTTCCACCTTGTTGTGCGGATCGTGCGCCCACGATCCGAAGGGAACTTGAAATTGTCAGTTGGAAGTCGCTGGTATTGCCGGCACCAGCACGCCTTCTCCCGCTACTTCCAACTGCCAACTCGTCTGCATCCACTCCCCCGCTGCCGCGCCGTGCGCTGGCCTGCCGGGATCTGACCGCAGCCCGTGTTGGGCTTTTTGCCGCTCGTTACATCCACGCGTGGCGTGGATCTACAACCTTGCAACAACGACCAAAGGCCGGGGGCTTACGCCCCCAGCCTTGGCTGCATCGCCGTGAATCGGTGACGATGCAAGGTAACTGCTTACTTGACTTCGACAGTCGCGCCAGCAGCTTCCAGGTCCTTCTTCATCTTCTCGGCGTCGTCCTTCGAAGCGCCTTCCTTCAGGACGCCACCGGCTTCGGCCAGGTCCTTCGCTTCCTTCAGGCCCAGGCCGGTGATGGCGCGGACGGCCTTGATGACTTCGACCTTCTTGTCGCCGGCCGACTTCAGGGTGACGGTGAACTCGGTCTGCTCTTCAACAGCAGCGGCCGGGCCAGCGGCAGCAGCCACGGCAACCGGAGCAGCGGCGGAGACGCCGAACTTCTCTTCGATGGCCTTGACCAGCTCCATCACTTCCATCAGGGACTTCTCGGCGATGGCGTCGACGATCTGTTCGTTGGTAAGGGACATGATAAATACCTTTGGATGATTTTCTGGGTTGAGGTTCCGTCAGGAACCACGGTAAGTCGAAACTCAGGCGGTCTCGGCGGCCGGCTCGGCAGCGTCGGCGGCGACGTCGCCACCACCCTGCTTCTCGCCAACGGCCTTGATGGCGCGGGCAAACATCGTGACCGGCTCGGTCAGGACGCGGGCCAGCATGGCCAGGGCCTGGTCGCGGGTCGGCAGCGAGGCCAGCACTTCGACGTGGCTTGCCGGGAACACTTCGCCACCGATGGCGACGACCTTAGCCTTCAGCTTGTCGTTGCCCTTGGCGGCTTCCTTGATCAGGCGACCGGCAGCGCCGGGCTCCTCGAGCGAGAACGCGTACAGCAGCGGACCAACCATCTGGTCCTGGGCGACTGCGAACTCGGTGCCTTCAACGGCGCGCGAAGCCAGGGTGTTCTTGACAACCTTCAAGAAAACACCGGTTTCACGAGCCTGCTTGCGCATCGCGGTCATCTGGGCGACCGTGGTGCCAGCGTATTCGGCTGCGATCAAGGAGTGGGCCTTGGCGGCGACGTCTGCCAGCTCGGCGACTACTTCTTGCTTCTGGGACAGATTGAGAGCCATTGCACTCCTCCTATTGAACTCCGCTTACGGCTCCTGCCGTGTGCGGTCCTGTGCGGCATCCGTCCTGGACGCCGGGAACATCGGGATGATGTTCCGGGGGTGGGCCGTTCTAGACCTGGAGTGGGCCAACCTGGGAAACCCAGACGTGCGTGAACCAGAAAAACTCCAGAAGGGCACCATCTACGCAGGGTGATTCCGGGGAATCGATTAAGCGCTCATGACTGCTCCGGCGGCGACTCCTTGCCAGATCGAGCTTCCGTGCCCGTCGCCGGTATTGCCACGACCGCGCCTGCGGTCTTTGACGGCTACCGCGGGCGATGCACTGCCAGCGATGCCTTCAAATGTCACGGTCACGGCACCGAAGGTACCGTGACCGCTTGAAACAATTACTTCAGGGTCAGCGACGACTGGTCGACGGTGACGCCCGGGCCCATCGTCGAGCTGACCGAAACCTTCTGCAGGTAGGTGCCCTTCGAGGTGGCCGGCTTGGCCTTGATCAGGTCCAGCAGCAGCGCGGTCAGGTTCGACTTCAGCGCGTCTTCGGCGAAGTCGGCCTTGCCGATGGTGCAGTGGATGATGCCGGCCTTGTCGGTGCGGTAACGGACCTGACCCGACTTGGCGTTCTTCACGGCTTCACCCGGGTTCGGGGAAACAGTGCCGACCTTCGGGTTCGGCATCAGGCCGCGCGGGCCCAGCACGGTGCCCAGCTTACCGACGACGCGCATGGCGTCCGGGGTCGCGATGACGACGTCGTAGTTCAGGTCACCGGCCTGCATCTTCTCGGCCAGATCGTCCATACCGACGGCTTCGGCGCCAGCGGCCAGGGCTTCGTCAGCCTTGGCACCGGCCGGAGCGAACACGGCGACGCGGACCGACTTGCCGGTACCGGCCGGCAGCACGGTGGAGCCACGGACCTGCTGGTCGGACTTCTTCGCATCGACGCCCAGGCGCACAGCGACGTCGATCGACTCGACGAACTTGGCCTTGGTGGCGCTCTTCAGGATGTTGATCGCGTCCTCGAAGGCGTATGCCTTGCCCGGAACGACGGCGGCCTTGATGGCCTTCTCACGCTTGGTCTGTGCCATCTTATTAACCCTCCACCACGAGGCCCATGGAACGGGCAGAGCCAGCGATGGTACGCACGGCGGCGTCCAGATCGGCGGCAGTCAGATCCGGTTCCTTCGCCTTGGCGATCTCTTCCAGCTGCTTACGGGTGACCTTGCCGACCTTCTCGGTGTTCGGGCGCTTGGAGCCCGACGAGATGCCAGCGGCCTTCTTCAGCAGGGTGGTGGCCGGGGTGCTCTTGGTGATGAAGGTGAACGTACGGTCCGAGTAGGCCGTGATGATCACCGGAACCGGCAGACCCGGCTCGAGCTTCTGCGTGGCAGCGTTGAACGCCTTGCAGAATTCCATGATGTTCAGACCGCGCTGACCCAGCGCAGGACCGACCGGCGGCGAGGGGTTGGCCTGACCGGCCTTCACCTGCAGCTTGATGTAACCGACAACTTTCTTTGCCATGAGTATGCTCTCCGGGTGCTAGCGCCTTTCGACAACAGGCTCCCCATCGGACCGGGAATCACGCGTCCCGGCATCGCGTTTTGAAATCATGCCGAAGGCCACCTTGCGGCGGCCTCGTCCCACTGGCTTCTCCAGCGGGGAGCCGCGCACTATAACAGGTTTTTTCTTCACATGCCTGAAGCGGCACATAAACGGACGAAACCGGGCAGAGCCCGGTTCCCCTTGTAGAGTCGAGCCATGCTCGACTGCACCGCCATCCGGAGCCTGGAGCCGAGCATGGCTCGACTCTACAGGACCGGTCAGACGGCCTTTTCGACCTGGCCGAACTCGAGTTCGACCGGGGTGGCACGACCGAAGATCAGCACCGAGACGCGCAGACGGCTCTTCTCGTAGTTGACTTCTTCGACGACGCCATTGAAATCGTTGAACGGGCCGTCGGTGACGCGGACCATCTGGCCCGGCTCGAACAGCACCTTCGGACGCGGCTTCTCGACACCTTCCTGAACGCGATTCAGGATGGCCTCGGCCTCGGAATCGGCGATCGGCAGCGGACGATCGGCGGTGCCGCCGATGAAGCCCATCACGCGCGGGGTTTCCTTGACCAGGTGCCAGCTTTCGTTGTCGATGCGCGGAATGCCGGCTTCTTCGTGGGTCTCGATCTGGACCAGCACGTAGCCCGGGAAGAACTTGCGCTCGGAACGGCGCTTCTGGCCAGCGCGCATCTCGACCACTTCTTCGGTCGGGACCAGGACGTCGCCGAAGCGCTCTTCCATGCCGTCACGGACGATGCGATCACGCAGAGCCTGCGCCACCGACTTCTCGAAGCCCGAATAGGCGTGAACGACGTACCAACGCTTCATGCAATTCTCCTTAGCGGCTCAGGAACCACTGAGTCAGTTTCTGGATCAGGAAGTCGAAGCCACCCAGCAGCAGGCTGAGGATGAGCACCACGACGATCACGACCCAGGTCATGCGGATGGCTTCCTGGCGCGTCGGCCAGACCACCTTGCGCAGTTCAAAGCGCGACTCGGAGAGGAATTCGCGGGTGTCGCGCCCCTTGCCGGTCAGCATGAACACGCCGATACCGCCAACCAGACCGACCACGACCGCCAACGCACGCAGCTGACCTGCCCACGCACCCAGCTGGGCGGCGCGACCAGAGTCGGCGGAGAACCAGAACCAGACGAACAGACCGGCCAGCACCAGCAGCGATGCGGCGACATACTTGACGATATCTCCACCGTGGGCGGAGTTGTCCTTGGAGTGTTCGATCTTGCTATTCATCCGGCTGTGTCTGCTTTAGCGGCCCAGGCCGCTGGATAAGGTGGGCAGATGGCACGCCAGGAGGGACTCGAACCCCCAACCTGCGGTTTTGGAGACCGCTGCTCTGCCAATTGAGCTACTGGCGTACGTTGAAAACTTGCCTTCCCTTAGACGGCGAAGGCGGACCGAGGTTCCCGGCCCGCCATTCGCGTAACCGGCGGCGCTATGCAACCACCGGTACTGCAGGCTTACTCGATGATCTTCGAGACCACGCCGGCGCCGACGGTACGGCCACCTTCGCGGATGGCGAAGCGCAGGCCTTCGTCCATTGCCACCGGGTTGATCAGGGTGACGACCATCTTGACGTTGTCACCCGGCATCACCATTTCGACGCCTTCCGGCAGAGCAGCTGCGCCGGTGATGTCGGTGGTACGGAAGTAGAACTGCGGACGGTAGCCGTTGAAGAACGGGGTGTGACGGCCGCCTTCGTCCTTCGACAGGACGTACACTTCGCCTTCGAACTTGGTGTGCGGCTTGATCGAACCCGGCTTGGCCAGGACCTGGCCACGCTCGACGTCGTCACGCTTGGTGCCGCGCAGCAGCAGGCCAGCGTTGTCGCCTGCCTGACCCTGGTCCAGCAGCTTGCGGAACATTTCAACGCCGGTCACGGTGGTCTTCTGCACCGGACGGATGCCGACGATTTCGATTTCGTCGCCAACCTTGATCACGCCGCGCTCGATACGACCGGTCACCACGGTGCCGCGACCCGAGATCGAGAACACGTCTTCCACCGGCATCAGGAACGGCTTGTCGATCGCGCGCTCCGGCTCCGGGATCCAGCTGTCCAGGGCGTCGACCAGCTTCAGGATGGCCGGCACGCCGATGTCGCTCTGGTCGCCTTCCAGCGCCAGACGGGCCGAACCGGCGATGATCGGGGTGTCGTCGCCCGGGAAGTCGTACTTGCTCAGCAGCTCGCGCACTTCCATCTCGACCAGCTCGAGCAGCTCGGCGTCGTCAACCATGTCGGCCTTGTTCAGGAACACGACGATGTACGGCACGCCGACCTGACGCGACAGCAGGATGTGCTCGCGGGTCTGCGGCATCGGGCCGTCAGCGGCCGAGCACACCAGGATCGCGCCGTCCATCTGGGCGGCACCGGTGATCATGTTCTTGACGTAGTCAGCGTGGCCCGGGCAATCGACGTGGGCGTAGTGACGGACCGGGGATTCGTATTCGACGTGCGCGGTCGAGATCGTGATACCACGCGCCTTTTCTTCCGGCGCGGCGTCGATCGAGGAGTAATCCTTGAACTCGCCACCGAAGCGCTCGGCACCGATCTTGGTCAGTGCGGCGGTCAGCGTGGTCTTGCCGTGATCGACGTGACCGATGGTGCCGACGTTGACATGCGGCTTGGTGCGCTCGAACTTACCCTTGGCCATGGCTGCTTATCTCGAATTCGTCTGAGAGGTGATGCTTAAGATGGTGCTCACGAAAGGAATCGAACCTTCGACCTCTTCCTTACCAAGGAAGTGCTCTACCGACTGAGCTACGTGAGCCGAGTTTTGCATTATGACATGAACTCGATAAGATTCAAAGTTCATTCAATGGAGCGGGAGACGGGAATCGAACCCGCACCATCAGCTTGGAAGGCTGAGGTTCTACCATTGAACTACTCCCGCGCCGGGAATGTCACAACGTGAAACTGGTGGAGGGAGGTGGATTCGAACCACCGAAGGCGTAAGCCAGCAGATTTACAGTCTGCCCCCGTTGGCCGCTTGGGTATCCCTCCTTACCACCCCATTCCGCTGCCGCCGAAGCGTTGCGGTGTGTGGTGGTGAGCCGCTTATTCTGCTGATGGGACGGGGGGCTGTCAACGCTTTTTTCCATCTTTTTCACACGTTGTCGCAAACCCATTGATACGCAAGGTTATTGACCGGGGACCGGCAGGGTCTCGCTGGCGAAAATTGCGACATGGGGGACACCGTCGGCGCCAATCCACCCTCGATACATGCCCTGGGTGTTGAACGGCGTGGCCATTTTGCCGTCTGCGGCGAGCACGATCGCACCACCGTCCCCCCCCATCTGCGGAATCGTCTCGTTGATCACACCCCTGCCGGCCTGTTCCGGCGTCTGCCCCTGGTAGCGCATGCGTGCGCAGATCTCGTGCGCGGCCGCGGTGCGGATGTAGTACTCGCCCCAGCCAGTGCCCGAGACTGCACAGCGCGCGTCGGCCCAGGTTCCGGCGCCGATGATCGGGGAGTCGCCCACCCGGCCATAGCGCTTGTTGGTCATGCCGCCCGTGGAGGTACCGGCGGCCAGCTGCCCCTGCGCATCCAGCGCGACGGCACCGACGGTACCGAAGTGCTTTGCGGTCTCCAGGTCGGCATGCGCCTGGCCACTGGCTTCTTCCTTCAGCGCGCGCTGCAGCTGCTGCCAGCGCTTCTCGGTGCGGAAGTACGACGGATCCACCAGGGGAATGCCCTGCTCCACCGCAAATGCTTCGGCGCCCTGCCCAACCATCATCACGTGCCTGGACTTCTGCATCACGGTCTGTGCCAGCAGGATCGGGTTGCGCACCCGCTGCACGCCAGCCACCGCACCCGCAGCCTGGGTGGCCCCGTCCATCACCGCGGCATCCAGCTCGTTGTGGCCGTCATGGGTAAACACCGCGCCCTTGCCGGCGTTGAAGGTCGGATCGTCCTCCAGCACGGTGATTGCCGCGGTGACCGCGGCAAGCGCCGGGCGACCGGCCGCCAGTTCGGCATGGCCCTTCAGCAGCGCTGCGCGCAACGCATCGCGCGCAGCCTTCTCTTCGGCCGGCGACAGGTCCTTGCGCTCGACGCCGGCGCCGCCGTGGATGACCAGCAACGGCGAGGTCGCCGGAGCGGCCTGGGCCAGCAATGGCAGGGACAGCAGCGCGGACAGCGCCAGGCGGAGTTTCATCGGATACGTCTCCAGCAGGTGTAGTGAAGGGTTTGCACGGGTAGTGCCGGCCGCTGGCCGGCAGGGGCCGCATCAGGGCAGACCGGCTGCCGGCCAGCGGCCGGCACTACCGGGAAGGACGATCATTGGCGGACGACTTCAATCTCGCCGTCGCTGATGTCGGCCACCGCCTGATAGTCCGCGTCGGCCTGGAAGTCGTCCAACCGCATGCGGCTGCCGCTGGCAACCACGGTCACCGGCACTGCGTGGAAGCGCAATGGCTCACCTTCGACCAGGCGATCGGCATCACGGCCCGGGCTGACCACCCAGACCTTGCCCTCGCCGTCGGCGCTGTAGACCTGCGCCTGGCCATCCGGCTCCACGCACAGCGCGGTGTCTTCATCGACGCCGATGCCGACGATGTCCGGGTCGCCGCTGTCCTGTGCGGCGCGCGCCACGAACACGATCAGGCGACCGAGCCGGTCGCGCTTGTCGAAGTGGGTATCGGTGACCACCCGCTGCAGATAGGGCATCTGCAGGAAGCCGCTGTCCATGGTCACTGCACTGCCCATCGGGTCGGCCAGCGCACCGGCGGAGGTGATGCTGCCGCCGTCCATGGCGCCATAGGCGTAGCCGCCGAGGATGGCCAGCCCGGCGCTGGTGCCGGCAATCGGCTTGCCGGCGCGCACATGGGCGTTGAGCGCGCGGTTGAGCGCGGTGCCCTTCCAGAAACGGATGTAGCGCGACTGGTCGCCGCCGGCAATGAAGATGGCGTCGGCTGCGGCAACCACCCGCAGCACGGCCGGATCGTCGGCGCCGCGGCGACTGTCGAACACCAGGGTCTGCACCGCGGTGGTACCGCCGATTTCGCGATACAACCGGTCCTGCAGTTCGTCGCTGCCGGAAGCACGCAGGATCAGCACGCGGCCGTTACCGGCCTGCTTCAGCCACCACTGGAAGGCCTCCGGCACCCATTCGCCGCCCCCCATCAACATCATGGCTGGCGCGCGCGGGCCGGGGCGGGGTGCGTCGAGATCCCCGGCTTCGTAGTAGGCAAAGCCCGGGCCCTGCAGGTCCTGCGCAGGGGCGGCCAACGGTACGGCCAACACCAGCAGCGCCAGCCAGGCGATGGGGGCACACAGGGTCCGATGGAGGCGTCGCATCTTGATCTCCCTGAACAAAATCGACTTGCAAGCGTTTTCACTCTTTGCCAGATAGGGACCCAGTAGTCAAGGGCATAAAAAAGGCGTTAAATGCGCGCGCCCATTCCCGAAATCTGAATGGGGGACAGGGCCCCTCCTCTGCGGGCCGGCTTCATTTCCGAGAATTCCTCATGCGTAGAAAGGCGATGGCGTGGTCGATCCAGCTGGCGTTGATGGGCGTGGCTGCTTCCGCGGCGGCCCAGGCACCGGCTTCCTCTTCGGTTCAACAACTGGACGCGGTGCAGGTCACCGGTTCGCGCATTCCGCGCGCCCAGGTGGAAGGTCCCGCCCCGATCACGGTGATCAGCGCCGAGCAGATCCGCTCCAGCGGCTTCACCACCGTGCCCGACGTGCTGCGGTCGATGACCCAGAACGGCGGTGAGACGCAGAGCCAGCAGTCGTCCAGCGGCGCCGACTTCTCGCCGGGCGCCCAACAGGTGGACCTGCGCGGCCTCGGCCCGAACCACACGCTGGTGCTGGTCAATGGCCGCCGCATCGCCGACTTCCCGATGCCGTTCAAGGGCCGCAGCAACTTCACCGACGTCTCCAACATCCCGCTGGGCATGATCGAGCGCATCGAAGTGCTGACCGGCAGTGCCTCGGCCATCTACGGTTCGGACGCGATCGCCGGCGTGGTCAACTTCATCCTGAAGAAGAAGGCCGACGGCACCACCGTCGACATGCGCATGGGCACCACCAGCGAAGGCGGTGGCGAGTCGTTCGACATGAGCCTGGCCAGTGGCTTCAGCCGCGGCAACTTCAACGCCGTGTACAGCGTTGAACTGCAGTCGCAGACCCCGCTGTGGGCGTATGAGCGCGACATCCAGGATTCGACCCAGGACGGCCCGACCGAGGGCTCACGCATCGCCCGCCGCGCGTACCTGCGCACGGATTACAACGACGACTACCTGGATCCGGGCGCGGCCACCTGCGAAGCGCTGGCCGGGCAGAACCAGGGCAGCACCTACCGCGCCTACCGCCCGCGCTACGGCTACTACTGTGGCAGCGACAGCTCGATCGGCTACGGCACCATCCTCAGCAAGCGCCGTGGCGCCAATGGCTATGCGTCGCTGAGCTACGACTTCGACAACGGCCAGCAGTGGTTCGCCGATGTGCAGCTGGGCTACCACACGATGTCGCTGATGCGCGACGTCACCAAGTGGGGCCGGATGGATGCCAACGGTGATGAATCGGGCTACTTCAACAACCAGGCCACCGGCGAGATCGAGTTCTGGCAGCGCCAGTTCTCGCCCGAAGAGATGGGCGGCCTGAACAACGCGATGGTGCGCAGCACGCAGAAGACCTTCAGCGTGACCACCGGCTTCAAGGGCAAGCTGGCCGGCAACTGGGACTACGAAGCGGCACTGAGCCACTCGCAGTACCAGTCGCGGATCAGCTGGGCGCAGATCATCGCCGCCAAGGCCAATGACCTGTTCCTGGGCCCGCAGCTGGGCGTGGACGACGACGGCTTCCCGATCTACAACGCCGACCCGTCGCGCCTGTACCGGCCGCTGACCCGCGCCGAGTACGATTCGATCGCCGCGCGTACCACCTATACGCCGAAGTCGCGCACCGAGACGGCCGCGTTCACCCTGACCAATTCCGCGCTGTTCGGCCTGCCGGGCGGTGATGCCGGGTTCGCCGCGACCGTGGAAGTGGGCCAGCAGGCCTATGCGCTGAACCCCGATCCGCTGGCCACCCAGTACTACTACTACAGCTGGAAGGACTCGGACGGCCAGGGGTCGCGCAACCGCTGGGCCACCGCCGCCGAGCTGCGCATGCCGCTGCATGAGACGGTCAACCTCAGCGTGGCCGGCCGCTATGACCAGTACCGCTATTCCGGCCACACCATCGGCAAGGCGACCTGGAGTGGCGGCCTGGAATGGCGCCCGATCGACACCCTGCTGGTGCGTGGCTCGTATGGCACCGCGTTCCGCGCACCGGACCTGCACTACGTGTTCGCCGGCCCGGGCAACGACGAGACCACCGCCGAAGACCTGTACAGCTGCCGCGCCGACGGTGCCAGCGACTGTTCCGACTACGAGCGCAACCTGATCCGCAGCCGCACCGGCAACCGCCAGCTCGACCCGGAAACCAGCACCTCGTGGAGTGCCGGCCTGGTCTGGTCGCCGGCGATCGGCCTGGACCTGTCGGTGGACTGGTTCGACATCGACATGCGCAAGCAGGTGCAGGACATGGACGTGCGCACGATCCTGGCCAACGAAGCGAACTGCCGCCTGGGCAGCGCCGACATCAGCTCGCCGACCTGCGTGGATGCGCTCGACCGCATCACCCGTACCAGCGACGGCCGCCTGTACGGCGTGCGCGTGGCACCGATCAACGTCGCCCGCGAGTCCACCTCCGGCATCGACGTCGGCCTGCGCTACCGCCTGCAGACCGGTATCGGCGACTTCATCCTCAACGGCACCCATACCTGGGTGAAGAAGCACGACTTCCAGCGCTACCCGGGTGATCCGACCCTGGACCAGTTCGCGGTCAACAGCGGCTTCGATATTCCGCGCACCAAGACCAGCCTGAGCGTGACCTGGGAGAAGGACGCGTGGTCGGCCACCGTCTACGGATCGCGGCTGGGCAAGCTGCCGACCTCGGACAACTACGACCAGTCGTTCAAGTGGGACAGCGGCGACAGCCCGTACATCAAGGCGACCTACCGCTACAACGCGTCGCTGCAGTACCGCTTCGACGACCATTCGCGCCTGTCCCTGTCGGTGGTCAACGTGTTCAACAAGATGCCGCCGAAGGACGCCACCTACACCGCGTATCCGTACTACGACGTGTCCTGGTTCGACAGCGTCGGCCGCACGATCAACCTGCAGTACACCCACAAGTTCGGTGGCAGCGCGCTGTAAGGCACGCCGCATTGCAGAACGTGGACGACAGGGCCCGCCATTGGCGGGCCTTGTTGTTTGGGAACCTGGCTCTGGTAGATGCCCACCTTGGTGGGCACTGATCTGCCACGCGCCCACCAAGGTGGGCGACTACCAGAGCGGGCCACGCGGGTTTTCCACACCGCGCGTGGAAAGCGATGGGAACTTGGTGTGGACAAGTGGCAGCGAGGCTTGCAGCGCGGGCGTTTCCGGTCGTGGTGATTTTTTGTCCATGCCCTTCGATTGTTTTCCACACCGGACGTGGAGAGCGATGGGAACTTGGTGTGGACAAGTGGGCGCGAGCATTGCAGCGCAGGCGTTTCGAAGCGTGGTGAAATTCTGTCCACGGTCCGACTGCACTGATCGGGGTCGGAGCCCTTTCCCGTGGAAAGGGATCCGACCCCACGGTTTTCCACATCCGGCGTGGAAAGCGATGGGAGTTTGCTGTGGACAAGTGCCGGCAAACGTCGCACCGCAAGCGTTTCGCAGCCTGGTGCTTTTTTGTCCATCACCAGAAACGCGAACGCCCCGCACAAGGCGGGGCGTCCTGGGTCGATCCGCTGCTGCTGGATCAGACGTTGAAGCGGAAGTGCAGGATGTCGCCTTCCTGCACCCGGTATTCCTTGCCTTCCAGGCGCAGGCGACCGGCTTCCTTGGCGCCGGCTTCGCCCTTGTACTTGATGAAGTCGTCATACGCGATGGTTTCGGCGCGGATGAAGCCCTTCTCGAAGTCGGTGTGGATGACCGCGGCAGCCTGCGGGGCGGTGGCGCCCTTGCGCACGGTCCACGCGCGGACTTCCTTCACGCCAGCGGTGAAGTAGGTCTGCAGGCCGAGCAGGCTGTAGGCCGCGTTGATCACGCGGTTCAGGCCCGGCTCGCTCAGGCCGAGGTCGGCGAGGAAGGTATCGCGGTCTTCGTCGTCGAGCTGGGACAGCTCTTCTTCGATCGCGGCCGACACCGGCACCACCTGTGCGCCTTCAGCGGCGGCATGCGCGCGCACGGCTTCCAGGTGCGGGTTGTTGTCGAAACCGTCTTCCAGCACGTTGGCGATGTACATCACCGGCTTCAGGGTCAGCAGGAACAGATCGCGCACCAGCGCCTTCTCTTCCTCGTCCAGGCCCACCGAGCGGCCGGCCTTGCCATCCGACAGTGCCGCCTGCAGCTTGGCCAGCACCGGCTTGCGCGCTGCTGCATCCTTGTCACCGCCCTTGGCCGCGCGCTCGGCACGGTTCAGCGCCTTCTCGACGCTGTCCAGGTCGGCCAGCGCCAGTTCGGTATCGATGGTTTCGATGTCCGAAATCGGGTCGACCTTGTTGTTGACGTGGATGACGTCGGCGTTCTCGAAGCAGCGCACCACGTGGGTGATCGCATCGACTTCGCGGATGTGCGCCAGGAACTTGTTGCCCAGGCCTTCACCGCTGGCGGCACCGGCCACCAGGCCGGCGATGTCGACGAACTCGACCGCGGTCGGGATGACCTTCTGCGGGTTGATGATCGCTGCCAGCTCGTTCAGGCGCGGATCCGGCACCGGCACGATGCCGACGTTCGGCTCGATGGTGCAGAACGGGAAGTTCGCTGCGGCGATACCCGCCTTGGTCAGCGCATTGAACAGGGTCGACTTGCCGACGTTGGGCAGGCCGACGATGCCGCATTTGATACCCATGGGTGACAGCTCTCTGGGGTGAAAGTGATTGGTGAAACAGCGCGCGCGCTGCTTGGCCAATCCATCTCGGTGTTCAACATCTGCCAACCAAGGTTGGCAACTACCGGGGCCGGTTGATGCCCGTTGCCGACCAGCGGTCGGTACCCACCGGTTATTTCGGGGTGTGCAGACGCTTCATCGCTTCGCTGAAATCGCCCTGCACCGCCAGCGGCATCACATCGATCGCATCATCGATGGCGCGCGCGATCAGCACGTCGTCGTCCTTCGACGGACGGCCAAGCACCCAACCCACCACGCGGTCCTTGTGGCCAGGATGGCCGATGCCCACGCGCAGGCGATGGAACTTGCCGTGGCCGAGCAGGCGGATGGTGTCGCGCAGGCCGTTCTGGCCACCGTGGCCACCGTCGAACTTCAGCCGCGCCACGCCGGGCGCCAAGTCCAGTTCGTCGTGGGCCAGCAGGGTTTCTTCCGGCTCGATCTTCCAGAACCGCTGTGCGGCGGTGACCGACTTGCCGCTGAGGTTCATGAAGGTGGCGGGCTTGAGCAGCCACACCGTCTGCCCGGCGATCTCGACCTTGGCGGTCTCACCGAACAGCTTGCTGTCCACATTCCATCGCGCACCGGCTTTTTCCGCCAGGGCCTCAACGAAATGAAACCCGGCATTGTGCCGGGTCCGGGCGTGTTCCGATCCGGGGTTGCCCAGACCGACGATCAGTCGCAGTCCTGCCATGGTTCCTTCCAATACGGTGCCTGCCGGGAGGCAGGCACCGTAGCGGTATTACTCGGCGGCAGCCGCTTCTTCGTCAGCCGCGTCGGCCTTGCCGGCCTTGGCGGTGACGATGGCGTCGTCGTGGTCCTTGCCCAGCGCCAGGGCCGGGATTTCCACGCCCTTCGGCAGCTTGATGTTGGACAGGTACACCACGTCACCGGCCTTCAGCTCGCCCAGGTCGACTTCGATCGACTCCGGCAGGTCCTTCGGCAGGCAGGTGATGGTCACTTCCTTCAGTTCGTGGGTGACCACGACGTCGGCAGCCTTGCCAGCCGGCGAGGTGTCTTCGTTGATGAAGTGCAGCGGGACCGAAGCGGTCAGGGCTTCGTTCTCGTTCACGCGCTGGAAGTCCAGGTGCATGATCAGCTGCTTGTACGGGTGGCGCTGCATGTCACGCAGCAGGACCTTCTGCACCTGGCCGTCCAGGTTCAGGTCCAGGATCGAGGCATAGAACCACTCGTTCTGCTGGGCCAGCCAGATTTCGTTGTGGTCCAGGCTGATGGCGACCGGCTCGGCGTTGCCGCCGTACACGATGGCCGGGATCACACCAGCGTGACGCAGGCGGCGGCTCGCACCCTTACGCTGCAGTTCACGCTTGGTGACCTTGATTTCATGGGTCTTCGACATTTTCGACTACTCAGGTTGTTGCCGCGCCTTGCGGCGTGGCGGTTGAAGATGCTTCCGCGACCAGAAGCACCCGGGGTATGTCCCCGCCGTTGCCGGCAGGGACGAAAAACTCAGTCGACGTACAGCGAGCTGACCGACTCGCCGAAGGCGATGCGGCGCATCGTTTCGGCCAGCATTTCCGCCACGCTCAGCTGGCGGATCTTGCTGCACACCCGCGCTGCGTCCTTCAGCGGGATGGTATCGGTCACCACCAGCTCGTCGAGCTGGGAATTGGTGATGTTGTCCACCGCCGGGCCCGACAGCACCGCGTGGGTGCAGTAGGCGGCGACCTTGAGCGCACCGCGCGCCTTCAGGGCAGCGGCAGCGGCGCACAGGGTGCCGGCGGTATCGACGATGTCATCGACCATCACGCAGGTCTTGCCTTCGACGTCACCGATGATGTTCATCACGGTGGAGACGTTGGCGCGCGGACGGCGCTTGTCGATGATCGCCAGATCGGCGTCATCCAGGCGCTTGGCGACCGCACGGGCGCGGACCACGCCGCCCACGTCCGGCGAGACGACGATCAGGTTCTCGGTGCCGTAGGCGCGCCAGATGTCGGCCAGCAGCAGCGGGGACGCATACACGTTGTCCACCGGAATATCGAAGAAGCCCTGGATCTGGTCGGCGTGCAGGTCGACGGTCAGCACGCGATCAGCGCCAGCGGTGCTGAACATCTTCGCCGCCAGCTTGGCGGTGATCGGCACGCGCGAGGAACGCATGCGGCGATCCTGGCGCGAGTAGCCGAAGTACGGCACCACGGCGGTCACGCTGGCCACCGATGCGCGCTTGAGCGCGTCGATCAGCACCAGCAGTTCCATCAGGTTTTCCGCGCTCGGCGCGCAGGTCGGCTGGATCACGAATACGTCCTGCTTGCGGACGTTCTCTTCGATTTCCACCTGCACTTCACCATCGGAGAAGTGCGAGACCAGCGCCTTGCCCGGGCGAACCCCCAGCTCCTTGCAGATGTTCTGCGCCAGACGTTTGTTGGCGTTGCCGGAAAAGACCAGCAGGTTCGGGGACTCTTGCATCATGATTGTCTCGGGCGGGGACGAGTGGCGGGGATCCGGAGTCGGCAAGGACCCGATGGACCCTTGCTGCTGACAACACCGCGGTTGTTTCCACGTCCCGCGCAGGTGATGCGCTGGAAGGCGCGGACACAGCCGCTATTGGCAGGGGCGGTAGGATTCGAACCTACGAATGCCAGGATCAAAACCTGGTGCCTTGGGCCTCTTGGCGACGCCCCTGCATTGATAAATCAGTGTTGCTCGAGTGCATCCAGCAGTGGCGAACGCGCAACGCCCGCTGCCACCCTTGCCCGCAACTCCTTCGGCAACTTCGACCGTCCCTGCTCTGCAGCAGCCTGCGATGCGAACTCGACGAAACAACCACTTCCCGAACCGGTCAGCCGCGCCGCGCCGATGTCGCTCAACGCGGCAAGCGCTGCCTCGACGGCAGGCTCACGGCGGCGCAGCACCGGTTCGAACGCGTTCCCGACCAGGGTCCCGGAAGCGAAGTCCTCTATTTTCGCCACTGGGCTGTCGCGCGTCAAATCCGGGTCTGCAAACAGGACCGGCGTGGGAACATGAACGCCCGGTTCAACCACCACATACCAGGCCGGGGCCAGCGTGATCGGCTGCAGTCGCTCGCCCACCCCTTCGGCCCAGGCATTGCGGCCACGCACGAACACCGGCACGTCAGCGCCCAGGCGCAGGCCCAGCGCGGCCAGCGCGTCTTCGTCCAGGCCCGCCTGCCAGAGTCGGTTCAGCACCACCAGCACGGTGGCTGCATCGGACGAACCGCCGCCGAAGCCACCACCGGCAGATACATGCTTTTCAACGATGATGTCCGCACCTTGCGCGACATTCGCCACTTCTTTGAGCAATCGCGCAGCGCGGACCGCCAGGTCATCTGCCTCGGCCACGCCAGCCAGCCCCTCGCCCTCACGGCGCACCTGGCCGTCTTCACGCAGGCGCAGGCCGATGCGGTCCCCCCAGTCCAGCAGGCGGAACACGGTCTGCAGCTCGTGGTAACCGTCGGCGCGGCGGCCGGTGATGTGCAGGAACAGGTTCAGCTTGGCCGGGGCCGGCCACCAGGACCAACCCGCGTCGTCGAACCCGGCACTCATGGCGTGCCCTGCCCCCACTGGTCCACCAGCAGGCGCACCTTGGCGTCGCCATTGCTGGCCTCGATCCGGCGCGGCACGGCCGGGCGCCCGGCCTCAGCCGGGTACCAGTCCAGGTACTGCACCTGCCATCCCATCTGCTGCATGCGGCGCGGCCGGCCTTCACCGTCGCGCTCGACCTTCTCCGGACCGGCGGCGTCGCCGGCCACCAGGCCACGGATCCACTCCGGCAGCTGGTTGACCGGAATGTCCCAGCCAGTCGCCTCCAGCAGCAGCTGCTGGGCATCCTCGCCGTCACGCGGCCCGCCGGCCAGCCCTTCCAGGCGGCCAGCTTCGGAATGGGTATCGCCGGTCAGCTTCCAGCTCTGCCGGGTCACCGGCGCGCTCAATTCGACCACGTAGCGGCGGCCGTCCTGCTTCCAGTCGATGCGGCCACTGCCGCCATCCTTGCCCTTGCTGACCGCGACCCGGCCCTGGAAAGCCCAGTCCGGCTGTGCCTGCAGCGCGGCCACCCGCGCGGCCTCGGCCTGCGCGGCTTCGGCGGACACGATCTCGACCACGGCCGGCGCCGGGGTCTTCTGCGTGCCGACGCTGGTGCAGGCGGTGACCGCCAGGGTCGCGGCCGCCAACAGCAGCGGCCGGATCAGGGAAACACTCATGGATTGAATTTCTCACGGGCGCGCAGCAGCGCGCGGTTTTCGGGGTCGAGCTTGGCTGCCTCTTCGAAGAAATGGCGGGCCTCATCGTGCTTGCCCAGCACCCACAGCACTTCGCCGACATGGGCGGCGATCTCCGGGTCCTTGGCCAGGGTCCAGGCACGACGCAGCTGCACCAGCGCCTCTTCCTTGCGGCCCAGGCGATACAGCACCCAGCCATAGCTGTCGACGATGGCGGCGTTGTCCGGCTCGGCCACGCGGGCGCGGTCGATCAGCTCCATTGCTTCCTGCAGGCGGCCGGTGCGATCGGCCAGGGTGTAACCCAGCGCGTTCAAAGCCGGCACGTTCTCCGGATCGGTCACCAGGATCTTGCGCAGATCGGCCTCGGCGCGCGGGATGTCGTCGCGGCGTTCCCAGGTGAGCGCACGGGCGTACAGCAGGCCGTTGTCATCCGGGTAAGCGGCCAGGCCGCGGGCCAGCGCATCCAGTTCACCGGCACTGTCGTCGGCGCGCTGGCGCAGTTCGGCTTCCAGCAGGTAGGCGTCACGGCGCACATCGTCGTCGACCACCGCATCGGACTGGATCGCGTGCACTTCATCCAGCGCCAGCGGCAGGCGCCCGGCCAGGGCCTGGGCATTGGCCGCGCGCAGGCGCGCCTCGCTCAGTTCATCGCCACCGGGCACGCTGTGATACCACTGCACCGCCTCGGGATAACGCTTCAGGTACTCGGCGATCTTGCCCAGCAGCAGGCGCTGCGCCGGATCCGGCTTGGCCGCCTGCCGCGACAGTTCGTTGTAGAGGTTGGACAGCGCGGCCTTGTCGCCCTGCTTGGCCAGCAGCGAGGCGCGCATGCCCCAGGTCTGCACGTCCTGCGGGCCGAACGCCAGCACGCGCTCGGCGGCGGCGGGCTGGCCGAGGCTGTCATAGGCGATGGCCACGGCATTGCGCAGTTCCGGGTCCTGGCGGGTCTTCGGCTCCACGTCGTGCAGCAGCGACAATGCCTTGTCGGTCTCGCCCGCCTGCTGCAGCTGGCTGGCACGCAGCAGCGCCACGCGCGGTTCTTCGGGGAAGCGCTTGACCACTTCATCGATCATGCGCCGCGCCAGCTCAGGCTTGTCCATGCGCAGGGCCAGGCGACCGAACTCCTGCCAGGCCTCGATCTTCGGCGGAATGGCGTTGGCGTCGACCAGCTCGCCCAGCACCTGCGCCGGCACCGCCGGATCACGGCCACCGCCGATCAGCGCGGCCAGCGCGAACTTCCAGCCACGCTCGTCGGGGTCGGCCAGCAGGGCCTGCAGTTCGGTGCGGGCCGCCTTCACATCGCCCTGGCGCATGGCCAGCGCACCGGCCGCACTGCGCATGGTCAGCGAGCGTGGGGCGCGCTGCTGCCACAGGGCCAGGCCCTTGGCCGCGCTGGCGTCATCGTTGGCCAGCATGGAAATGCGGGTCGCGCGCTCGGCCAGGCCGGCGTCGCCGTCGGTCTGCAGGGCCGCCTGCAGGTACCAGCGCGCGGCCTCGGCCAGCTTGCCGGCCTGCAGGGCAAATTCCCCGGCCATCACCGGTTCCAGCTCCAGTTCCTCAGTGGCCGCGGCCCGCACGGGGGCCTTGGCCGGCACCGCTGCCAGGGCCTGGCTGCAGGCCAGGGACAGCAGCAGAACACTGGGGATGCGAATCAATGCGGGCATCGTCGGCATCGGGGCCTTAAAATGTCGTCCAATGGCCAGCAGCTTATCGCAAGCAACTGAACAATGACCCTGTGGGTGCTCGGACTGAATCACCAGACCGCACCGGTGGAACTGCGCGAACGCGCGGCCTTCGCCGGTGAGGCGTTGCCGCGCGCGCTTGGTTCGCTGCGCGATACCCCGCAGATCGCCGAGGCGGTGCTGCTGTCCACCTGCAACCGCACCGAACTGTACGCCGTGGCCGAATCGGCGCAGGCACTGGACCAATGGCTGCACAGCCAGGCCGGCGACCTGCAGGGCTACCTGTACCAGCATGCCGATGCCGAGGCCGTGCGCCACCTGTTCCGGGTCGCCACCGGGCTGGACTCGATGGTGCTGGGTGAACCGCAGATCCTCGGCCAGGTGAAGGATGCCTGGTCGACCGCGCGTGACCATGGCCTGCTCGGCCAGCGCCTGGACCGGTTGTTCCAGCAGACCTTCTCGGTGGCCAAGCGTGCGCGCACCGATACCCAGGTCGGCGCCAACCCGGTGTCGGTAGCCTCGGCTGCGGTGCGCCTGGCGCAGAACGCGTTCGCGCGCCTGGACGATTCCACCGTGCTGCTGGTCGGTGCCGGCGAGACCATCGAGCTGGCTGCACGTCACCTGAGTGAAGGCAAGGTGCGCCGGCTGCTGATCGCCAACCGCACCCTCGCCCACGCCCAGGAGCTGGCCAGCCGCCACGGCGGCGTGGCGCTGCCGCTGACCGAACTGGACCGCCACCTGGGCGAGGCCGACGTAGTGTTCTCGGCCACCGCCGCGCGCGAACCGGTGATCCACCGCGAGATGGTGGCCAAGGCCCTGCGCGCGCGCCGGCACAAGCCGATGCTGCTGTTCGACCTGGCCGTGCCACGCGACATCGAGGCCGAGGTCGGCACGCTCAACGACGCCTTCCTCTACACCGTGGACGATCTCGAGCGCGCGGTGGAAGACAACCGCCGTGGTCGCCGCGAAGCGGCCGCCGAGGCCGAAGCGATCATCGACCTTCAGGTGTCGCGCTTCGTCGAGACCCAGCAGGCCAGTGCCCACCAGGCGCCGCTGCGACAGCTGCGCGCGTTCGGCGAAGCCACCCGCACCGAACTGCTGGAGCGCGCGCGACAGCAGCTGGCCAACGGCAAGCCGGCCGACGAAGTGCTGGAACTGCTGGCCCACGGCCTGACCAATCGACTCCTGCACCCGCCCACTGCTGCGCTGCGCGCGGCCGCGCTGAGCGGCGATGCTGACCTGACCCGCGCCGCCGAGCGCCTGTTCCCGGCCACGCCGGGTTACCGCCACCCACCCGTGAGACCCGATGACGCCGACCCTGCGCCGTAAGCTGGAAGCGCTGGCCGAGCGCCGCGAAGAACTGGAACGCCTGCTCGCCGAACCCGATGTGGTCGCCGACAACACCCGTTTCCGCGACCTTTCGCGCGAATTCGCCCAACTTGAACCGATCGCCATCGCCCTGGCCGATGAAGCCCGTGCCAAGGCCGATCTGGCCGCCGCCGAAGGCATGCGCGCCGACCCCGACCTGCGCGAGCTGGCCGATGAGGAAATCGCTGCTGCACAGGCGCGCCTGCAGGAACTGGAGCAGGAGCTGGCGCTGCTGCTGGTGCCACGCGACCCGCGTGACGAAGGCAACCTGTTCCTGGAAGTGCGCGCGGGTACCGGTGGCGACGAGGCCGCGATCTTTGCCGGCGACCTGTTCCGCATGTACGCCCGCTACGCCGAGCGCCAGGGCTGGAAGGTCGAGATCGAATCGGACAGCCCGGGCGAGCATGGCGGCTACAAGGAAGTGGTGGCGCGCGTGGTCGGGCGTGGCGCGTTCTCGCGCCTGAAGTTCGAATCGGGTACGCATCGCGTGCAGCGCGTGCCGGCCACCGAATCGCAGGGCCGCATCCATACCTCGGCAGCCACCGTGGCGATCATTCCCGAGGCCGATGAGGTCGATGACATCGTCATCAACCCGGCCGACCTCAAGGTGGATACGTTCCGTTCGTCCGGTGCCGGCGGCCAGCACGTCAACAAGACCGAATCGGCCATCCGCATCACCCATGTGCCGACCGGCGTGGTGGTGGAGTGCCAGACCGAGCGCAGCCAGCACGCCAACCGCGACAAGGCGATGAAGCGCCTGAAAGCGCAGCTGCTCGATGCCGAGCGCCAGCGCCAGGACGCGGCGCAGGCCGAATCGCGGCGCCTGCAGGTGGGCAGTGGCGACCGCAGCCAGCGCATCCGCACCTACAACTTCCCGCAGGGCCGGATCACCGACCACCGCGTGGAAGGCCTGACCCTGTACGACCTGCCCAACGTGCTGGCCGGCGACCTCGACCCGCTGCTGCAGCGGCTCAGCCACGAGCACCAGGTCGACGCCCTGGCCCAGTTGTCGGCGGGCTGAGTCGCATGTCGGCCTGGCAGCAGCGACAGCAACTGCAACAGGCGATCGCACGCCAGCCCGGCGATTTCGTCGCCTGGGTGATGCTGGCCGACCTGGAGCTGGAAGCCGGCGACATCGCCGCCGGCGAGCAGGCCGCGCGCCGTGCGCTGCAGTTGCGCCCGAACCACCCTGAAGCACTGGCACGGTTGGGTCGCGTGGCCTGGATGGCCGGCGCGCATGCCGATGCGGCGAAGCTGCTCGGCCAGGCCTCGGCCTTGGCCCCGCAGCACCCGGGCATTGCGCTGTGGCTGGGCCATGCGCTGGAAGATGCCGATGATGCCGAAGGCGCAGCAGCGGCCTATCGCCGCGCACATGCGCTGATGCCGGGCGAACCCTATATCGCCGCCCAGCGCCTGGCCTGGCAGCGTCGCCTGTGCGACTGGCAGGACGTGGACGCACTGGCGGCACAGGTACGTGGTGCACTTGCCTCTGGGCAGGGCGTGCTCGAACCGTTCGCGTTCCTCAGCGAGGATGCCAGCGCGGCCGAGCAGTTGGCCTGCGCACGCGCCCGTGCATCCACCGTTGCCGCTTCAGTGCGGCCGTTGCCGCCAGTGAAGGTGCGTTCCCAGGGCCCGCTGCGGGTCGGCTTCCTTTCCAATGGTTTCGGCGCCCATCCCACCGGACTGCTGACCGTGGCCCTGTTCGAGCAGCTGCGTCATGACCCGGCATTGCAGCTGCATCTGTTCGCGCTGAACCAGGATGACGGCAGCCGCATCCGCCAGCGCCTGCAGGTGGCCACGCAGCTGCATGATGTGGCCGCGCTGCGCCATGCAGACACTGCTGCACGCATCCGCGCACAGGGCATCGACCTGCTGTTCGACCTGCGCGGCTGGGGCGGCGGCGGTACGCCGGAAGTGCTGGCGATGCGCCCTGCCCCGCTGCAGCTGAACTGGCTGGCGTATCCCGGCACGTCCGGCGCCCCGTGGCTGGATGCAGTGATCGGCGACAGCTTCGTTCTGCCGCCATCACTGGAACCCCACTACAGCGAGCGCGTACTGCGCCTGCCACGTGCGTTCCAGCCCTCGGACAACACCCGCATGCTGGAGCCGGCACCGTCCCGCGCGGAGTGCGGGCTGCCCGAACACGGCGTGGTGTTCTGCTGCTTCAACAACAGCTACAAGCTCAACCCGCGCAGCATGGGCCGCGCCTTCGCGGTGCTGCAGGCGGTGCCCGGCAGCGTGCTGTGGCTGCTGTCCGGCCCCGGCCAGGCCGACGCCCGCCTGCGCAGCGCCGCACAGGCCGCTGGCCTGGATCCGGCACGCCTGGTGTTCATGGCCAAGCTGCCACATCCGCAGTACCTGGCCCGCTATCCGCTGGCCGACCTGTTCCTCGACACGCATCCGTACAACGCACACACCACCGCCTCCGACGCGCTATGGGCCGGCTGCCCGGTGCTGACCTGCCCCGGCGACACCTTCGCCGCGCGCGTGGCCGGCAGCCTCAACCACCATCTGGGGCTGGCACGGATGAATGTCGCCGACGATGCGGCATTCATCGCCACCGCCAGTACGCTGGGCAATGACCCGGCGGCGCTGGCCACGCTGCGCGCCGAAGTGGCCCAGGCACGCGACCACAGTGGGCTGTTCGACATGGCCGGCTTCGCCCGCGACCTGTCGGCGTTGCTGCAACGGCTGGCTGGCGAACAGGGCTGGAAGGGCGTCGACAACACCTGAGCGATCCCTGCGTTACGCTCGGGCTTCCTCCCCGCGTGGTGTGATGATGGCCAAGCTCAAGCGCAAGGACTACGACGAACTGCTGCTGCCGCTGCAGCTGGAACTGACCGCGATGGCGCGCTGGGTGCAGCACAGCGGGCAACGCCTGCTGGTGCTGTTCGAAGGCCGTGATACCGCAGGCAAAGGCGGCGCGATCCAGGCCATCAGCCAGCACCTCAACCCGCGCCAGTGCCGGGTGGTGGCGCTGCCCAAGCCGACCGACCGCGAAGCCACGCAGTGGTACTTCCAACGCTATGCCTCGCATCTTCCCGCTGCCGGCGAGATCGTGCTGATGGACCGCAGCTGGTACAACCGCGCCGGCGTCGAGCGGGTGATGGGCTACTGCAGCGAGACCGAGTACCAGCAGTTCCTGCGCCAGGCGCCGGTGTTCGAACAACTGCTGGTCGACGACGGCATCCTGCTGTTCAAGTACTGGCTGTGCGTGGACCAGGAGCAGCAGGAGAAGCGCTTCGCCGAGCGCCATCTCGATCCGCTGAAGGGCTGGAAGCTCTCCCCGGTGGACCTGAAATCCCGCAGCAAGTACAGCGCCTACACCGAGGCCCGCGAGGCGATGCTGCGCGCGACGCATCGCGAGGCGGCACCGTGGACGCTGGTGGATTTCAACGACCAGCGGTTGGGCCGGCTGACGCTGGTGCGCAACCTGCTGGACCGGTTGCCGGACACGCGGGTGGATGCACCGCTGCCGGAGCTGCCGAAGCTGAAGGGCAAGCTGCATCGCGAGCACTACGATGTACTGAAGCCGATCGAGGACTTCCCGGTCGAGGAATAGGGTTGTTCGGCAGGGTTGCACCCTGCACCTGCCGAAGCCAGAGCAACGGCAACAGCAACAGCGGGCTATCCGTGGGATGGTGGGACGGTGCCGGAGTGCGGGGACGCCGCAAGTACGTCCTTGTAGGCTTGGCAGCCGCATCCATGCGGCTGACACCCCGCACTCCGGCACCGCCCCACCTCTGACAGATCTCCGCGATCTGATGGATCCACGCCATGCGTGGATGACTCTCAATCGAAATCGAATATTTCGATATCTGTGAGATTTGAGCCGAGCATGGCTCGGCTCTACAGAAAGCAATACCGACAGCTCGCAGAAAACTGTCGAAGGCGGGGTGGGTCCGGTTGCGGGGGCGTGAGCCGCATGGATGCGGCGACCGAGCTTACATGGGTGAGGGCGCTTTGCTTGCGAAGCACTGCTTCGCAAGCGCCCGAACGCACAGCCGCCTGCGGCTGGGCCGGGCCCCGAAGGGGGACTTGCAGCGGCCCCCGCAACCGGCCCCACCCCGCCATCCCTCAGGAGACCCGCCTTTGCTTCGGCTGTTGCCGTTGCTGTTGCTCTGGCCTCCACGGGTGCAGGGCCGCAGGCCCTGCCGACCAACCCACTACTTGGCCGCAGCGATCTGCGTTTCGATGTCGGCGGCGGTCACCGGGCCGAGGAAGGTGTGGGCCAGCTTGCCCTGCGGATCCAGCAGATGCGTCAACGGCAGGCCTCGCGGCGTGGCGAAGTCCGCCGGCGGATCGAACGGGTCCACGATCACGATCGGATAGGTCACCGGGTGCTTGGTCAGGAACGACTGCATCTCCGGCACCTCGATGTCTTCATAGGCCAGGCCGACCACTTCGATGTTGCTGCGCATCGCATGCAGCGCCGACAGCTCCGGCATCTCCTTGCGGCACGGTGCGCACCAGGTCGCCCAGAAATTCACGATCACCCACTTGCCGCGGTGCGCGGCCAGGTCGTAGTCGCTGCCATCCACTGCTTTCATCTTCAGTGTCGGGAACTCAGCGGTGGTGCGCTCGGCCGGGGTTTCCTCGACCGGCGCCGGAGCGGTCGGCGTCGGTGCCTGTGCCGGCGGCTGGCTGCTGGCCGGGGTCGGCTCCTGCACCGGCTTGCAGGCCGACAGCGCCAGCAGCAGGGCCAGCGGAAGCAGCAGCAACGGGGTCTTGCGGGTCATGGCATGTCTCCGGAATCGGTGTAGATATCGCTGACCTTGCGCTTCAGGCGTTCACGCAGGGGCAGTCGCAGATCGTCCAGCGCCGCCAGTGCGGCGCGGCCCAGGCTGTCGTCGCGGTACGGCAGGTGCTGTTCGGCCACCGGAATGCGCAGTTGGGTGCATTCGTACAGATCAGCCAGGCTGACCTGGTCCAGGTCGCGCGACAGCAGCCACTCTCCGCGCTCGTCACGGCGTAGCAGGCCAATCTCCTGCAGGTTGCAGGTCAGGTCATGCAGCAGGGAGTCAGTCAGCATCGGCTCCAGCCGCAGGATTTCATCATCGGCCAGGCCTCTGCCCTTGGCACGTGCATGGTGGAAGCGACCGAGCAGTCGTAGCAGGCCGTAGAACTCGTAGCCCTGCGGCAGGCGCAGTTCCACCGGCTGGTAGCGGAAGGCGGCCATCGACGAGGACAGCGACGCGCCCAGCAGCACCGCTACCCAGCACAGGTAGATCCACAGCAGCAGGATCGGCACGAAGGCCACCGTGCCATAGAGCTTCTGGTAGGACTGGAAGCTGCCCAGATAGGCGCCGATGCCCCACTTCACCAGCTCCAGGATCACAGCGGCCAGGATCGCGCCGGGCACTGCGTGCCGCCATTTCACCGTGTGATGCGGCACCACCCGGAACATCAGCGTGATGCAGACGAACTCGATCAGGATCGGCGTCACCCGCAGCGCAAGCTCGGCCAGCCAGCGGCCCTCCTGGGTGCCGAACAACGGCATCGCGAACACCCGCGCCGACACCGCCAGTGAGGCGGCGGCGAGCATCGCTCCCAGTGTCAGCACGGTCCAGTAGACCAGGAAGCGGGTCAGCTTGGGCCGGGTCGAGCCGACCCGCCAGATCTGGTTGAAGGTCTCTTCAACGCTGTTGAGGGTGATCAGCAACGAGACCACCAGTGCAATGAAGCCGGCCGCGGTGAGCTGGCCGGCACTGGCCGAGAACTGCCGCAGGTAGCCTTCGGCCGCGCGCGCCGCATTGGGAACGAAGTTGGAGAAGACGTAATCGCTGAGCTGGTCGCTCCAGCGGTCGAAGACGGGGAAGGCCGAGAGCACGCCGAACACCACGATCGCCAGCGGCACCAGCGCGAACACGGTGGTGTAGGCCAGCGCCGCCGCCGCCTGGAACAGGCGGTCGTCGAGGAAGCGATGCCACAGGAAGCGGCCGAAACTGATGGCCCGTGCGCGATCCCGCGCGCGCTCCATCCACAGGTTGAGCGTATCCAAAGGTTCCATCGGTGGAAGGGTACCCGATGCGGAATGCTGGCAGGATAGCCATACTGGCGACCACACGACGAGGAGAAGCGGGCACGATGGGCGAGATTCTGGTGCTGTACTACAGCCGGGGCGGTTCGGTGGCACGGCTGGCGCGCCAGATCGCGCGGGGCATCGGCGAAGTGCCGGGCATGAGCGCGCGCCTGCGCACGGTGCCGCCGGTGGCCGCCGTGACCCAGACCGCACAACCCCCGGTCCCCGACGATGGCGCCCCCTACGTGAGCGTGCAGGACCTGGTGGAATGCCAGGGCCTGCTGCTTGGCAGCCCCACCCGCTTCGGCAACATGGCCGCGCCGGTCAAGCATTTCCTGGACGGGCTCGGCGCCGAATGGGTCAACGGCACCCTGTCCGGCAAACCGGCTGGCGTGTTTACGTCCACCGCCTCGATGCATGGCGGCCAGGAATCGACCCTGCTGTCGATGCAGGTGCCGCTGCTGCACCACGGCTGCGTGATCGTCGGCATCCCGTTCACCGAACCGGCGCTGAGCCACACCACCAGTGGCGGCACGCCGTATGGCGCCAGCCACGTGGCCGGCGCCGCCGACGACCCGCAGCCGACCGACGACGAGGCCGTGCTGGCCCGTGCACTGGGCCGCCGGGTGGCCGACATCGCACAGCGGTTGGCCCGATGAGCGCCGCGCCGCGCACGGTCCTGCTGCTGGCCCTGATGGGGCTGGCCGCGCTGTTCGCCGGTTGGTTCATCAATGACAAGCACTGGCTGGCCACCCAGCTGGTGTTCACCGCGCCGCCGCTGGCGTTGGCCGTTGCCCTGCGACTGGGCTGGCGCAAGGCCGGTTTCTGGGCCTCGGTGCTGGCCCTGGGCTGGTTCAGCCACGGCGTGATGAGTGCCTGGAGCCACCCGGAAACACGCTGGCTGGCGCTGATCGAGATCGCCCTGGCCCTGCTGGTGATCTTCAGCGCCAGCCTGCCGGGGCTGCGCGCCCGCTTCGGCAAGCGACGCTGACGCTGCGCCCGCCGGGCCGTATCATCTGTGTTCCTGGCCCCGCGCCGCTGTACCTGTCCTGGTTTCGCGCATGCACATGATGGAAGAGCTCCTGGTCGTCACCACCGGTGGCACGATCGACAAGATCTACTTCGACGACAAGTCGGACTACCAGATCGGCGACCCCCAGATCGGCATGATCCTGCGCGAGCTGGGGGTGACGTTCCGCTTCAACGTGATTCCGATCCTGCGCAAGGATTCGCTGCACATCAACGATGAAGACCGCGAGCTGATCCGCGCCACCATCGCCGCACAGCCGACCCGGCACGTGCTGGTGACCCACGGCACCGATTCGATGGTGCAGACCGGCAAGGTGCTGGCGACGATCCCGGACAAGACCATCGTGATGACCGGCGCGCTGAGCCCGGCGCGTTTCCGCGGTTCGGATGCGGAGTTCAACATCGGCTGTGCGATCGGTGCGGTGCAGTCGCTGCCGAGCGGCGTGTACATCGCCATGAACGGGCGGATTTTCGACCCGCAGCACGTGCGCAAGAACGTGGCCGCGAACCGCTTCGAGTCGGTCTGAGGAACAGCGTGCCGACCAGGGTCGGCACCCACCACGACGCGGCGGCTCGCATCACCGCGCGGCCCCATGCAAAAACGCCCCGGCCGGAGCCGGGGCGTGCCCATGGAGAGGGACTTGGGCTCAGTACTGGGCGCTGAGGGTCAGGCCCGAGAAGGTGCTGTACGCCTTCACCCGCACATACCAGGTGCCGGCGGCAGGGCTGTTGATGGTGCAGGTCTCGCTGTTGCCGCTCAGGTACGGGCGGCAGGTGTAGGTGGTATCGGTCGGGGCACTGCCCTGGCGCACGTACAGGTCGGCATCACCGCTGCCGCCACTGATCGCCACGCGCAGCTGGGTGCTGCCGGCCGGAACCGCAACGGTGTAGTTCAGCTCGGCACCGGTCGCGGCGCCGAGGCCGGTCACCGGCACGTTGTTCTGCAGCACGTTGCCACCCGGGTTCGGATTGCCCCCCCCGTTGATCGCTGCAGCCACTGCGGCGTTGGCGTCGATGATGCCGGCGCCGCAGCCACCCGAGCAGGCACCCGGCAGCGGCCGTGCGGTGCTCTTGATGATGCTTTCAACCTGCGCCGGGCTCAGCGGGCTCGGGGCGACCGCCTGCATCAGCGCGACCACGCCGGCGACGTGCGGCGCCGCCATCGAGGTGCCGTTGTAGGACGCGTAGGTCGGGCTGGCCGGCACGGTGGTACCGGTGTTGAGGGTGGACAGGATGCCCTGGCCCGGTGCCGAGATGTCGATACCGGCGCCGTAGTTGGAGAAGCTGGCGCGCGCACCGGCCGAGGTGGTTGCCGCCACCGCGATCACGTTCGGGCAGTTGGCCGGTACCGACGAGGACACGTTGGTGTTGCTGTTGCCGGCCGCGACCACCACGGTGGTACCACGGCCGACAGCGCCGTTGATCGCATTCTGGTAGGTGGTCGAGCAGCTGCCGCCACCACCCAGCGAAAGGTTGATGACCTCGGCCGGATTGGCATTGGCCGGCACGCCGCTGACGGTGCCACCGGACGCCCACACGATCGCGTCGGCGATATCGGAGGTGTAACCGCCACACTTGCCGAGCACGCGCACCGGCACGACCTTGGCGTTGAAGGCGGTACCGGCGACGCCGTTGGCGTTGTTGGTCACCGCCGCCACCGTGCCGGCGACGTGGGTGCCATGCCAGCTGGAATTGGAACCCGGATAACCGGGCTGGCACTCGTTGTCGCCGTACCAGTCGCCTTCATCGTTTGGATTGTTGTCGCGGCCACCGCCATCGCGCGCCATCGCGGCGTCGCTGATGAAGTCATAGCCCGGCAGGATGTTGGCGTTGAGGTCGGGATGGTTGGTGATGCCGGTATCGATCACGGCCACCACCACGCCGGTGCCGGTGGACTTGTCCCAGGCCGACTGGATGTTGATGCCGGCGTTGGAGGTGCCAAAGCCCCACTGCTCACTGAAACGGGTGTCGTTCGGCGTCAGCGTCGCACGCATGATCTGGTCGACTTCGACGTATTCCACGTTCGGATCGGCGGCGAGCTTGCGCATCAGCAGCTCGGATTCGGCCTGGTCGAGCGGACGGTCGGTCTTGACCAGGGTCGGGCCGACGGCCAGCTTGCGGACCTGCTGCAGGCCCAGCGCGCGGCCCTGGCTGCCGGCCAGGCCGGCAGCGGCGCTCTTCAGCGAAGAGGCCAATGCGGTGGTGTTGGCCACCGGGGCGCTGCCGTCACGGTACTTCACGATGAAGCGCTGGTGGGTCGGCGCGGACTGCAGGCCGCTGAGCTGGACATCACCGGCCAGCGCAGGCGTGGCCAGCAGCAGCGATGACAGAACGGACGCACCAAGGACCACCCACACTCGACGCACACGCGGTTGCGTTACCTGGGACATCGTATTTCCCTTTCTTGTGGTGTGAATGCCGGAATCGGCAGAAGCACCGGCCCGAACCATGGGCTGGCTTGCATTGGCGAGGTTCGAAGTCCGGCGAGTCAGCGGATCCCCCTATCGATCCGCCGTGCAGATGACGCTAATGACCAAAACCGGACACCACAAGATTTTCAGCGTCTTTTCAGCAAGATGAAATGTTCGTTCTGAGACTTTCCGGGTCGAGGGTTTGTGAAGGTGAAGGAACTTTCTCGTGCCCTGCACGCACCTGACTGGGTCATCACGTGTCCTGCGATGACTTTGCCGACATCGGCGCCCGACCCACAGCAACGATCGCGCAGCATGCACGCGGTACGCCTGCCCATCGCGGCGGACGCGCTGACTACTTTGCCTGCGGGACGCGCGCCGGCCGGATCCGCTGCCCTTTGACGGGCTCACCGCGTGCAACCGGCTGGCCATCGGCCACGTAATCGGAGAACTGTGCCGGCAACGCTTCGCCGACACCGAACACAGGGCCTGCCTGCAGTTGGTAGTGCAGGTGGGGCTCGGAGGAATTACCGCTGTTGCCACAGTCACCGAGGTGCGCGCCGCTGCGGACAGCCTGTCCCTGCGCGACCCGCACACTGCCCTGGCGCAGGTGCGCCAGCACCGAGTACTCCTCATTGCCGTGATCGAGAATGACGCGGTTGCCGGTGAGCTGAGCGGCATTCATCTGACCCGGCACGTTGTCGGCCACATCCTCGATCACGTCCACCACCGTGCCGTCAGCCGGCGCAGGGATCGGGCGACCGAAGCAGTAGTAGTCATCGTTGCGCAGGCCATCGCCACGATGCGATCGGCCATCGCGGACCACCAGCAGATCCAGCGCGAAGCGCTGGCCGGCATGCGCCGCATGGTAGTTCTGTTCGACGCTACGCCCGCCCCAGAACACGAAATATTCATCGTTGAACGGCAGTTGCAGCCGTGTGCGGGTCTGGTAGTCGAGGAATCCGCTCGCCGCGGCCTGCGGCGGCGTGGTCTGTAGCGGGCGGATGTAGAAGCCGCCAATCCGCCCGTCGGCATCGATGGCCCACAACACCTGGATGATGTCCGGGCTCCTGGCGAAGCGCGCCTGCCGCAGATAGGTGTCGAATCCATCAACCTTCTCGACCTTCTCACTGACCAGCTCGGTTTCTGCGCCCCAGCCGGCGAGCACCTGCTCGCGCAGCGCCACCAGGTTCTGCGGGGACTTCAGCCCCGCCTGCATCTGCGGCGTCATCCGTTCCCACAGGGCGTCGATGTGCCCTTCGTAGAACTGCGTGGTCAGCGTGGCTCCCTGTTGGCGGGCATCTGCGGCCGTGGCCACGCCGATGAGAACAGAGTAGGAAACAACCAGAACTGCAAACAGGCGCGGGAGCAATGTCATGTCAGGCGTCCTTTCGATCCGGATCGGGAATGCCGGCAACGATCGCCGCCAGCTGCGTGCGGTACGCGGCCAGGGCAGTACGGCCCATCGGCGTCAACTGCAGGGTGGTCAGTGGGCGCTTGCCGCGGAACGACTTGTCGATGGCGACCAGTCCAGCAGCCTCCAGCTTGCTCAGATGGCTGGACAGGTTGCCCTTGCTCAACCCGCTGAGATGTTCGACAAATCCGAACTCGGCGGATTCGGCACCTGCCAGGATCGACAGGATCAGCAGGCGTGCCGGCTCGTGGATCAAGCGGTCGAGCTGGAGCAGCGCTCTGGAATCAGGCAGCGGGGTCATTCGACGTTCGTCCGCGCCGCCATGAACGCGCGCATCTCCACCTGTAGCCGCTGGAAGCGCTGATGGTCGCGCCAGCCGACCACGATCAGTGCGATGGATGCCAGCGGGAACACGGCGGTGCTCGGACCGAAGCCATACGCCTGCCCGGTGAAGGCCAGCGCGGCCTGGCACAGCAGGAACACGCCCACGATGAACTCCAGCGGCGTACGCAGCCAGCGCCACACCACCCAGGGCAGCAGCGCCACCACGGCCAGGTAGCCAATGGCGCGGAGGTTCCAGGGAAGTTCGCCCATCGGCGCCAGCCGGGTCAGCACGCTGCCGATCACCAGCACGCTTACCAGCGCGGTGAAGGCGATGAAGAAGCGCTGGAAATTGCGCTCGACCGGCGTGACCTGCTCCTCGACGTGGCCCAGCCGCTGGTAGTAGCGGCGCGCCAGCCACTGCTTGCTGACGATCCACAGCACCGGCACGGCGATCAGCACGATGCGCAGCGCCAGGGTGGTCGGCAACAGGGCGCCGGCAAGGAACGAGGCCAGGCAGGCAATACCGCCTGCCATCGCCGACAGGCCGCCGGCACTTCGCGAATACCGCGAGTATTCACGGGTCAGCGCCTGCAGGCGCGAGGAAGGATCAATGACGGACGGCTGCTGCATGACACGCTCCATCGGGGTCGCTTGAATTCAGTTTGCACTGCAAACCTATTTGCGTAAAGCACTCCCCTGCAGCGATCTGGCGGCCCCACAACGCGGAAAGCCCGTCACAGGGACGGGCTTTCCGGGAACAACGCAGCCGAGCGTGGGCTCGGCTCTACAATCAGGCGCGGGCGATCAGCCCAGCTTGACCAGCCAGTTGTGGCGGTCCGGCAGGCGGCCGTACTGGATGTCGGTCAGTTCCTTGCGCAGCGACATGGTCACTTCGCCGGCCGGTGCGTTGATGTCGCCCACCGAGAAGCCTTCGCCCTTCAGCTGGCCGATCGGGGTGACCACCGCCGCGGTGCCGCAGGCGAACACTTCGGCGATCTCGCCGGAGGCAACGCCGTCCTTCCACTCGTCGATGCTGACCTTGCGCTCTTCGACCTTCATGCCGCGGTCGCGGGCCAGCTGCAGGATGCTCTCGCGGGTGATGCCTTCGAGGATGCTGCCCGACAGCTGCGGGGTAACCAGCGTGCCGTCCTTGTAGACCAGGAACACGTTCATGCCACCCAGTTCTTCCAGGTACTTGCCCTCGACCGGGTCGAGGAACAGCACCTGCGAGCAGCCCTGCGCCTGCGCCTTCTGCTGCGGCAGCAGCGACGCGGCGTAGTTGCCACCGCACTTGGCAGCGCCGGTGCCGCCCTTGGCCGCACGTGCGTACTCGGTCGACAGCCAGATCGACACCGGGGCGACGCCCTTGGCGAAGTACGGGCCGGCCGGGCTGGCGATGACGTAGTAGCCGGCCTTGTGCGCGCCACGCACGCCGAGGAAGGCTTCGTCGCCAATCATGAACGGACGGAAGTACAGGCTCGACTCATCGGCCGACGGCACCCAGGCGCTGTCGACGGCGATCAGCTGCTTCAGCGATTCGACGAAGATCTCCACCGGCAGTTCCGGCAGCGCCAGACGCTGCGCCGAACGCTGCAGGCGACGGCCGTTGGCATCCGGGCGGAAGGTCCAGATCGAACCGTCGGCATGGCGGTAGGCCTTGATGCCCTCGAAGATTTCCTGGCCGTAGTGCAGCACGGCCGCGGCCGGGTCCAGCTGCAGCGGACCGTAGGCGCGCACGTTGGCGTTGTGCCAGCCGGTGTCCTTGTCCCAGCGCACTTCCACCATGTGGTCGGTGAAGTGCAGGCCGAAACCCGGCTTCTCCAGGATCTGGGCGCGCTCTTCAGCGCTGCGCGGGTGGTCCGAACGGGTGACGGCGAAGCTGGGAATGGACTGGGACACCGGAGATTTCCTGTTCTGGTTGCGGGTAATGCCCGGCCCGCGTCACTGCGGGCCGTGGGTCAAAGCATGCCGGTCTCGAGCCGGGCCGCCTCGGACATCATGTGCTGGTTCCACGGCGGGTCGAACACCAGGTCGACGTCGGCCTCGGCCACCGTCGGGATCATTTCAAGCTTGCTGCGCACGTCGTCGACCAGGATCTCGCCCATGCCGCAGCCCGGCGCGGTCAGGGTCATCTTCACGTCGATCTCGCGCTTGCCTTCGTCCAGGTGCTTGATCTCGACCTCGTAGACCAGGCCCAGTTCGACGATGTTCACCGGAATTTCCGGATCGAAGCAGGTCCGCAGCTGCTGCCACACCAGCTGCTCCACCTGTTCATCGGTGGCGTCGGCCGGCAGCTCGAGCGGTGCCGGTGCCTCCTTGCCGATGGCGTCGCCGTCCTTGCCGGCGATGCGGAACAGGTTGCCCTCGACGAACACCGAATAACTGCCGCCCAGCGCCTGGGTGATGTACCCATAGCTGCCGGCGGGCAGGGTCACGGTGTCGCCCTGCGGGACCATCACGGCCTCGCAATCGCGTTCGAAGTGGACAGGTTCGCTGCTACGGGAATACATGGGGACCGATATGGGGCCGTGGCCAAGGCCACGCAAGACGGCATTCTAGCCCAGCCGCCCTGCCGCCGCCGGTGCACTGCGGCAAACCACAGTATCCTGTGGGTGATCTTCAGGGAGCTTCGATGTCCTCCAATGCCGCGCGTGCCAGGACCGTGACCTGGCTCTGGCCCATCATGCTGTTGCTGGGTCTGCTTGTTGCTCCCCTCGCCTGGATGATGCTGGCGCTGATGACCGGCCGGCAGGTCGGCTGGATGGCGGTACTGACCGCCCTGGAACTGGTGTTCATGCTGCGCATGGGCACGCTGGGCCCGGGCCGGCTGCGCATCGCCCTGGTCGTGCTGGGCACCGTGCTGGTGGCCGCCGTGGCCAACTGGACCATCGCCAGCGCCTGGATGGGCGGCTCGATCGGGCTGGACCTGTGGGACGCTACGATGCGGATGGGCCCGCACCTGGCCTGGACCCTGATCACCCTCGCCAACGGCGCGATGGAATGGCTGTGGCTGGCCCTGGGCCTGGCCGTGGGCGCCTGGCTGGCGCGCTGAGCCCACCAGCAGGTAGTGCCGGCCGCTGGCCGGCAGAAGCGTGCGGACCAAGGTCCACACCTGCCAGTGCAGCTACCATGCGTGGATGGGGGTAGTGCCGGCCGTTGGCCGGCAAAGGGGGCAGAGCCCTTTCCTGTGGAAAGGGATCCGACCCCGGTCTCCTCAATGCCCGCCGTCGAGCGCCTTCAGTTCGCTCACCAGCGATGCCGCCGCTTCGGCGCCATCGCCGTACAGCATGCGCGTGTTGTCGGCGTAGAACAGCGCATTCTCGATGCCCGCAAAGCCCGTGCCCTTGCCGCGCTTGATCACCACCACGTTGCGCGCGTTGACCACGTCCAGCACCGGCATGCCGTAGATCGGGCTGGCCGGGTCGGTGCGTGCCACCGGATTGACCACGTCGTTGGCACCGATCACCAGCACCACATCGGTGTTGGCGAATTCCGGATTGATGTCGTCCATGTCGGCGATCAGGTCGTAAGGCACGCCAGCCTCGGCCAGCAGCACGTTCATGTGCCCGGGCATGCGCCCGGCCACCGGGTGAATGGCGAACTTCACCTTCACCCCGCGCTGGCCCAGCCGCTGCGCCAGCTCCCAGATCTTGTGCTGGGCCTGCGCCACCGCCATGCCATAGCCGGGCACGATCACCACGCGTTCGGCGTAGGCCATCATCGCGGCAACGTCGGAGGCTTCGATCGGCTTCTGCGCGCCAGTGATCGCCTGCGCTTCCCCGCCGGCGCCGCCGCCGAAGTTGGAGAACAGCACGTTGCGGATCGGCCGGTTCATCGCCTTGGCCATCAGCCGGGTCAGCAGGATGCCCGCCGCGCCGACCATCATGCCGGCGATGATCAGCGCCTCGTTGCCCAGCACGTAACCTTCGAACGACACCGCCAGGCCGGTGAACGCGTTGTACAGCGAGATCACCACCGGCATGTCGGCGCCACCGATCGGCAGCGTCATCAACACGCCCAGTGCCAGCGCCAGCACGAAGAAGGCGACGATCGCCCAGGTGCTGAGCGTGCTGGCCGCGATGATCGCCAGCACCACCACCGCCAGTGCCACCAGCAGGTTCATCACCTGCTGGCCGGGCCAGGTCACGCGCTTGTCGAGGCGTCCATCGAGCTTGGCCCAGGCAATCACCGAGCCGGACAGCGACACCGCACCGATCGCCGCGCCGACCACCGCCAGCAGCAGCACCGTGCCCGACGGCTGGCGCGCAGCCAGGTCGGCCAGCGCCTGTGCGCTCCAGTGGCTGGTATCACGGTTGGCGAGGAAGGCGTAGCGCAGCAGTTCCACCGCGCCGATCGCCGCCGCCGAGCCGCCGCCCATGCCGTTGTACAGCGCCACCATCTGCGGCATGTCGGTGATGGCGACCTTGCCCGCCGACCACCAGGCCAGGCCCGCGCCCAGCAGCAGTGCCACCAGGATCAGCGGCACGTTGTGCAGTTCGGGCAGGAAGAAGGTCGCCGCCGTGGCCAGCAGCATGCCCAGCCCGGCCCAGCGGATGCCACTGCGCGCGGTCAGCGGCGAGGCCATGCGCTGCAGGCCCAGCAGGAACAGCGTGGCGGCGACGAGGTAGCTGGCCTTGACCAGCCAATCGAGCAGTTCGACGGTGCTGATGTTCAAGCCTGCGGCTCCTTCGGCTCGTCCTTGCCACCCTTGGGCGCGCTCGGCTTGAACATTTCCAGCATGCGCGCGGTGACCACGTAGCCACCGGCGGCGTTGCCGGCACCGAGCACCACGGCGAGGAAGCCCAGGGCTTTCTCCAGCGGTGTCTGCGCGTGCCCCAGCACCACCATCGCGCCGATCAGCACGATGCCGTGGATGAAGTTGGAGCCCGACATCAGCGGGGTATGCAGGATCACCGGCACCCGCGAAATGATCACGTGGCCGGCGATGGCCGCCAGCATGAAGATGTACAGCGCCACGAACCCGTCACTCACTGGCAACGCTCCCGCTCTGTCTTCGTCGCCCCATCATAACCACGGGCTGAACCCGCGCGCACCCGGCGTCAACCGCGGCGGCGCTCACGCGTTGTCGATGGTGAGCCCGAGCGAGGAACCGTACCCTGTGCTGGTGAGCAGCCCCGTCCCCCCGAGCGCCGAGACCGATGCCCTGCCGGCATCGCTGGAGGCGTTCCTGGCCAGCGTCGGCCCGCGTGCGTTCCGCTTCGCCGAGACCGGCCTGCGCCAGCGCGAAGACGCCATGGATGCGGTGCAGGACGCGCTGCTGCGCATGCTGGACTACGCCGACAAGCCGGCTGCCGAATGGGCGCCGCTGTTCTGGAGCATCCTGCGCCGGCGGGTGATCGACCTGCAGCGCCGGCGGCGCTTCCGCCTGCCGTTCTGGCGCGACAACCAGGACGCGGAAGGCGGCGAGATCGACTGGGCCGACCCCGGCCCGGACCCGGCGCAGGCGCATGAACAGCGCCAGCAGTACCAACAGCTGGTGGACGCGTTGCGCCGCCTGCCCGCCCGCCAGCGCGAGGCCTTCACCCTGCGCGTGCTGCAGGACCTGGACGGGGCCACCACCGCCCGCGCCATGGGCTGCAGCGAAGGCGCGGTAAAAACCCATCTGGCACGCGCCCGCCAAGCGCTGCAGGATTATCTGGAGAACCACCCGTGAACCGCTCCCTGCCTTCCGATGACACCTTGCGCAGCCTGCACGCGCAGTCGCTGCAGGCGCTGTCGCCGGCAACGCTGGCCCGGCTGCGCCAGGCTCGCCACGGCGCCACGGCTGTCCATCGCGGGCGCTGGCGCTGGTGGCTGGCCAGTGCCTGTTCGCTGGTGGTGGCATTGGGGGTCGGCCTGCAGTTCAGCGGCCACGGCACCCTGACGGGCCCGGCGCAGGCACCGGTGCTGGCCTCGGTGGAAGACAACAGCGCGCTGTACGACGAAAATCCCGATCTGTACCTGTGGCTGGGCGATACCGACCTGGCGATGGAGTGAACCATGTCCCGACTGCATACCCTGCCACTGTTGTTGACCCTGGCGCTGCTGCCGGCCGTTCCGGCGCTGGCGCAGAGCACCGCGCCCGGCCCGGCCGCCCGCGCCGCGCCGAGCGCGCCGCTGCCGGCGTGGGAACACCTGAGCGAAGCGCAGCGCGAATCCCTGCTGGCACCGCTGCGCGACCGCTGGAACAGCGCCGATGCCGGCCAGCGCCAGCGCATGCTCTCGCATGGCCAGCGCTGGCAGTCGATGAGCCCGGAGGAGCGCGACAAGGCCCGCCGTGGCCTGCGCCGCTTCGAGCACATGAACCCGGAACAGCGCGAGCAGGCACGTGCCCTGTTCGGGCAGATGCGGGACATGCCGCCGGAACAGCGCGACGCCCTGCGCGAGCGCTGGTCGCAGATGACGCCGGAACAGCGCAGGGACTGGGTGCGCGACAACCCGCCGCCGACGAAGCCGCGGTAACGCCCCGGGGAAAGGGGTCAGATCCCTTAGCCTACGGCAAAGGGATCTGACCCCATGTCACTCACGCCTGCCAGCGCGTCTTCGCCAGCAGCTCGTCTTCCCAGTCGAAACCCAGCTGGCCCTCGCGCACGAACAAAGCGACGAAGTTGAGCAGGTTGCGCGCATACATCTCGCTGGCCTGGGTCGCGCCGCGGCTGGCCAGGCCCAGCGGGCCGTCGATGGTCACGCCCTGGTGCTCGATGCACTGCCCCGGCTGGGTCAATGCGCAGTTGCCGCCGCTCTCCGCCGCCAGGTCCACGATCACGCTGCCGGTGGCCATGCCGTCCACCATCGCGGCAGTCACGATGGTCGGCGCCGGGCGCCCCGGCACGGCGGCGGTACAGATCACCACATCCACGCTGCGCAGGTGATCGGCCAGCCGGCGCTGCTGCTCGGCACGTTCCTCATCGGTCAGTGCGCGCGCATAGCCGCCCTCGCCCGCCGCACTCACCCCGAGATCGAGGAAGCGTGCGCCCAGCGACTGGATCTGCTCACGGGTTTCCGGACGCACATCAAAGCCCTCCACCTGTGCGCCGAGACGCCGTGCGGTGGCGATGGCCTGCAGGCCAGCCACGCCAGCACCGATCACCAGAACCTTGGCTGGACGTACGGTACCGGCCGCGGTGGTCAGCATCGGGAAGAAACGCGGCGCGCGCTCGGCCGCGATCAGCGCCGCCTTGTAGCCGGCCATGCCGGCCTGCGAACTGAGCACGTCCATCGCCTGCGCGCGCGTGGTGCGCGGCAGCTGCTGCAGTGGGAACAGGTGCAGGCGGTCGCCAGCGGCCAGTGCCGCAAGTGCCGGATCGCTGGCCGGGGTCAGCAGGCCGACCACGCTGGCAGCGGGCTTGAGCTGCTCCAGCACCGCCACCGGCGGTGCCTGCACGCACAGCAGGATATCGATCTCGGCCCAGCGACCTTCATCGAAAACGCGCGCACCGGCGTCGTCATAGGCAGCATCGGTAAATCCCGCCGCCAGACCGGCGCCGGCCTCATACCAGACGGTGATGCCCAAGGCACCGAGCTTGCGCGCGGTCTCCGGCGTCAGTGCCACGCGCCGTTCGCCCGGCGCGGTCTCCTTGATCCCCAGCAACGCCACGGCCATGCAGGTCCCCGCTGATCGGTGAGTTTTCCCGATCCTAGCAGGCAGCCACAGCTCAGTGCAGTGTTGCGCTGCCCGGGTCCAGCCGATCGATCACGCCCTGCATGGCGCTGTCGAAGGCACCGTCATCCACGTGGGCACGCAGGCGGCCCAGCCGCACCATCACCGCCAGTTCTTCGGGCGAGGCCACGCAGAAGCGTACGCCACGGCGGTTGACGAACAGCAGGCGCGAGGAGATCGGGCTGACCCAGGACAGCTTGCCGGCCTGCACCTTGCCGTCCTTGTCGACGAAGTCCAGCCAGTTGCCGATTTCCATGCGGCGGAAGCGGTCGGCGTCGGCGTTGTCGAAGTCATCGGCATCGATCTGCCCGCTCAACTCCACCGCCGGCGATTCAGCGACTGGCGGTGCCGGCAGTGCGACCTGCGGCAGTTCCGGCAACGCGCGCTGCAGTTCCGGCCGCGATTCAGCAATGCCCTGCAGGGTGTCGTGCAGGGCGTCAATGGCGCCGGTAGCGGCATCACCGTGCACGCCGACACTGGCGAAGACCTTGCTCAGCACCGGCTGCCAGGCCTGCAGCCACGGCTTGCCGACGATCTGGCGGCGGGCCTCGGCCACTTCCTCAAGCAGACCGTCGCCCAGGCTCAGCGCTTCGGTCACCGACGCGCCCTCCTCGCCCTCGCGCAGCAGCGCCAGGGTCAGGTGGTGCTGCCACGGCTGGCGCAGGAACTCGGCGATGGCCGGCGGCAGGGTCGCGTCACCGATGCGGCGATCCAGTTCGGCGCCGGCACGGGTGCGGGCCATTTCCAGCTTTTCCTGGCCGCGCTGCGTTTCAGCGGCGCGACGCTCGGCGATTTCCACGCGGCGGCGATGCTGCACGAGGAATTCGCGGAACTCTTCTTCCAGGGTCAGGAAGATCGCCAGGTTCTCGTTGAACTCGGCCACCAGGCGTTCGATGATCTCCTCGACCTTGGCCATCAGCATGCGCTCGGCCTGGCTTTCGCCGGTATTGCCCTCGCAGGCTTCGGCCAGCGAGTTGAGCAGCTTGCGGGCCGGGTGGGTCTTCTGCACGAACATGCGGCGGTCGAGCATCGCGACCTTGACGAAGGGCACGACCAGGCGGCCGATCAGCTCGCGCGAGCGACCTTCCAGTTCGCGTTCGTCCAGCATCACGTCGAACAGCATGCCGACCAGATCGATCGCATCTTCGTCCTGCGGGTCCAACCGGGTCTGGCCCGGATCGACGCCGAGGCGGGTGGCGCTGGACAGCACTTCGCTCTTCAGCCGCTGCGCCAGTGATTCGCCGTCCTCGCCGATCGCCGCACGCAGGGTCGCGCTGGGCGTGGCCTGCAGCAGCGACAGCACCGACATCATCTCGCGCTGGCTCAACGGGCGGTGCTGGCCAACCGCGACCTGCGCGGCCGAGGTGGCGTCTTCGCGGACATGACGGGTCTGCTGCAGCAGCTCATGCAGTGCTTCCAGCAGCATCCCCTGTTGGCCCGCATACGCCTCGCTGCTGCCACCGTCTTCGCCCGGCAGGTGCTGCTGCATGTGGCCACGACGCTCGGACCAGCGCGCGGCGAAGCGCTGCGCCCAGGCCGGTGCGGCCTGTTCCTCATCGCCGAATTCGCTGTCGAAGCCCGCGCTCTGGCGCTGCTCCACCAGATCGTCCAGGCCCGAGGCCATGCGCGGGTCGGGCGCAGCCGACAGCGGACGCTGCGGCGTCCCCATCTGCGACATCACCCCGGCCGCGGCCAGTTGTTCGTCGAGCTTCTCGTAAATACGGCCCACCGGCACACGCAGGTCACGCTCGCACAGCTTGATCAGCACCAGGTGCACTTCCGGGGCCAGTTCGCAGCCGGCAAAGGCTTCATGGATGGCAACACCCAGATGCTCGGGGCTGATCGGATTGCGGTCGGCATCCAGTTCAGCGCCGCCGATCAGCCGGCCCAGGCGACGGTCGAGGCGCGCCAGCACCGACTTGAAGTCGCGCAGCAGCACGGTGGCGAAGTTGCGTACCGCCAGCCGCGATTCCAGCACGTGTTCCGCCAGCAGGCTCAGGCCGTCCTCGGCCGGACCGGACAGGGTCGCTTCGGCCGACAACGGTTCACCGCTGGCCAGCGCCTCCCAGGCCCGCTGCAGGTGGCCGGCGAAGGCGGCGGCGATGTCCTCGCGGCGGCGGCGCAGTTCGCGCATTGCATCCAGGAACAGCAGCTGCGACGAGCCAGCATTGCCGGCGCGGTCGAACAGGGCATCGTCGAAGCGCGCCAGTGCGGCCCCGAACGCCTGGCACAGCGCCGGCAGGACCATGTCCCGGGCACGCTGGAGCTGGGCCGGGTCACGCCCCGGCGATCCCATCGGTGTGGGCACGCTCATCATTCGGGAAGGCTCCCCACCTTCTCTGGTACGACAGACAGCATGGACATCGCGACGACCGGTACACCCCATGTACCGGTATGTCGATGGTAGGCCGGCCAGCCCGTCGCGGACAGTGAAACAGTCCTCACTTCAAACCTCATGACCGGCGGCCCGGCAAGATAGATATCGTAAGCCGTGCAAGGCCTGCGAGGCGAGGGGAAGCGGTCGTCCGTTTCCCGCCAGTGGCATGACGTTCATCACAGTTTGATATTCAAGGTCCGGACGCGACACAAACGGCGTCTTTGACCACCCCGACTATAATCAAATACCCGTGATGACCGGTTCAGACTCCATGCCCGACCCCGCCGCCCTGCTCGCCCTGGATGCCCGCCGCTCAGTGCCCTCGCGGCAACTGGGCGAGCCTGGACCGGACCCGGCCACCCTGCAGCGGATGCTGGCCTCGGCGGTGCGTGTGCCCGACCACGGCAAGCGCGTGCCCTTCCGCTTCGTGAAGATCGCCGGCGATGCACGTCACACTCTGGGCGACTTCCTGGCCGAGCGAAGCCGCCAGCGCGACCCGCAGGCTGGCGAGGCGGTGTTCGAGAAGGACCGCCAGCGTTTCAGCCATGCACCGCTGGTGATCGTGGTGGTGGCCAGCCCGCGTCCGGACCCGAAGGTGCCCGAGCAGGAACAGCTGATGACCGCCGGCTGCGTCTGCTTCGCATTGCTGCAGGCCGCGCAGGCGCTGGGCTTCGGCGCGCAGTGGCTGACCGCCTGGATGGCCTTCGATCCAGTCGTGCAGGCCCATCTGGGCCTGGCCGAGGGCGAGCGGATCGCCGGTTTCATCCACATCGGTACACCCAAGGCCGCCGTGCCCGAGCGCGAGCGCCCCGACCCGGTGGCCCTGCTGCGTGACTGGACGCCGCCGGCATGACCCTGCCGGCTCCGCCGCCGTCGCTGTATCTGGTTGATGCCAGCATCTACGTGTTCCGCGCCTGGCATTCGCTGCCAGACCAGTTCCAGGACGCGCAGGGCTGGCCGACCAACGCCGTGCACGGCTTCGCCCGCTTCCTGCTCGATCTGCTCGAACGCGAGCGTCCGCAGCACATCGCCATCGCCTTCGACGAAGCACTGGACAGCGGCTTCCGCCATCGCCTGTATCCGGCCTACAAGGCCAACCGTGACCCGGCGCCGGAAGCGCTCAAGCGCCAGTTCGTGCACTGCAAGGCCTTGTGCGCGGCACTCGGCCTGGCCGTCCTGGCCCACCACGAGTACGAGGCCGACGACCTGATCGGCAGTGCGCTGCACGTGCACCGTGGCAGCCATCGCGGGGTGATCATCTCCGCTGACAAGGACCTGTCGCAGCTGCTGCTCGACCACGACGAGCAGTGGGACTACGCGCGCAACCAACGCTGGGACGTGGCGGGCGTAAAGGCGCGGCACGGCGTGCACGCGCACCAGATCGCCGATTACCTGGCACTGTGCGGTGACGCCGTGGACAACATTCCCGGTGTCAGTGGCGTCGGCAGCAAGTCCGCCGCCGTGCTGCTGGCCCACTTCGGCAGCATGGATGCGCTGTACGAACGCCTGGACGAAGTGCCGTTCCTGCGCCTGCGCGGCGCCGCACAGATGGCGGTGCGCCTGCGCGAGCAGCGCGAGCACGCCCAGCTCTGGCGCCGGCTGACCACCATCGCGCTGGACGCGCCGCTGGAGGGCAGCCAGCCCGGACTGCTGCGCCAGGCAGCCGATCCGGAGCTGCTCGGTGGCCTGTGCCAGACCCTGCGCTTCGGCCCGATGACCCGCCGCCGGCTGTTCGATGCCGCCGGCGTGGCCGACCCTCTTCCCACCCACAGCGAGCCCGCATGAGCCAGCGCAACACCGAAGCCCCGCGTGTCGTCTATGAAGGCAAGTACCAGCGCATGCTGGTGCGCGGCACCTGGGAATACAGCGAACGCACCCACGCCGGTGGCCTGGCCGCGATCATCATCGCCGTCACCCCCGAGGACAACGTGCTGTTCGTCGAACAGTTCCGCGTGCCGTTGCAGGCCCCGACCATCGAGATGCCGGCCGGCCTGGTCGGCGACATCGATGCCGGCGAGTCGATCGAAGTCTCGGCCGTGCGCGAACTGGAAGAAGAAACCGGCTGGACCGCCGATCACGCCGAAGTGCTGATGATCGGCCCGACGTCTTCCGGTGCCAGCAGCGAGAAGATCGCCTTCGTACGCGCCACCGGCCTGCGCCGGATCGGCGAAGGTGGCGGCGATGACAGCGAAGACATCACCGTGCACGAGATTCCGCGCGCGCAGGCGGCAGCGTGGCTGGTGCAGAAGATGGGCGAAGGCTACGAGCTGGATGCCAAGCTGTGGGCCGGCCTGTGGATGATCGAGCACCACCTGGACGGGCGCCCGCGTGGCTGACGCCGACCTGCATGCACTGCCGGCGCTGCTTGGCGCCGATGATCCGGCAATCTACGCGATCCACCGGGCGCAGGGCGCGTCGCCGTACCTGCTGCTGGCCGACCACGCCGGCCAGCAGGTGCCGCGTGCCCTCGCCGGCCTGGGCTTGCCGCAGGTCGAACTGGATCGCCACATCGGCTGGGACATCGGCATTGCCGGCACCACCCGCGCACTGGCCGAACGGCTGGATGCCTGGGCAATCGAACAGACCTATTCGCGGCTGCTGATCGACTGCAACCGCCCGCTGGCCTCGCCCACGCTGATTCCGGACGTGAGCGACCACACCGTGGTCCCGGGCAATGCCGGGCTGTCGGCGGCGCAGCGGCAACAGCGCATCGATGCGATCCACGCGCCGTACCACGCACGCATCGACGCGGAACTGGACGCACGCCGCGATGCCCGTCGCCCCACCCTGCTGGTGATGATGCACAGCTTCACGCCAACGATGAACGGCATGCAGCGGCCGTGGCATGCCGGCGTGCTGTACCACCAGGACACGCGGTTCGCGCATGCACTGCTGCAGGCACTGCGCGATGAAGGCGACCTGGTGGTGGGCGACAACGAACCGTATTCGGTCAGCAGCACCAGCGACTACGCGGTGCCGGTGCATGGCGAAGGCCGCGGGCTGGTGCATGTGGAACTGGAGATCCGCCAGGACCTGATCGCCGATGCCGCCGGGCAGCAGGCATGGGCGGAGCGGCTGGCGCGGATCTTCGGCGCGCTGCAACCGCAGTTGCTGGCCGCCGGGTGATTTACCCAGGCTTGGTAGTGCCGGCCGCTGGCGGCAACTGCAATGATCCAACGGACCCGGGGTTGCCGGCCAGCGGCCGGCACTACCGCAATTCGGGCGCATCCATCCACGGGAACGGCTTGAACGCGTGCACCTGCACGGTCGCACCGATCGCTTCGAACTGATCCTTGATCGCCTGCGCACGGCGACGATCCAGCGCTTCACCCAGCACCAGCGGCAACGCGCGGCAGCACGCCAGCGCCTCGCCCACCGGCATCTCCAGCAGGCGCGCCACGCGCTGCGCAGCGGCCTTCAGCTGGTCTGCCGGGCACGCCACCAGGCACAGGTCGAACGAAGCGAAGATGCCTTCGCCCACCCCTGCCTCGCGCGCCGCCGCCAGTGCTTCAGCACCCGCTTCGCCCAGGGCCTCGTCGATACCCTCGACCTGCTGGAACGCGTCGTACTCGGCGTAGTAGGCCAGCGCCTGCGCGTAGTCCTGCAGCGACGACAGCGGGCGTTGCCGCTTCTGCACATCCAGCACGTCGGAAAACGTGGCCGTCTCCAGATACGGGAACAGCCCCATCGCCGCCGAAGCGGCCGACCGCTCGCCGTCGTCATCCAGCGCTTCATCACTGGATGACGGCAACCACAACCGTGCCGCCAGCAGGTCCTCGTCGCTCGCCATCACCCAGCCGAAGGCATTCCACACCGCATCGTCATCGTTGCAGGCAGCGAAGGCATCCAGGGTCTGTTGCAGGTCCAGCAGTTCGATCATGCGTCGGTGCTCAGGCAGGCAGTCGCTGCCGAGTCTACCGGCGCCGGGCGCAGGCCCAGCGCGATCACCACGCCGAGCGCGGCGAACAGCGCAGCGCCGTACTGTGCGTTGACCATGCCCTGCAGGGCATCCGGGCTGGTTGCCGCCTGCGTGCCGCGCGCGGCGTTGGCGACCATCACCAGTACCGCCAGTCCCAAGGCGCCGCCGATCTGCTGGGCAGTGGCCGCCATGCCGGACGCAACGCCTTGCTGCGGCCCCGGCACGCCCTGCCCGGCCACGATCCACATCGCCGTCCAGCTCATGCCCTGGCCGACGCTGAGCACCACGATGCCCGGCAACAGCGGCCAGTAGCTGGCGCCATGCGGCATCGCCAGCGCCACTGCGGCGATGCCGACGGCACCTGCGGCAAAGCCCCAGGCCAGCACCTGCCGTGGCGAACGGCGCTGCAGCATGCGTTCGGCAATCCGGATGCCGAAGGTGCACACCAATGTCGGCAGCAGGAAGGCCATACCGGCCTGCAGCGGGCTCCAGCCATAGCCATCCTGGAAGTAGAGCGCCAGGAAGTAGTACTGCACGCCATAGCTGCTCATGAAGGCGAAGGTCAGGCCGAGTGCCGCGCGCAGGCCGGGCAGGCGCAGCAGCGCAAACTGCATCAGCGGGTCACGGCTGCGCTTTTCGATCTGTACGAACACCGTCAACAATACAGCTGAAAGCAGCAGGCAGATGAGCGTGGCCGGCGCCGTCCAGCCCCACTCCGGCCCTTGCACCAGGGTGGTGACCAGCAGGCTGCCGCCGGCCGTGACGGTGAGGCAACCGGCCAGATCGAATGAACGGCCCTGCACCCGTGGACCATCGGCCGGCAACCACGCACCGGCTGCGACCGCGCACGCCGTGGCCAGCGGCACGATGACCGCCAGCACCGCCGGCCAGCCAAACGCCTGGGTCAGCACGCCGCCGAGCAGCGTGCCCAGCGCCAGGCCCACCGCGCTGGCCATGCTCCAGATCGCCAGCGCGCGGTTGCGCACCGGGCCTTCCGCATACAGCGTGTTGATCAGCGCCAACGTGGCCGGGAACAGCAGCGCCGCACCGACGCCCTGTGCGGCGCGCGCGATGATCAACAGCGTGGCGTTCGGTGCCAGCGCACCGAGCAGCGAGGCCAGCGCGAACAGCAGCATGCCCAGCCGGTAGAAGCGGCGGCGGCCGATCAGGTCGGCGGCACGGCCACCCAGCAGCAGGCTGCCGCCGAAGGCCACGGTGTAGGCACTGACCACCCATTGCAGCTGCTGCGCATTGATCTGCAGCGCGCGGCCCATGTCATGCAGGGCAACGAAGATGATGGTGGCATCCAGGGCAATGATCAGCTGGGCGGTGGCCAGCAGGGTCAGCGCCCAGCGCGGGTATTTGAGGGGAGGCATCGGCGGTCTGGCGCGGTGGGGGAGCGCAGTCTCATTGATGCGAGCCAATCAATAAACCCCTCCCCGACCATATCTGTCATGATTTTCGGCATGAATGGAGCCTCGATGGACCTCAATGCGGTGCGCATGCTGGTGCAGGTGGCCGAAGCGCGCAGTTTCACCGTGGCCGCTGGCCAACTGGGCCTGAGCCAGTCCGGCCTGTCGCGCGCGATCGGGCGGCTGGAAGCCACGCTGGGGGTCAAGCTGCTGCAGCGGAACACCCGCAACGTCGCGCTGACCCCGGATGGCCGCCAGTTCGTGGAACAGGTGTCGCCGCTGCTGGCCGGCCTGGACGATGCCGAGCGGCAACTGGCCGACCGCCCGTGTACGCCCTCGGGCACGTTGAAGATCAGTGCGCCGTCGATGTTCGGGCGCAAGGTGCTGGTACCGATGCTGGCGCCGTTGCTGCAGCAGCATCCGCAGCTGCAGGTGGAAGCAGTGCTCAGCGACCGTCTGGTCGATCTGGTCGAGGAAGGCTTCGATGCCGCGCTGCGCACCGGCGTCATCGCCGACCAGCGCATCGTCGCGCGGCCCTTGCGGCCGCTGCGCTGGGTGACGGTGGCCAGCCCGGGCTATCTGGCCCGTTGTGGCGCACCGGACGATGTGGCCGCGCTGCAGGATCATGCCTGCCTGGCGGTGCGCAACCTGCGCAGTGGCCGGCTGGTGGACTGGCAGTTCCTGCAGGACGGGCAACTGCGTGAGTTCACGCCCCCGACGCGGATGGTGTTCGACAGCGGCGATCCGCTGGTGGAAGCGGCCATCGCCGGCATCGGCATCGTGCAGGTGATGGATTTCGCCGTGGCCGACGCCTTGGCCGATGGCCGCCTGCAGCGCGTGCTGCAGCCGTTTGAAGGCCGCAGCCGTGCACTGTCACTGATCTATCCGCCTTCGCGGCAATGCTCGCCAAAGCTGCAGGTACTGGCCGACGCGTTGCTGGCTGGGCAGTGGTAGCGCCGGCCGCTGGCCGGCGCCTCCAGGAATCCAACCGTCTCAGGTTTGCCGGCCAGCGGCCGGCACTACCGGGCTGTAGTAGATCCACGCCATGCGTGGATGAGGGCCGGTAGCGCCGGGCATGGCCCGGCGTTACCGATCAGGCGAAGCTATCGGTGGCGCGCACCAACGCGTCCACGTTCTCGGCCTCGAACGCCGAGTGACCCGAAGCCGGGGTGATTTCCAGCTTCGCCTTCGGCCACACCTTGGTCAGGTCCCAGGCATTGGCCAGCGGGCAGACCACGTCGTAGCGGCCGTGAACGATCACGCCCGGAATATCGGCGATGCGGTGCGCGTCGCGCAGCAGCTGGTCTTCCACTTCGAAGAAGCCGCCGTTGACGAAGTAATGGTTCTCGATGCGGGCGAAGGCCAGCGCGAAGTGCGGGTCTTCGTGGCTGTTGATGAAGTCATCATCGACGTGCAGGAAGCTGGTCGCGCCTTCCCACACCGCCCACGCCTTGGCCGCTTCCAGGCGGGTGGTTTCGTCGTCGCTGGTCAAGCGGCGGTGGAAGGCCGAGATCAGGTCGTGACGCTCCACCGACGGAATCGGCTTGAGGTAATGCTCCCACGCATCCGGGAACAGGCGGTTGGCGCCTTCCTGATAGAACCATTCCAGCTCCCAGCGACGCAGCATGAAGATGCCGCGCAGGACCAGTTCGGTCACGCGCTGCGGGTGGGTCTCGGCATAGGCCAGCGCCAGGGTCGACCCCCAGCTGCCGCCGAACACCTGCCAGCGATCCACCTTCAGGTGCTCGCGCAGCTTCTCGATATCGGCGACGAGGTCCCAGGTGGTGTTGTCCACCAGGTCCGCGTGCGGGGTGGAACGGCCGGCACCGCGCTGGTCGAACAGGATGATGCGGTACTTGGACGGGTCGTGGAACTGGCGCATCTTGTCGCTGCAGCCGCCGCCCGGGCCACCGTGCAGCATCACCACCGGCTTGCCGTCCGGGTTGCCGCACTGTTCGAAGTACAGCGTGTGGCGGTCGTCGACGTTCAGGGTGCCGACGTCGTAGGGGGTGATGGCGGGGTACAGCGTACGCATGCTTGCAGCTCCAGGGTGATGCCCTGCCGGGGCAGGAGAACCTCCATTCTAGGCCGGACGCCGGCCCAGGGTGATGCGGTCGCGCTGCTCCAGGTCCTGCACGGTCTGCACTTCCGCAAAACCCGCCGCGTCGAACAGCGCGCGGATCGCCACGCCCTGGTCCCAACCGTGCTCGATCAGCAGCCAACCGCCGGGCAGCAGGTGGGCCTGGCCACCGTCGACGATGCGGCGGATGTCATCCAGCCCGTCCACGCCGGAGGCCAGCGCGGTGGCCGGTTCGAAGCGCAGGTCGCCCTGTGCCAGGTGCGGATCGTCGCTGGCGATGTACGGCGGGTTGCTGGCGATCAGGTCGAACCGCGCGCCCTGCAGCGGCGCATACCAGTCCTGCCCGCCCTCGGCGAAGCGGACGTTGCGCAGTTCATGGCGGGCGGCATTGCGCGCGGCCACGGCCAGCGCACCCGGGCTGGCATCGGTGGCCAGCACCTGCGCTTGGGGCCGTTCGCTGGCCAGCGCCAGCGCGATCGCACCGCTGCCAGTGCCGAGGTCGGCCAGCTGCAGCGCCTGATCTGATGGCAGGCGCTCCAGCGCCAGCTCGACCAGCAGTTCGGTCTCCGGGCGCGGGATCAGCGTGGCCGGATCAACTTCCAGGTCCAGCGTCCAGAAACCGCGGCGGCCGGTCAGGTAGGCCACCGGCTCGCCGGCCACGCGGCGGGCCAGCAACGCTTCGAAGGCGGCCTGGTCGGCGGCGGCCAGCGGATCGGTGGCATGCGCGAACAGCCAGCTGCGCGGGCGGTCCAACACGTGCAGCAGCAGTAGTTCGGCCTCGTGGCGGGCCTCGACGCCGCCGAGGCGGGCACTGGCCTCGGCCACGATCTGGCGCAGGGAGGGTTCGGGTTGGAAAGACATGCCGCAATTGTAGAGCCGAGCCCACGCTCGGCTGCTCCACCCGCAGCCGAGCATGGGCTTGGCTCTACAAACGCTGGAATCCGTTCAGGTTTCGCCAGAGGGCATAAGGAGGGGCTATCGGCCCCATTCAGCCGTTCCGGAAGATTTTCCTTGTCACACAGGCGGTTGCAGGATGAAAGCGGCCGGGTTCAGTGCCTGCTCAGTGCATTTTGATAGACTCCATCTATCAAATAGATGCAATCAATGGATTGTTCTTATCGCGAGCGAATCGGTAACCTAGCTCCTGTCGATTCACCCACTCCCCTTCACCAGAGGAAAAATGATGTCTCTCATCAACACCCAGATCCAGCCGTTCGAAGCCAACGCTTACCACAATGGCGAGTTCATCAAGGTTTCCGACAACAGCCTGAAGGGCCAGTGGTCCGTCCTGATCTTCATGCCGGCCGCCTTCACCTTCAACTGCCCGACCGAGATCGAAGACGCCGCTGACCACTACGCCGAGTTCAAGAAGGCCGGCGCCGAGGTCTACATCGTCACCACCGACACCCACTTCTCGCACAAGGTGTGGCACGAAACCTCGCCGGCCGTCGGCAAGGCCCAGTTCCCGCTGGTCGGCGACCCGACCCACCAGCTGACCCGCGCCTTCGGCGTGCACATTGAAGAAGAAGGCTTGGCCCTGCGCGGCACCTTCATCATCAACCCGGAAGGCGTGATCAAGACCCTGGAGATCCACTCCAACGAGATCGCCCGTGACGTGTCCGAGACCCTGCGCAAGCTGAAGGCTGCCCAGTTCACCGCCGCGAACCCGAACCAGGTCTGCCCGGCCAAGTGGAAGGAAGGCGAGAAGACCCTGACCCCGTCGCTGGACCTGGTCGGCAAGATCTAAAGCGGTACCGGCCTGCCGTGGCCCCACGCCACGGCGCGCCCCTCATCCCCGTGCCGGTCCCCCCGCCGGCGTGGGGGTGAACCCAAGACAGCCAACGCTCGCCCGCCTTGGCCAGCCAGCCCCTTCCACGGTCGCTGTCTTGGGTTCACCCCTACCCCCTGCTGGTCCGCTACCTTCTACAGCGGTGCCACGCCCCCTGTTTGCCTGAAGCCAGGAGATGACCCGATGTTGGACGCCAACCTGCAGTCGCAGCTGAAGACCTATCTGGAGCGCGTGACCCGCCCGATCCAGATCACCGCGCACGCCGACGACGGCGCCAAGTCGCAGGAAATGCTGGAACTGCTGCAGACCCTGGAAAGCCTGTCGGACAAGATCTCGCTGCAGGTGCTGCGCGATGGCCAGGGTCGTGTGCCGTCCTTCGACCTGGGCACCCCGGGCCAGGACATCCGCCTGACCTTCGCCGGCCTGCCGATGGGCCACGAGTTCACCTCGCTGGTGCTGGCGCTGCTGCAGGTCGGTGGCCACCCGTCCAAGGCCACCGCCGAGCTGATCGAGCAGGTGCAGAACCTGGAAGGTGAATACAAGTTCGAAACCTACTTCTCGCTGTCCTGCCAGAACTGCCCGGACGTGGTGCAGGCACTGAACCTGGCCGCGGTACTCAACCCGCGCATCCAGCATGTGGCCATCGACGGTGCCCTGTTCCAGGACGAAGTCGAGCAGCGCGAGATCATGTCGGTGCCGACCGTGTACCTCAACGGTGAAGTGTTCGACCAGGGCCGCATGACCCTCGAGCAGATCGTGGCCAAGCTGGACACCAATGCCAGCAAGCGCGATGCCGAGAAGATCGCGGCCAAGGACGCTTTCGACGTGCTGGTGGTGGGCGGTGGCCCGGCCGGCGCGGCAGCGGCGATCTATGCTGCACGCAAGGGCATCCGCACCGGCATCGCCGCCGAGCGTTTCGGAGGCCAGGTGCTGGACACCATGGCGATCGAGAACTTCATTTCGGTGAAGGAGACCGAAGGCCCGAAGCTGGCCACGGCGCTGGAACAGCACGTGCGCGAGTACGAGGTGGACATCATGAACCTGCAGCGCGCCAGTGCGCTGGTGCCGGCCGGCGACGACGGCCTGGTGCAGGTGCAGCTGGAGAACGGCGCGGTGCTGAAGTCGCGCTCGGTGATCCTGTCCACCGGCGCGCGCTGGCGGCAGATGAACGTGCCGGGCGAAGACCAGTACCGCAACAAGGGCGTGGCCTACTGCCCGCACTGCGATGGCCCGCTGTTCAAGGGCAAGCGCGTGGCAGTGATCGGCGGCGGCAACTCCGGCGTGGAAGCGGCCATCGATCTGGCCGGCATCGTGTCGCATGTAACCCTGCTGGAGTTCGATTCCAGCCTGCGCGCCGACGAAGTGCTGCAGAAGAAGCTGCGCAGCCTGGCCAACGTCACCGTGCTGACCAGCGCACAGACCACCGAAGTGCTGGGCGACGGCAGCCGTGTCACCGGCCTGGTCTACAAGGACCGCGTCGGCGGTGATGCCCACCGCGTCGAGCTGGAAGGCATCTTCGTGCAGATCGGCCTGCTGCCCAACACCGAGTGGCTGAAGGATGTGGTGGCGCTGTCGCCGCGTGGCGAGATCGTCATCGACGACCGCGGCCAGACCAACCTGCCGGGCGTGTTCGCTGCTGGCGATTGCACGACGGTACCCTACAAGCAGATCATCATCGCCATGGGCGCCGGTTCCACCGCCGCACTGAGCGCGTTCGACCACCTGATCCGCTCGTCGGTGAGCAACAGCAGCGGTGCCGTTGCTGAAGCAGCCTGATCCACCGTTCCCAGATCACCGGGAACATTGTCTGCCTGTCGGGTAACCACGCCGTCAGCCGGTCCGTTACCCCTGGGGTGTAAGGATGAACCTACGTGATCTGAAGTACCTGGTAGCCCTGGCCGACCACAAGCATTTCGGCCGGGCTGCCGCCTCCTGCTTCGTCAGCCAGCCCACGCTGTCGACGCAGATCCGCAAGCTGGAAGAAGAGCTGGGCCTGCCGCTGGTGGAACGCGCACCGCGCAAGGTGATGCTGACCCCGGCCGGGCAGGAAGCGGCGGCACGGGCACGGGTGATCGTGTCCGAAGTGGAACAGCTGAAGGAAGCGGCGCGACGCAGCCGCGATCCGGAAGCCGGTACCGTGCGCCTGGGGATCTTCCCGACCCTCGGCCCGTACCTGCTGCCGCATGTGATCCCACGCATCCGCGATCGCTTCCCGGAGCTGGAACTGCTGCTGGTCGAGGAAAAGAGCGATGTGCTGCTGGACCGGCTGCGCGAAGGCAAGCTCGACGCCGCACTGCTGGCCCTGCCGGTGATCGACGACCAGCTGCATGCCGAGTTCCTGTTCGAGGAACCGTTCCTGCTGGCCGTGTCCGGGCGCCACCCGTTGGCCCGTCGCGAACACCTGGACGTGCAGGAACTGGCCACGCAGAAGCTGCTGCTGCTGGAAGATGGCCATTGCCTGCGCGACCAGGCGCTTGAAGTCTGCCGCCTGTTCGGTGCCAACGAGAAGTCCGAGTTCCGCGCCACCAGCCTGGAAACGCTGCGGCAGATGGTCGCCGCCGACGTCGGCATCACCCTGCTGCCGAGCCTGTCGGTGCAGCCGCCGGTGCCGCGCTCGAACAACATCCGCCTGCTCGACTTCACCGGCGAAGGTCGTCCCAGCCGCCGCATCGCCATGATCTGGCGGCGCAGCTCGGCCATGAACGACTTCCTGATGGAGCTGGCCGACCAATTCAAACGCCTGCCGCAGGCGCTGTTCACGCTGGAGGCGCTCAATGCCGCCAGCGATGCACCCGCCCTGCCCGGCCCCGCGCTGAACGGCTGAACCCCCGCAACACCGGCCTGGAATCGGCAGGAGTCGATTCCGGCCGCATTTGTCCCCACAATACAGACAGGCGGCGCCAGCAGGTGCCGCCTTTTGCATGGCTTTCAACCAAGGAGCTTCACCATGAACACCGCCAGCGGCCTGCCGCCGTCGATCACCGTTTCTACCTTCGACATGGACCGCCTGGACGCCATGCTCGAATCCCCTGCGCTGAGCCAGACGCCTGCCGCGCTCGCGCTTGCTGAAGAACTCAACCGTGCCACCGTGCTGGCACCGGACCAGATTCCCGAAGGCATCGTCATGATGCATTCGCGCGTGGAGTGCGAAGATGAAGTGTCGGGCGAGAAGCACGTCCTGACCCTGGTCTTCCCCCGCGAAGCCAACGTCGATGAAGGCAAGGTTTCCGTGCTGGCCCCGGTCGGCAGTGCCCTGCTCGGCCTTTCGATCGGCCAGAGCATCGACTGGAACGCGCCCGGCGGCCGCAAGCTGCGCCTGCGCGTGACCGCGGTCCACAACGACCGTCCCTGATTACCGCTGCGCACCGCGCGCGATTCGATCCCCCTGCACCAGGAGCCGTAATGAGTACCCCGTCCAAACTGTCCCAGCTGCGCGAACTGTCCGTGGTCGTTGCCGATACCGGTGACTACGAGGCGATCAAGCGCCTGCAGCCGGTGGACTGCACCACCAACCCGACCCTGGTGAAGAAGGCGCTGGACCTGCCGGTCTATGCCGAGTTGATCGAACGCGAACTGGCCTGGGGCCGCCAGCAGAGTGGCGACCGCGAAGCGGTGGTGCACGCCGTGGCCGACCGCCTCACCATCGGCGTCGGCGCGCTGCTGAGCACGCTGGTGCCGGGCCGCGTGTCCACCGAAGTGGATGCCGACCAGGCCCACGACACCGCTGCCACCGTGGCCAAGGCCCGCCAGTTCATCCAGATGTACGCCGATGCCGGCGTGCCGCGCGAGAAGATCCTGATCAAGATCGCCGCGACCTGGGAAGGCGTGGAAGCCGCGCGCATCCTGCAGGCCGAGGGCATCGACTGCAACCTGACCCTGATCTTCAACCCGACCCAGGCGCTGGCCTGCAGCGAAGCCGGCGCGTTCCTGATCTCGCCGTTCGTCGGCCGCATCCTGGACTGGTACGTGGCCAACGGCCAGACGCCGGCCAACATCGATGAAGACCCGGGCGTGAAGTTCGTGCGTGGCGTGTATGCCGAATTCAAGCGCCGCGGTTCGCCGACGGTGGTGATGGGCGCCTCGTTCCGTTCGACCGCGCAGATCGAAGCGCTGGCCGGCTGCGACCGCCTGACGATTTCGCCGGACCTGCTGGAGAAGCTGGACGCCGACCACGGCGAGCTGCCGCGCAAGCTGGTGGCCGGTGCGGCGGATGGCGCGGCGGTGACCCCGATCGATGCCGCGAAGTTCGCAGCTGACCTGGCGGCCGATCCGATGGCGACCGAGAAGCTGGCGACCGGCATCGATGCGTTTGCCAAGGATCTGCAGGCGCTGCGCGAGCGCATTCGTTCGGAACTGTGAGGATTTCGGCCAACGGCTGAGCCCCTCGTGGCGGGGGCTTGGTCGCGAAGAGCGGGTCATGCGGTTGGCAGGGTGGGTAGGCCGTGCAGGGGACGCTGCAAGTACGTCCATGTAAGCTCGGTCGCCGCATCCATGCGGCTCACGCCCCTGCACGGCCTACCCACCCGGCCTTCGACAGTTTCCGGTGGCCGCCCGCCACGGATGAAAGAAAGAAGAGCAACAGCGGATCGCGCGCTTCGCTTGCTTGGAGCGGAGCATGGCTCCGCTCTACAGAAAGCACTGCAGGACCAAACAAAAAGGACGCGGCGAAAGCCGCGTCCTTTTTGTTTTCCATCAGTTCGTCAGTACACAAATGCTCTTGCCCACCGTCACCGGGAAATGATCGGAGGCGGGACGGGTGCAGATGGCGGGACCGTCCACGGCATGGATGCCGTGGCCGAGCCCCCAAGGACGGGTTTACGGCGTGTCCCGCCATCTGCACCCGTCCCGCCAAACTCACAGCAACCCAGAGCCGCTTTGGCTTTGGCAGTTGCTTTCAGCTTCTGCCCGCCGCAGGCGGACCACCGCGCGTCAGCGCGGCGCCTCCACATCCAGCCCGATCGGGCAGCTCACGCCGGTGCCGCCGATGCCGCAGTAGCCGTTCGGATTCTTCGCCAGGTACTGCTGGTGATAGTCCTCGGCGTAGTAGTACGCCGGTGCCGGGTACACGATCTCGGTGGTGATCGGCCCGTAGCCGGCTGCGGCCAGCTGCGCCTGGTAGGCCTCGCGGCTGGCCAGCGCGGCAGCGTACTGCGCCTCGTCGGTAGCGTGGATCGCCGAACGGTACTGGGTGCCGGTGTCGTTGCCCTGGCGCATGCCCTGGGTCGGGTCGTGGCTTTCCCAGAACAGCTGCAGCAGCCGCTCCAGGCTCACCACCGCCGGGTCGAACACCACCTGCACCACTTCGGTGTGGCCGGTCAGGCCCGAGCACACCTCTTCATAGGTCGGGTTCGGGGTGATGCCGCCGGCATAGCCGACCGAGGTGCTGTACACGCCCGGTTCGGTCCAGAACTTGCGCTCGGCGCCCCAGAAACAGCCCAGCGCGAAGCGGATCTGCTGCAGGCCGGTGAAGCGGTCCTTCAGCGGATGGCTGTTCACGAAGTGCTGGTTGCTGTGCAGCGGCAGCGGTTGGTCACGCCCCGGCAGTGCTTCTTCCGGGCGCGGCAGGCGCTGCTTGAAGGCGCCGATGCCAAGAATGCCCTGGCCAATTCCCAACATGATGCGCTCCTACGCCGGAAGGCCGGCTATGTCGTCTGCATCGGAAATGGGGGCGTCCGGCGCGTGGCCCAAGTCCAGCGCCGCCACGATGTCCTCGGCCTGCGGCCGCGCCGCGTCGGGGATCCCGACCCGCAGCACGCCGAACAGCGGCAGCTCGCCCATGCCGCCCAGCAACGACTCGCCGAACACGAAAGCCGGGATGCCAGCATCCTCCAGCGCGTGCTTGACCAGGTGGGCGTCGAACAGGTTGTCGGCCTTGTACACGATGTGCATGCGGCAGCTCCGTGGGAGAGAGTTCCAGCATACGCCGGGGGGCTGAATGGTGGTGGTGACGGCGCATGACCATTCCGCCGGCCAGCGGCCGGCGCTACCGGAAGAGGGCCTGGTAGTGCCGGCCGCTGGCCGGCATCCCCACGCCCCACCGGGCAGCCCTGCCCGGTACGCGCTAGACTGTTGGTCTTTCTGCCTTTCTTTTCGCCGACTCATGTCCGAGCACACCCCCGCCAGCCCCGAGACCCCCGCCGACAGCCACGAAAAGCGCGATTTCATCCGCCAGATCGTGCGCGAGGACCTGGCCAGCGGAAAGCACCAGGCGATCAAGACCCGTTTCCCGCCGGAACCGAACGGCTACCTGCACATCGGCCATGCCAAGTCGATCTGCCTGAACTTCGGCATCGCCGGCGAGTTCAGCGGCGTCTGCAACCTGCGCTTCGACGACACCAACCCGGCCAAGGAAGACCCGGAATACGTGGCCGCGATCCAGGACGACGTGCGCTGGCTGGGCTTCAGCTGGAACGAGCTGCGCCACGCCTCGGACTACTTCCAGACCTATTACCTGGCCGCCGAGAAGCTGATCGAACAGGGCAAGGCCTATGTCTGCGACCTGTCGGCCGAGGAAGTGCGCGCCTACCGCGGCACCCTGACCGAGCCGGGCCGCCCGTCGCCGTGGCGCGACCGCAGCGTCGAGGAAAACCTCGACCTGTTCCGCCGCATGCGCGCCGGTGAGTTCCCGGATGGCGCGCGCACCCTGCGCGCGAAGATCGACATGGCCAGCGGCAACATCAACCTGCGCGATCCGGCCCTGTACCGCATCAAGCACGTCGAGCACCAGAACACCGGCAATGCGTGGCCGATCTACCCGATGTACGACTTCGCCCATGCGCTGGGCGATTCCATCGAAGGCATCACCCACTCGCTGTGCACGCTCGAGTTCGAAGACCACCGCCCGCTGTACGACTGGTGCGTGGACAACGTCGATTTCGCGCACGACGACGCGCTGACCCAGCCGCTGGTCGATGCCGGCCTGCCGCGCGAAGCCGCCAAACCGCGCCAGATCGAGTTCTCGCGCCTGAACATCAACTACACGGTGATGAGCAAGCGCAAGCTGATGGCGCTGGTCACCGAGCAGCTGGTGGACGGCTGGGAAGACCCGCGCATGCCGACCCTGCAGGGCCTGCGCCGCCGTGGTTACACCCCCGCAGCGATGCGCCTGTTCGCCGAGCGCGTGGGCATCAGCAAGCAGAATTCGCTGATCGACTTCAGCGTGCTGGAAGGCGCGCTGCGCGAAGACCTGGACAGTGCAGCGCCGCGCCGCATGGCGGTGGTCGACCCGGTCAAGCTGGTGCTGACCAACCTGCCGGAAGGCCATGAAGAGCAGCTGACCTTCAGCAACCACCCGAAGGACGAGAGCTTCGGCAGCCGCGAAGTGCCGTTCGCACGCGAAGTGTGGATCGACCGCGAGGACTTCGCCGAAGTGCCGCCGAAGGGTTGGAAGCGCCTGGTGCCGGGTGGCGAGGTGCGCCTGCGCGGCGCCGGCATCATCCGCTGCGACGAAGTAATCAAGGATGCCGACGGCACCATCACCGAACTGCGTGGCTGGCTGGATCCGGAATCGCGTCCGGGCATGGAAGGCGCCAACCGCAAGGTCAAGGGCACCATCCACTGGGTCAGCGCCGTGCATGGCGTGCCGGCCGAGATCCGCCTGTACGACCGCCTGTTCTCGGTGCCGAACCCGGACGACGAATCGGAAGGCAAGACCTACCGTGATTACCTCAACCCGGAATCGCGCCGCACCGTCACCGGCTATGTCGAGCCGGCCGCGGCCAGCGCTGCGCCGGAGCAGTCGTTCCAGTTCGAGCGCACCGGCTACTTCGTCGCCGACCGCCGCGACCACACCGAGGCCAAGCCGGTGTTCAACCGCAGCGTGACCCTGCGCGACACCTGGTCGGCCTGAGGACCTGCGCGGGCGCCGGGAAGGCGCCCGCACGAATCCGACGATGATCACCGCCCTCTCCGCCCTGCTCTGGTTCATCTCGCAGCATCCGCTGCTGACGTTCTTTGCAGCGATGGTGCTGGCCGGGCTGGTCTCGTGGTGGCGGCGCTTTCCGGGCTACGCCATCGTGGTGTTCCCGCTGGCGATGCTCAACATCTTCCTCGGCCACTTCCTCAACGCCGCCTTCCTCAACGTGGTGGGCGAGCGTGGTGAAGCGGTGATCGTCAAGGCCGAGCAAACCAACTCCACGCTCAACGAGCAGTACATCTGGCGCTACGAAGCGGTGCTGCGCACTGCCGAAGGGCGCGATGTGGAGGTGGTGTTCCACACCAATACCGCTTCGCTGTGGCCGCTGGAAAACGCCATCCGCATCCCGGCGCAGAACCAGCCATTCGTGGTGAAGTACACGCCGGGCTTCTCGCGCAACTTCGTCATCCTCACCAACGAATCACCGCACGGCATCGCCCAGGCCCGTGCCAGCGCGCGCGAGCGGGTGGAGGTGGCGGCACGCAAGCTGCATTTCAGCCCGGGCAATGCCGATTTCCGCGCGGACTATCGCCGCGAGCTGGAAACCTGGCTGCGCGACCACGGCAACGATCCGCAACAGCAGCCCGACGCGCAGCGATATCGCGCCGAACTCGACGCGCTCGACCACTAGATCCCCAGGCCCTGCCTGGATGTTCCACCCCATCCATCCACAGGCCTGACATGACCACGACCTCCGCCGCTCTCCTCCCGCTGCTGCAGCAGGTCCTGCAGGACGCCGGCATCGCCTGCCGCGCCGACGGCGGCGCGCTGCTGCTGGACAGCGGCCTGCGCCTGACCCCGCACGCGATGGCCGCGCACGCGCGCGACAACGGCGGCTGGCAGACCTCCACCGTCATCGAGGCCCAGCATCCGGTGTTGTTCGCCGATGGCCTGTTCGAGTACCAGCACGCCAACGGAGCCGACGAACAGGCGTCGCTGCTGTCCGGCCTCCAGGCCTGGGCGCGGGTGGACCTGGCGACGCTGCAGACCGCCGTCGGCGCCGCAGACGCGCAGGGCCTGCCGATGTTGGGCCTGACCTATCCGGGCGCCGACGAAGGCGAAGAACTGCAGCGCACCGTGGTGCTGGGGCCGCTGGCGCACTACCGCGCACAGGAGGTGGATGCCTCCACCTGCAGCGAGGACGACCACGGTTCCTGCCCCTGCTGCCTGTTCACGCGCAGCATGGAGGCCTTCGATGAGCTGCTGAAAGCCCGCCAGTTCCTCGCCATCCGCCTGTTCGCCTCGCGCGATGCCGACGGCCTGTGCGAGGCCGATTGCCGGGTCAACGGCCACGACTTCGCCGCCGCCCTGCCCCTGCTGCGCGCCTACGCGGCCAGCTGGCCGCAGGCCGGGCTGGAATTCCGCAAGCAGTACGTAGTGATCCGCACCGGCTCGCCGGGCTGACCCGCCGCCACACCCGATACAGGCCGGTGCGGCTACACTGCGCGCCGGTTTCCCAAGCAACCGCACCTTCTTCCATTCCCTACGAGGCACCCCCGCGATGCTGTACGCGCAAGTCCACCTGACCCTTCCCGCCTGGATCCACGACCAGATCGACCTGGATCGTCGATATCCGGGCGATGAGGCCAAGGTCGCGCTGGCGATCGAGCTGTCGCGGCTGAACGTCGAGCACGCCAGTGGCGGCCCGTTCGGTGCGGTGGTGTTCGGCCCGGATGACAAGGTGATCGCCGCCGGCGTGAACCGGGTGATGCCGCACGCGACCTCGCTGGCGCACGCCGAGAACATGGCCTACATGCTGGCCCAGCAGCGCCTGCAGACCCCGCGCCTGAACGCGGTACTGTCGCCGGTCACCCTGGCCACCAGCTCGCAGCCGTGCTGCCAGTGCTACGGCGCCACCGTGTGGGCCGGCATCGACCGCCTGCTGATCGGTGCCAACTCGGCCGACGTCGAAGAGCTGACCCCGTTCGACGAAGGCCCGCTGCCGGCCGACTGGGTGGGTGAACTCAACAAGCGCGGCATCGAAGTGGTGCAGGGCCTGAACCGCGACGCCGCGCGCAGCGTGCTGCGTGCCTATGGGGAAAGCGATGGCGCCCGTTACTGAGACCGGCATCGGCCTGCTGTGCCTGTGCCGGCAGGGCTTCGAGCCCGAGCTGGCTGGCGAACTGCAGTTCCGCGCCGGTGAAGCCGGTTTCGCCGGTTATGCGCGCACCCAGCGCAATGATGGCTACGTGCTGTTCATGTGCGACGAAGCTGCGGCACTGGCACCGCGCCTGCGCTGGCGCGAACTGATCTTCGCGCGGCAGAAGCTGGTGGTGCTGGCCGAGCTACCACAACTGGACCCGGCCGACCGCATCACCCCGATGCTGGAGGTGCTGGCCGATGCGCCGCGCTTCGGTGACCTGTGGGTGGAGCACCCCGATTCGGACGCCGGCAAGCCGCTGTCCGGTCTGGCACGCGCCTTTGGCAATGCACTGCGCCCGGCGCTGCGCAAGGCCGGCAAGCTCACCGACAAGCCGAACGACCGCCTGCCGCGCCTGCACGTGGTGTTCGTCGACGGCACCCATGCCTTCGTCTGCGTGGCCGACCCGGCCGACAGCGCGCCGTGGGCACTGGGCATTCCGCGATTGAAACTGCTGCCCGAAGCGCCTTCGCGTTCGGCGCTGAAGCTGGACGAAGCGTTGCTGACCCTGCTGACGCCGGAAGAACGCGAAGCGCTGGCCAGGCCCGGCATGCGCGCGGCCGACCTGGGTGCCGCACCGGGCGGCTGGACCTGGGTGCTGACCCGCCAGCACATGCACGTACTGAGCATCGACAACGGCCCGTTGCGCCAGCATGTGCTGGACACCGGCCTGGTCGAGCACCTGCGCGCCGATGGCTTCCACTGGCACCCGGAACAGCCGCTGGACTGGATGGTCTGCGACATGGTCGAGCAGCCGCGCCGCGTGGCCGAGCGCATGGCCACCTGGTTCCGCGAAGGCTGGTGCAGGCACGCGATCTTCAATCTGAAGCTGCCGATGAAGAAGCGCTGGGACGAGACCCGGCTGTGCCTGGACCTGTTCCAGGACCAGGCCGGCAAGCCGCTGGTGGTGCGTGCCAAGCAGCTCTATCACGATCGTGAAGAGATCACCGTGCTGGCCTCGCCGCTGCGCTGAGGAACATGTCCGCCGGGCATGGCCCGGCGCTACTGAGGAAGGGAACCATGCGATACCACCCGCTCGCCATGCTGATCATCGTGCTGGCAGCCGCACCGGCCATTGCCCAGCAGCTGCCGCACACCCCTGCACAGAGCCAGCCACTGGGCCCGACCGGCGGCGCGATCCGCCAGCAACCGCTGGATGCCGGCCGGGTCAGCGGCAGCGTCGAGATTGCACGGCCGGCCGGCGAAGCACAGGTCACCGTTCGCTCGCTGGAACCGAGCAGCGTGATCGGCCAGTACCGCATCCGCTTCAGCGACCTCGACGTGAACGGCGATGGCTTCATCAGCCGCCAGGAAGCACAAGCCAACCCTGCGCTGGCCGACGAGTTCAATTCGCTGGACCGCAGGCACCGCGGCAAGCTGGACCGTGCCGACCTGGCTGGTTGGCTGGTCGATTGATCCACCGGCGCGATCTTCATCCACGCATGGCGTGGATCAACGGCGGTAACGGAGCCCGCTTCTGGTAGGTGCCAACCTTGGTTGGCACATCCATCAGGCATCCTGGGCTCAGATAAGGCGAGGGTATTTCCAGCCTTGTGCCAACCAAGGTTGGCACCTACCAGAGCGGCGTTGGCACCTGCCAGAGCGGCCGGTATTCCGGTCAGACCCCGGCGGCGCGCTTCCAGAATGCCTGCACCAGCGGCGGCCATTTGCCGACGCAGCCCAGTGCGCGTCCACGGGCCAGGGTCAGGTGCATTTCGTCGTTGGAGAACAGGCGGTTGATCGCGTCGAAGCTGTAGGCGGCGATCTGATTGTCGCTGCGCCGTTCGCGCGCCCAGCGCTGCAGGCGCTGCGGCGACAGGCGCGGCTGGCCGCGGCGCTCGGCCGACGGCGCCAGCCACTGCTGCAGGGCGGCGACGTCGCGCAGGCCCAGGTTCACGCCCTGCCCGGCCAGCGGATGCACCACATGCGCGGCATCACCCAGCGCCAGCACGCGGCCAGCCACGTAGTGACGGGCCAGTTGCCGACGCAGCGGGAAGGCCGCACGCGGTGATGCCAGCCGCAGTTCGCCCAGGCGCGCCGCGAAGGCGCGGGTCAGTTCGCGGTTGAACGCATCTTCGTCCAACGCCAGCACGCGAGCCGCTTCGTCTTCGGGCAGGGTCCAGACGATCGAACTGCGGCGCTCGGCCACCGGCAGCAACGCCAGCGGTCCGGTCGGCAGGAAGCGCTGCCAGGCGGTGGCCTGGTTCGGCAGCTCGCTGTCCACGTAGGCCACCACGCCACGCTGGTGGTAGTCATGCCGCTCGACCTCGATTCCGGCCAGCTGGCGCAGGGTCGACTCGGCGCCGTCGGCGGCCACGGCCAGCGCCGCTTCCAGGCGGCGCCCGTCATCCAACCGCAGGCGCACGCCGTCCTCGTCCTGCTCCAGCGCTTCCACCCGTGCCGGGCAGTGCAGCTGCACGCCCGCCGCCGGCAGCGCCGACCAGAGGCGATCCTGCAGCAGGCCGTTCTCGACGATGTAGCCCAGCTCGCGCCGACCGAAGCGGTCGGCGTCGAACAACAGATCCTCGCCACCCGCGGCATCCCACACCTGCATGCGCCGGTAGGGCCACGCGCGGGCCTGCGCGATGGCCGGCCACACACCCAGGCGGTTCAACAGCTGCACGTTGTCGGCGGCGAAGGCGAACACCCGCAGGTCCGGCTGTGCGGCCTGCCATGGCGCGGGTTCGCGGCCCTCCACCAGCGCAACCGACAGACCGGCATCGGCCAGCGCCAGCGCACAGGCGGCACCGACCACGCCACCACCGACGATGGCCACGTCCAGGCGCGTGCGCCGGCTCATGCGGCTTCTCCGCGGCACAGGCGCGGCACTTCACCACGGAAGCCCATCGCACCACCGACCAGCATCGACTGCACCGAGGCACGTTGTGCAGCCACCAGGCCGAGGCTGCGCAGCGGCCGCATCAGCGGTGCCGGATTGCTGGTCAGGCGTGCCAGGCCACCCGAGAACGCCACCGTCTGCCGGCGGTCGTCCTCGCGGCGCGCGACATAGGCCTGCAGCAGCGCGTCGCTGCCGGCATCCTCATGCGCATCCTCCAGCAGTTCGGCCAGGGTCAGCGCATCGCGCAGGCCCAGGTTGAAGCCCTGCGCACCCAATGGATGGATGGTCTGCGCGGCATTGCCAAGCAGCACCGTGCGCTCACCGGCCAGCGCGCGCGCCAGCACCTGGATGAGCGGGTAAGCGCTGCGCGGGCCAGATTCGAGCAGGCGGCCGGCACGCCAGCCGATCGCATCCTGCAGCCGCTGCAGCCAGGCCGCATCATCCAGCGCCATCACCGCATCGGCCTGGTCGCGCGCAACACCGTGCACAGTGCCGAAGTGGCGGTCACCACGCGGCAGCAGGGCGGTTGGGCCGGTATCGGTGAAGCGCTCCCAGGCGGTGCCGTCCGGCGCACGCTGGCTGCGCACGCGGGCCACGAACAGGGTCTGCTGGAAATCATGACGGTCGACCTCGATGCCCAGCGCGCCACGCACGCCGCTGGTGGTGCCATCGGCACCGACCACCAGCCGTGCCAGCAGCACGCGCTCGCCGGCCTCGTCGGCCACCCGCACCTGGCGGTAGCCATCGATCACCTCGCCCAGCCCCAGGAACCGCATCGGCCGGTAACGGCGCAGCCGTGGCAGTTCCTGCAGGCGCGCTTCCAGCGCCTGGCCGAAGTCACGCGCCACCACCACCTGGCCGAACCAGGGCCGGTCGTAATCGGCTGCTTCAAGCTGCACGCGGCCGAAATCACCGGCACGGCTCACATGGATGCGCCGGATCGGGCCCGGCGCCATCGCCAGCTTCTGCATCACCCCCAGCGCGGTCAGCGCGTTGACGGTGGCCGCGGCGAAACTGAGGTTGCGCTGGTCGAACACCGCCGGCAGCTCGCCAGCCGGGCTGGCCTCGAGCAGGCCCACATCGCGGCCCAGGCGGTCCAGGGCAATGGCCAAACTGGCGCCGACCAGGCCGCCACCGACGATCAGCACGTCATGTCGTTCACTCATGGTGTTCATGATACGCGCTCGCCCCGCCCGAACACCCAACGCCCCCCGACCTGCGCCAACCTGCGCGGCGGGCTAGAATGAAACCTGAATCCGCTCCGGGCCCCCACCATGTCCGACACCGCCAACCGCGCCTTCGTCCTGTCCGTACTCGTACTGCTGCTGGCGGCGACCCGGGTCAATCACTTCGCGGCGATCCCCGATGCCTCCTGGGCCGTGTTCTTCATCGGTGGCTTTTACCTGGCGCGCTGGACCCGCTGGGCGTTCCCGCTGCTGATGGTGTTCGCGGTGCTGGTGGACTGGATCGTGATCCGCAGCAGCGGCCTGGATTTCTGGCAGCACTACTGCGTCTCCCCGGGCTACTGGCTGCTGCTGCCGGCCTATTTCTCGCTGTGGGCCGGCGGCATGCTGCTGGGCCGCAACTACCAGAGTGCGCGCTGGCCGGTACTGGCCAAGGGCGCGCTGCTGCTGGTCGCCTCGGTGGCGGTCTGTCACCTGCTTGCGCAGGGCGGCTTCTACTGGACCAGCCGTAACGTGGCCGAACCGACGCTGGCCGGTTGGGCACAGAACTACGCACAGTGGTTCGGGCCCTACCTGCGCACCACGGCGATCTATGTGGCGCTGGCTGCCGCGCTGCAGCTGGCCGTGGAGCAGGTGTTGAAGCTCCAGCAGGCCCGCCGCGACATCCGTCACTGAGCCGCGCCATGGGTCATCGCCTCTCGCGCATCTACACCCGCACCGGCGACGACGGCAGTACCGGCCTTGGCGACGGCCAGCGCGTGGCCAAGGATGACGCCCGTGTCGCCTCATACGGCACCGTCGACGAGGCCAATGCCGCGCTCGGCCTGCTGCTGGCAGCACCACTGCCCGAGGACGTGCGCGCGCTGGTGGTGCATCTGCAGCACCAGTTGTTCGACCTGGGCGCCGAGCTTTGCATTCCCGGCCATGCCGCGATCCACGCTGCCGATATCTCGGCGCTGGAGCAGCAGTTGGACCACTACAATGCCGACCTGCCGATGCTGAAGGAGTTCATCCTGCCGGCCGGTGGCGAAGCCGCCGCGCGCTGCCACCTGGCGCGCACCATCGTCCGCCGCGCCGAGCGCGAGACGGTCACCCTGGCCCGCCACGAGGCCGTGCGCAGCGAGGCGCTGCAGTACCTCAACCGGCTGTCGGACCTGCTGTTCGTGCTGGCCCGCGTACTGGCCCGCGCCGATGGCCATGGCGAAGCGCTGTGGCAGCCACAGCAGCGCCAGCGCTGAGTCGGCACGATGCTGGTCTATACCCACCCATCCTGCCTGCTGCATGACCCCGGTCCGGGCCATCCCGAGTGCCCGCAACGCCTGCAGCATGTGCTGGACGCGCTGCACGCCGCGTTCCCCGGCCAGCTGGAGTGGCGCGAAGCACCACCGGCCAAGTTCGGTGAACTGACCCGGGTCCACGACAGCGCCCTGCTCGACTTCGTGCTGCAACCGCAGACCGCACCGCTGCGCCAGCTGGACATGGACACCTGGACCTCACCCGGCTCGGCCAGCGCCGCTGTACATGCCGCCGGCGCCGGCGTGGCCGCGGTCGATGCGGTGATGCTGGGCGACGACCCGCTGGCCTTCTGCGCGGTACGCCCGCCGGGCCACCACGCCACCAGCAGCACGGCGATGGGCTTCTGCCTGCTCAACAACATCGCCATCGCCGCCGCCTATGCCCGCGACCGCCATGGCCTGGAGCGGATCGCGGTGGTCGATTTCGACGTCCACCATGGCAACGGCACCCAGGACATCTTCCAGCACGATGCCCGCGTCTCGTACTACAGCACCCACCAGGCCGGGCTGTTTCCCAATTCCGGCCTGCGCCGCGACCGCGGTGCCGGCAACCTGATGAACATCCTGCTGCCGCCGGGCAGTGGGGGGTTCCGCTTCCGAAATGTCTGGGCCGACGAGATGCTGCCGGCCATCGACGACTTCCGTCCGCAGCTGCTGCTGATCTCGGCCGGCTTCGACGCCCACCTGCGCGACCCGCAGGCCGACCTGATGCTGGAGACCGACGATTTCGCCTGGATCACCCGTGAACTGCACGCGCTGGCGCGTCGTCACGCGGCCGGCCGGGTGGTGTCGATGCTGGAGGGCGGCTACGACCTGCAGGCCCTCGCCGAGTGCAGCGTGGCCCACGTCCAGGCCCTGATGTCACCGGCTTCCAGCGCCGCCGCCGGATGAACCCGAACCGGCCCCCTGCGGCGCCCTTCATTGCCCCTATGCAAGGGATGGGGCAAGCTACCGTCCGTTTTCGCCCGAATCCGAACCGCGTGCGCCGAGCCCTCCGCCTGCTTCCCCTGCCTCTGAGCATCGCCATCAGCCTGCCGGTGATGGCCGATGAAAAGCCGCTCAACTGGGGCCTGTGCCCGGCCACCGACGTCATTCCCGCGTTCACCGACGCCCCCACCCCGGTTCCCGGCCAGGACAAGGCCAGCGCCGCCGCCGCGCGCGAGAACCAGCCGACCGACATCGAGGGTGACCAGCTGCTGGGCACCACCACGGTGCCGCAGTACGAGGGCAACGTGGCACTGCGCCGCGGCGACCAGTTCGTCGGCACCGACAAGCTCAGCTTCGATACCGAGACCGGCAACTACATTGCCGACGGCAACGTCCGCTACCAGGACGGGTCGATCCGGATGATCGCCAAGCGCGCCGAGGGCAACCAGGAAAGCGACACCCACAAGATCTCCGACATCAAGTACCAGCTGGTGTCGCGCCGGGGCAACGGCGATGCCGAATCGGTCGACCTGCAGGGCGCGGTCGGCCAGATGCACCGCTCCACCTACACCACCTGCGACCCGTCGCAGCCGGTGTGGAAGCTGTCGGCGCCGCAGATCGAAGTGGACAACGACGAAGGCTTCGGTACGGCCCGCAACGCCGTGCTGCGCATCGGCAAGGTGCCGGTGCTGTGGGCGCCGTACTTCAAGTTCCCGATCGATGATCGCCGCAAGACCGGCCTGCTGTTCCCGCAGCTGGGCATGTCCGGCCGCAACGGCGTCGACTACGCGCAGCCGATCTACTTCAATCTGGCGCCGAACTACGACGATACGCTGACCCCACGCTACATGAGCCGGCGCGGCCTGCTGCTCGACAACGAGTTCCGCTACCTCTACAACGGCGGCCGTGGCGAGGTGCTGACATCGTTCATGCCCAACGACCGCCTGCGCGACCGCGACCGCGGCCGCGTGATGTTTTCCGGTTACCACAACGTGGACGACCACTGGCAGGCCCGCGCCAACCTGGCCTGGGTCAGCGACGAGCGTTATGTCGAGGACTTCGCCAACCGCCTGGTCGGTGTGACCGCGTCCAACCTGCAGAGCACCATCGGCCTGTACGGTACCGGCAAGAACTGGACGGCCGGGATCATGGCCGACCGCTGGCAGCTGACCGACTACACGCTCAACGAGAGCGCGCTGCCCTACAACCGCCAGCCGCGCCTGTACTTCAACTGGGACAAGCCGGTCCTGCCGTGGCTGGAAACCGGCATCTACGCCGAGGCCGTGCGCTTCACCCACGACGACGTCAACTTCAAGTACGACGCCAGCGCCGGCGAGGATCTGCAGTACACGCGCAACGGCATCCAGCAGCGGTCCGGGGTCGGCGTGAGCGGTGGCTCGCGCCTGGACCTGAAGCCCTACGTGTCGTTCCCGATCAGCGGCGCGGCGTGGTACATCACCCCGACCCTGGCCTATCGCTACACGGCTTACCAGCTGGATCGCGGCCTGGTTGACGGCGTCAATGGCATCCAGGCCCAGATCCTGCGCTCGCAGGGCATCGACCCGACCACGGCCACGCCGGAACAGCTGCGCGGCAACACGTCGCCCAGCCGCAGCCTGCCGATCGGCAGCATCGACGCCGGCCTGTTCTTCGACCGCGAGACCAGCATCCGCGGCAAGTCCTTCCTGCAGACACTGGAACCGCGCCTGTTCTACCTGCGCACGCCCTACCGCAACCAGGATGAGCTGCCGATCTTCGATACCCGTGACTTCACCTTCAGCTGGGGCCAGCTGTTCCGCGATTCGCGCTACACCGGCGCCGACCGTCAGAACGATGCCAACCAGCTGACCCTGGCACTGAGTACCCGCTTCATCGACCAGACCACCGGCAAGGAGCGCTTCTCGGCCTCGATCGGCCAGATCCAGTACTTCGATGAATCGCGGGTCAGCACGACCCCGGGCGGCGCCCCGGTGGAGAAGGGCAAGTCGGCCTGGATCGCCGACGGCAACTACATGATCAACGACCGCTGGACCCTGGGCGCCACCTACCAGTGGGATCCGAAGTACAAGCGTGAGGATCTGGCCAGCGTCCGCGCCCGCTACCTGATGCCCAACGATGGCGTGATCAACCTGAGCTATCGCTACCGCATCAACGCCGGCGCCCCGGCCGGCGCCAACAAGCATGACCGGACCCTGCTGGAGCAGGCCGACCTGTCGTTCCTGTACCCGCTGAATGCGCGCTGGAGCCTGGTGGGCCGCTATTACTACTCGCTGCAGGACAAGGAACCGCTGGAAATCATCGCCGGCGTGCAGTGGGACAGCTGCTGCCTGGCCGTGCGCGCCGTGGCCCGCCGCTACGTCCGCAACCGCGAAGGCGAGATGAACAACTCCATCCAGCTGGAGTTCGTGCTCAAGGGCCTGAGCTCCATCGGCCAGGACACGGACCGCACCTTGCGCCGTGCTATCCTCGGCTACAACCGCGACGACCTCTATCTCGTGCCGCCCAGCAACACCGGGGCGACCCGGGATGACTACGATCCGAATCTGATCCCATGACCAAGCGCTTCCCCGTTCTACTCGCCTCGCTGCTGGCGGTGTCCAGCGTGTCCGCCCCCCTGCAGGTGCTTGCCCAGGAGGCGCAGCCGCTTGACCGCATCGCCGCCGTCGTCGATGAGGACGTGATCCTGCAGAGCGAGCTCCAGCGTGCGATCGCCAACATCAAGGCGCAGTACGTCGGCCGTGAAAACCAGCTGCCGCCGGAAGACGTGCTCAGCCGCCAGGTGCTCGAGCGCCTGGTGCTGGTCAAGCTGCAGGTCGCCCGTGCCCAGGGCAGCGGCATCCGTATCGGCGACCAGGAGCTGAACCAGGCGATGAATGCCATCGCCCAGCAGAACGGTTCGACCCTGGATGCCCTGCGCCAGCGCCTGGCCCATGACGGTATCGACTTCAATGATTTCCGCGCATCGGTGCGCGACGAAATCACCGTGCAGCGCCTGCGCCAGAGCTTCGCGCAGAGCCGCATCAGCGTCAGCGAGGGCGAAGTCGATGCCGCGCTGAAGCAGCAGGCCACCGTCGGTAACCAGTACCACCTGGCGCACATCCTGATCGCCCTGCCCGACGGTGCCAACGCCGACCAGATCGCCACCGGCCAGAAGAAGGCCGACGGCGTGAAGGGCCTGCTGGACAAGGGCGAGCTGGACTTCAATGCCGCCGCCGTGCGCTATTCGGACAGCCCCAACGCGCTGGAAGGCGGCGACCTCGGCTGGCGCAGCCTGGATGAAATCCCGCAGGCCTTCGCACAGCTGATGGAAAAGATGAAGCCCGGCGAAGTGGTCGGCCCGATCCGCGGCCCCAGCGGCTTCCAGCTGCTGAAGCTGGTGGACGTGCGTGATGCCAGCGCTGCAGCCAGTGGCAACACCATCACCGAGTACCACGGCCGCCATATCCTGGTGCGTGTGGATGACCACCAGACCGACGCCGCCGCCAAGGCCAAGATCGACACGCTGCGCGCCCGCATTGCCGGCGGCGCAGACTTCGAGACCGTGGCCAAGGAGTCCTCCGAGGACAACAACAGCCGAGGCCAGGGTGGCGATCTGGGCTGGTTCCCGGCCGATGCGTTCGGTCCTGCATTCGGCCAGCAGGTGTCGGGCATCCAGGATGGTGGCGTCAGCCAGCCGTTCCGCACCGATGCCGGTTGGCACATCGTGCAGCGCGTGGGCACCCGCCAGACCGACGTGACCACCGACAACCAGCGTGCCCAGGTCCGCGAGACCATCGGCCGCCGCAAGCTGGAAGACGAGTACAACCGCTTCCTGCAGGAACTGCGTGGCGAAGCCTACGTCAGCTTCCGCAGTGGCGACCGCGCGGAAAACACCGCCACCCCGCCGCAGTCCTGACCGATGCGTCCCGAGCTCGCTCTGGTACCGGGCGAGCCCGCCGGGATCGGCCCGGAGCTGTGTGTCCGCCTCGTCCAGCAGCCGCGTGAAGATTGCCGGCTGCTGGCCTTCGCCGACCCGGACACCCTGCACGCGGCCGCGGCCGCGCTGAACCTGCCCCTGCAACTGCTGCCCGAGGACGCCGAAGCACGCGTCCCCGGTGATCTGCGCCTGCGTGCCGTCCGCAACGCCGCGCCCAGCCGCTTCGGCCAGGCCGATCCGACCAATGCCGGCGCGGTCATCGGTGCCCTGCTCGGCGCCGGCCAGGCCTGCCTGTCCGGCGAACTGCACGGCGTGGTGACCGGCCCGGTGCACAAGGCGGTCATCAACGAAGGCGGCATCGCCTACAGCGGTACCACCGAACTGCTGGCCGACCAGGCCGGAGTGAAGGTGGTGATGATGCTGGCCAATCACATCGTGCGCGTGGCCCTGGCCACCACCCACCTGCCGTTGCGCGAGGTGGCCGATGCGATCACCGCACCCGGCCTGGAGCACACGCTGCGCACCGTGCATGCCGCCCTCCGCCGTGAGTTTGGCTTGGCTGCGCCGCGCATCGCCGTGCTCGGCCTGAACCCGCACGCCGGTGAAGACGGTCATCTGGGCCGCGAGGAACTGGACCTGGTCATCCCGCTGCTGCAGCGCCTGCGCACGGAGGGCATGGACCTGATCGGGCCGCTGCCGGCCGATACCGCCTTCCTGCCCGGCAAGCTGGCTGGCTTCGACACCGTGCTGGCGATGTACCACGACCAGGGCCTGCCGGTGCTGAAGTACTCAGGCTTCGAACAGGCGGTCAACCTGACCCTGGGCCTGCCCTACCCGCGCGTGGCGGTGGACCATGGCACCGCGCTGGACCTCGCCGGCCGCGGCATCGCCGATCCCTCCAGCCTGCAGGCGGCAACGACGCTGTGTGCGCAGCTTGCGCGGCAACGTACACTGAGCGCATGAATTCCCCGCATTCCCCCTCCGGCCCGGTGTTCACCGCCCCGGCCAAGAAGCAGCTTGGCCAGCATTTCCTGGCCGACCGCCACTACATCGACAAGATCGTGATGGCGGTCAACCCGAAAGATGGCGACCGCCTGGTCGAGATCGGCCCCGGCCAGGGCGCAATCACGCTGCCGCTGCTGCGCGTGCACCCCACGCTGACGGTGATCGAGTTCGACCGCGACCTGATCGCACCGCTGACCGCCGCCGCCGAACCGCTGGGCGAGCTGACCATCGTCCACCGCGATGTGCTGCGCGTGGACTTCACCGAGCTGGCCGCCGGCCAGCCGATCCGCCTGGTCGGCAACCTGCCCTACAACATCTCCTCGCCGATTCTGTTCCATGCGCTGGAACATGCTGCGGTGATCCGCGACATGCACTTCATGCTGCAGAAGGAAGTGGTCGACCGCATGGCCGCCGGTCCCGGCAGCAAGGTGTATGGCCGCCTCAGCGTGATGCTGCAGGCCTACTGCCAGGTCACGTCGCTGTTCGTGGTACCGCCGGGCGCGTTCCGGCCGCCGCCGAAGGTCGATTCGGCCGTGGTACGGCTGGTACCGCGTGACCCGGCCACGATCAACATCCACGACCACAAGCGTTTCGCCGAGGTGGTCAAGGCCGCCTTCGGCCAGCGCCGCAAGACCCTGCGCAACGCCCTGAACAACGTGGTGTCCGCCGAGCAGTTCGTCGCCGCCGGCGTGCGTCCCGATGCCCGTGCCGAACAGTTGGACGTGGCCGAATTCATCGCTTTGGCCAATGCCTCCTGATTACACTGCCGGTATGGAAGACGCTGACGTTTATGCCATCTCCGTCGAAGTCGCGCCGCGCTTCCTCGACGATCAATCCGCACCGGAAGACGGCCGCTATGCGTTCGCCTACACGATCCGCATCCACAACCAGGGGCGCGTTGCCGCGCGCCTGGTGGCACGCCACTGGCGCATCACCGATGCCAACGGCCGCGTCGAGCATGTCGATGGCGACGGGGTGATCGGCGAGCAGCCGCGCCTGCGTCCCGGTGAAGACTTCCATTACACGTCCGGTGTCATGCTGGGGACCGATCACGGGACCATGCAGGGCCACTACGACATGGTCGCCGACGATGGCACCGAATTCGCCGCGCCGGTCGCACCTTTCGTGCTGGCCATCCCGCGCACCCTGCACTGACACGGAGGCCGAACGATGAGTGTGTGGGCGATCGGCGACCTGCAGGGCTGCTATGACGTCACCCAGCGACTGCTGGAGAAGATCCGCTTCGACCCGGCGCAGGACACCCTGTGGTTCTGCGGCGATCTGGTCAACCGCGGTGGCCAGTCACTGGAAACGCTGCGGCTGGTGCACTCGCTGCGCGAGCACAGCGTGGTGGTGCTGGGCAACCACGATCTTTCGCTGCTGGCCGTGGGTGCACGCACCGAAGAGGAACAGCGCAAGGTCAACCCTGACCTGCTGCGCATCGTGCAGGCCGAGGACCGCGACGAACTGCTGGACTGGCTCCGCCTGCAGAAGCTGGTGCACGTGGACCGTGAGCTGGGCTGGATGATGGTGCATGCCGGCCTGGCGCCGAAGTGGACCACGCAGATGGCCGAGAAGCATGCCGCCGAAGTCGAAGTGCAGCTGCACGGCGCCGGCTACCGCAAGCTGTTCCGCAACATGTATGGCGACAAGCCGAGCTGGGCACCGAACCTGGCTGGCTACGACCGCTCGCGCGCGATCATCAACGTGCTCACCCGCATGCGCTACTGCACCCCACGTGGGCGCATCGGCATCGAGGACAAAGGCACGCCCGGCACGCAGGAACAGGGGCTGTACCCCTGGTTCGAAGTGCCGGGCCGGGTCGAGCGCGACCTGAAGATCGTCTGCGGCCACTGGTCCGCGCTGGGCCTGACCATCACCCAGGGCGTGCACGCCATCGACACCGGTGCGGTCTGGGGCGGCAAGCTGACCGCGATCCAGCTCGATACCGATGAACTGCGCGTGGTGCAGGTGCCAGGCCGCGATGTACCGGCACCGGTGCCCAACGCCCGCCCGCCGGCACGACCGGCCCACGAGCGCCCCGCCGCTGCGGCGCAGGGCAAGGAACAGGGCGGCGGCAACGCCTCCGCTTCCCCCCCGGGCAACCGCGGCCCGCGCCGTCGTCGTCGCCGTGGTGGCGGTGGTGGTGGCTCCGGCGGTCCCAACAACAACAGCACCCCGCCGCAGGCATGACGCGTCGCGGCTGGGCACCATGGACGGTGCTGCTGCTGACGCTGGCCCTGGCCAGCGGCTGCCAGCCCACTTCGGCCCCGGCCCCCACTGGCGGTGGAAACGCCGGTCACGCGCCATCGCAGCCGCAGGCGCCTTCACCACCACTGGTGGCAGCAGCGCGCGCGCAGATCGGCGTCACCACCCGCTACGATCCTGCTTACCAGGTGCTGGCCTATCCCGGCGGCGACGTGCCACTGGATCGCGGCGTGTGCACCGACGTGGTGGTGCGCGCCCTGCGCGAACTGGGACTGGACCTGCAGGCGCGCGTGCACGAGGACATGCGCGGCAACTTCAGTGCCTATCCAGCGATCTGGGGCCTGTCACGGCCGGACCGCAATATCGATCATCGGCGCGTACCGAACCTGATGCGCTGGTTCGAGCGGCAGGGCTGGCAGCAGCCAATTACCGCTTCCGCTGCCGACTACGCGGCGGGCGACATCGTTGCCTGGAAGCTCAACGGCAACGGCCTGCTGCATGTGGGCATCGTGTCCGACCGCCGCCGGGCCGACGGCACCCCGTTGATCCTGCACAACATCGCCCGCGGCACGCGCGAAGAGAACCTGCTGTTCCAGCACGCGATCATCGGCCATTACCGGATGCCGTAGGCAATCCTGTAGAGCCGAACCATGCTCGGCTTCGGGATGTGTCCGCGGAAAGCAGCCGAGCATGGCTCGGCTCTACAGTTGCGTTGCGATCAGCGGCGCACGTAGTGCACGAAGCGGAACGCGTAGGCGTGGCGTTCGTCGGCCGGATGCGGCACGCTGCTCACTTCCTGCCAGTCCTGCGCGTCCACCTCGGGGAAATGGGTGTCGGCAGGCACTTCGGCGTCGACCCAGGTCAGGTACAGGTCGCTGGCCTGGTCCAGCAGCTGACGGAAAATCTCGCCGCCGCCGATGATGCACAGCTCGCTGGCGCCCTCGCCTTCGGCAATTGCTTTCGCCTCGTCCAGCGACGCCACCGCACGCATGCCCTCGAACGGCACCTGGCCGCTGCGGGTCAGCACCAGGTTGGTCCGCCCCGGCAGCACGCGGCCGATCGATTCGGCGGTCTTGCGCCCCATCAGGATCGGCTTGCCCAAGGTGAGCGCCTTGAAGTGCTTGAAGTCGTCCGGCAGGTGCCAGGGCATGGCATTGCCCTGGCCGATGCCACGGTTGCGGTCCAGCGCCACGATCATCGACAGCTTCATTGCGCTCACACCGCCACCGGCGCCTTGATGGCCGGGTGCGGGTCGTAGCCGTCGATGCGGATGTCGTCGAACTGGAAGCCGAACAGGTCGGTCACCTCCGGGTTCAACCACAACTTCGGCAGCGCGCGCGGCTCACGCGACAGCTGCTCGCGGGCTTGCTCGAAGTGGTTCGAATACAGGTGCGCGTCACCCAGCGTATGCACGAAATCGCCCACGCCCAGCCCGGTGGCCTGCGCCACCATATGGGTCAGCAACGCGTAGCTGGCGATGTTGAACGGCACGCCGAGGAAGATGTCGCCGCTGCGCTGGTACAGCTGGCAGCTGAGCTTGCCGTCCACCACGTAGAACTGGAACAGGTTGTGGCACGGCATCAGCGCCATCTGCGAGAGCTCGCCCACGTTCCAGGCGCTGACCACCAGCCGGCGCGAGTCGGGGTTGCGCTTGATCTCGTCCACCAGCCACTGCATCTGGTCGATCTCGCGGCCGTCGGCGGTGGCCCAGCTGCGCCACTGCTTGCCGTAGACCGGGCCGAGGTCGCCATTCTCGTCGGCCCACTCGTCCCAGATCCGCACCTGGTTGTCCTTCAGGTAGCCGATGTTGGTGTCGCCCTTCAGGAACCACAGCAGCTCGTGGATGATCGAGCGCAGGTGCAGCTTCTTGGTGGTGACCAGCGGGAAGCCTGCGTTGAGGTCGAAGCGCATCTGCCAGCCGAACACGCTGCGGGTGCCGGTACCGGTGCGATCGCTCTTCTCCGCACCGTGTTCCAGCACGTGCGAGAGCAGGTCCAGGTAGGGCTTCATGCCTTGCCCTCCGCGGCCACCGGCAGCTGCGGCTGCAGTACCGGCGCGCGGCGCGACATCACCAGCAGCACCAGGCCGAAGGCGATCAGCGGCAGGCTGAGGATCTGGCCACGGGTCAGCCAGTCGAAGGCCACGTAAACGCCGTTGTCGGGCATGCGCACGAACTCGACGGCGAAGCGGAACAGGCCGTACATCAGCGCGAACAGGCCACCGACCAGGTAGCGATGACGCGGCTTGGCCGACACCGTCCACAGCACCACGAACATCACCAGCCCTTCCAGGAACGCTTCATACAGCTGCGAGGGATGGCGTGCGAACTGATTCAGCGCGCCGGTGGCGAACTGCGCCTGCAGCGTCGCATGGTCCAGCTGGTTCAGCGGGGCCGGCAGGCCGGACGGGAACACCACGCCCCAGCTACCGTCGGTGTACTTGCCCCACAGCTCGGCACCGATGAAGTTGCCGATACGGCCGAAGCCCAGGCCCAGCGGCACCAGCGGCGCCATGAAGTCCATGGTGTCGAAGAAGTGCAGCTTGTGCTTGCGCGACCACCACCAGCAGGCGGCAATCACGCCCAGCAGGCCACCGTGGAAGCTCATGCCACCGTCCCACACCTTGAACAGCAGCAGCGGGTTGTGCAGGAAATCGCCCAGCGCGTAGAACAGCATGTAGCCGATGCGTCCGCCCAGCACCACGCCGAGCATGGCGTAGAACAGCAGGTCCGAGAAGCCGTTGGCATCGACACCCGGCAGGCGCCCGTCGGCGATGCGCTTGCGGCCCAGCAGCCAGGCCGCAGTGAAGCCGAGCAGGTACATGATGCCGTACCAGTGCACCTTGATCGGCCCCAGCGAGAGGGCGATGGGGTCGATGTCGTGGAAATAGATCATGGAAGGTGCCTTGCGGTTGAACGTCTATTCTCGGGCCAGTGCCGCCCCGGCTCAACCAAGGATCTGCGGCGAGTTCGGCAACGCGTCATCGTTCGACCGCGTCGAGGCCGGAAAGTGCCCTTCCACCAGGCTGGAGACCTCATCGATCGCATCCTGCAGCGCTTCCACCGGGTTGGACCCGCGCAGCCCCTCGCGCAGGTGGGTGCAGACACGCTGCCACTGCGCCGGGCTGACCCGGCCGTGCAGGCCCCGGTCGGCGACGATCTCGATCGCGTGGTCGGCCAGCAGCAGGTAGATCAGTACACCGTTGTTGTGGGTGGTATCCCAGGTGCGCAGGCGGGCGAAGGCATGCTCGGCGGCCTGGCGCGGGGTGACCCTGTGCCACAGCGCGGCCAGCGGCAGGTCCGCTTCCACCGCGAACATCACCTGCCCACCGTGGCGCTGCTCACCGGCCGCGATGGCCTCGGTGATCGCCTGCAATGTGGCGGGCGGGAACGCGCGCCGTACTGACGGCGAAAACACGTGCCGACACAGACGTTGGATCATCACCAGCCCCCCGAAGCACCGCCACCACCGGAGCGGCCACCACCGCCACCCCAGCCGCCGCCGCCACCGAATCCACCTCCTCCGCCGAAACCGCCTCCTCCGCCCCAGCTGCCGCCGCCCCAGCCGCCGCCACCGGCGAAACGGCCCGGGTGACCAGAGAGCATCGCCACGATCAGGCCGACCACGCCGGCCAGGCCACTGGCCAGCAGCGTGGAGGTGAACAGGAACGCCGCCAGCGCCGCACCCGCGCCGCCGAGCAGGCCGCGCAGCGGACGTGGCACGCGCGAGAACACGCCGCGCAGGATGCTGCCGGCGAACACACCGATGAACAGCGCCAGGAACCAGGTATCGCCGCCACCGCCGGGCTCCCGCCCGCGATGGCCGCTGACCGGTGCCGGCAGCGTTTCGCCGTCGATCAGCTTGACCAGCACCGCCGTGGCATCGGTGATGCCGCCGGCGTAGTCGCCACTGCGGAAACGCGGCACCAGGTACTCCTGGATGACGCGGTTGGCGATGGCATCAGGAATCGCACCCTCCAGGCCGTAGCCGGGTTCGATGCGCACGCGCCGGTCATCCTTGGCCACCACCAGCAGCACGCCGTCATCCACGCCCTTGCGGCCGATCTGCCATTGGTCGAAGACCCGCGTGGTGTACTGCGCGATGTCCTCCGGCTGGGTGCTGGGCACCACCAGCACCTGCAGCTGGCTGCCCTTGCGCTGCTGCAGGTCAGTCGCCTGCTGCACCAGTGCCTGCTTCTGCGTGGCGTCCAGCGTGCCGGTGGTATCGACCACCGGCGAATCCAGCGCCGGAATCGGCGCCAGCTGCTGCGCCTGCGACGCCAGCGGCAGCCACAGCAGCAGGGCCAGCAGCGCAGTGGCCAGGCGCATCGGTCAGTGGCCCGGCTGCGGTGCCGGCTGCTGCTGCGGCGCGTTGCCGAAATCGACCGCCGGCGCGTTGGAGATCTGCGCTTCGTTGTCCACGGTGAAGTTCGGCTTGGTCTTGTAGCCGAAGATCTTGGCGGTGATCACCTGCGGGAACGAGCGGATGTAGGTGTTGTAGTCCTGCACCTGCTGGATATAGCGGCCGCGGGCGACGGTGACCCGGTTCTCGGTACCTTCCAGCTGCGCCTGCAGGTCGCGGAAGTTCTGGTTGGACTTCAGTTCCGGATAGTTCTCGGTGACCACCAGCAGCCGCGACAGCGCGCTGCCAAGTTCGCCCTGGGCCTGCTGGAACTGCTTGAGCGAGGCTTCGTCGTCGGCGTTGACGTTGATCTGGCCGACGCGCGAACGGGCGTTGGTGACTTCGGTCAACACGCGCTCTTCCTGGCTGGCGAAGCCTTTCACGGTCTGCACCAGGTTGGGCACCAGGTCGGCGCGGCGCTTGTACTGGTTGATGACCTCCGACCAGCTGGCCTTGACCGCTTCATCCTTCTGCTGGATGGCGTTGTAGCCGCAGCCGGAGAGCAGGGAGGCCAACAGCATCAGGGGCAGGACGCGGGTGAACAGGCGCATGGCGGAGGTTCCGGGTGGGCTTGGCGCCGAGCATGCCATGGTTCGGGTGAAAGACCGGCCATCGGGCGCCGCCCCCTCCGCGGTGGGTTGTTTGCTGGTTCTCTTGGGTTGGCCGGGAGGGTGGGTTGGCTGGGGGACGCCGTGAATACGTCCATGTAGGCTCGGTCGCCGCTTGCTCGTGTGCGCTGTCCTGCGCACACGGCAAGACCGGGGTTGGGCGTCCTGCCCAACCCGCCCGAGGCATGCCTCGGGCCCATGGCGCTCACGCCCCCAGCCAACCCACCCTCCCGGCCACGGACAATTTCCTGCGCACCGCGGGAAGATCAAAAGAAAAATCAAAAGCAAAAGCCGGTTCTTCAGGCATTCGTGTCGACCAAGGTCGACACCTACCAGAGCGGAACGCCGTTCCGACAGACCGCGGGAATCTGTCGAAGGCGGGGTGGGTCCGGTTGAGGGGGCGTGAGCCGCATGGATGCGGCGACCGAGCTTACATGGACGTACTTGCAGCGTCCCCCTCAACCGGACCCACCCCGCCATCCCACGGAATGCAAGCTGTTGCTGTTGCTGTTGCAGTTGCAGTGGCCTCGGCGGGTGCAGGGCTGCAAGCCCTGCCGGAAACCCACATCACTCAGCAAGCCTCAGCCACCGCCGTGCGAGGACGCCCCAGCCACGCCAGCAACAACCCCGAGGCCGCCAGCAGGCCACCGGCCACCGGAATCGCGGCGTAGCCCAGGCCCGAACTGATCACCGCACCGCCCAGCGCCGCACCCACGGCATTGCCCAGGTTGAACGCACCGACGTTGATCGACGACGCCAGGCCCGGCGCCTCGCTGGCCGCCTGCATCACCCGGATCTGCAACGGCGGCACGATCGCAAAAGTCGCGGCACCGAACAGCAGCACCCCCAGCGCCGCAGTGGCGTGGTGCATGAAGGCCAGCGGCAGTACGAACATCAGCACGGCCAGGACCGCCAGCAGGATGCGGGTGGCGCCATCCAGCGACCAGTCAGCCATGCGCCCGCCGATGCCGTTGCCGAAGGTGAAGCCGATGCCGATCAGCGCCAGCGACATCGCGATGAAGGCGTTGGAGGCACCGGTCAGCTCGGTCAGCACCGGCGCCACGTAGGTGTAGAGGGTGAACATCGCACCGGCACCGAGCACGGTGGTGGCCATCGCCAACAGCACCTGCGGCTGCAGGATCGCCTTCAGTTCGCGGCGCACGTCCGGGCGCGCATCGGGTGCGGATGCCGGCAGCGCCAGGCCCAGCGCAGTGATCGCCACCAGGCCCAGCACCGCCGTGCCGGCGAAGGACAGGCGCCAGCCCAGCTGCTGGCCGACCCAGGTCGCCAGCGGCACGCCACCAATGTTGGCGATGGTCAGGCCCATGAACATGGTGGCCACGGCGGCAGCCTGCTTTTCCTTCGGCACCAGGCTGGCGGCGACCACCGCACCGATGCCGAAGAAGGCACCGTGGTTGAGGCTGGTGACCAGGCGCGACAACAGCAGCAGGCCGTAGTTCGGCGCCAGTGCGGACAACAGGTTGCCGACCACGAAGATCGACATCAGCAGCATCAGCGCAGTGCGTTTGCCGAAGCGTCCCATCAGCAGGGTCATCACCGGTGCGCCCAGCATCACGCCCACGGCGTAGGCGGTGATCAGCATGCCAGCGGTGGGGATGTTCACGCCGACGCCGTCGGCAATGACCGGCAGCAGGCCCATCGGGGCGAATTCAGTGGTGCCAATGGCGAAAGCGCCGACGGCGAGGGCCAACAGAGCGGCTCTGGAGTTCATGGGGTCATCCTGCGTGGGGCAGGTTCTGGAAAAGAGCGCGTAGCCTGCGCGCATCGTCGCGCCGGATTAAGCCCTGCAGCGGGGAAACACTGTTGACCAGGGTTCACAAGTGGCGGCCGAACCCCTGCTCACCCTGTGGAACCGGGCCCATGCTCGGCTGACCGGCAGGAAACAGCCGAGCATGGGCTCGGCTCTGCACGGCCCCGCAACGCAGAACCCCCGGCCGGGCCGGGGGTTCTGGGTGAAACGCTTGCGTGTGATCCGCTTACCAGTTGCCGGCGCCCGGCACGTTGTGTTCGCGGGCGCGGCGGCGCATCAGCAGGTTCAGCCACTCCACCAGCACCGAGAAGCCCATCGCGGCGTAGATGTAGGGCTTGGGCACGTGCACGTCCAGGCCATCCAGGATCAGTACCGCACCGATCATCAGGATGAAGGCCAGGGCCAGCATCTTCACGGTCGGGTTGGCATCGATGAAGCGGCCCAGCGGGTTGGCGGCCAGCAGCATCACCAGCACCGACAGCAGGATGGCGGCGACCATCACCGGGATGTGGTCGGCGATGCCGACGGCGGTGATCACCGAGTCCAGCGAGAACACGATGTCGATCACCGCGATCTGTGCGATCACATAGCCGAACACGGCCGAGGCCTTGGTGGTGCTGGGGTCTTCATCCTCGCCACCGCTGATCAGTTCCTTGATCTCCATGCAGCCCTTGATGATCAGGAACAGGCCACCGACGATCAGCACCAGGTCACGGATGGAGATGCCCATGCCGGCCACCGTGAACAGGTTGGCCGCCATGTGTGCCAGATACGCCAGCGACACCAGCAGGCCGATGCGGGTGATGCAGGCCACCGCGATGCCGAGCTTGCGCGCGAACGGGCGGCGCTCTTCCGGCAGCTTGCTGACCGCGATGGAAATGAACACCAGGTTGTCGATGCCGAGCACGATTTCCAGCGCGCTGAGCGTGAACAGGGTCACCCAGGCATTGGGGTCGGCGAGGAACTCAAAGGACATGGAAACTCTTCAAGGCAGTGGGGGAATGGGATTTCAGCTATAGCTGCCGGCCAACGCGTGCGGGACCACGACCAGCGCCCAGCACAGCAGCACGTTCATCATCAGCACGAACACCGCCGCCGAGCCCATGTCCTTGGCGCGGCCGGCCAGCTCGTGGATCTCACTGCCGTAGCGCTCGATCACGGCCTCGATGGCCGAGTTGGCCAGTTCCATCGCCAGCACCAGCAGCATCGAGCCGATCAGCAGCGCGCGTTCGACCGGGGTCTGGCCCAGCCAGATCGCGACCGGGGTCAGCAGGATCAGCAGGTAGACCTCCAGCCGGAACGAGGACTCATGCAGCCAGGCGGCGCGCAGGCCCTGCCAGGACCAGCGGGCGGCCTGGAAGATGCGGCGCGGGCCGCGGGGCAGATGGCCGAACTGATCAGCCACGGGTGGAACATCCAGCAACAGGGGCGCGGCGCAGCGACCGCTCAGACGCACGGCAGGGAATCATGGGTGCACAGGAATAGGCAGATGGCCGCCATTTTGCCACAAGGCCGCCAGCCATACCCCCGGCGGCCCGGGCGAATGGCCTGCCCGGGGCAAACGCCGGGCTGGGCCGTGCTCCTATGATGATCTTCCCCTTCCCTGCTGGAGCGCCTGATGTCCCGTCGCCATACCTGCCTGTTGATGCTGGGCCTGCTGACCGCCGCACCGCTGGCCCAGGCGCTGAGCCCGGCCACATCGCCCCGGGTACCCGAACAGGTCTCCAACGTGGCCTGGGCCGGCGACATGGCCCGCTTCGCCAGCGCCGACCAGACCAACCCGCCGCCGCGTGGTGGCATCGAGTTCATCGGCAGCTCCTCGATCCGCTTCTGGGAGAGCCTGGCCACCGACTTCCCCGGCCAGCCGGTGTTCAACCGCGGCTTCGGCGGCTCGGAAGTCCGCGACAGCACCTGGTACGCCGACCGCATCGTGGTGCCGTATGCGCCATGCAAGGTGTTCTTCTACGCCGGCGACAACGACCTCAACAGCGGCCGCAGCGCCGTGCAGGTGCGCGACGATGTGGTCGCCTTCGTGCAGCGCGTGCACCGCGACCTGCCGAAGACGAAGGTGGAGTACCTGTCGATCAAGCCGAGCCCGTCGCGTGCGCACCTGCTGCCGGCGATCAACGAAGCCAACACGCTGATCAAGGCCGCGCTGGCCAGGCTGCCCAATACCGGCTTCACCGACATCTACACGCCGATGCTCGGCGCCGATGGACAGCCGGACGCGACGCTGTTCCGCGAGGACATGCTGCACATGACCCCGGCCGGCTACGCGATCTGGACCAGGGCGCTGGCGCCGAAGGTGAAGTGCGATTGACGCAGGCGTGCGTCGGGCATGGCCCGGCGCTACCGCAACACTATCCACGCATGGCGTGGATCTACTGAATTCATCCACGCATGGCGTGGATCCACTGCGGATCGCGGGGAACTGTCGAAGGCGGGGCGGTGTGGGTGTGCAGGACCGTTGGCGCCATGGATGGCGCCATCGAGCCCCCATGGATGGGTTTACGGCGTGTCCTGCACACCCACACCGCCCCGCCACTCCTCGGAATGCCCGCTTTTGATGTTGATGTTGCCTCGGCGGGTGCCGGGCGCAGCCCGGCCAAAGCCCTCTACCGGAAGATCACCGTGGCTTCGGTGCCCTCGCCCGGCTCGCTGGCCAGGCTGACCTTCCAGCCGAAGCGGTCGCACAGCCGGCGCACGATCGACAGGCCCAGTCCAGTGCCCTGCGGACGGCTCGGTTCGGCGCGGTAGAACGGCTCGAAGGCGCGCGACAGCGCCTCGGCGGACATGCCGATACCGGTATCGCGCACCACCACCCGGTCATTGAGCACGTGCACGTCGATACGCCCTTCATCGGTGTAGCTGCAGGCGTTGCGCACCAGGTTGCTGACCACCACCTGCAGCACCCGCGGTGGCGCATGCAGCTGCACCGGGCCGTCGCTGTGCAGGTGCACCGATACCGGGCGCGTGCCCAGCAGCTCGTTGGCGTTGTCCACTTCATAGCGGACGATGTCGTTGACGTCGAACAGCTCGATCTGCGGCTCGACGTCGGCCTCGCGGGCCAGGATCAGGAACGCATCGATCACCGCTTCCATGTCCCGACCGGCACGCTGGATGCGCTGCAGGCTGCGGCGCAGGCGCGGCTGCAGGGTTTCATCGCCGAGGGCCATGTCGCTGGCGACGCGGATGACGGTCAACGGCGTGCGCAGCTCGTGGCTGGCATCACGGGTGAAGTTGCGCTCGCGGGCCACGTGCGCGCTGACCCGGTTGGCCAGCGAATGCAGCGCGGCCGCCAGCTGCCGGGTCTCGCCCTGCATGTCCGCCGGAAGCTTGTTCGGCTCCAGGTCGGCCGCCTCCGGGTGGCCCGGGTCCCAGCGCGAGACGCGCCGCGCCAGCCAGTTCACCGGTGACACCAGGCGCTTGGAGGCACGGTAGGTCACCCAACTGGCGCCGTACACCGCCAGCAGGGTCAGCAGCACCGGCACGATGCCGAACCAGAACGCCAGCATCTCCGCGCGCGAACGCAGGAACACCAGGTACAGCCGGCCGGCGGGGCGCACATCCACCAGCACCAGCTGATCGTCCTTGGGCAGTTCGTGGAAGCCTGGCTCCAGGTTGCGCAGGTTGGCAGGCAACGACAGGGCCGACTGCCCGCTTTCCAGCAGGTAGCCGCGGATGTTCTGGGTGTTGGGTGGCGGCTGCACCGGCGAGGCCTCGTGCAGCGTCCAGAAGTACGTCGCTTCCTCGCGCAGGGCGGCACCGACCAGGCTGTGCTTGATCACCAGCGAGACCAGCCAGGCACCCAGCAGGATACCCAGGCTGGCCAGCACTGCCTGCAGGATGAAAGCGATACGGATCTTGCGCGGCAGGCCGTGCGGCATTGCGGGGTCCCGGTCAGAGCGCTGCGATTATAGGCAGCGCGCCGCGCCGTGCGGATGCATGGGAAATGACCGGTGGCAACGCCATCCGGTCATCCCCTGCCCTCGTGCGTGGCCGGATCCCGGCCGGGCCTGCTGCTGCACCGGCGCGGGCCCTGCTCAGGCCATCGGCTGGGCGATGTCGGCAATGCGGTAGCCGGCACTCTGCACGGTGTGCAGCAGCGGACGGTCGAACGGCTTGTCGATGATCTTGCGCAGGTTGTACAGATGGCTGCGCAGGGTGTCCGAATCCGGCAGGCCATTGCCCCAGATCTCGCGTTCGATCTCCTGGCGGGTGACCACGCGCGGCGATTCGCGCATCAGGATGGTCAGCAGGCGCAGGCCGATCGGCGACAGCTGCAGCTCGGTACCGGCACGGGTGGCGCGCATGCTGACCGGATCGAGCACCAGGTCGGCGACCTTGAGCACTTCCGAACCGACCTGGCGACGCTCGCGGCGGATCAGCGCGCGCAGGCGGGCTTCCAGTTCCTGGATCGCGAACGGCTTGGTCAGGTAGTCATCAGCGCCGAAACCGAGGCCGGTGAGCTTGTCGTCCAGCGTATCGCGTGCCGTGAGCATCAGCACCGGGGTGGACTTGCGCGCATCGTTGCGCAGGCGACGGCACACTTCGATGCCATCCAGGCGCGGCAACATCAGGTCGAGCACCACGACGTCATAGCTGTTTTCCGCCGCAAGGCGGTAGCCATCCAGGCCGTCCTGTGCATAGTCGACTTCGAAGCCGCGACCTTCCAGGTATTCCCCGATCATCTCGGAGATGTTGCGGTTGTCTTCGACCACCAGCACCAAGCCGGAGGTCTCCTTCGTCTGACGCATGTGATTCCCTCTAACTTCAGCTTTGTGAAACATGCCGGATCGACGGTGGACGCGATGTGAAGTTCCGTCAAGAGGGATGTAAATCGTTCAGAGCAGCGGGCGCAGCAGCGGCCAGACGTTGTCCAGCACCTTCGGCTGCGCCTGCGCGGTCGGATGAAGCCCGTCGGCCTGCATCATGCCCGGTTGCAGGGCCACACCCTCCAGCAGGAAGGGCAGCAGCGGCACCTTGTACTGCGTGGCCAGCGCCTTGTAGGCCGCCGCCAGGCGCTGGCGGTAGGCCGGCCCGTAGTTGGGCGGCACATCGATGCCCAGCAGCAGCACCTTGGCGCCCGCCTTCTGGCTGGCCTGCACCATCTTTTCGAGGTTGCCCTGCACCTGCGCCGGGGTCAGCCCGCGCAGTGCGTCGTTGCCGCCAAGGGCAATCACCACCACGGTCGGCTTTTCCTTGGCCAGCAGGCCTGGCAGGCGGGTCAGCGCGCCGGCGGTGGTCTCCCCGCTCATGCTGGCATTGACGATGCGCGCCGGGGTTTTCGACTGCTGCCTGACCCGCTGCTGCAGCAGGCTGACCCAGCCGGCGTCGGCGGGGATATTGTGGGCAGCACTGAGGCTGTCGCCGAGTACCAGCACGGTGCCCGCCGGACCTTTGGCACAGGCCAGCCCGGGCAGCAGCAGGAACCCTAGCAGCAGCAACATCATCGCGCCGGCTCGCCGGCTCCATCCCGTCTTGCGCATTGGAGTCTCCTCATCGACAGCCTGTCCCCCCGCAGCGCGTTCGTTGCCATCGCCGTCGACCAGGTCGGCAAATCCGTGCAGGGCCCGGAGGGTGAAGTCCACATACTGGACAACATCACCCTGACCGTCCATGAAGGGACCAGCGCGGCCATCGTCGGCGCCTCCGGTTCCGGCAAGACCACCCTGCTCGGCCTGTTGGCCGGGCTGGACCTGCCCAGCCGCGGCCGCATCGCGCTCGCCGGCCAGGACCTGTCAGCGCTGGATGAGGAAGCGCGCGCGCAGTTGCGCGCACGCGAGGTCGGCTTCGTGTTCCAGAGCTTCCACCTGCTGCCGGCGCTGACCGCCGCCGAGAACGTCGCCTTGCCGCTGGAGCTGGCCGGGCGCGAAGACCGGGCGCGGGTCGATGAAGTGCTGGCCCAGGTCGGCCTGGCCCATCGCGCCCGCCACTATCCGCGCCAGCTGTCCGGTGGCGAGCAGCAGCGCGTGGCGTTGGCACGTGCCTTCGTCACCCGCCCGCGCATCCTGTTCGCCGACGAACCGACCGGCTCGCTGGACCACGCCACCGGCCAGCACATCAGCGACCTGCTGTTCGAGCTCAACGCCGGCAGCGGTACCACGCTGGTGCTGGTCACCCACGATCTGCGACTGGCCCAGCGCTGCCAGTACATCCACCGCATCGACGACGGCCGCCTGCTGCCGGTCGAGCGTGGGGCGCAGGCATGAACCTGCTGCGGCACGCGTGGCGCGCGCTGCGCCGCGAGGCGCTGGCCGGTGACCTGCTGACCGTGTTCGCCGCGCTGGTGCTGGGCGTCGCGGTGATGACCGCGGTCGGCACGCTGGTGAACCGGGTCAACCTGGCACTGACCGGCAGCGCAGCGGAAATGCTCGGTGGTGACCTCGGCATCGCCGGGCGCGATGACCCGCCGCAGGCGTTCGCCGAAGAAGCGCAGCGGCGCGGACTGGCCTATACCCGCATCGCCAGCTTCGGCAGCGTGCTGTTCAACGCCGATGCCAGCCAGATGGCCAGCATCAAGGCGGTGCAGGCGGGCTATCCGCTGCGTGGCACACTGCGGGTGCGGACCATGCCCGGCGGTGCGTTGATCACTGATGCGGGCATGCCGCCCAAGGGCCAGGCCTATGCCGACCCACGACTGCTCCAGGGGCTGGGCCTGAAGGCCGGCGATGCGCTCGAATTCGGCGCCGGTACGCTGCGCATCGCCGGCATCATCGAGGCCGAACCGGACACCGGTGGCGACCTGCTCACGCTCTCCCCGACCCTGCTGGTCAACCGCGCCGACGTGGAAGGCACCGGACTGCTCGGCCCCGGCAGCCGCATCAACTACCGGCTGATGTTCGCCGGAGCAGCAGAACCGATCGCGGCACTTCGGCAATGGCTGCTGCCGCAGGTGAAGGGCCTGCGCCTGTTGAGCGTGGACGACACCCAGCGCGGCGTGCGCCAGGCCTTCGACCTGGCCGGACGCTTCCTCGGCCTCAGCGCGCTGCTGGCAGTCCTGCTGGCCGGCGTGGCCACGGCGCTGGCGGCGAACCGCTTCGCCCTGCGCCGCATCGACCAGGTGGCGATCCTGCGCTGCCTGGGCGCGCGCCAGCGCGACATCCTGTCCGGTCTGGCACTGCAGCTGCTGATGCTGGCGGTGCCGGCCTGCGCACTCGGCATCGGCCTGGGCATGGCGGCGCAGGAAGGCCTGGTGCAGGTACTGGGCAGCCTGGTGCCGCAGCGCCTGCCGCTGCCGGAAGCGATGCCTGCCCTGACCGGCGCTGGCATCGGCCTGTTGCTGCTGTTCGGCTTCGGCCTGCCACCACTGCTGCGCCTGCGCGGGGTGCCGCCGATGCGCGTGCTCAACCGCTCCTTCGCCGCCCTGCCGCCGGCCTCGCTGCTGGCCTATGTGGCGGCGTTGGCGGCCAGCCTGCTGCTGGCGGTGCAGGTCACCGGTGATCTCAAGCTGGCGCTGTGGGTGCTGGGCGGGTTGGCCGCGTTGGCGCTGGCCGCCGGCGTGGTCGGCTTCGTGCTGCTGCAGCTGCTGCGCGGCCTGCAGCATCGCCTGCATGGCCACTGGCGGCTGGGCCTGGCCGCGCTGACCCGGCGCCGGATGCTGGCGGTGATGCAGCTGGTCGGGCTGTCGCTGTCGCTGTGCGCGCTGTTGCTGCTGGCGGTGACCGGTCCCGGCCTGCTGCAGCAATGGCGCGAGCGGTTGCCCGCGGACACGCCGAACTACTTCCTGATCAACATCCAGCCCGAACAGCGCGACAGCGTGCTGGCCACGCTGCGCGGGTTGGGCGCCAACGACGCCAGCATCGAACCGATGGCCACTGGCCGCCTGATCGCGATCAACGGCAAGCCGCCGCTGCGCGTGGACCGCTCGCCGGAACAGAACGGGCAGCCGGCGCAGGGCGAAGGTCAGCGCGATGACGACGACGAAAACCGGCCGTTGAACTTCAGCTGGCGCAGCAGCTTCCCGCCAGCCAACACGCTGGTCAACGGCACCTTCTGGAAGGCAGACAGCACCGCCGCCGAAGCCTCGGTGGAGATCGGCTGGGCCAAGCGCTACGGTGTGTATCCCGGCGACCGCATCACCATTGCGGTGGGCGAGCAGGAACGCGAGTTCACTGTCACCAGCGTGCGCAAGGCGGACTGGAACACCTTCCGTCCGAACTTCTTCGTGCTGCTGAACCCGAACGCGGTGGGCGATACGCCGCACAACCTGCTGTCGGCATTCCATCTGCCGGCCGGCAAGGCGGCCGGACTGGGCGAGCTGGTACGCGCGCAGCCGAACCTGTCGCTGCTGGATGTGGATGCGGTGATCTCGCAGGTGCGCGATGTGATGGAACGGGTGGCACAGGCGGTGCAGCTGGTGATGGTATTCAGCCTGCTGGCCGGCGTGCTGGTGCTGCTGGCTGCGTTGCAGGCCACCGCCGGCGAGCGTCGCTACGACAGCGCGGTGCTGCGCACGCTGGGCGCGACCCGGCGCCAGCTGCGCGGCGCGGTGCTGGTGGAGTTCGGCGCGCTGGGCACGCTGGCCGCGTTGCTGGCGGTGGGCGCCGCTGCGGCCATCGGCGTGGCGGTCTCGCAGAAGGTGTTCGAGCTGCCGTTGTTGCCGCCGTGGCCGGGCCTGCTGATCGGCGGCGTGATCGGCATCGGCTTGAGCCTGCTGGCAGGCTGGTGGGGTACGCGCGCCATCCTGCATACGCCACCGGCACTGGCCCTGCGCGAAGCCTGACGCGATCGTGACACGCTCGGGGGGCGCTATGCTGCGCGCCCCACCCGATCAGATCGTCCGGAAGCGCGGAAGGTCGCTCCCGCGCTCCCGATGTTCAAGGAATGAAGATGGAATACGGCCTCTGCCTGCGCATCCTTCTGGCCAGTTCCTCGCTGCTCACCGCGGTGCTGCCCGCAGGCGCCCGCGCGGCGGATGGCCATGTTCCTGACGCGGTGCAGGCCTTCGTACTGGAAACGGTGCTGGCCGACGAGGCGCAAGCCTCCCACGAGGGTCACCCGACCTATCTGGTTCCGGCCAGCGTGTCACGCACGCGCAGCGATGCCGACGTCGTCGCCGACCTGCGTGCTGAGTTCGACCGGTTCTACCGGGGCCAACCGAAGCCGAGAAAGGAAGTGGCGCACATGGCGATCCTCGTCGCACAGACCGCGCTGCTGCTGCCGGACCGTAGCGCCTGCAGCACGGATCGAGTGCGTTGCCACGAAGCCATCCTCGGCGTCCGCACCCGCGATGACGAGGCGAGCCTGCAGGCCACCCTGCGTGCGTTCCAGGACGCTGGGCTGGACCTGACCACCTTGAGTGGGCCGGCGTCCTGAGTGCATCGCATCCACGCATGGCGTGGATGCAGCGTGCGATCACCGATGGAGAGCGTGCCGAGCAAGCTCGGCACCTACCAAGAGCGGATATGCGGCACGGTAGATCCACGCCATGCGTGGATGCGGTGTGCAATCGCCGGCGAAGAGCGTGCCGAGCAAGCTCGGCACCTACCAGGAGCGGATATGCGGCGCGGCACCTGACCAGAGGATCCGCGCCATGAGTCGAGCATGGCTCGACTTACTGGGCCTTTTCCACGTACTTGGCGAACACGTCGTCGATCTGCTTGTCCTTCACCTTCTTGCCGGCCTGGATCTCTTCGGCCTGGGTGAACATCGGGATGATCATCGCCATGCCGTCGATCTTGGTCTTCAGGTGCACGCCCGGGGCCTGGCCGAGGAAGCCGTCCCAGCGCTGGCGCACCTTGGCCCAGTAACCGGCGGTGGCCTTCCAGTAGTTGCGCGCCGGGGTGAAGTCGACCTCGGTGGTCTTCACGTAGTCGTTGAAGCCGAACTCGCGGGCGATCTCAACCTGGCTGCCATCGGCGTTGCGCTGCACCTTGGTGTTGAACTGCTCGTGGGTCCAGCCGTTCGGGGTCAGCGTGTGGCGGTTGATCACGGCCAGCGCGTTGTAGTCACTGCGCTTGGTGTACTCACGGCGCGGCAGCGGACGCCAGCTCAGGTCGCTGGTCCAGCTCGGCACGTTGTTGGTGTAGGTCCACGTGCCGGTGCCGCAATAGCGCGGTGCGTCGCTCACTTCGTATACGCACTGGGTCCAGGCGCCCTGGTTCACCGCCGCCGGAATGCTGCGCACCTTCCAGGTCTGGTCGGCACTGAACTCGAAACGGTTCGGTGCTTCGTACACCCAGTCCTGGCGCCAGTGCTTGGTGATGTGGCCGCTCTTCTCGTCCAGCAGCAGGTGCTGCAGCACGATGCGCTTCGGCGTGTCTTCGACCACGATGACCACTTCGTTGCCACCGCTGCGCATCGCCGGCGCACGCTCGTAGCCCGGCTTCAGCAGCACGGTCTCGTCGAAGGCGAAGTCCACGGTGTACTCACCCTGCATGGCAAGGATGCTGTCGTGGTCACGGGTGATATCGGAGGGCTGCGCGCTGGCCACGCCGCTGGCGGCGAGCACAAGCAGGGCGCTGGCTGTCTGGAACTTCATCGGGGTCTTCCTTCGGGGTTGCAGATGCGTTGAGAGGCCGTCCGTGGCCGACAGGCGTTCCATCAGGAGTGGGTCACAGGCGGATCAGCGGCAGGTCGCCGGGAATCCGCGGCGCCGGACGCCGCGCGGCATCGGCACAGCAGCAATCGTCGATTGCCAGCTCGCCTTCGGCACCTTCCAGCCGTGCGATGCGGCGCGCGGTGGCTGCGCCCAGCGAGGACAGGGTCGACAGACTGGCGGCCAGCGTGCGGCCATCGTCGGCGGCATGCAGGCGCAGCGCGCACAGGCGCCAGCGCTGGCCACCGAGATGGCCGGCCAGGCGCCGCCACAGGCGTTCGCCGACACTGCCATCGCTGTCGTGTTCCGGCCCCGGCGGCAGTGCGGCGACCAGCCGGTCCCAGGCCAGGAAGTCGCTGTCCGGCAGCAGGTACAGGCGCCACACGCAGCGCCCACGGCCATCGAGGAAGCACAGGCTTTCGCGCAGGCCTTCACTGTCCACGCCCTGGCAGGCATGCACGCGTACGGCCTGGCGCCAGCCGCCCAGCTCATTGCCGTCGGCGTGGTACAGGCACAACACGGTGCCGAGCGTAGCCAGCTGTGCCGGGGTCGGCCAGGCCGCGCTGTACGGCGCGGCGATGGAGTCATTCCTGCGTGCGGACAGTGCTCGGCTCATGAGGTCACCAGGAAACGGCAAGGCTGGCGGAGAAGGTGCGGCCCGGGCTGCTGAAACGATCGCTCAGTGCGCGATTGGTGATCAGGCTCGGGGTGATCGACGACCATTCGATGTAGCGCTTGTCGGCCAGATTGAACACGCCGACATTGAAGGTGGCACCCGGTGCGAAGTTCCAGTGCGCCATCAGGTCCAGCACGCCGTAGCCGGCCGGCTGGTAGACGAACGGCGCCGGTGCGTTCGGATTGGTCTGCGCGGCAGGCGGCGGCAGGCGCTTCTTGCGCTGCACGAAGGTGCCGGCCAGTTCGACGCCCCAGCTATCGGTGTCGTACATCAGGCCCAGCGTGCCACGCAGCGGATCGACCGAGGCCAGCGGTTCGTCATCGGTCCGGTTGTCACCACGCGACCATGCCAACGCACTGCGCAGCGCCCAGCCCTTCAGCGCCGGGCTGAGTTCACCGAATTCGATGCCGGCCTTCATTTCCGCACCGTAGATCCGCGCATCAGCGATGTTCTGCGACTGGAACACGGTCAAGCCCTGTGCGTTGCGGCCGGTATCGACGTTGGACTGGATGAAGTCCTTGTAGTCGTTGTAGTAGCCGCTGACGCTGACGTACGCCGCCGGCGCGATGAAGCGCAGGCCCAGTTCGTAGCCGTCGCTGGTTTCCGGCTTCAGGTCCGGGTTGGCGATGGCGGTGTAGCCGAAGGCCACGTTGGTCAGGCCGATGTTGACGTCGTTGTACGGCGGCGAACGGAAGCCACGCGCATAGCCGGCGAACAGCGACCACTGGTCGGTGAAGCGCCAGACCATGCCCAGCTTCGGCGACACGCTGGTCTTCTTCAGCTGGGCCACAGCCGTGGTCGGGTTGTCTTCGGCGAAGATGCTGTCCACTTCCGGCTTCAGCTCGTAACGGTCCACGCGCACGCCCGGCACCAGCGACAGCCTGCCATCGGCAAAGCGCATCTCATCCTGTGCGTACAGGCCCAGCTCGGTGGTCTTGCTGATCGGGAAGTCACGCACCGGGAAGGTGTCCGGCACAACCGTGTTGCTGACCACGCCGGCCTTGCTGACCTGGTAGCCGTCGCGCTTCTGGCGGATCTCGGTACGGGTGCCTTCGAAGCCGTAGGTCAGCGCGTGTTCGACCGCACCGGTGCTGAAGGCCTTGTTGAACTGCGCCTGCAGGCCATAGGCATGCTGGTCGAAGGAGAACACGCGGTGACGGCGGCTGCCGTCGGTGCGGGTCTCGTCGGTCTGCTGCCGGGTTTCGCTGTTCTGCGCATACACCTGCCAATGCAGGCTGTCGGCGAACGGCTGGTCCAGCGCATCCATTTCGTGGGCAAAGGACACGCGGGTGCGCTTCTGCGTGTCGTGGGACTTCATGCCAGTGGCCGCAGCCATCGCGCCGGGGCGCGGTGCAACGCTGGCAATCGCCGACAACACATTGGTATCGGTGGTGTCTTCGTTGCCTTCCACGGTCAGGCGGAAGCGCTGGTCTTCGCTCGGTGCATAGACCAGCTTGCTGAGCAGGCTGCGGCCATCACGATCCTGCGGATTGGACGCGGTGCGGGTGTCGTTGTCGCTGCGCACCGTGCCCTTGTTGTCCGTTTCCTGGCCCTGGTGGTGGTTGACGTTGACCAGGCCGCTCCAGTGGTCGCCACCAAAGGCGGCGGTGGCACCGCCGAGCAGGCCCTTCCACTCACCGTCGTAGCCGAACTTCAGGCCGAAGTAGCTGTTCTTGCCATCCTTGAGGTAGTCGGCCGGCTCCTTGGTCACGAACGCGACCACGCCACCGAGTGCATCGGAGCCGTACAGCGAACTGGCCGGACCACGCACGATCTCCACGCGCTTGAGCGTATCGAGGTCGGTGAAATTGCGGTTGGAACTGGCGAACGAACCGATGTCGAACCGGGTCGGCATGACGATGCCATCGGTCTGGATGCGCACACGGTTGCCGTCCAGGCCACGGATGCGGAAACCATCGAGGCCGAAGCGGGTCGCGCTGCGGGTGACCGACAGGCCCGGCTCGTAGCGCACCAGATCCTTGATGTCCTGCACCAGGTGCCGGTCCATCTGCTCGCGGTCGATGACGTCCACGGTGGCCGCCACGTCACTCACCGCCCGCTCGGTGCGGGTGGCGGTGACCTGCACCCGGTCGAATTCGCGCGCGTCGGGCGCAGCGGCGGCAGCAGCGTGGGCGGACAGCGGCAAAGCCATCCAGACAGCAAGACACAGGGCGGTATGGCGGGTCATCGGGTTCATTCGGTCAGGCAGGGGAACCCCCGGTTACCGGCACACCTGGAAGGTGCACGCGGTAGACCGAGGGGGAGAGAGCGGGAGCGGACGGGTCGCCCACCCTGTCGGCGCTGCCGGCAGGAGGGAGGGAGGCGGGCGACCAGACCGCGATTACTTGGTCAGGATCAGCTTGTCGTTGCTGGTGTGCCGCAGGCGATAGAAGCGGTCGCCGTGCTGGATCAGGATTTCACGACGGCCCTTGAGCAGGGCTTCGCTGTCGATGACCTCTTCCGGCGGAACGACGCGGACCGGGCGATCGCGGAGGGTCAGCGTTTCGGGGCGCAGCAGTACAGGTTGAGCATTCATGAGCATCTGGACTCGTGCGAGGGACGAGTTAAATGATAATGATTCTCAGTTGACAATCAACAACCATTCTCAAATTCATTGATGAGATTAATTATCAAAATTAGCGGATTGATAGACTGCATCAATTGAATGCCACTTGTAGAGCCGAGCCACGCTCGGCTGCGCTTCGATCGCGTCCCGGTGAAGCCCGCGCTTCGCGCGGAGCCGAGCATGGCTCGGCGCTACAGGGAGCCGGGCGCTGGAAGCCCGCGCTTCGCGCGGAGCCGGGCATGGCTCGGCGCTACAGGGGACCGCCTCCTTCAGGCGAAGACGGCTTCGACCTGGGCCCAGCCGGCCGCGTCGACCTGCTCCAGCACGTCCAATGCCTGCAGGTTCTGCAGCAGCTGGCTGACCCGGCTGGCGCCGAGGATCACGCTGGAGACGTTCGGGTTGCGCAGGCACCAGGCGATGGCCAGGGTAGCCGGGGCATGACCCAGCGCGCGTGCCACCTCGCTGAAGCGCCGCACCTGGCCCAGGCGGGCCTCGGTGTCGTCACCCAGCACCAGCGCGTGCAACCACTCCATGCCTTCGCGGCCCAGCCGGGCATCAGCCGGGATGCCCTGGTCGTACTTGCCAGTGAGCAGGCCCGAGGCGAGCGGCGAGAAGATGGTGGTGCCCAGGCCAGCGCCGGCATACAGCGGTGCGTACTCCACCTCCACCCGTTCGCGGTGCAGCAGGTTGTACTGCGGCTGCTCCATCGACGGGCCCTGCAGGTTGCGCGCCTCGGCGATGTCCAGCGCCTGCTGGATCTGCGCCGCCGACCACTCCGAGGTGCCCCAGTAGAGGATCTTGCCCTGCCGCACCAGGGTGTCCATGGCATGCACGGTCTCGGCGATCGGCGCGTCCGGATCCGGGCGGTGGCAATAATAAAGGTCCAGGTAGTCCACGCGCAGACGCTTGAGCGCGGCATGGCAGGCATCAGTCACGTGCTTGCGCGACAGCCCGCGCTGGGTGGGCCGAGGGTCCTTGGCACTACCGAAGAACACCTTGCTGGACACGCAGAAACCGTCGCGCGGCAAGCGCAGGTCGGTGATCACGTCCCCCATCACCTGTTCGGCGCGGCCATTGGCATAGCCCTCGGCGTTGTCGAAGAAGTTGACGCCATGATCCCAAGCGGCGGCCACCAGGTTGCGGGCCTCGTCGCGCGGGATCTGGTCACCGAAGGTCACCCAGGCGCCGAAGGACAGGGCGGAAATCGGCAGGCCGGTGGAGCCCAGGCGACGGTATTGCATGCAAATCTCCTGCTGCGGGCCCGCATCCGGGCCGGGATCGAACCCCATTCTACCTGCCCCCGCCGCGCGCAAGCCCTTGCCGTTGCTGGCCTGATCGGTACCGATGGCCGCGCGCACGCTGCTTTTTCTTGCCCCGGCCCCTGCCCTGCACTAGGCTTCCCGTTTTTCGCGACGCCCCAGGGGAGTCACTCACATGGTCGAAGGTTTGGGCAGGATCGGCTTCGGCCTGTTCGGGTTGGCGGTGCTGATCGGCATCACCTGGTTGTTTTCCAATAACAAGCGCGCGGTTGACTGGAAGCTGGTTGCCACCGGTATCACCCTGCAGATCGCCTTCGCGGCGCTGGTGATCCTGGTCCCGGGCGGACGCGACGTGTTCGACGCACTGGGCAAGGGCTTCGTCAAGATCCTCAGCTACGTCAACGAGGGCTCGGGCTTCATCTTCGGCTCGTTGATGGACACCAAGAACTACGGCTTCATCTTCGCCTTCCAGGTGTTGCCGACCATCATCTTCTTCTCTGCGCTGATGGGGGTGATGTACCACCTCAACGTCATGCAGGGCATCGTGCGCGTGATGGCCTGGTCGATCACCAAGGTGATGCGCGTGTCCGGTGCTGAAACCACCAGCGTCTGCGCCAGCGTCTTCATCGGCCAGACCGAGGCGCCGCTGACCGTGCGCCCGTACATCGCCAGGATGACCCAGTCCGAGCTGCTGACCATGATGATCGGCGGCATGGCCCACATCGCCGGCGGCGTGCTGGCGGCCTACGTGGGCATGCTCGGCGGTGGCGACCCGGCGCAGCAGGCGTTCTATGCCAAGCACCTGCTGGCGGCCAGCATCATGGCAGCCCCGGCCACCCTGGTCGTGGCCAAGCTGCTGATCCCGGAGACCGGCACCCCGCTTACCCGCGGCACGGTGAAGATGGAAGTCGAGAAGACCTCCAGCAACATCATCGACGCGGCCGCCGCCGGCGCCGGCGACGGCCTGAAGCTGGCGCTGAACATCGGTGCGATGCTGCTGGCCTTCATCGCCCTGATCGCGCTGCTGAATGCCCCGCTGACCTGGATCGGCGATGTGACCGGCCTGGCTGCTGCCATCGGCAAGCCGACCAACCTGTCGACCATCTTCGGCTACGTGCTGGCCCCGATCGCCTGGGTGATCGGAACGCCGTGGGCCGATGCCACCACCGTCGGTTCGCTGATCGGCCAGAAGGTCGTGATCAACGAGTTCGTGGCCTACACCGAGCTGTCGCAGATCGTGAACGGCCAGATCGCGGGCGTGAGCCTGTCCGAGGAGGGCCGCCTGATCGCCACCTACGCGCTGTGCGGCTTCGCCAACTTCAGCTCGATCGCGATCCAGATCGGCGGCATCGGCGGCCTGGCCCCGGAACGTCGCCACGATCTGGCCAAGTTCGGCCTGCGCGCGGTGTTGGGCGGTACCATTGCCACCTTCATGACGGCGACCATCGCCGGCGTGCTGACGCACTTCAGTTGAACCCTTGGTTGAGAAAAGATTCCCTATGAGCAGCAGTGTCGTTGTCGTCGGTTCCTTCAATGTCGATCACGTGTGGCGGTGCGAGTCGCTGCCGGCACCGGGTGCGACCATTGCCGGCCGCTACAGCACCGGCCCCGGTGGCAAGGGCTTCAACCAGGCCGTGGCAGCGTGCCGCGCAGGCGCCGACACCCACTTCGTGTGTGCGCTGGGCGATGACGCCGGTGGCAGCACCGCCCGCGAGCTGGCCGCGCAGGATGGTTTCGCGCTGATCGCCGAGGCCAGCAGCGAGCCGACCGGCACCGCCGGCATCTACGTCGATGCCCGTGGCCGCAACACCATCGTGATCGGCCCGGGTGCCAACGCCGCGCTCAGCACGGACTTCCTGCAACAGCAGCAGGGCCTGCTGACCGGCGCCAAGGTGGTGCTGGTGCAGCTGGAATCGCCGGTGCAGACCATTGAAGCGGCGCTGGCCACGGCCCGCGAGGCCGGCGTCACCACCGTGCTCAACACCGCACCGGCCGACGCCCCTTCGACCATCGGCCTGCTCAAGCTGGCCGATGTGATCACCCCGAACGAAACCGAGTTCGCAGCCCTGCTCGGCCGCCATGTCGGTGAGCGCGTGGATGCCAATGACGTCGCCGCGCTGGATGGTGCCAGCCTGCACGCGCTGTGCCGCAAGCTGGTCGGCAACGGCACCGTGGTGGTGACCCTGGGTTCGGTGGGCGTGTTCGTGTCGCATGCCGATGAGAACCTGCGCGGCGATACCCAGCCGTACTACCGCGTAGGCGCCGAACAGGTGCAGGCGATCGACACCACCGGTGCCGGTGACGCCTTCAACGGTGCGCTGGCCGCGTCGCTGGCGCAGGTGGCCGACGCTCCGTTCGCCCGCCACGTACGCTTCGCCAACCAGTTCGCCGGTCGTTCGACCGAGAAGGAAGGCGCCGCTGCGGCAATGCCGCGCTTCACTCCGGCCGACGTGGAAGTGAAGTAGATCCACGCCATGCGTGGATGAGCGAGCCCGGGCATGCAGATGCCCGGGCTTTTTCATGGGCGGTCCGCGCGCGGCGCGGGTCTACTGCCAGCGCCGCAACAGCAGCCCCGCTGCAATCGCCAGCAACGCCACGGCAGCAGCCACCACGCCCAGCGTGTCCAGGCCCCAGCGTTCGATCGCACCGCCGCCGAGCAGCGCGCCCAGGCCGATTCCGGCGTTGGCCGCAGACACATTCAAGGTTCCCGCCAGCGCCTGCGCCCGTGGCGCCGCACGCATCACCCGCACCTGGCACAACGGGAACAACGCGGTATGCGCCACGCCCCACGAAGCCAGCGCGATGAGCACGAACGTGCCGTGGCCGGCCATCCCGACACTGGCCAGAATGCCCAGCGCCAGCACCGCGCAGAACACCAGCGTTGCGCCCAGCGGCGCACGATCGACCCAGCGCCCGCCCAGTGCATTGCCGATCAGCCCGACGGCCCCGAAGCCCATCAGCCACCAGCCCACCTGTGCCGCCGGTACCTGCATCAGCCGCTCCAGTACATCGGCCAGATAGGTGTAGGCCGCAAACATCGCGGTGAATACCAGCACCGACAGCAGCACATGGCCCAGCAACGGCGGCTGGCGCAGCATACGTGCCTGTTCGCCCAGCGCGCGACGCGGTCCGGCCTCGGTGTCCGGCATCCATGTCGCCAATGCGCCGGCCATCAACAGTGACAATGCCGCCAACAGCCAGAAGCTGCCGCGCCAACCGAGAGCGTCGGCGGCCAACGTACCCAGTGGGATACCGAACAGCATTGCGGCGGTGATGCCCAGGTAGACCCGCGCGACCGCACGACCGCCCTGCCCTGCAGGGGCCAGCTGCGCAGCAGTCTCACTGGCCGTGCCCCAGAACACCGGCAGCGCCAGTGCCGGCAGCACCCGCGCCAGCGCCAGCAGCCATGGCTGCGTGGCCATCGCGGCCAGCGCGTTGGACGCCGCGAACAACAGCAGGATGACCACGAACAGGCGGCGCCGGCTGACGTGTGACAGCAGCGCGGTCAAGGGTGGCCCGGCCAGCATCACGGTGAACGCGAACAGGGTGACCAGTTGTCCGGCGCGCGCAATGCCAATACCAAGGTCGCGTGCCAGTGCCGGCAACAGGCCAACGATCAGGAATTCGGTGGTGACGATGACGAAGGCGGACACCGCCAGCAGGACGACCGAAAGACGTGCGCGAGCATTTGCGTGGACAGTGGCCACGGCGGAATCGAGGGAGGACATGAGCGGGCATCAGAACAGGGGCCGTCAGCCTATTTCCTCCCCAGGTTCCGATTACTGCTATGTTTTCCATCGATTCCGGACTGGATTTCCCCCATGCTTCCCACCGAGCGCCTGCGCGGCATCGAGGCCTTCGTCGCCACCGCCGATGCCGGCAGCTTCACTGCGGCCGCCGAGCGCCTGCACCTGACCAGCTCGGCTGTGGGCAAGACCATTGCTCGGCTGGAGGCGCGGCTGGGAGCGCGGTTGTTTGAACGCAGCACCCGCCGCCTTCGCCTGACCGAAGCCGGTGAGGGCTTCTACCGCACCTGCGTGCGCGTGCTGGGTGAGCTGGCCGATGCCGAGTCGGTACTGGTGTCGCACGCAGACGCTCCCGTGGGCCGGCTGCGGGTGGATGCCCCGGCCACCTTCGGGCGCCTGAAAGTCTGGCCGTTGCTGCTGCAGCTGGCCGACACGTTTCCGCAGCTGCGGCCACAGGTGACCTTCAGCGACCGCTTCGTCGACCTGACCGAGGACGGCATCGACCTGGCCGTGCGCATCGGTGGACCGGAGCCGCTGCCGGCCACCCTGGGCAGCCGCCTGCTCGGCTACGAATGCCTGCGCTTCTGCGCGTCCCCGGCCTATCTGCAGCAGCATGGCCTGCCGACGTCCGCGGCCGAACTGACCGACCATGACGGCGTACTGTTCGGCCGTGCCGACGGCAGCATCGGACCGTGGCAGGTGGCGGATGCTGGACGGCGTAGCACGCCGCTGCAGGCCCGCGCGCGGCTGGTGGTCGGCAGTGCCGAAGCGCAGGTCGCGGCGGTCGAGGCCGGCTTTGGCATCGCCCAGCTGGCCTCCTGGCTGGTCGATGATGCGCTGGCGCGCGGCAGCCTTGTGTCGATCCTGCCGGCGCTGGACTGCCGCGGCCTGCCCCTGCGCCTGTTGTGGCCACAGGGCCGGCAACGGCTGCCACGCGTGGATGTGGCGTTGGACCGTCTCGGTTCAGGACTGCGGATCGATCCGCCGCGCTGATCCCGGCTGCGACCGCTTGTCGCATTGCCCGCATCCCGGTCGTCGCCCACCATCCGCGCAGCTTCTCTGCGTGGGCAGGACATGGACGGATTCCCCTGGCTGCTGATCGCGGCCGCCGGCAGTGCCATCGCGGCCCTGCTGCACATTGGCTGCATCGCCTTCGGCGCGCCCTGGTACGAGCGTTTCGGCGCCGGCCCGCGCATGGTCCGGTTGGCCCACGCCGGCCACTGGTGGCCGCCGCTGATGACCGCCGGCATCACCGCCCTGCTGGTTGCCTGGGCGCTGTACGCGCTGGCTGCTGCCGGCTGGCATGCGCCGTTGCCGGCCAGCCGCCTGGTCCTGCCAGGCATTGCCGCGCTGCTGTTGCTGCGCGCCATGATGGGCTTCGGCCTGGCGCTGTTCCGACCGGGGTACAACGGCACGCGCTTCTGGGCGGTCAGTTCGCTGGTCTGCCTGGGCCTGGGGCTGGCCTTCGCCGTGGGGACCCGCCAGGCCTGGCAGAGCCTGGGCTAGCCGCCCACCATCGCCCGCCCTTGGGGGCGGCGGAAGCAACCGTCAAGCATCTGTTGATGCCGGTACGGCATGAGCTGGGTGCGGATCGGCCTGAACCGGACCGCGCCCGACACGGCCGTACCGCCGCCCGCGCCCTACAATGGGCGCATGCAGATCGGCCCGTACACCATTGCCCCCAACGTCGTGCTGGCGCCCATGGCCGGCGTTACCGACAAGCCTTTCCGCCTGCTGTGCAAACGGCTGGGCGCGGGACTGGCCGCCTCGGAAATGACCATCAGCGACCCGCGCTTCTGGACCACGCGCAAGTCGATCCATCGCATGGACCATGACGGCGAGCCGGCACCGATCAGCGTGCAGATCGCCGGCACCGAGCCGCAGCAGTTGGCCGAAGCCGCCCGCTACAACGTGGACCACGGCGCGCAGATCATCGACATCAACATGGGCTGCCCGGCCAAGAAGGTGTGCAACGCCTGGGCCGGTTCGGCACTGATGCGCGACGAACAGCTGGTGGCGCGCATCCTCGAAGCGGTGGTCAACGCGGTGGACGTGCCGGTCACCCTGAAGATCCGTACCGGTTGGGACTGCGACCACCGCAACGGCCCTCTGATCGCCCGCATCGCCGAGGACAGCGGCATCGCCGCACTGGCTGTGCACGGCCGCACCCGCGACCAGCACTACACCGGCCAGGCCGAGTACGCCACGATCGGCGAGATCAAGGCCGCACTGCGCATTCCGGTGATCGCCAACGGTGACATCGATTCGCCGCAGAAGGCGGCGTTCGTCCTGAAGGAAACCGGCGTGGACGCAGTGATGATCGGCCGCTCGGCACAGGGCCGGCCGTGGATCTTCCGCGAGGTGGCGCACTACCTGGCCACCGGCGAGGAACTGCCGCCGCCGTCGCTGGATGAAGTGCGCGACATCCTGCTCGGCCACCTGCATGCGCTGCATGCGTTTTATGGCGAGCCGCAGGGCGTGCGCATCGCGCGCAAGCACCTGGGCTGGTACGCCAAGGATCGACCGGAGAATGCCGCCTTCCGCGCAGTGGTCAACCGCGCCGAAGACCCGCAGAGCCAGATCGCGCTGACCACCGAGTACTTCGACCGTCTGATCGCCGGGGAACCGGCGTTGTCATCTGCTGCCTGAGCGCGCCAGCCGCTCGTAACCTGCCCGACTGCCTTGATCCGTAGAGTCGAGCTTGCTCGACTCTACGCGCCCCTTCCATTGATCACGCTCGACGCTACAAGAGCCCGCCCCCATGACCCCGCCGATCTCCTCCCCGACCTACCTGCACGGCTTTTCCGGCACCGAGCAGCAGCGCCTGATGACCCAGGCACGGCTGCTGGAATCGAGCATCTTCAGCCAGATCGACTACAGCGGCGCGCGTCGCCTGCTGGAAGTCGGCAGCGGCGTCGGCGCGCAGACCGAAATCCTGCTGCGCCGCTTCCCCGAGCTGCACGTGACCGGCGTGGACCTGAGCGAAACACAGCTGGCCACCGCGCGCGAGAACCTGGCGCGCACACCGTGGTGCAGCGACCGCTACACCCTGCAGCAGGCCGACGCTGGCGAACTTCCGTTCGAGGCACGCAGCTTCGACGCGGCGTTCCTGTGCTGGGTGCTGGAGCACGTACCGTCACCAGCACGCGTACTGAGCGAGGTGCGCCGCGTGCTGGCCCCGGGTTCGCCGGTCTACATCACCGAGGTGATGAATGCCTCGTTCCTGCTCGACCCGTATTCGCCGCATATCTGGCGCTACTGGATGGCCTTCAACGATTTCCAGTACGACCACGGGGGAGACCCGTTCGTCGGTGCCAAGCTGGGCAACCTGCTGCTGGCCGGCGGCTTCCGCGACGTGCACACCGAGATCAAGACCATCCACCTGGACAACCGCGAGCCGGCACGTCGCAAGACGATGATCGCGTTCTGGGAACAGCTGCTGCTGTCGGCCGCCGACCAACTGTTGCAGGCCGGATCGGTGGACGAGGAAACCGTGGAAGGCATGCGTCGCGAGTTCCGCCTGGTGCAGAACGACCCGAACGCGGTGTTCTTCTACTCGTTCGTGCAGGGCCGCGCCACGGTGTATTGATTCGGTGGAGCCACGCCATGCGTGGCTGCCTTCGCCGATGCACCCCGCCATCCACGCATGGCGTGGATCTACCGATCAATGCACGGCGCTGTGGTCGACCGCACCCGGCTGTGCTGCCGGCTCCTGCCAGATCCGCTGCCACATCGCGGCCAACCGGCGTCCAACGTCGGCGCGTGCGGCCGGGCTGCTGTAATCCACCCGCACCTGCTCGGGCGTGATCGCCCGCCACTGCCCATCAGCCTGCTCGGCCACCGCGAAGTTGAACGTGTAATCCGGTTCCAGGCCCATGCGCAGGTCGCTCAGCACCAGCCGGCCGTCAACCACCTGTGCACGCATGAAGCCACGGTTGAACCACGTCAGCTGCTGCACCGCCGGGACGCTCCCTGCTTCACGCAACGCCTGCACGTTGGACGCATGGCCTTCGAACCGCATCGGCCCGTGGTCGGCCACCAGCGAACGGTCGCCCACTACGTAGCCGTTCGGCGTCATCGCCACCACCCGCCACAGCAGGGTATTGAACGGCATCGGTACCGAAAAGCGCGGCGCATTGCCCAGGCCCATCGCGGCCAGGCTCTGCTGTGCGGCACGGTCGACCTGGGCCTTGGCGATCAGGCCCCAGCCCAGGTAGCCACTGCTGAGCAGCAGGGCCACGCCCAGCACCTTGCCCGCCCAAGGCCGGGCGCGGCCAAACCAGGCCAGCACGCAGCCCAGCAGCAGCCACACGGTGTAGGCCGGATCGATGATGAAGACGCTGGAACCCATGGTCGGGTGTGGCCGCAACGGCCACCACAGCTGCGTGCCATACACGGTGAACGCATCGAGCACGGGATGAGTGACCAACGCCAGCAGGATCGCCCAGAACCAGCGCACCGGTGACTGTGCGACCCGCCCGTTGCCGAAGCGCTTGAACAACCACCAGATCAGCGCCGCCACCCAGGGCAGCACCAGCAGCGAATGGCTGAAGCTGCGGTGCTCGATCATGTTCGCCACCGGATCGGCGGCAGTGAAGCCGAGCCACAGGGCGTCGAGGTCCGGCAGGGTACCGAGCGCGGCACCGGCCAGCAGGGCCGCGCGGCGGTGGCCGGGCGGAGCGATGGCAGCAGCGACGGCGCCGCCGAGCACGATCTGGGTCAGGGAATCCATGGGCCGATGCTAGCGGCTTGCGGGCGGTGTATGTAGAGCCGAGCCCATGCTCGGCTGCTCTTCGTTCGGCGCCACGTCAGCCGAGCATGGGCTCGGCGCTACAGGAGGGCAGACGCGCGTTATGCCGCCTGCGACAAGCGCGCGCCCGGCAGTTCCACCAGGGTCTGGCCGTTGTGATCGAGCAGGCGCAGCGCGCCATCATGGTCTTCGGCCAGTGCAGTCAGGCTCTCCACCCAGTCGCCGTCGTTGGCGTAGACCAGTCCATCGCGCTCGATCAGTGCGGCGCGGTGGATGTGGCCGCAGACGATGCCATCCAGGCCGCGCCGGCGCACATCGTCCAGCCCGGCCTGCACGAAGCGCTCGATGTAGCGTTCGGCCGCACCACTGCGCTTCTTCAGGAATTCCGAGAGCGACCAGTAGCGCATGCCCAGCCGCCGCCGCACCGCGTTCAGCGCCTGGTTGCCGGTCAGGATGCGGTAGTACAGCCAGTCACCGAACTTTTCCTGCAGGCCACCGAAGTGGGTTACCCCGTCGTACTCGTCCCCATGCGCGACCAGCAAGCGACGGCCGTCGGCGGTCACGTGGATGGCGCGGCGGCGCACCTGCATGGCCGGCAGCATCAGCCCACATACGTGGCGCAGCGAGGCGTCGTGGTTGCCGGGGATGTAGATGATCTCGGTCCCTGCACGGCGCAGCGCATGCAGGGCCTGGATGACTTCGCTGTGCGACTGGCGCCAGTTGGCGCGGCGATGCGCCATCCACCACAGGTCGATGATGTCGCCCACCAGGTACAACCGTTCGCAGCGCAGCTGCGAGAGGAACCGCGCCAGCTCGGTGGCATGGCAATGACGTGAACCCAGGTGCACGTCGGAGACGAACACTGCGCGCCGGTGCGGCGACAGGTTCGCCAGCGTGCTCATGCCGGCGTCCCCGCGTCGCGCAGGTAGCGTTTGCGCTTGTTCGGCCTGATCGCGCACAGGTCCACCTCGATCAGGCCGTCGATCGAATCGCTGAAATCCGGGTCGACACCGAAGGCGAGGAAGCGCGCGCCGCCGGGTTCGCACAGATCGGTGTACTGGCGGTACAGCGTCGGCACACCGGTACCCAGTGCGGCCAGGTTGGCCTTGAGCACATCGAACGCGGCACCTGCATCCAGCTCGCCGAAACTCGGCGGCGCGGCGAAGTACTGGAAGGGGCGGTTCGATTCGACCAGGCCGGCGGTACCGCTGTAGTAGCGCTGGTAGTACGCCACCAGCTGCTCGCGTGCATCGCGTGGCAGCGCTGCGCTGATCGACACCGCGCCGAACAGGTAGCGGATGCCCGGCCGGCACTGCAGGTAGGCGCCGATGCCCTGCCACAGGTAATCCAGGCTGCGGCTGCCCCAGTAGTCGGGTACCACGAAGCTGCGGCCCAGTTCCAGGCCTTCGGCGATGTGGGTGATGGCGTCGTCGGAATAGCGGAACAGCGACGCGCTGTAGAGCCCGGACAGGCCGTGCCGGGCCAACGCCTGCGCACCGCGCATGATCCGGTAGGCACCGGCGATGCGCTGCGCGGCGGCGTCCCAGATCACGATGTGCTCGTACTGCGGATCGTAATCGTCCAGGTCGCGGCTGCGCCCGGTGCCCTCGCCCACCTGGCGGAAGGTCAGCTCGCGCAGGCGGCCCAGCTCCAGCAGCAGTGGCGAATCGGCGGTACAGGTCGCCAGCAGGATCTGCTTGCCGTCGGCGGTCTGGCCCAGCTGGGTGGCGGCAGCGATGCCGGCGGCGACCTGCGAAGGTGGCACCGGGGACGCCAGCGGCTCGGGGCCTGCAACAGCCGCGGCATCGCCCGCCGCCCCATTACGGCCCAGCGCATACAGCGCGCGGCGCACCGCCAGCAGCTGTGCGCCCGGGTCGCCGCCCCTGCCCAGCTGCATCGGCTCGCCGATGCTCAGCCGCAGCGGACGGCCACGACGGGTGAACATCTCGCGCGCCAGCAGCGCGGTGCCCGCCGGCTTGAACAGGGTCGAGGCGCCGTAGAACAGCGCCGAGTTGCGCGCCTCCACACGCACCGGCAGCACCGGCGCGCCAGCGGCACGGGCAAAGCGGACGAAACCGCGCTGCCAGCGGCCATCACGGATGCCGCGCAGCGACAGCCGCGAGACCTCGCCGGCCGGGAACACGATCACGCACTGCTCGGCGGCCAGCGCCTCTTCGACGGCATGCAGGCTGCCACGCTGGGCCTTGCCACCGAGGATGCGTACCGGCAGCAGCAGGTCCTGCAGTGGCGCGATCGCCCCCAGCAGGTCGTTGGCCACGATCCGCACGTCACGGCGGATGCGGCCGACCGCGTCCAGCAGTGCGAGGGCGTCCAGTGCCCCGGAAGGGTGGTTGGCGACGATCAGCAGGCGGCCGGTGGCCGGGATCTTCGCCAGCGCGGCCGGATCCACCTGGTACTGGCCGTCGATGAACTCCAGGCCGGCGGCGACGAAGCCGAAACCACGCAGGCCTGAGCTGCGCTGCAGGAAGGCTTCGATCTGGTCCAGCCGCGACCAGCGACCGACGCTGCGCAGCAATGGCCGCGCCAATTGGCCCCGGCGGCCGTGGAACCAATCGGGGAAGCGTTGCTGGAGACGCTGTTCAAGTTCCTGCATGGCAGATCCACTCATGCCCGGCGGCCGGATTGGCCGACAGCCTGCGCTCGGCAGGCGGCAGCCAGATGGCGGTTTTGGGGCAGAACGATGACGGCCGGACAGCCGCTGCCGGGCGTTGCGGCCCGCGCAGTCGGGGCCGGTAGCAGCCCGGCGTGTTGTCACGCTGGTGGAACACTAGGCCTCGAGGCTGGACCCCAATCCCGGCCGGACGGCCCCTGCCGGGGCTACGCGGGCTTAACCACCGGCAACCGGTACAGGTTCACAATGCACAGGCGGCGCACCCCGTGTATCATTCGCGCCCATCTTTCCATCCGAATCAAGGGATATTACGCCTGATGTCCAGCTATCTCTTCACCTCCGAGTCGGTCTCCGAAGGCCATCCGGACAAGGTTGCCGACCAGATCTCCGATGCGGTGCTGGACGCGATCCTGACCCAGGACCAGCGCGCCCGCGTGGCCTGCGAGACCATGGTCAAGACCGGTGTTGCCATCGTGGCCGGTGAGATCACCACCAGCGCCTGGATCGACCTGGAAGCGCTGACCCGCAAGGTCATCACGGACATCGGCTACGACAGCTCCGACGTCGGCTTCGACGGCGCCACCTGCGGCGTGCTGAACCTGATCGGCAAGCAGTCGCCGCACATCGCCCAGGGCGTGGATCGCAAGAAACCGGAAGAAATGGGCGCTGGCGACCAGGGCCTGATGTTCGGCTATGCCACCAACGAGACCGACAGCTACATGCCGGCCGCGATCCACCTGTCGCACCGCCTGGTCGAGCAGCAGGCCAAGATCCGCAAGAAGAAGAACTCGCCGCTGTCGTGGCTGCGCCCGGACGCCAAGAGCCAGGTCACCCTGCGCTATGAAAACGGCGTGGTCTCGGCCATCGACGCCGTGGTCCTGTCGACCCAGCACGCCCCGGGCATCAAGCAGAAGGACCTCATCGAGGCCGTCCGCGAAGAGATCATCAAGCCGGTGCTGCCGGCCAAGTGGCTGCACAAGGGCACCAAGTTCCACATCAACCCGACCGGCAAGTTCGAGATCGGCGGCCCGGTGGGCGACTGCGGCCTGACCGGCCGCAAGATCATCGTCGACACCTACGGCGGCTGGGCCCGTCACGGTGGTGGCGCCTTCTCCGGCAAGGACCCGTCCAAGGTCGATCGTTCGGCGGCCTACGCGGCCCGTTACGTCGCCAAGAACGTGGTTGCCGCCGGCCTGGCCGACCGTTGCGAAGTGCAGGTCTCCTACGCCATCGGCGTGGCTGAGCCGACCTCGATCTCGGTCACCACCTTCGGCACCGGCAAGATCAGCGACGACAAGATCGAGAAGCTGATCCGCAAGCACTTCGACCTGCGCCCGTACGGCATCATCAAGATGCTGGACCTGGTGCACCCGATGTACCAGCAGACTGCGGCCTACGGCCACTTCGGCCGCAAGCCGAAGGAGTTCAGCTACCTCAACGGCGAAGGCGAGACCGTCAACGCCACGGCCTTCTCGTGGGAGAAGACCGACCGCGCCGCCGCCCTGCGCGCCGATGCGAAGCTGAAGTAAGAAACACGAAGGGCCGCGCAAGCGGCCCTTCTCTTTTCTGGTAGAGCCGGCCGCTGGCCGGCTTTTTCATGGCCTCCGGAAACAGTCGCGTGGTTGCCGGCCAGCGGCCGGCACTACCGGTTGCCGATACAATCGCCGCATGTCGACCGAACTCAAAACCCACCAGCTGTCCATGACCGTGCTGATGTCGCCGGAGATGGCCAATTTCTCCGGCAAGGTCCACGGTGGCGCCATCCTGCGCCTGCTCGACCAGGTCGCCTACGCCTGCGCCAGCCGTTACGCCGGCAGCTACGTGGTCACCCTGTCGGTGGACCAGGTGATGTTCCGCCAGCCGATTGCGGTGGGCGAGCTGGTCACCTTCCTGGCCTCGGTGAACCATACCGGCACCTCGTCGATGGAGATCGGCATCAAGGTGGTGGCCGAGGACATCCTCAAGCGCAGCGTGCGCCACGCCAACAGCTGCTTCTTCACCATGGTGGCCGTGGATGAGGAAGGCCGGCCGACGCCGGTGCCGCCGTTGCAGCCGGCCACCTCCGACGAGAAGCGCCGCCAGGCCGCCGCATTGATCCGCCGCCAGCTGCGCCAGGAAATGGAACAGCGCCATCTGGAACTGCTGGCGTCGAACCCGCCATCGCCGGAAGAATGAGGGCTTTGCCGGCCAGCGGCCGGCACTACTCTTCCCGTTCGGGCAGATAGGGAGAGCGGAACCGCTCGATGTTCAATAACGGGTTGGCGTCTGCCAATGCGGCCGAGGCGTCCACCGACGACACCGCATACATGTAGTAGTCGTAGCCGAAGTGCACTTCGGCGTTCTGACAGACCAGCTTGCACCAGAAGGCGTTGCGCAGCACGCCGCGCGCCACCCGCTCAATCTCGTGCAGGCCGAGTTGCTGGCCCTCGTGGTACTGACACGGGCCGTGCGAAGAAAGCGACTGGATGCGAAGGAACTCGACACCGATGCCGACGCAGAAACGCCTTATCACGTCCAGATAGGCATCCTCGACAACGAGGTAATCCTCGATGCTCACGCGCTTGCCGACATCGCTGAAGTCAGTCCACTCCTCGGGCGGTGACCATAGGTACCCCTCAGGCGTCCGCTGCCAGTATTTGCTGATACGCCAGGAATGCTTCATGGGGCGGGAGGATACCGGAAGGTGCCGGAGGCAGCCGTGCATCCGACATCGTGGTAGTGCCGGCCAGCGGCCGGCACTACCATTTCGAATTCGCCGGGCAACGCCCGGCGGATGCATTTCACCCGGTGTTCTGCACGCCCTGCGAAACACCGTTCACGCAGGCCACCAGCGCGCGCAGCAGGTCCTCATCCTCGCGCCCGCTGGTCCGCCAGCGCTGCAGCAGATCCACCTGCAGCACGCTGATCGGATCGACGTAGGGATTGCGCAGGCGGATCGACAGCGCAAGCCGCGCATCGTGGTCCAGCAGCGTCCGCTGGTCCATCAGCGCCAGCAGCCAGTGCCGGGTGAGTTCCAGTTCGCGCTGCACCTGTGGGAAGAAGCGCCCGTGCAGCTCGCCGGACAGCTTCGAGAACTGCTCGGCAATGGTGATATCGCCCTTGGACAGCACCATGGCGATGTCGTCCAGGAACGTACGGAAAAACGGCCAGTCTCGCGCCATGTCGCGCAGGGTCTGTTCGTGGCCGGCATCAATCGCCGCCTGCAGGCCACTGCCCACGCCATACCAGCCGGGAATCACCGCGCGTGCCTGGCTCCAGGCGAATACCCACGGAATCGCGCGCAGGTTGCCCAGTGCTGCGTCCTGGCCGAGCCGGCGCGACGGACGCGAGCCCAGCGTCATCCGCTCGATCACATCGATCGGCGTGGCGGTGCGGAAGTAGTCCATGAAGCCTGCCTGGCCGACGAAGGCGCGGTAGACCTCGCTGCTGGAGCCAGCGACCACATCCATCACCGGTCGCCACTCATCCTCGCGGGGTTCGGCAGCCCGCGGGCGCAGGCTGGCGCGCAGTACCGCGCCGGTGGCCTGTTCCAGCGAGCGCAGCGCCAGCGCACGGATGCCGTATTTGCGATGGATCACTTCGCCCTGCTCGGTCACCCGCAGGCGGCCATCAATGCTGCCGCGTGGCGAAGCATCCACCGCGTGCGTGGTCTTGCCGCCACCACGGCTGATCGAACCACCACGGCCATGGAAGAAGGTCAGGCGGATGCCGGCCTCGGCCGCCACCTCCAGCAGTTCCACCTGCGCACGCTGCAGGCCCCAGCGCGAAGCGGCGATGCCACCGTCCTTGCTGCTGTCCGAATAGCCCAGCATCACCATCTGCACGTCGTCGCGTGCGTGCAGGTGCGCGCGATAGATCGGGTCGGCCAGCAGGTCACGCAGGGTGGCGGTGCCACGCTTGAGGTCGTCCACGGTTTCGAACAATGGCGCAATATCCAGCGGCACCGAACCGCCCTCTTCCACCAGGCCGCCACGGCGTGCCAGCGCCAGCACGGCCAGCACGTCACTGCGGTCGTGTGCCATCGAGATGATGTAGCTGCCCAGCGCATCGCCACCATGGCGCGCACGCGCATCGGCCAACGCCGCGAACACGGCGTCCAGTCGCTGGTTGCCTTCGTCGTCGCCCTTCGGCAACGGCGCGTCCCCACTGGCATGCGGCGCCAGCAGACGCGCACGCCCCACGGCATCGAGACGGTCCCACGCTGCGTCGCCGCCCAGCACGGTGGCCAGCGCGCGCGCATGCACGCTCGATTCCTGGCGCACGTCCAACCGCGCCAGGTGGAAGCCGAAGGTCTTCACCCGCCACAGCAGGCGCTGTACGGCAAAGCCACCGGCATGCTCCCCGCGGTTGGCGCGCAGGCTGTCGAGGATCAGCTGCAGGTCGTCGATCAGTTCATCGGGGCCGGCGTAAGCGCCTTCGCCGTCATCCAGCGTGGCCTGCAGGCGTGCACGCATGCGGTCATTGAGCAGGCGGTAGGGCATGTCGGCATGGCGTGGGCGCGACTGCACCTGCGGCAGCAGCTGCTGGTAGTGCGCCACGCGCGCCTGCAGCGCATCGCTTACGCCCACCCGCTCGGTGGACTGGCTGAGCAGGCTGGCCAGCTGCAGCAGTTCCTTCTGGTAGCGCCCGAGCACTGCCTGCCGCTGCGCATCCAGCGTATTGCGGATGGTGTGCGCGTCCACGTTCGGGTTGCCGTCCATATCACCACCCACCCAGGTACCGAAGCGCAGCAGGCGTGGCAGCGGCAGCTCTTCGCCGTAGGTATCGCACAGCGCCTGCTGCAGCGATTCGTACAGCACCGGAATCACCCGGTACAGCACCTGCACCAGGTAGAAGCCGACGTGCTCGCGCTCGTCATCGACGGTGGGCCGCACCGGCGAGGAATCGGTGGTCTGCCATGAGGCGGTCAGCGCCATGCGGAAGCGCGCGGCATCGGCGGCGGCTTCACCCGGCGTGCGCTGGCCGTCGAGATTGTCGACCAGGCTGGCCACCATCAGCTGCTCCTTCTCCAGCAGCGCGCGGCGCACTGCTTCGGTCGGATGTGCGGTGAACACCGGTTCGATGTCGATGCGGGGCAGCCACTGCGCCAGCTCGTCCAGGCCCACGCCCTGCGCCTTCAGGTGCTGCAGTGCATCCTGCAGGCCATCGGGCTGCGCCCCTGCGGTACCGGCGCGCTGGTAGTCACGGCGGCGGCGGATGCGATGCACGCGCTCGGCGATGTTGACCACCTGGAAGTAGGTGCTGAAGGCCCGCACCATGGTCTCGGCCTGTTGCGGCGTGCGCCCGGCCAGGCCATCGGCCAGCTCCGACAGCGGCGCCTGGTTCTCGCGGCGGGCGATGGCGCGGGTGCGCACGTCTTCGACATCGTCGAGGAAGGCGGCAGAGACCTGTTCAACCAGCAGGTCGCCGACCAGCGCGCCGAGCCGGCGCACGTCATCGCGAAGCGGAAGATCGGGGGAAGCAAACTCGATGCTGCTGCGGTACTCGTTCATCGGCGACGCACAGGCCTCGGTCAACGGATCCAGACCCCAAGCCTAAACCAGAACGGGCATCGTGCTGCGATGCAAAAATGGTTTCATCTGGTAGTGCCGGCCGCTGGCCAGCAACCTCAGGTCGCGTGGGTCCATGAGGTTGCCGGCCAGCGGCCGGCACTACCGGGTCACGTCAGCGCTTCTTCTTCGCCTTGCCCTGCTCGGCCGGGCCGATGGTCTGCTCCAGCCAGCGCTCGCTCTCGGCCAGCATGGTCATGATCGATTCGCGTGCACGGTAGGCATGCGATTCGTTCGGCAGCATCACCAGACGCGCAGTGCCACCCAGGCCCTTCACTGCGGCGAACATGCGCTCGCTCTGGATCGGGAAGGTGCCGGAGTTGTTGTCGTCCACGCCGTGGATGAAGAGGATCGGGTCCTTGATCCTGTCGGCGTAGTTGAACGGCGCCATCTTCTGGTAGACGTCTTGCGCCTGCCAGTAGTTGCGCTCCTCGGCCTGGAAGCCGAACGGGGTGAGCGTGCGGTTGTAGGCGCCGCTGCGCGCGATACCCGCCTTGAACAGGCGCGTATGCGCCAGCAGGTTGGCGGTCATGAACGCACCATAGGAATGGCCACCAATGGCGATGTGATCGCGATCGGTCACGCCACGGCGCACCACTTCATCCACGGCTGCCTGCGCGTTGGCCACCAGCTGTTCGATGTAGGTGTCGTTCGGCTCCTTGTCACCCTCGCCGATGATCGGCATCGACGGGCTGGCCAGCACCACATAGCCCTTGGCCAGGAACGCCTGCGGGCCCCAGTAGCTGACCGCATTGAAGCGGTACGGCGAATCGGTCACCTGGCTGGCCGCAGCCGCGCTCTTGAACTCGCCCGGGTAGGCCCACATCAGCAGCGGCCGCGGGCCGTCGCGCTTCGGATCGTAGCCCGGCGGCAGCAGCAGGGTCGCGGTCAGGTCGACGCCATCCTTGCGCTTGTAGCGGATCTGCTCCTTCTGCACGCCCTTCAACTGCGGCAGCGGATGCGCGAAGTGGGTCAGCGCATGCGGCGCAGCACCGGCATCGGCCAGCGACTGCACGTAGAAGTTGGCCGGCTCGTCGGGGCTCTCGCGGCTCAGCAGCAGCGAGCTGGCCTGATCGTCCAGCAACGCCACCGGCAGCGCATAGCTCGGTGCCTGCGAGTGGAACAGGCGGGTGGCCTTGCCCGTGGCGACATCGAAGCGGTCCACGAACGGACGATCGCCTTCCGGCGATGCACCGGCACCGGCCAGATACAGGCTGCTGCCATCGGCGCTGGTCTGCAGCAGCGAGCGCCCGCGGTCGTCGCTGGACAACAGCGGCCGGCCCGGATCGGAATAGCGGTCCTGCCCGTCTCGATCCCATAGCAGGCGCGGCCCGGCGCTGGCATTGTCCGGGGCGATCAGCCAGGTCTTGGTCTTACGGGTCTTCCACCACGACTCGGTCAGCAGGGCCAGGTCGCCACGGCCCCAGTTGATGCCCACCAGGCGGCTGCCGAGCTGGGCCAACGTCACCGGCGGCTTGTCGAACGGCGCAGCCTGCATCAGCACCGCATCGCGCACCTTGGCGTCCCTGTTCGGGTCGCCGCCGTCCTGGGCTTCGGCCCAGACCAGCGTGGCGTCGGCATCACCACGCCAGCTGATATCGCGCACGCCGGTCACTTCAGCGTCGTTGCCGGTCGGCAGACCTTCCACCAGCGGACGCACAGCCACGGTGTGCACCAGCTTGCCGCTGGCCCGGTCGATCACTTCGATACGGCGCGGGAAACTGCTCACCGGCACCACGTAGGAATACGGCCGCTGCACCGGCTGGCGCAGCACGAAGCGGCCATCCGGCGACACCGAGAAGCCCATGAAGATGCCGGCCGCGCCGATCGCGCGGGTGTTGCCATCCAGGCTGACTTCCATCGGCTGGGTGGTGGCGTAGTAATCGAACTGGCGCGCGTCGGCCTCGTTCTTCAGCAGGTCCTGGTAGGTACGGATCGACACCACGCCGCCGCCCTGGCTGGTCTGCTGCACGGCCGGGCCGGTCGGAATGCCATCGGCGGCCGGGGCCGCACCAAGGTTGGCCGGGCGCGTGAACACCACCAGGCCGCGGCTGTCCGGCAACCACTGGTAGCCACTGCCGATCACCGTGTTCAGGCCGGCGACCAGACGACGGGCGCTGCCGCTGGCGACATCCACCAGCCACAGCTCATTGGCGCCGCTGGCGGCGTCGACCTGGTTGAAGGCCAGCCACTTCTGGTCCGGCGACCACATCACGCTGGCGATCGACAGCTTGGCCGGCAGGCCGCTGATCTGCCGTTCCTTGCCGTCGGCCACGTTCATCAGCCACAGCTTCTCGCCGAAGCTGAAGCGGCTGTCGGAGAAGGTGCGCGGGTTGATGCGCAGTCCGGCCAGCTTCAGTTCCGGCTGCGCCACCACCTGGATCGACGGCAGCGACGGCATCTGCATCATCGCGGCGACATCGCGGCGCGGCGACAGGTACAGCAAGGGCGCGCGCGGCGCGTCCACCACCGCCTGCAGCGCCGCCGAAGGCAGTTCGTAGCCATTGACGCCCTGGGCCTGTACCTGGGCGGGCTGCGGGGCCGCGGCCCAGGCCAGCGGGGCCACCGCCAGCAGTCCCATCGACAGGACCAGGCCGGTCCAGCGCCGTGTGCGGCGCGCGTGCATGCTCATCGTTCCACCTGTGTGATGCGTGAAAACACCGACCTTAACAGGCCGTGCACGCCGCCCCATCTGCCGATGGTTGGGTCATCCGGATGTCATGCCGGGGCCGCGATATAATGGGGGTTCTCCCCTGCCGAGGGGCGCTGCGACCGGATCCCACGAGGCCCGGCCAGGCTCGGTAAGGTGGCTTTGTAACAACGGCGCCCGGCTAGATGCGAGCACCCGCTCGCCCACAACCGGAGCACACGAATGAACGCTGTTGCCAAGACCTTCTCCACCGAAGGTGATTACAAGATCCGCGACATCACGCTGGCCGACTGGGGCCGCAAGGAACTGGACATCGCCGAGCACGAAATGCCGGGCCTGATGTCGATCCGCCGCAAGTACCAGGCCGAGCTGCCGCTGAAGGGCGTGCGCGTCACCGGCTCGCTGCACATGACCATCCAGACCGCCGTGCTGATCGAGACCCTGAAGGACATCGGCGCCGACGTGCGCTGGGCCTCGTGCAACATCTTCTCGACCCAGGACCACGCCGCTGCCGCCATCGCCGCCACCGGCACCCCGGTGTTCGCCTGGAAGGGCGAAACCCTGGAAGAGTACTGGGACTGCACCCTGGACGCGCTGACCTTCACCCTGGCCGACGGCACCCTGACCGGCCCGGAGCTGGTGGTCGACGACGGCGGTGACGTGACCCTGCTGATCCACAAGGGCTACGAGCTGGAAAACGGCAGCGACTGGGTCAACACCGCCTCCTCCTCGCACGAAGAACAGGTCATCAAGAACCTTCTCAAGCGCGTCGCCAAGGAGCGCCCGGGTTACTGGGGCCGCGTGGTCAAGGACTGGAAGGGCGTCTCCGAAGAGACCACCACCGGCGTGCACCGCCTGTACCAGCTGGCCCAGGCCGGCACCCTGCTGATCCCGGCGATCAACGTCAACGACTCGGTCACCAAGAGCAAGTTCGACAACCTGTACGGCTGCCGCGAGTCGCTGGCCGATGGCCTGAAGCGTGCGATGGACGTGATGCTGGCCGGCAAGGTGGCCGTGGTCTGCGGCTACGGCGACGTCGGCAAGGGCTGCGCCGCCTCGCTGCGTGCCTACGGCGCGCGCGTGATCGTCACCGAGATCGACCCGATCTGCGCCCTGCAGGCGGCGATGGAAGGCTATGAAGTCAACACCATCGAATCGACCCTGGGCCGTGCCGACCTGTACGTCACCACCACCGGCAACAAGGACATCATCCGCATCGAGCACCTCAGCGCGATGAAGGACCAGGCCATCGTCTGCAACATCGGCCACTTCGACAACGAGATCCAGGTCGATGCGCTGGTGTCGTTCGCCGGCATCAAGCACGTCAACATCAAGCCGCAGGTGGACAAGTACATCTTCCCGAACGGCAACGCGATCTTCCTGCTGGCCGAAGGCCGCCTGGTGAACCTGGGCTGCGCCACCGGCCATCCGAGCTTCGTGATGTCCAACAGCTTCGCCAACCAGACCCTGGCACAGATCGACCTGTGGGCGAACAAGGACAGCTACGAGAAGAAGGTCTACCTGCTGCCGAAGAAGCTGGACGAAGAAGTGGCCCGCCTGCACCTGGAAAAGATCGGCGTGAAGCTGACCACCCTGAGCCAGGAACAGGCCGACTACATCGGCGTGCCGGTGGAAGGCCCGTTCAAGCCGGACCACTACCGCTACTGATGCCTGCAGGGTGCCGGCCAGCGGCCGGCACTACCGGTGCATGCGACACACGGAACGGGCGCCTTCGGGCGCCCGTTCTGCGTTTGCGCGTGGCCATGCACCGCGCATCCGCCCGCAGTAGCCTCGGTCAAGGCAACGCCGCCGGGCCGCGCTACGATGCCTACATGACTCCGGCCATCAACCTGCTCAAGCGCGAGAAGATCGCCCATACCGTGCGCAGCTACGTGCACGATGCTCACGCCGAATCCTATGGCGGCGAAGCCGTCGACAAGCTCGGCCTCGACCCGGCCCAGGTGTTCAAGACCCTGCTGGCCAGCACCGAGACCCACGAACTGCTGGTCGCGATCGTGCCGGTGGCCGGCCAGCTGGACCTGAAGGCCCTGGCCGAAGCGGCCGGCTGCAAGAAGTGCGAGATGGCCGCCGCTGACGCTGCACAGCGCGCGACCGGTTACCTGGTCGGCGGCATCAGCCCACTGGGGCAGAAGAAGCGCCTGCGCACGTTCCTGGACGCCAGCGCGCAGGCATTGCCCGCACTGCATGTCAGCGCCGGGCGCCGCGGCCTCGAGGTGGAACTGGCGCCGACCGACCTGCTGCGATTGACGGCCGGCCACTACGCCGCCATCGGCAAGGCCCGCTGATGCGCTGGCCCTGGTCTGCAGCGCCGATACCCCGGCTCGACGATGCACAGGCCGATGTGCTGCTGCAGGACCTGCTGTCGCGCGACGCAGCGCGCATCACCGATGCTGCACGCACGGTCGCACGGCTGTTCAGCGCGTCCTCGCTGGATGCATTGGCCGCGCACGCGGACCTGATCGAACAGCGCTGTCAGGGCGTCGCGCTCGGCGGCATGCTGATCAGCAACCAGGCGCATCTGAAGGCCGCCCTGCGTCGGCTGCGTTACTGGCGTGCACGCGAGGGTTGCCTGTGCGCGCTCAATCCCGGCTACCCGTTCTTCGATCCCCGTCGCCTGATCGAACAAGGACAGATGCAGCTGCTCGCGGTGGAAGAGGCCGAGGGCAGCTGGGGCGACTGCCACACCGTTGCCTGCACCCAGTGCGGCCAGCATTGGCAGGCCATCGACCGCGAGTACCACTACCCATGGTGGGAGTGGAACCCTGCCTGACGCGTCCTCCGCCACGCGTGGATGGCGGTCACTCCACCCACTCGTACCGCATGGGTACACGCACGATGGTCAGCTCCGGTGCCGAGCCCGCCGCATCGGTGCGGATGAAAGGCCAGCGGCGCAGTTCTTCCACCGCTGCCTCATCCAGCAACGCGTGGCCACTGGACGTCTCCACGATCACGGCTGCAATCGTCCCCTGCGCGTCAATCAATGCCTTGAGCAGGCTGCGCCCGGAAAGTCCCTGTTGCATGGCCTCCGGTGGATAGCGCGGCGACACGCCGCGCGCCGGTGCCCACGAAACACCGCCGCCCGCGAACAGATCCCGGCTGCTGCGCGCCGCGCAGTGCTTCGGCAGGCGCAATTGCAGGGATAGCCGCGCGTCGTCGATGGTCACCTCCGCGGGCGCCGCGCAGGCGTGTTGCGCGAGCACCTCCAGCATCTGCTGCTGCCGAAGCAACGCCTTGCCGTTGGCCGCCGTCACCTCAACCATGCAACGACCGTCACTGGACTGCATCGACAGCGCGGTCAGCCCGGCATCGCGCAGCCCAGGCAGGGCCGCCAATGGCGCGCACGCGATGTCAGCAGCGGGCTTGGCCGCCAGCGCCGTGGCGCAAGGCAACACGCCAACCAGCAACACCGGAATCATCCTTGCCCAGATATCCATGCCCCGTCCCTGCTGGGTTGGCCTGGTCCGAGCATAGTGGGCGCCCGGGGCCTGGTTCAAACGATCGGGTCAGAGCCCCGCGCTGCGGGGATCCGACCCGGGCCGGCTCACGGCCGCCAGTTGGCGTTGTTCTCCCAGAACGCGACGGAGCGCTGGTAAGCCTCGCGATCCAGCGGCACACCGGAACCGCCCTCCTCCACGCCCAGTGCATTGCGCATCATGGTGATCGGCGCCATCGGTACCTCTTCGGGTTCGGCGGTGTAGATACAGCCGACGATGCCCCAGTCGGCCTCGATCGGTGAACCCTCCTTCGCCAGCTGCCCGGCGCTGTACAGGATCACCACCAGATAGTTCGCGCGCGGCGACTCCACCCCCTCGAACCAGCGCACCAGTACCGGCAGTTCCTCGCGGTTGCGCGCTTCGTAGCCGCTGCGCAGCTGGTGGCGGTTGGCCTCGGTGACCGGCACCGTCAGGCAGCGCGTGCTGGTCCAGTTCTCGTAGACGAACAACTTGCAGAACGGGGCGTAGCCGTCGAGCACCTTCAGCGGCGCGTGCGCATTGAGGTGTGCCTCGAACTGCTCGGCAGTGCAGTCCTGGATGGTGTTGCCGCGCGGCACACGCGGGAACAGGCGGGGACGGGCGAAATCGGTGAGGACGATGGACATGGCGCGGCGCAATCTGGGAATCCGCTGCACAGGGTAACCGCCCCGGCGGTACGGCGTGCGGGATGCCGATGGTCACTGGCATCCGCGTCCATCTTGCCGCACCCTGCGGGCGACCCATCGCAAGGATCGCCGGCTCATGGATGCAGCACGCGCGTTGCCCCGTTCCGCCCGCCGTCGGCGATGGCCGATCGTACTGGCCATTCTCCTGCTGGCGCCGCCAGTGCTGTTCACCGCCGCCCTGCTCTGGCCGCTGTCGGCACCGCCGTTGCCCGAGCCGGGCAACAGCCGCGTGATCGTCAATGCGCGGGTGGTGGACGTCGCGCGGGGCCAGGTCAGTGAACCCACCACAGTGACAGTGCGCAACGGCACGATCGCCGCCATCGGTGAAGCTCCACGGGACGCCACGCTGCCGGTGTTCGATGCCGGTGGCCGGTGGCTGCTGCCCGGTTTCTGGGACATGCATACCCATGCGCTGCAGCTGTCGCCGCAGCTGCAGTTCCCGCTGATGCTGGCCAACGGCATCACCGGCACCCGCGACATGATGGACTGCCCCCAGGCTACCGATCCGTTGATCGCCTGCGTGGCCGACAAGCGCCGCTGGACCGCACAGGCCATGGCCGGGCAGCAGGTTGCGCCGCGCTTCGTGCAGGTCGCAAGCTTCTACTTTGAAGATCCGTCACTTGCGCCGGAGGCCGCCGCCGAGCGTGCACGCACGTACAGCGCGCGCGGCGTCAACGCGTTGAAGGTCTACAACCGGCTGCGTGCGGATACCTACCAGCGGCTGGCCACCGAGGCGCAGCAGCTGCGTCGCCCGCTGGTCGGCCACCTGCCCAAAGCGGTGCCGCTGGAGGGCGCACTGCAGGCAGGCCAGCGCAGCTTCGAGCATGCCCATCTGTTCGTACGCCACTGCTTCGACAACGCGGCGGCGTGGCGCGGTGGCACGCTCGACAGCGAGGATCCAACCGCGCTGGCCGAACGCATGGTCGGCGGCTACCAGCCCGCGCTCTGCAACGAGGCGTTCGGTGTGATGCAGGCCAGCGGTGCCGCATTCGTACCCACCCATGTCACCCGCGAAGAGGATGCGCGTGCGCGCGACCCCGCCTTCATCAACGATCCGCGCCTGGCCTATCTCGATCCGCTTTCACGCTGGGCGTGGCGTGATGACCTGCAGGCCACCGTGGCGCGCCACCCCGGCCTGCGCGGCGAAGACGCACTGAAGGCCTACTTCGAGCACGGGCTGGCGCTGACCGGCGCCGCGCATCATGCGGGCGTCACCGTGCTGGTCGGCACCGATACCGGGCTGGGCGGCTTCCGCTACCACGATGAACTGCAATGGCTGCGGCAGGCCGGCCTGAGCCAGGCCGACGTGCTGCGCGCAGCCACGCTGCAGGCCGCGCGCCATCTGGACCTGCAGGCATCGCATGGCAGCGTCGAGGTCGGCAAGGTGGCCGATCTGGTGCTGCTCGATGGCAATCCGCTGCACGACACCGCCAATACCCGCCGCGTGCATGCGGTGCTGCTGGCCGGCCATCTCTACGACCGCCCGCGGCTGGATGCGCTGCTGGCCTATGCGCGCAAGCAGGCACGTTCGCCCGCCGTGATGGCGCGGTTGTTGTGGGGCTTCCTCACCAGCCCCGTCAGTGCCGAGCTGTAGCGGCAGCTACAACGCCATCCGCTCGCGCAGTTCACGCGCCTGCCGGCGCGACACCTCCACCTCGCTGCCGTCATCCAGCGCCAGGTCATAACCATCAGCGATGCTGGGCGTCACGCCACGGATGCGGCGCAGGTTGACCAGCGTATTGCGGTTGGCACGGAAGAACAGATCCGGCGGCAGGCGTGCTTCCAGCGCGCTCAGGCTGCGGGTCAGCAGGGCGTTCTGGTCGCGGAACCACAGCCGCGTGTAGTTGCCATCCACCACCAGCCGGCGGATCTCGGAGACCGCCACGAACCAGCAGCGTTCGCCCTCGCGCACGAACACCTGGTCCTGCGCACCCAGCGTGCCGCGCGACTCCGGCGTTTCGGCCGCCACCACTTCGCGCTGGCGCGCCCGCTCCAGCGCCTCCAGCAAGCGCGGCGCCTCCACCGGCTTCACCAGATAATCCAGCGCATTGGCCTGGAACGCACGCACCGCGTAGGTGTCGTAGGCAGTAACGAAGACCACGGCCGGCACCACCTCCAGGCCGTCCAGCACGTCGAAGCCGCTGCCGGAGGGCATCTGCACATCCAGCAGCACCAGGTCCGGGGCCAGCGTGGCGATCGCCTCGCGCGCGGCCGGCACATCGTCGGCCTCGCCCACGCACTGCACCCACGGCAGCGCCGACAACAGCGTGCGCAGCTCCTGCCGCGCCAGCCGCGCATCATCAACGATCAACACGCGCAGCACGCCATTCATTGCGGAATCTCCAGCAGGGCCTGCATGCGGTCGCCGACCGGCTGCAGGGTGAAACGACCTTGCGTACCGAGCTGCGCACGCAGGTAGGCCAGGCCGACGCCATGTCCGTGGGTGGGCTCGCTGACGCTGGCCAGCGGATTGTCCACCTGCAGGCGCAGCACGTCATTGTCCAGCGTGGCATGGATCTGCACCTCGCCGCCGCCCGGGCGGCTGGCGATGCCGTGCTTGATCGCGTTCTCCACCAGCAGCTGCAACGCCATCGCCGGCAGCTGCGCCTGCATGGCATCGGCATCGATCTGCTGCCGCACCTGCAGGCGCTGTTCAAAATGGACCGCCTCGATGGCCAGGTAGTCGTCGACCACCGCCAGTTCCTCGGCCAGCGTGACCTGCTCGCTGCGGTTGTGCGCCAGCGCCTGGCGCAGCGTGCGCGACAAGCGGGTGACCATGTCGCGGGCCCGTTCCGGGTCTTCCAGGATCAGCGCACGCAGGTTGTTCAGCGCATTGAACATGAAGTGCGGGTTGAGCCGCGCACGCAGCGCATCGCGCTCCAGGGCGCTGCGTTCGGCCTCGGCGCGCAGGCGGGCCAGCTCACTGTGGCGTGCCCGCCGCAGGCCGTGCAGGCCCGCCCACAAGCCGGTCCACATCAGCAGGAACAACGCGGTGTTCATCCAGTACACCAGCAGCGAAGACCACTGGTAATCCGCATGGCCGCCAGGCAGTTGCACCCAGCCCAGCGCCAGTGCCGGCAGCAGCAGCGCCGCCGTTACCGCCTGAGCGACGCTGGCCCCGAGCACCACACCGGCGGCCAGCTTCAGTACCAGGCTGGCCAGGCTCGCATCCCACCAGCGCTGGCGCAGTGCAATCGAACGCAGTGCGCCGCTGCACAACCAGAGTGAGACCGCCACGCTGACGGTGATCAACACGATGCCACTGAACACCGCACCGCCGCCGATCCGCGTGCCGACCCACAGCCCGTACATCGCATAGCCAGCCCATGCCAGTGCGTTGAGCGTCCAGAAGCGGCGGGATGACGTGGTGGCGTCCATGCGGGCTCTCGGCGATGGCAGGAGGGCGGACAACGGTCAGGGATGCGCGGCGAGGAAACGCTGCACCTGTTCCTGCAACCAGCGCGGATCATCCCACATCAGGAAGTGGAAACCCTGCGCGCTCATCGCGATCTGCACGCCCCGCAGTTTCGCGTACTGCGACTGGAATACCGCCCGGGTGCCGTCCTCGGTGCCACCCATCGGCTGGTAGCCGGCCCAGCTGCCCAGCACCAGCGTCGGTGCGGCGATCGAAGCGATGCTGTCACGCAGGTCGGTGGTCATCACCGCATGCATGGCATCGGCCGTGGTCTGGCGGTCGCTGTCTTCGCCCCAGCGGCCCAGTTCGGCCTGGCGCTGCGGATCGCGGGTCATCCCCGGCAGGCCCGCCCTCAACTGCGCCTGCCATTGCGCGGCGTCGGCGGCCAGCATGCCCTTGCGCAGCTGGTCGGCCATCGGCCGCACGCTGTCAGCGGTGGCCTTCGGGTCACGCGCGGCCGGCAGGAATGGCAGGGCGTCAACCACCACCAGCGCGCTGACCGCCTTCGGCTCGGCCTGCGCCATCTGCAGGCCCAGCAGGCCACCGAGGCTGTGGCCAACCACCACCACCGGCCCCAGGTGCTGGTCATGCAGGTAGGCCAGCAGTTGCCCGCGCATCGCCGGCAGGAACTCGGCCGGGCGCGGATCAGCGGCTGCGGCGCCGGCAAAGCCCGGCAGCTGCACCAGATGGCACTGCACATCCTTCAGGGCCAGGCAGGTCTCGCGCCAGACCTCAGCACTGCTGTTGAGACCGGGGATCATGAGCAGCGGGCGGCCCTTGCCGACCACCTCGACCTGCACCTTGCCCGCCGCCGGGGCGCTGGCGCTGGCGGCGTGCGCCGAGCCGGAACCGAGCACGGCCATCGCCATGCCGATCATCGCCAGCCGGGCCAGGGCCTTCATTGCATACCAGAGTGCCAGGAAGATCTTCATCGTCTGCTCCTTCGTCGGGTGGGTGTTGCCGGGATGGGAACAGCGTGCCGCCGGCCACGGCACCCGGGTTGCGATTTCGGAGCAGCGGCCGATCGCCGGGGCGAACGGTCGCAGGCGACGGACGGTGCGCACCCGCACAAATTGACAACATCCATCTTGATGAAGCGATATACTGATCCGCACCCGCCGCTGCCGCCCGTGCCATGACCGCCATCAGCTTCGAGTTCTATCCGCCCAAGACCGACGAACAGCGCAGCCAGCTGGACCGCGCCGCGGCCAGGTTGAAGGACTACGGCCCCGAGTACGTGTCGTGCACCTTCGGTGCCGGTGGCTCGACCCTGAGCTACACCTCCGAGACCGTGCGCCACCTCAACCAGCACCATGGCTTCGATGCCGCACCGCACCTGTCCTGCGTCGGTGGCACCCGTCAGGAAATCCGCGAGCTGCTCAAGCTGTACCGCGCCATCGGCTGCCGCCGCCTGGTCGCGCTGCGCGGCGATCTGCCGTCGGGCATGGGCTTCCCCGGTGACATGCGCTATGCCGCCGAACTGATCGACTTCATCCGCGCCGAGCATGGGGATGCGTTCCATATCGAAGTGGGCGCGTACCCCGAAACGCACCCGCAGGCTTCCGACGCACTGGCCGACCTGAAGCACTTCAAGGCCAAGATCGACGCCGGTGCCGATGCGGCGATCACCCAGTACTTCTTCAACCCGGACGCGTACTTCCATTTCGTCGACGAAGTGCGGCGGCTGGGTGTGCAGGTGCCGATCACGCCCGGCATCATGCCGATCGCCAACTTCAGCCAGCTGCGCCGCTTCTCCGAACAGTGCGGTGCGGAGATCCCGCGCTGGATCAGCCGCAAGATGCAGGCCTATGGCGATGATGCGGAGTCGGTGCGTGCATTCGGCACTGAAGTGGTGGCCAAGCTGTGCCAGCGCCTGATCGAGGGCGGCGCCCCCGGCCTGCACTTCTACACCTTGAACCTGGCCAAGCCGACCACCTCGGTACTGAAGCTGCTGCAGGGCTGAAAGCACGGCGCGCAAGCGTGATCGGCGCTACCCTGCGAGGATGATCCGGCTTTCCTTCCTGCTGTTGCTGCTGCCGCTGTGCGTGCTATCGAACGATGTCCACGCGCAGGCCACGCGCCTGAACCGCTGCACCGATGCCCAGGGCCAAAGCGTGTATACCGACCGTCCCTGCGACAGCCTGGGTGCGCAGTCGCGGCTGCCACCGCCTGCGCCCGCCGGCAACACCCTGCAGCGCGACACCCTCGGGGCACGCTGCCCGCGGCGGCTGAGCGAACTGGTGGATGCACTGCGTACTGGCATCCTCAGCAACGACGTGAACCGGCTGTCCTCGCTGTACCTGTGGGGCGCCGTTTCCGATGCGGGCGCGCAGCGCATCCTCGGCCAGCTGGAATCGTTGGCGCGGCGGCCGCTGGTGGACGTGGTGCCGGTGTATCCCTCGCAGGCGCTGCCGCAATCGCAGGATGAGGGTCAGAGCCCTGCGGCGCAGGGATCCGACCCTGAGCCCCCGGCCGTGCGCCATCCGGTCGGCCTACGCCTGGAGCAGACCCTGCCCGGCAGCGCGTCGCGCGCTTCGACGGTGCTGGGGTTGCGACGGCAATACGGGTGCTTCTGGATCACACTGTGATCGCCAGGGGTCGGATCCCTTTCCTGCGGAAAGGGCTCTGACCCCCGATTCCAGCGATGGGGTCAGAGCCCCGCGTTGTGGGGATCCGACCCTGTTTGCATCACGCAGGCCACAGCGCGCGGATGGCGGCGATGCCCTGCCCGCCATGGCGGCGCGCCTCGGAGACATGGCCACTGCCCATGCCACCCAGCGCGTAGATCGGTAGTGACACCTGCGCACGCAGCTCGGCGAAGGCATCCCAGCCCAGCGGCACGGCATCGGGATGGCTGGCCGTGGCCTGCACAGGACCCAGCACGGCGAAGTCGCAGCCCAGCCGCTGTGCGGCCTGCAGCTGCTGCAGGTCATGGCAGGACGCGGCCACCAGCTGGCCTTCGGGCAGTGGACGCTGCGACAGCTCCAGCAGCTGTTCGCTGCCCAGGTGCACCCCCACGCCCAATGCGCGTGCCAGCTCGATATCGCGGTTGAGCAACCACTGCACCCCGCTGCGACGATGCGCGCGCACGACCTGTTCGACCATCGCCTGGCGCTGCGGATGCGCCATCGGCAACCGCAGCTGGATGCGCTGCTGGCCCGCCGCCACCACACGCTGAAGCTGCTCATGCCAATGCTGCACGCCGTCGGCGTCATCGGCCGGCGCCGGGGTGATCAGGTAGCTGTCGGGCTGGCGCAGGGCGGCCACCACCGGCAGGTCGGCCGGTGGCATCGAATAGCGGCCCAGCTTGTCCGGCGCCACCCAGGTGATCGCCTGCCCCTCACGTCCGCGTGGGGTGCCCTTCCAGCTGCGCACGTGGCGCACCTCCAGGGTCAGGTGCTTGTCCGGATAGCGCTGCGGCACGTCCATCAGCCACTCGCCGACATCGGCCTCGATGCCCAGCTCCTCGCGCAGCTCGCGCACCAGCGCCTGTTCGGAGGTCTCGCCGGATTCGCGCTTGCCGCCGGGGAATTCCCACAGGCCGGCCATGTCGCGGTTCTCGGTACGGCGGTTGAGCAGCACGCGGCCACGGGCATCGGTGATGACGGCCGCTACAACGTGGATCGATCGGGTGGGGGAAGCCATGGGGGAAGCATGCCCAGAACAGGGCGACCGGCGCAATCACGGATCCGGTGCGGTTGCCCCGCCACAAACGAAAAGCCCCGCTTTCGCGGGGCTCTTCGGGATCAGCTCAGCTGGCCGTGGCAGTGCTTGTACTTCTTGCCACTGCCGCACGGGCACGGATCGTTGCGGCCGATCTTCGGCTCGTCGCGCTGCATCTGCGCCACGCCCTGCTGGGCAGCCTGCACCTGCGCGGCTTCCTCGTCGGCGCTGTAGCCGCCCACGTCCTGGTGCTGGAACTGCGACTGGCTCAGGCGTGCTTCGGCCTGCTGGCGCTCGGCGGCTTCCAGCGCCTGCACTTCCTCGTCGCTGCGGATGCGCACACGCGACAGCAGGGTCACCACTTCGCGCTTGACGTTTTCCAGCATGTCCGAGAACAGCTCGAAGGCTTCCTTCTTGTATTCCTGCTTCGGCTGCTTCTGCGCGTAACCACGCAGGTAGATGCCCTGGCGCAGGTAATCCATGCGGGCCAGGTGCTCCTTCCAGCTCTGGTCCAGCACGGTCAGCATCACGTGCTTCTCCAGCGCGCGCATGGTCTCTTCGCCCACGCCGGCTTCCTTCTCGGCGAAGTGCTGGTTGACGCGCTCCTGCACCTTGGCGGCAATCGCCTCGGCGTCCAGTTCCTCGTGTTCCTTGACCAGGTCGGTCAGCGACATCTGCAGGCCGAAGTCCGACTCCAGGGTCGCTTCCAGGCCACGCAGGTCCCACTGCTCGTCGATCGAGTTCGGCGGCACGAAGCGGGCCACCACGTCGAAGATCACGTCGTCGCGGATGCCGTCGACATTGTCCTTCACCGACTCGGCGTCCAGCAGTTCATCGCGCTGGGCGTAGATCACCTTGCGCTGGTCGTTGTTGACGTCGTCGAAGTCCAGCAGGTTCTTGCGGATGTCGAAGTTGTGGGCCTCGACCTTGCGCTGCGCCTTCTCGATCTGGCGGCTGACCAGGCGGTCTTCGATGACGTCGTCTTCCTTCATGCCCATCATGCGCATGGCCTTCTGCACCCAGTCGGAGGCGAAGATGCGCATCAGGTTGTCTTCCAGCGACAGGTAGAAGCGGGACGAACCCGGGTCACCCTGGCGGCCGGAACGGCCACGCAGCTGGTTATCGATACGACGCGATTCATGGCGCTCGGTACCGACGATGTGCAGGCCGCCCGCAGCCTTCACCGCCTCGTGGCGCTTCTGCCATTCGGCCTTGACCGCAGCCTTCTGCTCATCGGTCGCGCCCTCGCCCAGCTCGTGGATCTCCGCTTCCAGCGAACCGCCCAGCACGATGTCGGTACCGCGGCCGGCCATGTTGGTGGCGATGGTCACGGCCGCCGGACGGCCGGCATTGGCGACGATGGTCGCTTCGCGGTCATGCTGCTTGGCGTTGAGCACTTCGTGCTTCACGCCGGCCTTGCGCAGGTGCTCGGACAGCATTTCCGAGGTTTCGATCGAGGTGGTACCCACCAGCACCGGCTGGCCGCGCTTGGCGCACTCCTCGATGTCGGCCAGCACCGCATTGAACTTGCCCTTGCGGTTCAGGAACACCTGGTCCGGGCTGTCCTTGCGGATGGTCGGGCGGTTGGTCGGGATCACCACCACTTCCAGGCCATAGATGCTCTGGAACTCGAAGGCTTCGGTATCGGCCGTACCGGTCATGCCGGACAGCTTCTTGTACATGCGGAACAGGTTCTGGAAGGTGATGCTGGCCAGCGTCTGGTTCTCGCGCTGGACCGGCACGCCTTCCTTCGCTTCCACCGCCTGGTGCAGGCCATCGGACCAGCGGCGGCCGGACAGGGTGCGGCCGGTGAACTCATCGACGATGACCACTTCGCCATCGCGCACGATGTAGTCCACGTCACGCTGGTAGATCGCGTGCGCGCGCAGTGCGGCGTTGAGGTGGTGGACCACGGTCAGGTTCTGCGGCGCGTACAGGCCTTCGGTCTCGCCGTCGAGGATGCCGGCCTCGACCAGCAGCTGCTCGGCGTGCTCCATGCCCGCTTCGGACAGGTGCACCTGCTTGCCCTTCTCGTCGACCCAGAAGTCGCCTTCGCCGTCTTCCGCTTCCTGCTTGACCAGGTTCGGCACGACACGGTTGACGCGGATGTACAGCTCCGGGGAGTCGTCGGCCGGGCCGGAGATGATCAGCGGGGTACGCGCTTCGTCGATCAGGATGGAGTCGACTTCGTCGACGATGGCGTAGTGCAGGCCGCGCTGGTAGCGATCGGCCTTGGACAGCGCCATGTTGTCGCGCAGGTAGTCGAAGCCGAATTCGTTGTTGGTGCCGTAGGTGATGTCCGAGGCGTAGGCTTCGCGCTTGTCGCTGTGCGGCATGCCCGGGTACACCACGCCCACGCTCAGGCCCAGCCAGTTGTACAGCTTGCCCATCTGCGCGGCGTCGCGGCGGGCCAGGTAGTCGTTCACGGTGACCACATGCACGCCCTTGCCTTCCAGCGCGTTGAGGTACACCGGCAGGGTCGCCACCAGGGTCTTGCCTTCACCGGTGCGCATTTCTGCGATCTTGCCCAGGTGAAGCACCATGCCACCGATCAGCTGCACGTCGTAGTGGCGCATGCCCAGCACGCGGCGACCGGCTTCGCGGCAGACCGCGAACGCTTCCGGCAGCACCTTGTCCAGGGCTTCACCGTCGGCGATGCGCTGCTTGAACTCCGGCGTCTTGGCCTGAAGCTGCTCGTCGGAAAGCTTCTCGATCTCCGGCTCCAGCGCATTGATCTTGGCGACGATGCGGTTGAGCTGGCGCAGCTGTCGTTCGTTACGACTGCCAAATACGCGGGTAAGCAGGCTGTTGATCATTGAAGGAACCGGGTTGGATGGACACGACGCCCGGCCTCCCCCTTGGGATCCGTCCGCCGCAAACGAAACAGGGCGCCTGGCGCCCTGTCGATGGCAACACCCATTGTAGCTTGGGACGGCCGCAAGGGGTTTCAACCCCGTGGGGTAGTGCCGGCCGCTGGCCGGCAACCTCGTTCGGCCCCCTCAAAGGAATTGCCGGCCAGCGGCCGGCACTACCAGATCACCCGCATCGGGTCAGAACCCTCCCGCGGCGCGGAAGGGATCCGACCCGGGCATCAGCCGCGGCTGACGCGGCCGACCGGCGTGTTGCCGCCGTCGCCGAGGAACTTGCGCGGGTTGACCACGTTGCCGTTTTCCCACACTTCGAAGTGCACGTGGGCACCGGTCGAACGCCCGGTGGAACCGGCCTTGGCCACTTCCTGGCCGGCACGGACCAGGTCACCGGCCTTCACCACCAGGCGCGAATTGTGGGCGTAGCGGGTGACGTAGCCGTTACCGTGGTCGACATCGACCACGTTGCCGTAGCCGCCCTTCACGCCGGCAAAGCTGACCACGCCTTCGGCGACGGCCATCACCGGGTCACCGACCTTGGCGTGGAAGTCCATGCCCTTGTGGGTGGCGGCACCGCGGCCGAACGGGTCGGCACGGGTGCCGAAACCGGAGGTCACGTAGCTGTTGCGGATCGGCATGCGCGACGGCACGGCGTTCTGCTGCAGCTGGTGGTCGAACATCAGCGATTCCATCACCGACAACTGGCGGCCTGAAGCAGCGAAGCGCTGCTCCAGCACCTGTAAGTCGGCGTTGACGTCCTTGACCGGGATGTCGCTGGTCGGGCCGCCGGCGTCGCCGTCACCGAGACCGGGGGTCTCGTTGAAGTCGAACTCGCCGTCTTCCAGCTTGCCCATCTGGGTCAGCCGTTCGCCAAGGGCGTTGAGGCGGGTGGCCTGGGCCTGCAGCTCGCCGAGGCGGGCCGCCAGCGCGTTGACCTGGGTCTGCGCATCGCGCTTGACCTTGGCCAGCTCCGCATCCTGGCGCTCGACCTTGGCCTGCAGCCGGGAATCATTCAGCGCGCTGGCGCCAATGCCGCCGGCAAGGCCGATAATGCAGCCTACCCCGAGCACGCTGCCCAGCAGGGCGCGGGGGCGGTCCTCGAAATAGAACCGCAAACGCGCGATCGGCGACGACTTGGCCTGTCCTTCACGCGTTTTGATTACGATCTTTTTGAATGCCATCAGTGAGTTTTCATGTCTGAGCCGAAATCCAGCGTTCGCCCCGCGTCAGTGCCGAAGCCGGCGCTGGATGCGGTGATGGCGGACAAAAGCGGGAACCCGCTGCGGCGTGCCTTGTGGCTCGACGCGCTGGACCGTCAGTTGCGCCCCCAGTTGCCGCCACCTCTGCGCAGCCGTTGCCGGCTGGCCAATGTGGACGGGGAACACCTCGTTTTTCTCGTCGAGTCCCCGGTCTGGCATGCCAAGTTGCGGCTTGCCGAAGCCCAGTTGCTCGACGCGGCCCGTTCCATCGGGCTGAAGGCCACCAGGGTGACCATCAAGACTGCGTCTCCCACTCCCACGCGCTCCCCAGCGCTCGACAACCGGAATGGACCCCACGCAGTTTCAGCCGCCACGCACAAAGGGCTACGCGACGCCTTGGCTTGCCTGCAGGACGTTCCTTCGAAGCCGAAGAAGCGGTCCTGACGACAACGGAGCATCCAGCTCCGCTCCCCGTCGCGCGTGTCACCACGGCGTGAAACATTTCGGGGGCCGGGTCGCATCCTAGCTGCCAACCGGGGGCCTGTCGTTAGATTGTTGTTAAAACTACGTTAAATTCAGGCTTCCGATCCAACAGGTTCACAAAACCGTGACCTCGAACCGGCCTTGAGACTTTCAAAGTACGCTGAATGCGCCGTCGGCGCCGGAAACGACAACGCCGCCCTTTCAGGCGGCGTTTTTGTCTTTCGTTTCAATGACCTGGAATGATCAGGCGTAGGCCGGGGTAGCGTATTCGACCGGATCCGGGGTGGCCGGCGAGTCGAAGCTGACCCATTCCCAGGCGGTCGCGTCGGCCATCAGCGCCCGCACCAGCTTGTTGTTGAGCGCGTGGCCGGACTTGAAGCCTTCGTAGGCGCCCAGCACCTGGCCACCGGCCAGATAGAGGTCGCCGATCGCGTCGAGGATCTTGTGGCGCACGAATTCGTCGGCGTAGCGCAGGCCGTCTTCGTTGAGCACGCGGAACTCGTCCAGCACGATGGCGTTGTCCATCGAACCGCCCAGGCCCAGGTTGCGCTCGCGCATGTATTCCAGGTCGCGCATGAAACCGAAGGTGCGCGCGCGGGAGATTTCCTTGGTGTAGGCCAGCGTCGAGAACTCGATTTCCTGGCGCGACTGCTTGGCCGGGATCATCGGGTGGTCGAACTGGATGGTGAAGCCCAGCTTGTAGCCCTCGTACGGGGTGAAGCGGGCCACCTTGTCGCCCTCGGTCACTTCCACGGTCTTCAGCACGCGGATGAAGCGCTTGGGCGCATCCTGTTCCACGATGCCCGCCGACTGCAGCAGGAACACGAACGGGCCAGCCGAACCGTCCATGATCGGCAGCTCGGCCGAGGACAGTTCAACGATGATGTTGTCCACACCCAGGCCGGCCAGCGCCGACATCAGGTGTTCGACGGTCTGGATCTTGGCGTCGTTGCAGGTCAGGCCGGTGCACAGGGTCACTTCGGTGACCAGCTCGGCCTTGGCCGGCACTTCCACCACCGGGTCCAGGTCCACGCGGCGGAACACGATGCCATGGTTGACCGGTGCCGGGCGCAGGGTCATGTAGACCTTGTCACCGCTGTGCAGGCCAACGCCGGTGGCGCGGATCGTGTTCTTGAGGGTGCGTTGCTGGATCATGGGGGATGGACCGGAAGTGACACATTAGATTAACACGCGCCCTCCCCTACCCTGGCTGAAACGCCAGTGAAAGCCGCCGGCAGGACGCACCGGCACGCCGCGGGGACGCGCGTGAAGCAGGGCGGCCGGGCCCATCCTGGCCCGGCGCCCGCGTTTTCAGGACATGGTGGCGCAACCCGGGGAGGACAAGCCCCGGGCAGCCCCGCTCAGTCCGCCTGGCGGCGCAGGAAGGCCGGGATGTCCAGGTAATCGTTCGGCAGTTCCGCTGCAGCCGGGGCCGACGCCGCCGGGGCCGACGCAGTGGACGCTGCCGCGGTGTCGCTGCTGGCACGACGCAGGCCCAGGCCCATGCCGCCGACAGCCTTGGACACGGCGTCGCCACCATTGTCGAACTCGCCGAACTCCGGCTGGCCGGTGGTGGCATTGCGGACCAGCTTGATCGGCGCACGCTCGCCCGGACGCTGGGTCTTGCTGGCCGAGACGCGGTTCAGGCCGGTGGCGACCACGGTCACGCGCACTTCGTCCTGCATGTCCGGATCCAGCACCGTACCGACCACCACGGTGGCATCTTCGGAAGCGAAGCCATCGATGGTGCGGCCGATCTCGTCGAACTCGGCCATGGTGAAGTCGGCGCCGGCGGTGATGTTGACCAGGATGCCGTTGGCACCGGCCAGGTTCACGTCGTCCAGCAGCGGGTTCTGGATCGCCGACTCGGCAGCGGCCTGGGCGCGGTCATCGCCACGGGCGGTGCCGGTACCCATCATCGCCAGGCCCATTTCGGACATGACGGTGCGCACGTCGGCGAAGTCGACGTTGATCAGGCCCGGACGCACGATCAGGTCGGCGATGCCCTGCACGGCGCCCTGCAGCACGTCGTTGGCGGCACGGAAGGCCTGGATCATGGTCGCGTTGCGACCCAGCACGGTGATCAGCTTCTCGTTCGGGATGGTGATCAGCGAGTCGCAGTGCTGGCTCAGTTCCTCGATGCCCTTCAGCGCCACCTGCATGCGGCGACGGCCTTCGAACGGGAACGGCTTGGTGACCACGGCCACGGTCAGGATGCCCATTTCCTTGGCCAGCTGTGCCACCACCGGCGCAGCGCCGGTGCCGGTGCCACCGCCCATGCCGGCGGTGATGAACACCATGTCCGCACCCTGCAGCGCGTCCATGATGCGCTCACGGTCTTCCAGCGCGGCCTGGCGGCCGACTTCCGGGTTCGCGCCTGCGCCCAGGCCCTTGGTCACGTTGGTGCCCAGCTGCAGCTGCAGCTTGGCGCCACAATTCTTGATGGCCTGCGAGTCGGTGTTGGCAGTGATGAATTCCACGCCGTCCACCGCCGAGTTGACCATGTGCGCCACGGCATTGCCGCCGCCGCCGCCCACGCCAACCACCTTGATCACCGCATTGGGTGCCATCTTTTCGATCAGTTCAAAATGCGCCATGTCCGTGTCCTCGTTGTATCCGCTTTGGCGGGCATGGGCATTCGGGCGTCCTGCCGTCCTGCTGCATGCCGACGTTGCGGCTGTGTGGGTTGTGTGTTGCCGGTGTTGCGTTGTGATGCGGGTACTGCGGGTGTTGCGCCCTGGCGATGCCGGGGGTTTCGGGTTCCGCGTCAGAACTCGCCGCGGAACCAGGTCTTGAGTTTCTTGAACATGCTTCCAGCGCGCCCGGTCGGCAGCGACGGCCGCCGCGGGTGCTCGATCTGGCTGCCCATCAACAGCAGGCCCACGCCGGTGGCGTGCACCGGGTTGCCCACCACTTCGCCGAGGCCGGTGACGTGCTGCGGGATGCCCACGCGCACCGGCATCTGCAGCATTTCCTCGGCCAGTTCGACCACGCCTTCCATCTTCGACGCGCCACCGGTCAGCACCATGCCGGCGCGCACCAGTTCCTCGAAGCCGGAGCGGCGCAGTTCGGCCTGCACCATCTCGAAGATTTCCTCGTAGCGGCCCTGCACCGCCTGCGCCAGCGAATGGCGCGGCATGCGGCGCGGCGGGCGGTCGCCCACCGACGGCACCTGGATGCTCTCCTCGGCGGTGGCCAGCTGGGCCAGGGCGCAGGCGTAGCGCACCTTGATCTGCTCGGCTTCCGGGGTCGGCGTGCGCAGCATGTGCGCGATGTCGTTGGTGACGTGGTCGCCGGCGATCGGCAGCGAGGCCGTGTGGCAGATCGCGCCCTGCACGAACACCGCGATATCGGTGGTACCGGCGCCCATATCGACCAGCACCACGCCCAGCTCGCGCTCGTCGGCAGTCAGCACGGCCACGCTGGAGGCCAGCGAGGACAGCACCAGGTCGTCCACCTGCAGGCCACAGCGCTGCACGCACTTGCTGATGTTGGCCGCAGCGGACTGCGCGCACACCACCAGGTGCGCGTGCACCTCCAGGCGCACGCCGGTCATGCCGACCGGGTTGCGGATGCCTTCCTGCGAATCGTCCAGCACATACTCGCGCGGGATCGCATGCAGGATCTTCTGGTCGGCCGGGATCGCCACCGCCTTGGCCGCATCAAGCACGCGATCCAGGTCGCCCCAGGTCACCTCCCCGTCGCGGATCGGCACGATGCCCGGCGAGTTCTTGCACTGCACGTGGTTACCGGAAATCGAGGCATACACCGAGCGGATCTCGCAGCCGGCCATCAGCTCGGCTTCTTCCACCGCGCGCTGGATCGACTGCACGGTCGATTCGATGTCCACCACCACGCCACGCTTGAGCCCGCGCGACTCGTGCGAGCCGATGCCGATCACTTCGATCGGATTGCCCGGCGAGTACTCGCCCACCAGCGCCACCACCTTGGAGGTGCCGATGTCCAGGCCAACGATCAGCGATTTGTCACCCTTGCGATTCATGTCCTTTCCTGCGTCCTGCTGGCCGGGGTCGCCGGCGTTTTCGCCGGCGTGGCCGGGGTACCCCAGCTCAGCGTGAAACCATTGGTGTAACGAAGGTCGGCGCGCTCGATCGGCGCGTCCTGGCGGTTGAGCTGCGGCAGCACCTTGACGAAGCGCTGCATGCGCGAGCGCGCGTCGTCACGGCCGACCACCACTTCGGTGCCGTTGCTCAGCACCAGCGACCAGCTGCCGCGCGCGTCCATCGTCACCCGGCGCACGTCCACGCCGGCCGGTGCGAACAATGCACGCGAGTCGCTGTACAGCTTCATCACTTCTTCGGTCTGGCTGTCCGGGCCGTCCAGTTCGGGCAGCGCCAGATCGGCCAGCTTCTTCGGCGTGGGGAACAACTTGCCCTGCTCGGAGACCAGGCGGTCATTGCCCCAGCGCGCGAACGGCTTGTGCTCGACCAGGGTCACTTCCAGCACGTCCGGCCACTGCTTGCGCACCTGCGCGCTTTCCACCCAGGGCAGCTGTTCCAGTGCGTCCTGCGCGTCCTGCAGCTTGACCGCGAAGAAGCCCGCATGCGCGTACGGCAGCAGCACCTGCTGCAGCTGCTCGGCCGGCACCCGCTTGAACTCACCATGCACGCGCAGCTTCGCCAGCGGCCAGCGCTCGGCGCCGACCCAGCCATTGACTACGGCCACCACCGGCAGTGCAACCACCGACAGCGCCAACAGCCAGACGAAGATGCGCAGCACCGCGTTCATGCGTGCGAGGCCTCCAGGGTCTGTTCCAGCACACGCCACACCAGCTCCTCGAAACCGATGCCGGCCTGGCGGGCCGCCTTGGGCACCAGCGAGTGGCTGGTCATGCCCGGCGCGGTGTTCACTTCCAGCAGGAAGAAACGGCCGCTGTCGCGATCACGCATCACGTCCACGCGGCCCCAGCCACGGCAGCCAGCGGCACGGAATGCGGCCAGCGCGATGCGACGGATTTCCTCTTCGGCGTCACCGTCCAGGCCCGGGCACAGGTACTGGGTGTCTTCGGCAATGTACTTGGCGTTGTAGTCGTACCACTGGCCCTTGGGCACGATGCGGATCGACGGCAGCGCAACGTCGCCGAGGATGGCCACCGTCAGTTCGTCGCCGACCACCATCTGCTCCATCAGCAGCTGGCCGTCGTAGCGCGCAGCCAGGGCCACCGCCTCGTCCAGGCCGGCGTCATCGGTGACCCGGCTGATGCCCACGCTGGAGCCTTCGTTGGCCGGCTTCACCACCACCGGCAGGCCGAGTTCGGCGGCATTGGCGTGCACGTCCTCGGCAGTGACCTTGCGGTACTGCGGCGTCGGCAGGCCCAGCGTCAGCCACACCTGCTTGGTGCGGATCTTGTCCATGCTCAGCGCCGAACCCAGCACGTTCGAGCCGGTGTACGGCACGCCGAAGGCATCCATCAAGCCCTGTACGATGCCGTCCTCACCGCCACCGTTGTGGCCGTGCAGGATGTTGAACACACGGTCGATGCCGCCGGCGGCGAGCGCCTTGGCCAGCGCCGGGATGCCGTCCACGGCGAACGCATCGACGCCACGCGACTGCAGGGCTTCGAGCACGTTGCGACCGGAATCCAGCGACACCTCGCGTTCGCTGGAACTGCCGCCGAGCAGCACGGCGACGCGACCGAACACGGCCGGGTCGGTCACGCGCAGCGGCGGGAAGGTCAGCGCGCTCACGCCTCGCCCTCCCCCTTGAAGCCTTCCACCGCGATATGGGTGGCCACGGCACCGATGTCGCCGGCGCCCATCATCAGCAGCAGGTCACCGTCCTGCAGCACGTCCGGCAGCACGCTGGCCAGCTCGGCGGCCTTGCCCACCACCACCGGTTCGCTGCGGCCGCGCGCGCGGATGGCGCGGGCCAGCGCATGCGAATCGGCACCGGCAATGGGTTCCTCGCCGGCCGGGTAGACCTCGCTCAGCACCAGTGCATCGACGCTGGACAGCACCGCGGCGAACTTGTCGAACTGGTCGCGGGTACGGCTGTAGCGGTGCGGCTGGAAGGCCACCACCAGGCGCTTGTCGGCCCAGCCGCCGCGGGCCGCGGCGAACACCGCCTCCAGCTCGCTCGGGTGATGGCCGTAGTCGTCGATGATGCGCACCTTGGCGCCGCTGGCGGTGGTCACTTCGCCCAGATCGTTGAAGCGACGACCGACACCGGCAAAGCCTTCCAGTGCGCGCGCGATCGCATCCGGGGCCACGCCCAGCTGCCAGCCCACTGCGGCGGCGGCCAGTGCATTCAGCACGTTGTGCTTGCCCGGCAGCGCCAGCACCACTTCCTGGCTGGTGCCCTGCGGCAGGCGCAGGGTGAAGCGCATGCGCGAGCCTTCCTGCACCACGTTCTCGGCGCGCACGTCGGCCTGCGGGCTCATGCCGTAGCTCATCACGTGGCGCGGGGTCTTGGCAGCCAGAGCCGCCACTTCCGGATCGTCGATGCACAGCACCGCCAGGCCGTAGAACGGCAGGCGCTGCAGGAACTCGGCGAACGCCGCCTGCACGCGGGCGAAGTCGTTGCCGTAGTTCTCCAGGTGGTCTGCATCGATGTTGGTGATGATCGACATCAGCGGATTCAGGCGCAGGAAGCTGCCATCGCTTTCGTCGGCCTCGGCCACCAGCCACTGCCCACCACCCAGTTTGGCGTTGGCACCGGCAGCCAGCAGCTGGCCACCGATCACGAAGGTCGGGTCCAGGCCGCCTTCGCTCAGCACCGCGGCGGTGAGGCTGGTGGTGGTGGTCTTGCCATGGGTACCCGCCACCGCGATGCCACGGCGGAAGCGCATCAGCTCGGCCAGCATCGCCGCACGCGGCATGATCGGAATGCGCTGGCTGCGCGCTTCCATCAGTTCCGGGTTGTCTTCGCGGATGGCACTGGAGACCACCACGCAATCGGTGCCCAGCACGTTGGCCGCGGAGTGGCCGCGCATGATGCGCGCACCCAGGCTGGCCAGGCGACGGGTCGCCACGTTGTCGGCGTTGTCCGAGCCGGACACTTCATAGCCCAGCGTCAGCATCACTTCGGCGATGCCGCTCATGCCGGTGCCGCCGATGCCGACGAAATGCACGCGCGGGAACGCGCGCACCAGGTCGTTGGTGTCGTGCAGGCGACGGATCATGCGCAGCCTCGCGCAGGGCAGGCGCGGTGGCATGCCTTCTTCATACAGCTTCCTCGAGAATGATATCGGCGATGCGCTCGGCGGCATCGACCTTGGCCAGGGCACGCGCGGCTTGCGCCATCTGCATGCGGCGGGCGGGATTTTCGGACAGATCGCGCAGCAGTGCGGCAATGCCGTCGGCCAGCGTTCCGTCCTGCTTCAGCAAAACCGCCGCGCCGCGCTCGACCAGGTACTCCGCATTGCGGGTCTGGTGATCGTCGACGGCAGCGGGGAAAGGCACCAGCACGCTGCCGACACCCACCGCACACAGCTCGGCCAATGTCGAGGCGCCCGCGCGACACACCACCAGGTCCGCCCAGGCAAAGGCCTCGGCCATGTCGGCGATGAACGGCGTGATTTCTGCCTGCACGCCGGCCTTGGCATAGGCCTCGACCGCTTCGGCATGCATCTTCTCGCCGCTCTGGTGGCGCACCTGCACCGGCACTGTAGCGCCCAGCGCAGCGATGGCCTGCGGCACGCCGGTATTGAGCGCGCGTGCCCCCTGGCTGCCGCCCACCACCAGCACGCGCAGCGGACCCTGGCGGTCGGCGAAGCGCTGTTCCGGCGGTGCGATGGCGGCGATCTCCGCACGCACCGGGTTGCCGACAAACTCCTCGCCCTTGGCGAAGGTGCCCGGGAAGCCGGTCAGCAGACGGCGTGCATAGCGCGACAGGATGCGATTGGTCAGGCCCGGTGCGCGGTTCTGCTCATGCACGATCAGCGGCAGGCCATGCAGGCGCGTGGCCATGCCGCCGGGACCGGAGGCGAATCCACCGAAGGCCACCACCGCACGCGGCTGGCGCTTGCGGATGATCATGCCGGCCGCGCGCAGCGCGCGCATCAGCCGCCACGGCGCGCCCAGCAGAGCCAGCTTGCCCTTGCCGCGCAGGCCGGTGATGGCCAGCGTGTCGATCGGAATGTCGTGCTGCGGCACCAGGCGGGTTTCCATCGCACCGTCGGCGCCCATCCAGGTGACCGGCACGCCGCGCTCGCGCAGCACGCGGGCCACGGCGAGGCCGGGGAAGATGTGTCCGCCGGTGCCACCGGCGAGGATCATCACTGGACGAGCGGAGTGGGTGGCTGCGTTCATGACAGCCTCCCGAAGGTCGGTTCGACGCGCGACTGCAGGCGGCTGGTGCCGCGTGCAGCGTTCGGCGCAGCGGTAGCCGTCGGCTCGGCACTCATCGGCACGCTGGCGGCCACCGGTGCGGCGGGCTCGTCCATCGGCTCGGCAGCGGCGTCTTCGGCGCCACCGATGCGCACGGCCTGGCGGCGCTCGGCGCGCTTGAGTTCATACGACACGCGCAGCAGCAGGCCCATCGCCACGCAGGTCATCAGCACCGACGAACCGCCGGAGGAGATCAGCGGCAGGGTCAGGCCCTTGGTCGGCAGGATGCCCAGGTTCACGCCGATCGAGACGAAGGTCTGCATGCTGATCCACAGGCCGATGCCGAAGGCGATGTAGCCGGAGAAGTGGCGCTTCATTTCCACGCAGCGCATGCCCAGCCAGAACGTGCGGCCGACCAGCAGCGCGTACAGCGCCACGATCACGCAGGTACCCAGGAAGCCGAATTCCTCGGCAGTGACCGAGAAGATGAAGTCGGTATGCGCTTCCGGCAGGTAGTACAGCTTCTGCACCGAGTTGCCCAGGCCGACGCCGGTCCACTCGCCACGGCCCACGGCCATCAGCGCGTTGGACAGCTGGTAGCCGTCGCCCTGCTGGTCGGCCCACGGGTCCAGGAAGGAGGTGATGCGGCGCATGCGGTACGGCTCGATGATCGCCAGCGCGCTCATCCCGACCAGGCCGATGATCACCGGCATCGACATGCGCGGCATGTTCACCCCGCCCAGCACCAGCATGCCGGCGGTGATCGCCAGCAGCAGGGTCGAGGAACCGAAGTCCGGCTGCAGCAGCAGCAGCACCACCAGCGCACCGGCCACGCCCAGCGGCTTGAGCATCGCCGGCCAGGTCGCATTGACCTCGTCGCGGAAGCGCACCAGGTAGCTGGACAGCCACACGATGTACAGCACCTTCACCGCTTCGACCGTCTGGAACTTGGAGATGCCCAGGTTGATCCAGCGGCGCGCGCCGTTGACGGTGCTGCCCAGGCCCGGCGTGAACACCGCCAGCAGCAGCACGAAGCAGCCCAGCAGCAGCATCTGGTTGTACTGCTCGATGGACTTCAGCTCGGTGCGGGCGGCGATGACCGCCAGCACGATACCGACCGCCAGGAAGATCAGGTGGCGGTTGAGGTAGTAGAACGGGCTGCTCATCAGTGCGATCGAGCTGGACGCCACCATCACCACGCCGACACCGGTGAGCGCGATGATCGCGCCCAGCAGCCACTTGTCGTAGCTGCCTTCGATGGCTTCAAGGCGTGTTGCCTGGCGGGACAGGTCGTTCATCTCAGCGCACCTTCAACGTGGCCAGGCCGATCAGCACGAGCACGACGGAGATGATCCAGAAGCGCACGATCACGCGCGGCTCGGGCCAGCCCTTCAGTTCGAAATGGTGGTGGATCGGCGCCATGCGGAACACGCGCTTGCCGGTCAGCTTGAACGAGGCGACCTGGATCATCACCGACAGCGTTTCGATGACGAACACGCCGCCCATGATCACCAGCACCAGCTCCTGGCGGGTGATCACCGCGATCGTGCCCAGCACCGCGCCCAGCGCCAGCGCGCCGATGTCGCCCATGAACACCATGGCCGGATAGGTGTTGAACCACAGGAAGCCGAGACCCGCACCGGCGATGGCCGCGCAGATGATGACCAGCTCGCCGGCGCCCGGGATCTGCGGGATCTGCAGGTAATTGGCGAACACCACGTTGCCCGAGGCATAGGCGAACACGCCCAGTGCGCAGGCCACCAGCACGGTCGGCATGATCGCCAGGCCGTCCAGGCCGTCGGTGAGGTTCACCGCGTTGGAGAAGCCGACGATCCAGAAGTAGGCGATGGCCACGAAACCGATGCCGGCCAGCGGCAGCGCGATCGACTTGAACATCGGGATGTAGAAGGTCAGCGCTGCCGGCACGTCGGCCGTGTAGAACAGGAACAGGCCCGCGGCCAGGCCGAAGATCGACTGCAGCAGGTACTTCCAGCGCGACTTCAGGCCATTCGGGTCGCGGCGGACGATCTTGATCCAGTCGTCATACCAGCCGATGGCGCCGAAGCACAGCATCACTGCCAGCACCAGCCACACGTAGCGGTTGCGCAGGTCGGCCCACATCAACACCGACAGGGTGATGGTGAGCAGGATCAGCGAACCGCCCATGGTCGGCGTACCGGCCTTGGAGAAATGGGTCTGCGGACCGTCCTTGCGGATCGGCTGGCCGCCCTTGAACTGGGCAAGCTTGCGGATCATCGCCGGGCCGAGCCACAGCGACAGGAACAGGGCCGTCAGCGCGGCAAGGATGGCGCGGAACGTCTGGTAGTTGAACAGCCCGAACAGGCTCTCCAACTGCTGCAACCATCGAGCCAGTTCATACAACATGCGGGGATTCCTCTCCTTGCGCCAGCAGCGCTTTGACAATCGTGTCCATGGCGCTGCCACGGGAACCCTTGACCAGGCAGCGCACGCCAGCGTGCAGCTCGTCCTTCAGCGCCTGCGACAGCGCGTCATGGGTGGCGAAATGACGACCGCCGTCGCCGAAGGCGGCAGCAGCGGCGGCACTGAGCGGACCCAGCGCATACAGGCGCTTCAGGCCGGCGGCGCGTGCACGGATGCCGGCCTGCGCATGCAGCGCTTCGGCGTCCGGGCCCAGCTCGCGCATGTCACCCAGCACCAGCCAGCCCTCTTCCGGCGCGGCGGCCAGGGCATCGATGGCCGCAGCCAGCGAACCCGGGTTGGCGTTGTAGCTGTCATCCACCAGCACCGCGCCATTGCGCAGCTGATGGGCGATCTGGCGACCCGGCACCGGCTGCGCTTCGGCCAGGCCGGCGGCAATCAGCGCCAGATCGACACCGGCGGCCAGCGCCAGGCTGGCAGCGGCCAGCGCATTGCTGACGTTGTGGCGACCCGGCAGGCCCAGCACCACGCGGGCTTCGCCGGTCGGTGCGACCAGAGTGAACTGGCTGCCCTGCGCGCCGGCGCGGATGTCGCGTGCGGTCACGTCCGCCGAGTGTTCCAGGCCATAGCGCAGCACACGGCAGCGCGCCGGCGTGCCGACGAAATGCTGTTCGAACCAGCGGCCGTAGGCATCGTCGGCATTGATCACCGCCACGCCATCGGCCGGCAGCGCGGCATAGATCGCGCCCTTGGTCACTGCCACGCCGAGCAGGCTGCCCATGCGTTCCAGGTGCGCCGGGGCGATGTTGTTGACCAGCGCATAGCGCGGGCGGGCGATGTCGGTCAGGTAGGCGATGTCGCCCGGCTTGCCCGCGCCCATCTCGTAGACGGCGTAGTCGGCATCTTCGGGAGCATCGATCACTGCCAGCGGCAGGCCGATCTCGTTGTTGCGGTTGCCCGGGTTGGCGTAGACCACCTTGTGCGCGTGCTGGGCCACCTGCTGCAGGATCGACAGCAGCAGGCTCTTCACGCTGGTCTTGCCATTGCTGCCGGTGATCGCGAACACCTCGGTATCGCGGTCGCGCTGCATGCCGGTGGCGATCTTCGCCAGCGCCAGTTCGCTGTCGGCCACCAGCACCTGCGGCAGTTCGATCGGCAGCAGGCGCTCGACCAGCAGCGCGCTGGCACCGCGCGCCTGCGCGTCGGCGGCAAAGTCATGGCCATCGAAACGCTCGCCGCGCAGCGCCACATACAGGCTGCCCGGGCCGAGGCTGCGGGTGTCGTTGCTGACCGCATCGATGGCCACGTCGTCGCCGTGGATCTCGCCGCCGGCCCAGTGTGCGATCAGCGAAAGCAGGGTGCGCTTCATGCGATGCCCTCCCCGGCCTGCGCGGCCAACACGCCAGCCTTGGCAGCCAACGCAGCAGCAGCCACTTCGGTGTCGTCGAAGTCATGGCGAACGCCATTGACCTCCTGGTACGGCTCGTGGCCCTTGCCGGCGATCAGGATGATGTCGCCGGCACCGGCACGCTTCACCGCCAGGCCGATCGCACGCGCGCGGCTGCGCTGCACGGTCACGGCATCGGCATTCTGGAAGCCGGCCAGGATGTCGGCCACGATCACGTCGCCGTCCTCGCCACGCGGGTTGTCGTCGGTGACGATGACCTGGTTGGCCAGGCGCTCGGCAATCGCCGCCATCTGCGGGCGCTTGCCGGTATCGCGCTCGCCACCGCAGCCGAACACGCAGAACAGCGCACCGTGCAGGTGGCCATGCAGGCTGTCCAGCGCCTGTTCCAGCGCATCCGGGGTATGCGCGTAGTCGACCACCACGGTCGGCAGGCCGTCTTCGCCGCCCAGGCGGTTCATGCGGCCACGGATCGGCTGCAGCGCCGACAGCACCTCGGCAATGCGCGGCAGCGGCTGGCCCTGCGCGTGCAGGGTGCCGGCCACGGCCAGCAGGTTGTCCACGTTGAAGCGGCCCAGCAGCGGCGACTGCACGGCGGCACGCTGGCCGTCGATGACCAGTTCGAAGGCGATGCCACGGCCGTCCAGCTGCAGCGCTTCGGCGCGCACGCTGGCGTCGGTGGCACCGCGCGAGCTCAGGCCGATCGGCTGCACGCCCGCCGGCAGGCCGGCAAACAGCTGGCGACCGAACGCATCGTCCAGGTTGACCACTGCGGCCTTCAGGCCCGGGCGATGGAACAGTCGCGCCTTGGCCGCGCCGTAGCTGGCCATGTCGCCGTGGTAGTCCAGATGGTCACGGGTGAGATTGGTGAACACCGCCACGTCATAGTGCACGGCATCCACGCGGCCCTGGTCCAGCGCATGCGAGCTGACTTCCATCGCCACCGCGCGCGCACCGGCGTCGCGCAGCTGTGCCAGCAACGCATGCATCTGCAGCACCAGCGGCGTAGTGAAACCGGTCGGCTCAACTGCACCGTAAAGTCCGGCGCCCAACGTGCCGATACTGCCACTGGGCGTTCCGAGCAGGTGCCAGGCCTGGGCCAGCAGCTGCACGGTGGAGGTCTTGCCGTTGGTGCCGGTCACGCCGACCATCGCCATCGCCCGCGACGGCGCGCCATGGAACTGGTCGGCCATCGCACCCATGCGCGCGCGCAGGCCCGGCACGGCGATCGCATCGGCCGGGGCCGGCAGCTCGGCAGGCGCCGGCGGTTCGAACAGGATGGCGCTGGCACCGGCCGCGCGGGCCTGCTCGACAAAGCCCAGGCCATGCGCGCCGAAACCGGCGATGGCGACGAAGGCATTGCCGGGGCGCACGGCGCGGCTGTCCAGCACCAGGCCGGTCAGAACGGGATCGTGGCCCGCCAGGGCCACATCCGGAAGCAACTGCGAAAGCAACATCGAAGGACTCATTGCGTGCCTCCCGTAGCGGGCGGCGTCTGGGCTTGCGCGCTGGGCAGCGCAGCATCGAATTCAGCGGCGGCATCCACCGGCAGCGCGGCTTCGGCCGGCGGCGCGGGCAGGATCGAGGCCGAATGGCCGACCTTGCCGGACTGCTGTGCGGCCAGCCACGACTGCAGGTCGTCCAGCGGCACGTCCATCAGGCGCAGGGTGCCTTCCATCACGTTGTGGTAGACCGGCGCCGACACCAGGCCGCCGTAGAACTTGCCGGCCTGCGGGTCGTTGATGACGATGACGGTGGCGAAGCGCGGATTGGTGGCCGGCACCACGCCGGCGAACAGCGCGTTGTAATGGCCACGCTCGTAACCACCCGGGCCGGCCTTGCGCGCGGTACCGGTCTTGCCGGCCACGCGGTAACCCAGCACCGCCGCCTGCTTGGCGCCGCCCTGGGTGACCACGGTTTCCATCATCGCCACCACCTGTTTGGCGACGTTCTCATCGATGATCTGCTGGCCTTCGTTGCGCTGGCCCTTGACGAAGGTCGGCGCGATCAACTTGCCGCCATTGGCCAACGCCGAATAGGCAGTAGCGATCTGCAGAGGAGTGACGTTCAGGCCGTAGCCGTAGGACATGGTGGTCTTGGTGGTGCCTGACCAGCGTGCCGGGCGCAGCACGACGCCGCCGGATTCACCCGGGAAGCCGCTGTGCGGCACCGAGCCGTAGCCGAAGCGGCGCACGCCGTCGTAGAACACCTGGTCCGGCATCTTCGCCGCGACCTTGGCCGCGCCCACGTTCGAACTGCGGGTGATCACGCCGGTCACGTTCAGCACGCCGTTGTTGCGCGGCACGTCGCGGATGGTGAAGCGGCCCAGGGTCATGTAACCCGGATTGGTATCGATGACGGTGTCCTTGGTCACCGCACCGGCCTGCAGCGCGGTGGCAATGGTCAACGGCTTCATCGTCGAACCCGGCTCGACCAGGTCGGTCACTGCACGGTTGCGGCGCGCATCGGGCAACGCGCCGGTCAGCGAATTCGGGTTGTAGGTCGGCAGGTTGACCATGGCCAGGATCTCGCCGGTGGTCACGTCCATGATCACCATCGAACCGCCGGCCGCCTTGTTGGCCACCAGCGCGTTGCGCAGTTCCTTGAACGCCAGGTACTGGATGCGGCGGTCGATGCTGAGGGTCAGGTCCTTGCCCGGCTCGGCGGCGCGCAGCAGATCGCTCTCGACGGTCTCGCCCTTGCGGTTGCGGATCACCCGCTTCGCACCGGCCTTGCCGCGCAGCCATTCGTCGAACGCCAGCTCCAGGCCTTCCTGGCCGCGGTCATCGATGTTGGTGAAGCCCAGCACGTGCGCCATCGCTTCACCCTGCGGATAGAAGCGGCGGAACTCGCGCTGCGCGGCCACGCCCGGAATCTTCAGCGCGACCACCTTCTCTGCCTCGTCCGGATTGATCCGGCGGCGCAGGTACATGAATTCCTTGTCCGACTTCTGCGACAGGCGGCTGCTCAGCTCATCCACCGACATGCCGACCGCCTGGGCCAGCTCGGGAATCCGCTCGGGCGAACGCAGCAGGTCCTGCGGGTTGACCCAGATCGAGGCGACCGGGGTCGACACCGCCAGTGGCTCGCCGTTGCGGTCGGTGATCATGCCGCGCGAGGTCTTGATCGGCAGCTCGCGCAGGTAGCGGGCCTCGCCCTGGCGCTGGTAGAAGTCGCTGTTGATGATCTGCACGTAGGCCGCGCGGCCGACCAGCGACACCGAACACAGGCCGAGCGCCAACGCCACCCAGCGCAGGCGCTGGCGCAGGTTGAAGGCGTTGCGCGGGCGGTTGCGGCCGGCCTTGCTCATGGGCGCACCACCACGATGTCGGCGGCCTCGGGGAACTTCATGCCGAGCTTCTCGCGGGCGATGCGATCGACACGGTTGGCTTCGGCCAGCGTTGCCTGTTCCAGCTGCAGGCGGCCGAATTCCAGATTGATGTCATCGCGCTTGCGCTCAGCGCGCGACAGCTCGATGAACGTCTGCCGGTGACGGTGACGCACGAACACGACGCCGATCGCCGAGGCCACGGTCGAGGCCAACAGAATGATCAGCAGCAGCCGGCTCATGCATCGGCCTCCCGCTTCTGGGCCACGCGCAGCACGGCGCTGCGGGCACGCGGGTTGGCCGCCAGTTCCTCGTCGGTGGCCTTGATGGCGCCGCCGATCAGATCCAGGGTCGGCACGAACACCTCCGCCTCGGGCAGGCGGCGGTTGGCCGGCGGGGCCTTGGCCAGGCGGTTCATGTACTGCTTGACGATGCGGTCTTCCAGCGAGTGGAAGCTGATGATCGCCAGGCGGCCACCGGGCTTGAGCCGTTCCACGGCCGCATCGAGGCCGGCTTCCAGATCGGCCAGCTCGCGGTTGATGTGGATGCGGATGGCCTGGAAGCTGCGCGTGGCCGGATGGATCTTGTCCTTGCCGCGCGGCATCACCGAGGCGATCAGCTCGGCCAGCTCGGCGGTACGGGAGAACGGCTGCTTCTCGCGGCGGGCCACGATGGCGCGCGCGATACGGCGGCTCTGGCGCTCTTCGCCATAGGTCCACAGCACATCGGCAATTTCGCGCTCTTCAACGCGGTTGATCCACTGTGCGGCGCTTTCACCGTTGTCCGGATCCATGCGCATGTCCAGCGGGCCGTCCTTGCCGAAGCTGAAGCCTCGTTCGGCCACGTCCAGCTGCGGCGACGACACGCCCAGGTCGAACAGGACGCCGTCCAGGCCTTCAGCCGTCGCATCCCACTGCAGCAGCTGGGCGAAACTGCCACGGAAGATGGACACGCGCGGGTCCGGCGCGAAATCGCGCTCGGCTACGGCGATGGCTTCCGGATCCTTGTCCATGACCAGCAGGCGCCCCTCGGGACCGAGCTGGGTGAGCACGCCACGTGCATGACCGCCACGACCGAACGTGCCATCCAGATAACGTCCGTTTTCGATCACCCTCAGGCCTTCAAGGACCTGGGTGTACAGGACCGGCAGGTGCACCGCCGGCGACTGCGACACCGGAAGGTGACCGGCCTGCGCTTCTGGGCGCATCCGGGCACCCCGGCTCACAACTTCAGGTCGAGCAACCCATCACCCAGATCCTCGTCAGACAACGTCTGCTGGATCAGGGCCCGATGCGCCTGCTCGCTCCACAATTCGAACTTGTCGCCCATACCGAGCAATACCGCCTTCTTCTCAATGCCCACCGCACCGCGGTGGCTGGCGGGGATGCTGATGCGACCGTTGCCGTCCAGCTCCAGATGGGCGGCCGAGCCGACCAGCTTCTGCTGCAACAGGCGCACGACGCGCTGGGTGTTGGGCTTGGACATCACGTCGTCGCGGACCCGCTCCCATTCCGACTCTGCATACAGCCACAGGCAGCCGGCTTCGAACGGGTTGTAGGTCAGCACGAGACGGTTGTTGCTGGCGCGCGCGACGAGGTCGCGGTAAGCGGTGGGAACCGCCATGCGCCCTTTATCGTCAACTGTGATGGCCGTCTCGCCCTGGAACACGACGCGTGCACCTATCCTTCGCCCGGTGAAACATTGAACCACGAAAACCCACAAAACACCCGGATTTCCCTCTGATGCCCACCTTAGCAGCGGCCCGAGGGTTGTCAACAACTTTTCCGCAGGGAAATCGCCAGCCGCATCAATGGCTTGCAACAACCTTTAGAGAATTGTTCAAGGCTTATCCACAAGTTGCTGATCCGTCTCAATTTTTGAGATTGAACGGAAGTTCAGGGGCGTGGAGAGGGTGTGAAACATCGGCCGCGCATTCATCCGGAACGCGCCGGAAACGGCGCCGGACTGCGCAAACCGTGCACAATGAGGCCATGTGCCTGCTCGCTCTTGGCTGGATGCACCACCCGCGCTGGCGGCTGGTGATGACCGGCAACCGTGATGAGTTCCACGCCCGCCCGACGGCGGCGCTGGCCCCCTGGCAAGATGAGACCTCCGTCATCGGGGGGCGCGACCTGCGCTCCGGCGGTGGCTGGGCCGGCGTCGGTGCCACGGGCCGGATGGCGGTGGTCACCAATGTGCGTGATCCGCTGGCCGCGCAGACCGGCCCTTCACGGGGCGCGCTGGTGGCTGACTTCCTGCGTGGCCGCGACCCCGCCGCCGTGCATATCGACCGGTTGGCGACCGTGGCCGCCGCCTACGCTCCGTTCAACCTCCTGCTGGCCGATAGCGACAGTCTTGAGTACCTGGGCAACCATCCCGCCGAGCGCCAGAGCCTGGGACCCGGGGTACATGGCATGTCCAACGGCGCACTGGACGCACCCTGGCCAAAGACCCGCAGGTTGATGGCCGCCCTTGAAGACTGGCTGCAGGAAGACGGGGTCAGATCCCTTTCGCAAGGCGAAAGGGATCTGACCCCAGACCTGACCCCGCTCTGGGCCGCCCTGGCCGACGAACACCGTCCCGCCGACAGCGACCTGCCCGACACCGGCATCGGCCTGGAGCGCGAACGCTGGCTGAGCCCGGCCTTCATCCGCGGCGACGACTACGGCACCCGTGCCAGCACCGTGCTGCTGATCGACGCCGATGGCCACGGCGAGATCCACGAGCGCCGCTTCGGCCCGCAGGGTGTACCCAGCGGACAGAGCCACGTCATTTTCTGACCCGGTCGTGCCGGCCGCTGGCCGGATTCTCTTGCCAGCGGGGTCGTGCCTACCGTTGGCCAGAACCTCTTTCCAGCAGGGTAGTGCCGGCCGCTGGCCGGCAACCTCCGGATCTTCGGGCAGGCCACGCCGCTGCCGGCCAGCGGCCGGCACTACCCGTCACTGCGATCCAAGGCTGCCAACGTCATTCAGCTTCCCGACGCAGCGCCTTTCCACCCGCGCCACAGGGCCTGCGTTGCCGCAGCCACCCCACTGTGCCCTTTTTGCGCTTGGCACTGTGTCTATAAATGTCGCCCGCAACCTTCCAGGGTGGTCTTGCCCGGCGCCATGCCGCGCGATCCACACCCACAAGGAGGCCCCATGCGCCGCATCCTCATCCTGCTTGCCACCCATCTGCTCACCCTCGGCCTTGGCTTCGGCCTGGGCGTCTATCTGCTGCCGATCCTGATCGCCCCCGATGACCCGCCGGTCGCGCAGGTGCAGGCCGCCATGACTGATGCCACCTACCGCACCACCTTCCGTCGCGACCTCAAGGGCAGCGATGCGGTGCACTGGGCCGAAGGCAAGGTCAGCGTCAGCCCGCGCCAGGTCGCCTTCGACGGCAAGATGGGCCCGGGCCCCGACTACAAGGTCTATCTGGTCCGCGACTTCGTCGACAACAAAGCCGATTTCCTGAAGATCAAGGCACAGGCGCAGCGCATTGGTGAAGTAAAGACCTTCAACCGTTTCCTGGTGGATGTGCCCGACACCGTGGACGTCGACGACTACACCACGGTGGTGGTGTGGTGCGAGCGCTTCTCGCAGTTCATTTCCGCAGGGCAGTACCGTACGCCGGGCTGACCGAGGCATGGGGTCGGATCCCTTTCCTCCGGAAAGGGATCCGACCCCGCAATCACGAAGCTGCCGGCCAGCGGCCGGCACTACCGATGCGCGGTTCACGCATATAGAAGAAGGAGGCGGAGCCGGCCGATAAGCCGGGTTCTGTCGTGGACAGTCATTCCTCTAGGCGTTACGTCACCGCAACGCTCAAGCAACCTACCCGGATCCAACGCGGGCCGCGCCAAAGGATCCCTATTTGGTCTTGCTCCAGGTGGGGTTTGCCGTGCCGGTCTGTTGCCAGACTCGCGGTGCGCTCTTACCGCACCATTTCACCCTTACCGGCCTTCCGAAGAAGACGTAGGCGGTATCTTTCTGTTGCACTTTCCGTCGGCTTGCGCCGCCCAGGCGTTACCTGGCACCTTGCCCTATGGAGCCCGGACTTTCCTCGGCACCCCCGAAGGGATGACGCGACTGTCTGGCCGGCTCCGCCAGCGCATATTCTAGCCTACGCACGCCCTTCCTGCCGTGCTGATCGCGGCGTCGGGTTCATCCATCCACGCATGGCGTGGATCTACCGATTCCGCTGCCCTGGTGGGTGCGGATTCCGCTTTGGTGGGTGCGGACCTCGGTCCGCACGATCCATCAACTGCCGTACAACGCCTTGCGCGGTGCGCCAGTCAGCTCGGCAGCCAGCTTGGCGGCAGTCGACGGCGGCAGATGCTCGCTCAGCTTGGCGTAGACGCGGCGGCCATGCGCCAGTTGCGCTTCTTCGTCATCACCCGCGCCCTGCACCATCACCACGAACTCGCCCTTGCGCTGGTTCTCGTCGGCTTCCACCTTCGCCAGCAGACCGGCCAGGTCACCATCAAGCACGGTCTCGAACAGCTTGGTCAGCTCGCGGGCCAGCACCGCCGGTCGTTCGCCGCCGAAGATTGCCGCCATGTCGGCCAGCGACTCGGCGATGCGGTGCGAGGATTCATAGAACACCATCGTGCGCACTTCGCCGGCCAACGCCTGCAAGCGGTCGCGGCGGCCGCTGGCCTTGGCCGGCAGGAAGCCCTCGAAGCTGAAGCGGTCGCTGGGCAGGCCGGCCACGCTCAGCGCGGCGATGGCGGCACAGGCACCGGGAATCGGGCTGACCTTGATGCCGGCCGCGCGCGCGGCACGCACCAGCCGGAAACCAGGATCGCTGACCAGCGGGGTGCCGGCATCGCTGACCAGCGCCAGCGATTCGCCAGCCTGCAGGCGCGAGACCAGGCGCTGTGACAGCGCCTCCTCATTGTGTTCGTGCAGGGCCACCAGCGGCTGCTGGATGCCGAAATGGGACAGCAGCTGGCCACTGCGGCGGGTGTCTTCGGCACAGATGGCCGCCACCGAACGCAGCACCTCCTGCGCGCGCGGGCTCAGATCGGCCAGGTTGCCGATCGGGGTGGCGACGACGTACAGGGTTGGCACACTCATTTCAGCGGTACTCACGGGGCAAGGGTAGAATCGTAGCGTGTACCCGGCCAAGGCCGCTGCCCTCATCGCATGGACCCGATCATGAACAAGCCCGCCGCACGGATCTCCGCCCTGTCGTTGTCGCTGATGCTGCTGGCCGGCTGTGCCACCACCAGCCTGACCAGCACGCCCGATTCGCCGGCCCAGAGCCAGGCGCTGGCGCTGATCGAACAGGGCAAGCCGCGCGACGCCGCACTGCAGCTGGAAGGCCTGGCCGCCACCCTGCGCGGCGGTGCCCGCAGCAATGCGCTGGCCGATGCCGCCTGGGCCTGGCACCTGGCCGGTGACAGTGCGCGCGCACGCAGCCTGCTGGGCCAGCTCACCGCCCGCCAGCTGTCCGGTGCCAGCCTGCAGCGCTACCAGCTGACCGGCGCCGAGCTGGCGCTGGCCGACAAGCAGCCGGCGCAGGCACTGGCACTGCTGAAGGACCATGCCGACAGTGTTGCCGCCAGCCTGCGCACACGCTGGCTGCTGGCCCGCGCCCAGGCCCTGCAGGCCACTGGCGATGCCTTCGGCGCCGCCAACGAGCGGGCCCGCGCCCATGCCGGCCTGACCGGCAGCGCGCGCAGTGAAAACCAGGCTGCAATCTCCGGCCTGCTCGGCACCCTTGACGATGCCAGCCTGCGCAGCCGTGCCGCCGCATTGCCGGCCAACGATCCGCTGTACAACTTCGCCGGCCGTGCGCTGATCGCCCGCGGCCTGCCGCTGCCGCGCCCGTTCGACCGCGATGGCGCAGCCCAGTTCGACACCAGCAAGCGACCGCCGGCGATGAGCGACGGCTACCGACCGCCGGCCAAGCTGGCCGTGCTGCTGCCACTCAGCGGCCGCCTGGCCACCGCCGCGCAGCCGGTCCGTGACGGCCTGCTGGCCGCGTACTACGGCGAGACCCGCCGTCGCCCGGAGATCAACTTCATCGACACCGCCGGCACCCCGGCCGGTGCCCTCGCCGCCTACGACAAGGCCGTCGCCTCCGGTGCCGACTTCGTGGTCGGCCCGCTGGGCCGCGACGAAGTGGACGCCGTGTACGGCCGCCAGCAGCTGCAGGTACCGGTGCTGGCGCTGAACCGCGGCAAGGATGCACCGCCGGCCGGCAGCGCCGGTTTCTCGCTGGCACCGGAAGACGACGGCATCGTCGCCGCCGAGTACCTGCGTGGACGCGAACGCAACCGCGCACTGGTGATCAGCAGCAATGACGACACCGGCCGCCGTTCCGCTGCCGCCTTCGCCCAGCGCTTCGCGCAGCGCGGCGGCCAGGTCGCGGCCACCTTCAACGTCAGCGATGCCGTGGGCGATGTCAGCGCGCAGGTGCGCAATGCCGGCCAGGTCGATGCCGTGTTCCTCGCCGTGCGCGCCCCGCAGGCGCGACTGCTGGCGCCGCAGCTGGCGCTGGCCGGTGCCGGTGGTGCCACCCGCGTCGGTACCTCGCAGCTGACCGTCGGCAGCGGCAAGGTGGAAGAGGACGTGGCCCTGGACGGCATCGTCTACCCGAACGAAGCCTGGAACGTGCGCAGCGTGTCCGGCCTGCCGTCGGCCAGCCAGGTGGCCAGCACCCTGCCCAGCGCTCGCGGTGCGGCCGGCCGCCTGTTCGCCTTCGGCGCCGATGCCTGGAAGATCACCGCCTACCTGGACAAGCTGTCCAACGAAGGCGGCCTGGACGGTGCCACCGGCACCCTGTTCCTGGACAGCAACGGCAACATCCTGCGCCAGCCGGCGTGGTCCACCTTCAATGGCGGCCGGCCGATGCCGATCGTCGGTGGTCGCTGAGCGCAGCCAACGTGGCTCGGCGGTGGAAGCCGCCGCCGAGCAGCACCTGCAACAGGCCGGACTGCAGCCGCATGCGCGCAACGTGCGTTACCGCGGCGGTGAACTGGACCTGGTGATGGACGATGCCGGCACCGTGGTGTTCGTGGAAGTGCGCTATCGCGCGCGCTCCGATTTCGGTGGCGGCGCCGCCTCGGTGGATGCGCGCAAGTGCCGGCGCCTGGCGCATGCCGCGCAGCTGTTCCTGCAGGACAACCCGGCGCTGGCCAATGCACCCTGCCGTTTTGATGTGGTGGAGGCCACGGGCGAGCCGCCGCAGCTGCGGTGGCTGCGTGATGCGTTCCGGCTGGATGACTGCTGATGGTTACCGTCCGCTCTGGTAGAGGCCGACCTTGGTCGGCGCTTCTGTGCCAACCAAGGTTGGCACCTACCAGAGCGCAGCCTGGCCGGCACGACCACGGTGCGTGACTGATGCCGTCGATCATCACCCATGCCGCTGTGCCGTTGGCGCTCTGGTGCGCCGCTGATCGTGGCCGCATCCCACCACGCCTGCTTGCTGCCGGTGTGATCGCTGCGATGCTGCCCGATGCCGACGTGCTGGCCTTCGCGCTGCAAATCCCCTACGCCGATGCGTTCGGCCATCGCGGCGCCAGTCATTCGTTGCTGTTTGCCTGCGTGCTGGCGGCGGTGGCCGCGGTGTTGGCGTTCTTTGGTAGCGGCCGACCTTGGTCGGCACACCGCAGTTCCGGTAGTCGCCGACCTTGGTCGGCGGTTCTGTGCCAACCAAGGTTGGCACCTACCAAGGCAGGGTCAACGGTGGCATCGACCCTACAAGCGGCGGTGTTCGTCTTCGTCTGCGCCGCCAGCCATCCGTTGCTGGATGCGATGACGTCCGGCGGCCTCGGTGTCGCCTTGGCCTGGCCATGGAGTGAGCAGCGCTTCTTCGCACCCTGGCGACCCATCCGCGTTTCACCCTTCGCGCCGCAGTTCTTCAGCGCGCGCGGCGTGTCCACCCTGCTCTCTGAACTGCGCTGGGTGTGGCTGCCGCTGGCTACCGTCGTTGTTGCCTGGAAACTGATCCAACCCGCTCCTGCTGCCCCACGAGACCTGTCATGAGTACTGCCCTGCCCGCCACCCTGGTTGCCGAACTGTCTGCCCTGCTGGGCGCGGAGGGCTGGCGCATGGATGACAACACGCTGGAGGCGAACGCCCAGGACAACTCATGGCGCCACCAGCGACCGGCGGCGGTGGCGCTGCCAGCCGACATCGAACAGGTGCAGGCGCTGGTGCGTGCCTGCCGCGCGCATGGCGTGGCACTGGTCGCGCGCGGTGCCGGCACCGGCACCACGGGTGCCGCCGTCCCACAGCCGGGCAGCATCGTGCTGTCGTTCACCCGCATGGATCGCATCGTCGAGATCCGCGCCGGTGACCGTTGCGCGGTGGTGCAGCCGGGCGTGCTCAACGGCACCCTGCAGCAGGCACTGGCCCCGCATGGCCTGTTCTGGGCGCCGGATCCATCCAGCGCCGAGATCTGCAGCATCGGCGGCAATCTTGCCTGCAATGCCGGTGGCCCGCGCGCAGTGAAGTACGGCACCAGCCGCGACAACGTGCTGGGCCTGGTGGCGGTGACCGGCACCGGTGACGTGATCCGCTGTGGTGGCGCCTACACCAAGGACGCCACCGGCTATGACCTCACGCATCTGCTGGTGGGCAGCGAAGGTACGCTGGCATTGATCGTGGAAGCCACGCTCAAACTGACCCCGTTGCCGGTCAGCCAGGCCGGCCTGCGCGTGCTGTATCGCGATGCCGATGCCGCCGCGGCCGCCGTATCGCGATTGATGTCGCAACCGGTGGTACCGACCCGCCTGGAGTTCATGGACGCGCGCAGCCTGGAGCTGCTGCGGCTGAATGGTGCCGACGTGCCGGAGGCCGGCGCGATGCTGCTGGTCGAAGCCGATGGTGACCACGACACCCTGCCCTACCTGCTGCAGGCACTGGCCAGCGCTGCCGAAGGCGACGGCATGATCGAACTGGACGTGGCGATGGAAGGCCGTGCACGCGACCAGCTGTGGGCCGCACGCAAGGCGCTGTCGCCCGCGCTGCGCAGCGTTGCACCGGGCAAGATCAATGAGGATGTGGTGGTACCGGTGTCGCGCATTCCGGAACTGGTGGCCGGCGTGCAGGCATTGGCGCGTGACTACACGCTGACCATCGTCACCTTCGGCCATGCCGGCAACGGCAACCTGCACGTCAACATCCTCTATCACCCGGACGATGCCGACGAGAACGCACGCGCGCATGCCGCGCTGCCGAAGATCTTCGAGCTGACGCTGGCGCTGGGTGGCACGCTGTCCGGCGAACACGGGATTGGCCTGGCCAAGCGCGATTTCATGGCGCAGGCGTTTACTCCAGCTACCTTGGCGACGATGCGTGCGATCAAAGCCGCGCTGGATCCGGATGGCATCCTCAACCCGGGCAAGGTGCTGCCGCCGGCATAGACCGCGCACCTGCCTGTAGAGCCGAGCCATGCTCGGCTCACCGCGCAAAGCGCGGACTTCCCGCTTGCGGAACGCAGACCAGCCGAGCGTGGGCTCGGCTCTACACCGGCCTGTCGCTCGCGATATCGATCAGGGTCTGACGGAAGCTGGGCAGCAGCACGCGGTTGCCATGCCCGCTCAGATGATCATTGTCGAAGAACAGCGGTTCACCGTCTTCCACTGCCGAACAGGTGTCTGGCCCGCACAGCAACGGCAGCGGATCCCACACCGTGAGCGATGGATAGCGCGCCGCCAGCTCAGCCAGCAACGCCATCTGCGGCGCACGCAGCCTTTCCAGATCGGCACGCGGCACGCTCAGGCCACCGGCACAGGCAGGATTGCGGCGGTTGAACCAATCCGAGCAGCGATAGGCCCCGGCCTTGAACAACGGCAGCGGTGCATCCACAACCACGTGCACGCCCAGCTTCTGCAAACGCCCAAGAACACGATCAGCCTCATCACGCGCCGCCTGCGCATGGGCCGGCGTGCGCTCGGCCAGTAGTTGTTGATAGATCTGCTGTGCGTCCTGCTGCTGCCAATCGAACCCACGCAGCTCCGGCATGCGCAATGCCGCCAGCAGCACGATGTCACCCGGGCGCGCCTCGTTCTCGATGGTCGACAGTGCGTCTTCGATGAAGCCCCGGCAATCGGCCGGGCTGGCCCGCAGCAGGTTGACGAAGCTGCAGCCGCCGCGATCCTGCTGGTGCACCTCCATGCCGGTCTGCCGCGCGACCATGCTGGTCATCGTGCGGTAGGCCGCCGCGTGCGAATCGCCCACCACGAACAGGCGCCGCCCCTCCAATGCCGGTGCACTCACCGGCTCCAGCGGCCGCCATGCGGGATAGCGACGCGCCTGCCATGCGTAGCCATCGCGGGTAACGCTGAGCGAGATCTGCTCGTGGTATTCCACCGTAGCCCACGCTCCTGCGCCGCACAGCGCCACCAGCGGCAACGCCATCGCCAGCACCTTGGCCGGCGCCAGGCGCAGCAGCGGCGCCGCACTGCGTAGCGGGCGCTCGATGAAGTGATAAGACCCGGCGGATATCGCCAGCAGCAGCACCGGATACAGCCACAGCGCGGCGCCGTGCAGGCCGTAGGTCCAGCGCAGCAGCACCAGCAACGGCCAGTGCCACAGGTACAGCGAATAGGACAGCCGGCCCAGATACGCCAGCGGCGCGCATCCCAATGCGTGGCCGATGCGCGATGTCCCCGGCACCGACACACTCGCCAGCAGCATCAACGTGCCGGCCACGGTGGCCAGTACGCCTGGAACTGGCATCGCCAGCTGGGGGGCAATCACCACACCCGTGGCCAGCAGCGCCAGACCGGCCACGGCAACCGCATCCCCTTTCTGGCGCGGCGTACGCGTACGCATCCACTGGTAGAGCAGCGCGCCCGCGGCCAGCTCCCAGAACCGCGCCGGCAGCAGATAGAACGCTGCCGCCGGTGCTGCCTGCGCCTGCCAGCCGGCCCACACCAGCGACAGCACGGTGAGCACCGGCAACAGCCAACGCGACCACGGCCAGCGCTCACGCCCACGCAGCCACACGAAGAACAGCAGCGGGAAGAGCAGATAGAACTGCTCCTCCACGCCCAGCGTCCACGTGTGCAGGAACGGGTTGAGTTCCGCGCCGGGCGAGAAGTAGTCGTCCTGCTGGCCAGCCAGCACGATGTTGCTGAAGCCGACCAGCGCGGCCCAGCCGGTCTGGTCGAACTGCTCGTTGCGCCACGCGCGGGGAATGAACAACGCCGACAGCACGAAGGTGGCCATCAGCATCACCAGCAATGCCGGCAACAGGCGCAGCACGCGGCGGCGGTAGAAGTCGAGCAGCATCGCGCCCAGCGACGCATGGGTGCGCGAGGCCAGCGACTGGCTGATCACGAAGCCGGACACCACGAAGAACAAGTCAACGCCGGTGAAGCCACCGGGCAGCCACGTTGCGTTGGTGTGGAAGACGACGACGGCCAGCACCGCCAATGCACGCAGGCCATCGATGGCGGCGTTGTGGGAACGTTCGGGCGCGGACATGTGGGATGCGGAAGTGAGCGATCCGGCAGCATCACCAGCCACCCCGCAGTCATTCAATGGACGATCGCGACAGAGCAGGTATGTGTTTAGGTTCGATCCAGCCTGTGAGCCAGAGTAGAGCCGAGCCATGCTCGGCTGCTCTTCGTGCAGATCGCGATGAGCCGAGCGTGGGCTCGGCGCTCCGCGCGTTTCAGGCCGTGCTCTGTTGTCTGGGGCCTGATTCCAGGTTCGCTCGAGCTCTCCCGAGCCTGCAATTGATCCCTCACCCCATGAGATTCGGGTCCGTCACCGGCAACAGGTCATAACTGGCCAGATCCATCTCAACGCGGTGAACCTTGTCTACCTGCGCGTCGTCGCAAGGATCGAAAACACCCGGCACCGAAACGATCACCGTACCCAAGCCATCGACCGGGTGCACAGCGTGCGCATCGCGCAACTGCGGGTGCGTTATCTGCACGGGGACGAAGCCCATCCAGCCAAAGAACTGCCGGTGTTGGTATAGGCGCCGGTTGATCTGGTAATAAATCAACTCACTTCCAGGCGTTCTAGCTTTGACATCTGTACAGGCAAAGTCGGGCTGGATTGCCTTCACCGACTCGATCATCGCGTTGAGCATGACCGGGGAAATTGTCTCGCCAAACGGGGCGATCCCTTTCACGCTCAGGCTATTGCGCCCCGTTGTTGGGTTCAAGTCGAGCACGACCACCCCCGGCCTGCGCCAATCCCGATCATTGTCAACGTTGGCCAGCATCAGGGAAGCTCCAAGTTCTTCATAGTCGCCGTACCGTTCTCGACTCCTTTCAATGCCTAACTTCATTGAGGCAAGCAAAGCACCCGCATCTTCCAGCGATACGTACCTGTCCTTGGGCCCCCTGGGCAGCGCATACCAACGCTTCATCAACGGGTGCATCCGCGCCAAGCTTTGGGTGAGCCCCACTGCCTTGCTCAACACCTCTTCAGGCGTGCGGGAAACAGGCCTTGTCCATAGATTGGTTTGAGCGCCAAGGATCATGCATTTGCTCCAGGAAATGGCTCGTATCTGCAGATAAGAGGGTCGAGGTAATTCATCGCTATCGCTGCGGCCATTGCCCGCGGTTGCATGAAGCACCATAGGAGTTTGGCTGGCGCACCACCAATCGCAATCGCGGCGCGCTGCCTAGCCATCTGTTCACTCCATGCACCAAACACACCATGCCGGACGAACCCATACTTTTCGTCGCCATCTTCATCAATGAAATGGTCATATCTCCCCTTCGCCTCCACTACCGTGCATTCCCGCAACCAGAACCCATCAAACTCGCAGGCGTTGAAATGCCATTCCTGCACGGTGCGTGAGAACCCATCACGGTTGAGATAGTCGAATAGGGTATCCACCGAGAACAACCGCCGCGCGGGATCCGTCTTGTCAGCAACCAGGAAGCCAAAACGCAGCGGTGCCGAGCGCAGATTGGCGATATAGAGCTGGTACTCGTAGTTGACCAGATTGCGTTGGGTGACATAGCGCGGCGTGAGGGGGGGACCCATGAAGCCCTGCTTCAGCAGGCACTCGTTGCATGCGGTCTCGTCGGGCATTTCCGAACAATCCACTTCCCGAGCCTTGCTCTGCGGCTCGGTACGCGCCTCGGGTTTGGCTTCGCCGCGCACCCGTTGATGGATGCCGTCCACCACATCGCGAATGCCATCCATCACGTCAGCGGTGGTCGGCCCACCGTATGGATCCACCGGATGGCCATCTTCATCCACGCCACCGGCGCCACCTCCAACGCCGGGCCCAAGCCAGGGCCGGGGTCCGATGATTCTTGTGCCCATGTGCAGCTCCTTGCTGTTCTGCCAGATTCAAAAGCAAATCCGCCGCTGGCCGCTTGGAGTTCTTTCATTCGGCGTACCAGGTACATCGCGTCTGGGCGGCAAGCGACGGGTATGGCCGAACGTATCAACGCCCCCTGCCGCGTGCACTCTCATGCAGCATGCACTGTGCGCCTGGCTCTGCAGCGACACGCGCATGCGCAGGTGGCGCAAGCCGTGGCCTCTTCACGACGTGTGGCCAGGGTACGCCGACCGCTATTACCCACCTAAGCAGATTGCGACAGATCGCGCGCTGACAGACGGCTGCGAGCGCTGGCGCTTTCCTGGCCCGATAGGGGCGATAGGGGATTGCCTACTGGGCCTTGGCGGGGCATGCAGTTGCGCGCGAAGCGTAGCCGAGCGTGGGCTCGGCTCTACAAGAATGTCGCGATTGCCACGCTGAGGCGCGCGCCACGCGTCTGCAACACTTTCCAGCTTTCCAACAATTCTCATTGGCAGCATTGGCGCTTCATGCAAATCATGTAGCGCCACCGACAACGGGTGGCACGGGCTTGCAATCCCGTTTGGAGTATCTGTTGGTTACGCTTGTCTGCCGGCGTCGCTCATCCCCTGTGGGTGGCGCCGGCAGGCATTCTGCCCGCGCACCTATGGCGGGCGGTACGTGGGGGCCTCGTGCCCGCCGGCGTCTTGCAGATATTCCACCGGTATTGCAACCACGCACCGTCCGCCACCCTCGCTGTTAAGCGGGGTGGCTTCTTCGTCGCCAGCACAAGGAAGCCGCCATGACTGCCACACACTACCCGTACCTGTTCGCCACCCTCGGCGAGGCTGCCAACGATCTGCCCGAAGCCATCGCCCGCGCACTGGAAACCACACTCAGCGCTGCGCACGGCAGCGGCGCGCCCTCCAGCACCGCACTGTTGGCATGCCTGCAGCGCATCCGCCAGGTCGAGGCCGCCGACGGCCAGCCCTGGCCAGAGAAGGACCGTACATCGGGACACCGCATGGCCATGGCGCGTGCCAACCGCGCCAATGCCGGGCTGACCGTGCTGCTGGAACTCCTGCACGCGACCGAACGCGTGCGCGTAGATGGCGATGATGACCAGCAGGTGGGTGACGACGTGCGCGAGGGATTGCTGCTGGCCTGTCGTGGCCTGGCCGAGTATGTGGATGTGCAGTTGCACGCGGCGTAGCGCCGGGCGATGCCGGTGCACCTCCACCTGGGTAGGTGTCGACCTTGGTCGACACATTCGCGCCAACCAAGGTTGGCACCCACCAGAGCAATACCGATGCACCCCTGCTTCGGTAGGTGTCGACCTTGGTCGACACACTCGTGCCAACCAAGGTTGGCACCCACCAGGGCAATGCCGATGCGCCCCCGCTTTGGTAGGTGTCGACCTTGGTCGACACATTCGTACCAACCAAGGTTGGCACCTGCCAGGGCAATGCCGATGCGCCCCCGCTTCGGTAGATGTCGACCTTGGTCGACACATTCATGCCAACCAAGGTTGGCACCTGCCAGGGCAATACCGATGCGCCCCCGCTTTGGTAGGTGTCGACCTTGGTCGACACATTCGCACCAACCAAGGTTGGCACCCACCAGGGCAATGCCGATGCGCCCCTGCTTCGGTAGGTGTCGACCTTGGTCGACACGGAGTTGCCACCGGCCGCTGAAACATTCGCGCCAACCAAGGTTGGCACCTACCAGAGCAACATCAATCTGACCCCACCCCGAAGGTTGGCACCCACCAGGGCAGTACCGCTGCGGCTACGCGAAGTGCTGGTAACCGCCGTCGGCGGCTTCGCCATCCACGTGTACGCCCCGCCCTTCGGCGATGCGGCCGATTCGGGTGAGCGGCACGTCCAGCGATTCGGCCAGGTAGTGCAGCGCATCGCGCTGGTCGGCGGCGGCGGTGAAGCACAGCTCGTAGTCGTCACCACCGCGCAGTGCGCAGTCGCGCGCGCCATCGCGGCCGAGCAGTTCACGCAGCGCGTGCGAGATCGGAAGCGAATCGGCATCCACATGCGCGGCCACGTTGCTGCGCGTGGCGATGTGACCCAGATCGGCCAGCAGGCCATCGGATACATCCACTGCCGCGTGCGCGAACGCACGCAGGCGCAGGCCCAGGGTCACACGCGGCGTCGGCCGCAGCAGACGCAGGCGCAGGCTTTCGTAGTCGGCCAGCAGCGTGGCGGTGGCGATGCTCAACGCAGCTTGTTGCCACAGGCGCAGCGCACCGGCGGCATCGCCGAGCGTGCCGCTCACCCAGATATCATCGCCCACCTGCGCGCGGTCGCGACGCAGGGCCTGCCCACGCCCAACCTGGCCCATCGCTGTGACCGACAGCGACAGCGGGCCACGCGTGGTGTCGCCACCGATCAGCGCGATGTCGTGCTGGTCGGCCAGGGCGAAGAAGCCATCGGCGAAGGCATCGATCCAGTCTTCAGTGGCTTCCGGCAGCGACAACGCCAGCGTGCACCACGCCGGGCGCGCGCCCATCGCAGCCAGGTCCGACAGGTTGACCGCCAGGGTCTTCCAGCCGATGTCGAAGGCCGGGGTTTCCACCGGGAAGTGCACGCCGCTGTTGAGCGTGTCGGCGGTGACCACCAGTTGCTCATTGGCACGCGGCTGCAGCAGCGCAGCGTCGTCGCCGATGCCGAGCAGGATGTCGTCGCGCTCGAGGGTGCGGGCGCGGATGCGGTCAATGAGGGCGAATTCGGCCAGGGACATGGGGCGCTCCCGCTGTTGTACGTGCCGCGCAGGGCGCGGTGGGCGGTAGTGCCGGCCGCTGGCCGGCAACCTCAGGATCCCTGCAGCTGCCGGCCAGCGGCCGGCACTACCACAGGTGGGTCAGTGACCCGATTCGACCTTGCGCCATTCCACGGCGGCACGATCCAGCACGCCGTTGACGTAGGTGTGGCCGTGCTCGGAGCCGAAGCGCTTGGCCGATTCGATGGCTTCGTTGATCACCACACGGTACGGCACGTCCAGGCGGTAGCGCAGCTCGTAGGCGGCCAGGCGCAGCACCGCGCGTTCGATCGCGTCCACTTCTTCGATGCCACGGTCCAGGTACGGGCCGAGCGCTTCATCGATGTCGCGGCGGTTGTCGAGCACGCCGTGCAGCAGTGCTTCGAAGTACGCCAGGTCGGCGATTTCGCGGGCCTGCTCGTGGGCGAACTGGGCGATCAGCGACTGGGCGTTGCCGCCGGAGATCTGCCAGGCGTAGATGGCCTGCACGGCACGACGGCGTGCGCGCGAGCGCAGCACCGGATCGACGCCATCGCGGCGGACGGGTTTACCGGAGGGCTTGCCCTGGGTGTTCTTGTTCATGGCAGCTGCTCCAGAAGATTGACCATTTCCAATGCGGCGAGTGCGACTTCCTCGCCCTTGTTGCCGTGGCTCCCGCCTGCGCGGGCCTCGGCGTCTTCAACGCGTTCCACCGCCAGCACGCCGTTCAGCACCGGCACGCCGAAGTCCAGCTGCACGCGCATCAGGCCTTCGGCGCAGCGGTCGGCCACGTGTTCGTAGTGACGGGTATCGCCACGGATCACGCAGCCCAGGGTGAGGATGGCGGCGTGTTCATGGGCGGCGGCCAGGCGCGCGGCCACCAGCGGCAGTTCCCAGGCACCCGGCACGCGGATCACGTCGATGTTGGCTTCGGTGATGCCGTTGCCGGCCAGGCTCTGGCGGGCGCCAGCGACCAGCGTGTCGGTGATGCGGGCGTTCCAGCGGCTGGCCAGGATGGCGAAGCGCGCCGATTCGGGAGTGCGAAGATCGCCTTCGAAGTGGCTCATATGCGGCTTGGGGGACTCGATAAGGGGGTAATTCTAGCGTGGATGGGCCCCGGCCGTGGCTGATGGGGCCCCGGGGGCGTGCCGACCCATGGTCGGCACCCACCGTTGGCGGAGATGTGGTAGTGCCGGCCGCTGGCCGGCAATCCCGGGGATGCGGTTGCCGGCCAGCGGCCGGCACTACCCATTACAGGGTCACCGTCTCCACCACTTCCAGGCCGTACCCGGCCAGGCCGATCTGGCGGCGCGGGGTGCCCAGCACGCGCAGCTTGCCCAGGCCCAGGTCGGACAGGATCTGCGCACCGGCACCGTTGCGGCGCCACTGGCCCACGTCCTTGTCCTTGCCCGGCACCACCGGCGCCGGCTGCTGGCGCAGGCGGGCCAGCAGGGCTTCGCCATCGCGCGGGGCCGACAGCACCACCATTACGCCCGCGCCTTCGGCATCGATGGCACGCAGGGCATCGGTGGCGGCCACGCCGAAGTCGTCACGGCGCCAGTGCAGCAGGTCGGCCAGCGGGTTTTCCACCTGCACGCGGACCAGGGTCGGCGTTTCCGCGTCCGGGGTGCCACGCACCAGCGCGAAGTGCAGGTCGTGGGCGATGCGATCGCGGTAAGTGACCAGCTTGAACGGGCCGAATTCGGTGTCGATCTCGCGCTCGTCCACGCGCTCGACGGTCTTTTCGGTGGCCAGGCGGTAGGCGATCAGGTCGGCGATGGAGCCCATCTTCAGGCCGTGCTCGCGGGCGAACACTTCCAGCTCCGGGCGGCGCGCCATGCTGCCATCCGGGTTCAGGATCTCCACCAGCACGCCGGCCGGTTCCAGCCCGGCCAGCATGGCCAGGTCCACGGCCGCCTCGGTGTGGCCGGCGCGGGTCAGCACACCGCCCGGCTGGGCGATCAGCGGGAAGATGTGGCCCGGCTGGTGCAGGTCCGACGGCTTGGCATTGGGCTTCACTGCGGTGCGGATGGTGTGGGCGCGGTCGTGCGCCGAGATGCCGGTGGTGACGCCTTCCGCTGCTTCGATGCTGACCGTGAAATTGGTCTGGAACTGCGCGGTATTGGCCTGCACCATCGGCGCCAGGCCGAGATCGGCGGCGCGGGTGCGGTTCAGCGGCAGGCACACCAGGCCACGGCCATGGGTGACCATGAAGTTGATGTCGCTGGCCTTGACCAGCTCGGCGGCCATGATCAGGTCGCCTTCGTTCTCGCGGTCCTCGTCATCGACGATAACGACCATGCGACCCAGGCGGATGTCTTCCAGGATCTCCGGAATGGGGGCGAAATTCATGCGCGTGCTCCTTCGCCCAGCAGGCGTTCGACATAACGGGCGACCAGGTCGATTTCAAGATTGACCGCACTGCCCACGCCCGAGGCGGAGAAGGCGGTGTTGGCCACGGTGTGCGGGATCAGGGCGACTTCAAAGCCTTCGCCGTCCACTTCGTTGACGGTGAGGCTGACGCCGTCCACGCAGATCGAGCCCTTCTTGGCGATGTAGCGGCGCAGCGAGGCCGGCGCGGCGAATCGCCAGCGCTGGGCACGCGCATCTTCGTGGATGGACAGCACCTGGCCCAGGCCGTCGACGTGGCCGCTGACCAGATGGCCGCCAAGGCGGTCGGTCGGGCGCATGGCGCGCTCCAGGTTGATGACCGCACCTTCGCCCAGCTGCCCCAGCGTGGTCAGGCCCAGGGTCTCGGTGGAGGCATCGGCCTGGAAGCTGCTGGCGTCGAATGCGATGACGGTGAGGCAGACGCCGTTGATGGCAATGCTCTCGCCCATCTGCACGTTGTCGAACGGCAGATTCCCGACATTAAAGGTGAAGCGGACATCGCCGCCGATGGATTCGCGTGCGGCCAGACGGCCGACGCCTTCGATGATTCCAGTAAACAAGTAACGTTCTCCGCGAAAAGTGAGCGAAAAACGCCGCAAGGCAAACAGGCGCACGCAGGGCATGAGCCCTGTGGCACCGTCTTCTTTCATCCGGACTATGACCGTCGGCTCCGGCATTGGACCGGATCTGCTGACCCCCGGCCATGGGCCGGGGCGCTCGCGGGCTCGTGCTTGCGCACCTACCGCCGGTGGGGAATTGCACCCCGCCCTGAAGACGTTTGTGTACCGGCGAACCGGCGTGGTTAGTGTACCAGCCCGGGCTGAACGGGGTGGGTGACCGGGGTCGGATCCCTTTCCGCAGGAAAGGGCTCTGACCCCATGGACCGGTGGCACAGCAGCGCAGGGGTCAGAGCCGTTTCCCGATGGGAAACGGATCCGACCCCCAACCCCGGCCTGCCCCAACCTGTGACGGCCGTCGCTCGTAATTTGTAAAACTTTCATTAAAATCCTGCGCTGGACGACATGAGGTCGCCACGGGCAGCCCGCTGGGCAGGCCCGCCAAAGGACTGAAATTCACAGGAATTCCCATGCGCAAGATCCTGATCGTGGCCGCCCTGCTGGCCGCCGCCCCGTTCACGGCTTCGGCTGAAGCCCTGAGCTACACCTACGTTGAAGGCGGCTGGACGCAGGTCAAGGTTGACGACAACGCACTGGACGACCCCAAGGTCGACGGCGGCTACCTGCGTGGCTCGGTGGCCATCGCCGAACAGGTCTATGTGTTCGGTGGCTGGTCGCGCACCAGCAAGACCAATCACTACGGCAATGATTCGCTGAAGCTGGAACTGAACCAGCCGGAGCTCGGCATCGGCTACCACATGCCGTGGACCGACCGCCTGGACTTCACCGCCGATGCCGCGTGGGTGCGCCAGAACGCCGAAGCCACCGTCCGTTACGACGGCCTGCGTTTCAGCCAGAAGGATCACACCAATCTGGGCCGCGTCACCATGGGCATCCGCGGCAAGCCGTCGGCCATGACCGAAGCCTGGGCCAAGGCCGGCTACATGGATGGCGGCAACCACTTCAAGGGCACCTGGGTGGGCACCGTCGGCGGCCAGATCAACTTCACCCGGACCTGGGGCCTGGTAGGCGAGATCTCCGGCTACCGTGACGTCACCCAATACTCGGCCGGCGTCCGCGCCAGCTTCTGATCCAACGATCGCTCCTCGTCGTGCGATCGAACGGGCCCCGCGAGGGGCCCGTTTTTTTTCTTCTCAACCACAACGCCTTGGCCCGGGACGCAGTGCGTGTCGCTATCCGCAGCCTTGCACGGTCACTGCGCTCAGCGTCCCTAGGAACAGTACGAAAGGCATTCCCTTCCACCGCGACAAACGATTGCGGGGAAATTCAATGATTCCGGTACGTTGGCGCTGCTACCGCATCATTTACCGCAGCCAGTTGAGGACGTACGCGCCGGCATCGCGATTTCGTGGCCTTGTTTGATGACCCTGCAGCGCGTCATGTTCGATGCCAGCGCAAGGTAACCCGTATCGCGTCATGAAAAGACATTGGATCGTCGTAGGCGACACAACCCACAGCAACGGGCGCGTCATCACAGGATCGCCGTATACCGATATCGAGGGCAAAGCGGTCGCACGCGAAGGCGACCGGGCGACCTGCCCACTGCACCAGGGCATCTTTCCGATCGTGCAGGGTGAACCTACCCTGCTCATCGACGGACATCCCGTTGCACTGCACGGGCACCACCTCGCCTGTGGCTGCCAGCTGATCTCGACCCAGCAGCGATTGGTGTTTGTCACCGATGCCACTGCCGATGATGAACATCCCCAGAGGGAGCCTGCCCAGGCATCTGCTTCCAGACCCCCGGTCTGCCTGGAATGCTTGCGGGCTGCGGCCGCCAGTGCCGCCCCACTGCTGGCGCGCGCATGATCGGCCACTACGCCTATGCGCTGCTGGACTGTGCGCCGGATGAAGATCGCGAAGCAGCGCTGCATCACCATGCGACGCACAGCGCACTGATGCATCGCTCACTGTTCGCAGGACAACCCGAAGGAAACCTCCTGCACGCGTCACCGTATCTGCTCGAACTGCCGCGGGGTGCCATTGAACAGCCCATGCATCATTGGTTGCGGCAGCTCGGCCACCAGCCTGCGGGAACCACCTGTCTGCTCTCGGACGTACCGTTCGAGGAGGTGTTCCTCCATCTGCATGCACAGCTCGACATCGCCCTTCCCGATGGATCACTCGCGCTGATGCGCTACTACGATCCACGCGCATGGCTGCGCTACCGCGACGTACTGACGATGCAACAACTGCGGCAGCTCTTCGGGCCGATCAACTTGTGGCAGATCACCGTGGGCGGTCAGACATGGGGGCTGACCCGCAGCGAACTGGAGCAGCAGGAGGTAAACGATGCTGACATTGAGCACTGAGCAGTACGCGATGCTCCGTCTGCCCGACGCGGCTACATTCTGCAGCCCGCTCGCTGACGAGACACGTAGCGGATTTCCCGGCGAAACCGCGCATCTGAACGATGCAGCGCTCCTGCAGGCAGTGCGTACAAGCTACCGCCATGCAGTGACCTCACTGCACATCACCCATCTGCCCACGATAGTGCGCTGGGTGAAGGCCGACGTGGCCTGGGCACCTGGACTGCGCGATCACGCGCTGACCGTGGCGTGGTTCCGGCGGACCACCCACGCCAACGCAACGGCCGCCGATCTGCTGGCACTGCTCGCCTCGCGCTTTCTGTCCGACTGAAAGGAGCTGACCATGGGTGCCATTCCACTACCTCTACCGCTGCCACCGGTGACGATTCCGGGTGGCTGGGACCCTACACAGGATGTTCCCGGGCACGCGCCTGGCGGAATCCCGGGAGACACGGCCGGTGGCCCTACGCTTGGCCAGATCTGGCGCGGCATCAAGGAAGCCGCAGGCGTCGGCGCCGATTCCAAGGTTGAACCGCGCGTGGAAGCCAGCGAAACAGACTGCGCGCAGACCAGTAACCAGAACGACTGCAATGCCTGCAAGCTGGCGCGGGGCTTCCTGGTGCCCGCCAACTACACGATTCCGTTCAAACAGTACCGCAACTTCGACTACCAGCTGCGCATCGCCAATCACCTGGCGGGCCCGGAAGTGTTCGCCTACACCTATGGCGGCACCGGACTGGACCGCGCTCGCCTGAGACTGACGGCCGGCAAGGGCAAAACCGAGATCACCGTTACCGAGTGGAACCACGGCGGCATCCGCTTTGATGGCTTCTGGCGGAGCCGATGCACGGTGGTGGAAGCGAAGGGGCACTACAAGCAGTTTTTCGACGAGGAGGGGGAGCTGAAACTCTGGGCAAACCTGGGCAACAGACCAAACATACTGCAGAGCTGGTTGAGGCAATTCACAACTCAACACGCTCTTGTAGAGCGGCTGGGTCCACCCGCCAAGCTGGAATGGCATTTCCTTGAGCGTGAGTGCTTTGAGGCCGCAGTCCAACTCTTCAGACCCAACGCATCCATTTGCAGGTACTCGCCATGACACGAATGTTCAGAGCCGTAGTAGAGGCCGAGATTCCAACTGAGACACTTGATGCCATGGCCGCCTATCAACGCATCCAACCATTGATTGCACGGCTACAGGAGATTCAGCCGAGACTTCGCGACTGGGTTGAGCACTCCAGAGGTAGCGGCCCGGTTCCTTATGCGGATAAGGAGCGCTTCATTGAGATGCTTGCCTTCAATGCAGAACAGGATCAGCAGGAGTATCCAGGTAGTCCCGCACCCAGCGGAGCGGGCACCAGCCTTACAACCGCACTGACGAACAGGGAATGGAAAACGCCAGGCAGAACGTCGATCGACTACACACCTTGGTGCGGCAAGCTGACCTTGACTGTTCTCAGGCCCGTTGAGGCGTTCGGTTCCGAAGAGGCGGCACCGACCATCTGCAGATGTGTAGCAGCCATCGCGGAAACGATCGATACCACGTTCATGGCCACTGATGTGGTCTGCCCGGCGGCCACCGGCAAGAGATATGAAACCTACTACCTCAACCACAGGCTCTTCCCCCACCGACGCTGGCTGGGCTGGATGGGCTTCGTCCCTGTGCTGGTGCCGCACAGGTTCATTCCGGAGGCGGCCAAGATGGAAGTGGTGAACGGCAGAGGTACGATCATCGTGGCCGTGGACGAACCGTTCGACCTGCACAATCCCGACCACATCAAGCGCGCGCATCAGGTGGAACTGCGCATGGCCAATGCGGGGCTGCTGGATGTCACCGACACGTCGCTGCTTGAGTGAGACGGCGGCAGTAGGGGTGCCTGGCATTTCCGGCGATCCCCCTTAAGAATGAGCGGACTCCATTCGCTTCTGCCAAGCCAGGATGGATGCGTACTGACTGCACGCAAAGTGCGCTAGGCTTGCCCGCCTCTGGACCAGGAACCCACGTCATGAAGACCCCCCTCCGTACCCTTCTGGGCAGTGCCCTGCTGTGCGCACCGCTGTTCACCAGCGCTGCACCAGCCCAACTGACGCCCGAGCAGGCCTTCGATCTGTACGCACGCGTGCTGCTGGAAGACGACGCGGCCGCCACGCGCACGCTCAACGACGCACTGAAGCCGGCATTCGAAGGCCAGGACGCTGTGACCCCGAACCCGGGTGCGCTGGCCAAGGCATTGGCCGAACCCTGGCAGACCGTGCTGGCCAGCACCGGCGCCAAGGTCGACGCTGCGACCACCGAAGCGCTGTATGCCAAGGCGCTGCGTGATTCGAAGTGCCGCGCGACCAAGAGCGTGATCGAAGACAACGAATACGTTGAAGACCAGAAGCTGGCGCGCATCAGCTTCAGCTGCCAGGTGCCCGACCTCGGCAAGGTTCGCCCGCTGTTCGCCGCCAGCCTGGCCGCCGATGCCAGCCCGGCCTCGCGCAAGCAGTTCACCGATGCCTATACCCAGGCACTGCAGAGTGGCGCGCGCGCGCCGGTCAGCGGCACCTTCACCCTGTACCCGGCCAAGGACAACGGCTACTGGTACAGCGGCAACTTCGATGACCTGGTGGGCACCGTGGCCGGCGCGCTGGCACCGTTCGAAGACTGGATGCAGGACGCGCAGGCGGCCAACGCGCCGAAGGTGACCGGCGTACCGGGCTGCGACCTGCTGCTGCAGCAGCATCGCGCCTGCGTGGCGAAGATCGCACCGGACCAGATCAGCGGCGTGGACGCCATGGCCGAGGAACTGAAGGCCAAAGCCCAGGTGCAGTCGGCCGATGAGATGACGCAGGAGTGCAAGGCACTGCGCCCGATCGCGGAGATGATGTGGACCGACGAGTGCGCGTGAGAACGTAGGAACTGAACGCTACGGAATCAGCGATGTCCGGCGGAACCCAGACCGCACGTTCGGACTAGTTGCATGGACAGGCCACGGGGCGGGGAGCATTCTCTCCGCCCCGTCTGGATGGAATCACCATGCACCGTCTTCTTTTCTACCTGCTGGCCTTGGGTATGCACCTGCCTTCGGTAACTGCCCGCGCCAGGACACCGGAAGACGTCGTTTCCCACCATCTTCAGGCAATACAGGAACGCAACGACCTCGCACTGCGGATGCTTGTCCAGCAGCGCATGGCCGGCCAAACGGGTGCAACCGATGTGCCCGTCGATGCTCCGCCAATGGCGGTGTTGCTGGCGACCTGGACGAGAAACATCGAGCGTCATGTCGATCCGATCGATGGCGTGGATTTACCGCATCTTGCCTGGGCGCTGCAGGTTCTGGCCAACACCCGGTGCCAGCCGCACCGAAGCGAGGAATGGTACAGCCTGACCGGAGGCATGCAGGTTGCCGACGTGCACTTTACCTGCCGCGTGGGCGATGTCGAGCGTCTTCGGTATCTGTCCGAGGCCACGGTCTTCGATGGCGGTGAGCAAAGCGAGCGGCGCTTCTGGGGAGCCTACATCGCGACGTTGCGCGACGGCCCCTTCCACGAGATCGGTGGCACCACGCGCGTGGTATCGACCACTCAGGAGCCCGATTGGCACAGCGAAGAATCGAAACATCCGAACGATGATTTCTCACACGCCCGCGTCGAAACTGACGTCTATGAAGCCCTGATCGAAGCGCTCATCGCGCATCCGCGGGGCCTGTATCGCACCGGCACCTATGATGCCCTTGCGCAGATGACCGGCATCATGGAGTGCGACGATCTTGTGCAGCGGCATCGTCGCTGCATGGCGCGCATTGCGCCGCAGGAACTCAAGGGGGTGAGTGAACTGGCCAGTACCCTGAGCAAGCAACGACAGCAGATTCCCGAGGCGGAGCTGCTGCAGCAATGCGTGGCCTTCCGCCCAAGAATGCAGGCACTTTGGACCCCTGAGTGCCGGTAGGCTGCGGCCACCTGCACGCACTTTCAGAACCGTTGCATGGCCCTGTGCGGCCCGCATGGTCAATGCTGTTGCCCTCTTCCATCGGGGCAACCGCATGAAACACCGCACGACGTCGACCACGGTCATGCTGATGGCGCTGCTGGCGCTGACGGCGTGCGGGCAAGCCAAAGTACCCAAGTCCAGGATTACGACCTTCTCGGTCATCCCAGCGGTTGCCTTCGAGTCAACCCTGCTGAGCGACAGGCAGCTGGATGCGTGGATGAGCGAAGACGACGACTGCCACGCGTTCCTGATGTATCACGATCAGTGTGCCGTGTTGGTGTTGCCCCATGAGTACGACGACGGCTTTACCCGTCACCAGCTGCGATTGAAGGCGAAGAAACTGCCGGGCGAGGCACTGGGCGCGTACTGCCGCAACCTGCATGCCCTGTGGAAGCAGCAGTGGAAGGGCCAGTGCCCGGTCGGTGAAGAAGACGACGAAGATGCCTGACGACAAGGGCGTCGCCCCTGCTTCGCGTCATTGCCTCACGGGCGCAGCAGCAGCCTGATGTCCTCACCAACCTGGCGCTGGTCCACCACACGCAGGCGATGCTGCTGGTCCATGGCATCGATGCCGAGGCCGGCCAGCAGCGGGCGGCCGTTGTCGCCCAGCAGCGTGGGCGCCTGATACAGCAGCAGTTCGTCCACCCAGCCGCCGCGCAGCAAGGCACCGGCCAGCGTCGCGCCGGCTTCGGTATGCACTTCGTTGATGCCGCGCTCGGCCAGCAGTGCCAGCACCGCGCCAAGATCGAGACGGCCGTCAACACTGGGCACGCTGGCAAATTCTGCGTCGGCCGCATCCGGTGCACTCACTGCAGCTTCGTGCAGGTACAGCGTCGGTGCCCCACCCTCGCGCACACGGCTGCACTCCAGTGAGCGCAGGCGCGAATCCAGCACTACGCGCAGTGGCGGCATCACCTCGGTATCGGCCAGGCGCACGGTCAGCATCGGGTCGTCGGCCAGCACGGTATCGGCACCGGTCAGGATCGCACCTGCGCACGCGCGCCAGTGCTGCACGTCTTCGCGCGCGGCCGGGCCGGTGATCCACTTGGAGCTACCATCGGCCATCGCGGTGCGACCGTCGAGGCTGGCCGCCAGCTTCACCCGCAGCCACGGCCGGTTGCGCTCCACACGCGACAGGAAGCCCTTGTTGAGCTCACGTGCCTGCGTCGCCATCAGTCCTTCGGCAACCTCGATGCCGGCATTGCGCAGCAGATCGAAGCCACCACCATCGACCTTCGGGAACGGATCGCGCATCGCGGCAACGACGCGCGACACACCCGCTTCGATCAAGGCCAGCGCACACGGCGGTGTGCGCCCGTAGTGCGCACAAGGCTCCAGGGTGACGTAGGCGGTGGCACCGCGCGCCTCGCTTCCGGCCTCGCGCAGCGCGAACACTTCGGCGTGCGGTCCACCGGCACGCTGGTGCCAGCCCTGCCCGACCACGCGTTCGCCGTGGGCGATCACGCAGCCGACCATCGGGTTGGGGCGGGTGGTGTAGGCGGCACGCTCGGCCAGACGCAGTGCGTTGGCCATGTGCAGGTGGTCGAGAACGGAGAACGGGGTGGTCATGCGGCCATGGTAGCGCCGTTGGTGGCGGTGTAGATCCACGCCATGCGTGGATGGGCGCCACTGTGCCAACCAAGGTGGGCACCCACCGGAGCAGATATCTGTGCCAACCAAGATTGGCACCTACCAGAGCTTCAGCCCTTCTTCTTCTTGGTCAGGGCGATCACGTCGCCCAGCAGCTGCAGCTGTTCGGTACTGGACGGCAGATCGCGTTCAAGCTTCTCGATCTCCTCGCGGAAATCGGCCACGTCCTCGAAGCTGCGGTAGACCGACGCGAAGCGCACGTAGCCCACATGGTCGAGCTTGCGCAGTTCGTTCATGACGAACTCGCCGACCTTGATCGAGGGTACTTCGCGCTCACCGCTGATGCGCAGCTGATGGACCACGGCGCGTACCGCCGCTTCGATCTTGTCTTCGGCCACCGCACGCTTCTGCAGCGCGCGGTCGAAGCCAGCGCGGACCTTGCGCTGGTCGAATGCTTCACGTGTGCCATCGCTCTTGACGATGGCGGGCAGTTTCAACTCCACCGTTTCCATGGTGCTGAAGCGCTCGCCACAGGCTTCGCATTCACGCCGACGACGGATCGTCGCGCCGTCTTCGGAGACGCGCGAGTCGATGACCCGGGTATCGGCATGTTGGCAGAAGGGGCAGTGCATGGAACGCCTGGCTCAGGAAAGTACCTATTGCCACGGTCATGGCAGCGTCGCAAAGGTACCTGAGAAAGGGCCCCGCAGCAAATGCTGTCTGCGCGGAAGTGCCTGCATTTCGGCCGAACAGAGCCTCCAGCGCGGTCAGCGCTGCGCGTTCAACCGGGTGCCGGCGGCGCCGAGGCCGCGCGCGCCCAACGCAGCCACGCCAGATGCCCTGCCATCACCAGCAGCGGCGGGCCGAACCCGAGGAAGGCCAGGGTCGAGATCTCCCCGCGCTTGAAGGTGAAGTACAGCGTGGCGGCGACCACGCCCAGCGCGGCCAGGCCTCCCAGCGCCAGGCCTATCCAGGCGACAACCGGCGATTGACGCAGGCCGGTAACACCGCGCCACAGGAACAGGCCGCTCAGCCACAACCACGACAGCAGGCCGATGATCCCGGCCGACGACCACAACAGCAGGATCCTGTGCTCGTCGCCCGTCAGGTACTTGCCATCCCATACGACCATCAGACCCAGCACGGCACCCGTGCCTCCGGCGGCCACCGTGGGCAGGCCCACCAACAGGCCGGCAATGGCCATCCAGCGTTTGTGCAGACGCTCATCCATGCGTTCGGTTTCCTTCCCTGGGCCGCATCATGCGCGGCGTTTGATCCACACCAGCATCGCAGCCGGCACCAGCATCGACGGGCCCAACAGCAACAAGCCGATGCCTTCGCCGTGCACAGCGATGCCCCACCACAGCGCCAGCCCCAGCGGCGGCAAGGCGGCGAGACCGCCCGCCAGCAGCATCCACCACCAGAGGCGGTGCACGTGCAGCCCGGCACGCCCCTGCAGCAGAAAACCCGCGCTGAGCCACAACCAGGCCAGGCAGCCGGCAATGCCGGCCAGGCCCCACAGCGGCATCACCGTCACCGAGGCCAGGGTGCCATGGCCGAACTGGCCCAGCCCCATCAGCAGCAGCATCGTCGCCGCCGCGCCGCCCATCGCCAGGCTGGGCAGGCCGAACAGCACCGCCAGCGCGGTGTACAGGTACTTGAGGTGGCGCTCATCCATGCGCGGTTGCTCCGATACCGGGGTCAGAGCCCTTCCCTGCGGGAAGGGATCCGACCCCTGCTTCGATCCGGGCTTCGGGGTCGGATCCCTATCCGTCAGGAAAGGGCTCTGACCCCTGCTGCGATCAGCCGTAGACCGGGTACTTGCGGCACTGCGCGCTGACGGCATCACGCACGCGGGCGATGACGGCGTCATCGTTCGGTGCGTCGAGCACGTCGGCGATCCAGTTGGCCAGGTCCACGCAATCCTGTTCGACGTAACCGCGGGTGGTCACCGCCGGGGTGCCCAGGCGCAGGCCCGAGGTCACGAACGGCGAACGCGGATCGTTCGGCACCGAGTTCTTGTTGACGGTGATGTGGGCCTTGCCCAGCGCGGCTTCCGCGTCCTTGCCGGACACGTCCTTGCCGATCATGTCGACCAGCATCAGGTGGTTCTGGGTGCCACCGGAGACGATCTTGTAGCCGCGCGCGATCAGCGTGTTGGCCATCGCCTGGGCGTTCTTCACCACCTGCTGCTGGTAGGCCTTGAAGCCCGGTTCCAGCGCTTCCTTGAAGGCCACGGCCTTGCCGGCGATGACGTGCATCAGCGGGCCGCCCTGGATGCCCGGGAACACGATCGACTGCAGCTTCTTGACCAGGTCTTCGTCGGCGCCCTTGGCGACGATGATGCCGCCGCGCGGACCGCGCAGGGTCTTGTGGGTGGTCGAGGTGACCACGTGCGCGTGTTCCAGCGGGCTCGGGTAGACGCCAGCGGCGACCAGGCCGGCGACGTGGGCCATGTCGACGAACAGGTAGGCACCGACCTTGTCGGCGATGGCGCGGAAGCGCGCCCAGTCGATCACCTGCGAGTAGGCCGAGAAGCCGGCCACGACCATCTTCGGCTTGTGCTCCAGGGCCAGGCGCTCGACTTCGTCGTAATCGATCAGGCCCTGGTCGTTCACACCGTACTGCACGGCGTTGAACAGCTTGCCCGAGGCATTGACCTTGGCACCGTGGGTGAGGTGGCCGCCGTGGGCCAGGCTCATGCCGAGGATGGTGTCACCCGGCTGCAGCAGGGCGAAGTACACGGCCTGGTTGGCCTGCGAGCCGCTGTGCGGCTGCACGTTGGCGTAGTCGGCGCCGAACAGCTGCTTGAGGCGGTCGATCGCCAGCTGCTCGGCGATGTCCACGTATTCGCAGCCACCGTAGTAGCGCTTGCCCGGGTAGCCTTCGGCGTACTTGTTGGTCAGCTGGCTGCCCTGGGCTTCCATCACCGCCGGGCTGGTGTAGTTCTCGCTGGCGATCAGCTCGACGTGGTCTTCCTGGCGCTGGGTTTCAGCGGCGATGGCCTTGGCCAGTTCGGGATCGTAGGATTCGATGCGGACGTCACGCGGGAACATCGGGTACTCCAGCAGGCAGGGAAAAGGGGTACGGCTCAGCCCCCGATTGTAGCCCCGCACCGGGCCTGCCGGGGCCGAAACGGACGGGGCCGGCATCCCCGAAGGAATCCGGCCCCGTATGGTTTCGAGTGGCGTTGCGGGGGCAGAGCCCTTTGCGCTGCAAAGGGATCCGACCCCGACTGCGATCCTCAGCGGCTGCTGAGCACGTACTGGGCGATCACACCGGTGGCGATGGCCACCAGCAGCATGTTGCCGCGGTCATCGCGGATCCACTGGTGGCCATAGGGCGGGCGGCGCAGGTGGTAGCGCGGGTAGTCGTTCACCACGTAGACCGGGCCACGGTAGTAGTCGCGGTAGCGATGGCCGACCTTCCAGCCGTAGCCCGGGCCATAGGCCGGGCGGTACACCACACGCGGCGGTGCCGGGCGGTAATAGCGGTCATGGTCGCGGTGCCACTCGCGGCGATCCTGGCGGTAGTCGCGCCGGGCCTCGCGGCGGTCGCGCTCCCAGTCACGGCGATCCTGGCGCCACTCGCGGCGGTCCTCGCGCCACTCGCGGCGGTCATGGTCGCGGCGATGGTCGTTGTCGGCGAAGGCCGGGGCCACGGCGCCGAGCGCCAGCACAGAGGCCACGGCGCCGGCCATTACTCGATTGATGCGCATGTCAGACCTCTGCATGGGTGGGTGGTGAACCCATATTGCGCACCCGATCTGAACCGTTTCCGGCTGGAAACGCTTCCCGCTGCAGGACTGTGACGAGGTATTCAGGCCGCGGCCAGCCCGGCAGCCCCTTCCAGGCGCGGCCCGGAACCGGTTCCGGCTATAATTGGCGGTATTCCATTTCAGTCTGTGCCCGCTGCCGCAACGGGATGTTCCCGTGACGGGTCGGGTGCAGGGCCGCGCCTACGGAGACCGCATGTCCTCGCAATACATCTACACCATGAACCGCGTGTCCAAGGTGGTCCCGCCCAAGCGGCAGATCATCAAGGACATCTCGCTGTCCTTCTTCCCGGGCGCGAAGATCGGCCTGCTGGGCCTGAACGGCGCCGGCAAGTCCACCGTGCTGAAGATCATGGCCGGCGTGGACACCGATTTCGAGGGCGAAGCCCGCCCGCAGCCGGGCATCAAGGTCGGCTACCTGGCGCAGGAACCGGAGCTGGACCCGACCAAGACCGTGCGTGAAGCGGTCGAGGAAGGCGTGGGCGAAGTGCTGCAGGCCCAGGCCGCGCTGGACGCGGTGTACCTGGCCTACGCCGAGGAAGGCGCCGACTTCGATGCGCTGGCCAAGGAGCAGGAACGCCTGGAGGCGATCCTGGCCGCTGGCGACGCGCACACCCTGGAAAACCAGCTGGACGTGGCCGCCGATGCGCTGCGCCTGCCGCCGTGGGATGCCATCGTCGGCAAGCTGTCCGGTGGTGAGAAGCGCCGCGTGGCGCTGTGCCGCCTGCTGCTGCAGAAGCCGGACATGCTGCTGCTCGACGAACCGACCAACCACCTCGACGCCGAGTCGGTGGAATGGCTGGAACAGTTCCTGGCGCGCTACACCGGCACCGTGGTGGCGGTCACCCATGATCGCTACTTCCTGGACAACGCCGCCGAGTGGATCCTGGAACTGGACCGCGGCCGCGGCATTCCGTGGAAGGGCAACTACACCGACTGGCTGACCCAGAAGGATGAGCGCCTGAAGCAGGAAGACAACCAGGAAAAGGCTCGCCAGAAGGCGATCCAGAAGGAACTGGAGTGGTCGCGCCAGAACGCCAAGGGCGGCCGCACCAAGGGCAAGGCCCGTCTGGCCCGCCTGGAAGAGCTGCAGTCGGTCGATTACCAGAAGCGCAACGAGACCAATGAAATCTTCATCCCGCCGGGCGAGCGCCTGGGCAACGCGGTGATGGAGTTCAAGAACGTCTCCAAGAAGTTCGGCGACCGCCTGCTGTTCGACAACCTGAACTTCCTGGTGCCGGCCGGCGCCATCGTCGGCATCATCGGCCCGAACGGTGCCGGTAAGTCGACCCTGTTCAAGATGATCACCGGCCAGGAAAAGCCGGACACCGGCGAGATCGTGGTCGGCCCGACCGTGAAGCTGTCCTACGTGGACCAGAGCCGCGACGCGCTGGAAGGCAACCACAACGTCTTCCAGGAAATCGCTGGCGGCCTGGACATCCTCAACATCAACGGCATCGAGATCCAGTCGCGCGCCTACATCGGCCGCTTCAACTTCAAGGGCCAGGACCAGCAGAAGATGGTCGGTTCGCTGTCCGGTGGTGAGCGTGGCCGCCTGCACATGGCCAAGACCCTGCTGCAGGGTGGCAACGTGCTGCTGCTCGACGAACCGTCCAACGACCTGGACATCGAAACCCTGCGTGCGCTGGAAGATGCGCTGCTGGAGTTCCCGGGCAACACCTTCGTCATTTCGCATGACCGCTGGTTCCTGGATCGCATCGCGACCCACATCCTGGCGTTCGAAGGCGACTCGCACGTGGAGTTCTTCCAGGGCAACTACCGCGAGTACGAAGAAGACAAGCGCCGCCGCATGGGCGATGACGCTGCGCCGAAGCGCCTGCGCTTCAAGGCGCTGAAGTAAGGCAACAGGAAAGGCCGCGCTCGCGCGGCCTTTCTCCTTTTGCAATGTGTACCGACCATGCATGCCGGCCGGCGGCCGGCATCTACCCATGAGCGACCCCATGTCCCTGTTCGAGCGCCTGTTCCAGCTGCAGCAGCACGGCACCACCGTGCGCACCGAGCTGCTGGCCGGTGTCACCACCTTCCTGACGATGTCCTACATCGTCTTCGTCAATCCCGAGATTCTCGGCACCACCGGCATGGATGCGGGCGCGGTGTTCGTGGCCACCTGCCTGGCTGCTGCACTGGGTTCGGCGGTGATGGCGCTGGCCGCCAACTTCCCGGTCGGCATGGCGCCTGGCATGGGCCTGAACGCGTTCTTCGCCTTCACCGTGGTCGGCGCTGCCGGCCTGCCGTGGCAGCAGGCACTGGGCGCGGTGTTCATCTCTGGCCTGGTGTTCCTGGTGCTGTCGCTGACTGGCGTGCGTGCATGGCTGGTGTCGGGCATTCCTTCGTCGCTGCGCTCGGCCATCGTGGCCGGCATCGGCCTGTTCCTGGCGATCATCGCGCTGCAGAAGTCCGGCGTGATCGTCGGCAATGAAGACACGCTGGTGGCGCTGGGCCCGTTGAACACCGCGCCGCCGCTGCTGGCGCTGGCGGGTTTCCTGCTGATCGCGGTGCTGGAAGCGCGCCGCATCCGCGGTGCGATCCTGATCGGCATCCTGGCGGTAACCGGCGCCGGCTGGGCACTGGGCGACGTGCAGTACCAGGGCCTGGTCTCGCTGCCGCCGAGCCTGGCACCGACCTTCCTGCAGCTGGACCTGCCGGGCCTGCTGCACCACGACGGCGGTGCGCCGATCGCGGTGCTGCTGCAGGTGGTGCTGGTGTTCGTGCTGGTGGAAGTGTTCGATGCCACCGGCACCCTGTACGGCGTGGTCGGTCGCGCCGGCCTGCTGAAGCTGCCGGGCGCGCAGAAGCGTTTCGGCCGCGCCCTGCTGGCCGACAGCACCGCCATCGTGGCGGGTTCGATGCTGGGCACCAGCAGCACCACGGCCTTCGCTGAAAGCGCCTCGGGCGTGCAGGTGGGCGGCCGTACCGGCCTGACCGCGCTGGTGGTGTCGGCGCTGTTCCTGGCCGCGCTGCTGTTCTCGCCATTGGCGGCGATGGTGCCCAGCTATGCCACCGCACCCGCCTTGCTGTTCGTGGCTGGCCTGATGCTGCGCGAACTGGTGGAAGTGGACTGGAGCGACCTGACCGAATCGGTGCCGGCGGCACTGTGCGCGCTGGCGATGCCGTTCACCTACTCCATCGCCAATGGCCTGGCGTTTGGCTTCATCGCCTACGCCGCGCTGAAGGCTGGTACCGGCCGCTGGCGCGAAGTGCATCCGGCGGTGTGGCTGGTGGCGGTGCTGTTCACCCTGCGCTACGCGCTGGAATAAGCGGTAGGTGATGCCGGCCAGCGGCCGGCACTACCGGGCGGTGGTTCACCTGCCGCGCACGGTGCTTTGGGATGATGCGGGCATGCCACCGCCAGTCCTTCCTTCTGATCCGTCCTCGCCGTTGCGCCGCCGCCTGCTGCGCGCGGCGGTTCTGGCGCCGTTGGCCGGTACGCTCGCCACCCTGCCCGGCTGTTCGTTGCCGGTGCAGGTGGATGGCACCTTCCTGCAACCATGGCGCAGCCACCTGCAGTGGGGCCTGGCCGACTGGCAGCGATCCTTGAAGCTTGCCCATACGCTGGGCTGCCGGCAGCTGGTGCTGCAATGGACCGGCATCGTCGGTGGCAGCGACGGCGACTGGTCACTGCCCGACGGCAGCCTGCAGCAACTGTTCACCGCCGCCAGCGAGAACGATATCCGCATCCGTGTCGGCCTGCCCTTCCAGCAACGCTGGTGGCAGGCCATCGGCGCCGATGATGCCACGCTGCAGGCGTTCCTGACCGACAGCCTGGCGCATGCACGCCGCTGGTTGGCACAGGTGCCCTGGGCGCAGCAGCCGGCCTTCGGGGGCTGGTACCTGCCCTACGAACTGGAGCAGTACCACTGGGCCGATCCGGCTCGCCAACAATGGCTGGCGCAGTGGCTGCACGGGCTGGTGCAGGCCGCCAGCGCACGCGGTGGCGACTGCGCGATGTCCTGCTACTTCAGCCGCTTGCAGACCGATGGCAACCTGGTCACGCTGTGGCAGGCGGTACTCGCGCACGCGGCCGTGCGGCCCATGGTGCAGGACGGCGTGGGGGTGGCCGGCGCTGGCAACGTGCAGCAGCTGCAACCGCTGCTCGATCATTTCCATGCACACGGCATCGGCTTCGATGCGATCGTCGAACTGTTCCGCGAGCTGCCCGGCAGCGCCGCCGACGGCAGCGCGTTCAAGGGCGAAACCGCCGATGCCGCGCGCATCCAGCGGCAGCTGGCGTGGGCACGCGACAGCGGTGCGCAGCACGTGCTGATCTATGCGCTGGAGCCGTGGCTGACCCAGGACACGCCGCAGGCCGCGGCGCTGCGACGACGTTGGGGCCTGCCTCAGTAGTAGAGGATGGCGGTGGCGAACAGGCCCTTGGCGCGCTGCGTATCACCGCCGCCGATGGCGATGCGGTACTGCACGGTCAGGTCCAGGTAGGAGCGCGGCGTGTTGTAGTGGTCCTCGCGGAACCAGTAGCGCACGCCCACGCCCGGTCCTGCGCCAAGTGACCAGCTGCGCTGCGTATCGTTGAGCGCGAACGACTGTGCCGGGAACAGCGGGTAACGGATATCGCGCACGCGCGAGCGCTGGTCGAGCCAGTCCGCCCCCACCACCACATACGGCGTGACCACCCAGTGGGTCTGCCCTGCACCGAAGCGGAAGCTTCGCCCGGCACGCAGTTCACCGGCAGCGAACCACTGTTCGCGATGCAGGCGCCCGTTGGCATCGCCGATCCGCCGCACCGGCGTGCCGTTGGCATCGAGCGCGTCGAGGGTGAAGGTGGCACCGTTGTCGTCCCAGGTATATCCCCCCTGCGCATAGCCACTGACCATCCACCACTGGTTCACATCGGTGCGCAGATCGGTGCCGTGGTAATAGCCGTAGGTCAGGTAGGACATCCAGCCGCCGGAACCGCTGGCCAAGCGGTAGCGCGCCAGCGTGCTGGCTTCCAGTGGCCGGTTCAGTGCCAGCTGCAGGCGGCACTGCACGGCCGCCGATGCGGGGTAGACCTCACCCTGGCGGGTTGCGCTGCCCAGGAACTGGCGGCGCTCGATGCCGGCGCTCAGACCGGTCTGGCCAAACGCGTAGCGCAGGCCGAACGAGGCGATGGTGGATGGCCAGCCGGTGGTGGAGCGCGAATGACTGAGGCGCTCGGCGCGTGCACGCGCATCCGGCGTTGATTCGCCGGTGCACGGATCCACCGCACGGATCGATTCGTAGGTGCCGCCTTCGTCGTACAGCGTATTGAGCAGGCGTGCGTAGAGCTCCAGCGTGCCATGCTGGTCATTGAACGCTGGTGGCCGCCAGAACGCCTCCAGCGTGCTGAACACCGAATCGCCCGGCGTGCTGATCGCCGCACCGCCGACATTGGTTGCGGCCTGGCGCGCGCCACGGAAACCCGCCGAGGCGATCACGCCCCACTCGCGCGAGTAATTGGCGATGGCATTGCGCACGTTGTAGCGCTGGTGCCCATCCAGTGCCAGCTCACCGGCATCGGCGCGATCAATGGCGCTACGCAGCAGCGTCACCGCCTGTGGATGATCGCCGTTGGCCGCACTCGCGTACGCCTGGTCCAGCACCACGCTCTTCGGCGCCTTGCCGGTGGCCTCGGCGGCACGGAAGTCGGCCAGTGCCTGTGCCGGGTCCCTTGCCTTCTGGTTGAGGTAGCCGCGCTGCATCAGTGCTCCTGCGTCATCAGGGTGCTTTGCCAGCGCCGTATCCAGCCGCCGCCGCGCTTCGTCCTGCTGGGCACGGTTGCCCGCTGCCAGCGTGGTGGTCAGCAGGCCTTGCAGGTTCGCGTCGTCCGGTGCGTGCTGCACGGCCTGCCGTGCCTCATCGATGGCGTCAGCGTAGTCCCGCCGCGCATAGGCAGCGTAGGCGCGCTGTGCGGCACCGCCATCCCCCTGCAGGTCGCCCGGCATCAGCTCGCAGACATTGCCTGTGTCGCCAGACTGGCAGTGCTGGAACGGTGCCGGGTAGGTCTGGGCGCTGATGCGGGGAAGCGCGCGACTGGAACGGATCGCCCGGGCGCGTTGCTCGATGCCCTGCTGCAGCAGCTGCTGCGCGCGTGCATCGCCCGCATCCGTCGGCAATGCCGACTGCAAGGGTGCCAGCAGCGCCGCGGCGCGCGTGCGGTCGGCACTGGCCAGCGCCGCATCCACCGCCAGCAGGCGCACGTTGCGTTGCTGCGTTGTTGACCCCGACGCAGCGAGTGCGGTGTCGAAGTCCTCATTGGCGAGCGCGGTATTGCCCTGGCGCTGGTGCAGGTAACCGCGCATGACCCGTGCATTGAGGTCGTTGGCATCCACCTGCAATGCCTGATCAGCACTGTGCTCAGCGTCGGCCAGCTGATCGCCCTGCAGCTGTGCGGTAATCAGCAGCAACCGGTATGAAGCCACGTCGGGGGCCAGTTCCACGGCAGCGTGCGCCTGCTCAATGGCGGTGGCATCCTCACCTGCGGACAGCGATTGATAGGCCTGCTGGGCCTGCCGCAGGGCGCGTTGGCGGTCCAGTGCCACGCGCCGCGCGCGTAGCGCCTCAACATTCGGTGCGCCCAACCGCAGCGCGGTGCTGATGGCGGCGTCGGCCTGTTCGGGCTGCTGTTGTGCCTCCAGCGCCGCCACCCACAGCAACGCCCAGGCACCCTGCGTCGGCTGCTGCCGGAAGGCCTGTTCGGCCTTGCCGGCCGCCTCTCCCATCCGCCCGGCGTCATAGGCCGCGTATGCCTCGGTGGCCAGCGCGTAGGCCTGCCGCCTGCTGCGGTCTGCGGCACTGCCGACCGGACGCGACGGGGATGTCATGCGCGCACCTTTGCCGCCAGTCGCCGCGCCACGTGCAGCGGTGGCAGCCGCCAGCGCCGGCAACGCCGGATCCTTCAACCCCGCATCCAGTGCACGACGCGCCTGCTGCTGCGCTTCTGCACCACGCCCGAGCTTCTGCAGCGCATAGATCTGCAGCAGGCGCAGCCGCACCACGTCCGGGCGCAGCCGGATCGCTTCAGTGGACTGCTGGTAGGCCGCGGAGTAGTCGCCACGTTCATAGGCGGCAAACGCCTGTTCGGCGATACGGTAGGCAGCTCCAGACAATGGCAGCTGCGCATCGGCCTGGGCCTGTACCGATACGCTGGCCGTGGCCAACGCGACGGCAATGACGGTGGACAGCAGCGTGGTCTTCATGCCGGCAAGGCTCCGGGAGGCGGTGACTGCAGCGCGGCCGCACGCCGGCGCTGCTCCTGCATGGCCTGGGCCACAGCCTCTCCGGTGGTGATGCCCTGCTTCACCAGGTAGTCGCCGATGCGGCCGTCGCGCTGCGGCATGTAGTCGTCCAGTGCGATCTCGAACCGCGCGTGGTCGATCAGGCGCATCTCCACCAGCAGGTCACCCAGCAAGGGCACGTTGTCCAGGTGCCACTGCCGGTCGCCACCGATCAGACGCAGACCCGCGTTGATCTCGCTTTCGCGGGCAATGCTCTGTTCGATGTGCTCGCTGCGGGTTTCCTGCTTCAGCAGTGCCAACGCTTCTTCGGGCAATGGGCTGGCCACCGCCAGCCGCAGGGTGCCTTGCTCGCGCGGTGGCAGCGGCAACATGCGCCATTGCACGCAGGCATCGGCACTGACCGGGAACTGGCACGCGCGCAGGTAGTCCACATCGATTACCGCGCGTTGCAGGTCGCCCTGGAAGGCAATCGCCTCGGCCAGCGTTTCATCATCCAGCCAGCCCTGGGTGAGCAGGATGCGGCCCAGTGGCTGCTGCCGGCCGGCATGCTGCTGGTCCAGCGCCTGCTGGAGCCGCTCGGGCTCCACTGCCTGCCAGGTGGTCAACAGCTCACCGAGCTGCTTGCGGGTCTGCACCAGCTGCGCGGCATCCGGGAAGTCGTGCATGGTCTTGTCCCAGACCATGCGCTTGCCGAACAGCAGGTAGGCCAGGAACACCTTCCATGCGCGTGCGGTGGCCATGAAATTGATCATGTTGCCAACCACCATGCGCGGGATCGACATCAGCGCATGCTCCCAGCCATACAGCCGGTTGACGAAGTAGAAGCGCTGCACGACCCGGGTCGCCAGCGCCGCCGTGGTCAGCAGCGCGACGTTCATCTGCCAGGTACCGGCCTGGAACACGCTGGGGAACTGCATCGTCCACAGCCCGGTCATCTTCAGCAGCCAGAACAGCAGCAGCTGCAGGAAGATGAGGTAGGCGATGATGCTGACGAACGAGGTGATGATGCCCTTGCGGTCACGCGCCAGCAGGTACTTGGTGGCCAGCGAGCCACGCCAGCCCAGCGACTCCCAGCTCTGCAGGCCGATGCCCAGCACCCAGCGCGCCTTCTGCCGGTACGACGCGCGGAAGTTGTCGGGGAAGTACTCGCGCACGCACAGCGCCATCTGCTGGGTGCGCTCGCGTACCGGGCCCCAGCCGAACCATGACGGGCGACGCACGCGGAACTGCACCGGGAAGCGCGCGAAGATCGACTGCATGCCCATCGCCGCAAGCCGCGCACCAACGTCGTAATCCTCGGTGAGGCTGTCGGTGTTGAAGGGCTGGTTGTCGGTCTGCGCGCTCAGCGCCAGCAGCGCGCGCCGCGAGAAGCAGGTACCGACGCCCGCCGACGGCACCATGCCGGAAACACTTTCACGCACCACCAGATCCTTGGCGTGCCATTCGGCGAACTCGTCCATGTAGACGCCGGCCACCAGCTCGTACCACTCGCGGTCCAGCGAGGTGACCGGCAGCTGGATCATGTCCTTGCGCGGCAGCAGGTAGTTGTAGAAGCGCAGTTCCATCGGGTGCAGCACGTCTTCGCTGTCGTGCAGGATCACCCCGGCGAACTCGATGTCGTGGCGCTTCTCGTAATCGAAGATGGCCAGGATCAGCCAGTTCAGGCAGTCGGCCTTGCTGGTAGGCCCATCATGCGGCACTTCCACGCGGCGCAGGCGCTTGTAGCGGCGGCGCATGCGCTCCACTTCGTCGATGGTCTGCTGGTCGTTGGGATAGGTGCCGACGAACACCACGTACTCACGGTAGTCGAGCACGTTGATCATGTTCTCCACCATCTGCGCGATGACGTCGTACTCCATCCACGCCGGCACCATGATCGCCAGCGGCTGTTCCGGCCGCTGCAGCAGGTCGTCCTGGGTCAGTGGCCGGTAGGCCTCGCGGCGCTTGATCGTGAGTGCGCGCCAGCTCTCACGCACCCAGTACCAGACATCGATGAACAGGTCATCGAGGCTGGAGATCAGGATCAGCACGGCCACCGCCGCCGCCGTGGTTTCCAGGGCGGCGTAGTAGTTGGCCAGCTGGATGTTCCAGAACAGACCGTCCACGGCGGATCAGTGCCCTGTGTTGGCGGACTTGCGGCGGCGCACCTGGGTGACGCGGGCGGCCAGCAGCGCGAACACGATCACGCCGACCAGCAGCAGCAACCAGACCATGTGCCGTTCCCACTTCGATTGCGGATTGCCGTCCTGCGCGATACGAGTGCCATAGGGATCCTGGCGGTCGAATTCGCGCACGGCATCACTGCCGTCCAGCACGGCGAGATCGCCGCGCAGCAGCCGGAACGGCGCGCCGAACGACGGTGCCTGCGCACCGAGGTCGCTGTAGAGAACGCCCAGCTGGCCGCCGGACGACCCCACCTGCACCACGGCAGCACGATCCAGCCCGCTGACATCCAGCAGTGGCTGCGGCGTGCCACCGATCTGCAGATGACCGTCCTTCAGGCCGGCCACATCGACACCGGACGGCGCCACGCCGAACGCCAGCCACGGCGCACCCGGGCTGACCGCCGCACCGGCATCGACCACCTTCAGTTCCGATGCCTCCGGCGACGCGCTCACTGCACTGGCCACGGCGATGACCTTGCCCAGTGAGGTCGGCGCGTCCTGCAGCCAGGTGCCGGGCACGAACACCTGGTTGCCGCGCGACAGCCGGCTGCTGGCACCGACGAAGTCACTGCCCAGCGAACGCTTGGCCAGGGTCAGGTGGCTGCTGGGCAGGATCGAGACGGGGTAGCCGGTGGCCGGATCGTGGCAATAGGGGCGTGCCGGTTGGCGCAGGAAGCTGACGCGGATCTCGTTGCGCGCCGACAGGGCGTAGGCCGGCACCTTGGCCACCAGCCGTTGCGGCTGGCCGTTGGCCGACAGCACCTTGCCACCCAGCAGGTAATCGTTGAAGTAGATCGTAGCCACCGCACCCTGTCCGGCCGCGTTGGGTGCCGCCGAGACATCGATCACCACTTCCTCGGGCAGGCGCCCATCGGCCGACAGCGCGCCGAGGTCGAAACTCGCGCTGCGGTCGGCGCGGGTGACCACATCCATCGTACCGGCGATGTTGCCGAGCCGGCTCAGCAGCACCTGGTCTCCGTCCAGCTTCGGTGTTCCCGCCGCGCTGACCTGCAGGCTGCGGCCCAGCGCATAGCTGCGCCACTGTTCGGCGAACAACCCGGCGACCTTGCCCGCCGCCGCCGGATCAACCACCAGCGTCGGACGGCCAGCAACAGCGACCACGCTGACCGAGGCGTTGGCCGCGGGCTTTTCCAGGCCGCCCATATCGGTACCGCGCCACGCGGCGAAGGCAGTGCCCGCATCGGCACCCGTAGCGGCAACCTGTACGGCCAGCGCGTCCAGTGCCGCGCGTACGCCGGTCCGCAACGCTTCGCTGCCGATCATCACGTCAGCGGCCAAGGGCCCACTGTCACGCAACGACAGCAGCGCCCCCACTTCGGCCAGGTCCTTGATCGCATGCGTACGCTCGCCGGCAGCCAGCGCGGCATAGGCCGGCACGCCCTGCAGGCTGGCCGGGATGCTGATGCCGGTCAGGTCGACGCTGTCACCGACCTTGGGCAGCGCCACCACCTGCACCTGCTTGCCGCCGGCCTGCAACGCGGTACCGATGCGCCAGGCGGCGTCGTAGGCCGGCGCCTGCAGCGCCTTGCCATCCACCAGCAGCCGCACCTGCGGTGGCAGCGCGCCCCAGGCCTTGGCCACGGTATCCACGGCACGCCCATCGAAGCGGTAGCTGAAGCGCGAGTCCGGCGACAGCCGCAGCACGTTGGCCGGTGCGCTCTGGTCGGCACACTGGTAGTCGGACACGATCGACCACCAGCCGACGCCGACCCGCACGAAACCGTTCTGCCGGGGTTCGCCATCGATGGCCAGCAGCTGGCTGGCGTCGCCCTGCGCGTCGGTGATCGAGCGCGCGGCGATTGGATCGCCATCGACCGACCACAGGCCCGAGGTGCGCCCGGCGTGGCCGCGCACATAGCGCCCGTCCAGCTGCAGCTGCGCATCGCGGGTGGCGACGCCGGCCGGTACCGGCAGGTAGACCTCGCGCTGGCTCTCCTGCCCGCTCAGCACCAGCGGTTGGCGGAAACCAAGTTCGCGCAGGGTCATCTGCCGGTTCACCGTGCTGTCGCCGCTCCATTCGGCGAACTGGCCGGCGACGTTGTCGGCGGCATGGGCAGTGCCGACCACGCCCGACAGGACGAACGCGGCGGCGGAAACAAACAGGGGAGAGCGGCCGGTCTGGGTCATGGCGTCACTTCATGCGGATGGGGGTGGGCGGCACCGCCGCTGCGGAGACCGGGCGAGAATTCGGGAAGAGGCGTGCCGCGCAGGGCAGCGACGATGCGGGCGCTGGCGCGGCCGTCCCCGTAGGGACTGGCATCAGGATCGAAGCGAGTCGGCTGCGGTGGCTGGGCCAGTGCCGCATTGACCCCCTCGACGATGCGCGAGGGCGTGGTACCGACCAGCGTCACCACACCGGCCTCGACCGCCTCCGGGCGCTCGGTGACGTCGCGCATCACCAGAACGGGTCTGGCCAGCGCGGGCGCTTCTTCCTGCACGCCCCCGGAGTCGGTGAGGATGACGTCCGCACGCTGCATCAGGCGCACGAAGCGCAGGTAATCCAGCGGTGGCACCAGGTGCACGTTGTCGAGATGGCCGAGGTGGGCGTTGACCGGGCCCTGCACGTTCGGGTTGAGGTGCACCGGGTACAGCACCTGCAGGTCCGGCCGCCGCGCCAGTTCGGCCAGCGCGCGGCAGATGTCCTCGAAGCCCTGGCCGAAACTCTCGCGGCGATGGCCGGTGACCAGCAGCAGCCGACGGCCGGGGTCAAGCATGTGGAAGGGCTGATCGGCATGGGCTCGCAGTGCCGGATCGGCATCCAAGCGCTCTACGGTCTGCTGCAGGGCATCGATGACGGTGTTGCCGGTGACCAGGATCTGCCCGCCCAGATGCTCCCGGGCCAGGTTGGCGCGCGAGCTGGGGGTGGGCGCATACAGCTGGTGGCCGACCACATCGATCACCCGCCGGTTCATTTCCTCCGGCCAGGGCCGGTTGATGTCGCCGGTGCGCAGGCCGGCCTCGACGTGGCCGATCGGGATGCGGTGATGGAACGCGGCCAGCGCCGCAGTCATCGCCGTGGTGGTATCGCCATGCACCAGCACCCGGTCCGGGCGCACCTGCGTGTAGAGCGCGTCAAGCCGCTCGAACAGCTTCGCGCACAGCCCATTGAGGGTCTGGTTGGGCACCATGACATCCAGGTCATGGTCGGCGCTGATCTCGAACAGCGACATCACCTGGTCCAGCATCGCCCGGTGCTGGCCGGTGATGCAGACCACCGATTCGATGTCCGCAGCCCCCGCCAGGGCCCGTACCAGCGGCCCCATCTTGATCGCTTCCGGCCGCGTGCCGAACACCGACAGGACCTTCATGGCAGCGCTCCGGAAGACCGGCGTGGCGAGGGGCAGGCAGCTGTAGCCACGTCTGGATCCTTTCGATGATCCCGTCCAATACCCGCAGGCAGGAGACGGTCATCTCATGAGGAAACTCCAAATTCGCGACATACATCACATTAAGTCGACTGTATGCGCGTCGTGGCATCGATCTTCATCGTTGCAGGATCAAGACGCAGTCAACGCCGCCCGTGGAACGGACGACGTTGCGGTGGAACGCAGCAGTGGCGCGGCCTGCGGCCGCCTTACTCGTACTGGATGGTGAACGTGGCCTGGCCGTTCGCGACACCGGCGCCGACGGTGCCGGCCTGGGTCTGCACATAGCGTGCACGCAGCGGCAGCGCCATCACGCTGGTACCCGGCGCGGTGGTGCCGACGTTGATGGTCTGGCCGAAGCGCACTTCGCGCTCGGTGCTGCCATCGCGCTGGACCATCTGGATGCCGATGCGGGTGGCGCTGTTGCTGGCCGCACTGAGCTTCAGTACGCCCGGCATGTTCGAGCTGTCCTGGTCGGCATCGAGGCGGATGCCGATCTTGCTCTGGTAGGCCGCGACATTGCTGCCCTGGCAGTTCAGGCGGATCTCGAAGTCACGATCGACAGCCTTGGAGCCGACACCGGTGAAGGTGGTGTTGGCCACGCTGCCGAAATCGACGGCAATGTTGCGGCTGCCGGCCTGCACTTCGCAGGTCGGGCTGACCACGGTGGTGCCCGAGCCCTTGAAGGTCGAGGTCAGCACGGGACGCCCGGGGCCATCACCGTCGAAGTAATACGTGGTGAAGCGGCCATTCGGCGCGATCACGCCGGAACCGGTCTGAGCGGCAGTCTTGATCAGCTGAATGCGGAAGCGACCGCCGATCAACGTAACCGTCGAATTGCCGCCGAAAGTGAGCTGATGCGGGTAATAGACCTGGATCGAACCCGAATCACGGAACAGTTTGATGCCCACGCCAGGAACATCGGTTTCATACGTATCCGAGAAGCCCGGCACCGGGCGCTTCTGCGCAGCGTTGACGTACTCACCGATCGAACGGCCTCCGGACCAGTAGTCACAGCTGGCAACCCGGTCACGCTGGTTGATCGATTCGCTGATTTCCTTGATCACGCCACCGACCGGCGTGCTGGGCAGGATCACGATCTGTCCCATGTCCATGGTGACGTCCTGCGCAACGAAACCGTTGATCTGGATGCGGCAGGCCGCACTGGCCTGCTGTGCCAGCAACACACCGCCCAACAATGCGAGGCCGGCGAGTGCCTTGCGGCCACGGGAAGAAATCATCGGCATGCTGCCTCCAGCGGGATGAAGCCGGTCTTGGACGCATCGGCGCCTGCCGGTACCTGGTAATCGACGGTGCAGCGCTGGTCGGCGCCGGCGCCCCACTCCACCAGCAGGCTGCCCTGGTTCTTGTCACTGCGCACGTACAGGCGGCCACCCTGGCTGACCATGCCCACCGGCTGGCCCTGCTCGTCCTTGACCTGTGCACCGAACGGCATGGTGCGGCCATCGGGGTTGCGGACCTGGATCAGCAGCGCGTTGCCCTTGCGGGTATCGAAGCGCAGGTAGCTGATCGCACCGGCGAACGGCGCGACCGACTGGCTGGTGCTTTCCAGTTCGACGTCGTGGGCCATGCCCTGCGGGTCGAGGGTGACGGTGTTGAGCCGGTACGGCGACACATACGGCACCACGGCGTAGCCACGGCCATCGACGCGCAGGCCCGGGGCGTTGCTGACGATCGCATCGCGTGCGCCCGGCGCTTCGACCAGCACCATGGTGTCGCCACGCTGCGGGGTGAAGGTAAAGCCGCCCGGATGCACGACCACGCTGCCGTTGGCGCCGACCGAGGCCTGGCGGAAATCACGCGAGTGGCTGTAGGTGGCGTTCAACGCGGAGTAGCGGCTGCGGTACTCGGCATTGCCGACCGCGGTGGTGCCACCTTCGCGGGAATCGGACAGGGCCACGCCGTAGCTGAAGTTGTTGTCGACGCCGGTCGAACCGGTGATGCCGACGCGGCTGTTGTCGTAGCCACCGCGGTCGCGCACGCCGAGATCGGCGCTGAACGACACCGGGTGGGTGCCACGGCCCAGCGGCACGCTCATCGACAGCAGGTACTGGGTGTCGGAGCGGCCAAGCACGCCCTCTTCGGTGCGCAGCGCCGAGAAGCCGTAGTTCACCGAACGCCAGGCATTGTTGTAGCCGACCTGGTACTGCTTGGAGGTGCCGGAACGGTCGTAGAAGTCACGCACCGAGCCGGTCACGTACAGCGCGCCGCCGCGACGGCCCAGCGGCTGGTTCAGCGTTACCTGGAACTGGCTGCGCTGACGGCCACGGGTGGTCGGATCGATGCCGCGCTTGTCCGAATCACGGCCATACAGCGCGTCCTGCAGGCTGTAGAAGCCCTCGGTCGAATAACGGTAGGCGGCCAGGGTCAGGTTGGTCCCGGTCTCGCCGATCATGTTGCTGTAGCTCAAGCGCACGCTGGCACCGGTGTGGTCGCCATAGTGGTCGAACGAGGTGCGTGCATGAGTGACGTCGGCGGCAAAGGCGCCGACCGGCGTGGACAGGCCGACACCGTACAGCAGCGACAGGTAGCCATCGCTCAGCGCCGTGCCGCCGTACAGGGTCAGCTGGTTGCCGATACCGCGCTGGTAGGTGCCCTGCACCAGCCAAGGCTCATCGGCCAGCAGCTTGTTGCGCACCTGGCCGGCGGTCAGCGCGTAGCGCGACACGCCTTCGCGCAGCATCTGCGGCACCGAACCGAACGGCACCTTGAATTCGCGGCGGCGGCCATCGGCCTCGATCACGCTCACTTCCAGGTCGCCGCCGTAGCCGGTCGGGTACAGGTCGTCGATGACGAAGCTGCCCGGCGACACGGTGGAGGAATAGATCAGCTGCTGGTTCTGGCGCACTTCAACGCGTGCGTTGGTTTCGGCAATGCCGCGCACGACCGGCGCGTAGCCGCGCAGCGAATCGGGCAGCATGCGGTCATCGCTGGCCAGGCTGGCGCCGCGGTAACCGATCGAATCGAACAGTTCGCCGGTGGTGTAGGCCTCACCGATGGTGAGCATGCCGCGCACCTGCGGGATGCCGCGCTGTGCGTAAGTGGCGATGCTCTGCCAGTGGCGGCCGTTGCCTTCGGACCAGGTCAGGTTGGAATCGTGGCGGAACTGCCAGCCCCCCAGGTTCAGGCCGGCGTTGAGGCCGAGGTAGGCACTGCGGTTGCGCTGGCCACCCTCGACGCGGCTGTCGCTGTCGATGGCGTTGAAGCTGTAGCCGACGAAGCCGGCATTGATGCCGCGGTCCCACAGCGAAGGATTGACGTAGCCACGCGCTTCACGACGCAGGAACACCTGCGGGATGCTGAGGTCGTAACGCAGGTTGCCGCTGTCATAGATGCCGTAGGCATTGGCCATGCGCCGCTGCACCGGCACGCAGCTGGTCTTGTCGGTCGGCACGGACGGATCCTGCTGCAGCAGCACGGCCTCGCTGTCCACGCCCATTTCTTCCAGCATCGGCAACGGCAGGCAGGCGTCGACACGGCCCTGCTCATCGGCCTTGAACTGCAGGTCGCGGCGGCCCTGCCAGCCACCGTTGACGTAGACGTCGACGCGGTAGGTGCCGGCCACCATCGGGTTGCCATTGGTGAAGGACGCCAGATCGACCTGCTTGGCCTGGCCGGACAGGAAGCTGGAGTTGAACTGGGCCGACTCGGGTGCACGCGCATTGGCCGCACCGCTCTGCGCCATCAGCGCCTGTTCGCCGAGATTGGCCGGGGCAGCCAGCGCCCATCCTGGGCAGGCCACGCCAGCAACCAGCAGGCAGATCGCCTGATGGATCGACAATGTCAATCTGTTTCCGATCACACTGACATTCCTTCAATTCGCCGCACGGCGGCGGTGGCGGGATGCGCAGGCTCAAGTCCCGCGCGGCGCGTTCAGCCCCCGGTGCTGCCGAGGCGGACCTTGTGTTCCACCCGACCGCCGTAATCGTTGATGGTGATGAAGCGCACCTGGTCGGAGCCCGCCGGTGCGGTGAACTCCAGGCTCTGCTTCGGCGCGACCATCGCGCCCTTGTCTTCGACGGTCTTCTCGCTGCTGCCGGTCACGGCATGCACTTCAGCCAGTGTCACGTGGAAGGGGCTCGGGTTTTCCACCCGCAGGCGGTCGCCAGTGCGGGTCCAGCGCAGCGCTGCCGGCGCGTCGTTGGCGACGCCCTTCAGGCCCTGCGGCCGGTAGAAAAGCTTCAGCCGCGAACGGAACGCGACCTGCAGGTAATTCTGGTCACCGCTGTCGGCGTTGTCGGGCGACGGCGGCACGTCCAGCACGTTCAGCCAGAACACCGACTCGCGGTCGGTCGGCAGCTGCGCGCCGGAGAAGATCAGGCGCAACGCCTGGCTGCGGCCCGGCTCGACGCGCGCGATGGGCGGCGTCAGTACGAACGGGGCATCGCTGGTATCAGCGGTCTGGTTGGCGTCGCCGCTGTCGATCCAGGCCTGCACCAGCGCCGGCGATTCGCCCACGTTGTCGACCTGCACGGTGACTTCGCGCGCCTGCGCCGGATAGATCACTCGCGTGCCGTTGACCACCACGCCGGCCAGAGCGTTCTGGCAGAAGGGCAGCGTGAACGCTGCCAGCAGCAGCGCCCGGGGAAAGATTGCTTTCATCGGAAGTACTACGCTCGAGGGGTGTGGCCAGAGGCCGCGGAGCACTGGCCGGCGCGTACGCCGGCCAGTGCGGGTACGGCTACGATCAGTTGTAGATGATCGTGTACTTGACGCTGCTGGTGACGTCGCCCGGGGTGGCGGCGGCAGTGGCGTAGTACTCAGCGTAGTAGTTCAGATCAGCCGAGCCGTCGGTGCCGACGGTGACCCACTGCGAGTTGGTCTGGGCCAGGCCAGCGCCGGCAGCCTTGATCGGCAGGAACTGGTTGTTCGAACCCAGCAGCTGCAGCTGCACGTTGGTGGCAGCGTTGGCCGAGGACTGGTTGACCAGGCGGCCGCTGTTGAAGTCGACGGTCGAACCCGGCTCGAAGTAGGTCGCGACGTTGCCGGCGCTGCACTTGGTCAGGTTGATGGCGAACGGGGTACGGCCCGCAACGGCACCGGCGGTGGCCAGGGTGTTCTTGGACACGGTCGGCAGGTTGACGGCGAAGTCCTTGCCGCCCGGGGTCGAGATGGTGCAGGTCTTGTCGGTGACCTTGCCATTGAAGGTGATGGTGCCGTCGGCGGCGTTGGCGGCCAGCGGAGCGGCGGCCAGCATCAGAGCGGCAATGAGGTTGATCTTGTGCATTCGCTTTTACCTAACCCTACTGAAGAGATGAGAAGTAGAGGAGGAAGCAAGGAGCACTGCCGGGCTATCAAGACCCATCCTTGCGTCTCACCTGTGGCCGGACTCGGACATACCTTCCCCTGAATCCGTGACGCAAGTATAGGCACAACTGTGATGAAAGTCTCATTATTTTTCTGAACGCCAATTCATTGACGCCTTAAATGTGACGTGGTAGGCAGAATGGGATCCCGACGGGCATGGAGGATTTGACGGCGACGCGATCAGGTCGCGAACGGCCCTGGATGACGGGTTGAGCGGCGCGTTCGGCATGCGCGAAAACAGGCCTTTTTCAGGTGGAAATCGCCTTATTTGATGCGCATCACTCTTTCTTGGTGATGGCCCTAGCAGATTCGGATTTGTCCTATTAAAGACGGATCGAACCTGTCGCTAACTAGGACACACCGAACCAGAGAACGTGTCATGAGGAATTCCATTCTGCTGTGTGTGGCCCTGATGTCCGTCAGTGCACTGGCCCAGGCCAGCAGCGGCAGCATCCGTTTCAGCGGCCGTATCGCCGAGCCGGGCTGCACGACGAACCTGTCCCAGGGTGAGCTGAGCCTGGCGGCCTGCCCGCCGTCGGCCAAGGGCTCGACGGTGGCCGTGACGGCACTGGCCGATGGCCAGGCCGCGACGCTGCGCGATGGCAAGCGTCAGGGCCAGAAGCTGTCGGTGTCGGCCAGCGCGATGCGCGCCGGCGATATCGCTTTCTCCGAGCGCTACAGCGTGCAGGCTTCGAAGCAGCAGCCGCTGCAGGGTGCTTACCTGGTCGTGGTCGACTACCTGTAAGCCCTGCCGGCCGGTATTACTCCGGCTGCGGCAACTCGAACACCTGGCGCAGATAGGCCAGATAGCCGGGATCGTCGCACATGCTCTTGCCCGGCGAATCGCTGAGCTTGGCCACCGGCTGGCCGTTGCAGCGGACCATCTTGATGACGATGTTGAGCGGCGTCGGGCCCAGATCATTGGTCAGATGGGTGCCGACGCCGAACGCGACCTGGCAGCGCCCCCTGAAGTAGTCGTACAGGCGCATCACCTTGGCGATGTCGAGCCCGTCGCTGAACACCAGCACCTTGCTGCGCGGATCGACGCGGCGCTGCTGGAAGTGCGCCAGCATGCGGTCACCCCAGTCGAACGGATCGCCGGAGTCATGGCGCACGCCGTCGAACAGCTTGCAGAAGTACATGTCGAAGTCGCGCAGGAACGCATCCAGGCCGACCACGTCGGACAGCGCGATGCCCAGATCGCCGCGATACTCGCGCGCCCACGACTCCAGTGCCGCCACCTGCGAATCACGCAGGCGCGGGCCCAGTGCCTGGAACGCCTGCAGGTACTCATGGGCCATGGTGCCGTGCGGGGTCATGCCGTACAGGCGGGCGAAGTGCACGTTGCTGGTACCGACCAGCTGCGGGCCGAGCGCATCGCGCAGCAGCGGCAGCAGACGGGCGTGCCAGTCACGCGAGTAGCGGCGACGGCTGCCATAGTCGGCGATGCGGCATTGCTCGAAGCCGGGGGTATCGCGCAGCAGCGCGGCCTTGGCCTGCAGGCGGCGCTCGCCTTCGGCGAAGTCGGCCGTGGTGGTGTTGCGGAACCAGACTTCGTTGATGATCGCCAGCAGCGGCACTTCGAACAGGATGGTGTGCAGCCACGGACCGGTGATGTCCAGTTCGATCTCGCCGGGCACGGTCTTCGACGCGCGCAGCTGGATGTACTTGCGGTCGAGGTGGAACAGGCCGAGGAAATCGGCGAAGTCCGGCTTCACGAAGCGCAGGCCACGCATGTAATCCAGCTCCGCATCACTGAAGCGCAGGCTGCACAGGTGGTCGATCTCTTCGTCGATCTGGTCGATGTAGCGGGCCAGGTCGATGCCGGGGGTGCGGCACTTGAACCGGTACTGCACCTGGGCGCCGGGGTGCTGGTGGAGCACCGCCTGCATCATGGTGAACTTGTACAGATCGGTGTCGAGCAGGGACTGGATGATAGGCATGGGGCGGATTATGCGCCCGGCGGAGTGAACCGTGGGCGCGCCTACCTTCCGTAGAGCCGAGCCCACGCTCGGCTGGATGTTGCCTGAGCCGAGCGTGGGCTCGGCTCTACAACGACCTGCGCAGCAGCCTCGGCACCAGCATCAGGGCATGTGCCCAGATCGCGCCCCACACCGCCACGCGCACCGGCAGCGAGCGCTGCCTGGCCTCGAACTTCTGGAAATAGCGCCACAGGCCCTTGTGCTTGTGCCATTCAACGAAGAACGGCCGCGAACGGCTGGAGACACCGCGCACGTGGGTGACATGCAGGTCGTTGGCGATCGCCACCACCGCGCCGGCCTCGCGTGCGCGGCGGCACAGGTCCAGGTCCTCGGCGTGCAGGCGGTAGCCCGCGTCCCAGCCGCCGATGCGCTCGAACAGTGCGCGCGGCATCATCAGCAGCGCACCGGACAGGGCGGGCACCCGCTGCAGCGCCAGGTGCGGCTCACGCGGTACCGCCAGCTTCGAGCCCTTCCCGGGCGAACGCAGCATCAACAGGAAATCCGGATCACGACGGCGCACCGCCTCGTCGGCATGGCCATGCTCGTCCAGCTGCTCAACACCCAGCAGGCAGTCGCCCAAGGCTTCGGCACGGCGGCGCAGTTCAGCCAACGTATCCGGCTCGACCATCAGATCCGGGTTGATGAAGGCCAGCCACGGGCTGTGCGAATCGGCCACGCCCTGGTTGTTGGCGGCGGCAAAGCCGGGATTGTCCGGATTGCCGACGAAGCGCACGCGGGGGTCGTGGCTGGCATGCCGCTGCACGATGTCCAGCGTGCCATCCATCGAGCCATTGTCGATCACCCGGATCTCGGCCACGTCCTGCGCCTGGCGCAGGCGCGAGAGGCAGGCGTCGATGGTGCTGCCACTCTGGTAGGTGACGACGATGGCGGCAATGGCAACATTCAAACGGGTGGCTCCGGCGCGGACGGGACGAACAGGTCGCCCTGTTCCTTCGGCATTATCGCCTGCCGCATGCGCTGCTGCAGGTCGGCGCGCAGCCCGTGCAGCGGGTCGTGCATCAGGAAGTCCGCCAACCGAGGCACCCAGCCCGGCCAGCGCGCGGCCAGCGCTTCGAGATCGCCGTCACGGCTGACCGCCTCCCCTGCCCGGCTGACGAAGGCGGTCTCGCACAGCACGTTGCGCCAACCCAATCCGGCCATGCGCAGGCTGAGGTCGACCAGCGCCGCGTTCCAGCCGGCATAGCTGTCCACATCCAGGCCACCGGCACGACGGCGCGCGTTGCCACGCACCAGCACCGCGTGGGTGACCGCCGACGGCAGCTCCGGGTGCAGCGTTGGCAGGCTCGCGCAGGTCTGTGCCAGCAGGTCCGGATCTTCAGGCTCAGGATTGATTTCGCCCAAGCGCGGCCAGGCGGAGGTTTCACCGGCGTTGCACCAGGGGGTTGCGGTTGCGATGGCCGCGTCGCGGGCAAAGGCATCCTGCAGCTGCTGCAGCCAGCCCGGTGCCGGCATGCTGTCCGGTGCCAGCACCGCCACGTCGAGGCCATCGCAGGCGCGCAGCATTTCATCGAGGTGGGCGACTTCGCCCAGCGGCCGTGCGCGCCGGGTGTACTCGGCCTGCAATGGCGTATGTGCCAACCAGTGTTCCACCACCGCCTGCGCACGCGGCCCGGTCTGCGCGTCGTCGGCCAACCAGACCGCGGTTCCCGGCGCGGTGCCGGCATCCAGCGCAGCCAGGCAACGATCCAGTGCAGCATCGTCCACGCACAGCGGCAACAACACGATCGCCCCCATCCCGCCTCCGTGGTTGTCGGTAGCCACAGCCTAGCACTGGGAGGGTATCGGCCGGGTTGCACCCGGCGCCCGCTTCAGGCCGGAGCAACAGCAACAGCCGAAGCAAAGGCTGGGTTCCTGGGGGATGGCGGGGTGGGTCCGGTTGCGGGGGACGCCGTAAACCCGTCCATGGGGGCTTGGCCGCGGCATCCATGCCGCGGACACCCCCGCAACCGGACCCATCCCGCCTTCGACAGTTGCCTGCGATCTGCCGGGCATTGCTTTCTGTAGAGCCGAGCCATGCTCGGCTCAGATCTCACAGATATCGAAATATTCGATTTCGATGGAGCGTCTTCCACGCATGGTGTGGATCCAGCGTGTCGACCAAGGTCGACACCTACCAACAGCAGCAGGACACCGTCGAAGGCGGGGCACTGTGGGTTTGCGGGGTGTGAGCCGCATGGATGCGGCGACCAAGCCCCCATGGATGGGTTTACGGCGTCCCCGCAAACCCACAGTGCCCCGCCATCCCTCAGTAAACCCGCTGTTGCTGTTGCTGTTGCTGTTGCTGTTGCTCCAGCTCTGGCCTCTGCGGGTGCCGGGCGCAGCCCGGCCGTAAACCCCTTACTTCTTCGCGCGCGGCTGGTTCAGCGGTTCCATCGCGCGGAAGCGCTGGCTGTACTCGTCGGTCAGGGTGCGTGCTTCCTGCCCGTTGCGCACGATGCTCGGGGTCAGCAGCACGATCACCTCCGAACGACGGCTGGTGCGACTCTTCTGCCCGAACAGTGCACCCACCACGGGAATCCGGCTCAGGCCAGGAATACCGCTGCTGCCATCGGTGGCCGTGTCGGTGATCAGGCCGGCCAGCATGATGGTGTCCCCGCTCTGCACCGCCGCTTCGGTCGACAGCTTCTTGGTGGAAATACGCGGGTTGCAGTTGCGCTCCGTCGGATTGCAATTGTCCGGCACGTTGGAGGCACTGCTCACTTCCTGCACGATGTCGAGGAACACGGTGCCATCACGAGTCACGCGCGGCCGCACCTTCAGGATCACGCCGGTGTCGATGTACTGCACCGAGCTGTAGGTGCCGGCGCCGATACCGGTGTTCACCGTGGTGGTGTTGATCGGCACCTTGTCGCCTACGTTGAGCGTGGCCTCGGCGTTGTTGCGCACGAACACCGAGGGAGTCTGCAGCAGGCGTACGTCGGTGACCTTGTCCAGCGCGCTTACCACCGCTGCGCCATTGTGGCCGGTGAATGCCCAGCCCAGCCCTTCGCCGGCGGTTGCGGCACCGGCGAAGCTGCTCCAGGAGCCGCCGGCAGCCGCCGGCAGGGTCACGCCACTCAATGCGCCGGTCAGCGCCCGTCCGGCCACAGCGTTGTCGAAGAACCAGTTCACGCCGTACTTCAGATCACCTTCCAGCGCGACCTCGGCCACCTGGGCTTCGATATGCACCTGCAGCGGCATCACGTCCAGCTTCTCGATCACCTCGCGGATCGAACGCCAGGCCTGCGGGGTCGAACGCACCAGCAGGGTGTTGGTTTCCTCCACCGCCGACACGCCCACGCGATCGCCTTCCACTTCCAGGCTGACGCTGACATTGCCGGACTGGCGCTGCGGCAGGTTCATGCTGCCGTTGCCGGTGCCACTGGAACCACTGCCCGACGTCGAACCGAAATTGCTGCTGTTGTTGCTGTCCATGCCACGATCACCGTCGCTGCCCAGCTGCGACGGCATTGCACCCGGTGCCAGCGATGCAGGGCTGGAGCCGCCGCGGTTGCCACTGCTGGCGAACGCTTCGCTGAGGCGCTCGGCCAGGTCACGTGCCTTGATGTAGCGCAGCTCGTAGGAGAACAGGCGCGCACTGCCACCGGCCGTATCAATACGGTCCAGCCACTGCTGGATCTGGTCCAGGTAACGCACCTGCGGGGTGATCACCAGCACCGCGTTGGCATTTTCCAACGGCAGGAAGCGGAACATGCCGGCGCTGGGCGTCTTGCTCTCCTCGCCGAACACTTTTTCCAGGTCGGCGGCGACCTGCTCGGCCTTGCCGGACTGGATCGGGAACACGCCCACCGACATGCCCGAAAGCCAGTCAACGTCGAAGATCTCGACGGTGCGCATGTAGTTTTCCAGCTCGGCGCGGGTACCGCCCAGGGTGATCACGTTGCGGCCACTGTCGACGTTGACGATGGCGTTGGGCCGCGCATACGGCTCCAGCACCTTCTTCATCTCGGTGGCGGAGATGAACTGCAGCGGGATCACACGTACTTCGAAACCGCGCGCGCTGGCAGCCGGCGCCGTGCTCGGTGCGACGGTACCGGCCAGCGCCTGATCGGCGGCGACGATGTTGTAGCGGCCGCCGCTGTACACCATGCGGGCGTTGTTCCAGCCCAGCACCATTTCCAGCAGGTTCAACGCCTGCGCCGGCGACACCGGCTTGGGCGTCGCCAGCGTGACCGTGCCCTGCACCCCGGGTGCGATCACGTAGTTCTGGCCCAGCATGTCACCGAGGATGGCCTTGACCACCGCGTGCACCGACTCGCCTTCGAAATTGAAGGTCGCCTCACCGGTGCTGGCGCCATGCAGTGCCGGTGCCGGCGCGCGGGCCGCTTCGCGGTTGATCATGGTGCCGGTGCCACGTCGGATCACCGCCTGCGGAGCGCCCTGGGCGTCACGGGCAGCGTCAGCGGCGACTTCGGCCGCTTGGCCGGCCTCGGCAGTGGGCGACAGATTGCCCTTGCGCTGCACATGCGGCGCGGACACGGTGCTGCAGCCGACCAGCAGCGCGAGGGCAAAGGACCAGGGAAGGAAACGCAGGCTCATGCATTCACTCTATCGGTTGGTGCCATCGCCCGGGGGCGGCGACGGTTGTTGCTGCTGTTGTTGCTGCAGCTGGCGACGACGGGCCTGGATGCGTTCGCGGATGGCCTGCATCTGCGCTTCGCTGGGGCCGTTGTTGTTGGCAGGCGGGGCAGCGGCGGGCGGAGGCACGGCGCCAGCCGGCTGCTGCTGCGGCTGCGGAGCTGCTGCGGACGTGGGCGGTGCTGGCGGAGCACCCGCCGGGGGCGGCACCACGATCGCACCTGCGGGCGGCGCACCGTTGGCACCACGCAGTACGGTCGGTGGTTCGCCGCCCTGGCCGTTGAACACGGCCAGTTCCAGCACCTGGCTGCCGCCGGGGCCGATCACCGTGGCCTGGCGTGGCGCCAGCCCCACCAGCTGCCAGCCATCCACGGCGTCGCCATTGAGGCGCAGACGCAGCGAACGGTTCTGTTCGGTGGTGAACGTGGCCATGCCGAAATCGCCAGTCAGCAGCACGCCGGTCAGGCGCAGCGCGGCGCTGGCGGCCGGTTCGCTGCCTCCCAGCAGATACGGTCGCGGCTTGCGGTCTTCGGCGAACAGCGGACGTTCGCCGATGGCGCTGTAACTGTCGGCGCTGGCCATGCGCTCGGCGGCCAGTGGCGGCAGGGCTGGCAGCGAGGGCGCCGTGTCGGCATCACCGTCGGTGCCGGGCAGCTGGCTGCCGAGGCCAAAGCCGGTGGCCAGCCAGACCGCCGCCGCCCAGCCGGCCAGAGCCAGCAGGAAGCCGGTGCGCAGGCTGATCTGCTCAAGTTTCATCCGCCACCTCCTGCCCCGCTTGCGGCGTAGCCGGTGCGGGTGCTGGTGCTGGTGCGGTCGATGGCGGTTGCGGCGCCGCGCCCGGCTCGGCTGCAGGTGCCGGGGCAGCGCCATCGGCAGCGGCGCCCGGCAGCAGATAGCCCGCCAGTTCAAACGACACGTCCAGGCCGAGTCCGGATTCATTCGGCGACTGCTGGAAGCGCTGCGCGATCAGGTTGAGGTTGTCGACGAACAAGCGTGGGCTGCCGGTTTCCAGGCTGTGCAGCACGGTGGCCAGTTCGGCCACGCCACAGCGCAGGCGCACCTGCATGGCGACGCGTACGAACTCGGCGTCGCGCCGGTTGTCGGTGAGCGGCGTGCGGTTGCTGATGGTGCAGCTGCGGTTGCCCGGGCTGGCCATCGCCACCGCATCCTGCAGCTTGGCGCCAAGCGCGGCGGCGGCGGCCTCGGCAGTGGCCTCATGCAGGAAGCCCGGCCGTTGCTGCAAGGCTTCACGGGTGGCACGCAGGCGCTGTTCGATCTGCGGCTGCTGCTGCAGCTGTGCCTGCACACGCGACTCGCGCTCGCGCAGCGCCGCGACATCGGCATCGATCTCGCGCAACGGCTGGGTGAACCACGGGTGCACCAGCAGGAGGTAGGCCAGGCCCAGCACTGCCAGCAGCAGCGCCAGCGCCAGCCAGCGGTCACGGCGTGCGCTTGGCATCGGCATCGGCCGCCTCCCGGGTCGGGGCCGCTGCTGGCAACGGCTGCAGCTCAGCGGTCATGGTGAAGCGGTCGCGGCCACTGGCGGCGCCATCGGCCTGCAGCACACCGGTCAGGTTGACCTTGCGCCACTGCGGCGCGTCCTGCAGCAGCTGCACCAGCTGCGAGGCCTCGCGGCTGAGCCCGATCAACTGCAGGTTGTTGCTCTCGATGGCCAGCTTTTCCAGGTAGGTGCCCTCCGGCAGGCGCCGGGTCAGCTCGGTCCAGATCTCCACCGTCCCGGCGCGCTGGCTGCGCTGCTTTTCCAGGAACGCCGCACCATCGATCAGCGCCTGCAGCTGCGCACGTTCGCTGGCCACGCCGCGCGCACTGCGTGCACTGCGTTCCACCTGTGCACGCAGTTCATCGGCCGCCGCGCGGCGGTTGTCGAGCAGTTGCAGGCCGGCCAGCACCAGCATCACCACGGCGGCCACCGCCAGCAGCAGGTTCCAGCGCCGCATCGGATCGGTCCGCAACTGGCGCTGTGCGGGCGGCAGCAGGTTCACCTGCAGCGTGTTGCCCTGCGCATCGATCGCATCGACACCGGCCAGCGCATCGGCCCACTGGCCCACGTCATTGCGCCAGGCCTCCAGCTGGCGCAACGGCCAGGCCACCAGTTCGACCTGCAGCTGGCCTTCGCCGGCCACGCCGAGTTCACGCACGTCATAGCTGACCTGGCTGGATTCGAATGGCGTCTGCCGATCGATCTCGAAACCAACCACCGCGCGCAGGCGGTCGGCGGCCGCCGCGGGCAGCCGCAGCTGGCGACGCAGTACATCGCTGGCCGGCAGCAGCCACAGCCGCGGCAGGCTGCGCAGGCGCGCTTCCAGCACCCGGTCCAGTTCAGCCGGCGACAACGGCCACGGCAGGCGCGCCACTGGCTCGCGACGCTCGCCTGCCTCACGCCAGACCTGCAGCTGGTCGCCCTCGCGCTGCAGCAGCAGGCGCGCCTGTGCCCAGCCCAGCGCCCACTGCCAACGAGCCGGCACCCAGGCCAGCAGCGATTGCCGCCACCAGCGCAGGAAACGGCCGGCACCCGGGCCGATCCGGCCCTGCACCTGCCGCAGACTGTCCTGCCAAGCCGTCATCTTGCTGTCATTCCCTGCTCCCAGCGAAGCACTGTGTAGGACCGCCCGGGAACCCCGCCCGAGCCATTGCGTACCACTGCCTGCAACACCGACCGGCGTCCACTGCCGTCGGTGACACGGGACTCGATACTATAGGTGCCACTGCTGCTGGCAAGGGTTGACGCACCGGCAGCGGAATCGGCATCACGCTCCTGCTGGGCACGTTGGGCCAGCACCGTATCCGCGTCCAGGCCCAACGCGGTCAACACCACGGCGCTGGCGAACTGCGGATCGGGTCGCGCCTGTCGGCTGTACAGGGTCAGGTGCGGCAGCATCTTCTGGTACAGCGGCCCACGCATGCCGAGCACCCGCTGCAGCTCGCCGAGGGTCTCGAAACGCTTGTTGCGCGGGCCATACGGCAACCCGGCCGCCGCATAGTCAGGCGCTTCGGCACCGCCCCCAGGCTGCAGCAGGCTGTCCTCGTCACGCCAATCGACGATGGCACCAGCCAGCTGCCGCGCAGCCCCCTCGTCTTCGCCCAGCGCCTTGAGGAAGGCGGTCAGCAGGGTCACGTCGGCCAGGTTCAGGTTGATCTTGCCGTTCTCGTCCAGCACCTTGATCTCGATGCTGGCGTCATCGAACTGCCAGCGGTAGGTACGGCCATCAGCGCGCCACGGCGCCCGCTGCGGATCGGCGGACAGGCGCGTCAGCGCGTACTCCAGACCCGCGCGCGCACGTTCCTGGCCGCGCGCATCGTCATCCAGTACCCGCTGCTGCAGGTGCTCGACACGGGCGCTCAACGCGAACGCACCGACCAGTGCGGTCATCAATGCGATCAGCCACAGCACCAGTACCAGTGCCGCGCCGTGTTGCCGGCTCACCGTGCACCTCCGCTGCCACCGGCACGCGGCGCCACCACCAGCGTCGGCCAGGGCGCCCCCTTGGCCGGCACGATCTGGATCTCCACCAGCATCGGCAGGCGCCGGGTGTCGTCCCAGCGCGGCATCCAGTCGGTCACCTGGCCGGTGCTGGCATCGATGCCGCGATAGCGCAGTTGCACCGACTTCAGGTTCTCCACCAGCACTTCTGGCGGGCGTGGCGGATTTTCCGCGATGCGCTCGCCTTCCTGCAGCAGCACCAGGTCCAGCAACAGGCGCTGCTGGCCGCTGCGGCCATCAACCTGCAGTGCATGCAGGTACGATCCCCCCCGTCCGAGATAACCCGGCAGATCGGCGGCGAACAGCATGCGGTTTTCTTCACCCTGGAAGAAGATCGGCTCGCGGGTGGGATCGGGCGCTTCGAGTGGCGTACGCAGCGCGCCTGCCAGTTGCCGACGCAGCAAGGTCTCCACTGCGCGCATGCGTTCGCTCTCGGCAGCGATCTGCTCGCCGCGCTGGCTGACCGCCATCGCCGAACGCACGCTGGCGAACGCCAGGGCCAGGCCACCGGCCAGCAGCACCGTGGCCAGCATCACTTCAACCAGAGTGAAACCCGCGGCGCGGCGCTTCATCGCGCGCTCTCCAGGTCCGGCGGCAACAGGCGCAGGCTGCGCCAGCGCAGCTGCTCGCGCTCACTGTCGCCCCAGCGCACCTGCAGCTGCAGCTCGGCCAACCAGGGGGCACCCGGTGATTGCGATTGTGCCTGCGCCACATTGTTCGCGCGTGGCTCCACCCACGGCTGCACCTGCAGCTGCCAGTGGTAGCGCCCTTGTTCCCAGTCCCCCTGCTGGCTGCCGACCTGCAGTGGCGAGGCAACACCGGCTTCGGCCAGCAGCGACTGCGCATGCAGCACCGCACGCGTGCGCAGCTCGGCGTCGCGCACCTGTTTCGCGCCACCTGAAAGACTCCCCAGCAGCAGGGTCAACGCCAACCCGAGCAGGGCGAAGGCGATGATCACTTCCAGCAGGGTGAAGCCGCGGGCGCGCCGCTTCATTGCGACCGCCAGGGGCCGGAGCGGACCTCACCGGTCAGCCAGCCCACGTCGATGCGCCATTCGGCATCGTCACGCTGCAGCCGGATGCGGCCACCGCTGGAGCCACCATCGGGGTGGAACTCGATCACGCCCTGGCCTGGCGCGGTGGCCAGCTGCGCGGCGCCTTCGAACTGCACCTGCAGCTGTGCCGGCACCTCGCCGTGGCGCTGGTTGGCGCCTTCCCAGCGCCGCGTTGCCGGTTCGATGACGAAACGCTGCGGCTCACCGCGGGCGATCGCCTGTGCGCGCACCATGCGCAGCTGGTTGGCGATGTCCTTGCCGGCGCTGCGCAGCTGCATGCCAGAGAAGCCGCGCGACAGCCCTGCGGCGGTGATCAGGCCGATCGCAGCGATCAGCGCGATCACCAGCAGCATTTCCAGCAGCGACAGGCCTGCCGCGCGCCTGCCGTGCAGGCGCGGGCGTGGCAGCCGGCGCGGCAGGAAATGCGTCATACGGGTTTACGGCTGGTAACGGATGTCGGCGTCGACGCTGCTGCCGCCGGCCTTGCCATCCTTGCCCAGGCTGACCAGCTCGTACGGCTGGCCTTCGCCCGGCGCACGGTATTCCAGCGCGTGGCCCCACGGGTCGTTCAGATCGGCCGGCTTGGCATACGGGCCCAGCCAGCCGCCAACACCGGCCGGTGCGGTCACCAGGTCGTTCAGCGAACCCGGCAGCTTGCCGGTGTCGATCTGATAGTTGTCGATCTTGGAGGCGACGGTCTGCACCTGCGCCTTGGCGATGTTGGCCTTGCCGCGGTCGGCACCGCCCAGCACACGGCTGGCGACCAGGGTCAGCACCGCGCCGATCAGCACGATGACGATGATGATTTCCAGCAGGCTCATGCCCGACTGGTTGCGCGCGGCGGTGAAGGAAAGGCGGATCGGTCGACGGGAAGCAATCATGGTCGGTCCTTTCAGTTGCGGAGTGTCGGGGTTGCGTAGGGATCCATCGTCAACCGATGGCATTGGTCAGGTCGTACAGCGGCACCAGCACGGCCACGATCACCGCACCGACCACCGAGGCCAGCACCAGGGTGATCGCCGGCACCATCGCCGCCAGCAGGCGATCGATGCGCCGGGCGCTGTCCTGCTCGAACGTGTCGGCGGCCTTCAGCAGCATGGTATCGAGGGCACCGGATTCCTCGCCGACCTGGATCATCTGCAGGGCCAGGCGTGGGAAACGCTTGCCGCGTGACAGTGCCAGCGACAGGCCGGCACCGTTCTTCACTTCGTCCGCGGCGGCTTCCACATCGGCAGCCAGCGCGCGGTTGCCCAGCACGTTGCGGGCGATGCCCAAGGCACCCAGCAACGGCACGCCATTGCGCAGCAGGGTGCCCAGCGTGCGTGCCAGCCGCGCGGTTTCCAGTTCGCCGAGCAGGCGGCCAATGCCGCGCCGCTGCAGCAGCCAGCCATCCAGCGCCAGCCGGAATGCCGGTTGCCGCGCCTTGCGTTCGAAGAACAACGCCACCAGCGCCGGCACCACCAGCAGCAGCACCCACCAGTCGCGCACGAACAGGCCCAGCTGCAGCACTGCGTTGGTGAACCACGGCAGCGCCACGTCCAGGCTCTCGTACATCTGCGCGAACTGCGGCACCACATAGCCGAGCAGGAACAGCAGGGCGCCGCCCACCACCACCAGCAGGATGGCCGGATAGACCAGCGCGTTGATGACCTTGCCCTGCAGCGCACGGCTGCGCTCAAGGTAGTCGGCCAGGCGCTGCAGGGTTTCGTGCAGGCTGCCGCCGGCTTCACCGGCACGCACCATGTTCACGTACAGGCGGGAGAACAGGCCGTGCTGGCGTTCCAGCGCGGTCGACAGCGGCGCGCCACCGCGCACCACGTCGCGGATGTCGGTAATCGCGCGGCGCGAGCGTTCGTCTTCCGGCAACCCGAGCAGGATCGACAGCGCGCGATCCAGCGGCTGGCCGGCACCGAGCAGGGTCGCCAGCTGCTGGGTGAACTGCAGCAGCGCGGCGCCCTGCAGCGGGCGCTGGCGCAGCAGGTTGCGCCAAGTGCTGCCCCCGATCGCGCCACCATCGGCGAGCTGGGTCTCCATCGGCAGATGGCCCTGGTCCTGCAGGCGTGCGACCAGTTCGGCCTCGCTTGCGGCTTCCATCTGCCCGTCGAAGATCTCGCCGTGCGGATTGAGCGCCTTGTAACGGTAGGTCGGCATGTCAGCCCCGGGATCCTGCGCGCATCAGCTTTCCTCGGTCACGCGCAGCACTTCCTCGATGGTGGTCTGCCCGCTCAACGCCTTGGACAGGCCATCCTCGTACATGGTGCGCATGCCGGCTTCACGGGCGATGCGCTCGATCTCGCCCATGCCATCGCGGCGCATCACCGCACGCCGCAGCGCATCGTTCATCACCAGGAATTCCATGATGGTGGTGCGACCGAGGTAGCCGGTCGGCGCCAGCGCGGAAGGCTTCGGGCGATACAGGTGGATCGGTCCTTCCGGCTGCAGGCGGCGCAGCTCGAAGCGTTCGATCTCTTCCGGCGAGGCTTCATAGCGCTCGGCATGGGTCGGCTCCAGCCGGCGCACCAGGCGCTGGGCGAGGATGCCATTGATGGTGGACGTCAGCAGGTAGTCCTCCACGCCCATGTCGAGCAGGCGGGTGATGCCGCCGGCTGCGTTGTTGGTATGCAGGGTGGACAGCACCAGGTGGCCGGTCAGCGCCGACTGGATCGCGATGCGCGCGGTTTCCAGGTCGCGCATTTCGCCGATCATGATGATGTCCGGATCCTGGCGCACGATGCTGCGCAGCGCGTTGGCGAAATCCAGCCCGATCTGTGGCTTGGCCTGGATCTGGTTGATGCCCTCGATCTGGTATTCGACCGGGTCCTCGACCGTGATGATCTTGACGTCGGCGGTGTTCAGCTGGCTCAGTGCGGTATACAGCGTGGTGGTCTTGCCCGAACCGGTCGGGCCGGTCACCAGCAGGATGCCGTGCGGCTGCTCCAGCACCTTGCGGAACTGCGGCAGGAAGGCGTCGGTGAAACCGAGGCGGTGGAAGTCGAACACCACCGTTTCACGGTCCAGCAATCGCATCACCACGCTTTCGCCGTGCGCGGTCGGCACGGTGCTCACGCGCAGGTCCAGCTCCTTGCCCTGCACACGCAGCATGATGCGGCCGTCCTGCGGCAGGCGGCGCTCGGCGATGTTGAGCCGGGCCATGATCTTGATGCGGCTGATCACCGCCGCGGTCAGGTTGGCCGGTGGGCTTTCGCCTTCCACCAGCACGCCGTCGACGCGGTAACGCACCTTCAACCGGCTCTCGAACGGTTCGACATGGATATCCGAAGCGCGCAGCTCCACTGCACGCTGGATCACCAGGTTAACCAGGCGGATCACCGGTGCTTCCGAAGCAAGGTCGCGCAGGTGCTCGATGTCATCGACTGCACCGCCCTCGCCATCGGCGGTCTCGACGATCGCGCCCATCGCGCTGCGGCCCTGGCCGAACCAGCGCTCGACCAGGTCATCAATTTCCGCGCGCATGCCCAGCACCGGTGTCACCGGTACACCCAGTGCCAGCTGCACGGCCTGCTGCGGATACGCATCGTGGGCATCGGCCAGCCACAGCCGGACCCCCTGTTCATCCAGCGCCAGCGGGCAGACATGGAACTGCTTGAGGAAGCGCAGCGACAGCGGCAGGCCCTCGGCCAGGCCCTGCGGTGGTGCCTCCGGCAACTGCTTGCCTTCCAGCAGCGGCAGGCCCAGCACCTCGGCGCTGGCCTGCGCCTGGTCACGTTCGGAAACCAGTCCCAGCCGCACCAGCAGGCCGAGCAGGCTGCCGCCGGATTCGGCATGCAGCGGCCGCGCCCGTGCCAGATCGCCTTCCTTCAGTCGGCCGCGCGCCAGCAGCGCATCCAGGATGCGACCTTCGGCGTCGTCAGTGGCGGTGGCAGCAAGCGCGTTCACATGACTCTCCTGTCAATCGGCTCGACTTTAGCAGTTAAGCCATGATTTACGCCGCCTCTCCGCCACCTTTCGTAAAAAGACGAAGCCCGTCACATGCAGTGACGGGCTCCGGCCATTCAACTACGACAGCGCGTGCTTACTGCGTGGCAAGGATGCTCACGCCGTTGTAAGCCGCCTCGCCCACCACCTTGATGTAGTAGGTGCCGGCCGTCGGTGCCGTCACCCGCACCGTTTCCGAAGTACCCGGGCGGGTCGAACGCGCATCGTTGTCGGTGGCACTCGGCTCACGCCCCTTGGCCAGGTAGACCGAGACGTTGCCGGTCCCCCCGTAGGTGATCACGCTGAGCTGCTTGCCCGCGGCAGCCTCGAAGCTGTACAGGCGGCTACTGGCGGCAGCACCGTTCAAGCCACCCACCGCAGCCTTGTTGGTCAGCGGCGTGGCCACCGGTCCGCAGTTCTCAGTGCACGGTTCTTCCAGTGCCTTGGCCAGCGCGGCCTTGGCGTCGAGGATGCCGGTACCGATCGGGGTCGCGGCCGGAATGGCCACCGGGAACGGACGCGCCGTTTCCTTCAGCAGGGTGCGCATCGCGGCCGGGGTCAGCGGATCCTTGCCCTTGGCGATCAGCGCGCTCTGTACCAGTGCGGCAACGGCTGCCACATGCGGCGAGGCCATCGAGGTACCGCCCAGCCCCATGTAACCCGGCGTGCCCGATTCCGGTGTCGTCGCCGCGTTGGAGCCGGTCTGCCAGATGTAGCCGCCCGGGTTGCCGTCGACGCTGCCACCACCACCCGGACCGGACAGGTCCACGCGGGTACCGTAGTTGGAGTAGTAGGTGATGCCGCCGGTGATGCGGGTGGCACCCACGGTCACCACGCCTTCGCAGCTGGCCGGACGGTACTTGGACGCGTTGTCGGCTTCATTGCCCGCCGCGACCACCACGGTGGTGCCACGCGAGATCGCGCCATTGATGGCGTCCTGGTAGGCGCTGCCACAGGTGCCACTGCCGCCCAGGCTCATGTTGATGATCTCGGCCGGATTGGTGTTGGCCGGAATGCCCGCGACGGTACCGCCGGACGCCCACACCACGGCATCGGCGATGTCGGACAGGTAGCCACCGCACTTGCCGAGCACGCGGACCGGCAGCACCTTCGCCTTGTAGGCGACGCCGGCCATGCCGACACCGTTGTTGGTCTGCTCTGCCACCGTACCGGCGACGTGGGTGCCGTGCCAGGAGCTTTCCTCGGCCAGCGAGCCGTCATAGCACTCGTTGTCGTTCTCGACCCAGTCGCCGTAATCCTGCGCGCCCGGTACGCGGTCGTTGGTCGGGCGCCGCGAAGTCTCTGCGTCACTGATGAAGTCGTAGCCTTCCAGCAAGTTGCCGACCAGGTCCGGATGCTGCGGCAGGACACCGGTATCGATCACCGCTACCACGATGCCCTCGCCCTGCGAGACATCCCATGCAGCCGGTGCGTTGATGCCACCCACCGCATTGTGCAGGTGCCACTGGTTCTGCTGGTAGAAGGGGTCGTTCGGCACCAGCGCGGGCTGCACGTCGCCGGCACGCAGTTCGGTACGGCGCAGTTTCACGTCGGCTTCGGCGTACTGCACCGACGGGTCGGCCTGCAGCTCCTTCAGTACGCGCTGCAGTTCGGCCGGAGCCAGGCGCCCCTGCACACGGATGAGGTCGGCACCGGTCGCCAGCCTGCGGACCACCTGCGGGCCGAGCGTACTGGCACGGGACGTGCCACCGGAGAGGCTGGCACGGGTCAGTGCGGACTGCACGGTGGACAGTTTCGCCGAGCGGTCAGTGGCGGCGGCAGCACCGGCACGGTACTTGACGATGATGCGCTCGGTTCCCGGCTGGGCGGTGCTGGCCTGGCGCACCGGTTCGCGGGTCGGCAGTCCGGCGGCGTGGACGGCACCGACGGCCGTCATCGACAGCACGGCGGCAGCAAGCACATTGATGCGGAGGTTCTGCTTCTTGATCACGTCGAATTCCTCTTCTGGGTCATGGTTCGAACCAACACTGCGGCCATCATTCCTTGACGACTCCCGGCCGGCCCAGCCGGGATTGCCGTGACCTCCCCCCAGGCCCTCATTGCAGGTGCAGCGCCGGCGTGGGTGGCCGCCGGCGCAATGAAGTGACTTACCAGCCGAAGCCGGCACCGACGCCGACCGAGCTGTCGTCGCTGCTGAAGGCGCCGCCAAAAGTGACCGTGGCGCGATCGCTGATCGCACGCTGGTAACCCAGCGACAACGCTGACTCGCCGCCCTGGAAACCAATGCCGACGCCGACCCGGTTCTGGGTGCGGATACCCGCTGCACTGGTCGCCATATTGAGCATCGCGGCGCTCATCGCACCCTGACGGTCGATGCGGCGATCCATGTGGCGCAGGCGTCCGTCGATCTCGCCCTTGAACACATCGAAGCTGTCGGCGACGGCCTGGACGCGGCTGTCGGTGTAGCTGTTGGCCGTGGCCATGCCACGGTCGAGCTGGCCCTTGTTGACCGCATCGGTGGCCGTGGTACCGGCCGCCACGTTGGTGACCTGGCGTTCGTTGCCTTCGCTGCCCACCGAGACCGTGTTGGCACGATCGGCGACCGAGCCCTGGCCCAGCGCCACGGCGTTCGCAGCGGTGGCATTGGCACCCTGGCCGATGGCAGTGGACGAGGCGCCGCTGGCGACAGCGCCCTCGCCCATGGCGACGGCATTGAAGCCGTTTGCCGGCGTGCCCACCGGAATGCCGGCACCCGCTGCGGCGGCGGTCGGCGTGCCCTGCACGCGCGCGGTGCTGGCCGGTGCCGCGTCGGCCGTTGCCGGAGCATCGGCCACGCTGGCCAGCGGGCTGTCATCCAGCGCGGCACTCATTGCACGCAGGCTGGCAGCACCTGCACGCGTGCCACCCGCAGTACGGCGGTCAATCTCGCTGACCTTGCGGTCCAGCGCGCCCAGCGCATCGCCGACGTTGCTGTAGGTGGCCCCCTGGATCACATAGTTCGGTGCCACGAATACACCCTGCATGCCGACGCTGGCACCGCCGCCGAGGAAGCTGGCGGCATCGCTGAGCGACTGGAACAGCTGCCCACCATTGATCGCCTGGCGGCTGCCAGCCGCAATGCTGCCGGCACCGACGTTGTCGATGGTGGTGCCCTGGAAGCCGGACAGGGTCAGGCGATCACGGCTGGCGTCGTCATAGCCGACCGCACTGGCCGCCGTGGTTTCAACGGTGGCGATACGCGAATCAAAATCGCCCACGCGGGTTTCCACCGCGCCCACCCGCTGGTTGGTGACGTTGAGCTGCGAACCGGTGATGGCGTCGCTGCTGCCGGCGGCGATGCGGCCATCGGCCACATTGACGATGCGGCGCGTGGCCGGACCCTCGGTGCCGTTGCCACCGCCGACCGACACCACGTTGGCATCGAGCGCACGCGAACCTGCGCCCAGTGCCACCGAGTTGGCACCGGATGCGCCGGCGCTGGTACCCAGCGCAAGTGCACCATTGCCGATCGCCATCGCATTGGCACCCAGTGCATTGCTGCGTGCGCCGCTGGCGCTGGCCGCCGAACCGATCGCGGCGGCATCACTGCCGCTGGCGCTGGCGATACCTGCGCCGGTGGCCTTGACGTAACGCGCCGTGCCATCAGCGGTTGCGGCGACCGCATCAAGCTGGCCGCGATTGACCGCATCGGTGCGCTCAGTACCGGCAGCGACGCGGGTGATCTGACGATCACTGGTGCTGCTGCCCACCGACACGGTGTTGGCACGGTCGGCCACCGAGCCTGCGCCCAGTGCGATGCTGCCGGCCGCCGACGCGTTGGCACTGACACCTACCGCGGTGGCATTGGCGCCGGTGGCCTTGCTGCCATAGCCGACCGCAGTACCGAGGCGGCCACTGGCTTCGGCATAGCTGCCCAGCGCCGAAGCGCCATCGGCCGAAGCATTGGCACGGAAACCACTGGCCTGCGACTGGGTGCCGCTGGCCGTGGCCTGCGCGCCGCTGGCGGTGCTGTAGGCGCCCTTGGCCTGGGCACCGGCACCGGTAGCGCTGGCGCCGAGTTCGCTGGCGCTGGCACCGCTGCCCACGGCCACGCTGTCGACACCAGCAGCCTGCGCCGCGTTGCCCAGTGCGGCCGCATTGTTGCCGGTGGCGAGCGCATCGAAGCCCACGGCCGTGGCATTGGCGGCCATGGCGTTGGCACCGCTGCCCAGCGCAGTGGCGCCGTTGCCGAGCGCATTGGCCGCGTTGCCGGCGGCCAGTGCGTTGTCACCGTCCACCAGAGCACCGGCCTCGCCATCGGCATTGCCGCTGGCCTGGAACTGCCGGCTGGTCTTGTTGGCAACGCTGGCGACTGCATCCAGCTGGCCCTTGTTCACCGCATCGGTGGCTTCGGTACCGGCTGCGACATGGGTGACCTGGCGCTCACCGCCCGCCTTGCCGACAGCCACCGTGTTGTCACGGTCGGCCTTGGAGCCGGCGCCGAGCGCGACGCTGTTGCTGCCGTTGGCGGTGGCATTGGCACCCAGTGCGGTGGCACTGCTGCCCGCCGCCCACGAATTCCAGCCGATCGCCGTGGCGTAGTCTTCGGTGGCCCACGCGCCCGCACCGAATGCCGCAGCACCGGTGCCACTGGCACGCGACGGGATCAGGCCGAAGAAGGTGCTGCCACCGATGGCGACGCTCTCCTCGCCACTGGCTTCGCTGGACTGGCCGACCGCCACCGCGCCGGTACCGGCCGCAGCGGCACCGAAGCCTACTGCAGTGGTGTTGGCACCACTGGCTGCCGAGCCGTAGCCCAACGCGGTGCCGAGGCGACCGCTGGCTTCGGCGTAGCCGCCGACAGCGGTGGTGCCATCGGCGGACGCGGCACTGCGGAAGCCGCTGGCCAGTGCCTGGGTGCCGCTGGCATTGGATTCGGTACCCGTGGCCGTGCTGTAGGCACCGCTGGCCTGCGCGCGCGCGCCGACCGCGCTTGCGCCCAGTTCACTGGCGCTGGCGCCGGTGCCGAGCGCCAGGCTGTCTTCGCCGGTGGCCTGTGCCGTGCTGCCCAGGGCAGCCGCGTTGCTGCCGGTGGCCAGCGCATCGATGCCCACGGCGGTGGCGTTGGCGGCCAGCGCATTGGCACCGCTGCCGAGCGCGGTGGCACCGTTGCCGATCGCGTTGGCCGCGTCACCGGCCGCCAGCGCGTTGTCGCCCTCCACCAGCGCCCCGGTTTCACCATCCGCATTGCCACTGGCCTGGAACTGCCTGCTGGTCTTTTGCGCTGCCGCGGCTACGGCATCGAGCTGATTCTTGTTGACCGCATCATTGCCCTGCGTACCATCGGCCACGTTGGTGATCTGACGGGTATTGCCACCGCCGCCCACCGACACGGTGTTGTCGCGATCCGCGATCGAATCGGCACCCAGCGCCACGCTGTTGGCACCGCGCGATTCGGCGGCGTTGCCCAACGCCGTGCTGTTGATGCCACCCGACCAGGCCCCACCACCCACCGCGGTGGAGTAGTTGCCCGAGGCCTCGGTGGCCAGCAGACCGAACAACGAGCCACCGACGGCGACGCTGTTGGTGCCGGTGGCCAGGCTGCCCTGGCCGGTGGCGGTGCTGTAGGCACCGGAGGCTTCCGAATCGCCACCCACTGCCACGCTGTTGGAACCGGAGGCATTGGCGAAGTTGCCGAACGCGGTGGCATTGAACGCCGAGGCCTGCGCGTAGCCGCCGATGGCGGTGCTGTAACCGCCGGTCGCTTCGGCGCCGATGCCGAACGCTGCCGACGCGGTGCCACTGGCCACGCTCTCGCTGCCGACCGCAGTGGCGCCGCTGCCACTGGCGTTGCTGAAGTAACCCACCGCCACGGCCTCCTCGCCGGAGGCTTCGGACAGCACGCCGGTAGCGGTGCTGCCTGCGCCGCTCGCGATGCTGGCCGCACCGAACGCCGCACTCTGCTCGCCACTGGCCTCGCTTTCCGCACCCTGCGCGGTCGCATATTCACCGGTCGCCTGTGCGTTGGCACCGACCGCGCTGGCGTTGGCGCCGCTGGCCAGGGCGTTGAAGCCCAGTGCCTGCGCGTTGTTGGCCAGCGCGTTGGCACCGCTGCCGAGTGCGGTGGCCCCGTTGCCGATGGCGTTGGCTGCATCACCGGCGGCCAGCGCGTTATCACCGTCCACCAGTGCACCGGCCACATCACCGCCGTTGCCGCTGGCCTGGAAGAAGCGGCTGGTGGTGGCTGCTGCGCCTGCCACGGCATCCAGCTGCGCCTTGTTCACCGCATCGGTAGCCTGGGTACCGGCAGCGACATTGGTCACCTGGCGTTCGTTGCCAGTGCTGCCCACCGATACCGTGCGCGCACGGTTGGCAACCGAGCCGGCGCCCAGCGCAACCGCATTGCTGGCGCTGGCATTGCTGCCGGCACCCAGCGCGATCGCGCTCTCGCCACCGGCCACCGTGTTGGTGCCGATGGCGATGCTGTTGATGCTGTTGCCCAGCGCCTGGAAGCCCAGCGCCACGCTGTTGTCGCCATAGCCGAAGGCACCACGGCCGACCGCTGTGGAGCTGGCGCCGTTGGCCCAGCTGTTGTAACCGATGGATGTTGCGCCGCTGCCACTGGCCCAGGCCGCGTTGCCGAATGCCGAGGCATTGGTGGCCGTCGCCCATGCGCCGGAACCGAACGCACTCGCGCCGCTGGCGGTGGCCCAGCTGTAGCCGCCGACGGCGGTGCTGTCGTCACTGCTGGCGAAGGCACTGTCGCCGACCGCGACCGCGTAGCTGCCGGTGGCGCGCGACTTGCCGCCTGCGGCGAAGCTGTTGTCTCCGCTGGCCTTGGCCGCGTTGCCGAAGGCGCTGCTGGCAGCCCCGGTGGCCTGCGCACCGCTGCCGACGGCGGTGGCATCGGCCACGGCGGTGGTGCCGACCTGCTGCGCCGTGCCGTCGGCGCCGATGATGGGTTGGTTGAATTCGTCATAAGCCTGGCCGAGACCACCGATGGCGACACCGCCATTGCCGGTGGCCGTGCTGTTGCGGCCCACGGCCACGCTGTCATCGCCGATGGCCGACGCGGCAGCACCATGCGCGATGGCGCCGGCGCCGATCGCATTGCTCGACGAACCCACAGCGATGGAGCCTTCGCCATCAGCCAGTGCGCCAGCATCGCTGCCCGCCTCCGGCTGCGCCTGGAAGAAACGCGCGGTGGTGTCGGCAGTGCTGGCCACGGCGTCGAGCTGGGCCTTGTTCACCGCATCGGTGGCTTCGCTGCCCGCAGCGACGCTGGTGATCTGCCGTTCGTTGCCGGCACTGCCCACCGCCACGCTGTTGGCACGCACCGCTTCGGAGTTGGCCCCGAGCGCGACACTGTTTGCGCCGCGCGCAGTGGCGTAGTAGCCCACGGCAGTGCTCTGCGCACCGCTGGCCCAGGTCTGCGCGCCCAGGGCACTGGCGTTCTCGCCCGGTGCATAGGCGAAGTAGCCAACGGCCGTGGCTTCAGTGCCGGAGGCTTCGCTCAGGCTGCCGTTGGCCACGGCACGGTCGCCACTGGCGATGGCACCGGCACCGACGGCGGTCGCGGCTTCGCCACTGGCCTGGGTCTGCACGAAGAAGCCCAGGCCGGGGATCAGGTCAGCCGGGCCACCGATGGCAACGCTGCTGGTACCCGTCGCGTTGCTCTGCGTACCCAGCGCGGTGGAGTAGTCACCGATGGCATTGGCCACCGCACCGAACGCGGACGCCTGTGCGCCGGCGGCATAGGCGCCAACGCCGTAGGACGACGCCGCAAAACCACTGGCTTCGGCACTGGCGCCGACCGCAGTGCCGCCGACGCCTGCGCTGGTGGCGCCGGTTTCTACCGGCACGCCACCACTGGTGATCAGCGGGTTGCCATCGGCGTCCACCGCAGCGCCACCCACGGCAACGCTGCCCGGGCCATTGGCCTGCGCGTTGTTGCCGAACGCGGCACTGTTCTGGCCCGAGGCCAGTGCGTTGTTGCCAACGGCAGTGGCGTTCTGCGCGACGGCGGTGGCGCCGCCACCGACTGCCGTGGTGCCGTTGCCGATGGCATTGGCGGCCTCGCCGGCCGCCAGCGCCTCGTCGCCCTCGGCCAGTGCACCGGCATCGCTGTTGCTGCTGCCGTTGGCCTGGAAACGCTTGGCGGTGGCATCGGCCACGGCGGCGACGCCCTTCAGCTGACCGACATTGACTGCATCGTTGTCTTCAGTGCCGGCGGCCACGCTGGTGATCTGCCGGGTCAGGCCGTATCCGGCGGCGCCGACGGACACGGTATCGACGCGGTCGGCCAGCGAGCCCGCGCCGAGCGCCACGCTGCCGGTGGCAACCGCGGCGGAGTTGGAACCCAGCGCGGTGCTGTATTCACCGACAGCCGTGCTGAACGCACCAACTGCGATCGATGCTTCGTTGGCGGCGGTGGCGCCACGACCGAGCGCGGTGCTGCCCGGGCCCATCGCCACGGCACCGCCGCCAACAGCGGTGGCGCCATCGGCGGTGGCTTCGGACAAGGCACCCAGCGCGGTGGCCGCGCCGTTTTCGCTGGCGGCGGTAGCGCTTGCACCGACGGCAGTGTCGCCGAGACCAAAGGCCGCAGCGCTCTGCCCGACCACCACGCTGGCATCGCCGATCGCCAAAGCACCCTGGCCGAACGCGCTGGCGCCGATGCCAGCGGCAATGGCCTGGGTGCCGATGGCGGTGGTGGCGTTGGCCAGCGACTGCGCACCCGCACCGGCCGCAACTGCGCCCTGCCCGTCGATCTTCGCCGCGTCGCTGTCATCGCCTGCGCCATCGGCCTTGAAATAGCGGTTGCCATCTGCGGCAACGTCGGCCAGCGCAGCCTGGGTGGCGCGCGCCTGCGCGTCCAGCTGCGCCTTGTTCACCGCATCGGTCGCCTGGGTGCCCGCCGCAACGTTGGCGATCTGCCGTTCCTTGCCGGCATCGCCGACGGACACGGTGTTGGCCCGCGTGGCCTTGGAGCCAGCGCCCAGCGCAACGCTGTTGGCGGCACTGGCATTGCTGTTGCTGCCGATCGCCACCGCGTTGCTGCCCTTGGCCGTGGCCGAGCCTTCGATCAGGCACTTTTCGAGCAGCTTGCCGCTGAATGCAACGCAGGTGGCGCTGCCGCCGATCTGCACCGACTGTGCTGCGGCGCTGCCGCTCATGCCCAACCCCATTGCCAGGCCCAGTGCCACTGCCAGCAGTGCGGGCGTGGCCTGTGTCGCATCGCGGCGCTGGTCGACGACCCCGCCACTGCTGCTGTCGGAGGAGGCCAGTTCCGAGGCCACCACCAACTGACCCAATGCTTTGTTCCAGACCTTGCGATAAATCCGATTCATCGGTACGGCTCCTGATTGGACTGGTTTTGGGCAAAGCAACGCCACCGCTGGGCTTTCCGGCCCAACGTCCCCTGGGGGCGTTTATTCGCGTGATTTACTGCGGGGTATTGCCGAACGGCGCGCAGAGACAGAAAACCGAGCGCGTGCGCCAACCGGTTACTGCGAAATGAATGATTCTGAAACGGGGTTCAAGTGTTAACGGCAACTTTCCAAATCGTCAAGACTTTGACGCGGCAAATCCTATTGCCGTGAAGCAGTTCACTATTTCACCTGTTTATAAAAGGATTTTGTTAGGTATGCGTGACGACCTTCTGTCGCCTGAAAATCCATGTAACTAGCGGGCAGGACAGGAATTTCACGCGCACAAAGAAAAACCCGCCGGTCAACGGCGGGTTTTTCCATACGCGATGGCATTGATGCCTGCGCGATGCGGTGCGATCAGCCGCACCATACCCGCGCGTTGCGGAACATGCGCATCCACGGCGAATCACCCTGCCACTCGGCCGGGGCCCAGCTCAGGTTGAGCGCGCGCGGGGTGCGTTCCGGGTGCGGCATCATGATGGTGACGCGGCCGTCGCTGCTGGTCAGGCCGGTGATGCCGTCCGGCGAACCGTTCGGATTCAGCGGGTACTGGCTGGCAACGTTGCCGTGGCCATCGATGTAGCGCAGCGAGACACGGGCGGCAGCCTGGTCGACGGCGTTGTCGAACACGGCCTGGCCTTCGCCGTGCGCCACCGCTACCTGCAGGCGCGAGCCGGCCATGCCACGCAGCAGGATCGACGGCGATTCCACCACTTCCAGCAGCGCGGTGCGGGCTTCGAACTGCTCGCTGGCGTTGCGACGGAACTGCGGCCAGTGCTCGGCACCCGGGATGATGTTTTTCAGCTGGCTCATCATCTGGCAGCCGTTGCACACGCCCAGCGCAAAGCTGTCTTCGCGTGCGAAGAACGCGGCGAAGGCATCACGCAGTGCGCTGCGCTCCAGGATCGAGGTGGCCCAGCCACGGCCGGCACCCAGCACGTCGCCATAGCTGAAGCCACCACAGGCGACCAGGCCAGTGAACTCCTGCAGGGCCACGCGGCCTTCGATCAGGTCGCTCATATGCACGTCGAAGGCGCGGAAGCCGGCACGTTCGAAGGCGTTGGCCATTTCGATCTGGCCGTTGACGCCCTGCTCGCGCAGCACCGCCACGCGCGGGCGTGCACCGGTGCTGATGAACGGTGCGGCCACGTCTTCGTTGAGGTCGAAGCTGAGCTTCGGCTTCAGGCCCGGCGCATTGAAGGCACGGGCGACCTCGCGCTCGGCATCCGCGTTGGCCGGGTTGTCGCGGCGCTTCTGCATCGCGTGGGTGACCGACCACCAGGCGTCGAACAGCGCGTCCCAGCGCCACTCGGCCAGGTTCTCGCCACCCAGCGACACGCGCACCACCGGTGCGGTGGTCGGCTTGGCGATGCGCTGCGCGCATTCGGTCAGTGCATGGCGCTCGACCAGGTCGGCGAAGGCCGCACGGTCTTCGCGTGCGATCTGCACCACCGCGCCCAGTTCTTCGTTGAACAGGCTGCGGAACGGATCATCGCCCCAGGCATCGAGGGTGATATCCAGGCCCAGGCGCGAGGTGAAGGCCATTTCGCACAGCGCAGCGAAGGCGCCGCCGTCGCTGCGGTCGTGATAGGCCAGCAGCAGGCCGGACTGGCGCGCATCGCGGATCAGCTCGAAGAAACCACGCAGGCGCTGCGGGTCGTCCAGGTCCGGCGCGGCACCGGCGAAGGCCGGCAGGTCGGCGTGGTCGGCATGCACCTGGGCCAGGATCGAACCGCCCAGGCGCTGCTTGCCGGCGCCGAGGCCGATCAGCCACAGCTCGCTGTCCACGTCGCGGTCGAGCAGCGGCGTCAGCTGCTGGCGCACGTCGGCCACCGGCGCGAACGCCGAGATCACCAGCGACACCGGCGACACGCTCTTGTGCGCCTCGCCCTGGTCGTGCCACTGCGCCTGCATCGACAGCGAGTCCTTGCCCACCGGGATGCTGATGTCCAGCTGCGGGCACAGTTCCATGCCCACTGCCTTCACCGCGTCGTACAGCAGCGCGTCTTCACCGGGGTGGCCGGCCGCGGCCATCCAGTTCGCCGACAGCTTGATTTCATCCAACGCATCGACCGGGGCCGCGCACAGGTTGGTCAGCGCTTCGCCCACCGCCATGCGTGCCGACGCAGCGGCGTCGAGCAGGGCCAGCGGGGTGCGCTCGCCGATCGACATCGCTTCGCCGGACACGCCGTCGAAGTCGGCCAGGGTGATCGCCACGTCGGCCACCGGCAGCTGCCACGGGCCGACCATCTGTTCGCGCGCGGTCAGGCCGCCGACGCTGCGGTCACCGATGGTCACCAGGAAGTTCTTCGAGGCGACGGTCGGGTGCGCGAGCACGCGCAGGCCCGCTTCCTGCAGGTCCAGGCCACCGGTCTTCAGCGCCGGCCAGCGCGGGGCCGGCGGGTGCGCGGTGTCGCGGTGCATCTTCGGCGGCTTGCCGAACAGCACGTCCATCGGCAGATCGATCGGCGCATCGGCCGGGGTGTGGCCCGGCACGGCACCGTAGGCCACCACCAGGTGTTCCTCGGCAGTCGCCACGCCAACCGCGGCGAACGGGCAGCGCTCGCGGGCACACAGTGCGGCGAACTCAGCCAGGCGCTCCTGCGCCACGCCCAACACATAACGCTCCTGCGACTCGTTGCACCACAGCTGCATCGGCGACAGCGACGGATCATCGGTGGGCACCTTGCCCAGATCGATGACACCGCCGACCTTGGAGTCGTGCAGCAGTTCCGGGATGGCATTGGACAGGCCACCAGCACCGACGTCGTGGAAGAATTTGATCGGGTTGTTGGCGCCCATCGCCACGCAGCGGTCGATGACCTCCTGGCAGCGACGTTCCATTTCCGGGTTGTCGCGCTGCACGCTGGCGAAGTCCAGGTCCTCGGCGCTCTCGCCGGAGGCCACCGAACTGGCGGCACCGCCGCCCAGGCCGATCAGCATTGCCGGGCCACCCAGCACGATCACCGCGTCACCGGCCTGCAGCTGGATCTTGTCGACCTGCACGCGATCGATCGCGCCGAGGCCACCGGCCAGCATGATCGGCTTGTCGTACGCGCGCACCAGATCGGCACCTTCCGGCAGCTCGAAGCTGCGGAAGTAGCCGAGCAGGTTCGGGCGGCCGAACTCGTTGTTGAACGCTGCGCCGCCAAGCGGGCCGTCGGTCATGATTTCCAGCGCCGGTGCCATGCGCGGGTTCAGCGCGCGCGGCGCTTCCCACGGCTGCGGCAGTTCCGGAATGCGCAGGTGCGAGACCGAGAACCCGGACAGGCCCGCCTTCGGCTTGCCGCCGCGGCCGGTCGCGCCTTCGTCGCGGATCTCGCCACCGTTGCCGGTCGATGCACCCGGGAACGGTGCGATCGCGGTCGGGTGGTTGTGCGTTTCCACCTTGATCTGGAACGCGCTCGGCACCTGCGGCTCACGGCGGTATTCGCCGCTGGCCGGATCCGGGCGGTAACGCGACGCCGGATGGCCTTCGATCACCGCGGCATTGTCGCTGTACGCGCTGAGCGTGTGCTGCGGGGTCTGCTGGTGGGTGTTCTTGATCATCCGGAACAGCGAACGGTCCTGTTCCTGGCCGTCGATGGTCCAGCTGGCGTTGAAGATCTTGTGGCGGCAGTGCTCGGAATTGGCCTGCGCGAACATCATCAGCTCGACGTCGGACGGCGCGCGGCCGAGCGCGGTAAAGCGTTCGCGCAGGTAGTCGATCTCGTCCTGGGCCATGGCCAGGCCGAGGCGCTGGTTGGCGGCCTCCAGCTGGTCCACCGGCACGCGTTCCAGTTCACCCCGGGCCGGCGCCGAGAACAGCGCCTGGCCCTGTTCCACGGTCTCCAGCACCGACTGCGTCATCGGGTCGTGCAGCGCCTTGACCAGCGCCTGCTGGGCGGCGGCATCGGCCGGCCAGCCCTGCACGTCGATGCGCAGGCCACGTTCGACCCGGCTGACCGGCTGGCCGGCACCACGGACCAGTTCGGTGGCCTTGCTCGACCACGGCGACAGCGTGCCCAGGCGCGGCACCACGATGCGGCTGACCGCGCCGTCGGCCACGGCCTCGGCCTGCGGCGCAGCTTCGAGGATGCGGCACAAGGTGGTCAGGTCGGGGGCGGCACTGCCTTCGGGCTGCACGAAGTAGACGTGCCAGGCACCGCTGATGCGCAGGGAGGGAGCGATGGACTGCAGGCGGGATTCAAGACGTTCGCGGCGGAACGGCGACAGGGCGGGCGCGCCCTCGAGGACCATCATGTCCGGGGAACCGTAGTTGGGAAACGGGCCCGACATTGTACCGGAAGCGGGGGGTGGGCTTTGGCCGGGCGGCGCCCGGCACCCGCCGAGGCCGAGGCAACGGCAACGGCAACAGCAACTGCCAAAGCAAAAGCGGGGTTCCCGTGGGATGGCGGGGTGGGTCCGGTTGCGGGGGACGCCGTAAATACGTCCTTGTAGGCTCGGTCGCGCCATCCATGGCGCTCACGCCCCCGCAACCGGACCCACCCCGCCTTCGACAGATTTCCGCGATCTGCAGTAGATCCACGCCATGCGTGGATGCTCCCCGGTAGTGCCGGCCACTGGCCGGCAACCAGGATATTTCAGAAATCAGGCATTGAAGAGCGCAGCGACCGGCTTTTGCTTTTGATTTTTTGTTCTGCCTTTCGTGGCTGACCGCGCAGGAACCTGTCAGGGGCCGGGTGGGTGGGCTGCGCAGGGGCGTGAGCCGCATGGGCCCGAGGCATGCCTCGGGCGGGTTGGGCAGGACGCCCAACCCTGGCCTTGCCGCGCGTGCAGGACTGCGCGCAAGAGCAAGCGGCGATCGAGCTTACATGGACGTACTTGCAGCGTCCCCTGCGCAGCCCACCCACCCGGCCAACCCTCAGAAACCCGCTTTCAACGACTCACCTCAGCCACGAGGGGGCTCCGCCGATGGCCGCCGACCGCGCGCAGCGCCGCCTTTCGCCCGAATCCCCGAACCATGCGCTTGCTCACGGATTGACCACGCGATTGATGACAACGTTGTCCCTACCTGGTGCCGGACTCTCTCCCCGGCCTCCCAGGTACCCCGTCCGCCCCCTCCGTCGCCTTCCCGGGCGACGCCCGGACCTGCGTCACGCGCGGCGCCATCGGGGCCCGCGCGCCCTTTGATCGGAGACTTACCCATGTACGACCCGATTGTGCGCAGTGCCGAACGTTCGACCCGAAGCTGTCGTCCCCGCCGCCTGGCCTGGCTGCTTGCCCTGGCCGCCGGTACCGCCGCCCTGCCCGGCCTGGCGCAGGCCGCCAGCTGTGCCGGCGTGGCCCAGTGGGACCAGGCCAAGATCTACCGGGCCGGCGATACCCTGCAGAAAGGGGGCGTCCTCTATCGGGCGAACCAGGACATCTGGAACGCGCCGCCGGACCATCCGGCCGGTGCGCCCTACTACACCAACCTCGGTGCCTGCGATGGCAGCGGCAGCAACCAGCCGCCGGTGGTCAGCCTGACCTCGCCGGCCAACGGCGCCACCTTCAGCGCCGGCAGCACGGTCAACGTGACCGCCAACGCCAGTGATCCGGACGGCAGCGTCGCCAAGGTCGAGTTCTTCCGCGATGGCAGCACGCTCGGCGTGGCCACCAGTGCGCCGTATGCGGCCAGCTGGGTCAATGCCAGCGCCGGCAGCCACACCCTGCGTGCGGTGGCCACCGACAACAACAACGCCACCAGCAGCACCGCGACCATCACCATCACCGTCAACGCTGCCGGTGGCGATACCACCGCGCCGAGCGTGCCCGGCGGGCTGGCGGCCGGAACGCGCACTGCCAACAGCATCGCGCTCAGCTGGAGCCCCTCCACCGACAACGCCGGTGGCAGCGGCATGGCCGGCTACGACGTGTACCGCAACGGCAGCCTGGTCGGTTCGCCGTCCAGTGCCAGCTACGTCGATGGCGGCCTGACCGCGTCGACCACCTACCGCTACCGCGTACGTGCCCGCGACAACGCCGGCAATGCGTCCGCACAGGGCACCGAGATCAGCGCCACTACGCTGGCCGGCGACGGCGGCACCACCGGCAAGCGGGTGATCGGTTACTTCACCCAGTGGGGCATCTACGGCCGCAACTACCGGGTCAAGAACATCGACAGCAGTGGCTCGGCCGCACGCCTGACCCACATCAACTACGCGTTCGGCAACGTGCGCAACAACCGTTGCGAAGTGGGCATCACCCAGCCGTCGGATCCGAACAGCGGTGCCGGTGGCGATGCCTTCGCCGACTACACCAAGGCCTTCAGTGCCGCCGAGAGCGTCAGCGGCAGCGCCGATACCTGGGACCAGCCGTTGCGCGGTAACTGGAACCAGCTCAAGCAGCTCAAGGCCAAGTACCCGGGCATGAAGGTGCTGATCTCGCTGGGTGGCTGGACCTGGTCGCGTGGTTTCTCCAGCGCGGCGCGTCCGGAAAACCGCCAGGCCTTCGTCGCCTCGTGCATCGACGCCTACATCAAGGGCAACCTGCCGGTGACCGACGGTGCCGGTGGCGCCGGTGCCGCACTGGGCGTATTCGACGGCATCGACATCGACTGGGAGTACCCGGTGGCCTGTGGCATCGAATGCGGCAAGCCGGAGGACAACGCCAACTTCACCGCGCTGATGGCCGAGTTCCGCCGCCAGCTCGATGCGGTGCGTCCGGGCCTGTTGCTGACGGTGGCGGTGGGTGCCGGCATCGACAAGATCCGCGTCACCGATCCGGCCGCGTACCACCCGTACCTGGACTACATCAACGTGATGACCTACGACTTCCACGGCGCGTGGGATGCGAAGACCAATCACCAGTCGGCGCTGTTCGATTCGCCGAATGATCCGTCCACCGGCGACCAGAAGCTCTACAACAGCAACGACGCCATCGAGGCCTTCATCAGCCGTGGCGTGCCCGCCGCCAAGCTCAACCTGGGCATCGGCTACTACGGGCGTGGCTGGACCGGTGTGACCAACGCCAACAACGGCCTGTACCAGACCGCGACCGGCGCCGCCCCGGGCACGTATGAAGCCGGCATCGAAGACTGGAAGGTGCTGAAGAACCTGGCGTGGCCGGGCTACACCGACAACACGGCCGGTGCCACCTGGATCTACAACGGCAGCACGCTGTGGAGCTTCGACACTCCGGCCAACATCACCCGCAAGATGGGTTACGTGAAGACCCAGGGCCTGGGCGGCGCGTTCGTCTGGGAGTTCAGCGGTGACGATGCGCAGGGCACGCTGACCAAGGCGGTCAGTGATGGCCTGAAGTAAGCAAAAAGCCGGGGGCGCATTGTGCGCCCCCGGCCTCTGATCTGTAGCGCCGAGCCCATGCTCGGCTGATGGTCCCGCAGTCGAGCATGCCTCGACGCTACATTTCTGCGTCAGCGCTTGGCCGACAGCTTTTCCAGCGCTGCGCGCAGCTGCGCCGGCGGCAGGTACCCCCCCAGCTGGGTGCCGTCCGGGGCGAAGATCGCCGGCGTGCCATTCACACCCAGCTGCTGGCCCAGCGCGTACTGCATCGCCACCGGGTTGGTGCAGTTCTTGGCCGGCACACTGCCACCGCGCTTGGCGTTGGTCAGCGCCTGGCGGCGATCCGCTGCACACCAGACCGAGATCATATCGGTGTAGTCCTTGCTGCCCAGGCCCATGCGCGGGAATGCCAGGTACTCGACCGAGATGCCGTTGCGGTTGAGCTCTGCGATGTCCTGATGCAGCTTGCGGCAGTAACCGCACTCGATGTCGGTGAACACGCTGATGGTGTACTTCGCGTTCGGCGCGGCGAACACGATGCGGTCGCCGTGGTTGGCCTTGGCCAGCAGGTCGCGGCGGTAGCCGAGCAGGCCCTCGCTGTTGGCCGGGCCCTTGGCGCGGGTGTCGTAGGGCTGCGACTGGAACAGGTAGCGGCCATCGTCGGACACGTACAGCAACTGGCCGGAAACCACGACCTCGCGGAAACCAGGGAACGGTGCAGCACCGATGTAGTCCACCTGGAAGCCGGGATTCAGCGCGGTCAGCGCGGCGCGCACGGCCTGGTCGGCCGAAGCGTTGGCGGCCGGGCCGGCCTTGGCCGCCGCCGCGGCGGGTGCCTTGGCGGCCGGCGGGGCCGGCTGGGCGCAGGCGGTCAGGCTGAGCGCACCGAACACGGCGGCGATGGCAAATCGGAGCATGGAGCGGTCCGCAGCAGAAGAAGACCCCGGATTCTGACACAGCCACCCGTACCCGGCCGCGATGGTGCGCACAGCCCGAGGCCGGGGTTCAGGCCGCTGCTCAGCCGCGCGGGTGATGGCGGGCGTGCAGTTTCTGAAGGTGCTCGCGCGCCACCAGGGTGTAGATCTGAGTGGTGGACAGCGAGCTGTGGCCGAGCAGCATCTGCAGCGCGCGCAGGTCGGCGCCACGGTTGAGCAGGTGGGTGGCGAAGCTGTGGCGCAGGCCATGCGGGCTGATCCGCACCGGGTCGATGCCGGCCACCTGCGCGTGGCGCTTGACCAGGTGCCAGAAGGCCTGCCGGGTCAGCGCATGCAGCGTCGGCTCGACGAACAACGGCGTCTGCCCATCGGCCAGTGCCTGCACCCTGCCCCTGCCGACCAGTTGCGGTCGCGACTGCTGCAGGTAGCGTTCCAGCCAGTGCTGCGATTCCTCGCCCAGCGGCACCAGCCGCTCCTTGCTGCCCTTGCCCGTGACCCGCAGCACGCCCTGGCGCAGGTTGACTGCCGTGGCCGGCAGCAGCACCAGCTCGCTCACGCGCAGGCCGGCGGCATACATCAGCTCCAGCATGGCGCGATCGCGCAGGCCCAGCGGACTGTCGATGTCCGGCGCTGCCAGCAGTGCGTCGATCTGGCTTTCGGCCAGCGCCTTCGGCAACAGCCGCGGCAGCTTCGGCGGGTCCAGCAGTGCACTGGGGTCCTCGCTGCGTTCACCACGGCGCACGCCATCGGCGAAGAACGCGCGCAGCGCCGACAGCAGGCGCGCATTGCTGCGCGGCGACCAGCCATGCCGGGTGCGCCAGGCCAGGTAATCGAACAGCCCCGGGCGCTCGATGCCGGCCAGGCCACCGTCGCGCCCATCCATCCAGCGCGCAAGCCCTTCCAGGTCGCGCCGGTAGCTGTCGAGGGTGGCGCGGGCCAGGCCGTTCTCGGCCCAGATCGCATCGAGGAAGCGCTGGATGCGCACGCTGTCGTCGGCGCGCAGCTCGGGCAGTTGCTGCACCAGCTGGCGGCGTTCGGCGGGGGTTGAAACAAGGGCCATGGGTGCAGGATACGAGGGCCACTGCGGGCACGGCCAGCTTTGCGTATGCTCGGCGCATGTCCCGCCCCGTCACCGACACCGCCCCTGCGGCCACTACCGAAGCGCCGCGCCCACGTGCCTTGTTGGTCTGGCGCGTGCTGGCGATGGTCTACGACGCACTGCCGGTACTGGCGCTGTGGATGCTGGCCGGCACGCTGTTCACCCTCGCCTACACCTTCAGCGGCCACGCGCAGCGCGAGAACATCGCGCCGTTCAGTGCCTGGCAGTGGCTGCTGTGGGCGGTGTGCTGGCTGATCACGGGGGGGTACGCCACGGCCAGCTGGCGCCGTGGCGGGCAGACACTGGGCATGCGGCCGTGGCGGCTGAAACTGCACTCAGGGGATGGCGCGCCGCTGCGGCGCGGCCAACTGTGGCTGCGCTTCGCCGTGGGCTCGCTGTCGCTGCTGCTGGGTGGACTGGGGTTCTGGTGGGCATGGGTCGACCGCGACCGCCTGACCTGGCACGACCGCGCCAGCGGCACCCGCCTGATGCGCATGCCGAAGCGGTGATGCACGACGTGTAGAGCCGAGCCCATGCTCGGCTGCGTTTCGCGATGCACTCGATAGCCGAGCATGGGCTCGGCTCTACACGATCAACGCAGCGATCAGCCAGCGGGTGCCGGATCCGGCAGGATCACCGCCGGCTGCGTCCAGAGGTCGAAGAAGGCGGACGCAAACGCATTGGCCTGCACATCATCGGCCACCGGCGACTGTGCGCTCAACTGCGCACGGGTCTTCACGAACTCCTGCCACAGTTTCAGGCTGGCCTTCTTCAGGCGCTTCTGCTCGCCTGCGTCGGTTGCGGCAAGGTACTGCGCGTACAGCTCGCGCATCGGTTTGCCCTGGGCCTCATAGGCCGCCGGAAGCGGCGGCAGCTGGGCGGCAGTGAAAGCCACCGATGCTGCCGGCGGCCGGTAGCCATCCGGCCCGAAAGCCTCCTTCAGCTCGTCCCCGGCATCCAGGTATTCGAAGAAACCGGGCACGTTGTAGAGCTTGGTCCGGTAGTCGGACGAGGTATCCGGGCTGCTGGAGACCACCGTGTCAGGCAGTTCGTCCTTCAGTCCTGCGTCCCAACGGCGCGGAATGAAGAAGCCGGTCGCCTTCACGTAGGGACCCTCGATCTCCACATCGTTCAGTTCGATCTTCGATGCCAGGTTGCCGGTATTGGTCTTGCTGGTGACGTACTGCTCGGTGACGATCACGTACTCGGCCATGGCCGGGTTGATCAGCCCACCGATCCCGTCGGCGTAGACAACCATGCGGACGCTGCCGATCTTCTCGCTCTGCAGCCGGTGCTGACCCGGCTCCAGGACCAGGGGCATGGAGGTGTGCGGCGGCAGGGTATGCACCTGCTGGTCGACCGACAAGGTCAGCGGTGCATCCGTCGGGTTGTCGATCTCGAAGTCGACGGTGGACCGGCTGCAGCCGGCAGAAAGCAGCACGGCCGCGATGTACGGCAGAAAGCGTTGGAAGCTCATGTTCGTCCTTGAAGTGAAACGGAAACAGCCGGGCCTTGCCCGGCTCCCTGGGAATCAACCCGACTTGCGCCGGAACAGCAATCCGGACACCGCCAGCATCACGATCGGCGGCAATGCATAGGCGATGCGGTAATCAAACTTCAACGCGCCGGCCATGCGGCCGAAGAACAGCTGCAGCAGCCAGAAGCCCAGCGCGAACAGGATGCCCAGGAACAGGCGCTTGCCCATGCCGCCGCTGCGCAGCGACCCGAACGCGAACGGCACCGCCGCCAGGCACAGCGCCAGCACGTTCACCGGGTAGAACCAGCGGCTCCAGTACACATCCTCGAAATCGCGCGCATCCAGCCCGTTGCGCTGGCGATAGGTGATGCTGGTGCTGAGTTCGGCCAGGCTGAGATTGCGCGGCTTGGCGATGCCGGTGGCCAATGCAGCCGCATCCAGCTTCGAATTCCACGGTTCGCGCGCCACTTCCTGGCGGGTCGCCGAGCGCTCGCCAAAGGTGTCGCGGCGGACCCCGGTCAGCACCCAGCCATCCTTGTCGTGCTCGGCGGTGGTGGCATGGGTCAACGAGGCAATCTTGCCGTCGTCGGCAATGCGGTACAGGCGCACGTCACGCAGGATCAGGCGCGTGCCCTTGTCGCCCACCAGCTGCTCTTCGCCGCTCTGCGCATTGAGGAAGGTGTCGCCTTCGCGTGCCCACAGGCCCGAGTACCGCGTGGTGGAAATGTCCCGCCCCCACTTGGCACTGGCCTTCAGCGCATCGGCACGGTCCTGGCCCCAGGGGCCCAGCGTCTCGGCGCTGAGCACCATCACCGCAGTCAGCAGCGACAGCGCGATCGCCACCGATACGCTCAGGCGCTTGCGCGACAGGCCCAGCGCACGCAGTGCGGTCAGCTCCGAGGTCGCGGCCAGCTGGCCGAGGCCCATCAGCGCGCCGATCACCGCAGCGGTGGGGAACATCGTGTAGGCGCGGCGTGGCACGGTGTACAGCACCCATGCTGCGGCATGGCCCAGGGTGTAGCCGTTCTTGCCGATGTCCTTGAACTCGCCGGAGAAGGCCATCACCACATCCAGGCCGACCAGCACCGCCCAGGTCAGCAGCACCGTGGTGAACACCGACTGGCCCAGGTACAGGTCGAAACGCATCGGGCGCAGCCTCATGCGCGGGCTCCCTTCGGGCGGCCCAGGCGGCCATCACGTGCATACATCCAGATCGCCAGCGCCAGCAGTGGCAGGGTCAGCCACCACAGGCCCAGCGCGGGCGGAATCCTGCCATTGGCGATCCAGCCACTGCCGATGAACATCAGGTTGGTGCCCACCATGTAGGCCATCAGGGCCAGCATCATGCGGCCGTAGCGCTGCTGGCGCGGCGAGCTGCGGCCCAGCGGCACGGTCAGCAGGGCAAAGGCCAGCGCGATCAGCGGCGGCGCCAGGCGGCGGTGCAGCTGTGCCTGCGCCTGCGGGCGTTCATCGCCGATCAGCTTCAGGGTCGGCATCAGTTCCGGGTCGTCCTCGGTGCGGGTCTGCGCGCCATCGGGCAGGGCGACGTCGTTGCGGGCGAAGGTCGCCAGCCGGTAATCCAGCGCGCCGGCCACCGGTCCTTCCACCTGGTGGCCGTCGTCCAGCTCCAGGAAGCGCTGGCGGGTGCCCTCGAAGTACATGCGGCCGCTGTTGGCCGACACCACTTCCAGGCGGTCGTCCTTCTGCCGCTGCAGGAACACCTTGCCCAGCTCGGTGCCGTCGGGCGAGATCGAGGACAGGTAGACCACGCCGCCATTGGGCAGCGGCGTGAACCGGCCCGGCTCCAGACCGGCCATCAGCACGCTGCGGTTGGCCTCGATGATCATCTGCTCGGCCACCCGGCCGGCCCACGGGCCCAGCCACAGCGAGCAGGCGCCGACCAGCAGCACCACCGGCACCACCAGCATCAGCAGCGGCCGCAGCAACCGCTTGGGCCCCACGCCGATGGCGGTGATGACCGCCATCTCCGAGTCGCGGTACAGGCGGGCGATGGCCAGCAGCAGGCCCAGCATCAGTGCCAATGGCAGGATCAGCGGCAGGTAGGCGATGAACTGCAGGCCCAGCTGCGAGAACAGCAGCTTGGCCGGCAGGCGCCCATCGGCGATGTTGCCGAGGATGTCCACCAGCACGCCGCCCACGCTGACCACCAGCAGGACGATCAGGGTAGCCAGGAAACTCTGGACGAAATCGCCCAGCAGGTATCGGTCGAGCTTCAGCATGGGGCGGTGGTTTAAACTCTGGGGTTCGTTCGCGGTGCCGCCCAGTCTACTGTCTGGGCGTAAACGGCCTGCGATTGTACGGACTCGCCAATGGAATCTGCTCAATGGCCCTCGAATTCACCCTGAACCACGTTGCTCCGGCCGCCGCCACCGTTGATTGCCTGGTGGTCGGCGCGTATGCCGACCATACCCTGACCCCGGCTGCCCAGGCCCTGGACGCCGCCAGTGGTGGCCGCCTGGCCGCCCTGGCCCAGCGCGGCGATCTGTCCGGCAAGACCGGCGCGACCACCCTGCTGCACGACCTGCCGGGCGTGACCGCCCCGCGCGTGCTGGTGGTCGGCCTCGGCGAAGCCGCCCGCTTCGGCGTGCCGCAGTACCTGAAGGCCGTCGGCGACGCCGTGCGCGCGCTGAAGGCCGGTGCTGCCCGCAGCGCACTGTTCACCCTGTCCGAAGTGGCGGTGAAGGACCGCGACGCGGCCTGGGCGATCCGCCAGGCAGTGATCGCCGCCGATCACGCCGCGTACCGCTACACCGCCACCCTGGGCAAGAAGAAGGCCGAGGACGCCGGCCTGGCCCAGCTGGCCATCGCCGGTGACGACGCCCAGGCCCTGGCCCAAGGCCAGGCCATCGCCGCCGGCGTCGAGTTCGCCCGCGAGCTGGGCAACCTGCCGCCGAACTACTGCACCCCGGCCTACCTGGCCGAAGTGGGTGTGAAGTTCGCCGGCGAGCACGACGGTGCCGAGGCCGAGATCCTCGACGAGCACCAGATGGAAGCACTGGGCATGGGCTCGCTGCTGGCCGTGGCCCGTGGTTCGGCCAACCGCCCGCGCCTGGTCGTGCTGAAGTGGAACAATGGCGGCGACGCCAAGCCGTACGTGCTGGTCGGCAAGGGCATCACCTTCGATACCGGTGGCGTCAACCTGAAGACCCAGGGCGGCATCGAGGAGATGAAGTACGACATGTGCGGTGGCGCCAACGTCATCGGCACCTTCGTCGCTGCGGTCAAGGCCAAGCTGCCGCTGAACCTGGTGGTGGTGGTGCCGGCGGTGGAGAACGCCATCGACGGCAACGCCTACCGTCCGTCCGACGTGATCACCTCGATGTCGGGCAAGACCATCGAAGTGGGCAACACCGACGCCGAAGGCCGCCTGATCCTGTGCGACGCGCTGACCTACGCGCAGCGCTTCGAGCCGGCCGCGCTGGTCGACGTCGCCACCCTGACCGGTGCCTGCATGGTCGCCCTCGGCCACCAGACCGCCGGCCTGATGAGCAAGCACGACGACCTGGCCAACGAGCTGCTGGCCGCCGGCGAGCACGTGTTCGACCGCGCCTGGCGCCTGCCGCTGTGGGACGAGTACCAGCCGATGCTGGATTCGACCTTCGCCGACGTCTACAACATCGGCGGCCGCTGGGCCGGCGCGATCACCGCTGGCTGCTTCCTGTCGCGCTTTGCCGAAGGCCAGCGCTGGGCGCACCTGGACATCGCCGGCGTGGCCAGCGATGAAGGCAAGCGTGGCATGGCCACCGGCCGCCCGGTCGGCCTGCTGAGCCAGTGGCTGCTGGACCAGACCGCCCGCGCCTGATGCCGTACCCGACCCTGGCCGGCCTCCGCCGGCCGGGGCCTCGCCCGGCACCGCCGGAACCCTGCCTGACCCGGACCCTGCCATGCCCCGCGCCGACTTCTACCTGATCGCCAAGCCCCGCTTCCTGACCGAGCCGTTGCGCCTGGTCTGCGAGCTGGCACGCAAGGCCAACGACGCCGGGCTGTTCACCCTGGTGCTGGCCCGCGACCAGGCCCAGGCCGAGGAGCTGGACGAACTGCTGTGGGCGTTCGACAACGATGCCTACATCCCGCACCAGATCGCCGGCGAGGACATGGATGAGGAAGAAGCCCTGGTGCTGATCGCCGTGCCCGGCACCGAGGCACCGGCGCGCCCGCTGGTGATCAACCTGCGCGATGAACCCTGGCTGGGCGAGTGCGAGCGCGTGCTGGAAGTGGTTCCGGCCGACCCGGAAGCGCGCGAACCGCTGCGCGAACGCTGGCGCCAGTACAAGGCCGCCGGTTACGACCTGAACAAGCACGACATGTAAGTCCAGCGAGGACCCCTTGATGCGCCTGCTGATCGCCCTGATTCTTCCCTGGCTGTCCTTCTTCACCATCGGCCGGCCGTTTGCCGGCATCGTCTGCCTGATCCTGCAGATCACCCTGATCGGCTGGCTGCCCGCCGCGATCTGGGCCGCCTACGCGGTCAGCCAGTACCACACCGACCAGAAGATCCGGCGCGCCCTCGGGCCGCGCTGATCTCCCTTCCGCCTTGATTACCGGTTCCCCCGCATGACCCAACTCGCCTCCAGTTACGACCCGAAGTCCTTCGAGACCGACCTCTACGAGGCCTGGGAGAAGGCCGGCCACTTCAAGCCGTCCGGCACGGGCGAGCCGTACACCATCCTGCTGCCGCCGCCGAACGTGACCGGCACCCTGCACATGGGCCACGCCTTCCAGCAGACCCTGATGGACGCGCTGGTGCGCTACCACCGCATGCGCGGCTACGACACCCTGTGGCAGGTCGGTACCGACCACGCCGGCATCGCCACCGAAATGGTGGTCAGCCGCAACCTGGCGCTGGAAGGCAAGGGCGAGACCCGCGATTCGCTGGGCCGCGAAGGTTTCATCGGCAAGGTCTGGGAGTGGAAGCAGCAGTCCGGCGACACCATCGAACGCCAGATGCGCCGCCTCGGCACCTCCGCCGACTGGTCCCGTAGCACCTTCACCATGGACCCGCAGCCGTCGGCGGCGGTCAACGAGGCCTTCGTGCGCTGGTACGAGCAGGGCCTGATCTATCGCGGCCAGCGCCTGGTCAACTGGGACCCGGTGCTGAAGACCGCCATTTCCGACCTGGAAGTGGAAAGCGCCGAGGAAGACGGCTTCCTGTGGTCGATCGCCTACACGCTGGATGAGGGCCTGAGCTACGAGCACGTCGAGCGCGATGCCGACGGCGTGGAAACCCTGCGCGAAACCCGCGACTACCTGGTCGTCGCCACCACCCGCCCGGAAACCCTGCTGGGCGATACCGCGGTGATGGTGCACCCGGAAGACGAGCGCTATGCGCACCTGATCGGCAAGAGCGTGGTGCTGCCGCTGACCGGCCGCCGCGTCCCGGTGATCGCCGACGACTACGTGGATCGTGCGTTCGGCACCGGCGTGGTCAAGGTCACCCCGGCGCACGATTTCAACGACTATGAAGTCGGCGTGCGCCACAGCCTGCCGATGATCAACCTGTTCACCCCGGTGGCGGCGCTGAACGAGAACGCGCCGGAGCGATTCCAGGGCCTGGACCGCTACGCCGCGCGCAAGGCCGTGCTGGCCGAGCTGGAAGACCTGGGCATCCTGGTCGAGACCAAGGCGCACAAGCTGCAGGTGCCGCGCGGCGACCGTACCGGCCAGGTGATCGAGCCGTACCTGACCGACCAGTGGTTCGTGAAGATGGACGACCTGGCCAAGCGCGGCCTGGAACTGGTCGAGGATGGGAGCATTTCCTTCGTGCCGCCGAACTGGATCAACACCTACCGCCACTGGATGAACAACATCCAGGACTGGTGCATCAGCCGCCAGCTGTGGTGGGGCCACCGCATTCCGGCGTGGTTCGACGAAGCCACCGGCAGCTGCTACGTCGGTCGCAGCGAAGAGGAAGTGCGGGCGAAGCACAACCTGGGCAGCGACGTGGTGCTGAACCAGGAAAGCGACGTGCTGGAGACCTGGTTCTCCTCGCAGCTGTGGCCGTTCTCCACCCTGGGCTGGCCCAACGAGCAGGCCATGGCCGAGCGCGGCTTCGACCGCTACCTGCCGTCGTCGGTGCTGATCACCGGCTTCGACATCATCTTCTTCTGGGTGGCGCGCATGATCATGGCCACCGACAACCTGGTCGGGAAGATCCCGTTCAAGGACGTCTACTTCACCGGCCTGATCCGCGACGGCCAGGGCCAGAAGATGTCCAAGAGCAAGGGCAACGTGCTCGACCCGCTGGATATCATCGACGGCATCACCATCGACGACCTGGTCGCCAAGCGCACCGGCGGCCTGATGCAGCCGAAGATGGTGGAGAAGATCGAGAAGGCCACCCGCAAGGAATTCCCGGACGGCATTGCTGCCCACGGTGCCGATGCGCTGCGCTTCACCATCGCCGCGCTGGCCACCCACGGCCGCGACATCAAGTTCGACATGAACCGCGCAGAGGGCTACAAGAACTTCTGCAACAAGCTGTGGAACGCCAGCCGCTTCGCGCTGATGAACACCGAGGGTGCTGCGTTCACCGGCGTGCCGACGCCGCGCACCGATGCCGAGCGCTGGATCCTCTCGCGCCTGGCCGCTACCACCGCCGAAGCGCAGGGCCATTTCGCCGCCTACCGCTTCGACCTGCTGGCGCAGTGCCTGTACGAGTTCGCCTGGAACGCGTTCTGCGACTGGTTCCTGGAACTGAGCAAGCCGGCACTGAACGGCTGCGACGCGGCTGATGCGGAGAGCACCCGCCACACCCTGCTGTACGTGCTGGAAGCGCTGCTGCGCCTGCTGCACCCGCTCACGCCGTTCATCACCGAACAGCTGTGGCAGCAGCTGGCCCCGCGCCTGGGCCTGGCCGAGAGCACGCTGTCGCTGCGTCCGTACCCGACCGCCGCCGAGTTCGAAGGCGATTTCACTCAGGCTGAAGCCGACGTGGAATGGTTGAAGGCGGTGATCAGTGCGGTGCGTCGCGTGCGCAGCGAACTGAACGTGGCCCCGTCCAAGCTGGTGCCGCTGCGCCTGCAGGCCGGCCTGGAGCAGGACCGCGTGCGCATCGAACGCTTCAGCGCCTCGCTGTCGTTCCTGCTGAAGCTGGACAGCATCCAGTGGCTGGCCGAAGGCGAAAGCGCACCGCCGGCCGCCGCCGCGATCGTCGGTGAGCTGAAGCTGCTGGTGCCGCTGGAAGGCCTGGTCGATCTCGATGCCGAGCGCGTGCGCCTGGACAAGGAAATCGCCCGCGTCGAAGCCGAAAAGGAAAAGAGCGAGACCAAGCTGGCCAAGTTCACCGACAAGGTGCCGCCGGCCGTGGTCGAGCAGGAACGCGTGCGCCTGGTCGACTGGAACACCCAGCTGGCCGGCCTGCGCGAGCAGCGCGCGAAGCTGTAACGCCGCGCTCTGGTGCGTGCCAACCAAGGTTGGCACCTACCACGGCAGGGGAGGTTGGCACCTACCACGGCGGGAGAGGTTGGCACCCACCGAAGCGGAATCGGAAACGCCGGGCGATGCCCGGCGTTTCCATTTGCCCCGCATGGCATCATCACCGGATGCCGCTTTCCATTTTCCTGCTCGTCCTCGCTGCCGCGGCACTGCACGCCAGCTGGAACGCGATCGTCAAACGCGGGCCGGACAAGTTCCTCGGCACCGTGCTGGTCACCGGCAGCGCCGCGCTGCTGTCGGCGGCTGCCCTGCCCTTCCTGCCGTTCCCGGCCGCGCACAGCTGGCCGTGGCTGGGCGCATCGGTGCTGCTGCAGGTGACGTACTACGGCCTGGTCGCCCGCTGCTACCAGCAGGTCGACATGAGCCTGGCGTATCCGCTGATGCGCGGCAGCGCGCCGATCCTGGTCGCGTTGGCGGGCACCCTGCTGGGCGAGCAGCTGCCACCGGCGGCGTGGTTGGGCGTGGTGCTGGTCAGCACCGGCATCCTGTGCATGGCACTGGGTGCGCGTGGCGGCCAGCTGCGGCTGCCGCTGCTGACTGCGGCGATGATCGCCACCTACACCCTGGTCGATGCGCAGGGCGCGCGCCAGTCCGGCAGCGCGCTCAGCTACACCCTGTGGCTGTTCCTGCTGTCGGGCATTCCGCTGCCGCTGTGGGCGTTGTACACCCGCGGTGGCGCGGTGCTGGCCTATGCACGCCAGCATTGGCCGCTGGGGCTGGCCGGTGGCGTCGGCACCACGGCGTCCTACGCGATGGCCTTGTGGTCGATGACCCAGGCGCCGGTGGCCATGGTCTCGGCGCTGCGCGAATCGTCGATCCTGTTCGCGTTGCTGATCTCGGTGTTCCTGCTGCGCGAGCGGATTCCGCGTGCACGCTGGCTGGCGGCGGCGTTGATCGTCGGCGGTGTGTTGGCACTGCGGCTGGCGTGAGGAAAGCGTGCCAACCAAGGTTGACACCTACCGGACAAGCCATTGCACGCCTTGGTAGTAGCCGACCTTGGTCGGCGCATTCCTGCCACCCCAGGTTGCCGGCTACCGGTAGTGCCGGCCGCTGGCCGGCAACCCTTCTCCGTTACAGCGGCGGCATCGCCTGCAGGTCGCCATCGACCAGTTCGATCGCCATCACCACCGCGTCCTCGCGGCCCTGTGCGGCCGGGTAGTAACGCGGGCGGCGGCCGATCTCGTTGAAGCCTTCGCTGTGGTACAGCGCCAGCGCGGGCGTGTTGGAGGGCCGCACTTCCAGGAACACTCGCTGCGCACCACGGTCGCCGGCCAGCTGCACCAGCGCGCGCAGCAGCTGGCGCCCCAGCCCCCGCGACTGCGTCAGCGGGTCGATGCAGATGTTCAGCACATGCGCCTCGTCGGCCGCGATGCTGAGCACGCCATAGCCGATCAGCTGGCCATCGCGTTCCATGGCCAGGCCCGGATAACCCGCGCGCAGGCAGTCGACGAAGATGCCGCGGGTCCACGGAAACGGATAGCCGCGCACTTCGATCGCCATCACCGCGTTGAGGTCGCTCTCGCGCAGTGCGCGCAGGCTGACCGGCCCGGGCAGGCTGACCGCACTCATGGCGCGCCCCGCTTGCGCAGGGCGCGCAGCTGCGGCCACAGCGCGCGCTTGGCCGCCGGGTCGTGGCGCAGCTGGTCCAGCGGCCAGCTGTCCATCAGTGACTGCGTGGCCGGATCATTGGGGTTGCAACCGGATGCGCGCAGCAAGGCGATCTGCAGGCGATCCGGCAGGCGCACCACCGGCTGCCGGGCATTGCCGCCCGGCAGTGGACGGCTGGCGGCCGGCGCGGTATCCGGTGCGCTGACCGGCGTCTCGCGGCGCGGCGCCGCGCGTTCCTGGCGCGCTGCCGGAGCCGATTCGGCGCGGGGCTCCCGCGAAGAAGGTGCCGTGCCTGCCCGTGCCGGTTCCGCTGGCGGCGCGGCAGCCGCCTCGGCTTCGGCCACGCTCAGCTGCAGCGCGGCATCCAGTTCGGCGGCCAGCTGGCCGTCGTGGTAGACGGTGTAGCCCATGGCCTGCAGCCAGGCCTGCTGGGCCGGCGACCAAAGCACGGGCAGGTCCTGGCTCACGCGGCCTCGGGCTTCTTGCGCAGGCGCTGCACGGCCCACATCACTGGGCCGGACAAGGCGTACAGGATGCCGACCGCAAACAGCACGCGCGGCAGGTCGATCACCGCAATCGCGATCGCCACCGGCACCAGCGCCAGCACCAGGAACGGCACGCGATCGGAGCGGGTGCCCTTGGCGGCACCGCCCTTGAAGCTCCAGAAGCGAATGCGGCTGACCATCAGCAGCGCCGCGACGATCGTCACCGCCAAGGCCACGTAGCGCAGCTGGTTGCCGTCCCAGCCCAGGTTGCCATCGGCAAAGGCCCAGACGAAGGACATCATCAGGCCGGCCGCAGCCGGGCTGGCCAGGCCGACGAACCAGCGCTTGTCGACCACGGCGACCTGGGTATTGAAGCGGGCCAGGCGCAGCGCCGCGCAGGCGGCATACAGGAAGGCGACGGCCCAGCCGACGCGGCCGAGCAGCGGGTCATCGAACTTCAGCCACGACAGCGACCAGTGGTACATCACCAGCGCCGGGGCCATGCCGAAGCTGACCAGGTCGGCCAGCGAGTCGTACTGCACGCCGAATTCACTGCTGGTGCCGGTCAGGCGCGCCACGCGCCCGTCCAGGCCATCCATCACCGCCGCCACGAACACGGCGATGCTGGCGTTGACGAAATCCCCGTTGGCTGCGGCGATGATCGCGTAGAAGCCTGCGAACAGGCCGGCGGTGGTGAACAGGTTGGGCAGCAGGTAAATCGTGCGCGAGCGCGGCGGCGGTGTGATCGGGTCCATGGAATCCAGTTTAATCGACTTGCCAGTACTCGGCGCCAATGCTGCAATCGACGTTCTACGCCCATTCCGTGGAGTCCGCCATGCGTGCCCTGTCCTGCCTTGGATGCCTGCTGCTGTTGGCCAGTGCCAACGCCGTGGCTGGCCCGGTCTATAAATGGAAGGACGCCAATGGCGTGACCCAGTATTCGGAGACCCCTCCAGCGGGCAGGAAGTATGAAACCCGCGAGCAGGCCCGCAGCCCACAGCCGGCCGCCAGCACCGAGACCCCGGCCGCACCGGTCCCCGAGCAGTGCCGCACGGCCCGCGCCAACCTGACGCTGCTGGAGGGCACCGGCCAGGTGATGCAGGACACCGACGGCGACGGCAAGCCTGACACCGCGTTGACCCCGGAGCAGCGCAGCGCACAGAAGGGATTGGCTGAAGCCGCCATCAAGGCCTACTGCCCGGCGGAGTGAGGGTATCGGCAGGGCTGCGCCCTGCACCCGCAGAGGCAAAAGCAAGGGCAACAACCGGCTCTGGGCTTTCTGTGGGTTTGGCGGGGCGGTGTCGGATTGCGGGGTGTCCGCGGCATGGATGCCGCGGCCAAGCCCCCAGGGACGGGTTTACGGCGTCCCCGCAATCCGACACCGCCCCGCCTTCGACAGTTTCCCGGTGACGGTGGTAGATCCACGCCATGCGTGGATGAAATCTGTCAGATCTCGAATTGAATCCGGGGTCAGATCCGTTTTCCGCAGGAAAACGGATCTGACCCCATAAATCGTCCATCGCGGAAATCTGTCGAAGGCGGGGTGGGTCCGGCGGCAGGGGTGTGAGCGGCATGGGCCCGAGGCATGCCTCGGGCGGGTTGGGCAGGAAGCCCAACCCTGGTCTTGCCGTGTGCGCAGGACAGCGCACACGAGCAAGCCGCGACCAAGCCCCCAAGGATGGGTTTACGGCGTCCCCTGCCGCCGGACCCACCCCGCCATCTCCCAGGAAACCCATTCTTGCTGTTGCTGTTGCAGTTGACGTTGCTTGAGGCGGGTGCAGGGCGCAGCCCTGCCGATACCCCTCCCCCCGGTCGGGCTGGCAGAATAGGCGTCTCTGCCGTTATCCGAAGCCGACGATGCGCCTCTCCCAGTTCCACCTGCACACCACCAAGGAAACCCCCAGCGACGCCGAGCTGACCAGCCACCGGCTGATGCTGCGCGCGGGCATGATCCGCAAGCTGGCATCGGGCCTGTACACCTGGTCGCCGCTGGGCCTGCGCGTGCTGCGCAAGGTTGAACGCATCGTGCGCGAGGAAATGGACCGTGCGGGTGCCGTGGAATTCCAGATCCCGACCATCCAGCCGAAGGAACTGTGGGAGCAGACCGGCCGCTGGCAGAAGTTCGGCCCGCAGCTGCTGAAGATCAAGGACCGCAAGGACCAGGTGTTCTGCTACAGCCCGACCGCCGAAGAAGCCGCCTGCGACTTCGCGCGCAGCGAGCTGTCCAGCTACAAGCAGCTGCCGGTCAACTTCTACCAGGTGCAGACCAAGTTCCGCGACGAGATCCGTCCGCGCTTCGGCGTGATGCGTTCGCGCGAGTTCCTGATGAAGGACGCCTATTCGTTCCACCTGCACGATGAGTGCCTGGTGCGCGAGTACGAGAACATGAAGTCGGCCTACAGCCGTATCTTCACCCGCCTCGGCCTGGACTTCCGCATGGTGCAGGCCGACTCCGGCGCGATCGGCGGTGATGCCTCGCAGGAATTCCACGTGATCGCCGATTCCGGCGAAGACGCGCTGGTGTTCTCCACCGGTTCGGACTACGCGGCCAACATGGAAGCGGCGATTGCCGCCGATCCGGCACCGCGTGCAGCAGCCGGTGAAGCGATGCGCAAGGTCGACACGCCTACCCAGAAGACCTGCGAGGACGTCGCGGCCCTGCTCGGCATCGACCTGCAGCGCACGGTGAAGACGGTGGCGCTGATCGCGGGCGAAGGCGAGGCACAGCAGTTCGTGCTGGTGCTGGTGCGCGGCGACCATGAAGTCAACGAGATCAAGCTGGCCAAGGTTTCCGGCCTGGACGAACAGCGCTTCGCCAGCGAGGCGGAAATCGCCGAACATCTGGGCAGCGTGCCGGGCTTCCTCGGCCCGGTCGCCCCGGCCAAGGCCATCCGCGTGGTGGCCGATCGCGAAGTGGCGGCAATGTCCGATTTCGTCGTCGGCGCCAACGAAGCCGGTTTCCACCTGGCCGGCGTCAACTGGGGTCGCGACCTGCCGGAACCGGAAGTGGCCGACATCCGCAACGTGCGTGCCGGTGACCGCGCGCTGGACGGTGGCGAACTGAAGATCGCCCGTGGCATCGAAGTCGGCCACGTGTTCCAGCTCGGCCGCAAGTATGCCGAAGCGCTGGATGCCACCGTGCTGGACGAGAACGGCAAGGCGGCGGTGATGGCGATGGGCTGCTACGGCATCGGTATTTCGCGCGTGGTGGCTGCCGCGATCGAACAGAACCATGACGATGCCGGCATCATCTGGCCGGACGCGATGGCGCCGTGGCAGGTGGTGGTGTGCGTGATCAACCCGAAGGGCGACGCCGCCGTGGCCGATGCTGCTGCCAGCCTGCTGCAGGAGCTGCGCGATGCCGGCCTGGACGCGGCACTCGACGACCGTGGCCTGCGCCCGGGCGCGATGTTCGCCGACATGGAACTGATCGGCATCCCGCACCGCGTGGTGGTGAGCGAGCGTGGCCTGGCCGCCGGCACCTACGAATACCGCTCGCGTCGTGCCAGTGAAGCCGAGAATCTGGACAAGGCCACCCTGCTGCAGCGCCTGCAGGGGTGATCAGAGAAAGACCGGGGCATGCCCCGGTCTTTTTTTGCATTGTGTCCAACCAACCGATATTGCAGCGGACATAATCCGGTCAAAATCGACGCAATGCGGCCGGCATGTCGCCAAGCCTTGTCCTGCCTGCATTTGTACTCTGATTAATTCATCTTTATTCTGTCCGCCGACGCCATGGACTGGCTCGTCCCGTCCACACATTAGTTTCCGGAGTAACCGTAAATGAGCATTGACCTGACCGGCCTGTCAGCACGCGAGCTGGGCGCCCTGATCCGCACCGCCAAGAAACAGCAGACCATCGTCGCCAAGCGCCGGCCGATCACCAAGGTCCGGGCCCAGCTGACCAAGCTGGCCAAGACCGAGGGTTACACCATCGAGGAACTGTTCGGTGGCGCCCCCGCCCCGCGCACCCGCAAGGTCGCCACGGCAACCAAGGCACCGTCGAAGACCGCCGGCCGCAAGCTGGGCAAGGTTGCCCCGAAGTACCGTAACCCGGCCAACCCGAAGGAAACCTGGACCGGTCGTGGCAAGCAGCCGCGCTGGATGGCCGAGTTGACCGCCAAGGGCAACAAGAAGCCGGAAGATTTCCTGATCAAGAAGGCCTGAGGCCGAATCGGGATGCAATGAAAAACGCCGGCGAAAGCCGGCGTTTTTTTGTTTGTAGAGCGGAGCCCACGCTCGGCTGTCCATACCCGAAGCCGAGCATGGGCTCGGTCGGCTCTACAGAGTTTTTCGAGCGGGCATCAGCAGGTTGCCGAACAGCAGGCCAGCCACCAGCGCCATCACCACATTGAGTACGGTGAGGAACACGCTCTGGCCAGCGCCCACGTCCTGCTGCTGGACCAGGGTCAGCACGCCGCGCAGGCTGGTACTGCCGGGCACCATCATGATGATGCCCGGCAGGCGGATGATCGCGCCCGGGCGCCCAACAAGGCGCCCGAACAGATTGCCACCGGCGGTCAGCAGCATTGCCGACAGGAAGATGCCGGCCGGTGCGCCCCATGCGTGGCCACCGAACTTGGAGATCGCATAGCCGGCCACCGAGGCCGCGATCACCCACGGATAATCGCGGCGGTTGGCCTTGAACAGCATCGCGAAGGCAAACGCCGCGGTCAGCAGCGAGCCCCACTCCACCCACGGCCCCTGCGGCCGCGTGGCGCGGATCACCGGATCGAGGCCGAGCACATCGGCCAGGGTCACCGCGATCATCGCGCCGACGCTGAGCTTCATGATGGTGGTCAGCGCACCGGCAAAGCGCGCGGTGCCCGACACCCAGTGCTGGCTGGCCAGCTCATTGACCGCATTGGTCAGCGACATGCCGGGCAGCAGCACCACCAGCGAGGCGATGATCACCGTGTTGAGGTTGAGCGCGCCGATGAAGGACGCCACCAGGGTGGCGACCATGCCGGCCAGCAGCGCGGCCAGCGCCTCGGCGGCTTCGCGGGTGGCCGGGCGACGGTCGGTGACCATGCCAAGCAGGCCGATCATCAGGCCGATGACGCCGGCGGTGGCGATGTCCAGCCATGGCAGCTTCCACATGCCGGCCACACCGGCTGCGCCAAGGGTGAACGAGAGGATGGTGCGCAGCTTGCCGCGCCGGCCCGGATCCTTGTCCAGCTGGCGCAGCGCCGTGTGGCCCTGGGCGATGCTCATCCGCCCGTTGGCCACTTCCTCGGCGATATGGTCGGCCACGCTGAGTTTGTGCAGGTCGTTCTCACCGGGCGCCAGGCGGATCACGCGGGTGATGTCACTGGAGCCGATTGCCTGCGCCGGGTCGCTGAAGCTGAGGATGATACCGGTGGGATTCGACCACGGTTCACAATCCAGATCGAGCTGGCGGGCCAGTGCCACCACCGCCGTTTCCAGGCGCTGGGCCGTTGTGCCATAGCTGTGCAGGCGTCCGGCGATCTCGGAAACAAAGGCCACGCGCTGCGCGTAGGTGGCCTGGGGCGTGGGGATCGTGTGAGCGTCTGCGGACATGCGCCGTAGTATTACCTAGGCTGGGCCTTACCGGAGAAATTCATCCGAGTTCGACGCGATGCCCAATACAGAACGGTTATGCTGCGACCCGAATGGCCCAAGTGACCCCGAACCACGCCCCCCAGCTCGAACAGGATGCCCATGACCCGGGCGTGATCCGCCTGTCCGGCACCTGGACCCTGAAGACCGCGCTGGCCGCGGCCGAAGTCCTGCGCGGCGTTCCCGATACGCTGACCGGCATCGATGCCACCGCCATCGAGAAGATGGATTCGGCCGGCGTGCTGCAGGTGCTGCGCGTAGCCCACCGTGCCGACCTTGGCGAAGACGCTCTGAAGTTCCGCCCGGATCACCAGGCGCTGGTGTGCACCATCGAGGAAGTGGCCGACGACCGGCCCAAGCCCAAGCGCGACTTCGGTGTGCTGGCCGCGCTGGAGCGGCTGGGCGTCAGCGTCCATGCCACCGGCCACAACATCAAGGCGCTGTGCAGCTTCCTCGGCGAGAACCTGGTCAAGGCCGCGCGCCTGGTCAAGGAACCCCGCCGCTTCCGGATGACGGCCACCGTGCACCAGATGGAACAGGTCGGGCTGGACGCGGTACCGCTGGTGGCGCTGCTGTCCTATCTGGTCGGCGCGGTGATCGCCTTCCTCGGTTCGACCATCCTGCGCGATTTCGGCGCCGAGATTTACGTGGTCGAACTGGTCAACATCGCCTTCCTGCGCGAGTTCGCCGTGCTGCTGACCGCGATCGTGCTGGCCGGCCGCACTGCCAGTGCGTTCACCGCGCAGATCGGCGCGATGAAGGCGCGCGAGGAAATCGATGCGATGCGCACCCTGGGTCTGGATCCGATCGACCTGCTGGTACTGCCACGACTGCTGGCGTTGCTGGTCACCCTGCCCCTGCTGACCTTCATCGCAATGGTCGCCGGCCTGGCCGGCGGCATCACCGTGGGTGCGTTCGATCTGGATATTCCACCGCAGATGTACATCGCGCGCATGCACGACACGATGGAAGTGCGGCACATGCTGGTCGGTCTGTCCAAGGCGCCGGTATTCGCGCTGGTGATCGGCCTGATCGGCTGCCTGGAAGGCCTGAAGGTCGAAGGCACGGCGCAGTCGGTGGGCGAACGCACCACGTCCAGCGTGGTGCAGACGATCTCGCTGGTGATCATCATCGACGCCTTCGCGGCGTTGTGGTTCATGCACATGGACTGGTGACATGAGCACGCATCCGACGCCCGAAGAAATTCCCATGCAGGACGACAACGGCCACGAGCTGGCCATCCGCGTGCGTGGCCTGGTCAATCGGTTCGGCAGCCAGACCGTGCATGAGGACCTGGACCTGGACGTGCGCCGCGGCGAGATCCTGGGCGTGGTGGGGGGGTCGGGTACCGGCAAATCGGTGCTGATGCGTTCGATCCTCGGCCTGCGCGTGCCCGATGCCGGGCAGATCGAAGTGCTCGGCCGCGACGCGCGTGCCGACGATGCCGAGAGCCGCCTGCACATCGAGCGCAACACCGGCGTGCTGTTCCAGGACGGCGCCCTGTTCTCCTCGCTGACCGTGGGCGAGAACGTTCAGGTGCCACTGAAGGAGCACCATCGCGAGCTGCCCGAGCGCTGGCATTACGAGCTGGCGCTGCTGAAGGTGAAGCTGGCTGGCCTGCCCGCCGATGCAATCAACAAGCTGCCCTCGCAGCTGTCCGGTGGCATGCGCAAGCGCGCCGGCCTGGCCCGGGCGCTGGCGCTGGATCCGCCGCTGCTGTTCCTGGACGAACCGACCGCCGGTCTCGATCCGATCGGTGCGGCGGCATTCGACCGCCTGATCAAGACCCTGCAGGAAGCACTGGGACTGACCGTGTTCCTGATCACCCATGATCTGGACACGTTGTACGCCATCTGTGACCGGGTGGCAGTGATCGCCGACCGCAAGGTAGTGGCCAATGCGCCGCTGCCGGAGATCGAGAAACTGGATCATCCGTGGATCCAGGAATACTTCCACGGACCGCGCGCGCGCGCCGCGCGTGGCGAACAGATCGAGAGTGCCTGAGCCATGGAAACCAAAGCCAACTACGTGCTGATCGGCGCGTTCACCCTGATCACCGGCCTGGCCCTGCTGGCCTTCGGCCTGTGGGCCGCCAAGTACTCCTCCGACCGCACCTGGCAGGAATACCGCGTGGTGTTCCGCGAAGCGGTGACCGGCCTGTCGGTGGGCAGCCCGGTGCAGTACAACGGCATCGCGGTGGGCTCGATCACCGAACTGAACCTGGTACCGGACGACCCGCGCCAGGTGGTCGCGCGCATCCGCCTGAACTCCAACACGCCGGTCAAGACCGATACCCGCGCCAAGCTGGCGATCACCAGCCTGACCGGCCCGTCGATCATCCAGCTCAGCGGGGGTACGCCACAGTCGCCGGCACTGACCACGGTCAACAAGGACCCGGCACCGATCATTCCGACCACGCCCTCCGCGCTGCAGAACATCACCGACGTCGCCAACCGCATCGTCGAGCGCATGGACCAGATCCTCAGCGACCGCAACGTGGCTTCGATCAACGCGACACTGGCCAATCTGGAAACCATCAGCGGTGGGTTGGCCGACCGTGACCAGGGTACCCAGGCGCTGCTGCTCAGCGCACGCGATGCCGCCCGCAGCCTGGACACCACGCTGAAGACCACCAACGGCACCATCGAGCGCCTCGACAAGAACCTGGTGCAGCAGCTGCCCGGCATCATCGACAAGCTCGACGGCACCCTGGCCAAGCTTGATTCGGCCGCCGGCAACGCCGATTCGATCCTTGGCGAGAACCGCGCCGCGATCAACAGCTTCGCCAACGATGGCCTTGGCCAGCTGGGTCCGACGCTGACCGAGCTGCGCGGCCTGATCCGCGACCTGCGCCGGGTCAGCGACCGCCTCGAGAACAACCCCGCGCGCTACCTGCTGGGCCGCGACGCACCGAAGGAGTTCGAACCCAAATGAGCCCGACCACCCTTCCGCGCCTGCTGCTGGCCGCTTCGATGGTCCCCCTGCTGGGCGGCTGCTCCATCCTTGGCAGCAGCGAGAAAACCGCGGTGACGCTGTACTCGCCCTCGGTGCAGGTGAAGGCGGACCCGGCATGGCCGCAGGCCAGCTGGCAGCTGGTACTGGCCAAGCCCAGCGCCGCGCGCATGGTTGACAGCCCGCGCATCAACGTGCGGCCGACGCCGTCGCAGATGGAGATCTACAAGGGCGCCAGCTGGGTCCAGCCGGCTACCGACATGATCGAGGACACGCTGCTGCGCGGCTTCGAGGATTCCGGCCGCATCCGCGGCGTCGCCCGCAGCACCGCCGGCATCCGTGCCGACTACAAGCTGTCCACCGACGTGCGCCGCTTCGAATCGGATTACCAGGGACAGGCCACGCCGACGGTGGTGATCGAGGTCAACGCCAAGCTGATTCACGTCGCCGACCAGCGCGTGGTCGCCGACCGCACCTTCCGTCAGGCGCAGCCGGTCGGCAGCACCGATGTTCCGGCCGTCACCGCCGCCTTCGAACGTGGCCTGCAGCAGCTGGCGCAGGACGTGGTGGGCTGGACGCTGACCAGCGGGCAGGCCGACCAGCCGACCGTCGCACGCTGATCGATCAGCGCGGCGTGATCCAGCGGAACGTCAGGTTGATCCGCTCGCCCTGCACCCGCGTCATCTTCGGCAGCGCGTGCTGATAGAACTGCTGGGTCTGACCGGCCATCACCAGCAGATCGCCATGGCCGAGCAGATACTCGGCCTTCCGCGCCGGGTCATCGTGCCGGCGCAGCAGGAAACGGCGTGCCACGCCCAGGCTCAGCGAGGCAATCACCGGCATGGAACCCAGTTCGGGTTCGTCATCACTGTGCCAGCCCATGTAGTCACCGCCGCCGCGATAGCGGTTCAGCAGCACGCTGTTGAAGCGGCCCAGGCCCTCGGTTTCCAGCCGCTCGCGCATGCTCTGCAGGGAAGGCAGCCAGGGGTGCGGCACGAATTCAGCGCCGGAATAGCGGTAGCGCGCCTGCGGATCGCCGATCCAGCAGCTCAGCCGCGGCGAATCCACCCAGTTGCCGAACATGCGGATGCGATGGACCTCCCAGGGGACTTCGGCCTGCAGCGCGGACAGGAGCCGGTCGGCATCGGTCGCGGCCAGCCAGCCCGGCAGGTGCTGGACATCGGCATCGGGCAGGTCGTGGGGGAACAGCATTGAGACCCCGCAGGATGAGGGCGGCACCGGGCCGCCCTCACGACATCAAGCGCGTTGAAACACCACGCCAGTCTTTTCCTTCAATTCGTCATCGCTGACGCCCGGTGCGGCTTCCACCAGCAGCAGGCCGTTGTCGGTGACATCGAACACGGCCAGGTCGGTGATGATGCGATCGACCACGCCCACGCCGGTCAGCGGCAGCGTGCATTCGGCCAGGATCTTGTGTTCGCCGTTTTTGGCGGTGTGCTCCATCAGCACCACCACGCGCTGCACGCCGGCCACCAGGTCCATCGCGCCGCCCATGCCCTTGACCATCTTGCCGGGCACCATCCAGTTGGCCAGGTCGCCCTTGTGGGTGACCTGCATGGCGCCGAGGATGGCCAGGTTGACGTGGCCGCCGCGGATCATCGCGAAGCTGTCGTGGCTGCCGAAGTAGCTGGCACCGGCACGTGCGGTGACGGTCTGCTTGCCGGCGTTGATCAGGTCGGCGTCCACTTCGGCGTCGGTCGGGAACGGGCCGATACCGAGCAGGCCGTTCTCCGACTGCAGCCACACATCCACGCCTTCGGGAATATGGTTGGCGACCAGGGTCGGCAGGCCGATGCCCAGGTTCACGTAGGCACCATCGGTCAGTTCGCGGGCGGCGCGTGCCGCCATCTCATCGCGGGTCCACGCCATGTCAGTTGCCCTCCGCGCGGATGGTGCGCTGTTCGATACGCTTTTCAGGATGCGGGTTGTGCACGATGCGGTGCACGTAGATACCCGGCAGGTGCACCTGGTCCGGATCGATGGCGCCGACCGGCACGACCTCCTCCACTTCCACGATGCAGACCTTGCCGGCCATCGCGCAGGCCGGGTTGAAATTGCGCGCGGTCTTGCGGAACACCAGGTTGCCTGCTTCGTCGGCCTTCCACGCCTTGACCAGCGCGACATCGGCACGCAGCGCGGTCTCCATCACGTAGTGCTTGCCGTCGAACTCGCGGGTTTCCTTGCCTTCGGCCACCACCGTGCCGTAGCCAGTGGCAGTGAAGAACGCCGGGATACCCGCGCCGCCGGCACGCAGGCGCTCGGCCAGGGTGCCCTGCGGGTTGAATTCCAGCTCCAGCTCGCCGGCCAGGAACTGGCGCTCGAATTCCTTGTTCTCGCCCACGTAGGACGAAATCATCTTCTTGATCTGCCGGGTTTCCAGCAGCTGGCCCAGGCCGAAGCCATCGACGCCGGCATTATTGGAGATCACGGTCAGGCTCTTGGCGCCACTGTCGCGCAGCGCGGCGATCAGTGCCTCGGGAATGCCACACAGGCCGAAGCCGCCCACGGCCAGCGTCTGGCCATCGGCGACCACCCCTTGCAGGGCCTCCGCCGCACTGGCGAAGCGCTTGCCGCGCTTGCCGGTGGAAGTCGATTGCTGCATCTCTACTGCCCTACCCGGTGAGAATGCTGCCATTCTAGCGGCACACCCGTTGCCGGCTGGGGTGCGCCGCAGCATGAACCGGTATGCGCGGCTGCCTTTCCGTAGAATGTCCCCTCCCCGCTTGCGGTGCCCCTGGCAACGCGTGCCGCAGATGGAGAGGACAGGACGACGCATGGCCGTAGTATTCACCGGAGGGGAACTGTCCCGCTGGCTGGATGCCGGGACACTGGAAAGAGGCAGGCAACGCGCAGGTACCGTGCACGAACTGCACTACCGGGCACCGCTGCTGACCGCGCAGGTGGAAACCTGGCAGGTGGCCATCGACCTGGACGCCAGCGCCCGCGCACCCTACAGCCCTCTTCAGAGTCGCTGCACCTGCCCGGTGGGGGGCCACTGCGAGCACGTCGCTTCCGTCCTGCTGGCTGCACTGGACACGTCACTGGAGGGCGACTCGGGCCCGCTACGTCCCACTGCGCATCCGACGCTGCCAACCCTGCCGATCCAGGCGATGACGCCGATCCTCCATCTGCACAGCCTGGAGTACCGTCCCGACTGGCTCACCGAGCGTGATCCTTCGCAGTGGCTGGACGTCGCCACCATCGCGTTCGAGTACGACGAGCACGTGCGCTTTCTCGACGACCCGTCGTTGTTTGTGCATGGCCCGCAGGGCCAGCTCTACCTGCTGCCGCGTGACCTTCACGAGGAGGCACGACGCGAAGATGAACTGCGCAGCGTGCATCTGCACCGTGAGCGACAGCCACGCATCGTCCTGGACGGCGCCGGCCCATTGTTCGAACTGCGCAGTTTCGACTGGACCCGCTTCCTGCTGGACGACGTGCCGCGGCTGGAGGCCCTGGGCTGGAAGGTAGAGACGGACGACGATTTCCGCCATCGCATCACCCGGGTGGATGAGATCGACCTGGACATCCAGGCGGACCCGACGGACGGGAGCTGGTTCAATCTGGGCCTCGAGATCGAGGTGGACGGCCACACCGTGCCCATGGTTCCGCTGCTCCAGCAGGTGCTGCACGCCGACCCACGCTGGTCGCGCGCGCAGCTGGACGCGATTGGCGATGACGAGAACATCCTGCTGACTGCCGGCGGCAACACGCGCCTGGCACTGCGGGCATCGCGATTGAAGCCAGTCATTGCCCTGCTCGCCGATCTGTTTACCCAGCGCGGCGCGCCGCTACGGCTGTCGACGCAGGACCGCGGTCGCCTGCAGGCGCTGCAGGACGACGCACACCTGCGGCTCCGGGGCCACGGGGACACCCAGGCACTCGTACAGCGCCTGCTGCAGGCGCCTGCGCCGGAAGACGTGGCACCACCGGCCGGATTGCTGGCGACGCTGCGTGGCTATCAGCGCGAAGGCCTGTCGTGGCTGCAGTACCTGCGGCAGCAGCGCCTGGGCGGCGTACTGGCCGATGACATGGGGCTGGGCAAGACCCTGCAGACCCTGGCCCACCTGCTGGTCGAGAAGGAAGGTGGCCGCCTGGACCGGCCGGCGCTGCTGGTGGTGCCGACCTCACTGCTGCACAACTGGCAGAGCGAGGCGACGCGCTTCACCCCGGGCCTGCGCGTGCTGGCCCTGCATGGGCCCGGGCGTGAAGCTTCGTTCGCGTCCATCCCCGAGCATGACCTGGTGATCACCACCTATCCGTTGCTCTGGCGTGATGAAGAGGCCTTGAAGGCCCATGCCTACCACCTGCTGATCCTCGACGAAGCGCAGCAGGTGAAGAATCCAAAGTCGCGCGCCGCAATCACCCTGCGCACGCTGCAGGCGCGTCACCGGCTGTGCCTGACCGGCACGCCGCTGGAAAACCACCTCGGCGAACTGTGGACGCAGTTCGACTTCCTGCTGCCCGGCCTGCTCGGCAGCGAAAAACAGTTCAACCAGCATTGGCGCCACCCGATCGAGCGCGGCAGCGATCACCGCCGAGCCCAGCTGCTGGCGCAGCGGCTGCGCCCCTTCATCCTGCGACGGCGCAAGGACCAGGTCGCCGCCGAACTGCCACCGAAGACCCTCATCACCCGCGCGGTAGCGATGGAGGGCGGGCAGCGTGATCTCTATGAGACCGTGCGTGCCGCGATGGAAAAGCAGGTCCGCGAGGCGATCAGCGACAGCCGACTGGCGCGCAACCACATCAGGGTGCTGGATGCGCTGCTGAAGCTGCGTCAGGTCTGCTGTGATCCGCGCCTGCTGCCGGGCGACGCCCCGGCACGCAATGCCGGCTCGGCCAAGCTGGAGCTGCTGCGAGAGATGCTGCCGTCGATGGTCGAGGAAGGCCGGCGCATCCTGGTGTTTTCGCAGTTCACCGGCATGCTTTCGCTGATCGCGCAGGCGCTGGACGATCTGGGACTGGCCTATGTGACCCTGACCGGCGATACCCAGGACCGGGCCACGCCGGTGCAGCGTTTCATGCAGGGCGAAGTACCTGTGTTCCTGATCAGCCTGAAGGCCGGTGGCGTGGGGCTGAACCTGACTGCTGCAGACACCGTCATCCACTTCGATCCCTGGTGGAACCCGGCCGCCGAAAACCAGGCCAGTGACCGCGCCCATCGGATCGGCCAGCAGCAGCCGGTGTTCGTCTACCGGCTGATCGCCGCAGGCAGCATCGAAGAACGGATTGCCGAGCTGCAGGAACGCAAGGCCCTGCTGGCCGACTCGATTCTCGAAGGCGGCGGCAGCACGGGGCCACGTTTCAGCGAGGAGGACGTCCAGGCGCTGCTGGCGCCGTTGCCGGGCCTGCCGGCCAAGCGCACCCGCCGGCCAGGCCGGCGACCACCGCAGGCCTGATCCGGGGCGCCAGTCAGGTGGCGTTCTCCGATGGAAACGATTCCCATACGGGACTGGGACTACAATTGAGGGCTGAGCTCACAAAGGATCTGATCGATGCCCCTGCCCGCCTTCAAGGCCTACGATATCCGCGGCCGCGTGCCGGAAGAACTGAACGAAGACCTGGCCCGCCGCATCGGCGTCGCCCTGGCCGCGCAGCTCGCTCCCGGCCCGGTGGTCCTCGGCCACGATGTGCGCCTGACCAGCCCGGCGCTGCAGGATGCACTGGCCGCAGGCCTGCGTGGTACCGGTCGTGAGGTGATCGACATCGGCCTGTGCGGTACCGAAGAGGTCTACTTCCAGACCGATCACCGCGGCGCAGCCGGCGGCGTGATGGTGACGGCCAGCCACAACCCGATGGACTACAACGGGATGAAGCTGGTCAAGGAGAACGCCCGTCCGATCAGCTCCGATACCGGCCTGTTCGCGATCTCCGATGCGGTCGCCGCCGATGCGTCCGAGGCCCAGCCGCCGAGCGCCGGGCAGACCGCCCAGCATGACAAGAGCGCCTATATCCAGCATCTGCTGAGCTACGTCGACGCCGCCAAGCTCAAGCCGCTGAAGCTGGTGGTGAATGCCGGCAACGGTGGTGCCGGTGCCATCGTCGACCTGCTGGCGCCGCACCTGCCGTTCGAGTTCATCCGCATCTGCCACGAACCCGATGGCAGCTTCCCCAACGGCATTCCCAACCCGCTGCTGCCGGAAAACCGCGCCGCCACCGCCGACGCAGTGCGCGAACACAGCGCCGACTTCGGCATTGCCTGGGACGGTGACTTCGACCGCTGCTTCTTCTTCGACCATACCGGCCGCTTCATCGAGGGCTACTACCTGGTCGGCCTGCTGGCCAAGGCCATCCTGGCACGCAATCCCGGTGGCAAGATCGTGCATGACCCGCGGCTGGTATGGAACACCGTGGAAATGGTTGAGCAGGCAGGCGGCGTGCCGGTGCTGTGCAAGAGCGGTCACGCTTTCATCAAGGAAAAGATGCGCGCCGAAGATGCGGTGTACGGCGGCGAAATGAGCGCTCACCACTACTTCCGCGAATTCGCCTATGCCGACTCCGGCATGATCCCGTGGCTGCTGATCGCGCAACTGGTTTCCGAGAGCGGCCGCTCGCTGGCCGACTGGGTCGAAGACCGCATGGCGGCGTATCCCTGCAGCGGAGAAATCAACTTCAAGGTGGCCGATGCCAAGGCTGCGGTGGCACGCGTGATGGAGCACTTCGCCGCGCAGTCGCCGGCGCTGGACCATACCGATGGCATCAGCGCCGACTTCGGCGACTGGCGCTTCAACCTGCGCAGCTCCAACACCGAGCCGCTGCTGCGACTGAACGTCGAAGCCCGCGGTGATGCAGCGCTGATGCAGGCGCGTACCGACGAAATTTCCCATCTCCTCCAGCAGTAACCAAGGAAGACCATGAGCAACATCCAGCCCGTCATCCTCTCCGGTGGTTCCGGTACCCGCCTGTGGCCACTGTCGCGCGAGGCGTATCCGAAGCAGTTCCTGCCATTGGCGGGAGAACTGACGATGCTGCAGGCCACCTGGCAGCGCGTCGCTCCCATCGCCGCGCACGGTCCGCTGGTGATCGCCAACGAGGAGCACCGCTTCGTCGCTGCCGAACAGCTGCAGCAGGTCGGCGCCGAGCCGGCTGCGATCATCCTTGAGCCGGTCGGCCGCAATACCGCCCCGGCCATCGCCGTGGCCGCGCTGGAAGCTACCCGAGACGGCGCCGACGCGCTGCTGCTGGTGCTGCCCTCGGATCATGTGATTGCCAATGAAGCCGCGTTCCATGCAGCCGTGAAGGCTGCAGCCAGTGCCGCCGAAGCCGGCAAGCTGGTCACCTTCGGCATCGTGCCGGCCGGTCCGGAAACCGGCTACGGCTATATCAAGGCTGCCGACGGCCAGGGCCTGCGCGCGGTCGAGCGTTTCGTCGAGAAGCCCGACCTGGACACCGCCACCGGCTACGTCAGCAGCGGCCAGTACTACTGGAACAGTGGCATGTTCCTGTTCAAGGCCTCGCGTTACCTGCAGGAGCTGGAGCGTTTCCAGCCGGCGATGCTGGCCGGCAGCCGCCAGGCCTGGCAGCAGGCGCGCCGCGATGCCGACTTCACCCGTCTGGACAAGGCTACCTTCACCGCCGTTGCATCCGACTCGATCGACTATGCGGTGATGGAAAAAACCGAAGACGCCGTGGTGATTCCGTTGGACGCCGGCTGGAACGACGTCGGTTCGTGGACCGCACTGCGCGATGTCTCGCATCAGGATGGCGATGGCAATGCGCACCAGGGGGACGTGATCGCCATCGACTGCCGCAACACCTATGCCTATGCACAGCGCCTGGTGGCACTGGTCGGCCTGGATGACGTGATCGTGGTCGAGACCGACGACGCAGTGCTGGTCGGCAAGGCTGACCGCATGCAGGAGGTCAAGACCGTGGTCGCTCAGCTGAAGGCTGAAGGCCGCAGCGAGGCCACCTGGCATCGCAAGGTCTACCGCCCCTGGGGGGCCTACGATTCGATCGACAACGGCGAGCGTTTCCAGGTCAAGCGCATCACCGTCAAGCCCGGCGGTACGCTCAGCCTGCAGATGCATCACCACCGTGCCGAGCACTGGATCGTGGTCAGCGGCACCGCCGAGGTAACCCGCGGCGACGAGGTGATCCTGCTCAGCGAAAACCAGAGCACGTACATCCCGCTGGGCGTGACCCATCGCCTGCGCAATCCGGGCAAGCTACCGCTGGAACTGATCGAGGTGCAGTCCGGCAGTTACCTGGGCGAGGATGACATCGTGCGCTTCGAGGATACCTACGGACGCAGTTGAGGTTTGCCCGGGGTCGGATCCCGTTGCTGCGCAACGGGCTCTGACCCGTTCCTGATCGGCCCGGCAGCACTGCGTCGCCGGGCGTTGCCCGGCGCTACTGCCATCAGGTCAGCCCGGCCATCACCCGCTTCAGACCATCCTGCCAGCTCGGCAGTACGATGCCGAAATCCTGCTGCAGCTTGCGATTGTCCAGCACCGACCAGGCCGGGCGTTTGGCCGGGGTCGGATACTCGGAACTGGGAATCGCTTCGACGGCCGGCACCTTGGCCAATACGCCCGTCGCCAGCGCTTCAGCGAAAATCGCTTCGGCAAAGCCATGCCAGCTGGTCTGCCCCGACGCCGTCAGGTGCCACGTTCCCGACAGCGCGCCCGGATGCTGCAGCGCCTGCACGGTGACATCGGCAATCAGCGCGGCCGGTGTCGGCGTGCCGATCTGATCGGCCACCACACGCAACTGGTCGCGCTCGGCGCCCACCCGCAGCATCGTGCGCAGGAAATTGGCGCCATGCGAGGCATACACCCACGCCGTGCGGAAGATCAGATGACGACCGCCGGCCGCGCGAACCGCATGCTCGCCATCGCGCTTGCTGGTGCCGTACACGCCCAATGGCGCGGTCGGCTCGTCTTCGCGGTAGGGCGCGCTGCCCTGGCCATCGAACACGTAGTCGGTGGAGTAATGCACGAACGGCACGCCGTGCGCCGCACACCAGCGCGCGATCATGCCCGGCGCCTCCGCATTGGCGACGAAGGCGGCCTCGGCATCCTGCTCGGCACGATCAACCGCCGTGTAGGCGGCCGCGTTGACCACCACCGATGGCTGCAGGCGATCCAGCAATGCCGGCAGGCTGTCGGGCTGGCCGAAATCGGCGGTTTCGCAGGCACTTCCGTCGGGCAGTTGCCCGCTGCGGGTCGTTGCGACCACCTTGCCCAGCGGCGCCAGCGCGCGCAGCAGCTCCTGGCCGACCTGGCCATTGCCGCCGAACACCAGCACCGTCACGGGATGTAGACCGGCAGGCGGTCTTCAGCAATGTCCTTCAGGAACGGAGCGTTCTCGTCTTTCGCCGACAAGGTCGGTGCACTGATCGGCCAGTCAATTGCGATGTCAGCATCGTTCCAGCGGATACCCGCATCCGCTTCCTTGACGTAGACATCGGTGCACAGGTAGCTGAACAGCGCACGTTCGGAGAGCACGGCAAACCCATGCGCGAAGCCTTCTGGAATCCAGAACTGCTTCCTGTTTTCCGCACTCAGCACCACCGCTTCCCACTGGCCGAAGGTCGGCGAGCCACGACGGATGTCCACGGCCACGTCATAGACCTCGCCCTCCAGCACGCTGACCAGCTTGCCCTGTGGGCGCGGCCACTGGTAATGCAGGCCACGCAGCACGCCCTGTGCGGACGTCGATACGTTGCTCTGCACGAAACGGTCCGGCAGGCCCAGCACAGCGAAGCGCTCGGCATTCCAGGTTTCGAAAAAATAGCCACGCGCATCGCCAAACACGGCCTGCTCGATGATCTTGCAGCCGGCAAGCTTGGTTTCAATCACTTTCACGGAACAACTCCACGCAGCGCGAGTTTATGCAGGTACTGGCCGTAGCCATTCTTGATCAGCGGTGCAGCCAGCGCTTCCAGCTGTTCGGCGTTGATCCAGCCCTTGCCGAAGGCGATTTCTTCCGGGCAGCACACCTGCAGGCCCTGGCGGGTCTGGATGGTCTCGATGAAGTTGGACGCTTCCAGCAGCGACTGGTGGGTGCCGGTATCCAGCCAGGCATAGCCACGGCCGAGCGCTTCCAGGTGCAGGTTGCCCTGGGCTAGGTAGCGCTTGTTGAGATCGGTGATCTCCAGTTCGCCACGCGGCGACGGCTTCAGTTCGGCTGCGTAATCGCTGGCGTTGCCGTCGTAGAAATACAGGCCGGTCACCGCATAGTTCGAGCGCGGGTTCTCCGGCTTCTCCACCAGGTCGATGACCTTGCCGCTGGTGTCGAACTCGGCCACGCCGTAACGTTCTGGATCATTGACCCAGTAGCCGAACACGGTCGAGCCATCCACGCGCTCGTCGGCGCGCTTGAGCACGTCGCGCAGGCCGTGGCCGTGGAAGATGTTGTCGCCCAGCACCAGGCAGCTCGGCTTGCCGGCCACGAAATCGCGGCCGATCAGATAGGCCTGGGCCAGGCCATCCGGACTCGGCTGCACCGCGTACTGGATGTCCATGCCCCACTGCGAGCCGTCGCCCAGCAACTGCTGGAACAGTGCCTGTTCGTGCGGGGTATTGATGATCAACACTTCGCGGATGCCCGCCAGCATCAACACGCTGAGCGGGTAATAGATCATCGGCTTGTCGTACACCGGCAGCAGCTGCTTGCTGACGCCCTTGGTGATCGGATACAGCCGCGTGCCGGAACCGCCGGCCAGGATGATGCCCTTACGTTGCGTCATGTTCTCTCCCGGCCTCAGGCGGCAGTGCCGATGCGCTGCAGGCGGTAGCTGCCGTCGAGCACGCCGTTGACCCAGTTCTGGTTGTCCAGATACCAGTCGACGGTGAAGGCGATGCCCTGCTCGAAGGTGTAGGCCGGCTCCCAGCCCAGGTCGTTCTTCAGCTTGGAGGCATCGATCGCATAGCGGCGGTCATGGCCGGGGCGGTCGGTGACGTAGGTGATCTGGCTGCTGCGCGGCTGGCCATCCGCACGCGGGCGGCGCTGGTCAAGCAGCGCGCAGATGGCCTGCACCACTTCGATGTTCTGCTTTTCCGAGTTGCCGCCGACGTTGTAGGTCTCGCCGACCTGGCCCTTGGCCAACACGGTGCGGATCGCCTCGCAGTGGTCAGACACGAACAGCCAATCGCGCACCTGCTTGCCATCGCCGTACACCGGCAGCGGCTCACCGGCCAGCGCCTTGGCGATCACCAGCGGGATCAGCTTCTCGGGGAAGTGGTACGGGCCGTAGTTGTTGGAGCAGTTGGTGGTCAGCACCGGCAACCCGTAGGTGTGGTGGAACGCACGCACCAGATGGTCCGAAGCCGCCTTCGACGCCGAATACGGCGAATTGGGCGCGTACTGGGTCGTTTCACTGAATTTTCCGGTCTCACCCAGCGTGCCGTACACCTCGTCGGTGGACACGTGCAGGAAACGGAACGCCGCGCCCTGTTCGGCCGGCAGCGCCTTCCAGTAGTCACGGACCGCTTCCAGCAGGCCCAGGGTGCCCACCACATTGGTCTGGATGAAGGCGCCGGGACCATCGATGGAGCGGTCAACGTGGCTTTCGGCGGCGAAGTTCACCACGGCATCCGGCTGATGCTCGGCCAGCAGTCGGGCGACCAGTTCGCGGTCGCCGATGTCGCCCTGCACGAACAGGTGGTTGGGATTGCCGTCCAGGCTGGACAGGGTCTTCAGGTTGCCCGCGTAGGTCAGCACATCGAGGTTGATGACCTTGACGCCGCGCGCGACGGCCTCGAGAACGAAGTTACCGCCAATGAATCCGGCGCCGCCGGTGACAAGCCATGTGGGCACTACCTGTTCTCCTGATCGTGATTCGTGAGACGGGGCCTTCATGGCCACGACAATGCAACGTTGAAGGATACAACGGGCCTGCGGTAACACGCGATCACACAAGTGAACTCAGGCCGACTGCATTGCTGCATCGCAACAGCCAAAGTCAGTCACCATACGCATTCGCATGGTCACCTCAAGCCAGCTAGAATCGGGGTCCCACCCCCGAACCGGTTGCTGCTCCAGGACCGGACGTTCTCCCCGTTATTGAAGGACCCCGTACCAGATGAAAATCCTCGTCGCGTACAAGCGCGTGGTGGACTACAACGTCCGCATTCAGGTCAAGCCGGACGGTTCCGGCGTGGTCACCGACGGCGTCAAGCTGTCCCCCAACCCCTTCGATGAAATCGCCCTGGAAGAAGCCCTGCGCCTGCGCGACAAGGGCATCGCCAGCGAAGTCGTGGTTGCCACCATCGCCCCGGCCGACGCCCAGGCGCACCTGCGCAACGGCCTGGCCATGGGCGCCAACCGTGCCATCCACGTCGTCACCGACCAGGCCATCCAGCCGCTGACCGCATCGCGCACCCTGCTCAAGCTGATCGAAAAGGAACAGCCGGATCTGGTGATCCTCGGCAAGCAGGCCATCGACGACGACGCCAACCAGACTGGCCAGATGCTGGCCACGCTGTGGGGCCGCCCGCAGGCGACCTTCGCCAGCAAGCTCGAAATTGCCGATGGCAAAGCCACGGTGACCCGTGAAGTCGACGCCGGCCTGGAAACGCTGGAAGTGGATCTGCCGGCCGTGGTCACCACCGATCTGCGCCTGAACGAACCGCGCTTCATCAAGCTGCCGGACATCATGAAGGCCAAGGCCAAGCCGCTGGAGACCCTGCAGCTGGCCGACCTCGGCGTTGAAACCGCCGACACCTTCAAGACCACCCATTACGCCGCGCCGTCCAAGCGCAGCAAGGGTGTGATGGTCAAGGACGCGGCCGAACTGGTTGCCGCACTCAAGCAGAAGGGGTTGCTGTAATGAGCAGGATTCTCGTCATCGCCGAGCACCACGACGGCAAGCTCAACGCCGCCACCGCCAAGACCGTCAGTGCCGCCGCCGCCATCAGCGGTGCCAGCATCGACGTGCTGGTGCTGGCTGCCGACCCGAGCGCCGTGGCCGCTGACGCCGCGAAGATCGCCGGCGTCGCCAAGGTCCTGACCGTGGCCAATGCCGCCAACGCGCAGGCCATCGCCCAGGTGCTGGCGCCGCAGATCGCACAGCTGGCCAAGGGCTACACCCACGTATTCGGCCCGTCGACCACCTTCGGCAAGGATCTGATGCCGTGTGTCGCCGCCCTGCTCGGCGTCAACCAGGTCTCCGACCTGATGAGCGTTGAAGGCAGCCACACCTTCAAGCGCCCGATCTACGCCGGCAACGCGATCATCACCGTGGAAGCCCCGGCCGACCAGATCGTGGTCGCCACCGTGCGTGCCGCCTCGTGGCCGGAAGCCGCCCAGGGCGGCAGCGCCGCCATCGAAGCGGCCAACGTCGATGCTGCCCTGCCGACCCACACCCGCTTCGTCGGCCTGGCCGCCGGTGCCAGCGACCGTCCGGACCTGCAGAGCGCCAAGCGTGTGGTGTCGGGTGGCCGTGGTGTTGGTTCGGAAGAGAACTTCAAGGTCATCTTCCAGCTGGCCGACAAGCTCGGTGCCGCCGTCGGCGCCTCGCGTGCCGCCGTTGACGCCGGCTACGTGCCCAGCGACCTGCAGGTCGGCCAGACCGGCAAGATCATCGCGCCGGAACTGTACGTGGCCGTCGGCATCAGCGGTGCCATCCAGCATCTGACCGGCATCAAGGATGCTGGCACGATTGTCGCGATCAACAAGGACGGCGACGCGCCGATCTTCGAGATTGCCGATATCGGCCTGGTGGGGGATCTGTTTGCGATCCTGCCGGAGCTGGAAGCCGCGCTGGGCTGACGCAAGCCCGATCCCCGCAGCTGCAGGGCCTGCCCCCGGCTGGAGCATCCGCTCCAGCGGGGGTTTTGCCATTCCAGGGGTACGTTCAGCCTTCTTCCGGTAGCCACATCCTGGGAACTGCCCGCTGTAGCCGGAAATGCCTGGCGCGTCAGGCAATCATCATGTAGATGAATGATGGAGCGGGTTCGACGGCCCACGCCGCACCGATAGCGCGGCATGGCAACCGTCCTGGCGAGCAGGCTACGCGATGGGACCGCAGAGCCCTGCCGCGCGCAGGTGCATGACTGGCGACGGCCGCTGTGCATGCGGCCGGTAAAGCTATAATCAACGACTGCCGACACTGAACGTGGCGCGCGGCGGAAGGCCGGGAGACTCCCTGTCGCCCCTCGCGCAACAACGCGGTGTCATTCACGTGCCAAGGCAGGGCGCTCAAGGGTCCACTACGCCATGACAGAAGCGACGCCCTCTCCGCCGTATGGTGGAGAACTCCCACTGGAAATCTCGGTCGTGGCGCCTGTCTATGGCTGCCAGGGATGCCTGGAAGACCTCGTGGACCAGGTCGAGGCCGCGATCGCAACACTGGGCGTCAGCTTTGAAATGATCCTGGTCGACGACGCCAGCCCCGACGGCGCCTGGGCCCGGATCACCGAACTGGCCGCTGCCCGGCCCTGGCTGCGCGGCCTGCGCCTGTCGCGCAACTTTGGCCAGCATTCGGCCATTTCGGCCGGCATAGAACACGCACGTGGTCGTTGGACGGTAGTGATGGACTGCGACCTGCAGGACGTTCCCCGCGAAATTCCCGCGTTGTACCGCAAGGCCAACGAAGAACACCTCGATGTTGTGTTCGCACAACGCCTGGAACGTCAGGACAAAGCGCTCAAGCGGCTGTCTTCGTGGGCCTTTTTCGGTCTGCTGGGTTGGCTCACCGGCGTACCGCAGGACCCCAGCACGGCCAACTTCGGCATCTACCATCGCAAGGTCATCAATGCAGTATGCAGGATGCCCGAACGCGATCGTTCGTTCCCGTTGATGGTCAAGTGGGCCGGCTTCCGTACCGGCAAGCTGCCGGTCCAGCACCAGGCCCGTACCGTGGGCGAAACCTCGTACACCCTGCGCAAGCTGCTCACCCTGTCGACCAACATTGCGCTGGGCTACTCGGAAAAGCCGCTGCGCATGGTGGCCGGCACCGGGATTGCCTGTTCGCTGGTCGCCTTCGTGCTGGTGGCGCTGAGCCTGCTGCGCTGGTGGGACGGTGATATCGAAGTGGCCGGCTACACATCCATCATCGGCTCGGTGTGGCTGATCGGCGGCCTGGTGATGTTCTGCCTGGGCGTAGTCGGCCTGTATGTCGGCCAGGTTTTCCGCAATGTGCAGAAGCGCCCGTACTACATCGTCGCCGACGCGGTGAACGATGCACAGGAAGCCCGATGAACCTTCACATCGACAACGGCGAAGGACGGATCACCGCGCGCCTGACCCCCTGGGACGAGCGCGCCCTGGGCTTCGTCACCGCAGAGGTGACCGCACTGGACGTCGCCACCTCGGCACATGCAGCGCCATTGCTGGTCGAACTCGAGCGTTGGTGCGCCACCCACTCGGTGCGCTACCTGTTCGGCCGCATCGATGCCACACAACCGGTGGCCAAGGCGGCCCTGCTCCAGCACGGATTCGCCTTCGTTGAGACCTCATTGACCGTTTCGCGCAGCGGCTTCGCCAACCTGCCCCAGGTTCCGCGCGGCATGCTGCCGACGCTGCGTCCGGCGACCGCTGGCGATGTGGCCGAGCTGCGGCAGATTGCCGCCACCGACTTCGCGCACGGCCGCTTCCTGGAAGATCCCGCCATCGATCCTCAGCGGGCCGCGGTACGCACCGCCAACTGGATCGAAGACATGGTCACCGGGGGCCTGGCCTACGTGGCCGAATCGCGCGGCCGCGTCATCGGCTTCCATGCCGAACGTGTTGCTGCAGACCGCAGCAACTGCGAACTGCTGTTGACCGGCGCTTCAGGCCCTTACGCCATGCTGGCCCTCCCGTTGTGGATCACCGCGCTCGAGTCGTTGGGCGCGCGTGGCATCCCGCACTGTACGACCCTCGTTTCCGCCGCGAATACGGGCATCATCAATCTGTATGCCCGGCTTGGCTTCCACTTCAACAGCACCCTGTTTGGGTTCAGGAAATTCCTATGAACGATACCGTTACCGAAGATCAGGTCGTTGCCGTATTCGCCCGCGTGCTGGGCATCGCCGCCGACAGCGTGAGCGACGATCTGCGTTACAACACCATCCCGCAGTGGGATTCGATCGCCCATATGTCGGTGGTCGCCGCACTGGAAGAAGCCTTTTGCGTGATGATCGACATGGATGAAGTGATCGACATGAGCTCGGTGGGCAAAGCGCGCGAAATCCTGCGCAAGCACGGCGCAGCCGTTTGAGCATGGCCGGCGCCGCACCCGTCATCCTGGTCACCGGAGCATCGCGCGGCATCGGTCGCGAGATCGCCCTGCAGCAGGCCTCGCGGCAGGCGCAGCTGGTACTGGTGGCCCGCGATGAAGAGGCACTGGCGGGGCTGGATGCACAGATCCAGGCGCTGGGTGCGCCGGCTGCGCTCTGTGCCGCGCTCGACCTGACCGACGCCGATGCCATCGCGGGGCTGTTCAAGCAGATCTTCGCCCGCTTCGGCCGGCTGGATGGGCTGGTCAACAATGCAGGTGTGCTGCACGAGGGCCTGCTCGGCATGATCCGTGCCGAGGACATCGACCAGGTCCTGGCTGTCAACGTCAAAGCACCGCTGATGGCGATGCAGTACGCCTCGCGGCTGATGGCGCGTGCCGGCAAGGGCAGCATCGTCAATCTGGTCTCGATCATGGGTGTCAATGGTGCCGCCGGGCTCAGCCTGTACGCTGCCAGCAAGGCTGCACTGGTCGGCGCCACCCGCTCGGCCTCGAAGGAACTGGCCCCACGCGGCATCCGCGTCAACGCGGTCTCGCCGGGTTTCATCGATACCGACATGACGCGTGGCATGCCGGAGGCCGCGCACGCCAAGCGTGTCGCGTCCATTGCGATGGGGCGCGCCGGCACCCCTGCAGAGGTGGCCGAACTGGTTGGCTTCCTGCTCAGTGATGCTTCCGCCTATGTCACCGGGCAGGTAATTGGCATCGACGGACAAATGGTGGTCTGAATGCCGTTCTGGAACCTTGAACAACACGGGTCGCGGATCGCGCTGATCGATGGCGGGCAGACGCTGGACTTCGCGTCGCTCGCCCGCCTTTCCGACCAGCACGCCGCGCGGCTGCCCGAAAGACGCGGCATGGGTTTGCTGTGCATGCCCAGCCATACCGAGGCCGTGGCGCTTTACCTGGGCGCTCTGCGCAGCGGGCGTCAGGTTCCGTTGCTGCTGCAACCCGACACCGATCCGGAACTGCTGGCGGCGCTGGTGGCGCATTACCAGCCTGACTGGGTCGCCGCCGCGTGTCCGGCGCCGGATGGCTACCAGACCGTGCACCAGGGCCAGGCGCTGGCCTTGCATCTGCGCGGCGCTGGCCTGGCCAACGAGGTACCGCACGCCGATCTGGCGCTGCTGCTGAGCACCTCCGGCAGTACCGGCTCGTCAAAACTGGTGCGATTGTCCGCTACGGGCCTGGACACCAATGCCAATGCCATTGTCCAGTACCTGGGCCTGCGTGCCGATGATCGTGCGATCACTACGCTGCCGCTCGCTTACTCGTTCGGCATGTCGATCCTCAACAGCCACCTTGCCGCTGGCGGCTCAGTGGTGCTGAGCGATGACAGCCTGATGACCCGCGAGTTCTGGGACAGCGCCCGTCGCCATGGCATCACCTCGTTGTCCGGCGTTCCGGCCACCTTCGAGATACTGCGGCGCATGGGCCTGGCCCGCCTGCAGCTGCCCAGCCTGCGCATGCTGACCCAGGCCGGTGGTCGCCTGCGCGATGAGCTGGTCGCCCATTTCGCCGAATCCAGCCAGGCCCATGGCCTGGAGTTCTTCGTGATGTACGGCCAGACAGAGGCCTCTCCGCGCATCAGCTATGTTCCGGCTGCACGCATCATCGACAAGGTCGGCAGCATCGGCGTGCCGGTTCCTGGAGGCCGCATGGAAGTGGATGCCGCGAGCGGCGAACTGGTCTATTCCGGCCCGAACGTGATGATGGGCTATGCCACCACGCGTGCCGACCTGGCCAAGGGTGACGAGCTGAAAGGAGTGCTGCACACCGGCGACCTGGCCCGCGTCGACCAGGACGGTTTCCATTACATCACCGGACGCGCCAAGCGCTTCCTGAAGATCTCCGGCAACCGGGTCAACCTCGACGAAGTCGAGGCCATGCTGTCGGCAGTGCTGAGCCAGCAGATCGTATGCTCGGGCAGCGATGACGATCTGGTGGCCTTCAGCCACGGTGCCCAGGTCGCCGAGCAGGCGCAGGTACGCCAGCTGGTGCAGGAACGCTACAAGCTGTTCGGTGGCCACGTCCGTACCCTCCACCTGGATGCGCTGCCCCTGATGGCCAGCGGCAAGGTGGATTACCAGAGTCTCCGGCAGATGGCCGGACAAGGAGCTGCAAGGTGACCCTGCCTGCCACGCCGGCTGCCAACGCGGCCGCTGCCCTGGATGTCGATGTCTTCGGCCTGGACCGCAGCCAGAAGCGTGCCTGGCTGCTGGACGGCCTCAATCGCCTGACCCGCCACCATCAAGCGCGGTGCGCGCCGTATGCCGGCATCCTCGACGGCCTGTGGCCGGCCGACGACGCGGCCAGCCTGGAACAGGTACCGTGGCTGCCTGTACGCATGTTCAAGCTGCTGGACCTCAAGAGCATCGACGACGACAAGGTGTCGCGCACACTGGTGTCCAGTGGCACCACCGGCGCTGCGGTTTCCCGCATCTTCCTCGATGCCGACACCGCGCGCGCGCAGACCCGCGCACTGACCCGCATCTTCTCCCATTTCGCGGGTAGCAGGCGCCTGCGCATGCTGGTGGTCGACGACTCCAGCTTCCTGCGTGATCGCAGCCGCTTCAACGCGCGCGCCGCAGGCATCCTCGGCTTCTCCAATTTCGGCCGTGACCATCTGTATCTGCTGGACGAAGACCTGCAACCGGACTGGACTGCACTGGAGCAATGGCTGCAGGCACATCCAGATGAGCCGGTGCTGCTGTTCGGCTTCACCTTCATCGTCTGGCAGTCGTTCGTGCAGGCAGCACGCCGTGATGGCCGGCAGATCCGCTTCCCGGCCGGCAGCATGCTGGTGCACGGCGGCGGCTGGAAGAAAATGGACGAGCAGAAGGTCGACAATGTTGCCTACAAGGCCGCACTGTCGCAGACCTTTGGCATCGAACGCGTTCACAACTACTACGGCATGGTCGAGCAGGTCGGCTCGATCTTCTTCGAATGCGAGCATGGACACCTGCACGCGCCGGCCTACGCCGACGTGATCGTTCGCGACCTGCAGGACCTGCATCCGGTGCCGCATGGCACCACCGGTGCGATCCAGGTACTGAGCCTGCTGCCCGAAAGCTACCCCGGCCACAGTCTGCTGACCGAAGATCTTGGCGTGATTCATGGCGAGGACGACTGCACCTGCGGCCGCCCCGGCAAGCACTTCGCCGTGCTCGGCCGCATCAAGAACGTGGAAATCCGCGGCTGCAGCGATACCCGCACGGTACCCAAAGCATGACCAGACTGCTCTTCTCGATCCATCCGGACGCCACGCTGGAGGCTGAACTGGCGCGCCTGTCGGCACTGCCACCGCTGCTGCCGTTCAGCGCGCCACTGCGCGAGTTCGTTGCGGATTTCTCCCGCCGCGTATTCACACTGCCGCAACTGCGCCAGCATCCCGAGCTGGCCACCCTTGGCCACTGGTTCCGCGGCGCCGCGGTCAACCAGCTTTCGCAGCGCATCGGTACGCGCCCGACCGAGCTGGATCTGGCCCGCGGCCTGGTCTTCCATCTGGCTCCGGCCAACGTGGACGTCCTGTTCGCGTATGCCTGGCTGATGTCGGTGCTGTCAGGCAACACCAATGTGGCCCGCCTGTCGCAGAAGCAGAGCACCCAACGCGATGCGCTGGTCTCGATCCTGCACGACATGCAGCATGAAGGCCTGCATCCGCAGGTGCTGGAACGCGCAGTACTGCTGACGTATCCGCATGACGATGCGATCACCACGGCCATCTCCCGTCACTGCCATGCGCGTATCATCTGGGGCGGCGACGCAACGGTCGCCAAGATCCGTTCACTGCCGATCGCGCCACTGGCTCTCGAGCTGGCCTTCCCGGACCGGTTCGGCGTAGCGGTCATGCGCGCAGCCACGCTGGTCGGAGCCAACGATGCCGATCTTCAGGAACTGGCCCACCGCTTCTGCAACGACGTGCTCTGGTTCGGCCAGCAGGCCTGCTCTTCGCCGCGCACCCTGTACTGGGTTGGTGATGAGGCAGAGACCGCAGCGGCCAAGGCTCGTTTCTGGCCGATGGTACGCGCCCAGGCCGCCAGCCTGGACGACGAGCCTGCAGCGCTGATGGCCCGGGTGACCGACGCCAACCTGCTGGCGGCCACCGGGCATGGCGTACATGCGACCGATGCCATCGGCCTGTATCCACTTCGCCTGGAAGCCTCGCGTGCCGATGGCGGGATCCGCGAGATCCAGTCCGGCCACGGCCTGGTGGTGGAGATCGAGCTGCCCACGCTGGATGCATTGGCGCCACAGCTCGACGACCGCGACCAGACGCTTGTCCAGCATGGCTTCACGGCTTCGGACCTGCGCGGCTTCCTGTGCTGCCTCGGCAACCGTGCCATCGACCGCGTCGTACCATTCGGCCGCGCCCTGGACTTCCATCCGGTCTGGGACGGCACCGACCTGCTCGATGTCCTTACCCGCAAGATCACCCTGCCTGCGACCTGATCCGATGAGCTACGTTTTCATTGCCCTGACCATCCTGCTGACCGTCTACGGCCAGCTCATGCTGAAGTGGCAGGTCAGCCTCAATCCCGGGGCGACCATCGACGGCCTGAACCCGCGCGCGGTCATCACCCTGCTGCTCAATCCCTGGGTGATCAGCGCCTTCGCGGCGGCTTTCGGCGCTTCGCTGTGCTGGATGGCGGCCATCGGCCGGATGCCGCTGAGCAAGGCCTATCCCTTCACCGCATTGAGTTTCCCGCTGGTGGCAACCCTTGCGGTATGGCTCTTCCGCGAGTCCTTCGACTCGCATAAGATCGCCGGCACCGCCTTGATCATCCTGGGCGTCATCGTCCTGTCTCGCTCCGGAGCCTGAACCATGTCGCAGAAGACCGATGGGTTGCACGCAGTGCTATCACACCCAGCGGTCTACGACCTGCTGCAGAACCTGTTGGGAGCCCGCCGGTCCCGCGCCCGGTTGATCCGCGATCACATACGACCGCGTGCCGGTGACCGCATCCTGGACATCGGCTGCGGCACGGGTGAACTTTTCAGCCAGATGCCCGACGGCCTGCACTACGTCGGCTTCGATCTCTCCGAAGCCTACATCCAGGCGGCCCGCCGGCGCTTTGAAGGACGTGCACGTTTCGAGTGCATGGACGTGGCCGACTACCAGCTGGCCGGTGGCGAGCAGCAGCAGGCCGATCTGGTACTGGCCATCGGCATTCTCCACCACCTCGACGACGACCGCGCCCGTGCACTGATGCGTACCGCGCGCGCTGCGCTCAAGCCCGGTGGCCGCTTCATCTCCCTTGACGGTACCTATGTCGAAGGCCAATCAGCCATCGCGCACGCGTTGATCGCGCGTGACCGCGGGCAGAGCATCCGCACCCCCGACGCCTATCGGGCCTTGGCCGAAGCCGAATTTTCGACGGTATCGGGCCGGGTCAGGGGCGATATGCTCTACGTACCCTATACCCACTACATCATGGAATGCGTGCGCTGAGCTGCGGCCCAGTCACGTTCAGGAGCAACAGTGATTCCGTTCAACAAGCCGTACATGACCGGCCAGGAGCTGGTCAACATCACCCACGCCCACGCCAATGGCCATCTCAGTGGCGACGGCCCGTTCACCAAGCAGTGCCACGCCTGGCTCAACGCGCGCACCGGTGCCAGTGCTTCACTGCTGACCCACTCGTGCACAGCCGCATTGGAAATGGCGGCTCTGCTGCTGGATCTGGAAGACGGCGACGAAGTGATCATGCCGTCCTACACGTTTGTCTCGACCTCCAATGCCTTCGTGCTTCGTGGCGCGGTGCCGGTGTTCGTGGACATCCGCGCCGACACGCTGAACATCGACGAGACCCTGATCGAAGCGGCAATCACGCCTCGCACCAAGGCCATCTGCGTAGTGCACTACGCCGGTGTGGCTTGCGAAATGGACGAGATTCTCGCCATCGCCTCCCGGCACGGCCTGGCCGTGGTCGAAGACGCTGCGCAAGGCATCATGTCCACCTACAAGGGGCGCCCGCTGGGCACCATCGGCGACCTGGGCGCACTGAGCTTCCACGAGACCAAGAACATCATTTCCGGCGAAGGTGGTGCGCTGCTGTGCCGCGACCACACCCACGCCGAACGTGCCGAGATCATCCGTGAGAAGGGCACCAACCGCAGCCGCTTCTTCCGTGGGCAGGTCGACAAGTACACCTGGGTGGATGTGGGTTCATCTTTCCTCCCCGGCGAGATTACCGCGGCATTCCTTGCAGCCCAGATGGACGCTGCCGAGGATATCACCGCACGTCGCCTGGCCATCTGGGACCGCTACCACGCCTGGGCAGCACCGCATGAGGCTGCAGGTCGCCTGGTACGGCCGACCATTCCGGCGCACACGACCCACAATGCGCATATGTACTACATGCTGCTGCCGACGCTGGAGGCACGCACCGCGTTCATCCAGTCTCTGCGCACGCAGGGCGTGCAGGCTGTCTTCCACTATATCCCGCTGCACTCTTCGCCTGCAGGTGTCAGCAATGGCCGCGTCGGTTCGACGATGCAGGTCACTGACAACCTGAGCGAGCGCCTGGTGCGCATGCCGCTGTGGATTGGCGTGGAACCGCAACTGGAGGCGGTCATGGAGGCAGCCGACGCGGCACTGAGGCAGTACGCATGAGTGAGGCCCACAAGGCACCCGCCAGGCAGCTGACCCGGCCCGGCACCGGGGCGCTCGCGTTCATGCTGCGCGCGTTCGGCGTGCTGCTTGCAATCGCTGCCTCCTGCAATGCGCTGCTGTTCAGTGGCGCTGTCGCTACACCGCTGGTGCAAGCCGATGCCTGGTATTTCCTGGAAAGTTTCCTGCCGCGCTACTTCGACGGCTCGCTGACCTTCCTGGATCTGTTCATGCAGCGCGGCGCGGGCGACCACGCACAACCGCTGCAGAAACTGGTACTGCTGTTCCACACCAAGTACTTCGACATGGACTTCCGTGTTGAAGGTCTCATCGGAATCCTCATCGGTATTGCCTGGTGCTGTGCCGTGGCACGTGAAATGCCACGCCATGCACTGGCCAGCCCGATGCGCAATGCGTACGCCTGGTTGTGCATCGGCCTGGTCTTCGCGCTGGGCCTGTCGCTCAACAGCTCCAACATCTTCACCTGGCCGCTGGCGACGCTTGGATACATCCCACTGCTGCTGGGTGCGTTGTATTTCTCGCTCGTGATGACCCAGCTGCAGCAGGCCCGGCCGTGGCTCGTGTTCGCTGCAACGCTGTTGCTGGGGCTGTGTACCGACGAGATCGCGCTTGTTCTGGTGATCGCAACTGCGCTCGCCTGCATGCCGCTGCTGACCGTCTCACGGCGCGACAAGGCAATCGCCCTCATTGCTGCGGTGGTCGCCCTGATCCTGGTCCGGGGCTTCCTGTGGTGGGCTGCCATGCGGGCAGGCACAGAGGCAACCATGCTGCCTACCCGTGGCCTTGCCGAATCGCTGTTGACCACCGACGCGCTGAAGGGGTTGCTGATTCCGTTCTCCGATGGCCTGATCCATCTGGAACTGTTGTCGGCTCGATTCCCCAAGGCCACGCAGACAGCCGTCCTGGTCTGCGCCGGCAGCGTCTTTGCCCTGCAGGTGTTCTTCTGGGTGACCGTATTCGGTGCCTGGCACAAGCGTACCTACAACCGGACACTGGCAATGGCCACGTTCCTGATGCTGCTCGCGTATGCATTGACCGCCGGCATCATCCTCAGCCGTGTGCCGGCATTCGACTGGAACTACCTGCATCAGCCGCGCTATGTGATGTCCTATCAGATCAATCTGGTCGCCATCGCTATGATGTTCCACTACCGGCTGACCCGTTCCGATGCATCCGCGCCGGTCTCGGCGCACACATCACCCAAGACCCGGTTCGTCGAGCAGGGTGCCATCCTGCTGCTGGCCGCCGGCCTGCTGGCCGTGCAGTGGCAGGCGTCCCGCTACAACTGGAATTTGCCGCACTACCTGATCCCGTACTGGCAGAACACCGCCCTGGCCATGCAGCGCCTGGCCACCGATCCGCGCACGCCGCCAACCGCCTGCCCCGACATCATGACGGTGTGCAGTTACCCCGAGGAGGAACGGGTCAAGTTGATCTCACTACTGGTGGACAAGCAACTGAATATCTTCTCCAACCGTTTCCAGATCCGGAACCGCCTGTATCCGTCACTGGCAACGGTGCCGGGTTTTGGTCCCGGGGCAGTACAGGAGCAGCACTTCGATCATCGAATCGCAGGCGCGCCCGTGAAGGCCTCGCTGCTGGCAGAGCCGCTTTCCGGAAGCTGTGCCGGTGGCACCTCCGCAGCGCAACCGGTTCGCATCCATCTGGACACCCGTGACCTGGCACCGTTCGGCGCCCAGTTGTGGGTCGATTCGATCGGTGCGCAACGCACGCTGCTGGCCAGCACCGCTCCGACGGACCCGACGCTGACCGTGGAGCATGCAATCCCCGATCACTCGGTGCTGTCGTTGGTCCGCTCGGACAGCCAAGGTGTCCTGGCCCAGCAGCAGCTCGATCTGCCCCCCTGCACAGCCGGCTCCACAACACACTGAGCCCAGAACACCAGCCCGAAAGAAGCCGGTGCGGACTTCACCGCACCGGCTTTCTTCAGCCTTGCTGATGCTGCTGCTCTTTCTCAGCGCGCCTCAACCACGTGCGCAGGCAGCTTGCGCTTCAGGCGCGACAAGGGGCGATCAATCAATACGACGATCAGCCAGGACAGCGCGACCGTGGCCAGTGAACGCTGGTAGGAAGAAGATCGCGAACGGGCGGGTAAATCCAGAGGCACAGACGAACCAGACTGCCACCATGATGTGGATCCGATAGATCGGATACCTCACCACCCGGACCCTGGGTGTCCGCGTCAGGCTGCCAACAGTAATCCACACGAAGGCGGCGGTCGGAACCTCGGACTTACTCCACCTGGATCTCGGCTGATGCGCCAGCCGCTCCGCGGCAATCCAGCTTGAGCACGTTGGGTTCGACAAGCACGTCTGCAGCGACTGGCATGGAACAGATTCATGACAGTAGCGGATGCGTCGGTCACAGCAGTCCACATTCCCAGCGCCTCGGACGTTGTTCCGATGTCTCCGGCGCGACGGCGGTCGGCCTCGTCCCCGCCAGCGTCAGTGCGGGCGGGGACGGAACGGTGCCTCAGTGTGCAGCAACGGCGTCGATCAGAATTCGCCGCAGCGCGTCATCGGAGTAATGCTGCGCAATGAATGCCCGCCCGCCATCAGACACCTGCTGCCACCGCGCGTCATCGCCCAGCAACGACACGATCTGCACAGCCATGCCTTCAGCGTCCTCAGCGGTGGGCATGAATGCCGATGCATCGCCCAGGCCCTGCATGCCAATCGAAGTGGTCACGCACGGCAGGCCATTGCGCAGGCTTTCCAATACCTTGCCCTTGACCCCTCCGCCGAAACGCAACGGTGCAACGGCCACACGTGAACGCCTGTACCAACCGGCCAGCACTTCGTCACTGACGTATCCGGTCACGTTGATGCGATCCGACGCCATTGCCTGGATTTCCGGGCGCGGGTTGGAGCCAACCAGGCTCAACCGGACCGACGGCACCTGTGCCTGTACCCGGGGCAGCACTTCGCTGACAAACCACTGTGCCGCGTCGACATTGGGCGCATGCGCGAAGCCGGCCACGAACAGGATGTCGTGGCGTTGCTCCGGGCCCGGCACATCGGCATCGGCAACAGGCTCATAGGCGTACAGCGGAATGGTCTCGGCGCGGGTCCCGGCCGACGGCGCATGGCTGGCCAGCCACGCACGCACATGGGCGGTTTCGTCCGTGGACGGATACAGCACCACGTCTGCCTGCTGCCAGAGGGCGTACTCGAAATCACGGAAGCGCACGGCCTCACGTGCCAGATCGTCGTCCGGCTGCAACTGCAACTGCTGCTGCATGCGCAGGTGATGGATGTCGTGTCCGTAATAAACGAGAGTGGCCTTGCTATGGCGGCGTACGCTGGCTATCAGCTCAGCCGACACATGTGGCCGGTTGAGGATGACCACGTCCAGATACTGGCCGTTGGCGGCCATCCAGGCCTCGAACCCAGCCGCGCCAACGCAGCTCCCCCCATACATCACTTCAATGCCCTTGCGCTGCAGTGGCGGTGCGTACTGGTCATCGTAGTAAGCATTGGCGGGCCAGAAGGATACCTGGCATCCCTCTTCCAGCAGGGTATGCATCACCTGGCAGGTCGCACGCGAGCCGGCATCGCGGTCAGGCTGCGGAATATAGTGGTCCACCACCAGCACGTGGCGCTTGTTGCGTGAACGGTCCCGCGCCAGGAACACATGCTCGCCATTGGCGAACTGGCCCTGCTCCAGGGTCGGCATCCAGCGTCCGAGGAACTTGTCACGGTTGACCGCCTGCCATGCCTTGACCCCACTACCCTCATCGGTGCCGCTGGATACGCCTTCGTAATGCACCACGACCGACGCCGGCTGCATGTAGACCTTCAACCCGCGCTCGCGCACACGGAAGGCGATATCAGTGTCTTCGTAGTAGGCAGGGGCAAAATGCTCGTCGAAGCCACCGAGCTCCTGGAACAGCCGCATCGGCAGCATGATCGAGGCACCGGAAATGTAGTCGGCCTCCTTCAGATAGCTATAGGCCGGCAGGGTTGGATCCTGCAGGCGCCCGAAATTCCACGCGCTGCCATCTGACCAGACGATGCCACCGGCTTCCTGCAGGCGGCCATCCGGGTAGACCAGTTTGGAGCCCACCAGGCCGGCATCCGGATGCGACTGGAACACATCCACCAAGGCATCCAGCCAGCCCGGCCGCACTTCGGTGTCGTTGTTGAGCAGGTAGACGTAACGGCCCTTGGCCAACGTCAACGCCTGGTTGCAGGAGCGCAGGAAACCGAGGTTCTTTGGATTGGCGTGATAGCGCAGGCCCGGAATGCTGCCCAGCGCATCGATCCGTGCATCGCCGGAAGCATCCTCCAATACCAGCACCTCAAACGAAACGCGTGCTCCCACGCGCGCGATCGAGGCCACGCAGGCCAGACTCTGCTCGTAGTTGCCGTAGGTGGGTATGACGATGCTGACGATCGGATCCGCGGCTTCGGCAAAGCGCAGTCCCTGCTGCACCGCCAGCGGGTCGCGGCGGACTTCCTCCAGCAGCAGCCCATCCAGCGGCGCAGGAAGCGCTGCGACCTGGCTCAGCAGCATGCGTTTAGCCATTGGAACGAAGGGCTTCATCAAGGGATGGCGAGCCAACCCGGAGTTGCGCAATGACTGCAACACCGCGTGCCACTCGCCTCGCAGCACACGGCCCGCGAAGCGGATCGGCTTGGTGATGCGCCAGGAGCGGGAAGCGATCAGCGAGGCAGTCAAGGCCTGCAGCGACTCGAGCTCGGCTCGATACGACTCCAGTACCGCTGAGACGTCCTTCGGCTCTCCTCCCGCGGTCAGCCCCCCTACCGCTGCCGCTGCCGGCTGGGCGACACCGGAACGCTGCATCAGCTGCTCGATCTGCGCATGCTGCTGCTGCAGGGCACTGCGCGCGGCATCGGTCAGGCCGGAGATGGTGTTGATCTGCTGCTGCAGGTGCGCGCGTGCGTCCCAGATTTTGGCCATCGCCTTTTCCAGGCGGTCGGCCCTGGCCTTCTCGACAGCCAGTGCATCCTGCTGCGCTTGTTGCCGCTCACGCGCCGCATCCTGCTGCGCTTGCTGCTGCTCGCGCGCCGCATCAAGCTGGCCATGCAGTTCGGCCACCACGCCCTGCTCGCGTACCACATGGCCGCGCAGCTCACCGATTTCAGCATCCTGTGCCTGCGCCCAGCGCGCGACTTCATGGTGATGGGCGTAGAGATCTTCGGCTTCGGTATACAGGATGGACGCGGGCAACTGCGGCAGCAGCGAGGCATCGGCCGCCGCCACAACCACGAAGTAGACCGCATCGGGGATGACGGCAGCACGCTCCTGCACGCCTTCGCCGGTATCGGTCAACGCCTGGTACACCGGCTGTGCCGGGCCGTCATCGAGCAGGGTGATGGTCGAACAGACCGACATGCGGTGCCCGCACAGGCGCGAGGCAGGAAAATGCCGCGAGACCAATGCCTGGAACTCGCCCAGGTACAGCTCCTTCACGTGGTACTCGTTGTGGTAGCCAGCGCGGTCGGAGTAGACCTCCTTGTTCGGGGAGGACATGATCATCACGCCATCCGGCCGCAGCACGCGGCGGATCTCGGACATCATCTCTTCCTGCTCGTACAGGTGTTCGATCGTCTCGAACGAGATCACGACGTCAACACTGTCGTCGGGCAGCGGAATCGCTGCAGCGGACCCCTGCAGGTACTGCAGGTTGGTGCGGTCGGCGTAGCGCTCCGCAGCGTGCGCAACGGCATCGTGGGAAATGTCCACGCCCCTGACCGAACGCGCGCGACTGGCCAGCATCGCGCTGCCATAGCCTTCACCGCTGGCCACATCCAGCACGTCCTTGCCTTCCACCAGGGGCAGGCACCACGCGTACCGGTGCAAGTGTTCCTGGCGGATGACACCCTGTTCGGTGGGGACGAAACGTTCGCCGGTGAACTCGATCATCAGGATTCCTTGGTGACATCGATGGCCAGCATGGGCAGACCCACCAGGCCGAAGCGCATCGTCTCGTCGATCGCGCGGAACTCCAGCGCGTCGTGGATCCAGTGCTGCTGGGTGTGATCGTGCTGGTCGCCGGAGGCCACCGCAGCATCGATCATGTAGGAGCCGGACGGCATCACCGGCATGCGGAACAGGAACGAAGCCACGATGCTCTCACCTGCCTGGCCGCCCACCGGGCTGTCCTTGCAGGCGAAGTAGCTGTTGTCGCCGAACAGGCGCTGCCCCAGGCGATCCTTGACGTAGAAGCCGACGATCAGGCTGTCCAGCGGCTGCATCAGCTCGACACGGATGCGCAGGCGGACCAGCTCGCCGCCCTCGGCCATGCCCAGCGGCGCCCCCTCCTCATCGTTCAGCGCCACATCGACGATGCGCGCACCCTGGGCACCAAATTCCTGTCCGACATTGTCCGGATCGAACTGGAACAACGCGATGCGGTTGCTGGCACCAGCGGCCTGCAGCGCCTCAAGGCGGAAGTCCGGCGCATCGGTGGCCAGGCGTCGTTGCTTCTTTTCGACCACCACGTCGTCCGCGCCCGCCTCGCGACGGCCTACCACGTGCTGCTCGGTCATGTACGCTTCGATCACTTCCTGCGACGTGCCCGACAGGCGCATCTGGCCGTGCTGCAGCCACACAGCGCTTTCGCACAGATTGGTCACCGCGGCCGCGTCATGGCTGACAAACAGCAGCGTTCCGTTTTTCTGGAACTCGCGCAGGAAGCGCATGCACTTCTGCGAGAAGAAGGCGTCACCTACGGCCAGTGCCTCGTCGATGATCAGGATGTCGGCATCGACATGGGCAATCACGGCAAAGGCCAGGCGCACCGACATGCCGCTGGAGTAGCTGCGCACCGGCTGGTCGATGAATTCACCGATGTCGGCGAAAGCCAGGATGCTGTCCATGCGCGCTTCGATCTGCGGCCGGGTCAGGCCGAGGATCGTGGCATTCAGGTACACATTCTCGCGCCCGGTGAATTCCGGATTGAAGCCACTGCCCAGCTCAAGCAGGGCCGCAACCCGCCCTTTGACTGAGATGCGGCCTTCGGTCGGGTTGAGGGTACCGGCGATCATCTGCAGCAGGGTGGACTTGCCCGAGCCGTTGCGACCGACAATGCCCACCGTCTGCCCACGGCGGATCGAGAAACTGACGCCGCGCAGCGCCCAGAAATCCTTGTAGAAGGATTTGCGCTTGCCGGCCAGGGCCTGCAACAGGCGGTGCGAGGGACGTTCGTACATGTGGTACGACTTGCCCACGCCCTGCACGTCGATGACGATGTCGCCGTCGGTCAGCTCAGAGGACATCGGCAAACCCCACGCGCAGCTTGTTGAACATGCGATGGCCCAGCAGAGCCACCGCACACGCGATCAGGGTGTAGACACCAAGGCCGGCCCAGTCGGGCAGGCGGCCCCAGATCACCACTTCGCGTACCTGGTCGATGATGAATGTCAGGGGGTTCAGCTCGAACACGATGCGATAGCTTTCCGGCACCGATTCAACCGGCACGATGGCGGAGGACAGGAACAGCATCGCCGCCGCCATCACCCCGGCGAACTGGCCGATGTCACGCAGGTATACGCCCAGCGACGAGACGATCCAGCCCACGCCGGCGGTAAGGATCACCAGCGGGATGACCACCACCGGCAGCAGGATGGCCGTGGCTGGGATACTGCCCTTGATCGCCAGCTGCAGCAGCAGCAGCACCACCATGTTCATCAACAGGTGGAACAGCGCCGAGAAGGTCATGCTCCACACCAGGATGTCCAGCGGGAACACCACCCGCTTGACGTAGCCGGTGTTGGCTACGATCAGCTGCGGCGCACGGGTGAAACACTCAGCGAAGAACCCGTGCACGGTCAGTCCCGCGAACAGGATCAGTGCGAAGTCGGTGGTCGATCCTGTCGATCCCGGCCAGCGGCCTTTCATCACGAAGCCGAAGGCCAGGGTGTAGACCAGCAGCATCAGGAATGGGCTGATCAACGACCACAGCAGGCCGAAACTGGCGCCACGATAGCGGCCCAGCACTTCGCGCTGGCTCAGTTCGAACGTCAGCGAACGATGCTTGCCGAAAACCGAGAGGATTCCCATCAGCCGGCCTGCTGCACCAGCGCCCGTTCCAGATCCACCTGCAGATCCCCCAACTCTTCAACACCCACGCTCAGCCTTACCAGCGCATCGCTGATGCCCAGCTGCTCCCGCCGCGCGACCGGAATCGAGGCATGCGTCATCACTGCCGGGTGGTTGACCAGGCTTTCCACGCCGCCCAGCGACTCGGCCAGGGTGAACAGTTCGGTCTTCTCGCAGAAGCGCTTGGCCGCCTCGAAACCGCCCTTGAGCACGATCGAAACGATGCCGCCGTAACCGGCCATCTGCTTGCCGGCCAGCTCATGCTGCGGGTGCGACGGCAGGCCCGGGTAGATCACCTTTTCCACGGCCGGGTGCTTCTCCAGCCACTGCGCCAGGGCCAGCGCATTGGCGCAGTGCGCCTTCATGCGCAGCGGCAGGGTCTTCAGGCCACGCAGGGCCAGGAAGCTGTCGAACGGGCCCTGCACGCCACCCACCGAGTTCTGCAGGAAGGCCATCTGCTCGGCCAGTTCAGCGTTGTCGCCGACCACGACCATGCCGCCCACCATGTCCGAATGGCCGTTGAGGTACTTGGTGGCCGAATGCAGGACCAGGTCCGCACCCAGTTCCAGCGGACGCTGCAGCATCGGCGAGGCGAAGGTGTTGTCGACCACCACGATCAGGCCATGGCGCTTGGCGATGGCAGCGACCGCGGCGATGTCGACGATCTTCAGCATCGGGTTGGTCGGGGTCTCGATCCACACCATCTTCGTCTTCGACGTGATGGATGCCTCGAACGCGGCCAGATCGGTCAGGTCGACGAAGCTGAAATCCAGCCCGGCGGTGCGGCGACGCACGCGCTCGAACAGGCGGAAGCTGCCGCCGTAGATGTCGTCCATCGCCACCACGTGGCTGCCGGCGTCCAGCAGCTCGATCACGGTCGAGCTGGCCGCCATGCCCGAGGCGAAGGCAAAGCCGCGGGTGCCGCCTTCCAGCGACGCCACGCAACGCTCATAGGCGAAGCGGGTCGGGTTGTGGGTGCGCGAGTACTCGAAGCCCTGGTGCTCGCCCGGGCTGGACTGTGCATAGGTCGAGGTGGCGTAGATCGGCGGCATCACCGCGCCGGTGCTGGGGTCGGGCGACTGGCCGCCGTGGATGGCCAGCGTGGCGAGGGCCAGCGCACGGTCGGGCGAGGAGGTGTTGGACATGTCGTTTCCTGAATGGCGCCGGCGTGCGGCGCCGTCAAAGGATCGGGAGTCTATCAGCGCAGCCTTAACGAGCTTTGACGCAAATAAACCGGAATTCAGCGGTGATCTGCAGCGATCAGCGGCTTACTGCACGCGACGGCGCAGATAGTTCAGCAGGTCGATGCGGGTGATCAGGCCCAGGAAAGTGTCTCCGTCCATCACGATCGCCACCTGGCCGCGGTCGAACACCGGCAGCAGCGCCTCGATCGGCGACTTCACGTCCAGCCGGTCCAGCTTGCTGACCATCGCGGTGGCGACGGTGTCGCGGAAGCGTGCCTCATCACCATAGACGTGCAGCAGCACGTCGCTCTCGTCGACGATGCCGACGAGCTGCTCGCCGTCCATCACCGGCAGCTGCGACACGTCGTACAGCTTCATGCGCTGGTAGGCGGTGGTCAGCAGGTCGTTCGGACCGATCACCACGGTGTCGCGCTGGCCGTACGGACGCAGGATCAGGTCGCGCAGGTCGCCGTGCTGCGGGCGCTGCAGGAAACCGTTGTCCAGCATCCAGTAGTCGTTGTACATCTTCGACAGGTACTTGTTGCCGGTGTCCGGCACCAGCACCAGCACCTTCTTCGGCGTGGTCTGCTCCCTGCAGTACTTCAGGCCGGCGGCCAGCAGGGTGCCGGTGGACGAGCCACCCAGGATGCCTTCCTTGCCCAGCAGTTCGCGTGCGGTGTGGAAGCTCTCGGCATCGCTGATGGCATAAGCCTTCTTGACGCGGCTGAAATCGGAAATCGACGGCAGGAAGTCCTCGCCGATGCCTTCCACCAGCCAGCTGCCCGACTTGTCGTTCAGATTGCCGTCGTTGATGTACTCGGCCAGGATCGAACCGACCGGATCGGCCAGCACCAGTTCGGTCTTCGGCGACAGCTTGGCGAAGGCACGCGACAGGCCGGTCATGGTGCCGGAACTGCCACAGCCGAACACGATGGCGTCGAGGTCACCGCCCATCTGTTCGAGGATTTCCGGGCCGGTACCGAATTCATGCGCGGCCGGGTTGTCCGGGTTGCCGAACTGGTTGATGAAGTAGGCGCCCGGGGTCTGCTCGGCGATGGTCTTGGCCAGGTCCTGGTAGTACTCCGGATGGCCCTTGGCCACGTCCGAGCGGGTCAGGCGCACTTCGGCGCCCATCGCCTTCAGGTTGAAGATCTTCTCGCGGCTCATCTTGTCGGGAACGACCAGGATCAGCTTGTAGCCCTTCTGCTGGGCCACCAGGGCGAGGCCCAGACCGGTGTTGCCGGCGGTACCTTCAACCAGGGTGGCGCCCGGCTTCAGGTCGCCGCGCTGCTCCGCCGCCTCGATCATCGACAGGCCGATGCGATCCTTGATCGATCCGCCCGGGTTGGCGCTCTCCAGCTTCAGGTAGAGCTCGCAGACGCCGGTGTCCAGGCGCTGGGCCTTGACGATCGGGGTCTGGCCGATGAGTTCGAGGACGGAAGAATGGATGGGCATTCGGAGGACTTTCGGTTCGCGCCACACAGGGCCGGACCGATGATTATCCGACGGATGGCGATGAAAGTCAGGTCGGCAGGGCCGCAGCCCATCCACCGTAAAAAAGAGATGCGGACGGCCCCGGATCGACGAGGAGACCGGTACCGCCCGCATCGGTGAGCTGTGCCTGCAGGCCAAGGCACCACCGCTTGTGGTGCCTTGGCGCGGCCGCCTCATCGGCGGTGCCGCGATGCCGGGGCAGGAGCGCCCGGCGGGGCCATCGATGGCCGGGTCACGCCGTTCCGGGCGCGACGGGGTGCGTCAAAGCGTGGGGGACGTCGTTGGGAGCGGTGTTTCGTACATTCGCAGAAGTCGTTGCTTGGCCAGCAGCTTCTCGCGCTTCATGCGACCCAGGGTGACATCATCGATCGGGAGTACACCCAACTCCGCGTCCATGCACTTCTTGTTCAACTTGCGGTGCTGGTCATGGAGTGCCCTGAACTCCGGATCACGCGCGCGACGGGCGTCGATCTCGCTCTGGGGCTGATCTTCAAACATGATGGACCTCCTTCGACAGATACACGAACGCCCCGGCCGCAAGGCACGGGGCGTTGTTCATGGAGGAGCGCCGGTCGATGCCCACCTGGACGCCTGCAACGACCTGCGGCACTGGCCTGCGCACGTCGATCTGCTGCGGTTCGCGCCCTGTTTGCATCGGCCCGGCCCTCCCATCGTCCGGTCCGCGGCATTGCGTCCCGGACGATTGACCCTACGCCTGCTCAAGGCGGGGTACAAGACCCCTGCGGCAAAAAGACCGAACCCCGCCGGGGCGGGGTTCAGGCTGAATGCTCATCGCAACGAAAAACAAACAATATCAAGCAATTACGGGGCGATGATGACCTCGGCCGAGCGTGCCCGGGTGGACGCCGCCTTCTTGCCGCTGAGCTGGATCCGGTTGCTGGCGACACCGGCCGCGACCAGGGCGTCGCGCAGCGCTTCGGCGCGTTTCTGGCCGACGCCGTTGGCACTGTCGTAGGCCTCGATGCGCAGGCGGCCCTTCTTGCCGATGTTCAGGTACTCGGCCAGTGCCTTGGCCTGGTTGCGGGCGCCACCGGACAGGCTGGAGGCGCCGGCGGCGAATGCGTCACCACTGAAGGTGAAGACCTCGCCACGGCCATCGAACTTCGAGCCCGGCAGCTTCTGCCCGGACACCAGCTCGGCTTCCTCGCGGGCCAGCTTGGCGGCGTTCTGCTGGGCGGCGCTGAGGCGCTGCTGCTGCTTGCCAGCCACACTGGTCAGGGCGTTCTCGGCGTCCTGCCGGGCCAGGGTCTCGGCCTCGGCGGCCTGGCGCAGGCGCTCAGCCTCCTCGGCCTGCATCTGCGCCTGCATGCGCAGTTGCTCGGCCTCCTGGCGGGCACGGGCGGCATCGCGGCGGCTGGCCTCGATCAGCAGGTCGCTGCGGGTGCGTTCGAGACGATCGACCTCACGCGCGGCCAGTGCGGTACGCACGGCGGTCTCGGCAATCTCCACCCGGCGCTCGGCCAGGTAGGTGGCCAGTTCCTGGTCACGGCGCTTGGCCTTGTCCAGGGTGGCAATGGCCTGCTGGGCCTGCATGCGCTCGAAGGCGCCCAGCTCAGCCGTGTCGGGATTGGCCTGGATGGCCATCAGACGCTGGCTCAGCTGCGCCACCATCGGGTTGTCGGCGGCCATGGCCAGGGTCGGCAGCGCCAGCAGCGCAGCCAGGGTTGCGGCGGTCATCGGCTTCACCGGCGGTCCTCCCCGGTCGACAGCTGGCGTTGCAGCTGGTTGACCTCGTTGCGGCGCAGCTGCAGCTGCGCGGTGACGGTGGCTTCCTCGCTGCGGACGCGGGCCAGGTCGGCATCGGCGGCGGCACGCAGGGCCATCGCCGGGGCGTTCTTGCGCTCGCGGCGATCACCGGCGGCGCGCTGGGCCTGCTCCAGCCCCTGCCGGGCCAGCCCGATCAGGTCCGGGGCGTACTGGTCGGCATCGGCCTGGGTGGCCTTGTCGACCGCCTGCCGGGCCTGCGCCAGTTCCAGCGCGGCGTCCTGCGCCCAGGCGGGAGCAGACAGTGCGAATGCAAACGCCATCACATACAGGCCATGGCGCATTCGTGCGAAGCTAAGTCGTTTCATTGGGGAGGCCGTACCGGTTGTCGGTTCACGGCCATTGTCGTCAAGCCGACACCGTGCTGGCAACGGGCGTCGGCCGTTTCGTTGGGGAAAATTCGCAATGGATATCGGCTACTTCCTGAAGCTGATGACCGAAAAGAACGCTTCGGACATGTTTCTGACCACCGGGGCACCGGTCTACATCAAGATCGAGGGGAAGCTCTATCCGCTGGGCAACACCGGCCTGCCGCCGGGCATGGTCAAGAAGATCGCCTACTCGCTGATGGACGAAGGCCAGGTGCCGCAGTTCGAGCGCGAGCTGGAGCTCAACATGGCCATCGCCCTGCCCGATGCCGGGCGCTTCCGCGTCAACGTGTTCAAGCAGCGCGGCGAAGTGGGCATGGTCATCCGCGCCATCCGCAGCCGCATCCCGAGCATCGAGGAGCTGAACCTGCCGCAGGTGCTGAAGGACGTCATCATGACCCCGCGTGGGCTGGTGCTGGTGGTGGGGTCCACCGGTTCCGGCAAGTCCACCTCGCTGGCGTCGATGATCGACCACCGCAACAGCACCACCACCGGTCACATCCTCACCATCGAGGACCCGATCGAGTACCTGCACAAGCACAAGATGTCGATCGTCAACCAGCGCGAGGTCGGGCTGGACACCCATGCCTTCCACAACGCGCTGAAGAATGCGATGCGTGAAGCGCCGGACGTGATCCTGATCGGCGAGATCCTGGATGCGGAGACGATGGAGGCGGCGATCGCCTTCGCCGAAACCGGCCACCTGTGCCTGGCCACCCTGCACTCCAACAACGCCGACCAGACCATCGAGCGCATCCTCAACTTCTTCCCGGAAAGCGCGCACAAGAACGTGCTGATGAACCTGGCGCTGAACCTGCGTGCGGTGATCAGCCAGCGCCTGGTGAAGAACAAGGAGGGCCGTCGCCTGCCGGCCACCGAGGTGCTGATCAACACGCCGATGATCCGCGACCTGCTGCGCCGCGGCCAGGTGCACGAGATCAAGGCCGCGATGGAAGGCTCGCTGGAGGAAGGCATGGAGAGCTTCGACCAGTGCCTGTTCCGGCTGGCCAAGGCGGGCATCATCGAGCAGGAGGAAGCGCTGCGCGCGGCCGACTCGCGCGATGGCCTGGCCCTGAAGTTCCGCCTGTCCGAAGGCAGCAGCGGCGAGCACGACCCATACGCCGATTTCTCGGCGGGCGCACCCAGCATCACCCACGGGTTCTGACCGCACGAAAAAGGGGACGGAGGGGATTAAGTCGTAAGTGCACATACGACTTAATCCCCTCCGTCCCCTTTTTCTTTCAGGCGGCGTCGGGCTGGTTTTCCGGGCGCGCGTGGTCGAAGGCGTCCACTGCCTGGCACGCCGCTTCGATGCGGCGCAGGGTCGGGTACGGCGTCAGGTCCAGGCCGAAGCGATGCGCGTTGTACAGCTGCGGCAGCAGGCAGATATCGGCCAGGCCGGGACGGTCACCGTGGCAGAAGGTGCCCGTCGCGCTGCTGTTGGCCAGCATCGCTTCCATCGCAGTGAAACCCTCGGCGATCCAGTGCAGGGTCCACTGCGTGCGGGCGTCGGCCGGCAGCTGCAGGGTGCGCTCCAGGTACTGCATCACCCGCAGGTTGTTGATCGGGTGGATATCGCAGGCCACCAGCTGGGCCAGCGCACGCACCCGCGCACGGCCGGCGGCATCGGCCGGCAGCAGCGGCACCTGCGGGAAGCGTTCTTCCAGGTATTCAAGGATCGCCAGCGACTGGGTCAGTGCATGCCCGTCATGCAGCAGGGTTGGCACCAGCTGCTGCGGATTGAGCGCGCGATAGGCGTCCAGGTGCTGCTCGCCACCGTCGCGCACCAGGTGCACCGGCCGGGCTTCCCAGGCCAGGCCCTTCAGCTCCAGGCCGATGCGCACGCGGTAGGCGGCGCTGGATCGCCAGTAGGTGTACAGCACGATGCCGTCGTCGACCGGGATCTCCATCGCCGCCTCCCTGCTCAGGGCCTGGTCGCCTGTTCGATGCGCTGCTCGATCGCACCGAAGATGCTGTTGCCGGCGGCATCGAGCATCTCGATGCGGACCACGTCCCCGAACGACATGAACGGCGTACTCGGCTTGCCGTCACGCAGGGTTTCGACCACGCGCTGCTCGGCGAAGCACGATGCGCCCTTGCTGGTGTCTTCGTTGGCGATGGTGCCCGAGCCGACGATGGTGCCGGCGCCCAGCGGACGGGTCTTGGCCGCATGCGCGACCAGCTGGGCGAAATTGAACTGCATGTCCACGCCCGCTTCCGGCGCACCGAACCACTGGCCGTTGATGTGGGTCAGCAGCGGCAGGTGCACCTTGCTGTCCTGCCACGCGGCGCCCAGCTCGTCGGGGGTGACGAACACCGGCGACAGCGCCGAGCGCGGCTTGGACTGCAGGAAGCCGAAGCCCTTGGCCAGCTCGCCCGGAATCAGGTTGCGCAGCGAGACATCGTTGACCAGGCCGACCAGCTGGATATGGCCTGCGGCCTGTTCCGGGGTGGCGGCCATCGGCACGTCGTCGGTGATCACCACGATCTCCGCTTCCAGGTCGATGCCGTAGTCCTCGCTGACCACCTTCACCGCATCGCGCGGACCGTAGAAACCGGCGCTGGTCGCCTGGTACATCAGCGGGTCGGTGTAGAAGCTCTCCGGCACCTCGGCACCACGGGCGCGGCGCACGCGCTCGACATGCGGCAGGTAGGCGCTGCCATCGACGAACTCATAGGCGCGCGGCATCGGCGCGGCCAGCGCCTGCGGGTCCAGGTCGAGCACGCCATCGGCGTCGCCCGCGTTGAGCGATTCGTACAGGGCGTTCAGGCGCGGCGCGATGTGGCTCCAGTCCTCCAGGGCCTGCTGCAGGGTGGCGGCAATGCCGGTGGCGCGCACGCCGTGGCGCAGGTCACGCGAGACGACGATCAGGGTGCCGTCGCGGCCGCCTTCCTTCAAAGAACCAAGCTTCATGGGTGGGTGTCCGGAGTCGTGGGCAAACAAGTTTCAAGTGTAATCAAATCTGCGGCGGCGCCAAGCTGCAGCGCGGCATCGGCCCACCCTACCGTAGTGGGGGGTTTGGCAGGGCTTGCAGCCCTGCACCTGCTTCAAGCCAAGGCAACAGCCGACGCAACAGCAAAAGCGGACATTCCGTGGGATGGCGAGGCACTGTGGGTTTGCGGGGACGCCGTAAACCCATCCATGGGGGCTTGGTCGCGGCATCCATGCCGCTCACACCCCGCAAATCCACAGTACCCCGCCTTCGACAGTGGGCCGGTGGCCAGTAGATCCACGCCATGCGTGGATGAAATCTGTCAGATATCGAATGGAATTCCGGGGTCAGATCCGTTTTCCGGAGGAAAACGGATCTGACCCCAAGCCGTTCCGACAGATCGCGGAAAACTGTCGAAGGCGGGGTGGGTCCGGTGGCAGGGGCGTGAGCGGCATGGATGCCGCGACCGAGCCTACATGGACGTATTCACGGCGCCCCCTGCCACCGGACCCACCCCGCCATCCCTCAGGAAACCAGCTTTTGACGTTGCTTCGGCCTCTGCAGGTGCAGGGCGCAGCCCTGCAGAGAGACCCCCTACCTGAACAGGCCTTTTTGCGTGAAGTCTCAAACATCGTTTAGACTTGCAGGGTCTGCAGCGGCCGTCCGTTTCCCTCCGGGACCGCCGGCGACCTGGGTCCGCCCTCTTCGCCCGCCCCCACTCCGACGCCGTTCGTCACGCATTCCAGCCTGCGCTTCGTGCCGGCTGCACCCAATTCTCGCAGCGCGGTTCACGGGAACGCTCCGAGTCAGCCGATCAGTTTGATCTGCCCCCGTCTGTCCAGTCGGACAGGCGTTTCTTGTACTTGGAGCAAACTCAATGTCTTTTGAATCGCTGGGCCTGGCGCCCTTCCTGCTGCGTGCGCTTGCCGAGCAGGGCTACGAAAACCCGACCCCGATCCAGCAGCAGGCGATCCCGCTGGCGCTGGCCGGTCGCGACCTGCTGGCTGGTGCACAGACCGGTACCGGCAAGACCGCTGCCTTTGGCCTGCCGCTGCTGCAGCACCTGGGCACCGCCTCGCAGGAAGTCCGCAGTGGCCCGCGCAAGCCGCGCGCGCTGATCCTGGCCCCGACCCGCGAGCTGGCCACCCAGGTGCATGACAGCCTGCGCGGCTACAGCAAGTACCTGCGCATCCCCAGCGCCTGCATCTACGGTGGCGTCGGCATGGGCAACCAGCTGGACATCCTGCGCCGTGGCGTGGACCTGCTGGTGGCCTGCCCGGGCCGCCTGATCGACCACCTGGAGCGTCGCAGCATCGACCTGTCCGGCATTGAACTGCTGGTGCTGGACGAAGCCGACCGCATGCTCGACATGGGCTTCCTGCCGTCGATCAAGCGCATCTTGGCCAAGCTGCCGAAGCAGAACCGCCAGACCCTGCTGTTCTCGGCCACCTTCGAGGACAACATCCGCCAGCTGGCGCTGGAGTTCATGCGCAACCCGGAACAGATCCAGGTGACGCCGAAGAACACCGTGGCCGAAACCATCACCCACCGCGTGCACCCGGTCGATGCCGGTCGCAAGCGTGACCTGCTGCTGCACCTGCTGGCGCAGGACAGCCGCGAGCAGACCCTGGTGTTCGCCCGCACCAAGCACGGCAGCGACAAGCTGGCCACGTTCCTGGAAAAGTCGGGCATCAAGACCGCGGCGATCCATGGCAACAAGAGCCAGGGCCAGCGCCTGCGTGCACTGGGCGACTTCAAGGCCGGCCGCGTGACCGTGCTGGTGGCCACCGACATCGCCGCGCGCGGCATCGACATCAACGAGCTGCCGAAGGTGATCAACTTCGACCTGCCGATGGTGGCCGAAGATTACGTGCACCGCATCGGCCGCACCGGCCGCAACGGCGCGACCGGCCAGGCGATCTCGCTGGTGGCGCAGGATGAAGTGAAGCTGCTGCGCGCGATCGTGCGCCTGCTGGGCCGCGACATGGACATCCGCGATGTGCCGGGCTTCGAGCTGCAGACGCCGATCCGCTGGGGCAACAGTGCGCCGGGCAAAGCCGAGCACGATACCGGCGAGCGCGCACCGCGCAAGAGCCACGCGCGCCGTCCGCACGGCGATGCGCCGCGCCATGCACATGCGGGCCCAAAGAAGGCCGGTGGTGGCCGTCGCGAGGGCGGTGGCAATGGCCAGCAGCGTGCAGGCGCCGGTCAGGGCCAGCGTCGTGGCGGTGGCGGCAATGGTGGCGGCCGTGGCCGCGGCCAGGGTGGCAACGGCGGCGGTCGCGCCGGCTGACCCCAGCTGACAGCTGTTGTGCTTCCCGCTGCGCGGGAGGCTATCGAGGGACGGCGCTGACGCGCCGTCTTTTTTTTTGCCGGCTACCGTGGGTGAAAGCACGCGGATGGTTTGGCTTGGGGCGGCGCAGGGCGGAGTGGGGGCAAAACACGCCGTAAACCCATCCATGGGGGCTCGATCGCGCCATCCATGGCGCTCACGGTTTTGCCCCCACTCCGCCCTGCGCCGCTTCAAAGATCGCCAGCGCCTACTTGTCCCGCCGGGTAGCCGGGAGAAGAAGATCAAATTCAAATTCAAATTCAAATTCAAATTCAAAGGCAAAAGCCGAAGTCGCAATTCCTGGCTTTGCTTTTGCCCTTGCTCCCGTCTTGGGGTTCGATGCGTCCGCGCCCGCAGGAAATTGTCGAGGGGAGGCCAGGAGGTCCAGGCAGGACCGTTGGCGCCATGGATGGCGCCATCGAGCCCCCATGGATGGGTTTACGGCGTGTCCTGACTGGGCCTCCGGGCCTCCCCCAGCCAGGTAAAAATCAAGGCGCCAAACGCCTCAACCCCGCGCTTTACTCGGATTCACCAGATTCCCGAAGAAGACCGCGTTGATCAGCAGTCGATCCGTCCCGTGCCAGTACTTGCGATGCGCCGGATCATCGGCAAACAGCACCACGTTGCCCTGCCCCTGCGCCGACACCAGCAGCCACGCGCTGCCTGCCACCCTCGCGCGGTTGCGCTCGGACAGATAGCCATTCACCCGCGGCGGCGCGTCGATGCGCACCACCGTCGAGAACGGGTTCGCGCTCGGCTGCAACGTCACCGTGTTTTCCTTGTTGATCGCCAGCTGCCGGCGTGGCACACCGAACGCCAGCGGATGACTGGTATCCACGTCGGCACTGAGGATGTTGCCGCTGACCCGCTCGATGGCAGCGATGTCACGCTGGTCACCAAACGCACGGCGGCTCTCGTCAGCGGTTTCTTCTTCCTTGCCAAGCTTCTCGCCGTCGGCCAGCTTCTGTTCGATCGCCCACTTCGAGGCACTGCCGTAGGTCACCAGTGAACCACCGGCCTGCACCCAGCGCTTCAGTGCAGCCACCGCCGTGGCATCGACGCCGGTATAGGTGCCGCCGGACAACACGATGGTGGTGTAGCGGTCCAGCGGCACTTTGCCCAACTGTTGCGGATCCAGCTTGCTGGCCGGCAACCGCAGCTGCTGGTCCAACAGGAACCACGCCGAGCCGATCTCGGTGGCGGCCACGCCCTCGCCCATCACCAGTGCCACCGCAGGCTTGCGCAGCGCCTTGACGCCGTCACTGCCGAGGTCGATGCCTTCGCGGCTGCGGCCACTGGACAGCGCGTGCACCTGCACACCTGCCTCGCGTGCGGCAGATGTCACTGCCTCAAGCAGCGCCGTGCCCTGCAATGGTTGCCCGGCCACCTGAATCACCAGGCTGCCGGCGGCGAAGCTGACCTCGCCCTGCGCGGTCGCGGTGGTGAACGGCTGGAATGCCGCGCGCGCATTCACGCCCTTGCCCTGTAGCGCGGCCAGCGCGCGCCCGGCGTTGTAGTCGCGCCAGTCAATCGCGTAGGCGAATCCAGCCTGGCCGCCCAGCACCACGCCCGGCTCGGCCGGCAGCGCGGTCACGCGTGGGCCACCATCGATACGGCTGCGGCTACCGGCGAAGGCCACGCCGTAGGCCGGTGCGATCGCGTAGCTGGTGCTGCCGTAAAACACATCGCCCTTGATCGGCGGCGTCTCGGCAAAGATCGAATGCACCAGGCGGAACTGCGCCTGCTGCACCGGCACCACGTAGGCGCTGCCGGCATCGAAGCGCTGGCCATCGACAGTGACGGCACGATCCAGCGCTCGCACCTCGATGCGATGCAGCAGCAACAGTTCCAGCAGGCGCCGGGTCAGTGCCGGATCATGCGCATCGCCGAACACAAAGCTCTTCACCGGCTGCTGTGCGGCCTGCTTCAGCGCGCTCTGGAAGAACTGCTTCTGCAGGTCGAACAGGCCGCTGCGCTCGGCTACCGCGCCACGCACCGTGCCCAGCCCGGTAGCGACCTGGTTGCGGATGGTGAACGGGAACGTCAGCAGGCCATTCACCGACTCCTGCACGCGACCGCGCGAGCTGGCCTGCTCGACGGTAACGCCGACAGCGCCATGGAAGTCCGGGTAGGTGGAGCCGTAGACCGGCGAGAAGTTGTCGAAGTTCTCGCCGGTGTAGTACAGCGACCCCAGCGCATCCAGCGCCTGCGCGTGGTACTTGGCCAGGGTCTTGTTGAATTCATACGACGCCGCCGGAATCAGCGGGCTGTGCATGCTCTTCGGAGACGGCTCGAAGTAGTAGGTGCTGTCCTTGCCCATCTCGTGGAAGTCGATCTGCACGTTCGGGTACCACTGGTGGAACACCTCCACCTTCGGCCGCGAGTCCTGCTGGGTCAGGGCCAGCCAGTCGCGGTTGAGATCGGTGAAGTAGTGGTTGGTGCGGCCCTGCGGGAACGGCTCGACGTGTTCCTTGTCGGCCGGGTCGGCCGAGGCCGGATCGGAGGCCCAGGCGTTGTGCCAGTTGGCGGCACGATCACGGCCATCCGGGTTCTGCGCCGGGTCGAACAGCACCACCGCCTGCTGCAGCCACTGCTGGGTTTCGGCGCTGCGGTTGGCCACCAGGTAGTAGACCGTCAGCATCGCCGCCTCGGCACTGGAGGTCTCGTTGCCATGCACGCTGTAGCCCAGCCACACCACCACCGGGCTGTCGCCCGCCGCACTGCGCGGCTGCGCCGGATCGGCCAGGGTCGCGTGCTGCTGGCGGATCTGTTCCAGCCGCGCGTGGTTGCCTGCAGCAGTGACGGTGGCGATCAGCAGCGGGCGACCTTCATAGCTGCGACCGATCTCGCGCACGCTGATCCTGTCCGAGCGTTTCGCAAGTTCCTGGAAGTACGCCACCAGCTGGTCGTGCCGGGTGTAACGGCTGCCGATCGGGTAGCCAAGGAACTGTTCCGGTGTGGGAATAGACGTATCGAACGCCGCCGCTTCGGTGGACTGCGGGAAGAAATACGCGCTCTGTGCCTGCACCGGCTGCGGCGAGGACAGTGCGGTGGCGGCGGCAAGCAGCAACGGAAGAACAGCACGACGATGCAAGGACACGATGACTCCCCTGGAACACAACGGCAGACAGTCGCGCGGCCGGTCCCTTCCGGTGACCGGCCGCGGCGGATGGATCAGAAGCGGTAATCGAAGCCCAGCGTGAAGTAGCGGCCACGCAGGTCGTACTGGCTGAAGTCGTACGGCGCGCGGATGCCCGGGAACGAGGCGTCGTACGGCGGCGTCTTGTCGGCCAGGTTCTGCACCTTGGCGTACACGGTCAGCTTGTCGATGCCGGTGTAGGCCAGGTACAGGTCGTACTGGCTGTAGCTGCCGACACGCTGCTGCACGGCCTTGGCCGCGGTACTGGCTTCCTGGCGGTAGCTGCTGGTGTAGTACCAGGTCACGGCCGCGTTGAAGTCGCCGTACGTCCAGTCCAGCGTGGTGGTGGCCTTGTCCTTGGGCAGGGTCGCGCCCAGGTTGCTGCCGGCGTAGTCCACCAGTGGGCCGCCGACCACGGTCGGGCGACGGTAGTCGCGCACGTGGGTGTAGGCCGAGGACACGGTGAAATCACCCAGCGCAGCGGTCGGGATGCGCTGGCGCAGCTCGACGTCGATGCCCGAGGTCTTCAGCTCGCTCAGGTTCTGGTAGCGGTTGTAGACCGCCTGCAGCTTGCCGCGCTCATCGCGCTGCACCGCACCGGCCACGTTGTCGTTGACCAGGGTCTGGGTGTTGTTGGTGCCGACCAGGTTGTCCAGCTGGATGCGGTAATAGTCCACGCTCAGGTTGGTGTTGGCCCACGGCGACAGCACCACGCCGAAGTTCACGCTCTTGGTACGCTCGGGCTTCAGTTCGTTGTTGCCGACGGTGAAGAAGGTCGGGTTCTGGCGCGAGCCCGGCACGTCCGGATCACGCGGATCGACCACGCTGCCGTAGGCGATGCTGGTGCTGTTGGAGTTCTCCGACAGCGACGGCGCACGGAAGCCCTTCGACGCCGAGGCACGCACCAGCAGGAAGTCGAGCGGCTGCCAGCGCAGGCCGATCTTCGGCGAGAACGCATCGCCGAAATCATCGTAGTGATCGGCGCGCGCGGCAGCGGACAGCTCCAGCGTCGATGCCAGCGGCACGTTCACTTCGGCGTAGGCCGCACTGACCTGGCGCTGGCCGTGCACTTCGGCGATGGCCGGGCGCACCTGCAGGCCGGCGTCGATCTGCCACGGGTTGTTGGAATCGAGCTTCTCGCGGCGCCACTCGGCACCGGCAGCGAAGCCGATCTCGCCGGCCCAGGTGTGGCCCAGGCTGCCGGAGATCTTGGCATCGATGCCCTGCAGCTTGGATTCGGCCGGACGCAGCGTGGCGATGTTGATCGAGTCGCGCACCGACTGCGGCGTGGCGGCAGGATTCAACAGGTTGTAACTGCCGGTGGCCAGCGCATCGGCCAGCGCCCAGCGGTTGGCGAAACCGCCAGAGACACTCTCACGCTCGCTGCTGCGCGCGCCGAACGCGGCCACTTCCCAGTCCCAGTTCGCGGTGGTGCCACGCAGGCCGAACACGCCGCGGTAGGCGGTGGAGCGGTTGGTCTTGAGCGTGCCGCCCAAGTCGAAGAAGGTGTATTCGATCGGAATCGCACGACCGTAGGGGTTGTACGGATTGTTGGCCGGCAGCAGCGATGACACCGGCTCGGCCAGGCCACTGTCTGCGTTCAAGGCGAAGCGGCCGCTCTCCAGGGTGAAGAACGGGCTGCTGCCGAACCACGCGGTGCTCTTGATCTGGCTGTACAGCACTTCGCCGAAGGCTTCGACGTTGTCGTTCAGGCGGAAGGTGCCGTTGGCATAGGCCTGGTAGCGCTTGGTCGAGGGAATCAGCGTGGTGAACGGCGCCTGGTTGAAGCCGCAGGTATCACCGGCCAGACCGTCGATCGGTGCGCTGGCAACGCGGGTGGTACCGGTCGGGCAGTTACCGTTGGCATCGAGCATCGGCACCGACACGCCGTTGACCAGGTAGCGCGCGCCCTTGGCCGACCAGCCGTTCCAGCGGCCGCCGGGCTTGTCGGTGTAGATGCCGCTCCTGGTCAGGTTGCGTTCGTCCTGGTCCAGGCGTTCGCGGTTGTAGCCCTGCAGGCTGAAGAGGATGTTGTAGCCATCGGTGTCGAGATCACCGAGGCCGCCGACGAACTTCAGGTTCTGCTCGTGCAGGCCGCCCTGGTCGGCGCCGCCGAAGCTGCCGCCGATCTCGGCGCCTTCGAAGTTCTGCCGGGTGATGATGTTGACCACGCCGGCCACGGCGTCGGAGCCATACACCGCCGAGGCACCGTCCTTGAGCACTTCGATGCGCTCGACCGCGACCAGCGGCAGCGCGTTGAGATCGACGAAGGTGTCTGACAGGCCACCGGCGGGGAAGCCGTAGTTGGCCAGGCGGCGGCCGTTGAGCAGCACCAGCGTGTTCTTCTGCGACAGGCCACGCAGGCCGATGCCGGCCGAGCCGGAGGCCCAGCCGTTGTTGGTGGTTTCGTTGCTGGCGTTGCCGGTGTTGGCCGAGATCGAACGCAGCACGTCGGCCACGGTGGCCTTGCCGGTCTGTTCCAGCTGCTGGCGACCAATCACCTGCACCGGGTTGGAGGCCTCGGTATCGGTGCGCTTGATGTTGGAACCGGTGACGCGCACAGCGGCCAGGGTGCTGGCTTCGCCACTGGCGTCGGCGGAGGTTTCGGCGGCGGCGGACAAAGGCGCGGCCAGAGCGACGGCCAGGGCCGCCACGAGCAGGGTGTGCTTGGGCATGACGATGTTGGGGAGGTGGAAAGGACGACGAAGTTCCGCAGTAGTCCATGCCTGGCCGGGGTCCGGCCAATAACATCTCTTCATACGGATATAAGAGAAACTATCATCTCTTCATCCGGATGGAAAGAACTTCTTCACGAAGACCCAACATCCGCTCAGGCTGCCCGGCCACCTGCGGCGTACAATCGCGCCATGGAAATCTTCAAAGTCTTCATGCTCGAGGCGGCGCACCGCCTCCCCAACGTGCCGCCGGGGCACAAGTGCGCGCGCCTGCACGGCCACTCGTTCCGGGTGGAACTGAAGGTCGAGGGCGAGCCGGGTGCGCAGACCGGCTGGATCATGGACTTCGGCGACGTCAAGGCGGCCTTCCAGCCGATCTATGACCGCCTGGACCATCACTACCTCAATGACATCCCCGGCCTGGAGAATCCGACCAGCGAGAACCTGGCGGTGTGGATCTGGAACGAACTCAAGCCGAGCCTGCCGGCGCTGAGCGAGATCACCGTGCACGAAACCTGCACGTCGGGGTGCCGTTACCGCGGCCCCACTGCCTGATCAACCCATTGATCTGAAAGGTGTTTCAAAGGCGCCTTGGGCGCCTTTGTTATTTTTGTTGCATTGCCGCATCAACGGCGTATGCTGCATTGCATCAAGCCACTCCCTGATGCCCCCATGGCCGCCGCCTTCAGCGATCGCTTCAGTGATGCCACCCGCCAGCTGGCCGCCGCGGCAACGCGTGCGAACCGGTTGGCGTTGGAGAACGCGGAAAGCATGTTCGGCGTGCAGCTGAAGGTGATGGAGCGCAACCTGACCGCGACCAGCGGCTGGCTGGGCGAACTGGCCCGCAGCGAGGATGCGGCCGGGATGCTCAACAAGGGGGCGCAGCTGTGGCAGGACAACCTGCAGCGGCTGGGCCAGGCCCAGCAGGACGTGGTCGGCCTCGGCCTGCAGGCCGGCAAGGCCTGGTCCGAACTGGTGCAGGGCTACAACGAATCAACGGCGGACGCGAGCAACCACTGACGCGACGCAACGCTCATTGCGTGGGTCCCTCCCCCCACGCAATCCGGACCCGGCAGATCCCTCCCTCTGCCGGGTCTTTTTTTGCCTGTCGTCTGGATTGAGGAGCGCTTCTTCGTCTGGACTCTCCGCCCGCTGATGGGCCCCGCCGGGGTGGGCAGGGATCTGGGCAAATGTCCCCCGGCGCCGGCCGTTGGCCGTCACCTCCTCCTTTACTTTGCCCAGACCCCTGCCCGCCCCGACGAGGCTCGGCTTGCGGCAGGTAAAGCGTAGTGCTCGCAGCAGCCTTTCAAGGAGGCGCCGACGAATTCCGAACGCAGGGCGGAAGCCCTTGCGTAGGAAGTAAAGGGGGAGGTGACGGCCAACGGCCGGCGCCGGAGGACATTCGTACGCAAGGGCCTCCGCCCTGCGCCGCGCAGAACAAACCGCCACAAGCGCGTCTTCGTCCGGATTCGCCGCGAACTGATGGGCCCCGCCGGGGCAGGCTTGCGGTGAGTAGAGCGCAGCGCGCGGCAGCCTCTCAATGAGGCGCCGACGAACTCCGAACGCAGGGCGGAGGCCCTTGCGTACGAAGTAAAGGGGGAGGTGACGGCCAACGGCCGGCGCCGGAGGACATTCGTACGCAAGGGCCTCCGCCCTGCGCCTTGCAGAACACACCGCGAAGGAACCTCAGCGCCCGCGACCACCGTGCCAGTGCTGATGCCACGCCTGGAACATCAGCACGTTCCACAGGTGCGTGTGCCACTTGCGCTCACCACGCAGGAACGCCTCCCAGATACCGCGCACGCGCGCAACATCGAAACACCCCTGGTTGCGCAGCAGCTGCGGATCCAGCAGCGCCTCCGCCCAATCGCGCAGCGGGCCGGCCAACCAGCGCGCCATCGGCGGACCGAAACCGCGCTTGGGGCGATACACCAGCGGTTCCGGCAGGTAGCGCGCCAGCAGGTGCTTCAGAATCCGCTTGTGCTCGCCATCGTGGTACTTCAGGTGCTGCGGCAGGCGCCAGGCCAGGCGCACCACCTCCATGTCCAGCAGCGGCGCACGCGTCTCCACGCCCGCCGCCATGCCCGCGCGATCGACCTTGGCGAGGATGCCCTCGGCCAGATCCATGCGGAAATCCAACAGCTGGATGCGCGCCTCGGCCGGCAGCGCAGTGTCCTGCTGCTGGAAGATCGTCATCGGCTCACGTGCGCCCAGCACCACCTGCGCCGGCTGCCGCCAGCGCGTCACTCGCTGCAGGTAATGCCCTTCCACATCGTTGGCGGCAACCTCGGCCACCAGCGCACGCCAGCCGCCCAGGCGGCCACGCTCCACGTTCATGCGGTTGCCACTGCGCCGCGCCAGGTCACGCACCCAGTCCGGCAAGCCACCGCACAGGCGTGCATTGCGCAGTGCGCGGCCATAGCTGGGATGACCGAAGAACAGTTCATCACCGCCATCGCCGGTCAGCGCCACCGGCTTGCGCGCGCCCAACAGTTCACTGGCCAGCAGCGTCGGCAGCTGCGACGCATCAGCGAACGGCTCGCACCAGACCTGCGGCAGCCGCTGCAGCAGATCCAGGCCCTGCCGCGCGTCCATCCGGTGCAGGTGGTGCTGCACACCCAGATGGCGCGCGACCTGCGAGGCCCAGTCGCTCTCATCATGGCCGGGATCATCGAAGCCGACCGTCCACGCTTCGATCGGAAGCGTCGACTGCGCCTGCATCATCGCCGTCACCAGCGAGGAATCGGTGCCGCCGGACAGGAACGCACCGCAGGCCAGCGGCGAATGCATGCGTGCGGCGATGGCCTTCTGCAGCACAGCTTCCAGCTGGTCGGTCGCCTGCTCCAGGCTCGGCGCCGGCTGCAGCGGTTCCTGCAGTGCGCTCTGCATCGCATCGCGTGCGCACCAGTAGCGCGCGCCCCCCTGCGCGGCCTGGCTGGAGTAACCCGCGGCATGGTCGCTGAGATCGATGCGCAGCATCGCGCCCGCCACCAGCTTGTGGATGCCGCGGTAGATGGTGTGCGGCGCCGGCACATAGTCATGGCGCAGCAGCAGGCTCAGTGCGTCCTGATCAATGCTTGGGGCAAAGCCGGCGAACGCCTGCAGCGCCTTCAGCTCGGAGGCAAACAGGAACTGCCCCTGGTACCAGCCGTAATACAGCGGCCGCTCGCCCACCGGGTCACGGGCCAGCCACAACTCACGCGATTCGCGGTCCCACACACTGAAACCGAAGGCGCCCTCGATGCGCGACAGCGCCCGCTCCACGCCCCACTCGACGATCGCCTGCAGCAGCACGCGGGCATCGCTGCAGCTGCGCGGCAGATCACGCAGCTGCGACTGCAGATCAACGCGGTTGTACAGGCGCCCATCCAGGCACAGCACGTAACGGCCGCAGTCCGAGCTCAGCGGCTGCAGCGGGGTGTCGGTCGGCGCCCGGCAGTGGCCCAATGCGAGGCCGGCCTCCGCGTCGGTCCAGTAGCCGATCCGGCCGCGGCCGCGTTGCTGCAGGGCACGCAGCATCGGCGCCAGCTGCTGCAGCAGGTGCTCGTCCTCGGCCGGCGGCAGCCAGGCCCCGACCACGCCGCTCATCGGGCACCTCCGCAGCGGCAACGGCGGGACGGGTTCAGCAGGCAGAGGGCGGCGGGCGACATGGGGACGGCACGCGGAACGGAGGAGACTCCATGCTCGGCCCGTCCCCCACCCGGCGTCAGTCGCTTTGCTGTCAGCGATGGTCACCGGACGTATCACGAAGGTAACGTTTTGTAACGGCAACCGGCTATGCTGGGCGCCAAGTTGTTGCCGGGGCTGAGACCCGGCCCGTGCGCCAGCAACCCCGGCTGAATGGCGCCCGCCCCCTGGACCCGGGTGGCCCGACGGCTGGGATAGCATCGCCGCGCTCGTGCCGTGGCGGTACGTTTGCGCCCACGGAGGCCTTGAAAATGCTGGATATCGTACTGGTCGAAGACGATGCCCGCCTGGGTACGATGGTCAGTGACTATCTGCAGCGGCATGGTTACCAGGTCGCCCACGAACGCAGCGGCGAGCGTGCGGTGACCCGGATCCTGGCCGAGAAGCCGGCCCTGGTCCTGCTCGATGTCGGCCTGCCGGACCAGGATGGTTTCGAAGTGTGTCGGCAGATCCGACCCCACTACGATGGCATCATCTGCGTGCTGACGGCCCGTACCGACAACATCGACCAGGTGCTGGGGCTGGAGCTGGGCGCCGACGACTACATCGGCAAGCCGATCGAGCCGCGGGTGCTGCTGGCCCGCCTGCGCGCCCACCTGCGCCGCCACCGCCGGGTCGAACCGCGGGATGGCAGCCTGCGCTTCGGCGAGCTGAACATCGACCCGTCCACCCGTAATGTGCACCTGCAGGGCGCCCTGCTGGAGCTCACCACCGCCGAGTTCGACCTGTTGTTCCTGCTGGCCAGCAATGCCGGCCAGATCCTGGACCGCGACGCGCTGCTGCGCGGCCTGCGTGGCATCGCCTTCGATGGCCTGGATCGTTCGATCGATGCCCGCATCTCGCGCCTGCGCCGCAAGCTGGGCGACAACCCCGAGCAGCCGGAACGGATCAAGACCGTTCGTGGCCGCGGCTACCTGTTCAGCCGCTCGGCATGGGGATGAAACGCACACCCTCGGCGATGCGCGGCCACGCCTTCCACTTCCTGCGCTACGGCATCGGCTTCCTGGTTGCCCACCTGTTGCTGATCGTGCTGGGCCTGTGGGCCTGGGATGCCCTGCTGGAAGACCGCACCGAAGCCGGACTGCAGGCCGAGATGCGCGGCACACATGCGCTGCTGCAGCATCGCTTCGCCGAGACTCCACGCGAGCAGTGGCCGGCGCTGGCGCGCGAACTCGACGCCGATTTCGCCTACGCGCTGCGCATGGTGCCGCTGGCCGAGGCAGTAAAGGAGCTGCCGGCCAGCCAACGCCCGCCGTTCAACAACGGCCGCGTGCAGATCGACCTGGAGCACATGCGCAGCCTGCAGCGGATCGGCGACAGCGACTATGCGGTGATGCTGGGGCCGCTGGACGAAGCGCTGCCGGATGAAGGCTGGCAGGACAGCGAAGTATCCGGTGTGGCGATCCTGCTGCTGATCCTGATGGTGGCAGTGGCACTGCCGATGTATGTAATGGTCTACCGGCTGTGGCGCGACGTCTCTCAGCTGGCCCAGGCGGCACGGCAGATGCGCGACGGCCAGCTGGACACGCGTGCACCGCGTGCCGGTACTGCCCTGGTACGGCCGTTGGCGAATGCCTTCAACCACATGGCCGAGCAGCTGCAGCAGCTGCTGGAAAGCCAGCGCGTGCTGGCGCAGGCGGTGGCGCATGAAGTCCGCACGCCGTTGGCGCGGATGCGTTTCGGCCTGGCCGACCTGGAGGACACCGCGCTCGATGATGTGCAGCGCGATGCACTGGGCGGGCTGCGCACCGACGTCGATCGCTTGCAGCACCTCACCGATGCCGGCGTCGAGTACGCCGCACTCGGTCGCTGCCATCAGCTGACCCGCCAGCGCCTGCAGCTGGCGGCGCTGGTACGTGGCGTGGTGGCCCAGTTCGCACCGCTGCCAATGCCGGTGCAGCAGGCGCTATCACCGGTAGGCCTGGTCAACGTCAATCGGCACATGCTGGAACTGGCGCTGCGCAACCTGCTCGGCAATGCCCTTCGTTATGCACGGCGGCAGATCCGCATCGCCAGCACGGTCAACGACGGCTGGCTGTGCCTGCAGGTGGAGGACGACGGTCCCGGCATCGCGCCGGAACTGCGCGGCCAGGTGCTGCAGCCTTACGTCCGGCTGGACCCGGGCAGCCCCGGTTTCGGCCTCGGCCTGGCGCTGGTGCAGGTGGTGGCCGATAAGCATGGCGGCCACGTCGAGGTCACCGATTCGGAGTTGGGCGGTGCCTGTATTCGCCTGCACCTGCCGCTGGAGACCGGCGGCATCGTGGAGTGCGAAGCGGCCTGCTAGGCCGCTGGCTCCGCACGCGGCAAGGCAAATACGAACAGCGCGCCCCGCTCGCTGTCGCGCAGCTCGATCCTGCGGCCATGCAGCTGCACGATGCGCTGCACGATCAACAGGCCCAATCCGCCGTTCTCGCCGCGCCGCGCGCCCAGCGCGGCCGGCGCCTGGAACAACTGGTTTCGCAGCGCTGGCGCCACCCCGGGGCCATCATCGGCCACGCTGACCTCCACGCTGTCGGGCGTGGCACGCAGGCGCACCTCGATCTGGCCACCGTCGGGCGCATGCCGCAGCGCGTTGTCGAGCAGATTGGTCAGCACCCGCTCGACCAGGCCCAGGTCGGCGCGGACCAGCGGCAGGCCGGGCGGAAACGCCGCGTGCAGCTGTTGGCCACGCGCCTGCGCGGCCAGCTCGAACTTCTGCAGTACGTCCTGCAGCAGTTCCGGCAGCGCGAACACTTCCCACTCCAGGCGCACTTCGCCATGTTCCAGCCGCGCCAGCTCGAACAGCGCGCGTGCCAGGCGACCGACCTTGGCGCTCTGCGCCAGCGCAATGCCGAGGTAGCGGCGGCGCTCGTCCGGCGACAGCGTGGCGTCCTTCAGCGCCAGCGTTTCCAGATAGCCGTGCAGCGACGACAACGGCGTGCGCAGGTCATGCGAGATGTTGGCCACCAGTTCGCGCCGCTGCAGGTCCTGCTGGCGCAACTGCTGCCATTGCTCACCCAGCCGCTGCGCCATCTGCGCATGCGCCTGTTCCAGGATCACCAGTTCATCGCGCTCACCGGGCCGCAGTGGCGCCGGCGGCGGCAGTGGGGTCGGCGCGTCGATGTCGAACGCCTGGATGCGCCGGGTCAGCCGCCGCAGCGGGCGGGTCACCCAGTAGAACGCCACCAGCCCGGCCAGCAGGCCGAGGCCCCCCACCAGCACGACTGACCACAGCGTGGTGTTCCATTGGCTGCCGGCGGCGAGATCGTCAGCCAGCATCTGCCGGTGCTCGCCGACCAGCACCACGTACACATAGCCGGCCTGGCGGCCCTGCACGATCAACGGTGCGGCACTGAACACCTTGCGGCCATCGGCACTGCGCGGGTCATCACCGAGGATCGGCAACGGCGCACCCGACAGCAGGCGGCGCAGCGGTGCCACGTCCACCTTGTTGCGCACCAGATGGCCGCTGGGCGCATCGTGGCCCAGGATGCGTCCCTGGTCGTCCAGCAGATAGACCTCGACGCTGGGATTGACCGCCATCAACTGGCCGAACAGCGCGCGCACCGCGGCATCGCGCATGCCGCTGGTATCCATCAGCTCGCTGCGCTGGGCGATGTGCTCGGCCAGGCCCAGCGACAACCGCTGCACCACCTCCTGCTCGTGGCGGGTGTTGGCGCGCATCTGCAGTGCCAGCAGCGCCATGCAGCACATCAGCATCAGCGCGGCGGTCACCACCGCCAGCTTCTGCCACAGGTTCGGCTTGATCATGCCGCCGCCCCGGCCGGATCGACCAGCTTGTAGCCGCGGCCCCACACCGTCAGCAATCGCCGCGGGTTCGCCGGGTCGGGTTCGATCTTGCTGCGCAGGCGGTTGATGTGGGTGTTGACCGTGTGCTCGTAACCATCGTGCTGGTAGCCCCAGACCTGGTTGAGCAGTTCCATGCGTGCGAACACCTGGTCCGGATGACGGGCGAAGAACAACAGCAGGTCGAACTCGCGCGGGGTCAGCTCCAGCGCATTGCCATCCACCGATGCGGTGCGCGCCACCGGATCGAGCCGCAGCCCGCCCAGCTCGATCGCACCGGCATCGATGCGCGCGCTCTGCGCCATCGCCTCGGCGCGGCGCAGCAGCGCGCGTACCCGTGCCACCAGTTCCGGCATCGAAAAGGGCTTTGCCAGGTAATCGTCCGCGCCCAGTTCCAGGCCAACGATGCGCTGGGTTTCGCTGCCACGCGCACTGATGATGATGATCGGCACGTAGCGCGCCATCGCGCGTGCGCGCTGGCACACCTGCAGCCCGTCCACGCCGGGCAGCATCACGTCCAGCACCAGCGCATCCCACGGGCCGTCCTGCTCGAGCAGGCTCAGGCCGGCATCGCCGCTGGCGGCATGGGCGACGTCGTAACCCTCATCGCCCAGATGCATGCGCAGCAGGTCGGCGATGTGGGCATCGTCTTCAACGATCAGCACGCGTTTGGCGGACATCGGCAGCTCGGGGCCAGTGGGGAGGCTGGCTGCATTGTGGCGCGGGACGGCCGCCGATACCTCACGAAAAATTGAATCCTGCGTGAGGATTCGTTGACCCGGGCGGGCGCAGCATGGCCCCGTCGCCCCTTCCCGGAGTCCGCCATGTCCCTCTCCCGCCGCCATCTGCTGGGCCTGGGCGGTGTTGCCACCGCCGCCGGGCTGCTCGGCCTGGGGGCCTGCAGCCGCGCCGCCCCGGCCGCCGCCGAAGCGCGTCCGTCGCGACAGTTCGAGGTCATGCACAGTGATGCCGAGTGGCGCCAGCGCCTGACCCCGGCGCAGTACGCGGTGCTGCGCCAGCAGGCCACCGAACGGCCGTGGAGCAGCCCGCTCAACAAGGAACACCGGCAGGGCACCTTCGCCTGCGCCGGCTGTGCACTGCCGCTGTTCTCCTCCTCCACCAAGTTCGAGAGCGGCACCGGCTGGCCCAGCTTCTGGGCGCCGCTGCACAACGCCATCGGCGAAGACCGCGACGTCACCTTCGGGATGCTGCGGGTGGAGGTGCACTGCCGCCGCTGCGGCGGCCATCTCGGCCATGTGTTCAACGATGGGCCACGCCCGACCGGACTGCGCTACTGCATGAACGGTGCGGCGATGGTGTTCGTTCCCGGTGCCACTGATGGCACTGCCGACGGCTGGCGGGTGCCGGTCGGTTCTTCCCCTGCTTCCGGAGCCTGACGATGCTGCTGTTGCTGCTTGCCTATCTGGGGGGCGCGCTGACCCTGCTCAGCCCCTGCATCCTGCCGGTGCTGCCGTTCGTGTTCGCGCGTGCCGACCGTCCGTTCCTGCGCAGCACGCTGCCGCTGCTGCTGGGCATGGCGCTCACCTTCACCGTGGTCGCCAGCCTTGCCGCGGTGGGCAGCCAATGGGTGGCACAGGCCAACCAGGTCGGACGCTGGATCGCCCTGCTGCTGATGGCGCTGTTCGCGATCGCGCTGCTCTGGCCGCGGCTGGCCGACCACCTGCTGGCACCGTTCCAGCGCGTGGGTGCCCGCCTGAGCGCACGCGCCGATGCGGCGGATGCCGCGGGGCACGGCGGCGCGTGGACCTCGCTGCTGATCGGCATCGCCACTGGCCTGCTGTGGGCACCGTGCGCCGGGCCGATCCTCGGCCTGGTGCTGACCGGCGCCGCCCTGCATGGCGCCAGCGTCGGCACCACTGCGCTGCTGCTGGCCTATGCACTGGGTGCGATCACCGCACTGGCGCTGGCGGTGTGGATCGGCGGCCGGGTGTTCCGCGCGATGCAGGCGCGGCTCGGCCTCGGCGATGTCCTGCGCAAGGTACTGGGCGTGGCCGCGCTGCTGGCCGTCGTGGCGATCGGCCTCGGCTGGGATACCGGCCTGCTGACCCGACTGTCCACGGTCAGCACCGCGCGCATCGAGCAAAGCCTGCTGGACGCAGTGCCGGGCGCGCAGCCGGCTGCACCGCCGATGATGATGATGGCCGGTGCCAATGCCGGTGCCGATGCACCGCTGCCGGTGGAGGGCACCCTGCCCGCGCTGGATGGCGCCACCGGCTGGCTCAACAGCCCGCCACTGAGTGCACAGCAGCTGCGCGGCAAGGTGGTGCTGGTCGATTTCTGGACCTATTCCTGCATCAACTGCCTGCGCGCGATGCCGTTCGTGCACGAATGGGAGCGTCGCTACCGTGACCATGGGCTGGTGGTGATCGGCGTGCACACGCCGGAGTTCGCCTTCGAACGCAACCCGAGCAACGTGATGAAAGCGGTGCAGGAACTGAAGGTCGAGTACCCGGTGGCGCTCGACAACCAGTACACGATCTGGCGCGCGTTCAACAACCGCTACTGGCCGGCGCAGTACTTCGTCGACGCGCAGGGCAATATCCGCGGCCACCAGTTCGGCGAGGGCAACTATGCGCGCTCGGAACAGATGATCCGTCGCCTGCTGACCGAAGCCGGGCAGACCAACCTGCCACCACCGGCCGATCCCGCTGCCGCCGACCTGAAGGGCGTGGCCGTGCAGGCCGACATGGGCAACCTGCGTTCGCCGGAAACCTACCTGGGCCACGCCCGCGCCGAGCAGTTCGCCTCGCCCGGCGGGCAGCGCAGCGACACCGCGTTCGACTACACGCTGCCCACCACTCTGGCGTTGAACCAATGGGGACTGTCCGGGCGCTGGACCGTCACCGACGAGGCCGCACAGCTGCAGCAGGCCGGTGGCCGCATCGCCTTCCAGTTCCACGCACGTGACCTGCACCTGGTGCTGGCACCGAACGAGGACGGCAAGCCAGTGCGCTTCCGCGTCTGGCTGGATGGCAAGCCGCTGCCCGCCGCCGATGCCGGCAGCGATGTCGGCGCCGATGGCAGCGGCGTGGTCAACGAACACCGCCTGTACCAGCTGGTGCGCCAGCACGGCGCGGTCGGCCCGCATCGCTTCGAGATCGAATTCCTCGATGCGGGCGTGCAGGCCTATGCCTTCACCTTCGGTTGAAACGGGAGCACACGATGAAACTCTCTTTTGAACAAGGTATCGCCGCCGGTGTCGCCGGCTTGGTAGCTACTGCATTGATCGCTGGCGTGCTGCTGGTCGACCACGGCGCAGTCGCGGCACCGCTGGAAGCCAGCGCGCAGGCCAAGGCACTACCGGCGCCCAGCGGCGACGCCGCGTTCCGCGATGACGCCACCCATGCCAGCGTGGTGTTCGCCGGCGGTTGCTTCTGGGGCGTGCAGGGCGTGTTCCAGCACGTCAAAGGCGTGAGCAATGCGGTGTCCGGCTACATCGGTGGCAGCGCGGCCAATGCGCGCTATGAGCGCGTCAGCGGTGGCCAGACCGGTCATGCCGAGGCGGTGAAGATCGACTACGACCCGCGCCAGGTCAGCTATGGCCAGCTGATGCAGGTGTTCTTCTCGGTGGTGCACGACCCGACCCAGCTCAATCGGCAGGGACCGGACCAGGGCAGCCAGTACCGCTCGGCGATCTTCAGTGATGACGCACGCCAGCAGGCGGCCAGCCGCGCCTACATCGCCCAGCTCGGCCAGGCCGGCAGCTACCGCGCACCGATCGTCACCCAGCTGGTCAGCGGCCAGCACTTCTACCCGGCCGAGAGTTACCACCAGAACTACATGACCAACTACCCGCAGGCGGCCTACATCCGCTACTACGACGCACCGAAGCTGGCGGCACTGGGCAAGCAGTTCCCGGCGCTGTACCGGCGCGACGCGGCGCTGGTGCCGATGCGGTAACGACCCGGGTAGTGCCGGCCGCTGGCCGGCTCCTGCGGATCTGGGGATCGCCGGCCAGCGGCCGGTACCACCTCCCAAAAAAAGACGCACGGCCATCCAGCCGTGCGCTTGGGAAGTATCGGCCGTGCCCCGATCAGGCCCGTCCGACGATGACATGCTAGGCTCGCCATCATCATGGGTACAGCACCAGATGGCGGGAAGTTCGATGGATACAGATAACCAGAGCGCGATGATCCCACCCCGCTACCAACGGCTGTCCGATGAACTGGCCGAAGCCATCCACGGCGGACGCCTTCCGGTCGGCAGCCGCCTGCCTTCACTGCGGCAGATGGCCCTGCAGCGAAGGCTCAGCCTGAACACGGTGATCGCGGCCTATCGCCAGCTGGAGGACGCCGGCCTGGTCATTCCGCGGCCCAAAGCCGGCTTCGAGGTCGCGCCGCGATTGTCGGTGCCGGAACGTTCGCTGCGCGACACGCCGTCTGCGCCCACCGCGCCGCTGCAGCAGGTGTTGATGGCTCGCGTGCTGGAGGCACAACGTCGCTCCGGAGTGATCGACCTGGCGTTCGCCGGTCCGCGCGGTCGCCAGTTCTATCCGGGCGCACAGCTGGCCCGTCACACCGCGCAGGTGCTGCGTCACGGCCAGCAGACGGTGGAGACCTACGCGCGCCCCAACGGTTCACCCCGGCTGCTGGCGCAGATCGTGCGCCGTGGTCCACGCATGGGCCTGCACACCCACAGCGAGCGGCTCCTGCTGACCCACGGCGCGATGGAGGCCCTGCAGCTGGCGTTGCGTGCGGTTACCCAGCCCGGTGATGCGGTGGGCATCGAGGCGCCGTCCTACTTCAACCTGTACCCGTTGCTGGCCAACCTCGGCCTGCAGGCCATCGAGCTGCCCACCCACCCGCAGCACGGGCTGGATGTCGACGCATTGGATGCGCTGCTGGAGCACACGCCGCTGGCCGCACTGGTGGTGATGCCCACCGTGCACAATCCGCTGGGCTGCACCATGCCGACACCCGCCAAGCAACGCCTGGCCGAACTGGTCAACGCTCTCCAGCTACCGCTGATCGAAGATGCGGTGTACGCCGAACTGCAGTTCTGCGAGCCGCCGGCACCGCTACTGAAGGCGTTTGATCGCGATGGCTGGGTGATGGTGGTCGGTGGTTTCTCCAAGACGCTGGCGCCGGATTACCGCATCGGTTGGCTGGACGGGGGGCGCTTCGCCGAGCGCATCGCACTGCTCAAGTTCCAGTCCACCGGTGGCGAACCGCAGCTGCTGGGCGATGCGGTGGCGGCGTATCTGGAAGCAGGCAGCTACGAACACCACCTGCATCGCATGCGCCGGCTGTACCGCGAACAGGTGGGACGGCTGCGCCAGCTGGTGGCCGAACACTTCCCGGCCGGCACCCGTGCCACCGAGCCGCAGGGCGGCTTCCTGCTGTGGCTGGAACTGCCGGGCGTGGATACGCGTGAGCTGTTCGAGCGTGCGCTGGCAGAGGACATCGTGTTCATGCCCGGCCAGGTGTATTCACGTGGTGCGCGCTATCGCCACTGCCTGCGGCTGTCGTGCTGCCAGACGCTGGATGCGCGCTTCATCGGTGCGGTGGAGCGGCTCGGTGCGATCGCGAAGGAGCTGGCGGCTGCGGCACGGTAGTGCCGGCCGCTGGCCGGCAACCTCGGGATCGCCGGGTGGATGCAGTTGCCGGCCAGCGGCCGGCACTACCCAGGGTCACGCAAGCAGGTACGCCGACAGCGCTTCGCCATCCGCTCCCGGCAGATACGGCAGCCGCCCCCAGCACGGCATCGGCAGGCGCTGCTGCAGCGTGGTGATGTTCTCGTCCTGGCGCTGCATCGCCGGGTCGATGTGGTTGCCGATCCAGCCCAGGCACTCCACGCCGCTAGCCTGCAACGACTGCGTGGTCAGCCGCGCATGGTTGACGCAGCCCAGCCGCATGCCCACCACCACCAGCACGGGCAGCTGCAGTGCGCGCACCAGATCAAGCTGGTCCAGCGTGGCCGAGACTGGCGCCAGCCAACCGCCCACGCCCTCCACCACCACAACGTCGGCCCGCGCTCGCAGACGTTCGAACGCGGCCACGATCGGCGCCAGCTCCACCTGCACGCCATCCTCGGCAGCGGCCAGCTCTGGCGCCAGCGGCTGCCGCAGCGCGTACGGGTTCAGGTCGGCATAGTCCGGCACCGGCCAGCTGGCCGCCTGCAATGCCAGCGCGTCCTCGTTGCGCAGGCCCTGCCCCAGGTCTTCGCTGCCACTGGCCACCGGCTTCATGCCCACCGCACGCAGGCCGCGCCGGCGCAGTGCATGTAAGAGCGCGGTGCTGGCTGCGGTCTTGCCGATCTCGGTATCGGTGCCGGTAACGAACAGGGCGGGCGGCAGCGTGGCGGGCAACGGCATCGATAAGCTCCAGCGGGGCAACAGAGCGTGCATTATCGCCGGCCCGGCGCGCTTGCTAGACTGCGGGCATGTTCGCCAATGCCTCGCTTACCGGCAGCAAGCCGGAACAATACGCCCAGCTGCTGGAACAGGCCCGTGGCCTGGTCTACGGCGAGTCCGACCGCATCGCCAACGCGGCCAACCTCTCCGCACTGGTCTACCACGCACTGCCCGACCTGAACTGGGTGGGCTTCTACCTGAACGACGGCAAGGAGCTGGTGGTCGGGCCGTTCCAAGGCCTGCCAGCCTGCGTGCGCATCCCGTTGGACAAGGGCGTGTGCGGTGCCGCCGCCAGCCAGCGCGTGACCCAGCGCGTGGAGGACGTCGATGCCTTCCCCGGCCACATCGCCTGCGATTCGGCCTCGCGTTCGGAACTGGTGGTGCCACTGCTGCGCGACGATGAACTGATCGGCGTGTTCGACATCGACAGCCCGAAGGTGGGCCGCTTCGATGCCGATGACCAGGCCGGTCTGGAGGCGATCGCCCGCGTGTTCGTCGAGGCGCTGGGATGAGCGCACCGAAGCTGCGCAACATCGGCCCGAAGAGTGCGGCGTGGCTGCGTCAGGTCGGCCTGCGCAGCCGGGAGGATCTGGTTGCGATCGGCGCGGTCGGTGCCTTCGTCAAGGTCAAGCGCGCCGGCTTCAAGCCCAGCCTGAACCTGCTCTATTCACTGGAAGGCGCGTTGCTGGACTGCCATTGGCAGGAACTGAGCGAGCCGCAGCGTGAGGCGCTGGTGCAGGATTACGAAGCGCGCATCGCTGCGCATCCGCTGAAGGCGGCCGGCCCCGCTTCGGGCCCGGTGCATGAGCAGCGCTTCGATGCTGACGACGACGCTGAGGACAGCGTGGCCGAGCGCGCGGACGAGGATTGAGGCCTCCGCGTTCCTGGGGATGCCGGCCAGCGGCCGGCACTACCACTGTGATGCGGGATCGGTAGCGCCGGGTCATGCCCGGCGAGTGCGGTCAGGGCTGCTGCAGCTCCAGCAGTTCGCCCACCAGCCCGACCTCGCCGCGCTCGAGCCACACCCGCAGGCGTGTGCCGTGGTCAATACGCAGGGCCCAGCACAGCGACATCGGCAGGCCGCAGACCTGCGACAGCACCATGCGCAGCGGGCCGCCGTGGCTGACCACCAGCGTCGGCACCGGATCGTCATCATCAAGCAGGCGATCCAGCGCGCGCGCGATGCGACGTTCGAAGTGGCCCCAGCTTTCGCCGTTCGGCGGCGGGAACGCGTGCGGGTCGGCATGGAAGGCCGCCAATGCGTCCTCCGGCAGGTCGAACAGCGACTGCCCGTCCCACTCGCCGAAATCCAGCTCTTCCCATTCCTCGTCCGCTTCCACGTCCAGCCCCCGCGGCGTGGCCAGGGCCATCGCCGTGTGCAGCGAGCGCAGCCGCGGCGAACTGATCACCCGCTCCCAGGGCTGCGCAGCGTAGGCGTCGACCAGTTCCTGCGGCAGGCGGGCCAGCTGCGGTGGATCGCTGCGGCCATCGAGGAACTCATCGCGACCGTTGCCGGCATGGCGGACCAGGTCGAGGATCATGCGTGCGTCCTGTACAGGCAACGCGGGAACAGCGGAAAACGGGCGGACATCGGCAACGGCACCACGGGATCGAGGGACCATTCTAAGGGCACAGCAAAGGCAGTCGAGCAGGCTCGACGCTACGGGCCGCCTGCGATGCCGTAGACTGCGCGCACTTCCAGGTGACCTGCGGCCACGGCCGGCAGGTTGAAACGGGAAGCCGGTGACGCGTGATGCCACGCCAGGCCGGCGCTGCCCCCGCAACGGTAAGCACGTCAGTTCCAGGCAACACCGCCACTGTGCCGCAGGCATGGGAAGGCGCCTGGACGGTGGCCTCACGCCACCCGGCGGCAAGCCCGGAGACCGGCCCGGAAGCCTCAGGTCGCGATGCGGTGGGCATGGCGCTGGATGACCGCAGCCTGCGCTGCGGCGTCGGCGCATGCCTGCCTTCGCGGCTCCTCCCCTTCGCCACGCGGGCGTGCGTGGCACCTGGAGTCCCCCATGAAGCTGCAGTCCCGAATGCTGTCCCTGGCCATGCTGGCCGCTCTGCCCGCGCTGGCCCAGGCCGCCGATGACACCACCGCGCTCGACCAGATCCTGGTTACCGCCACCCGCACCCCGATTGCCCTGCAGGACAGCATCGCGCCGGCCCAGGTGATCGACCGCGCGCAGATCGAATCCAGCCAGGCCACCTCGCTGCAGGAACTGCTGCGCGGCCGCGCCGGCATCAACCTGACCAATGCCGGCGGCCTGGGCAAGCAGAGCTCGCTGTTCCTGCGTGGCACCAACTCGGGCCACACCGTGGTGCTGGTCGATGGCGTGCGCATCAACAGCGCCGACCTCGGCCTGGCCATGTACCAGGACCTGCCGCTGGCGCAGATCGAACGCGTGGAAATCGTGCGTGGCCCGCAGTCCAGCCTGTACGGCGCCGACGCCATCGGTGGCGTGATCCAGATCTTCACCCGCCGCAACCAGGGTGACTTCGCCCCGCACTTCCAGCTCGGTGGCGGCAGCAATGGCCTGCGCGAGGCCAGTGGCGGCATCGGCGGTGGCACCGAACGCGGCTGGTTCGGCGCTGACATCGCCTACCAGCATTCCGACGGCATCGATGCCTGCCGCGGCTCCTCCTCGGTGTTCTCCGCGGGCTGCTTTGCCGACGAGCATGACCGCGACGGCTACCGCAACCTGTCCAAGAGCCTGCGCGGCGGCTACAGCTTCAACGACCAGTGGACCGTGGAAGGCAGCGCATTGCGTGCCGACGGCAAGAACCACTACGACGGCTACTACAACTACTCGGAGACCCGCCAGCAGGTGCTGGCCGGCAAGGTGCGCTACACCCCGTCCGAACGCCTGGCGTTCACCGCCAACGTCGGCCGCAGTGACAACGAGTCGGACAACTTCGGCGCACCGGGGGTGTTCGGCAGCGCGCAGACCCATCGTGACAGCGCCTCGCTGCAGGGTGACTTCGGCGTGGCCGAGGGCCAGCTGCTGAGTGCAGGCGTGGATTGGAGCGAAGACAACCTGGATGGCAGCAGCGCGGGTTACCTCGTCGACAGCCGCCGCAACACCGGCGTGTTCGTGCAGTACCAGGGCCGCTTCGGCCGCCACCAGCTGCAGGCCAGCGCGCGCAACGACGACAACCAGCAGTTCGGCAACCACGCCACCGGCAGCGTGGGCTGGGCGATGGAACTGGAGCACGGCCTGCGCGTCAATGCCAGCTACGGCACGGCGTTCAAGGCGCCGACCTTCAGCGACCTGTACGACCCGTGGAGCGGCGTGCCGACGTTGAACCCGGAGAAGTCCAAGAGCGCCAATCTCGGTGTTTCGCAGCAGGGCCAGGGCTGGCATTGGGGCCTGGATGTGTACGAGACCCGCATCGATGACCTGATCACCTACGATGCGTCCACGATGAAGATGCAGCAGGTGGAGAAGGCGCGCATCCGCGGTGCCGAGCTGACCGGTGGCGTGCTGTTGGCCGGTTTCGACATCAACGCGCAGCTGAGCTACACCGACCCGCGCAACCGCACCCATGGCAGCACCCAGTTCGACAACTGGCTGCCGCGCCGTGCGCAGCAGACCGCGCGCCTGGACGTCGACCGCCGCTTCGGTGACGTCCGCGCCGGCCTGACCGTGCAGGGTGCAGGCAAGCGCTATGACAACGCCAGCAACTCGGTGAAGGTTGGCGGCTACGGCACGCTGGACCTGCGCGCCGAGTACGCGCTGACGCCGGAGTGGTCGCTGCTGGCGCGTGCCGCCAACGTGTTCGATCGCCGCTACGAGACCGTAGCGTGGTTCAACCAGCCGGGCCGCGAGTACCAGCTGAGCGTGCGTTACCAGCCGAAGTGACCGCAACGTTCATGGTAGTGCCGGCCGCTGGCAGGCAACATCATGACCTTCGGCAGCGCATTCCGGGTTGCCGGCCAACGGCCGGCACTACCCATTGCGTCAGCCGGGTCTGCCGGCCGGCGAACGGGATTATCCATTGCGTCAGGCCTGCAACCCCGGCAGCTCACGCAGGTCGTCGATCACCGCCACCGCATCTGCGGTGGCCAGATCCAGGCCGCGCGGATAGCCATAGCGCACCAGCGCGATCGGCATGCCGGCCGCTTCGGCGGCACGGTAGTCGGTCAACGAATCACCCACCATCAGGCAGGTGTCCACCGGCAACCCGAAGTGCGCGGCAATGTGCCGCAGCGGTTCGCCACTGGGCTTGCGCTGCGGCAGCGAATCTCCGCCCAGCACCAGCGCGAACGCATCACCGATACCCAGGTGCTGCAGCAGTGGCGGCACCAGCGCTTCGGGCTTGTTGGTGCAGATCGCCAGCGGCACCGCGCGTTCCCGCAGCTGTGCCAGCGCTTCGGCCACGCCGTCGAACAGGCGCGGGCTGCGCAGCAGGCACTCACGGTAGTGCAACATGAACACCGGCATCACTTCAGCCAGGTCGACCTCGCGACCGGCGGCATGCACGGCCTGCTCGACCAGGCGGCGCACGCCATCGCCGATCCAGCCCAGCACCGTGGCTTCCGGCACGCGTGCCACACCGATGTCCTCCAGCGTGCGGTTCAGTGCTTCGGCGATATCGGCGGCGCTGTCGACCAGCGTGCCATCAAGGTCGAACACGACCAGCGGATAGGGATACGACAAGGAACGGCACCTGCATGACGTGGAGCCGTCCATTGTACGCCGCTGGTTTTTGCGCCGATCCGCCTCAACCAATCCGGCGTGCGCGGGTGGCCAGGAAGGTGGGCAGATAACGGTCGATCAGGAAGCGCGGTTGCGGCTGCCAGTCTTCCATGAAGCGATCGATGATGAAGCCGGCATCGAGCTGACCACCGATCAGCTCGGTCAGGCTGTGGCCGAAGGTCAGTGCGTCACCCCGTGCCAGCTTCGCCTCGCGCTCGGCCGGCGCCAGGTCTTCCAGGTCCGAATAGGGGATGGCGTACTGCGGCCGGATCAGACCCTGTGCGTCCAGCTGCGGATCGCGCGCGCCGACGAACAGCACCGGGTTGTAGAAACTGGCCATCAGCAGGCCATCGGGTGCGAGAACGCGCCGGCATTCGGTCCACACCGGGCGCACATCAGGCACGTACAGGTTCGAGATCGGGTGGAACACCACATCGAAACTGTCGTTGGCGAACGCATGCAGATCGCGCATGTCACCCTGTACGGTGCGCAGCTGCAGGCCGTCACGCGCAGCGACCCTGCGGTCCTGTTCCAGCTGCCCGTCGGACAGATCGAACACGGTGACGTCTGCCCCGGCCGCCGCCAGCACCGGCGCCTGCTGGCCGCCACCCGAGGCCAGGCACAGGATGCGACGGCCGCGCACGTCCCCCAGCCAGTCCAGCGGCAGCGCGCGGGGCGTCAGCTGCACCTGCCAGCGGCCTTCGCGCGCGGCGGCGATCGTTGTGCTTTCCACCGGGCGCGACCATTCGCGCACTTCGCTGGCCTGTCGGTCCCAGGCGGCACGGTTGTGGTCGATCAAGGCCTGTCCATGGTTCATGCGTGCTCCTTGCCCGGTGGGCGCCAATCCAGATCCTGGAAGGCCGGGCTGGCGAAACACTCGCCCAGGAAATCCAGGAATCGCCGCATGATAGCGGGCTGCTGGCGCCGTGACGCGTACACGGCATGAATGCCCAGTTCGTCCAGGCTGAAATCGGGCAGCAGTTCGATCAGCTCACCACTGCGCAGCAGCGGCGCCACCTGGTAGGTCGGCAGCATGGCGATGCCGGCGCCGGCGCGCACCGCCTCCAGCAGCAGCGAGGCCTCGTTGGCGCTGATGTTGCCGCCCACCGCCACCGACAGCGAACGACCGTCGCGGTGCAGCTGCCAGAGGCTCTTGCCGACGTAATGATGGGTCAGGCAGTTGTGCGCGGCCAGATGCTCCGGCGCGGTCGGCGTGCCACGCGCCTGCAGGTAGGACGGCGTCGCGCACAGCACCGAGCGGCAGGTGGCCAGTCGCCGTGCGATCAGGCTGGGGTCGATCTGGCGCGCGATGCGCACCGCCAGGTCCACCCGCTCTTCCACCAGATTCACCGTGCGGTCGACCAGCAGCAGCTCGATGCGCGCCGCCGGATGGCGCGCGACGAAGCCAGCCACCGCCCGTGCCAGATGGCTCTGCCCGAACGAGACGCTGGCGGTCACCCGCAACGTGCCATGCGGCTCGGGATCATCGCTGGCCAGTTCGCCCTGCAGTTCTTCACCGATCGCCAGCATCTGCCGGAAGCGCGCCAGTGCCGCCTCGCCAGGACCGGTCAGGCTGACCCGGCGCGTGGTCCGGTGCAACAGGCGTGCGCCCAGCCAGCCCTCGACCTCGGCCAGATAGCGGCTGACCATCGCCCGCGACATGTCCAGCACCTCGGCGGCGGCGGTGAGGCTGCCGCGCTCGGCCACCTCGACGAAGACGGTCATGGCGGTCAATCGGTCCATATGCTCGATCCATGCAACAAACAAGCGCGTTATACGCTGTTTTTCGATCAACTGCAGCAGCCTAGAGTGGCCCCATTCCCACCCCACACCGCCCCACGGAGTCCTGCCATGAAGATCGCCCTCGTTGGTTCCACCGGCAACATCGGCCGCCAGATCGCCCGCCACGCGCTGGCCCGCGGCCACGAACTCACCGTCATCGTGCGCAGCGCACAGGATCTTCCGGCTGAACTGGCCGGTGCCCACCCGGTGATCGCCTCGCTGGATGACCAGGACGCCCTGGTCGCCGCCATCACCGGCAACGACGTGCTGGCCAGTGCTTACGGCCCGCGTCCGGGCGATGACATCGGCCGCGTCGGCGAGGTCGCCGCGCAGCTGGCTGCCGCCGCACGCAAGGCCGGTGTACCGCGCCTGGTGGTGGTCGGTGGCGCCGGCAGCCTGGAAGTGGCGCCGGGCGTGCAGCTGGTCGATACCCCCACCTTCCCGGAGGCCTACAAGCCGTACGCACTGGCCCATCGTGAAGCCTTCAACCGCCTGCAGGCGGTGGATGACCTGGACTGGACCTTCTTCTCGCCGGCCGCCGAAATCGGCCCGGGCGAAGAGCGTGGCCAGTACCGCGTGCAGCCCAAGGCCTTCCTGGCCGATGCCAGCGGGCACAGCCGCATCAGCTACGCCGACTACGGCGCGGCGTTCGTCGCCGAGCTGGAAGCACACCAGTACCCGAAGCAGATCATCACTGCGGCGTATTGATCCACGTGCGTCCCTTGTAGGGCCGAGCCCGCGCTCGGCGCTACGCGAACCTGCAGCCGGGCATTGGCTCGGCTCTACACAAGGAATTCCAATGCGTACCGCTGCCCTGCTGCTCCCCCTCGCCCTGGCCGCCAGCTTCACCAGTGCGCCACTGCTCGCCGCGCCGGCCGCCGCGGCGCCGGCCACGGCCACGAAATCCCAGCTGCACCTGCAGACCTTCCATCCCGGCCCGCAGGCGATGTTCTCGGTGTCCTCGGTGCTGATCGAAGGCCGCCACGACGCGATCCTGGTCAATGCGCAGTTTGCTGCCAGCGACGCGCGCAAGCTGGTCGAGCTGATCCGCGCCAGCGGCAAGCAGCTGACCACGATCTACATCAGCCACGGCGATCCGGATTACTACTTCGGCCTGGCCACCGTGCAGGACGCGTTCCCGCAGGCGCGCATCGTCGCCACCGCGCAGACCGTTGCCCACATCCAGCAGACCGAGGCTGGCAAGCTGGCCTATTGGGGGCCGAAGATGGGTGCCGACCTGCCGGCGCGCATCGTGGTGCCGCAGGTGCTGGACGGCGATGCCCTGCAGCTGGAAGGCGAGCGCCTGCCACTGATCGGCCTGGATGGGCCGACGCCGGACCGCACGGTGCTGTGGGTGCCGTCGCTACGCGCGATCGTCGGTGGCATTCCGGTGGTGGCGGGCGAACACGTGTGGATGGCCGACACGCAGACGCCGAAGTCACATGCCGACTGGCTGCAGACCCTGCAGCGGCTGCAGGCACTGAAGCCGAAGGTGGTGGTGCCGGGGCACTACGCGCCGGGCGCGGCACTGGATGCCAGTGCGCTGCGCTTCACCGCGGACTACATCCGCGCGTTCGATACCGAGGCGGCAAAGGCCAAGGACAGTGCGACGCTGGTGAAGGCGATGCAGGCGCGCTACCCGAAGCTGGACGGCGTGGCGTCGCTGGAGCTGAGTGCGAAGGTGGCCAAGGGCGAGATGCAGTGGCCATGAGGTAGGGGGGGTTCTTTTGCAGGGCTGCGCCCTGCACCTGCTCAATGCAACGGCAACAGCAGAAGCAACAGCAACAGCGGGCTATCCGTGGGATGTCGGGGTGGGTCCGGTTGCGGGGGACGCCGTAAACCCATCCCTGGGGGCTTGGCCGCGGCATCCATGCCGCGGACACCCCCGCAACCGGACCCACCCCGCCTTCGACAGTTCTCTGCGATCTGTCTGGATGGCATGTCTCCGCAACCTGTCTGGATGGCATGACCTGCTCTTGGTGGGTGTCGACCTTGGTCGACACGAAGATCAGCTACGTGGGGAATCGTTCGACCCGTGCTCGAACAACTCGCCCTGCACCACCGGTTCCTTTTCGCGGAAGCCGCCCAGCCCGACGCCGACCAGGCGGTAACGTGTCTCCGCCGGCAGGTCGACGCGGGCGCGCAGGGCCAGGGCGATGTCGCGCAGTTCTTCCATCGATTCGGGCGGGCGCTCGGGGGTGAAACTGCGGGTGAGGATGCGGAACTGCGCGGTCTTCAGCTTCAGCACCACGGTGTGGCCGACGCGTTCGGTCTTGCGGGTGGCGTTCCAGGTCTTCTCCGCCAGCTGCACGATGGCCTCACCCAGATCTTCCAGCGGTAGATCCTCGGCGAAGGTGTCTTCGGAGGAGATCGACTGCACCTGCTGGTCCGGCTCCACCGGCCGCTCGTCGATGCCGCGTGCGCGGTTGTACAGGCTGCGGCCGAAGCTGCCAAACGCCTCTTCCAGATCGATCAGTGCCCACTGCCGCAGGTCACCGCAGGTGACGATGCCGCGCGCGGCCAGCTTGCCTTCCATCACCTTGCCGACGCCGGGCACCCGGTTCACCGGCAGTGGCAGCAGGAAGGCGTCCACCCGCTGCGGTGGAATCACGAACTGGCCGTCGGGCTTGCGCCAGTCCGAGGCGATCTTGGCCAGGAATTTGTTCGGTGCGATCCCGGCTGAAGCAGTCAGCTGGGTTTCCTCGCGGATCTGCGCGCGGATGGTACGGGCGATGTCGGTGGCCAGTTCGATGCCGCTCTTCGGCTCGGTCACGTCCAGGTAGGCCTCGTCCAGCGACAGCGGCTCGACCAGGTCGGTGTGGCGCAGGAAAATCCCGCGTACCTGCTGTGACACCGCCTTGTAACGTGCGAAGTCCGGCGGCACGAAGATCGCATCCGGGCACAAGCGCTCGGCACGCACGGCGGGCATCGCCGAACGCACGCCGAACACGCGTGCCTCGTACGACGCCGCGCACACCACTGAACGTGCGCCGCGCCATGCCACAACCACCGGCTTGCCGCGCAGTGACGGATCGTCGCGCTGCTCCACCGACGCGTAGAACGCGTCCATGTCGACGTGGATGATCTTGCGCAGTCGGGTCATGTCAGGCGGAAAAGGCGGGGGCGGGCCGGGCGGGCCACACGCCGAAGTATGGTCTTTGCACATCAACAGGATGCGCGTATTCCCTTGAAAACACTACGGTTGCGTACGGTTGAAATGTTTGATCGGCGCAGTTTCCACGGGCATCCTCGAGCGCTTGTTTCCCTGTTTCCCCGCTTCCAGGATTGTGCTTCATGACCCGTCTCCACGCGTTCAACCGCGAACAGCTGCTGGCCAGCGCACGCGGTGAACTGTTCGGCACCGCTGCCGGCCGTTTGCCCAACGACCCGATGCTGATGTTCGACCGCATCACTGAAATCCGCGAGGACGGCGGACCGCATGGCAAGGGCATGGTACGCGCCGAACTGGATATCCGCCCGGACCTGTGGTTCTTCGGCTGCCACTTCATCGGCGACCCGGTGATGCCCGGCTGCCTGGGCCTGGATGCCATGTGGCAGCTGACCGGCTTCTTCCTGACCTGGCTGGGCGCCCCCGGCAGGGGCCGCGCGTTGGGCTGCGGCGAGGTAAAGTTCACCGGCCAGGTACTGCCGGACGCCAAGCTCGTGCGTTACGAGATCGACATCAGCCGGGTCATCAACCGCAAGCTGGTGATGGCCCAGTCGGACGCCCGCATGTACGTGGATGATCGCGAAATCTACAGCGCGCGCGACCTGCGCGTCGGCCTGTTCACTGAAACCGGGAGCTTCTGATGCGTCGCGTTGTCATCACCGGCATGGGCATCACGTCCTGCCTCGGCAATGATCTGGATACCGTTTCGGCCGCGCTGCGCGAAGGGCGCTCGGGCATCACCCTGCTGGCCGACCATGCCGATGCCGGCCTGCGCAGCCAGGTCGGCGGCCGTGTCGACCTCGATCTGGACGCCCTGATCGACCGCAAGCAGAAGCGCTTCATGAGCGACGCCGCGGCCTTCGCCTTCCTGTCCATGCGCGATGCCATCGCCGATGCCGGGCTCAGCCCCGAGCAGGTCAGCAATCTGCGCACCGGCCTGATTGCCGGTTCCGGTGGCGGTTCCAGCGAGTGGCAGATCGGCGCGGTCGATCTGCTGCGCGAACGTGGCGTGCGCAAGGTCGGCCCGTACATGGTGCCGCGCACGATGTGCTCGACGGTCTCGGCCTGCCTGGCCACGGCCTACCAGATCAAGGGCGTCAGCTACTCGCTGTCGGCCGCCTGCGCCACCTCGGCGCACTGCATCGGTGCCGCCGCGGACATGATCCGCCACGGCGCGCAGGACATCATGTTCGCCGGTGGCGGTGAAGACCTGCACTGGTCGATGAGCGTGATGTTCGATGCGATGGGCGCGCTGTCGACCAGCTTCAACGAGACCCCGGCCAGCGCCTCGCGCCCGTACGACAAGGACCGCGACGGCTTCGTCATCGCCGGTGGCGGCGGCATGCTGGTGCTGGAGGACTACGACCACGCGGTTGCGCGCGGCGCGCACATCCATGCCGAGCTGATCGGTTACGGCGTGACGTCCGATGGCGCCGACATGGTCGCGCCGTCCGGTGAAGGCGCGGTGCGCTGCATGAAGATGGCACTGCAGGGCGTCGATCGTCCGCTGGACTACCTCAACACCCACGGCACCTCGACCCCGCTGGGCGACGTCACCGAGCTCAACGCGATCCGCGAAGTGTTCGGCGACGCGGTGCCGCCGCTGTCCTCGACCAAGGCGCTGTCCGGCCATTCACTGGGTGCGGCCAGCGTGCACGAGGCGATCTACTGCCTGCTGATGATGCGCGATGGCTTCGTCGCCGGTTCGGCCAACATCGGCGAGTTGGACCCGAAGGTGGAGAGCTTCCCGATCCTGCGCGAGAGCCGCGAGCAGAAGCTGGATACGGTGATGTCCAACAGCTTCGGTTTCGGTGGCACCAACGCGGCGCTGGTGTTCGGGCGGGTGTGATGGGGCAGGTGTGCCGACCCACGGTCGGCACCCGTAGAGTCGAGCTTGCTCGACTGCATTGAAAAGCGTGCCAACCAAGGTTGGCACCCACCGCTACCTTGGCAGCAGCGGCAACAGCAGCGCGTGCGCGTCCACCAGCGAGCCGACGATGCGGTGACCCAGTGCGCGCAGTTCTTCATCGGGATGCACCAGGTCCGGCACCTGGATCACGGTCATGCCAGCCGCCAATGCCGCGCGCGTGCCGGCCGGTGAGTCTTCCAGCGCCAGGCAGCGTTCCGGCGCCTGGCCAAGCCGCTGCGCGGCCAGCAGGTAGATGTCCGGCGCCGGTTTCGGCCGCGCCACGTCGCCACTGGTGATCACCGCATCGAAGTACGGCAGCAGCCCAGCAGCGGCCAGCTTGCGGTTGGCCCGCGGCTGCCGCGTGGTGGTTGCCACTGCACGCGGGATCGCATGCGCCTTCAGCAGTTCCAGCAGCTCCAGGATGCCCGGCCGCAGCGGCAGGCCAGTCTGCGTGCGCGCTTCGTACAGTTCATGGCAACGTGCCGCCACCGCCTCGATCACGCTGTCCTCGATGCCCTGCGCACGCAGCAGCGCGTGCGTGTCACGGTCACCGAGGCCGACCATGCGCAGGAACACCGTTTCGTCCAGGCCCAGCCCGAACGCGTCGGCGGCCTCGCTCCAGCAGGCCAGCGAGACCCGCTCGCTGTCGATCATCAGGCCGTCCATGTCGAAGATGACGGCGTCGGGCAGGAACGGCAGCGCAGCGATGGTGGTCATGGAGCGAACAGCGTATCCAGGTCGGTGGGAGTGAGCTGCCGCCATTGCCCTTCGTCCAGTCCCTGCAGGTCCAGCCCGCCGACGCGGCTGCGATGCAGGGCCTGCACGTGGTTGCCGGTGGCGGCGAACATGCGGCGTACCTGATGGTAGCGGCCTTCATGCAGCACCAGGCGCGCGCGACGCGTATCCAGCACTTCGAGTTCAGCCGGCAGCAGGGGGGTCTTCTCGGACTCCAGCATCAGCGTGCCGCTGGCGAACAACGCCACTTCGTCGCCGCGCAGGTCGTCGCTCAGTTCCACCTCGTAGACCTTCGGCAGCTTCGACTTCGGCGAGATGATCCGGTGCAGCAGGCCGCCATCGTCGGTCAGCAGCAGCAGGCCGCTGGTCTCGCGGTCGAGGCGACCCACCGTGGACAGCACCGGATCGCGGTCGCGGAAGCGCGGTGGCAGCAGGTCGTAGATCAGGCGGCCGGTGTCCTTGGTCGAACAGGTGTAGCCAGCGGGCTTGTGCAGCGCGATCGACAGCCCCACCGGCGGGTCCAGCGGCTCGCCGTCGATCCGGATCGCCTCGTGCGGCACCTGGTCATCGGCGTACAGCACCTCGCCGTCGGCGTCGGTGACGCGGCCCTCGCGGAACATCCACTGCACCTGCTTGCGGCTGCCATAGCCCAGGTTGGCGATGTGCTTGACCAGCTTCACTTGCCCTTCCCCTTCACCGCTTCCACCAGCTTGAAGCCATCGCGCTCGGCGATCACGCGCACCGCGCCAAAGCTCTCGTTGAGGGTGTACTCGTATGGCAGGTGGCGATTGGCCACCACGTACAGGCGCCCGCCCGGGCGCAGCGCCTGCGCGGCCCCGGCGATGAAGCGCTGGCCGATGTCCGGGCGGTCGGCACGCGAGGGTGTATGGAACGGCGGGTTGCTGATGATGACGTCGTAGCCCGGCTCGATGCCGGCGGTGACGTCACGCCACAGGAAGCGCAGCGGTAGCGGGCGCGGCGGCGGCGCCAGGTTCAGCTCGGCCAGGGCCAGCGCTCGCTGCTCGGCCTCGTACAGGTCCAGCGCGGTGATCTTCGGGCAGCGCTCCAGCAGCTCGCGCGACAGGTAACCGTAACCAGCTCCCAGATCAGCGGCACGCCCGGCCAGGTCAGCCGGCAGGTGCTCGGCCAGCAGCGCCGACGCCGGGTCGATGCGGTCCCAGGCGAACACGCCCGGGCGGCTGAGGAAACGGCCACCGACGATCGGGCGCACCGCGTCCAGCGCCGACCAGCGCTTGGCCAGGTCAGCGTCGTGCTGGCCCTGCATCGGCGCGGTCCAGTACACGCGGCAATGGTTCTTGGTCAGGCTGCCACCGAGGCCGGTCAGCTGCTTGAGGTCGCCCTCGCCCGAGCGGGCACCTTCGTTGTTGGACTGGCAGGCGACGATGCGTCCGCCCTCGGCAACCAGCGCCAGCGCGCGGGCGAACAGCGCGCGGGCTTCTTCACGCTGGCGCGGCGGCAACACCAGCACCAGCGGATAGCGGCCCTTGCCGGCCACATCGTCCAGCTGGCCACTGACAGTCCAGCCAGCGGCCTGCTGCAGCGGCTGCGCGAACGGGGCGAAGCTCTGCTCGCAGTGCACCTCGCGGTTGCCGGCCGCTTCGCGCAGCGGCCAGCCGTCGCGGGCACGCAGGAAGGCCACCGGACCCTCCGGCCAGCGCAGGGCACCTTGGGAGAACGGCAGGAACAGGGTCTGCAGGGGGGCGTCGTCGCTGGAGGCCATCGGCGCGGGTACTTCAAGCGTGAGGGCCGTCCATTGTACCGGCTTGGCCGGCCCGGCCCCGGCGGCCACTTTGCGAAACCCGAACGGGGCCTTGATCTGCCAGCAACATTGAAACGTTCAGGGTAGAGGCTCCCCCGGAAACCCAGGAGAACCCGCATGCGAGCCTTGTTCGTCGGTGGCGTGGTCGACAACAGTGAAATGGACCTGGAAGGCAGCCATCCGCCCGTGCACTACCCCGAGGACACCGGCGGCGGCCACTCGCGTTACCGGCTGCACCAGGTCGGTCATGGCGCCGATGGCAGCGTGGCCTATGCGGTATACGGCGCACCGGACCTGGCCGATGACGAGGTGGCGAGGGTCGCGGAGGAACGCGCCTATGCGCGGCGGTTCGAGGCGACGCCGACGTTGTTCGAGCATTGATACATCTGTAGCGCCCGAGCCCACGCTCGGGCGACGGCGCAGCCGAGCGTGGGCTCGGCTCTACATCGGATCAAGGTGCCTTGGGTGGCAGGCGGTTGATGCTGGCGATCTCGTCCAGCCACACATGGTGCTGCTGCACCGGCGTGTCGTAGTCATCCAGGCGCAGCTGGCCATTGCTGCCTTCGTCACCGGCCTCATCGCGATACTGCTGGAGGGTGGGTTTCACCGCCACCGTGCCCAGCAGGCGACGGCCATCGTGCAGGGTCAGTTCCACCTGCGTTTCGCCTTCCAGCTGCGGCAACAGGGCTTCCAGGCGCGCGATCTGCGCTGGATCGGTATGGATACGGGGAGCTGTGCGGGACATCGGCGACCTCCTGCGTGCAGGGTCGCCGATCGGCCGTGAATGCTCAGTGCAGCGCGCTGTCCGCGCGTGGCACCTGTACCTTGCGCACGGCGGACACCAGCTGCGCCACCGAATACGGCTTGGCGACATGTTCCTGGAAGCCCGATGCCAGCGCACGACGTCGGTCATCGGCACGCGCCAGCGCCGTCACCGCCACGGCCGGAAGGGTCATGGCATCCACACCCATGTCCTCACGCAGCGTGCGTACCAGGCCGTAGCCATCCATGCCCGGCATGCCGATGTCGGTCAGCATCACGTGGTACTGCAGGTGACCGGTATCGGCCAGCAGCGCCAGTGCTTCACCGGCCGAGCTGGCCGCCGACACGCTCGCACCCTGCTCTTCCAGCATGCGCCGCAGGTACTCCAGCACTTCCGGCTGGTCTTCCACCGCCAGCACGTGCATGCCCCGCAGCGGATACGGCTCGACGATCACCGGCTCCAGGATCGGCCCGCTGATCACTTCACGCAGCGGGCGCCGCTCGGCATCGGGAATGTGCTGCGGCAGGCGAACCGTGAAGGTGGCGCCGTGGCCATGGCCTTCGCTGGCGGCGGTAACGGTGCCACCGTGCAGTTCGACCAGCTGCTGCACGATCGCCAGGCCCAGGCCCAGGCCGCCATGGCGGCGGGTGGTGGTGCCATCGGCCTGGCGGAAGCGACTGAACAGGTGATTGAGGAATTCCTGTGCGATGCCGTCGCCGGTATCGCGCACGGTGATCATCCAGTAATTGCCTTCGGCCTGCAGCTGCAGGTCGATGCGGCCCTCGGCCGGGGTGAACTTGATCGCATTCGAGAGCAGGTTCCAGAACACCTGCTGCAGGCGCGTGGCATCACCCAGTACCAGGCTGGGCTGCTCGGGCAGCTGCAGGTGCACGTCCAGCGCCTTGCCTTCGGCCACCAGTTCCTGCGCGCCGATGGCCTCACCGAGCACCGTGCGCAGGTCCAGCACTTCCACCTCCAGCTGCACCTTGCCCAGCAGCATGCTGCTGAGGTCAAGCATGTCCGAGATCAGCCGCTTCTGCGCACCCGCGCTGTTGGCGATCACGTTCAGGCCCTTGTACAGCGGGCTGGTGTTGTCCACGCGCTGCAGCAGCAGTTCGCTCCAGCCGAGGATGGTGGTCAGCGGTGTGCGCAGCTCGTGCGACAGCGTGGCCAGGAATTCATCCTTCAGCCGCGCCATGTTTTCCGCAGCGCTGCGCGCGGCACGCTCGGACTGCAGCAGTTCCTCGCGCGCCAGCTCGATCTCACGTCGTTCGGTCACATCCGGACTGCTGCCGGCCAGGCCGATGAAACGGCCCATGCGCGAGAAGCGCGGGCGGGCATTCATTTCCAGCCAGCGCCACTGGCCGTCGGCGCGCCGCGCCCGCACCAGTGCATGCATCGAACGTTGCGCCTTCAGCGCTTCCTGCAGTTCGTACTCGAACACCGACGCATCATCCGGATGCACCAGGCCACGCCAGACGTCTTCCGGCACACGCGTCTCATCACCCCCGAAGAACTCGCTGAAGGCGCTGTTGACGAAGCGGGCATGGCCGCGCTCGTCGAGCACCCACACCGGCATCGGCAGGCCATCGGCCAGCGCGCTGAAGCGGGCTTCGCTCTCGCCCAGCTCCACTTCCATCTGCTTGCGCGCGGTGATGTCGAAGAACAGGATGCCGACCTTGTCTTCCCCCGGACGGCCCACGCGCACCGCATCGACCGCGAACGAGCGCCCCAGCGCACGCGCCTCCATCTCGAACTGTGCCGGCCGGCCACTGCGTGCGACCTCGCCGTAGATGCGGAACCAGTCTTCCTCATGGTTCGGTTCCAGCAGGCTCATGCGCTGGCCACGTGCATCCTTCAGCCCGGTGTGCCGCTCGAAGGCGTCATTGACCTCGATGAATCGATAGTCCACGGCCCGGTCGCCCTCGAACAGCACCTGGATCACGCAGAAACCGGCGTTGATGCGCTCAAGCACGCCATGATGCAGGTCGGGTTCGGGCGCCGGCACCATCATCGGTGGGCGCTCCACGAGGGGCGGCAGTGTGGACAAGGGCGTCTGTGCAGGCCGGGTTGGAGGCACAGCATCTTCCAAAGGGCGTATTCACAGCGTCAAGCGCCGTCAGTCATGGTTGACGACGATGAATTGGCGGCAACCACCCTTGCGCACGACGCATCAGGCCATTGCTGTCGCCTGAAAGCAGGATCACACTCGATCCGTGATCAACATCGCCCCCATCGAGGGACGCAGGAGACCGTCATGAAACGCTCACTCGCGATTGCCCTGCTGGCAGGCGCCCTTGTGGCGGGCGGTGCCAGCGCGGCACCGCGCACCGTGACCGATCCGGAAGCTCCCCGCGCACTGCAGGCCGATGGCCCGGTCAGCGTGAAGTGGGACGATCCGGCCAAGTTCACCGAGATCCGCCAGAGCACCAACCGCTTCGAGGCCGAACGTGGCGACTGGGTGCAGCAGCTGGCGCGCTACCTGCAGACCACCGCGGCCAAACCGCTGCAACCAGGGCAGACGCTCGATGTGACCCTGGTCGACATCAAGCGCGCCGGTGACTACGAGCCGTGGCACGGCCCGCGCGGCCGCGACATCCGGATCATGCGCGACATCTACCCGCCGCGGATCAGCCTGCAGTACACATTGAAGGACGCCAGCGGCCGTATCGTCAGCGAGGGCGATGCGCGCCTCAGCGATACAGGCTACCTGCACAACCTGGGGCTGAAGAGCGACAGTGACCCGCTGCGCTACGAGAAGCGCCTGATCGATGACTGGGTCAGGCGTCAGCTGGCCAGCCAGGCCACCGCCGCGCGTTAGTCCCCACGGCGACCCGCACCAGGCGACCACTGCGCGTAACGCCCGTCGGTAGGTGTCGACCTTGGTCGACACGCATTCACGGCGCCGAGCGTGGGCTCGGCGCTACACGTACACCTTCGCCACGCGCTTGACCGCGCACGGCAGCTGATAGGCGCTCACGCCACAGCGCGGCGCCAGTTCCGCCAGCGTCGGTGCACTCCCCCACAACTCCACCACACTGCCAACGCCGGCCTGCGGATGCGAGGTCAGGTCCACGGTCAGCATGTCCATCGACACGCGGCCGATCAGGGCTCCGGGATGACCATCGATCAGCACCGGCGTGCCATTCGGTGCGAACTGCGGATACCCGTCGGCATAGCCGAGCGCGACCACGCCCACGCGGGTGCGTGCCTTGGCCACGAAGCGCGCGCCATAGCCCACCGGCTCACCGGCCTCGATCCAGCGCTCGGCGATCACCTTGGACTGCATCGTCATCACCGGGCGCAGGCGCTCGGTCAGCGCGGTGTTGTCCGGCAGCGGGTTGGCGCCGTACAGCATCAGGCCCGGGCGGACCCAGTCGCTGCGCACATCCGGCCAGCCCAGCAGTGCCGGCGAGTTGCATACACTGGTCTCGCCTTCCAACCCGTCAGTGGCGCGGGCGAAGGTCGCGGCCTGCTCGTGGGTGCGCTCGCTGTCCAGCTCGTCAGCGCGTGCCAGGTGGGTCATCAGCACGATGCGTTCGACCTGCGGCAGCGCCAACAGGCGTGCATGCGCGGCGCGGAAGCTGTCCACGTCCAGGCCGAGGCGATGCATGCCGCTGTCCAGCTTCAGCCACACCGTCAACGGACGCGGGCTGTTGAAGGCAGCGACGGCTTCCAGCTGCCACGGCGAGCCAACGGCGAACCAGAAATCATGCTCGGCCACCAGCGCCATGTCGCTGGGCTCGAAGATGCCTTCCAGCAGCAGGATCGGCGCACGGATGCCGGCCTGGCGCAGTTCCAGCGCCTCTTCGATGGTGGCCACGCCGAAGCCATCGGCCTCGCCTTCCAGTGCCTGCGCACAGCGCACTGCGCCGTGGCCATAGGCATCGGCCTTGATGATCGCCAGGGCCTTGCCACCGCCCAGTTCACGGGCGAGCCGGTAGTTGCTGCGCAGGGCGCCCAGATCGATCAGCGCGCGGGCAGGACGCATGTGCGGTTCTCTTGTTGCGGCGCGTGACCGTACTGGCCGTAGCGGAAAATATCCAGGCCTTCGGTGCTGATCTGCGGCTGGCGCGCGCTCATCAGATCGGCCAGGTAGCGGCCCGAGCCGCAGGCCATGGTCCAGCCCAGGGTGCCGTGGCCGGTGTTGAGGTACAGGTTGCGGAACGGCGTGGCGCCGATCACCGGCGTACCGTCCGGCGTGGCCGGGCGCAGGCCGGTCCAGAACTGCGCGCGCGACAGGTCGCCGCCCTTCGGGTAGAGATCGCTCACCACCAGCTCCAGGGTCTCGCGACGGCGCTGCGACAGCGACAGGTCGAAGCCGGCCACTTCGGCCATGCCACCGACGCGGATGCGGTCGTCGAAGCGGGTCACCGCCACCTTGTAGCTCTCGTCGAGGATGGTCGAGGTCGGCGCCATCGCCGGATCGGTGATCGGCAGGGTCAGCGAGTAACCCTTCAGCGGGTACACCGGCAGGCGCATGCCCAGCGGTGCGACCAGTGCGGGCGAATAGCTGCCCAGCGCGACCACGAAGCGGTCGGCGGTTTCCAGCTTGCCGTCGATGCGCACGCCGGTGATGCGGTCGCCATCGAATTCCAGGCCGGTGATGTCCTGGTCGAAACGGAACTCGACACCGGCATCCACGCACATCTGCGCCAGGCGGCGGGTGAACAGCTGGCAGTCGCCGGTCTGGTCACGTGGCAGGCGCAGCGCGCCGACCAGGCCATCGACATGGGCCAGGGCCGGTTCGGCCTGGATGATGCCGGCGCGGTCCAGTACCTCGTACGGCACGCCGTACTGGGCCAGGATCTCGATGTCCTGCGCCGAGGCATCCAGCTGCTGCTGGGTGCGGAACAGCTGGGTGGTGCCCAGGTCGCGGCCTTCGAACTCGATGCCGATCTGCGCGCGCAGCTCGTTCAGGCAGTCGCGGCTGTACTCGGACATGCGCACCATGCGCGCCTTGTTGATCGCGTAGCGCTCTTGGGTGCAGTTGCGCAGCATCTGCCACAGCCAGCGGTACTGGGCCAGGTCCATGCCCGGCTTGATCGCCAGCGGCGCGTGCTTCTCGAACAGCCAGCCGATGGCCTTCTTCGGCACGCCCGGGGCGGCCCACGGCGAGGTGTAGCCGAACGACAGCTGGCCGGCATTGGCGAAGCTGGTTTCCAGCGCCGGGCCGGGCTGACGGTCGATGACCGTGACTTCAAACCCGGCCTGTCGCAGGTACCAGGCACTGGTGGTGCCGATCACGCCGCTGCCGAGGACTAGGACTCGCATGGGACTTCTCCAACCCGATCATTCCCTGCACTGGAGCGTGCCGGGACCATAATTGGGGAAGTATAGACAGCCATTCCCAGTTGATTTGCCTGTTTTGAAATCAACCGGCAGGATGTTCTCCTGCAATTCATTCCCCAAGGTTGACGGCCATGGCCACCCGTACCCGCGAACTGGACAAGATCGACCGCAAGATCCTGCGCATCCTGCAGGCCGAGGGCCGCATCTCCTTCACCGAACTGGGTGAGCGGGTCGGCCTGTCAACCACCCCATGCACCGAGCGCGTGCGCCGGCTCGAGCGCGAAGGGGTGATCACCGGCTACCACGCCCACCTCGACCCGGCGGCGGTGAAGGCCAGCCTGCTGGTGTTCGTGGAGATCAGCCTGGCTTACAAGTCCGGTGACATCTTCGAGGAGTTCCGGCGCGCGGCCCTGAAGCTGCCCAACGTGCTGGAGTGCCACCTGGTGTCGGGCGACTTCGATTACCTGCTGAAGGCGCGGATCAGCGAGATGGCCTCCTACCGCAAGCTGCTCGGCAGCACGTTGCTGACGCTGCCGCATGTACGTGAGTCGAAGAGCTACATCGTGATGGAAGAAGTGAAGGAAACGCTGAGCCTGCCGATTCCGGATTGAGGCGCGGCTGCGATTGGGGTCAGAGCCCGCCATGCGGGATCCGACCCCGGTCAGGATTCGGCAAGGGGTCGGATCCCGCGCAGCGGGTTCTGACCCCGGTCATGGCAACCGTCAGCGCTGCTGCGGATGCTTCTGCGAGCGCTGTTCCTGCTGCTTGCCACCCTTGTGCGGCTGCTGCGGCTCCATCTGCTGCTGTTGCTGCTGTTGCTGCTGTTGTTGCTGCGGGTTGCGGCCCTGCGGTTCCTTGCCGGGATGACGGTTCTGCTGGTTTTTCATGATCGCGATCCAATGGACGAAGGACATGCGGCGGCGGAATGCCGACGCACGGTCACGTTGGTCCCGGAACGGTTAATCGCAGGCGAAAAAGCAGTGATCTGCAGCAGGTTGTTTTCGTGCGTTCAGGCCGAACAGCGTGCGCCAGCTGCCAACCTCGGTTGGCACCCGAGATCAGCGCTTGATCTGCTGGCCATCGCCGGCCGGCACGCTGTCGTAATAGCGGCCGGTACGCGAATCAAACACGCGGTTCGGACCGGCCGGGCGCACACCAGGCACGATACGGCCATTGCGGTCGTACACCTTGTCGGCCGGCTTCGGCCCCGGGGTGGGCGCGATCTGGGCGGGGCCGGTGGACTTGATCGGCTGCGCCGGCTGCGGCGAGGGCAGTACCTGCGGCTGCGGGCGGGCGGCCTGCGGCGGCGGTACCACCGGCGCTGGCGCCACGGTGGTCGCACTGCGGGTGGCGGTGGGGTCGGCAGTGGGCACCTGGGCCAGCGCCAACGTGGGCACCAGGGCCATCAACAGCAGGGAAAGGGTCGGTTTCATGTCACGCTCCGGCGTGGATCACATTTACCTTGCGCCTGCACCTGTGTGCCGCCCATGAACGGCCATCACACTTGCAAGGCTGCGCCCGCAGCCCCACGTTTGTCGGCATCCCCAGGCCATCAACCCCACGGAGAGCCGGCATGACTGCCTTCGACCTGACGCCCCCCACCGCCACCCAGACCGAGGCGCTGATCGCCGGCCTCAGCAGCGAAGAGCGCCGCGTGCTGCTGCAGCACGGTACCGAGGCGCCGTTCTGCGGCGTGTTCCTCGACAACAAGCGCGAGGGTGTCTACTGCTGCCGGCTGTGCGCGCTGCCGCTGTTCCGCTCCAGCACCAAGTTCGATTCCGGCACCGGTTGGCCGAGCTTCTTCGCCCCGTTCGACCCGGCACACGTGCGCGAAATCCGCGATACCAGCCACGGCATGGTCCGCACCGAGATCACCTGCGCGCGCTGCGGCAGCCACCTGGGTCACGTTTTCCCGGACGGCCCGCCGCCCACCTACGAGCGCCACTGCCTGAACTCCGTCTCACTTTCGTTCACCGGCAATGGCGAGCCCTGGCCCGACCCGTTGCAGCGTGGCGGCGCCGAAAGCGGCGTGGCGGGCTGAAACACCCCGCTGACCGATTTCACAGAATTCCCTCTTCAGAAAACCGGGCGACGGGCCGACAAGGAGATATCCCCTCTCCTTGCGTCGCCCCATGCTCATCATCGTTGGATTCCTGGTCGTCATCATCAGCGTGATCGGGGGCTACCTCGGTGCCCACGGCCGCCTGGGTGCCCTCTGGCAGCCCTACGAACTGGTCATCATCGGCGGCGCCGCGCTCGGCGCCTTCCTGGTCGGCACCCCGGCCAAGACGGTCAAGCAGACCCTGAAGGCCATGGTCGGCGTGTTCAAGGGCCCGCGCTACAAGCAGCAGGACTACATCGATGTCCTCAGCCTGCTCTATGAACTGCTCAACAAGGCCCGCCGCGAAGGCTTCATGGCGCTGGAAGACCATGTCGAGCGTCCGGCCGAAAGCGCGTTGTTCAGCAACTATCCCAAGGTGCAGGCCGACCACCACCTGATCGACTTCATCACCGACTGCCTGCGCCTGATGATCGGCAGCAACATCGAGCCGCACGAGCTGGAGCCGCTGCTGGAACTGGAGCTGGAAAAGCACCACGCCGAAGCCATGGCACCCTCGCAGGTACTGACCAAGGTGGCCGACGGACTGCCCGGTTTCGGCATCGTTGCGGCGGTGCTGGGCATCGTCATCACCATGGGTTCGATCGGCGGCGACATCGTCGAGGTCGGCGGCCACGTGGCCGGCGCGCTGGTCGGTACCTTCCTGGGCATCCTGCTGGGCTACGGTTTCGTCGGCCCGATGGCAGCCGCCATGGAAGCGCGCGCCGAGCAGGACAGCCGCATCTACGAATCGGTGAAGACCGCCCTGCTGGCCTGCCTGCGTGGCTACAACCCGAAGATCGCGCTGGAATTCGCCCGCAAGACGCTGCCGTCGAACGTGCGCCCGGCCTTCTCCGATTTCGAGCAGCACCTGAAGACGGTCAAGTAAGCCATGGCCGAGACCAAGCCCACTGTCATCGTCCGCCGGGTCAAGAAGGCCGGCCACGCCGCCCATCATGGCGGTTCGTGGAAGGTGGCCTATGCCGACTTCGTGACCGCGATGATGGCGTTCTTCCTGGTGCTGTGGCTGATGGCCACCACCAACAAGAACGACCGTGCGGCCATTTCCGAGTACTTCCGCAACCCCAGCCCGCTGAGCGGGCAGAACGCCACGCCGGCGCCCGGCATGGCCGGCCCGGGTGGCGCCAGCACCTCGATGATCAAGCTCGGTGGCGCCACCGACATCTCGCGGGGCAGCAGCAACGATCCCTTCCAGAACCAGAAGGAAGCGGTGCCGCAGCCGGTGGACCAGCAGCAGCGCGACAAGCAGCAGCTGGAAGCGCTGATGAAGGAACTGCAGGAGGCGATCAGCAAGAGCCAGGCGCTGGAGCCGTTCAAGGACCAGCTGCTGCTGGACCTGACCCCGGAAGGCCTGCGCATCCAGATCGTGGACAAGCAGAACCGGCCGATGTTCGACCTCGGCAGCGCCACGCTGAAGCCGTACACGCAACAGATCCTGCACGAGCTGGCCAACTACCTGAACCACGTGCCGAACCGGATCAGCCTGACCGGCCACACCGACATCACCGCCTATTCGGCCGCGCGCGGCTACGGCAACTGGGAACTGAGCGCCGATCGTGCCAACGCTGCACGGCGGGCACTGGTGGACGGCGGCCTGGAGGACAACAAGATCACCCGCGTGGTCGGCCTGTCTTCGTCGGTCCTGTTCGACAAGGCCGACCCGCAGAACCCGATCAACCGACGCATCAGCATCGTGGTGATGACCCAGGCCGCCGAAGCAGCCGCCCTGGCCGGTGCCGGCCCGCAGGTGGGGCTGTCGGCCCCCGCCGCCGACCCGGACGTGCAGGCCGCGCAGGGTCCGGCAAAGTAAACGGTGGGTGCGGACCTTGGTCCGCACATCGGGCACAGAGCGTGCGGACCAAGGTCCGCACCCACCAAGGCCATGCCCGGCGAGCGCACCCTGCAGCACCCGCTACAATGGCGGTCTTTCCGTTTCCAGGTGACCCCACCCCATGTCCCAGAACTCCAAGGCCAAGCGCGACAAGCGCAAGAAGCAGCAGGCCAAGCGCCCGTTCCTCCGCCTGAACGCCCAGCAGCAGGTGCAGAACCATGCCGTGCTGACCAACGAAGACGGCCAGGTGGTCGCGGCCATCGGCCTGCAGGGCCGTGAGTGGCTGCTGGCCATCGGCGGCCAGACCATGGGCAATGCCGAGAACCCGGTGCCGATGCTGGCCATGCTCAAGCACCTGGCCAACGTGCAGGAGAAGGAAGGCCGCAAGGTCAACCTGGAGTACTCCGAGCTGCTGCAGAAGCTGCTGGACACCCTGGCTGCCGACGCTGGCCAGACCGCTGACGAGTACCTGGACAAGCTGGTCGCCGAGTTCGAAGGCGTCGACGCTGCTGAGGGCGAGGAAGGCGAAGCCGCCGAGGGCGACGTGGCCGAAGACGCCGCTGCCGAGGCCGCTCCGGCTGCTGACAGCGACAGCAAGCCGCAGGCCTGAACCGGCCGCGGCGGTGACGGTCTACGTCGATGACGCGGTGCATCCCTGGCGCGGCCAGCGCTGGGCGCACCTGATGGCCGACACCCTGGCCGAGCTGCACGCGATGGCGGCGCAGCTCGGCATTCCCCCGCGGGCCTTCCAGAACAAGGCCAGCGGCGCCCACTACGATGTCACCGCCGAGCTGCGCGCGCAGGCAATCGCGCTCGGTGCGCGGGCCATTTCCCGGCACGCCGACCGCGAACTGGTCAAAGCAGTGATCGCCAACGCCAGGGCGCAATACCGGCCGTAGGCAGTGGCGGGGGGCTACCGCTTGCTGTGCTGGGTGGGGCTACCACTTCCTATGGTGGGTGCGGACCTTGGTCCGCACATCAGGCACGGGGCATGCCAACCAAGGTTGGCATCCACCCATAGGCGGGCTCCGCACCCACCTGCCCCGCTCAGAACGGGTCGCTGCCCAGCCGGATTTCCACGTTCAGCAGCGAGCACAGCGCCAGCATCGCGTCATCGTCGCGGGTCAGCGCCATCACGCCGGTGAAGCCGTCGCTGCCGGCATCCACGCTCCACAGCGTGTAATTGTGCTCGCGCAGGCGGTCGAAGGCGGTGGACATCAGCTGCACGCCGTCCAGGTCTTCGGCGAAGTCCTCGTCGTCCAGGTCGCCGCCCCAGTCCAGCTGCAGGTTGAAGCGCGCCGACAGCTCGTTCACCGCCGACTGCAGCGATTCCAGGTCATCTCGTTCCACCTCGAAACCGGACTGCCAGGCAATGGCCGTGAACAGCGCCGGCAGCCAGTCACTGTCCGCTTCCAGCGGCTGCCCGTCCTCGGACAGGTGCTCGCGCCAGCGGTTGAACTGCTGCAGGGCCAGTTCCTCGTCACCCGGATTGATCAGCACCAGCAGGTTCCAGACCCGCGCCTCGAAGCCGTCTTCGTCGAAGTCGTGGATGTCTTCCTCGAAGTCGAAATAGTCGCTGTTGTCGGGCATGGCGGAACTTCCTCTGGGGCAGGCCGGCATTCTACGGTTTATCCTGTGCCGCTGAAGCCGGCCTTGGTGGCCGTCACTGTGAATGAAGCGATGAGCGATACCCCTCCCGACCACCTGGCGATCAACCCGGCCAGCCCCTTCCATGATGCACAGGCGCTGGAGCGCGGCGTTGGCGTGCGTTTCAACGACGTCGAGCGCGACAACGTCGAGGAATACTCGGTCAGCGAAGGCTGGATCCGCGTGCAGGCCGGCAAGGCCCGCGACCGCCGCGGCAACCCGATGACCATCAAGGTCAAGGGCAAGGTCGAGGTGTATTTCCTGGAAACGAAGCCGGAATAAGCGCGGCTCTCGGATCCTGGGGTCAGATCCCTTTCCCGCGGAAAGGGATCTGACCCCGATCGACGGCGCCCGACCGCAGCGTCACTCGCGCTTGCGCGATTCCAGCAGATCCAGGTTGCGGATCAGGCGCCGCGAGATCTCATCGGAGATCACCCCGCGCCGGGTCAGCCGGAACAGCTCTTCGCGCTCGGCATTCAGGCCGGCGCTGCGCAGCTGGCGGTAGCCCAGCTCCATGCGCCGCACCTTCTCCGGGTCCACGTCGGGCCCGTCGCTGTCTTTCTCCAGGTGCCGCTGGTACAGCAGGCTCACCCGCGAGGCGGCGTCGTTGTACAGCTGCACGTTCTCGGTGTTCTGGTTCATCACCATCTGCTGGCGCATGCGCTCGACACCGGCCAGTGCGGCCTTCGACGACAACCGGCGCGCCAGGTCCTCCTCCTTGCGCTCGCCCGAATCGGCCGGCAGCTGCAGGCCCTTCAGCAGCTGCGGCAGTGCGATGCTGGCGCCCAGCAGCGAGAACAGGATCACCGAGGCGGCCAGGAAGATCACCAGGTCACGTGCTGGGAACGCACTGCCATCGGGCAGGAACAGCGGCAGGGTCAACACACCGGCCAGGGTGATCGCACCGCGCACACCCGCCACCGAGGTCGCCACCACGATGCGCCAGTTCGGTGCCTCGCCCCGCTCCAGGCCGCGACGACGCGCGCGCAGCAGGTTCCAGCGCAGCGACAGCCACACCCACAGCAGGCGCAGCACCACCAGTGCCAGGTTGATCACCACCACATAGACCAGCAGCCACCATGCACTCTGGTGGCCGGTCTCGTTCATGGTGGTGGTGGCGCGTTCGACGATGCCGGGCAGCTGCTCGCCCAGCAGCACGAACATGATGCCGTTGAAGCTGAACTGCAGCATGTTCCAGACCCCGGCGCGCTGTACGCGCATGCTGCCGGAGACACGGCCGGTCAGCTCGACATAGCTCATCGCGATGCCGGCAGCGACCGCGGCAAGGATGCCCGAGGCATGGATTTCTTCGGCCAACAGATAGGCTGCGAACGGAATCAGCAGGTTGACCAGCATCGCCGCGCCCGGCTCTTCGCCGAAGCGGCGCCACAGCCAGCGCTGGAAGGTCGACACGCCCAGCGTCACCGCCACGCCCACGGCGAGGCCGGCCACCGCCACCCACACGAAGGTCAGCGAGGCGGTGGCCAGCGAGAAGGTGCCGGTCATCACCGCCGCCACCGCGAAGCGGAAGCAGACCAGGCCCGAGGCATCATTCAGCAGCGACTCGCCTTCCAGGATGTGCATCAGGCGCTTGGGAATCGGCGCCTTGGAGGCGATCGCCCCGACCGCCACCGGGTCGGTCGGCGACACGATGGCCGCCAGTGCGAAGCACACCGCCAGCGGCATCACCGGAATCAACCAGTGGATGAGGAAGCCGGCGCCGATGACGGTGAACACCACCAGGCCGAACGCCAGCTCGAGGATCGCCCCCTTGTCGCGGAACAGGCCCTGCTTGGGAATGCGCCAGCCATCGAGGAACAGCAGCGGTGGCAGGAACAGCAGGAAGAACACCTCCGGTTCCAGCGCATGGCCGCGGTTGAACACGCCGGCGATCACCGCGCCCAGGCCGATCTGCACCAGCGGCAGCGGCAACGAGAACGGCAGGACGCGAACCAGGTAGCCGCTGGCGACAACGGCCACCAGCATCGCCAGGACGACTTCAATGGTATGCATGCTTCTTCCAGGAAGCGGCGCGCGGGGAGGCTCGCAAGCCAGCGCCGGAAACCCGGGAAAAACTACCACACGCGGCCACGACCGCGACGGCCTCAGCCGCCGCGCGTCAGCCCCGGCTCATGCCCCGTCGAAGCGGTACAGGTCCATGGCCAAGAAGCCGGCATCGATACCGGCGTCGATGCGGCGTGCGCCGAAACCGCCCTCGCCGGCCGCGCCCATCGCGAAGAACAGCGGCAGCAGGTGCTCATCGGTCGGGTGCGCGCGTTCGGCGAACGGCGCCTGCCGGCGGTAATCGAACAGGGCCTGGCGGTCATCGGCGGCCAGGCGCTGCTCCACCCATTCGATGAAGGGCCGTACGTACGGCGCCTCCTTGCCGTCCTGGTAGTCGCCCCAGTCGTGCAGGTTGTGGGTGATGCTGCCCGAGCCGACCAGCAGCACGCCCTGCTCGCGCAGCGGCGCCAGCGCGCGGCCCAGCGCGAACTGGTGCTCGGGGCCGAGCAGCGGCTGGATCGACAGCGGCACCACCGGGATGTCGGCCTGCGGGCGCAGCAGCCGCAGCGGCACCCACGCACCGTGGTCGAGGCCACGCTGCGGGTCGAGCGCCACCGGCAGGCCGGTGGCGGCGATGCGGCCGGCCACCTCTTCCGCCAGCGCCGGATCGCCCGGCGCCGGGTACTGCAGTTCAAACAGCGCGCGCGGGAAGCCGCCGAAGTCGTGGATGGTCGGTGGCTGCGGATGCGCGCCGACCAGCGGCTGCCGGCCCAGCCAGTGCGCCGAGGCCATCACGATGGCGCGTGGCGTCGGCAGGTCGCGCGCCAGCTCGGCCAGGCGCACGCCGACCTGGCCCGGATGCAGGGCGGTCATCGGCGAACCATGCGAGATGTACAGCGAAGGCAGGCGGGACATGGAATTCTCCAGTTGCAGGGTCAGGCGGCGATCAGCGCGAACGCAGGGTCCACTTGCCGTCGCCGACCAGGAACAGCACTACCAGCGCCAGTGCCCAGAACGCCGGGTATTCCCAGCCGCCGCCGGCATTGGCGAAACCGAAGCCGTTGGCACCATGCACGGTGACGATGGTGCCCAGCAGCAGCGGCACGCCGACCAGGCCCACCCAGCGCGCGTAGATGCCCAGCAGGAGCGCGACGGTGATCACCAGCTCGACGCCGATGGTGAGGTAGCCGAGCACGCCGGGCAGGCCCAGCGACTCGAAGAACGCCGCCGTACCGGCCGGGGTGAATACCAGCAGCTTGGTCAGCGCATGGACCAGGAACAGCACGCCCAGCGCCAGGCGCAGCAGGGTGGCGCCGTACGGGGCCAGCGGCGAAACAGGAGCGGTCGTGGTGTGCATGGGGAAACACCTTGAAGGGAGTGGGCACAGGTTATTGCGCCTTCGCGTGCCAATAAATACGATGGATTGACCGTATTTATTTCAAAAGGCGCAACAATGGACACCCTCGAGGCGATGCGCGTGTTCGTGGCGGTGGTCGAGCGCAACGGCTTCAGTGCCGCCGCCCAGGCCCTGGACATGTCCACTGCCGGCGTCACCCGCCAGGTCGCCGCGCTGGAAAAGCGCCTGTCCACCCGCCTGCTCCACCGCACCACGCGGCGGGTCAGCCCGACCAGCGCCGGCGCCGCCTACTACGCCCAGTGCGTGCGCCTGCTGGCCGAGTTCGACGCGCTGGAAGCCAGTATCGGCGCACAGGCGCTGGAGCCCTCCGGCACGCTGCGCATCAACGCACCGGTCAGCTGGGGCATCGCCCGCCTCGGCCCGCGGCTGGCCAGCTACCGCGAACGCTACCCGCAGGTGGAACTGGACCTGGCCCTGTCCGACCGCCTGGTGGACATGGTCGAGGAAGGCTACGACGTGGCCATCCGCATCACCCGCGAGCCGGGCCCTACCCTGATCGCCCGCCGCCTGGGCGAATCGCGGGTGAGCCTGTGCGCCGCGCCGGCCTACCTGGCCGCACGCGGCACACCACAGACGCCACAGGAGCTGCAGGCCCACGCCTGCCTGAGCTACAGCTACTGGGCCGCTGGCGACCATTGGCCACTGCAGGGACCGGGCGGCGAAGTGAAGGTCTCGGTGAGCAGCCTGCTGCACGCCAACAACGGCGACGTGCTGCGCGAAGCGGCGATCGCCGGCATGGGCGTGATCCTGCAGCCCGATTTCCTGCTGGAAGACGCACTGGCCGATGGCCGCCTGGTGCGCGTCCTGCCCGAGTGGGAGGCCTCGCCGATCGGCATCTTCGCGGTCTATACCAGCCGCAGCCACCTGGCACCGAAGGTGCGCAGTTTCATCGACCACTTGGTGGATGCGGGGGTGTAGCCGAGTCTGGCGCTTGCCGGTAGTGCCGGCCGCTGGCCGGCAATCAGACACATCCCGGTCCTGGGCGAATGCCGGCCAGCGGCCGGCACTACCACTTAGGCGGCAACCTCATCCAGCGCGTCGATGATCTGTTCCAGCGGCGCCGGCCGGCCCAGCAGGTAGCCCTGCACCTGGTCGCAGCCATGCGCAGCCAGCCAGTCCAGCTGTCCGGGCGTCTCCACGCCTTCGGCGATGATGGTCAGGCCCATGCTGTGGCCCAGTGACAGCAGCGCACGGCAGATCGAGGCATTGCGCGGGTTGGTTTCCACATCCGCCACGAAGCTGCGATCGATCTTCAGGATGTCCAGCGGCAGGTGCTGCAGGTAGGACATGCTGGAATAGCCGGTACCGAAATCATCCAGCGACACACTGATGCCCTGCTCGTGCAGGCGCTGCATGGTCTGCATCGCCTGCGCCGGCTTGCGCATCAGGCTGCTCTCGGTCAGTTCCACGTGCAGCGCGCCACGGGCCAGGCCGAAGTCCTGCTGGGCACGGGTGAACTCGGCCACCAGGTCGCTGTTGAAGAACTGCACGGCAGACACATTGACTGCGATCGGCAGCTCACCCCAACCGGCCTCGACCAGCCGCCGCTGCGCCTTCGCCGCGGCGCGGATCACCCAGCGGCCCAGCGCCAGGATCAGCCCGGTGTCCTCGCACAGCTGGATGAACTCGTTGGGCGGGATGAAGCTGCCATCGGCCTGCGGCCAGCGCAGCAGGGCCTCCAGCGCCGCCGGGCTGCCATCGCTGGCGTGCCGGATCGGCTGGAAGTACAGCTGGAACTCGTTGTCGATGGCGGCGTGGATGCGCCCCGCCAGGCGCAGGCGATCGGCCAGCCGCGTGGTCACCGCCGCATCGAACCAGACCACCACGTTGCCCTCGGCGCGCGCGGCATGCGCGGCCTGTGCGGCCATGCCGATCACCTGCTCGGCCGAGTGGCCATCACCCGGCACATGCACGGCCACACCGATGCGCGGCTCGAACTGGTGCAGCGAATCCTTGCCGCGCATCGGCGCCGATACGATCTGCAGCAGGTCGTCCAGCACGCGCTGGGTATCGTGGCCGGCACCGATGGCGAACACGAAGTCCTCCGCTGGCTGGAACGCCAGCGTGCCACAACGCGCACCGAGGCCACCGAGCCGGGTCGCCATCGACTGCAGCACCGCGTCGCCGATCTCGCGGCCCAGCGTATCGGCCACCAGCTGCAACCCACGCAGCTGCACGAAGGCGATGGTGTAGCCCTCGTCCTGCTCGTCCAGCTGCTCGGTCAACGCGCGCACGTTGAGCAGGCCGGTGGCTGGGTTGTGCCGCGCCTGGTAGGCCAGGTCACGCTCGTAGGCCAACCGTTCGCTGACATCCTCGGCCAGCACCAGGCACGCCGGCTGGCCATCGAAATCGAGCCGGGACAGATGTGCGCGCACTTCGAACACGCTGCCGTCCTTGCGCCGGTGCAGGCGCACGGTGGCGTCCTGCAGTTCACCGACGCGGGCCTTGGCGATTGCGCCCTTGACCTCGTCCCAGCCTTCGCGCGGGCGGATGTCGAGGATGCTCATCGCCAGGAATTCCTCGCGGCTGTAGCCGTACTGGCGCACTGCGGCGTCGTTGACCTCGATGAAGCGCAGCGTGTCCGGATCGAACACCCAGAACGGCGCCGGGTTGCGGTCGAACAGCAGGCGGAAGCGACGCTCCACTTCGCTCATCTGCTCGCGGGCCTGGTAGCGCTCGGTCAGATCGCTCAGCGCGCCGATCATGCGCCGCTCGCTGTCGGCCATTTCCACCCGCTGCCCACGCGCACCCACCCAGCGCACCTCGCCACCGCGCAGCACCAGGCGGAACACCTGGTCGAGCACCGCGCCACCGGCAAAGGCCTGGTCGAAGGCATGCTGCAGGCGCGCCGCATCATCGCGATGCACGCGCGCGAAGAAATCCGCCACCGGCAGCGCATCGGTCTGCACACCGAAGATCTCGCGCGCCAGCGGCGACCAGCGCAGCAGCGCGGCGTCTTCGTCCACATACCACGTGCAGATGCGGCCCACCTGGTGGGCCAGGCGCAGCTCGGCGTGGCCCGCCTTCAGCTCCTCGGCCATCGACTGCTGGTGGCGGGTGCTGCGACGTACGGCGTACAGCAGCACCAGCAGCACCACGATGTAGGCCAGTACGATCGCCACCGACGCCTGCAGGTACGGCCACCAGGGTGCCAGCACGTCCTCATCGGCCAACCCGACCTGCACCGCCAGCGGGCTGCGCTCCAGCGTGCTGATGGTGATGATGCGGGGCACGCCATCCACCGCGCCCGGCAGGCTGCCCAGCTCGACCACCGCCTGCTTGCCGAGCAGATCGCGGCGCGGCAGGTCGTAGCGACGGCCGACCGTACCATGCGGGTCCGGCACGCGGGCCAGCATGTAACCTTCGGCATCGCTGATCGAGACCAGTCCGTTCGGACCGACATCGAGGCCACCGATGATGCGCTGCAGCTCACCGCAGCGCAGCCGTGCCAGCAGCCAGCGGTCGCCGGCCATCGGCAGCGCCAGCGGCACCACCCAGCCGTCATCGCTGGCACGCTGCGGCGGGCCGATGTACAGCGCGCTGCCCTGGCCACGGCGTTGCGGATCGGTCCACAGCGGCAGGTTCAGATCGCCCCTGCCGGCGGTGATCGAGCGACCATGGCGATCGAGCACGACGATGCTGTGCAGCTCGGCATGGCGGCGCAGCACGCCATCGATCGAAGCATCCAGCAGCGCCGGGGCCTGTGCGGGCACGCTGCGGAACAGTTCGGCGGCGTCGGCGGCGATGCCGGACATCGCCCGCTCCAGGTTGCGCAGTTCCAGTGCCAGCAGGCGCTCGCTGCCCACCGCCAGCGCGCGGCTCTGCCGCTGCGCGGCCTCCAGCCGGCGCTGGTGGTCGTTGATCAGCATGGTGGTCAGGCCGGCCACCAGCAACACGCCCAGCAGCACCCCGCCCCAGGTAATGGCGCGCAGTGGCCGGGCCAACGCCCGCTTCAGCGCGGGCATCGGTCGATCTTCCTTGTGCAGTCGGCTGGCTTCATGCGCGAACGAATCCTCCACGTCCCCGACCTCAACGGCCGGCGGACGCCATTCTTGACGCCTGACCCGCCCCCGCATGGCCACCTCCCCGTGTCCGCGCAGGGCTCCCGGGACCAGCATGCACCACACCGGAGACGGCGTGAAGATCGGTTCCGCGCGTTCAGCCAGATCCTGCACAGGGCAGGCCACGCCGCGGGGCCGCCAGACGGGCCGGGGCGGATTAGACTTGGTGTTTTCCGCTGCAAGAGAAGTCCATGTCCAAGCTGCGCCGTCCCACCCTGGCACTGGCCATCGTTGCCAGCCTGTCCCTGGCCGCCTGCGACCGTCCGGCCGAACCGTCGGCCGGCACCGCCACGCCGGCCGACGCCGCGCCCGCTGCGGCCAAGCCGATGCTGGGCAGCTTCGGCTTCGATGCCAGCGGCATGGACCGCAGCATTGCCGCCGGCGATGATTTCTTTGGTTTCGCCAACGGCACCTGGGTCAAGAACACCGAGATCCCGGCCGATCGTTCGCGTTTCGGCAGCTTCAACGTCATCGCCGAGAAGACCCTGGCCGACACCCGCGCGATCCTCGAAGGCGCCGCCGGCAACACCCAGGCCAGCGGTGACGACAAGCTGATCGGCGACTACTACGCCGCCTACATGGACGAAGCCGGCATCGAGCAGCACGGCATCGCGCCGGTGCAGCCGCAGCTGAAGGCGATCGAGACCATCGCCGACAAGGCCGGCCTGGCGCGTGCCCTCGGCGGCGAGATGCGCGCCGACGTCGACCTGCTCAATGCCACCAACTTCTACACCGACCGCCTGTTCGGCCTGTGGGTCTCAGTCGACATGCTGCAGCCGGACCGCACCGCGCCCTACCTGGTGCAGGGTGGCCTGGGCATGCCGGACCGTGACTTCTACCTGGGCGGCGGCCGCATGGCCGAACTGCGCAAGCAGTACCAGGCCTATGTCGCGCAGATGCTGCAGCTGGCCGGCGTTGCCGATCCGGCCGGCAAGGCGCAGCGCATCCTCGCGCTGGAAACCAAGATCGCGCAGGCGCACGCCACCCAGGAAGAAACCAACGACGTGACCAAGGGTGCCAACCCCTGGACCCAGGCCGACTTCAATGCCAAGGCGCCGGGCATGGACTGGAACGCCTTCCTTGATGCGGCCGCGCTGGGCAACCAGCAGGACTTCATCGTGTGGCAGCCCAAGGCCGTGGCCGGCCTGTCCAAGCTGGTCGCCACCGAGCCACTGGAGGTGTGGAAGGACTACCTGGCCTTCCACGCGCTGGACCGCGCCGCCGCCTACCTGCCGAAGAAGTTCGCCGACGCCCGCTTCGCCTTCCATGGCACCGCGCTGAGCGGCACGCCGCAGCAGAGCGACCGCTGGAAGCGTGCCGTCGATGACGCCAACCACGCGATCGGCGAAGCGATCGGCAAGCGCTACGTCGAAAAGCACTTCGACGCCAAGACCAAGGAGCGCGCGGACGAGATGGCGAAGAACATCATCGCCGCCTTCGCCAAGCGCATCGATGCGCTGTCGTGGATGTCGCCACAGACCAAGGCGCATGCCAAGGCCAAGGTGACCGGCCTGACCGTGGGCATGGGCTACCCGGAGAAGTGGCGCGACTACACCGGCCTGGAGATCCGCCGCGATGACGCACTGGGCAACGCACAGCGCGCCGAGCTGTTCGAGTACCAGCGCAACATCGCCAAGCTGGGCAAGCCGGTCGAGCACACCGAATGGGCGATGCTGCCGCAGACCATCAACGCGATGAACGTGCCGCTGGAAAACCGCCTGGTGTTCCCGGCCGCGATCCTGCAGCCACCGTTCTTCGACGGCGCCGCCGACGACGCGGTGAACTACGGTGCGATCGGCGCCGTGATCGGCCACGAGATCAGCCACGGCTTCGACAATGCCGGTGCGCTGTTCGACGAGACCGGCAAGCTGCACAACTGGTGGACCGCTGAGGACCTGAAGCAGTTCAACGCCGCCGGTGACGCGCTGGCCGCACAGTTCAGCAGCTACGAACCGTTCCCGGGCGTGCACGTGAACGGCAAGCTGACCCTGGGCGAGAACATCGCCGACGTGGCCGGCCTGGGTACCGCCTACGACGCTTACCAGCTGTCGCTGCAGGGCAAGCCGGGCCAGACCCTGGAAGGCTTCACGCCGGACCAGCGCTTCTTCCTCGGCTTCGCCCAGGCCTGGCGCAGCAAGAGCCGCGAGCAGGCGCTGCGCAATTCGCTGCTGACCGATGTGCATGCACCGGGCCAGTTCCGCGCACTGACCGTACGCAACATCGACGCCTGGTACCCGGCGTTCGAAGTGAAGGAAGGCCAGAAGCTGTACCTGGCCCCGGACAAGCGGGTCAAGGTGTGGTGATGTAACCGGAACGGGCGCCGCAAGGCGCCCGTTTCATTTCCCGGTAGCTGCCAACCTTGGTTGGCACATGCCTCGCCCTGGTAGCTGCCAACCTTGGTCGGCACATGCCCCGGCTCTGGTAGCTGCCAACCTTGGCTGGAAAATGCCTCGGCTCTGGTGGGTGCCGACCTTGGTCGGCACGGGGTAGGAATCCACGCATGGCGTGGATCTACCGGCGGGTGGTGGCAACCATCAGCAGAGCGCTCGCAGCCAACACCGCGGCAACCCACAGATTCGCATGCAGGCCCATGCCATCCAGCAGCCGGCCACCGCCCCACGCCCCGAGCGCGATGCCCACATTGAACACACCAACGTACAGCGCGGTGGCGATCTCCACGGCCTGCGGCAGCGCCTTCATCATCCAGCTCATCAGGCCCACCGACACACCACCGTAGGCCAGGCCCCACAGCAGCAACACCGCAATGCCACCACTCGGCGTGCCACCCACCCACAGCAACAGCAGCGGCGTCAGCAGCAGGCCCGACGCGATCGCCAGCAGCGTGCTGCGTGGATGCCGCGCCGCCAGCGGCCCAGCGATGAAGTTGCCGGCGATGCCGGCCAGGCCGTAGGCAAACAGCAGCGCACCGATCCACGACGAATCCACGCCCGATACGGACGTCAGCAGCGGCCGCACATAGGTGAACGCGATGAAGTGCCCTGCCACCAGCAGCAGGGTCAGCCAGAGTCCTCGCTGCAGGCCGCGATGACCGAGCTGCTGCACGAACTGCCGCGCCTGCACCGATGTGCTGACCGGCAACGCCGGAACCACGCGCAGATGCAGCAGCATCACCGCCGCGCTGAACAGCGCCATCGCCGCGAACGCGCAGCGCCAGCCCAGTGCATCGCCGATCAGCGCGCCCAGTGGCACGCCCAGCACCGATGCCGCGGCCACGCCGCCGAAGATGATCGAGGTGGCGAGGCCGATGCGGTGGGCCGGCACCAGGCGCGCGGCCAGACCGCCGGCGATGGCCCAGATCCCGCCCATGCAGAACCCCACCAGTACGCGCGCGGCCAGCAGCCAGCCGATGCCCGGTGCCAGCGCCGAAGCGATGTTGGCGACCAGCAGAAGTGCAAGCAGCGCACACAGGATGCGACGGCGATCGATGCCACCCGCCGCGATCACCACCAGCGGCGCGAACAGCGCCGCCAGCAATGCCGGCAGTGAGATCATCAGGCCGGCGGTACCGGTGGAGGCGCCGAGGCTTTCGGCGATCGGCGTCAGCAGGCCCACCGGCAGCATTTCGGTGGTGACCACCGAGAACGTGGCGAGGCCGACTGCGGAAACCGCCCACCACGGAGGGCGGACAACCGGCGCGACGTGCGCGGGCGAAGAGACACTCATGGGACGATTCCTTCAGCGGAAATGGGTGCAACTGCGCCGCGCAGCGCGCGTTGCAGCAGCAATGCGAACAGCAGCACGACGGCGCCTGCCGCCAGCGCGACGATGAAGCCGCTGCGAACGCCACCGGCGTCCACGCTCTGCCCGGACAGCGCCGCCCCCAGCGCCACACCGATGTTCAGTCCGGCCAGCAACCAGGTCATGCCTTCGGTAAGGCGCGCTTCGGGCACGCGCTGTTCGACCAGCGACATCGCCACGATCATCGTCGGCGCGAAGAACAACCCGGCCACCAGCACCGCCACGGCCAGCGCCGGCAGGCTACCGACCCACAGCAGTGGCAGCGTGGTCAGCGCGGTGGCCGCTGCGCCCAGCAGCAACAGGCGCTGCAGCGGCGCCTGCAGCTTCAGCGCGCCGAACAGCAGGCCCGACGCACAACTGCCCAGCGCATAGGCCGACAGCACCACGCTGGCCGCGAGTGGCTGTCCCCGCTGTTCGGCGAAGGCCACGCTGGTGATGTCGACGGTACCGACAATCACACCCATCGCCAGCATCAGCAATGCCAGCAGGCGGATCTCCGCTTGCCGCAGAAGCGAGCGCGAGGGTGTTGCGCCTTCGCAGCGCTGCAGCGGTGGTTCGGTACCGCGTTGCAGGACCAGTGCGGTCACCCCGAGCACCAGCAGCAGGGCCGCGGCCAGCACGCCGGCCTGCGGCCATACCGCCACCGACAACCCGACCGACAGCGGCGGGCCGGCAATGAAGGTGACCTCGTCGAACACGGTCTCCAGCGAGTACGCGGTCTGCAGTTGCGGGCGACCGCGGTGGATCGCGGTCCAGCGCGCGCGCACCATCGCCGACACGCTGGGCATGCAGCCGGCCAGCATCGCTGCGACGAACAGCATCCAGTCCGGCGCGGCCAGCAGCGTGCACGCGAGCAGCAACAGCAGGCCGGCCGCGCTGGCCGCCGTGGCCCACGGCAGCACCCTGCGCTGCCCGCGCCGGTCGACCCAGCGCGACACCTGCGGCGACAGCAACGCGTAGGTCAGCACGAAGGTGGCCGACACCGCGCCGGCCAGCGCATAGCTGCCGCGCAGCTGCGACAGCAGGGTGATGATGCCGATACCGGTCATCGGCAGCGGCAGGCGTGCCAGCAGCCCGGCCAGAGCGAGGCCGGCGGTGCCGGGGGCAGCGAACAGGTCGCGATAGGGGGTGGCCATCAGGATCTCCAGGGCAGCGGCTTGCCTGGCGCGTGCGGCGCCACGACAATACATACAGAGCGTATGAATAAGAGGCTACATTCATACGCGTCGTATGTAAATAATCATGCACTGCGTATGTAAGGAGCTCCGGATGGTTCGCCGCACCCGCGCCGAGATGGAAGAAACCCGCGCCAGCCTGCTGGCCACCGCCCGCCGGGTGTTCAGCGAGCATGGCTATGCCGCCACCTCGATGGATGACCTGACCGCCCAGGCCGGTCTGACCCGGGGTGCGCTCTACCACCACTTCGGCGACAAGAAGGGCCTGTTGGCGGCGGTGGTCGCCCAGCTCGATGCCGAGACCGACCTGCGCCTGCAGGCGATCAGCGATGGCGCGGATGATGCCTGGGACGGCTTCGTACAGCGCTGCCGTGCCTATCTGGAGATGGCGCTGGAACCGGAGATCCAGCGCATCGTGCTGCGTGATGCGCGCGCGGTACTGGGTGGCGCCTCACCGGAATCGCAGCGCCACTGCGTGCACTCGATGCAGCGCCTGATCGAACAGTTGATCGCGCAGGGCGTAGCGGTGCCGGTGGATGCGCAGGCGCTGGCATCGCTGATCTACGGCAGCCTGGCCGAGGCCGCGTTCTGGATCGCCGAGGGCGAGGACGGTGATGCGCGCCTGCGGCAGGCAACGGCGGCGCTGGAGATGTTGTTGCGTGGGTTGAAGGTGGCCGGGTAACGCCGATCCGCGCGTGGCGTGGACCTACTGCGGAATCCGCTCTGGTAGACGCCAACCTTGGTTGGCGCTTCTACGGCACTGCGCGAAATGCGTGCCGACCAAGGTCGGCAGCTACCAGAACCATGGTGTCAGTAGATCCACGCCATGCGTGGATGAAGCTCTATCGCGCAACGCGTGCCAACCCAGGTTGGCACCTACCGGAGCATTTCGGGCCACTCGCGCAACACCGCTGCCGGCACGCCCATCCGCGCGCAGGCGCGGCTGGCCAGGCCGTCGGGCAGCGCACGGCGGAACAACGGCGCCATGCCCTGCATCAGCTTCGCCGACGCTGCAGCTTGTGCGCGCTGGCGCGCATTGCGTTCCAGCATGCCTTCGGCCCAGTCCGGCAGCAGCGCCGCACCGGCGCCGAGGAACACTTCGCGCGACAGGCCCGGCACCGGTACCGGCAGGCGCACGCCGGACAGCACCTCCAGCACCTCGCGCGAGCGTTCGTCGACGCGCAGCTCCGGCTGCCGCGCGCAGAAATAGGCGGCCACTTCCGCTTCACTGCGCGGCACATCCACCGCGCCCAGTGCCTCGGCCACGCAGCGATACTCGTCGTAGTAGCGATCGGCGATGTGCGCCGGCACCTCGCGTCCGTAACGGCGGAAGCCCTGCAGGAAGCCGAAGGCCTCGGTCACATGCACCCAGGTCAGCAGCTGCGGATCATCGGCGGCATAGGCCTCGCCCTGCGCGGTCTGGCCGCGGATCTGCGCATGGATGCGGCGTACCTTCGCCACCAGCGTCTCGACTTCGCCGACAGGCGCATAGCTGGTGCCGGCAACGAACGCGGTGGTGCGGCGCAGGCGGCCCACCAGGTCCTGGCGGAAGTTGGAATGGTCATAGACCCCGGCCAGCGCGCGCGGGTGCAGGGTCTGCAGCATCAGGGCGCACAGGCCTCCGGCCAGCATCGACGGAAATTCCGCATGCAGCCGCCAGGTGACGCTGTCCGGGCCGAACCAGCCCGGGTCACCCAGCGGGTGGTCGTAGTCGATGCCGCTCTGGCCACGCGGGAAGGCCTCCAGGACCCAGCGCCGGATCGGCGCGGTCACGGGGCGGGAGAGTCGCTGCAGCAGAGCCGGCATCACAGGTCCAGGAGAGGCGGAAGAACGGCCACGCGTTGCGCGGTCGGCCCCGATTCTGGTCGATCACGACGCCGACGGCGAGTCTCCGCACTCAGCAACGGTTTCATGTGCGGCTGCAGCATGTTTCACCCTGCGACATCCTGTCGCAGGCTGCGACGATGATGCTGCGCCGCAGCAGCATTCACCCATTCAGACAAAACCCTTACGCCGCTAGGCATTCCGCCCATTGCACGGCTCGCTGGAAGTGCTAGAACTGAACCCGCCACACCGTCCAATGCTGATCGACGCACGTTCCACAAGGAGCCAGCCATGATTGCTTTGTTCAAGGGTTTGGGACTACTGCTTCGCGACAACGAGCTCTACAGCAGCCCGTTCGACAAACAGGTCGCGCACTGGCGCAATCTGAGCGAGCAGCAGATCCGCGATGAAGTGGCTGTGCTGGCCCAGGCCAAGTGCCAGTGGCTGATCGCCTCGATCGTCGGCTGGCAGGCGGCTTCGCTGCTGATCCTCGGCCTGATCACCAACTACCTCTGGCGCGACGATTACCACATCACCTTCACCCGCGTGGTCGTGGTGTTCGGTTCGTGGATCTCGATCCTGTTCGTGATCTGGTTCATGGCCAACATGTTCGACCGCACCGCCGGTTTCGAGCGCTGGATGAAGGCCTTCAACAGCCGTGCCCGCATCAGCTCCAAGGCCGACAGTGTCGAACACGTGGCCGAGGCGCTGGACCTGGCCGAGCACTATCCGGAAGTGCTGGACTACAAGCAGGCGGTCACCGCCCGGCGCGAACTGCGCCATGAGGACATCCGCATCATGACCGAGATCGGGCGCATGAAGCAGCACTCCGAACTGGTCGGTCGCCTCAACCATGTCGGCGAGAACGAGCACCACCACGACCTGACACTGCAGCCTGCCTACTGACCCTTCAGGGAAGCGGGGGGACCCACAATGCCACCGTGATCACTCACGGTGGCATTGTTCTATCGGGTCCTGGCTGACGCATTGGCGGAAGCCCTCGGGCAGGTCGCGCATCGCCTCGGTCTGTCCCACCGCCACTGCGAACCGGCGCAGCGGTGGCTTCGCGCATGCCGCATCGGTACTGCAGGCAGGGTCCAGCACCAGGTAGTGGCATTGGCCGCTGCTGCTGGCGATGCACTGGAACCGCGCCTCGCCATCGGCCACCGTGCCCTTGCTGTACAGCGTGTCCACGCCATTGGCACGGGTGCGGGTGATCGAGGTGTTGCTGGACTTCTCGCAGCCGGCCAATGGCAGCGCGGCAATGCAGGCAAGCAGGAACAGGCGCACGGTGCCTCCAGGGTGCGGCTACATGCCGCGGAACAGGCTCATGAACGGTTGGCTGACCACCAGGGTCTCGGCCCGCCCCCGCAGGCGAAGCACGCCGCGGCCGGTATCGTCGCGGCTGACCGCCGCCACCGCCTTCATGTTGACGATGGTCGAACGATGGATCTGGCGGAAGTGCTGCGGATCGAGCACCTCCAGCAGCTCGCGCAACGGGGTGCGCAACAGGCTCTCACCGGCCGCGGTCACCACGGTGGTGTACTTGTTGTCGGCGCGGAAGTAGGCCACGTCCTCCAGCATGATCAGCTGCGTCTCGCGGCCGTTGCTGGCGGTGATCCAGGCCAAGGGCGGGCGCTCGGCAGCGCCCTGCGATGGGCCCAACCGCTGCAGCAGGCGTTCGAGTACGGCATCGTCCTGGCGCGTTGATGGCAGCCGCGAGAGGATGCGTTCGCGCGTGGCCAGCAGGCGCTCGTCGCTGACCGGCTTCAGCAGGTAGTCCATCGCGCCCTGCTCGAACGCGTCGATGGCGTACTGGTCGTAGGCGGTCACGAACACCACCTGGGTGCGCGGGCTCAGCTCGGACAGCGAACGCGCCACTTCGATGCCGCTGATGCCGGGCATGCGGATATCGAGGAAGGCAATGTCCGGCTGCTTCTCCGCCAGTTGTTCCAGCGCACTGGCACCATCCTCGCACTCGGCCACCAGCTTCAGTTCCGGCCACAGCCGGCCCAGCTGTTGCACCAGTGATTGCCGCAGCAGTTCCTCATCCTCAGCGATCAGCGCTTCAAGCGGCATGGCTGCGCTCCTTGTTCGACTGCGGCAGGGTCATGGTCGCGGCCACGCCGCTGGGGAAGTTGGCGACGATCGCCACACCGGCCTGCTCGCCGCAGGTCAGGCGCAGGCGCTCGCGCAGGTTCTTCAGCCCGATGCCGGTACCACTGGTGCCCTGGCCGAAACCGAGGCCATCGTCGGCCACCGTCACCGTCACATGGTCATCGAAGCCACGCGCCAGGATCCAGATCGTGCCGCCGCCGGGCTTCGGTTCCAGGCCGTGCTTGATCGCGTTTTCCACCAGCGTCTGCAGCGCCATCGCCGGCAGGTGCACGCCGTGCAGATCGTTCGGCACCTGCACCTCCACCGCCAACCGCGCGCCCATGCGGATGCGCAGGATCTCCAGATAGGCGCGGGTACGTTCCAGCTCCACGCCCAGCGTGGACACCGATTCATCCACCTGCGGCAGCGAGCTGCGCAGGTACTGGATCAGATGGCCCAGCATCTGCTCGGCGCGCGCCGGGTCGGTGCGGGTCAGCACCTGCGCATTGGCCAGCGTGTTGTAGAGGAAGTGCGGTTCCACCTGCGCATGCAGCAGGCTCAAGCGCGCCACCGACAGCTCCTTCTCTACCTGGGTCTGTTCGGCCGCGGCCTGCTCGTCGCGGCGCTGGTCGGCAACACGACGGCTGATCGCGCGGGTAACCGCTTCGGCGTTCTCGAAGTTGCTGCCTTCGTCCAGCGCCAGCAGGTCGGCCCACCAGCCGGCATCCGGTTCGAACAGCAGGGTGACCGTGCTGGTGCCCTGCCCCGGCGTGACCGTGGCCAGCACGCTGTTGCGCTTGATCGCCAATCGCGCCGGCAGGTTCCAGCGCGACGGCTGGCGGCCATTCCAGAGATCGACCCGGCGAACGTAAGCGCGCACCTGCAGGCTGCCGGCCGAACTCTCCACGTCTTCGACGCGCGGCAGTTCAGCGATCGCCGCTTCCACCACGGCGTAGGCCTGGCCGGCATCCATCGGCAGTTCCACCTGGCGGCGCTGGCGCCCGGACAGCGTGGTCGAGTCCAGCCGGCCGGCGACCAGCCAGACCCGTCGTACATGGGTGATCGCGCTGCCCAGCGCGGAGATCATCAGGAACATCGCCAGCAGGCCGAAGACCCAGCCCGGGCCATCGTTCATGCCGCTGAAGATGCCGCTCCAGACCATGCCGGCGACAACCAGCGCGGCGGCCCAGGCCAGCAGGTGGCGGATCAGGAGAGAGAGGCTGGCGAACACGGCGGCGCCTTGGAGGAAGGGGGTGAGCCGAGCATAGGGCGGCCCGCCGGGCAAGCAAGCGGGCTGCGACGAAGGCCGGAAAAGTGGGGATGGAAGCCATTCTGGTAGAGCCGGCGGCTGGCCGGCTCCCCATTATCTCCGCATGCATCACAGGGTTGCCGGCCAGCGGCCGGCACTACCCGGGAGGCGCCGGGCGAACCCGGCGCATTCCCTTACTTGCGCTGGTCGGCGCTGGCGTCACGCACAGCGCGGAACGATTCGTCCTTGCTCCAGTTCGGCCAGCTGCGCGAGTTGGCCAGCTGGTTGCCCAGCGTGTACAGCACTTCCAGGTCGCGGGCGGCACCGGCGAACACCCAGTCCGGCTGCCATTCGTCGCCCTGCTGGTGGTAGCGCTTGGCGGTGTAGTCCTCGGAGGCCTTCTTGCCTGCGGCCACGCCACCGTCCACCCAGTCCTGGCCGGCCGACCACGACAGCGCCGGCACGCCGCGCTTGGCGAACGGGAAGTGGTCGGAGCGGAAGAACAGGCCCGCTTCCGGCTTCGGGTCCGGCGTGTAGCGGATGTCCCAGCCCTTGGCCACGTCCTTCAACTGGTCCAGCAGCTCGAAGCGCGCGGCACCGTAGATGCCGAAGTCACGCGACGGGCCGAACGGCGCCATGCCGTCCATGTTGATCACCGCCACGGTCTTTTCCAGCGGATACAGCGGATGGGTAGCGTAGTACTCCGAACCCAGCAGGCCCTTCTCCTCGGCGGTGACCGCCAGGAACAGCACCGAGCGCTGCGGGCGCTTCTGCTTGGCGAAGCCACGGGCCAGCTCGATCAGCGAGGCGGTACCGCTGGCGTTGTCCAGTGCGCCGTTGAAGATGCGGTCGCCACGTGCGTCCGGTTCACCCACGCCGATGTGGTCCCAGTGCGCGCTGTAGATGATCGTCTCGTCCGGGTGGCTGCTGCCCTCCAGGCGTGCGGCCACGTTGTGCGAGGTGATCACTTCGGTCTTCACCGCGTACTTCGCGTCCAGGCTGGCGCCGGTCAGCGGCACCGGGGTGAAGTCACGCTGCTGCGCCTTCTTCTTCAGCGCCTCGAAGTCCTGTCCGGCCGAGCGGAACAGCTCCACCGCCAGGTCACGCTGGATCCAGCCTTCCAGCAGCGGATGGCTTTCCGCCGGGTTGTCGCGCACCACGTCGAACATGGTGTTGGTGTTGGAACCGGCCACGGTGGCCCAGCCATACGACGCCGGCGCGGTCTCATGCACGATCAGCACGCCCAGCGCACCCTGGCGGGCGCCTTCTTCGTACTTGTAGGTCCAACGGCCGTAGTAGGTCATGCCCTTGCCGTCGAAATCACCCTGGCCGGTCTCGAAGTCCGGGTCGTTGATCAGCACCACGGCGATCTTGCCCTTCAGGTCCACGCCCTTGAAGTCGTCCCAGTTGCGCTCCGGCGCCTTCACGCCGTAGCCGAGGAACACCAGCGGGGCCTTGCTGATGTCGACGTTGCTGGCGCCGTTCATGGCGGCGCGCACGGCGATCTGCTTGCCCTGCTCCAGCGGCACGGTCTTGCCGCCCTGGTGTAGCGCCAGCTGCGGTGCGCCGAGGATGTCACCCTTGCGCAGCGGCACGGCCTGGGTCCACAGGCGCGTGCCGTCCTTGAGGTCACCGCCCGGCTGCAGACCGGCATCGGCGAACTGCTTGCTGAGATAGGCGATGGTCTTCTCTTCACCGGCGGTGGCCGGCGAACGGCCTTCGTAGGCATCGGAGGCCAGTTCCTTGACGTCGGCGGAGATCCGCGCGCCATCGAATTTCGGGGTGGCCGCCATCAGTGCGCTCGACACCGACAGGGCCAGCACGCCCAGTACCACTCGTTTCATTGCTCTCTCCAGCAGGGAAATCCTACTGGAGTGTAAAGGGATTCGGAAAGACGGGGTCAGATCCCTCTCCCGACGGGAGAGGGATCTGACCCCGATGGTCATCCTGGTGCTTGCGCGCGGGACAGCAGGTGCTCGCGTTCGCGCGCGTTGCCGGTCAGCGCGGCGGCGGCGGCAAATGCACCGCGGGCATCCTCAAGGCGACCCAGCTGCTGCAGCAGCTCACCACGCACCACCTGCAACGGTGCGTAATCGCGCAGTCGTGCATCGTCCAGCAACGGCTGCAGCTGCACCCATGCCGCGAAGGCACCTTCGCTGCGCAGCACCGCCACCACCCGGTTCAATGCAACCACCGGTGACGGCTGCACCTGCAGCAGCTGCGTATAGAGCGCGGCAATGCGTGGCCAGTCAGTCGCTTCAGCGCGGCGTGCGGCCGCATGGCAGGCCGCGATGCGAGCCTGCAGCACATAAGGATCATCGCCACCACCGGCGGCCAGCGCACGTGCCAGCACCTGCTGCCCGCGCTCGATCTGCAGCCAGTCCCAGCGCGCCCGGTTCTGCTGGTCCAGCAACACCGGTGCACCCTCTGCATCGGTCCGCGCTGCCACACGCGATGCCTGCAGTTCCATCAGCGCCAGCAGGCCCAGTACCGGTGGCACCGGCAGCCGGTGCGCCAGGATGCGCGCCAGCCGCAGCGCCTCCTCGCACAACGCCGGGCGCATCCAGTCATCGCCGGCGCTGGCCGCATAGCCCTCGTTGAACACCAGGTAGATCGCCTCCAGCACCGAGGCCAGCCGTTCGGGCATCGCCTCCGCGCGCGGCACTTCATAGGGCACCTGCTTCTGCGCCAGCGTGCGCTTGGCACGTACGATGCGCTGGGCAATGGTGGGCTCGGGTTGCAGGAAGCCACGGGCAATCTCGGTGGTGGTCAGGCCACCGAGCAGGCGCAGGGTCAATGCCACCCGCGCGTCGGCCGGCAATACCGGATGGCAGGCCACGAACATCAACCGCAGCAGGTCGTCACCCAGGTCATCCTCCAGCGCCTGGCTGTCATCCGGCGCCGGCAGGGGGGCCGGATGCAGTTCCTCGCCCCATTGCGCATGCTGCTGCGCCACCCGCTGGTGCTGGCGCAGCACATCGATGGCACGGTTGCGCGCGGTGGTCATCAGCCAGGCTCCGGGACTGTCCGGGATGCCCTGCTCCGGCCAGCGCTCCAGCGCGGCCAGCCAGGTGTCCTGGGCCAGCTCCTCGGCACGGCCGACATCGCCACCGAGCAGCCGCGCCAGGCGCGCGATCAACACCGGCGACTCCATCCGCCAGAGGGTTTCCAGACGCTGCGTCAGTGCGGGATCAAGCATGCGCCGATCACAGCACGCACGCGTGGCCCGCACAAGCGCCGTGGCTCACGCTTCGACAATGGGCCTGAAGCCGCCCCAGAACATGCGCCTGGTGTCGAACGGCATGTCCTTCGGGCCCAGCGACGCCAGCCGCGGGTCCGCCATCACTTTCGCGTTGATACGGTCGCGCGCCGCGCGCGAACGGAACACCACGAAGGCGACGATCACCGTTTCGCCCGGTTTTGCCTTGACCGCGCGCGGGAACGAGGTGCTCTTGCCCGGCTCCACGTCGTCGGCCACGCACTCCATGTACTGCAGCGCGCCATGGTCCTTCCACACCGCGCCGGCCTTGCGGGCAAGGCGGCGGTAGGCCGCCACCTTGTCCTGCGGGCACGGCAGCACGTAAGCATCCACGTAAGCCATGAGGTGTCTCCCTGCGGCGACCGTCAGCCCGGCTCGCCGTCCATGTGTGCGATTTCCCAGAGATGACCGTCCAGGTCCTGGAAGCCGCGCTGGTACATGAAGCCATAGTCACGCGCCGGCTGCGGTTCGCTGGCGCCCGCCGCGAGCGCCTTGTCCACCATCACATCCACCGCCTTGCGACTGTCGGCGGACAGGCAGGTGATCACTTCGGTCTGCTGATGTGCGTCGGCGATCGACTTGTTGGTGAACTGCCTGAAGAACGGCTGGGTCAACAGCATCACGTAGATGCTCTCGCTGATCACCATGCAGGCCGCATCATCGTTGGTGAAGGTCGGGTTGAAGCTGTAGCCCAGCGCGGCGAAAAAGGCCTTGGAGGCATTCAGATCCTGCACGGGCAGGTTGACGAAGACCATCTGCGGTTGCGGTGCACTCATCGGTGAAGCTCCTTGTGGATGGAAGAAAGAGGGATCAGGGCTGCTTCATGCAGTTGACCATCCACGGCTTGCCGTAGCGGTCGATCAGCATGCCCCAGCGGTGCGCCCAGAACGTTTCGGCGATCGGCATCTGCACCTGGCCACCTTCGGCCAGCGCCGCGAACACGCGTTCGGCTTCTTCGATGCTGTCGACGTCGACATTGATGGTGGTCGAGCCCCCCTCACCACCACCCGGACCGTCGGCCGCCATCAGGATGGCGCTGCCGATCTCCAGTTGGCTGTGTGCGACATGGTCCAGGGTCTGCGCCGGCATCTCGTTGCAGCCGGGCATGCCATCGGACGGCGGCATGTCGCGGTACTTCATTTCCGAGGTGACCTGGCCACCGAGTGCCTTGGCATAGAACGCCATCGCGTCGTGGGCCTGGCCGCTGAAGCCAAGGAAGGGAATCAGTCTCATCGCACTACTCCGTTGAGTGTTGCAGGGGGGTGACACCGGGTATGCCCGGCAGATGTGAAGCAGGGAACGGGTCAGCCTTCCAGCTGTGCACGCAGACGCTGTTCCTGCTGCTGTAATTCGGGGGTGAAGGCCTCACCGAAGTCTTCAGCGGAGATCAAGGGGCGCAGCTCCAGCGTGCCGCCACTGCCGAAGGGCGCACGGCTGGCCCATTCGACCGCCTCGTCCAGCGAGCGCACGTCCCACAACCAGAAACCGGCGATCTGTTCGCCCGCAGGGCCAAACGGACCGGCCTCGACCTTGGGCGCGCCGCCGCCGAAATGAATGCGACGTCCGCGCTGGGTGGCATGCAGGCCTTCACCGGCCAGCATGATGCCGGCGGCCACGAGTTGTTCGTTGAAGGCGCCCATTTCGGACAATTCCTGTTCGCTGGGCATGCGGCCGGCTTCGGAGTCGGCGTTGGCCTTCACGATCACCATCACTTTCATTGCGGTCTCCCGTGGGGACGCGTGGTGCGTGCCCTTCACTGGGTACAACGAACCAGAGGGCTGGGAATCGACACGTTCTCTGAGAATTATTTCTTCCGTGGAAAGCGCGCCTTCGGCGGGGGTCGGCGAACGGCGGAGCCCCTCCGTGGTGGGGTTGGATTGGTCGCTGAAAAGCTCGGGTTCATGGGTTTGGCCGGGTGGGTAGGCGGGTCGGGGGACGCCGTAAACCCGTCCCTGGGGGCTTGGCCGCGGCATCCATGCCGCGGACACCCCCGCCCCGCCTACCCACCCGGCCTTGGACAAGTTCCTGTCTCCGTTCCACCACGGGAAGATCAAGAAAAAAAGCAAAAGCAAAAGCAAAAGCAACAGCAACGGCGGTTGGCTGGCGGCCTCGGCTTTGCGAGCGAAGCGACCCGCTTTCGCCTTGTTGTTGATTTCCCGTGGTGGTTCGGCGACCGGAATCTGTCAGGGGTCGGGCGGGTGGGATTGGCGGGGTATCCGCGCCATGGATGGCGCGGCTAAGCCTCCAGGGACGGATTCACGGCGTCCCCGCCAATCCCACCCGCCCGACCCACCCTCTGAAACCCAGCTTTCAGCGACCAACCCACCCCACCACGGAGGGGCTCCGCCGTTCGCCGATCACCCGCCGCAGGCGGCCTTTCGCGCTGCAGCATGCCGGCAGGCAAACCTGCGCCATCATGGACACCCCGCCCCCGCCAGGACCGTGCCATGCAGCAGTACCTGCTTCTGATCTACATCGAGCCTGCCCTGCTGCAGGCCTTGCCCACCGAAGAATTCAACGCGCTGATGCGCGACTGCCTGGCCCACGCCGACAAACTCCAGGCCGAAGGCACGCTGCTGGCCGCGCAGAAGCTGCAGCCGGTCGACACCGCGCAGACCCTGCGCGTGCGTGATGGCCACAGCCGTGTACTGGATGGCCCGTTCGCCGAAACCCGCGAACTGCTGGCCGGCTTCAACCTGATCGTCGCCCGCGACCGCGACGAAGCCATGCGCATCGCCCGCGATTTCCCGTGGGCGCGTTTCGGCAGCATCGAGGTGCGGCCGCTGGAAGACATGGACGCCGAGCGCGAACGCTGCGGCGCCCCGGCTGCGGCTATGGCAGCAGCCGTACTCTGATCTCGCGCGGACCCACGCCTTCGTTGCCGCTGTAGTCGCGCACGCTGGCGCGCACGGTGTACTCGCCCGGTGGCAATGCCGCCGGCTGCCAGCGCCCGGTTTCCATCAGGCCGTCACGCACGGTGTTGGTGGCCAGGTAGCGGAAACGGGTCACCGCGCTGCCATGCACGGTGATGCCGCTGTCCGGCGCGTAGGCCACGCGCACCGCTTCGTTCTGCGGCGGCATGCGGTTGAACACGATGTTCCAGCGCGGTTGCTCGTAGCCCTGCAGCGGCTGCCCGGCAGCATCAAGGATCTGGTAGCCCACCTGATACATGCCCAGCCGGCGACGCGGCAGGTTGTTGTCGACCTGGTCCCAGGCCTCGACCACGATCTGCACGCCGCGGCCCTGCCGCGTCACCATCACCACGCCGTCGCTGCCTGCGGTCATCGGCTGGTCGTTGTCGTCCAGCAGGTCCACATCGGTGATGCGCGGCGCGAAGTGGTCGGCGTAGTTGTGGAAGCCCAGCGCCACCGCATTGGTTTCGAAACCGCCGGTACCCACGGCCAGGTGCACGTGCGCCTGGTTGTTGATGCTGCCCAGGCGATCACCGACGTGGATGCGCATGCCGCGACGCACCCGCATACGTTCCAGCTTGCCCTGTTCGTCGTACAGCGCCTGCCAGCGCGCATCGAACGGCTGGTCGCGCGGGGTGCGGCCGACCCGCATGTGAATGTACTTGAGGCGGTCCACGGCCAGGCCCTCGGCCTGCCCCCCCAGGCTCCACGCCGCTACCGGGCTGCTGATCTTGCCATCGGCGATCGCCAGCACGGTCTGGCCGACATCACCGCGCACGTCGAAACCGCCGTGCAGGTGGTGGCGGCTCTCGCCCTTGAAGTTGCCGCGCACCTCGCCCAGCGTGCCGACCACTTCATGCCAGCCGTCCTGCGGTGCCAATGGCCAGCGCCCACCGGTGTCCGGCAACGCTGCATCGGCAGCGGGCCCGACCAGTGCCGGTGCCGGCAAATCACCCACCGGCAGCGGGCGCAGGCGGTGCAGGCGATAGCTGGCGGAATCGGCGACCAGCACACTGCCGTCGGCATCCATCGCCAGACCACTCGGGCGGGCCAGTCGCGGCAGGCGGCCGTTGCCCACCAGCGCGATCTGGTGGCCCTGCGGTGTTACCTGCACGACGCGGCCATCAAGGTCACCCACGTACAGCACGCCGTCGTGCGTGGTGGCCAGCGACAGCGGCCCATTGATCACGCCGCCATCGCCCAGCAGCGTGCTGACCGTGCCATCGGCACCGACCCGACGCACCGCGTTGTTGAACAGGTCGGCCACCAGCAGCGCGCCGTGCGCATCGAAGGCCAGCGCCACCGGGGTATCGAAGCGCGCATCGCCCGCCAGACCATCGGCCAGACCCGGGCGCTCGCCGCCGGCCAGGGTGCGCACGTTGCCATCGGTGCCGATCACCCGGATGCGGTCGTTGAAGGTGTCGGCCACGTAGACCTGGCCCTGCGCGTCCACCGCGATGCCCATCGGCGCATCGAACCGCGCCTGCGTGGCAGGGCCATCGGCGTAGCCCTGTTCGCCACCGGCCAACGTGGTCACCTGGCCATCAGTGCCAATGCGGCGGATCGCATGGTTGCCGGTGTCGGCCACGTACAGGTTGCCCTGCGCATCGGCGGCAATCCCGGAGGGCGTATTGAAACTGGCCTGCAGTGCAGGGCCATCAATGCGCCCCTCGCCCTGCCCGGCCACGGTTTCGATGCGGCCATCGGGCAGGCGTCGGCGGATGCGGTTGTTGTCGCCGGCATCGGTGAAATAGATGCTGCCATCGGCACTGCGCAGCAACGCGTACGGGTCGGCGAAACGGGCCTGGGCAGATGCGCCGTCACGATCACCCAGGTGGCCATCGCCGGCCAGCGGCTCGATCTGCGCGGTCCAGGCCAGCGGCGTGGGCGCTGGGCCTGCCGGTTCAGCCAAGTGGTGCAGCGGGGTCTCCCACCAGGTTGCAGCCAATGCCACCGCCGTTGCCAGCGCCACGCCTGCCGCCATCCATTGCCACCGTGCCATCGTGCTGCGCTGCCTGCCTGCTGCTTGAAGAGGCACCGACAATAGACGCTGGAGACGCGATCCGCCACGGCCAATCGTACTGCCGGATACCAGAGTTCCATGCGTCGCGCTTGTTCTCGTTGGCTACAGCGGGTTCAATGCTCTTCCCACGGATGGAGATCCTCCATGCCCCGCGTCTTCCCCCTCGCCGCCCTGCTGGTGGCTGCACTGGCCAGCACGCCGGCCTCCGCCTCGATCACGGTGGCGCCACAGAAGCCGTCCGTCACCGCCGATGCGATGCACCAGGCCTATGCCACGCGATGGGATGAGGCGATCCAACAGTCGCGCAGTGGCAACACGCTGGGCGCACTGATGGCGATGGAACGGCTGATGGAAGATCCGATGCTGGATGACTTCGATGCTGAACATCGCGGCCGCGCCGCGCAGGTGGCCGGCTGGACCGCGATGGTGCAGAAGAAGCCGGACCAGGCCCGTCGCTACCTGCAGCGCGCGCAGGAAGCACTGCCGGACGATGCGCAGATCCTGCTGACCCTGATGTCGCTGGAGCTGTCCGAGAACAAGCCCGCTCCCGCCACCAGGCTTCTGGTGCAGGCACTGACGCATGCCGACGCGCCGCTGCCGCTTGAGCACCAGACCATCAACTATCTGCAATACCGCCTGCGCGAGCAACCGCAGCAGCGCATGGAACTGCTGCAGGCCCTGTTCCACAATGGCTGGAAGAGCGGCGGCCTGGAACCGACGGCGATGTGGCTGGTGCTGGCAACGCTGCAGGTCGACAACGGCCGTGGCAAGGACGTGCCGGCCACCCTGGCCCGCATCGACAGCCCGGCCGAAATCATCCGGCTGCGCAGTGACAAGCGCTTCGATCCCTATGTCGATCGTGCCGATCCACGCTTTGATCCCGTGCAGGCTGCGCAGAAGCATCTGGACGCACTGCGTGTATCCGGCCTGCTGGATCGCAAGCTGGATGCGCGCATGGCGCAGTTCAGCAGCACGCTGCTGATGCTGGACCGCAACGAGGAAGTGCTGGCGTTGACCGATGGCATGGCGCGTGCGGCCGCAGAGGGCGAATCTCCTTCGGCGGAGGAAGCCGAGTGGGTGGCATGGCTGCTCAACAGCCGGATCACCGCATTGCGCCGCCTGGGCCGCATCGACGATGCCCTGGCCGCAGCGCAGCAGGCCGCCCGCATCGGTGCGCTCGGTCCGGATGGCATCGAGCACCAGCTGAATCTTGGCTTCGTGTTCACTTCACTGGGCCGCATGCAGGATGCCGCGCAGGCGGTGAACGGCATCCAGGGCCTGGCGGGCTACGGCAGGGCCGCACAGGCGCTGGTACAGTTCGCCGCCGCTCGCGAGCGGGGCGACAGCAAGGCGATGGACGTCGCGCGCGACGCCATCCTTGCCGAGCGCGACAACGCGCGCCTGTTCCATCGCGAGATGCTGCTGGACGAAGGCAACCTGGACGGCGCCGCCGCAGTGCTGATCGAACAGCTGCGTTCACCCCTTGATCGCGACGACGCGCTGGCCAGCCTGCAGGACATGCGCACCTATCCGTCGCTGCCGGGTGACGTGAAGATCGATGCTGCCTGGCGTGCGCTGAAGCAGCGCGCCGACGTGCAGGCCGAGGTCGCCCGCATGGGCCGCATCGAACGCTACGAACTGGTCGGCAGCTCGACCTCGCGCTGAGCAAGCTCTCATGTAGAGCCGAGCCATGCTCGGCTGAGGTGCAACAGCCGAGCATGGGCTCGGCTCTACAACGCCACGTGCGGGCAGCACCGTTTGCCTAGCGCGCCGGCACCTCGGTACGGATGCCCATCGCTTCACGGTAGCGCGCGTACAGCGCCATCACCTTGTCCACATAGGCCAGGGTTTCGGCATAGGGCGGCACGCCCTTGTAGCGGGTCACCGCGCCGATGCCGGCGTTGTAGGCGGCAGCGGCCAGCGGCCGGTCGCCGTTATAGCGACGCAGCAGCGCCCGCATGTAGCGGGCGCCGCCATCGATCGACTGCTGCGGTGAGAACGGATCGCTCACACCGTATTCCTGCGCGGTATCCGGCATCAGCTGCATCACGCCCTGTGCGCCCTTGGTCGATACCGCCAGCGCATCGAAATTGCTTTCGGCATGGGCGATCGCGCGCAGCCACGCATCATCCACGCCGGTGGCCTTGGCGGCGGCCTTGAACTGCTTGGCATGCTGTGCCAACTGCGGCGTGCCGACCTTGCCCAGGCCTTCGTGTGCCGGTTCCCCCGGCGGCGTGGCCATGGTGAACTTCAGGAACACTTTCGAGCCGGGCAGGTTGCGGGTGGAGTAGACCAGCACACCGTCCTGCTCGCGTTCGTACAGCACGCCACTGAAAACACCCATGTTGCCCCACAGGTTCGGGGTCTGGATGGCGTTGTCGTCGATCTCCTTCGCGGTACAGCGCGAGCCCGGCTCCGGTGCGGTGGCCAGGCTGACGGTGTTGCCCTGCACGCAGCGATAGACGGTGCGCGCTGCAGCCAACCCGGGCCACAGGCTGGGCAGCAGCAACAGCGCGAGCAGGAAGGGGTGGCGGGACATGGCGGGCGGATCATCCGGCCACGCCCGCTAATGCTGGGTGAATGGGGGTCGGCAGGGCTGCGCCCTGCACCCGCGGTAGTGCCGGCCGCTGGCCGGCAACCTCAACAGCAACGGCAACGACCGATTTCCTGCGAGGAGGCGGACACTCCCACAACCGGACCCACCCCGCCTTCGACAATATCCCGCGACCTGCCGGGGTCGGATCCCGTTGCTGAGCAACGGGCTCTGACCCCACTCCAGAAAGATCTCTGGATCAATCAATGGAACGAAGACGCCGGGTTACTTCGCGGTCCTCCGCCGCACCCAATACCCCACGCCCAGCAGCACGAACCACACCGGGCTGGCGATCAACGCCTGGCGGGTGTCGCCCTGCACGCTCAGCAGCACCAGCACGCCGACGAAGAACACCAGGCAGGCCCAGCACATGGCGACGCCGCCGGGCATCTTGAAGATCGATGCCGCATGGCGTTCCGGGTAGCGGCGGCGATAGACCATGTAGGCCACCAGGATCAACGACCAGACGAAGATGAAGAGCACGGTGGCCAGCGTCGTCACCAGGGTGAAGGCGGTCACCAGGTTCGGGATCAGGTAGATCAGCAGGGTGCCGCCCAGCAGGCACAGGCAGGAGAACAACAGGCCACGGGCCGGCACTGCCGCGCGCGACAGGCGCGACAGCCCGCGCGGTGCGTGGCCCTCTTCGGCCAGGCCGTACAGCATGCGGCTGGTGGAGAAGATGCCGCTGTTGGCCGAGGACGTGGCCGAGGTCAGCACCACGAAGTTGATCAGGCTTGCGGCGGCAGGAATGCCGGCCAGCACGAACAGCTGCACGAACGGGCTCTTGTCCGGCACCACCTGGCGCCATGGAGTGACGGCCATGATCGCGATCAGCGCCAGCACGTAGAAGATGATGATGCGCACCGGGATCGAGTTGATCGCCTTCGGCAGGTTGCGTTCCGGATCAGCAGTTTCGGCGGCCGTGGTGCCGACCAGCTCGATGCCGACGAAGGCGAACACCGCAATCTGGAAACCCGCGAAGAAGCCGACCAGCCCCATCGGGAACATGCCACCGTCATTCCACAGGTTCGACAGCGATGCGGTGTGGCCGCTGGGCGAAGTGAAGCCCCACGCCACCAGCCCGGCACCGGTGATGATCAGCGCACAGATCGCCACGATCTTGATCAGCGCGAACCAGAATTCCATTTCACCGAACAGCTTCACCGTCACCAGGTTCAGCGCCAGCAACAACAGTACGCAGGCCAATGCCGGTATCCATGCGTCCAGCCCAGGGAACCAGAACTGCGCGTAGGCGGCGATCGCGATCACATCGGCAATGGCGGTGACGATCCAGCAGAACCAGTACGTCCATCCACAGAAGAACCCGGCCCACGGGCCGAGCAGGTCGGTGGAGAAATCGATGAACGACTTGTACTGCAGGTTGGACAGCAACAGCTCGCCCATCGCGCGCATCACGAAGAACAGCATCGCGCCGATGATCAGGTAGACGAAGACGATGGACGGGCCCGCCAGGCTGATGGTCTTGCCCGACCCCATGAACAGGCCGGTACCGATGGCACCGCCGATGGCGATCAGCTGCAGGTGGCGGTTGGACAGGCTGCGGCGCAGGTGCTCGGGAGGCGTTGCGGGCTCGGTCATGGGCGCGGGAAAGGGCGGGCGAAGCGTCCGACGGTAGTCCTCTACGGCCCGGAGCGCCAGCGCCGGACGGCCCGATCACGTCAAACCTGGCCGCTTTCATCACAATGTGACCCAATACCTGATTCGTCCCATTCCACCCGGCCTGGCGCCATGCTCAGATAGCCGCATCTGCCCAAGGACCGGCCCCGCCCATGCCTCCTGCCCTGCCCGCCCCGCTGGAGCTCCGGCCATGAGTCGGCTGCGCGTGATCATCGGCGGCACCGCACTGGCGCTGCTGGCGGCGGCGCTGCCGATCGCGGTGATGGCCTACGCCACCTGGGACCGCACGATCAATGTCGAACAGCAACGGCTGCACGACATCGCCCTGCGCACCCTGCGCCGTTCCGACCTGTCCTACCACGAGGCGCTGGCTGCGCTGAAATCGGCCGAGGCCAGCACCACCTCGGGCTGCGACGACGAACACATCCGGCGCATGCAGACGCTGGTGATGACCACGCCGTCGGCCGACCAGATGGGTTACTTCGAAGGCGGCAAGCTGCGCTGCACCTCGTGGGGCCCGTTCCGCTCCGACGTGAACCAGCCCAAGGCCGACCACGTGACCAGTGACGGCGCCGGCATTGCGGTGGACGTGCGTCCCGAAGCCAGCGGCCGTCGCCAGGTACTGTCGATCCTGTACGGTTCCTACGACGTGCTGGTAGATCCGCGCCGCTTCGTCGATGTCATCGTGGATCCGCATGTGCGCCTGGCGCTGGCCAGCCCGGATGGGCGCCTGCTGGCCAAGCAGGACGGCATGGACCCGGCACTGCTGGAGGCCCTGCTGCGCAATCCCGGCGAAGGGCTGGACCAGAACACGCTCTACGCCACCGCCCGCAACGAGGAATGGCTGGCGATCGCCACCACGCCACGCACTGCGCTGGCCGCCACCTTCCGCCAGCAGGCCTGGCTGTTCGTGCCGCTGGGCCTCCTGCTGGCGGCCGCCGGCGCCGGCCTGGTGATCTGGCTGTCGCGGCGGCGCCTGTCGCTGCGTGGCGAGCTGGCCACCGCCATCCGTCGCCGCGAGCTGTACCTGCATTACCAGCCGATCATCGAACTGGACACCGGCATCTGCGTTGGTGCCGAGGCCCTGATCCGCTGGCAGCGTCCGGACGGTACCCAGGTGCGGCCGGACCTGTTCATTCCACTGGCCGAAGAGGCCGGCATGATCGCGGCAGTGACCGACCTGGTGATCGAGAACGTGGTGCGCGACATGCGCGAACTGCTGGTGGCCGACCGCAGCGCGCACATCGCGATCAACCTTGCCGCCGAGGACATCAGCAGCGGCCGTGCCTTGAAGATGATCTCCAAGCACATGGCCGGCAGCGGCATCCTGCCGCAGCAGATCTGGATGGAGGCCACCGAGCGCGGCTTCCTCGACCTGGACCGCGCCCGCACGATGCTGGCGCAGGCACGCCGTGCCGGTCACAGCGTGGCCATCGACGATTTCGGCGTGGGCTTCTCCAGCCTGCAGTACCTGGAACAGCTGCCGCTGGATGCGCTGAAGATCGACAAATCGTTCATCGATGCGATCGGCACCGAGAGCGCGACCAGCCCGGTGACCCCGCACATCATCGACATGGCCAAGGAACTGGGCCTGTGGGTGGTCGCCGAGGGCGTGGAGACCGAGGCGCAGCTGGCCTACCTGCACAGCCGGCACGTGGAGTTCGGGCAGGGCTGGCTGTTTTCGCGGCCGCTGCCCCGTGATGAGTTCGTGGCGTTCCATCACAAGCGGCAGCAGCGATACGGTGCGGCGCGGGAGCACATGCAGAATCCGCGCAGCGTGCCGATCGAGCGTGAGGGGATCGAGTAGGACGGCCAACGGCAGAGCCCCTCGTGGTGGGTCGCGCCCAGTGGATCCATCAGTTGGGGCCGGGTGGATGGGTCGCGCAGGGGGCGCTGCAAGTACGTCCATGTAAGCTCGGTCGCCGCATCCATGCGGCTCACGCCCCTGCGCAACCCACCCACCCGGCCACGGACACATTGCGGCGGCGTCCCACCACGGAATCAACAGAAGAAAGCAAAAGCAAAAGCAAACGCGGGTCGCTGCGCTCGGTAGATCCACGCCATGCGTGGATGGCGTGGACCACGGTAGTGCCGGCCGCTGGCCGGCACCTCCGTAGCGTCTGGTCTGCGCCTACGCCCAGGCCTTCGGCCGTGCCAGCAGCCAGACCACGGTCACCGCCAGCAGCAGCAACGGCAGCCAGCCCAGGTGGCTCGGGCCGCTGGCCTGCAGCAGCACACCGCCCGCTACGCCACCGGCGGCAATGGCCAGGTTCCAGCCGGTCACCAGCATCGACTGCGCCAGGTCTGCGGCGGCACCGGCACGGCGTGCGAGCGCGGTCTGGAACAGGGTCGCGACCGACCCGAAGGCCACGCCCCACAGGATCGTCGCCAGCAGCAGCGGTGTGGCCTGTCCTGGCCACAGCAGCAGCGTCAGCACCGGCAGGACGAAACCGATCACGGCCGCCCACACCAGCGTGCGCAGATGACGATCCACGCCCCAGCCTGCGATGCCGATGCCAGCGATGGCTGCCACGCCGAAGGCCAGCAGCAGGCGGTCCAGCCACGGGCCGGCACCCGCCTCCACCGCCAACGGTTCGATGTAGGTGTAGAGCACGTTGTGCGCCAGCACGTACAACACCATCACCAGCAGCGCGCTGCGCACGCCGGGCATGCGCCAGACCGTACCCAGCGACGTACGTTGACCGGCACCGGCTGCTGGCAGCGCCGGCAGTGCCCAGCGCGCGTACGCCAGCAGGCCCACGCCCAGCACGCTCATCAGCGCAAACGCCCAGCGCCAGCCGATCTGCTGGCCCAGCAACGTACCGGCCGGCACGCCCAGCGACAACGCCAGCGGCGAACCGACCATCGCTACTGCAATCGCCCTGCCCTGCAGCGAGGGCACCACCATGCGTGCTGCGTACCCCGCCACCAGCGACCACAGCAGGCCACCACTCACGCCCGCCAGGAAGCGCGCGGCAAGAATCAGCGGATAGCTGCTGCTCAGTGCGGTCAACGTATTGACCACCACGAAGCCAGCGATCGCAGCGAGCAGCAACGGGCGTCGTGGCAGGCGCTGGGTCAGCGCGGTCATCGGCAACGCGGCCATCACCGAACCCAGCGCATACACGCTGACCAGCTGGCCCACCGCGGCGTCGCTCACGCCGAGACTTTCACCCATCGGCCGCAGCACACCGACCGGCAGGGTCTCGGTCAGCAGGGTGATGAAGCCGCCGCCGGCCAGCGCCAGCAGGCCTGCCCACGGCAGGCGCGTGGCCTCACCGGCCGGGCTGGCCGCATCGATGGCATGGCCGCTCATCGCACGGCCTCCAGATCGGCATAGACCGCATCACGCAGTTCGTCGACGAAGGCACCATCCATGCCTTCGTACAGGGTATTGGTCAGTGCCACCACGCTCAGCCCGCGCGACGGGTCGACGAACCAGCTGTGGCCATAGGCACCTCCCCAGCGCCACGTGCCTTCGCGCTGCGGGGTGCCACTGGCAGCCGCATCGCGCAGCACCGCAAAACCCAGGCCGAAGCCCCAGCCGGGCGGTTCCGGCGGTCCCTGCTCGCCCACCTGCGGGGTGCCCATCTGCGCAGCAAGCGCGACCGGCAACAGGCCCGATGCCTGCACGTCGCGCAGTGCTTCCAGCACGGTCATCACCTCATCGGCCGTGCCGACCAGGCCCGCACCCGCAGAAGCAAAACGGCTGGCGTCGGTGGCACGCGCGGGACTGTAGTCGATACCCACCGTCCCCTCGAACGGCGCGACCACCTCGCCCTCCTGCAGGCGATGCGGCTGCGGCATGTCGGTGACATAGGGCGTGGCCAGCCGCGCAGCATCGTCGATGGCAAACGCGGTATCGCGCAGGCCCAGCGGCGTGGCCAACAGGCGTGCGAACAACGCCTGCAGCGTTTCACCGGTCGCGGCTTCGGCCACCGCACCGGCCACGTCAACGCCCAACGAATACATCCATTGGCTGCCGGGGACGAACAACAGCGGTGCCTGGGCAACACGCTGCACGTTGTCCGCCAGGCTCACGGGATTGGCATCCATGCCGTCACTGACACCGGCGCGCGCATACGGGCCGTCGGCGTCGGCTTCCAGAAAGCGGTAACCCAGTCCGCTGCTGTGGCTGAGCAGTTGGCGCAGGCTGATCGCTGGCGTGCTGCCATCGGCCAGTGCCGGGTGGAAATCCGGCAGCCAGCGCTGCACCGGCGCGTCGAGGTCGAGCACGCCCTCGGCCACCAGGCGCAGGATCACCGTGGTCAGCAGCGGCTTGCTTACCGATGCCAGCCGGAACAGCTGGTCGCGCTGCATCGGCGTGGCCGACTCGCGATCGGCCAGGCCGCTGGCGCTGGCATGACGCAGCACACCGTACTCGCGTACCAGCACCACCGCACCGACCAGGCGCTGCGGGTGGACCTGCTGCAGCAGCCGCTGCACCGACGGCAGGGTCGGCGTGGGTTCAAGGGAAAGGGCAGCGTTCATCGCGGTGATCCGTGGGGAGAGGCCCGCCACGTTAGGCAGCACGCCAGCACGCAAAAAGCCGGTTGCCGCTCCGGGCATCATGGACCGTGCAGTCCGCAATCGGCATGATGGCCGGAACTGCAAGGCCGCAACGATCCCCGCGCCACCCCGCACCACAGTGTTGCGATGGCGGAGCCACCCGCTACAGCCGCGCCGACCTACCCTGCCGCTTTCATTGCCCGCATACCCATGTCAGTCCTCGACAACCTCGCCAATCTGCAGACCTTCGTGCACGCCGCAGATACCCGCAGCTTCGTCGAGACCGGGCGCCTGCAGGGCGTTTCCGCCTCGGCCGCCGGCAAGTGCGTGGCGCGGCTGGAGCACGCACTGGGCGTGCGCCTGTTCCATCGCAGCACACGCAGCATCACCCTCACCGCCGAGGGGCAGCTGTTCCTGGCACGCTGCCGGCGCATCCTCGACGAGCGTGATGCCGCGCGTACCGAGCTGGCACAGCCACATGCCTCCCCACGTGGCACGCTACGTATCAGCCTGCCCCTGGTCGGCGACCTGACCCTGCCGTTGATGGCCGAGTTCATGGCCGCGTACCCGGACATCCGCCTGGATCTGGATTTCAGCGATCGGCTGGTCGATGTCATCGAGGAAGGTTTCGATGCCGTGCTGCGCGTCGGCGAGCCCAGCGACTCACGCATGAACGCCAGGCGCCTGGGGGTCTTCCCACGCCGCATCGTCGCCTCGCCGGCCTACCTGCAGCGGCGCGGCGTTCCCCGCACGCCGGCCGAACTGATGCAGCACACGCTGCTGCACTATCGCTTCCCCAGCACCGGCAAGCTGGAGCTATGGCCGATCCACTGGCCCGATGACGAAACCCCGCAGGAGCTGCCGGTGCACATGGTGGCCAACACCATCGAAGCGCGCGTGGCATTGGCCCTGCGTGACATCGGCCTGGCCTTCGTGCCAGTGCACTCGGTACGCGATGCACTGGCCGATGGCCGCCTGGTCACCGTGCTGGACGAGCACGTGCATTCCTGCGGCATCTTCCACCTGCTGTGGCCCTCGGGCCGCCACGTACTGCCGAAACTGCGCGTGTTCATCGACTTCGTCAGCGCACGCCTGGAAACCGTGCCCTAGGCCATCGATCCACACCATGCCCGGCCCACAGTAGATCCACGCCATGCGTGGATGCCTTTGTAGAGTCGCGCCATCAAACCATTCAGCCAGCCCCGCTATACTGCCCCCTCATTCCTCCCAGAGGCTCGCGACCAATGCGCCATTGATGCCGCCGTCTTCCCACCAGACGGCCTGACTCTTCCCGCCCCTGCGCGCAGGGGAGAACCCGGCATCCATGGAGGTCGCATGACCCCGCATTCCCTCACGCTCGATCGCGTGTCGTATCGATTGGCCGACGGCCGTCCGCTGTTTTCCGATCTGACGTTTTCCTTCGAACCGGTCGCTACCGGCCTGGTCGGTGCCAACGGCGCCGGCAAGAGCGTGCTCGCACGCCTGCTGGCCGGCCGGTTGCTGCCCGACAACGGCCAGGTTCGCGGCAGTGGCCGCGTGTTCCTGTTGCCGACGCCCGGTTATCCACCCGCCGGCACGGTCGGTGAACTGGCCGGCGTCGGCGCGGAACTGGCCGCGCTGCAACGCATCGAAGCCGGCAGCGTGGACGAGACCGACTTCGCCTGCGTCGGCGACCGCTGGGATCTGCGCGAACGCCTGCAGCAGCAATGGCGGGCACTGCAGCTTCCCGACGACCTCGATCCCGCCCAGCCGGCCGCGCGCCTCAGCGGCGGCCAAGCGATGCAGGTCGCCTTGTCCGGCGCCTGGGCCAGCGGTGCTGATTGGTTGATCCTGGACGAACCCAGCAACCACCTCGACGCACGCCATCGCCAACAGCTGTACGAGCAATTGCAGCAGTGGCGCGGTGGCCTGCTGGCGATCAGTCATGATCGCGAACTGCTGGGGCACATGCAGCAGATCGTCGAGCTCGATGCGCGCGGACTGCGTCGCTATGGTGGACCGTGGCAGCACTACGCCGACACGCGGACCGCCGAACGTGACGCGGCTGCCACGCAGCTCGACCATGCGCGCGCCCAGCACCGGCAACAGCAACGCAGCGCGCGCGAACAGCACGAACGCCAGCAGCAGCGCCAGGCACGCGGCAACCGCGATGCGAAGCAGGCCAACCAGGCACCGATCCTGCTCGGCCGGCAGAAGCAGCGCGCCGAAGCCAGTCACGGCCGCGCACAGCAGGTACAGGCCGAGCGCCTGCAGGCCAGCGCCGATCAGCTGCGCGCTGCGGCCTCGGCGGTTCACACCGCGCCGGAACTGGCGCTGTTTGCCGGTGCGGGGGAACGTGGCAGCACGCGCCTGCTGCAGGCCGAGGCCTTGGTGCTGCCGCATGGCTGCGATGCTCCATTGCAGCTGGATGTCCGTCGCGGCCAGCGCATTGCCGTGGTGGGTGACAACGGCAGCGGCAAGTCGACCCTGCTGCGGGTGCTGGCAGGCCAATTGTCCGCGCGTGATGGGACCGTGCAGCGTCACGCACCGCTGGCGCTGCTCGACCAGCAGCTGCTGGGGCTGTCCGGCGAATGCAGCATCCTCGACAGCGTGCAGGCCGCCAACCCGAGTGCCGACCCCGGGGAGCTGCGCACCCGCCTGGCCCTGTTGGGTCTGGACGCACAGCGCATCCAGCGCCCCGCCAGCAGCCTCAGCGATGGCGAACGGGTGAAAGGCGCACTGGCCAGCGTGTTGTACGCCGATCCCGCGCCGCAGCTGTTGCTGCTGGACGAGCCTGGCAATGCACTGGACCTGAGCGCATTGCAGGCATTGGAAGAACTGCTGGCGGCATGGCCGGGTGCCCTGATGATGGTCAGCCACGACCTGCATCTGCTGCAGGCGTTGCAGCCGACGCAGGTGTTGCAGGTAGGCGCCGATGGCTGGCAGTGGCGCGATGCCTTGTAGATCCACGCCATGCGTGGATGGATGCATGGCGGGTAGTGCCGGCCGCTGGCCGGCAACCCATGGATCCTCAATGCACCGTCAACGCTTCCACGTCGGGAACGACTGCGGCAACTGCTGCCACAACAAGGGTCCCGCACGCAGCTCCTGGTCGTTGAGCAGGCACGCATCCAGTTCCGCGCGCACCGCGCGCTCGTCCATGTGCACGCCGATCACCACCAGCTCCTGGCGCCGATCCCCCCACAGCGGGTGCCACAGCCGCTGCATCGCCGAATGCGCGGCCCTGTCCGGGAATTCCTCCAGCCCCGGCAGCGGCGCACTCCAGCAGTCGGCCTGCTGCCGTGCCCAACCGAGGTCGCTGTAGGGCAGCGGCGTCGGCGGCAACAGCGGCGTGGTGTCTTCCAGCCCGGCCCGCACGCGGTCACGCGCTGCGTACCAGAAGCCCGCCGCCTGCGTGCGCGTCGCTGCACCCACGGTGTTCAGCTCGCCCACCCAGTCCATCCGATTGGCCAACCAGAACCAGCCCTTGCTGCGGATCACGCCGGGCATGCCCGACTGCAGCGCGCGAGCAAAGCGCGCGGGGTGGAACGGACGCCGCGAACGGTAGACGAAGCTGCCGATGCCGTACTCCTCGGTTTCCGGCGTGTGCTCACCCCGCAGCTCCTTCACCCAACCCGGCGCGCGTTGTGCACGTTCCATATCGAAGCGGCCGGTATCCAGCAGCTCGGGCAACGGCACGTCGCCAAAACTGGACAGCAGCAGCTTCGCATCACGGTTCAACCCGCGCAGCACCGCCAGCGTGTCCTGCAGTACTTCGTCATCCACCTGGTCGATCTTGCTGACCACGATCACATCGGCGAACTCCACCTGCTCGCACAGCAGATCAACCACGCCGCGGTCGTCATCCGGGCCGGCCTGCTGGCCACGTTCGGCCAGGCGCAGGGTCGAGCCGAAGTCGGCAAGGAACGCGCTGCCGTCGACCACCGTCACCATCGTGTCCAGCCGCGCGATGTCACTCAGGCTGAAGCCGTGCTCGTCGCGCACTGCGAAGGTGGCTGCCACCGGCATCGGTTCGCCGATGCCGGTCGATTCGATCAGCAGGTAGTCATAGCGACCGGCATCGGCCAGCCGCCGTACTTCCTGCAGCAGGTCGTCGCGCAGCGTGCAGCAGATGCAGCCGTTGCTGAACTCCACCAGCGTCTCTTCGGTGCGGCGCAGTTCGGCGCCACCTTCGCGCACCAGCTGCGCATCGATGTTGACCTCGCTCATGTCGTTGACGATGACCGCCACGCGCAGGCCCTCGCGGTTGCGCAGGATCTGGTTGAGCAGGGTGGTCTTGCCGGCCCCCAGGAAGCCGGACAGCACGGTGACCGGAAGGCGACGGTCGGCGCGGGAAACAGTGTTCATGTCGGAGCGGGTTGGCTGCGGAACGGAAATGTTACTGTATAACAATTGTTGCGCAAGGAATCTCCCCCGATGAAGTCGCCTTCTGCCGCCCTGCTCGATGCCGGCGCGGTCGCCCTGTCCAGCCTGTGCCTGCTGCACTGCCTGGCGCTGCCCCTGCTTGCCGCCGCACTGCCGCTGTTCGGCACCTGGGCCGAGGCGGAATGGGTGCACCTGCTGTTCGTGGCCATCGCCCTGCCGCTGACCGGCTACGCACTATGGCGCGCCGAGCGCCGTCACCCGCTGCCCGTACTGGCCTGGGCCACTGCCGGCGCCGGGCTCGGTCTGCTGCTGGCCGGCGCGCTGGCGCTGCCCTCGCACGACTGGGAAACGCCGATGACCGTCACCGGCAGCCTGCTGCTGGCCGCCACGCATGTCTGGAACGCACGGCACCGGCACGGGTAGTGCTTGCCGCTGGCCGGCATCCCCATGAACGCCGGACATACCCGGTAGTGCCGGCCGCTGGCCGGCAACTGCATGAGCTTCGGACCCAACCTGCAGGTGCCGGCCAGCGGCCGGCACTACCGGCCTACTTGCCGTAGCGGCGCAGCAGCTCCACCAGTACCTCGGCCTCCGCCGCCCGCTGCTGCGGGTCTTCAGCGCCGACCACGTGCTCCTGCAGATGCTCGTGCAGCAGCTCCATCAGCAGGCTGTGGGCGGCACCGCGCACCGCGGCAACCTGCACCAGCACGTCCGCGCAGTCGCCTGCCTCCCCCTCGGGCGTGTCCAGCGCCTGCTCCAACGCCGCCACCTGGCCGCCGATCCGGCGTACCCGGGTCAGCAGCTGCTTTCGATGCTTGTGTACATGGGCCATGAGTGGATCGTATACCCTATGGGGGTATCCTTCCACCCTCTGGTCTCCACATGCACCTGGACGCCCTCGCCGCCGCCCGTCGTCACGAACACCACTTCGACGACGGCAACCCGCTGGCCGAACGCAACACCCGCCGCGCCCTGTGGCTCACCGTCAGCATGATGCTGGTGGAGATCGTCGGCGGCTGGTGGTTCAACTCCATGGCCGTGCTCGCCGACGGCTGGCACATGAGTTCGCACGCACTGGCGCTGGGCCTTTCGGTCTTCGCCTACCGCTGCGCACGCCGCTACGCGCACGACCCGCGCTTCGCCTTCGGCACCTGGAAGATCGAGATCCTGGCCGGCTATACCAGCGCCATCGCCCTGCTCGGCGTCGCCGCGCTGATGGCCGTGCAATCGCTGGAACGGCTGTGGGTGCCCGCCCCCATTCACTACAACGAAGCCATCGTCATCGCTGCGGTGGGCCTGGGCGTGAACCTGCTGTGTGCCTGGTGGCTGCACGACAGCCCTGGCCACGCGCATCACCATCATGGGCATGGGCACGACCATGACCACGCGCATGATCACGATCACCACGATCACGGCCATGCGCATGGTCACGACCTCAACCTTCGCTCGGCCTACGTGCACGTGCTCGCCGACGCCGCCACCTCGGTGCTGGCCATCGTCGCACTGCTCGGCGGCAAGCTGTTGGGGCTGACCTGGCTGGACCCGGTGATGGGCCTGGTCGGCGCCGTACTGGTCACGGTCTGGGCAATCGGCCTGCTGCGCGACAGCGGCCGCATCCTGCTCGACGCGCAGATGGACGCGCCGGTGGTGGCCGAAGTCCGCGAAGTGATCGAGCAGGGCCCGTGGCCGGCACGCCTGGCCGACCTGCACGTCTGGCAGGTCGGCCGCGGCAAGTACGCGGTCAGCGCCAGCGTGGTCACCAGCGACGCCAGCCTGGATGCCGATACCGTGCGCAACGCGCTGGCCATCCATGAAGAGCTGGTGCACGTGACGGTGGAGATCCACCGCAGCGCGTGACCCGCGCCGGGTAGTGCCGGCCGCTGGCCGGCAACCCCATGAACGCCGCACGCAACCTGCAGGTGCCGGCCAGCGGCCGGCTCTACCGCTACAACTTCAACATCATCCGCAGCAGGTACATCAGCAGCGGCAGCGCGCTCAGCACTGCACCAGCAATGCCGATCCACGGCCAGCGCTCGCCGCGCACGCGCGAGGCCACCGCCAGGCCTCCGCCCACCAGCGCCGCGCCCAGCACGCCCACGCCCAGCCCTGCGGCCATACCGTTGCCACCTGCAGCCACCGCTGCCTGCGCTGCCAACGTGCCTGCCCCCCACCCCACAGCGATCCCCAGCCAACTGGCCACGCCGCACCACGGTGCCTTGCCCTGCGCCATCCGAAAACCCCTGTGTTCTTGCCGAATTCCTGTACGGGCCACGCCCGCGTAGTGCCTACACTAGCCGCACCTGCCCCGTAGGGACATCCCATGCGCACGCTCCGCCTGCTGCTGCCCGGTGCCCTCCTGCTGCTGATCACCGCCTGCAGCGGTGACGCCGGGCTTCCCTTCTCCGCCGACCCCTTGCAAGGCTGCTTCGCCACCAGCGCGCGCAAACCGGCCGACTTCCGCGTCGAAAAGGAAGGTGGCCAGTACTACGTTTCCTTCAGCCGCGGCGACCAATGGCAGCGCGAGCCGAATGCCCTGCACAAGGCCACCCGCAGCGAGATCAGCCGCTACTTCCGCGATGATGCCGATCAGATCGACAGCGCCCTGATCCGCATGGCCGGCGGCTTCGGCATCTTTCACTTCAACAAGGGCGCGACGCTGAAGGGCAAGGCCAGTGATAGTGACTACATGGCGCTGATGCTGATCGGCGCTGGGCCGGTATATGCGGTGAAGTGCGATTGAGTGAACGCGCAGTACGCCAAGCCGGCAATGGCGCGATGAACAGTAGAGATGAACAGTAGAGTCGAACCATGCTCGACTCCGCCCTGCCTGCATCCACGCATGGCGTGGATCTACTGTGACATCGGCTTGGCGCTACAACAGCTGCGGTACCATGCCCTCCCCCGAACCGCCCCGGTACCCGCCGTGCCCCATTACACCGGCCCCCTGCTGACCCGCGACAGCGCTGACACCCTGCGCCGTGCCCATGACAAGGGCGCTGCTGAATGGCAGGGCTCGCTCGACCTGGGCCGGAGCCAGGACACCATGGCCCTGAACGCCGACGGCTTCCACTTCCGTGGCCAGCTCTACCCGTGGCCGGGCAAGCTGAAGGACCGCACGCTGTACTACTGGGACGGCGAGGACTTCGCACCGATCTCGCGCTACAGCGGCTCGTTGATCAAGCTGGTGCCGACCGAATGGGGTGCACCGACCTTCGAGATCGACGGCATCAAGATGCTGCCGACCTCCAAGCTGTCACCGTTCGAGGATGCGCGCCGCAAGGTCGAGCTGGTTGCCCCGGCAGGCAAGGTCATCCTCGATACCTGCGGCGGCCTGGGCTACTTCGCCGCGTGCGCGCTGGAGGCCGGTGTCGGCCAGATCCGTTCGTTCGAGAAGAACGCCGACGTGATGTGGCTGCGTACGCTCAATCCGTGGTCGCCGGATCCAGACTCGGCTGCCGCCGGTGGCCGCCTGCAGTTCAGCCACGGTGACGTCTCGCAGCAGATCGAACAGGTGGCCAGCAACAGTGTCGACGCGATCCTGCACGACCCGCCGCGCTTCGGCATCGCCGGCGAACTGTACTCCCAGGTGTTCTACGACCACCTCGCCCGCGTCATCCGCAAGGGCGGTCGCCTGTTCCACTACACCGGTGCGCCGAACAAGCTGACCAGCGGGCGCGATGTCCCGCGCGAAGTGGCCAAGCGTCTGGAAAAGGCCGGCTTCAAGGCAGAACTGGCGCTTGATGGTGTGCTGGCCGTCAAGCGCTGAGCCTCACTCCGAATCCACCTTGGCCAGCTTCATCACCCACGCCGGCACCACCGGCTCACCCGCGTAGAAGTCCTTGGGCTTCTTCTCCGCCATTGCCCAGCGGTGCAGCCAGCTGGGGCCATAGCGGCCGCTGTAGCCTTCGGCACCACGCGCATAGGCAGGGTCATGCATCGCCTCGTCCAGTGACACGAAGCGATAGCCCCGGCGCTTGGCCGCCGCCACCAGTTCGGCGAACGTGGCCGCGTTGAGCTCATTGGCGTGCATCAGCCACACCTGTGGCAGCGCATAGCCCAGCAGCGCCTGCGACTGCTTCTCGTAGTAATCCAGCTTGTTCAGCATGTACGGCACATAGCCCTTGCGCAGCTGTGCCAGCGTCGCTTCGCGCTCGGGCGAATCAGGCTGCTCGTTCATCACGTTTGCATAGGCGAACGCCCACACCCACTCACCGTTGTCGACCGTCACCGGAGCCACGCGGTAGCCGTGTGCCTTGAAGAACACATCCATCTCCGCACGTTCTTCCGCCGTGCGGCCAGCACGCAGATAGGGATGGCGCATCCACTGCGGCTTCAGTCCGCGCTCGGCCAGCAAGGGCCGCAGCACCGTTTCGCCGCGCAGGAAATCCTGCTGGAAGGCCGCAACGCCCTTGGCATTCAGATCCATGTGCGAGTACGTGTGGTTGCCCAGCACATAGCCGGCGTCCAGCCAGTCGCGCAGCATCTGCACCCGCGCCGGCTGCACCTGCCCATCGATCTCCAGCTTGTTCTCGTTGACGAAACCCACCACCGGTACACCCGCCTGCCGCAACTGGGCCATCAGTGCCTCATGGCGCGCCTGCAGGTCCGGCGGCACGATCTCGTCCACCCGCGCCCACGGCAGGTCATCGATGGTCACCGCAATCCGGCGGTCCACCTCGGCGGCGTGTACCGCCAACGAGCACAGCAGCAACGGCACAGTCCGCAGCAACCAACGCATCAGCACTTCCTTGCAGGGGGCGAGGCGTGAACTGTAGCGCGATTGCGGATGCGCAGCCGGCTCAGGGCCCAGCTGGCGATGCAGTGCGCGTACAGCACAATTCCCCCTATGGGGCCGATGATCCCGCCCGGCGCTCACGCACGATCGCCCGCCACAGCATCACTCCCGCCACCATGGCCACCAGCAGCAATGCCGCCAGCACCATCGCCAGATCATCAGGATTGCGCAGCAGCGGCGCGTGCTCGCGGGTGAGGATGTCGAACACTACGTGCTGCGCCTGGGCCAGTGGCATCCTGCCGTCTGCGGCAAGATCCACCAGGCATGCTGCCGGAGACAGCGTTGCCACGCTCAGCCAGGCACTCTCGTACAAGTGCAGCGCCCTGAGTGACAACGCCAGGGCCAGGCCATGCAATGCCAGCAGCCCCCAGCTGGCCTGCCGCAGGCGCCCCGACGCGCGACGCAGGCGATAGGCGCAGATCGCCATCGCCCCCAGCAATGCCAGCCCAACGCCGACCACTGGAATCAGATGCAGCGGGTACCAGCCCTGCAGCGCATTGGAACGTGCCATCAACTGCTCAGCCACCTGCATGCGTGCCACCGGATCCGGGCCCCCACAGGCCTCGCCCACTGGTTCCAGCAACAGGTCCACCCTGTAGTGGAACAAGCCGACCGCCATCGCCACCGCCAGCACGACCAGTATCTGCAGTACCAGCAGGATGGGCCCGGGCCCACAGATGCGGCAGAAACGTGAAGCAGTAGAGGCCATCGGTTCATCCATGACAACAAGGGTCCATCCTAACCAAGCGCTTCCGGATTGTCGGCGGGCGTATGCGACAACTTCTGGTCCGTCCCGGTAGGATGTCCTGAGGGACGAACAGGCATGTGATGGAGCAATGGAATGGTGACGATGTATCTGCTGGTGCGAACGCTGTTCCCGTTGCTGATCTTCGTGCTCGCCTGGATGCTGCTGTCGCGCCTGATCAAGGCCCGCGTCGCCCGCCTTCCGCGCGTCCCCTTGAATCTGCCGGAACACAGCAGCAGCCCACGCAAGAAGGATCGACGCATCTACGAACGCAAGCTGCGGCGCAAGCCAGGGCTGCGTACTGCAACCCTGCCCGCAACCGCCCCGCGCAGCTGGAACTTCGCCGCAGCGATCATTGCTTTGTGCGCACTGATTGCTGCCGCCCTCGTCGTGCCCGATGGCGCACGCTTCCAGGTGATGGTCGAGAGCATCTCCGGCTATCCGTCCACGATTGCGGAAGCACAGGTTCCCGCCACCGCGCAGGCCGCCGTGCTGCAGGCGTGGCAGCCTGTGCTCGCACAGCTGTCGCGGCCGGTGGCCATGCGCTACCCCATCGGGCGAACCGGCGGCGAGCACACCGCACGCGCCACGCTGCCCGTGCAGGTGAGGCACCAGGCTGATCGGCTGCAGATTGCCTCGGCCGTGCCGGTGGATGCCGAGCGACTGCATGCGGAGCTCGCGCGCCTGGCGGGGGTTCCGAGGGAGGCAATCACCGTTCGCCAGAGCCAGATCTCACCTTGGCTGGAATCGGGCTGGACGCCCCTGACCGAACGATAGAGCCGAGCCTAGGCTCGGCGGCGGTTGCAGTGGATCCACGCCACGCGTGGATGGCCGTCATGACGGAGTCAAGCATGGCTCGACTCTGCAGATAGCACTGGCCCACGCTCGGCCTCGATAGATCAGGACTTACGCGGCAGCTTCGCCGCCCACATGTTGTCGACCAGATTGGGGTACGGACGGCCGTTCTCCTCCGCCCGCTGCCGTGCGGCGTCTTTCTGCGCCGGCGACAGCGGCTGCGATTTCTGGCCCTTGGGGTTGGGCATTTTCCAGGGGGGTGTTCGGGGTGCGCGCATGGCCGCAGGATTATTTCTTCAGGAAGTTCAGCAATGCCAGATTGAAGTGATCGGCATGGCTGGTGTTGCAGCCATGTGGCGCACCTTCCAGGATGACGACCTCGCTTCCCGCGATGGCCTGGTGCGTGCGCTGGCCCGAGCCTTCGAACGGCACGATGGCATCACTGTCGCCGTGCAGGATCAGCGTCGGCACGGTGATCTTCTTCAGATCATCGCGGAAGTCAGTCGTAGCGAAGGCCTGCATGCAGCCCAGTGCAGCCGTCTGGTCGGACTGGTGGCACAGCGCGATTGCCGCCTGGCGCTGATCTTCGGTCACCATCAACTTGCCATCGGCGCTGAAGAAATCGCGGGTGAAGCCATCGAAGAAGGCCTCGCGGTCCTGCTCCAGGCCACCGCGCATTTCATCGGCCTTTTCCTGGGTCAGCGGACCTTCCGGGTTGTTGTCGCCACGCAGCAGGCAGGGAGGAACTGCGGCGGCGAACACCACGCTGTGCAGGCGGTCCTGGCCGTGGTTGGCCACGTAGCGCGCCACTTCACCGCCGCCCATCGAGAAGCCGACCAGGGTCACGTTGCATAGGTCGCGCTCCTCGATCAGCGCGGCCAGGTCCGCCGCCAGCGTGTCGTAGTCGTAGCCGTCGGCAGGCTTGTCGGAACGCCCGAAGCCACGGCGGTCGTAGCTGATGACCCGATGCTGGGCATCGCGCAGGATCGACACCTGCGGTTTCCAGGCATCGGCCGACAGCGGCCAGCCATGGATCAGAATCACCGGGCGGCCATCGCCGCCGGTGTCTTCAACGTGCAGGCGGATGCGGGAAGTGGGCATGGGGGCTCCTGTGGAAGGGCAGGGTTGCAGGCTAGGACCCCGGCCCTATGGTGCCCGTGAGGGAATCGAGGCGCGCTATGACATGGCGTGCACAGGCTGAAGGGTGGACCGCACCGCCAAATCCCCGCTCCATCGCGTCCAGCGCCGGTTTCGTCGCAACACGGCGGCAGAGTGCGGTGGACCGTGCCAGCCTGCGCGGACCACTTCCGGGAGATTCGTCATGCTGCTGCTCACCCTGCCCCTGTTGGCCGCCGGCCTGGCTGCCGCCCCGACCGCACCCGACACGTTGCGCGAGCAGATCCGCCAAGCGGACATGCAGCTGTTCGCTGCCGCGTTCGATGCCTGTGACGCCGACAAGGCCGCGTCGATGACCACCGACGACATGGAGTTCTTCCACGACAAGGCCGGCAAGTCCGCCAGCAACCGCGACGACTTCCGCCGCAGCGTGGCCGCGCTGTGTGAAAGCACCCGCGCCAACCACACGCATCTGCGCCGTGAGCTGGTGGAAAGCTCACTGCAGGTGTTTCCGCTGCACGACGAGCGGGCGCTGGAGATCGGCGACCACCGCTTCCACGAGCGCGATGCGAAGGGTGTGGAGCATTGGACCGGCCAGGCCCGCTTCATCCAGGTCTGGCGGCGGGTGGATGGGCAGTGGCAGGTGGAGCGGGTGATCAGCTACGACCATCGGCCGGCGGATTGAGCGGCGCAGCGTCGTGTGACATGCGGCCATACTTCAATGGTTCTGGGTCGCCATCCAACGATGCGCGACAAAGTGTGATCTGTAACGCAGCCTTCTACATGGGTCGCTTGTTGGATCTCGGCTGGTCAACCTTCATCCTTTGCTGGCACATTTGCACCAGAAAGGAGATACACGTCGATGTACTGGATTGACTTCGAGCAGCCAGCCGAAAAGAAGTTCCCCAAGCAGTTGTTGACTCTTGGCATCGCTAAGAGGGACGGCACGGTGTTCCTACCGGCCCTGCTGGCTGAATCCGAGCACGTCGTTCTTATGTGTGCGAAATACAGTCCCACCATAGTAGCGATGCTGGATGGTCACCCCTATGTCCCGGCAGAGTGGATGGCTGAAGAGTTCCCCGAGATTCGCGATAGATGTGATTTCCTCACCACCATCGCGAAGAGCGAGTCCGATCGTCTTGGCCTCTTCAAAGCAGATTGACCTGCGTCCATCCGCACGGCAATAGTCTAATAGTGGTGCTGCCGGGGTAAGCTCGGCGGCACTTTGCGACTTAGATAGAAACCAACCTTTCCCTATGTCCTTGTAGGTAGCGCAACTACTCTGCGTTAAACGGTTTCGGCGCGATCTTCTGCTCCAATCCCCACTGAGCGCGAATTCCATCCGGCAGCGCCTCACTGAAGATCATCACACCATCGTCCGTGAAAGAAATGAGCCAACGGTCGAACAGTCGATCGATGTGGGGTGCAAGCATCAGCCCGTTGTTGCCGTCGAGGCGTTCGTGGTTATCGCTATCGGCCCAGCGCTTGATGTGACTGGCAACAAGGAAATTTGGGTTCGTCGTTCCGGTTACACGACACATCGGTTCGATCTCGCACACGCTACTGCGGAACTTGCCCTGTCCAACGCGCGCGTTGATCAACTGCTTCTTCTGGGTCGTCGAGAGCGTTTCATCGTTCTGAATCGAACGAATTGCACTAGAGATCGGCACCTCCTCGCGCCACTGACGAAGCTCCTCGCGGTCAGTATTCAACAGATCAAGAAGGTCTTCCGCCATCCCCTCTGGCACCGGGCACAGATACGCCTCATTGGCCTTTCCGCTCGCCTTGATGGGGGCGTATTTGTAGGGCAGATGCTGTCCCAGCAGGTCCATGTGATTGCGCACTTCAAGCGGGACTTCGACCAGCTGGTATTGCACCGGCACCGTCCAGCCGTCGTTGTTCCAGTCGCTGTCGGCAGTCTTGAAGCTCTCGGGACGCGCCATTTCGGCGTGCGCTCCACTCACGATGGCAAGAGCCCTGATCTGCTTGTCGGCAAAGGCGAAGACCACGTCGCCTGGCCGTACCAAGGTCATGTTCTCGTAGAAGGCGCTGCGATGGCCGTCGGTCTTTTTCTTTGGCGACCACAGAAAGCCTCCCTTTGCCGAGGCCTCAAAGGTCTTCTTCTGGTTCACCCACCAGTACGCCATCCCTGCTTCCCCCTGTCTCATCTAATTGATGTGGCCTATTGGCCTTAGAGACGGGATAGTACCTTTCGATGTCGTAATCGGCACGCTTTTGCCAAATGCAAAGAAGGCAGGGGAATACCCTGCCTTCGCTACGCCTTAGTGCTGCGGAATGTCTTACAACTGAATCCGCGCCACGCTCTCGTCAGCGCCCTTGTCATCCTTCTCGCCGTTCTTGATGCTCACGAACAACACATTGTTCTTCGCATCCAGCGCCAGGCTGTTCGGGTGGGTCGGCACCTTGTAGGTGGCCACCTTCTGGTAGCTGTCACTGTTGTACGCCGTCACCGTGCCCGCTTCGCGGTTGGTCACGTACAGGCGCTTGCGCGGTGCATCCAGCAGGATGCCCAGCGGGCCAGCGTCGGTCGGGATGCTGGCCAGTTCCTTGCCAGTGCTGCGATCGAGCACCAGCACGCGCTGGCCCGGATGCTTGCTGACCAGGCCGCTGCTCTTGGCCTGGTAGCCACGCAGGAATTCCGAGCCCTGGTCGGTCACGAACAGGCGCTTGCTGGCCGGGTCCAGCGCGATGTTCATCGGCTGCTCGGCGGCGATCTTGTGCTGTGCCACTACCTTGTTCGAATCGGTGCCCACCACCACCAGGTCGGCCAGCAGGTTGCTGGTATAGACGCGCTTGTTGGCCGCATCCAACGCCAGGCCAGGTGCCTTCGCATTGCCCAAGCCGTCGATGGTGTTGATCACTTTCAGCGTGGTGGTATCGATCACGAACAGCACGCTGCTCACGTCCGGCTGGCTGCTGTGGCCGGTCACGTACAGGCGGTTGCCGGCGCTGTCGACCACCAGCTCGCGCAGGTCATGGGTGTAGGCGGCCTTGCCGTCCTTGCCGGTCTTCTTCTCCATCAGCTGGATGGTGCCGAAGGCCTTGTTCTGCGCGGTGTCGACCACGGTCACCGACAGATCCACGGTGTTGCCCACGTACAGGCGGTTGTGGGCGTCGTCGAGCACCACGCCAAAGGCCTTGCGCTCCAGCGGGATACGGGTTTCCACGGCCAGCGTGGCCGGGTTCAGGCGCAGCACCTGGGCCGGGCCGGCGTCATCGCCGAAGCCACCGGACGAGGCCACAAACACGGCGTTCTGTTTCGGGCTGTAGGCCAGTTCGTACAGGCCCTTGGCCACGGCCTGGCGCTGCACGGCGGTAGTGGCACTGGCGGCGGGGGCGTTATCGGCGAACGCGGACGGCACGCCAAGGCTGAGCGAGACGGCAAGGGCCAGGGCGGCCGAGCGGAGAGCGGAATGACGGAACATGCGAGCATCCTTGAAAGGGCACGGGAGGGTGTCCTGGCTCGCTGGGCCGTACGGAGACGGCCGTTCCGGCGTGTGCGCACGGAAAGGCTGGCTGGGGTAGCGGGGGAATGGTAGCAGGTGGGGGGGCGTGGCGTGCGTCTGCGCACGCGTGGCAGGCGTTCGACGTGAGGGCATAGCCCTCCCCAGCCTCGTGCGTTGAAGTCGCGAATTGAGCAGAACGATTGCGGACGATTGGCGTTGCTCGCCTTCCACAACGGCGCTTCATCTCGCCTTTCACCGCTCAAGATCCTCCCGGCGCGGCCGCTAATGCCGTTCAAGCGTCCGTTCGAGAATCCGATGAGCACTGAATACAGCACACCGCCGTCCCAGTCCGCCACCGTCAACCCGATGCGGCTGCCCAATACCCTTCATCTCACCCTGGGGTTGTTCGCACTGGTGCTGGGCCTGGTGCTGCTGCTCGGTGTCAGCAACGCCGAACAGGCGCGCGCCATGGGCCTGGGCCTGGTAGGCCGCGCAGCCACCGGCCTGACGCTGTTGCTGCTGGGCGGCGTGCATGTGGGTGTGGCGATGCGCTACTTCCGCTTCACCGTCATGCCCGGCGAAGCGGGCAAGATCGCCGCGCCGGATGGCGTTTCGGTCAGCAATCACCTGGTGGGGCTGATCAACGACGGCATCACGGTGCGCCAGCGCCCGGATGATCCGCTGTTGTCCATGCTGTACGGCCTCGTTCCGCATCTGATCCATGCACCGTCGGCCATCCGCTGGCATGCTGAAGTGCAGCTGCGCCGCGCGGTCTACCTGGCCGCGGTGTTGATCAGTTTCACGCTGGCCTGGGTATTCGCCCAGCCCGCCGCATTTGCATGGATGGCAGGCCTCTACTTCGCACTTGCAGTGGTGCTGCTGAAGCCGTTCGCCACGCTGGCAGCCATCCGTCGCGGCGCGATGGAAGCCGCACCTGACGCCGTGCCGCCCCCGCGCTGGGGCGCCATGGTTGTCCTGCTGCTGCTCTCCATTGCTGGTCCGCTGGCGATTACGTTGTCGCCAGTGCAGGTGCCCGCTCCACCGTTCGCGGTCAGTACCGTGGTGCTACCAACGATTGCCGTGCTGGGCAGCGCGCTGATCGCCAGTGCATTGTTCACCGTTTCGCTCATCGCACAGACCGGCAGCTACAGCGCTTCTGCCGCACGCCATATCGTGCGTGAGGATCTGCAGATGCCCGATCTGACCGGTGGCCTGCTGGAGCGCCTGAAGACGCGCATGCCCTACCCCAGCGAGTACCACGCCGAGTATCACAACGTCAGCGACGACGCCTACGATGGCCACCTGCTGCTGGAAACCGAGCCGGTGGTACGCGCCGAGCAGAGCACGTCGCGGCTGGGTGATGCCTTCGCGGCCGCGTGGAACTCTGACACGCAGCGCCCACTGCTGGCGCTGGGCCTGTTCGGGCTGGTGCTGGGCCTGGCCGGCGTGGTGTTCGCCTTCGTCTACGCACGCAGCAGCGGCGCTGCAATGATGGGCCTGATCGCCCTGGGCTTCATTTCTTCGGCGCAGTTCGCGTTGGCGTCTGCCCACAAGCTGTGGAACCGCGTGGACTTCCAGTCGACCGTGTACCGCGCGAGCTATCGCGGCACCTTCCACCGCGCCAAGCGCGTGGCGGGAAACGCGTACGCCGGCAATGGCACGCTGGCCGAGGGCGCGGTGCGCTTCGGGCCGCTGCGCGTGGCCGTATGCGTGGCCGAGATCACTTCAGTGGCGTTCGCACGTGGCGGCCGACGGCACGTGACCGCGCTGGACCTGCTGCCCAACGAATCGCAGGCATTGTTCGATGTACTGCAGGACTATACCCGTGATGCACAGGAGCGCGCCGGGCAGTTCTATCAGCAGGAACATCAGGTGCGCGAGGCGATGAGCCACGGCGGACGGCCACCGGAATTGCCGCAGGCACAGCAGCCGGTCGTACCTGTTTGACGAGATGCCCCCAAGGTTTACCTCGGGGGCATTCTTCTTTGATGCGGTACTACGTTAAAGCCTGCGACTCCAAGAACTACCCGCTCACCTGCGCTTTTCAATGCCGCCGAGCTTCGAAAGCGTGTACCGCAGTGACCTTCTCCTGATGTCTTTGGCGCTAAGTGAAAAGTCTTTCGGCTTTCTAAAACATGTAGTGATCAAGCCGCGAAGTGAATGTTCAGTCGCACGGATCACCTATCCGGAGCCCGGGTCGTCAACACGTCTCCGACCATAGGCCCACATTCAATGACACCATCGTCCCCGCGCCGATATGTGATGCCGGCCTTGCAAGCACGCGGTGCCATGTCCCAAACCCATCCCTTGAGCTGACGACTGGCATTGCCAGGCGAATAGAGCGGCATGTTCATGCGCAACCCGTCATCCTCGCCTAGATTGAGCGTGCACATGACGGTGCCTTCGCCTTCACACTCTTCGTCGGGGTCTGGATCGCCGACATGAGTAATGGTCGCCAGAAGGGGGGCGACATGTATCAAAGCTCGTAGCGCATGTGGCAAATTCGTGAATGATGATGCTGCGCGGCCATCGCTAGGCTCTTCTACGAATGGGTCGTCCAGCGTAACGCGACGGAAATAGTGTTCACTTCGCCCCATCACGTCGCGACCGCCGATGGCGGTTGCCATGTCCTCCAACTCATTGGTACGCAGCAGGAAGGTCGTTTCATCTGCATGCATCGCCACCAGTTCATCATCATTGGCGTCACTGCCTAGCGAATAGCTGCGCAGGGTGACGTCCAGCGAAACGATGTCATCTCCCGCGGAGTTACCGGAGATTTCGTAGCAGCCGCTGTAAACACGTATCTCCGTTCGCTCGAACGTCTCGTGATGAATACGCCAGAAGAGCAGACGGTACTGTCCGCTCGGCAATAGCGCCAGCAGCCGATGCCAGTCGATGTAAGAGGACAGATACAGACCAGCGAGTCCCGGGCCTGTTGCAATACCCTCGAACATGGACAGATGTCCGACCGGCAGCGCGTGGGCTACTGTCGTCGGCTTGCCGGCCTTCGGCTTGGGCGAATCAACGGCATCGCGAAGGCGGCGATGCATGTCGAGCCCATCGACCCTTGCGATCCGTAGCATCTGCATGGAAAGCAGCATCTGATCGACTTCGTAGACTTCGCCGGGGGCCAGTGCTTCGCACTCTTCTCTTGCGGTGCGAACCAACGCTGGTGAAATGAGCGATTCGAGCGCTTCCTGCTCACACAGGAGCTCGTTGAAGAAGTCATCGAGACTCCACGCCAGGTCACCCGTCCTTTTTGACACGGGATCGATGTAGACCACATCCTCGTCAGATTCCGTCAGCTTTCGGTAGTAAAGAAGTGTGCCGAAAGGCGTAAGCGCGATGGGAACGCGCCGTACGGTGTCGGGCGGCGAGACGATCCACCGATCGAGCACGGGTTGCCATGGCCGGGGATCGATCAGGGCAAGTTGAAGGTCGCCATAAAATCCGAGACCTTTTCGACGCCACAGTTCGAGAAGGCTGGCAGGAACAACACCCTCATAGGCGGAAACAAGCTCACGGGAAGCCGGCGAAACCTGCCGTGATGGAGGGTGCACCTTTACGAAGCGATGTAGGGTGAGTCGGCGAAGAAAGACCACGCAAGCACCCCTAGAACGTTGGATCTGTGACGGCAAGCAGGCCCAGGTCGTTCATTTCCATTTCGACTTCGTTGGCGCGTTGGATGTGTTCCTTGTTCGACAGATCAAATGCCTGATCAATGGACACCACGATGGAGCCGCCTGGAGCGGGCAGCACGTCTGCGGCCAGAGGGAGCTGCTGTCGACTGACCGCCTGGCGTACGTACGCCATCCAGCCCACGCACTGCCGATGCGGGAAGGTAGCGTACTTGGTCTTATAGAACTGAAATTCACCATCCACCTTGTCGTAGATGTCAGCAAAGGCAAACGTGGTTCCCGGCTCTCCCTCAAGCAATGAAAGCAAGGTCTCTGCAACCAAACGGCTCGGGTTGGCGTGCAACTGATCTGGCCGATACAGGGAGACCGTCATGTACCCCATTGCCGGGATGTAGTCTATTTCGATCAGCCCTGGCCGCCGCTTGGTTCCGTTGTCGTTGACCACGGACGCACTGAATGACGTTGACCCCATTCGATCGGCGCGTTCCCGCAACCTCTCCACAACGGCGTCCTCATCCTCAAAGGGAATGAGCTTCTGCTTAGGTGTGTTCTCCCCGCAGAACCATTCGTTGTTACCAGGGATGCGCCGTAGCGTTGCCAACAGTTGACGGTAGGCGCCACGAAAGTCGGTCTCGACTCGCTGACCGATGTCGAAACGAAGGATCGCGAATATCATGCGTGGACAACCTGCTGAATGTATGGGGTGTGGACACAGACAACGGGTGGCGGAATGCTGGATGAGGCCCATCTATAGACCTCTATCTCCATGAAATGCCATTGCAGCTTTCCTTGCGGCGAAGCGGTGTTGATGGCCGCAATCTGCCGACCAGCCTCCTCAATCATGCCCGGGAATACGAATCGACTTGGGAACCCCAGCTTGGGCGCCCCGTCGTCCCGGGAGAGGAATTGCGCGTAACGGCCCTTCGCATCCACCACGGTACATTGGGCCCTCCAGAAGCCATCGAAGTAGACGCCGCCATACAGCCATTCCAAGAGGTTCAATTGCTCGGCGTCTGGTTGAGATCCGCCCTTGAGTGCGGACCATGCTCGCCCGGCAAGGGATGTGTCGAAATCAGTGATCGGCAAGCCAGTGTTCTTGTCACAATAGCTGAACCTTTCGGGCCCAGCATTCATGTTGGCGATCTGTAACTGGTAGTCCCAATTGACCTTGTTCTCGCGGCGAACCGCTCGACGCGGCACGGCAGGCACCAACACACCTTGATCCAGCTTGCACTGATTGCATTCGGTTGAGCTGCTTTGGTTTGTGCAATCCCCCTCCTTTGCTTGCTCAATTGGTATGACACCAATGGCACGCCGCAACCGCTCCAACGACGCAGAACGCCGAATGACTTCGCCGATAGCTCGCCCTCCAATTGGCAGCGCACTGGCCATCGTCAGTTCCTCCAATTTGTCTGTGCACGGAAGATCGACAACAGATCCTCCGCTGTTAGATTGGGGTTGGCAGCAACCTTCATCTTCAGGACCACGGCGGGTTCTCGCCGCAACAATCCATTGTGGGTCGTGTCTGCTCGCACCCACCGCACCAGAGTCGGCACGCGAGTAATATGCAATTCGTAGGTCGCAAAGTCATACGACTCGCGCACCGCACTCGACAACTGCTGATCCGACGTATGGTGGATATCTTCAGGCATGTCGCGTCGGAGTTCCGCAGCAATGCGTCCGGTAAACGATTCAGGCTCTGGCAAGCGCAGCAGGGCTTCCTGCTCTGCGGTCAGCTCAATAGGCATTCTTCAATATTCCTTTGGCGGTGCACCATTCGGAAAATGGCGCCATGAGACCCTGGAGCTGTTCGCGGGTCAGAACGCACTGCAAGCGCGTGAACACCCTGGGATCCCAGAAGCGAAATAGCGCACGCGAGCCATCGGATAGATGCAAGTCCAGGAACGACTGAAGGTGCGCGAAGACTGTTTCAAAATCACAGCTGCTCTTCAGATGGCTAACACACGGCACACAATCCCCAGTCCCCTCCAGGGCGTTAAGCCACCCATCCAGTGTTGTTACTCCGTCCAGCTTGACCAGCCATGGGCCTACATCAGCGTGCTTGGCCTCCGGTTGGCCACGGAACAAGGAACGGTGCAGGAGATCCTGGGCATAGAAGCGCAACGTGCGAGCGGCATCTGGCCTAACGGCACAGTCAACGATGAGATAGGTATACATGGTTAGTGCTCCAGATATGCCGCAGCGCTCTTGCCAACCTGACAATGCACTGCCTGACCGTCGATAATCAGCGTGCCATCACCCGTGACTCTGGGGAAAACACCCTTGTGCAGCGGGCACACGGCTTTATCACCTATTCGGGCGACTTGCATTCCATCAATGTCTGTATCGGGTGATCCCGTGATGACCGTTCCGCCACCAGTGTTCCTGTGACCTAAAGCGATGAACATTCTTGCTAGTCAACTCTGCATGACTGTCAATGACTTCAGCATTGTGGTCTCGCTGCGCATTGGATTTCACGCTATCACATGATGCGTCTAGCGCCCTGTAGTGAAAGATGAACTGCGATCTCCAACCCATGACTGGAAACGTTGGACTGGATCTATCGCGGAGAATTCAAACCATATCGCAATCGACCCGTTTTCCATTTCGGCGCTGCAGCGGGGCTGTCGTGGTCGGAATTACAGGGCTTTGTTGGCTGTTCCTCGTCAGATGCTTTGGGGCAGCAACTCAACGACACCCGGCACCATCTCACAGCAGAGCATTCGGGCAATGCACAGCGTGAAACAATGCCGTAAGCGTCACCACTCGGGAACGTGCAGATCGTCCCCATCGCCATCTCCAGTCGCCTGCGCGATCTCGACCGCGCCGCGCTTGCGGCGGTGGGGCAATGGCGGTTCGCCTCCCCTCAGGTGGCCACGCCATGCCGATCGGGGGCCGCGTGAGCCTGGTCTTTGCCCGCAGCTCGCCCCGTTCCAGTCCGTGAGATACCGCCACGCCCCCCTTGCCCCGAGGAGGATAACCATGGCCAAGATCGACGCCGAGTGGCTGGAGGACTTTGACGAGGCCCTTCTGGGCCTGTTTGCCGTCGGCCACAGCGATGCAGGCATGGATGAGTACCTGCTCAACTGCTACGCGAATCTGCAACCGCGTGAGGCGGCGATGGCCTTTGGCAACGACTACGATCTGCCCCGCACGCCGTTCCTGTAGCCGATGCCTGCACTGGCGCTGCAGAGTTAAGCCGCGTCCCAATCGGCACGTTTCGCGTTTCGGTGCTGTGGCGGGGCTGTCGTCGCTGAGGTTCCGAGACATCAATGGGATCGGCCCAGAACTCTCCTACATCCGCCTTGGGGATGACGCGGAATAGCTGGGTCAGGACCTGCGCAGCTTTGCCTCGGCAAGCCTTGCCGCCATGTAGTCCGAATCTGCCTGCACGACAGGATTAACGCCCGTCGAGTCGCTGCCCTTTCGTACATCAAAGATAATCTGATACTTGCCCATCACGCCCCACCGCTTGGGTTTGGTTCGGTCATCCAACACTTGTTGCGGGCCGCCGTAATGGCAGTCTACTTCTTGTATTTGTCCACAAATTCCTGCATCTGCTCACGCCTCTCGGGCGCCAGATCCTTGTTCTCATTCAGTTGCTTCTCTACCGCTTTGGCCATGACGCCAGGCCCTTCGGTCACCACATACCGCCCGGCATTCCACAACAGATCGCCCGCAAACGATGCACAGGCTTTCGTGGTCTCGCCTGCGCCAGATGCGTCGCTGATCTTGCGCCACGCCTTTCCCAGCTCCTTGTAGCCCCAGTCCATGATCCCCCCTGAAGTGTTCAAGTATCACGCTACACCTGGCTAACCCGCGCCCGTAGCTGCTTGGTGGCTTACGCCATGGGTAGCACGACGTCATTGGGTGTAAGGCGAAAACGCAGCAGCTCTATTCCAAGCTCTTCCAGCGCTTCCTCAATACCAGCCGGCAATACTCCTTCTTCCGGCAGGACGAGCACGCGGCGACCGGCTCGCACGCCGTGCACCATCAACTGCCCGATTCCAGCATAAACACTCGACCGATCGGTCGAAGTTTTTATCTCAAAGACGTCCTCAAGTTGATCGCCCTTGGCGACACCCAGGTCAATCAGCACGTTCTTCACCAGCCGTCGCCCTCGCTTGAGGCCCGCTTCCTGAAGCCACGTGCTCAGCGCATCGACCACCTCGCCGTGCCGCGATATGTAATCCAGCACGCGGCCGCGATGGCCGGAACGGGGGCCCATGGGCTCGGCGTAGTACTCCCGCAATTGCGCCAATCGGCGCTGGAATTCGGGTGAGTCCACTTCGCCTTCGCGTACAGCATCCTTGAACGCTGCAACTATGCCTACGTAGCGCAGCAACGTGCGCGCAGCACCCTTGCCCCCCACCGGCCCCATCAGCACGCCCTCACGATAGGCGCCCTCCGAGTCCATCACTTGGCGCAGGGGTTCGTTGCTCCAGGCAAGAAATGCTTCTTTGCCCACACCTGTCCGGCCACCACCGATCCGCGCAGAGTGAAAAAGGTAGATCCGGCCAGTGTCCGAATCGCGGGCGAAGAATCCGCCTACTCGATCATTGCGGCCTTCTTCTACGACATTGACCTCGACGGTGATGCTGACACCATCATTGTCAGAATAGAGACCAAACCAGTTCAACCGGCGCGGGGTCGTGGTGGAGCCCGCCTTCAGCGCGCCGGGCCAATACCAGTACTTGCCGAAGGTCTTGATCGTTTCGCCCGGGCGTCGACCACCGGGATAACCGATATCACGAACCACGTTACCGTCGCTTTGTTGTTCCAGCGTCAGCTCAAGCAGCTCCTGGGCGCGCGCGATCTCTGCACGCTGTTCAAGCATGATGAACATCAACATCCCCTGTCATTTAACGGTTTCCTTCAGGCCATCTGTCAGCGCCAGCGTCCTGGGAAGATCATAGCAGTGGCGCCCTCACGGCAACTCAGGCGAACTGACCCCGCAAGAGGAACATTGAATCTCTCAGCGCCGCCCATTCTCAATCTAAAGATTAGTGAGGTCGTGCCGATAGGTCATGCCTCCAGACTGGCCAACCGCCAATAGCAGGGCCATCAGCCGGTAGAGATTTCGCCCTCTTTTGGCACCAGGGAATTCGCTTGGAACCCGTGTTCTCGGGCGAGTTCCGCAGGGGTTTTCAATGCCAGTGCACTGTGGGGCGCTCCTCTTCATCGCCTGAATCCTCGTGATCCGCGGGGGCCCATGCGGGACGAAGTCTCCAATTTACGCTGGCCCGGTTTTTCGGGGGTGGGTCACGATCAGGAACTGCGCTGATCAGACCCAGGCGAAGGCTGTGCCTGCAAAAAGCGGCATGCCTGTACGTTGATCTCAACGAAGGCATCCCAAGACATTGTTGCCGCATAGTGCCTCTGGAATTGAAGATCGACCCGACAAATGTCGGGCCGATCTTCGTATATGCCACAGCGCCGCTGCTCTTCGCAGTAGTGGCGGCATACCCCATCCCCTCGGTCCAAGTAGCGCGTCTGTTCAGCCACATGGACCTGCTGGCAACAAAGTCCGCAGCCGCTGCACGGAAACGGCGCGTTCACGCCCTGGCCAGTCCAGAAAGCCACGCGCGCGTGCCAGATACGTTGCCAACCTCGTATGGCAATGCAATGCCACGTCGCTCGATCTCAATCGCCAGCACCAACGAGCGCTCAAACTCGGCATTGCAGGCCGTCAGGTCCTGTGCAAACTCAACCATCGCGCACGGATCAACATTCAGTTCAATGGCTGCCAGTTCCATCAGGTAGGTATCAAGTCGCCGATTGATCTCAATGAAGTCCGCCAGGGTCTGGACATGTGCGCTGCGCGCCATGAAGTCCCAAATCTTGGCAGCCAAAGGGCTATGCAGAAGTGACCAGGTCAAGCCCAACGTCACCACGCCACTCACCAGTGCGGCCAGGAACGAAACCAGCGGTCCGCCGATGATGGGGGTCGCAGAAAGCGCTGCCAGCTGGCTCAGAACCAGTGAGGCCGCTATCGCTCCTGCGCCCACAGTGAGTGCTTCCAGTGCTGCCCGCTTCTGATCGATGTCATTCAACCTGCCAGGATTGAGGCACATGATCTTGATCGACTTCACCAACGATCCCCACATTTCGCGGACGATCTTGGCGGTATTCTTGGCCGACCTTGCGAAGATGTTGAAGACCGTCGTAGTTATGCTGGCCGCAACGCCGCCAAGGAAGGAATCTCCAAATTCTGCAAGCAAGTCGCGGAATCGGCGCTGGACTCTGCGCCAGATACCACTGAGCAGCGCACTGACCCTATGAAGAAATCGCTCAAACGTGAAGCGCCTCTTCAAGCCTTTCAGGGCTGACGGAAGTTTGGCTCGCAACTCAAACCAAACCTCACTTGCAATCAACCCCAGGACCTGGCGCAACCCCATACGCAACCCGACGTTCGCGGACGCATACGCAGTATTCTTAAGGAACTTGCTACCGGTGTAGTAAGCGACATTGACCTCCCGCTCATAGGCATCGCGCGCTTCAGCATCACGCTGACGCATTCCCTCCTGGTCAATGTCCTTCAGCGTGTCATTGCGCTTCTCAACCTTGGCAATACCAGCCTCCAGGGTTCTTGCGTGATGCTGCTGTTCCGGGGTGTCGCGCGGCAACGCATCCAGCTCCCGCTTCCACGCCGCGATCTTCCGCTCATTCTCCTTGATAGTTCTGGAGACGTCGGCCAGATACGCATCGATCGGCTTGGCGCCTTTGGATGAGTTCATGGTCTGGTGCGTTGACTGCAGGTTGCTGGATCGGTTGGCAAGCTCTACGCCATCCAGCTCCGCCAGCACGCGCCCGGGATCGTTATGAACCTCCTTGGCCGCGATGACATGATCCAAGGCACGCTTGTCCTCCGCGCCCATGGTCTTCCCACGATAGGGGTCACTGAGCGTGCCTGCCTGGTGACTCGCTTTGTCGGCCCTGCCCTGTTCCCTATAGTTCGCATGGGTGTGATAAGCCGTGGCGTCGTACTTCTCCTGGTCTTCATACCGCCGTCTCTCGGTATTGGCGGCACCGCTGTCACCATCCGCCACGTAGTGCCCCTGGCGAACATTGTGGATGGTGTCCACATCCCCACCCTGTTTATCCTGCAGCAACAGGAAGTCGAGGCCAAAGCTGGTTGCCAGGCTGTTCACGACGGTCTTCTCCAACTGGGGCATCCAGTCGAAATCGTGATCTGCATACGATGAGGTCATGGGATAGTCCAAATTGGGAGATCTGATGAAGGTGGCGGATGACACGCACCCGCCACTGAATACTTACTGGGCGTTGAACCGCATTGCGCTGTTGCGACCTTCAGCCAATGCCGCGTCAATGCCGTCCTTGTTGAGGATCATCGATCCATCCGCGTCGGTCTCCATCTGCGGCACGCCATCGGTGCTTACCACTACATCGCCGTCCTTCATCTTGACCTTGAACAGCGGGGTAGAAATGATGTCGGTGAGGATCGCCGCCAACGCGTAGCCATTCCCGATGGCCAGCATGATTTCGTCCTCGAACTTCGAAAGCTCTTCATCGACGTTTCGATCCAGACGGCTCAGACCGCTGACGAGACTGTCCATGCCCTCCAGAGTATCGAGGTAGCGCTCGAAGCTGACACGGATCTCTTCCAGCGCGGCCTTGACCTTGCGCGCGGACAGCGCGGTGCTCGCAAGCGAAACGCCTGCCTTTTCCATCTTGGAAACAGCCTTGTCGACCTCAATGCTGGACTGCTTGGCATTCTTCAGCGCCTTGTCGCCGTGGCTGTCGTAGGCCCAACCCGCAATCGCAAAGATGGGGGCGGCCACTGCAGCCCCCAGGATGGCCGTCCCGCCTGCGATACCCAGCCCACCAGCAGCCAGCGAGCCCCCACCGATAGCCGCCAGCGTCGCGTTCGTCGCCGCAACACCCGCCAGACTGGAGATTGCAGTACCCGTGGATGCCGCAGCAAACGTCATCACGCCGCCATACACGGCGAAGCCAGCGGCGACACCACCAGCACCCGCGCCGGCAATGCTCCCCAGCACACCCACCGCGGAGTACGCATAGGCTTCGATCTTCTGCAACGTGTGGCGCGGCAGCTTGACCTCGAGCTTCAGATCACGACTCTGGTTGAGCTGCTGCAGCAATGCTGCCGACAGCAATGAGAAACGCTCGAAGTCCTTTCCGATACTCAGTTCCAATTGTCCGAGCGCATCGAGTGAGTCAAGTGCCTTAGCCTCGTGGCGATCGAACTGCTCACGGCGAACCTGGTAACGCGAGCGCGCGGCGTCGGCGATATCGTCCGATTCACTGTGCTTCTTATAGCCGTCGTAAGCCTTCTTGGCGCCAACCGAGAGGGCCGCCGCAGCGCCGAGACCGATGATGATAGGGAGGGGCATGTCCGTGTTTCCTGGCAGTGGTGGTGGTTTCGGGTATGAACAGCGTTGGGGGTGTGAATCAGGCGTCGGTCAGCAAGTAGGCCGCAGCAGCGCTTTGCACGCGGGTGGCGATGCTCCGACGGAGGGAGTCCGGCTCAACTACACGGATGCGCTCGGCCTGGGCCAGAATCCAAGTGATCATCTCTTGGTCATCAGGCACCTGGACCCGCAGCCGTTGCCAGTCACTTCCTTCGATGACCTGCAGTTGCTGCCCGTTGGCAAGCGGCGTTTCTGCCAGGGCCCAGGCTAGATGCGGATGCACTTCGGCATGCAGCTCTGTAGTCCCGATACTATTGCGAGGGCTGAAGGCCGCCGACTGGAGATAGCTCGGCATATCGAAGCCACGATCGTCGGCTTCCTCCTCCTGTACAGAGATGTCCAGGATGCGATGCAAGGCATAGTGGCGAAAATCATCAAAGTCGCCGACGCGAGCAATCAGATAAGTCGTCGCTCCGCGCGATGCCAGTCCCGCGGGATGAAGCAACAGTTCTACCGGCGTCTCCTTTGCGCGGCTGAGATACCGAACCTGAAGTACGCGACCGGCGAGTAGACCGGTAGCAACGCGGTCCCAGATCTCCGGCACAACCGAAGCAGGTAGAAGCGGCTTCACGGGGGGGACTACCCGAACACGCCGAGACCACTGCGAAAGGCCGTTGTGGTCCATCGCCTGCAGCAAAGCGCGGGACTCGTTGAAATGCGGATCCAGCAGATCGAGAACGGTAGGCGGTAGGATATGGCGAAGGTGCTCCTCCGCCATGGTCATCGCCAACGCCGCCGCCGGACTGATGGAGGGGACCGTCGTCTGGGCGTCTACAGCAAATGACCATCGATAGGGACGCAAGCGACGCACAGCCTCATCACTGTCTTCTGAGCTGCATACCAGCTGGAAGAGCGTACTCAGCTTTCCCGAGAGATCGCGCTGCAACGAGCGCAAGTTAATATCAAACCCCTCCGCCCACAGCGCATCACGCAGTTCAACTGTGGAGATGCTGCGCGGATAGCGCGGGATCAGGCGCAACAGGACAAGATTCCTGGCGAGTGGGTCCTTGTTTGAGCGTTGACTCATGGTTCCTTGCTGGGCCCGACCTAAGTCGTCGCCCCCCCTCAAAGTGTGGGAACAGACTGCGGGGAGCACGCGACAATCCGTGTCGCCTCATACTGATCAGTACGACTGAGATTCAAATGATCGGTGTTGAGTGCGTGGCGCGTGCTTGGGTACAGGCGTCGTTGCCCGTTACCGCGCAGCCGTGGGCAAGGCCATCGGCTTGGTGCACCGAAGTTGAGGCGGGTCAAAAACCATAGAAAGATTGGCGGCGCAAGGCGCGCCTGGGCCGTGCGACAGTATCCCTGCCGCCACGAGAGAATTCCCTTTCATCTTCAGCCCCCCTGTGGGCCAATCCATTTTTGCAGAGTCTACGACATTGGAACGACAGGATGGCCCTGATTTCCATAGGAATTTATGCAACTCATGGAGACCAGAAACAAGCCTAAAGATCCTCTGTGCGGCGCCGCTAACTTCCTAATCGAAAATGCGCTGACAATCTGAAGCCGAGATCCGGGCATTTACGACAGCTCTCTACATCCGGGCGCCTTCGACGACTCATTAAGAATTTCGCGGCAATCTGCGTTCGGCACCGCACTCGCTGGTACTTCTGCTGTCGATCCACCTCATCGGCAATGGCCAGGGCGACTTCGCTGATAAGGCACACGCAATGTCTGTGGCTGCGGACCACTGAGACGCCGGCATGGATGAGTACCTGCTGGGCTGCTACGCAGACCTGCCGCCGGGCGAGGCGGCGCTGGCGTTCGGCAGCGACTACGACCTGGAGCGCGACGATGCGCTGTGGCCACGACCAGGTGCGCCTGTATGACCCGTGCAGCAGTACGGCCCCTAGCATTCAAGGCAAGCGATGCCAGGGTGTGGCCGCTATGCTGGTAGCGCACCGGAATGGAAAGCACGTATGCCCCGTTTGAACACCGCCCTGGCACTGACCCTCGTTCTGATGCTGCTGGGCGCCACACCTGCCATGGCCATGGCGGCAGACCCGCGGGTTTCCACTGAAGTGTTCGTAGAGGCCGGTGACAACCCCACCTTCAAGCTGCAGCAGGCACCCGCCTTTGTGTATTCAACGGCCCTCGCCACGCCGCCCGACACCTTCCTGCAGGCTCCCATGGCGGTGCTGCTGGTTGCTCAATTGGATGAGCTGGGCCACGTTTCCAACGTGATGGTGGCGCGGTCCAGCGGACTGCGGGAGCTCGATCGTGCGGCCCTTGCCGCAGTGGACCAATGGCGCTTTGATCCGGTCGTGGTTGAGGGCGTCGCGTTGCATGCGCGGGTACGGGTACGTCTGACCTTCGTGCCCACGGCCGAGGCGTCGCCCGGCTGAATCGCTGGTCCAATCTGTCGCGATTGGCTCTAGGCCATCGCCCTGGCTGCGGGCTTTCCTGCGCTTGGAGCCAATAGCGCCAAGCCCTTCAAGACCGTTGCAGCGCAATCGCTTGCTGGCTTAACACCGTGTGCGACAATGCCGAAAGCGTCAGGACTGGCAATCATCAGTCCTGTGGTTTCTTGGCATTTGGTTGCTGCACGGGTATCTCTTGGCGTGCCACCGGAAAAGGGTGGCGCGGGACTCGAAAACCCGTCTGAATACCCAATGCTTTGCGCTTGCCAGTCGGCGTCATCTTCGGATGGCGCCGGCTGGTAATCCGTTCGCGTTCCATGGCGGGCGGTGCGTGGGGGCCTTCGGGCCCGCCGGCTTGGGTATTCACCGGTTTTCGAGCCCGCACCGTCCGCCACCTTTATTGGTGGCGCTGCTATCTGTCCTGTACGGAGCATTGCCATGAACACATCGGACTTCCGTTCCCTGCACGCGCAGTACGATCCGGACAACGCCGACGCCGAGCGCGAACCGTCCCCCGATCCCAACACCTTCGTCGCCACGCTGCGCCGCATCGGATCTGGTGTGGCTGCGGATGGCCAGCCTTGGCCGGAGCGGCATCAACTGCCTGGGCGCTGCCTTCAGCTGGCGGATGCGGACTGTGCACTGGCCGGTCTGCGCGTGGTCGCGGAGCTGATGCTGGCTGCGGAGCGGACTCGGCAGAACGGCGCGCCCGAGGAGTATCTGGGGGATCGGGTTATGGAAGGGTTGAAGATGGCTTGTGTGGCGTTGACTGTGATGGCTAGTGAGCGGGTTCAGGTAAGGGAGTAGCGCGTGTGCATGAGCGACCTGCCTCAGATAGTTGAGGCAGGTCAACTACGGAGTTCGCCGCTATGCGCAGCAGGTTGATCCGCCGTTGTTATTCACCAGTCAGTGGCCAGGCATCATCAGGAGTTCACGCTCTAGATCAAAGGGCAGAACCCGCTACTGTAGCTCGTGGCTGAAGTCGAGCGCAGGAAGATGTCGTACAGATCCTGCGCACTGCGAGTAAACAAACGTCATAAACCACCCACATGTACGGCAAGAACGAGAACTGGCAATAGCATTAGAAAAGCTCACTCCTAGCCTTCATTGAATTCTGGACACGATTGAATATTTCCATCCTATCTGCCCGCAGCCTTTCTATGTCGAATATTTTGTAATCGTGCCCCTTCATAGAGGCAACTACGGCGGCTAACTCCTCTTCAATGCCAGCCCATTCCCCGGCCGATCTACGGGAGAAAACGCCTTTGAGCCCAACGAGAACTTCACGCAACTCGCTCTTACCTAGCTCAGACTTAACCCTAAGCTCATGAAGAGACTTCGACGCCACCGCGCCGAGCATAACAGGAACAGCGAGAGCTATAACAGCATCACTAACCATCACGCAGAACCCGCTCTTCTCGTCATTATGTACGATCAAGCGAGGAACATATCCTACAATTCCATATTTCTCCTTTATAGTTGACTCAAAATCATCCGACATCCAGAAGGCAAAGGAACTGTCACCATCACTCACAAACTCGCAGCATACCATTATCTCAAGAAGATCTTGTCGTAGTTCACCAGACAGCCATGAGGGGAGAACCTCTGACATCTCCTCATATCTTTCCAACAGAACATCTATGGCGGGAATTGTTACGGACTGAGAGAACAGAATAGGATCTGCCTCATGAGCCAAGACTAAAAGATTGTGATTGCTGAGCCCACTTTTACCGAATGCACTGTTGCGAAGCGCATTCGGCCTTGACTGAGAATAATCTCTAAGTAAAAACTCACAAAGAAAATAATCAAGAAGCGACTTGTGTGCCCACTTTATCTTCATTCCATCTCGTTGGAAAATTGGAACCGCATTCAACAAGTCTGCGAGAAGATCTTCCGGCCTGAATGACAAGTCAGGACAGAGTGATTGAGATATGGTTCGAGCCATGTCGGTAAATTCATCGACACTGACCTCGACTTCCCCTTTTTGACGAAAGAGCTTTGCAAGCGCCCGAACCGCTCGATGAAAATCATCATGATGAAGGCCCGTTCTTTTTTCCCGAACGTAGCCAGTCTCTTTGCTCAGGTCGTGCGCCTCATAAAGCGCGTCAAATACCTGGCGATAGAATACTCCACGCTTTACCGGGACAACAGACTTAAATTCAAAGGCCCTGAAGAGTAGCGACGTCAGAAGTGGGTTTTTTAAGAAGCTTGTTACGGAATCATCATGCCGCGCGCGCAGTTCATCGAGCAGTGCGCGCGCGCGGTCCTCGATGTCATACGCCTCACCGTAGTTCTTGATCAGTTGCGTTGCCTGCGCCCGAGTCAACTCTTGAATCTTATAGAGCAGGAAATCAGAGTATTCACCAAAAGGCAACTCTGGCCGACTCGTCATTAAGAACCTTCCATTTTCTGCGCGATCCACAAAGGACCGAACCCCCCGAGCGACCGAAGCTTTGTTCTTGTCGGAAATCTCATCAAACCCATCAAGAATAAACAGAATCGCCTGAGTCCTCAAAAACTCCTTTAAGGACTCAAAATTCGCCGAACTAACTCCAAACTGGACCATCACAGACTCTTCAATTCCGATCTGATCAGTTAGGCGGCGCAAATCAATCAATATAGGGAGAAATTTCCTTTCCTCTAACGACCTAAGATATGTAACCTTAGACACGGTTGACTTACCCATTCCGGCCACATCCACAAGAAGAGCTTTGCGTCCGTCTCTGAAAAGATCGTTAGGGAAAGAATCGACCGTAATGCTACCTTTACCCCTCGCTCGAACTATCGTGAGCGGGACGTAAATTGAATCAAGAGGAACTGAGTCACGAGGGAAAGCCACGGTGGTAACTTTACTGTAGCGATCGACTAGGAGCTGAGTCTGCTTAATAATCGCGTTCGACACATCTCTCCACGCTTTCTGCTCTGCTGCGGCCGTCTTTCTTTGTTCAATCCAAGATTTAAGAAATGGCACAAGCCAAGCCGTTGCTGCTTTTGTCGCGACACTAACAGTTCCCACAGCCATGATCCCTCACATTGTTTTCCCAGACCCTGAAGAAAGCGAAAATTCCTTTGAGAATTCGCCGCATGATTAAGCCACCATCATAGTTCCATAGTCATACTTAAAAAAAAAGGCGGCCATTGGCCGCCTTTTTTCACGTCAATTAATTGACGAAATCAAACCCCAACAGGATTAGCCTTCTCCGGATCAATCTTGTACTGCTTGATCGCCCGGGCCACATCCTTCGCGGTCATCTTCCCTTCCTTCGCCAGCGCCGCAATCGCGGCATGGGCGATGTAGTAGCGGTCAACCTCAAAGAACCGGCGCAGGTTCGCACGCGTATCCGAACGACCAAACCCATCCGTACCCAGCACGGTGTAAGACATCGGCACGAACGCACGGATCTGGTCCGCATACGCACGCACATAGTCGGTAGCGGCAATCGCCGGGCCCTGGCGGCCTTCCAGCAGCTCGGTCACGTAGGCCTTGCGCTGCTCACCTTCCGGATGCAGGCGGTTGGCACGTTCCACGTCGAAACCATCGCGACGCAGTTCGTTGAAGCTCGGGCAGCTCCAGATATCGGCGGTCACGCCGAAGTCCTTGTCCAGCAGCTCGGCAGCAGCAATGGCTTCGCGCAGGATGGTGCCCGAACCCAGCAGCTGCACGCGCAGCTCGCCCTTCTTCGGCTTGCCGGCGTCGGTCAGCAGGTACATGCCCTTGACGATGCCTTCGGCCGCGCCTTCCGGCATTTCCGGGTGGGTGTAGTTCTCGTTCATCAGGGTGACGTAGTAATACTCGTCCACCTGGTCTTCCATCATGCGCTTGGTGCCGTGCTGCAGCACCACCGTCACTTCGAAGCCGAAGGTCGGGTCGTAGCTGCGCACGTTCGGAATGCCACCGGCCACCAGATGGCTGAAGCCATCTTCGTGCTGCAGGCCTTCACCGTTCAGCGTGGTGCGGCCTGCGGTGCCACCCAGCAGGAAGCCGCGGGTACGCATGTCGGCGGCCTGCCAGGCGATGTCGCCCACGCGCTGGAAGCCGAACATCGAGTAGTAGATGTAGAACGGCAGCATCGGCACGTTGCTGACCGAGTAGCTGGTACCAGCCGCCATCCACGAGCTGATCGCACCCGGCTCGCTGATGCCCTGCTGCAGCACCTGGCCGCTCTGGTCTTCGCGGTAGAACATCAGCTGGTCGGCGTCCACCGGCTTGTACTTCTGGCCGAACGGCGCGTAGATGCCAATCTGGCGGAACAGGCCTTCCATACCGAAGGTACGGGCTTCGTCGGCCACGATCGGCACGATGTGCGGGCCCAGTTCCTTGTCGCGCAGGGTGATGTTCAGGCTCTGCACGAACGCCATGGTGGTGGAGTAGCTGCGCTCGCCGCTGCTCTTCAGCAGGCGCTCGTAGGCTTCCAGCTTCGGCGCCACGAAGGCCTTGTCGGCCTTGCGGCGGCGCTGCGGCAGGTAACCGCCCAGCGCGGCACGGCGTTCCTGCAGGTACTGCACTTCCGGCGAATCCGGGCCCGGGTGGTAGAACGGCACCTGGCCGTCGGCCAGCTGCGCGTCGGTCACCGGAATGTTGAAGCGGTCGCGGAAGTGGCGCACCGCTTCGTCGTCCAGCTTCTTGGTCTGGTGGGTCGGGTTCAGTGCCTCACCGGCGCTGCCCATGCCGTAACCCTTCACGGTCTTGGCCAGGATGACGGTCGGCATGCCCTTGGTGTTCACGGCCTGGTGGTAGGCGGCGTACACCTTGTGCGGGTCGTGGCCACCACGGTTCAGGCGCCAGATGTCGTCGTCGCTCAGGCCGGCCACCATCGCAGCGGTTTCCGGGTACTTGCCGAAGAAATGCTCGCGGGTATACGCGCCGCCGAAGGCCTTGCAGTTCTGGTATTCGCCGTCGACGGTTTCCATCATCAGCTTCTTCAGGACGCCGTCGCTGTCCTTGGCCAGCAGGGCATCCCAGTAACCGCCCCACAGCAGCTTGATCACGTTCCAGCCGCCGCCACGGAACACGCCTTCCAGTTCCTGGATGATCTTGCCGTTGCCGCGCACCGGGCCGTCCAGGCGCTGCAGGTTGCAGTTCACCACGAAGATCAGGTTGTCCAGGCCCTCACGGCCGGCCAGGGCGATGGCACCCAGGGTTTCCGGCTCGTCGCTCTCGCCGTCGCCGATGAAGCACCACACCTTGCGGTCGGACTTCTCGATCAGGCCACGGTTTTCCAGGTAGCGCATGAACTGCGCCTGGTAGATGGCGGCCAGCGGGCCCAGGCCCATCGACACGGTCGGGGTCTGCCAGTATTCCGGCATCAGCCACGGGTGCGGGTACGAGGACAGGCCACCGCCGTCCACTTCCATGCGGAACTTGTCCAGCTGCTCTTCGCTGATGCGGCCTTCCAGGAAGGAGCGCGCGTAGATGCCCGGGGCGCTGTGGCCCTGGATGAACAGCAGGTCGCCCGGGTGGTTCTCGCTCGGGGCGCGCCAGAAGTGGTTGAAGCCCACGTCGTACAGGGTGGCGCCGGAGGCGAACGAGGCGATGTGGCCGCCCAGGTCACCCGGCTTGCGGTTGGCGCGCACCACGGTGGCCATCGCGTTCCAGCGGATGATCGAACGGATGCGCCATTCCAGCTCGGCATTGCCCGGGCTCTTGGCCTCGAACTGCGGCTCGATGGTGTTGACGTACTCGGTGGTGGGAGAGAACGGCAGGTAGGCGCCCGAACGACGGGTCAGTTCCACCATGCCTTCCAGCAGCTGATGCGCGCGCTCGGAGCCCTCGACATCAATAACGGCCTTCAACGACTCGATCCACTCCTGAGTTTCCACAGGATTCGGGTCGTTGTTCAGCACCTCGTTCAACCAGTTCATTAGCGCTCCCATAACCGCACGCACGCGCGCGACTGTTGTATAGATTTCTAGACCGCAAAGTGTAGCGCACCAAGGGCTTTCGTCACTTGGCTACGCTGGCGTATGGATGCAACCAGCCAGTGTCCGCAAGGGGCTTGCCAGACCGTGCGAGGGCGCACTGGCGGGGCTTGGCGGCTGCGCGGGGTGTCGCTTCCGGACCGCTGCGCCCATGTGCAGGACGCAGTGTTACTGCTGCCGATGACGGTTGTGGGGCAGCGTGGCAGGCCTGCTCACGAGCGCCCCGGCGCTGGCGCTGAACCGGCGACAACGTGTCGCACCCGCCTCTGGATCGGCCCCCGCCCTGCCCTCAGGGTAGGCCTCGAGTGTTGGCCTCGCCCGCTTCGGTCCGCCGTCTGGCCCTGCCTCGCTCCCTTCCACAGCTTCGCCCGGGGCGCCTCACAAGGGGCGCCCCTTTTGCTGTGCGCGCGCCTTGCTGTGCGCGCGCCCGGCCATGGCCCAAAAATGACCTGCTTGTGGCCGGATCGATGGTTGTCGGCTTCGATATATCGATATATCGTTTGCACACTCGTTTACCGATATATCGAAATGAGCCGCACCGCCTCTCCCAGAACCCGTTCCACCGATTCGGCGGTGCCGCGCCGCAACGGCCAGCCACGCGTGCTCAGCCGCGGCGACCTGCGCCTGCTGGTGCTGGCCCTGATCGGCGAACAGCCGCGCCATGGCTACGAGCTGATGCAGCTGATCAGCAACCAGTTCATGCAGGCCTACACGCCCAGCGCCGGCACCATGTACCCGCTGCTGGCCAGCTTCGAGCAGGCCGGCTGGATCGAGGCCGAGGAAGTGGACGGCAAGCGGATCTTCCGCATCACCGCCGCCGGCGAGTTCGAGCTGAAGGTGCAGCGCACCCAGGTGCGCCTGGCGCAGCGGCGTGCCTTCGACCGCGCCCGCGAGATCACCAAGGCCTCGCTGCCGCCGCCGCTGGCCGGTGCCCTGCGCGAGTTCAAGCGGGCGCTGGTGCACCACCACGGCCGCTGGGCCGAGGGCGAGGCGGAAGAAGTAGCGGCGCTGCTGACGCGGGCGTCCGCGCTGCTCAACGGTACGGCCGGTAGCGAGAGCCATCCCTTTTCAACGACCCAGCCAGACTGAATCCAGCCAGGTCGCCCCTACGCCGCGCGCCCCCGCGCGACACCTTTGCAGGTAACCCCATGACCGAACACAACAACACGCGCCTGCGCCTGGATGTGCGCTTCCGTGAACTGACCGTGCTGCGCACCGAAGAGGTCACCCCACACATGCGCCGCGTGGTGCTGGGTGGCGACGATCTGGCCGGATTCGATTCGCCCGGCGCCGACGACCACATCAAGCTGTTCTTCCCCAACGCCAGCGGCGAGATGGTGCTGCCGGTGCTGACCGCCGAAGGCCGCAGCTATCCGGCCGGCAAGGAGCCCTCACCGGCCCGCGACTACACCCCGCGCTGGTGGGACCACGAAACCGGCGAATTGGCCATCGACTTCGTGCTGCACGACCAGGGCATTGCCGGGCCGTGGGCCGAGCAGGCCCAGGCCGGCGACACGCTGGTGATCGGCGGCCCGCGCGGCTCGTTCGTGGTGGCCGACAGCTACGACGCCTATGTGCTGATCGGCGATGAAACCGCGCTGCCGGCCATCGCCCGCTGGCTGGACGTGCTGCCGGAGGGTGCCGAGGTGCAGGCCTTCATCGAAGTGAGCGATGAGGAGGAACGCCAGGACCTGCCGCAGTACGAGAACGTGCGCATCCACTGGCTGGAACGCAACGGCTTCCCGGCGGCCAGCAGCACGCTGCTGGAAGACATGCTGACCGACTTCGAAGCACCGGACGGCGATGTCTTCTACTGGATCGCCACCGAATCGCGCCGCGCCCGGATGATGCGCAAGTTCATCGAAGGCCACCTGGGCGTGCCGCGCGACTGGATCCGTTCGACCGGCTACTGGAAGGCCCACCCGGACGAAACCGACGGCGATTGACCGGGCAGCCGGTGGGTGCGGACCGTTGGTCCGCCCGCCCTTGACTGTGTAGAGCCGAGCCCACGCTCGGCTGCTTTTGGATCCGCCATCGCGCTGCGCGCGATGAGTCGAGCGTGGCTCGACTCTACAGGGGGCCATCGGCGGTCATGCACTTTTTGCCTGGGGGTAGTGCCGGCCGCTGGCCGGCAACCTCATGAACCTTCGGCGGGAACCTGCAGCTGCCGGCCAGCGGCCGGCACTACCGCGTTGGATGCCACCCGCCGCGTCCACCCGAACCGCTGCGCGGCCCAGATCTCCAGCGCCACCAGCAGCGCGATGATCAGCAACGGCAACAGCAGCCCGAAGTACACGCCGGGCATCATGCCGTTGATCTGCGCTTTCACCAGCCGCAGCACGCCGCGGGTGTGCAGCAGCTCATCCACGTGCATGGTCAGCGCTTCGCGCACCACCTTCGGCTCCAGGCCAATCGTGCCAGCCTTGTCCACCAGCGTGTCTTCCACCATGCCGCGCAGCAGGCCTTCGCGCACCTTGCCGATCACCCAGCCGGTGCCGCGTGCCAGTGGGCCGTTGCCGAGGCGGTCGAGGCCAGGCAGCGGATGCTCGCTCAGATAGGCCGAGGCGATGGTATCGGCCACATCGCCCACCGTGCCCTGGCTGCGCAGGGCCTCGCGCATGCGCGGGTCGTCCAGCGAATCGGTGAAGCCTTCGCTCCACCCTTCCACCAGCGTCTGCAGGTGTGGCTGGAAATGATCGAGCTGCTTGAACAGCGCGCGATGCGCGCCGGCGGTGAAGCCCAGCTGCAGGCCGAAGAAGGCGGTGGCCAGCGGCAGCACCACCACGTAGCTGGCCAGCAGCCAGTGATGCCAGCGCTTGCGCCGCTGCAGCCAACCGCGGCGGTGCAGCCAGCGCCAGGCGAAGATGCCCAGCACCAAGCCCAGCAGCGTGCCGAGCAGGCTGCCGCCCAGCAGGTCGAGCACGCTGAGGCCCGTCCAGAATTCGTTCAACCAGTACTGCGCGTCCTGCATGGGTCTTCTTCCGTGAATGAATCAGCAGCCCATTGTAGAGCCGAGCCCACGCTCGGCTGCTTTTCGTTCCGCCATCGGAGAACCCTCGCGCTGCGCGCGATGAGCCGAGCATGGGCTCGGCTCTACAGGGATTCCGCCACCTGGTTCAACGCACTACCCGGCAAGCAATGCGACAATCGCGCTCCTTTCCTGCAGCAACGAGGCCCACATGGCCAAACTGACCCTGGCCAGCGTGGACGCGCTGCGTACCCGCTTCGCCGATGACGCCGCCTGTGATGCGGCACTGGCCGCGTTCACCGATCCGGCTGCACTGCGTACATCGCTGCGTGAGCTGGTGGAGGCACAACACCGCTACCTGCAGGCCGAGTTCGAAGTGGCACAGGTGGCCGACGTGCTGCGCCGTGACCAGAAGTACGCGCCGGTCGGTCGGCCTTCGATCAACATCGTGCAGCTGCGCAAACAGCAGGCCGCGACCAAGCAGGCCGCGCTGATCGCACGCCAGGTGGTGGCGCAGGCCGCGCAGACCTTCGTGCGCGTGAGCGGGATGACGGTGAAGGCCAAGCAGAGCCCGAGCGAAGCGTGCGTGGCATGGTTGGGCGCGCTGCGCTGAACGCGCGTACCCGGTAGTGGCCAACCTTGGTTGGCCCGCGAAATGCTCGTGTACCAACCGAGGTTGGCACCTACCGGGTAGTGCCGGCCGCTGGCCGGCAACCCCATCAGCATCGGGCACCTCGCAAGCAGCCGGCCAGCGGCCGGCTCTACCAGAACCCAAAAAGAAGGCCCGCTTTTCAGCGGGCCTTCTGCCTTCTCACGACGAGTGAGCGGGGTGCATCAAGCCGCCGGCTTTTCGCCGGTGGCTTCGGTGGTGATGCGGATCTTCACTTCATCGCTGACGTTCGGGGCGTAGGCGCCGACGCCGAAATCGCTGCGCTTCAGGGTGGTGGTGGCATCGAAGCCGGCGGCCGGAACCTTGGCCATCGGGTGCTCGCCGCCGCCGTTGACGGTCACGTCCAGGGTGACCGGCTTGGTGATGCCCTTGATGGTCAGGTCGCCGGTGACGGTCAGCTTGTTGGTGCCGGCCGCTTCCACCTTGGTGCTCTTGAAGGTGGCATCGGCGAACTTGGCGGCGTCGAAGAAGTCGGCGCTCTTCAGGTGCTCGTCGAACTTGGCGGTGAAGCTGTTCAGGCCGCTCAGCGGCAGCTTCACTTCCACGGTGGACTTGGTCACGTCTTCGGCGTTGTACACCAGGGTGCCTTCGACGTTGCCGAAGTGCGCGCTCGGGTTGGAGAAGCCGAAGTGGCTCCACTGCGCCAGCACGTCGGTGTGGCTCGGGTCCAGCTTGTAGGTGCCCGAGGCGATCTTGATCGCTTCGGCGGCCGGCGCGGCAGCGGCGGCATCGGCAGCCGGGGTGGCGGCCTGCTCAGTGGTGGCCGGGGCGGCAGCATCGGCAGCCGGGGCCGCGGTGTCGGCCGGCTTGGAGCAGGCGGCGATGGCCAGGGTCAGGGCCAGCGGCAGCAGCAGTTTACGGGTGGCGCTCATCTCAGGAACTCTCCGGATCGTAGGGTAGGTACACGGTGCAGCAAGGGCCCGCCGCGGGACGGCAGGCCCGAAACCGATACAGCGACTTACGCGATGCGCGCCGCTTCGTCGAACGACAGGCGCGGCAGACGCGGGAACAGGCCCGCCGGGTCACCGTAACCCAGGTTGACCAGGAAATTCGACTTGATGGCGGTGCCGGCGAAGAAGGCTTCGTCGACCTTGGCCGCATCGAAGCCGGACATCGGGCCGGCATCCAGGCCCAGCGCGCGCGCGGCCAGGATCAGGTAGGCACCCTGCAGGCTGCCGTTGCGGATGGCGGCTTCGTGGCGGCCTTCCTGCGGGCCGTCGAACCAGGCCTTGGCATCGGTGTGCGGGAACAGGTACGGCAGCTTCTCGTGGAAGTCCAGGTCGAAGCCGATGATGGCGGTGACCGGGGCAGCCATGGTCTTGGCCAGGTTGCCTTCGGACAGGGCCGGGGCCAGCTTTTCCTTGGCTTCCTTCGAAGTGACGAAGACGAAGCGGGCCGGCGTGGTGTTGGCCGCAGTCGGGCCCCACTTCACCAGGTCGTACAGTTCCTGCAGCAGGCTGGCCGGGACCGGCTTGTCGAGGAAGGCGTTCTGGGTACGGGCAGTGCGGAACAGCTGATCGAGGGCAGCAGCGTCGAGCGCGTGGGACATCGGTGGATCTCCAGGGCGGCTAAGGGAAGTCAGTGCCCGCGGGCGGCGCGGGGCGAATCGACGAGCCGCAGTGTAGAGTGTCGCGACTGTTGCAACACCCAGCAGGGCTGAAACGAATTAATGCCAATGGTGAAACGATCGAGCGCGCCGTGGACGGTCACTGACGGCCGTGCGGGCAATGTCCGCCAGGCGGTCGCGCTGGCCTCGGCGCTGCGCCAGGGCACCCACCGACCGCTGGTCCTGCAGCCGCGCGCGCCTTGGCGCTGGCTGTCGCCGCGGCGCCTGCCGGGCGATGTGAACGGCTATGGCGAGGCTTTCGCGTCACTGGCCGCCGAGGCCCCGGCGCTGGCGATCGGCTGTGGCCGCCAGGCCGCCGGTGCCCTGCGCGTCCTGCGCGCACGCGGCAGCCAGGTGGTGCAGGTCCTCGACCCGCGCATCGGCGCCCGCCATTGGGATGTGGTCGTGGTGCCCGAGCACGATGCCCTGCGTGGCAGCAACGTGCTGACCCTGCTCGGCAGCCTCAACCCGGTGGACGATGACTGGCTGGCCTGGGGCCGCGCCGCGTTTGCCGGCTTCAGTACCCTGCCCGGCCCACGCACCGCGCTGCTGGTGGGCGGGCCGACGCCGCTGGCACCGTGGGACGAAGCGGCGATGGTTCGCGTGTTCCAGGCGCTGGCCGAGCAGATCCGCAGCGAAGGCGGCAGCCTGCTGGCGACCACCTCGCGGCGCACGCCGCCGGCATTGGCCGAGATCCTGCGCGCGAAATTCGCCGACCTGCCGCACGTGATCTGGGGTGATGGCGGCGATGGCGTGAACCCGTATGGGGGCCTGCTCGGCTGGGCCAACCGCGTGGTGGTCTCACCCGATTCGGTGAACCTGCTCTCTGAGGCCTGCGCCACGCGCATGCCGGTGATGGTGGCCCTGGCCGAGACCGCGCAGGGGCGGCTGGCGCGTTTCCAGCAGCAGCTGCGCGAGCGCGGGCGATTGCAGGAACGCTGGCTGGACTGGCAGTACGACCGCATCGAGCCACTGCGCGAAACCGCGCGGATCGCGGCAGAAGTGAAGCAGCGCCTGGCAGCGGGGTAGTGCCGGCCGCTGGCCGGCAATCCTGGGCGCCTGGCATCACGGAAATGCCGGGTGCGCAGCGTTTTCTGAACATTTCGATCCAGCTGCGCGGTTAGAGTCCACCTTCCCCCATCACTCTGAACGTCTTCATGCGTACCCTGCTCCTGCTGCCCCTGGCCCTGCTCGCCGCGTGTTCCACCACGCCCACCGAGCTGGATCCAATCTCGTATCAATGCCAGCAGCAGCTGGACGCGTACCGCGAACAACCGGCGCTGCGCGATCCGAAGGGCCAGCGCCCGCCACTGCCGGTGGCTCCCATCAGTGACGCCTGCGACAAGGAACTCAAGCGCAAGGGCGTGGACCGCCCGCTGCGCTGACCGGCGTATGATCGGCGCGCGGGCCTGCCCGCCGTTGAAGGTATCGACATGGATCGTTTCTCCCGCCTGCCCCGCGCCGCGCTGCTGATCGCCAGCCTGCTGGCGACCGCACCGGCATGGGCCAACAGCACCGAGTGCCGCGAGCGCTACCCCAGCGTGGCGTCGCAGGCGGCAATGCTGGACGTGGCGTGGACCACCGCCGAGCGTCTGGATGCGCTGCCCGATGTGGACGTGGTGGTGGCTGCACGTGGCGGTCAGGACCTGAGCCGCTACGGCCTGCGCCACAGCCACCTGGCCTTCCTGCTGCGCGAGGACGATGGCCGCTGGCGCGCGATGCACCTGCTCAACCGCTGCAAGACCGACAGCTCGCAGCTGTACCACGAAGGACTGGGCAACTTCGTCGGCGAGAGCGGTGGCCATACCGATCTGCGCATCGGCGTACCGTCGGCACCGCTGCGTGCAGCACTGCGCGCGATGCTGGTGTCGCCCTCGATCCAGCCCAAGGCGCTGCACGAAACCAGGTACAACGTGGTCGCCTACCCGTTCGCCACCGACTACCAGAACTCCAACCAGTGGGTGCTGGAAGTGCTGGCAGCAGCGATGGCACAGGCCGATGGCGCACCGGCCATCGTCAAGCGCGAACAGGCCCAGCAGTGGCTGCGCCAGCAGAAGTACCAGCCCAGCGTGCTGCATATCGGCCTGGGCAAGCGCGTGGGCGCACGCCTGTTCGTAGCCAACGCCACCACCACCGACCACCCCGCCGGCGAACGCATCTCCGGCAACTACTCGGTCGTGACGGTGGAATCGGTGTTCGATTTCCTGCACCAGCGCAGCCAGCTGCAGCAGGAACTGGTGATCCCCCACGTGCCGGTGGCCGGAGCCGCCGCAGCCACGCCCTGAATTCCCTTTTTTGCGACCTGGAGGTCCCGATGCTCCGTTACCTGCGTATGCCTGCCTCTGCCCTGCTGCTCTCGGCGCTGCTGGTGCCCACCGTCCATGCCGGCGCTGCGCCGCAGTTGAACAGCAGCGAGGCCAGCGTGCTGATCACCTCGTTGATCGTGGTATCGGTTCCCCTTGCGGCGTCGGCAGGCCTGTCCGAACTCTCCAAGGCGCCGTTCAAGGCCAGCGAACGCCGTGACAGGGCCCGCCGCACCAAGGCGGTGCCGCTGCCACCGATGGAAGTGAAGAAGGTGGAGACCACGCCGGAGGGCGAGCGCCAGGTGCTGCTGCAGGTACCGGACAAGGCCGACCAGACCGCCACCCTGCGCTGGCCGGCGCGCGTGCACGAGGGCCAGACGGCGGCCTTCGTGGTCGGCCAGCAGGTGCATTTCGACCCAACCGAAGCCGGTGCTGGTTGGACCGTGAAGAGCGCACAGGGCCAGGCGCTGGCCTATGTGCCGACCGCCTATGCCGCCGGCGATGTGATGAGCGAAGCGCTGTAAAGCTGAACGGCCGGTTTTGGTTTTGCCGTGGGCCGGGCGGATAATGGGCGATCCCCTTTGTCCTCCTGGCTCGCCATGTCCGTGCGTCCTGCCCCTGTGTTTGCCCCGTTGACCGCCCGCGCCCTGGTGCTGGCGGTACTGGCCATGGGCGCGGTGGTGCTGCTGTCCAACGTGCTGGTGCAGTACCCGATCAATGACTGGCTGACCTGGGGTGCCTTCAGTTATCCGGTCGCGTTCCTGGTCAGCAACCTGATCAACCGCCGCTTCGGCCCGGGCCCGGCGCGCCGCGTGGCGTGGATTGGTTTTGCGGTGGCAGTGCTGCTGTCGATCTGGGTGGCCACCCCGCGCATTGCCATTGCCTCCTGCTCGGCCTTCATCGTGGCCCAGCTGCTGGACATCACCGTATTCGACCGCCTGCGCCGTGGCAGCTGGTGGCGTGCGCCAATGGTCGCGACGACCTGCAGTGCGACGGTGGATACCACCATTTTCTGGTCGATCGCCTTTGCCGGTTCCACCCTGCCGTGGGTGAGCTGGGCCGCCGGCGATCTGGCGGTGAAGCTGGCGATCGGCGTGTGCCTGCTGGCCCCGTTCCGTGCGTTGTTGTGGAAGATGGCGCCGCTGCGCGCCACCAGCTGACCGCCGGCGCTCTGGTAGGTGCCAACCTTGGTTGGCACGCTGTTGCCGGGGTCATGAACGCTGATGGGTTGTGCCAACCAAGGTTGGCACCTACCAACAGCAAGCCAACGGCCAGATCATTGATCCGGCAGGTCATCGCCGGGCCATTGATCCGGTAGCCGCCAACCTTGGTTGGCACGCTGTTGCCGGGGTCATGAACGCTGATGGGTTGTGCCAACCAAGGTTGGCACCTACCAACAGCAAGCCAACGGCCAGATCATTGATCCGGCAGGTCATCGCCGGGCCATTGATCCGGTAGCCGCCAACCTTGGTTGGCACGCTGTTGCCGGGGTCGTGAACGCTGATGGGTTGTGCCAACCAAGGTTGGCACCTACCAACGGCAAGCCAACGGTCAGATCATTGATCCTCAGGCGAATGGCAGCTCCGCGGCGATGCACGCCGCCGTAATCGCGGCACACGCCTCTTCAATCGCGGGCGTGGTCGGGGCCAGCCGCGGGCGACGGTCCAGCGTGCAGGCGAGGCCCACGTCCAGCAGCGTGGCATGTGCCCCGTGCAGCGCCTGCGCGGTGTCTTCCGGCAGGAATCCCGCAATTGCCAACGCATCGATCAACGACGGCGTGTCGCGCGGCTGCAGCAACGCCGCATGCTGGGCACTGCGCGCAAGCACGCCGGTCTGCAGCAGGAACTCCAGGTCCACCACGCCACCCGCACCCTGCTTCAGGTCCAGCCGCGCGGCATCGCTGCGGTCCAGTTCGGTGCGCATGCGGCCGCGCATCTTCAGCACGTCGGCATACAGCACACCGGCATCGCGTTCGCGGCCCAGCGTCTGCGCACGCACGTGCTCGAAGTCGGCCAACAGGCTGGCATCGCCGGCCACGCCACGCGCGCGCACCAGCGCCTGGTGCTCCCAGGTCCACGCACGTTCGCGCTGGTATTCGGTGTAACTGGCCAACGAAGACACCAGCGAACCCTTGCCGCCATCCGGGCGCAGGCGCACGTCGATGTCGTACAGGCGCCCGGCGGCAGTGACTGCCCCAAGCAGTGCCATCACCTTCTGCGCCAGCCGCGCATACCAGCGCCCCGGTTCCAGCGGACGCGCGCCATCGCTGGCATCCACGCCGGCTGGATTGTCGTGCAGGAACACCAGGTCCAGATCGGAACCGAAGCCCAGTTCAAGGCCACCGAGGCTGCCGTAGCCGATGATCGCGAAACGGCCACCGGGAATCTCACCGTGCGCGGCGCGCATGTCCGCCTCGGCCATCGCCAGCACGGTGACCACCACCGCCTGCGCCAGCTCGGCCAGTTGCCGCGTGCTGTCCACTGCACCCTGACGGCCATCCAGCGTGGCCATCGCCATGCGGAAGCTCAGTGCCAGCCGCGTTTCATTGAGCCAGCGCAGCGCGGATTCCGGATCTTCCACCGCCAGCACCTGCTGGCACTCGGCCAGCATGCCGGCGGCATCCGGCATCGGCCCGGACACGCGCACGTCCAGCAGTTCGTCCAGCAGCAGCGGGTACGCGGCCAGGCGCTCGGCCAGCAGCGCACTGCGCGCCAGCACGTCCACCAACCGCGCCAACGCGCTGGGCTGCTCGTCCAGCAGCGCCAGATAGCTGGTCCGGCGCAGTACCGCCTGCAACAGGCCGAGCACGCGCTTGAGTGCGGCATCCGGCTGCGGCGAACGCGTGGCCGCATGCAGCAGCGCGGGCAGCACGCGGTCCAGCCGCGCACGCGCCGCATCGGACAACGACTTCACGCCGGTGCCCTGGGCGAAATCGCGCAGCGACTGGTCGGCGCCGTTGGCATCGAGGAAACCGGCTTCGGCCAGCAGCGGTGCATTGCTGCCTTCCGGCAGGCTGCGCCAGTAGTTGGCCAGCGCGTCGGGCGCGGCCTGACCCTTGCGCGGCGCCAGCAGCGCGGCGAATTCGGTACTGACCCGCTGTTGCTGTTCGGCCAACGCCGCACGCAACACCTCCCAGTCTGGATAACCCAGACCGACCGCGATGCGTTCACGGTCCAGCGCATCGCTGGGCAGCACATGCGTCTGTGCATCACGCAGCATCTGCAGGCGGTTTTCCAGCCGGCGCAGGAACAGGTAGGCCTCGCGCAGCGCACTGCCGTCCTCGGGCGCGATCTGCCCGGCCGCGACCAGTGCCTCCAGCGCCACCAGCAGCCGGCGCTCGCGCAGCGCCGGTTCACGGCCACCGCGGATCAGCTGCAGCGCCTGGCACAGGAACTCGATCTCGCGGATGCCACCGGCGCCGCGCTTGATGTCTTCGTGCAATTCGCGGCGTGCGACTTCGGCGGTGATCGCCGCCTTCATTTCGCGCAGGCCATCGAGCGCGGTGAAGTCCAGGTAGCGGCGATACACGAACGGACGCAGGGTCTGCAGCCACGCCTCACCGGCCTCGATATCACCGGCGACCGCGCGCGCCTTCAGCCAGGCATAGCGTTCCCAGTCGCGGCCTTCGCGCTGGAAGTACTGGTCCATCGCCGCGAACGAGAGCGCGACGCGACCAGCGCTGCCGAACGGGCGCAGGCGCAGGTCGACGCGGTGGCTGAAGCCATCGACGGTGGTCTCGTCCAGCAGCTTGGCCAGGCGCTGGCCGAGGCGCGCGAAATACTCCTCGGCAGCCAGTGCGCGTGGGCCGTCGGATTCGCCGCCATGCGGGTAGGCGTAGACCAGGTCCACATCGGAACTGAAGTTGAGTTCGCCACCGCCGAGCTTACCGAGGCCGAACACCACCAGCTGCTGCGGCGCGCCTTCGCCGTCGCGGACCACGCCGTGGCGCTGGGCGAATTCCTGCTGCAGGGCGTCCAGCGCCAGCCGCAGGCAGTCTTCGGCCAAAGCGGTGGCGCCGGCCAGGGTCTGCGCCACGTCGTCCAGACCGGTCAGGTCGCGCCAGATCAGCCGCGTCGACATCGCCGTGCGCCAGCGCCGGATCTGCGCCGGCCAGTCGCTGGGCTGCAGCGGATCGAGCATCGGCGCCGGGATCGGCGGGCAGCCGGGGGCGGCCAGCTGCGCCAGCAGCGCCGGTTGCCGCACCAGCGTGTCCAGCGCGAAGTCGCTGGCCACCGCCAGCCGGGTCAACAGCGGCAGCAGCTCGGCAGGAACGGGCTCGGGCAGGACCTGGGCCAGGCGCGCCAGGGCGCGGTCGACAAGGGGCTGCAGGGAGGTGGGCAGATCGGCGGGGGCGAGGGTCATGGGCTGATTGTATCGACCCGGTAGTGCCGGCCGCTGGCCGGCAGATCCGATGATTCCGCAGCAGCTTCCTGCAGTTGCCGGCCAGCGGCCGGCACTACCAATAATGGATGCTGCGTATTCATACTGGACGACAGGCAATAAAAAAGCCCGCTTGCAGCGAACTGCCAGCGGGCTCTGCTCCCTCCCCCACGTCGGGATGCAGGGCCATCGTGCGGGCTGCGAAAGCACTTTGCACGCTGCACTGCAAAACAAAACCGGTGGGTAGGGGTAACCCCTGCGGGGAAAAGCCATTCCACGAAGGTAGAACCCCCCGTACGGAGGAGGATGGCCGATAATCGGGATTCCCCCCAGAAACACTGTCGTCATGTCTGTTGATCGCATCGCCAACGCGCGTCTCCGTGACCGCGTGGTCTCCGCCGAGGCCGCAGCCGCGCTGATCCAGCCCGGTGAAACCGTGGCCATGAGCGGCTTTACCGGCTCCGGGTACCCCAAGGCCGTCCCCGTTGAACTGGCCCGTCGCATCGAATCGGTGCACGCCCAGGGCCAGCCCTTCCAGATCAAGCTGATGACCGGCGCCTCCACCGCGCCGGAACTCGATGGCGCGCTGGCCAAGGCCGATGGCATCGCCATGCGCATGCCGTTCCAGAGCGACCCGGATGCGCGCAACCGCATCAACGAGGGCAAACTGGATTACATCGACATCCACCTCAGCCACGTGGCCCAGCACGTGTGGTTCGGCTTCTACGGCGAGATCGATACCGCCGTGATCGAAGTCTCGGCCATCCGCGAAGACGGTTCGCTGGTGCCCTCCACCTCGGTCGGCAACAACAAGACCTGGCTGGACCTGGCGAAGAAGGTGATCGTCGAGGTCAACGAATGGCAGCCGGCCGGCGTCGACGGCATGCATGACATCTACTACGGCACCGCGCTGCCGCCGCACCGCAAGCCGATTCCGCTGGTCAACGCCAACGACCGCATCGGCGATACCGCGCTGCGCTGCGACCCGGACAAGATCGTGGCCGTGGTGCGCACCAACGGCCCGGACCGCAACAGCCCGTTCAGCCCGATCGATGCGACCAGCGAGCAGATCGCTTCGCACCTGATCGAGTTCCTCAAGCACGAAGTGAAGAAGGGCCGATTGCCGCCGAACCTGCTGCCACTGCAGTCGGGCGTGGGCAATATTCCGAACGCGGTGCTGGCCGGCCTGGCCAAGAGCGGTTTCCGCGATCTGGCCGCGTTCACCGAAGTGATCCAGGACGGCATGCTCGACCTGCTGCGCGACGGCGTGCTGAGCTATGCCTCGTGCACCGGCTTCGCGCTGAGCCCGCAGGCCAACGAGACGTTCAAGGAACACATCGATTTCTATCGCGAACGCATCATCATGCGCACGCAGGAGATCTCCAACCATCCGGAACTGGTGCGCCGCCTCGGCTGCATCGGCATGAACGGCATGATCGAGGTGGACATCTACGGCAACGTCAATTCGACGCACGTGATGGGCACGCGGATCATGAACGGCATCGGCGGTTCCGGTGACTTCGCCCGCAACGGCTTCCTGTCGGCCTTCCTGAGCCCGTCCACCGCGAAGAACGGCACCATCTCGGCGATCGTGCCGATGGCCAGCCATGTCGACCACACCGAACACGACGTGTCGGTGATCGTCACCGAACAGGGCCTGGCCGACCTGCGTGGCCTGACCCCGCGCAAGCGCGCGCAGGTGCTGATCGACAACTGCGCGCATCCGGATTTCCGCGCGCAGCTGCAGGACTACTTTGACCGTGCCAGCCGCGAGAGCTACGGCAAGCACACCCCGCACCTGCTGCCGGAAGCGCTGTCGTGGCACCAGCGTTGGCTGGATACCGGCACGATGAAGGGCTGACTGCGTTGGGGGTCAGAGCCCTTTTCTGCCGAAAAGGGATCTGACCCCGGTCATGCGCAACGTCGGGGTCGGATCTCTTTCCGCAGGAAAGGGCTCTGACCCCAGGTACGGACATCGGGTACAGCCGGCCAGCGGCCGGCTCTACCTTCACGCGGTGCGCAGCGCCGCCAGCGATTCGGCCTGCAGCCGCTCGTAGATCTCGAACTCGTCATTCACCGCCACGCCCAGCGCCTGCTCGAAGGCCTCGCGGTTGGCGTGCGCGGCATAGGCGCGCTGTTCTTCGCCGCCCAGGTTCGACTGGAAGATGCCCGCGGCACTGACCGGCAGAAAATCCTCGTAGACGATCGGGTCGGCGGTGGCCAGGCCCGCGGCCACCAGTACTTCGGCGGGCAGATCGGCCACGCGCTCCGGCGCGGCGCGGCCGGCATCGGTCAACTGGTAGCGGTAATAGCCCAGGCCTTCCTGGCGCAGCGTGTCGTGGTCATCCGGGAAGCTGGCGAACACCGCCTGCAGGCGCTGGCCGTAGTCGCCGCCCGTGCTGCCTTCGCCACCGGCATCACGGGCCTGCGACAGCAGCTGGTCGTACAGCGCGCGGCCCTTCGGGGTCAGCGCAAGGCCACGCTGTTCGATCTCGCCGAAGCGCGCGGTATGGGTGCCGGCATCGCCACCCTCGCTGTCCGGGAAATGCACGGCTTCTTCCAGTGCCTTGAAGCTGGTCTGCCGCAGCAGGATCGGGCAGGTGCGGCGCGGTGGGCCTTCGATCACCGCCTTGGCCGCCATGCCGTGCTCGATCATTGCCGCCTGTGCGGCATCGATATCCAGCGTACGCGGGGTCAGGTGGTTGATGTGCGGGCCGCGGAAGCTGACCACGTCGGCCACCAGGCGATGCGCGTTGTGCAGCGCGTGGTAGGTCGGCAGATCGACAGTGGCATCGCCGTGCCAGCGGAAGGTTTCCAGCGCTTCATCGACGAAGCGCTCGGCATCGGCCTGCGACAGCCCGCCGTCACGCTCGGCCTGGTCGATCAGCGCCAGCGCGCCCTCGGTGAAGATGCGGCGGCGTTCGAGGATACGCGCCGATTCGGCACGCAGCGCTTCGTCTTCGATCAGCTCCAGGCGCAGCAGCGAGGTGAACACGCGGAACGGGTTCTGCGCCAGCGCGGCGCCGGTCAGCGGGCGGAACGCAGTGGAGTGCACCGGCACACCGGCCACGGACAGGTCGTAGTAGCCGACCGGGTACATGCCCATCACCGCGAACAGGCGGCGCAGCGTGGCCAGTTCCTGCACGGTGCCGACGCGGATCGCACCGTGGCGCTCTTCATCCAGGCGCGCACGCTCGTCGTTGCGCTGCAGCTGCGCAGCCAGCGCCGGGTCCTGGTCAAGCACCTGCGCGTTGATCCGCTCCACCAGTTCCACCAGCGTGCCGTACAGCGGCACTTCGGTGCGGTACATGCGGGACATGGCCTGCGCGAACAGGCGGCGGATCACATCAGGCGAAACGAAAGAGGCGCTCATCAGTCACTCGATTACGGGAACGGGGAACAGCTCGAACCTGTATTGTCGCCGGAGCGCGCGGCGGCGGCGATATGCAGAGCAACATGACGGAAATCGGTAGTGCCGGCCGCTGGCCGGCAACCTCTGGATGCCTGGAATGATGCAGTTGCCGGCCAGCGACCGGCACTACCGCTTGAGCTGGCGCCTCAGGGTGGCATCCAGGGTGATCGGCCGGTCCCAGTGCTGGTAGCTGGCCACGATGGCATGGCGCACGGCGCGGTAGTGCAGGTTGTCCGGCTTGGTCGGCATGCGCTTCACCACCGCCTCCCAGCCGCCCGCCGGGTCCTGGCTGAAGGCGCGCACGCTGTCGCGGCAGGTCTGGCCGCTGGCCTTGGCCCAGAAGCAGGCGAAGTAGATATCCCCGGCCTGCCAGCCATGGGTGGTGAACAGCGCGCTGATGTAACCGCGCGGCACCTCGGCATAGCGCGACACTTCGTCGAGGAAGGCGTCGGGGTAGCGTTCGGCGTAGTGGTTGATGTCCTGCAGCTGGGCATCAACCCAGCGGTCACCGGTTTCCACCGTGTAGGCCGCCGAGCGCTCGGCGGTCTGCTGGGCCAGCACGGTGGCCGGCACCAGCAGCAGGGACAACAACAGCGCGCGCAGTCGGACGTTCATGCCCCGATTCTGCCGCAGCCGCCGCGCCCTGTCAGGCCGCCGCAGCGGCCTTGGCCTCGATCGCCGCCAGTGCAGCCGGCCAGTCGTGGGCGGTATCGGCGGTGACCATGCGCGGTTCATCGTCGGCCACGCCGTGCTGGGTCTCGTGGGCCCAGGTCACCGCGTACGGGGTATGCACGCCCCAGCCGCCCAGAGTCACCACCGGCTCGATGTCCGAACGCAGCGAGTTGCCAACCATCACGAAGCGCTGCATCGGCAGGTCGAACTCGGCCAGCACGCGGGCGTAGGTCTCCGGGTCCTTCTCGGAGACGATCTCGATGCGCGGGAACAGCTCGGCCAGGTTGGCGACCTTGATCTTCGCTTCCTGGTGGAACAGGTCGCCCTTGGTGATCAGCACCACCGGGTAGTGCTCGGCGATGGCCGCCACCGCTTCGCGCACACCGTCGATCAGGTCGACCGGGTGGCGCAGGGTGTCGTGGCCGATATCCAGGATGCGCTGGATGTCCTTGGCCTCGATGCGCTGGCCGGTGATGTCGATGGCCGCTTCGATCATCGACAGCGTCATGCTCTTCACGCCGTAGCCGAAGGTGCCCAGGTGGCGCTGCTGCACTTCCAGCAGGTGGCGCGCGGTCTGCGTGTCATGCACGTCGACGTAGCGCGACAGCAGGTCAAGATAATCCTGCTCGGCCTTGCGGTAGTAGTCCTCGCTCTTCCACAGCGTATCGTCACCGTCAAAACCGACCAGGCCGATGGCGCGCGACGGCGCAGGCGTGGGGGTAGTCATCGCACAAGGATACCGCCGTCCCGGCACGTGGGACACCGGGCACGCTCAGTCGCCGTGCTGGCGCTGGTAGACCAGAAGGTCCAGTGCCGGGGCCTGGCCGGTCAGTTGGGTCAGCAGGGTATGTACCTGGCCGCGGTGATGGGTCTGGTGGTTGAACCAGTGCGCCAGCCCGGCGTCCACCCGCTGCAGCTGCGGTTCGGGCGTGGACACGCGTCGATAGGCGACACGGGTCGCCAAGGCTGCGTCGGACAGCCCGAGCACGAACGCGACGATGCCGGCATCCTCCTCGATCCGCGCCTGACGCAGCGCGGTGAAATCGGTGAACAGCAGCGTATCGAGCGCATATCCGGTATCGCCCTGCCCGGCCAACCGGCGCAGCCAGATGCGATCCGTCACCAGCAGGTGGTTGAGCGTCCCTTCAACGGAGCCGAAGAACGCGCCGCACGGCCTGCGGTAGTCCTCCTCGGGCAACGCCTCCACGGCGGCGTACAGGCGCTGGTTGGCCCAGGCGTTGTAGCGTGCCATGGCCTCGAAATGGGTTTTGAGGGTTGCCATGTGCGGATGGTCGAGCCCGCCGCGGGCGCCGTCAATACAGCAAAAACCCGGGCGGCCGCAGCCGCCCGGGTCCCCATGCACCGGTCTTCCCGAATCAGGCGTGGATCAGCGGCCCTGCGCCGCGCCGGCACCTGCACCGGCCTGCTGGGCGGCCACGTAGGCCTTGTACTCGTCGGTGCTCAACTCGCCGTCCTTGTTGGTATCGGCCTGGTCGAACACCTGGGCGAGCCCGGCATTCACCTGCGCCTCGGTCTTGCTGATGGTGCCGTTGCCATCGGTATCGATGCTGGCCCAGGTCTGGCCACCGCCATTGGCCTGTGCCGAGGCCGCTGCGGCCGCATTGGTCGCCTGGTCAGCCGCCTGCCCTGCCTGTGCCGCCGACTGCTGCGCCTGCGCGGCCTCGTTCTGTGCCTGCGCGGCCTGCTGCTTGGCCGACTGGGCCATCGCCGGAATGGCCAGCACGCTGCCGGCGGCGACGATCAGGGCGATCAGGGGCTTGCGGTTGCGAATAGTCATCAGGGGTGTCTCCTACCAATTGGGTGGTGTTGCGCGGCGTGTTGTCTCCGCACGGCACCTACCCTGCCACCGCTTTTCTGAATCGATTTTGCCCCGCGACCGGCGTCAACACGCACGATTAACCACTCACCTCCACGCATGCTTTAGCGCGGTGGTTAGCAGCAAGTGAGCAGCGCATAAGATGCGCATTCAGCGCTGCCGGATTTAACCGGCAGCGAACGAAAAACCTGCGTCAGTCGACGTTCTGCGCCGATGACCGCGAACTGAACACCACCCAGCCGAGGGCAACACCAGCGAGCGCGCCGGCGATTTCCAGCACTACACGGCTGCCGAGTTCGTTCGGATCGTGGATGGTGGCGAGGAACAGGCGCGCGTACAGCGGCGACTCCAGGCGCACGATGCCCATGTAGAACAGCTTCCAGGCATCGATGCCGGCGGAGATCACTACCGAGATGACGCACGACCAGCCGATCGCGTGGCCGACCGTCCAGTGCAGGAGCCGGCACAGCTGCGACCACAGGAAGTACACCAGCAGCCCGACCAGCAGGGCGATGGCGCCCGCTTCGAGGGTACCGAGCAGGCCGAAGTGCAGGGGAAGGTTCATCGGGTGGGCAACGGTGGGATGGCGGCCAGTGTAAGGGTATCGGCAGGGCGGCGCCCTGCTGCGCGCCATCGCGCCAATCCGGTTTCTGGTAGATCCACGCCATGCGTGGACGAAATCTCCATCGAAATCGAGTACTCCGATGATTGAACGAAAGGCGTCCACGCATGGCGTGGATCTACCGTGTCGACCAAGGTCGACACCTACCAACAGCGGCGCCCCTCTGCCGATGTCCCTACCGCACGGGGACGTCGTACGCGGTGCCGGGATCCGGTTCGGGTTGCAGGGTGTAGTGCCACCACTCCTGCGGATAGTTGACGAAACCACGGCGCGCCATCGCGCGCACCAGCTGCTGGCGGTTCGCCTGCTGCACGTCGCTCAACCCGCTCGTCTGCGTATGCGCGCGAGGCCCAAAGAAGTCAAAGTCGGTCCCCATGTCCAGTGGCGAGCAGCGGCCGCTACGGCAATCCAGCAGGCCGAGATCGACCGTGGCACCGCGACTGTGGCCGGAGCGCTCGGCGATGTAGCCGTCGGCCAGCAGCCGCGGCTTGTCCAGATCCGGGTACTGCAAAGCCTTGCGCGAGCGCTCGCGCGGGTCGTTCACCCAGGCCATGAAGGCCTGCACCGAGCGCACCGGGCGATAGCAGTCGTAGATCCGCAGGCCAAGCCCATCCGCGCGCAGGTCCTGTTCCACCTGCGCCAGCGCCTTGGCCACCGGCGCCAGCAGGAAGCACGAGGGCGCCTCGTAACCCGGTACGCGCGCGCCGGTGAAGTTGTTGGCGCTGGCGTAGCGGATGTCCATGTCGATGTGCGGTGCCAGCGACCGGATTTCGACCATACCGGCGCTGGCGGCATCGGTGGCCGGCGAAACGCGCGGCGGCTCAGCGGCGCTGGCGCTCGCTGCCAGCGCAGTCGCCAGTACGAGTGAAATGCAGGTCCTGGAAGTCATAGCTGAAGTCGATGTCCGGGTCGATGGCGCGCAGGTCCAGTGTGGGCGGCGCACCGTCACCGGGCTGCAGCCAGGCCTGTGCGTCTTCGCCCAGCGTATCCCAGCGCAGCAGCCAACGCCCCTGCAACTGCAGCACCGTGGCCTGCAGCCGGGGCGACTTGTCCACGCTGAAGCGCAGGCCGTCCGCGCCCGGGCACAGTGAGGCCGGGCCCAGCCACGGATCGCGGTAACGGCCCTGCCAGCGTGGCAGATCCGTGCGGCTCGTCTCCTGCGCCGCAGCGGTGGACGGCCGCGAATGGCCGGTCGCCGCCCGCGTTGCCTGGTCAGCCTTCAGCTCGGCCAGGTACGCCATCGCCGGGCGCGCATCGTCGGGTGTGGTGAAGCGCTTCAGCGTGGCCTGCATCAGGGCCGTGCGCGCGTCCTCGCCTTCGCCGTTGATCAGCATCACCACGCCCACCTTCCGGTCGGGCAGCAGCGCCAGCGACGAGTACATGCCAGACAGCGTGCCGGTGTGCGCTACTTTCCACTGCCCGTCCATGTCGGACACGCGCCAGCCATAGCCGTAGCCGTAGAAATGCGCGTTGTCCCAGCGCCGCTGGCGCTCACCCAGCGGCATCGGCATGTGCAATGTCCACAACGTGCTGCGCTGTTCACTATCCAACCAGTCCGGCACCACGGCAGGATCCAGCAGTACCTGCATCCAGCGCGTCATGTCGCGCAGCGAACAGCGGATGCCTCCGGCCGCCATCGACGGCAGGTCCGGGCTGATGGCACCGTCGGCGTTCACCACCTCGTTGCGATCACCACGCCAGGCATGTGGCTGCGCGACGTTGCCCACGCGTTTCAGCGACCAGGCCCCCACCTGGCAGCGCGTCATGCCGAGTGGTTCGAACACCTGCTCGCGCATCAGCTGGTCATAGGGTTTGCCAGCGGCCGCGGCGGCCACTTCGCCGGCCACCACGTACATCAGGTTGTCGTAGGCATAGTGGCTGCGGAAGCTGCTGACCGGCTTCAGGTGCGCCAGCCCGGCAATGATGTCGGCGCGGGAGAACGTGTTCGGTTCCGGCCACAGCATCAGGTCACCGGCACCCAGGCCGAGACCGCTGTTGTGGATCAGCAGGTCGCGCACCTGCATCTGCTGCCCCACCCATGCATCGTGCATGCGGAAGCCCGGCAGATGGCGCTGCACCGGATCGTCCCAGCGCAGCCTGCCCTGCTGCACCAGTCGCGCCAGCAGTGCGGCGGTCATCGCCTTGCTGTTGGAGGCGATCTTGAACAGCGTGTCCTCGTCGATGCGGCCGCCATCACCGCGCGCGCCTTCGGCATGGCGATAGACCACCTGCCCGTTCTCGACCACCGCCATCGCCAGCCCGGGGAGATGCTCGGCCCGGACCACGGCGGCGACATCGGCATCGATGGATGCGGTATCGACCGCCGAAGCGGAGGGTGCGGCCAGTGCCGCTGCGAGGATCAACAGGGGGTGCATGGGCGTTCCTCACGGCGTATGACCCAGCCCCCGCGCCACCCATCGGGATGGCGCGGGAGGGTGCCTCAGTAGCTCAGGCTTACGGTCAGCTGTGCATAGCGCGGCGACTGGAAGCTGGTCGGCCACAGGAAGGTGTCGCTGATGTGCCCAATGGCGTTCTCCTTCTCCTGGTCCACCGACATCTTCTTCTGCTGGTTGGTCAGGTTGTAGATGGACAGCTTCACCTTCAGGTCGGCCTCGCCGAACTGCTTGTTCCAGGTGATGTTCGCACCCAGTTCGTAGGTCCACGGCATGCGCCCGTAGCCTCCGCGCGGGGAATGCTCGTAGACGCGCTCGGAAGGAACACTGGAGGTGCAGTTCTGCACGCAGATGTAGTAGCTGTGGAAGGGCTTGGTATTGCCGCTGGGGTTACCCACGCCAAACCCCGTGATCGGACCGCCGGAGCGGGCGTCAAGGGTGGCGCCGACCAGCAGGTTCTCGGTAATCGCGTAGCTGCCGCGCAGCTTCAACTGATGGCGACGATCATTGGCCAGGTAGCCGTAGCCCCCGCGGTTGACCCACGGATCATCGAAGTTCTCGGTGCGGCCGGTATCGGCAAAGTCGGTATCGGAGTTGACCGGGCCTTCGGCGTTGCCGCGCCCGTACGCCAGCGTGTACGAGGCATTCATCGCCCACGTGCCGTCCCAGCCACGGTCCAGCTGCAGTTCCAGCGCCTTGTAGTCGCGACGCGGCTTGTCCCAGCCGATCTGGCCGATGTAGTTGCCCTTGTCGTCGTACTGGGCGAAGCCCTCCTTGCTGATGTCCACGGTCAACCAACCATCGGAGACACCGTCGCAGTTGGTATCACCCCACACGGTGACCTTCCTGCCCGGGTTGGCCATCACCCAGCCCACTTCGGCATTGCCGCACTGCGCGCTGGCCGTGATGTGCATGTCATCGATGGCGTTGTGCAGCTTGCGGTAGATGCCACGCACCCCATAGGACCAGCGCTCGTTGAGCATCTGCTGGAAGCCCAGGATCAGTTCATCCTGGTAGACCGGGTCCATGTCGCGGTCCACTTCCGAGCGCAGGTCACCGACCGTGCCATCGCCCTGCGAGTTGTCCACCGGCCCGATCTGCGCACCGGTGCGCGGCACGGCGTAGCGGCTGCCGTTGATCTCGCGGATGTCCCAGCCGTTGAAAGCGTAATAGGTGCGCTCATCAAGCAGCCCACCGGCCTGCTTGATGTTGATCACGTTGGCCACCGGCAGGTAGTAGCGGCCGATGTTGCCGAACAGCTTCATCGCGCCATCGCCCTTGATGTCCCAGGCGAAGCCGGCGCGCGGCGCCCACATGTTGTCCATCTTGATGTAGCTGCGGCCTTCGGCGTCCTTGTTGTCGAAGGTCTCCATGCGGATGCCGAGGTTCAGCAGCAGGTTGTCGGTGACCGACCAGTTGTCTTCCAGGTAGTACGCCGCGTTGGTGCTCTCGAACTCACCCCCCACTTCATTGCGCCGCGCGCGTACATAGGCGGTGGTGCCTGCCGGTACCACCCCACCGTTTTCCAGGATCGAACCCGGCGTGGTCTTGTAGACGTTGTAGTAGAACGCGCCCGGGCCGGGATAGTAACGATCATAGGTGGATACGTTCTTCTCGTGATCCACACCGAAGCGCAGCAGATGGGGCCCCAGCTGCCACTCGAAATCCAGCCGCGCCTGCTCGCGATCATCCACGCGCGACTGCACGGTGGAGTTGGTGGTGCAACCCAGCGGTACGCCTGCCGGAGCCAGTCCGCTCTCGGCCACCACGCGGTTGCACTCCAGGTCGGTCATGCTGCGCTGCGAGGCATAGCGCTGGTTCTTGCCATACATCGCACGCACCGACAGCCCTTCGGTGAGCTGGCCGTTGTAGGAAGCGGCCCAGTTCTTGCCGCCGTTGGTGGTGTAGATCTCGTTGGTCTTGGCAGTGGGCTCGCCCTTGGCCAGGTCGAAGCCGTAGACGTCGTAGGCCCAGTTGTCCTTGTCCGAGAACCCCATCAGCGACAGGCGGTGGTTGTCGTTGATCTGCCAGTCCAGCTTGCCGCCCCAGAACGGATCGTCGGTGCTGCCCTGGTTGAAGACGTTGCCATCGTTGTTGGTGTACTGGGCGCGGTTGTCGCGGATCTCGTACATGCCGAAGAAGAACAGGCGGTCCTGTACCAGTGCACCCGAACCCCACACGTTGAGCCGGTTGGTGGTGTGCTTGTCCTGGCTGCCGATGATGTACGGCGTGCCGTCAGCGGTGTAGTGATCGTTCTTGCTGGACTGCCAGGCACGCGGCTCGAAGGTGTACTCGACGCCAGCGTGGAAATCGTTGCTGCCCGAGCGCGTCGCAGCGTTGATCACGCCGCCGGTGGTACGGCCGAACTCCACCGAGTAGCCACCGGTCTTCACCTGGAATTCCTGGAAGAACGCGAACGGCGCCGATGAGAAGCCGACGCGGTTGTAGAAGTCGGTCACGTTCAGGCCATCGATGTAGACCGCGTTCTCGGCCACCGACGAACCACCGAAGGAGATGCCCTGCGCACCCAGCGAGCCTTTGCCCGAGACCACGCCCGGGGCCAGCATCGCCACTGATTTCAGGTCCTGGTCGACCGGCAGCCGCTCGATGTCCTGGCGGCTGAGGTTCATGGACGAATCGGTGGAGGTCACGTCGACCATCGAGATGACCTGTGGCGCGCGCACCTGCACGGCACCCAGCGTGCTGATGCCAGAGACGGGCACATTGACCGTGGTGGCGTTGCCAAGCGACACCGTCACCTCGCCCACCTGCGCAGGCGCGCCGCCAGCCACCGCCACCTCCAGGGTGTAGGTGCCTACCGGCAACTGTGGAATGCGGTAGCTGCCGTTGGCGTCGGCCTTCACCGAACGCGAGAAACCGGTGGCCGGATTGCGTACGGTTACCGTGGCGGCGTCCAGGCGCTGGCCCGAATCGGTGACCAACCGGCCAACCACCGAACCATCCTGTGCGAATGCGCTGGGCGCGATCATGCCCAGACACGCCCCAAGGGCGACGCACAACGCCGCCCGCTTGATGCTGTAAGCCTTCATCCCCTGCTCTCTCCTGCAAGAATTGAATGGTGTGGAGTGCGATGTGTCGCGCTAGCGTTGCCCGGCTGGCAGTACCCGCCACTGGAAGTCGTAGCTCCATTGGTCGAAGTACAGGTTGCCGCCTGCCCACTCGGCCTCGCCGCGCTGCGAGTCGACCGTTTCCGAGCGGAAGTGCTGCTTGGCCGGCACCAGGGCCTGGCCGAAATCATCGTTGAAGGCGATGCGGTAGCCGTCGAGGCCACCCAGGTAGAAATCGCGCAGGGCCGGCACGTCGCTGGCCAGTGCGCCGGTGGTCACGTCCATCGGCAGCCATCCATACGGCGCCAGGTAGACCTGCCCCCAGTCATGCAGGTTGTTGTAACCACTGCCATCGCCGGAGAACACCATGCCCGACTGCCAGCGTGCAGGAATGCCGTTCAGGCGCAGCAGCGCGATCAGCAGCAGGGTCTGCTGCCCACAGTCGGCATGCCCGGCATGCAGCGCGTAATCGCTGATGTTGCTGATCGTGGAGTATTCGCGCGCACCGGCCCATGGAATGCGATCCACGGCAGCAAACAGCTTGCGCACCACTTCATACGGGCGGGTTTCCCCCTGCAGCACCTGGTCGGAGAACAGCTTCAGCGCCGGCGTGAAGCGCACGTGCGGCAGCTGCTCGGCCAGGTAGGGTTTCAGTGCCGGATCGGCCGGTGTCGGCTGCACCTTGGCCGGATCGATTGCGGTATGCCGGGCCAGGATCGTGACCGCATAGCGGACCTCGAAGCGGGTCGGCTGCCCGGCCACCGCTTTGGCTTCCAGATAGGCGGTACGCTGCAGGGTGCTGGCTGGTGCCACGCGCGCCTTGCCCGGGGTGCTGCCCAGCCACTGCACCCGCTCCTGCTGGCCCGGGATCTCGCGCGGGTACGGAATCCAGGCGCGTACGGTCTCGCCGGTCGGCACCGCATCGGCTTTCACCGTGAGCGACTGGGTGAATTCAATGCGCTGCGGCAGTACCGACGCCCGGCCACTTTGTTCCGCTGCGGCAAGCACGCGTGCGTGGTGCGCGTTGAGCACCTCGTTTGGGCCCGGCGCCGGCATCGGTGCATCCGCGCGGCGGCGTCCACGTGCTTCGTCGCTGAGCAGGAACAGGTTCGACGGTGCGCGCTTGAAGTACCAGCGCGTGCCATCGATGTCGAGGTGTTCGATCAGTCCAAGCTGGTCCCAGCGTGCGAATTCCTCGTCGGTCAGGTCGGGAATCCAGCGGCGCACGGCAGACTTGGCGGCGGCTTCGTCGAGGGAAAAATCCAGGCGGATGCGGCGCATGCGCTCTTCCTGGAACGCGATGTCGTCGAAACTGACGCCAGGCTCCGCCGCGTCCGCAGCCGACCAGGTGTTCAGTTCGCTGCCGGCTTCGGAGAACCGTCCCGCGTCGATCATCTGCACGACCCGCGCAAACTGGATGGCAGAGGGTGGCGGCTCCGCTCCCGCCGACCACGCCCACAGCAGCAGCGCGGCACACAGGCCGGCAGTGGCAGGCAGACGTGGTTTGCGAACGGCAGGATCCACAGCGACACTTCCCCAGCGCGGGTGGTAACGGCTGTGTAACACGGGCCGGGATGCCGGTCAATAATTTATTCTTGCTTTCGATGCCAAAAGGAATAAATATTCCAACAGGCATTCGAGGAGGGTGTGCAGCGCATGATCCTGGCTTCCCGCGAACGGCATCGGCATTGGCCACGCCGCTTGACCCTGGCCCTGTGCCTGCTGGCCGCACCGGCCTTTGCACAGGCGGCCCCGCCGCCCGACCCGGGCGCGCCGCTGCCCTATGTGATCGGCCTGCACGAGGCCTACCTCACCCCGCAGTACTGGACCGCGCGCCTGGACAACGCCGATGCACCGATCCTGGACCGCAGCCAGATCGAGGCACAGAACGCGCGGATGCGGGCACAGGACAGCCACATCCAGGACATCGCCGCATTGCCAGCCCAGCTGGATGCGGCGGCGGTGCGCGCCAGCATCACCGCGCTGTCGAGCTGGCCCACGCGTGCCCTCTACAATGACAAGGGCCAGGCCATCACGCCGGCACTGCGCAGCACGATCGAAGCCAACCTCGGCCTGGATGCGATTCCCACGCAGGTGGCACCGCAATACGGGCTGGTGGTAAAGCGCGCCGCACTGCGCACCTTCCCCACCCGCGAACGCGTCTTCAGCAGCGTCGGCGACACCGACATCGACCGCTTCCAGGAGTCGGCGCTGTTCCCCGGCGACAAGGTTGCCGTGGTCCATCGCAGCGCCGACGGCCGCTGGTTGTTCGTGCACAGTGAGCGCTACAGCGCATGGATCGAGGCCGATGCCATCGCCAGCGACGACAAAGCCACGGTGCTCGGCTACGGCGCGAAGGGACCTTACCGGATCATCACCGGCGCCACCGCGCAGACTGCCTACACCCCGGAAGAACCGCGCGTCTCGCGCCTGCAGCTGGACATGGGCATGCGCTTGCCGGTGCTGGCCGACTGGCCGGCGTCAGAGCCAGTGAACGGCCAGCAGGCGCATGCATCGTGGGTGGTGCAGCTGCCGGTACGCGAGGCCGATGGTCGATTGAAGCTGATACCGGCCCTGCTGCCGCGCTCGCAGGACACCGCCGCCGACTACCTGCCACTGACCCCGCGCCTGCTGCTGCAGCAGGCCTTCAAATTCCTCGGTGAACGCTACGGTTGGGGCCACGATTACGACACCCGCGACTGCAGCGGTTTCGTTTCCGAGATCTATCGCAGCTTCGGCGTGCTGCTGCCGCGCAATACCAGCGCGCAGGCGGTCAGCCCGGCGCTGGACCGCGTGCCATTCACCGGCAAGGACGGCAAGGCGGTGCGCGACCGCGCCGTCACCGACCTGCAGGTGGGCGATCTGGTCTACATCCCCGGCCACGTGATGATGGCCATTGGCCACGTCGACGGCCGCACCTGGGTCATCCACGATACGGCGGGCGGCAGCTGGTTCGGTGCTGACGGCAAGCGCGTGCAGGCCCACCTCAATGGTGTTTCGGTCACCCCGCTGGAGCCGATGATGGCCAGCGACAGCGTCCGCTACATCGACCGCATCACCAACATCCAACGCCTGCGTGCCAAGACCCCCTGAATGAAGATCACTGCCATCGAACTGGGCATGCTGCGCGTGCCGCTGAAAACACCGTTCAAGACTGCCCTGCGCACGGTGGAAACCGTAGAAGACGTGGTGGTGCTGATCCGCACCGACACCGGCAACACCGGCTACGGTGAAGCCCCAGCCACGGCGGTGATCACCGGTGATACGCACGGCTCGATCATCGAAGCGATCCGCCACTTCATTGCGCCGCGCCTGATCGGCCAGGACGTGGCCAACCTCAATCGCCTGTGCGGTCTGGTGCAGACCGCGATGGAGCGCAACACCAGCGCCAAGGCCGCGGTGGAGATCGCGCTGTACGACCTGTGGGCGCAGCTGCACGGTGCACCGCTGTACCAGATGCTCGGCGGCGGCGACCCGGTGATCACCACCGACATCACCATCAGCGTGGACTACATCGACAAGATGGTGGCCGATTCGCTGTCGGCGATCGAGCGCGGCTTCGAGTCGCTGAAGATCAAGGTCGGCAAGGACATCGGCCTGGACATCGAACGGGTCAAGGCGATTCATGCTGTGGTGGAGGGCCGCGCCCTGCTGCGGCTGGATGCCAACCAGGGCTGGACCGCCAAGCAGGCGGTGCATGCGATGCGCACGCTGGAGGAAGCCGGCGTGGTACTGGAGCTGCTGGAGCAGCCGGTGAAGGCGGCCGACATCAGCGGCCTGAAGTACGTCACCGATCGCGTCAACACGCCGGTGATGGCCGACGAAAGCGTGTTCAGCCCAAGCCAGGTGATGGACCTGATCCAGCAGCGCGCGGCCGACATCATCAACATCAAGCTGATGAAGACCGGCGGCCTGTCCAACGCGATCCGCATTGCCGACATCGCCGGCATCTACGGCGTGCCGTGCATGATCGGCTGCATGATCGAATCCAGCATCAGCGTGGCTGCCGCCGTGCATCTGGCGGTGGCCAAGAGCGATGTGATCACCAAGGTCGACCTGGATGGCCCCTCGCTGGGCCAGTTCGACCCGGTCAGCGGGGGCGTGCATTTCAACGAATCGGAGATCAGCATCAGCGACGTACCGGGGCTGGGCATCACCGAAGTGCGTGGGCTGGAGATGCTGGGGTGACCCGCGCAGTCGAGCATGGCTCGACTCTACAAGGGCCGTCCTTACCTGATGCCTGGTCGGACGTTACTTTTCTTTCTGCGGAAAGAAAAGTAACCAAAAGAAGCGCTCCGCCGGCCGCGAGCCGACGTGCTGCGCACGTCGGTGCCCTGCGCTCCTCGGCCCGCCGAGGGACGGCGCGGAACTCGCTGCGCTCAGACACCCGCGCCTCTTCGCCCTCGCCGGACCTGCGGTGCTCGGCTCGCTTGAAGGCGGACTCAACGTCAAAGGCAACAACCGCACTCCATATCCTCTTCGCTGCTGGCACCCGCCCGACCCTTCCCATGACACGCTCTACGCTGCCAACCGCAGCGCCTTTGCAGACACCCGGACACCCCGCATGCCGCCCCTGCTGAAGATCCGTTCCGAGCGCGGGCAGATGTCGGCCATCGAGCGCCGCATCGCCGACTTCATCCTCGACAACGCCCACTTGCTGCGCGACTACTCGTCCCAGCAGCTGGCCAGCGCGCTGGGCATCAGCCAGTCCAGCGTGGTGAAATTCAGCCAGAAGCTCGGCTTCAAGGGCTACCCGGACCTGAAGTACTCCATCGGCCAGGATGTAGCTCGCGCCGGTGCCGACCCGCAGCAGGCGCCCAGCGAACCCGACAGCGGCGATGACTACCTGCGCCTGGGCGAGGCCCTGCGCCGCAGCAAGGCACAAGCCGAAGAGGAAACCCGACAGGCCAATCCACGCGGGGAAATCGAGCGCATCGTGCAGCTGCTCGACGGCGCGCCGAAGCTGTTCGTGTACGGCCTGGGTGACGACGGCCTGTTCGCCCGCGAGTTCGCCATGCGGCTGTCGCTGCTCGGCCTGCTGGTGGTGCCGCATACCGACCCGATCCTGATGCTGGCCAACCTGTCGGCCGCACGTCCCGGCGATGCGCTGCTGGTGTTCTCCGAGTTCGGCAACCTGCCGCAGCTTTCACAGTTGTCGCGGCAGTTCCAGGACATGGGTGGCAAGGTGATTTCCATTACCCGCCACACCGCCAACCCGCTGCGCGCGCATGCTGATGCAACACTGGTGGTGTGTGCGCACGACCGCACGCCGCAGGTCGCGCAGCTGCTGTACCGTAGCGCCATGCACGCGCTGCTCGATTTCCTGTTCGTGCTGCTCTGCCACGCCAATCCGGATCGCCAGCAGCAGCTCGCGGTGAACCTGGAGCGGATCGACCACCTGCTGGATTCCTGACCGGAGCGCACGTTGATGAAATCGCTGGTCCGCCTCGCTACTGCCGTGCTGCTTTCTGCGGCGATGTCCGCCCACGCCGCGCCACTGGATGGCGCGCGCCAGCTGATCGTGGTCACCAGCGAAAGCTGGGACAGCACCGAGGGACAACTGCAGGCCTATGTGCGTGATGGCAAGGGCTGGCATGCACATGGGCAGGCGTTCCCGGTGGCGCTCGGCCGTACCGGCAGCGCCTGGGGCCTGGGCCTGCATCCGGCGCAGACCGACGGCCCGCAGAAACAGGAAGGCGATGGCCGCAGCCCGGCCGGCGTGTTCGCGCTGGGCAGCGCGTTCGGCTATGCCGTTACACGCCCCGGCACCGCCATGCCCTACCAGCCGATGCTGGACAGCAGCTACTGCATGGATGTGCCCGGCTCGCCGTTCTACAACCGCATCGTGGATGAAAAGAAGGTCGGCAGTGCAGCGGTCAAGGGCTCCACCGAGCCGATGCGGCTGGACCTGCACAACAAGGGCGACGTGCGCTATCAACAGGGCTTCGTGATTGCCCACAACCCGGGCAACCAGCCCGGCAAGGGCAGCTGCATCTTCGCCCATCTGTGGCGCCAGCCGGGTGAGGCCACCGCCGGCTGCACCGCCATGCCGCAGGCGCGCATGCAGGCCCTGCTGGACTGGCTGCGGCCGCAGGATACGCCGCGCTTCGTGCTGCTGCCACGCACCGAGTACAAGCGACTACAGGCGCAATGGCAGCTGCCCGCACTGCGCGGAGACGCCCGTTGAGCGCGCAGGACGAACCGCAGCTGCAGCGCGCGGTCAGCCGCTGGCAGATCGTCGGCCTGTCGATCAACGATGTGATCGGCAGCGGCATCTACCTGCTGCCGGCCGCCACCGTCGCCCTGCTCGGTCCCTTCAGCCTGTGGGGCGTGGTCGCCGCCGGCATCGTCGTCGCGCTGCTGGTGCTCTGCTACGCGCAGGCCGCCAGTTACTTCGATGAACCCGGAGGCAGCTACCTGTATGCCCGCGAAGCCTTCGGCCGCTTCGCCGGTTTCGAGATCGGCTGGATGATCTGGCTGACCCGCATCAGCTCGGCGGCCGCATTGAGCAACGCGCTGGCCGATGCCGTCGCGCGCTTCTGGCCGTGGGCCGGCGCCGGCATGGGCCGCATCGCGGTGATCGTGGTGTCGCTGGGCTTCCTGACCGGCGTCAACATCATCGGCGTACGCTCGGCCGCGCGTACCGGCGTGGTGCTGGTGATCGGCAAGATGCTGCCGCTGCTGCTGTTCGTGGCCATCGGTGCGTTCTACATCGATCCGCAGCTGGCCTTCTCCGGCCAGCGCCCGGACCCGCATGACCTGCAGCGCATGGGCGAAGCCGCCTTGCTGCTGCTGTACGCCTACGCCGGCTTCGAGAACATCCCGGCCGCCGCGGGCGAGTACCGCAATCCGCGCCGCGATATTCCGTTCGCGCTGATCACCATGATCATCACCGTCACCGTCATCTACGGCGCGGTGCAGGTGGTGGCGCAGGGCACGCTGGCCGGCCTGGCCAGCTCGGCCACACCGCTGGCCGATGCCGCCGCCGGCTTCGGTGGCGAGGCACTGGCGCTGATCCTGACCATCGGCGCGACCATCTCCATCCTCGGCACCAACAGCAACACGATGATGATGGGCCCGCGCTTCCTGTTCGCGCTGGCGCGCGATGGCTACGGGCCGAAGATCCTGGCGCAGGTGCATCCGCGCTTCCACACGCCGGCCGCGTCGATCCTGTGCCAGGGCCTGATCGCACTGGGCCTGGCCCTGTCCGGTTCGTTCGTGCAGCTGGCACTGCTGTCGATGACCACGCGCCTGTTCGCCTACATCGGTACAGCCGCTGCAGTACTGGTGCTGGCCAAGCGCTACGCCGACCGCCCCGGTGCATTGAAGCTGCCCGGTGGCCCGCTGATTCCGGTGCTGGCGCTGCTGCTGTGCATTGCGCTGTTCGCCAGTGCCAGCTGGCAGAACATCGCCGCGGCGCTGGTGGCGTTTGCCATCGGCGCGGTGATCTACAAGCTGCCGCGCAAGGATGCCGACGCCGGGTGATCGATAGCGCCGGGCCATGCCCGGTGGATTGATCTGGCGATCACGCTGCCGGACCGGGCCGTTAACCGCGGTGCAGGCACGATCAGGCTTCGTCCACAACGGAGCCCTTCCATGACCGAGTACCAGATTCCCGGCCGCGTACCGGACGACAGCACACCGCGCGATGCGGTCAGCAACTACTGGCGCGAACGCTACACGGCCGAACCGTACTACGACGACCAGCTGTTCTTCGAGGACTATGAGCCGGCCTACCGCATCGGCCACACCGCACGTGCGCAGGACATGATCCGCGCCTACGAGGAAGTGGAACGCGAACTGGAATCACGCTGGGCCAGCGAACGCGGCCGCAGCCGCCTGGACTGGGCGCAGGCACGCAATGCGGCGCGTCGTGGCTGGGAGGAAGCGCAGCGGGCGGATCCGCGTCTAACGCGGTAGCGCAAGCCCCTGTTGAGCCGAGCCTACGCTCGGCTCTCGCACCTCGTCTGTAGAGTCGAGCCATGCTCGACTGAGCCGGGCATGACTCAGCTCTACACCGGATCGATCACTCCTGTTCCGGCAGCGGCGGCACGGCCGCGCTGCGCTTGCTCTCACCGCCACCGGCGGCGATCAGGTCGCGGGTGTTCTTCTGCACCGCCACCGCACCGAACAGCGACAGCGCGTACGCCATGCCGTAGAAGCCCTTCTCGCTCGACGCCAGGGTGGCATTCCACAGCCCAACCAGCAGCAGCATCAGCGCCGACAGCAGCGCGAACCAGCACAGTGCGTAATACAGCGCGCTCACCGGAATGCCCTCGACGCGGTCACGCACGCTCTTCTGCAGCGACACCGCCGCGAACAGGCCGAACAGCAGCAGGGTCAGGTAGTAGCCCTTCTCGTTGAGCGCCATCGTGGCGGCATTGAACAGGCCGATCAGGTAGGCCGCCGCACCCAGCAGCAGGGCCACCCACGAGGCGGCGATGAAGGCGGTGGACGGCTTGTGGGGCATGGCAGTGTTCATTGCAGGTCCTTGGCAGGCAGGCGGGCACGCTTTGCCCGGGCGTGCCCACCCTAGACGATCCCACGGCCGCCGCACAGGGGGCGCAGGACCTTCGGGCCACGACGGTCACCGCTGCAGTGGTATACAAGGGACAGCCCGGCCATCCGCATCCCCGCACTGGAGATACCCATGACCCGCACGCCCCTGCTGCTCGCCCTCGGCCTGGTGCCGATCCTCGCCACCTCCGCCTGCAATGCTGCCGGTCCGGAGACGACACCGGCCGCCAAGGCCGCTCCGGCCACCGCCGCCGACCAACGTCCGTTCACCGCCACCGAAGTCAGCCGTTTCGACCAACCGTGGGCGATGACCTTCCTGCCCGACGGCAGCCTGCTGGTTACCGAGAAGCGTGGAAAGCTGCAGCATCTGGACCTGGCCACCGGCCAGAAGCACGAAATCACCGGCGTTCCCAAGGTCGCCTATGGCGGCCAGGGCGGCTTCGGTGACGTGATCCTGCATCCGCAGTTCGCCCGCAACCACGTGATCTACCTCAGCTACGCCGAGGAAGGCACGCTGGATACCCGTGGTGCCGCCGTGGCCCGGGCCACGCTGGCGCTGGACGCCAATGGTGCCGGCCAGCTGAAGGACCTGAAGGTGATCTGGCGGCAAAGCCCCAAGGTCAGCGGTGAGGGCCACTACGGCCATCGCCTCGCCTTCGGTCCGGACGGCAAGCTGTGGATCAGCTCCAGCGAGCGCCAGAAATTCGATCCGGCGCAGGACATGGGCAGCAACCTCGGCAAGATCATCCGCCTCAACGACGATGGCAGCCTGCCCGCCGACAACCCGTTCGCCTCGCAGGGCGGGGTTGCCGCGCAGGTGTGGTCGTTGGGTCACCGCAACATCCTCGGCATGGCCTTCGATGCCAACGGCAAGCTGTGGGCGCACGAGATGGGCCCGGCTGGCGGCGACGAACTGAACCTGATCGTGCGCGGCGCCAACTACGGCTACCCGATCGTCTCCAATGGCAACCACTACGACGGCCGCCCGATTCCCGATCACGATACCCGGCCGGAATTCGCCGCCCCGAAGGTGACCTGGACGCCGGTGATTTCGCCGGCCGGCTTCGTGATCTACAGCGGTACCCTGTTCCCGCAGTGGAAGGGCAGCGGCTTCATCGGCGGCCTGTCGTCCACCTCGCTGGTGCGCGTGGCCTTCGATGGTGACAGCGCGCGCGAAGCCGAGCGCTTCAACATGGGCGAGCGCATCCGCGAAGTGGAACAGGGCCCGGATGGCGCGCTGTGGCTGCTGGAAGATGGCAGCAAGGCGCGCCTGCTGAAGCTCACGCCGAAGACCTGATGCCCCGATAGTGCCGGCCGCTGGCCGGCACGTTTGCCCGCAACGGCCCCGCACGCGGGGCCGTCTGCGTTCACTGGATGGTGATGACCTTCACCTCGGTCTGCGCACAGGCCTGGTCCAGGCACTGCCCGTTCAACCACACCTGCCCGTCACCGATCATCACGCCCTGCTGGTTGACGAACACCTTGCCGAAGTCCTGCCCGGACACCGCCTTGACCACCGCCGGGGTGATGATCTTCTCGTAGTTGCGCTGGAACTCACCGGGGCCGGTGATCTTCTTTCCGCCGCTGATGTTCAACGGAAAGCGCACTTCCTCCACCACCGCAGCACGATCACCGCCGACCACGGCGGTCTTGAACGCGTTGAACACCTTCTCGTACTGCGCGGCATCACCAAGCAGGGTCTCGATGCGTGCACGCGCGTCTTCTGCGGACACATCCGCCGGTGCGGCGCCGGCCGGCTCAGCAGCAGCCTTCGCCGGTTCAGCCGCGGGCGGCGCCGCAGCACTGGCCTCCATCGGCGGCGGTGCATCCACCGCAGGCTCGGCCGGCGGCGCCGGCTGCGAACAGGCCGCCAGCAACAGGGCGGGAATCAACACAGCGATCGTGCGCATGCGCGGGCATCCATCGGTTCAAGAACACCGATGGTAGCGCCGTGCCAGTGAGGACAACAAAAAAGGGGACGGAGGGGATTAAGTCGTTTGTGCCACTAACGACTTAATCCCCTCCGTCCCCTTTTTCTCGATCAGGCCTTCAGCAGTTCGAACTGCACGGCTTCACCTGCCGCCGACGAGGCGCAGACCCACAGGTCGAACTGGCCCGGCTCGGCACGCAGCACGCCGTCGCGGCCGGTGAACGCCAGCTGCTCGCGGGTCAGGGTGAACACCACTTCGGCCGACTCGCCCGGCTGCAGTGCCACCTTGCGGAAGTCCTTCAGTTCGCGCACCGGACGCACGCGGCTGGCCACGCGGTCGTGGATGTACAGCTGCACCACTTCTTCACCGGCCACGTCGCCACTGTTGGTCAGCGTGGTGGTGATGGTCAGGCTGTCGTCCCAGCCGAGCTGGCCCACACTCAGCTGCGGCACGCCGTAGGCGAAGGTGGTGTAGCCGATGCCATGCCCGAACGGATACAGCGGCTCGTTCGGGATCTCGCGCCAGCGGGCCTTGAACTCCGACATGGTCGGCAGTTCCGGGCGACCGGTGCGCGGGTGGTTGTAGAAATACGGCTGCTGGCCGGACACCTGCGGGAAGCTGACCGGCAGCCGCCCGGACGGGCTGTAGTCGCCGAACAGCACATCGGCCACCGCATGGCCGGTCTGCGTGCCGAGGTACCAGGTCACCGCCACCGCCTGTGCATTGCGCACCGCGCCCTGCAGCGCCAGCGCGCGGCCATTGCGCAGCAGCACCACCAGCGGCTTGCCGGTCATCGCCACCGCCTCGGCCAGCGCCTGCTGGGCCGGCGGCAGGGTGATCTCCACGCGCGACTGCGCTTCACCGCTGTAGCGCTGCGGCTCGCCCAGCGCCAGCACCACCACATCGGCGCGCAGCGCGGCGGCCACGGCCGCTTCGGTGCCGCCCGGAATCGCGGTTTCCAGTTCGCAGCCCGGCACGATCTCCAGCAACGCCTCGTCGCCGATGGCGGCACGCACGCCGGTTTCCAGGTCCACGTAGCGCTGCTTGTCGCCGAACAGGGTCCAGCAGCCTTCGATGTTCTCGCGATCCTGCACGAACGGGCCGATCAGCGCGATCTTCTGCCCGCGCTTCTGCAGCGGCAGCACGTTGTCGCGGTTGTTCAGCAGCACGATCGAACGGCGCGCGGCATCGCGCGACAGTGCGTCATGCGCGGCGAGGTGCGACGTATCGGCTTCGCGCGCCGGGTCCAGCGAACGGTACGGGTCGTCGAACAGGCCGATGGTTTCCTTCAGCCACAGGATGCGGCGCACGCCTTCATCCAGCACCGCCATCGGCACCTCGCCGCTCTCGACCAGGCCCGGCAGGTGCTCGGCGTAGAAACCGCTCTGCATGCTCAGGTCCAGACCGGCGGTGAACGCCTTGGCGGTAGCATCGCGGTCATCGGCGGCATAGCCGTGCGCGACCAGTTCCATGTCGGCGGTGTAGTCGGAGATCACCACGCCCGGGAACTTCCACTCACCGCGCAGGATGTCGGTCAGCAGCTCGGCATTGGCGCTGGCCGGCACGCCGTTGATGTCGTTGAACGAGGACATCACGGTGATCGCGCCGGCGTCGAAGGCGGCCTTGAACGGCGGCAGGTGCACGTCGCGCAGGGTCTGCGGCGAGATGTCCACCATGTTGTATTCCATGCCGGCCATCACCGCACCGTAGGCGGCGAAGTGCTTCGGCGTGGCCAGCAACGAATCGTCGGCGCGCAGGTCGCTGCCCTGGAAGCCGCGCACGCGGGCGGCGGCGAACGCGCAGCCCAGCACCACGTCCTCACCGGCACCCTCGGCGCCACGGCCCCAGCGCTGGTCGCGGGCGATGTCCACCGCCGGCGCATAGGTCCAGTGCAGGCCGGCAGCGGTGGCTTCGATGGCGGTGGCGCGTGCGGTGCGCTCGGCCAGCGCCGGCTCGAAACTGGCGGCCTCGCCCAGCGGGATCGGGAACACGGTGCGCATGCCGTGGATGACGTCGGCGGCCAGGATCACCGGGATGCCCAGGCGGCTCTCTTCGGTGGCGACCTGCTGGATCCGGCGGCCCAGCTCGGCGCCCACGCCATTGAACAGGGAACCGACCTTGCCCTCGCGTACCTGCTGCAGCACCTGGTCGGCATTGCGCACGTTGGCTTCCGGGTTCACGTCCGGGGCGAACGGGCGGACCATGTCCGCGAAGACACCCAGCTGGCCGACCTTTTCCTCGACGGTCATCTGGGCAATGAGGGATTCGATGCGATCGGAGGCCACCAGCAGTCCTTGATGAAAACGTTTACAAGCCCGGCATTCTAGCGATCCCGAGCCATTTGGCGAGAGGTTTCGTCATTCAGTTTCAGGCTCCAGCCGGATCCGTACGGTCCGGCCGGAGGCATCGCAGCTTACTCCGAGCCGGCCAACTGGCGCTGCCCGGCCATCAACATGGCGTCGCTGGAGGCCTGGAACACCCGCAGGCCGAAGGCCGGCAGGATCGCCAGCAGGTGGTCGAAGATGTCCGACTGCACCGCCTCGTACTCGCCCCAGGCAGTGCTGCGGGTGAAGCAGTACAGCTCCAGCGGCAGGCCCTCGGTGGTCGGCTGCAGCTGTCGCACCAGCAGGGTCATGTCGGTATGGATGCCCGGGTGACTGCGCAGATAGCGCTCCACATACGCACGGAAGGTGCCCAGGTTGGTCACCCGGCGGCTGTTGACCTCGGCCACGCCCTGCTCGCGCAGGCGCCCGTTCCACTGGCCGAGCTCCTGCTCCTTCTCCTGCAGGTAGTCACGCAGCAATGCGAATTCGCCGAGGAAGACCAGGTCGCCCTTGTCCAGGAATCCCACGCTGTGCTGGTCCAGGTACAGCGCGCGCTTGATGCGGCGACCACCGGCCTCCTGCATGCCGCGCCAGTTCTTGAACGACTCGGTCACCAGCTTCTTGGTCGGGATGGTGGTGATGGTCTTGTCGAAGTTCTGCACCGTGACGGTATGCAGCGCGATATCGATGACGTCACCGTCGGCGTTCTGACTGGGCATCTCGATCCAGTCGCCGATGCGCACGCGGCCATCGCCACTGATCTGCACACTGGCCACCAGCGACAGGATGGTGTCCTGGAAGATCAGCATCAGCACCGCCGTGGCCGCGCCCAGGCCAGTCACCAGCGGGCCCAGCTTCACCCCCAGCAGGGTGGCGATGATGGACAGGCCGGCGGCCACGAACACCACGATCTTGACCACCTGCAGGTAGCCCTTGATCGGCTTGTTGCGCGCATCGGGCTTGCGTTCGTACAGGCTGTTGGCCGCGTCCAGCGCATGCGAGAACGCCATCGACACCGTCAGTACGGCCCATACGATGCACAGCTTGATGATGACGTTGACCAGGCCTGGCGGCAGATCGGGAATGAGGGTGATGCCCGAGGCGATCACCTGGCTGGGCACCACGTTGGACAGGCGCGAGATCACCCGCATCAGGTGGCTGCCGCGCCCGGACTCGGCGCCGGGCAGGCGCTGCAGCAGGCGCCGCAGGCCGCGCACGAGAATGCGCTTGGTCACCCAGTTGGCCAGGCCCGCGGCGATCAGCAGGGCTGAGATCATCAACGCCAGGTAGGCGCCGGGATAGGGTTCCAGTGTGTTCTGCAGCCGTTCCAGCCACTGTACCGCCACCACCGCGTCCACCATCAGTTGTCTCCTTGCGTTGTCGTTGTTGTTGGGGGTGCCGGCCAGCGGCCGGCACTACCGGATCAGTCCCGCGAGCGCTCGATGATCACGCCCACCGCGCGCGCGCCACGCACCGCGCCGGGCTTGCTCAGTTTCAGGCGCAGCCACTTCACGTCGAATTCGTCCAGCACGATCCGTGCGCAGCGCTCGGCCAGGGTTTCCACCAGGCCGAACTCCGACTCGCGCACGAACTGCTCCAGGCGCTTGCTCACCGCCTTGTAGTTCAGGGTGTGGGCGATGTCGTCGGAGGCCGCGGGACGACGGTTGTCGAAGCCCATTTCCAGGTCGAACACCAGGTCCTGGCGGATCCGTCGTTCCCAATCGTAGATACCGATCAGGGCGTCGATCGTCAGCCCCTCGATGAAAACCTTGTCCATTGCGCTTACCAGCCCGAGTACAGGGGGCCATGGTAACGGCACGGCGGTGAGCCTGCCCGGAACGGGCGATGAGCAGCCGGCAGGGACACGGCTTCAGAAAAGACAAAGGGCCCTGCTAGCGGGGCCCTTTGCTACCTCTCAACGTCCCCAGGGGAAGCTGGAATCCAGCCGCGAGTCCCGGAGCACACGCCGCAAGGTTAGGAGTGCCCCCCAGACCAGTCAATTGGCAAATGCGTCACGGCAGACGACCGGGTGAAAAACCGAGCCGATCCACGAAAAAACACCGACGATCATGATGCCGTTTTCTGATGTTCCTGCCTCGTTCCCAGGGTCAAGGTGAAACCACGTTCCCTGGGAGTGAGTTGATGAAGGAAAGCAGGATCCTGCAGGCAGCGCCATCCCGGCAGAGATGGTCGACCTACGAGCGCATCGCTTCTCGTTGCGCAGCCGATCCAGCCACGCTCTATGCCTGGAACATGCAGATGTGTGCTGCTCTCCCGCCACCGTTGCATATCTGTGAAGTCGTGATCCGCAATGCAGCCGCTACGGCGCTGGTGCATCGCTATGGTCGATGCTGGCCCTGGCATCCAGCGCTGCTGCGTAGCCTTCCTGCCGAAGGCGCCCTTGCCTCGCTATGCGATGTCCGCGGCAGCGCCGGAGCTCCGCGGGATGTACCGGAGGTCATCGCCAAACTGCGATTCGGCTTCTGGCAGCAATTGTTCGCTCGACGGTTCGAGCATTCGATCTGGGCCGGGACCATGGGCCTGGCGCTGCCACACGCACCCTCGGTGCCGCTGTCCGTCCTGCGTCGGTCCATCCATGCCGACCTCGACCGCATCCGCCTCCTGCGCAATCGGATCGCCCACCACGAACCCATCCTGGAACGCGACATCGGTGCCGACCTGGCCGCGATCGGACGGCTGATCCACGCCCGCTGCCCTCACACCCTGGGGTGGCTGCAGCGCCATGAGCGGGCGACGACGGTATTGGCAGCGTCGCCGTTGGGCGCGCGTGCGTAGCCTGGATCACGCGCAGGCGAGCATGGCTCGTCGCTACAGGGAGCGGCCGTTGGAACTCAGACCGCCGGCAGGGTCGCCATGTCCCAGCGGGGGGTGACGTCCACCTTCGGCGGGCTGTGCTGGCCGGCCTGCAGCCGCAGCGCGCCGGCGAAGGCGATCATCGCGCCGTTGTCGGTGCACAACGCCGGCCGCGGGAAACAGGCCCGTCCGCCGAGGCGCTCGGCCATCTGCTGCAGGCGGGCGCGCAGGCGCGTGTTGGCACCGACACCGCCGGCCACCACGATCACATTGGTTCCGGCCGCTTCCAGCGCGCGCTCGCACTTGATCGACAGGGTCTCGACCACGGCGTCTTCGAAGCCCCGGGCGATGTCGGCGCGGGTCTGCTCGCTCTGGTCGCTGTCGCGCCAGGCCATCAGGACCTGGGTCTTCAGGCCGGAGAAGCTGAAATCCAGCCCCGGGCGGTCGGTCATCGGCCGCGCGAAGCGGTAGGCCCCCGGCGTGCCCTGCTCGGCCAGCCTGGCCAGCTGCGGGCCGCCCGGGTACGGCAGGCCCATCAGCTTGGCGGTCTTGTCGAAGGCCTCGCCGGCCGCATCGTCCAGGGTCTCGCCCAGCAGGCGGTACTGGCCGATCGCGTCCACCGCCACCAGCTGGGTATGCCCACCGGACACCAACAGCGCCACGAACGGCGCTTCCGGCGGATCGTCTTCCATCAACGGCGCCAGCAGGTGGCCTTCCATATGGTGTACGCCCACCGCCGGCACCTCCAGCGCCCAGGCCAGCGAACGGGCCACGCCCGCGCCGACCAGCAGTGCCCCGACCAGGCCGGGCCCGGCCGTATAGGCCACGCCGTCGATGTCGTCCACGCCAAGGCCGGCGTCGGCCAGGGTCTGTCGCACCAGCGGCAGCAGCTTGCGGACGTGGTCGCGGCTGGCCAGTTCGGGCACCACACCACCGTATTCGGCGTGCAGGGCGATCTGGCTGTAGACCGCATGGGCGCGCAGGGCCGCGCTGCCGGCCAGGTCGGTGTCATACACCGCCACGCCGGTCTCATCACAGGAAGATTCGATGCCAAGGACTCGCATGCCTGCTATTATGACGCCCCTGCCGCCCCCTCGGGGGACGTGCAGATCTCACTGCTTTCGAACCCCCGGCCCGTATTCAGGGTTGGCCGCTTGCAGTTTGTTGATTCGCCGCTATAATGTGCGGCTCGCCGGGCGTGACCCGGTTCTACTGTGTCCCGGAGATTCCATGCCCAGCGTCAAAGTCCGCGAGAACGAGCCCTTCGAGTTTGCTCTTCGCCGCTTCAAGCGCACTTGCGAAAAGGCCGGTGTGCTGGCCGAAACCCGCAAGCGCGAGTTCTACGAAAAGCCGACCCAGGAGCGCAAGCGCAAGGCCGCCGCTGCTGTGAAGCGTCAGCTGCGCCGCTCGTCGCGCGACGTCACCAAGCGTCAGCGCCTGTACTGATCGGACGCATCTTCATTGCGGCGGGCCTGCCCGTCGCGATGGAGCCGAAGCCGGCACGCGCGAGCGTCGCCGGCTTTTTGCGTTTCCGGGTTCGGGCATCCGCCCCGCCCCACCTACCACCACGAGGTTCCTCATGAGCATGAAGCAGCAGCTCACCGAAGACATGAAGGCCGCCATGAAGGCGGGCGAGAAGCACAAGCTGGGCGTGATCCGCCTGATCAACGCCGCCATCAAGCAGCGCGAAGTGGACGAGCGCATCGAGCTGGATGACACCGCCGTGATCGCCGTGCTCGACAAGATGGTCAAGCAGCGCAAGGACTCGGTCAGCCAGTTCGAAGCCGCCAACCGCGAAGACCTGGCCGGGATCGAGCGCGCCGAGATCGTGGTCATCGAAGCCTACCTGCCGGCCAAGATGGGCGAAGCCGAGATCGTCGCCGCCATCCAGGCCGCCATCGCCGAGACCGGCGCCTCCGGCCCGGCCGATATGGGCAAGCTGATGGGCGCCCTGAAGCCCAAGCTGGCCGGCCAGGCCGACATGGGCCTGGTGTCCAAGCTGGTCAAGCAGCAGCTGGCCGGCTGAACCTCGCCGCACCTGCCGGATACGACAAGGCCCGCAAATGCGGGCCTTGTCATGACGGCACGTGGTGGCGCTGCCGCTTACACCTGGCGGCAGTTGCGCAGGGTCATCGAGCTGCCCTCGAGCGAGCTCACCTCGCCTTCCAGCTTTGCCCAGTCACGCTCGCGCAGCATGCTGAAGTTGGCAGCCTGGTCCGGCGCGAACTCGCAGCGGATGGTGTAGTTGTTGTTGTTGAAGGAGTCGTTCTGGCGGATCCGCAGCAGGCCGCGTTCCGGCGTCACCAGGTAATTGATCGACCCCACTTCACCCGGGCGGGTGGAGTAGCTGTTCCGATTGACCGTATATACCTGCCCGTCGATGCGGTATCGGCGGCCGATGTACTTCGCGTACAGCGGCAGGAAGGTGGCCGAACGATCGCCCAGGTCTTCCTTGTTGGTGGTGGTTCCCAGCATCAGGTCCTTGAAGCTGCCGGCGGCATTGTAGGCCGCCATCGTGCTGCGCACTTCCTTGCCCATCTTCTTGGACAGGTCCGGCGCGGCCACCTCTTCCGGCGCAGGCATCGGCTGCTTCGAGCGCGCCGCCGCGGCAAGCGCTTCGCCCTGGCTGCCCCCCTTCAGCTTGTCCAGCATGGCGCACATCGACTGCCGCGCCTCCTCCTGGCCGATCGTCTGGCCACGCGCCAGCTTCGTCGCAAGGGTGACCCGGCCGGTGTGGTCGGCGGTGCCGATCAGCACCAGCGGCGTACGCAGCCCCTTGGTCTGGATCAGGTACTGGTTGCCGGTATTGCCTTCCACCAGCTGCCCGCCCACTTCGAATTCATCCTCCGCACCGATCTGCCGCAGCTGGTCCAGCGCGCTCTGCACCTTCAGCCCCGGCACGGTGATGTCGGCCATGTACATCGCGCCGTTGCGCGGATCCCCTACCGTCTTGAATGCCTTCTCACAGGCGGCCGATGCTGCGGCAGCCGAGCCGCTCACGGTCGCCAGCAACACCATCGTGGTGTAGACCATCCCTTTCATAACGCGTCCTTCTGTAGAGAAATTGGAATGTCGTGGCCCTGCGCTGCGGCAGCCGGCCCCGGATACCGCGACGGCAACCCCCTTGCGCGCCTTCGGTCCGGCAAAAGGATAGCGCGGACGCTCACGGAACGAGGTGCTGAATAGGCGCTTCACCCCGCATGACGTCGTGATTTGCTAGAAAAACACTCTCCCGTCCCTCACCGTTGTCCGCTGATGCCCCATCCCCGCGCCTTCCTGCCTGCTGTCCGATCCCGCCTGGGAAAGCTGCAGGACAGCTTCCCGATGGCGGTGGCCAAGCGCTTCGTCGAAATCGACGTGCTGACCCAGGCCGCCTCGGTTTCCTTCTACGCCCTGCTGTCGATGGCACCGCTGCTGGTGCTGCTGCTGTGGCTGACCGCCTCGCTGTACCCACCGGCGCAGCAGACGCTGATCAGCCAGATCGGTTCGGTCGCTGGCAGCAGTGTGGCCAGCGTCGCCGACACCGTGCTGCACAACGCCAACAGCCAGCCCAGCGTCGGTTCACTGGCCGGCCTGTGGAGCACGCTGCTGCTGTTCGTGGGCGCCACGGCGGTGTTCGCCCAGCTGCAGAACGCGCTGAACCGGATCTTCCACACCAGCGGCCAACGCCTGGAAGGCGTCAAGGCCTGGTTGCGCAAGCGCGTGTTCTCGTTCGGCGTGGTGCTGGCGCTGGGCTTCCTGCTGATCCTGTCGATGACCGCCACTACCGCCTTGCAGGTGGTATTCGCGCAGCTGCCCTCGGTACTGCCGGCGATCGGGTACCTGACCTCGCTGCTGCTGTACACGCTGGCCTTCGCCTTCCTCTACCACTACCTGCCCGACCGCCGCGTGGCCTGGCGCCAGGCCTTCATCGGCGGTGCCATCACCTCGATCCTGTTCACCCTCGGCCGCTACGGGATTGGCGTCTACATCGCCACCGTGGCTCCGGGCAGCGCCTACGGTTCAATGGGCGCGCTGGTGATCTCGCTGGTCTGGATCTACTACGCCACCGCCGTATTCTTCGTCGGCGCGCTGATGACCGCAGTGATCGACGAGCGTCAGCATGCACGGGCGCAGCTGGCCAAGGCCGGGGTCGAAGCCGAACAGGCCGGTCCCGGCGGCGCCAGCGGGTAAACTAGGGGAATCCGCCGCCCCCCGCTGCGCGCCCTGGCGGCCGCGCCCTGCCCTGTTGCCCATGGCCCGTATCCCCGACGCTTTCATCGACGACCTGCTGGCCCGCTCCGACATCGTCGAGGTGGTGGGCAGCCGCGTGCCGTTGAAGCGCCAGGGCAAGGAATACGCGGCGCGCTGTCCGTTCCATGACGAGCGATCGGCGTCGTTCACGGTCTCCCCCACCAAGCAGTTCTATCACTGCTTCGGCTGTGGTGCGCACGGTACCGCGATCAGCTTCCTGATGAACTACGACCGCCTCGAGTTCCTCGATGCGGTGGATGAGCTGGCCAAGCGCGCGGGCATGGAAGTGCCGCGCAGCGAGAACCCGCGCAGCCCGCAGCAGCAGGACGACAGCCGCGAGCTGTACTCGGCGCTGGATGCTGCGACCAAGTTCTTCCAGAACAACCTGCAGGGCAGCGACAAGGCCCGCAGCTACCTGGATGGCCGTGGCGTGGACGAAGAGAACCGCGCGCGCTTCCAGATCGGCTACGCACCGGATGGCTACAGCGGCCTGCGCGATGCGCTGGGCAAGGACGAGCGGCGCATGAAGCTGCTCGACCGCGCCGGCCTGTTCTCCAAGAACGATCGCGGCCACGTCTACGACAAGTTCCGCGACCGGGTGATGTTCCCGATCTTCGACCGCCGTGGCCGGGTGATCGCGTTCGGTGGCCGCGTGTTCGAGAAGGACGACGGCCCCAAGTACCTCAACTCACCCGAGACCGCGCTGTTCCACAAGGGCCGCGAGCTGTACGGCCTGTGGCAGGTGCGCCAGGCCAACCAGAAGATCGAGCGGCTGATCGTGGTCGAGGGCTACATGGACGTGGTCTCGCTGTTCCAGTTCGGCGTCACCCAGGCGGTGGCAACACTGGGTACCGCGACCACGCCGGACCATGCCGAGCTGCTGTTCCGCAACGCACCGGATGTGTTCTTCTGCTTCGACGGCGACGCCGCCGGCCGCCGCGCCGGCTGGAAGGCGCTGGAGTCGGTGTTGCCGCGCATGAAGGATGGCCGCCAGGCCTTCTTCCTGTTCCTGCCCGATGGCGAGGACCCGGACACCATCGTGCGCAAGGAAGGCGCCGAGGCCTTCAACGAACGCCTGAAGCAGGCCACCCCGCTGTCGCAGTTCTTCTTCGATGAACTGACCCGCGAGATCAACCTGGGCACGCTCGATGGCAAGGCACGCCTGGCCGAGCGGGCCAAGCCGATGCTGGCGCAGATTCCCGACGGCGCCTTCGGCGATCTGATGAAGCAGCAGCTGGCGCAGCTGACTGGCCTTGGCGGCAACGCCCAGGCCGCACGCGCGCCGATGCCGCAGCGCCAGCCCTCGCGAACGATCCAGCCCGTGGCCAAGCGCAGCCTGGTACGCGGCGCGATCGCCGTACTGCTGCAGCAGCCGTCGCTGGCACTGACGCTGGGCGGCAAGCACCACTTCCAGGGCCTGCGCCTGCCCGGCGTGGAGCTGCTGCTGGAGCTGCTGGGCCTGGTCGAACAGCGCCCGGACATCAGCACCGGCGCCCTGCTGGAGCACTTCGACGGGCGTGAGGAGCAAGCGTCGCTGCATACCCTGGCCGCGCAGACAATGCCGGGCGACGATGCGAGCTGGACCCAGGAACTGCACGATGCCGTCGCCCAGCTGGAGAAACAGCTGCTGGTGCAACGTCTGGAAGAGCTGTTGGCAAAGCAGCGGCAGCAGGGTCTGGACGATACTGACAAGTACGAACTGCGCGAGCTGCTGAAGGCCCGCGCCGGACTGCGCCTGTAGCGGCAGAACATTTTCCCGGAGAGGACCATGCTGCTGCGCCTGACCTGCCTGCTGTTGTTGTCGCTCTGCCTGCCACTGACGGCCCTGGCCGAAGACGCGCCCCTCAACGAAGTCCGCCCCGGCCTGTATGCCGGCGGCCAACCCAGCGTCGCACAGCTGCAGGCCCTGGCCGCGCAGGGCGTGCGCACCGTGATCGACCTGCGCCAGCCCGGCGAGGACCGGGGCTTCGACGAAACCCGCGTGGCCGAATCACTGGGCCTGCGCTACGTGCGCATTCCCGTGGCCGGCGCCGAGGGGCTCGATGCCGCCAACGTGCGTGCCGTGCACCAGGCACTGCAGCAGAGCCAGGGGCCGGTGCTGCTGCATTGTGCGTCCGGCAACCGCGCTGGCGCCGTGCTCGGCCTGGTCAATGCACGCTACGAACACGCCAGCCCGGAACAGGCCCTGCAGCTCGGCCAGCGTGCCGGCCTGAAGTCGCTGGAAGCCGCCACCCGCCAGCGCCTGGCCACACCGGTCACCTCGCCCTGAACCCTCCGCACCAAGGACTCTGCCCACCATGACCCGCTGGTGGTCGCGCCTGCGACCGGACAACTTCACCCTCGCCCTGCTGTGCACCGTCGGCCTGGCCTCGCTGTTGCCGATGAAGGGCGCCGCCGCCATCGTGCTCGACGATGTCACCACCGTCGCCATTGCCGCGCTGTTCTTCCTGCATGGCGCACGCCTGCCGCGCGAATCGATCATCGGCGGCATGCTGCACTGGCGGCTGCACCTGACCATCCTGGCCTGCACCTTCATCCTGTTCCCGCTGCTGGGGCTGATGTTCAAGCCGCTGTCGGGCTGGCTGCTGACCCCCGAGCTATACCTGGGCGTGCTGTTCCTGTGCACCCTGCCCTCCACCGTGCAGTCGTCCATCGCGTTCACCTCGATGGCACGCGGCAACGTGCCTGCCGCGGTATGCAGCGCGTCGCTGTCGAGCATCCTCGGCGTGTTCCTGACGCCGCTGCTGCTGACCGCGCTGGCCGGTACCTCCGGCGGCGTGCATGACCCGCTGCACGCGATCGGCGGCATCATGCTGCAGCTGCTGGTGCCGTTCGTGGCCGGCCATCTGCTGCGGCCGTGGATTGCCGGCTGGGTGGAGAAGCAGCGCGCGCTGCTGCGCTATACCGACCAGGGCACGATCCTGCTGGTGGTGTATTCGGCGTTCGGCGAAGCCGTCACCGAGGGCCTGTGGAGCAAGACGCCGCTGCTCTCGCTGCTGGCCGTGGCGGTCGTGGCCGCCGTGCTGCTGGGCATCGCCATGCCGCTGATCACCTTTATCGCCCGCCGCCTTCGCTTCAACCGTGAGGATGAGATCGCCATCGTCTTCTGCGGCTCGAAGAAGAGCTTGGCCACCGGCGTGCCGATCGCCAAGGTGCTGTTCGCCGGTGGCAGTCTCGGTGCGATCGTGCTGCCGGTGATGATCTACCACCAGATCCAGCTGATCGTCTGCGGTGTGATCGCGCAGCGGTATGCCAGGCGCAAGCCCTGACCCGACCGGGAAATCATCCACGCATGGCGTGGATCTACTGTAGAGCCGAGCCCAAGCTCGGCTGATGGTTGGCCACGCGTGGATTCACGGTTCTGCCAGCGTGCCGACGCTCAGCTGCGGCATCCACACCCACAGGTCGTATTGCCGGCCCGCATGAGTATCCACCCGCGGCCCTCGCGCCGCCTGTTCCGGCAATGCCCTGGCCGAGCATCGGTCAAGGCACGCCCAAGTCTCACCACGCTGTGCTCCCAGCCGCACACTGTAGATGTCCAGATCACGCAACGCCGATGCCATCGGCCGGGTCTGCATTTCCGGCGGCGCACCGCCCGGCCGCTGCAGCAGGGCGTGCACGTTACCGGTCAGCACCAGCATGCGTGCGTCAGCCGGCAGGCGCCGGTACAGGCGCCGCAACTCGGCGGCCATGCGGTCATCGCGTGCCTGGTTGCCGCCCTTGCTGGCATTGACGTCATAGCCAACGACTTCGATCACACGCCCCTGCGACTTCAGCACACGCAGGCTTTCGATCATCGCCAGCATGTCGCGGCTGCGACGGCCATCGTGCTGGTCATCGCGCACGCTCCAGAAGGCACGCCCGCGCAGCTGCCGGCGTGCCTGTTCGCCGCCGTCGGAAGCCAGGTAATCGCGTAGCGTGGGGGTTTCGCCGCGTGGCAGTTCCAGCGCCAGCACGACCGGGCCGGTGCGGCTGTAGTCGTCCACCAGCTGGCGTACCAGCAGCGGGGTCTCGCGGGTACCGTGGAATTCGCCCAGTACCAGCAGGCGATGGTCACCGGCATGCTGGCGGATCTGCGCGGCGGTGTCATCGGCATGCGCACTAAGGGCCATGCCCAGCGCCAGCAGCAGCGCCGCAGTCCAGCGGAAGATCGAATGCATCCCTGCGCCTTCCTTTCCTTGGGGTCAGAAACAGCAATGGCGACGCAGCTGGCGCAGATCAACCCTCAGCCGAGCATGGGCTCGGCTCTACAGGAGATCCACGCCATGCGTGGATGCACCCGCCCCTTACAACCAGGGCAGGATCCAGTGGTCCACCAGCAGGAAGGCGAACAGCGCCATCAGGTAGACGATGGAGTAATAGAACATCTTCATCGAGAACAGCTCGTCCGGCGGGTCCAGCATGCGCCAGGCGTACCAGAGGAACACGGCGTTGAGCACGATCGCGCCGCCCAGGTAGAACGCACCGCTCATGCCCACCAGGTACGGCAGCAGGCAGACCAGCGCCAGCACCACCGAATACACCATGATCTGCTTGCGGGTGTGCACCACGCCATGGGTCACCGGCAGCATCGGGATCTCCGCCTTGGCGTAGTCCTCGCGGCGGAAGATCGCCAGCGCCCAGAAGTGCGGCGGGGTCCAGATGAAGATGATCAGCACCAGCAGCGACGAGTACGCCCAGTCCGACGAGCCCTGCATGCCGGTCACCGCGGCCCAGCCCAGCATCGGCGGCATCGCGCCGGCCAGGCCACCGATGACGATGTTCTGCGAGGTCGCACGCTTGAGGTACACGGTGTAGATCACCGCGTAGCCGATCAACGAGGCGAAGGTCAGCACCGCGGTGATCAGGTTCACCCACAGCACCAGGATGGTCATCGACAGCACGATCAGCACGCCGGCGAACACCAGCACCTGCCACGGCTTGACCTTGCCCACCACCAGCGGGCGCCATGAGGTGCGGGCCATCTGCGCATCGATGTGCGCATCCAGCAACTGGTTGATCGCGGCGGCGGCCGAGGCCGCCAGCCAGATGCCCAGGAAGCCGAGCACGCCGGCGCGCACCTGCTCCCAGCTGGGCACGCCGGGGATGGCCAGGACCATGCCGACCAGGGCGGTGAAGACAATGAGGGCAACGACCTTGGGCTTGGTCAGGTCCCAGTACTGGCGGTAATTGGAAAACATGGAATCAGTCCGGGGCACGCAGGCGGGCCAGCAGGCTGACCAGCACGAACAACAGGGCAACGGCCACGCCGTTGTGGGCCACCGCCACTTCCAACGGCAGCGCCAGCTTCACATTGAGGATGCCAAGGGTGACCTGCAGCACCAGCAGCGCGATCAGCGCGCTGGCCCAGCCACGCATGCTCGGCAACCGGAACAGGCGCACACCCAGCCACAGCAGGTAGAGGGCCACCACCACCGCGAACAGGCGGTGTGCCATCTGGATGGCGATGCGCGAGGCGCCATCCAGCACGCCGCCTTCGTAATCCACGCCGATGCCACGCCACAGGGTGAAGCCTTCGACGAAGTTATGCTGCGGCCACCACTGGTTGGCGCAGCGCGGGAAGTTGTCCAGCGAGGCGCTGCCACCGCCGCAGGCCAGCGCCGCGTAATTGGCGCTGACCCAGCCCCCCAGCGCGATCTGGGTGACCAGCACCGCTACGCCGATGCGCAGCAGCCACTTCAGCTTCGGCGCCTCGGCCAGGGTGATCGGCATGTGCGTCGCGCGCCAGGCCATCCACACCAGCAGGCCGAACATCAGCATGCCACCGAGCAGATGGCCCATCACTACGATGGGTTTGAGCAGCAGGGTCACCGTCCACATGCCCAGCAAGGCCTGGAAGATCACCACCGCCAGGGTCAGCAATGCAGCGCGCGCCAGGTCGATGTTGCTCCAGCGCAGCGCGGCGATCAGCAGGATCGCCTCACCGATCAACGCCAGCACGCTGGCCGTGCCATGCCAGCCCATCATGTACAGCGGTATGCCGGCGGCCACCAGCACGCAGGCGGTCACCACCGCCGTACTTCCGAATCGCCGCTTGCGCGTGGCCAACAGGGCCAGGGTCAGGATCTCGATGCCCAGCGCGCCAGCCAGGAAGCGGTGCACCTGCTCACGCCAGGCCTTGTGGGTCTCCAGCGGGCGGATCTCCGCCGCCGGGTGGCCGATGGTCTCTTCCACGTGCTGCGGCCAGGTGGCCTGGCCATAGCAGGTCGGCCAGTCCGGGCAGCTCAGGCCGGCATCGGACAGGCGCACGAACGCGCCGAACATGATCGTGCTCGCGGTCATGATCATGGCGAACCACGCCAGGCGGTGGAAATTGCGGTGCAGCGCCGGACGCGCGGAAAGGCTCATCAAACGGGACTCACTTCAGTTTCAGCAACGTGGCCATGTCCTTGCGCAGGCCACCCAGGTCGGTGCCCGGGGCATGACGCATGATCACGAAGCCGTTCGGATCGATCACGTAGACCGGCAGGCCAGCCGGATCGTCGACGCCGGGCAGGGCCGCGCGCAGTGCTGGCGACGGAGCCAGCGGCCGCAGCGCGGGCAGCGAGGCGATCGACGCCGGTGGCGTTCCCAGCCACAGGATTTCGACATTATCGGCGTTATGGCCGAACAGCTGCCACACCTTGCCCAGTCCCTGCGACAAAGTGACGCACTGCGCGTCGCAGGCACCGGCCGGCGCCACCAGCAGGCGCCAGGTGCGGGCCTCGGGATTCCAGGCATAGGGCTGGCCACTGGCCAGGGTCGGCGCCTGCTGGCGCAGGTCCACCGGCGGCTTCAGCAGCTGGCCGGCGTTGCGGTGCCCGGTCGGCTGCCAGCCGGAGAAGCGCAGTACCGCGGCCAGCGCCACCGCCCCGAAGAACACGGCAAACAGCAGCACCAGGGTCCGGCGGCCGGAGCCGCGCGCCTGCGGGGACGTAGCAGTGTTCATGCGGGGCATTTTCTCATGGTTGGGCAAGGGATGCGGGTGGGGTGCCCCGGTAGTGCCGGCCGCTGGCCGGCATCCAGGAATCCGAGGGGATGCCGGCCAGCGCCCGGCACTACCGGGCCATGGGGCGTCTCCTGCGCCGCTCCAGCACCAGCGCAACGACCAGCACGGTCAGGGCCAGGCCGAACCACTGCACGGCGTAGCCCAGGTGACGCTGCGGCGGCAGCGTGTTCGGCAGCAGGTCCAGGTCACGCTCATCGCCGAATGGCAGTGCCGGATCCAGGCGCAGGACGCGTTCGGGTAACGCCTGCAGCCCCAGCGCGCGCGCCAGGCCTTCGGCGGGCAAGCGACTGGCCAGCCAACGCCCGGCCTCGCCAGTGGCGGAGAACGCCGGGCCCAGTGCCAGTCCCGCCGACGGCGGCGGTGCCAGCAACCCACGCACGGCCACCGGTGAAGGCGGCGCCGGCACATCCGGCAACGTGCGATCCGGCGGCAGCGCACGCCAGCCGAGATCGACCAGCAGCACGCTGCCATCGTCACTGCGGAACGGGCGATAGATCTTCACCCCGGCGCGGCCATGCCGGGTCTGGTTGTCGAGCAGCACCACGCCGGGCAGGAAGCGGCCGTGGTCGGCCACGCCGTGCAAGGCGCCGGGCGCCGCCAGGGCCTGCGACAACGGAAGCGCTTGCGCCACAGCTGGACCCTGCGCATCCAACATTGCCTGTTTGGCATGCATGCGCTGCAGTTGCCACAGCCCCAATGTGCTGAAACCGGCCATCGCCAGCACCGCCAGCAGCCATCCGATCACGCGCGTGTGCTGGCGCATCATGACAAGTCCGCGCAAACGCGGTCAGATAGGCCCATCCACCCTGCCCTCGAGCCGCGCATGAGTGATTCGCTGAAGACCCTGCTGGTAATCGCGTTTCTGATCGTCATCGTCTGGAATCTGGGCGCCGGCCTGTATTACCTGCTGGTCGACCGCGGCCAGACCAAGCGCACGGTCAACGCACTGACCCGCCGCATCGCGGTGTCGGTGGCGTTGATCCTGCTGGTGATCGTGAGCATCTACATGGGCTGGATCAAACCGCACGGCATCGGCGGCTGACACCACCGATGCGCGCCTGATCAAAGCACGTAGACGAACAGGAACAGCATCAGCCACACCACGTCGACGAAGTGCCAGTACCACGCGGCGGCTTCGAAACCGAAATGGTTGTCGCGGGTGAAGTGCCCCTTGGCCGAACGCAGCCACATCACGATCAGCATGATCGTGCCCAGCAGCACGTGCGCGCCGTGGAAGCCGGTCAGCATGAAGAACGTTGAACCGTAGATGCCCGAGCCCAGCGTCAGGTTCAGTTCCTTGTAGGCGTGGATGTACTCCTCCGCCTGCAGGGTCAGGAAGCCCAGGCCAAGCACCACGGTCAGGCCCAGCCAGATCAGCAGCTGGCGACGGTTGCCCGCCTTCAGCGCGTGATGGGCGATGGTCAGGGTCACGCCGGAGGTCAGCAGGATCAGCGTATTGATCAGCGGCAGGCCCCAGGCCGGGATGGTCTGGAACGCGCCACCGATCGCTGCCGGGCCATTGGTCGGCCATCCGGCGGAATAGCCCTGCCAGAGCAGCTCGTTGGTCATCACCCCGCGGCCTTCGCCGCTGAGCCACGACAGGCCCAGGTTGCGGGTGTAGAACAGCGCACCGAAGAAGGCACCGAAGAACATCACCTCGGAGAAGATGAACCAGATCATCCCCATCCGGAACGAGCCATCGACCTGGTGGTTGTAGTTGCCCGCCTGCGACTCACGCACCACGTCGCTGAACCACCAGAACAGGGTCAGCACCAGCATCGCGATGCCGATGTAGAACGTCCAGCGTCCCCAGCTGGCATCGTTGAGCCAGCTGGCCACGCCCACCATGGTCACCATCATCGCGATGGACCCCACGAACGGCCATTTGCTCTGGGCCGGGACGAAGTACACGTTGGCATCGGTCGGTGTCTGGGCCATGTCGGTATCCGGGTCAGGGTGCGGCGTGCGCGCCTTCCGAGGTGGCGGCCGGAGCCAGCCGATCGGACAGCGCGTCGTTGCGGTAGAAGGTGTAGGACAAGGTGATCGTCTTGATCTCCGGCGGCAGGTCCGGATCGACGATGAAGCGCACCGGCATGTCGCGCTTCTCGCCGGCCTGCAGCGTCTGCGCGGTGAAACAGAAGCACTCGGTCTTGCTAAAGAAGCCCGACGCACGCGCCGGCGCCACCGACGGTACCGCGCTGCCGACCACCGCCTGCTGGCTGTCGTTGCGGGCGAAGTACAGCGCCTCGTTGAGCTCGCCCGGCACCACGTCCATGGTCAACTGTTCGGGATGGAACGACCAGGGCAGGCGCGAGTTGACGCCGCCATCGAACTCCACGCGCACGGTGCGCTTGCCGGCCGCCGCGCCGGCACTCGCTTCGCCACCGGGACCGCGTTCCAGGCGCACGCCGAACACCTTTTCGCAGGCGATGCGGTACAGCGGTACCAGCGAGAACGTGAGCAGGAACACCGCCACCGCCACGCCGATCAGGCGCGGCAGCCCGGCGCTGGGTGACGGCGTGCTGGCCGGTGCCTCGCTCATCGGCCGATCACCCCGCTGAGGATGAAGCCGACGTAGACCAGCACGGCGATGGCGCCGACCCACATCGCCGTGCGCTTCGCACGCTGGCGCTGCTGTTCGATGCCTTGGCGTTGGCTGTCGCCGTGGTAGAGCCGACCGCTGGTCGGCTGCTCTTCCTTGTTGTAGAGCCGAGTCATGCTCGGCTGCTTTTCGTCAGTCGAGCCTGGCTCGACGCTACCGATCGGGAGCGGGCTCTCGTTATGCATGCCCCACCTCAATGCGTGATGTCGTCATGCGCCAGATCCCCCGGGCGGATGGTCGGCGGCGTGGTGAAGGTATGCGCCGGTGCCGGCGACGGCAGCGTCCATTCCAGGCCGCGCGCACCTTCCCACGATCGGGCCTCGGCCTTCTCGCCGTTGCGCAGCGAGGACAGCAGGATCGCGGCCATCATGAACGGGGTGACGAACATGCCGAACGCACCGATCGAGCTGATCAGGTTCCAGTCGGCGAAGGCCACGCTGTAATCGGGAATGCGGCGCGGCATGCCGGCCAGGCCGAGGAAATGCTGCGGGAAGAACAGCAGGTTGACGAACACGATCGACCACCAGAAGTGCACCTTGGCCCACTTCTCGCTGTACATCCGCCCGGTCCACTTCGGCCACCAGTAGTACACCGCCGCGATCAGCGCGAACACCGCGCCGGTCACCAGCACGTAGTGGAAGTGCGCGACCACGAAGTAGGTGTCGTGGTACTGGAAGTCGGCGGCCACGATGGCCAGCATCAGGCCGGAGAAGCCACCGATGGTGAACAGGATGACGAAGGCCACCGACCACAGCATCGGCGCCTCGAACGTCAGCGAGCCACGCCACATCGTGCTGACCCAGTTGAACACCTTCACGCCGGTCGGGATCGAGATCAGCATGGTGGCGAACATGAAGTAGATCTCGCCGCCCAGCGGCATGCCCACGGTGAACATGTGGTGGGCCCAGACGATGAACGACAGGAACGCGATCGCGGCGGTGGCGTACACCATCGCCTGGTAGCCGAACAGCGGCTTGCGGCTGAAGGTCGGGATGATCTCGCTGACCACGCCGAAGGCGGGCAGGATCATGATGTAGACCTCGGGGTGGCCGAAGAACCAGAAGATGTGCTGGTACATCACCGGGTCACCGCCACCGGCGGCATTGAAGAAGCTGGTGCCGAAGAACTTGTCGGTCAGCAGCATGGTCACCGCGCCGGCCAGCACCGGCATCACCGCGATCAGCAGGAAGGCGGTGATCAGCCAGGCCCAGCAGAAGATCGGCATCTTCAGCAGGTCGATGCCCGGCGCGCGCATGTTGAGCACGGTGGCGATGATGTTGATCGCACCCATGATCGAGCTGATGCCGGCCACGTGGATGGCGAACACGCTGAACGCAACGTTGTAGCCGCCCTGCAGCGACAGCGGCGGGTACAGCGTCCAGCCGCCGGCCGGCGCACCACCGGGCAGGAACAGGGTCAGCAGCAGCAGGCTGAAGGCCACCGGCAACAGCCAGAACGACCAGTTGTTCATGCGCGGCAGCGCCATGTCCGGCGCGCCGATCTGCAACGGAATCATCCAGTTGGCCAGTCCGACGAAGGCCGGCATCACGCCACCGAAGATCATCACCAGCGCGTGCACGGTGGTCATCTGGTTGAAGAATTCGGGCTTGACGAACTGCAGGCCCGGCTGTGCCAGCTCGGCGCGGATCACCACGCTCATCGCCGCACCGATGATGAACATGATGAAACTGAAACCCAGGTACAGCGTGCCGATGTCCTTGTGGTTGGTCGAGAAGAACCAACGCTCGAAGAAACTCTGCTGGTGATGGTGATCGTCGTGCCCAACTGCCGAGTGCGCCATTGCAAAACACCTCTCAGAATCGGTTGTCACCACGGCCGCGAACGGCCGCGGGCTTTACATCACGCTCCGCTGGCCGCGGTGGCAGGCGCGCTGCCGGCTTCAGCAGCGGCAGGCGCTGCAGGTGCCTCTCCCGTCGGTGCAGTCGGTTCGGCAGGTGCCGCAGGCGTTGCCGGCTCGGCGGGCGGCGCCGGCTTGCGCTGCGCCAGCCACTGCTTGAACTCTTCCTTGGACACCGCCTCGACCACGATCGGCATGAAGCCATGGTCCTTGCCGCACAGCTCGGCGCACTGGCCCCGGTACACGCCGGGCTGCTCGATGCTGGTCCAGGCTTCATTGATGAAGCCGGGGATGGCGTCCTGCTTCCAGCCCAGCGCCGGCACCCACCAGGCGTGGATCACGTCATCGGAGGTGATGACGAAGCGCACCTTGGTATCGACCGGCAGCACCAGGCGGTTGTCGACATCCAGCAGGTAGTGCGGATGGCTTTCGCGGGTCGGCACGATGCCGCTCTGCCGCACGCGGTCGGACTCGCGGTCCAGGCGGCTGGTGAAGGTGACGTTCTCGCCGAGGTATTCGTACTTCCACATCCACTGGTAGCCGGTGACCTTCACCGTCATCTCGGCATCGCGGGTGTCGTACATCTTGATCAGGTTGGCCGTGGCCGGCCAGGCCATCACGATCAGGATGATCACCGGGATCACCGTCCAGATCACCTCGGCCTTGGTGTTGTGGCTGAAGGTGGCGGCGACCGCGCCCTTGGATTTGCGGAACTTGAAGATGGCGTAGGCCATCGCACCGAACACGATGACGCCGATCACCGTGCAGATGATCAACGAGAGATTGTTCGATTCCCAGGCCAGGCGCGAGGTCTGGGTCACCCCCTTGCCCATGTTCAGCTGCCACGGCTTGGGATCGGCCGCCTGGGCCCAGGCCAACGCCGGCATCAGTCCCCCGGCCACCATGGCGGTGACCGCTGCAACGCACTTCGTGCCCCACCTGCTGCTTTGCTTCATTGCCTAGACCCTTAGCGTCGTCGGTTGCCGCCATCGCTGGCGGCGAGCAAGCTTTCAAGTGTCTCTGCAAGCGTCTGACGTTCGGCCGGCGCGAGGAAACTCCCCACCTCCACCTGCCGGCCGCTGGATGCCAGCCGGACCCTCTCATCGTCGGTGAGCAGGCGCACCCAGTGGGGGTGCGCCCGGAACACCGGCGATCCACCGGGTACGGGGATGACCTCCACGTACGCCGGCACTACCCGGATCTCCTCCTGCCGTTCACCACTGCGCCACAAGGCACGCAGTGCCGCCGCCAGCACCAGGCTGTACAGCAGCGCGAACAGGGGGGCGAATGCATTGCCGGCCAACCACCCGAGGGCGGACACCAGCCACATCGCACCCGACAACACGGTGAACAACAGGACGAACTGCCGGGCATCGAGCGCCCGTGGGGGACGCAGCCGCAGCTGCGTACCTGACCCATCCGGAGCTGGAAGCACCTCGATCATGTCGCAACCGCGTTCCTGCCGCGGGAAACGTCTCGATGGTAGCCCCGCCCTCTCGCCGGTAGCAAGGGTGCATTCACACTTTTTCCCATGCTGCAACACAGCATGAGGTCGGCGGCACGAATGACGAATTCAGCACAAATTCTGCCGAGCTTGCTGAACACGCTGAATCCACCGCAGCTAGGGGCTATCAGCGCTTCACGAAGGTGGCTGAGGGGCACTTCCGCAACCCGCAAAAATGATTAAAATCGCCAAGTTTTCCACTGGCCGGACCGGCATGAACGCACCTTCCTCCTCCCCTGCCGCCAGCGACGCCCTGCGTCCCGGCGCGCTGCTGTCGCCGGAACTGCCGGCGCCCCCCAACCCGTTCCGCCAGGCCATCACCGATGGCTGGTTGAAGGACGAGGCCAGCCACGTGCGCGAGCTGCTGGCGCAGGCCCGCCTGCCCGCCGAGGAGCAGGCCAAGGTACAGGCGCTGGCCGCCGACCTGGTCGGCCGCGTGCGCGTGCGTGCCAAGGACCAGGGCGCGATCGAAGCCTTCATGCGCCAGTACGACCTGGGCAGCGAGGAAGGCGTGCTGCTGATGTGCGTGGCCGAGGCGCTGCTGCGCATTCCGGACCAGGACACCGCCGACAAGCTGATCCGCGACAAGCTGGCCGATGCCGACTGGGAAAAGCACCTGGGCGGCAGCGACTCGGTGCTGGTCAACGCCTCCACCTGGGGCCTGATGCTGACCGGCAAGCTGGTGCAGATGAACGACGCCACCCGCGCCGATGCGCCCAGCGCGTTCAAGCGCCTGGTCGGCCGCGTCGGTGAGCCGGTGGTGCGCCTGGCCGTGCGCCAGGCGATGAAGATCATGGGCCACCAGTTCGTCATGGGCCGCACCATCAGCGAAGCGCTGTCGCGCTCGCACAAGGGCGACAACGCCAGCTACCGCTACTCCTTCGACATGCTGGGCGAAGGCGCGCTGACCATGAAGGACGCGCTGCGCTACCTGGAAGACTACCGTCGTGCGATCCACGCCATCGGCGGCGATCACAAGGCACGCGGCGGCCGTCCGGATGGCGACGTCAACAACGCCCCGGGCATCTCGATCAAGCTGTCGGCGCTGTACCCGCGCTACGAGCACGCCAAGCGCGAGCGCGTGCTGAAGGACCTGGTGCCGGGCGTGCTGGAACTGGCACAGCTGGCCAAGAGCTACGGCATCGGCTGCACCGTCGACGCCGAAGAGTCCGACCGCCTGGAACTGTCGCTGGACATCATCGAGCAGGTGTTCTCCGATGCGTCGCTGGCCGGCTGGGATGGCTTCGGTGTGGTCGTGCAGGCCTACCAGAAGCGCACGCCGTACACGATCGACCACCTGGCCGACATGGCGCGCCGCGCCGGTCGCCGCCTGCAGGTGCGCCTGGTCAAGGGCGCCTACTGGGACGCCGAGATCAAGCGCGCGCAGATCGAAGGCTATCCGGGCTACCCGGTGTTCACCCGCAAGCAGAACACCGACGTCTCCTACCTGGCCTGCGCCAAGCGCCTGTTCACCCATGCCGACGCGATCTACCCGATGTTCGCCACGCACAACGCACACACCATCGCGGCCGTGCGCAGCATCGCCAATGGCGGCGTGTACGAGCACCAGAAGCTGCACGGCATGGGCGACGACCTGTACGCCGAAGTGGTGCCGGCCGACCGCTTGAACCTGCCCTGCCGCGTGTATGCGCCGGTCGGTTCGCATGAAGACCTGCTGCCGTACCTGGTGCGTCGCCTGCTGGAAAACGGCGCCAACTCCAGCTTCGTCAACCGCATCACCGACGAGCGCGTGCCGATCGCCGACCTGATCCGCGATCCGGTCGAGATGGTTGCTTCGTTCGAATCGATTCCGCATCCCAAGATCCCGCTGCCGGTTGACCTGCTGCGCAGCCAGAACCACGACAGGAAGAACTCCATGGGCGCCAACCTCGCCAACGACAACGAACTGCGCGCCCTGGCCGAGCAGATCAACGCGGCTGTGAAGCCCTGGCAGGCCGCTCCGCTGGTGCCGGGTGCCAACCCGGCCGGCGCCGCGCTGCCGGTGACCAACCCGGCCGACACCCGTGAAGTGGTCGGCCAGTGGCTGGCCGCCGATGCCGCCACCGTGCAGAAGGCCCTGGCCAATGCCGTGGCCGCGCAGCCGGCCTGGAACCGCACCCCGGCCGCCAGCCGCGCCGCCATCCTCGAGCACGCCGCCGACCAGTTGGAAGCGCGCATGCCGGAGTTCATGGCGCTGTGCGTGAAGGAAGCCGGCAAGAGCCTGCCCGACGGCATCGCCGAAGTGCGCGAAGCGGTGGACTTCCTGCGCTACTACGCCAAGCAGGCGCGCGAGCAGTTCAGCCACGCCGAGAAGCTGCCGAGCCCGACCGGTGAGTCCAACGAGCTGCAGCTGCATGGCCGCGGCGTGTTCGTCTGCATCAGCCCGTGGAACTTCCCGCTGGCGATCTTCCTGGGCCAGGTCGCTGCTGCACTGGCCGCCGGCAACAGCGTCATCGCCAAGCCGGCCGAGCAGACCAACCTGATCGGCTACTACGCGGTGAAGCTGCTGCACGACGCCGGCGTGCCGGCCGAGGTGGTGCAGTACCTGCCGGGCGACGGTGCCACCGTCGGCGCCGCGCTGACCGCCGACCCGCGCGTGGCTGGCGTGGCCTTCACCGGCTCCACCGACACCGCACGTGCGATCAACCGCGCCATGGCTGCGCGTGACGCCGCCATCGGTGTGCTGATCGCCGAGACCGGTGGCCAGAACGCCTTCATCGCCGACTCCTCGGCGCTGCCGGAACAGCTGGTCAAGGACGCGATCGGTTCGGCCTTCACCTCCGCCGGCCAGCGTTGCTCGGCCGCGCGCGTGCTGTTCGTGCAGGACGACATCGCCGACAAGGTGATGACCATGCTGGCCGGCGCGATGAAGGAACTGAAGGTCGGCAATCCGGGCCTGCTGTCCACCGACGTCGGCCCGGTGATCGACGCCGATGCACTGAAGATCCTGCAGGACCACGCCGAACGCATGGACCGCGAAGCGCGCCTGATCGCCGCCGCCGAACTGTCCGCCGAAGCGGCCAACGGCACCTTCTTCGCGCCGCGTGCGTACGAACTGAAGGACCTGGGCCAGCTGCACAAGGAAATCTTCGGGCCGGTCCTGCACGTGATCCGCTGGAAGGGCGACCAGCTCGACGCGGTGATCGACCAGATCAACGCCACCGGCTACGGCCTCACCCTGGGCGTGCATTCGCGCATCGACGAGACCGTCGACCGCATCAGCAACGGCGTCCATGTCGGCAACGTCTACGTCAACCGCAACCAGATCGGCGCGGTGGTCGGCGTGCAGCCGTTCGGCGGCCAGGGCCTGTCCGGCACCGGCCCGAAGGCCGGCGGCCCGCACTACCTGCTGCGCTTCGCCACCGAAAAGACGGTGACGGTGAACACCACCGCCGCCGGCGGCAACGCCTCGCTGCTGACCCTGGGCGACTGATCGCCCAGTAGTTGCAGTGAACGAAAAACCCCGCGAAAGCGGGGTTTTTTGTGTGCGCTTTTTTTCCTGTAGCGCCGAGCATGGGCTCGGCTACAGAGGCGAGGCGACACTGAACCGGTTGTCCGCCCGCTTCGCCAGCTCGCCCTGCACCCGTGCGATGCGCATCTCCAGATCGCCTTCCAGCAGCACGTACTCGACACCCTCTGCCTGCAGCTGCGCCAGGTACCACGCATGCTGCTGCGCCCTGAAGGCTTCGCCCACACGCGTACCGTCCTGGTCGAACGGAATATCCGGTGCGCACAGGAACAGCAGGTCGTAGCGTCGTCGTGCCGCCTGCCGCAGCGGCTCCGGTGCCGTGCCGAACATCCAGCCGCTGTACCCCAGCGTCACCCACGGCGTGGTATCGCAGAACAGCCAGCGATGCGCGCGCCGCGCGGCCTCCTCTTCGTGCTGTGGCTGTGTCATTGCAATGCGAAGCAGATCGTCCGGCGTCAGTTCTCCGCCCTGCTGCTCCCACAGGGTGCGGCCGTACTCCGGCACCCAGGCGGTCTGCAGGCGCTCGGCCAGCACGCGCGCCAGCGTGGTCTTGCCGCTGGACTCGCCACCGATGAACGCCACGCGCTGCACATGGCCGGCATACACCTGCGGTGCGAGGCCATGGCGATGCGCATGCGGATCGGCGCGCAGCTGGGTGCCACTGGCCTGGCCGACATCGAGCCAGCGTTCCAGCCGTTCATGTCGCACCGGTGCGTTGAAGCAGGCTGCCAGCGCATCGGAAAAACCGTCGCCGTAGTCCTCACCGGTGTACACCGCCTGCACCGGCCCACCGAACAGGTTCAGGCACAGCCAGGCGGTGAAGTCCCGCTGCACGTGTTCGTCATCACTGTCCTGCGGCAGCGCTCGCACGGGCAAGCCATGCTGCATGCACAATGCCGCCAGTCGCGCGTCATCCAGCACCGCCACCGTCGCCTGCGGGAAACGCGCACGCAGCCAGCGCTCGCGGCGCTCGGCGCTGTAGCCGGCAAAGCCCGGCTGCGACCAGCCGATCACCAGCAGCTGCTGGCAGCGCGTGGCGGCGAAGTCGATCAGGCGTTCGTGGCCGAGATGCAGCGGGCAGAACTTGCCCACTACCAGGCCGCGCGCAACGCGCTCAGGCAGCGGCATCGGCCGCCCTGGCCTCGTCGCGCATCAGGTGCCGCCAATGGCGCAGGGCCACCAGCGCATTGATCCAGAAGCCCACGTACAAGATCGAGGTCAGGTGCAGGCCACGGCTGTAGTACAGCGGCACCGCAACGGTGTTCACCAGCAGCCACACCCACCACGATTCCAGCTTGCGTCGCATCATCAGGATCTGCGCGATCACGCTCAACACCAGCACCGCCGAATCGATGTAGGGCGCATAGGCGTTGGTCAGCCGGGTCAGCATCCAGCCGTAGCCGAACGTGGCCACCACCGCCAGCGGCGCCAGCCAGGCCCATGCCCGCGGCCGCAGCGCGGTGATCGGCAGCGGCGCACCATGGTCGCCACGCAGCCACTGCCACCAGCCCAGCACGCTGATGGCGATGAAGAAGAACTGCAGCACCATGTCCGCGTACAGGTGCGATCGTTCGAACACAGCGGCAAACAAGGCGCAGCCAACGATGCCCAGCCACCAGGTGTGCACGTTGTTGCGGCCGGCCAGCAGGATCGAGCCGGCGACGGCGATGTTGGCAGCCAGCTCCAGCTGGAAGTTCGGATCGGACAGGTTCATCGCCCTATTGTCATGGATCCGCACGCTGCGTGGACAATCCGGTAGATCCACGCCATGCGTGGATGCCCCGAGCCACCCCACAAAAAGAAAGCCCCGCTTGCGCGGGGCCTCCTTCGTCCTGCGTCAGGCAATCGCCTGGATCAGAACTTGTACTGCATCGAAGCCGCCAGCACGTCGCCGCTGACCTTGTACTTGCCGGTCACGGTGTTGGCCGTGGCCGAGGTCGAGGTGATGTTCGGATCCTTGGTGAACAGGTGGGTGTAGCCCACGCTGTATTCCATCTTTTCCGAAGCCGCGTAGGTCAGACCCAGCGACAGCCACTTGCGGGTGGTGTCCGGCACGCGCACGTCGCGGTGGGCGTCGGTGGTCGGGGTCTGGTCGTAGGCGAGACCGCCGCGCAGGGTCAGCTTCTCGTTCATGCGGTACTCGGTACCGATCGACGCGAAGGTGGTGTCGCGGTAGTGGAACGGCAGCACGCTGTCCGGCTGGTTGGAGTCATACTGCACGGCAACCTGGTCGAACTTGCTCCAGGCGGTACGCGAGACGTCGGCCATGATCTTCCACTGGTCGTTCACGCGGTGGGTGAAGCTGACGGTGGCGCTGGCCGGCAGGGTGATCGAGGCACGACCCTTGCTGTCGATGAAGGTGCCCGGAGCGGCAGCGGCCAGGAAGGCTGCGGCGTTGCCCGGAATGGTGAAGTCGGCCTTGCCGTCGTTGATCTTGTGCTTGACCTGCGAGCGGTAGCTGAAGGCGATGTTGGTGCCTTCCACCGGGCTGACGGTCATGCCCAGGGTGTAGCCCATGGACACTTCGTCACCCTTGATGCGCAGGAAGCCATCGGCGGTGCCCGGAGCGAAGCCCTGCTGGGCCATGGCGACAGCGGCCTGACGCGAGGCGGCAGCAGCCTGGGCGGCGGTGCCACCGGCAGCCAGAACGGCAGCGGCAGCCTTCTGCTGGGCGCTGGCGTTGATCGCGGTGCCGGTATCGACGGCGCTGGTCAGGTCGACGTTCAGACGCTCGGCGAACACCGAAGCACCGAACGACAGGTACGGGTTGACGTCGTAGGAGAACGCCACGCCCAGGTCGATCGCCTGCAGCTCGGTCTTGACGCCGTTGTAGCGGCCGACCCAGTCACGGTCGTATTCGGTCTTGAAGCCGAACGGCACGGTCAGCGAGGCGCCGAAGTGCATGTTCTCCTTCTCGCCGAACGGCAGGTGGAAGTAGGCCGCCGGGACCGGGGCGATCATGCCGGCGTCGCCGCCGTTGCCGCCGGAAATCGGAGCGCCGTTGGCGTACTTGCCCTGGCCACGGAACTTGGCACCGAAGCTGATGGCGCTGACGTCGCCCTGCAGCATGGTGCCGTCGAGCAGGCGCATGGAGGCCGGGTTGGTGGCGATGACCGAGGCGTCGCCCTCGGCCGAGGTGGAGCCGGCGAACGCGCGGCCCAGGCCCTTGGCACTGTTTTCCTTCAGCTGGAAGGCGGCAGCGTTGGCGTCGGCGGCGGCCAGCGCACCGGCAACGCCGACGGCCAGCAGGGTCAGACGGGCAATGGTGGAAGCGGTTTGCATCGTAGTTCTCTCTCCGGTAAGCGGTGATGTTGCTCTGAGTGCGCCTGCGCCCGGCAGGTCCTGAGACCCATCGGAGCGCGCCGGATTCCCCTCCCGACATACGACGCCGTATGCGAGTATTACCCAGAGCTGTTAATGAAACAATAACAGCAGTGGCGGTTTTTTCGTCCCAAAAGCTGAACAGGACAATCCCCGCCGCAAGCGCCCGCACGCTAGGCTAGTGCCCATGTTCGTCTCCCTCCCGTCGCGCAAGAAGGCGGCCCTGCGCTGGGCCACGCCCGTGCTGTTTGCGGCACTGTGGCTGGCGTTCCTGTGGTCGATCTCGCGTCCGGACGATGCCCGCGGCAGCCTCTGGCTGGACTGGGGCGCCCTGTCCACCGGCCTGACCCACCCGCTGGACTGGTGGGCGACCCTGCAGGACGGCAGCGTGCTGCGCCTGTTCACCGCCTTGTTCCTGCATGCCGACTGGTCTCACCTGCTGGGCAACCTGGTGTTCCTGCTGATCTTCGGCCTGCCCGCCGAGCGGGTGCTGGGCCCGTGGCGGCTGCTGCTGCTGTTCCTGGTCGGCGGTGCGGTGTCCAATCTGGTGGCGATCTACACCATGGGCAGCCCGGACCAGATCATCATCGGTGCCAGCGGTGCGGTGTCCGCACTGATCGGCGCCTACCTGGCCCTGTTCCCGGGCGCGCGGCTGGGCGTGGTGATCCCGCTCGGCCTGTTCCTGGAGTTCGTGCGCGCCCCGGCCTACCTGCTGATCGGTGTCTGGGCCGCGTTGCAGGTCGTATTCGCCCATATCGGCCCCAGCTTCGGCATGGTGGCCTGGTGGGCGCACATCGGCGGCTTCGTGTTCGGCGTGGTGTACGGGGTCTACGTGCGGGCGGCCATCGCCCGCCGCCTGCGCAAGCGCCACGGCTTCTGACACCGGGTCGTGCCGGCCGCTGGCCGGCTCCACGCTCAGCCGCTCGTTCGTAGATCAGCCGAGCATGGCTCGACTCTGCAGAATCAGGGCTTGGCCGGAACCGGGGCGGGCTTGGCTTCCGGCGTGCTGTCCGCCTTCGGTTCGACCTTCGGCTCCGGCTTGGCTTCGGGCTTCGCCGCTGCAGCCTTCGCGGCCTTGGCAGCCTCCGCCTTGGCCGCTTCGGCCTTCAACCGCGCAGCCACCGAACCCGGGTTCTTCAGCTCGGCCAGCGCGTCGTTGATCGGGCCATCGCCCGGCAGCACCGCACCGGCGTGGTAGCCCTCGGTGCCTTCGTCGTCGCCGCGCAGATGGCCCGGCAGGGTCGCTTCGCTGTAGTCGCTCAGGCTGGCCGGCAGTGCATCCTCGGCCGGCGTGGCGGCGGGCTTCAGTTCGACATCCGGCACGATGCCGGTGGCCTGGATCGACTTGCCGCTGGGCGTGTAATAGCGCGCGGTAGTCAGCTTCACCGAATCGCCGTTGTCCAGCGGCAGCACGGTCTGCACCGAGCCCTTGCCGAAGGTGCGGCTGCCGACCACGCGCGCGCGCTTGTTGTCGCGCAGCGCACCGGCCAGCACTTCCGATGCACTGGCCGAACCGGCATCGGCCAGCACCACCACCGGTGCGCCCTTCAGCAGATCGCCCGGGGTCGCGTCGAAACGGGCATCGCTGATGCTGATGCGACCGCGGGTGCTGACGATGTTGCCCTTGTCGAGCAGATCATCGGCCACCTGCACCGCAGCAGTCAGCAGGCCACCCGGGTTGCTGCGCAGGTCCAGCACCAGACCCTTGAGCTGGCCACCGGACTGCTTCTGCAGCTGCTGCACGTGCTTCTGGAAGTCCGAACCGGTATCGGCCTGGAAGGTGCTCAGGCGGATGTAGCCATAACCCGGCTCCAGCAGGCGGCTGCGCACGCTGGTCACGCGGATGGTCTGGCGGGTCAGGCTGACATCGAACGGCTTCGGCTTGCCCTCGCGCACGATGGTCAGCACTACCTTGCTGCCGGCCGGGCCGCGCAGCGGTTCGCTGGCATCGATCGCACTGATCGGCTTGCCGTCGATGGCGATGATCAGGTCACCGGCGAGGATGCCGGCCTTGGCCGCCGGCGTGTCGTCGATCGGCGAGATCACCTTCATGCTGGCGTTGTCCGGCTGCTGCTGCAGTTCCACGCCGATGCCTTCGTAGGCACCATTGGCCTGCTCGTCGAAGGCCTGCGCGTCTTCCTTGTTGAAGTAGGTGCTGTGCGGATCGAGGTCGAGCAGCAGGCCACGCACCGCCGCCTGCATCAGCTTCTTGTCATCGACCGGGTCGACATAGGCGGCACGCACCGCGTTGTACACGGCCACGAAGCGGCGGATTTCCTCCAGCGGCACCTTCGAGGTCACCGCCTCCTCGCTGTTCGCTGCCTGCCCACTGGTTTCCTGGCTCGGAGCGGGCGCGGTCTGCTGCGCCCAGGACAGCGCTGGCAACAGGGCCAGCAAGAGGGTGGCGGTACGGGCTGCGCGCATGGATCACTCCTGTCGACGTTGGCATCGTGCCCAAGGCACATGCGTCGATTATGCGCGAAGCACAGCTAAATTCCCGTTGAATCCGCCCGCCACGCGACAGCGCCGGATTCAGCGCCGCTGCAGCCAGCTGTCGGGGTTGACCGGCTGCCCGCCCCGGCGCAGCTCGAAGTACAGCGCGGTCACGCCCTGGCCACCGGAATTGCCGACCTTGGCCACCGCATCGCCGCGGCTGACCCGCGCGCCGGCATCCTTCAGCAGGGTGTCGTTGTGGGCGTACAGGCTCATGTAGCCGTTGCCGTGGTCCACGATCAGGATCATGCCGTAGCCGGTCATCCAGTCGGAGAACACCACGGTGCCGTCGGCCACGGCGGTGACGGTGCTGCCGGCCGGCGCACCGATCAGTACGCCGCTGCTGGTGCGGCCATCGGGCAGCTTGCCGCCATAGCGCGCCAACAGGTTGCCGGACAACGGCCAGCCCAGGCCACCGACCTTCGGGGCCGGTGCGGACGCCACCGCCGGCGGAACCTTGGTGGGCGGTGGCGGCCGTCCCTGTGCCGCTGCCTGGCGTGCGGCACGTTCGGCGGCCGCCTTCTCCGCGGCCGCACGGCGTGCAGCCGCGCGACGCTCGGCCTCGGCACGGGCGGCGGCCGCACGCAGATTGGCCAGCAGTGTTTCCAGCGCCTTGGCATCCTGGCCCAGCGCCTGTTCCTTCTCGCGCTGGTCCTTGAAGCGCTCGTCCAGCGAGGCAACCGTCTTTGCGCGATCGCGGCGATCGACTTCCAGGGCCGCTGCCTGCTGCTTCTGGTCCTGCTGCGCGCCCTGCAGCTTCTGCTTGCGCTCGGCGATCTGCGCCTGCAGCGCTTCCAGTTCCTTCAGGTCAGCCGTCAGCGTGGTGATGCGCTGTGCCCGCTCGCGCTGCAGGTAGCGGTGGTAGGCCAGGGCACGGTTGGCATCGGCCACCGTGTCCTGCGACAACAGCAGTTTCAACGGTGCATGGTTGCCCAGCTGGTAGGCCGCGCGCAGCAGGCCGGCCAGCTCGCGGTGCTGCTGGGCGAGGTTGGCCTGCAACGTGCTGCGGCGCTGTTCGGCCTCGGCCAGGGCCCTTCCCTGCTCGCGCAGCGCGGTTTCGGTCTGCGCCAACGCACGGCCGGTGCGGGCCACCTTTTCATCTGCCTCACGCAGCTGCTGTGAGGCCTGGCCGCGCTGGCCCTCGATCTGCCGACGCTCCTGCGCCACGCCCTTCAGCTCACTGCGCAGCTTCTGCAGCTTGCGCTCGGTCTCGCGCGTGGTCTGCGCGGCGCCCGGCAGCGGCAGCGCCAGGGCGATCGCCAGCCCCAACAGCAGGCAGCGCCCGCCGCGCAAGGCGGCGATGTGATGTCGGCGTGATGGCAAGGCGTTGTCGCGCAAGGGCTTTCCAGTGACTTCAGGCAGTTGCAGGGGCTACCGGGGAATGGTGACATCTCCGCACGCGGCCTGCCAGCCGCACATCCATCGAGGTCCCCATGAAAGCTCTTTCCATTCCGCTGCTGTTGGGCGTACTACTGGCCACCGGGCCAGTCTGTGCCCAGGAGAACATCAGCAAGGTCAACGGCAGCATCAGCGCCGAAGCCGGCCAACGCTACGGCAAGCTGGATACCGTCAACGGCGGTATCCGCGTCGGTGAAGGCGTCGAGACCGGCAGCATCGATACCGTCAACGGCGGGGTGAAGGTCGCCGACCGCGCACGCACCGGCAAGATCGAAACAGTCAACGGCGGTGTGCGCCTGGGCCGCGAAGTCATCGCGCGCGGCAGCGTCAGCACTGTCAACGGCAGCATCTTCACCGACCGCGGCAGCGAGGTCGAAGGCGGCGTTGAAACCGTGAACGGCGGCATCGGTCTGGTCGAAAGCCGCGTCGGCAAGGACGTCGAGACCGTCAACGGTGACATCACCGTGGGCATCGGCTCGCAGGTCAACGGCGGCGTGCACGTGCGCAAACCGAACTTCAGCGTCTCGCTGACCGCCAGCCGCAAGCCGCGCGTGATCATCGGACCGAATGCGATGGTCAACGGCTCCCTGCAGTTCGAACGCGAAGTGGTGCTGTACGTGCATCGCACCGCCCGCATCGGGCCGGTCACCGGCGCCGAGCCGATCCCGTTCGATACCGAAACCGCCCCCGCGGACTGAGCGCACCGGCCTTCGGGTTCGGTGATACTCGCTGATACCGGTCGTACAAGACGTGCGGCCGCCCTTTGTTTCCCAGGAATCGATGATGCCCCGCAAACTCCTCCTGTGCCTGGCCGCTGCGGCCGCGCTCAGTGCCTGCAAAGGCGAAGACACGCCGGCCGCCGCGCCGGCCACCGACACCGCCGCTGCGAAGCCGGCCGCCCATCAGTTCTCCCCGGAGATCAACGCCGGCGATTTCGCCGAGATGGTCAAGACCCTGGCTTCGGATGAGTTCGAAGGCCGCGCCCCGGGCAGCAAGGGCGAGGAACTGACGGTCAACTACATCCGCGACCAGATGCAGCGCATCGGCCTGCAGCCCGGCAACGGCGACAGCTGGTTCCAGGATGTGCCGATGACCGAGACCACGGCCGACGAATCGACCGTGTTGAAGATCACCCAGGGCGGCAAGACCACCGAGCTGAAGTTCGGCACCGACATGGTGGTCGGCACCCGTACCGGCCAGGCCGAGGTGAAGGTCGATGCCAGCGACCTGGTGTTCGTCGGCTACGGCGTTGACGCGCCGGAGCAGAAGTGGAACGACTACGCCGGCCAGGACTGGAAGGGCAAGACGGTCGTCATGTTCGTCAACGATCCGGGCTTCCATGTTGATGACGCGAAGCTGTTCGACGGCAAGCGCATGACCTACTACGGCCGCTGGACCTACAAGTTCGAGGAGGCCGCGCGCAAGGGTGCCGCTGCTGCACTGATCGTGCACGACACCGCCGGCGCTTCCTATGGTTGGGACGTGGTGAAGAACTCCTGGGCCGGCCCGCAGTACGACCTGCCGGCCAAGGATGACCCGGAAGCACGTATCCCGGTGCAGGGCTGGCTGAGTGCCGACGCCGCCAAGGCGCTGTTCGCCGGTGCCGGCCTGGACCTTGCACAGGCTTACAAGGACGCCAGCAAGCGTGGCTTCAAGCCGGTGCCGCTGAAGGCGACCGCTGCGGTCGACCTGAAGAGCCAGATCGCGCAGAAGCAGTCGCGCAACGTGGTGGGCGTGCTGCCGGGCAGCAAGCGGGCTGACGAGGCCGTGCTGTACATGGCGCACTGGGACCACCTGGGCAAGCATGAGGGTGAGACCGGCGACAACATCTACAACGGCGCGGTCGACAATGCGACCGGCGTGGCCGGCATTCTCGAAGTGGCCGAAGCCATGGCCCACCAGGAGCCGAAGCCGGAACGTTCGGTGGTGTTCCTGGCCGTGACCCTGGAAGAGTCCGGCCTGCTGGGTTCGAAGTACTACGTCGCCCACCCGACCTTCCCGCTGGACAAGATCGCCGGTGTGATCAACATCGACGCGATGTCGGTAGCCGGCCGTGCCAAGGACGTGACCGTCACCGGCTTCGGCAGCTCGGAGCTGGAGGACATCCTCAAGCCGCTGGCTGCCGCCCAGGACCGTACCCTGCACGGCGAGACCTCGGTGCAGAGCGGCTTCTACTTCCGTTCCGATCACTTCAACTTCGCCAAGGCAGGCGTTCCGGCCCTGTACGCCGATGGTGGCGAAGACCTGCGCGAGGGTGGCGTGGACGCGGGCCGCAAGGCTGCAGCCGACTACGGCGCCAACCGCTACCACGGCCCGAAGGACGAGTTCGATGCGGCCACCTGGAAGCTGGACGGCACCGTGGAAGACCTGCAGCTGATGTACGGCGTGGGCAAGGAACTGGCCGGTGGTGATCGTTGGCCGAACTGGTACGAAGGCAACCCGTTCAAGGCTGCCCGCGACGCGATGATGAAGGACAAGGCCCCGGCCAAGTAAGTCGAGCCATGCTCGACTGATCATGGTTCAAGCCTGAGCGGCGCCCGACAGGGCGCCGCTTTTTTTGCGCTCCACACCATTGGTGGGTACCAACCTTGGTTGGCACTCTGCCATCGGTAGTCGCCAACCTTGGTTGGCGCCGCCGCTCGCGGCGGTTTCATCAACGCGCCTGCCGGCCAGCGGCCGGCACTACCGGTATTTCCTGAGCACAAAGAAAAACCCCGCTGCGTGAGCAGCGGGGTTTTGGGTGTAAACCCTGGCGATGACCTACTCTCGCATGGCTTGAGCCACACTACCATCGGCGCAGCTGCGTTTCACTTCCGAGTTCG
>NZ_JAZARB010000002.1:0-377595 GCF_040984485.1 Stenotrophomonas sp. WED208
TTCTGGCAACGTATCGCTTGCTTTAAAACAATTAATAGTTGCTTGATCAAACGTCTGCAAGATGGACAATCATCCTTCCTGCAGGCGCCTTCACAAGATACCTGCGCATACTTTCAAAGATCCTGGGAAGCGGCCTCAGCGCCATTCCCGTGTGCTGCGAAGTTTCCTTCGTAGCGAGCCGCACATTATGCCAGACTTTTTCAGTCCGTCAACACCCTCGTTCGATCATCTCGTTCGGCGGTGGTGGGCGCCCTGTTGTCGCTGAAGCCCCTTGGTGGCGCCCCCTGCGACGGGGGAGGAGAAGTATGTCCCCATTCGCATCATTTGTGAAGGGGGTGTGGCGATTTTTTTCAACGGATGTTGCATCCGTTCATCCATCCCGCTGCGGGAGGACCCCGCGAAGAGCAAGAGCAGTCGAGCAGCGCTCGACTCTACAAAAGGAAGGGCCGGCTGCGCCGGCCCTTCCCTGGTGTCAGGCAGCGACCAGGCGCACGCGGGCGAAGGTGCGCTTGCCGACCTGCAGCAGGCCTTCGAAGCCCGGCTGCAGCACCTGCTGACCATCTTCCACGACTTCGCCGTCCACCTTCACCGCGCGCTCCTTGAGCTTGCGGTTGGCTTCGGAGTTGCTCGGGGTCAGGCCGGCCGCGGTCAGCAGTGCGGCGATACGCAGGCCTTCGGCCGGGATCGCCACGTCCTGCAGCGGCAGCTGGGTGATGTCGCCCTGCCCGGTCACCGCCGCTTCCCAGCCGGCAATGGCCTGCTCGGCCGCCGCGGCGTCGTGGAAACGGGTCGCCAGTTCACGTGCCAGACGCAGCTTCACCACGCGCGGGTTCAGGCCGCCATTGGCCACCTGCTCGCGCAGCTGTACGGCTTCGGCCTGGCTGATGTCGAAGGACAGCAGCTCGATCCAGCGCCACATCAAGGTGTCGTCCACCTTCATGGTCTTGGTGACGATGTCGATGGCCGGCTCGCTGATACCAATGTAGTTGCCCAGCGACTTGGACATCTTGTTGACGCCGTCCAGGCCCTCCAGCAGCGGCATGGTCAGCACCACCTGCGGCTTCTGGCCATGGTGCTCCTGCAGGCCACGGCCCATCAGCAGGTTGAACTTCTGGTCGGTACCACCCAGCTCGACGTCGGCCTCCAGGGCCACCGAGTCGTAACCCTGCACCAGCGGGTACAGGAACTCGTGGATGGCGATGGACTGCTGGGCGGCATAGCGCTTGGCGAAGTCGTCGCGCTCCAGCATGCGCGCCACGGTGTGCTGGCCGGCCAGGCGGATCATGTCGGCCGCGCCCATCTTGCCGAACCACTCCGAGTTGAAGCGGACTTCGGTACGGCTGCGGTCCAGCACCTTGAACACCTGCTCCTCATAGGTACGGGCGTTGGCCAGCACGTCCTCGCGGCTGAGCGGCTTGCGGGTCAGGCTCTTGCCGGACGGGTCACCGATCATGCCGGTGAAGTCGCCGATCAGGAAAATGACCTGGTGGCCGAGGTCCTGGAACTGGCGCATCTTGTTCAGCAGCACCGTATGGCCCAGGTGCAGGTCGGGCGCGGTGGGGTCGAAGCCGGCCTTGATCCGCAGCGGACGGCCTTCCTGCAGGCGCGCACGCAGATCCTCGAGCTTGAGGATCTCGTCGGCACCGCGGCCGATCAGGGCAAGGGCTTCTTCAATCGAGGACACGTGACTACTCCCGGCAACGCCGATTCTTGTGTGGGGTGTTAAAGCAAAGTTAACCCGATTGGCTTCACAAAAGCCAATGGGCACAAGGGTTTGACGCGGTTTTCTCAGGTGTCTATGGTAACCGGCGATCAGGCCCGCGCTCCCGGGCCGCCAGGAAAAAACCGCCGATGCACAATTCCGAACAAGGGCGCGCACGCAAGCAGCGCTTCCAGGAACGCCTCCACGTCCTGCACGACAACGCCCTGCATCGGAAGCTCAGGCAACATCTTCCTGCCGCCTTCAATGAGCGCTGGACCCGCCGCCATTGGATGCACGCCAGCCTGTTCGTGACCATCGGCGCCCTGGTGGCGACCATCGTCCCGGGCTTCTCGCACACCATCGACGCGCCCTTCGCCGACAGCCACACCAGCCTGGCGCTGCCGTTGCCGCCGCTGACCATGGCCCGCCAGCAGCAGGTGCCCGGCGACAGCTGGCAGGTGCTGCGGGTGCAGCGCGGCCAGACCCTGAGCGACCTGTTCGACAAGGCCGGCATTCCGGCCACCACCCTGCACCGGGTGCTGGACCATCCCGGCGCGCGCGAGGCACTGACCAAGCTGCGCCCGGGGGCCGAGATCGCCTTCGACATGCCGCTGTCCGGTGACCTGCGCAGCATCCGCTTCGACCGCGATGCGGACAACCGGGTGGAACTGAGCCTGGCCGGCGATGACATCAAGGAGAAGGTGACCCAGCGCGAGACCTCCACGCGCACCGTGGTCACCAGCGGCGAGATCACCAGCTCGCTGTATGCCGCCGCCCGTCGGGCCGGGCTGTCGCCGTCGGCGATCGCGACGATGACCGACGACATCTTCAAGTACGACATCGACTTCTCGAAGGACCTGCAGCCGGGCGACCGCTTCAGCGTGGTGATGGATGAAACCTGGCGCGAAGGCGAGAAGGTGGACACCAGCAAGATCCTGGCGGCGACCTTCACCACCGGTGGCAAGACCTATTCCGGCTTCCGCTTCGACCGCAACGGCAAGTCCGAGTACTACGACATCAACGGCCGTTCACTGAAGAAGAGCTTCATCCGCATGCCGATCCCGTTCGCGCGGCTGAGCTCGACCTTCGGCGCGCGCAAGCACCCGGTGCTGGGCAAGATGCGCATGCACAAGGGCGTGGACTACGCCGCGCGCACCGGTACCCCGATCATGGCCGCCGGCGACGCCCGCGTGCAGTTCGCCGGCGTGCAGAACGGCTACGGCAATGTGGTGATCCTCGACCACGGCCGCGGCCACACCACCCTGTACGGCCACATGTCGCGCTTTGCGAACATCAGGACCGGCCAGCGCGTGGCCCAGGGCACGGTGATCGGCTATGTCGGCTCCACCGGCCTGGCGACCGGCCCACACCTGCACTACGAATTCCGCGTCAACGGCGAGCACCGCAACCCGCTGACCGTGACCATGCCGCCGCCGGAGCCGCTGAAGGGCGCCGAGCTGGTCGCCTTCCGCGCGCAGACCGCACCGGCGATGGCCCGCATCCAGGGCATGGAGAAGCTGATCTACGCCGACGCCAGCCCGGCACCGACCAGCCGCGACGAAGCCGCCCCCGAGGTGGCCAGCGCCAGGGACAAGCAGACGACCGGCCGCAAGCGCGGCTGAGCCCCTGCGTTGACGAAGAAGGACGCGGCAGCCCAAGCTTGCCGCGTCCTTTTTTTATGCCCGCCATGAACACGACTGCCGACGCTGACGCCCCCCTGTACCTTGGCCTGATGTCGGGCACCAGCGCCGACGGCATCGATGCCGCACTGGTGCAGTTCCCGAGCAGTGGCGGCTGCCGCTTCGTGCACGGCCTGACTGCCCGCTGGGAGCCGGTGCTGCGGGCGCGGCTGGTGGCGCTGGGCGAAGGTGGCCCGCTGGACTCGCTGGAGGAGTTGGGCGAGCTGGACGCGCGGATCGCGATCAACTTCGCCGAGGCCGCCAACCAGCTGCTGGCCGAGGCCGGGGTGGACCGCAGCCAGGTGCGCGCGATCGGCTCGCACGGCCAGACCGTGCGCCATCGTCCGCTGGCCAACCCCGCCTTCACCGTGCAGCTGGGCGACGGCAACCGCATCGCCGAGCTGACCGGGATCACCACGGTGTGTGATTTCCGCCGCCGCGACGTGGCAGCCGGAGGCCATGGTGCGCCGCTGATGCCGGCCTTCCACCTCGGCATGCTGGGCACCGCCGACGAAGACCGCGCGGTGCTGAACCTGGGCGGCATCGCCAACCTGACCCTGATCCCGCGCGAAGGCGCGGTGCGTGGCTTCGATACCGGCCCGGCCAACGCGCTGATGGATGCCTGGTGCCAGCGCCACACCGGCCGCACCTTCGATGCCGATGGCGCGTATGCCGCCAGTGGCGCGGTGGACGAGGGCCTGCTGGCCGGCTGGCGTTCGGAGCCGTGGTTTGACCTGCCGCCTCCGAAGAGCACCGGGCGCGAGCAGTTCCATCTGGCCTGGGCCGAGGCACATATGGGCGAAGGCGAGTACAGCGCCGCCGACGTGCAGGCCACCCTGCTGGAGCTGACCGTGGCGACGGTGGCCGATGCGCTGCTGGCGCAGCAGCCGCAGACCCGGCGCCTGCTGGTCTGTGGCGGCGGGGTGCGCAACCGGCAGCTGATGAAGCGGCTGGCGGCGCGGCTGCCGGAGGTGCAGGTGGAGTCCAGCGCGGTGCATGGGCTGGACCCGGAGTACGTGGAGGCGATGGGCTTTGCGTGGCTGGCGCAGCGGACGATGGACGGGCTGGCCGGCAACCTGCCGAGCGTGACCGGGGCGACGGGCCCGCGGATCCTGGGTGCGATCCACCTGGCGTGAGGTGGTCATCCACGCATGGCGTGGATCTACCGGGAACGGCGGTCGAGCGTGGCTCGACGCTACATGGGCACTAATCGAAGCCCTGCCCTGCGGGCAGGGCCTGCAGGGCGGCGATGGCGTCGGAGAGCGCGTCCACTTCGGGATCACCGAAGCCGGAGCGGACCTCCAGTTCACTGCTGAACAGGCCCTGCTCCAGCAAGGCGGTGCAGGTCTGTTCGTGGGTCCAGCCGCGGGCGACCGCGACGCGTCGGATACGTTCCAGCAGCAGCGGGTCCAGGTCCCGCAGCACAACGTCGGCCATGCTCACTTCCCCGTTCGCAAGGCACCGCCCCCTCGGCGCGTCGGGGGCGATGATCCCGCAGACCGGGCGGGCAGGCAATCAGGCGACCGGCGGCGGCCCGCGGTCGGCGATCCGCGGCCACAGCCACGCCAGCAGCAACAGGGTCGGCACCACGGTGATCGAGCTGAGGATGAAGAACGTGCTATAGGACGTGGCTTCGACGATGTAGCCGGAGACACCGCCGACGAACTTGCCGGGCAGGTTGGCCAGCGACACCAGCAGCGCGTACTGGGTGGCGGTGAAGTTGCGGTCGGTCAGCGACGACATGAAGGCAACCAGCACGGTGCCGGCAAAGCCCTGGAACAGGTTGTCGGCACTGAGTGCGGCATAGAACGCCCACAGCTTGCCCGGGTTGTGCGCCATCAGCAGGAAGGCCAGGTTGGACAGCGCCACGCCCAGTGCGGCCACCAGCAGCATGCGGCGGAAGCCGAACGCGGCCACCGCGATGCCGCCCAGGAACGCACCACCGATCCCCATCCACACGCCGAACAGCTTGGAGACGGTGGCGATGTCGGCCTTGTCGAACCCCGAATCGAGATAGAACGGCCCGGCCATCACACCGATCACCTGGTCGGGGAACTTGAACAGGCCGACAAAGGCCAGCAGCACCAGTGCCAGCGCCACGCCATTGCGGCTGAAGAAGCTGGAAATGGGCTGGATGAAGGCTTCGGCGATATCGATGCGGCGCTGCACGGCGGTGACCGGGCGCTCCGGCTCGGCACACAGCAGGGTGGTGACGATCGGCAGCAGCATCAGTGCCGCCATCGCCAGATAGGCGACGATCCAGCCTTCGAACTGGGCCAGGTACAGTGCGCCAGCGCCCGCCAGGATCAAGCCGATCCGGTAGCCCAGCGTATAGGTCGCAGCCAGCGCAGCCTGGGCGGCCTGCGGCGCGATCTCGATGCGATAGGCATCGACGGCGGAGTCCTGGGTGGCGCCGGCGAACGACGCCACCAGCACCCACATCACCAGCGGCCAGACACCCTGTTCTGGCCGCACGAAGGCCAGTGCCACCAGGCCGACCAGCACCAGCGCCTGCGACACCAGCAGCCACGAACGACGGCGGCCGAGCCCACCCAGCAACGGGAAGGCATAGCGGTCCAGCAATGGTGCCCACAGAAACTTGAGCAGGTAGAAGAAGCTGGCCAGGCTGATCAGGCCGATGCTGCCCAGGTCCAGGCCGACGTCGCGCAGGCGCGTGGACAGGGTCTGCGAAGCGATCAGCAGGAACGGCAGGCCGCTGCCGAAGCCAAGCATGGCCATGGTCAGCGCCGACGGGGTACCGAAGGCACGCTTGATTCCTGCCCAGCCCTTGTAGCTGACCGGCGTGGCCGCCTCGGTCACAGGTCGTAGTCCACGATGAACGGCGCGTGGTCGGAGAAGCGCTCGTCGCGGTAGATCGAGCAGCTGCGCAGGCGGTCGCGCAGGCCCGGGGTGATGAACTGGTAGTCGATGCGCCAACCGACGTTGTTGGCGCGGGCAGCACCGCGGTTGCTCCACCAGGTGTAGTCCTCGCCGGTGGGGTTGAGCAGGCGGTAGGCGTCAGCCCAGCCACGGCCGGCGGCGACATCGGTGGCCTGGCCATGGTCGGCGCACAGGGCGTTGAGCCAGTCGCGCTCTTCCGGCAGGCAGCCGGAGTTCTTCTGGTTGGACTTCCAGTTCTTGATGTCCAGCGCCGAACGCACGATGTTCCAGTCGCCGCACAGCACGTAGTCGCGGCCGCTGCGCGCCCATTCCTCGAGGATCGGCCGCAGCCATTCCATCACTTCGAACTTGAAGCCCTGGCGCAGGTCGCCCGAGCTGCCCGACGGGATATAGAAGGAGACCACGCTGAGGTTGCCGTAGCGCGCCTCGATGTAGCGGCCTTCGTCGTCGAACGGGGCCCAGCCCAGCGAGGTGATCACCTGGTCCGGCTCGCGCTTGCTGTAGATCGCCACGCCGCTGTAGCCCTTCTTGGTGATGGCGTCGCGGTAGAAGCAGTGGTGGCCGTCCGGGCGGAACATCGGGTCGGTCAGCTGGTCTTCCTGGGCCTTGGTCTCCTGGATGCACAGGACGTCGGCGTCCTGGGACCGGAACCAGTCGAGGAAGCCCTTGGTTGCGGCGGAGCGGATGCCATTGGCGTTGAAACTGATGATGCGCATGCGGGGGACCTGCGGCGGGAAACCGAGCAAGCATACCGGTTGCCCGCGGGGCTGCGCAGTCCGCCGCGACGGGCCGCGACGGCCTTCACGAGGGTCCGGACGAGCGCGAAACGCCCAGCTGGATTAGGATTTGTGCTCCAAATGAAGATGAATCGAGTTTTGATGAGCGACCACCGCCACCGTTTCCTGCAGCTGGCCCTGACCGCCGACGCCCTGCGCTTCGGCCAGTTCACCCTCAAGTCCGGCCGGCTGAGCCCCTATTTCTTCAACGCCGGTCGTTTCGACTCCGGTTCGCTGCTGTCGCAGCTCGGCGCCTGCTACGCCGATGCCATCGATGCCACCGGGATCAAGTACGACGTGGTGTTCGGCCCGGCCTACAAGGGCATTCCGCTGGCCACCGCGATGGCCTGCGAACTGGCCCAGCGTGGCCGCGACCTGCCGCTGTCGTTCAACCGCAAGGAAGCCAAGGACCACGGTGAAGGCGGCCAGCTGATCGGCGCCGACATGAACGGCAAGCGCGTGCTGATCGTCGACGACGTGATCACCGCTGGCACCGCGATCCGTGAAGCCCTGGGCATCATCCGCGCCGCCGGTGGCACCCCGGCCGGCATCGTGGTGGCGCTGGACCGCCAGGAGATCGCTTCGGAAACCGATCGCCGTTCGGCGGCACAGTCGGTGGCCGAAGAGGCCGGCATTCCGGTGATCGCCGTGGCGTCGCTGGCCGACCTGCTTGATTTCGCCTCCGGCAACCCGGAACTTGTGGGTTACCGGCAGCCGCTGGAAGCCTACCGGGCCCAGTACGGCGTCCGTTCGATCCGCTGACCGACCCAGGGGAAAGGTCATGTCCCGAGTTCCTGCTGTCCTCTTTGCCGGCCTGCTGCTGGCCGTGCCGTTCACCGTACCGGCGCAGTCGCGCGACAGCGGCAAGACGGAAAAGAAGCTGTACTGCTGGAACGAGGGCAAGGAGCGGATCTGCAGTGATTCGCTGCCGGCCGACGCGGTCAACCATGCCCGCGAGGAGTTCAACGCGAAGAGCGGCCTGCGCAATGCGCAGGTCCAGCGCGCGTTGACCGACGAAGAGCGCGCCGCCGCCAGCACGGAGGCGGCGCAGCAGCAGCTGGACCTGATGGCCGCGCAGACCCGCCAGCGCACCGAGCAGGCGATGCTGACCACCTATGGCAGCGAGGACGACCTGCGCCGGGTGTTCGCCGAGCGCCAGGAAGTGCTGGACAACAACCTGAAGACCGCCGAATACAACGTCACCAGCCTGCGTGAGTCGCTGGTGGCGCTGCTGGCGGCCGCAGGTGACCGCGAACTGGCCGGTGGCAAGGTGGCCGACAAGCAGGCCGAGGCGATCCGCCAGCGGCACGTGCAACTGCAGTCGCAGCAACGCCTGCAGGCCGGGTTCCTGCAGCAGCAGCAGGCGTTGAAGGTGGAAATTGAAAGCACCCTGCAGCGCTATCGCGAGCTGAAGGGGCTGGCGCCGGCGAGCCAGGCTCCGGCGGGCTGACCACGCTCCCGTCGCCGGGCATGGCCCGGCGCTACCCAGGGCCTGGTTACGGATTGGCCCACGGAATTTATGCACTCTTTACGCGTCGGCCCGGTCCGGCGCGTAGTGCGTTTATGGGGGGCAGGACGACGATGACGGCCTGAGGTGGAGGGGTTCCACCAGGACGCTATTGCAATGTCCCCCTGGCTGTCGTTGTTGTGTGGCGTGCTGGTGCTGGTCGCCGCCGCCTATCTTCTTTATGTCGTGCTGCGGCCCGAGTCGTTCTGAGCGGAGCCGGCCATGACTGAGATGCTTGTGATTATTGCCGCCAGCCTGCTGCTGGCGTGGCCGCTGGGCCTGTACCTGGCCCGCGTGATGCGTGGCACGCCGATGAAGGTCGACGTGCTGTTCCACTGGATCGAGAAGCCGCTGTACAGGGTGTTCGGGGTCGATCCGTCGCGCTCGATGTCCTGGCGCGGCTACGTGCTGGCCTTCGTACTGAGCAACGTGGTGGTCGCGGTACTGACCCAGGCGGTGTTCATGACGCAGGCCTGGCTGCCGCTGAATCCGGACCAGATCCCGAACATGCGCTGGGACACCGCGCTGCACACGATGATCTCGTTCCTGACCAACACCAACCAGCAGCACTATTCGGGCCAGGCGCAGCTGTCCTACCTCTCGCAGATGACCGGCATCACCGGCCTGCAGGTGGTCACGCCGATGATGGGCCTGGCGCTGGCGGTGGCGACGCTGCGGGCGTTGTTCTCGCGTGCGCCGCAGGCGGCGGCGACGGGTACCGGCGATGACCGCCAGGTGGCGGTGGGCAACTACTACGTGGACGTGGTGCGCCTGTGCGTGCGCTTCCTGCTGCCGCTGTGCCTGGTGTGGACCCTGCTGCTGACCAGCCAGGGCGTGCCGTCGACGATGACCGGTGGGCCGCAGGCCACGCCGATCGACGCCAGCGCCGGCTTGGCCGAACAGAAGCTGCCGCTGGGCCCGGTCGCGGCGATGGTCGCAGCCAAGCAGCTGGGCGCCAACGGTGGCGGCTGGTACGGCCCGAACAGCAGCTTCCCGCTGGAGAACCCGACCCCGCTGTCGAACGCGCTGGAAATCGTCGGCATCCTGCTGGTGCCGATGGCGGTGATCTTCATGATCGGTGCGTTCACCGGCCGACGTCGCTTCGGCGCCCTGGTGTTCAGCTGCATGCTGGGCATGTCGCTGCTTTCCACCGGCGCGATGATGTGGAGCGAAGGGCATAGCGCCAGCGCCGCCACCCCGCTGCTTATGGAAGGCAAGGAAGTGCGCTTCGGCGCCGACGGCACGGCGCTGTGGGCGGCGGTGACCACCCAGGTCTCCAACGGCTCGGTCAACGGCATGCACGATTCGCTGGCGCCGCTGAGCGGTGGCATCGCGATGGTCAACATGCTGGTCAGCGCGATCTGGGGCGGCATCGGTTGTGGCCTGCAGCAGTTCATCGTCTATCTGCTGTTGGGTGTGTTCCTGGCCGGGTTGATGACCGGGCGCACGCCGGAACTGTTCGGCCGCAAGCTGGAGACGCCACAGGTGCGCCTGCTGGCCCTGCTGGTGCTGCTGCAGCCGATCACCCTGCTGGTGTTCACCGCGATCACCCTGGCCGTGCCCGGCCTGGCAGGGACCTCCAACCCCGGCTTCCATGGCATCAGCCAGGTCTTCTACGAGTACGTCTCGGCCTACGCCAACAACGGCTCGGGCTTCGAAGGGCTGGGCGACGCCACGCTGTGGTGGAACCTGAGCTGCTCGCTGGTACTGCTGCTGGGCCGCTTCCCGCTGCTGATCATTCCGCTGGTGGTGGCCGCACAGCTGGCTGCCAAGCGCCAGGCCCCGGAGTCTGCCGGCAGCCTGCAGATCGAAACCCCGACCTTCGCCCTGACCCTGGTCTCGGTGATCGTCATCCTGACCGTGCTGCAGTTCATGCCGGCGCTGGTACTCGGCCCGATCGCCGACCACCTGAGCCTGGGACTGCACTAAGGACACCCTGATGAGTACCCAAGCAAGTTCAACCCGTAGTACCCATGCAGCGCGCCCTGCGCTGCTGGATGGCGCCGGCCTGCGCCGTGCGCTGGTCGACGCAGTGCGCAAGCTGTCGCCGATGCATCTGGTGCGCAGCCCGGTGATGGCGGTGGTGATGGCCGGCACGATCGTGGCCGCGATCGTCACCCTGACCGGCAATGCGCCACTGGGCTTCGGCCTGGCAGTGACCGTGATCCTGCTGGTGACCGTGCTGTTCGGCAACTTCGCCGAAGCGGTGGCCGAAGCGCGTGGCCGTGGCCAGGCCGCCTCGCTGCGGCGTGCCCGCCAGGACCTGGTGGCACGCCGGCTGGCGGCGCCGCAGCCAGGCGCGGCCGAAGCCCAGGTACCGGCCGCCGAACTGCGCCCGGGCGACCATGTGATCGTCAGTGCCGGTGAGCTGGTGCCGGCCGATGGCGAGATCGTGCAAGGCCTGGCCACCATCAACGAAGCGGCGGTGACCGGCGAATCGGCACCGGTACTGCGCGAGGCCGGTACCGACCGTTCCGGTGTGATCGGTGGCACCAAGGTGCTGTCCGACCAGATCATCGTGCGGGTGACCGCCGAGCCGGGCCACAGCTTCCTGGACCGGATGATCGCGCTGGTGGAAGGTGCCAACCGCCAGAAGACCCCCAACGAGATCGCGCTGACCCTGCTGCTGGCGGCGATGACGCTGACCTTCCTGGTGGTGGTGGCCACGTTGCCGGCCATTGGTGCCGCGGTCGGCGTCAAGGTCGATCCGCTGCTGCTGATCGCGCTGCTGGTGTGCCTGATCCCGACCACCATCGGCGGCCTGCTGCCGGCCATCGGCATCGCCGGCATGAACCGTGCGCTGGCCGCCAACGTGCTGGCCAAGTCGGGCAAGGCGGTGGAAGTGGCCGGCGACGTCGACGTGCTGCTGCTGGACAAGACCGGCACCATCACCTACGGCGACCGCCAGGCCAGCCACTTCCATCCGCTGGCCGGCATCGATGCCAGCCAGCTGCGCGAGGCGGCACTGCTGTCCTCGCTGGCCGACCCGACCCCGGAAGGCAAGTCGATCGTGCGCCTGGCGCGCGAACAGGGCTGCGCCACCGCCGAACCGGACCACGCCGACTACCTGGCGTTCAGTGCGCAGACCCGCATGTCCGGCGTGGATCTGGAACATGGGCGGCAGATCCGCAAGGGCGCCGCCGATGCGATCCGCACCCACGTGCAGGCGCTGGGCGGCAACGTGCCGGCGGAACTGGCCGGTCGCGTCGAGCAGGTCGCACGCAATGGTGCCACCCCGCTGGTGGTGGCCGAGGGCCGCCACGTGCTGGGCGTGATCGAACTGTCGGACGTGGTCAAGCACGGCATGCGCGAGAAGTTCGCGCAGCTGCGGGCGATGGGTATCCGCACGGTGATGATCACCGGCGACAACCCGCTGACCGCCGCCGCGATCGCTGCCGAAGCCGGCGTCGACGACTACATCGCCGAGGCTCGCCCGGAGGACAAGCTGGCACGCATCCGCCAGGAGCAGGCCGGCGGCCGCCTGGTGGCGATGGTCGGTGACGGGACCAACGACGCCCCCGCACTGGCCCAGGCCGACATCGGCCTGGCGATGAACTCCGGTACGCAGGCGGCGAAGGAGGCCGGCAACATGGTCGACCTCGATTCGGACCCGGCCAAGCTGCTGGCGGTGGTGGAAGTAGGCAAGCAGCAGCTGATCACCCGCGGCGCGCTGACCACCTTCTCGCTGGCCAACGACGTCTCCAAGTACTTCGCGATCCTGCCGGCGCTGTTCGCCGCGGCCGTTCCGACCATGGCCGCACTGAACGTGATGCAGCTGTCGAGCCCGCGCAATGCGGTGCTGGCAGCGCTGATCTTCAACGCCCTGGTGATTCCCGCCCTGATCCCGCTCGCCCTGCGTGGCGTGCGCTTCCGCCCGGCCACTGCAACCGCGCTGCTGCGCCGGAACATGCTGGTGTACGGCCTCGGCGGCGTGCTGCTGCCGTTCGCAGCGATCAAGGCAATCGACCTCCTTCTTGTCCTGGTATTCGGCGCATGAACCGTTCCGCTTCCACCTCCACCTCCCTTTCGCGCGAAGCAAAAGCCGAGGCCCGCGTGGCCAGCCTGCAGGATGGCGCCAGCTGGCGCCCGGCGATCGGCCTGGGCCTGGCCACCCTGCTGCTGGCCGGCGCGGTCTATGCCGGCATCGCCACCGGCTTTGCCGGCCTGGCCTACCCGACCCAGGCCGAGGGCAGCCTGCTGCGCGATGGCAGCGGCCAGGTGCGCGGCTCGGCATGGTTGTCGCAGCCGTTCACCGGTGACGGCTACTTCCAGGCACGTCCGTCGGCAGCCAACTACGACCCGATGGCCGCGGCCGGTTCCAACATGGCGCGCAGCAATCCGGCCCTGGCCGAGCGTGTTGCAGCCAGCACCGCTGCGGTGGCCGCGCGCGAAGGCGTCACCCCGGCGCAGGTACCGGCAGACCTGGTCACGCAGTCCGCGGGTGGCCTGGATCCGCAGCTGTCGCCGGCCGCGGCGCAGCTGCAGGTGGCACGCGTGGCGCGCGCCCGTGGCCTGCCGGTGGAACGCGTGCAGGCACTGGTGCAGGCGCATACCGAAGGTCGCCAGTGGGGCCTGTTCGGCCAGCCGCGGGTGAACGTGGTGACGCTGAACTTCGCGCTGGACCATGCGGCCAAGGCACCGTGATGCCGGCCTGCACCGGCTGCGCGCACAATGGCACCCATGACTGATGCGCGTACCCGCCAGGCCGATGCCCTGGTCGAAGGCCTGCAACGCGAAGCCGGCGGCAAGCTGACCGTGTTCCTCGGCGCGGCGCCGGGCGTGGGCAAGACCTACACCATGCTGACCCGCGCACAGGAACAGCTGCGCCGCGGTGTCGACCTGGTGGTGGGCCTGGTGGAAACCCACGGCCGCGCCGATACCCAGGCGCTGCTGGAGGGCCTGCCGCAGTTGCCGCTGAAGGCAGTGGCCTACCACGGCCATACCCTGCAGGAGATGGACCTGGATGCCGTGCTGGCACGGCATCCGGCGCTGGTGCTGGTGGACGAACTGGCCCATCGCAATGCGCCGGGCAGCCGCCATGAGCGGCGCTGGCAGGACGTGATGGAGCTGCTGGACGCCGGCATCGACGTCTGGACCACGGTCAACATCCAGCACCTGGAAAGCCTCAACGACGTGGTGATGCGGATCACCGGCGTACGCGTGAGCGAGACCGTGCCGGACGGCGTGCTCGACCGCCTGCATGACATCGTGCTGGTCGACCTGCCGCCACGCGAACTGATCGCGCGCCTGCAGCAGGGCAAGGTCTATGTGCCCGAACAGGCTGCGCAGGCGCTGCAGGCGTTCTTCTCGCCGGCCAACCTGACCGCGCTGCGTGAACTGGCGATGCAGGAAGCCGCCGACCGCGTCGACAGCAGTCTGCGTGAAGCACGCGCCGCACGCGGCGAGAGCAACCTGCCGCTGCGTCGCGGCGTGCTGGTGGCCATTGATGGCGGCGGTCAGAGCGAATACCTGGTGCGGGTGGCGCGTCGCATCGCCGAACGCCGCGATGCGCCGTGGACGGTGGTGACCGTGCAGGGCCGACGCCAGGACGAGGCGACCCGGCGCGAAATCGATGCGGCCTTCGCACTGGCACGGCGCCTGGGCGGCGACGCCGAACTGCTGCACGGATCGAGCATCGCCGATGCCCTGCTCGACCATGCCGCGCACAACGGCGTGTCGACCCTGGTGCTCGGCCGGACCCGAGAACGTCCGCTGGCGCGGATGTTCAACCGCACCCTGACCCAGCAGCTGATCCAGCGCGGCGCGCACTACGAGATCACCATCATCAGCACGCCGCAGGCACGCGCACGCTCGCGCCGCGAGGGGCTGATGGCACCGGTGCGTGGTTTCAGCCATGAACCCGTGCAGGCCCTGATCGCCACGGCGTTGGCGTGCGTGGTTGCCTGGCTGGCCGAACGCTGGGTGGGCATGGCCGACCTGTCGATGGTGTTCATCGTGGCGGTGGTGCTGGTGGCTGCACGCACCCGTGCCAGCGTGGCGGTGATGGCGGCGATCCTGTGTTTCCTCGCCTACAACTTCCTGTTCATCGCACCGCGCTTTACCTTCGCCATCGGCGCACGCCAGGGCGTGATCACCGTCTTCCTGTTCCTGGCCGCCGCACTGGTGGCCGGACGCCTGGCCTCGCGCCTGCGCATGCAGGTGATCGCGCTGCGTGCGGCCAATCGCCATGCACGTGCGCGCCAGCAGCTGGGCCGGCAGCTGGCCAGTGCCGCCGGCAACGGCGAGGTGGCACAGGCGGGTCGACATGCGCTGGAACAGGCGATGGACGTGCCGGCGTGGCTGCGGATCGGCGCCGACACCGCAACCGGTGGCCGCAGCCAGCCCGGCGACACCGACCTGGCCGCCGCCGATTGGGCGCTGCGCCATGGCCAGCCCAGTGGACGCTTCACCGATACCCTGGCCGGTGCGCAGTGGTGGTTCCTGCCGCTATTGGATGGCGAGGACCGCGCGATCGGCGTGGCCGGCCTGTACCTGCCCGGCGCACAGGCGCGCCTGCTGCCCGAACAACGGCAGCTGGCCGAAGCAATGGTCGACGACATCGCGCAGGCCGCGCTGCGCACGCGGCTGGTGGCCGAACTGGAGCAGGCGCACGTCAGCAACGAGACCGAGCGACTGCGCTCGGCGCTGCTCTCTTCGGTGTCGCACGACCTGCGCTCGCCACTGGCGGCGATGATCGGCTCGGCCGACAGCCTGGCCAGCTACGGTGCGGCAATGGATACGGCCGATCGCCGCGCCCTGCTCGACACCATCCTGGTCGAGGGCGAGCGGCTGGACCGCTACATCCAGAATCTGCTGGACATGACCCGCCTCGGCCACGAGGGATTGAAGATCAACCGCGACTGGATCGGCGTGGACGAACTGATCGGCTCGGCCGCACGGCGCCTGCAGCGCTACCAGCCCAGGGTGCGGCTGGAGCTGGACATTCCGGCCACGCTGGCGCCGATCTGGGTACACCCGGCGCTGGTCGAACAGGCGGTGTTCAACGTGATGGAAAACGCGGCCAAGTTCTCACCGCCCGATGCCGCCGTGCAGGTCCAGGCGCGCGAGCTGGACGGCCAGCTGCGCATCGACGTGATCGATGCCGGCCCCGGCATTCCCGACGACGAGCGTGCGCGCATCTTCGACATGTTCTACAGCGTGGAGCGCGGTGACCGTGGCCGCCACGGCACCGGCCTGGGCCTGACCATCTGCCAGGGCATGATCGGCGCGCACGGCGGCAGCGTGCAGGCGCTGCCCGGGCGCGACGGTCGCGGTACCCTGATCCGCATCACCCTGCCCCTGCTCAAGCCAGCCTCCCACGATGAGCCCGACCCCGATTGATGCCAGCGTGCCGGCCGCGCGCGTGCTGGTGATCGATGATGAAACCCAGATCCGCCGGTTCCTGGACATCAGCCTGCGCGCGCAGGGCTACCAGGTACGGCAGGCCGCCACCGGTCAGGAAGGCCTGCAACTGGCCGCCAGCGAGGACATGGATCTGGTGATCCTGGATATCGGCCTGCCGGACATGGAAGGCCACGAGGTGCTGGAACAGCTGCGGCAGTGGAGCCAGGTGCCGGTGATCATGCTGACCGTGCGCGCCGGCGAAGCCGAGAAGGTACGGGCGCTGGACACCGGCGCCAACGACTACGTGACCAAGCCGTTCGGCACGCAGGAGCTGATGGCGCGGGTGCGGGCGCTGCTGCGCACGCGCAGCGTGCCCAGCGACGGCACGCCGCCGGTGTTCGACGACGGCCACCTGCATGTGGACCTGGTGCGCCGTGAAGTGGCGCTCGACGGCGAGCCCGTCGCATTGACCCGCAAGGAGTACGCGCTGTTGTCGCTGCTGCTGCGCAACGCCGGGCGGGTGGTGACCCAGCCGCAGATCCTGCAGGAGATCTGGGGACCGACCCACCAGCACGACACCCACTACCTGCGCATCCTGGTCGGCAAGCTGCGGCACAAGCTGGGCGATTCAGCGCTGGATTCGCGCTACCTGTTCACCGAACCGGGCGTGGGTTTGCGGTTCAAGGGGTAGTGCCGGCCGCTGGCCGGCAACCTCCTGAACCCCAGAACCATCCTGTGGTTGCCGGCCAGCGGCCGGCACTACCCGATCGATCCAATCCCGATCAATCAGAACCCCAGCGGGGTGTCGCCCAGCACCGGCTGCAGCTGGCTGCGGAACAGCGCCTGGATACGTTCCAGCGCCGCCTCGTCATTGCCCTCGAAACGCAGCACCAGCACCGGCGTGGTATTGGAAGCGCGCACCAGGCCCCAGCCATCGGGGAAGTCCACGCGCAGGCCGTCGATGGTCGACAGGCGACCGCCCACATACGGGTTGTCCGGCGACTGCGCCGCCGCCACCAGCATCGCCACCAGCGCATGCGGCGTGCCTTCGGCCACCGGCACCTTCAGTTCCGGCGTGGCCACCATCTCCGGCAGCTCGGCCAACACCTCATCCGGCGTTTCCTCGCGCTGGGCCAGGATCTCCAGCAGGCGCGCAGCGGCATACAGGCCGTCGTCGAAACCGAACCAGCGTTCCTTGAAGAAGAAGTGGCCGCTCATCTCGCCGGCCAACTCAGCATCGGTCTCGCGCATCTTCGCCTTCATCAGCGAATGCCCGGTCTTCCACATCAGCGGACTGCCGCCATTGCGCAGCACGTGGTCGGACAACTTGCCTGTGCACTTCACGTCGTAGATCACCATCGCGCCGGGGTTGCGCATCAGCACGTCGGCGGCGAACAGCATCAGCAGGCGGTCGGCATAGATGATCTTTCCTTCGCCGGTGACCACGCCCAGGCGGTCACCGTCGCCATCGAAGGCGACGCCGAGATCGGCACCGAAGCGCTTCACCGTCTGCACCAGGTCTTCCAGGTTTGCCGGCTCGCTGGGGTCGGGATGATGGTTGGGGAAGCTGCCGTCGACATCGCAGTACAGCGGGATGACTTCCGCACCGATCGCTTCCAGCAGCTGCGGCGCGAGCGCGCCGGCCACGCCGTTGCCGGCATCGGCCACGACCTTCAACGGGCGATCCAGCTGCACGTCGTCGGCAATGCGTTGGATGTAGTCGGCGCTGACATCGCGCTGCTGGTAATCGCCCGGTTCGGCGGCCTGCACCAACCGGCCTTCAATGATGCGCTGGTAGAGATCGGTGATGGCATCGCCGGACAGCGTCTCGCCGCCGATGACCACCTTGAAACCGTTGTACTCGGGCGGGTTGTGGCTGCCAGTGACTGCCACGCAGGTGCCGGTACGCAGGTGGAAGGCGGCGTAGTACACCAGCGGCGTCGGTGCCAGGCCGATGTCGATCACCGCACAACCGGCCCGACGCAGGCCCTCGGCCAGGCCTGCGGCCAGCTCCGGCCCGGACAGGCGGCCATCACGGCCGACCACCACCTCGCGCAGGCCCTGTTCCAGGGCCACGGTGCCGATGGCCTGACCGATCAATGCAGCGGTCTTCGGCGTCAGTTCGCTGCCGACCACGCCGCGGATGTCGTAAGCGCGGAAAATGCCGGCGGCCAGTTCCTCGGCCGGCACCGGCGGCGGCGGCGGTGGCGTGCTTTCCTCGCTGGCGGCGGCCAGCGGGGGCGGCGCCAACTGCAGGCTCTCGCTCAGGGTCGGGCCATGGTCGGCCTCCGCTGCAGCGGCACGGCGCGGCAGTGGCAGGGTCTTCGGCAGTCGGCCACGACCGACCACCAGCAGCACGGCGATGAACGCCAGCAGCAGCGCGACGATGGCGCTGGCCAGCGCGCCCAGGCCCAGCGGGCCGGCTTCAACATTGGGCACCGCGGCGACCAGCCGCAGCGGTGTACCGGCGACCGGCCGTGCCAGTGCCTCGGCGCTTTCCGCCAGGCCGGAATCGCCTTGGGCGACGAGGTCGTGCGCGCCCTGGCGCAATCCGAGGAAACCCGTGGACGGCGCGCTGACCTGATCCAGCGGTGAGGTCAGCCGCAGCAACGGCTGGCGCACATACAGCACCGCCGGGCCGAGGCTGCCCAGTTGAACCGGCGCTGCCAGGCCCAAGCGATTGCCACCGCCATCGCGGACCACGCGCAGGCTGGGCTTGCCTTCGGCCAATGCCGCTTCCAGCAGCGCCAATCGGGCATAGCCAAAAGCGGCCGGGTCGGCGTAGGCGTTGGCCAGATCGGCAGTCAGCACGTCAGCCTGCTCCACGCCGGTCCAGCTCTCGCGCACGGCCAGCGCCGCTGCCGCGGCATCACCGGCCTGCAACGCCTGCTGCACGCGTTCGTTCTTCAGCTGCTGCTGCAGCTGCTTCAGCTGGCCGGCGGCCGCGTCCTGCAGGCCCTGCACGGCCTGGTCACGTGCTTCTTCCAGCGCCTGGCCGTTGGCCTCCTGGCGCCATTGCTGCACCGCGCTCCATCCGAACCAGCCGGCCAGCAGGATCAGCAGCACTCCCAGTAGTGGTGCACTGCGACCCAACGACCGTCCCCGCTGTCCTTCCCCGATGCCGCTCATCGATGTCCCCCGTCAACGCACCCCGGTATGGCCGAATCCACCCGTTCCCCGCACGCTGTCGGTGAAAGTATCCACCACCTGCAGGTTGACGCGGGCAATCGGCACGACCACCAGCTGCGCGATGCGATCGCCCGGCTCGATGGTGAAGGCCTCACGGCCACGGTTCCAGACGCTGATCAGCAGCGGGCCCTGGTAATCGGCATCGATCAGGCCGGTGCCGTTGCCGAGCACGATGCCGTGGCGATGGCCCAGCCCCGAGCGCGGCAGGATCACCGCGCACAGGTGCGGATCGGCGATGTGGATGGCCAGGCCGCTGGGCACCAGCGCGGTGTCGCCCGGCTGCAGCGTCAGCGCGGTATCCAGCGCCGCGCGCAGGTCCATGCCGGCGCTGGCCTCGGTTGCGTAGGCCGGCAGTGGCCAGCTGTCGCCGAAACGCGGGTCGAGCAGCTTGACCTGCAGCGGTTGGGAAGTGAAAGCCTGGGTCATGCCTGTAGTCTCCGCGCGATCAGCGCCAGCAGTTGTTCGGCCAGCTCACGCTTGGAGGTGGCCGGGAATACCTGTTCACCGTCCTGCCAGAAGGCCGTGGCGGCATTGTTGTCGCTCTCGAAACCGCCACCGCTGATGCCGACCTGGTTGGCGATCACCAGGTCGAGGCGCTTGTCGACCAGCTTGCCACGCGCGTATTTCTCCACGTCGTGGGTCTCGGCGGCGAAGCCGACCACCAGCTTCAGCGACTGCGTCTGCGCGGCGACTTCGGCAAGGATGTCCGGCGTGCGCACCAGCTCGATCACCAGCGACTGGCTGTCGGCGGTCTTCTTCAGCTTCTGCTGGGCCACCTGGCGCGGCGTGTAGTCGGACACCGCTGCGGCACCAATATAGATGTCGGCCGGCAGCGACTTCAGCACGGCATCGCGCATCTGCGCGGCCGAGCGCACGTCGACGCGCTGCACGCCGGGCGGCGTCGGCAGCTGTACCGGGCCGCTGACCAGCACCACCTGAGCACCCATCGCGGCGGCGGCAGCGGCCAGGGCAAAGCCCATCTTGCCGCTGCTGCGATTGCCGACATAGCGCACCGGATCAATGTCTTCATAGGTCGGGCCGGCACTGATCAGCAGGCGCAGGCCCTGCAGCGCGCGGGTTTCCGGTGCGGCAACCGCAGCGGCGGCACCGCCGTTGGCGGCCAGCGCGGCAACGATGTCGGCCGGTTCGGCCAGCCGGCCGGGACCGGATTCACCTTCGGCCAGCGGGCCGTCGACCGGGCCGATCACCTGTGCGCCGCGCTGGCGCAGCAGGGCGATGTTGGCCTGGGTGGCCGGATGCAGCCACATGCGGTGGTTCATCGCCGGGCAGAGGGTCAGCGGCGCGGTACTGGCCAGGCACAGCGTGCTGACCAGGTCATCGGCGTGGCCCTGGGCCAGCCGCGCCAGCAGATCGGCGGTACCGGGGGCAACCACGATGCGGTCGGCCCAGCGCGCCAGCTCGATGTGGCCCATGGCCTGTTCGGCGGCGCTGTCCCACAGCGTGGTGCGGGTGGGCTGCCCGGACAGGGCCTGGAAGCTGAGCGGAGTGACGAACTGCTGGGCACCGGCGGTCATCGCCACCTGCACCTGGGCACCGGCGTCGCGAAGGCGCCGCACCAGCTCCAGGGCCTTGTAGGCCGCGATCCCGCCTCCGACGCACAACAGCAGTTTCTGACCTTCCAGCGCGCGGGCCGGCGCGGGGGAAGCGTTGGGGGAGTCAGCCACCTGGAATTCCTGTGCAAACGAGGGCGTTAGCTTACCCGATGGTCGGTAATGTCCCGGTGCACGGTGCACATAGCGGACAGCTATCAGCAGATGGAGCGCGCTGCGCTTGACCCGGGGTTTGCCGGGCATCGGTTTCGGACCTTTCCTATACCTCTGCGGCCCTGCCCTTTTGCAGAATCAGGCGTTGGCCGCTGTGTGCTGCGGTCCGTCCGATCCCCGAGGAGCCGCGTGCACCCGCGCATCATCATTGCCGACGACCATCCGGTGGTTCTGCACGGCATCCGCATCGTGCTGCAGACCCACCTGATGGAGATCGTCGGCAGCGCCAGTGACGGCGCGGAGCTGCTGCAGCTGCTGGATCGGCATGACTGCGATGCGGTGCTGACCGATCTGTCGATGCCGGGCGACGGCCCGGATGGCCCGGAACTGATCGATGCACTGCGCGAGCGCCATCCCGGGCTGCCGGTGGTGGTGCTCACCGGAGCTCGTCATCCTGGACTGCTTGACGGCCTGCTGCGCGAGGGCATCAGCGGCCTGGTCGACAAATGCGCCGATTTCACCGAGCTGCCGCAGGCGCTGAGCGCGGCACTGGCCGGCCAGGTGTTCGTTTCCCAACAACTGCGCCACCACCTGCAGGCCCGCGACCTGCTGTTCCCGCGCGAACCGGCGCCGCTGTCGGCGCGGGAACAGGAAGTGCTGGATCTGCTGGCGGCCGGGCTCAGCGTGAATGCCGTCGCCGAACGCTGCGGGCGCAGCCCCAAGACGATCAGCCGGCAGAAGGCCGAAGCCAAGCGCAAGCTGGGCCTGCAGAACAACCAGGAACTGTTCGACTATCTGCAGACCCGGCGCGGGTGAGGCATCGCCCGACCCGGTGCTGCGGTGTGCACCGATGGGAGCCGCCACGCGGGCTGGCGATGATGCAGGCATGCCCATCCATGACTGGCCCGAACAGGAACGCCCCCGCGAGAAGCTCATCGCACGTGGGCCCACCGCACTTTCCGACGCCGAACTGCTGGCGTTGTTCCTCGGCTCCGGATTCGGTGGCCGCGATGCCGTGCAGACCGCGCGCGACCTGCTGCAGGCGCATGGCCCGTTGCGGGTGCTGCTGGACCGCTCCGCAGGCGACCTGGCCCGTCTGCCCGGGCTCGGCCCGGCGCGCAGCTGTACGCTGGCCGCCGGGCTGGAACTGGCCCACCGCTACCTGGCGGCAGAGCTGGAGCACGGCGAAGCGGTCGGCAACAACCCGGCCGCGGTCGGCCGCTACCTGCAGCACCGCCTGCGCGGGCAGGCGCGGGAAATCTTCATGGCGCTGTTCCTGGACAACCGCCACCGCCTGATCGCCTGCGAGGAACTGTTCCACGGCACCATCAACGCCGCCCCGGTCTACCCCCGCGAGGTGGTGCGGCGCGCCCTGCTGCACAACGCGGCGGCGGTGATCCTCAGCCACAACCACCCCTCCGGCGACCCGGAACCCTCCGGTGCCGATACCCGCATCACCGACGAACTGCAGCAGGCGCTGGCGCTGGTGGATGTCCGCCTGCTGGACCACTTCGTGGTCGGTGAGGGCCGCCCCGTTTCGTTTGCTGAACGAGGCCTGCTGTCGCCGCCCCAGCCCCGCCTGTTCGGCTGAGCGCCCGCCCTCCAGGCGCCATCGGTCGCCCCCACAGGCAGGTTTCGGTCAGCGTGGCCGCTGGTATCTGCGCTAAAATGGGCGATTCCGCCGCTCATTCTCACAGCAGGCCTCGTGAAAAATCTCCTCCGCGCCCTGATCAGCCAAGGCATCGAAGCCTTGCGCGCCAATGGCACCCTGCCCGCCGACTCCCTGCCGCCGGACTTCGTGGTCGAGCGCCCGAAGACCCGTGACCACGGCGACTTCGCCACCAATGCCGCGATGCTGCTGGCCAAGGCCGCGCGCAGCAATCCGCGCGCACTGGCACAGGCGCTGGTCGAGGCGCTGCCGCGCAGCGAGGACGTGAGCAAGGTCGAGATCGCCGGCCCCGGCTTCATCAACTTCCACCTGGCCCCGGCCGCGTACCAGCGCGAAACCGCCTCGGTCATCAAGGAAGCCCACGACTACGGCCGCAACCTGTCCGGCAATGGCCGCACGGTGGGTGTGGAGTACGTGTCGGCCAACCCGACCGGCCCGCTGCATGTCGGCCATGGCCGCGCGGCGGCGATCGGCGACTGCGTGGCACGCGTGCTCGATGCGAACGGCTGGAACGCCAAGCGCGAGTTCTACTACAACGACGCCGGCGTGCAGATCGAGAACCTGGCGCTGTCCACCCAGGCACGGATCAAGGGTATCGCGCCGGACCAGGATGGCTGGCCGGAGGGTGGCTACCGCGGTGAATACATCGCCGACGTCGCCCGCGCCTACATGGCCGGCGCCAGTGTCGATCTGGAAGGCAGCACCGTGGTCGGTGCCAAGGACCCGGACGACATGCAGGCGATCCGCCGCTTCGCCGTGGCCTACCTGCGCAACGAGCAGAATCTGGACCTGGCCGCGTTCGGCGTCGACTTCGACATCTATTTCCTGGAAAGCTCGCTGTACGCCGACGGCAAGGTTGCCGAAGCCGTGGCCAAGCTGCAGGCCTCGGGCCACACCTATGAGGAAGGCGGCGCGCTGTGGCTGCGCAGCACCGACTTCGGTGACGACAAGGACCGCGTGATGCGCAAGTCCGACGGCACCTTCACCTACTTCGTACCGGACGTGGCCTACCACCTGTCCAAGTGGCAGCGCGGCTACGAGCGTGCGATCACCGAGCTGGGTGCCGACCATCACGGCTCGCTGGCGCGCGTGCGTGCCGGCCTGCAGGCCATGGAAGTGGGCATCCCGCAGGGCTGGCCGGAATACGTGCTGCACCAGATGGTCACCGTCATGCGCGGCGGCGAGGAAGTGAAGCTGTCCAAGCGTGCCGGCAGCTACTTCACCCTGCGCGACCTGATCGAGGAAGCCGGCCGCGATGCGACCCGCTGGTTCCTGATCGCGCGCAAGCCCGATTCGCAGCTGACCTTCGACATCGACCTGGCCCGCCAGCAGAGCAACGACAACCCGGTGTTCTACGTGCAGTATGCGCACGCCCGCGTCTGCAGCCTGCTGCGCCAGGCACAGGAGAAGGGCCTGGTGTACGAACAGGGCAACGGCCTGGCCAACCTCGGCCGCCTGGCCGACGACGCCTCGCTGCTGCTGATGAACGAGATCTCGCGGTATCCGGAAGTGGTGGAAGCAGCCGGCGTGGCGCTGGAGCCGCATCTGGTGGCGCAGTACCTGCGTGAATTGGCGCACGCGTTCCACACGTGGTATCACGGGACGCCGGTGCTGGTGGAAGACACCGCCGACCGCAATGCCAAGCTGACCCTGGCCTGCGCGGCACGCCAGGTGCTGGCCAATGGCCTCGACCTCCTGGGCGTCAGCGCCCCGGAAAAAATGTAAGCATCAGGAGACGCAGTACTCATGGCAGCACGACGCGGCAAAAGCCAGGCACGACGCAACAGCGGCAGCCAGGGCACACCCGGATGGGTGTGGCTGGTGGCCGGTGTAGCGATCGCGGCCGTGGTGTTCCTGGCGGCGCCGAACCTGTTCAAGGGCGAAGGCGATGGCTTCCTGCGCGCCGGTCCGCAGCCGAACCCGAATGCGCAGCCGGCCCCGGTTGCTGATGCCGACAGCGATGTCGGCACCCAGCCGGCCGCGCAGCCGACCACGCCGAAGCCGGCCGAACCGGAAAAGCCGGCCGCCACCCAGTACGACTTCTATACCCTGCTGCCGGGCAAGGAAGTTGAAATGTCCGACGCCGAACTGGCCGCCAGCGCGCGTGCCGAGGACCAGCGCCGGGCCAAGGTCGAAGCGCAGCGCGCGCAGGCGGCACTGGAAGGCAAGCCGGTTCCGCCGCCAGCGGCTACCGCGCCAGCACCGACGGCCACGGCCAGCGTGGCCAGCACCGCACCGGTGACCGCCACCAGTCGTCCGCTGCCGGCACCGCTGAGCGAACGACCGGCTGCGGCGACGCCGCCGGCGTCGACCAGCACCGCCGCCGCCACTCCGGCAGCGCGTGCGGAAACCGCGCCGACCGCGGCCACTCCCCCGGCCGCTGCGACACCGGCTGCTGCCGACAACGCCCGCTACATCCTGCAGGCGGGTGCGTTCGGTGCCTCCGGCGACGCCGAAGCCACCAAGGCCAAGCTGGCCATGATGGGCCTGGCGGCACGCGTGGAATCGGCGCAGATCAACGGCAAGACCGTGTACCGCGTGCGCATGGGGCCGTACGGCAGCGCCGGCGAACTGTCCGAAGCCAAGCAGAAGCTGGATGGCACCGGCCTGCAGGCGATGGCGATCAAGGCGCAGTGAGCCTGCCGAAGTGAATGAAAAAGCCGGGCACTGCCCGGCTTTTTTTGTTTCTGTAGCGTCGAGCCATGCTCGACTGGGAGTAGAGCAACAGTCGAGCATGGCTCGACGCTACAAAGGGCGAAGAGCAGTCGAGCAAGCTCGACTCTACAGACGGCGGTCAGCCTTCGCGGGCGACCTGGAAACCGGCGAAGGACTGGCTGACCGGCATCAGTTCCAGGCGATTGATGTTCAGGTGCGGCGGCAGCGTGGCCACCCAGAAAATCTGTTCGGCGATGTCTTCGGCGGTCATCGGGTTGGCGCCGGTGTAGAGCTTGTCCGACGCTGCCTGGTCGCCATGGGTACGCACCACGGTGAACTCGGTTTCGGCCATGCCCGGCTCGATCGTGGTCACGCGCACGCCGGTGCCGTGCAGGTCCGAACGCAGGCCGAGCGAGAACTGGCTGACGAAAGCCTTGGTGCCACCGTAGGCATTGCCGCCCGGATACGGGTAGACACCGGCCACCGACGAAATGTTGATGATTGCGCCCTTGCGCTCCACCAGTTGCGGCAGCAGGCGGTGGGTCAGGGTCACCAGCGCGGTGATGTTGGTGTCGATCATCGTGGTCCAGTCCGACAACTTGGCGCTCTGTGCCGGCGCAGTGCCCTGCGCCAGGCCGGCGTTGTTGACCAGCAGATCGATCTCGCCAAAGGCCGGCGGCAGTGCCAGCAGCGCCGCTTCCATCGCCACCGGATCGCGGATGTCGAAGGCGGCGGCATGCACCACGTCCTTGCCGTAGCGCTCGACCAGCGGCTGCAGGCGTTCGCCGCGGCGGCCGGTGGCGATCACCTTCCAGCCCGCCTGGGCGAAGCGGTGGACGGCGGCGGCGCCGAAGCCGGACGTGGCGCCGGTAATCAGGACAGTGCGGGTCATCAGGCAACTCCAGGGGAAAAACCAGACCCCCATTCTGGCACCGTCGGCCGGGGGTTGCGTTGCCTGATCGGCCAGATCCGGCCCCGCCTGTCGGGGTGACCGGTACAATTGGGGCCATGATCAACAACGATGTCCTGCGCAGCGTGCGCTACTCCCTGGACCTGGGCGACCACCACGTGGTGACTCTGTGCCAGATGGCCGACCCCGCCTTCGCCGTGGATCCGGAACAGGTGAAAGCCTGGCTGCGCCGCGAGGACGAAGCCGGTTTCGAAGCGATGAGCGACAGCGCGCTGGCGCACTTCCTCGACGGCCTGATCGTGCACCTGCGCGGTCGCGATGAGAGCCAGCCTCAGCGTGCGGTGGAAACCCGCATCGACAACAACCTGGTGCTGAAGAAGCTGCGCGTCGCCTTCCAGCTGCGCGACGTCGATCTGATGGAGATCTTCGCCAGCGCCGGCTTCAACGTCTCCAAGTCGGAAGTGGGCGCATTGTTCCGCCAGCCCGGGCACACCAATTACCGGCGCTGCCTGGACCAGATGCTGCGCAATTTCCTCAAGGGCCTGAGCCTGCGCCTGCGCGGCTGAGCACAGCTTCGACAAACGCCCGCGCCGCCGGTGTTGGCAGTCGCTGCCAGACCAGGTGCACGCGGCGGGTCGGGGTCGGCTGCAGCGGAATCTGTACCACCCCCTGGAACCCGTCGGCGATCAACGCTGGCACGATGCCAACCGCCAACCCATGGCGGACGAAGCGCTCGATCAGTTCCATCAGATTGACCTCGAAGCGCACCGTATGCGGCAGGCCAGCGCCGGCGAAGGCATCGTCGGTCTGGCGGCGTGCACCGGTGCCGCGCGGAAAGTCGACCAGCGCCTCGTCCTGCAGTTCGGTCAATGGCAGCCGCTTGTGGCGGGCCAAGCGGTGCGACGGCGCCAGCACCGCCACCAGGTCTTCTTCCTGCAGCATCTGGTGGCAGACCCCGTCCAACCCCGCCGACGGCGCCAATCCGACCAGTGCCACGTCCAGCTCTCGCGACTGCACCTGCGCGATTAGGTCCTCGCTCTTGTCGACCCGCAGCTGGAACTCCACCTGCGGGTGCGCCTGCTGGAAGGCCGCCAGCATCGCCACCACATCGATGTCGGTCAGCGAGGAGATCTGCCCGATCGCGAGCAGGCCACGCACCTCGCCAGTGACGGCGGCCACGTCGGCGCGCAGGTGGCGCAGGCTGGCCAGCACCTGGCGTGCATGCACCAGCAGCGCCTCGCCGGCGGCGGTGGCCCGCACCTGGCGCGGCAGGCGCTCGAACAGCGTTGTGCCCAGTTCCTGCTCAAGATGGGCGATCTGGTGACTGAGCGCGGACTGCACCACGTGGCAGCGCTCAGCGGCGCGGGTGAAGTTGCCCTCCTCGGCCAGGGCGACGGCGAACTCGAGCTGCTTGAGATTCACGCAACCATCTCATTTCCAGATGACAGGGATGATGATGATTCATTTCCATCATGACTGCAGCAGGCGGACACTGTGCTCCCCCGCTTCCTGGAACACCGCGTGAGTCCGTCCCTTCCCCCTCTGCACCGCTGGCAGGTGCTGCTGATGTCGGTGGCTACCGGCGTGGCCGTGGCCAGCAACTACTATGCGCAGCCGCTGCTGCACACCATCGCCGATGCCTTCGGTGTGCCGTTCGGCCAGGTCGGCATGGTGGTCACCGCCGCACAGCTGAGCTATGCCGCCGGACTGATCCTGCTGGTGCCGCTGGGTGACCTGTTCGAACGCCGCCGCCTGATCGTGGTGATGAGCCTGCTGTCCGCCGGCGGGCTGGTGATCAGTGCCTGTGCGCCGTCGCTGGCCTGGCTGCTGGTGGGTACCGCGATCACCGGCCTGTTCTCGGTGGTGGCACAGGTACTGGTGCCGTTCGCGGCCACGCTGGCCGCACCGGAACATCGTGGCCGCGTGGTCGGCACATTGATGAGTGGCTTGCTGCTGGGCATCCTGCTGGCGCGCACCGTGGCCGGACTGCTTTCCAGCCTGGGCGACTGGCGCCTGGTGTATGCCATCGCCGCCGGCACCCTGGTGCTGACCGCGCTGGCGCTGCAGCGCGGCCTGCCGCGATTCCACCACAGCGCCGGCCTCGGCTATTTCGCATTGCTGCGCTCGATCGGCGTGCTGTTCGTGCAGGAGCCGGTGCTGCGCCAGCGCACCCTGCTGGGCGCCTGCAGCTTCGCCATGTTCGCGATCTTCTGGACCCCGCTCGCGTTCCTGCTGGCGCAGCCACCTTACGCCTACAGCGACGCCACCATCGGCCTGTTCGGGCTGGTCGGTGCCGCCGGCACGCTGGCTGCGGGCCTGGCCGGGCGCATGTCCGACCGCGGCCAGACCGGACGCGCCACCGCCATCGCGCTGGTGCTGTTGCTGCTGTCATGGCTGCCGCTGGGACTGTCGGCACACTCGCTGCTGGCACTGCTGGCCGGTGTGGTGGTGCTGGACCTGGCCGCGCAGCTGCTGCATGTCAGCAACCAGAACCTGATCTACGCACTGCAACCGGCGGCGCGCAACCGGCTCAACGCCGGCTACATGACCGGCTACTTCATCGGCGGTTCGCTGGGCTCGCTGCTGTCGGCGCAGGTCTACCAGCGCTTCGGCTGGACCGGGGTCTGCGTGGCCGGTGCTGCAGTGGCCGTGCTGGCCCTGCTGCTGTGGATGCCCGGCGCGCTGCGCGCACGCCAGGCTTCGGTGACTGACTAGAAGCTGCCCTGCAGCGCCAGCTCCCACCGCCCACCGGCATTGCCCGGGAACAGCCGCTTCGCTGCGTTGTCGGTGTCATGCACGGTGGCCCGCAGCTCCCATGCCGGGGTCAGCGAGGCGATGGCACTGAGCTGGCCATGCAGGTAATCAGGCCCCTGTGCGGTGGCCAGCCAGTACTGGCCTACCGCCGCTTCCAGGCGGAACCGCTCGTGCAGCGGCACCCGCACCCCCAGCTGGGCATAGGTGCCGCGATGGCCACCGGCCAACGCGTCGTTGGAATGCGCGATCTGCAACCAGGCGCGCTGCTTCCAGGTCACGGTGGTATTGAGTTCGGTCCAGTCCAGCGCGCGGCCAGTACCTGGATACACATAGCGGGTCAGGTTGGCATCCAGTGTCCAGTCCGGTGCCAGCGCGCCGGACCAGCCTGCCACCAGGTCGAACTCGCTGCGCGCGCCATTGTCCGGTTTGAACGAAACGTTGGAGCCCCACACGCTGGCATACCAGCCCGATGCAACCGAGATCTTCGCGCCCGCCTGCACCGCCGGGTCGCCATCGCTCTGCGAGCTGCCACGCCACACGTAGTCGCTGGTCAGTGCGGCACTGCCGCTGACCTGCACCTGTGCCTGGGCGCTGCCGATGCCGAGCAGCCCTGCCAGGGCGGCCACCATCGCCGCCATCATCCCCTTGCTGTTCACTGCACTGTGTTCCTCGTCGAAGGCGGTCACGCCGCCGGGAACGCAGTGTCGAGGCGGTGGCCGTAACGGATCGAGGGTGCTGCCGGGCCCATGGCGCAAATTCGGCGTAAATCCCGTGGACCGGGGGCCGCGTGCCAGCGGCGCGGTATCATGGCGCCTTGTTTCCAGGAACCAACCGCGTGGACGCCATCCTGACCCCGGTATCGATCGGCGAGCTGATCGACAAGATCACCATTCTCGAGATCAAGGCCGAGCGCATCGACGATGTGGCCAAGCTGGCCAACGTCCGCACCGAACTGGACGGCCTGCTGCCCATGCTGCAGCAGCAGCTGCAGGCACAGCCGGCACTGGCCGTGCTGAAGCAGCAGCTGAAGGCGATCAACGAGCGCATGTGGGATATCCAGGACCAGCTGCGCGACAAGGAAGCAGCCCAGGTGTTCGACGATGCGTTCATCCAGCTGGCGCGTGGTGTCTATGGCACCAATGGCGAGCGCGTGCAGGTGAAGAACGAGATCAACCGCGTGGCCGGTTCGGCGCTGGTGGAAGAAAAGCAGTACCAGGGCGAATAAGCCGGCTCACCCTCATTCGAGCAGATGCCGGATGCGGAACAGTTCGCCGTCACTGCGGATGCCGAGCTTGCGATAGGCGGTCCGCTTCTGCGTACTGACCGTGCTGGCCGTACGGCCGAAACGCCGTGCGACCTCGCCGGTGCTGCAGCCCTGCAGGACCAGCCGGAGCACTTCGCGCTCACGTCGGCTCAATGCTGCGAGCAGCGGCTCCGGTGTCCGCCGCATCCGTGATCGACTCAACGGCGTGCGCAGTTCCGGCGGTACGAAGCGTCCGCCACGGACCAACACATCGACCGCGCGTCGCAGCATGTCCGGCGAAGTCTCCTTGGACAGGAAGCCGCGCGCGCCGGCCTGCATCGCCAGGGTCACCGTGCTGGCATTGCAGTGTGCGGACAGCACCAGCACCGGCAGCAGCGGCCAGCGCCGTGACAGCAGGCGAAGCAGGGACAATCCTTCCCCGGGCCCATGCGGTGCCAGCAGATCGACCAGCAACAGGTCGATGTCGCCGGGCTGGCGCTGCAGCAGGTCGAACAGTTCGCGCTCACAGGTGAAGCTGGCACAGACCTGCACGCCAGCGTGCCGGCGCAGTACGACTTCCACCCCCAGCCGAAGTACTGGATGCGGCGCCAGCATGGCCAGGCGGCAGGGCCGGTCGAGACACAGAGCGGGAACGGCAGGCGGCATCACACAGATCCGGCAATACGAAGTACCCACCGTAGGTCGGTGCTGCGGTCAGCGGAATCCAATTTATTGCAACAGAGCACGACCGGGGCGTGTGGTCAGGCGCGGTTTCGTTTCCCCACAACGCAACAGGCCCGGCAGAAGCCGGGCCTGTCGAGGCATCTTCAGCGCGCAGGCGCGCCGAGGAAGCAATTACCAGCTGAAGCGCGGGCCGACGGTGTATTCCTTGTCGCCGTCGCGGTTCATCTTCAGCTCGCCATTCAGGCCCCAGTTCTGGTTCAGCTTGACCTGACCGCCCAGGCGACCGTACCACTGGCCTTCCGGATTGATGCCGTGCTTCTTCGAGAAGTCTTCGTAGCCGACCATGCCGTAGACTTCGGCGTGGGCACCGAAAGCGGTGCGGATACCGGCTTCAGCGCTGTAGCCGTTGAAGTCCAGGCCGTGCTTCTGATCGCGCTTCTGGTAGGCAACGCGGGCAACGAAGTCGGTGGTCGGAGCGATTTCGACGTTGTAGCCAGCGCCGATCTTCCACTGGTCCAGCTTGATGTTGGTGTGGTCGATTTCCTGGCGGCTGTACTCACCGAAGGCGTGGAAGTTCGGCAGGAAGCCGTAGGAACCCTTCACGCCCCAGCCGTCGGCCTTGAACGCGTCGATGTCGGTCTTGGCGTAGTCAGCTTCGGCGTAGTTGTACGACAGGTTCTCAGCAGCCGAGGCGGTGAACGGCAGGGCAGCGGCCAGGGCCAGAGCAATCAGCGAATTCTTCATGGGGGTACACCTTTACTTTCTTATGGTGTGCAGCAGCGCCAGGGCGCCATCGCATCGGGAATGTAAATTCTCCGTTATTCGCCACAACGCTCCCTGAAAACAGCGGTCTTCGCATTGCTGAATTTTTTGGCTTGATTCAGGCTGCGTCTGGCATACGCGCGCGGCGCGCGTGCATTTGTGATTCGTCGTCGATTGCAACAGGAGGTTGCCTTGCACGTTTCCGATCCGCTGCTGATGCCTGTTCGCGCCGCCCTCCTGGCCTGCGCGGCCCTGTTCCCGATGCCCCCTGCGCACGCGTTGCAGGCGGCTGACTACCAACGCGCCGAACGCGTGCATGACAGTCATCTGCGCGGTGCGCTGCGCAATGCCTCGATCCTGCCCAACTGGCTGGCCGACGGCCGCTTCTGGTACGAACGTGAAGACGCGCAGGGCCGGCGCCAGGCGGTACTGGTCGATCCAGTCCAGGCCACACGCCAGGTCCTGTTCGAACCCACTGCGCTGGACGCTGCGGTTGCCTCTCTCGGTGCCAGCGGACCACGCCTGCGCTTGAACAGCGTGCAGGTACTGGATGAAGGCCTGCGCCTGCAGTTCAACGGCGAGGCGGCGATCAACTGCCAATGGCCCAACGTGCAGTGCGTGCGTTCGCAGGATGCAGTGCCAGCGGCCGATGCACTGCCATCGCCCGGCGGTGATGCCTGGCTGCAGGTACGCGATCACAACCTGTGGCTGCACTCGCCCGGAACGGCAGCACGAGCGCTGACCAGCGGCGGTGAACCCAATCATGGCTATGGCGTGCTGCCGGACTTCACCCTGCGCGGCATTCCACGCCGTCAGGGCCGGATGACGACGCGGCCGTTCGCGGTCGGCTGGTCACCGGACGGTCGCTACGTGGCCGGCATCCGCTACGACGAACGCGCGCTGCAGGACTACCCCTATCTGGAAAGCAGCCCGGCCAACAGCGCGCGGCCGCGCGTGCATACGGTGAAGCTGGGGGTGCTGGGTGACACCCAGCAGGTGCGCGACAGCGTGTATGTGGTCGACACCCGCAACGGCCAGCAGCGTGACATTCCCCTGCCAGAAGGCTGGAACACCCTCAGCGAAGCCGGCGTACTCGGCTGGGACGGCAACCGGTTGTATGCCGTGATCGCGCACTTCGGCGCACCGCGCAGGCTGCGCCTGCTGGAGATCGATGCCAACAGCGGTGCAGTGCGCACCGTTCTTGAAGAAGCCAGCGACACCCGCCTGCAGCTCAACGTGTATTCCTACAACCGGCCAGCGGTGGCCATCCTGCCCGGCCAGGACACGGCTGTGTGGTTCTCGCAGCGCGATGGCTGGGGCCATCTGTACCGGGTCCGCCTGTCCGACGGCAAGGTGCTGCGCCAGCTCACCCGCGGCCAATGGGCGGTGCGCGACCTGCTGGGCGTGGACGCTGCGGGTGGCTGGGCGTACTTCAGCGCCGGCGGCGTCGACGGTGGCGACCCCTACGTACGCGGCCTGTACCGTGTATCGCTGCAGGGTGGACCGGTCCAGCGCCTGGCCGCCGATGGCAACGACCATCTGGCCGATGCCGGCACCGGTGCGTTGTTCGGCGGGCGCGCCCCCCAGGCGCTGTCGCCTGGCGGTGGCTATCTGGTGGATACCGTTTCCCGTCTCGACCAGCCACCACGCACCGTGCTGCGGGCCAGCGATGACGGCCGTGAAGTGATGGTGCTGGAAACAGCGGATGACGGCGCAATCATTGCTGCCGGCTGGCGCCCACCACGGCGCGAACGGCTGCTGGCCGCCGATGGGCGAACGCCGATCTTCGCCACCGTCTACCTGCCCCGCGACTATCGCGACGACGGCCGCTTTCCGGTGATCGACGCGATGTACGGTGGCTCCTTCGTCAGCAATGCGCCGGTGACCTACGCCGAGGCGGTGTCCGCCTTGAATCCGGTGTCACGCGCCAGCCTGGCCGAACTGGGCTTCGTGGTGGTCAGCATCGACGCGCGCGGCACCGGTGGCCGCGACAAGGCGTTCCATGACAGCAGCTTCCTGCACGGGGCAGATGTCCAGCTGGATGACCATGTGGCTGCGCTGCGCCAGCTGGGCGAACGCTACCGGGGCATCGACCTGCAGCGGGTCGGTATCTACGGGCATTCGTTCGGTGGTTACAGTGCAGCGCGCGCCCTGCTGCGCTATCCGGCGTTCTACAAGGTGGGCGTGGCCTCGGCCGGCAGCCACAATTTCCAGGGCATGTACGGCGGTGCATTGCACGGCATGGACCGGCTGTTCGGTGGCGTGCTGCCGCCAACACCCCTGGCCGATGGCGTGCCGGCGCCCTTTGCCGGACTCGACAATGCAGCGTTGGCCGGCAACCTGCGTGGGCATCTGATGCTGGTCTATGGCGAACTGGACGAGAACGCGCCGCCGGCGCTGACCCTGCAGCTGGCCGCCGCCCTGAACAAGGCCCAGCGCAGCTACGACCTGCTGTACCTGGCCCGGCAGGACCACGAACTGTTCCGCAACGACGCCACCTACACGCACCGCATGTGGGACTACTTCGTGCGCCACCTGGCCGGCCAGCAGCCACCGGAGACGGTGCTGGCGCCGCTGCCCGGTGGTCCGGGCTGAACGGGCGCACACAGGATGTCGATCCACGGCGCCCTGGTTCGTCGGGTACTTGAAGGCCGTGCATGTGGCACGGTCCATCCGGAGGCAGGCAATGAGCTACATCGATGGTTTCGTCCTGGCGGTGCCCACCGCCAACAAGGAGAAGTTCCTCGCCCATGCACGCACAGGCGATCCCGTTTTCATCGAGTACGGCGCGCTGCGTGTGGTCGAATGCTGGGGTGACGACGTACCGCACGGCAAGACCACCGACTTCTTCGGCGCGGTGAAAGCCACGCCGGATGAGACGGTGGTGTTTTCCTGGATCGAATGGCCGGACAAGCCGACCCGCGACGCCGGCATGAAGAAGATGATGGAAGACCCGCGGTTTGATCCGGCGAAGAATCCGATGCCGTTCGACGGCGCGCGGATGATCTACGGTGGGTTCGTACCGCTCTACGAGCTGACGCGCTGAATCCGGCGGACGTGCTCAGCGCGCGTCCGTGTCATCGCTGACAGACGCATGGCCGGCGCCCAGAGCGGCGCCGGCGCCGAGGCCCACACCGCCCATGCCGGCCCCCATTCCGCCACCTCCACCACCACCCGCACGACCGCCCTTGGCATCGCCGTCGTTGCGGCCCTTGCCGCCACCACTGGCGGCGGGTCGGGTTGGTCCCTGCGATGGAATCTTCAGGTCGGCCGGGATGGGGGCCAGATCCAGCGCTTCGCGTACGAAGTCGCGCAGCGAGACCACCAGTTCGTGGGTGTGCACCGGCCGCCCCTGTGCCAGTTCGTTGGCCGCGCCCGCGGCCAACCGCACCTGTTCGTCGGTGCCCAGCAACAGGATGTCCGACAACGCGGCCTCGACGGCATCGCGGATGCGGCGCGCGCGATCCGAGCGGGGTTCGGCGATGCCTTCGACATCTTCGCGCTGGCGCAGGTCGCGGCGATGGCTGGGATCCACGCCCAGTTCGCCAGTGAAGGAACCGCCCAGGGTCTTGTAGGCCGCCATCAGCGTGCGCAGCCGCTCATTGATCTGCCGGTTCTCGCGCTCGCGGCGCTGCTGCAGGGTCTGCATCACCAGCAGGCGGATGCCCACGCCCAGCAGGGTGATCAGGACCAGACCAGCCAACGTGGACAGCACGCCCTGCCAGGAACTGAAGTCGATACCACGCATGCCCGGGGCTCCGGCGGGAAGAACCTGCATCTTGCCCCATGGGGTGTCCCAGAAACGCGAAAGGCCCCACCACCCGTTGGGTGGCAGGGCCTTCGGTCACGGCGCGATTACTTGCGCTTGGCGACCTTGCGCACGGCCTTCTTGGCCGGAGCCTTCTTGGCGGCGACCTTCTTCAGCGGCGCAGCCTTCTTGGCGACCGTCTTGCGGGTGGCGGCAACCTTCTTGCCCACCGCCTTCTTGGCAACGGCGGTCTTCTTGCCGACAACCTTCTTGGCAGCAGCGGTCTTCTTGCCGACGGCCTTCTTGGCGACAGCAGCCTTCTTGCCGACAACCTTCTTGGCGGCCGCGGTCTTCTTGGTGGCGACCTTCTTGGTAGCGGCAACCTTCTTGCCGACAACCTTCTTGGCAGCCACGGCCTTCTTGCCAGCGACCTTCTTGGCGGCGACGGTCTTCTTGGCCACGGCCTTCTTGGCGGTAGCGACCTTCTTGCCGACAACCTTCTTGGCGGCCGCGGTCTTCTTGGCAACGGTCTTCTTGGCGACGGCGGCCTTCTTGGTGGCAGCCTTCTTCACGGTAGCGACCTTCTTGCCGGCAGCCTTGGTGGCGGCCTTGGTGGTCTTCTTGGCAGCAGCGGCCTTCTTGGTCACGGCCTTGCCTGCAGCCGCCTTCTTCTTGGCCACTTCCTTCTTCAGGGCAGCGGCTTCGGCCTTGGCGTTCTTCTTGGCGGCTTCCAGCTTCTTCTTGGCGTTGGCAACGGTCTTGCCAACCGACTTGGCAGCCTTCTCGGCCTTCTTGGCAACGGTCTTCTCGACCTTGGCCACAGCCTTCTTGGCCTTGGCAACGCGGGTACCGGCAGCCTTGGTGGCGCGCTTGACGGTCTTCTTGACCGACTTCACGGCGTCTTCGGCGGCGTGGGCGATGGTCTCGCCGACGTTGGTGGCGGTTTCTTTCACGTTCTCGACGGCGTCGGTCACGACCGACACACCATTACCGTTGCTCATGTTGCCCTCCTGGGGGCCTTAAGTATCAAAACGGGGCGATGCTATACCGACATTGACGATCGTGGAACGGGGCATGCGCCCGCAATCGCATCTGATGCGACGGCAATGGTGTAGCCCACCACCCTCATCAACGCTGCCGTCGTGCACGAAACCCCTTCTTTTCAGTGCTGCGCCGCAAGGTCACGGCAGGCGGAAGCGTTCGTCGCATGCGCCTGCTCAATTGCAGCCGAAGGCGTGCGATATGGCGCATCGCGGCACCGGGATGCGCAGAACTGCGCAAGTATCGGCCTGTATCGCGCCACGCCCGGGCGCGTATCCACGGTGCGTGGCGCACGGATCGCGCTGTCGCCAACGGCTCATTCGCGGCGCGCGCGGTCGGCGCTCCGGGCAACCGGTTTTCATGGCGCATTTATCCAGATCGCGACACACTCATTCAGCTTGTTTTACCGTAGGGCCGAACCGCCCCCACCCACGCCAGCGAACCGACTCCCATGCGACCGCTTCCCACCCTGCTCACGCTCGCAATCGCCGCCGCCTTCGGTGGCTTCGTTGCCACCGGCATCAATGCGCACCTGGACAACCGGGCCGATGCCGCACCGCTGCCAGCGGTCTTGCCGACCAGCGCCGCACTGCCGGCCTCGGTAGCCGGGCAGGCGGTGCCGTCGCTGGCACCGATGCTGGAAAAGGCAATGCCGGCGGTGGTCAGCGTCAACACCAAGCAGGTGGTGCGCGTGCGCAACCCCTTCTTCAATGACCCGTTCTTCCGCCGCCTGTTCCCGGACATCCCGCAGGAACGCATCAACGAATCGCTCGGCTCCGGCGTGATCATCGACGCCAAGGAAGGCCTGGTACTGACCAACCACCATGTCATCGACAACGCCGATGACGTGCAGGTGACACTGGCCGACGGGCGCACGGTCAAGGCGGAGTTCCTCGGTTCGGACCGCGATACCGACATCGCACTGATCCGCATCCCGGCGCAGAACCTGACCGACATCAAGCTCGGCAACAGCGACCAGCTGCGGGTGGGCGACTTCGTGGTGGCGATCGGCAACCCGTTCGGCTTCAGCCAGACGGTCACCTCGGGCATCGTCTCGGCGGTGGGCCGCAGCGGCATCCGAGGGCTGGGCTACCAGAACTTCATCCAGACCGATGCGTCGATCAACCCGGGCAATTCCGGTGGCGCTCTGGTCGACCTGCAGGGCCAGCTGGTCGGTATCAACACCGCCAGCTTCAACCCACAGGGCAGCATGGCCGGCAACATCGGCCTGGGCCTGGCGATTCCGTCCAACCTGGCGCGCAGCGTGGTCGACCAGCTGGTCAAGCACGGTGTGGTGGTGCGTGGCACGCTGGGCGTGGAGAGCCAGAACCTGACCGCACAGATCGCGCAGGGGCTGGGCCTGGGTGAAACCCGTGGTGCGCTGATCACCCGGGTACTGGCCGGTTCGGCCGCTGCCGCAGCCGGGCTGAAGCCGGGCGATGTGGTGGTCTCGGCCAACGGCCAACGCGTGGACAGCGCTGAAGCCCTGCACAACGTGGAAGGCCTGGCCGCGGTCGGCAGCCCGCTGACGCTGGACGTGCGCCGCGAAGGCAAGCCGCTGCAGATCAAGGCAACGCTGAAGGAACAGGCCCGCGCAGTCACCGGCGACAGCCTGGATCCGCGCCTGGGCGGCGCCACCTTCGTCGACCTGCCGGAGTCGCTGCGCCAATCGGGCGTTGGCGGCGTACTGGTCAGCGAGGTCAAGCGCGGCAGCCGCGCCGCCACCAACGGCCTGCAGCAGGGCGACATCATCACCGATGCAACGGTGGGTGAATTCGCCGACCTCGCCAGCTGGCGCGCCAATTTCCAGCAGCGCCCGCCAACGCTGGTCGTGCGCGTACTGCGCAACAATGGCCAGCAGCAGGGCCAGCTCGTGATGCGCTGATCGCCCAGCCGTAACACCCCCTATACCCCGGCAATGCTATTGCTATCAGTCCAGGTCGGCACCGCCGACACCCGTTCCCCCATCGCAACAGGAGTGATTCGATGAGCCCCACCAATACCGAGAACCTGAAGGAACACCTGGGTGAAGCCGGTTCCCACCTGAAGCAGGCCGCCACGGCCGCCGGCGGTGCGATCAAGGGCGCAACCGGTGCCGCGACCGACGAACTGCGCATCGGCAAGGCCAACGTCAAGGCCGAACTGTCCGACAGCGCGCTGTCCGGCCTGGCCGCCGCCGAGTTCGGTGGTGCCGCTGCCAAGGAACAGGTCGACGCCCTGATGGACAAGGGCAAGGACCTGATCGACAGCGCCGCCGAGCTGATCCGTGAGCGTCCGCTGGCCTCGTTCGGCGTCGCCTTCGCTGCCGGCTGGATCATCGCCAAGCTGGCCCGCGGCAGCAGCGACAAGTAAGCCGCGGCGTGAGCGAAGACAACGCGCAAGCCCCTGATCCGGCGGCCACCCCGCCGCTGGATGAGAGCATCCGCCAGGTCGGCGCGGCCGGTCGTGCCGCTGCCGATTCGGCCAAGCATTCGCTGCGTTCGCTGCGCCGGTTGGCCTCGGCCGACTTCGCGCTGGCACGCAGCGCGTTCGGCCGTGCGCTGGCCTGGGCCGGCGTGGCGATCGTGTTCGGTGCCTCGGCCTGGCTGCTGATGGCCGCCACCCTCATCGCCCTGCTGCAGAGCTGGGGCCTGAGCTGGCTGCAGGCCCTGCTGATCACCTCGTTGCTCAGCCTGGCCGTCACGGGCTATGCGATCTGGCGGGTGTCCTACTTCTTCCACCACACCGGCATGCACGCCACCCGGCGCCAGCTGTCACGCCTGGGCCTGTTCGACGAGCCCAGCGAAGACGATCCCGATGCCGATGTGCAGCTGCCGGAGGGCAAGCCATGAAGTTCGGTGCGCTGCAACGGCGGGTGAAACGCTGCGAACAGGTGGTGACCGTGCGCCTGGTTGAAACCCAGGACCACTGGTCCACGCTCAGCCAGGTCTGGCGACAGGGCTGGTCACCGCTGCGCATCGTGGTGGTCGGTCTGGCCGGTGGCTTCATTGCCGGCAAGCTGGAAGTACCCGGCAAGGTCAACGGTGCCCGCTGGCTGCAGATGGTGGGTTCGGTCTCGAACCTGTTCGCCAGTGCCCAGGCCGCGTTCGCCACGGCGATGGCGGCGCAGGCGGCAGCCAGCGCCGACGACGCGGCCGAAGAAGCCGACGAAGCCAGTGAGCAGGTGCAGGCGACCGCGTCGGCATCCACCGCTCGGCCGGCACCAGCGGCGCAATCCGCCGCGGAACCGGAACTGCGCGAACCGCGCCCGGCCGAGGCCGCCACCGAGCTGTCCGAACGTTGATCCACGAAATCCGCCGCGCCGATCGCGGCCGGCGGATAATGCGCTCCCCTTTCCGGTTGATGCGTCGATGAGCGAGTCCCTCCTGTCCCCGCCACCGGCCGGCCCCGACGAGCCAGAGGCAGCGCTGCCACCGCCGTCGCGCCCGCGCGGGCCGATGTCGCTGGTGGTGCTTGCGACCCTGGCGGTGGGCTACACGCTGTGGGCCGCACAGGACATCATCCTGCCGGTGCTGCTGGCGATGTTCTTCGCGCTGGTCGGCAACCCGATCCTGCGCCTGCTGCAGAAGCTGTGGATTCCGCGCGCGCTGGGCGCACTGTTGATCCTCGGTGCGGGCCTGGGCGTGACCGGTTCATTGGCCGTGCAGCTGATCGGCCCGGCGATGGAATGGGCGCAGGAAGCCCCACAGCAGCTGCGCAAGGTCGCCCGTCAGGTGCAGGACCTGACCAAGCCGGTGCAGCAGGCCAACCAGGCCGCGGAAAACTTCGCCCGCGTGGCCGGTGGTGACAGCAACCACAAGGTGCAGGTGATCCGCACCCAGCTGGACGACCCGTACCGCATGCTGACCCGCGCGCCGCGGCTGGCGGCTTCGGTACTGGCGGTGGTGCTGCTGACCCTGTTCTTCATGATCTACGGGCAGAGCCTGCAACGCGCAGCGATCGCCCTGTTCCCGAACCGCCAGCAGCAGCGCTTCACCAGCGACATCCTGCGGTCGATCGAGCGCGAGGTCTCTCGCTACGTGCTGACCATCAGCGTGATCAACACCCTGGTCGGGCTGGTGTTCGCCGGTGTGTTGATGCTGTTCGGCATCGGTCTGCAGGAAGCCCTGCTGTGGGGCACGGTGGCTGCATTGCTGAATTTCGCCCCGTATGTCGGCCCGCTGATCGGCGTGGCGCTGATGCTGCTGATGGGCTTCGTCGAGTTCCGCGACCCGCTGCAGGCCCTGCTGCCGGCCGCCGCCTATCTGGGCCTGCACACCCTGGAAGGGCAGATGGTGACCCCGATCGTGCTGGGCCGGCGCATGAAGCTGTCACCGCTGGTGCTGATCCTGGCGCTGATGGTGTTCGGCTGGGCCTGGGGCATGATCGGCCTGCTGCTGGCGGTGCCGCTGCTGGTCTGCATCAAGCTGGTGCTGGCACGGCTGGACGGCATGCAGGGCTGGGCGCGGCTGCTGGAATGAAAGCCCGTGCGGGCAGGGGTAGAATGGCGGGGTGAATTTCCCAGTCCAAGCCATCACCCTCGACCTTGACGACACGCTGTGGCCGTTCGCTCCGATCGGCGCCCGCATCGACCTGGTCCTGCACGAGTGGATGCGTGAACACAGCCCCGCCACTGCCGAAATGTATCCGGTGGCGGCGATGCGCGAACTGCGCGAGCGCCTGTACCACGCCCATCCGCACCTCCATCACGACCTGAGCGCACTGCGCCGGCTGACCCTGCACGAAGCGCTGCACACCAGCGGTGCCAGCCTGGAGCTGCTGGAACCGGCGTATGACGTGTTCTACGCCGCGCGCAACCAGGTCGAGTGCTACCCCGATGCGATCGACGCACTGGCGCGGATTGCCGCGCGGGTGCCGGTGGCGGCGCTGAGCAACGGCAATGCCGATCTGGAGCGGATCGGTCTGGCCCATCATTTCGCCTTCCAGCTGGGCGCGCGCGAACACGGCGCAGCCAAGCCGGAGGCGAGCATCTTCCATGCCGCCTGCACCCGCCTGGGTGTGGCGCCGGCACAGGTACTGCACGTCGGCGACCATGCCGAAATGGACGTGGCCGGGGCGATCGCCGCCGGCCTGCGCGGGTGCTGGATCAACCGCGAAGCAGCCACCTGGACCCATCCGCAGCTGCAGCCGGACCTGCAGTTCGACACCCTCACCGGTTTGGCCGACTGGTTGGATGCCAACCTCGATGCCGCCGCACCCCGGAGTATCTGACGCATGAGCGAGATCACAGGCTTCACCGCCGACACCGCCGCAGCACTGCCGCTGTACGTGCTGGACCGCGAGCAGTTCGCGTCCTGGAAGGAAGGCCAGCCGGCCGCCACCCAGGCATGGCTGGCGTCGCAGGGTTTCACCGCCGGCGCGCACAGCGTGGCCCTGCTGCCCGGCACCGATGGCCTGGCCGGTGCGGTGATGGGTGTGGGTGATCGTGGTGATGCGTACAGCTATGCGCATGCCCCGCACGCGCTGCCGGAGGGCAGCGTGTGGCAGCTGGCCAGCGAACTGCCGGCCGCCGAACAAGCGCTGCTGCAGCTGGGCTGGGGCCTGGGCAGCTACCGCTTCGACCGCTACCGCAAGCGCAACCGTGCACCGGCGCAGCTGGTGGCTGCACCGTCCGGTGAAGTGGCCGACCTTATCGCCGCCAGCCTGCGCGTGCGTGACTGGGTCAACACCCCGACCGAAGACATGGGCCCGCAGCAGCTGGAAGATGCCGCGCGCGCGCTGGCCGATGCACATGGTGCGCAGGTCGATGCGATCACCGGCGATGAACTGCTGAAGCAGAACTTCCCGGCCATCCACGCCGTGGGCCGCGCCTCGCACCGCGCACCGCGCCTGATCGTGCTGCGCTGGGGCAAGGACACCGATCCGGCGCTGGTGCTGGTCGGCAAGGGCGTGTGCTTCGATACCGGCGGCCTGGACATCAAGCCCGCCGACGGCATGCGCAACATGAAGAAGGACATGGGCGGTGCGGCACACGCGCTGGCCCTGGCCGGCCTGGTGATGGCGCACGGCCTGCCGGTGCGGCTGACCCTGCTGGTGCCGGCAGTGGAAAACGCGATCGGACCGGATGCCTTCCGCCCGGGCGAAGTGATCGCCACCCGCAAGGGCCTGAGCGTGGAGATCGACAACACTGACGCCGAAGGCCGCGTGATCCTGTGCGATGCGCTGACCTTCGCCAGCGAGCAGAAACCGGACCTGGTGCTGGACTTCGCCACCCTCACCGGCGCCGCGCGCATTGCGCTGGGCCCGGACCTGCCGGCGCTCTTCAGCAACGACGACAGCGTGGCCCAGCAGTGGCTGCAGGCCGGCGACGCGACACGCGACCCGGTCTGGCGCATGCCGCTGTGGCGCCCCTACCTGCGTTACCTGAGCAGCGGCATCGCCGACCTGGCCAACGCCGGTTCGCGCATGGCCGGCTCGGTGACGGCCGCGCTGTACCTGGAGCGTTTCCTGGAAGACGGCCAGCGCTGGGCGCACCTGGACGTGTACGCCTGGAACGACGGCGAACGCCCGGGCCGTCCGGCCGGTGGCGAAGCGCTGGCGCTGCGTTCGGCGTGGGCGATGCTGAAGCAGCGCTACAGCTGATCGGGTGGGTGCCGACCTTGGTCGGCACGCCGTCCCCGGCAAACTTGACGAAAAATTGAATACCGGGCCTGGAAGGGTTCTGCGAGGATGTGTGGGTCGACCACCCACACGCTCCGTGAAGGCAGGACTCCGACCATGTCGCTCTTCCGCTACACCCGCGCTGGCCAGACGCCGGGCGCACCGCGCAGGCATTCGCCGCTGCCCTGGATCGCACTGATCGCACTCATTCTGGGTGCGGTGGCGCTGGCCTTCGCCTGGCTGGCCGGCTGGATTGGCGACCGCCTGACCGCGCAGCGCTTCACCGACACCATCGAAGCTACCGGCCCCGCCCATCCCGGGTTCCGTCGTGCGCACAGCAAGGGCATCTGCGTAAGCGGTTGGTTCGAACCCAGTGCGCAGGCCCCTACCCTGTCCAGCGCCCGCGTGTTCTCGCAGTCACGCGTACCGGTGATGGGCCGCCTGTCGATCGGCGGCGGTGATCCCTACGGCGCCGACAACACCGCACGCGTGCGCAGCCTCGCGGTGCAGATGGTCAGCGATGACGGCCAGGAATGGCGGATGGCGATGAACAGCTTCCCGTTCTTCGCCGTGCCCAACGCCGAGGCGTTCTACGCGCAGACGCACGCCTCCATCCCCGACCCGGCCACCGGCAAGCCCGACCCGCAGAAGATGGCCGCGGTGCTGGCGAAGTACCCCAGTGCGCAGGCCTTCCAGCAGTGGGCCAAGACCGCGCCGTGGACCAGCAGCTGGGCCGACACCACTTTCAACAGCGTCAACAGCTTCTGGTTCACCAACGCGCAGGGCCAGAAGCGCGCGGTGCGCTGGCGCTGGCAACCGCAGGCGCCGGTGGTCGAGATGGATGCGGAAACCCGCAAGCAGGCCAGCGTCGATTTCCTCAGCCAGGAACTGCAGCAGCGCCTGGCCAGCGGCCCGGTGCGCTGGAACCTGGTCGTGACCACCGCCGAGCCTGGCGATGCCATCGATGATCCGTCGGTACCGTGGCCCGAATCGCGTGATCAGGTGGTGGCCGGCGTACTCAGCCTGGACCGCATGCAGTCGCAGGAACAAGGCGCGTGCGGCCAGATCAACTTCGATCCGCTGATCCTGCCCAGTGGCGTGCGTGGCAGTGACGATCCGATCCTGGCGGCCCGCTCGGCGGTGTATTCGCAATCCTTCAACCGCCGCGAACGCGAGCGCGCCACCGGCAACGTCGAGCAACCGAAGGAGGTCGCACGATGAGCACCGGCAACGGCCACTTCAACCTGCTGGCGCGGGTGCTGCACTGGTCCATGGCGCTGATGATCATCGCCATGCTGTTCATCGGCGTGACCATGGTCGCCTCGCTGCACCTGCGGCCGATGCTGATCGATCTGCATCGCCCGTTGGGCATCGCGATCGGCGTACTGGTGCTGCTGCGCCTGTACAACCGGCTGCGCCATCGTCCGCCACCGCTGCCGGCGGATCTTCCGGTGTGGCAGGTGATGGCGGCCAAGGCCTCGCACTGGATGCTGTACGCGCTGATGCTGGCGATGCCGCTGATCGGCTGGGCGATGCTGTCGGCCGGCGGTTACCCGATCGTGCTGTGGGGCGGCCTGCACCTGCCGCCGATCGTGCCGCACACCCCGGCGCTGTATGCCGCGTTGCGTAACGCGCACAGCCTGCTGGCATATGTGTTGTTCGCCACGGTGCTGATGCATGTGGGTGCGGCACTGTTCCACCTGTGGGTGCGCCGTGATGGCGTGTTCCAGGCGATGGCGCGCGGGAAGGATTGATCGGGTTCGCCGGGCGTTCCCGGCGGATTGTTTCCGCGACCGCGGGGGGTGTCACTTTTCTTTTCGCGCGAAAAGAAAAGTAACCAAAAGAAACGCGCCGCCAGAGCGCGAGCCGGTGCTGCGCACCGGTGCCCTGTGCTTCTCGGTGAATCAGGGGACGGCGCCGAACTCGCTGCGCTCAAACACCGGCGCCTCTTCGCCCCTGATTCCCCTGCGATGCTCGGCTCGCTCAAGGCGGACCCAAGGTCAAATGCCACAGCTGCACCCAGTAGATCCACGCCATGCGTGGATGCTCTAGCTGTTGATCTTGCCCTTCAAGTCCGCCTTGAGCGAGCCGAGCACCGCAGGTCCGGCGAGGGCGAAGAGGTGCGGGTGTCTGAGCGCAGCGAGTTCCCGCGCCGTCCCTCGACGGACCGAGGAGCGCAGGGCACCGGCGTGCGCAGCACGCCGGCTCGCGGCCGGCGGAGCGTTTCTTTGGTTACTTTCTTTGCACGAGCAAAGAAAGTAACACCCACCCGCGGTCGCGGAAATGACATCACCGGGAAAGGCAGGCCGCCCCTACAACCACCCCTTCTGTCGCGCCAGCCGATACGCCTCGATCCGATTGGCCACGCCCAGCTTGCCGATGCACTCGGACAGGTAGTTGCGCACCGTACCGTGCGACAACCCCAGCTGCTCGGCGATCTCGCTGGCGGTGCGGCCCTCGCCCGCCAGCCGCAGCACGCGGCGCTCACGGTCGGTCAGCGGGTCGGCCTGCGACCACGCATCCAGTGCCAGCTGCGGGTCGATCGCGCGGATGCCCTGCTTCACCTTGCGCAGGGCATCGGCCAGGTTCTCGGCCGGTGCGTCCTTCAGCAGGTAGCCCAGCACCCCCGCCTCCAGCGCGCGGCGCAGGAAGCCGGCACGGGCGAAGGTGGTCACGATCACCACCTTGATCGGCAGTTCCTGGCGGGCGATGCGCTGCGCCAGTTCCAGACCGGACAAGCCGGGCATCTCGATGTCGGTGACCAGGATGTCCGGCTGCAGCTGCTGCAGCATCCGCCACGCGGTTTCGCCATCGGCAGCACTGCCCAGCACTTCGATGTCCGGCTCCAGGCCGAGCAGCGCCGACAACGCACCGCGCACCATGGCCTGGTCTTCGGCCAGCAGGATGCGGATCATGCGGCACCGTCCTGCGCCAACGACGTAGGCGACAGCGGCGTGGTCGCGGCCATCAACGGCACGCGCACCGTCAGCACGGTGCCCGCCCCGCGCGGCGACTGCAGCGTCAACTGGCCACCCAGTGCTGCGGCCCGCTCACGCATGCCGCACAGTCCATTGCCCTCGGCCTGCACGCCGCCACGGCCGTCATCGCGTATCTGCATCGCCAACTGTCGTTCCTCAAGCATGAAATCCACCTGTACCCGGGTCGCCTGCGCATGGCGCACGATGTTGGTTGCCGCCTCGCGCAACACCAACGCCAGGCCACGTTCCACGTCCACCGGCATCGCAGGTGGCGTCGTGTACTGCAGATGTACCTGCTGGCATTCCAGCAGCAGACGCGCCGATGCCAGCTCGCCAGCAAGATCGCTGGCGCGGATGCCGGTCACCGCACTGCGCACCTGTGCCAGCGCTTCGCGGGCAATGTCCTCGGCCTCGCCGATCTCCTGCCGCGCGCGCGCATCACCGCGGTCGTGCAGCTTGCGCGCCAGTTCCAGCTTCAGCGTGATCAGCGACAGGGTATGGCCCAGCAGGTCGTGCAGGTCGCGGCCGATACGCTCGCGCTCGGCGGTGGTCGCCAGCCGCCGCACCTCGTCCTGGGACAGCTGCAGGGCAACGTCCCGTTGATGGCTCAAGGCCTCCACGTTCACCACCAGCCCGACGATGAACGAGACCGCCGGCATCCACACCATGGCCTGCCACGGATAACCGAAGTACAGCGCGGTGCTGCAGAACAGAAGGTTCAGCCCGGTGAGCTGCAGCAGGTAGTGCCACCAGCCGCCCCGGCTGCTCATGCGGATCATCACGCAGCCGAACACGAAATAGCTCAGTCCCGAGGGATACCACGGCAGCAGTACCAGGGCCATCACGATCATGCCCAGCGCGTAGCGCCATGCATGGTGCCGTGGCGCCAGCATCACCTTGGCGTAGAACAGCAGGAACATCGGATAGCTGACCAGGGTCAGCAACAGCCAGCGCAGGGTGAAGCCGTTCCCCAGCACCGGGGTGAGGAAGATCCATACCGACCACAGCAGGTGGATCGCACCGCTCCAGGGCGATTTGCCACGTCGCAGCAGCTCGGCCACCGCCGAATCCGGTGCGGGGCGCAGCAGGGACGCAAGCCAGCTCGACGACACGGGAGAATCCAGGCGGGGACGATCGCTGCCGATCATGCCAGTTCAGCCGATCCGGCGCAGGCGACGGCGCGCCAGCAGCAGCGCGACCACCGTGACCGCCAGCAGCACCAGCAGGTGGCCGGCCACGCTGCCCACCGACGGCAGCCCGACCACCGGCAGCGCCAGCTGCGCCAGATGCCAGGTCGGCCACAGTGGGGCCATCGTCGAGAACAGCGTGGGCAGCGCCGACAGCGGCAGCCACAGGCCCGACAGCAGGGCCAGCGGCAGGTAGACCAGGTTGACCATCGCCGGTGCCGCGCTGGCACTGACATGGCTGCCGATCAGCAGGCCGATCGCCCCCAGCGGCAGCGCCGCCAGGCCCGCCACCGCCAGCAGCTGCAGCACCTGCAGGGTGTGCAGCTGCACACCACCGAGCACATGCGCCACGCCGATCAGCAGCAACGCCACCAGCAGCGCGAACATCACCGCCATCGCCAGCCGCGCCAGCAGCGGTGCCGCCGCCGGCATCGGCAGCGCGCGCTTGAGGGTCAGCAGGCCGCCTTCTCGGTCCAGCGCCAGCTGCACGCCGAAGCCGAACAGGGCCGGGGCCATCGCACCGAACACGCAGTAGGTGGCCAGCAGGTACAGCGGCGCGTGACCGCGCCCGAGCAGCACGCCGAACAGCAGGTAGAACAGCACCGGGAACAGCAGCGAGGGCACTGCGAACGCCGGCGTGCGCCAGGCGCGGCGCAGTTCGGCCACCAGTTCGGCACGGTAGGGGCACAGTACCTGCCGCCACACAGACAGCGGTTGCCCGGCAGTACGGATCAGGGTGTTCATGCGGCCTCCCGGGTCATGTCGAGGAAGGCGTCGGCCAGCGCCGCGCCCTGTACTTCCAGTTCGCGCAGCTGCGCATCGGCGGCCAGCAGGCGGGCCACCACCGGCTCGGCCGGGCTCGCCAGCAGCTGCAGATGCTCGCCGTCGCGCTGCACGTCCTGTACGCCCGGCCACTGCTGCACGTCCTCAATGGGCAACCCGCTGCGGCAACGAATCCGACGCGGCCGGTCGGCCAGGCGCAGCTCGCTCAGCGGGGCATCGGCCAGCACCCGGCCCTGCTCCAGCACCACCACCTGCTGCGCCAGCGCTTCGGCCTCCTCCAGATAATGGGTGGTCAGCAGCACGCCGCAGCCTTCGGCCACCAGCTGCCGGATTGCCTGCCACATCGCCTGCCGCGCCTGGATATCCAGGCCGGTGGTGGGCTCATCCAGGAACAGCACGCGCGGGCGGCCACACAGGGCCATGGCGAACTGCACGGCACGCTGCTGGCCGCCGGACAGCTGGCCGTAGCGGCGGCGCGCCAGCGCCTGCAGGCCAGCGCGCTGCAGCACCTCCTGCAACGGCATCGGGTCGGGATAGCAGGCGCTGGCCTGCGCCACCAGTTCACCCACCTGCAGCATCGGCGGCAGGCTGGTGCTCTGCAGCATCACGCCCAGGCCGATACGGCTGGCGCGCTGCTGCGGGTCACCGCCAAGCAGTTCGACCTGGCCGGCGTCGGCGCGGCGCAGGCCCAACAGCACGCTGATCGCGGTACTCTTGCCGGCACCGTTGCGGCCCAGCAATGCCAGCACCTGGCCAGCGCGGACCTGCAGGTCGATGCCATGCAGGGCGGTATGGTCGCGGTAGCGCACCTGCACCTGCTGCAGGCGGGCCAGCGACGGGGTGATCGGATCCATGGGCGGTACCGGTAGCGGGGACGTTGCCATCCTGTGCCGCCGTGGTCACGTTTCGCAGTTGCCGCCGTCAGTGTCATCGGGTGACAGCTGTCACTGCCGTCATCGCTGTGCCTGCCTTCATGCTGTGCCGCACGCTCCACCGCCGGAACCGCCGCCGTCCGCTCTTCCGGCCACACCCGCCCGAACGTCTGTGATGGAACGAATGAACGCTTCTGCCGAGCTGTTGAAGGAACTCCGTATCGACCGCAAGTCCCCGCCGCCCGCCTCCGGAGGGAGTGGCAGTGGTGGTGGCCGCCGCTGGCTGTGGATCGCGATCATCGTGATCGTGTTGCTGCTGGCCGCTGCTGCCTTCGCCCTGTTCGGGCGTACGCCAGCGGTGGAAGTGGAAACCGCACCCGCCGTGGCCATCCAGCAGGGCAGCGCCAGCAGTTCGGTGCTCGATGCCAGCGGCTACGTGGTCGCCCGGCGCATGGCCACGGTCTCGGCCAAGATCACTGGCAAGGTGCGTGAGGTGATGATCGAGGAAGGCATGCGCGTGGAGCAGGGCCAGATCATGGCCACGCTGGACCCGATCGATGCCGACGCGCAGCGCAGCCTGTATGCCTCGCAGCTGCAGGCCGCACGCAGCCAGGTGGCCGGTCTGGAGGCACAGCAGAAGCAGGCCGCCGCCGAAGCCAGCCGCCTGCAGGCGCTGGTCGGCCAGCAGCTGGTGTCGCGCTCGCAGTACGACCAGGCCGTGGCCCAGCGCGACAGCCTGCGTGCCCAGCTGGATACCGCGCAGCGCAACGTCAAGGTTGCCAACGACCAGCTGGCCATCGCCGACCTGGGCGTCGACAACAACATCGTGCGTGCGCCGTTCTCCGGCGTGGTCACCGCCAAGGCCGCGCAACCGGGTGAAATCGTCTCGCCGCTGTCGGCGGGCGGCGGCTTCACCCGTACCGGCATCGGCACCATCGTCGACATGGACTCACTGGAGATCGAAGTCGAGGTGGGCGAAGCCTTCATCGGCCGCGTGCAGCCGAAGATGCCGGTGGAAGCCACGCTCAACGCCTATCCGGAGTGGAAAATTCCCGGCGAGGTGATCGCCATCATCCCCACCGCCGACCGCGGCAAGGCCACGGTGAAGGTGCGCGTGGCACTGAAGGTGAAGGACCCGCGCATCGTGCCGGAGATGGGCGTGCGGGTCAGCTTCCTGGAGCAGGCGCAGCCGCAGGCGGCGGCCAAACCGCAGGGCGTGCGCGTGCCGGCGGGCGCCGTGGTCCAGCGCGAGGGCGCCTCGGTGGCCTTCGTGCTGGGCGACCAGAACCGCGTGCAGCAGCGCACGGTCGAGGCCGGCCAGGCGATGGGCAAGGATCGCCAGATCCTCAAGGGCGTCAGCGCGGGTGAGTCGGTGGTGGTGAACCCGCCCGACACCCTGCGCGATGGCGCCAAGGTGCAACAGAAACAAGCGCAGTAGCGGCCTGGCGCCCACGGGCGCCGCCGGCAGCACCGCTCGACGCACGCCTGCGGCCCCCGCCGTGGCGCTTCCCCGTTTCCCGCCTTCCGTGGAGAACCACCCATGTCGACCCTGGTTTCACTGCGCAACATCACCAAGACCTACCAGCGTGGCCCCGAGAAAGTGCAGGTGCTGCACGGCATCGACCTGGACATCGCCAGCGGCGACTTCGTCGCACTGATGGGTCCGTCCGGCTCAGGCAAGACCACCCTGCTCAACCTGATCGGCGGCCTGGACAACCCCAGCGGCGGCGAGATCAGCATCGAAGGCGAGCGCATCGACCAGATGAGCGGCGGCCAGCTGTCGACCTGGCGCAGCCACCACGTCGGCTTCGTGTTCCAGTTCTACAACCTGATGCCGATGCTGACCGCGCAGAAGAACGTGGAGCTGCCGCTGCTGCTGACCCATCTCAATGCCGCGCAGCGCCGCCGCAATGCCGAGATCGCGCTGACCCTGGTCGGCCTGGCCGACCGCCGCAACCACCGCCCGAATGAGCTGTCCGGCGGCCAGCAGCAGCGCGTGGCGATCGCCCGGGCGATCGTCTCCGACCCGACCTTCCTGATCTGCGACGAGCCCACCGGCGACCTCGACCGCCAGTCCGCCGAGGAGATCCTCGGCCTGCTGCAGCAGCTCAACCGCGAGCATGGCAAGACCATCATCATGGTCACCCATGACCCGAAGGCCGCCGAGTACGCCACGCACACGGTGCACCTGGACAAGGGCGAGCTGGCCGACGCGCCGCTGGCCCACTGACGGAGGCCACGGCGATGAAATACTTCTCGTTGGTGTGGGCGCAGCTGTTCCGCAGCCGCACCCGTACATTGCTGACCCTGCTTTCGGTGGTGGCCGCGTTCCTGCTGTTCGGCATGCTCGATTCGGTACGCGTGGCATTCACCTCCGGCGGCAGCGTGGAAGGCGCCAACCGGCTGGTGGTCGCCTCGCGCCTGTCGATCACCCAGTCGCTGCCGATCCGCCTGGAAGCCCAGGTGCGGCAGGTAGCCGGCGTGCGTGACGTGGCCTACGGCATGTGGTTCGGCGGCATCTACCAGGACCCGAAGAACTTCTTCCCGAACTTCTCGGTCTCACCCAACTACTTCGATGTCTACCGCGAGCTGCAGATCGATCCGGCACAGCTGGACGACTGGAAGCAGACCCGCACCGGCGCCATCGTCGGCGAGACCCTGGCCAAGCAGTTCGGCTGGAAGATCGGCGACACCATCCCGCTGCAGGCAACGATCTTCCCGCGTGGCGGCAGCAACGACTGGCCGCTGGAACTGAAGGGCATCTACCGCTCCAAGGACCGTGCGCTGGCCGCCAACGAAGAACGCCAGCTGATGATGAACTGGAAGTACTTCGATGAATCCAACGACTACATCAAGAACCAGGTGAGCTGGTACACGGTGACGCTGGACAACCCGGACCAGTCCTCGCGGGTGGCGCAGGCAATCGACGCGATCTCGGCCAACTCCGACCACGAGACCAAGACCCAGACCGAATCGGCGTTCCAGCAGGCCTTCGTCAAGCAGTTCGCGGACATCGGCATGATCGTCACCTCGATCATGGGCGCGGTGTTCTTCACCCTGCTGCTGTTGACCGGCAACACCATGGCGCAGGCCGTGCGCGAGCGCGTACCCGAACTGGCCACGCTGAAGACACTGGGCTTCAAGGACAGCACCGTGCTCACCCTGGTGATGGTGGAGTCGGTGCTGCTGATCGGCCTGGGCGGCCTGATCGGCATGGGCCTGGCTGCGCTGATCCTGCCGGCGATCGGGCCGAAGAGCATGGGCATGCTGCCGCCGCACGTGCCGACGCCGACCTGGCTGATGGGGCTGGGCCTGATCGTGGTGATCGGCATCATCGTCGGCCTGTTGCCGGCGCTGCGTGCCAAGCGCCTGAAGATCGTCGACGCACTGGCCGGCCGCTGAGGAGGACACCCACATGTTCAAGAGCAAACTCAAGAAGTGGCTGGGCAACGGCGTGACGGCGCTGCTGCTGGTGATCGGCCTGGTGCTGTGGATCAGCCTGCCGTGGTTTGGCGTGCTGGCCGTGGCCGTGCTGGTAGCGCTGTGGCTGCTGCTGACCCGTGGCGGACGGCTGGCGCTGGCCGCCACCCGTATCGGCGTGGCCAGCCTGCCGCAGCGCTGGGGCGCATCCTCGGTGATCGTGGTCGGCATCGCCGGCGTGGTGGGCGTGCTGGTGGCGATGCTGGCGATGGGCGAAGGCTTCCAGGCCACGCTCAACAACACCGGCGATGACACCACCGCCATCGTGCTGCGCGGCGGCTCGCAGGCCGAAACCAACTCGGTCATCACCCGCGAACAGGTACCCACGCTGTCCACCCTGCCCGGCATCAGCCGCGATGCCGAAGGCCGGCCGCTGCTGTCACCGGAGCTGTCGCAGGTGGTCAACCTGGTGTCGAAGTCCGACGGCACCGACGTCAATGCGCAATTCCGCGGCGTCGGCCCGCAGGCGTGGGCGGTGCATGACAAGGTCAAGATCGTCGAAGGCCGCAAGTTCGCCACCGGCCTGCGCGAGATCGTGGTCGGCCAGGGCGCCAAGGGCCAGTTCCGCGATATGGAGGTGGGCAAGACGTTGACCCTGGGCAACCAGACCTGGACCGTTGTGGGCGTATTCGCCACCGGCGACGCGCATGATTCGGAACTGTGGACCGACGCCGACACGCTGGCCACCACCTACCAGCGCAGTGCGTGGCAGTCGATCAGCGTGCGCACCGATGGCAAGCCCGGCTTCGAGCAGTTCAAGGCCGCCGTCGCTGCCGACCCGCGCCTGAAACTGGACGTGGAAACCACCCGCGTCTACTACAGCAAGCAGGGCGGTGGCCTGACCAAGCTGATCGACATCCTCGGCAAGGTGATCGGCACCATCATGGCGGTGGGTGCGGTGTTCGGTGCGCTCAACACCATGTATGCAGCAGTGGCCACGCGCGCGCGCGAGATCGCCACCATGCGCGCGATCGGCTTCCGCGGCCTGCCGGTGGTGACGGCGGTGATGCTGGAGACGATGCTGCTGGCCCTGCTCGGCGGCCTGCTCGGTTGCGCAGTGGCATGGCTGCTGTTCAATGGCTACAGCGTGTCCACCATCGGCAGCAACTTCAGCGCAGTGGTGTTCAAGTTCCACGTATCGCCGGAACTGCTGTGGACCGGACTGAAATGGGCATTGGGCATCGGCCTGGTCGGTGGCCTGTTCCCGGCACTGCGCGCGGCACGTTTGCCCATCACCACGGCGCTGCGCGAAACCTGAGCATCACGCAGCGACAGACCGCGCATCAAGCAGGGGACGGAGCGAAGGCTCCGTCCCTTTTTCGTTGCCGGACTCAGCAATCCACGGCCGCGACATCACACGGCGGGCGCCGCTGGGCCAGATGCTGGCGAAGCGCCTCCTCCGGCGCGCACGCCGTGCCCAACGCGTGCTGCTCGCCCGTATGCCGGTCGACGAAGATCGGTCCATTGCCGGCCAGCGCATCCGAGATCTCGCCGGATTGCAGGTAGCGCAGCGACTGGAAGCAGAACAGCCAGCCTTCAACCACTTCATGCTCGTGCGTGATGGCAACCGGCTCATCGTCGCTGGCAAGTGCAGCCTCCACGCGGCGGCGTGCTTCTTCGAGCTGGATCATTCCTTCATCTCCTGCGTTCGACGAAATCGCGAAGAGCATTTCATGCACGCAGGCGCATCACAACGGAAGAGCACCTGCGCATCGCCGCGCTCTGCGACGTGTTGTCGCAACCACTCAAGCATGCCGGGTTCGCGCCGCTATCGATGCCTCTGCCCATCGCAAACGCAGCGCGCGTGACGCTGCGCACAGCGCATCTGTGGATTGTTGGTTGCGATTCATTTTCGCGCACATCCGTGGCGCAGAGACAAACAGTTACGAATGGAAACATTCTAGAATCGCGCCCCCCACGTTGGTTTGCAGCACCCCACGCGCCCATAGAACGGGCGCATGTTTTTCATGAAACACGAGATTTCACGGATGTCCCTGAAAACCACTCCGCTGCGCAACGCGATCGTCATCGCGCTGGCCGCCAGCTGCACCACCCCCGCCTTCGCACAGAGCACCGGCGACGCCACCACCACCCTCGACCGCATCGAAATCACCGGCTCGCGCATCCGCCAGGCCAGTGTCGAGACCGCACAGCCGGTGATCGCGCTCAACCGCGCCGAGATCGAGAAGAAGGGCTACGTCAACGTCGCCGACATCCTGCAGGACATCCCCGCTGCAGGTTCGCCGAGCATGAGCCGCGCGTCTTCGCTGACCTCCTCGCGCGACTTCGGCGGCATGTACGTCAGCCTGCGCAACCTCGGCCCGGAACGCAGCCTGGTGCTGATCGACGGCCGCCGCATGGGCGTCAGCGCCGGCGGCTACTCCGACCTGGCCTCGATTCCGTCGGCCATCGTCGAGCGCGTGGAAGTGCTGACCGATGGCGCGTCCGCGCTGTACGGCTCGGACGCCATCGCCGGCGTGGTCAACATCATCACCCGCAAGAACTTCGACGGTGGCGAAGCCAGCGTCTATGTCGGCCAGTACGGCCAGGGTGACGGCCAGAAGCGCTCCTACAGCGCAACCTTCGGCAAGACCTTCGACCGCGGCTGGTTCACCGTGGGTGCCGAACGCACCAAGGAAGACGAGGTGCTGGGCAAGGACCGCGAGTTCAGCCGTTACACCAACGGCCCGCGCCACCCGACCGATGGCCTCAACGGCAACACCCCGTGGGGCTACGTCACCGTCGGTGGCAAGAACCTGACCGTGGGCCCGGGCGGAGACCCGGGCAAGGCCGGCAACTTCCATGCGCCGGATCCGGCCGATGGTGCCAACAGCAAGACCAACATGAGCCTGCTGACCGGCCTGGAGCGCACCTCGGTGTTCGCCAACGGCGGCTTCTCGATCACCGACAACCTGCGCATCGTCGCCGACGCGCTGTACAGCAAGCGCGAATCGACCAAGCACCTGGCCGGTTACCCGTACTCGGTCAGTGCCGCGCAGGCACGCAACGGTAGCCGTGCCGCGCTGTCCAAGGACAGCACGTTCAACCTGTGGGGCCAGGACGTGCTGTTCGCACACCGCTCCGAGGAGCTGCCGCGCGGCACCGAGAACAATCTGGAAACCAAGCGCGCCAGCGTCGGCCTGGAAGGCAGCTTCGAAACCGGTTCGCGGTACTGGGACTGGAACGTCAGCTACATGTACAACCGCAATGAAGGCGAGCGCATCGGTACCGGCAGCATGTACCAGCCGCACGTCAACCAGGCCGTCGGCCCGTCCTTCATGGATGGCAGCGTGGCCCGCTGCGGTTCGCCGGGCGCGGTGATCGCCGGCTGCGTGCCGTGGAACCCGGCTGCACCGATGGGTTACACCGGCCCGGGCTCGCTGAGCAACCAGGACGTGCAGGACTACCTGTTCGCCCGCTTCGTCGACAAGATGAAGAGCACCACCAAGGTCGCCAGCGCCAACATCTCCGGTTCGCTGTTCACCCTGCCGGCCGGCGACATCATGGGTGCGATGGGCTTCGAGCATCGCAGCGAAGAAGCCAGCTACACGCCGGACATGAAGGTGCAGAAGGGCGAGATCGCCGGCACCAGCGGCCAGCCGACGCGTGGCGACTACTCGCTCAACGAGGTCTACCTGGAGCTGCAGGTGCCGCTGCTGGCCGACCTGCCGTTCGCCCGCGAGCTGTCGCTGGACGTGGCCGGCCGCTACTCGGACTACAACAACTTCGGTTCGACCACCAACAGCAAGTTCGGCCTGAAGTGGAAGCCGATCGACAGCCTGCTGGTCCGCGCAACCTATGGCACCGGCTTCCGTGCGCCGACCGTGGATGACCTGTACGGCGGTACCGTCAGCACCCGCGATTCGTTCACCGATCCGTGCGATACCTCGTTCGGTACCGCGGCCACCAGCCCGACCGTTGCTGCCCGTTGCCAGGCGCTGAAGGTGCCGGCCAACTTCCGCCAGCTCAACAGCGATGGCACCGTTGCCACCAAGCCGGGCCAGCAGTCGACCGTCGACTTCAACTCGGGTTCCAACGCAGCGCTGAAGCCGGAAACCGCCAAGACCTGGACCGTGGGCCTGGTGTACAGCCCGGACTTCGTGGCCGGCCTGGATGTCAGCCTCGACTGGTGGAAGATCCGCATCAACAACGCCATCGTCTCCGAGACCGCCAACAGCATTCTCGAGCAGTGCTATGTGCAGGGTTCGGACGCCGCCTGTGGCCGCTTCACCCGTGGCAGCAACGGCCAGGTCAACAGCCTGGACCGCTCGCTGGTCAATGCCGGTTTCCGCGAAACCGCCGGCTATGACGTCAACGTGCGTTACCGCCTGCCGGAAACCACGTTCGGCCAGTTCGCCGTCAACTGGAACACCACCTACACCGACTACCTGAAGCAGCGCAACGACAACGCCGCGACCACGCCGGTGGAGCAGCGCACCAGCTGGGGCGGCGACTTCCGCGTCCGCTCGACCTTCAACCTGGATTGGCAGTACGGCGACCTCGGCATCGGCTGGACCGCGCGCTACTACTCCAGCATGAAGGAGAAGTGCTCGTACATGGACGAGTGCAACCTGCCGGGCTTCAGTTCGTCGTACACCAGTGCATCGCCGACCAACAAGGTGGGCTCCAACACCTTCCACGACCTGCAGGTGCGCTACAGCCTGCCGTGGGATGGCACCGTGTCGCTGGGCGTGAACAACGTGTTCAACCACCAGGGTCCGATCATGTACAGCCAGCCGAACAGCAGCTTCACCTACTACGGTGGCTTCGACATCGGCCGCTTCATGTACATGAAATATCAGCAGCGCTTCTAAGCCTGCAACCGCGTTCCCGCCACAGCCATCTCTCTCCTGGCTGTGGATGGAAGCAGAGCGGCGCCCCTCGGGGCGCCGTTCTTTTTTGGGAAGCGGGGTCGGATCCCTTCGCCCCGCGAAGGGCTCTGACCCCGTTCCATGCGACCCCGTCCCGGTCAGCGCCTTGCGGCGCGCATCGTGCGGATGTTGTCGCCGACGAACAGCACCAGGCCGGCCCAGATCGCGGCAAAGCCGATCGCCTTGGCGGTGTCGAACGCTTCGTGGAAGAAGAACACACCCAGCAGCAGCTGCAGGCTCGGCGCGATGTACTGCAGGATGCCGACCAGCGACAGCGGAATGCGTTTCACACCGTAGGCGAAGCCGATCAGCGGCACTGCGGTGACTGCGCCGCCGAAGATCAGCAGCAGGTCGTTGCGCCAGCCCCAGCCATGGAAGAACGCGCCGCCGTGGCCATTCTCGGCCCAGATCGCGAAGGCCAGCGCCGGCAGGAACAGATACATGCTTTCCACGCCCAGGCCGGCCACCGGGTCGACCGAAACCAGCTTGCGCAGCAGGCCATACAGGCCGAATGAACAGGCCAGACCCAGCGCGATCCACGGCGGTGTGCCGGCGTCGATGGTCAGCCAGGCCACGCCCACCGCCGCCATCGCCACCGCCACCCACTGCAGGCGGCGCAGGCGTTCCTTCAGCACCAGCACGCCCAGCAGCACGTTCACCAGCGGGTTGATGAAGTAGCCCAGGCTGGTCTCGATGACATGGCCGGCGTTGACCGCCCAGATGTACAGGCCCCAGTTGAAGGCGATGGTCAGGCTCGACACCAGCAGGATCGGCAGCGCGCGCGGCTGTGCGGCGATCTTCTGCCACCAGCCCAGGCGCGAGCTGAGCAGCAGCCAGCCCAGCACCAGCACGGTGCTCCAGATGATGCGGTGGGCGATGATCTGGAACGAGGGCACCTCGTTGAGCAGGTGCCAGTACACCGGCACCAGGCCCCAGATCACGAAGGTGGAAGCGGTGACCAGCAGGCCCCGGCGTTGTTCTTTCTCATCCATGCTCATTTCTTTCTCGTCCTTGCCATCGTCAGCACCACCACACCCAGAAGAATCACCACCATCGCCAACAGGTCGCGCCAGCCGAACCGCTCACCGTTGAGCAGTGCGCCCAGCAGCACCGCGATCACCGGATTGACGTACGCGTAGCTGCCCGCCAGCGCGGGGCGCACGTTCTGCAGCAGCCACACGTAGGCGGTGAACGCGACGATGGAGCCGAACACGCACAGGTAGGCCATCGCCAGCAGGCCACCGGTATCGGGCAGCGTGGTCGGGCGCTCGCCCACCGCCAGGCCGATCAGCACCAGCAGCACGCCGCCGCAGAGCATCTGCCCGGCAGCGGTCATGAACGGGCCCGGCAGGTCCAGCCCACGCGCCCACACCGAACCGAAGGCCCAGCCGATCGGCGCGATCAGCAGCAGCACCAGCCCGGTCGGCGAGGCCGTCAGGCTGCTGCCGGCGTTGAGCCAGACCACGCCCAGGAAACCGATGGCGATGCCCAGCCATTCGCCCTTGCTGGCGTGCTGGCCGCGCAGCGCCGAGAACAGCGCCATCCACAGCGGCACCGAGGCCACCGCAGTGGCGGCCAGGCCCGAGGACACCTCGCGTTCGGCCAGGACCACCATGCCGTTGCCCAGCACCAGCATGGTCACGCCCATGATGACCAGGTTGCGCCATTGCCGCAGGGTCGGGTTCGGCAGCTTCCAGAACAGGCGCAGCGCAAGGAACATCAGGCCGCCGGCAATGATGAAGCGGCTGCCGGAGACCATCGTCAGCGGCAGTGCGCCGCCGTGCAGGGCCTTGGCGATGCCCAGGTAGGTCGAGCCCCAGACCACGTAGACCAGCAGCAGTGCCAGCGCGACAAGGCCACCCCGGGGGGCAGCCGCAGACGAAGAGGGGGGAGCCGACATGACACACCAGGGAGCCGGGGGAAGGCGGATTCTAGGACGTTTTGAGTATGGTCCGGGACCCCATACGGTGGCACGCTGTCATCCATCCATGCACCCTGCTCTGGTCTGCTACCCCGTGTTGACGGTCGATGCAGTACCAAGAGGGCTGCCCGGCCGCGCCGCCCCAAGGCCGGGCGCCGTTTTCCCTGCGCACGGACGCGCCGCATCGAGGATTCCCACCCAGATGAGCACCACGTCCCAACCTGCTGTCCCCGCGAACGACCGCGCCGCCCTGCGGCGGTCGATCTCCAACACCCTCAAAGGCTCCGCCGGCAACCTGGTGGAGTGGTACGACGTCTACGTGTACTCGGTGTTCGCCGTGTACTTCGAATCGCAGTTCTTCTCGCCCGATGACAAGAACTCCACGATGTACGTGTGGGCGATCTTCGCGGCGACCTTCCTGATGCGCCCGATCGGCGCCTGGTTCTTCGGCCGCTTCGCCGACCGCCATGGCCGCCGCCTGGCGCTGACCGTCTCGGTCACGCTGATGGCGCTGTGTTCGTTCCTGATCGCCATCACCCCCACCGCCGCCAGCATCGGCATCTGGGCCGCGGTCATCCTGCTGTTTGCGCGCCTGCTGCAGGGCTTCGCCACCGGTGGCGAGTACGGTGCCAGCGCCACCTACATGTCCGAAGCCGCCATTCCCGGCCGCCGCGGCTTCCTGTCCTCCTTCCACTACGTCACCCTGGTCGGCGGCCATGTGCTGGCCCAGCTGACCCTGCTGCTGATGCTGACCTTCTGGGGCAAGCCGGAAATCTCCGAATGGGGCTGGCGCATCGCCTTCGGTATCGGCGGCATCGCCGCGGTGGTGGTGTTCTGGCTGCGCCGGGGCATGGACGAGTCGCTGTCGGAGTCGTCCATCGAGGCCGCGCGCGAGGGCAAGGCGCAGAAGTCCGGCTCGATGTACGAACTGTTCGTGCACCAGTGGCGGCCGCTGCTGCTGTGCTTCCTGATCACCGCCGGCGGCACCGTGGCCTTCTACACCTACTCGGTGAACGGCCCGAAGATGATCCAGAGCGCCTTCGCCGGCAACGATCCGATGACCGGCACCCTGATCAACCTGGGCGTGCTGGCGTTCCTGATGGTGCTGCAGCCGGTCGGTGGCTGGCTGTCGGACATCATCGGCCGCAAGACCCTGCTGGTGTTCTTCGGCGTCGGTGGCGTGCTGTACAGCTGGTACCTGATCACCCAGCTGCCGCACCAGCATGACGCCACCCTGGCGTTCCTGACCCTGGCGCTGGCGTTCGTCATCCTCACCGGCTACACCTCCATCAACGCCGTCGTGAAGGCCGAGCTGTTCCCGACCCACGTGCGTGCACTGGGCGTGGGCCTGGGCTACGCGCTGGCCAACTCGCTGTTCGGCGGCACCGCCCCGCTGCTGTACCAGGGCGCGCTGAAGACCGGCCACGTCGACTGGTTCGCCATCTACGTGACCGCGACGATCGCGGTATCGTTGGTGGTCTATGTGTTCTTCCTCACCAACAAGGGCCCGAACTGGCTCGACGGCACCCGCAAGTAAGCGCGTCGTCATGATCGCGGCCACCGGTGCATTGCCGGTGGCCGCTTCGTCTCCCGCCACGCCATTGATGTGGATCGCGGCGACGCTGGCCGCAGCCACGGCATTGGCCTGGCTGCTGCGCCGCCCCAACGCGCAGGCCGCGTGGCCGCGCATCGGATTCGGGATTGCCCTGCTGGTGTTCTGCGCCGCGCTGGCGCTGCAGCTGGCGGTGGACCTGGGCAGCGGCCACAGCTCGCTGCAGCTGCGCCTGCATCGCGGCATCAATGCAGGGTCGCCGGTTGGACTGCGCACGATGGTGGCGTGCTATCTGGCAGCGCTCGCCGCCAGTGGCTGGGGCGCGTGGACGCTGCTGCGCCGGCGCTGACGAATACCCGGGCGTGCCGGCCGCTGGCCGGCAACGCCACCTCTTTCGGTAGTGCCGGCCGCTGGCCGGCAACCTCATGAACCTCCGGAAAGAGCAGGGAGTTGCCGGCCAGCGGCCGGCACTACCTCAACGGCGGGCCGCTTCGCTCTTGTCGCGCGCGCCGCGGAACTCCGATTCCTTTTCCCACGTCGGCCAGCGGCGGCTGTTGGCCAGCTCGGCGCCCAGGTCGTAGACCAGCAGGGTGTCGGCGGCGTGGCCGCTCGGGTCCCAGCTCGGGGTCCAGGCATCGCAGGCCTGGTGGTAGCAGTCAGCGAAGTACTTCTCGCGCAGCGCGCGGCCGGATTCAACGCCGCCGTCCAGCTTGTCCAGCCCCGGGCCGATGGTGATCGCCGGCACGCCCAGGCGGGCGAAGGCGAAGTGGTCGGCACGGTAGAAGAAGCCGGCTTCCAGGTTCGGGTCCGGGCTGTAGCTGCGGCCGCGGGCCTTGGCCACGCGCTCCAGGTCACCCTCCAGCGAGACCCGGCCCTTGCCCCACGAGGCGATGTCACGGGTCGCGCCATCCGGGCTGAACATCTCGATGTTCAGCACTGCAGCGGTCTTGTCCAGCGGCGCCAGCGGGTGCGCGGCGTAGTAGCTGGCACCCAGCAGGCCCTTCTCTTCGGCGGTCAGGGCCACGAAGTACAGCGTGCGTTGCGGCTGCGGGCCGGCGGCGAACACGCGGCCCAGTTCCAGCACGGTGGCCACACCGGTGGCGTTGTCGATCGCACCGCGGCGGATGCGGTCACCCTTGGCGTCCGGCTGGCCGATACCAAAGGCATCCCAGTGCGCGGAGAAGATCACGGCCTCGTCGGCGTGTTCACCACCGGGCAGCTTGGCCACCACGTTGCGGGTCACCACCTGCTCGCGCTTGAGCGCGAAATCAACGCTCAGCTTTGCATTGTCCAGCGCCACCGGGCGGAAGTCGGCGCGCATCGCCTTGCGCTTCTCGGCATCGAAGTCGAGGCCGGCGTCGGCGAAGATCGCCTCGGCCAGTTCGCGCTGCATCCAGCCACGCAGCGGCGTGTGCTGCGCCATTGCCTCGGCCTGGCTGCGCTCGATGTCGAACAGCGGCGAGGTGCCCGAGCTCTTCACCGTGGCCCAGCCATAGGCGGCCGGTGCGGTCTCGTGCACGATCAGCACGCCCTCGGCGCCACGGCGTGCGGCTTCCTCGAACTTGTAGGTCCAGCGGCCGTAGTAGGTCACCGCCTTGCCGTCGAACGCGCCCGGCGCATCGGTTTCGAAATCGGCGTCGTTGATCAGCACGACGGCGATCTTGCCGTGCAGGTCCACGTCCTTGTAGTCGTTCCACTGGCGCTCCGGCGCGTCGATGCCGTAGCCGACGAACACCAGCGGCGCATCCTTGATCTGCACGCGCTTGCGCGGCTGCAGGCTCTGCAGGGTCACGTCCACGCCGTTGGCCAGCGCGCGCTTGCCCTGCTTCAGCGACAGGCTGGCCTTGGCCGCGCCGTCCAGCTGCGCGCGCACCAGCGGCACCGGCTGCACCCAGCTGCCGTCCACGCCGCCCGGCTGCAGGCCGTAGCTGCGGAACTGCTCGATCAGGTACTGCACCGTGCGCTCTTCGCCCTCGGTGGCCGGCGCGCGGCCCTCGAATTCATCCGACGCCAGCACGCGCACATGGCGCGACAGTGCCTGCGGATCGATGCCGCCGCCGGGCAGGTCGTTGGCCGCATGGGCCAGGCCACCGACGAACAGGCAGGACGACAGCAGCAACACGCGCATCGGATTCACGGCAGTACCACGGCTAGCTTGGAAGTCACCAGAGTGTAACGTGGTCGTGACATCACGGCGCAGCATGGGCCCATGTCATCCACGCATGGCGTGGATCTACCAGTGGCACACCGGATTCCCGCCGACAGGGCGCGCCCAGGTCAGCGCGATACGCGGTCCAGCCAGCACGCCAGGCCCTGCGCGTTGAGTCCGATGTCCATCGCCAGCACTGCAGTCACCGCGGCATCGTCCAGCGCACAGCCATGCAGCTGTGCACGTTCCAGGTACAGCGCCTGCAGCGCGGCCAGCAGGCAGCGGTGGCGGTCCGGTCGCCCGTCGCACTGGCGGCCGATGGCGGCCATCGCATCGATCTGCTCGAACAGGTCTTCGGCCAGCTTTTCAACCTGCTGCACGCGCCCATAGTGGGTCAGGTACATCGCCTGCGGCGCGTAATCGAGCATGCGCCGGATCGAAGCCTTCATCGCCTCCGGGTCGAACTGCACCGGCGAGGAGGTCGGGAAGATGAAAGCGCCCTGCGCACTGTCCAGCTCGCGGTAGGAGATGCCGAACGTATCGCCGGTGAACCAGCTGCGGCTGCGCGCATCCCACACGCAGTAGTGGTGCAGCGCGTGGCCCGGGGTATGCAGCAGCACCAGCTCGCGGCCGGCCAGGTCGATGCGGTGGCCGTCTTCGGCCACCACCACACGGTGCTCCGGAATCGCCTCGATGCGGCCATAGCTGCGCGCGATCTCTTCGGCGCCGTACACCGCCGTCGCACCCGCAATCAGGCGGGCCGGATCGATCATGTGCGGTGCACCGCGCGGGTGCAGCACCGCCTTCGCATTCGGCAACTGCTGCATCAGCAGGCCTGCACCGCCCGCATGATCCAGATGCACGTGGGTGAGCAGCAGCCAGTCCACCGCCTCCACGCCCAGGCCGGCATCCGCCAGCGCCTGCAGCATCGCCGGTACCGACAGGCCGGTGCCGCAGTCGACGAACGCGGCGCGGCCGTTTTCAACGATCAGGTAAGCCGCGTCGAAATCCGGGCGCTGGAAGCCGGTATCGATGGTGTGGATGCTGGGGTCGGCGGTCATCGGCACGCACCTGGCAGGATCGGGAACAGACCCCCATGGTAGGCGCGCAGGCGGCCCGGGTTCGATGCGGCTTTGGTCGGGTAGTGCCGGCCGCGGGCCGGCAACCTCGGGATAACCAGGAGAATGCATGTGCCGGCCAGCGGCCAGCACTACCGATCAGCCGGAGCGCAATGCGAACCGCGGCCGCAGCAACAGGGCCAGCACCAGCACCGCCAGGAACGCCCCGTAGGCATACAGCACCGCCAGCACCTGCGGCCAGATTGGGCCAGCGCCGGGCTGCACCACGCCGATGCGGTAGCCCCACAGCATCGACACGATGCTCAGCGCGAACGCCAATACCAGGGTGGTGCCATCGAACAGGCGCCGCCGCGCGGTACGCGGCTGGCGCGGGAACAGCCAGTACAGGCTGCCCAGCAGCAGGAACCAGGGCAGGAACAGCAGCAGCGACAACCAGGCCATCGCAGACTCCATGTCATCGCGCCGGAGGCGCGTGGACATCATGCCATGGGTCAATGCCGTGGTAGTGCCGGCCGCTGGCCGGCATTTCCGAGAACCTGGGGAACGTGCAGTTGCCGGCCAGCGGCCGGCACTACCCCTTACGCTTCGCGCAGCACGGCCAAGGCAGCCAGCACGACATCGACCTCGGCGTCCAGCTTGAACAGCTCGCTCTGCAGCTGGTCACCCTGCTCGGCCTGCTTGATCACCGCGATCAGCTGGCCCGCATCGCGCGGCGAATCGAAGCCTTCGCTCTGGATCAGCAGCGTGCCGTCACCGGCGGTCAGCTTGAAGTAGAAACGGCCATCCTTTTCGCGGTACTGCTTGAACAGCGGCGGTGCCACGCGGGCCACGCCGGCATCCTCGCTGGCGATGTCTCCCGCAGTGGACAGGTCGCGCAGGCCCACCGCATGGCGCAGCTCGTCCAGCAGCGGTGCCGCCAGCTGCTCGCGCAGCTGCTGGCCGCGGCGCTTGAGCAATGCTTCGATCTTCTCCGGCTCGGCCATCAGCGCGTTGTAGCGCTCGCGCAGCGGCGACAGCTCGCTGTCGATGCGCTCGAACAGCTGCTGCTTGGCATCGCCCCAGCTGATGCCCGCGGCGAACGCCCTGGCGAACTCCGCGGTCTGTTCCGGGGTGGCGAACGCCTGGTACATCTGGAACAGCGCCGAGCCTTCGGTGTCCTTCGGCTCGCCCGGTGCGCGCGAGTCGGTCAGGATCGAGAACACCAGCTTCTTCAGCTCCTCGCGCGGCACGAACAGCGGAATGGTGTTGTGGTAGCTCTTGCTCATCTTGCGGCCGTCGAGGCCCGCCAGCGTCGCCACCTGCTCGTCGATCACCACGTCCGGCAGCGGGAAATACTCCTTGCCGTACACGTGGTTGAAGCGCTGCGCGAAATCGCGCGCCATCTCGATGTGCTGGATCTGGTCACGGCCCACCGGTACCTGGTTGGCCTTGAAGATCAGGATGTCGGCGGCCATCAGCACCGGGTACATGAACAGGCCGGCGCTGACGCCCGCATCCTCGTCCACGCCTTCCTCGCGGTTCTTGTCCACCGCCGCCTTGTAGGCGTGCGCGCGGTTGAGGATGCCCTTGCTGGCGATGGCGGTCAGGAACCACATCAGCTCGGTGGTCTCGCGGATGTCGCTCTGGCGGTAGAACCACACGTGTTCCGGGTCCAGGCCGCAGGCCAGCCAGCTGGCCGCGATCTCCAGGGTCGCGCGCTGGGTGCGCTGCGGGTCCTGCGACTTGATCAGGCTGTGCAGGTCGGCCAGGAAGAAGAAGCTCTCGATCCCCGGCGCACGGCTGGCCGCGATGGCCGGACGGATGGCGCCAACGTAGTTGCCCAGATGGGGCGTGCCGGAGGGGGTGATGCCGGTAAGGACTCGGGTCGTCATGACTGCGTGGGGTAACCTTCGATGAACGGGGCCAGTTTACCTTGCACGCCACCAACCCCGTCAGGGCCTGCGGTGCGTTCATTCACGCAACCCCGCTGGAGACGCCCGATGAAACGCCTGCTGCCCCTGCTGCTGATCCTGCCCCTGGCCGGTTTCCGCCCGGCCCCGCCCCCGCCGCCGGTGTACGAAGGCGGCCCCGTGCGCATGGCCCTGGTCGACCGCGACCGTGGCACCGAACTGCGCAGCTACCCGGCCCAGGGCCAACGCTGGGTGGCCGGCGAGCGCGGCCATCGCTACGCCGTGCGCCTGTACAACGACAGCCCGCGCCGGGTGCTGGTGGTGCTGTCGGTAGACGGCGTCAACGCCATCTCCGGCGAAGATGCCGATCCTTCGCAGACCGGCTACGTGCTCAACCCCGGCCAGCGCGCCGACATCACCGGCTGGCGCAAGAGCCAGGACGAAGTGGCGCAGTTCGTGTTCAGCAGCCCCAGCGGCAGCTATGCCAGCCGCACCGGCCGCCCGGACAACATCGGCGTGGTCGGCGTGGCCGTGTTCGAGGAGGCGCGCCGCTGGTATCCGCAGCCGATCCTGCGCCGTGGCCTGCCTGCGCCGGCACCGGCCGCCGAAGCGGCCGCTGACGCAAGCGCCAGCCGCATCGAGGGCTACGCCAACAAGTCGCAGGCGCCAGCGCTGGGCACCGGCCATGGTGCACGCGAACAGTCCTCGGTGCGCGATACCGACTTCGAGCGTGCCAGCCGTAGTCCCGCACAGGTGCTGCAGCTGCGCTACGACAGCGCCCGCAACCTGCGCGCGCGCGGCATCCTGGTGGATTCGCCGTCGCGCCTGCCGCGCGAACCGCAGGCCTTCCCCAACCGCTACGTGCCGGATCCGCCGGTACGCTGATCGCCCGCCCAGACAGCACAACGCCCGCTACCTCACGGTGCGGGCGTTGTGCTGCGGGGGAAACGAAAGCGGCTTACTTGTAGTCCGGATAGTCCTTGCTCACGCTGTCCTGGAACTCACGGACTTCCTTCTCGGCGCGGTCCTTGGCCCAGCCATAACGTTCCTGCAGGCGGCCGGCCAGATACTCGGCATTGCCTTCGGCCACATCGAAGTCGTCGTTGGTCAGATCGCCCCACTTGGCCTGGGCCTTGCCCTTCAGCTGCGACCACTTGCCGGAAATGATGTCTTTGTTCATTGCTGGGAGTCCTTGGTTGCAACGGCGTTCTTACCGTGGCTCCAGCTTCGCGCAGCAGCCGTTGGGCAGCGGTCAACCGACCATGAAAACGCTGCTCACCTGCTTGAATGGTTCACTCCGCTTCGACAGCACGCAGCGAAAAGCACGCACAAAAAAGGCCGGGGAAACCCCGGCCTTTTCTCTTTCCGTTCCGTGCAGGGCTCAACGGCCCTTGGCGGTGTCCTCAACCTTCTCACCCGCCTTCTGCACGTCCTTGCCGGCACCGGCAATGGTGTTGCAACCGGCCAGCAGGGCCACCGAGAACATCGACAACAGCATCAGGGCAACTACGCGCTTCATGGGCTTCTCCTTGGGTTTGCCGCTACACCGCTTCATTCGCGGATGGGATTCTTTCGCTCGGCGGGAGAAGGCCAACGCCCACCACCGCCGCGTGAAGTGCAATCTGGCGGCAGCGGCGTGGAGCGGGTGTGAACGGATCGACGATCCGTTCAGGCCAGGTGCTCAGTCGCGCATCAGGGTGGACTTGCCGAACAGGCTTTCGACCAGGTCCACGGCCAGTTCGGCGGTGGCATTCTGCTTGTCCAGCAAGGGGTTGAGCTCGACGATGTCCAACGACCCCATGCGCCCGGTGTCGGCAATCATTTCCATCACCAGCTGCGCCTCGCGGTAGTTCACCCCACCCGGCACCGTGGTGCCCACGCCCGGTGCGATGCTCGGGTCGAGGAAGTCGACATCGAAGCTGACGTGCAGGTGGGTGTTCTCGTCGATCCCGGCCAGTGCGGCTTCCACCGCGCGCTTCATGCCATTCTCGTCGATGTAGCGCATGTCGTAGACATCGACCTTGTGGGTCTTGATCAGGCGCTTCTCTTCCGGGTCCACCGAGCGGATGCCGATCTGGTGCATCTGCGCCGGGGTGATCGCCGGTGCACTGCCACCAAGACGGGTCAGCGCGTCCGGGCCGAGGCCGCACAGGCAGGCCACCGGCATGCCATGGATGTTGCCCGACGGAGTCACGTCGCTGGTGTTGAAATCCGAATGCGCATCCAGCCACAGCACGCGCAGGGTCTTGCCCTGCTCGCGACACCAGCGCGCCACCGCGGTGATCGAACCGATGCCCAGGCAGTGGTCGCCGCCGAGCATGATCGGCATGCGGCCGGCCTGCAGTTCGGCATAGCTGGCTTCCATCAGCGCATGGTTCCACGCCACCACTTCATCCAGGTGGCGGTAGCCTTCCACCGGCGCGGTCCACGGGTTGCGCGGGCCATCCAGGTTGCCCAGGTCGCGCACGTCCACGCCGCGCGCCTCCAGCGCCTCCGGCAGGCCCGCCACGCGCAGCGCTTCCGGCCCCAGCCGTGCACCGCGATGGCCCGCACCGACATCGGTGGGAACGCCAATCAGGGATACGGAGATGGGATGGGCCATGGGTGCCTCCTGCGGTGGGGAAAAAGAAGCACAGTCTAGCCAGAGCTGTGTGACACCACTCGCGGCGGTGCAGCAGGGCATTGGCATGGCATGATGCCGCGCGGACCCGACCGCCCTTCATGGAAGATTGCGATGTCGCCCTTCATCAACACTGCCTGGCCGCGCTTTTTCACCGTGGCGCTGCCCATCGCCCTTTTTGCGGTTCTGTTGAACAGCACGGTCGATGCGCCACACCACGGCTGGCTGATCCAGACGGCGCTCCTGCTGGCGCCGTTCTCCATCCTGGTGTTCCTTGGGCTTGGCTGGCAGCGTGTGCGCAAGGCACACGCCGAATATCCGATCCTGAAGAGCGAGCCGCAGCGGATGCTGGCAGCGTTGATCGGCAACGTGAAGGTGGCGGCGCTGTGGTTTGGCCTGACGTTCGCCGGCATGTTCGCCCTGATGCTGGCATGGGTAGTGCTGTACAGCGCCGCCGGCTGACGGCACTTCGGGTCGCGCTCAGAGAATCGCCGACGACCACGCTTCGGTGCGGAACAGGCGCTTCTTCAGCACGTCGATACGCCACTGCCCTGCCACGCGCTTGAGCACGAACAGGCGCTCGTAACGCAGCGCGCGGGATTTCTGTGCATGGTCACATACCAGCACTTCGGCCTTGGAGGCCGTCGGCTGACCGACGGCGGCCAGTAGATCCTCCGGCACGTGCACCGGCGGATTGGCCACCGACATGCCCGTGGAATACACCCGCTTCCGCTCGGTACACCAAGCCGCGAGGATGTCCGCGCGCTCCTGTTGGAATGCTGCACTACCGAGCAGGTCTCCACCGGCCTTGGCATCACGGTAACCACGCGTTTCCCATGCATGGCAGGCCAGCATATAGCCACGCACCACGGCTGCCGGTTCCCCTTCTGCGGCCGGTTCAGGCCACGCAAGCGGCGGCGCCTCCTCCAGCATCGGTGGCATCTGCGCGCCCGCTGCCTGCAGGCACTGCACCACAGCCGCATGCCCGCGCGCTTCGGCCAGCGACAGCGCATTGCGTCCTTCGAAATCCACGCGTGCAACATCAGCACCGCCAGCCAGCAGCAGCTCGACCATCGGCAGATGACCGCCCTGCGCCGCCACCATCAGCGGAGTGCGATGCAGCTCCGGCGAGGCCGCGTCCAGCGAGGCGCCGCGTGCGATCAGCAGGCGTCCGATGTCTGCGTCGTTGCGCTCGGCCGCCCATCCCAGTGCGGTAAAGCCCACCGCCGTGCAGGCATGCTCGATGTTGGCACCGCGGTCCAGCAGCCGCGCCACCGCGTCAGTCTTTCCGGCGATCACCGCCGACAACAACGGTGTGCGCCCAGTGCCCTTGTGCTGCCACTCGATGTCCGCGCCGGCATCCAGCAGCGCATCGATACGGTCGAGATCCTGTTGTTCGGCCGCCTTGGCCAGGAGGTGGGACATGGGGGGCTTCCCTAGGGTTGGCACAGGCCCGGCAGCTTAGTGCCATCGCAACGCCGGGGCCACTTTGTGCCGGCGTGCAGCACCGATGCCGTTGGCCGCTTATGATGATCGGGTGGGTGAACTGTGCGGGCAGTTAAGTTGGCTTTACACGTCGTTTCGCCCTGCGTACAGGTGGCTGTGCTGCGATGGGCTATATGCCGGCACGTTCCAGCGCTGCGCGATATGTCGCTTTTGCCATGCAACTGCGCAGAACAAGCCAATCGCGATAATTCATTTTTCCTCTCGGATCACCCGATGCCATCGAAACAAACGACTGGCAGGCGGGGATTCTGCGTGCGCATGATGAATCGCCACCTGCAAGGGTGGTCGGGACTTCCAAGCCCGTGTTGTCAACGATGTATACGCTTGCCAGCCGGCGTCGTCCTCCCAAGTACGGCGCCGGCTGGCAATCCGTTCGCCGATCGACGGCGGGCGGTGCGTGGGGGCCTCGTGCCCGCCGATTCGTTGACCCGGTCTTGGAAGCCACGCATCGCCCGCCACCCTGTCGTGGCGGCACCTCTGTTCCCGACGAGGATGCCCGCATGTCCAACGCCCATCACCCCTACCTGACCGCCACCCTGGGCGAGGCCGCCCTGCGCCTGCCGCCGGAACTGGCGCAGCCGTTGGAAGCGGCCTTCGCCGCTGCGAACGAGGCGCCCGCGCCGATCAGCCTACCCAGCTGCCTGCAGCGCATCCGCGCCGGTGATGCCGCCGACGGACAGCCGTGGCAAGGGTCGGCAAGCACACCGGGCCACGCCGTGGCCGCCGCACGCAGGGACCGCGCTGCCGTCGGCCTCGTGTCACTGCTGGAGCTGTATCACGCCGCCGAGCGCGTTCGCGTGGACGGGGAAGAGAAAGACGATATCGGCGACGGTGCGCGCGAAGGGCTGATGCTGGCCTGCCGGGGGCTGGCCGAGTATGTGGCGTTGCAGGTGCGTGGGGCTCCGTAAAGCGGAATACCGGGATCCCGGCACGCAGGTTCCCAACGTCCCTTCCCCGGCCCCCAGATCAAACAGGCCGCCGCTGGGATGAGTACACCCATTCCAAACCTGAATCCTGTTCTCGTTGAGCTGCAGCTGCACGAAACTGATTCGCGCGGCGGTGGTGTTTCCGGGATGATCACGTCCACCGCGCGCCGCCTACGGTGCGCGCGTCGAAGTACGTTTCGTTCAATACTCCCACCGCAGAACATCAATCGCCCCCAGGAACAGGAACGATGGAACGCTCTTTGAAGGAACTGCGCAACACATTTGAGAATGCGCTCAAAGCTCATCTGAAACTCGAGCTGGCAGGCCATCCCGGGCTGGTGGTCAGCAAAAACAAGGTCGCAATCAAGCATCGGTCGGGAGCTGTTGCAACCCTGCATTTCGAGTATCTGGCCAACACCAGGAGCTATGAAACCATCGTCCTCGCCGAGCATCCGATCCTGCAGATGGAACTCGAACGCATGGATCCGCCATACCCATCCAACCTGGCAAACGCGAAACTGGCGTATTGCATGTCAACCGTCAGCGAGCGCGAGGCCTGTCCTCTACTGCCTGTCACGGAGCAAGGCGTTGAACGTGTCTGTCGCGGATTACTCCAGAGGCTCCTGGAGACCGACTTGCCGATCATCTCCAACCTCTTCGACCTCAGCCCCGGACTGGTGAACGATGTGCTTGCCAGGCCCGAGCGCTACTCCTATCCGGTTCCAATCATCCATTCCGCCTTGCGCAGCAATGGCATCAGACCCGATGTCGACACTGTTGCAAGGATCCTGAGCGAGAAGACCCTCGGCTACACCAACCATCGGGAACAGAAGGATTCGTTCAACAGGAGGTTGATGGCGGAGCTGGAGTGAAGCGGGCGGACCCACCACCTGAATGTGGGCAGCGCATGGCATTGCCGCAAAGACAACGACGCCGTTGTCTTCCTAGTACGCTTGCCCAAGGGCAGCCGCCCGAACGAGCGCTCGTCGGAAGTGGGACAAACAGATGATCCTGAGCTGGAAGACCCCGATCCACTACAACGAGAAGCTGATTGGCGCCTATGACGCCCGCATCGGCTCCTATGAGGCGTCCTGCTCCAACTTCGACTACCTCGCCCTGCTGGACGGGCAGCCCTATCCGCGAGGGATGGACAGGCCACCCGTGTTTTTCCAGTGCAGCGCACAGAAGCTGCTGAAGTATGACTGCCTGTGGCTGCTGGGCGGCATTCCCTTGATATCGGAGCGTCTGGCGGACTTTCTCAACGCCCAGGCGCCGACTGACATCGAGCTCATCGAACCCCGGCATCTGGTGGCCGACCAGCAGGATGTCGATCAACGGTTCTATATCGTCAACGCTTCCAGGAGCGTCGAAGCCATCGACCACGCCCGCTCTGAAGCCGAGCGGGACGATGACGGCAACATCATCTACTTCAACCAGACCTGGTTTCTCGATGCGCCCCCGGATATGGGCCGGATCGCCCGGGAGGCACAGTCCGGGGATCTATTGATTTCGGCAGGCCTGGCCGATCTGATGATCGACTCAGGCTTCAGGGGCGACACGGGGTTGGGGTTCTTCCGCGCCGAACGGCGTTTCATGCCCTACCGTGGCCATGCGTGAATCAGATCCCGACCAGATGACAGTGTCCCGGTAAAAACATCCGAGGATGGTGCGCTTATCCGAATCGAACGGATGGCCTACTGTTTACAGGCACTTGCTCCATCTACCGAGCTGAAGCGGCATGCGAGGTACGCCGGCAGCCGGGCCCGCGAACCCTGGAGGGAGCGATACACGGACTCGAACGCTTCCGGAAGGCTGCATTGATCCAATCCAGGGTCAGAACGACGTGCAGCGATGCCGTTGCGCTGCACCTGACACGGCGTCTTACAATCTCGATCTCACTGCATCGGACGCAGTCAATGAAACTCCGCCAGCTTGACCTGAGCACAACCTGTTTCGCCGTGCAACCGCCCGGCGCGGCGCCCTTCCGGCACACCGCACACCATGTGGCCGAGGTATTCATGGCATTCCTGCCCGGCATTGAGTTGAATCGCAGCAGCAAGATAGCGATCGGCTTCGGACCTCGTGGCGAGGATGAGATTTTCGACGGCATGCTGGGAACGACCTCGCGTTACATCGAGGATTTCGACTTCGCACGATTCGATGCCTTGGAGGCGCGCTGCAAGGACGAGGCGCTGCTGGAAGCACTCACTGACGTACTGCTCAGCTTACCCGGCGCTGATGCAGTCAGAGAGCATATTGAAGCGGCGCGCGTGCAGACCCTGGAAAGCGGATTCACCAGCCGCGCGCTGGTCAAGAAGCTGAGCCAGCGCTCCGCCACGCACGCGATACGCGTGCATCGCGTGCTGGGCCGTGCATGCGGCGAAACCTGGTACTGCGAGATTATCGACCGCAGCAACGGAAGCCGCGTGGAGGTACCGATGGGCGACACGCCCGGCTATCTGGACCGACGTGAGTTCTTCGCCAGTTCACAACTGGACGATGAGGCATTCACGGTGTTTTCCCGATTGAAGAGGGAATCGTTCCGGCATCCATTGGGCTAGGCGCCGGCGACTCAGGTGACGTTCCTGCCGGTCGTTCTGCCCACCCTGCCGGCGGAGTGGTGCCGCTTATCCGAATCGAACGGATGACCTACTGTTTACAAGACAGTTGCTCTACCAACTGAGCTAAAGCGGCATGGGTGGTGCACCGGCGGCAGCGCCGCGGTCAGGGGATTCTAGCGCAATCGCGCGCATTCCAGCGACCGGCTCTGCGCCGCCCCGCTGCGCTGCTGGGCCTGGGCCGGCTGCGTGCCTGCCGCCAGCTGCCCTTCCAGCCACCATTGGCCGGCGTCGCCGCTGGCGACCAGGCGCGGCTGGAAGCCTGCGGCCTGCACCGCTGCCATGCGGCGCTCGGCGCCTTCGCGGTTGCGGTACTGGCCCAGCGCCACAGCGTTGGCTTCCTCGCCCTGGCTGATGATGTAATAGTCGCTCAGGCCAGCGGCGACGATGCGCTTCACCGTGGCCTGCGCCTCGTCGCGATTGGCGGCGGCCGGCAGCATCACCCGGTAGCGGGCGCCGCCGCTGGCAGCAGGCTGTTCGCGCAGGCGCACCTGGTTGAGCACAGCACCGGCCTTGCCCTGTGCACTGGTCGCGGCGGCACGGTCGGCGAACGGACCCAGCGCGATACAGCGCGGCGGCTCGGCAGCCGCAGGCGGAGCTGCGGGCTTTTCCGGTGCCGGTGCGGGCGCCGCCACGGGTTTGGCAGCGGCGGCAATCGATGCAGCGGCAGGCGCAGCCTCGGCCGTCTGCGGCTTGGCAACGTCCTGCTTTGCCGGCACGGCTGGCGCAGGCGTCGCAGCCACGGTGGTCTTCGCCGCGGGTTCGCGTTCCACCAGCGGCGAGGCCGGGGCGGCAACCGTGGCTGCGGCGGCCGCGGTTGCATCAACGCCACCGGGCACCCAGCGCAGCTCGGCCACGCCAGCGGGTTGCGGCGGCGGCGCAGGCTTCTGCGGTGCATCGCGCAGCAGCCACCAGCAGGCGACGCCAAGATTGAGGATGGCCAGTACGACGATCAGGGCACGGGTCAGCATGCGCGGATACTAGCCTGCGGGCTGGTGCACCGCCCAGCGGGCGAGGCCATCCAGCACCAGCGACGGGTGGTAGTCGGCGCCAGGCAGCAGCGGCATCAGCGCCGGTGCGCCGCCACCGTGCACCAGCAGCGACGGTGCCACGCCCAGCAGCGCATGCGCCTGCTGCGCGCTGCGTTCGATCAGCGCCACCGCCGCACCGTCGCAGCCGGAGGCCAGCGCGTCAGCGGTGTCGTTGGCAAATTCGCTGTAGTCGCCGCCGGTCGCGGGCAGCTGCACGGCACGGGCATGCAGCGCTTCACGCATGGTCGTGGGCGACGCGGAAATGCGGCCGCCGTGGTGCTGGCCGTCGGCGTCGAGCAGGTCGATCGTCAAGGCGGTGCCCACGCCAACCACCAGCACCGGGCGCAGCGCCTTGGCAGCGGCCAGCAGGGCCAGGAAGCGATCGACACCGAATTTTTCCGGCTTGGCATAGGCAATGCGCACGCCCGCGCATTCGGCGCTGGTGCGCACCACATGCACATGCTCGAAGCGGCGCTGCAGCTGGTCCAGCATGGCGCTGGTCAGCGACGGCGCGGCCACGCTGGCCACGAACGCGGTGGTGCCGCTGGGCAGGCTGTGCGGCGGCTGCCCGGCCATGCCTTCGGCGCCGTGCGCCCAGGCCTGCACGTCGCCGGCACGGTCCCCCTGCAACGGCGCGAACTTGAAGCGCGAGTTGCCCAGGTCGAACAACCAATCGCTCATGCCGCCCTCACGCTGACTTCGCCGGCGTGCAGCAGGCGTTCCTGGCCATCGATGCGCACGCGCAGCGCGCCGTCGTCAGCCAGGCCAAGTGCGGTGCCGTGCTGCCACTGTCCGTCCAGTTCCACGCGCACTTCGCGGCCGGCCAGCATGTCGAACGCGGCGTAGCGCGGCAGGAACGGAGCGAGGCCTTCGCGATCGAATTCTTCCAGCGCCGGCAGCAGGCGCGTCAGCACGGCAGCAACGACCACGTTGCGGTCCACCGGCTTGCCGGCCAGCGTATCCAGGTCCACCCACGGCTGGGTGATCTGCTCGGCGAACGACGGCGGCATGTGCGTGTTGATGCCGATGCCGATCACCGCGCGCGCCGGGCCCGCGTATTCGCCACCACCTTCTGCGAGCAGGCCGACCAGCTTGCGGCGGCCATCGACGATCAGGTCGTTCGGCCATTTCAGCTGCGCCTGGGTATAGCCCAGGTCGTGCAGCGCTTCGGCCACGGCGATACCGGCCACCAGGCTCAGCCCGGCCAGGCGGCCAAGGCCACCGGAGTACAGGCGCAGCACCGACAGGTAGATATGCGCGGCCAGCGGCGAGGCCCAGGTACGGCCACGACGGCCACGGCCACCGGTCTGGCGCTCGGCCAGCAGGACGCTCACCCCGCGCTGGGGCGCGCTGCAACGCAGCAATTCGGCGTTGGTCGAGTCGACCGTCCAGGCCACCTGCAGGTCGTGCAGCAGCGGCAGAACCCCGGCAGGCAGGCCAGCACGGATCGCGTCCGGGTCCAGCAGGTCGACCGGGCGGGTCAGGCCATAGCCTTCGCCGGCGCGGCCCTCGACGTCCACACCGGCGGCTCTAAGTCCTTGAATACGCTTCCAAATGGCCGCCCGGGTCTGGCCCAGCTCACGGGCCAGGGCGTCGCCGGACAGGCGACCGGCAGCGAGTTTGGCCAGCAATTGGCGATCGTCCACGGCAGCTTCCACGAAGTCAGGAAGGAATTATGCGGGAAAGCCGCCAGCGACGCCCGCCACGCTGGGTTCCGCGGGGGCTTCCAACGGAGTGGCAAGTTCGGGCTAGAATCGGGAACTCACCTTCCCTTAACGTGGATGTCGTCAATGCGCCGTTATGCCCATTGCCTGATCCTGCTGATGATGCCCTTCGCGGCGTCTGCCACAGCAGCGCTGGACGACAGCCGCGGCGCCTGCGTGTCGTCCAACGGTGATGCCGCCTCTCAGCGCGCACCGACCGCGACCGCCTCGTCAGCCACCACCAAGCCGGCGGCAGTACGCCCGGCCGCCAGCAGTGCCACCAGCACCGGCGGCGGTGGCAGCGACGACGACGTGCTGCAGCGCATCCGCGCACCGAAGTGGCACAGCTACCTGCCGGGAATGTTCCGCTGATCAAGTCGTTGCTGCGGTGGCTGCGGCCTGCGCCGCGGCCGATCGACGATGTACTGTGGAATGAGGCCTGCCGCCGCGCCGCCTGGCTGCACGGTCTGGACGACGAACGCCGCGCGCGATTGCGCGTACTGGCCACACGCTTCCTGCACGAGAAGACCATTACCCCGATCGGCGAGCTGCAGCTGCAGGCCGGTGACGGTGTGCTGCTGGCCGCACTGTGCTGCCTGCCGCTGCTGGAGTTCGGCGAAGTGGGCCTGGAAGGCTGGTCGCAGCTGATCGTCTACCCCGATGCATTCCGCGTACATCGCAGCCACATGGATGCGGCCGGCGTGCTGCACGAATGGGATGACGAACTGATTGGCGAGTCGTGGGACAGCGGTCCGTTGATCCTGTCCTGGGCCGATGTGCAGGCCGACCTGGCGGCGCCGCACGAGGGCTACTGCGTGGCGGTGCACGAGATGGTGCACAAGCTGGATGCACTGGATGGTGCGATGGACGGCACGCCGCCGCTGCCGCGCGAATGGCAGCGCGAATGGGCGGGCATTTTCCAGCGCGCCTACGACGCCTTCTGTGCACAGGTGGACGCAGGCGAGGAAACGCTGATCGATCCGTATGCGGCCGAGGCGCCGGAAGAGTTTTTCGCGGTGGCCAGCGAGTACCACTTCTCGGCGCCGGATCTGCTGCAGCAGGCGTTGCCGGAAGTGGCCGCGCAGCTGCGGCGGTTCTATGGCAAGCCGCCGACGATCGAAACACGGTAGTGCCGGCCGCTGGCCGGCACCTTGGCACCGCCACCGAAGATCATGAGGTTGCCGGCCAGCGGCCGGCACTACCGGAACACCACGCGTTGTTGCGCCAGGCGATACCCGGCGGGCGGGAGCGCGCAGCTGCGGCGGTTCTATGGCGAGCCGCCGAAGATCGAATTGCGGTAGTGCCGGCCGCTGGCCGGCAACCTGGCACTGCCACCGAAGATCATGAGGTTGCCAGCCAACGGCCGGCACTACCGGAACACCACGCGTTGTTGCGCCAGGCGATGCCCGGCGGACGGGAGCGCGCGGCTTACGGTCCCGGCGGCAGGCGCACTTCGAAGCGCGCCCCACCCAGCTCGCTGGAGCGGCCTACGGCCAGTTCTCCGCGGTAATCCTTGATCAGGTCCTGCACGATCGACAGGCCGATGCCGTGTCCCTGCACGCGCTCGTCGCCACGGACGCCACGCTGCAGCACCTTGCCGATGTCGTCAGGGGCAATGCCCGGGCCATCGTCGTCCACCGCCAGCAGCAGGCCGGCGCGACGTGCGTTCGGAGCCGGCAGCGGCTGCGCGGTCAGCAGCACGCGGCGGTTGGCCCACTTGAAGGCGTTTTCCAGCAGGTTGCCGAGCAGTTCCTGCAGGTCACCCGGTTCGCCATGGAAGCGCGCGGCCGGGTCGATGTCGAATTCGCACAGCACGCCCTTGGAGGCATAGACCTTTTCCAGGCCCCGCACGATTTCCTCGGCGTTGGATTCGATCGGCAGCGGCGCGGAGAACAGCTTGTGGCCCGACGACGCAGCGCGTGCCAGCTGGTACGAGACCAGATTGTTCATGCGCTGCAGCTGCACGTCCAGTTCCTCGCGCAGCGCGCCGTCGCCGGCGCCGCTGTCCATCTGCGTGCGCAGCACCGCGATCGGCGTCTTCAGGCTGTGCGCCAGATCGGCCAGGGTGTTGCGCTGGCGCTCCAGGTTCTCGCGCTCGCTTTCGATGAAGGCGTTGATGCTGTCGGTCAGCGGTTCCAGCTCGCGCGGGTGGCGCTCGCTCATGCGCTCGGTCTCGCCGCGCTGCACCTTGGTCAGCTCGGTGATCACGCGGCGCAGCGGGCGCAGGCTCCACTGCAGGATGACGGTCTGCAGCAGCAGCAGGATCAGGCCGATGCCGCCGAGGTAGAACCAGACCCGGCTGCGGAACACGCGCAGCTGCGCGCCCAGCGCGCGTGAGTCTTCCATCACGTAGATGGTGTACGGGAATTCGGTGGCGGGGTCGGCGTCGGCGTCCCACACCAGGCCCAGGCCATAGCGGTACACCGAGCCCTGGCTGCCATCGATCTGGATCATCGGCAGCGGGCCTTCGAACACTTCCTGGCGTGGTGCCAGCAGGCCGCCGCCGACGGTGGGCAGCATCGGGCCTTCGGCGGACATCGAGTTGCCCTTGCCGTGCGGCATCACCACCTGCAGGTACAGGCCACTGCCCGGCACGTCGAAGCGCGAATCCGGCGGCTGCTCGCGGATGTACAGCGAGCGGTCGCGGGTGAAATCGATGCCGGCCGCATAGGCGGTGGCGTAGTTCTTCAGGCGCTCACGCAGGTTCGCCTTCGCCGTATCGGCGAAGGCGGCGTCGAGCGCGTAACCGGCCAGCGCCAGGAACGCGACCAGACCCACGGACGCGGCGAACATCTGGCGCGCCTGCAGTGAGCGCGGCCGCCAGCGTCGGAAGAACCACAGACGGCCGGACATCGTGTAATCGCCAGGGTGAGCCGGCTCAGCCCTCGTTGCGCGGGATCGCGAAACGGTAGCCGCGGCCGCGCACGGTCTCGATCGGCTTCAGCTCGCCATCCGGGTCCAGCTTCTTGCGCAGGCGGCCGATGAAGACCTCCAGCACGTTCGAGTCGCGGTCGAAGTCCTGCTGGTAGATGTGCTCGGTGAGGTCGGCCTTGGAGACCAGTTCACCGGCATGCATCATCAGGTACTCCAGCACCTTGTACTCGTAGCTGGTCAGGTCGACATTGCTGCCGGCGACGCTGACGGTCTGGGCGGCGAGATCCAGCGCAACCGGGCCGCATTCCAGCGTCGGCTTGCTCCAGCCAGCGGCGCGGCGCAGCAGCGCGTTGACGCGGGCCAGCAGTTCTTCGACGTGGAACGGCTTGACCAGGTAGTCGTCGGCGCCCTGCTTCAGGCCCTCGACCTTGTCCTGCCAGCTCGAACGCGCGGTCAGGATCAGCACCGGGAACTTCTTGCCTTCATCACGCAGGGCCTTGATCAGCTCCATGCCCGACATCTTGGGCAGGCCGAGGTCGATGATGCCGACATCGAACGGGACTTCGCGCCCCATGTAGAGGCCTTCCTCGCCGTCCTGCGCAGCATCGACGGCAAAGCCTTCGCGCTTGAGCCGGGCTGCCAGGGTCTCACGCAGCGGGGCTTCGTCTTCGACCAGAAGGATACGCATGAACTCTCCCTAGTGTCCTGGGTGTGGCCCGGAGGCCTGTGGGGTACGGGTTGATAACGACGACTATCCCTGTTCAGGGGTTATCGCCGCGTAGTGATGACATATCCGACCGCGGCGTGCGCGGCTGTGAACGCGACGGGGCAGGGTCGTCCATGTAGCGGACCCGGCCCCGGTCGTCCATGTACTTCACCCGGTTGATGTCACGACCATCGAACGGCACACGCTCGGCGCCGAGGATGTGACCGCCGGTGGTGCGCTGCACGCGGCGCACGGCATCGGACAGCGATCGCTCGTCGCCACGATTGCCACGCTCGCCCCGCTCCATCATCTCCGCCCTCGCCTGCTCGCCACGCGGCGGCTGTTGCGCCAGCGCCGAAGACAGCGGCACAGCCGACAGCACCACGCAGGTGGCCAGGGCAATGCGGCAATGGAAGGGAGCGGAAGACATCGATGCGATCCTAGCCGAGCTCGGCGATTCGTTCAAAAGTCGTAAATCCGGGTGCCGGGTTCGGGACCCGGCGTTTTACAAATCCTTTGCAAATTCTTGGTTTGGGGCAGTGAATCCGGTCTGAACTTTTCCGGCCCTTCGCCCGCGTCGTTCAGCTAAGTGAACATTCGGGACGAATCGCCGTCCCTTGTCAAGCCGGGAGTGTGACTGCCGTCACGCTGCGGCGCGATCAGCGTCGCGCTCGGTGACGGCCAAGGCCTGTTCGACCAGGCTCCAGTCGGCGCCCGGGCGGTGTGCGCCCTCGCTCAGCACCTGGCGGAATGCGCGGCCACCGGGCTGGCCGTGGAACAGGCCGAGCAGGTGGCGGGTAATGTGCTTCAGTGCCAGGCCTTCGCCCAGCCGCGCTTCCACGTAGGGGCGCAGCGCGCGCAGCAGGTCACCACGGGCCTGCAGCGGGGCGCCGGTATGCAGCGCCTCCAGCTGATGCAGCAGGTAGGGGTCGTGGTAGGCCGCGCGGCCCAGCATCACGCCATCGACGTGCGCGGCCTGCGCCTGTACCGCCTCGAGGCTGGCCAGGCCACCGTTGAGCACCACCGGCAGTGCCGGGCGCTCCTGCTTCAGGCGGTAGGCCCAGTCGTACTTCAGCGGCGGAACCTCGCGGTTCTCCTTCGGCGACAGGCCCTTCAGCCACGCGTTGCGCGCATGCACCACCACCATCGCCGCACCGGCGGCAACCTGGCGGTCGACGAAGCTGGCAAACACGTCGTAGTCGTTGTCCTCGTCCACGCCCAGGCGGCACTTCACCGTCACCGGGATATCAACCGCGTCGACCATGGCCGCGACGCATTCGGCCACCAGCGCCGGCTCACGCATCAAGCAGGCGCCAAAACGCCCGGCCTGCACGCGGTCGGACGGGCAGCCGCAGTTGAGGTTGACCTCGTCATAGCCCCACTCGGCGGCAATGCGCGCGGCCTGCGCCAGCAAGGCCGGATCGCTGCCGCCCAGCTGCAGCGCCAGCGGCTGTTCGCTGCGGTCGAAGCCGAGCAGGCGCTCGCGATCGCCGTGGATGACCGCGTTGGCATGCACCATTTCCGTGTACAGGCGTGCGCCCGGCGCCAGCACCCGATGGAACACGCGGCAATGGCGGTCCGTCCAGTCCATCATCGGGGCAACGGACAGGCGCAGGGAATCGGCGTAACGGGCGGTGGCGGACGTCATCGGGGCATTGATCGTGGAGACTGGCATTGCCAGTGAGATCAATAGTTTACACCGCGCGGCTGAATGCGCCCGGTCAGCCGCGCGGCGAGCGCCGGTTGGGCCCGGCTCCCGCTGGCGGCCGCGGCGGGCTGGGGGGCGGAGGCGGACGCTTCCTGCCCTCGGGGAGCTTGGGATTCGCGTTCTCCATGGATACGACCAGCGGGTTCAGCGCAGTACGCCACGCATTGACGCAGATACCAATTGAACGATGTATCCTTATGGATACGATTCATGGATGGCAACCCTCCAGGCAACAGAGACGTTCACGCGCTGGCTGCGCGGGCTCAATAACAGCGGGACCCGGGCCATGATCGTGGAACGCCTGCAGCGCGTCGCCCGCGGTCTCGAGGGAGATGTTCGATCGGTGGGTCATGGCGTGAGCGAACTGCGTATCAACCATGGACCGGGATATCGCGTGTGTTTCACACGCCGCGGGAGATCCATCGTCGTGCTCCTGCACGGTGGCGACAAGTCGAGCCAGCGTCGCGATATCGAAAAAGCGGTCAGGCTCGCGGAGTTGCTGTAGCCACCATTCGATTCCATGCCGTTCCCAGGACTCTCCCCATGAGCAAGCTGAAGACGATTCCCTTCGATCCCGCCGACTATCTGGATGATGACGTCGCAATCGCCACCTATCTGAGCGAGGCCTTGGCAGCAGGTGATGCGGGCCACTTCCAAGAGGCACTCGGAACAGTGGCACGTGCCCGTGGCATGGGCGGCGTTGCGGAGGTCTCCGGTCTTGGACGCGAGAGCCTGTACAAGGCGCTGCGCCCCGGAGCACACCCACGCTTCGACACCGTGCAGCGGGTACTGTCAGCGCTCGGGGTGCATCTCATCGTGCAAGCCGACAAGCAACCCGCTGGCACCGCCTGATCGCAGCCACTGCGCTCGCCGGGCATGGCCCGGCGCTACCTGGGGCGCGCTGCGGACTCAATGCCCCCCGCGCGCGCCGCCCACCTGCTCGATCAACGTCTGGCTGGCCGCATTGAGCCCCACCACCGTCACCTCCGCACCGTGCGCGGCCAGCTTTTCCTGCGCCCGCTCCAGCGCGGCCACGGCAGTCAGGTCCCACAGGTGGGCATCGCGCAGATCAATCTGCACCTTCGGCGCCACGTGCTGGTAATCGAACGCCGCACCCAGCTGCCCCGCCGAGGCAAAGAACACCTGCCCGCGCACGCGGTAGACCTGCGTGTCACCGGCATCGTCGCGCTGCACGTCCAGCATGCGGCCGACCTTGCGCGCGAAGAACAGGGCCGACAGCAGCACACCGCTGAGCACGCCTTTGGCCAGATCGTGGGTGGCCACGGTGACCACCACGGTCAGCAGCATCACCGCAGAGGAACTGCGCGGATGCGTGCGCAGGTCGCGCAGCGAGCGCCAGCTGAAGGTGCCGATGCTGACCATGATCATCACTGCCACCAGCGCCGCCATCGGGATCTGCCGTACCAGATCGCTGCCGTACACCACCAGCACCAGCAGGAACACGCCAGCCACCAGGCAGGACAAGCGGCCGCGGCCACCGGAGGCCACGTTGATCACCGACTGGCCGATCATCGCGCAACCGGCCATGCCACCGAGGAAGCCGGTGACCGTGTTCGCCACGCCCTGGCCGACGCATTCGCGGTTGCGCTCGCTGGGCGTCTCGGTGATGTCCTCGACGATCTGCAGGGTCATCATCGATTCGAGCAGGCCGACCACGGCCAGCGTGGCCGACACCGGCAGCAGGATGCGCAGCGTTTCCCAGGTAAGCGGCACATCGGGAATGAGGAAATGCGGCAGGCTGTCAGGCAACTGGCCCATGTCACCGACGCTGCGTACGTCAACGCCGAAGCCGATCACCACGGCGGTCAGCACCACAATGGCCACCAGCGGTGATGGCACGGCGCGGGTAATGCGTGGCAGCAGGTAGATGATCGCCAGCGCGGCGGCGCACAGCACATAGACCGTAGGCCCGCGACCGATCAGCTCGGGCATCTGTGCCAGGAAGATCAGGATCGCCAGCGCGTTGACGAAGCCGGTGATGACCGAGCGCGAGACGAAACGCATCAACGCGCCGAGCTTGAACACGCCGGCCAGTACCTGCAGCAACCCGGCCAGGATGCTGGCAGCGAACAGGTACTGCAGGCCGTGGTCCTTGACCAGGTCGACCATCACCAGCGCCATTGCACCGGTGGCGGCGGAGATCATGCCGGGGCGGCCGCCAGCGATGGCAGTGATGACGGCAATCGAGAACGCGGCGTACAGGCCGACCTTGGGGTCGACACCGGCGATGAGCGAGAAGGCGATGGCCTCGGGAATCAGGGCCAGGGCGACGACGATGCCGGACAGCAGGTCGCCACGGATGTTGCCGAGCCATTGCTGGCGCAGGGGGTAGGACGTTTGCATGGGAAAGCTCCGCGCACAGGCGGGCGTGGCCGCATGGCGCTGCAGTGGAAAGACACGGGTTCCTGAGCCGGGCAGGCCGGCTGCCGATGTGCGGCAAGGGTCAGGGTGGCGTGATCACTGCAGGCGGGCGTCGGTACGTGGGAGGGGCGCAGTCTACGGGAAGCGGCCCCACGGAGGTAGCACGGTTGGCCGGCGGAGGCTGCGAAAGGCAGCGGAGCCTGGCTCCGCTCTACAATTGAACCATGGCCGCCAACCGCCCGCAGTTCTTCGACCCCGCCACCGAACAGGGCGTGCTGCGCCTGTCGATCGCCGCTTCGCTGCTGCTGGCCGCGGCGGCGGTGGTGTTCGGCCTGCTGGCCAATTCTTCGCTGATCATCTTCGACGGCATCTACGGCCTGATCGACGTGGTGATGACCTGGCTGTCGCTGCTGGTGGCGCGCCTGATCGCGCTGTCCACACAGACCGATGCGCTGCAATCGCGGCTCAACCAGCGCTTCACCATGGGCTTCTGGCACCTGGAGCCGATCGTGCTGGGGGTGAGCGGCACACTGATGATCGGTGCGGCGCTGTATGCACTGGTCAATGCGGTGGACGCGTTGATGTCCGGGGGCCGCCATATCGCGCTCGGCCCAGCCATCGCCTTCGCCGGGCTGTCGATCGTGGGCGAAGCCGCGCTGGCCTGGTTCATCCTGCGCGCCAACCGTCGCATCGGTTCGGAGTTCATCGCGCTGGACGCGAAGAACTGGGTGATCGCCGCCAGCATGTCGGCCTGCTACCTGCTGGCCTTCCTCGGCGGCGTGCTGGTACAGGGCACCTCGTGGGCCTGGGTCGGGCCGTACATCGACCCGGCCATCCTCGCCTTCGTCTGCGTGCTGGTGATGATCGCCCCGCTCGGCACCGTGCGCCGGGCGCTGGCCGGCATCCTGCTGGTCACCCCGCCGGAACTGCAGGCCCATGTGGATGCAGTGGCACGCGGGATCGTGGCCAAGCACGGTTTCGTCGAGCACCGCAGCTACGTGGCCCAGGTGGGGCGTGGCGAGCAGATCGAGCTGTTCTTCGTGGTGCCGGAAAACGACCCACCGCGGCCCTTGGTGGAATGGGATCAGCTGCGCGACGAGATCGGCGATGCGCTGGGCGAAGCCTCGCCGGACCGCTGGCTGACCATCATGTTCACCACTGACCGCGAGTGGACGATCTAGGCCAGCAGGACGATCGATCAAGTTTTTCGTACGCATTGCAACCCAACGTACGCGGAAACCGGGCAAAGTAGGCTCCAACGCAACACCCACCCACCGACCAGGAGCATCCCGATGTCCATCGAAAAGGTTCTGTACACCGCCCAGGCCACCTCCACCGGCGGCCGTGAAGGCCGTTCCGTCTCTTCCGACAACGTGCTGGACATCCAGCTGTCGACCCCGCGCGAGCTGGGCGGCGCCGGCGGCCCGGGCACCAACCCGGAACAGCTGTTCGCGGCCGGCTACTCGGCCTGCTTCCTGGGCGCGCTGAAGTTCGTGGCCGGCCAGGCCAAGGTCGCGCTGCCGGCCGACACCACCGTGACCGGCAAGGTCGGCATCGGCCAGATCCCGACCGGTTTCGGCATCGAAGCCGAGCTGACCATCAGCGCTCCGGGCGTGCCGCGCGAGCAGCTGGAAGAGCTGGTGCAGAAGGCGCACATCGTGTGCCCGTACTCCAACGCCACCCGCGGCAACATCGACGTGACGCTGATCGTTGCCTGATGGGACCGGGGTCAGAGCCCTTTCGCGTTGCGAAAGGGATCCGACCCCAAAAAAAATGGGCGGATGCCGGTCGAAACCGAACATCCGCCCATCCCACCTTCGTTGTCCCGCACGGGGGCATGAGGTTGCCGGCCAGCGGCCGGCACTACCAGGTCACTTTTCGCTCGTGATGAGCTGCACGACGCTGGAGAAATCCAGCTTGCCGCGGCCGGCCTGGTGGTTCATCGAGTACAGGTTGCGGGCCACTTCGCCCAGCGGAATCGAAGCGCCGACACTCATCGCCGCTTCCACCGCCAGGCCCATGTCCTTCAGCATCAGATCGCTGCCGAAGCCGCCGCTGTAGCCGCGCGAGGCCGGGGCGTTTTCCAGCACGCCCGGCCACGGGTTGCACACTTCGGTGGCCCAGCTGCGGCCGGTGCTGACGGCCATCATCTGCGACAGCACCTTCGGGTCCAGCCCGTGCGCCACGCCGAGGGCGATGGCTTCGCCGGTGACCGCCATGATCACGCCCAGCGCCATGTTGTTGCACAGCTTGGCGACCTGGCCGGCACCGCTGGCGCCGACATGGAAAATGTTCTTGCCCATTGCCTGCAGCACCGGGCGAGCGCGCTCCAGCGCATCCTCCTCGCCACCGACGATGAAGGTCAGGGTGCCGGCCTGGGCACCGGCGGTACCGCCGGATACCGGCGCGTCGATCATCTGCAGGCCACGTGCGGCAGCGGCTTCGGAGACCTTGCGGGCGCTGGCCGGGGCGATCGTGCTGCAGTCGATGACCAGCGCACCGGCCGGGATCGCGCCGAGGATGCCGTCGTCGCCCAGGTACACGCCTTCGACGTGGCGGCTGGCCGGCAGCATCGAGATCACCACCTCGGCATCGGTCAGGGTTTCGCGCGCCGACGCGGCCGCGCTGGCGCCGGCATCGACGGCGGCCTGCACCGCGGCCGGGACCAGATCGAACACGCGCACGGTATGGCCGTTCTTGACCAGATTGGCGGCCATCGGGCCACCCATGTTGCCCAACCCGATGAATGCAATGCGGCTCATGCAAGGCTCCTTTCAACAAGGGGAGTGCCCAGGTCGGCCAGCGGATGCGCGGCAGCGGCCCAGGGGGAAGCGAAGAAGGTGTCGGCCCACGCGCCGGTGGCCTCGGCCAGGGCGGCCGGATTCCACTGTGGATTGCGGTCCTTGTCGATCAGCAGCGCACGGATGCCTTCGGCGAAATCACCGTGGGCGGCGCAATGCAGGGCGACGATGTACTCCAGGCGATAGATCGCGGCCAGGTCCTGGCCGGCACTGCGGCGCTGCAGCTCGTACGACAGCCGTGCCGAACCGGGTGCACCGGCGGCGAGGGTCTTCTGTGCGGCCTGCAGCCAGGCATCGTCGGTCTGCAGACCGGCAATGCGCGCAATGATGGCCTGCAGGTCATCGCCTTCGCACAACGCATCAACCTGCGCCGCATTGGCCAGCAGCGGGCCGGTGGCGGCGTCACTGGCATGCGACTGCAGCAGATGGCTGAGCCGTTCGTGATTGTGTGCGGCGTTGCTGGACCACGCGACCTGCAGCAGCGCGTCGAACACTGCGCTGCGGCGTTCTTCGGCCACATGCACGTCGGCCAGGCCGGCGTAGATGGCATCGCCTGGATTGAGCAGTGCGCCGGTCAGGGCCAGGAACAGGCCGCCCTTGCCGGGTACGCGCGGCAGCAGCCAGCTGCCGCCCACATCCGGGAACAGGCCGACGGTGATTTCCGGGAAGGCCAGCTTGGAGCGCTCGCTGACCACGCGGTGGCTGGCACCGGACATCAGGCCGATGCCACCGCCCATCACGATGCCATGGCCCCAGCACAGGATCGGCTTGGCATAGGTGTGGATGAGGTAATCGACGCGGTATTCGACGTCGAAGAACTCGGCCGCGTAGTCGTTCTCGCGGATGTCGCTGCGGCCGGCCTCGCGGAAGGCGGCCATGCTCTTGTACAGGCTGTGCAGGTCGCCGCCGGCGCAGAACGCCTTTTCACCGGCGCCCTGCAGCACCACCATGGCGATGCCGTCGTCGTCGGCCCAGGCATTCAACTGCTTCAGCAGCAGGTGCGCCATCGGCAGCGAGAAGCCGTTGAGCGTGCGCGGCGCGTTGAGCGTGGCGATGCCGATGCGCGTGCCATTGCCGGCTGCGCGCTCTTCGAACAGCACCGGTGCGTCGTCGGCAGCGGTGTCGGTGCTCATGCGTTCTTCCACTGCGCAGCGCGCTTTTCCAGGAAGGCGGTCACGCCCTCGACCTGGTCGGCGGTGTCGAACAGATCGACGAAGGCTTCGCGTTCGGCCACCAGCGCCGAAGCGTGGGTGCCGGTGCGGGTGGCCTGCACCAGGGTCTTGCAGGCGGCGATGCTGGTCGGGCTCTGCTTGCCGGCCTTCTTCGCCCATTCCAGCGCCAGCGCCTTGGCTTCGCCCTTGCCGACCTTTTCTTCGGCCAGGCCAATGCGCAGCGCGGTCTCGGCGTTGATGCGCTCGCCCAGCAGGATCATGCGCTTGGCCCAGCCCTCGCCAACCAGGCGCGGCAGGTTCTGGGTGCCACCGGCGCACGGCAGCAGGCCGACGGTGGCCTCCGGCAGCGCAACCTGGGCATGGTCTTCAATGATGCGCAGATCACAGGCCAGCGCGCATTCCAGGCCGCCACCCATGGCATAGCCGTTGATCGCGGCGATCGACACGCCACGGAAACCGGACAGCGCCTCGAAGGCTTCACCGAAGCGGCGCGCGGCTTCACGTGCAGCGGCCTTGTCGCCGGAGGCGAACTGGTTGAGGTCGGCACCGGCGGAGAAGAATTTCTCGCCGTCACCGGTGATCACCAGCGCGTAGATGTCGCGGTCTGCGTTGAGCGCGCCCACCAGGTCGCGCAGCGCCGACAGGCTGTGCACGGTCCAGGTATGCGCCGGCGGGTTGTTCAGGGTGACCACGGCGGTGTGGCCATCCACCTCGACCTTCAGGCCCACGTGCTCCTGGGTACGCCAATCCTTCATCGCAGTTCCTCTTCGGTGTTGAGCAGGTGACGGGCAACGATCACCCGCATGATCTCGTTGGTGCCTTCCAGGATCTGGTGCACGCGGCAGTCACGCAGCAGGCGCTCGATCGGGTATTCGCGGATGTAGCCGTAGCCACCGTGGATCTGCAGTGCTTCGTTGCAGACGTTGAAACCGGCATCGGTGGCGAAGCGCTTGGCCATCGCGCACCACACGTTGGCGTCGCTGGCACCGGCATCGAGCTTGCGCGCAGCGGTGTGCACCATCTGCCGGGCGGCCACCAGCTGGGTGACCATGTCGGCCAGCTTGAACTGCAGTGCCTGGAACTCGGCCAGTGCCTTGCCGAACTGGCGGCGCTCGCCCATGTAACGGCGTGCAGCGTCCAGCGCACCCTGCGCGGCGCCCAGCGAGCAGGCGGCGATGTTGATGCGGCCGCCATCGAGCCCCTTCATCGCCAGCTTGAAGCCGCCGCCTTCCTCTCCCAGAAGGTGGCTGACCGGTACGCGGACGTTTTCGAAGGTGATGCCACGGGTGGGCTGGCTGTTCCAGCCCATCTTCTCTTCCTTGCGGCCGAAGCTGATGCCCGGCAGGTCGGCCGGCACCGCAATGGCGCTGACACCGCCGGCACCGGCACCACCGGTACGCGCCATCACCACCAGCAGCTCGGTGGCACCGGCGCCGGAAATGAAGGCCTTCGAGCCGTTCAGCACATAGAAGTCGCCATCGCGCACGGCGGTGGTCTTCAGCGAGGCCGCATCGGAACCGGCACCGGGTTCGGTCAGGCAGTACGAGGCCAGCTTGAGGCCAGCGGCCAGATCCTGGCCCCACGCATTGCGCAGCGCCGGCTGGCCCCACTTGGACACCATCCACGAGGCCATGTTGTGGATGCTGATGTACGCCGCGGTCGACGGATCCACGTTGGCGAGCTCCTCGATGACGACGGCGGCGTCCAGTCGGCTCAGGCCGCTGCCGCCCACTTCCGGGTCCATGTACAGGCCGCAGAAGCCCAGTTCACCAGCCTTGGCGATCGCCTCGCGCGGAAAGATGCCCTCCGCATCCCATCGCGCGGCGTGCGGCGCCAGTTCGGCCTGTGCGAAGTCGCGCGCCGCCTCGCGGTACGCCTGCTGCGCTTCTTCCAGTTCCGTCGTCATCGAGTGGCTCATGGCTGCTCCTGCCGTTACTTCAGGCTGATCGTGGTGTTGACGCCATGGCTGAGCGTCTCGTCATCGAACCAGCGCGCGGTGACCGTCTTGGTCTGGGTGTAGAACAGCACCACCTGCTTGCCGTACGGGCCCAGGTCGCCCAGCTTGGAGGCGCGCGAACCGGTGAACGAGAACAGCGGCACCGGCACCGGGATCGGCACGTTGATACCGACCTGGCCCACGTCGATGTCTTCCTGGAACTTGCGCGCGGCCGCGCCGGACTGGGTGAACAGTGCGGTGCCGTTGCCGTTCGGGTTGCTGTTGACCATCGCGATGGCCTCTTCCAGCGTCTCCGCTTCGAGGATGACCAGCACCGGCCCGAAGATTTCTTCCTGGTAGATGCGCATGTCGGTGGTGACACCGGCAAAGATGGTCGGGCCGACGAAGTTGCCCTTCTCGAAACCATCGACCTGCGGCTTGCGGCCGTCGAGCACCAGCTTGGCGCCCTGCTCCACGCCCGAGGCGATCAGGCCTTCCACGCGCTCGCGGGCGCTGCAGGAAATGACCGGACCGACGTCGGTGCCGGCCACGGTGCCGCCGCTGACCTTCAGGGTCTTGGCCTTGGTGACCAGGTCCTGCACCCAGTTGCGTGCTTCACCGACCAGCACCAGGGTGGAGGCGGCCATGCAACGCTGGCCCGCGGCACCGAAGGCGGCGCCGACCATCGCGTTGAGGGTCTGTTCCTTGTTGGCGTCCGGCAGCACCACGGCGTGGTTCTTGGCGCCCATCATGCACTGCACGCGCTTGCCGGCCAGCGAGGCACGGTTGTAGACGTGGGTGCCGACGCGGGTGGAACCGACGAACGACACGGCCTTGATGTCCGGGTGGTCGCAGATCGCGTTGACCACTTCCTCGCCGCCGTGGACGACGTTCAGCACGCCCTTCGGGATGCCGGCTTCCAGCGCAAGCTCGACCAGGCGCATGGTGACCATCGGGTCCTGCTCGGACGGCTTGAGGATGAAGGTGTTGCCCGTTGCAATCGCCATCGGGAACATCCACAGCGGGATCATCGCCGGGAAGTTGAACGGGGTGATGCCGGCGCACACACCCAGCGGCTGCATGATCGTGTAGGTGTCCACGCCATTGGCCACGTTGTTGGCCAGCTCGCCCAGCTGCAGGTTGCCGATGGCGGCGGCGTGCTCGACCACTTCCAGGCCGCGGAACACATCGCCTTCGGCGTCCGGCAGGGTCTTGCCCTGTTCGGCGGTAAGGATGTGGGCCAGCTCGCTCATGTTTTCGCGGATCAGCTGCTGGTACTTCAGGAAGATGCGCGCACGGGTGCCGATCGGGGTCTTGCGCCAGGTCTTGAAGGCTTCCTTGGCGGCGGCGACGGCGGCGTCCACTTCGCCGGTGGTGGCGAACGGCACCTTGGCCAGCACGTCCTGGGTGGCCGGATTGATCACGTCCTGCCAGTGGGAGGTGGCCGATTCAACGAACTGGCCATCGATCAGCATGCGGATACGGGGCGCTGCAACAGTCATGACGACAATCCCACAGGGTGCGAAAGATGCTTGGCATTATTCACAGCACCCACCTCGATTTCCGGGCTGAATCCGCTTAATCTGGCCAACACGCCAGACGATTCATGTTAATTCTGTGAATTATTCAGCCCCCCAGCGACAACTTGGCCTGCGCCTGCTGCGGCTGCGCGAGCAGCGCGGCTACAGCCAGGCGGATCTGGCTCGGGCGCTGGGGCTGTCGGCCAGCTACCTGAACCAGATCGAGCGCAACAAGCGCCCACTCACGCCAGCAGTGCAGAAGAAGCTGGGCGAGGTATTGGGCGACGTTTCCGCGCTGTTCGACGAGGATGAGCCCGCCGCCCTGCAGGAAGCGCTGGGCGAGACCCTGCGTGACCTGGGCCTGGCCGAGGTCAGCGCCACCGAACTGCGCGCGCTGGCCGGCAACCTGCCGCAGGTCAGCCGCGCGCTGCTGGACCTGCACCGCCGCCACCTGGCGCTGCGCGAGCATGCCGCCGCGCTGGAGTTCCAGCTGGGCGAGCCCGGTGCTGGCAGCACCCTGCCGGCCGGCGACCAGGTCCGCGAATTCTTCAACCGCATGCACAACCACATTCCCGAGCTGGACGAGCTGGCCGAGCAGCTGTTCGCCGAATGGGGGCTGTCGCCCGGGCACGTGGCACTGCGGCTGCGCCAGCTGCTGGCCGACCGCCATGGCGTGCTGGTGGAAGTGGCCGCACTGCAGGCCGGGCGCGAGAAGCGGCAATACGATGCCGATGCGCGGCGGCTGTGGCTGCCCGATTACCTGGAGCCCGGCCAGCAGGCGTTCCAGATGGCGGCCGAGCTGGCCCTTCACGGCTACCTGCCGCAGATCGATGCGGTGGTGGCGCGCGCCGGGTTCACCGATGAGGCACGCATCGCGCAGGCGCGGATCGGTCTCTCCAACTATTTCGCCGGCGCGCTGGTGATGCCGTACATGCGCTTCCTGCGTGCGGCCGAAACCAGCAGCTACGACATCGAACTGCTGGCGCATCAGTTCGGCGTCGGCTTCGAAGCGGTCTGCCACCGGCTGAGCACGCTGGCGCGGCGCAGTGCGCCCGGGCTGCCGTTCTTCTTCATCCGCGTGGATCGCGCCGGCAATGTGTCCAAGCGTCATTCGGCCACCGATTTCCATTTCTCGCAGGTGGGCGGCTCGTGCCCGCTGTGGATCGTCTACGAGGCGTTCAACCAGCCGGGGCGGATCCTGACCCAGACCGCGCGCATGCCCGATGGGCGGCGCCACTTCTGGCTGGCGCGGCAGGTCAGCAGCGGGCCGGTGGGGCATGGCCAACCGCGGAAGACGTTCGCGGTAGCGCTGGGCTGCGATCTGCAGCATGCCGAGCGACTGGTGTATTCATTGGGGCTGGATGTGCAGAGCCCGGGGAACTCGGTGTCGATCGGCCCGGGGTGCCGGGTGTGCCCGCGGGAGGACTGCATGCAGCGTGCGTTCGCGCAGTTGCCGGGGCGGTAGGGTTGGTTCGGCAGGGCTGCGCCCTGCACCTGCGGTAGTGCCGGCCGCTGGCCGGCAACCTCAAAAGCAAAAGCTGGCATTCCGTGGGATGGCGGGGCGGTGTCGGATTGCGGGGACGCCGTGAACCCGTCCCTGGGGGCTTGGCCGCGGCATCCATGCCGCGGACACCCCGCAATCCGCCCCCCCCCCCCGCCTTCGACAGGTTCCCGCTGCTGTGGGTGGGTGCTGACCGTTGGTCGGCACGCTGCTCTTGGTGGGTGTCGACCTTGGTCGACACGCTTGATCCACGCCATGCGTGGATGATCTTCGATGAATGTTCGAAATATTCGATTTCGATGGACATTCATCCATGCATGGCGTGGATCTACTAAACCTTTCGTGCGTAGGCTGCATCCCATTGCAATGCCTGCCCACGGAGTTGGCCATGTCCCTGCTGCGTTCCTGCCTGGTCCTGCTGCTCGCTGCCTTCGCTGCGCCGGCGTGGGCGACGTTCTCCATTGCCGCCTGCAACGCGGCCGGCGACTGCGGGGTGGCGGTGGCCACGCACAATCTGGCGGTCGGGGGCGTGGGTGTACCGTGGGCGCAGGCGAAGGTGGGCGCGGTCGCCAGCCAGTTCGAGACCAACCCGACCTATGGGTCGAAGGGTCTGGAGTTGATGGCCAAAGGCCGCACGCCTGCCCAGGTGCTGAAGCAGCTGCTCGATGAAGACGACAACTTCGATGGCACCACGCTTGCCGAGCGCCAGGTGGGGCTGGTCAGCGCGCGCGGTGGCAATGCGCAGTACACCGGCGCTACCGCGCAGCAGGCGGATTGGGCCGGTGCGCAGGGCGAAGGCATGCTGAGCGTACAGGGCAATGGCCTGGCTGGGCCGCAGGTGCTGGCCGCGATGCAGCGCGCCTTCACCGCATCGCAGGGTGAGTTGGCGGCGCGCCTGCTGGTGGCGCTGGAAGCTGGCCAGGCCGCGGGTGGCCAGCGCAGCGGGCAGTGGTCGGCGGCGCTGCTGGTGCGTACGCCCGGCGGCGACTGGCAGGACACCGACCTGCGTGTGGACGCCGATCCACGCGCCGTGGCGAGACTGCGCGAGCTGTACGACATGCGCCTGTCCAACGAGGCGATCATCCGCGCCGAGCAGCGCTGGGAGAAAGGCGATGTGGCAGGGGCGCGCGCGGCACTGGCGACCTCGTTGTCGCTGGCACACGGCTGGGACCGCACCTGGGCGCGCGCTGCGCGCCTGGCGATGCGGCAGGGCGATACCGCGCTGGCGCGCGAGTATCTGGCAGGACTGCGTGCGCTTAATCCGGGCTGGGTGAAACTGGAGCTGGCATTGCCCTTGTATGCGCCATTGCAGGGTGATGCGGTGGTGGCGCCGTGGCGATGAGGCACCGCAGGGGGTCAGATCGTGCCGACCAAGGTCGGCACCCACCAGAACAGTTCAATCGGCTGCGGCGGAGATCAGTAGATCGGCGTGACCTTCATCTGCGGCAGCGGACGCGGTGCGCCGTCAGTAAGGTCCGGGCCGAGGTCTTCCCAGGTACGTCCCTGCTCGACCATCAACCCCCACAACTGCTGCGAGGCCAGCCGCTTGTCTTCCGAACCCAGCTTGTATGACGGTGGCGTCGGCTGGCCACTGGCAACCATCGCGTACGCCGCACGGTAGGCCAGTACCTGCTGCGCCGGGTCATCGGTGCGTGCCACTTCCAGCGTGTAGCGCTGGTAGGCCGAGGCCAGGTTGCGCCAGCGGATCCAGTAGTGGTTCTCGAACGAGAACGAACAGAAGCGCGCACCGGCCAGGCTGCCCTTGTCGGCGATGCGGGTCAGCACCTCTTGCGGCATGTCCAGGTTCATGCCGCCTTCGTCGCCCTGCAGGCTGACGTGCACGATGCGGTCGCGGTAGCCCGGCGCGCGCGCCTGCAGCAGATCGCGCCAGTTCTGCATGGTCGCCACCACCGCGAACAGGAAGCGGCCCAGCTCGGCGGCCGCCAACGGCGTGGCGATCGACTGATAGGTGCGCTGCCAGCCGTGGCGGTTCTCGGTGGGCAGGAACACGGCATGTTCCAGCGCCTGGCGACCACTGCTGCCGTGGCTCACGTCTTCGGCGTGCTGCGGGTAAACCAGATTGATGGCGAAGGTTGGCCAGCGCGGCAGGGCGGCATCGAACAGATGAATCGGGAAGTTGCTGCTGATGCCACCATCGGAGAACCAGCAGATGCGGAACGCGGTGATCACCGGTCCGCAGGTCTGCCCGGCACTGGTCAGCCCTTCCATGCTGTCGGCCACGTTGTGCTCCTGGTCGGCGGCAGGTGCGGTCGGTTCGCAGCGACGCTCGCGGCGCGAGGGCTCATGCAACGGCACCGCGCTGATCAGCAGCGGGAAGCTCAGGCTCATGCGCGTGGCCACCAGCACCGGCAGCTTCGGGCCCTGCGGCAGGTGGTAGTACCGGCGCCCTTCCACCTCCAGCGGCGGGCCGGCCTGCGTCACCAGCCACTGCACCACGCTGGCCGGGAACAGCTGCTCGAACTCCTCGCGCAGGAACCAGAACTGCGCGCCGCCCAGCGGCAACGTACGCGGCTCGTTGTGCGACACGCAGGTGGTGATCATCTGCAGGCTGATCGCATGCGGGCTGTCCGGCTCGCCGGCATAGCGTGGCGCATCGTGCAGGTCGGCGAACGTGAGCGGTGCATCCAGCGGCTTGCCGGACAACTGCTGCAGGCACGCGTGCAGCCACTCGGTCAACGCCGGCGTGCGTGCATCGCGGCCGAGGCCGCTGCACAGGCCCAGCAGATTGCGCCGCGCCACCCGCGCCACCCGCAGCGCGGCACCGGCCACGCCGGCACCGTACGCGCACAGCAGCGACGGCAGCAGTGTGGCGGCCACGCCGCTCCAGCCACCGCCCCACCAGCCCAGGCCGAGCAGCAGTGCCAACGACACCAGCACTTCCAGCGGCGCGATCTCGAATACCGCAACGGCCAGGCACAGCAGCTTGTGCGGCAGGCTGGCATTGCCGGTCAGCACCACCAGCAGCCGGTAGGCGGCGCGTGCGCCCCGTGCCGGCTGGAACAGGCTGTAGATGAAACCGCGCCGCGACAGCTGCGCCGACACCGCCGACAACCCGCCATAGCCGGCATCGCCGGGCAGGTGCTCGCCGGCCTGCTGGCGGCGATCACCGCATGCCGCCGCAGCCGCCACCGCCGCAGCGATGGCACCGGCCGAAGTGCCGCCGATGCTCTTGAAGCGATACTCGCGCGCCAGCGCCAGTACCGCATTGGGGTACACGATGCCGCTGGTGATGCCGCCTTTCATGACCAGATCGCAGTACTTGTCCGCCACTGTCTTGCCCCCGAGCATGCCGTCCGCCGCGTGGGTACCAGTATGGCGCAGAGGCTTCTCAGGGCCTGAGAACAGCAGCGCAGTCCCGGCAGCAATCTTCGGCGTTCAGCGGAAGGCATGCCTGCAGGCTTGACCCGCCCCGCCATCGGCGTAGCATCTGCAGCAAGCCAAGGGACAGACCCGCGGCTGCCACAACGACATGAGGGATTCTCATGGAATTCGACTATCTCGTCTTCATCGGGCGATTCGAGCCCTTCCACAACGGCCATGCCGCCGTTGCCCGCCTGGCCCTGAGCCGGGCCCGCAAGCTGATCTTCCTGGTCGGCTCTGCCGATACCCCCCGCAGCCTGCGCAATCCCTGGACCGTGGCCGAACGCGCCGTGATGATCCAGGCCGCCCTCGATGGCCACACCGACCGCCTGCTGATCCGCCCGCTGCGCGACCACCTGTACAACGAAGCGCAGTGGATCGCCAATGTGCAGCGCCAGGTGGCCGAAGCCCTGCGCAACGACGGTGCCGCCGCCGATGCAAAGGTGGGCCTGATCGGCATGGACAAGGACGCCTCCAGCTACTACCTGCGCGAATTCCCGCAGTGGCCGCTGGTGGACGTGCAGCACACCGCCACCCTGTCGGCCACCGAGCTGCGGCGCTACCTGTTCGAAGCCGGCGACGTCGACTTCCACGGCGCGCTGCTGATGCTGCGTGGCAATGTGCCGGCGCCGGTGTACGACATGCTCGAAGCGTTCCGCAGGAGCGCGCCTGCCTATGGCCAACTGGTGGCCGAGTACCGCTTCATCGAACAGTACAAGGCCGCCTGGAAGGATGCGCCCTACGCGCCCACCTTCGTCACCACCGATGCGGTGGTGGTGCATTCGGGCCACGTGCTGCTGGTGCGTCGCCGTTCGGAACCCGGCAAGGGGCTGTGGGCGCTGCCCGGCGGCTTCGTCGGCCAGGAGCAGAGCCTGCTCGACAGCTGCCTGCGCGAACTGCGCGAGGAAACCCGGCTGAAGATTCCGCTGCCGGTGCTGAAGGGATCGCTGAAGGGCCAGCAGGTATTCGACCACCCCGACCGCAGCCAGCGCGGCCGCACCATCACCCACGGCTTCCACTTCGAGTTTCCGGCCGGTGACCTGCCGCCGGTGCGCGGCGGCGACGACGCCGACAAGGCACGCTGGATCCCGGTGAGCGAAGCACTGGAGATGGGCCCGCAGCTGTACGAAGACCACCTGCACATCCTGGAGTATTTCCTCGGCCGCGGCTGACAGGCCCGGCTTTCCCACTGGCGGATAGACCGCCGGTGCCACCCGACGCGAAGGAGCTTCCGTCATGCATTACCTCGATAATCTTCTCCTCAACACCGACAGCTACAAGGCCAGCCACTGGCTGCAGTACCCGCCGGGTACCGATGCCACCTTCTTCTACGTGGAATCGCGCGGCGGCCTGCACGATCGCACGGTGTTCTTCGGCCTGCAGGCGATCCTCAAGGACGCCCTGGCAAGGCCGGTCACCCACGCCGACATCGACGACGCCGCTGCGGTGTTCGCCGCGCATGGCGAACCGTTCAACGAAGCCGGCTGGCGCGATATCGTCGACCGGCTTGGCGGCCACCTGCCGGTGCGCATCCGCGCCGTGCCCGAGGGCAGCGTAGTGCCCACCCACCAGGCGTTGATGACCATCGAATCGACCGATCCGGCCGCGTTCTGGGTACCGTCGTACCTGGAAACGCTGTTGCTGCGCGTGTGGTACCCGGTCACCGTGGCCACCATCAGCTGGCATGCACGGCAGACCATTGCCGCGTTCCTGCAGCAGACCAGCGACGACCCGCAGGGGCAGCTGCCGTTCAAGCTGCACGACTTCGGCGCGCGCGGCGTCTCGAGCCTGGAATCGGCCGCGCTGGGCGGTGCCGCGCATCTGGTCAACTTCCTCGGCACCGATACCGTCTCGGCCCTGTGCCTGGCCCGTGCGCACTATCACGCGCCGATGGCGGGCTATTCGATTCCCGCCGCCGAGCACAGCACCATCACCAGCTGGGGCCGCGAGCGCGAGGTGGACGCCTACCTCAACATGCTGCGCCGGTTCGGCAAGCCCGGCGCGATCATGGCGGTGGTATCGGACAGCTACGACATCTACCACGCGATCAGCGAGCACTGGGGCACGACGCTGCGCGATGAAGTGATCGCCTCGGGCGCCACCCTGGTCATCCGCCCCGACTCGGGCGACCCGGTGGAGGTGGTGGCCGAAAGCCTGCGCCGGCTGGACGAAGCCTTCGGCCACACCTTCAACGGCAAGGGCTACCGCGTGCTCAACCACGTGCGGGTGATCCAGGGCGATGGCATCAACCCGGACACGATCCGGGCCATCCTGCAGCGCATCACCGACGACGGCTACGCCGCCGACAACGTGGCCTTCGGCATGGGCGGTGCACTGCTGCAGCGGCTGGACCGCGATACGCAGAAGTTCGCGCTGAAGTGCTCGGCCGCACGGGTGGACGGTGAGTGGATTGATGTCTACAAGGACCCGATCACCGACGCCGGCAAGACCAGCAAGCGCGGCCGCATGCGCCTGCTGCGGCGTCTGGATGACGGCAGCCTGCACACGGTGCCGCTGCCGGCCAACGGCGACGACACCCTGCCGGACGGCTTCGAGGATGCGATGGTGACCGTGTGGGAGAACGGCCGTCTGCTGCACGACCAGCGCTTGGACGACATCCGCACGCGGGCTGCTGTGGGGCATTGAAGGTGCATCCCGACCGGGGTCGGATCCCGTTGCAGCGCAATGGGCTCCGACCCCGGTGCCCCTTGACCCGCGCCACCAACAGGTCCACTTTGCACACGCCGAAGGTATCCCTCCCATCGCTCCGGCGTGGGGAGGGATTTAAACGGGAATCCGGTGAAGGCGCCTCGCGCGCCCATTCCGGAGCTGCCCCGCAGCGGTGAATGGAAACGAATCCTGCCAACAGCACTGGGCTCACGCCTGGGAAGCGGTGGGTAGTAGGTGGGCTGCGGCCCGTGTCCATCAGCCCGAATACCGGCCCCGGCCGGGGGACACGACCGTCCCCTGACTCGACCTGGAATCTCCGCGGGGAGGTTGCCGGGGCCGTCGTCGTCCTGCGCATGCGGGCCGCGCGGCCGCGCGCGTCCTGTTCACGGTATCCGGCCAGACCTGTTCACCCACGCGCTGATGCATGGGCCACCGCCGTTGCCGGCGGTCCATGCGGTACCTGACGATGACCGAGCTCCAACGCCCCACCCTGACCCTGCCCGCCGACGGCACGCGCCTGCTGCTGCATTCATGCTGCGCGCCCTGCTCCGGCGAAGTGATGGAGGCGATCACCGCCTCCGGGATCAACTATGCGATCTTCTTCTACAACCCCAACATCCACCCGGTGAAGGAGTACGAACTGCGCAAGCAGGAGAACATCCGCTTCGCCGAACAGCACGACATCCCGTTCATCGACTGCGACTACGACACCGACAACTGGTTCAGCCGTGCGCGCGGCATGGAAAACGAGCCCGAGCGCGGCATCCGCTGCACGATGTGCTTCGACATGCGTTTCGAGCGCACCGCGCTGTACGCGCACGAGCATGGCTACGACACCATCAGTTCGTCGCTGGGCATCTCGCGCTGGAAGAACATGGCGCAGATCAACGACTGCGGCATCCGCGCCGCCTCGCGCTATGAAGGCCTGCAGTACTGGGACTACAACTGGCGCAAGGGCGGCGGTGCCAGCCGCATGATCGAGATCAGCAAGCGCGAGCAGTTCTACCAGCAGGAATACTGCGGCTGCGTGTATTCGCTGCGCGATGCCAATCGCCACCGCCGCGAGAATGGCCGCGAGCGGATCAAGATCGGCCTGCTGTACTACGGGCAGGACGCTGAGACGCCGCAGGGCGATTGACGTGCAGGCATGGGGCGGCCACGCTGGTCGCCCCTTGAGTTCGCGCTGGACCCACCATGACTGCCCTGCCCGCCGATGTCGCCCTGCTGGTGATCGACCTGCAGCCGGACTTCATGCCTGGTGGCGCGCTGGCCTGCGACCAGGGCGATGCGCTGGTGGCACCGATTGCCGATCTGCTGGCACAGCGCCGCTACCGCACCGTGGTGGCGACCCAGGACTGGCACCCCGCCGACCATGCCTCGTTTGCCAGCCAGCACGCCGGCCAGCGCCCGTTCGAGACCATCCTGCTGCACGCGCAGCCGCAGACCCTGTGGCCGGACCATTGCGTGCAGGGCAGCGCCGGTGCCGCGCTGCACCCGGGCGTGGACTGGACGGTGGCCGACTTGATCCTGCGCAAGGGCACGCGCCAACAGGTGGATTCGTACAGCGCCTTCCGCGAGAACCATGGCCCCGATGGCGAGCGCCCGGCCACTGGCCTGGCCGGCTGGCTGCACGAACGCCGCATCCGCGAAGTGCATGTGTGCGGCCTGGCCCGCGACTACTGCGTGCTGTGGAGCGCACAGGACGCGGTGAAGTCCGGCTTCCGGGTGAAGTTCCTGTGGGAGCTGACCAAGCCGGTAACCGACGCCAACGACGCGATGGTGCGCGAGGCGCTGGGCAAGGCGGGGATCGCGATCATCTGAGCCACCACCGCCGGGCACGGCCCGGCGCTACCGGTAATCCGACCCGAAACGGTAGTGCCGGCCGCTGGCCGGCAACCCCGGGATCTCTGCTGTTGCCGGCCAGCGGCCGGCACTACCGGAACACGACTGTACGGTGCCCATTGAGCAGGATGCGGTGCTCCACATGGCGGCGCACGGCGCGGGCCAGCACCAGCGATTCGGTATCGCTGCCCAGCCGCACCAGCTCGCGCGGCGCCATGGCGTGATCCACGCGGGCCACGTCCTGTTCGATGATCGGTCCTTCGTCCAGATCCTCGGTGACGTAGTGCGCGGTGGCGCCGATGATCTTGACCCCGCGCGCGTGCGCCTGGTGGTACGGCTGCGCGCCCTTGAAGCTGGGCAGGAAGCTGTGGTGGATGTTGATCGCACGGCCGGCCAGCGCGCGGCACAGCGTGGGTGACAGGATCTGCATGTAGCGCGCCAGCACCACCAGGTCGATGTGTTCGCGCTCGACCAGGTCGATGATCTGCTGCTCCTGCACCGCACGCGTATCGGCGGTCACCGGCAGGTGGTGGAACGGAACCTGGTAGGACGCGGCCAATGGCGCGAAGTCGGCGTGGTTGGACGCTACTGCGGCAATGTCCACCTTCAGCTGGCCGCTGTGGGCACGGAACAGCAGGTCGTTGAGGCAGTGCCCCTGCTTGCTGACCAGCACCAGCAGGCGTGCGCGGCGGCGACCATCATGCAGCTGCCAGTCCATGCCGAAGCCGGCGGCGAGCGTGGCCATGGCGGCGTGCACGGTCTCCAGCGGCAGGCCAGCATCGCGATCGAAATGCACGCGCAGGAAGAAGCGGCCGCTCTCCTCGTCGCCGAACTGCTGGGCGTCGAGAATGTTGCAGCCGTGGTCGAACAGCAGGCCGGATACGCGGTAGACGATGCCGGTACGGTCGGGGCAGGACAGGGTGAGGATGGAATCGGGGCGCATCGCCCGAGTGTAGGGCAGCAGCCTGTCCTCGGGATCGATGGTCACCGATGCAACCGACCTGCTTGGTTCAGTCCCAAGCGATACTTGGGTTTCTCCATGGCAAGCTGGTCGGTCATGAACCTGTTGCAACTGATCCGCAGCTTCACCCGCACCGCAGAGACCGGCAGCATTGCCGCCGCGGCCCGCATCCTTGGCATCAGCGCCACCGCAGTCGGCCAGAACATCAACCGGCTGGAGGCGCATCTGGGCGTACGGTTGCTGAACCGAAGTACGCGGCAGCTGGCGCTCAGCGAGGCTGGCGCGCTGTACCTGGCGCAGGTGCGCCACATCGAAGCCGACCTGGCGCGTGCACAGGCGATGGTCACCTCCGGTGACATCGAACCGGCCGGGCCGCTGCGCATCGCCAGCAGCAGCGCGTTCGGCCGCCACGTGCTGGCACCGTTGCTGCCGTCACTGCAGCAACGCTACCCGCAGCTGCAGCTGGAACTGCGGCTGACCGACCGTGCCGTGCAGCATGGTCCAGAGGCGGTGGATGCCAGTATCCGCATCGGCGCGCAGCTGGAAGACGGTGTGGTCGCGCGGCAGCTGGCGCGCGTGCCGTTCGTGTTCTGCGCCTCGCCGGCCTATCTGAAGGCACACGGCACCCCGCAGCAGCCATCCGACCTGGGCGGCCATCGCGGGCTGCTGCATCGCTTCCCCACCGATGGCCGGCCGCTGCGCTGGGGCCTGCTGAAGGACGGTCAGCGCGTGGACGCCGCGCTGCCGCCGAGCATGGTCTGCGATGACATCGACGCACTGGCGACGCTGGCGGCGGCCGGCGCCGGCATCACCCGGCTGGCTGCATTCGTGGCCGAGCCGTACCTGCGCGATGGCCGCCTGCAGGCGGTGTTCGGCGCCGACACGACGTGGCGCCCGGAGCCGATGGAAGTCTATTTCTGCGTCAGCGACCGCCGCGATTTCACTGCCAAAATCCGCGCGCTGTTCGAGCACCTGCAGGCCGGCATGGCGCCGGCCTGGCGGGTGTGAGCCTCAGCGCGCCTTGAACACGCCGCGCGCATCGCGCGGCTCGCAACGCAGGTACTGCGGCGCCGGTTCCACGCTGTCGCGCAATGCGGCGGCGGCATGCCACGGCCAACGCGGGTCGTAGAGGATGCCGCGCGCCAGGGCCACGGCATCGGCGTGGCGATGGCGCAGGATCGATTCGGCCTGCTCCGGTTCGGTGATCATGCCCACGGCGATGACCGGCATGCGCACCTTGGCCTTGATCGCCGCTGCGAACGGCACCTGATAGCCCGGGCCGACGGTGATCCTCTGGCGCTCGTCGAGGCCGCCGCTGGAGACATGCAGGAAGTTGCAGCCACGCGCGTCCAGCACCTGGGCCAGGGCCTCGCTCTGCACCAGGTCCCAGCCGCCATCGACCCAGTCGCTGGCGGAAATGCGCACGCCCACGGCGACCTTGTCGGACACCGCCGCACGCACCGCATCAAACACCTCCACCAGCAGGCGCAGGCGGTTCGGCAGCGAGCCACCGTAGCCATCGGTGCGGCGGTTGCTCAGCGGCGACAGGAACTGGTGCAGCAGGTAACCGTGCGCACCATGCAGCTCGATCAACTCGAAACCCAGGCGCTCGGCGCGCACCGCACTGGCGGCGAAGGCGGCGATGACCTCGGCGATGCCGGCTTCGTCCAGTTCCTGCGGTGCCGGATCGGCGGCATGGAACGGCAGCGGCGACGGCGCCACGGTGGCCCAGCCACGCGCATCGTCGGCCGGCAACTGGCCACCACCGTCCCAAGGACGCCTCACCGAGGCCTTGCGGCCGGCATGGCCCAGCTGGATGCCCAGCGGCATCGGCGACCAGCGGCGCACGCTGGTCAGCACCTGTGCCAGCGCGGCCTCGGTGCCGTCGTCCCACAGGCCCAGGTCGGCCCAGCTGATGCGGCCGCGCGGTTCGACCGCGGTGGCTTCCAGGATCAGCAGGCCGGCGCCGGACTGCGCCAGGTTGCCCAGGTGCATGGCGTGCCAGTCGCTGGCGCGGCCATCTTCGGCGGAGTACTGGCACATCGGCGCGATGACGATGCGGTTTGACAGGGTCAGGGGGCCGAACGAGATCGGCGAAAACAGCTGGGTCACGGCGATGCGGGGGTCAGGCGGATGGAGGGGGCGTATTGCACCGCCGCACGGCCTGTGAATCAACCGTCTGGATGGATCGCTGTTTCGCGGGGGCGGGTTCTCGGTAGAGTCGACTGCCAGTCGACTGCTTTTCCAACGGCGGCGAAAAGCCCGCGCTGCACGCGATAGCAGACTCTATCCAGCGATAACCGACGCCAGCGCTTCAGCGCAGTCCCGCTCATCCTTGAACAACAGCAGGTCGTCGGCACGGGTACGGCCACGGTTCAGCGCCGCCACCGGCAGCCCTGCCCTGGCCGCCGCCTGCACGAAGCGGAAGCCGGAATAGACCATCAGCGACGACCCCACCACCAGCACCGCATCAGCCTGCTGCAGATGATCGTGCACCGCCGCCACCCGCTCGCGCGGCACGTTTTCGCCGAAGAACACCACGTCGGGCTTCAGCAGGCCGCCGCAGTGCGGACAGTCGGGCACCACGAACGTGGAAAAATCGGTCTCCAGATCGGCATCACCATCGGGCGCGATGCCTGCCTCCAGCGCGTCCCAGCCGGGATTGGCGTCCAGCAGGCGCTGCTGGAAGTCCTCGCGGCCACTGCGACGCTCGCAGCCCATGCAGCGCACCAGATCCAGGCGGCCATGCAGGTCGATCACGTTGTGACTGCCGGCGCGCTGGTGCAGGCCGTCCACATTCTGGGTCAGCAGCAGCTGCAGCTTGCCCCGGCTTTCCAGCGCGGCCAGGGCCTGGTGGGTGCCGTTGGGCCGGGCCAGGCCGAAGCGTGGCCAACCCAGCAGGCTGCGCGCCCAGTAGCGCTGGCGGGTGGCCGCCTCGCCCATGAAGGCCTGGTAGGTCACCGGCGGCGTGCGTTTCCACTGGCCGTCGGTATCGCGGTAATCGGGAATGCCCGAGGCGGTGCTGCAGCCGGCGCCGGTCAGCACGAACAAGCGCTGGGCGCGGTCGATGAAGTCGGTCAGCGGTGGGGTCATGGCTTCCAGATGGGGGCGCGCAAGCGCCCCCGCAAGCGCCGGTTCAGTCGGCGGGCTCAGGCCGCCGGCAGCGGCGGCACCGCGATCGGGTGGCCTTCCTCGTCCAGCGCGATCATCACGAAGTGGCCGCGGGTGCACAGCTTGCGCTCGCCGCTGTGCAGGTCTTCGGCGACCAGTTCGACCTCGACCTTCATCGAACTGCGGCCGACTTCGACGATGCGGCCAATGGTTTCCACCATCTGGCCGATGCGGATCGGCAGCTTGAAGTCGACCTGGTCGCTGCGCGCGGTCACCACGGTGCGGCGCGAGTAGCGGGCGGCGGCCAGGAACGCGGCCTTGTCCATCCACGCCAGCGCCTGGCCACCGAACAGGGTGCCGAGGTGGTTGGTGTGGTTGGGGAAGACGATTTCGGCCATGCGCACTTCGGTGGGCGGCACGGTCTCGGGGATCGGGGTCATGGGGGTGCTTCGGTGTGGGGTACGGCAATTTTAAGCCAGGCCCCGTGCAGGCGACGCTACACTGCGCCACGCCCCCTGCCAGGATTGCCCATGCCTGCCACCTCCGACCTGTTGGCCTTTGCGCTGGTTTCGCTGGCGATGGTGCTCACGCCCGGGCCGAACATGATCTACGTCATCTCGCGCTCGATCTGCCAGGGGCCGACCGCTGGCCTGATCTCGCTGGCTGGCGTCGCGCTGGGCTTCGTGTTCTACATGCTGTGCGCGGCGCTGGGCATCACCGCCCTGCTGATGACCGTACCGTTCGCCTACGACGCGCTGCGCATCGGTGGCGCGCTGTACCTGCTGTACCTGGCCTGGCAGGCGCTCAAGCCCGGTGGCCGTTCACCATTTGCGGTACGCGACCTGCCGCAGGACAGCCCGCGCAAGCTGTTCACGATGGGCTTCCTGACCAATCTGCTGAACCCGAAAGTGGCGGTGATGTACCTGTCACTGCTGCCGCAGTTCCTGCATCCGGACGGCGAAGGCAGCGTGCTGATGCAGTCGATCGTGCTGGGTTCCACCCAGATCGCGGTGAGTGTGACCGTGAACGGCATCATCGCGCTGACCGCTGGCAGCATCGCCGGCTTCCTGGCCGCGCGCCCGACCTGGCAGGTGGTGCAGCGCTGGCTGATGGGCACGGTGCTGGCCGGGCTGGCAGTGCGCATGGCGGTGGAAGGGCGGCGGTAGCGGCGGACGGGACGCTTGCCTGATCGCTGCGGGCTTACTCGGCCGACCAATGCGTATGGTCACCGATCAGGATTGCATCAAGCCGTCCTGTTGTGCCGTACACGAAGTCATAGTCCATCTGCTTGTACCAGCTTGTCGCCATGATTGAACTTCTGGAGATCCTGCTGCCAAGCAGCTGGTCGGATCTCACTGCCCATTGATGAGGCGGGTTCGCAGATACGTAATGTACGGCATCGCTTTGCCTGATCATTCTGGTCAGTGACATCAACCTGTTTCGGTGCTTCTCGTTGTCGAAAAGGTGGCAGCTCACGATCACGTCACCGCTGATGAATCTCACCAGCTCCCCATAGCGTTCAACATCCGCATCCAGCCGGCGGATCTCGATGATCGGCATCCCGCCTTCATCAAGCCCATGCTTCACCAGGCGCTTTGAGTTCAATTCCTTCCGCGTCGGCTCGCGAAGCACACGCCCCTTCGTCTCCAGAACGCTGGGAACAAGATGCTCATAGGGAACAAGCTGCAAGGCCTCGCCCACGGAGTACTTCCAATCGACGACCTTGTCCCTGCACGCCGAAAGTGCCGATTCCATTGCCGCGGCGAATGAATGGAACTCCTCCCTGAGCGCGGCAAGATGGCCATTCAAAAATTCGCTTTCGACGATCAACATCCTGTACTCCACCAGAGTCGACACTGGGCCATGATCGACCATCAATGCAGATTATGCCCTTGCGCGCCACACGCGTGAGTCGAGCATGGCGCGACTCTACACAGGCCCGCGCGAAGCCGGCCGGTGGCGCCGGGCCATGCCCGGCGAGCGCAGCAAGCACAAAAAAACCCCGGCGCTGGCCGGGGTTTCTCGTTGCGACAGGCCTGACCGGTTCGATCAGAAGTTCATGTCGAAGGCGACTTCGCCCTGCACGCCGACCTGGTAGGCCGAGACGCGGCGTTCGAAGAAGTTGGTCAGCTCCTGCACGTCCTGCAGCTCCATGAACGGCAGCGGGTTGCGCACGTTGTACTTCTTCTCCATGCCCAGCTTGGCGAAGTGCTGGTCGGCGCAGTGCTGCAGGTACTGGCGCATGTCACGGGTCGAGATGCCGGCCACGCCACCGGACAGCACGTCCTCGGCGAACTGCACTTCGCATTCGATGGCTTCGGCCAGCATGTCGTAGACCTGCTGCTTCATCTCGTCGTCGAACAGGTCCGGCTCTTCCTCACGTACCACGCGCACCGACTCGAACGCGAACTCCATGTGCGCGCTTTCGTCGCGGAACACCCAGTTGGTGCCCGAGGCCAGGCCCGGCAGCAGGCCGCGCGAACGGAAGTAGTACACGTAGGCGAACGCAGCAAAGAAGAACAGGCCTTCGATGCACGCAGCGAAGCAGATCTGGTTGAGCAGGAACTGGCGACGCTCGGCACGGGTCTCGATGCGCTTCAGGTCCTGGATCGAGTCGATCCACTTGAAGCAGAAATCGGCCTTCTTCTTGATCGAGTCGATGTTCTCCACCGCGGCGAAGGCTTTGACGCGCTCTTCCGGATCCGGCAGGTAGTTGTCGAGCAGGGTCAGGTAGAACTGCACGTGCAGCGCTTCTTCATACAGCTGGCGCGACAGGTACATGCGCGCTTCGGGCGCGTTCAAGTGCTGGTACAGGTTCAGCACCAGGTTGTTGGAGACGATCGAGTCGCCGGTGGCGAAGAACGCGACCAGGCGGTGGATCAGGTGGCGCTCACCCGGCGACATCTTGCTGTGCAGGTCGGTGATGTCGATCTGGAAGTTGATCTCTTCCACCGTCCAGGTGTTCTTGATCGCATTCCGGTACATGTCATAGAACTGCGGGTAGCGCATCGGGCGCAGGGTCAGTTCAAAACCGGGATCGAGCAGCATCTGCTTGGGCTTGTCGGCCATGGGTGTTTCCTTGAATTCCTGGGTGAGACGCCGGGCATGGCCCGGCGCTACCGTGGGTGATGATCGTTGGCCGGGGTTGCCGGCCAGCGGCCGGCACTACCGCGCGGCGGTGCCGCTCTTACTGGCAGGCCTCGCAGGCTTCCGGGTTTTCCAGCGAGCAGGCGATGGCTTCGTCCGGGCTGAACACCTTGGCCGGGGCTGCGCTGCTCACCGTGGTCTTGGCGATCTTGGTGGCCGGGCGCGAACGCAGGTAGTAGGTGGTCTTGATGCCCTGCTTCCAGGCGTACATGTACATGGAGGACATCGCGCCGATGTTCGGGCTTTCCATGAACAGGTTGAGCGAGGCCGACTGATCGATGAAGGCACCACGCTCGGCGGCCATGTCGATCAACGAACGCATCGGCAGTTCCCACGCAGTGCGGTAGACCTCGCGCAGCGTTTCCGGAATCTGTGCCACGCCCGCGATGGAGCCTTCGGCCAGCTTGATGGCATCGCGCATTTCCGGCGTCCACAGGCCCAGCTTCTTCAGCTCGTTCACCAGGTAACGGTTGACCTGCAGGAAGTCACCGGACAGGGTCTCGCGCTTGAACAGGTTGGACACCTGCGGCTCGACGCACTCGTAGCAGCCGGCGATCGAGGCGATGGTCGCGGTCGGGGCGATCGCGATCATCAGCGAGTTGCGCAGGCCGTGTTCCTTGATGCGGGCACGCAGGGCATCCCAGCGCTCGGCGTCTTCCGGCACCACGTTCCAGGCGTCGAACTGCAGTTCGCCACCGGCGGCGCGGGTGTCGTTGAACGACGGGTGCTTGCCGCGTTCCTGGGCCAGCTCGCAGGAGGTTTCCAGCGCGTGGAAGTAGATCGCTTCGGCAATCTTCTTCGACAGGGCGCGGGCTTCGGCGCTGTCGAACGGCAGGCGCTTGCGGAAGAACACGTCCTGCAGGCCCATGCAGCCCAGGCCGACCGGACGCCAGCGCAGGTTGGCGCGGCGGGCGGTTTCGATCGGGTAGAAGTTCAGGTCGATGACGCGGTCGAGCTGGCGCACGGCCAGGCGCACGGTCTCGGCCAGCTTCTCGAAGTCGAACTCGTTGTGCTCGTCGAAGTGGTTGCCCAGGTTGATCGAACCCAGGTTGCACACCGCGGTTTCATCGTTGGAGGTGACTTCCAGGATCTCGGTGCACAGGTTCGACAGGTGGATCACGTTGCCGGCGCGCAGGGTCTGGTTGCTGGCGCGGTTGCACTTGTCCTTGAAGGTCATCCAGCCGTTGCCGGTCTCGGCCAGCGTACGCATCATGCGGGCATACAGCTTGCGCGCGGAGATGGTGCGGTTGGCCTTGCCCTGGGCTTCGGCCTGCAGGTAGGCCTGCTCGAAGGCTTCGCCGAACAGGTCGGTGAACTCCGGCACGACGCGCGGATCGAACAGCGACCATTCCTGGTCGGCCTCGACGCGCTTCATGAACAGGTCCGGCACCCAGTTGGCCAGGTTCAGGTTGTGCGCACGGCGGGCTTCGTCACCGGTGTTGTCACGCAGCTCGAGGAAGTCCTCGATGTCGGCGTGCCAGGTTTCCAGGTACACGCAGGCTGCGCCCTTGCGCTTGCCGCCCTGGTTCACCGCAGCCACCGACGAATCCATGGTCTTCAGCCACGGCACGATGCCGTTGGAGTGGCCGTTGGTCGACTTGATCAGCGAACCACGCGAACGCACGCGGGTGTAGCTGACGCCGATGCCGCCGGAGAACTTCGACAGCTGGGCGATGTCGCCGTACTTGGAATAGATCGACTCCAGCGAGTCCTGCGGCGAGTCCAGCAGGAAGCACGAGGACAGCTGCTCGTGGGTGGTGCCGGAATTGAACAGGGTCGGGCTGGACGGCAGGTAGTCCAGGTTGCCCATGCGCTTGTACAGCGCCAGGGTCTCGGACACGTCCTCGCTCAGTGCGCTGGCAATGCGCAGGAAGAACTGCTGCGGGGTCTCGATCACCTTGCGGGTGTGCGGGTGGCGCAGCAGGTAACGGTCATACAGCGTACGCAGGCCGAAGTAATCGAAGTTCAGGTCCAGCGCGCCGTCGATGGCGTCGTTGAGCTTGCGCGCATTGGTCTGCACGAAGTTCAGCAGGCGGTCGTTGATCAGGCCGACTTCATGGCCACGGCTGACCGACTGCGAGAAGGCGTAGATTTCCTGGCCCGAGACTTCCTTGGCGATGTAGTTGGCCAGCAGGCGCGCAGCCAGGCGGCCGTACTCGGGCTCTTCACCGATCAGCAGGGCGGCGGTGCGGATGGACAGTTCGTCCAGTTCGCGGGTGGTGGCACCGTTGTACAGGCCGGAAATGGTACGGGTGGCCACGCGCATCGGATCGACGGCGTGCAGGCCTTCGGAGGAACGCTGCACCGCGCGCACGATCTTGTTCAGGTCCACCAGTTCGGTGGTCCCATTGCGCTTGGTCACACTCATCGCGTTGGCCGTCGGCGGCGACGTCAACAGGAATTCGCTTTCCTTCTCGATGGTGGCGCTGGATTCGGTGCTCACGGCGTGTGTCCTCTTGGCGTGATTGGGGGTGCTCGATGCATCGGGTGACGCAGCCCGGGACATGACAGCCCAGGATGGCAGGACGGCGTCGCAGGGGATGAGACCCTGCGCCTGCCACTGCCGTTGACGATCGCGGATGGGTACCCCGGGCCCCCCCTGGAATTGGGGTTGCTGCGACCGACGGCCACAAGATAGTGGGGGTAATTGGGTCCGTCAACGCCAAATGTAGTGAAATTCGGCAATCCCTTGCGCCGCAAGGATCGTGCCATCGGCGCCCGGATCAGACGCTTCAGACCTGCCGGAACGGGCTGCGCAGTCAAGCCCGAAAGGCGTCATCGCGGTGGTACAACGCCGCGCGGAAACGGAACAATGACAGCTTCACATGACAGTGATGAAGCTGGCTAGGGACAACCCTGTGGATAGGTGGTGGGCAGCCGGTGGGAAAGCCGGTATGGCCGGACGAATCGCCATCGCGCAGTGACTTTCGGCGGGTGACGGCGCCTGCCGAACGCGGGATGCTGGGGTCCTGCAATGACCGGAAAGGATTCCACCATGCGCCTGTCAGCACCCGCCTTGGCCCTGCTGGCTGCTGTGGTCACCGTACCTGCAATTGCCGCTGACACCCCGAAGCTGCGCGCGGACCAGTGCGGTATCCACACCGACTATGACGTGCTGGTGGACAGCGGTGGCATCTGGCTGCGGCATGGCCCGCAGGCACCGCACGAGGTGGTGTTCCACGATGGCGTGCTGAGCCTGGACGACACGGTCGTGCCGGTCAGCGAGGCCGACGCCGCCCGCCTGCGGCAGATGGAGGCCGGTGCGCGCCAGCTGATGCCGGCGGCCACCGCGCTGGCCCATGAAGTGAGCGGGTTGAGCTTCGACGTGCTCGACGGGGTCTATGAGAGCCTCACCGGCACCGCCAACAGCCGCAAGGTCCGGCGCCTGCGCCGGCAGGCCGATGACTGGATCGGCGGCACGCTGGGCAAGGGCTACTGGGAACAGGCGGTGTTCGGGCCGGGCTTCGAGGCCAAGGTGCAGGACATGGCCGAGTCGCTGTCCGCGTCCATCGCCCGCAGCGTGCTGTGGCAGGTGTTCACCGGCCGCAGCGATGCGATGGAGGCACGCGCCGACCGTCTGGACGCGCGGATGGAACAGCAGCTGGAAGGCCGCGCCGAGCGCATCGAGGCCCGCGCGCAGGCGCTGTGCCCGCTGGTGGCCGCCGTGGCCGAGGCCCACGACGCGCTGGAGGTGCGCTACCAGGGGCAGCCGCTGCGGCTGCTGGAGCGCGGCGAGAGCGTACGGGTAGAGCACGGCGATGGCTCGGGCCTGCATGTGTCGGCCGGGCCGGATGAGCGGCCGCGTGGGAATGCCGTGGCACCGACCCGGTAACCGCGCGGCGGATGCCGGCCAGCGGCCGGCACTACTGGAACCCTGGCATGGTAGTGCCGGCCGCTGGCCGGCAACGCGCTCCCGCGAAATCCCTCACGCCCGGTGCGGGGTACCCAGGTACTCGGCGCTCTGCATCTCGATCAGGCGCGAGGCGGTGCGCTCGAACGCGCCCTGCAGGCGCTGGCCGGTGTACAGCTCGATCGGCGAGGTACTGGCGGTGCAGACCAGGTTGACGTGGCGGTCGTAAAGTTCGTCGATCAGGTTGACGAAGCGGCGCGCGGCATCTTCGTTCAAACGGTCGAAGGCGGGGATGCCGCCCAGCAGCACGGTGTTGAACTCGTGCGCGATCTCGATGTAGTCCGACGGGCCACGCGGGCCCTCGCACAACGCGGCGAAATCGAACCAGGCGATGCTCTTGCCACGGCCGCGCACCGGGATCTTGCGGCCTTCGATCTCGATGTTGCCGGGCTTGGCCGGCTGGCCGCCACTCAGTTCGTTCCAGCGCGTGGCCAGCCACTCATCGCTGTCGGCGGCCAACGGCGCGCGGTACACCGGCGAGCGGGTCAGCGCGCGCATCCGGTAGTCCTCGGTACCCTCGGCGTACAGCTCCACGCAGAAGCGCTGCAGCAGGCCGATGGCCGGCAGGAAGCTCTCACGCTGCAGGCCATTGAGGTACAGGTTCTCCACCGCCGTGTTGGAGGTGGTGACCAGGGTCACGCCTTCGGCGAACAGGCGCTCCAGCAGCCGTGCCAGCAGCATCGCATCGCCGATGTCGGTGACGAAGAACTCGTCCAGCACCAGCACGCGCAGGTTGCTGCGCCATTCCTGGGCGATCTTCGCCAGCGGATCGCTCTGCCCCTGGTGCTCGCGCAGGCGCTCGTGGACGCTGCGCATGAAGCGGTGGAAATGCGTGCGGTACTTCTGCTTGATCGGCAGGCCGTCGTAGAACAGGTCGACCAGGAAGGTCTTGCCACGGCCGACGCCGCCCCAGAAATACAGGCCCTTGACCGGCTCGGGCTTCTTCCAGAACGAGGACAGACGGTCCAGCCAACCGTCCTCGGCACTGTCCAGCAGGCCCAGGTGGATGCGGTCCAGCTCGGCCAGCGCCGCGTGCTGGGCCGGGTCGTTCTGCCAGTCGCCACGGGCAACCCCTTCCGCGTACCGCTGCGACGGGGTCAACTCGGTTGCACTCATGCCGCCGCGCCCAGCCAGTGCTTGACGCCGTGGGTCAGCGCGCCGCGCAGGTCGATCAGCTTGCGGTGGAAGAAATGGCTGGTTTCGGGCATGCGCACCAGCTCATGCGGGACGTCCAGCGTGTCCAGCCATTGGTAGACGGCCTGCGGATCGACGATCTCATCCTGCTCGCCCTGGATCACCAGCCAGCGGGCCGGCGGCGCGATGCCATCGAAATCCCAGCGGCCGGCCGGCGGTGCGATCGAGATCAGCGCTTCCGGCTGCAGCGCGGCAGCGGCCTTCAATGAAACGAACGCGCCGAAGCTGAAACCGGCCAGCCACAGGCGGTCGTCGGGGCGCTGGCTCTGCACCCAGGCGGCGACGGCTTTCAGGTCGTCCTGCTCGCCCACGCCGTGGTCGAACTCGCCCGCCGAACCGCCGACGCTGCGGAAGTTGAAGCGCACCGTGGCGATGCCCAGCTCGCGCAGGGTGGTGGCGGTCATGGTGACCACCTTGTTGTGCAGGGTGCCGCCTTCGGTGGACAGCGGATGGCAGATGATGGCCACGATCGGCTGCGCCGGCACATCGGCCTTGGGCAGGTCGACGACGACTTCCAGCGGGCCGGCCGGGCCGGCCAGTTCGAGGCAGGCGGTTTCGCCGGGGGCGACGGGGAACGAAGGCTTGTGCATGGCACCATGATACCGTCCCCCGCCCCTGCCCTGTGCCCGCCCCATGCTCTACCTGTCCTTGGCCGTGATCTGCAGCGTGCTGGTTTCGGTGTTGTTGAAGGTGGCCGGACGCCGCCAGCTGGATGTTTCGCAGATGGTCACCTGGAACTATCTGGTGGCGGCAACGCTCACCGCCGTGGTGCTGCAGCCGCCGCTGGATGCGCTGCGCGCGCCGCATGCGCCGTGGCTGTCGCTGCTGGCACTGGCGGTGGTTCTGCCGTCGATCTTCCTGGTGCTGGGCCGCGCGGTGGCGGTGGCTGGCATCGTCCGCAGCGACGTGGCACAGCGCTTGTCGCTGCTGCTGTCATTGGCCGCCGCGTTCCTGTTCTTCGGCCAGACTGCGACGCCGTGGAAGCTGGCCGGTCTCGGCCTGGGCCTGCTGGCGATGGTGGCGATCAGCCTGCGCCCGCGCGGCCCGGCCGTGGCGTCCTCACCCGGCGGCTGGGGCTGGCTGCTGGGCGTATGGGCCGGGTTCGCGGTGGTCGACGTGCTGCTCAAGCAGGTGGCGCTGTCCGGCACGCCGTCGATGGCGGCGGTGCTGGCCAGCTTCAGCGTGGCCTTCGCGCTGATGCTGGCACTGCAGCTGTGGCGGCACGCCAGTGGCCGCAGCCGGTTGGCCTGGCGCAACCTCGGTGCGGGCGCGCTGCTGGGCCTGCTCAACGGCGGCAACATTCTTTTCTATGTGCACGCGCATCAGTCCATGCCGGACAGCCCGGCCACCGTGTTCGCCGGCATGAACATCGGCGTGGTGGTGCTGGGCGCGCTGGTGGGCGTGTTCGCCTTCGGCGAGGCCACCACAAAGTGGAACCGCGCCGGGCTGGCGCTGGCGGTGCTGGCGATCGGATTGATCGCCTGGGGGTGAGCGCGGCGTGGGGGTCAGAGCCCATTCCGTTGGAATGGGATCCGACCCCGGCGCTGGGCGTTATTTGTCGAAACCCAGCAGCAGCGGATCGTGGTCGGAGCTGCGCCACGGGCCCTGCACGTTGCGGCCCTGGTAGCCGCTGGCGTCCTGCTCGTCGGCGTTGCTGTGCCATTCGGCGGCACCGCGCAGGCGCTGGGCCATGCCCGGGCTCAGCAGCGCGTGGTCGAGGCGGCCGGTATAGCCGTTATAGACGTAGCTGTAGGGATGCTCGACCTTGGCGACCTTGAACGCGTCCTGCCAGCCCAGCTCATGCAGGGTGCGGATCGGGTCTTCCATCGCGTAGGCGTTGAAGTCACCCAACAGCACCGCGTCCTTGGCACCGGTACCGGTCGGATCGGTCTGTAGCCAGGCGTGCAGTTGCTGCGCCGAGGTCACCCGGGTGGCGTTCCAGCAGCCCTGGTTGTCGTTGTGGTCGGCGTCGGCACCGGCCGCGTCGCGGCAGCCCTTCGACTTGAAATGGTTGGCGACCACCACGAACGGCGCACTGTGCTTGCCCTGGAAAGCCTGCGCCAGCGGCACGCGGCTGTGCTCGACGAACGGGCCGCCAGTCAGCGTGGCCGGCGTGCCCACCGGCTGCAGGCGCGTGCTGCGGTAGATGATGCCGACCCGGATCGGGTTGTCACCGGGGCCATTGCCGGCGTCGACGAAGCGCCAGTCGCCCTGCGCGCCGCGATCGCGGTTGAGCGCGTCGACCAGTTCGGCGATGGCCGACTGCGGACCGTAGCCGTCGTTCTCCAGCTCCATCAGCGCGGCGACGTCGGCACCCAGCGCGTTGACCGTGGTGACCAGCTTGGCCACCTGCGCCTTGTGCTCGTCCAGCGTGCGCGCGCCGCGCAGGGTCGGGAAACCGCCGCCCTGGCCATCACCATTGAAGAAGTTCTCCAGGTTGAAGGCCGCCACGTGCAGGCTGCCCGGCACCTGGGGTACCGCGGGGCGCTTCAGTTCCGGCAGCTTCAGCACACCTTCGACCTGCAGGCGCGGACGGCCCTGCGCATCCACGTGCACCACCCCTTCCACATTGCGCAGCTGCATGCCGGTGCGCAGCACCGGGTTGCCCGGCAGGTAGGCCACGCTGGCCGGGTCACGGGCATCACTGCCATCGTCCAGCAGCAGGCGGCGACGCTGGTTGTCGGCCATCACCTGCTCGTAGCCGGCAGTACCCGGCGCGGCCACTTCGGTGGGCTGCCAGAGGCGGCCATCGAAGGCCACGGTGAGCTGGCCGAAGCGTTCCAGGCCATCGGTACCGGCCAGGGTCAGCGGTGCGGCGATGCGCACGCGCTGGCCATCCAGCGCACGCCAGTCGGCCGGCGCGGCGGTCAGCACCACGGTGGCGCTGCTGCGCGCAGCGGAGGGCGACGCGACCGGTGCGGCCTGCGGCTGGGCCTGGGCAAAGGCGCTGGCCGGCAGCAGCAGGGTCAGGGCAAGAGCGAGGGAGCGGCGGCGCATCGACGGGCGATTCCTTGGAAGAGGGCGCACAGACTAACCCTGAAATGCGAAACCCCGCCTGCGGGCAGGGTTTTGACCTTGGTGGGCAAAGCCTGGGTCGTGCCGGCCGCAGGCCGGCAACCTCATGACCTTCGTGCGATGCGTGGTTGCCGGCCAGCGGCCGGCACGACCGGTTATTTCAGGTTACCCAGCATCCAGTCCACGGTGGCGTGGATCTGTTCCTCGGTCAGGGCCGGGTTGCCACCCTTGGGCGGCATGATGCCGCCATCCGGGCCGGTATAGCCCTCGATGGCGTGCTTGTAGAGGGTGTCCTTGCCCTGTGCGATGCGCTTGTCCCAGTGCGAATGGTCCAGCGTCGGCGCCATGCCCACACCGGTGGTGTGGCAGGCGGTGCACAGGTTGTCGAAGATGACCTTGCCGTCCTTGGTGCCGCCGTAGGCCACCTGCGAGGCGGCCTTGGCCAGCGCGGCGGCCTTGGCCGCAGCCTGCGCGGCGGCGCCGGTGCTGCCGGCATAGACCGCGCCGGTGGGCGAGATGCGCTGTTCGGTGCGCTTGGCCGCGGTCGGCGACACCTCGGGCGGAATCCGGGTGTGGATGTAGGCGGCTAGGAGGATGAGGCCGAGGGTGATGGTCGCCAGCAGCGCGATCACCATGGAGAAGCGTTTCAGGAACTCCAGATCGTAATTCCGCACTCTTCGTTACCCCTGGCTGATAGTCGTTGGACCACGGCTGAGCGACTGCGTGATGGACCGAGTATAGAACGCGCTTTGCGTGCGACAACAGGCGTCACTGCTGGTGCGGCGCAACATGCCTACCCGGTAGAGCCGGCCGCTGGCCGGCATCGCCATCCCGCCGGATGGATCGTGCAGAAGCCGGCCAGCGGCCGGCGCTACCGAATTACCGGGCGCCGATCGCGCGCAGGCAGAAGCTGCAGATCGCATCCACCAGCGCGCCTTCGTCGCGGTGCGCTTCGCGGCTGGGCGCGGTCGGGCCGACCATTGCTTCGGTGAAGGCGCCGACCAGGCACGCGGCCGTGGCGTGCGCGTCCTGCGCCGGCAGCTCACCGGCGGCCACGCCCTCTTCCACCAGGCGCAGGAAGACATCACCAAAGGCACGACGGCCGCGCATGCGCTCAGCTTCCACGTCCGGATCGACCGGTTCGACGATGAAGGCGTGCGCCAGCCCCGGCCCGGCCAGGGCGCGGCGGACGAAGGCGGTGATCGCCAGCCGCAGGCGCTCGCTGGCCACCTCCGGGCCGCTGGCGATGCGTTCCATGATCGCGACCTCGTGGGCCACCGCGGCGTTGAGCACCTCCACGAACAGCTCGGCCTTGGACGGGAAATGGCGATAGATCAGGCCGGTGGACACCCCCGCCTGGGTCGCCACGGCGGTCACCGGGGCGTTGCGCCAGCCGCCGGTGGCGACCAGCTCGCGGGTGGCCAGCAGGATCCGTTCACGGGCGCCCGCCAGGCGTTCTTCCATCAATGCAGAGCGTTTATAGGCCATGTTCTGATTCTAGTTTCAATTTTTGAATTCGTATTCACTTCTTACCCGAACCCCGCTACGCTGGGGCCATCGCCCGTGCGGGTCGCGGTCCTGCAGACCGCCGCCCGCTCCCCCGCCGGGTGCGTCCATTTCCTGCCATCCCGCCGTGGAGCCACCACAATGCACGTGCCATCCCTGAACTTCGATCTTGGCGAAGACATCGACCTGCTGCGCCAGAGCGTGGCCCATTTTGCCGCCGCCGAGGTCGCGCCGCTGGCCGCCGAGGCCGATGCCAGCAACCAGTTCCCGCTGGCTCTGTGGCCGAAGCTGGGCGAGCAGGGCCTGCTCGGCCTCACCGTGGAAGAAGAATACGGTGGTACCGGCATGGGCTACCTGGCCCACGTGGTGGCGATGGAAGAGATCTCGCGTGCCTCCGGCGGCATCGGCCTGTCCTATGGCGCACACTCCAACCTGTGCGTGAACCAGCTGCGCAAGAACGGCAACGAAGAACAGAAGCAGCGCTTCCTGCCCGGCCTGTGCAACGGCAGCCTGGTCGGCGCGCTGGCGATGAGCGAGCCGGGTGCCGGTTCGGACGTGGTGTCGATGAAGCTGCGCGCCGACAAGCGCGGCGACCGCTACGTGCTCAACGGCAACAAGATGTGGATCACCAACGGCCCGGACGCCGACGTGCTGGTGGTCTATGCCAAGACCGACATGGAAGCGGGTGCCAAGGGCATCACCGCGTTCCTGGTCGAGAAGGGCATGAAGGGCTTCTCCACCGCGCAGAAGCTGGACAAGCTGGGCATGCGCTCCTCGCCCACCTGCGAGCTGGTGTTCCAGGACTGCGAGATTCCCGAAGAAAACGTGCTGGGCCAGGTCGGTGGTGGCGTGCGCGTGTTGATGTCCGGCCTGGATTACGAGCGCGTGGTGCTGTCCGGTGGCCCGCTGGGCCTGATGGCCGCGGCCATGGACGTGGTCATGCCCTATGTGCACGAGCGCCACCAGTTCGGCGAACCGATCGGCAGCTTCCAGCTGATCCAGGCCAAGATCGCCGACATGTACGTGGGCCTGGGCGCGTGCCGCGCCTATGTGTATGCCGTGGCGCGCGCTTGCGACCAGGGCCGCACCACCCGCCAGGACGCCGCCGGTGCGATCCTGTACGCCGCCGAGAAGGCCACCTGGCTGACCGGCCAGGCGATCCAGATCCTGGGCGGCAACGGCTACATCAACGAATACCCGACCGGCCGTTTGTGGCGCGACGCCAAGCTGTATGAAATCGGCGCCGGCACTTCGGAGATCCGCCGCATGCTGATCGGCCGCGAATTGTTCCAGCGCACCCTGTAAGGCCACCGCGATGACCGTCCTGAACAGCCAGCTGCAACCGGGCAGCGAAACGTTTGAAAGCAACCGCACGGCCATGCAGGCCGTGGTCGATGACCTGCATGCCACCCTCGCCCGCACCGCATTGGGCGGCAACGAAGCCGCGCGTGCCAAGCACACCGCACGCGGCAAGCTGCTGGTGCGCGACCGCATCGACGCCCTGCTCGACCCGGGCAGCGCCTTCCTGGAAATCGCGCCGCTGGCCGCGCATGGCATGTATGAAGACGCCGTGCCCGCCGCCGGCGTGGTGGCCGGCATCGGTCGGGTGAGCGGGGTGGAATGCGTGATCGTGGCCAACGACGCCACGGTCAAGGGCGGCACCTACTACCCGATGACGGTGAAGAAGCACCTGCGCGCGCAGGAGATCGCCGAGCAGAACCATCTGCCGTGCATCTACCTGGTCGATTCCGGTGGCGCGTTCCTGCCGCTGCAGGACGAAGTCTTCCCCGACCGCGACCATTTCGGCCGCATCTTCTACAACCAGGCCAATCTGTCGGCGCAGGGCATTCCGCAGATCGCCTGCGTGATGGGCAGCTGCACCGCCGGTGGCGCCTACGTGCCGGCGATGAGCGACGAGACCGTGATCGTGCGCGAGCAGGGCACGATCTTCCTCGGTGGCCCGCCGCTGGTGAAGGCGGCCACCGGTGAAGTGGTCACGGCCGAGGAACTCGGCGGCGCCGATGTGCACACGCGCATTTCCGGCGTGGCCGACCACATGGCCGACAACGATCTGCAGGCACTGGCGCGGGTGCGCGCGATCATCGCGCAGTTGAACTGGCGCAAGCCGGAACCGGCGATGGCGGTGCAGGCAACGGAAGAACCGCTGCTGCCGGCACACGAGCTGTATGGCGTGATCCCGGCCGACACACGCAAGCCCTACGATGTGCGCGAGGTCATCGCGCGCCTGGTCGATGGCTCACGCTTCGACGAGTTCAAGCCGCGCTACGGCGCAACCCTGGTGACCGGCTTCGCCCATCTGAACGGCTACCCGATCGGCATCATCGCCAACAACGGCATCCTGTTCTCCGAGTCGGCATTGAAGGGCGCGCACTTCATCGAACTGTGCACCCAACGCAACATCCCGCTGGTGTTCCTGCAGAACATCACCGGCTTCATGGTCGGCCGCAAGTACGAACAGGGCGGCATCGCCAAGGACGGGGCCAAGCTGGTGATGGCGGTGGCCTGCGCCAAGGTGCCGAAGTTCACCGTGGTCATCGGTGGCTCGTTCGGTGCCGGCAACTACGGCATGTGCGGCCGTGCGTACTCGCCGAACTTCCTGTGGATGTGGCCGAACGCACGCATCGGCGTGATGGGCGGCGAGCAGGCCGCCAGCGTGTTGGCCACGGTCAAGCGCGATGGCATCGAAGCCAAGGGCGGCCAGTGGCCGGCAGCGGAGGAAGATGCGTTCAAGGCGCCGATCCGCGAGCAGTTCGAGCAGCAGGGCCATCCGTACTACGCCAGCGCGCGCCTGTGGGATGACGGCGTGATCGATCCGGCCGACACCCGCCGGGTGCTCGCCCTGGCGCTGTCGGCCAGCCTCAACGCCGCCCCGCAGCAGACGCGCTTCGGCGTGTTCCGCATGTAACCCGTGCCATGACCGAGCCTGTTGCCATGTTCACCAAAGTCCTGATCGCCAACCGCGGCGAGATCGCCTGCCGCGTCATCGCCACCTGCCGCCGCCTCGGCATCGCCACCGTGGCGGTGTATTCCGATGCCGACCGCAACGCGCGCCACGTGCGCCTGGCCGACGAAGCCATCCACATTGGACCTGCCGCCGCGCGTGAGAGCTACCTGCGCAGCGATGCCCTGCTCGACGCCGCACGCCTGACCGGCGCGCAGGCGATCCACCCCGGCTACGGCTTCCTGTCCGAGAATGCCGACTTCGCCGATGCCTGCGCGGCGGCCGGCATCACCTTCATCGGCCCGCCGGCCAGCGCCATCCGCGCGATGGGCGACAAGAGCGCGGCCAAGGCGCTGATGGCCAAGGCCGGTGTACCGCTGACCCCGGGCTACCACGGCGACCAGCAGGCGCCAGACTTCCTGCGCGCACAGGCCGACGGCATCGGCTACCCGGTGCTGATCAAGGCCAGCGCCGGCGGCGGTGGCAAGGGCATGCGCAAGGTCGAGCGCAGCGAGGACTTCGTCGATGCACTGGCCAGCTGCCAGCGCGAGGCGGCCTCGGCGTTCGGCAACGACCACGTGCTGGTCGAGAAGTATGTCGAGCGCCCGCGCCACATCGAGATCCAGGTGTTCGGCGACCGCCACGGTGAGGCGGTCTACCTGTTCGAGCGCGACTGCTCGGTGCAGCGCCGCCACCAGAAGGTGCTGGAAGAAGCGCCGGCGCCGGGCATGAGCGCAGAACGTCGTGCTGCAATGGGCAAGGCGGCAGTCGATGCCGCGCGCGCGGTGGGCTACGTCGGTGCCGGCACGGTGGAGTTCATCGCCGGCCCGGACGGCGATTTCTACTTCATGGAAATGAACACCCGCCTGCAGGTCGAGCACCCGGTGACCGAGTACATCACCGGCACCGACCTGGTGGAGTGGCAGCTGCGCGTGGCCTCGGGCCAGCCGCTGCCGCTGCGCCAGGAGCAGCTGGCGATCCACGGCCACGCCATCGAAGCACGCCTGTATGCCGAAGATGCCGATCGGGGCTTCCTGCCCTCCACCGGCACCCTGCGCCGCCTGCGCCTGCCGACGCCGTCGGCCCATGTGCGCGTGGATACCGGCGTCGAAGAAGGCGACAGCATCACGCCCTACTACGATCCGATGATTGCCAAGCTGATCGTCTGGGACGTGGACCGCGACGCCGCACTGCGCCGCATGAGCCAGGCCCTGGCCGACTGCCAGGTGGTGGGCGTGACCACCAATGCCGGCTTCCTGCGCCGGCTGGTGAACACCGATTCGTTCGCGCACGCCAAGCTGGATACCGCGCTGATCGAGCGCGAGCAGGTCGCGTTGAATGCGGTGGGCGACACAGATGATGCCCTGTGGCAGCTGGCTGCGGTGGCTGCGGTTGCAAGCACGGGCGGCGCCAGCACCGACGCGCGAGATCCGCATTCGCCGTGGCAGGCCCAGGACGGCTGGCGCCTTGGCGCATCGGCCCCGCGCGTGTTGCCGCTGCAGCAGGGCGAACGCAAGCACACGCTGCAGGTATGGGTGCAGGCCGATGGCTGGCGCGTGCAGTGCGATGCTGCTGCGCCGGCCACGGTGCTCGGCAGTGCCAAGGGCAGCAGCCTGTCAGTGCAGCTGGACGGCCGCCGCTGGCAGCTGCAGCTGCTGCGCGAAGGCGACCAGCTGTATCTGTTCGGTGCCGATGGCCAGCACCGTTTCATCCTGCACGACCCGGTGGGCGAATCGGACCACGCCGTGGCCGACGCGGGCAGCCTGCTGGCACCGATGCCGGGCAAGATCGTCGCGACATTGGTCGCGGCCGGTACCGAGGTCAAGCGCGGCACGCCGCTGGTGGTGCTGGAAGCAATGAAGATGGAGCACACGCTGCAGGCACCGGCAGACGGCACGGTGAAGGGCTACCGCGCCAAGGCCGGCGACCAGGTGGGTGACGGTGCGGTGCTGGTGGACTTCGAAGCGGCGTGATGAAGTGGCAGTGGCGCGCTGGCAACGGCGCGCCACGCCTCAACCCGGCCAGACGCGCTGCAGTGGATCAAACTCGCTGGTGGTCTGGTCCGCTGCCCGCCACCCCAATCCACACATCATTACCGGACTGGCGTCGATGCCATCCAGGCCCAGCAGGGCTTCGATATCCACTTCATTGATGGCAGCGGTGACGTAGGCCGCCAGCCCAAGTTCGGTGGCAGACAACATCCACTGCTGTGACAGGTGGCCTGCATCCAGCAGCACTGCCCGATAGGCCTTGGGATGGTTGCGATACTTCCAGAAGCTTCGCGGGAACCGCGCAACCTGGATGATGTGCAGTGGCGCAGCCGCGAACCAGTCCTGTCCAGCCAGCAGCGTCAGCACGCTGCCGCGAAGACCGGTGCCATCCACCGGCAGCGGCCGCAAGGTGTGTTCCAGCGCGTGATAGTGATAGACACCTGCGGCAAGGCCATCGACGTCCACGGCGATGACATAGGTTTCCAGCGGATGCAGGCCTCCACCGGAAGGAACATGCTTCTTCAGAAAGGCCATGTCTTCGCCGGGCTCCACCACGGCGTGCGCCTTCACCGTCCGCTTGAACACCTGGGCGAGCATGCGCAACGGCAATGATCGTGCGGTATCGAAGTTGCGGCAGGTCGCGCGCCTCGCAAGGAGCAGATCACGCGGCTCGTCTTCTGGCAGGGGCAGTGCCAGCGGCTCGGTGGCGGGGGGCATCACGGCTGGTGGTGGAGGACCGAATCTACGTCGCAGGTCCTGCGCCGTGACAAGTTTCTCTTCGCGCATCTGCTGCGCGCTGTCGATGCCGTTCCAGCGCCCCAGCCGATGGGCCAGCGCCGACAGCGGCCACCAGCTGGCATCGCGTACACGCTGGTCTCGCTGGCGGTGCCCAGCGTAGGCTGCGTCGTCACTGATCAGCAGACCACTGTGCAGCAACCGGTCGAGATCGGCTTCGCCAATGTTGCTGTGCGCCGCGTCGACCCAGGCGTCGGGCACGATACGGCCCAACAGCTCCACGTCGCCAGCCTCCACCCTGAGCGGCGCATCAAGGTGCGCGGCCAGCGCGTACCACTGCATCGTGGTGCCCACGCCGGCCTCTCCCTTGAGCAGCAGGTCAAGGTCCAGCGCCACTTCCGCACGGGGCTCGAACATCACGATGGAGCAACGTCTGATCTGCATGGAGGCATCGGTGTGGAGCGGGACGCGCAGGATGCCATGCATCACCCCAGGGCGCGCTGAGGCTAAACTTTCCCTGCAACAGGCCGAAACAAGAGAACCTTACCTGCAACGGCCAGCGCGATCACCATGAGTACTTCCGACAAGACCCTGCTTACGGCTGCACAAGCCGCCCAGGTACTGTCGCTGCTGCAGAGCGATGACGGCTTCCGCAGTGCCTTCGCCGCTTCTCCCAGCCTTGCGCTGCAGGGTCTGGGCATTGCTCCCAATGCCGATGGCTCGATGTGCGCTCCAGTGGACGCGCTGGCCAGCAAGGAAGCCTTTGCCGCTACTGCCGAGGCCCTGAACCAGCACCTGCAGTCCTGTGGCGCCTTCGTCCTGCCGCACTTCTTCGAAGCCGGCGCCGACAGCTGATGCTGCGCTGTCAGTCCGCGCCCAGCGGTGCGCGGCTGTCACGGACATTGAGCGCCTGCAGGATGTAATTGCCGGAATCCTCGGCATAGGCACGACCGCGATGCGCGGCCAGCCAGCGTGCTTCTGCAGCGGCCGCCGCCGAATCTCCCGAGGCATGCCTTGCATCGCGCAGCGCCACGTGCAACTGGTACAACTCCGTGCCGTCGGCCCACGGCAGCAGGCGCTCGACGGCCGCGACCGCCTGCCCGGCATGCAATTCGCGGGTGGCTTCGATGATGTCCAGCAACTGGCGCGAGCGTGGGTCGCTCCTGAGGTCGATCGCGCGACGCGCCAAGCGCAACTGGGGCGTCACGTCCACGCCTTCGCGCTGAGCCAGGCGAATCAGGCCCAGAACCATGAACTGCCGGGTGTGCAGATTGCCGCTGGGCCGCTGGCGCAGGTCGGCCAACGCCTCTCCAATCCGCTTGCGGCTCGCTGCGGGATCCGACCGCTCTCCTGCCATGCCGGCAATGCTGGCGCGCCAGGCCGACGCCAGCTGGCAAAGGGCCGGCTCATTGCACTGCGCCTGCAGTGATCGGGCAACCTCTTCGGCCTTGTCCAGCTCACCGAGATCGACCAGCACCGCTGCCTGCTGCATGCGGGCGCCGAAATCATCGGCCGACACGCCCGCCAGCTGGGCACGTGCAGCGCTCCAGTCTCCGAGTACGGCCATCGCCGTAGCCAGGTTGGCACTGGTTCTCCAGCCTCCGACATCACCGGCCATGCGGAAATCCGCAACCGCACCGTTGGTGTTGCCCGCAGCCAGCTTCAACCGTCCTGAGAAATCCAGCGTGTGGCTGCGGGCCCACGCCTGCGGAACCCGCGCCGGCTGCACCACGGTCACCGCTTCTGCGTAGCGCCCCATTCCGGACAACGCCAGCGCCCGATTGACATATCCACCGTGGTAGTCGGGATACAGGTCGGTCAACAGCTTCCAGCGTCGGGCGATGTCAGCCTCCGGCAGATCGCTGGCCTGCCCTGCCCATCCGTCCAGGTACAGTGCATCGCGCGGCGTCAGTCGCGCCCGCAATGCCTGCGCACGCGCATGGGCATCCAGTGCCATGCGACTTTCACCGCGCATCCAGTGGATGCGCATGATTGCCACATGGGCCATCGCAAAGTCCGGGTCGACCTTCACCGCCTGCGCGAGAAAGCCCAGCGCCTCATCGGTCTGGCGCCGGTCCAGCGCCCTGATGCCTGCGGCGTAAGCACGCAGCGCGTCCAGGCTGGACGTCGCCACCTGCGGCAGATTCACCGAATGTCGATCAATCTCCATACCGCCTTCGCCAAGACGCTCGCGCAGACGCCCCACCACTTCATCGGTGGATGCCAGAAGCGAGTCCAGGCCTTTGCCATCGACATGCACGGTGTAGACGGTGGCCGCGGTCGACGGATCGATCACATCGACCGCCACCCGCAGGCGGCCATGGACCTCCAGGACCGAAGGCGCCAGCACCGCGCGTGCACCATCACGCTGGGCCACCTCGCTGGCAACCCCCCGGTCCAGCCCGGCCCCAGGATTGATCAGCATGCGCTGCATGGTGTCGCGCACCTTCAGGTCACTCAGCACGTTCACATACCGCGACTGCTCCAGGCTGATGCGGAACGCCTGGTTGATCGACTCGCTCAGCAGAGGATCGCCAGTCAGGTTGCGCGGCTCCGCGATCACCACCCAGTCGCGTTCGGCAAAGGCGATGGCCGGTTGTGGACGAGTCAGCAACCACAAGCCCATTGCGCAGGCTGCCACCAGTGTTACCTGCGCCGCCATCGCCATCGGGCGACGCCAGAACGGGACATCCGGCCTGGCCTTGTCACTCGCACGCGGCCGTCGCAGCGCTGCCTTGCCGACCGCCGAGACGCCGATCACCTCCATCGGCTGCGCCACACCACGGAAGCGCCAGCGGCCGAATGACTTCCAGTACAACCGGTCGGCCGGCTCGCCAAGCTGGGAGGCTGCACGCCGGACCAGCGATTCGGCCGCTGCCGACAACAGCAGTTGGCCCGGTCGTGCCAGCTGCATGAGGCGCGCCGCCATCGGCTTCGCCAGACCTTCCACCTCTACGGCCTTGGACCCCAACGCAACGGACTCAGCGCTGTTGTTCCACAGAATCACCTCACCCACGTGCAACCCGGCCCGCGCCTGCAACCGGAGATCACGCGACTGCCCCAGCGGCTGCAGCCCACGCTGGTAATCCAGAGCGAACCCAAGCGCATCAATCGGGCGCTCGAACAGCATGAACAATCCATCGGAACGGTCGATCAACTGGCCGTTCCAGCGCTGCTGCAGCGCCAATACCAGCCGGTCGTGTTCCTGGAACAGTTCGGCGGCAGCGACATCGCCAATACGTTCAACCAGCAGCAGGGAGTCGCACAGATCCGTGAACAACAGCGCGCGCAGTTGCTGGTTGTGCGGCGTCGACGTTCCGTTGTCGCCATTCATCGCCTGACTCTCCCGATCAAGGTGTATCCGCTGCATCCACCCAGCGCAGGCAGTTGCCACCATCGCGCTTGGCCTGGTACAGCGCGCGGTCCGCGCTGGCATACCACTCGCTCCAGCCTGCCTCCGGCGCCAGCAGGCTGGCACCGATGCTGACCAGGCTGACGTGTGGCGTACCGTGGCTGCGCTCGAGCAGGCCATGCACCGCGCTGAGGATGAACTCGGCCGCGTGCTGCACGATCTCGTGGTTGCCACGGCGCAGGATCAGGCAGAACTCGTCGCCGCCGAGCCGGCAGGCCAGGTCCTGTTCACCAGCCATCGAGCGCAGGATGTTGCCCATGCTCTGCAGTACACGGTCACCGGCCTGGTGGCCATGGCGGTCGTTGATCTGCTTGAAGCGGTCGCAGTCGATCAGCAGCAGTGCCTGCGGCAACCCGTCGCCGTCGGCACGGCATTCCTGCAGGTACAGCGTAAGGCCGCGGCGGTTGTGCAGCCCGGTCAGCTCATCGGTGCGCACCAGCTCGCGGGTGTGGGTCAGCTGATGGGTGGTGATGTACAGGTTGTCCAGCGCGGTTTCCAGATCATGGTTGCGCCGGCGCAGCTGGCTGATCAGCGCCTGCTCGTTGGTCAGCACGCGCATGATCGTGCGGCGCAGGAAATAGGCGACCAGGCCAGGATCGGATTCGACCAGGCGATGGAAGTCGGCCGGGCCCAGCTCGAGCACTTCGCAGTCGGCCAGCGCACGGGCACTGGCGCTGCGCAGGTGGTCGCCGACCAGCAGGCCAAGCTCACCGAAGAACTCATGCTGGCCGAGGGTCTTGATCACCAGGTCTTCGCCGAAGTCCAGTTCGATCTGGCCTTCGAGGATCACGTACATCCGTTCGCCGCGATGGCCACGCTGGAACAACCACTGTCCGGCATGAAGCTTGCATGGACGGGCATATCTGGCGAACAATGCGACCTCGGCAGCGGACAGCAGCGCGTGCACGATCTCGGCCATCGCCACCCGGGCGATACCTGACGTCACATCACTGTTCTCGGCCGCACCCCTGCCGGTCATTCCCTGCACCCGCCGCCAGCGTCCCCTGGTGAGCCGCGGAGCATAGCACCGCTTTAAAGTGTGCGCCCTATCTCATTTTGAGCCTTCGGACGCACTTCTCTGATGTGAAGATGCGTGGTGACCCGTTCTGGGCATGCCTGTCCGCACAAAAGTCCTGCTGGATCAATCCGATGGCCATCTTCACGGGCTTTCGGCCAAGTTGCAGGTCCTGGGGGTGCGCCGGATTGACGCTGCCCGCGTTCACGGCTGTTCCATCGATACAACAACGCCGGCAGGTCCCCCGACCGGCCGGCGTTGTCTGGCCCTTCCCTGGCCACCCTGATCGCTCTGTGGCCCGGTAGTGCCGGCCGCTGGCCGGCAACCACGTGGACTCCGGGAACATCGACGGGTTGCCGGCCAGCGGCCGGCACTACCGCATCACGCCGCGCGTTCGCTGCGCCCGCCGTGGAACTGCTCTTCCTCGGTCGAGCCGGTCAGCGCAGTGGTCGACGACTGGCCCTGCTGGATCGCCTGGGTCACGGCATCGAAGTAGCCGGTACCGACCTCGCGCTGGTGCTTGACAGCAGTGAAGCCGCGCTCTGCCGCCTCGAACTCGGCTTCCTGCAACTCGACGAACGCGCTCATCTGGCGGCGCGCGTAGCCGTGGGCCAGATTGAACATGCCGTAGTTCAGCGCATGGAAGCCGGCCAGGGTGATGAACTGGAACTTGTAGCCGTAGCTGCCCAGCTCGCGCTGGAACTTGGCGATGGTGGCGTCGTCCAGGTTCTTCTTCCAGTTGAAGCTGGGCGAGCAGTTGTAGGCCAGCAGCTTGCCCGGGAACTTGGCATGGATCGCCTCGGCGAACTTGCGTGCGAACTCCAGGTCCGGCTTGCCGGTCTCGCACCACACCAGGTCGGCATAAGGCGCGTAGGCCAGGCCACGGCTGATCGCCTGGTCCAGGCCGTTGCGGGTCTTGTAGAAGCCTTCCACCGTGCGTTCGCCGGTGGCGAACGGCTTGTCATTGCCATCGATGTCGCTGGTCAGCAGATCCGCGGCTTCGGCATCGGTACGTGCCACCAGCAGGGTCGGCACGCCCAGCACGTCGGCGGCCAGCCGCGCGGCGTTGAGCTTCTCGATCGCCTCGCGGGTCGGCACCAGCACCTTGCCGCCCATGTGGCCGCACTTCTTCACCGAGGCCAGCTGGTCTTCGAAATGCACGCCGGCGGCACCGGCCTCGATCATCGCCTTCATCAGTTCGAACGCATTGAGCACGCCGCCGAAGCCGGCTTCGGCATCGGCCACGATCGGCTGCAGGAAGTCGATGTCGTCCTTGCCTTCGGCGTGGTGCAGCTGGTCGGCGCGCAGCAGCGTGTTGTTGATGCGCTTGACCACCGCCGGCACCGAATCGGCCGGGTACAGCGACTGGTCCGGGTACATCTGCCCAGCCAGGTTGGCGTCGGCCGCCACCTGCCAACCGGACAGGTAGATCGCCTTCAGGCCCGCCTTGACCTGCTGCATGGCCTGGTTGCCGGTCAATGCACCGAGCGCGTTGACGAACTCGCGCTCATGCAGCGACGCCCACAGCTTCTCTGCGCCCAGGCGGGCCAGCGAATGCTCGATGTGGACGGTGCCGCGCAGGCGCACCACGTCGGCGGCGCTGTAGTTGCGCTGGATGCCTTCCCAACGCGGGTTGGTATCCCAGTCGTGCTGGATCTGTTCGGCAGTGGGCAGCTTGCTCATGTCTTTCTCCAGTTCGGTTCGTGCGTGCAGCGGGGAGGGAAACGGCGGGAAACGCGGGCGGCGATCAGTCGATGCGCGCGTAGGCCGGCAGGGTCAGGAAATCGGTCAGTTCTTCGCTGCGGCTCAGTTCGCCGAGCAGGGTGATGGCCTCGCCGATGCGTGCACCACCGGGTAGCGCGGCGGTATCGCCCAGCCGTGCCGGCAGCTGCGAGAGGGTGGAATCCAGCAACGCCAGATCGATCGCAGTGCCATCGTCCAGCTGCTGGCCCGGCGTATGCAGCCACTGCCACAGCTGGCTGCGGCTGATCTCCGCGGTGGCCGCGTCCTCCATCAGGTGGTGGATCGGCACGCAGCCGTTGCCATCCAGCCACGCCGCCAGATAGCGCACGCAGACTTCCACGTTGCCTTCGAAGCCGGCGCGGGTGATGGTGCCGGGCGGCCGCGCGATCAGTTCGGCGCGGCCCACGCGCACATCCTGGCGCAGCACGCTGTGCTGGTTCGCACCGGGCATGTGTTCGTCGAAGATCGCCATCGCCACCGGAATCAGCGCCGGGTGCGCCACCCAGGTACCGTCGTGGCCGGCAGTGACCTCGCGCAGCTTGTCGGCGCGCACGCGGGCCATCGCCTGCTCGTTGGCGGCGGCATCGTTGTTGATCGGAATCTGCGCGGCCATGCCGCCCATCGCATGCGCACCGCGGCGGTGGCAGGTCTGGATCAGCAGCTCCGAATACGCCTTCAGGAACGGCTGGGTCATGGTCACCTGGCCGCGTTCGGGCAGCACGCGGTCGGCGTGGCGGCGGAAGGTCTTCAGGTACGAAAAGATGTAGTCCCAGCGCCCGCAGTTCAGGCCGACGATGCGGTCACGCAGCGCGTGCAGGATCTCGTCCATCTCGAACACCGCCGGCAGCGTTTCGATCAGTACCGTCACCTTGATCTGGCCGTGCGGCAGGCCGAGCATGCCCTCGATGTGCGACAGCGCGGTTTCCCACAGCGCTGCCTCTTCCATGCTCTGCAGCTTGGGCAGGTAGAAGTACGGGCCACGATCCTTCGCCTGCAGGGTGCGAGCGTTGTGGAAGGCGAACACCGCCGCGTCGAACAGGCCACCGGCGATGAACTGGCCATCGATGCGCACGTGCTTCTCGTCCAGGTGCCAACCGCGCGGGCGCACGATCAGCACCGCCTGCTCGTCGTAGGGGCGCAGGGCGTAGTGCTTTCCATTGGGCGCGGTGTATTCGAGATCGCCACGCACCGCGGCGGCCAGCGACTGCTGGCCGGCCAGCAGGTTGCGCCAGGTCGGCGAGGTCGAATCCTCGAAGTCGGCCATGAACACCTTGGCGCCGGAGTTCAGCGCATTGATGACCATCTTCGGGTCGGTCGGGCCGGTGATCTCGACGCGGCGGTCCTGCAGCGCGGTCGGCAGCGGCGCAACGCGCCAGTCGCCGCTGCGGATCGCGGTGGTGTCTTCGCGGAAGTCCGGCCGGCCGCCCTGGTCGAAGAATGCCTGGCGCTCGCGGCGTGCCTGCAGCCGTGCCTGCCGGCCCGGTTCCACCGCACGATGCAGCGACACCAGCAGGGCCAGCAGCGGCGCCGGCAGCAGGGTGTCCTGGCCCGCCACGCGGGTCGCCAGGGCGATGCCGGGGGTGGCCTTGCTGATGGGGGTGGGAACAGCGGAAGCGACGGCGGACATGGGGCGACTCCAGCGGTGGGGGAACGCCTCCACGGTGCCGCCGGGGCCGAGTATTTGGCAAAACAGTTTTTGCAATGTTCTACATAAATTGTGCTAATACTTGTGACGCAATGACCACACGCCCCCCGCCAAGTCCGCGTTTTTCCTACAAATCCGACCGGCTGAAGCCGTTGCGCGCGTTCTGCCAGACCGTGCGCCTGGGCTCGGTCTCACGGGCGGCTGAGGCACTTTTCGTCAGCCAGCCGGCCATCAGCCTGCAGCTGCAGGCGCTGGAACGGGAGCTGGGGGTGCCGTTGTTCGAGCGCAGCGGGCGCCGCCTGGTGCCCAGCCGCGAGGGCCAGCTGCTGTACGAAATGGCACAGCCGCTGGTGGAGAACCTGGACGGGCTGGAGGCGCGGTTCCGCGACAAGGTGCGCGGCCTGGACGCGGGCGAGCTGAACATCGCCGCCAACAGCTCGACCATCCTGTACCTGCTGCCGAAGATCGTCGAACGCTTCCGTCTGCATCATCCGGACGTGCGCCTGACCCTGCACAACGCGATCAGCGCCGATGGCACCGACCTGCTGCGCGAGGACGCCGCCGACCTGGCGATCGGTTCGATGACAGACGTGCCGGCCGACCTCAGCTACGCCCCGGCCTACCGCTTCGAGCAGGTGCTGATCGCGCCGCACGACCATCCGCTGGCCAGTGGCGGCGAGCTGGAACTGGCCGACATCGCGCGCTATCCGCTGGTGCTGCCGCCGAAGCGGCAGATCACCTACCGCCTGGTGGACCAGGTCTTCCAGCGCCACCGCATCGCCTACACCGTGGCGCTGGAGGTGGGCGGCTGGGAGGTGATCAAGCAGTACGTGGCGATGGGCATGGGTATTTCCATCGTGCCGGCGCTGTGCCTGAACGAGGCCGACCGCGAGCGGCTGGCGGCGCGGTCGATGAAGCGCTGGTTCCCGGAACGCAGTTACGGGGTGATCGTGCGCCGGGGCAAGGCGTTGTCGGCGCAGGCGCGGGCGTTCATCGAGCTGATCCAGCCGGAGTTGTTCAGCCCCCGCGATTACGACCAGAGCGGGCATTCGGAGCGGTGAGGGATGTTCGGCAGGGCTGCGCCCTGCACCTGCCAAAGCAACGGCAACGGCAACGTCAAAAGCGGGCATTCCGTAGATGGCGGGGCGGTGTGGGTGGGCAGGACACGCCGTAAACCCCTCCCTGGGGGCTCGATGGCGCCATCCATGGCGCCAACGGTCCTGCCCACCCACACCGCCCCGCCTCTGACAGATCCCCGCGATCTGTCGGGGTCGGATCCCGTTGCTGCGCAACGGGCTCTGACCACATTTCCGGCTGGCGATGAATAAACTGGCCCCATGTCCATCGAACTCCGCCATCTGCGTTACTTCCTTGCCGTTGCCGATACGCTGCACTTCGGACAGGCGGCGGAGCGGCTGGGTATGTCGCAGCCGCCGCTCAGCCAGCAGATCCGCCAGCTGGAAGATCTGATCGGTGCGCGCCTGTTCGTGCGCAGCCATCGTCGTGTGCAGCTGACGCCTGCCGGTGAGCTGCTGCAGGAACGTGCACGCGCCATCGTGCAGCAGGTGGAAACGGCGGTGGACGAGGTGCAGCGCGCGCAGCGCGGCGAGCAGGGTGAGCTGCGTATCGGGCTGACCCGCGCCACGCCGCTGTCGCCGCAGATTCCGCGTTCGATCCTGCGCTACCGCCAGCAGTACCCGCAGGTGCGGCTGCAGCTGAGCGAGATGAACACCCTGCAGCAGATCGATGCGCTGCTCGATGGCAGCCTGGACGTGGGCATCATCCGCAAGCGCGCGTTGCCGCCGGAACTGGTGGCGCACAGCCTGTTCGTCGATCCGTTGGCGTTGATCGTGCATGCCGATCACCCTGCCCTGCGCAGACTGTCGAAACAGGGCACGCTGTCGCTGCGCGACTTCGCGCAGGAGCCGTTCGTAGCATTCCGGCGCAGTGCCGGTGCGGGCATCCATGACCACATGATCGCGTTGTGTGCGGCGGCGGGCTTCACCCCGCGTATCGTGCAGGAGGCCGGTGAGGCGTCAACGCTGATCAGTCTGGCCGCTGCTGGCCTGGGTGCGGCGATCCTGCCGTCGTCCTGCGATCACATCCGGGTGGAAGGCGCACGCTTCGTGGCGCTGGCCGATGCCGGTGCGCATTCGGAGGTGCAGCTGGCGTGGCACCGCGAGGGTGTGACGCCGCTGATCCGCAACTTCGCCGGGCTGTTGCGTGAGGCGTTCGCGGAAGGGTGAGGTGCAACCCACCCGGTAGCGGCCAACCTTGGTTGGCCCACGGCCACAGCGCCGACCAAGGTCGGCATCTACCAGAGCAGGTTCACGCCGTCACCGGCTGCGGGGCGTGCTGCTGCAGCGCCCAGACAATGCCACCGCCGATCAGGGTCAGCACGGCGGCGAACAGGCACACACCCAGCCAGTCCCACGCCGCATAGGCCAGGCCGCCCACACCACCGAGCACGCTTGAACCCAGGTAGTAGGCGAACAGGTACAGCGCCGAGGCTTCGGCGCGCATCGCACCGGCGCGGCTGCCGACCCAGCTGCTGGCCACCGAGTGACCGCCGAAGAAGCCGAAGGTCACCAGTGCGATACCCAGCGCCATCGTGCTCAGCCACGGCAGTGCCAGCAACGCGATGCCGGCGCCGATCAACGCGAACGAGATCGACAGGATGCGACCGCGCCCGTAGCGCGTGGCCTGCTGGCCCATCCATGCCGAACTGAAGGTGCCCACCAGGTACACGCTGAAGATCAGGCCGACCACGGTCTGGCTGAGGCGGTACGGCGGTGCCAGCAGGTGGTAACCCAGGTAGTTGTAGAGAGTGACGAACACGCCCATCAGCACGAAGGACGTGGCGAACAGCCACGGCAGGCCCGGGTCGGCGAACAGCGTGCGCCAGCGTGATGGCAACTGGCGCAGGCCGCCGCGACGCGCCTGGAAATGCCGCGACGGCGGCAGCTGCAGCCACAGCAGGACGGTACTGGCCACGGCAATGATCGAGACGACGCCGATGCCCCACCGCCAGCCCCAGTGGTCGGCGATGATGCCGGCCAGCAGGCGCCCGCTCATGCCACCGATGGCGTTGCCGCCGATGTACAGGCCCATCGCCAGGCCCAGCGCGCGGCTGTCCATTTCCTCGACAAGGTAGGTCATCGCCACCGCAGGCACGCCGCTCAGCGCCAGGCCGAGCAGCGTGCGCAGCACCAGCAGCGTGGTCCAGTCATCCACCAGCGCCGTGCATAGCGACAGCGTGGCCGAGGCCAGCAGCGCGGCGATCATCATCGGGCGACGGCCAACCGCGTCGGAGATCAGGCCAGCCAGCAACATCGCCACCGCCAGCGTGCCGGTGGTCAACGACAGCGACATCGCGCTGCCGGCGGCGGACACGCCGAAGTGACGGCTGAACTCCGGCAGCAGCGGCTGCACGGTGTACAGCAGGCCGAAGGTGGAAAAGCCGGCCAGGAACAGCGCCAGCGCGGTGCGGCGGAAGGCCGGCGTGCCCTGCTGGATGCGGGTCTCGGCGATGGGATCGACAGTGGGGGGGCGGCGTTCGAGGGCCGCCGCGGTTTCGCCAGTCATGGGATCGATGGGCCGGTGGGGGCGGCCGGGCGTGGGAGGGAACGGGCCTCAGACTAGGCCCGTCCATCCAGTCGATCCATAACCTGATAGGTCAGGATTGATATGCAGGAAGTATCAATTCAGCTTACAGGCGCTGCCACTCGAAACCGTCGCCACGACGGTAGTACACCGCCACGGCGCGGCCGTAGAGCTTGTCGGCGTCGACGAAGCCGAAGAAACGACCGTCGAAGCTGTTGCCGCGGTGGTCACCCAGCACCAGCACCTTGCCGGCCGGCACCACCAGGTCGGCGATGTCCGGACCGCCGCCCATGTCCAGGTCGAGGCGGGCACGGCGCTCGCCGAAGGCTTCCACGTCCTGCAGGTCGGCGATCTGCAGCGGCTGGCCGTTGATGCTCAGATGGCCCTCGCGCATCTGCACATGGTCACCGGCCACCGCCGCCACGCGCTTGATCAGGCGGGTGCCGTCGGCCGGTGAATCGAACACCGCCACTTCACCGCGCTGCGGAACGCCGGTGGACATCAGTTCCTTGCCGGTGAACGGCAGCCGCAGGCCATAGGCGCGCATGTCCACCACCACCCGGTCGCCGGGCTGCAGGGTCGGCTGCATCGAGCCGCTGGGCACCACGTAGTGGTTGGCGAGGGTATCGCGGGCGGCGGCGAGCAGGCCGAGCATCACCAGCAGCGGCAATGCTTCCTTCTTCAGCCAGGCCAGCGCGCGTTCGGAAAAGGGAGGGCGGGCAACAGCATCCATGACAGGCTCCGGGTAGGTGATAGCGGTATCAGACCACACGCAGGCGCCGCAGGTTCCCGGTAGCGCCGGACACGGGTTACGCAGGTTTTACGCCCCGGCCCGGCAGCGGGCATCGCACCTTTACGGGCAGCACGCGCATCGTGTGCCCACCGCGCCACAGGGCGCATTCCGCAAGGTGTTGTATGACCCTCCTGGTGATCCGCCACGCGTCTCCGTCGGCGCCGCGCCCGCAGCTGCCGGCGCAGCTGAGCGGCCATCGCGTGCTGTGCAGCGACTGCGCCAGCCTGTCCGAAGTGCGCCAGTGCCTGTGCCAGCCGCAGGCGCGCTCGGCCGACTGGGTACTGCTGGATGTCGGCGCCGCCGACGAGGCGCAATGGCAGGCCGAAGGTGACGCGCTGCAGGCGGCGCTGGAACGGCTGCCGGCGCAGTACATCGAGCTGCAGGCCCCCAGCGAACCCGGCCTGGATTCGCGCCTGCGCCTGCAGCATGGTCCTGCCGCGGTAGTGGTCGACCAGCGCAGCCAGCAGGCCGGTTACCCGTTGTCGCTGGCCATTGTCGGCCGCCGCCTGGCACAGGAGGGCTGAGCCATGTCGATCTTCATCATCCGTGGCCCGGAAGCAGCCGGTGCATTGATCCGCACGGCGATGCCGCTGCCGGCGCCGGTACTGAAATCGCTGGTGCACCGCGCGATCGACGCCGGTACCAGTGTGGCGATCCGTGCCTGCGGTTCGGAACAGGAACTGCTGGACGCGCTGCGCGTGGCCGACCACAGCCGCGGCGAGGTGACCCTGCTTGACCCAGGTGCGTGTGCCAACAGCCTGCGCCTGCAGCGCCTGCTGCCGTACCTGCACAACGCCTATGTGGAAGTGCATGACGACGGCGCAGTGGCCGAGCCGTGCCTGCCGGCCGGCGTCGGCCAGCGCCTGGGTATCGCCGCCGGCTACGGTGCACAGAGCTATGTGCTGGCGCTGGACATCGCGCTGGATCACCTGGGCCTGGCTGAGCAGGCGAACCGGGTGCACGTGGGCACGTAACGCTGTTTGTAGCGTCGAGCCATGCTCGACTGGCTTTTCCGCCTTTGTAGAGCCGAGCATGGGCTCGGCTCTACACAAAGAAAAACGGCGGGGTTTCCCCCGCCGTTTTCGTTCTCTTATTTCAGCCCGCGGAACTTCAGCAGCGGTTCCACCGACGGGTCCTTGCCGCGGAAATCGCGGTACAGAGTCGACAGCTCCACGCTGTTGCCGCGCGAGAGGATCTTGTCGCGGAACTCCTGGCCATTGGCCGCGGTCAGGCCACCGTGTTCGGTGAACCACTGGTAGGCGTCATGGTCCAGCACTTCGGCCCAGAAGTAGGCGTAGTAACCGGCCGAGTAACCGCCACCCCAGATGTGGTCGAAGTAGGTGGTGCGGTAACGCGGCGGCACCTGCGGCAGGTCGACCTTGAACTTCTTCAGCGCACTGGCTTCAAAGGCGCCGACATCCTGCAGCGGCGCATCGGCCTTCTGCGTGTGCCAGGCCAGGTCGAGCAGTGCGGCCGACAGGTACTCGGTGGTCGCATAACCCTGGTTGAAGCTGCGTGCCTTGAGGATCTTGTCGACCAGTTCCTGCGGCATCGCCTCGCCGGTCTTGTAGTGCTTGGCGTAGTTCGCGAACACCTTCGGATCCAGCGCCCAGTGCTCGTTGAACTGCGACGGGAACTCGACGAAATCACGCGAGGTGGCGGTGCCGGCAATCGACGGGTACTTCACGTTCGAGAACATGCCATGCAGTGCGTGGCCGAACTCATGGAACATGGTGGTGACGTCGTCGAAGCTGATCAGCGCAGGCTGGCCGGCGGCCGGCTTGGTGAAGTTGCAGACGTTGTAGACCACCGGCTTGGCACCGGTCAGGCCGTCCTGCTCGACGAACACGTCCATCCAGGCGCCGCCGGACTTGCTGTCACGCTTGAAGTAGTCGGTGTAGAACAGGGCCAGCGAGGTGCCGTCCTTGTCGAACACTTCGTACACCTTCATGTCCGGGTTGTAGGTCGGAATGTCGGTACGCGGCTTGAAGGTGATGCCGTACAGCTGGGTGGCGGCGTAGAAGACGCCGTTCTGCAGCACGTTGTCCAGTTCGAAGTACGGCTTGATCTGCGACTCGTCCAGATCGTACTTGGCCTTGCGCACCTGCTCGGCGTAGAAGTCCCAGTCCGAGGCAGCGACCTGGAAACCACCCTTCTGCGCGTCGATCACCTTCTGGATCTCGCCGGCCTCGGCGCGCGCCTTGGCGGTGGCGGCCGGCACGGTGTCGGTCAGCAGCTTGAGCGCGGCAGCCGGGGTCTTGGCCATCTGGTCGCCCAGCTGGTAGTCGGCGAAGGTGTCGAAGCCGAGCAGCTTGGCCTTCTGCGCACGCAGCTGGGCCAGGCGCTGCACGGTCTGCCGGGTGTCGTTGGCATCGCCACGCTCGGCGCGGGTTTCAGAAGCCTTCAGCACGGCGGCGCGCTGGTCGCGGTCGCTCAGCGAGCCGAGCACCGGCTGCTGGGTGGTGTTCTGCAGCGGCAGCAGGAACTTGCCATCCAGCTTGCGTTCCTTGGCGGCAGCCGCAGCGTTGTTGATCGCATCTTCGTCCAGGCCGGCCAGCTTGGCCTTGTCATCGACAACGACGGCAGCAGCGGCGGTGGCGGCCACCAGGCGGGTGTGGAACTGGGTGGAGAGAGTGGTCTCTTCCACGTTGAGCTTGCGCAGGGTCGCCTTGTCGGCGTCGGACAGCTGCGCACCGGCGCGCACCAGACCGTCGTAGTAGTGCTCGACGAGGCGCTTCTGCACCGGGTCCAGCTCCAGCGTGTCACGCTGGTCGTACAGCGACTTCACGCGCGCGAACAGCTTCGGATCGAGGTTGATCTCGTCCTGGTGCGCGGCGAGCTTCGGCGCCACTTCTTCCTGGATCTTCTGGCGCGCATCGTTGGTATCGGCCTGGACCAGGCCGAAGAAGATGCGCGACACGCGATTCAGCGTCTCGCCGCTGCGCTCCATCGCCACGATGGTGTTGTCGAAAGTGGCCGGCTCGCTGCTGTCAGCGATCTTGCGCACGTCGGCCAGGTGCTGGCGCATGCCTTCTTCGAAGGCCGGCAGGTAGTCGCTGTCCTTGATCTTGTCGAACTGCGGCGCCTGGAACGGCAGCGTGCTGGCGCTCAGCAGCGGATTGGTGGAGGCTTCGGCCGGCTGCTGGGCCTGGGCTTTCTGGGCATCGGACACGGGGGTGGACTCCTTGCCGGAACAGGCCGCCAGCGCCAGGCTGATGGCGGCGGCCAGGACTACGGTACGCGACATGTAAAACGCTCCTTGGGCAGACGGTATGGGATACCAGCCCTCCACCCTACTCCTGTCGCGCTCGCCCGGCATGTGCCGGACGTGGCGTCTATGCGGCGGCCTGCGCCCGGCTCAGACCGTACCGCGGGTCTTGCCGATCCAGGGCCGGTAGAACTCGCGGATGGCGGCCATGTCGGCGGCGTCATCGCCGGTCGGCGTGAACAGCGGGCCGATGCCGATGGTCTTTTCCGGGTAGTGGAAATACGCGGCCAGGATCGGCACGTCGGCCATCCGCGCGATCTTCAGGAAGCCGGCCTTCCAGTCCTTCACGGCCTTGCGGGTGCCCTCGGGCGTGATGGCGAACCACATCTTCTCGTTGTTGCGCAGCAGGTCCACCGCCTGGCCCACCGTGCCCTGCGGCGAGCTGCGATCGAGCGGGATCACGCCCAGCTTGTGCAGCAGCGGGCCGAGCGGCCACCAGAACAGCGATGCCTTGCCCAGCACCTTCACCTTCATGCCCAGCGCGATCTTCGCGGCCATGCCCCACAGGCCGTCCCAGTTGGACGAATGCGGGGCGATGATGAAGACCAGCCTGGGGATGTCAGGCAGGGTACCGGTCACCTTCCAGCCGCCCATGCGCAGGGTGCAGCGCGCCAGCCAGCGCAGGAAGGCGTTGGGTTTGACCTGCGGCATCTGCGGCGGCACGGCCGGCAGCAACGAAGTCGGGTTGTTCAAGCAATCACTCCCAGTCACGTGATGAGCGCCCGCGCTTGATCTGCGCGCGCCCGCGTTTGGCGTCCAGACGACGCAGTTTCGACCCGAGGGTCGGCTTGGTGGCCTTGCGCGGCTTGGGCACGCTCAACCCGGCCTGGATGAAGGCCGCCAGCCGATCGCGCGCATCCTCGCGATTGCGATCCTGGGTCCGGAATCGTTGCGCATCGATGACCAGCACGCCTTCGCCGGTCATGCGCCGGTCACGCCGCGCCAGCAGGCGGGTGCGCAACGGTTCGGGCAACGAGGGCGAGTTGGCCACGTCGAAACGCAGTTCCACCGCGGTGGAGACCTTGTTGACGTTCTGGCCACCGGCGCCACTGGCACGCACGAACCGCTCGACGATCTCGCCGTCGGGGATTTCAAGCTGCGCGCTGATGGTGACCGGTCCACTGCCCATCCGCGCATTGTAGCGGCAGCCACGCACCGGAGTGCGGCATCGCGCCCCGTATGCCGCCGATCAGGTACCGAACACGCCGCCTTCGCCTTGGCTGCGGGTATGCTGGCCGTCCCATGTACCGCAGGAAGCCCGCATGACCCGCACCGCACCCGCCCTGCCGTCCCTGCTGCGCCGCGCCGCCCTGCTGCTGGCGCTGGCCGTGGCCAGCGTCCCGGCCCTGGCTGCGCCGCCGACCGATGGCGACATCAACCGCCTGCTGTCCGCCTCGCGCGCGCAGAGCATGATCGACACCATGCTGCCGCAGATCGAGGCGATGCAGCAGCAGCAGTTCCAGCAGGTGGCCGCGCAGCGCCAGCTCAACGCCCAGCAGCAGGAGCAGCTGAAGCGGATCCAGGCGCGGACCAGCCAGACCCTGCGCCAGGCCCTGTCCTGGCAGCAGCTGCGGCCGATGTACGTGGACCTGTACAAGAAGACCTTCAGCAAGGAAGACGTGCTGGCGATGGCCGAGTTCTACGAGAGCGCGGCCGGCCAGAGCCTGCTGGACAAGACCCCGGCGCTGATGCAGAACGTGATGGTGGCGATCCAGGCGCGCATGCAGCCGCTGTTCGCGGACCTGCAGAAGGATCTGGAAGCGATCGTCAACGAGCCGGAAAAGAAATGAGGTAGTGCCGGCCGCTGGCCGGTTCCCCAGTACATCTTGAATCGCGTAGCTGCCGGCCAGCGGCCGGCACGACCGTCAAACGGTATCCACCTGCCAGCCGAACAGGTCCAGTGCCTTCTGGAACTCACGGTCCAGCGGCGCGCGCACGTCCACGGTGCCGCCCTCCGGATGCGGGAATCGCAGGCGCTCGGCGTGCAGCAGCATGCGGTGCACGCCCTGCATGCGGAAGATGCGGTTGTGGCGACCATCGCCGTGGCTGGTGTCGCCGATCATGTGATGCGAGAGGTGCTTGAGATGCCGGCGGATCTGCCGGAAGCGCCCGGTCTGCGGCTGGCAGCGCAGCAGCGCATAGCGCGAGCTGGTGAATTCACCGACCGGCACCGACAGCTCGCCGGTGGCCAGGCGCTGGAAGTCGGTGATCGCCGGCTTTTTCACCGGCTTGCCCGGGCCACCGTCCAGATCATGATCGACCTGCCAGGCGAGCTCGGCCGGCCAGCCCCGGCAGACCGTCAGGTAGTCCTTCAGCACTTCGCCGCCCATCAGCGCCTTGCCCAGCGCGCTGGCGGTATCGCGGTCGAAGGCCAGCAACAGGCAGCCACTGGTGGCCCGGTCCAGGCGATGCACGAGGAAGATCGGGCGGCCCAGCTGCTCGCGCAGGCGGTCGGCCAGGAAGTCGTCTTCGCCACGGGCCAGCTTGCTGTCGTGGACCATCAGCCCGGCAGGCTTGTTGACCACGGCCAGGCGTTCATCCAGGTGCAGCAGCTGCAGGGGCGCGGTGTCGGTCTCGACCGCGGCGAGGGTATCGGGTTCGGTGCTCACGGCAGGATTATCGGGGCTGGGCATTGAATGGGGTAGAGCCGGCCGCTGGCCGGCTGCCTCCGGGCAGTCGGATGGCTGCGGTTGCCGGCCAGCGGCCGGCACTACCGGATCAGACGCGGGCAACGCGGCAGTCAGGCGTTGCGCACGGCCAGCAGCTCGCCATTGCCCACCGGCACCAGGCTGGTGCTGAAGTCCGGATCAGCGTCCAGCAGCACGCGCAGCGGCTGCATCTCTTCCGCATGTGAGGTGGCGTTGTCCACCACCAGCAGGCCACCCGGGCGCAGCACGCGGCGCAGCTGTGGCCACCAGCCGGCGTACTGCCCGCGGTCCGAATCGAGGAACAGCAGGTCAATGCTGGCATCGGCGGCCTGTGCCAGCCACTGCCCGGCATCGTCGTGGACCAGCGTGATGCGATCGGCCAGGCCACTGCGCGCGAAGGTGTCACGTGCCATCGCCACCTTGTCCTCGGCGTACTCCAGCGTGGTCACGTGGCCGTCGATGGCGGCGGCGGCCTCGGCCAGCCATAACGTGGAATAGCCGTTGGACGTACCGATTTCCAGCACCCGGCGAGTGTTGCCGAAGCGCACCAGCACCAACAGGAATTCACCGGTCTCCGGCGTGATGTTGAGCATTCGTCGGCCGCGCTCGCTTTCACGTGCGTCGTTGTCGGCGCCGAAGCGGACCAGTTCGTCCTTGAGTGCCTGCAGCATGGGGCCTACTTCCACCACGCGCGCAGCAGCGCCACTGCGCCGACCGCACCGGACAGCCAGCTCCACGCCGGCACGTCGCCCCAGTACCAGCCCGGCGGCTGCAGCACATACATCAGTGCAGCGATGGCCAGCAGGCCGACGCCGGTGATCGCGCCGACCGCATGCTTCTGCAGGCGCTGCACGCTGGCATCCAGTGCGGCCAGGTCGCGCGAACGCATCGACAGTTCGTGGCGGCCTTCCACCTGCTGGGTCAGCCAGGCGTGCACCAGGCGCGGCATGTCCGGTGCATGGGTCATGATTTCCGGCAGGCGCTTGCCGATCTCGCGTACCACCCGGCGCGGGCTGTAACGTTCGCGCAGGATCTTTGCCAACACCGGCTTGGCCACCGCCCAGATGTCGATCTGCGGGTCGAGCTGGCGGCCGACGCCTTCGATGTTCAGCAGGGTCTTCTGCAGCAGGATCAGCTGCGGCTGCAGGGTCAGCTGGTAACGCTGGGCCACGCGGAACAGCTTCATCAGCACTTCGGCCAGCGAGATCTGCGACAACGGCCGGGTGAAGTACGGCTCGCACACCGAACGCACGGCGGCCTCGAGGTCATCGATGCGCACGTTGTCCGGCATCCAGCGCGCCTGCACGTGCAGTTCGGCAATGCGGCGGTAATCGCGGTTGAAGATGGCCATGAAGTTCTCGGCCAGGTAGTACTGATCTTCCTGCGAGAGCTGGCCCATGATGCCGAAGTCCAGCGCGATGAAACGCGGGTTGGCCCGGCGCGCTGGATCGGTGTCGACCCAGATGTTGCCGGCGTGCGCGTCGGCATGGAAGAAGTTGTCGCGGAACACCTGGGTGTAGAACACCCGCACGCCCTTGGCGGCCAGCGCCTTGCGGTCGATGCCGGCCTTGTCCAGTGCGGCGATGTCATCGGACGGGATGCCCCACACACGCTCCAGGGTCAGCGCGCGCTCTGCGGTGTGGCTCCAGATCACTTCCGGCACGTACAGATCGTCGCTGTTTTCCCAGAAGCGGCGCAGCACGCTGGCATTGGCGCCTTCGCGCTGCAGGTCCAGCTCGGCAGCCAGGGTGTTCTCGACTTCGGCCACCACTTCGCGCGGGCGGATCTTGTCAGCGCGCGGATGGGTGCGCTCGACCAGGGCGGCGAGCGAGTTGAGCAACGCGATATCGGCGTCGATCTGCTTCTCGATGCCCGGGCGCAGCACCTTGACCACCACCTGCCGGCCATCGGCCAGCGTCGCTGCGTGCACCTGTGCGATCGAGGCCGAGGCCAGCGGTTCGGTGTCGAAGCTGGCGAAGGCCTCGCTGACCGGCAGGCCCAGCGCTTCCTCGACGATGCGGCGTGCGGTCTCACCATCGAACGGCTTGACCCGGTCCTGCAGCAGGGTCAGTTCATTGGCCACGTCCGGCGGCACCAGGTCGCGGCGGGTGGACAGGATCTGGCCGAACTTGACGAAGATCGGGCCCAGATCCTGCAGCGCCAGGCGCAGGCGCGCACCGCGCGACTGTGCGGCGATGTCGGCCGAGGCGCGCGGCACGAACGGCTTGGCGAGGCGCAACCAGCGCTCGGCCGGGGTGCCCTGCAGGAGGTCGTCGAGGCGGTAACGCAGGATCACCCGGCCGATGCGGCTGGCGCGCAGCACGGCCTTCATGCGGCACCCCGCAGGCGCTGCACGCGTGCACCGAGACGTTCGACGTCATCGCGCAGCACGTCCACATCGTCGTGGAAGGCATCCAGTTCAGCGCGCGGTACCACGTCGCGCGATTCCTCGGTGATGAACTCGGCGGCGCTGTGGGCCAGGTCGATCGCGCCCTGGCGCGCATGCTGCAGGGCGCTGCGCAGGGTGTTGGCCACCTGCACGCCCAGCACGTCGCCGAACACGCTGACGAACGGCTGCTGCCAGTCCGGGTCGAAGCCCTTGGCCAGCTGCTGCAGACGACGCGCCAGTTCGGCATCACCGGCCACGCGCACGCGACCCTTGCCGTTGTTGTCGGCGCGCCGTGCGTTGGCCAGCAGCGGCAGCTGCGCGAGCACGCCGGCCAGGCTGCTGCGCACGGCCAGATCGGCCTCCTGCGCGTCCACCGGGCCGACCTGCAGCTGGTCGCCATCGACGCTGATGCGCATCGCCAGCGAGGGCGCTTCCAGGGTCAGATCGATGTGCCGGCCGTCGAGACTGGCCAGTGCATGGCGGGTATCCGGATCCAGCGCCAGCGCGCGGTTCAGGGCGATCTGCAGGGCGCGGCCAGCGACCGGCTTGAGGGACTTGAGCAGGGAGAGAGCCATGTGCGCATTCTACCTGCGTGGGTGGTGGGCTTGGGCCGGGCTGCCACCCGGCACCCGCAGAGGCAACGGCAACGGCAACAGCCGAAGCAACAGCAACAGCGGGCATTCCGTGGGTTGGGGGGGTGGGTCCGGTGGCGGGGGACGCCGTAAACCCATCCATGGGGGCTTGGCCGCGGCATCCATGCCGCGGACACCCCCGCAACCGGACCCACCCCGCCTTCGACAGGTTCCTGCGATCTGTCAGGCTATCCGGGGTCGGATCCCGTTGCTGCGCAACGGGCTCTGACCCCCTATTGATGGGCCATGGAGGACGCTAGATCCACGCCATGCGTGGATGGATTTCTGGTTCATCTGTGCCTCACGCGGAGGGCCGATGAAGGTTCATGCTATGAGGCCACGCAACGCACAGGACATCGCAACACCATGGCACGGACCCGGGTCGGCATCATCTTCGGGGGCAAGTCCTCCGAGCACGAAGTTTCGCTGCAGTCGGCGAAGAACATCCTCGATGCGCTCGATCGCGAGCGCTTCGAGCCGGTGCTGGTCGGTATCGACAAGCAGGGCCAGTGGCATCTGAGCCAGCCGGATACCTTCCTGATCAATGCCGATGATCCGTCGCGCATCGCGCTGCATCGGTCCGGTACGTCGCTGGCGGTGCGCCCGGGTGTGGAACAGGCGCAGCTGCAGCCCTCCGATGCGGCCAGCGCGCTGGGCCAGATCGATGTGGTGCTGCCGATCGTGCACGGGCCGCTGGGCGAGGACGGTGCGCTGCAGGGCCTGCTGCGCATGGCCAACCTGCCCTTCGTCGGTTCGCCGGTGCTGGGCTCGGCGGTGGCGATGGACAAGGACGTGACCAAGCGCCTGCTGCGTGACGCCGGGCTGAAGGTTGCGCCGTGGCTGTGCATCAGGCGTCACCAGGCCGCTGACGTCGATGTCGATGCGGTGATCGCGCAGCTCGGCCTGCCGCTGTTCGTGAAGCCGGCCAACCAGGGTTCGTCGGTGGGTGTGAGCAAGGTCAAGGATGCGGCGAGCTTCGCCGCGGCACTGGCATTGGCGCTGCGCTACGACCACAAGGTGCTGGTGGAATCGGCGGTGGCCGGCCGTGAGATCGAGTGCGCGGTGCTGGGCAACGAACAGCCGCAGGCCAGCCTGTGCGGCGAGGTGGTGGTGCACGACGAGTTCTACGCCTACGACACCAAGTACATCAACGAGGATGGCGCCGAGGTGGTGGTGCCGGCGGACATCGATGCCGCAACCCAGGCGCGCATCCAGCAGATCGCGCTGCAGGCCTACCAGGCGCTGGAGTGTGCGGGCATGGCGCGCGTGGACGTGTTCCTCACCGCAGACGGTGAGATCGTCATCAACGAGGTCAACACGCTGCCGGGCTTCACCCGCATCAGCATGTACCCGAAGCTGTGGGGCGCCAGCGGTGTGGACTACACCACGCTGATCACGCGCCTGATCGAACTGGCGCTGGAGCGCCATGAAGCTGATCGCGGATTGCACAGCGCCGTGTAGGGGCGCTCTGTGTCTCTGTAGAGTCGAGCATGGCTCGACTCTACAGAGAGGGCGTGCCGGCCAGCGGCCGGCACTACCCTGCGGTCTTCTAGCCGCGCTTGCGGAACATCGAGATCACCGCCAGCACCAGGAAGATCACGAACAGGATCCAGGCGATGTTGCTGGCGGCACCGGCGATGCCGGAAAAGCCGAGCACGGCGGCGATGATGGCGATGACGAAAAAGATGACGGCGTAATGCAGCATGGCGCTCCTCGCAGATGTCCGGGCCGTTGGATGGCGTGGGTCCATCCTCCCGATCTGGCGGTGTGCAGCCAGTGATGGCGATCTATGCAGCAGATGAAGCCTTCAGCCTGCGCAGTCCTTCTTCGATGCTGACCTGCGGCACGTAGCCGAAGTCACGGCGCGCCGGCTCCATGCTGTACCAGTGCGGCGTGCACAGCTGCTCGGCCAGGAAGCGGGTCAGCGGCGGCTCACCACGCAGGCGCAGCAGCGGCCACAGCCGCTCGCAGACCGCGCCGATGCGATAGGCGGTCTTGAAGCTGATCGCCTTGTCCACCGTCGGCGCACCAACGGCGGCCAGCAGCTTGTTGACCAGCTCGCGCATCGGCAGTGGTTCGCCGTTGGAAATGAAGTAGGCCTTGCCCGCACACGCGGCGCCCGGCGCCAATGCTTCGAAAGCGAGGAAGTGCGCGAGCGCGGCATTGTCGATGTAAGTGGTATCCACCTTGTTGTTGCCATCACCCACCAGACGCAGGCGCCCCTGCCGCGCACGCTCGGCCAGCCTCGGCACCAGCTGTTGGTCGCCCGGGCCCCAGATCAGGCGCGGGCGCAGTGCCACCGTCGCCAGCGAGGCATCGTTGGCGGCCAGCACGCGCTGTTCGGCGATCGCCTTGGTGGCCGCATACGGTGCCTGGAAGTCCTCGCCGTATGGCACCTCGTCAGCCCCCAGGCCTTCCACCGGATGGGTAGCGCGGTGGGTCACGCTGGGCGTGGAGGTGTAGACCAAGCGACTGATGCCGTGCGCGCGGCAGGCCGCGAGGACGTTGTCGGTACCGACAACGTTGGCCTGGTGGTAGCTGTCATAGCTGCCCCAGGCGCCGGCCTTGGCGCCGTTGTGGAATACCGCATCGACGCCGGCCACTGCATGCAGCACCGCCTGCGCATCGGCCAGATCGCCACGGATCTGGCCCACGCCCATGGCCTGCAGTTCCGGATAGTGGCTGCGGTTGAACGCCAGCACCTGGTGGCCACGTTCGACCAGCCCGCGGCACAGCGCCTGGCCAAGGAAACCACCACCACCGGTGACCAGGATCTTCATGCGCGCTTCTCCAGTTCGGCGCTGGCCCAGACGGCGAGCTTCTCGCGGCCGATCTTGGCGTTGTGACGGATATCGACAGGGAACGCGGGATGCATCAGTACGTGCTGCAGGTTCGCCTCGGGCAATCGCAGGGTGGCCTGGGCGCGCAGCGCCTCGCGCAACGCCGGACTGTCGCTCTGGCCACGCTGCAGTTCCACGCACAGCACCGGCACCTGCGCACCCGCCGGGCCAACGCCAACCAGTGCCGTGCGCGCCACGCCGGGCACGGTGTTGAACACCGGCTCGACCTGTTCGGTGTACAGCGGCCCCTGCGCGGTTTCCACGCGGTGGGTCTTGCGACCGCAGAACCACAGGCGGCCCTGCGCATCGAAGTAACCCACGTCACCCATGCGATGCACCACGCGCGTGCTGCCATCGGCCAGCGTCTCGCGGATCTTCGCCGCCGCGGTGGCCTGCGGACGGTTGAAGTAACTGTCGGTGGCGGTCGGTCCCGCCACGGTGATCTCGCCCACCTCGCCGGTGGCCAGCACACGCGCCTGCGACCAGTCAGCCAACGGTGCGTCATCGATGGCGATGATGCGCACCTCGTTCGGCGCCACCACGCTGCCCACGCAGGTCCCGGCGCCGGCCTCGGTGGCCGCGCGGGTACGCTCCAGCTCGCGTCCCTCCACCACCGCCACCGGCAGGCACTCGGTGGCCCCGTACGGGGTCCAGAACTGCGCGTCGGCGGGCAGCAGGCTGCGGATGGTGGCGACCACATCCGGCGGCACGGGGGCGCCGGCCGAGGTCACCCGGGTCACCGTCGGCAACGGCCGGCCGTGACGGGCCAGCACCCGCATCAGCGCAGGCGAGCCAAACAGTTGGGTCACGCCGAAGCGCTGGATGGCGTCATGCAGGCGTGCCGGGTCGGCCTGTGCCGGCCGGGTCGGGTCCATGTCCGGGATCACCGAGGTCAGGCCCAGCGCCGGGTCGAACAAGGCAAACGGCGGGAAGGTCGGCAGGTCCACCCCGCCCGCTTCCATGCCGAAGGCGCTGCCCAGCAGCTGGATCTGGCCGACGAAGTGGCGGTGGCGGTAGACCACGCCCTTGGGCACGCCGGTGGAGCCGCTGGTGAACAGGATCGCGGCCATGTCCTCGCCATCGGTGGCGGCCAGCATCGGCCCCCCGTTGGCGCCGGCGCGCTCCAGCGCAGCCAGGGAGGTCCCGCCCCAGCCGAGGCGGCGGCCGACGGTAACCAGGCGGGTCGCCGAGGGCGCCCAGCGCAGCACCAACCGCGCCACGTGCGCCAGCGGAATGCCAATGAAGGCCTCCGGCTGCGCCTCGTCCAGGCACTGCTTCAGTGCGCGCTTGTCGATGCCCGGGTCGACCAGCACCGGCACCGCACCCAGTTTGAACAGGGCAAACATCAACAGGAAGAACTCCGGCGACGGCCGCACCATCACCACCGTGCGCACCCCGCGGCCGATCCCGTAGCCGGCCAGGCCAGCCGCCATGGCGTCGCTGCGGGCGTCCAGCTGGCGGTAATCCAGGGTCACGTCGTAGGCGGCCATGCCGTTGCCGGCGCCACGGCGGCCCGGGCAGCGGATGGCGATCTGGTCGGGTCGTTCACGCGCCAGTTCAGGCAAACGGGCGGCAATGTTGCAGGGTCGGTTCATCCGTTCATTGTCGCCGCTTACGGAATTTCTTGCGCGGCGGCCCACTTCGTGGAAAATCCGCACCTTCGTTCCTGATTCCGACTGCCGCCCGAGGCGGCTTGCCCATGCAACATCCCTGCATGACCTGCGGCGCCTGCTGCACCCAATACCGCGTGGCCTTCCACTGGATGGAATCGGACGAGGTCACCCCCGGCGGCGTACCGCACCAGCTGACCGAGGTGCTGGACCCGCATCGCCTGTGCATGCGCGGCACCCACTCCAAGCCGGTGCGCTGCGTGGCGCTGGATGCGCAGATCGGCGTGTACTCACGCTGCACCATCCACCCCAACCGGCCCAGTGTGTGCCGTGAGGTGGATGCGTCGTGGGAGTACGGCAAGGCCAGCCCGCAGTGCGACAAGGCGCGCATCGCCTACGGCCTGGATCCGCTGACCCTGGCCGACTGGCGCTGGCGCGACGCGGCCGACAACGACGACGACCATCCAGACGACAACGGCAACAGCCCGTCGCCGCAGGCACCGGTCGCGGCGTAGGGGTAGCGCCGGCCGCTGGCCGGCAACCTCATGAACCCGGCGCGCATTGCGCGCTTGCCGGCCAGCGGCCGGCACTACCGGGATCCGATCAGAGCGGGTTGGCGTCCAGGAACGCGCGGATTTCCGGCACCAGCACTTCGTGCTTGTCTTCCAGTACGTAGTGGCCGGCGTCCTCGAAGGCATGCACCTGGGCCTGCGGTAGCGCGGCCTGGAAGCCCTTCAGGAAATGGTGGTCGAACACGAAGTCGCGCAGGCCCCAACCGAGGAAGGCCGGGCGGTCGGCGAACGACGGCAGCGCCTTGCCGGCCCGCTCCAGCAGCGACCAGGCCTTGTCGGCCGGCGACAGCGGGATGTCCTGCATGAAACGGATGGTGCTGATGCGGTTGGCGTAGCTGTTGTATGGCGACACGTAGGCGCGGCGCACATCGGCCGGCATCTTGCGCTCCACGCCCAGCCGCGAGGCGCCGGACGAGAACGCGTTGAAGGTGCGGATGATCCACTCGCCGATCTTCCAGTGGCGGCCCAGCGCGATCTGCCACGGCATCGTCTTTGCCGCCGGCATCGGGAACGCGGCGGTGTTGAGCACCACCAGGCGCTTCACCTGGTCGTGGTGCGACAGCGCCCAGCCGAAGCCGATCATGCCGCCCCAGTCGTGCACAGCCAGCGTCACCGGGCCGGTGATGCCCAGGTGCTTCAACAGCGCGTCGAGATCGTCCACGCGCGACTGCAGGGTGTATTCGTAGCGGCTATCGTCCGGCTTGTCCGACAGGCCCATGCCGATGTGGTCCGGCACGATGCAGCGGTACGTGTCCGACAGGCCGGCCACCAGCGTGCGCCAGTAATAGCTCCACGACGGGTTGCCGTGCACCATCACCACCACGTCGCCATCGCGCGGGCCTTCGTCGAGATAGTTCATCGACAGGCCGGGGCGAACCTCGAAGCGCTGCGGGTGGGCGGGGTAACCGGGAAGATCGCGCATGCGGAGCACCTAAGGAGAGTCGCGGCGCAATGTAGAGCCGAGCCGATGCTCGGCTGCTCTCCGGTCCGCTGCGGAAGAGCCGCGCTGCGCGCGTGAGCCGAGCATGGCTCGGCTCTACAGGAGGTCGGGCAGCGGGCTGCTTACCAGACCACTTCAGCCATCGAGCAGTTCAGGCCCGAGCCGATACCCAGAAGCGCGATGCGATCGCCCTTCTTCAGCTTGCCCAGCTGCTTGAGCTTGCTCAGCACGATCGGCACCGAGGCCGGGCCGATGTTGCCGTGCTCACCGAAGATGGTCATGACCTTCTTCGGGTCGATGCCGAAGTTCTTGATGAACGCAGCGGTGTGCGGCTGGCTGACCTGGTGGATCACGAACTGGTCCAGCTCTTCCACAGCCCAGCCCAAGGCGATCTTGGCGGCGGTGAAGGTCTTCTGGGCCAGCTTGATGCCTTCGATCAGCAGCAGGCGGGTATCGGTGACCATGCGGTCCAGGTTGCCCAGGCACAGCTGGTTCCACTCGGTGGCCGAGCGGGTCACGCCGCCCTTGTAGCGCGGTGCGTCCGGCACCAGCTCCGAGCGCGCCATCACCATCGCGGCGGCACCCGAACCGGTGGTCAGGGCAGCCAGCTCGTTGCGGAAATCGTCAGCGGTGACGTCCGGGGCGGTCATGCGCTCCAGGGTCTTCTCGTACACCAGGTTGGCGGTCTCGCCATCCACCACCAGCGCGTAATCGATGTCGCCGCGCTCGATCATGCGCGCCGCGATATCCATGCCGTTGATGAAGGCCAGGCAGGCATTGGCGACGTCGAAGGTCATGCACTCGTCGCTGACGCCGAGGTTGCCCGACACGATGGAGGCCGTGGACGGCTCCAGGTAGTCGCGGCTGACCGAGGTGTTGACCAGCAGGCCGACCTGCGTCGCATCGATGCCCGCGTCTTCCAGCGCCTTGCGGCCGGCCATGGTGGCGGCATCGGACGCAAGCACGCCGTTGTCCCACAGGCGGCGGGCATGGATGCCGGCGATATCGCCGAGCACGTCGGTGCGGATACCGAGGCGATCCAACGTCGGCTGCAGCCGCTCGTTGATTTCCTTGGTCGTCAGCGTGTGCGGCGCATCAACGTGTGCCAGGCCGGCGATCGAGACATTCTTGAAGAGCATCGAGGTTAGCGCCAAGGCTCAGGCAAAAGGGGGCGCTATTCTATAACCCCCGGGGCCTTCACCGCATCTTTACGAATTCAGGCTTGGCCGTATGGTGAAGCGTTCAGCGCGGCGGGCACTGGAAAGCGGCGAAGCGCTGGCTGCCATCGGCCGGAGCGGCGGCGGCCTGCACGGCATTGGCACCGGCGCTCGGCGCCTCGTTGCGGGCCAGGGTTTCCAGCTCTTCCTGCACGCGCAGCGGGTTGCGGTTGTAGAAGCCGACCTTGCTCTTCACGGTGACCACCACCTCGCCCTTGGCGATGCAGCCAGCCGGAACCGGGCCTGCCGGCAGTACGCGGGTCGCCTTGCCGGCCGGTTCGATCGGCACCCAGGTACAGGCGGTGACGGTGAGCAGCAGGGAGGAAAGCAGCAGAACGCGCATGGGCAGATCCTGGAAGGGTATGGGGGGATTCTGCCTGAACAGCCTGAATCGGGGGTAGCCGGTGGGGGTCGGATCCCCCGCAGGGGGCTCTGACCCCGCCTTCGGGTCACGGAGTTGCCGGCCAGCGGCCGGCACTACCGGGGGGGCCGGCCCGCCACAGGGCGGGCCGGGTAGTGCCTTACTTCTTCACCGGGTTGCCTTCGGCGTCGATCACCGTCACCTCGCCCAGGTTCAGCGCACGCACGGCCGCTTCGGTCTGCTTGAGGTCACCCACCACCACCCAGGTCAGCGCCTGCGGCTTGATCTCGGCGGCCGCCTGCTGCACCTGCGCCGGGGTCATCGCCTCGATCTCGGCCTTGCGACGCAGCACGTAGTCATCCGGACGCTTGAACTGCACGATCGAACCGATGGTCGACGCCACCGCGCTGGCGGTCTCGTAGGCACCGGGCAGGCTCAGGGTCTGGATGTTGCGGATGCGATTGACCTCGGCGGCGGTGGCCGGCTTGCTGCCGTCGGCGAACGCGGCGATCTCCTTGCGCATTTCCGCCAGCGCCGGGCCGGTCTTGTCGATCTGCACCGGCGCGCTGGCCATCCACGGGCGCTGGCCCACCGAGTTGGTCGCACTGCTGCGCGCGCCGTACGACCAGTGCTTGTCCTCGCGCAGGTTCATGTTCAGGCGCGAGGTGAAGTCACCACCGATCACGCCGTTGGCGATATCGAAGCGGGTCGAACTGGCGGCGCTGGACGGCGGCACCACCTGGCCGGCGAACAGGTTGGCCTGCACCGCACCCGGCTGGTCGATCAGGAACACGCGCGGGCCCTTCGGCAATGCGACGTCGGTGGCGGCCTTCACCTGCGGGGCATCGCCCGCAGCCTTCCAGTCGCCCAGCTGCTTGTCCAGCAGCGGCACGATTTCCGCCAGCGTGGTGTCACCGACCACGATCAGGGTGCCGTTCTGCGGGCGCAGCCAGTCGTGGTGGAAGTCGACCAGGTCCTCGCGGGTCAGGCCGTTGATTGCCGCTTCGTCGCCGCTGCCGGTGAACGGAATGGCGTACGGGTGGCCCTTGCCGTACAGCAGCGGCGGCAGCACGCGCATCGCCACCGCGCCCGGGTTCACCTTCTCCTGCTGGATGCCGGCGATCCAGGTCGCCTTGACCCGGTCGATCTCGCCCTGCTCGAAACGCGGTTCGCGCAGCAGGTCGCGGTACAGCGCCAGCGACGGGGCCAGGTTCTCCTTCAGCGCCGACAGGTCCACGCTCATCGAATCCAGGCCGGCCGAAGCATCCAGGCTCGCGCCCAGCGCGTCGGCGGCATCGGCGAAGGCCAGCGAACCGAGCTTGCCGGCGCCTTCGGTCATCAGGCTCATGGTGAAGTTGGCGGTGCCCGGCTTGCGGCCCTGGTCGGCGCTGAAGCCGCCCGGGAACTGGTAGCTGAACTGCACCACCGGAATCTCATGGCGTTCGGCCAGGATCACCTGGGTGCCGTTCTTCAGCGTGGCGCGCTGCAGTGCCGGGAACTTCAGCTGCGGGAACTCGCGGGTCTGCGGCACGCCAGCCTTGCGGTCCACCTGCTCCGGCAGAGTGCTGTACTTCGGGTCCACCGCCGGCACGGTGAACGGCTTCGGCGTCTGGCTCGGGTCTTCCTTCAGCGCCACGCGCTCACCCGGTGCGATCACCAGGGTGTGGCTGCCCTTGTCCAGCCACTGTGCACCCAGGCGGCTCAGATCGGCGGCACTGGCCTTCTCGATGTTGGCCAGCGAGGTGCGGAAGCAGCCCGGGTCGCCGGTGAACACCGCGCACTCGGCCAGCGCATCGGCCTTGCCACCGAAGCCACCGATGCGCTCGATGCCACGGATGAAGCCGGCGCGGGCGCCGGTCTTGGCGCGCGCCAGCTCGGCCGCGGTCGGGCCCTGCTTGATCAGGCGGTCCAGTTCCTCGTCGATGATCTTCTCGACCTTGGCCGGGTCCTGGCCCTGCTTCACGGTCGCCACGATCACGAAGTTGGAGCCCAGCTGCGACGTCGACAGGCCCGAGCCGATGCTGTCCACCAGCTTGTCCTGGTGCTGCAGGCGCTGGCTCAAGCGCGAGGACTTGGCGCCGCCCAGCACTTCGGAGAACAGCTGCAACTGGTCGATGTCGGCGGTGCCGACCTGCGGCACGTTCCAGGCACGGTAGATGCGTGCCTGCGGCACCTTGTCGGTCATCGTCTCGCGGGTATCGGCACTGCGCTTGGCCACGTTCACCGCCGGCTGCGCCATGGTCGGGCCAGCGGGGATGCTGCCGAAGTACTTGGCGACTTTCTCCTTGGCGGTGGCCAGATCGATGTCACCGGCCAGCACCAGCACCGCGTTGTTCGGGCCATACCAGGTGCGGAACCAGGTCTTCACGTCGTCCAGCGAGGCCGCGTTGAGATCGTTCATCGAGCCGATCACGCCGTGGTGGTACGGGTGGCCGACCGGATACAGCGCCTTGTTGATCTGGTCCCAGGCCTGGCCGTAGGGCTGGTTCTCGCCCTGGCGCTTCTCGTTCTGCACCACGCCGCGCTGCTCGTCCAGCGCAGCCTGGTCGATCGCACCCACCAAGTGGCCCATGCGGTCCGACTCCATCCACAGCGCCATGTCCAGCGCGGTGGTCGGCACGTTCTCGAAGTAGTTGGTGCGGTCGGTGTTGGTGGTGCCGTTCTGGCCGGTGGCACCGACCTGCTTGAACGGCTCGAAGTACTCGCCGTCGTGGTTTTCGCTGCTCTGGAACATCAAGTGCTCGAACAGGTGCGCGAAGCCGGTGCGGCCGGCCGGTTCATCCTTGCTGCCCACGTGGTACCAGACGTTGACCGCGACGATCGGTGCCTTGCGATCGGTGTGCACGATCACGCGCAGGCCGTTGGGCAGGGTGAACTGCTCATACGGGATATCGACCTTGGCCGGTGCCGCCGGCTTGGCGGCCAACACAGGAGTGGGCGCAAGCGAGCCCAGGGCGGTGCTGAGGGCGACGGCCAGCAGTGCAGCGCGCGGGCGAAGGGCGAGAGACATATCCGGATCCTTGGTCACATAGGTGAACCCCGATCCTAGCCTGCGCACGCAGCGGCAGGAATCGGTCGGCAGTCACTGGGGGTGTTTGCCCCTGTGCACCATCCGCGGTCGCGCGCCGCCGTGTCCTGGGCGGTCACATGCACCGGCAGCCATCGTCCGGACAGTGTCCGCGGCACATCGAGTGGACAGGTGTCCGCCCACCGGACACTTCTCGGTCAAACAAAAACCCTTGCAAATCAACAACTAAAAGTTGGCACGGGGATTGCTTGGTACTTCCTGCGCCAAGAAGGGCTTCAGACGAAAGCTGACTGAAGACTGAACAAATGCAGGAAACCGAAAATTTTCCTTGCAAGCCCAGAATAGGTGTACTACCTTACTACCACACCACTGATCACCAACACTAAACAGGCCCCGTCATGAACGCCAAGACCATTGCCATCGCCATCGCCCTGATCGCCGGCACCGCGGTTGTTTCGTCGGTGCAGGCCTCCGAATCCATCAAGACCCTGTCCACCGTGCAGGTCCGCCCGGCCGCCGACCAGCTGGCCCAGCAGGCCTGGGAACAGGCCAGCGGCATCCCGACCCTGGCCACCGTGGAAGTGCGCCCGAGCGCCGACCAGCTGGCCGAGCGCAACGGCTACGTCGCCGCCCCGGTCGCCGCCGCGATGCCGATCACCACCCTGGCCTCGGTGGAAGTGCGCCCGAGCCTGGAACAGCGCGTCGCCCTGGCCGCCGAGCTGGAAGCGCAGCGCTACGCCGCCACCCTGGCTGCCGCTGCCACCAACGTCGCCAACTCGGTCATCGTCAACCTGCCGGCCCTGCAGGTGCGCCCGAGCGCCGCCGACCTGCAGGCCCTGGCCACCGAAACCGCCCAGGTCCTGCTGCGCCCGTAACCGGTGCCGCCCTGCCCCGTGCAGGGCGTGCGCCGTAAAGGCGGCGGTCGTCGCAGGTACACTGCGCCGATGAATGCCGCGCCCCAGTTCCACGTGATCCTGTTCCAACCGGAAATCCCGCCCAACACGGGCAATGTGATCCGGCTCTGCGCCAACACCGGCGCGCAGCTGCACCTGGTCGAGCCGCTCGGCTTCGCACTGGAAGACAAGCAGCTCAAGCGCGCCGGCCTGGACTACCACGAGTACTCGCGCCTGCAGGTGCACCCCGACCTGGACACCGCGCTGGCGCGGATCGCACCAAAGCGCCTGTTCGCCCTCAGTACGCGTGCCAGCGTCCGCTATGACAGCGTGGCGTTCGAAGACGGTGATGCCTTCCTGTTCGGCCCGGAAAGCCGCGGCCTGCCGCAGGACGTGCTCGATGCCTTGCCCGATGGCCGCCGCCTGCGACTGCCGATGCGGCCGGACAACCGCAGCCTCAATCTTTCCAACACCGTGGCCGTGGTGATGTACGAAGCCTGGCGCCAGCATGGGTTTGCCGGCGGGGCGTAAACCGCCTCAGGTGGGTGTGGACCGCTCTGGTGGGCACGGACCGCTTCTGGTGGGTGCGGACCTTGGTCCGCACCGATGCCTGGTCGCGCGCTGAAGGAATGTGCCAACCAAGGTTGGCACCTACCAAAGGCAGGTCCAGGCAGCCGCCGAGAACCTCTGATGGCTGTGGATCGCTTCTGGTGGGTGCGGACCTTGGTCCGCACCGATGCCCGGTCGCGCGCTGAAGGAATGTGCCAACCAAGGTTGGCACCTACCAAAGCACATCCCAGGTGGCCGTGGCAGGTGCCATGTGCAGTCGATCCACGCCATGCGTGGATGGTGTTCCCCGCACCGCCTAGAACGCGTTGATCCCCGTCAGCTCGCGGCCGATCACCAGCTGGTGCACGGTCTCGGTGCCTTCATAGGTGATCACCGATTCCAGGTTCAGCGCGTGCCGGATCGCCACGTGTTCGGTGGTGATGCCGGCCCCACCGAGCAGATCGCGACACTCACGGGCGATATCAATGGCCATCCGGCAGTTGTTCCACTTGGCAAGGCTGACCTGCTGCGGCTGCAGCTGGCCGGCCTCCTTCAGGCGGCCCAGCTGCAGCGCCAGCAGCTGCGCGGTGGTGATGCGGCGGGCCATTTCGGCCAGCTTGATCTGCGCGCTCTGCGTGGCCGCCAGCGGGCGACCGAACAGCACGCGTTCCTTGGCATAGCCCAGCGCTTCATCCAGGCAGGCAATCGCGGCACCGATCGGGCCCCAGCTGATGCCGTAGCGGGCCTGGGTCAGGCAACCCAGCGGGCCCTTGAGGCCCTTCACGTTCGGCAGGCGATGGCTGTCAGGCACGCGCACGTCATCGAAGAACAGCGCGCCGGTCAGCGACGCACGCAGACTCATCTTGTGCTTGATCTCCTGCGTGGTGAAGCCGGCCATGCCCTTTTCCAGCACGAAGCCCTGGATGCCGTCTTCGGTCTGCGCCCAGACGATGGCCAGGTCGGCCACCGGGCCGCTGGTGATCCACATCTTGCTGCCGCTGATGCGCCAGTCGCTGCCATCGCGCACCGCGCGGGTCTTCATGCTGGCCGGATCGGAACCGCCGTGCGCCTCGGTCAGGCCGAAGCAGCCGATCAGCTCACCGCGCGCCATCGCCGGCAGCCACTGCTGGCGCTGTTCCTCGCTGCCGTAGGCATAGATCGGGTACATGCACAGCGAGCTCTGCACCGAGACGAAGCTGCGCAGGCCCGAATCGCCGCGCTCCAGCTCCTGGCAGATCAGGCCATAGCTGACCGCGCCCAGATCGCCGCCGCCGTATTCGGCCGGCAGGGTGGCGCCCAGCAGGCCCAGCGCGGCGATCTCCGGCACCAGCTCTGAAGGGAAGCGGGCCTGGTCGAAGGCATCGCCGATGATCGGCAGCACGCGCTCGTTGGTGAAGCGGGCGACGCTCTCCTGCACCGCGCGCTCTTCCTCGTTGAGCAGGGAACGGACATCGAACAGATCGTACGGATGCAAAGCCATGGCACTCACGCGCAGTCAGGACCCGGCCATTGTCGGTCATCCGCAAGCATCGCGTCTGGTAGGTGTGGACCTTGGTCCACACGGAAGCGGGTCCGGGCGGTGAAACACTGTGCCAACCAAGGTTGGCACCTACCTGGCCACGCGCATTACGCTGCACCGCAGCAATCATGACGTGAACATCGTCGATCTAGCTCGATCACGCGCGGCCCGGTACCCTGACACATTCAAACAACCGTTTCGCTCGTGGCTGCACGCGCGATTCCCAGGCAACCGCCGGTGGCCCCGATGCCGGCACTACCCACGAGTCATGCAATCGATGAGCGCTGAAGCCAACGCCCTGCCCCCGCGTGAAGTAATGGAGTTCGACGTGGTGATCGTCGGCGCCGGCCCCGCCGGCCTGGCCACCGCGATCCGCCTGCGCCAGCGTGCGATCGAAGCCGGCCGTGAACTGTCGGTGTGCGTGCTGGAAAAGGGCTCCGAACCGGGCGCGCACGTGCTGTCCGGCGCGGTGATGGATCCGCGCGCGCTGACCGAGCTGTTCCCGGACTGGGCCGAGCGCGGCGCACCGCTGAAGCAGAAGGTCACCCGCGACGAATTCCTGTTCCTCAGCGAAACCGGCGCACGCAGCACGCCCAATGCGCTGCTGCCGGAGTGCTTCCACAACGAAGGCAACTACATCATCAGCCTGGGTGAAGTGACCCGCTGGCTGGCGCAGCAGGCCGAAGCGCTGGAAGTGGCGATCTTCCCCGGCTTCGCCGCAGCCAAGGTGCTGTACGGCGACAACGGTGAAGTGATCGGCGTGGCCACCGGCGACATGGGCATCGAGAAGGACGGCAGCATCGGCCCGGCGTTCGAACGCGGCATGGCGCTGCAGGCCAAGTACACGATCTTCGCCGAAGGCGCACGCGGCCACCTCGGCCGCCAGCTGATCGCGCGCTACAAGCTGGACGAAGGCAAGGACCCGCAGGCCTACGGCATCGGCATCAAGGAACTGTGGCAGATCGACCCGGCCAAGCATGAGCCGGGCCTGGTGGTGCACGCCGCCGGTTGGCCGCTGGACAGCGATACCTATGGCGGCGCGTTCCTGTACCACGCCGACGGCGGCAAGGTCGCCATCGGCTACGTGGTCGGCCTGGACTACAGGAACCCGTGGCTGAGCCCGTTCGAAGAGTTCCAGCGCTTCAAGACCCACCCGTCCATCCGCAAGCACCTGGAAGGCGGCACCCGCATCGGCTACGGCGCGCGTGCGATCACCGCCGGCGGCCTGCTGTCGCTGCCCAAGACCGTGTTCCCCGGTGGCGCGCTGGTCGGCTGCGAGGCCGGCTACCTCAACGCCAGCCGCATCAAGGGCAGCCACGCCGCGATCAAGACCGGCATGCTGTGCGCCGACGCCGCGTTCGATGCACTGGCTGCTGATCGCCAGCACGACGAACTGAGCGCTTATCCGAAGGCCTTCGAAGCCAGCTGGCTGTTCACTGAGCTGCAGCAGGCCAAGAATTTCAAGCAGTGGTTCAAGAAGGGCCAGACCGTGGCCACGCTGATGACCGGGGTGGAGCAGTGGCTGCTGCCGAAGCTGGGCGTGCGCAACCCGCCGTGGACCCTGCACCGGACGATGCCGGACCATGCCTGCCTGGAACCGGCGGCCAAGCACACCCGCATCGCCTACCCGAAGCCGGATGGCGTGCTGACCTTCGACCGTCTCAGCTCGGTGTTCCTCAGCAGCACCAACCACGACGAGAACCAGCCCAGCCACCTGACGCTGAAGGATCCCAGCATTCCGGTGAAGGTGAACCTGGCCGAGTACGCAGGCCCGGAAGCCCGCTACTGCCCGGCCGGCGTGTACGAGTTCGTCGGCGAAGCCGACAACGCGCGCCTGCAGATCAACGCGCAGAACTGCGTGCACTGCAAGACCTGCGACATCAAGGACCCCACCCAGAACATCGTCTGGGTGACCCCGCAGGGCGGCGGCGGCCCGAACTACTCGGGCATGTGATCGCTCCGGGCTGCGACCGCGTGTCGCAGCCCGGCCGCTCCGCTGCACCGCTATCCTGCCCGCCCATGCGTGCCTTCCGCCTGCTCATCACCGTTGCCGCAGCGCTGGCTGCCACGGCCTGCCAGCGCCCGCCTGCGGCACCCACCACGCCGCAACAGGCGCAGCAGCAGGCCATGCAGCGCGCATTCGAACTGTGTGCCGGCTGCCACACCGTGCAACCTGGTGGCATCCACCGCTTCGGACCCAATCTGCACGGCGTGATCGGCCGCCGCGCTGGCAGCCTGCCGGACTATGGCTATTCCGACGGCATGCGCCGCGCCGATATCACCTGGACCGCGCAGACCCTGGATACCTTCCTGCAGTCGCCAACCCACCTGGTGCCCGGCACGCGCATGTACAACGCCTTCCCCAGCGCCGAACGCCGCGCCTTGGTGATCGCCTACCTGCAGCAGCAGTCGGCTCAGTGAGCCAGGCGCTGCAGCTGTTGCTGCAGCCGCGCCACGAATTCCGCCACTGCTGTGAACAACGGCGCCACATCGGTTTCCGCCGCATCCTGCAGGCGCTCGACCAGTGCGTTGGCCTGCCCGGCCAGTCCCGTTGCCCCCACGGCGCCCAGCCCGCCGGCCTGACGATGCAGGTGCAGCGCGGCAGAAGTGCGGTCACCGGCCTGCAGCGCACGCTGCACGGCCGCCAGATCACCTTCACTGGCGCGCAGCAGACTCTCGCTCAGCTGCTCGGCCACTGCGCGCGAGCCGAAGCGCTGCTGCAGCGTCGCCAGATCGGGCAGCGCATCGCCATCGTCGCCTGCCGCCTCGACCACCGGCGCCTCGAATGACTGGCCCTGCGCCTGCGGCAACCAGCGCAGCAGCGCGGCGCGCAGCGTGGCCAGCGACAACGGTTTGGCCAGCACCTCGTCCATGCCCGCCTCGCGGCAACGACGTGCATCGTCATCCAGCACGCTGGCGGTCAGCGCCAGCACGGTCAGCCGCGGCTGGCCATTGCGGCCTTCGCGTTCGCGCAGCAGGCGGGTGAAGCCGAAGCCATCCAGCACCGGCATCCGGCAGTCGGTGATCACCAGGTCGAAATGTTCCAATGCCAGACGATCCAGTCCCTGCTGGCCATCGCCGACCATCACATGCGGCACGCCCAGCTGCTGCAAGCGCCAGGCCATCATGGCCTGGTTGGTCGGGTGGTCCTCGATCACCAGCACCCGTGCCTCGCGCAGCGGCGCGGGCAGCAGCGCCGCCTGATCCTGCTCGGCCACCAGCGCCTCGACATCGCCGCTGCCGGCCTCCACCAGCGACAGCCGCACCTCGGCGCGGGTGCCCTCGCCCAGCGTGCTGTGCAACGCCAGCTCGCCGTCCATCATCTGCACCAGGCGCTGGCAGATGCTCAGGCCCAGCCCGGTGCCGCCGTGGTCACGCTGGATGTAGGCGCCGGCCTGGGTGAACGGCGCGAACAGGTGCTGCAACTGTTCCGGTGCGATGCCGATGCCGGTATCAGTGACGCTCAGGCACAGTGGCTGCCCCCCTTCCTCGCTGGTCGGCCCCACCACGTCCAGCTGCAGGCGAACCTCGCCCTGCGCGGTGAACTTGATGGCGTTGCTGAGCAGGTTGAACACGATCTGGCGCAGGCGCACGCCATCCACTTCGTGGGCCGGCGCCAACTGCGGATCGATCTGCACGTGCAGCGCCAACCCACGTGCACTGGCCTGCGCGGAGAGCAGGCGGCACACACTTTCCAGCAACGGCCGCAGCGGCTGCGGCACCGGCTCCAGGCGCAGTGCGCCAGCCTCCAGCCGTGAGTAGTCGAGGATGTCGTCCAGGATCTGCCGCAGCATCTGCGCCGAGTCTTCGATCACCCCCAGGATGCGCTGCTGTTCGGCGTCCAGCGGCGAATGCGCCAGTACTTCCAGCATGCCCAGCACGCCACTCATCGGCGTGCGGATTTCATGGCTCATGGTCGCCAGGAAGCGCGACTTCGCTTCCGCCGCCTGCTCGGCCTCGGCCTTGGCCGTAACCAGGGCGTCGGCCTGTGCACGTGCTTCGCTGACATCCACCCAGTAGCCACTCCAGGTCACCGCGCCGGCTTCCGTGGCATACGGATGGGCCTCGCTGCGCACCCAGCGCGCGCCTTCGCCCTCGGCGCGCAGGCGGAACTCGAGGATCAGCGGCGCGAACTGGCGCGCGGCCTGTTCGACGGCCTGCAGAATGTGTGCGCGATCGTCTTCTTCAATGCGTTCCAGCAGTGTCCTGGCGTCCTGCTCGGCCTGCTGCCGGCTGATGCCGAACAACGCCTGCAGATCGCCGGCGATGAACGGGAAGCTGAGCATGCCATTGGCGTCGCGGCGTGCCTGGTAGACCACCGCAGGCAGGTTGTCGGTAACCTCGGCCAGCCGCTGTTCCAGATGACGCCGCCCAGCCACTTCGCGGCGCAGGCGCCAGTAGCCGATGCTGTGCACCAACAGCGCGGTCAGCAGTACCAGCAGCAGTGGCAGGCCCCAGCGCAGCACGCTTTTCCAGTCAACGCCATGGCGATACTCCACCGCCAGCCAATCACCCCGCAGTGCCTCATGCTTGCGCGGCGTGATCTGCAGCAGCAGGCGGTCGAAGGTGGTCGCCAGCGCGGCATGCCGGCGCTCCACGGCCAGCACCAGCTGATCGTTGAAGCCTGCCGGCGCTGCGACCTGCAGGCGGCCGGGGAAACGGGTGCGCAGCAGGTGGTCGACCAGCGCCAGATTGCCCACGTAGGCATCGGCGTCGCCATCAAGCAGCCGCTGCATCGCCTGCTCCGCACTGCGTGCCGCCATGATCCGGGCCTGCGGTGCCTGCTGCAGTACGTAACCCCGCACGCGCTCGGGATCGGACAGCAGCACACGCTTGCCCTGCAGATCCGACAGGCCCAGCAGCGCAGGGCTGTCGACGCGGCTGACGATCACGTTCGGCACACTGATGAAGGGCTGGCTGAACACCCAGTCCGGCCCCAGATAGCGCGAATCGGCGGGAATGCCCATCACCGCCTGCAGCTCGCCACGGCGGGCCTTCTCACGCACCTCATACCAGTCGTGGCTGCTTTCCGGCTGCAGGTTGGCGCCGGCCTGCATCAGCCGCCGCAGGTACTCACTGGCCAGGCCGCTGGGCTTGCCTTCCTTGTCGGTGAACGACAGCGGCGCTGCGTTCGGTGCGAAACCGATCCTCAACGGCTGCTCCAGAACCCGTTTTTCGGCCTGGCTCAACGCCATCCGGGCCGATGCCGACCACTGCGGTGGCGGCAGCCAGCGCTTCGCCAGGGCATCGCGCTGGGCCTGGCTGGTTGCAGCCAGCGCCAGATCCAACGCTTCGGCCAGCGGCTGCTTGCTGTTGGGTATGCCGAAGTGCAGGCGTTCGGGGGGCAGATCACTCGGCCGCAGCAGCACCACGCCCCGCAGGCGGTGGATGGCGATCAGCTCGGTGGCGACATAGGCATTGCCGATGTAGACGTCAGCTTTGTCGTCTCTGACCATCTCGAGCGCCGCCAACGAGCTGTTTGCGACAAGCTGCCGGGCCTGCGGGAAACGCGCCCGCACCTGCGGGCCGGTCAGGAAGTCCTGCTCGATCACCACCCGCAGGCCATCCAGATCGGGATTGTCGGAAGCACGCAGGTCGTCGGGGCGGCCCACCAGCGCCAGCGGCGCCTCGCCGTAGGCGGCGGTGTAGACCATGCAACGGGTACGGTCGGCACTCAGACCGACATTCATCACCACATCGATCTCGCCACGACATGCCGCATCCAGCACGGCGGTCCAATCGGGAAAGCGACGGGCCTCGACCTTCACGCCCAACTGACGGGCAAGAAGCGACAGATAATCCGGACCCAGACCCACCTGCTGGCCATCATGGAGGGACTCGAACGGCGGCCAGCCGCTGTCATACTGCCCCACGACGATGCTCGGATGGGTGGCCAGGTACTCGCGCTGCAGGGGACTGAGCGGCAGCAGGCCTGGAACGGCCTGCGCCAACGCTGCCGGCAGCGCCAGTACGGCCAGCAGCAGGACCAGCCCGCGAACAGCCCAGCTACGCATCGGCATCGATCTCCTAGAATCCTGCCAGGGACCGCGATGGTCGCGGCCCGGCCAGCCCGGTGGCCATACTAGAGCATGAGCTTGCGCATCATCATCGCAGACGACCACCCGGTGGTCCGTATCGGTACCCGCGCCGTCATCGAATCGAGCGGGGTCGGCCGCGTGGTCGGCGAAGCCGACAGTGCACAGGCGCTGATGGGCCTGCTTGGCAGCCAGCCCTGCGACCTGCTGGTCACCGACTACTCGATGCCTGGCAGCCCCCAGGCCGACGGCTTCGCCATGATCGGCATGATCCGCCGCCGCCATCCCGATTTGCCGGTGTTGATGCTCAGCGTCTCCAACAACCTGGCCATCCTGCGCATGGTGCTCGACAGCGGGGTGCTCGGCCTGGTCGACAAGAGCTCATCGATGGACGAGCTGCCGCAGGCCATCCAGGCGGTCTATCGCGGCCAGCCCTATATCAGCCGCAGCCTGCGTGAGCGCGTGGAGGCCGCCGGCAGCTGGCGCATGCGCGAAGGTGACGGCAAGCCCTTGTCGCCGCGCGAGGTGGAGGTGCTGCGGTTGCTTGGCACCGGCATGACCGTGAAGGAAATCTCGCTGCAACTGCACAAGAGCGTCAGCACCATCAGCCGGCAGAAGGGTGACGCCATGCTCAAACTGGGCCTGAAAGGCGACGCCGAACTGTTCGACTACCTGCGTGACGGCAGAATCTGAACCCCGCACATCGGACGGTTGAACTTTCAGCCTTGCTTCATGCCGCCTGCCGCTAGATGAATGCGCAAGCCGCACGGTGGGCCAGGCAATGTTCCGGCAATGTTGGAACGCCAGCGTGGACACCACGGCAGCCGGGGCGCCCCAACGCCCTCCCTGCCCAGCGTGGCATGCACCTCACAGGAGAACGAACATGCTCAGTACTTCCACACTCAGCTTCCGTGGTCTGGCGATGGCCCTGGCACTGGTTGCCGGTGTCGCCGTGGTCAGCGATGCCAGCGCGATGTCGAGGAAGGACAAGCGCACCCTGGTCGGCGCCGTGGTTGGTGGCGTAGCCGGCAACCTGCTCTCCAACGGTGATCCCGCCGCAACCGTCGGCGGTGCCGTGGCCGGCGGTGCGATCGGCAACCTGACCACCTCCGACCGCCGCGACCGTCGCTATTACGACAACCGCTACTACGACAATCGCTACGACCGCCGTTACGACCGTGGCTACTACCGCAGCGGCTACTACGACCGCGGTGACGACCGTCGCTGGCAGCGTGAGCGCTACTACGACAACCGCTACTACAACGACCGCGGCCGCCATCGCGGCTGGTAAACAGCGCATCGGCAACGCCGGCGCCGATGCAGGGACGGGCGGGTCGATGACCCGCCCGATTGCGTTGACCACGCGCATGGCGTTGAATGCGCAGCCTTGGATGTGACTTTCCCTCTCGGGCTGCGGCATGACTTCTTCCTCCCACCGCGTGCAGGGCCTCAACAACGATGAGGTCGCCGCCGACTGGCCGCCGATCAGCGCCGCAGACCTCGCGTGGCTGCGCCAGCGCTTCCCGCAACTGGATGCGGACAGCCCCCCACACTGGCACAGCCCCCGGCCACTCTCGGCCGCTGCCATCGTCAATGGCGCTTGCGCGCCGGTGTTCATCAAGCGCCACCACCACAGCGTGCGCAGCGCGGCCTGCCTGGAAGAAGAACACCACTTCATCGCCCATCTCGCCGCCGCCGGCGTACCGGTGGTGCAGGTGCTGGCGGCCACCGATGGCCACACGGCGCTCGAACACGGCGAATGGACCTTCGAGCTGCATGCGGTCGGCGTCGGCGAGGACCTGTACCGCGACGCCGTGTCGTGGTCGCTGCTGACCGATGCCGCACAGGCCCGCGAAGCCGGCCGCATGCTGGCCCAGCTGCACCGTGCCGCGGCCAGTTACCACGCGCCACAGCGCAGCACCCACCTGCTGGTCGCGCGCGACGATCTGATCCGCGCCGATGATCCGATCGCGGCCATCAAAGCGGGGCTGCACGAGCGCCCCGGCCTGGCCCGCTATCTCGCGCGCATTCCGTGGGAAGCGCAGCTGCAGCGCGACGTGCTGCCGTGGCATGCCGGCCTGGCCACGCGCCTGCGCGACGAACCGCGCCTGTGGGCGCACAACGATTGGCATGTCTCCAACCTGCTGTGGCGCGAGGGGCAGGTCAGCACCGTGCTGGATTTCGGGCTGGCTTCACCCACCAGCGCACTGTTCGACCTCGCCACGGCGATCGAGCGCAACGCGGTGGCGTGGCTGGAACTGGAGCGCGGCATGGAGGCGGTGCGCATCGATATCGCACTGGCGTTGCTCGACGGCTACCGCCAGGTACTGCCGTTGTCGGCGGCACGCGTGCACCTGCTGGCCGACCTGCTGCCGATGGTCCATTTCGACTTCGCACTGTCCGAAGTGGAGTACTTCGAAGGCATCACCGGCTCGACCGCGAATGCCGACGTGGCCTGGCAGCCCTTCATGCTGGGGCACCCGGCATGGTTCCGCACCGCGCCGGGGCAGACGCTGCTGCAGGCCCTGCACGCGGCGGCGTGACCCGGTTGGCGCACCGTTGGGGCCAGATCCCTTTCCTGCGGAAAGGGATCTGACCCCGCAGCCTGAAGGACACCGGCTCGCAAATCCGTACCATTTGTAGTGAAATGGTCACCTGAAGCGGGGGTGCCTGGATCTGCCAGGCTGAGAGAGTCCCTTGGAACCTGATCCGGTTTGCACCGGCGTAGGGAGCTTTGAGCCGCAGCCACACCCCCGTCATGGGCCGGTGCACCTGCGCGCCGTCGCTTCGTCTCCCTTGTTGTCCGAAGACGAACCGAATGAACCGCTGCCTGCGCCCCACCCTGCTCTCCCTCGCCCTCTGCGCCGCCTTGCCGCTGCATGCCAGCGAGGCCGACGCTGCCACCGATGCGGCTGCCACCGGCGCCGAGCGCTCGCCCACCGAACTGGCGGCAGTGCGCGTGCAGGCCGGCAAACCCAAGGCCGATACCTCACGCGTGAACGCCTTCGGTGGTGGGTCCTGGAAGGACACCCCGGCCTCGGTGAACGTGCTCGAGCGCGACTACCTCGACCGCCGCCAGGTGCGTTCGCTGTCCGAGCTGGCCAGCAACGATGCCTCGCTGGGTGATGCCTATGCACCGGTGGGCTACTACCAGAACATCGCCATCCGCGGCTTCGCGCTGGACGCCGCCACCGGCTACCGCTTCAACGGGCTGTCCATCGCCGGCGAACAGCGCCTGGCGCTGGAGAACGTGCAGTCGGTGGAGATCCTCAAGGGTGAAGCCGGCCTGGCGGCAGGCGTGATGGCGCCGGGCGGCATCATCAACTACATCGGCAAGCGCCCGGCCGAAGTGCGCACCGCCACCCTCGGCACCGATTCGGAAGGCTCGCGCTACGTCGCCGTCGATGTCGGCCACTGGATCACCCCGCGCTTCGGCCTGCGCCTGAATGCCGCATGGGATTCCAGCAATTCCTACGTCGAGCACGCCGATGGCCGCCGCAACTTCTACTCGCTGGCCGCCGACTGGCTGATCGGCGAGCGCGGCAAGCTGGAAGTGGATGCCAATTACCAGACCAGCTCGCAGCGCTCGGTGTCCGGCTACCAGCTGCTGGGCGCGCGTGACCTGCCGCGCGGCGTCGACCGCGAGCACCTGCTCGGCTACCAGCCGTGGCAGCGCCCGGTGGATATCGCCAGCACCAACATCACCGCGCTGCACACCTACGACTTCAACGATGCCTGGCAGTCGCGCGTCTCGGTCGGCCACAGCCGCTCGGTGATCGATGACAACGTCGCCTTCGCCTACGGTTGCTACTACGCCGCGCAATGCGCCGATGGCAGCGTGCCGGGCAACTACTTCGCCCCCAATGGCGACTACGACGTCTACGACTACCGCAGCCCGGACGACACGCGCCGCAACCAGCAGGCCCGTGCCGAGCTGCGCGGCCGCTTCGAGACCGGCAACGTCGGCCACCAGCTGACCCTCGGTGCCGACTACTTCCGCCGTACCGTGGACAAGCGCCCGAGCGTCAACGAGTACGTCGGCACCAGCAACATCCATGACGCGCAGGTGCCGGTGTTCGCGCCGTCGCCGAAGATGCCCGGCCCCTCCGCACGACGCCTGGACAGCCGCCAGACCGCGTTCTTCGCACTGGACCGGATGAGCTTCGGCGATGACTGGCAGTGGCTGGCCGGTGGCCGCTTCGTGCGCCTGGACGAGCGCGCCTACGACAAGCGGGGCATCCCGCAGCGGCACAGCCGTCTGTCGCGCTTCCTGCCGCAGACCGCCGTGGTGTGGAAGGCCACCGACCAGCTCAATGCCTATGCCAGCTACGTGCGCGGCATTTCACTGGGCCAGGAAGCGCCGTTCTGGACCAGCAACGCCGACACCTTCCTGCCGTCGGTGCAGTCGCGGCAGCTGGAAGTGGGCGTGAAGTACGTGCCGGTCGAGGCGCTGACGCTGGGCGCAGCCGTGTTCCGCATCTCGCAGCCGTACCAGTACGCCAAGCCGGACACCAGCGACGTCGGCTACACCTTCGTCGAGGAAGGCACGCAGACCCACACCGGCCTGGAGCTGACCGCCAACGGCCAGCTGACCGACGCACTGCAGATCGTGGCCAGCGCCAGCGTGCTGCAGGCGCGCGCGCGCGACACCGGCACCCCGGCCTATGAAGGCCATCAGCTGGTGAACGTGCCGAAGGTGCGCGCCAGCGTGCACGTGGCCTATGCGCTCCCGTTCGTGCAGGGCCTGGATGTGACCGGCGGCTGGCGCTATGCCGGTGCCAACGTGGCCCGCGCCGACGGCGGCGTGCGTGCACCGGACTACTCGGTGTTCGATGCCGGCCTGCGCTTCCAGCATCGCCTGCACGAACGCGCGGTGACCTGGAACCTGTCGGTGGACAACGTGTTCAACCGCTTCTACTGGCGCGATACCGGCAGCAGCGGCGGTGACTACTACCTGTTCCCCGGCGCACCGCGACAGGCCCGCCTGTCGGTGACGTTCGCGCTGTGAGCGGCGTCATGCTCGAGTGGACCGCCGCGCTGTGCAGCATCCTCGGCGTCTGGCTGATGGCCAAGCGCCGGCTGGTGGCGTGGCCGGTCGGCCTGCTGTCGGTGGCGCTGTACGGGCTGGTGTTCGCCGAGGCCAAGCTGTACTCGGACACCCTGCTGCAGGTCGCCTTCGGTGGCTTCCTGGTCTATGGCTGGCTCAACTGGCGGCAGCACGCCGTCGATGAGGGCAGCGTCCGCATCGTGCCACTGGCACGCGGCAAGCTGCTGCGTGACCTGGCCATCGGCCTGTGCGGCGGCGTGGCGCTGGGGGCGGCCATGCACACCTTCACCGATGCGGCGCTGCCGTGGCTGGACGCGATGCTGACCGCGCTGAGCCTGGTCGGCCAGTGGTGGCAGGCGCGCCGCCACGTGGCCTGCTGGTGGGTGTGGATCGCGGTGGACGTGGTCTACGTGGGTGCCTACCTGTTCAAGTCGCTGCACGTGACCGCAGCGCTGTACGTGTTCTTCCTCGGCCTGGCCGTGTTCGGCCTGCGCGCGTGGAGCGCGGCCGCTCGCGAGCCGCAGGTGGCAACGCAGTAGAGCCATGCCATGCGTGGCCGGGGTTTACCGGTAGTCGCCAACCTTGGTTGGCGCGCGTGCCGACCAAGGTCGGCATCTACCAGGCGGATCCACGCATGGCGCGGCTCTACTGGGTAAGCAGCAGGCCCAGCCGCAGCGGCTGGCGCATGTCGGCCGGTGGCGCGGCCTGCAGGGGTGCACTCTGCAGGGTCGCGCGCAGATCGGCGTCGACCTGGGCATCGCCCAGGCTGTCGAATTCCAGTTTCGAGATGCGGCCGTCCGCCGCGATCCACACACTCACCGGCAACGGCGTCGGCGTGTCCGGGTGTGCCTGCATCCATTCCAGCACGCGCTGCGCCTGCGGCGCCTCCTGCTGCAGGCGCTGCTGCAGCTGGCCGCCCACGGCGGCGGCATAGGCCATCCAGTGCGCGGGGGCTTCCTGCGCGGAAACACCGGCACTGCCCAGTGCCAACGCGCCGAACAACGCAGCCCATGGCCGCCACCAGCGGCGCGCGCCGGTCCTGTTCCCTGCCATGGTCATCGCCCGTCTCCTGCGCTTCCATCCAGCGGACCATGGTCGGCGCCGCAGATGACAGGCAGATGGCGGGCAGTGATGGCCGGCGCGGTTACTCGCCCAGGTCGGCCAGCACCTTGCGCGAAGGCGCAAAGAAGGTCACGCCGGTGGTTGCGGTGGAGAAATCGAGAATGCGGTCGTGCAGCGGCGCAGGATTACCGATGAACATGCGCTCGAGCATCGTCTCGATCACCCACAGCCGACGGGTGTAGCCGATGAAGTAGGTGCCGTACTCGCCGCGGCCCGGATTGGCGAACGGCATGTTGTCACGCAGGATCTCGTGCTCGCCGTCGGCGTCCTCGATGGTGCACAGCGTCTTGTGCGACTTCTGCGCATCCGCCGGCGCATCGTCCAGCTCGATGTTGTCGTGCTTGGTGCGGCCGATGATCGCCTCCTGCGCCTCGGTCTTCTGTGCGCGCCAGGCCTCGAGGTTGTGCAGGTACTTCTGCACCACCACGTAACTGCCACCCGCGTGGTCCGGGTCCTCGTCACCAACGATGGTGGCTTCCGGCAGTGACAGCCCTTCCGGGTTGGCGGTGCCGTCGACGAAATCAAGCAGGTCACGGCCATCGAAGTAGCGGAAGCCGGCCACGTCATCCACCGTTTCCACTGCATCACCGAAGGCCATCAGCAGGTTGCGCTCGAACGCCACGATCAGATCCATGGTGCGCGCACGGATGTGGTACAGCAGGTCGCCCGGCGTGGAGACGGCGGTATGGGTGGCACCCTTGATCTCGCGGAACGGCTTCAGTTCACGCGGCGGCGTGGTGCCTACCAACGGCTGCCACACGCGGTGGCCGATGGCCACGTTGCAGGTGAAGGTGCGTTCAATCTCGCGGATGGCGGTGTTCTTGATCAGGTCGTCGGTGCTGGCCAGCACCTCGCGCGCCTTGGCGATCGACGCCTCGTCATCCTTCACCTTCAGCACCAGGAACGCGGCCGAATGGGTCAGCGGTGCGGTGATCTGCTGCGGCTCGTTGTCGAGCGTGTGGTTGAGGGCGGTGATCGGTGCGGGCTGGGAGTTCACGGCGGTTCCTGCTGGCTTGAGGCGGGCGCATCGCGCAGGGCGATGTGCGGGCGATCATAGCCGAAGCCCCTGAGCGGCGACGGAGCGGTTCTCAGTACGCAGCCGATGCTGCGTCCGTTTGAGACGGGAGCACGACGCTGCTAGCCTGCACCCATGAGGCCTGCGGCAGCGGCCCATGCACTTCACGGAGGCAGACGCCGATGTCCCATGCAGCGATGCAGTGGCTGCACGCACCCGCCACAACCGTGGCCCTCGCACTGGTGTTGAGCATCTCCCTTGACGGGCATGTCGCTGCCGAGCGATCCGTTCTTCACCGAGCTCGATCGCTATGGCGCCGATGATTTCAGCGGATGTGCGCGACAGTCCGATGATCTGCTGCAGCGCGGCGGGTACTTTCCCGACGGCGGCGAACGCAGCAGGACCTAGGGGCTGCAACCGCTGGCACAGTACAAGGCCACGCTGCCGGAGGCGTATCGCAAGCCGGTCCGCTAGCGCCGTATCCGCCAGGACGCATCACGGGTCGCTGCAGACGTAGTACTGCTGCGGACCGGTCCAGGCGATGCGCAGGCACGGCCCTTCAAGCAGGCCGCGGTCGCGAAGCCAGGCAAATACCTCCGCCGGGCACCATTCACGGCCGGCCGAGAACGCTACGCCGAGATCGCGCAGGCCAGCGAACAGACGAGCTTTGCCGATGTCGTCGCCCACTTCAGCACGCAAGGTGGGTGCCTGCCCCTGGAAGCCAAGGACATGCAGCGCCACGAGCACGCCTGCGTCCAGCACCACCACCTGCACGGTGCTGCCGTCGGCCTGCTGCACATACGCGGGAATGGGGATCAGCATGCGGTGTACTCTTCCGGACTCGGCCCAGTATGCCCGGTCCGCGACGTGCCCCGGCACGTTTCAACCGACATCACTCCAGGCCGCCAGCTCGTAACCATCCAGATCGCGGAAGTGGAAGCGGCGGCCACCGGGGAACGCGAACACCGCCTGTACGATTTCGCCACCGGCAGCGACTACACGCTGCTGTGCATCGGCCAGGTCCGCGCAGTACAGGATCACCAGTGGACCGCCGTGCGCGCGCACCGGTGCGTCGGAAACGAAACCACCTTTCAGGCGGCCGTCGTCGAACTCGGTGTAGGCCGGACCGTAGTCGGTGAAGTGCCAGCCGAACACCTCGCCGTAGAAACGTTTGCTGCGGGCGATGTCGGCAACGTTGAATTCGATGTTGTCGATGCGGCGTTCGGCATCGTGGGCGGCTGCATGGCTCATGGCGTGGCTCCGTGGTTGGAACCCCAGCTTCGGTCAGCGCGGCACGGCGGTCTTGAACGAAACGGCCATCATCGGCCCCATTCCAGGCGCAGCTGCCGTGCGGTCATGCTGGCAAGCTCGCGCGCCTCGCGGCTGAGATGGGCCTGGTCGGCATAGCCGGCCTCGACGGCCAGCATCGCCAACGAGTGCTGCGGTAGTGCGCGGCTATGACGCAGGAAACGTTGCAGGCGCAGGATACGCTCCAGCGTCTTCACCCCGTAGCCGAACTGCGACTGGCTGAAGCGCCGCAGGCTGCGCGGGCTCAGGCTCAGATGTGCCGCCATATCATCCAGCGTGGCGTTCCCACGGGCGAGCGCCTGGAACAAGGCGTGTGCGCGCTGCGCCGGAGTATCCAGCGCGGCCGCACCCATGCGCAGCTGCAGGCATTGCGCCATCCGCTGCAGGCGCTGCGCAGGCGCGGTGTCGCCGATGGAGGCCGCAACCTCTACCGCCCATCGCCCCTTCAGATCAGCCAGCGGTACCGCCTGGCCGATGATCTCGGCCAACGGCAGGCCCAATGCTGCCAACGCCTGCCCGGGACGGAAGCGTGCACCCAGTACCTGCGCACCGGGTGCCAGCGCAGGATGTGCGGCCACCCGGTCCGGACCGACCACGAACAGCGCGCCGTCGCGCCAGAGGATGTCCACGCAGCCATCAGGCAATACGGTGATGTGCCCATCGGCATCGTCAGGAAGCTGGCTCTGCCACAGCTGGCCGAAGTGACCACGCAACGGCGCAGGCGCCGGATGCTCCTGGTAGGTCGTGCCAGTACCTGCGAGGGAAGAAGGATCGCCCATGCCGCATTGTGGCGCCCCGGCGCCCATAAAAGTGAAGCCCGGCGCGAGGCCGGGCTTCGGTTGGCGTGTGGGAGAGAGAGAGAGTCACACGCCAGCACAACACGCACTAACGACAGGCGTTTGTTACCAGGTGAAGCGCGGGCCCACGAACCACTCGCGGTCGCCGGCCTTGGCCAGCTTCACTTCGCCACTCAGGCCCCAGTTCTGGTTGAACTTGGCGGTGGCACCGACGCGGCCGTAGAACTCGCCGTCCGGGTTGTAGCCGTGCTTCTTGCTGAAATCTTCGTAGCCGGCCATCACGTAGCCTTCCACGTACGGGTTGAACGCGGTGCGCACGCCCACTTCGGTGGAGTAGCCGTTGAAGTCAAGGCCGCGCTTCTCGTCGTACTTCTGGTAGGCAACACGGGCCACCAGGTCGGTGTTCGGTGCGATGCCGTAGTTGTAGCCGACACCCAGGCGCCACTGGTCGACGTCATTCTTGAACTTGTCGGTCTCCTGCGCGCTGTAGTCGCCAAAGACGTGGAAGTTCGGGTGCACCGCAACGGAACCCTTCACCTTCCAGCCATCGGCGTCGCCGCCCTTGGCATCGGTGTTCACGTAGCCGCCTTCAACGTAGTTGTACGACAGGCCATCGGTTGCCGATGCAGCGAACGGCAGAGCAGCCAGAAGACCCAGGGCAAGCAGCGAATTCTTGTTCATCGGGACACACCTTTAATTATTTTGGTTTTGTCGGCCGCCCCCTGGGAGGGGGAGAGAGAGGAGGCGGTCGACAGGTGTGAATTATCCGTTAGGGGGTCTAATCGCCCCTGAATATTGAACTGACTGGTGTATAAATAAGGCTGGCGTTCAGGGAACTCCGCATGCCATTGCTGTCAGCTTCGTGTAGGCGCAAGGCTCGACGCTTGATGCGAGCCCTGATCCTGATCGCTTCACCGATCGCCCTGCCCGCAGTGCAGGCAACCGAGCGCGTCGTTCCTGCCGGGCACGTCGTCGTGCAGACAGACGATGTCACGCGCTTTTTCCAGGTGCTGGATGCCAACCACGGACGCCCGAGCGCCGACGACCTGCAGCGCGGCTATCTGGATGCGGGTACGGATGCACTGCGCAGCTTCACCAAAAGCCGTATCGGTTCGATGGAGCGCCTTGCCCATGCCCTCCGGGACAAACCCGCGTTGTTCGCAAAAGCGAGAACCTGCGCGACAGCATTGCCAACGATCCGCACGCGCGTCACCGCGGCCGTCGATCAGTTGGGCACGCTGTTGCCGTCTGCACGCTTTCCCCCGGTCACGGTGCTGGTGGGCCGCGGCAACAGCGGCGGCGTTACCACCGGAGAAGGTGTGGTCATCGGCCTGGAAGCGCTGTGCAACGCAGACTGGATGCAGGCCGATGTGGGTGACCGCTTCGTGCACCTGATCGCCCATGAATATGTGCACGTTCAACAGCGCGGCGCGAGCGTCGAAGTCGAGCAGCCCACCCTGCTCTATCAGACCCTGCTGGAAGGCGGCGCCGAGTACGTGGGCGAGCTGATCTCCGGGCAACCGGCCAACGCGCATCTGCAGCGCTGGACGCAGGGCCGCGAATGCGCCTTGGAGCGTGAGTTCGCGAACGAGGCCGCAGGCACCGATCTTTCGAAATGGCTCTACAACGGTCCTGGCGATGACGCTCGCCGTGGAGACCTCGGCTACTGGATCGGCTACCGCATTGCCCGCGACTACATTTCGCACGCACCAGACAGGACGAAGGCCATCATCGCGTTGCTGGACGTGCGCCCCGAAACAGCTGCGTTACTGCTCAACGCGAGCGGATGGCAACCCGCGTGTCCTGCCGGCGAACGCACGGAAACGCAGACGTTGTGACACCCGCTTCATACTGATGAATTGGCAGTTCTGAACAGGCGCAAGGCGCTGCGCCGGTCTGGACCAGCTCGCCTGATCCCGCTTGTTAATGCAGGGTCAGAAGCGGGCTTCACAGTGCTTCCACGTACTCAAATTCCAGCTGAAAGCGCTTGGTAGCGCCGGGAACAAACGCCGCTATATTCCAGCTTCCCCAGACGAAGGAGGGAGTGCAATGAACCTGAACCCGCAACACATGAAGACGGCCCGCGCACTTGCTGTAGCGCTCATCGCCACCGTCAGCCTTGGCGCCTGCGCCTCATACAAGAACGAGTTTGCAACCATCAACTCGCGTCTCGATCAGCTCGACGTCAAGGTACAGGGTGCTGCGCAGAGCGCGGAGTCCGCCAACCAGTCCGCACAGCAGGCCAATCAGCGCCTGGACCAGATCGAAGGCCGCGTCCAGCAGCTTGAAAGGGCACCTGCCGGCCGCAAGCCGCGCGGGTAATCGCTCCCTCACCGTTTGAATTGATCCGCTTCTGTATCGGGAGCCAGTGGCCTTCGCCGGCCACTGGCATCCTTCCAACCAAGATTGCATTGCAAGGAGCCGTCCCATTCGTACTTCCTCCTCCCCTGCACGCCGCGCCCTCCATGCCGCACTGGCCGTGGCACTGGCCGTTGCGTGCAGCGGCGTAGCCAACGCCAAGGACAAGGACAAGGACGCGCCCACGCAACCGGTTGCCGCGGTCGATGAGCTTCCGCCCGACCAGAGCGTCTCCGAGACGGTGATCGAACTGGCCGGCTGGGTGGTCGCCAGCAAGGACAACCAGGGGTATCCGTTCGCGATCATGGACAAGGCGGCTGCGCAGGTACTGGTCTTTGGTGGAGACGGCAAGCTGCGGGGCGCGGCGCCGGCGCTGTTCGGTTCGGCCATCGGCGATCATTCCGCACCGGGCGTCGCCAAGCTCGCACTGAGCGCGATTCCCGGCCACGACCGCACCACGCCTGCCGGCCGCTTCATTGGCGGCTACGGCCCCTCCGACGATGCCGGGCGCGTGCTGTGGGTGGACTACGATTCCGCAGTCTCGATGCACCCGCTGCCGCCGGGCAGCCCGAAGGAAAAGCGCGCCGAGCGACTGGCAACGCCCACGCCGGACGACAACCGCGTCACCCACGGCTGCATCAACGTCTCGCCCGCGTTCTACGAGCAGATCGTGCAGTCCACGTTCGAGAAGGGCGGCGTGTTCTATATCCTGCCGGACAAGGATTCGATCGCGAAGACGTTCCCGGAATTCGCGCAGAGCCGGGGCGATGCAAAGGACGAAGGCGAGAAGGGCGCGCGGCGCGCGAGCAGATAGAACACGCTGACATGCTGCCTCGCGGTTTCTCCGCGAACAAGCCTGTCCAAGCACGATCAGAACCAACGGCACGCGTCTTCGCTGGGTGCCATCATTGGCTGATGCCGGCGTCTGGTCGATTGCAGACACCAGGCTGGCAGTCCCCTCTTCAATCACGCCGATATCGCCGGGCGACTCGGCCCTGTTCCGGCATCCGGCTGGCGGTGAAACATGTCGCACTACTATGTCCACAATGGCTACAGTGGCTGGTCCTACGGTACGCCAAGCAATCCCCAGCTGATCTCGCCGGAGGATGCTGCCAGGCTGATGAAGTCCGCTGGACTCAGTTCCATGCAGGTTTCCACCACCCTGCCACCCGCCCAGTATGCCGAGGCCGGAACCCGACTCTTTGACGTGACTGGCGGCAATCGATTCCTGTTCTTTGGTGACTACACCGAGTGCTTTGATGTCGACGCGGGGAAGGTCTCTTCGCCGCTCATCATCGACTGGACGGCGGTCTGACACTGTCGATGTCCAACTGCGTTCTCGGCCCCGCTCTGTCGTCATCGGCTTGGTGCGACACCCTTACGCCACGTCATCAACTTCGACCGATGTCGCATATTCCCCATGCTGCTACGGCCGTTGCGGCGCCTGCGTCTGCGACGGCTTAACAGCATGCAAGAATGCCAAAAGCGTCTTTGATCAAGCATTGAATGCAACTGTTCTGATTGGCACCGCGCAGCAGCACGCGTACAGATGACGTGCCATCGAAAAAGGATGGCCGGGCTTCGAAAACCCGTGCGCTTGTTTGACAACGCTTGCCCGCCGGCGTCACCCCTCGTGGCGCCGGCGGGCAATCCGTCTGCCGGTCATGGCGGGCGGAGCGTGGAGGCCTTGTGCCTGCCGGTTTCAACAAGCGCCCGGTTTTCGAGCCACGTCTCCGCCCGCCACCTTTGCGTGGCGGCTACCGTCTGTCCTGCACGGAGCATTGCCATGACCACACCGGACTTCCCTCGCCTGCATCCACATCACTCGCCCGCCAATGCCGGTGAGCCGTCAGACCAGGCACCTGCGGCCGATCCGAACGCCTTCGTCGCCACGCTCCATCGCATCGGCAAAGGAGCTGCCGCCGATGGCCAGCCCTGGCCCGAACGTCATCAGATGCCCGGCCGGCGCATGGCGATGGGGGATGCGGACTGTGCCGTGGCGGGCCAGCGCGTAACGTTGGAACTGCTGCTGGCCGCCGAGCGTGTTCGGCAGAACGGTGCGGAGAGCGAATACGTGGGTGACCGCGTACTGGAAGGGCTGGCCATGGCCTCGCTGGCGTTGAACGCGCAGATCGGCATGCGGATGCGGCCGGAAGGGTGATACCGGGAACATCGCCTGCTGTTGCGCCGGGCATGGCCCGGCGCTGCAGCGGGCGCCACATCACTCGCAGAGCGCGCTGTCTTCCTTCAACGCGGCATCCTGCAGTGGCCGGCGTTGTTCGATCTGCTCACGTTGTTCCGCGGTCGGCTCACCCAGCCACCACACACGGCAGCGCGAGGTAAGACGGCCGACCATCTTCGACTGATCGGGCGAATACAGCATCGCCAACGCGGTACCGGGGCAGTCGTGGGCCTGGCAGGCGGTATAGAACCACCACGGCTCGCCCTGCAGCACCACCAGCTCGCCGGGCCCGCTGGGTCCGCTCAGCAGCCGTTCGCGCAGCGACGGAATCTCTTTGTCGGCGGATTCGGCCGCCGCCGTGTTCTTCATCAGGGCGTTGAACGCGGCCAGCACTTTCGGGTCCTTGCGGCCGCAGTCGTCCACGGTATTGCCGCCCACCAGGGTGAAGAAATGCGTCGCCAGCGGGTTGTCCGCGCAGGTGAGTTCGCCGCCGGCGCTCGGGTCTTCCGGTTCGCCTTCGTTGTCCCACACCGAAGGGTCCACGCCGTCTTCGATGGACGGCGCCTTCTCGACCACCGTTGCCGTGGCTGCAGGTGCTTCGGTGGCCGGTGCCGGTGCGGCTGGTGCTGCATCGGGTGCCGGTGCCTGTCCGCAGGCGGCCAGCAGTGCGACCGTCAGTGCCATCCCTGTGATTCGAATCTTCATTCCGTGTCCTTGTCTGATCTGCGGTGCCGGCGCCACGCGGGCGGCTGCGTGATTCTAACCAGCGGCGCGCTAGGATGGTTCGCCACTTCCCCTCATCGCCAGGGCTTGGATGCATGCGCCGCACACGACTCGCCGTGATCTTCTGCAGTGCCCTGCTGCTGGCATCGCCGGCCATCGCCCACGATGCTGAAGGCGCGAAGCCTGCACAGCCTCTCCCGGATGCAGCCCTGCCCGCGCCGCTGGACCGCGTGCTGCGCGACTACGAGCAGGCGTGGCGCACGGGCGATGCCAGGGCGCTGGCCGGGCTGTTCGCCGAGGATGGTTTTGTGCTGCAGAGCAACCAGCCGCCGGTGCGTGGACGCAGTGCGATCGAAGCCGCTTATGCCGGCCAGGGCGGCAGCCCATTGCGGCTGCGTGCGCTGGCGTACTCGGTGGAGGGGAACGTTGGCTACATCATCGGTGCCTACACCTATGGCAACACCGTAGGAGACATCGGCAAGTTCACGCTGACGCTGAAGCGTGTGGGCGATGGACCCTGGTTGATCTTTTCGGACATGGACAACGGCAACGCGCCGCCGCGGGCGCGGTGATGGACGCCGCAGGTTCCGAGGTAGATCCACGCCATGCGTGGATGGGGCGCGCAGAAAAAACCCGGCACGTGGCCGGGGTTTTTCGATTTACTTGAACAGCGTGTCCGGATACTCCGGCTTCTGTTCCCGCGCCAGCAATGCGCGCAGGCCTTCTTCAGGTGTCTGCTCGCCGTGCAGCACGGCACGCACGCGGTCGGAGATCGGCAGGTCGATGCCATGGCGGCGCGCCTGTCGCATCACTTCGTCGGCGGTCTGCACCGACTCGACCACCTGGCCGATTTCGCGCACGGCATCCTGCAGCGTCTGGCCACGGCCCAGGGCCAGGCCCAGGCGGCGGTTGCGCGACAGGTCACCGGTGCAGGTCAGCACCAGGTCGCCCAGACCGGCCAGGCCCATCAGCGTTTCCGGCTTGGCACCGATGGCAGCGGCCAGGCGCAGCATCTCGTTGAGGCCACGGGTGATCAGGCCGGCACGGGCGTTGAGGCCCAGCTGCATGCCATCGGCCACGCCGGTGGCCACCGCCAGCACGTTCTTCATTGCGCCGCCCAGCTCGGCACCGACCATGTCGTCGCCGGTGTAGGCGCGGAACGCCGGGCCATGCATCGCCTCGGCCACCGTCTGCGCGAACTCGGGCACGTCGCCGTGCACAGTGATCGCGGTCGGCAGGCCCTGGGTCACTTCCTTGGCGAACGACGGCCCGGTGACGACGGCCAGCGGCACGTCCTCGCCCAGCACTTCGCGCGCCACTTCATGCAGGAAGCGGCCCGAACCGGGTTCGAAGCCCTTGGTGGCCCAGGCCACGCCGGCACCGGCCGGGCGCAGCGGCGCCAGCGCGCGCACGGTTTCACCGAACGCGTGCGACGGGGTCACCACCAGGATCCAGGCCGCGCCTTCCACCGCCGACGCCAGGTCGGTGGTGGCACGCAGGCTGTCCGGCAGCGGGATGCCCGGCAGGTAGCGCGGGTTCTCGTGGCGCTGGTCGATGGCCTCGACCATGGCAGCGTCGCGCCCCCACAGCACGGTCGAGTGACCGTGCCGTGCGAGCAGGCTGGCCAGCGCGGTTCCCCAGGAACCGGCGCCCAGCACGGCGATCTTGTCAGCGGTAGTGCTCATCCGTGACGTCGCGGCAGGAATCAGGCGTTGCCAGCCGGCTCGGAGTCAGCCAGCGACGGTGCGTCGCCCTGCTCCTGGCGCTGGCGCAGGGTTTCTGCGTACAGGCCTTCGAAGTTGATCGGCTGCAGGAAGAACGGCGGGAAGCCGCCGGCCTGGATCAGGTCGCTGATCAGCTGGCGCACGTACGGGAACAGGATGTTCGGGCACTGGGTGCCGAGCAGCACGTCGATCGACTGCGGGTCCAGGCCGACCAGGCCGAACACGCCGGCCTGCTTCACTTCGGCCACGTAGGCGGTGCGCTCACCGGCCTGGCAGGTCAGGGTCACGGCCAGCACGACTTCGAAGGCGTTCTCGCCCAGGCGCTGCACCTGCTGGTTCAGGTTGAGCTGCAGTTCCGGCTGCACCTGGTCATTGAAGATGGTCGGAGCGTTCGGCGACTCGAAGGAGACGTCCTTGACGTAGATCTTCTCGACGGTGAAAGCAGGGCCGGTGGCGGCATCGACCGGCGCAGCGGCGCCGTTGGTGATCTCTTCGGACATTTCCAGTAACTCCAGGTGAATGCAATGAAAACGATGGTCGAACTACTGCGATGGGGGCGGGATCAGGCCCATACAAGGCCGGATCCGCCACCTGCGGCAATCAGTTGCGGCCCTTGACCAGCGGCAGCTCGGCCTGCTGCCAGGCGGGAATGCCGCCGTCGAGCACGTAGACCTTCTCGAAGCCGGCCTTCTTCAGCGCCTTGGCGGCGGTTTCCGAGGCGTTGCCGCTGCGGCACACCAGCACCACCGGCGACTGCTTGGCATTGGCCACCAGCTTGTTGTCCGGGCCGAAGGCACTGGCCTGGGCGTTGCGGCTGCCGGCGATGTGGCCCTTCTCGAAGTCACCGCTGGCCGACAGGTCGACCACCACCGTGCCGCCCGCGTTCATCAGCTGGGTCAGTTCGGCGGGCTTGATGCCCTTGAAGCCCCGGAACAGGCGGCGGATCTCGGTGACGATGATGGCCACGGTCAGGCCGACCAGGGCCGCGGACAGCATCGGGTTTCGGCCTGCAAAGGCCAGCAACTCTTCGTAATTCACTCAGGTCACGGGTCGATTAAGCGGGCGCCGATTGTCGCACAAGCCGGACGCGGCCCGTCACTGCCCCTTCCACAGGTCCGGCAGGCCAGCGGTCTGCCACCAGCGCTTGGCCTCCGGGTCCCAGCGCCAGCGCTCGACCACCACCACGGTGCGTTCGGCCTGGGTGTTCTGGTTGATCACCCCGATTTCGACCCGGCGCTCGACCTGGCCCCCGTCCAGCGAGGCGCTGCTGCGCTCGCGGTAGGACGACACGCGCAGCTGCGCGTAGCGGTTGAGCTCGAACTCGGTGGGCGGCTTTTCCTTGCGCAGCTTCGGGTCGAGGTAGCCGATGGCATCGTCCATGCTGCCCCAGCGGATGGTCGCCCCGTAGGCGATCTGGGTCTCTTCCAGCAGCTTGCGCTGCTTGCGGCTGAGGTCGTCGGCCGAGGCCACGGCGCTGGCCAGCAGCAGGGAACAGATCAGGAACTGGATCAGGCGGCGCATCGGTGGATTCCCCAGAACGTCAGCCTGCCATCCTACCCTTTGGCGAAGGCAACGAAGCGACCGCTGAACTCGGCGGCGGGCTTGCCATCGGCACCGGGCTGGGTGGCGATGATGCTGATACGGGCCTTGCGGCGCTGGCGGAAGGTATTCAGGAAGGCATCCCAGCCGGTGGCTTCGGCCGCCTCGGCATGGGCGTGCAGGTCTTCGTAGACCGGTGCCAGATAGCGCAGGTTGCTGTCGGCCACGTAGACCTCGGCGTCGTGGCCGGCCAGACGCAGGCGCAGGCTGACCAGCGCCCAGCCGGACAGGGTCAGCACCGAGGCCAGGCTGCCGCCGAAGGCGTTGCCCTTGTCGTTGACGTTGGCGGCCAGCGGCGCGGTGATGCGCAGCACGCCATCTGCATAGCCGTCGAGCTGGATCTGCATGGCGCGGACCGCCGGCATGCAGTCCAGCACGTCCTGCAGGGCGGCCAACGAGGAAGTCAGGGCATCAACGGGCATTGGAGCAGCGACCACGACAACGAAGGGCCCGCATAATGCAGGCAATGGCCGACCATACGATACCCACTGGCGCCGCCGGTTCCGACGCGGGCTGGACCCTCGTTTCACTGCGCCCGCAGGGCCAGCATGTGGCGCTGCGCCGCGCCGTTGCTGGGCTGGGCGGGCATGTACTGGCGCTTTCACCGTGGCGGTTGCAGCGCCTGCACGGCACGCCAGTGGTGCGCCAGCTGCAACGCGCGCTGAACTGCGATCGGGTGGTGTTCACCAGCCCGGCCGCCGTTGCCGCGGCCGCTTCCCTGCTGCCGCTGGCCGAGGCGCAGCGCAGCCCGTGGCTGACCGTGGGCGAAGGCACCGCGCGCGCATTGCAGGCGCACGGCATCACCGAGGTGCACGCACCGCAGCGGATGGACAGCGAAGGCCTGCTGGCGCTGCCGGTACTGGCGCACGTGCAGGGCCTGCGGATCGGCCTGGTCACCGCCCCCGGTGGCCGCGGACTGATTGCCGCGCAGCTGCAGGCGGCGGGCGCCACGATCGAACGCGCCGACGTCTACCAGCGCCGCCTGTTGCGCCTGCCGCCCCGCACGCTGGCTCGATTGGCGCATTCCGCGCAGCCGTGGGTGCTGGCGGTGAGCAGTGGCGAAGCGCTGCAGCATTTCTGGCAGCAGCTTCCGCCCGCATTGCGGCAGCGATTGCAGGCGCGCGCGACTGCGGTGGTGGCCAGTGATCGCCTCGGCGAACAGGCCCGGGCACTGGGCCTGCAGCACGTTGTGCGTGCGGCCGGCCCCACCACCGCGCAGCTGGTGGCGGCTGCACACGCCACGCTCACCGTCCCGGCAGCGACCTGAACAGGGACGTGGGTCACGCTTGCCGCTGCCGTCGGCAACAGTGATGCTGTGCACAACGCGGCCTGCCGGCCCTCGACCGGCGACGTTGCCGACAAGGAAGCCCGATGAACGACACTCCGCCCGTTTCCCTGCCCCGTCGACCCGTGCGCTGGCTGCTGCCGCTGGCCGGTGTGGTCGTGCTTGGCGTGGGCGGCTATGCCGGCTGGTACGTCTGGCAGCAGCAACAGAGCGAACAGGCGGCGCAGGCACAGACCACCGCCGTGCAGCTGCAGGGCCTGGAGGCCACGCTGGACGCGCTGCGCCGCGACCAGCGCGCCAGCAGCCAGCGCCTGCAGGACGCAGCCGCCACCAACCGCGTGCTGCGCGACGAGATGCTGGGCCTTTCCCAGCGCAGTGCATTGCTGGAAGAGAACCTGGCCAAGCTGGCCGACAGCGCCAACCAGGGCCGCCAGGCGGTACAGCGCGATGAAGCCGAACTGCTGTTGACCCAGGCGGCGCAGCGCTTGAACTACGCCGATGACGTGGAAGGCGCGCGCCGCCTGTATGCACAGGCCGCCACCGCACTGGCCGATCTGCCTGACAGCGACGGCCTGAACCTGCGCCAGGCACTGGTACAGGAACGCGATGCACTGGATGCGCTGGGCACCGGCCCGCGCGTGCAATCGCTGCAGCGGTTGGATGCGCTGGCCAAAGCCTTGCAGGGCCTGCCCTCGCAGGTGAGCGGCAGCGCTGCGACCAACACCGCCAGACCGTGGTGGCAGTCCACGCTGGCACCGTTCGTGGACATCACCCCGAGCCGCCAGAATGGCCCGCTGACCGCCGCCGAACGCCGCAACGCCGATGACGCGCTGCAGCTGGAACTGACCCTGGCGCGCGCCGCGATCGAACGCGGCGACCGCACCGGCCGCGATACCGCGCTGGAACGCGTGGAGCACTGGGCGCAGCGGCGCTGGCCGGATTCACCGGCCCTGCGCGCGCAACGTGCTGAACTGAAGGCCTTGCGCGAGCTTCCGCTGCAGGCCAGCAACAGCATTCTTGGCAGCACCCTGCAGCAACTGCGCACCCAGACCGACCGGAGGTAATCCCGCATGAAACCCCTGCAATCCCTGGTCGTGCTGTTGCTGGCCGTGGCCATCGGCGTGGTGGCCGCGCAATGGCTCGGCGCCGATGACCTCAACCGCTTCGGCGAAGTGACCCTGCGCTACGGCGGCTACGACTACCACAGCAACCTGCCCAAGGTGGCGCTGCTGTCGGTGATCGCGGTGCTGGTGCTGTGGCTGCTGTGGAGCCTGATCGCCGCACCGTTCCGTGCCTGGGGCCGCTACCGCCGCAAGCAGGGCCGGGTGCGCCTGATCGACGGCCTGCAGGCCTATGAGCATGGCCAGTGGCAGCGTGCGGAGAAGCTGCTGGACGGCGCCGCCAAGGATCCGGAAGTGAGTGCGGTGGCGCTGGCCAATGCCGTGCGCAGTGCACAGGCACGTGCCGATGGCCCCGCTGGCGAGGCGCTGCTGCAGCGCCTGGGTGAGAGCGATGCCACCCTGCAGGCGCTGCTGCGTGCAGAACAGCTGCTGGCGCGCGATCTGCCGGTGGATGCGATCAACGCGCTGGACGTAGCCGCGATCCAGCCGCTGCCGCCGCGCGGCCTGTGGCTGCGTACCGAAGCGCTGGCACAGGCCGGCCGCGCCCACGAGGCCTATGGCCAGCTGGGTGCACTGCGCCAGAGCAAGGTGCTGCCGGCCGACGCCAACAGCGAACTGGAAGCACGCCTGGCCGCACAGGCGCTGCTGGAAGCAGCCGACGTCAATGCGCTGGCCGCGCAATGGGAAGCCACGCCGAAGGCACTGCGACCGACCCCGGACGTGGTGGGTGCGTATGCCAGCCGTGCGGTGGCCCTGAACTGGGATGAGCCGGCGCTGCTGGCACTGGAACACGCTCTGGACCAGCGCTGGGACGATGAGCTGGTGGCCTTGTATGGCCGTCTGCCCGCCGAGCGCCTGGCGACGCGCCAAGCCAACCTGGCGCGCTGGCGCAACGTGCACGACAGCTCGGCCGCGCTGCGCCTGGCACAAGGCCGCGTGGCACTGGGCCAGCAGCAGTGGGATGCCGCCGATGCGTTCCTGCACGAAGCCATTGCCGCGGGCGCGGGTGCACCGGCATGGGAAGCGCTGGGTGAACTGTTTGCGCAGCGTGGCGATCATGCGCTTGCCGCGCAGTGCCTGGCCAATGCGCTGCGCCTGCAGCGCGGCGAGGACAGCGTGGAGCTGGTGCGCGGCACTGAAGCGCCGCTGCGTGCCACGGTGGAGGAGCAGCCGGTTACGGTGCAGCCGCCGGTGTATGACGCCAACGAAGAGCGCGACGAGTTCGGCAATCCGCGGTTGCCGTGAAGCGTGCCGACCCACGGTCGGCACCCACCGGAGCAAGAAAAAACGCCGCCCGATGGGCGGCGTTTTCATCTATGGAACCCGGTAGTCGCCAACCTTGGTTGGCGCTCTGACATCTTCCGAACGATGACATCGCATGGCCGACCAAGGTCGGCATCTACCAAAGCAGATCCAGCGCGCATTCCCGGTAGTCGCCAACCTTGGTTGGCACGCGGTCGCAACGATCAGCGCTCGACGATCGCCACCACGCCCATGCCGCCGGCGGTGCAGATCGACACCAGCGCGCGGCCACCGCCGCGTTCGGCCAGCTGCTTGGCTGCGGTAGCGATCACGCGCGCGCCGGTGGCGGCAAACGGGTGGCCGGTGGCCAGCGACGAGCCCAGCAGGTTGATCTTGTCCGGGTCGATGCGGCCCAGCGGTGCATCCAGGCCCAGGCGGGTGCGGCAGTAGTCCTCGCTCTCCCACGCACGCAGGGTGCACAGCACCTGCGCGGCGAAAGCTTCGTGGATCTCGTAGATGTCGAAGTCCTGCAGGGTCAGGCCGTTGCGCTTGAGCATCTCCGGCACCGCCACGGTCGGCGCCATCAGCAGGCCTTCGCCATGCACGAAGTCCACCGCCGAGACATGCGCATCGCGCAGGTAGGCCTGCGGCTCATGGCCGTGCGCACGCGCCCACTCTTCACTGGCCAGCAGCACGGCGGCGGCGCCGTCGGTCAGCGGGGTGGAGTTGGCGGCGGTGAGCGTGCCGCGGCCGGAGACCTTGTCGAACGCCGGCTTCAGCGTCGCCAGCTTTTCCAGCGAGGTATCCGGGCGCAGGATGTTGTCACGCTCGACGCCACGGAACGGTGCGATCAGGTCGTTGAAGAAGCCGCGCTCATAGGCCGCGGCCAGCTTCTTGTGCGACGACACCGCCCACTCGTCCTGCGAGTCACGCGAGATGTTCCATTCCTTGGCCATGTCCTCGCAGTGGTCGCCCATGCTCTTGCCGGTGCGCGGCTCGGCCACGCCCGGGAACTCGGGCTTGAGCTCGGAGAACTTGAAGCCAGCGGTCAGCGCGCGGATCTTGTCGCCAGTGCTCTTGGCACGGTTGGCGGCCAGCAGGCGCGCGCGCAGCTTCTTGCCGTAGACGATCGGCACGTCGGAGGTGGTATCCGAACCGCCACCGATGCCCGATTCGATCTGGCCCAGCGCGATCTTGTTGGCGACAGTGATGATGCTGTCCAGCGAGGTGCCGCAGGCGCGCTGCAGGGTGATGCCCGGGGTCAACGGCGACAGGCCGGAAGACAGCGTGGCTTCGCGGCCCAGGTTCCAGTCGCTGGAGTGCTTGATCACCGCACCCATCGCCACTTCACCCAGCTGCTGGCCATGCAGGCCGAAACGTTCGACCAGCGCGCCCAGCGTACGGACCGACATGCCGAGGTTGCCGACATCCGAATACGCGGTGTTCTGGCGGCAGAACGGAATGCGGACGCCACCGAGGATGGCGACGGGACGAGCGTTGGGCATGGAGATACCTGGCATGGATGAGGGTGTCTGCAACATGGCCTGCACGACGGAGCAGGCATAATGGAGCCAAGTGTAGCTGCCGCCCTGTGATGGGCCAACCGTGGAACCATGAGCAAACCCGACCCCGCGATGAATGCCCTTGGCGTGCTGGCCCTGGAACTGGCCGGCGGCGAAATCCCCCGCCAGGCGGTGCTCAGCGCTGAACAGGCCGGTGAACTGGCCGAACGCGTCGGCCGTGACCTTTCCAAGCTGGTGCCGCAGGTGGCCGAGCTGGACCTGGTGTTCGCCGCCGCCCATTTCGACCCGGCCGAAGTACTGCGCCCGGGCTGGCCGATCCATCGCCGCCTGGAAGAACTGCAGATGCGTGCCCCGGGCCGTAACCAGGGCCCGCGCCTGCTGGCCTTCGGTACCGATGCCAACGGTGACGTGCCGCTGCCGTTCCAGGCCGATGCCAGCCTGGTGGGCGGTGGCCTGCGCGTGGTGCCGTTCCTGCTGACCGGCAGCGACGTGGCCACCACCAACGCAGTGGCCAATGCGCTGGAAGAAACACTGCTGGCCAACGGCATGGCGCATGCCGATACCGCATTGATGGCGCAGAACACCTTCGGTGCGCGCATCGAGCATGCGCGCTATTTCACCGTGAACGACCTGGCCGCGATGATGTCGATGCAGTACGACAACCAGGGCCTGGCCGCGCTGTGGCCGCTGATCGAGACCGCGATCATGGCCCCGGGCGAGGACGAATGGCTCAACGCCGCGCCCGAGCCGCTGCTGCGCTACACGCACGGCGAGGCACGCATGGCGCTGTTCGATCCGGCCGGCTGGTGCGCGCACTACAATCACGGCAAGAACGACTGTGACCGCCTGAAGGGCATCTACGAGCAGTTCCTGATGCGCCAGCGGCAGATGGCCGCGGTGCTGGAAGCGCACGGCGTGCCGGTGCTGTTCGTGCACTGCGAGGCCGGGCAGGACGCGCGCGAGTTGCTGGCGCGCTGATCCGGGTGGCCTGTTGGTAGTGCCGGCCGCTGGCCGGCAACCTCCGGATCTGCGATTGCCGGCCAGCGGCCGGCACTACCGATCAGGAAAAACGCCGGCTTGCGCCGGCGTTTTCCGTTTCCAGCAGGAGCGCTCTTACGGCGCCTTCTGGATCACTGCGCAGGCCAGGCGCGCGCCGGCGTTGCCGGTCGGCTGGGTCTTGTAGTCGTCCGCATCGGCGTGGACGATCAGGCCGCGGCCGATGATGTCGAAGTCATCGCCCTTGCCGATGTTGACGTTGCTCGACACCGGGCCGTCGATGGTGGCCACGCCCTTGTCGTCGGCCTTGATGTTGGGCATGTCGCCGCCGTGGTGCGGATCGGTGGCCACATTGCCATGATCCTGGTGACCCGGGTTGAAGTGGCCGCCGGCGCTCATGCCGTCCGGCGCGCTGCAGTCGCCCTTTTCGTGGATGTGGAAGCCGTGCTCGCTGCCCGGCTTCAGGCCACTGATCTGGCCGGTCACGTGGACCTTGCCGTCGACCACCTTGAAGGTAACGCTGCCCTTGGCCTCGTTGCCCTGGGTCGGTGCCAGCTCGGCGGTGGCCGACGCATCGGCCGCCGGGGCGGCAGCAGGTGCCGGGGTTGCGGCCGGTTCGGTGGTTGCACCCTCGGCCGGCGCGGCCGGCGGGGTTTCAGTCTGCGGAGCGGCCGGCTGCTGGCCGCAGGCCGCCAGGCCCAGCGCGGCGATGGCCGCAAACAGCGAAGTGTGGATCAGACGCATTGGAATCTCTCCCTGGATGAAGCCTGCGGTGATCAGCGGACAACCCGGATCACGCCACAGGCGATGCGGACACCGGCATTGCCGGCGGGCTGGCTGCGATAGTCGTCGGCGTTGGCATGCACGACCAGTGCACGTCCGGCGATATCGGTGGCGGCGCCTCCGCCAAGGGTAACGCCCTTGAGGTGGATATCGACGTTGGCGCGGCCCTGGGCATCGGCACGCAGATTGTCCATGTCGCCCAGGTGGTGCTTGCCGGTGCCGGCGCGACCATGCGCGGCGCCACCGGGGTTGAAGTGGTTGCCGGCGCTGCTGGCATCCACCGCGCTGCAGTCACCGCGCTCGTGGATGTGGAAACCGGCCTGCTGCATCGGCTGCAGGCCACCAATCAGCCCGGTGATGTGGATGCCACCGGGCTCCACCATCAGCGCGATGCGGCCACTGACGATGCTGGCCGAGGCCGGCGACAGATTGGCTTCGCCCTGTTTCGCGGTGCTGACCACGGTCGGCGGCGGCGGGGTGGGCCCGGCCTTCTTCGGTGCGCTGCCACAGGCAGACAGCAGCACGGCGGCGGACAACGGCAGGATGGCAAAGGACAGACGCATCGAAGACTCCTTGCAGGTGACACTACGGACGGCATCGTCCATGAACGATCAACGGTTCGGCAAGCGGGCGCGAGGATCGCGTGCAGGGACCGTTCAATGGCCCCCGCGGCGGCGCCCGGCGCCCAGCTTGCGGGTAAGGGTATTGCGACCGAGACCCAGGCGGGCAGCGGCTTCGGCACGGCGGCCGTGGGTGATCTGCAGCGCGGCCTCCAGCAGGGCATGGTCGACCCGCTCGCGCACCTGCGCGTGCAGCCCTTCCACGCCTTCGGCCAGCTGACGGCGCGCCCATTCGGCCAGCAGCGCTTCCCACTGGCCCGGATCGGCTGCGCTGGCACTGTTGCGGCGGCCCCGCGCGCGGTTCAGCGCGGTATCGACATCGGCCACGCCGATGGTGTCGGCGGCGGCCAGCGCAGCCATCCGCCAGCACACGTTCTCCAGCTCGCGCACGTTGCCCGGCCAGTCGTGTTCGCGCAGCGCCTGCAGTGCAGCAGCGGTCAGGCGCTTCGGCGGCGTATCCAGCTTGCGCGCGGCGGCGGCCAGGAACGTGCTGGCCAGTTGTGCGATGTCCTCGCGGCGCTCGCGCAGCGGCGGCAGCTGCAGGCGCACCACGTCCAGGCGGTGCAGCAGATCGGCGCGGAACTTGCCCTGCGCGACCAGGCCTTCCAGGTCCTGGTGGGTGGCGGCCACCACGCGTACATCGACGCGGATCAGCTCGCGGCCACCGACGCGGAAGAACTCGCCCTGTGCCAGCACGCGCAACAGACGGGTCTGCAGCGGCAACGGCATGTCGCCGATCTCATCCAGGAACAGCGTGCCGCCGTTGGCCTGCTCGAAGCGACCGATATGGCGGCGCTGGGCACCGGTGAAGGCGCCGGCTTCGTGGCCGAACAACTCGCTTTCCAGCAGCTCGGACGGGATTGCAGCAGTATTGAGCGCGACGAACGGCCCCTGCGCGCGCGGCGATTCGCGATGCAGCGCATTGGCCACCAGTTCCTTGCCAGTGCCGGTCTCGCCGGTGATCAGCACCGCCAGCGGCGCCTGCGCCAGGCGGCCGATGGCACGGAACAGCGCGCGCATCGGCGGGGTATCGCCCACCAGTTGCGGCGGCTGGTCGCTATGCGCTTCGGCCGTAGGTGTGGGCGCCGCCAGTGCCGGTGCAACTGCCGGCAGCACACGCTGGGCCAGCGCCACGGCATCGTCCAGGTCGAACGGCTTGGACAGGAATTCATGCGCGCCGCCGCGGAACGCACCGGCCGTGCTGGCCACATCGGTGTAGGCCGACATCACCACCACCGGCAGCTGTGGCAATGCGCTCTTGAGCTTGTCCAGCAGCACCAGGCCATCGTCGCCGGGCATGCGCACATCGGTGAACAGCAGCGCCGGCGGCGGGCCATCGCTCAGGGCCTGCAGGGCGGGAGCGGCACTGTCGAAATCGACGACCTGGTAGCCGGCTTCGCGCAGCGCGGTACACAGCACGAAGCGCACGGCACGATCGTCATCGACCACCCAGATGCGCTGTGCGACGGTGGAAGGTTCAGACATCGCGCGGGGCCTCCTCGGCCGGGGCGGCGCCGCTGATGATCGGCAGCAGCAGGGTGAACACGGTATGGCCCGGGCGCGAACGGTAGGTCAGCGTACCGCGATGCTCGCGCGCGACCTGCTGGGCCAGCGCCAGGCCCAGGCCAGTGCCTTCGGCGCGGCCACTGACCAAGGGCAGGAACAGGTGCTCGGCCAGCTCCTCGGGCACGCCACGGCCGTCGTCGGCGATCTCCAGGCGCAGCGCCAGCGTGTGCAGCTGCTCGGCGATGCGCACGCCATGCTCCACGCGGGTGCGCAGGGTGATGCTGCCGGCGCCGGCCTGGATCGCATTGCGCACCAGGTTCCACACCGCCTGGGTGAGGCGGTCGGCGTCGCCGTGGAATTCGGGAATGCTGGGGTCGTAGTCGCGCTGCAGGCGTACCGCCCAGCCGGCCTCGTTCTCGGCCAGGCGCAGCACGCGTTCCAGCGCGGCGTGGATGTTCAGTTCGGCATGCGGTGCAGCCGGGGCCGGCGACAGCAGCTGGTCGAGCAGGCCGTTGAGGCGCTCGATCTCGGAGCCGATCAGTTCGATCAGCTCACGTTCGCTGGCGTCGCGATGGGCCGCGCGGCGGGCCAGCAGCTGGGCCGCGCCCTTCAAGCCAGCCAACGGATTGCGCAGTTCATGGGCCAGGCCCTTCAGCGCCGCACTGAGCGCGCTGGGCAGGGCCTGGGTCGGGTCGAGCCCGGGGAATTCATCGACCGGATGCGCCTCCAGCAGCCAGCCGCCATCGTCGCGGCGGCTCATCCAGCCCTCGGCGAAGCGCGGCGCCTCGCCGGGCACCGCCAGCGCCAGCCGGTTCAGGCGCAGGCTGTCGCGCTCATCGCGAGCCAGGAAATGGGCCAGTGCCTCGCCCTGCACTTCCAGTGCGGCCAGGGGCCGCCCCAGCAGGCGCCGGACGCTGACGCCCAGCCAGCGGGCGAAGGCCGGATTGCAGCCGGCGATGCAGCCATCGGCCCCGGCCCAGGCCAGCGGCGTGCCGAGGGCATCGAGGGACGGTGGGGGCGCGGGGTCGGACATTGCACCAATGTAGTGCAAAACGCGGATCCGGGGTCGGATCCCTTTCCGTCAGGAAAGGGCTCTGACCCCGGCCGGGCAGCGTTACACCGGGTAGCCGGTGGCTTCCCGGGCCTTCTTCCAGGCGCTTTCGAATTCGCGCGCGCTGATCTCGTCGTCTTCGTCGAAATCCAGGAACGACACCGGCTGGTCGGCCAGCAGGAAGCGGTCGTCGCTGTGGGCATGCTCGTCGGCCCAGACCATCTTGGTGCCGTAGATCTCCACCTGGCGCACGATCTTCTCGCCACGGGCTTCCATCAGCACGTTGCCCTTGCCCAGGCCCGATTCGGCCCAGTGCTTGTAGTACTTCTTCGCGGCGGATTTCGCGCCGGATTTTGCGTTGTGCTTTGCGTAGGTCATTGCAGGGGTCCTGGCCGCAGCGGCGGCCGGAGAGTTCGGAATGGCGCCATTATCAGGCATCCGGGGTCGGAGCCCTTCCCTGCGGAAAGGGATCCGACCCCTGTCGGTTCAGTTCGGCAAGGCCATGCCCTTCGGCCACAGCATCCAGATGTTGCCCTTCTGCTTCATGTCACCGGCAAGCTTGCCGGCGGCATCGCCGCTGCCCCAGTACAGGTCGGCGCGCACTTCGCCGGCAATGGCGCCGCCGGTGTCCTGCGCGGCCACCGGGCGCACCACCGGGCTGCCGTCGGGGCGCGTGGTGGACAGCCACAGCAGGCTGCCCAGCGGCACCACGGTGCGGTCCACCGCCACGCTGTAACCCGCGGTGAGCGGCACGTTCAGTGAACCACGCGGGCCTTCCGGGCTGTCCGGGTTGCGCACGAAGAACACGTAGCTGGGATTGCTGCGCAGCAGTTCCGGCACGCGCGCGGGATGGGCCCGGGCCCAGGCGCGGATCGCATCCATGGTGACGTCTTCCTTCTTCAGCTGGCCCTGGTCGACCAGCCAGCGGCCGATGGCGCGGTAGGGGTGGCCATTCTGCTCGGCATAGGCCAGCCGTACCTGCGTGCCGTCGCCCAGGCGCACCCTGCCCGACCCCTGGATCTGCAGCAGCTGCAGGTCCATCGGGTCGGTCAGCCAGGCCAGTACCGGGGCCTTGGCGCCCTTGGCCGCGATGGTGCCGGCGTCGTCATAGGGCTTGAGCACCTTGCCCTCGACGCGCCCGCGCAAGCGCTTGCCCTTCAGCTCCGGGTAGACGCTCTCCAGCTGCACCACGATCAGATCATCCGGCGTCCCGTATATCGGCACCGTCGCCTTGTCGGTACGGGTAAGACTGCCGGGGTAGATCGGCTCGTAGTAGCCGGTAATGAGCCCGTCGGCCTGGTGGCCGCCGGCACGCAGTGCATAGACATCCAGATCGCGCTGCAGGAACTGGCGGATCGCCGCCGGGTCCTTGTCCGAAACCGTCGCGGCGGTGGCGCAGGGTTTTGCCCAGACCGCATCGTTCTTCAGGCGCGCGCAGCTGCTGCGCCAGGCAACGAAGCCGGCCTGCAGATCGCTGTCGGAGACCGGTGGCAGTGCACTCCATGCGGCCTTGGCATAGGTGGCCGCGGGCGGCGTGACCGGCGTCGGCACTTCGGTTCCGGTGCGGGGAGCGGTGGTGGAGCAGCCGGCGAGCACGGCCGCTGCCAGCAGGGCGCAGTGCCTGCGCTTGAAGAAGGTGGCGGAATCGATCATATCGCCATGGTGGAGTGCCGGCCGCTGGGCGGCAACCCAGCGCGGGGTCAAGCGTTCATGCGCCGGATCAGGGCGTCTGCAGCAGCAGGGAATGCAGGATGCGGGCGTCTTCGGCATCCAGCGTCTTCGGCAGGTCGTCGCGGCCACGGAAGCGGCGGTGGAAGGCGGCGACGGTGGCGTCCCGGTTGTCGAGCGGATAGCCGAAGCGGGCCAGCGCATTCCACGCGTCAAAGCCTTCCGGCGCCGCGCCGTCGGCCGCGCGCGGCCAGACGCCGAAACCGGCCTCGGCCAGCTGCTGCCACGGGAAGAACCGGCTCGGGTCCTGCTTGCGCGTCGGCGCCAGGTCGGCATGGCCGATCACCTGCCGCGGCGGAATGTTCAGGCGGGTGGTGAGATTGCGCAACAGCACGGTCAGCGATTCGATCTGCGCCGCACTGAACGGGCTGCGGCCATCGTTGTCGAGCTCGATGCCGATCGAGGCGGAGTTGAGATCGGTGATGGTGCCCCAACGCCCGGCGCCGGCGTGCCAGGCGCGGCGCTCATCGGCAACCAGCTGGTAGCGATGGCCATCGGCACCGATCAGGTAGTGCGCGCTGACCGGCCCACCGCTGTTGGCGGTACGCAGCGTATGCAGGCTTTGCTGCACCGATTTCTGTTCGGTGTGGTGGATGACGATGATGACGGGCGTGCGCGCGTTCTGGTTCGGCGATGGCACCCAGGTGGCGAGCGGGTTGCGGGTTTCCTGCGGCGTGGAGGCGCAGGCGGCCAGCAGCAGGCAGGCCGAGAGCATCAGGGCGGTGCGGGTCGGGTGCATGGCCCGATTGTGCGCGATCAGGCGCGATGATGCATGCCGCCGTGCCGAGCAAGCTTGGCACCCACCAGAGAGGATGCGGTAGATCCAGGCCATGCGTGGATGGGCTACCAGCTGTGCCGACCAACGGTCGGCACCCACCAGAGCAGGAGCAGTGCCAGGCAAGCCTGGCACCCACCAAATGCAAAGGCGGCCCCACAGGGCCGCCCGCCATGCATCAGGCCTCGTAGGCGGATTCGCCGTGCGAAGTCACATCCAGGCCCGTGCGTTCCGCTTCCTCGGTCACGCGCAGGCCGACCACGCTGCGCACCACCAGCAGGATCAGCGTGGTCACCACCGCCGACCAGACCACGGTCAGGCCGACGCTGACCACCTGCACCCAGACCTGATGGGCGATATCCAGATCGGCCTTGGTGCCGCCCAGCGACTGCGCACTGAACACACCAGTGAGAATCGCGCCGACGATGCCGCCGACACCATGCACACCGAACACGTCGGCGGTGTCGTCCACCTTCAGCAGGCGCTTCAAACCGGTCACGCCCCACACGCAGACCACGCCGGCGACGAAGCCGATGATGATCGCGCCGAGCGGGCCGACGGTGCCGCAGGCCGGGGTGATGCCGACCAGGCCGGCCACCGCGCCCGAGGCTGCGCCCAGTGCCGACGGCTTGCCCTTGCTGATTGCTTCCACCAGCGTCCAGCCGAGCACCGCTGCGGCAGTCGCCAGCACGGTATTGAGGAAGGCCAGCGAGGCGACGGTATCGGCAGCGGCGGCGGAGCCCGCGTTGAAGCCGAACCAGCCGACCCACAGCAGCATCGCGCCGATATAGGTGAACGGCACGTTGTGCGGCTTCAGCGCGGTCTGGCCATAGCCCAGGCGCTTGCCGACGAACCATGCGGCCACCAGGCCAGCCACGCCCGCATTGATGTGGACCACGGTGCCACCGGCGAAGTCGATCGCGCCCAGTTCACCCAAATAGCCGCCGCCCCAGACGATGTGCGCCATCGGGATGTAGCTGAGAGTGAACCACAGCGCCGAGAACAGCAGCACCGCACGGAACTTGATGCGCTCGGCGAAGGCACCGACGATCAGCGCGGTGGTGATGCCGGCGAAGGTCGACTGGAAGGCGACGAACAGGTAATCCGGCAGGCCCTTGATCGGCGTGTTGCCCACCGAATCGGGGGTGAAGCCCTTGAGGAAGGCGAATTCGGTGAACGAGCCGAAGAACGGGTTGCCGGCGCTGAACACCGCGCTGTAGCCATAGGCCACCCACAGCAGCAGCACCAGCGAGAACACCACCAGGATCTGGCTGAGTACCGACAGCACGTTCTTCGAACGCACCAGGCCGCCGTAAAACAACGCCAGGCCCGGCACCACCATCAGCAGCACCAGCAGGGTGGACGTCAGCATCCAGGCCACGTCGCCATGGTCATAGGTCGCGGTGGCTTCAGCCGCGGCCGGTGCGGCGGCCGCAGCGACCGGGTCCTGCAGTGGTTCGACCGCCACGCTTTCGCTCGGCAGCGGCGACACCTGGACCTGCGCGTGGGCATTGCCCGGCCACGCACCGGCGGCCAGCGCGCTGAGCAGCATCAACAGGCACACGAAGTGGAACCGGGCTTGCCACCCGGTGAGAAGGCGCATCTTCATGGGGGAGTCTCCGGAAGGGGGTTACAGCGCGTCGGCACCGATTTCGCCGGTGCGGATGCGGATGACCTGTTCGACGGCGGTGACGAAGATCTTGCCGTCACCGATCTTGCCGGTGCCTGCCGACGACTGGATCGCTTCGATCACTGCGTCGGCACGCTCATCGGTGACCACGGTTTCGATCTTGATCTTGGGCAGGAAGTCGACGACGTACTCGGCGCCGCGATACAGCTCGGTGTGGCCCTTCTGGCGGCCGAAGCCTTTCACTTCGGTCACGGTGATGCCCGACACGCCTGCGTCGGACAGGGCCTCGCGGACCTCGTCGAGCTTGAACGGCCGGATGATGGCGGAGATCAGTTTCATGCGCATGTCCCGAGGGTGGATGGGGCCAGCGCGCCAGCGCGCGTTGGCATCAGGCAACCAGCGGCCATCAGGGTGATGGCCGTGGCTGTTGCACCGGACACGTACAGGGCCGGGACGGCCGTGCCTCTCTCCTTGCACGACCGACGCGGGAGGGAGGGCGGCCCTGGTCGCGTATCCGGTCTTTCTCTTGCCCCTGGATCAGGGATCCTTGGCGTGGGGTCAGAGCCCTTTCACGCATAAAAGGGATCCGACCCCGTGCAACAACCCCGATCTGACCGCGGCTCCCCAGCCGCGAGAACGGAAGCGATGGCGGAGGGTGGGAAGGGGAAGCCCACCGCCATCGCTACCGGTCAGCTGGCGTAGTACAGCTGGTATTCCAGCGGGTGGGTGGCCGCGCGGAACTTGGTCACTTCCTGCATCTTCAGCGCGATGTAGCCGTCGATGAAGTCATCACTCATCACGCCGCCGGCCTTCAGGAACTCGCGGTCCTTGTCCAGTGCTTCCAGCGCCTGGTCCAGCGAGGAGCAGACCTGCGGGATCAGCTTCTCTTCTTCCGGCGGCAGGTCGTACAGGTCCTTGTCGCTCGGTGCGCCCGGGTCGATCTGGTTCTTGATGCCGTCCAGGCCGGCCATCATCAGCGCGGTGAAGGTGAGGTAGCCGGACTGGATCGGATCCGGGAAGCGCATCTCGATACGGCGCGCCTTCGGGTTGGAGACCCACGGAATGCGGCACGAGGCCGAGCGGTTGCGGGCCGAGTAGGCCAGCATCACCGGTGCTTCGTAGCCCGGCACCAGGCGCTTGTAGCTGTTGGTGCCCGAGTTGGCGAAGGCGTTGATGGCCTTGGCGTGCTTGAAGATGCCGCCGATGTACCACAGCGCCAGCTGGCTCAGGCCGCCGTAGCCGTCACCGGAGAACAGGTTGGTGCCGCCCTTGGACAGCGACTGGTGCACGTGCATGCCGCTGCCGTTGTCGCCGACGATCGGCTTGGGCATGAAGGTAACGGTCTTGCCGTTGCGGTGCGCGACGTTCTTGATCACGTACTTCATGCGCAGCAGTTCGTCGGCCTTCTGCACCAGGGTGCTGAACTTGGTGCCGATCTCGCACTGGCCGGCGGTGGCCACTTCGTGGTGCTGCACTTCCACTTCGATGCCGACCTGTTCCAGGGTCTTGCACATCTCGGCGCGCAGGTCGTGCAGGGTATCGGTCGGCGGCACCGGGAAGTAACCGCCCTTCACGCCCGGACGGTAGCCGCTGTTGGCGCCGTCGTACTTGGCGCCGCTGTTCCACGCCGCTTCTTCCGAATCGACCTGGAAGAAGGTGTGGCCCATTTCATTGGCGAAGCGGACCGAGTCGAAGATGAAGAATTCCGGCTCCGGGCCGAAGAACGCGGTTTCGGCGATGCCGGAGGACTTCAGGTAGGCCTCGGCGCGCTTGGCGATGCCGCGCGGGCAGCGGCCATACGGCTGCATGGTGGCCGGGTCGAGGATGTCGCAGCTGATCACGATGGTCGGATCGGCGTAGAACGGGTCGACGTAGGCACTGGCGGTATCCGGCAGCAGCACCATGTCCGATTCGGCGATGCCCTTCCAGCCGGCGATCGAGCTGCCATCGAACATCTTGCCTTCTTCGAACAGCGACGGCTCGACGATGCTGACCGGGAAGGTCACGTGCTGCTCGACACCACGCATGTCGACGAAGCGCAGGTCGACGAACTCGATCTGGTTGTCCTTGATCAGCTTTTCTACGTTTTCCACGGACATCGGTACGACCTCGGATGGGGATGAATGCCTGCTGAGGTACAGCAACGACCGTGCCAACTTTTTGCGGCCCGCAAGTCATTGATTTCAAAAAGGGCGCCCCGGACCGGTGCAAATCAGTGCGCACCAATCAGGTGCGCCCATCACCCGACGCACCCGTTTGGTGCAGCAGGGATCGTCTATCCTCTCGACCTTCTTCCTTCCTGCCGCGCGTGCCCGCACCGTCCATGTCCGACCTGCTCTCCGCCCTGCTGCTGGGCATCCTCGAAGGCTTGACCGAATTCCTGCCGATCTCCAGTACCGGCCACCTGCTCATCGCCCAGCACTGGCTGGGTGCCCGCTCGGACTTCTTCAACATCGTCATCCAGGCCGGCGCGATCGTGGCCGTGGTGCTGGTTTTCCGCCAGCGCCTGCTGCAGCTGGCCACCGGCTTCAACCAGCGCGAGAACCGCGAGTACGTGTTCAAACTGGGCGCCGCTTTCCTGGTCACCGCCGTGGTCGGCCTGGTGGTGCGCAAGGCCGGCTGGTCGCTGCCGGAGACGGTCAGCCCGGTGGCCTGGGCGCTGATCATCGGTGGCGTCTGGATGCTGCTGGTGGAGGCCTACACCGCGCGCCTGCCCGACCGCGACCAGGTGACCTGGACAGTGGCGATCGGCGTCGGCCTGGCGCAGGTGGTGGCCGGCGTGTTCCCCGGCACTTCGCGCTCGGCCTCGGCGATCTTCCTGGCCATGCTGCTGGGCCTGAGCCGACGCGCCGCCGCCGCCGAGTTCGTGTTCCTGGTCGGCATTCCCACCATGTTCGCCGCCAGCGCCTACACCTTCCTGGAAATGGCCAAGGCTGGGCAGCTGGGCAGCGAGAACTGGACCGACGTGGGCGTGGCCTTCCTTGCCGCGGCCGTCACCGGCTTCGTCGTAGTGAAGTGGCTGATGGGCTACATCAAGTCGCACAGGTTCACCGCCTTCGCCATTTACCGCATCGCGCTGGGCGCGGCGCTGCTGCTGTGGTTGCCCTCCGGCAGCTGAACAGCGCCGGGGCACGGCAACCCCATTGCCGGCCCCACCCCGTTTCCCCCACGGTTCCCCAAGGAGAATCACCATGAACCGCAAGCTCACCCTGCTCCTCCCGCTGGCCCTGCTGGCCGCCTGCAGCCAGACCCCGGCCCCGGCCGGCAACGGCGGCGACGATGTGGCCCCGGCCGCGGCCAAGGCAGCAGACCAGCAGACGCTGGCGCACCTGGATGCGCAGCGCCTGCAGAGCCAGCACTGGCTGCTGCAGCAGGCCACCGGCGCCGACGGCAAGCGCATCGACGCGCTGTTCGCCCGCGAGGACAAGCCGGTCACCCTGGACTTCGCTGATGGCCGCCTGTCGGTCAGCAACGCCTGCAACCACATGGGTGGCGGCTACACCCTGGCCGACGGCAAGCTGACGGTCAGTGCGATGGCCTCGACCCTGATGGCCTGCACCGACAAGGCGCTGATGGCGCTGGACGAGGCCGTGTCGAGCCGCCTGCAGGGCGAGCTGAAGGCCGAGCAGGATGCCGATGGCAAGCTGACCCTGACCACCGCCAAGGGCGACGTGCTGGTGTTCAACCCGGAACCGACCGCTGAAACCCGCTACGGCGGCGCCGGCGAAACCGTGTTCCTGGAAGTGGCCGCCAAGACCGAGAAGTGCTCGCACCCGCTGATCCCGGACTACCAGTGCCTGCAGGTGCGTGAGGTCAAGTTCGACGACAAGGGCCTGAAGCAGGGTGAGCCGGGCAAGTTCGAGAACTTCTACGGCAACATCGAGGGCTATACCCACGAAGACGGCGTGCGCAACGTGGTGCGCGTGAAGCGCTACGACGTGAAGAACCCGCCGGCCGACGCGCCGTCGCAGGCGTACGTGCTGGACATGGTGGTCGAATCGGCCATCGAGAAGAAGTAAGACGACAGAAGGGCGGCCGAAAGGCCGCCCTTCTTCGTTGTGTAGAGTCGAGCCATGCTCGACTTTGCAGAAGCAAAGCCGGCCAGCGGCCGCCTCTACCAGGAGGACGCGAACCCGCGTGCTAGCCTTGCGGCGATGAAGATTCTCGCCATCTCCGGCAGCGTGCGCCGGCAATCCACCAACACCGCGCTGCTGCGGGCGTTGCAGGCCATCGCACCGACGGGCATGGAGCTGGAGGTCTACACCGGCATTGGCGATCTGCCCGTGTTCTCGCCCGACCTCGAAGGCACCGATGAGCCGGGCAGCGTCACCGACTTCAAGGCGGCGATCGCGCAGAGCGACGGCGTGCTGGTGTGCAGCCCGGAATACGTGCGCGGCATTCCCGGCGGGCTGAAGAACGCCATCGACTGGCTGGTCTCCGGTGACCAGATCGTGGGCCGGCCGATCGCGCTGGTGCACGCCTCGCATCGTGGCGAGGACATGCTGCAGGCGCTGCGCGCGGTGCTGTCGACGGTGAGTGCGGCGTTCAATGCCGGACTGTTCCTGCGCGTGCCGGTGCTGGGGCTGGAGCCGCAGCAGGTGGCGGATGTGCTGCGTTCGCAGGCGCATCGCGCCGAGGCCGATGCATTTCTGGCGGGGTTTGCGGGGTATTGCCGTTCGTCTTTGTAGCGTCGAGCATGGCTCGACCCTACAGAAGCAACGCCGGCCAGCGGCCGGCGCTACCGGGTTGCGGTTACAGCGCGGGGTTCAGCGTGTAGGTGCCGTGCAGGGTGGCTTCGGCCAGGACGTGGCCGTGCGACGCGCGGTAGGCATCGGCGGCGGTGAAGCGCGGCTGCAGGTCCAGCGTCGCCACGTCCAGCGCGAACACGCGGAAGAAATAGCGGTGCACGCGCTCGTCGTTGAACGGCGGATACGGGCCGTCGTAGCCCAGGTAATCACCGGCCATGTCCGGGTTGCCGGCAAACCAGCCGGTGAAGTCGTTCAGGCCCTGGCGGCTGCCGGCCGGACCCGCAGGCGCGGGCTTGCCCTTCACCACGAAGCCATCGCTGCAGCTGCCGGCGGCGATCTCCTGCACCGAGGCCGGGATATCGGCCATCACCCAGTGCACGAAATCGCAGCGCGGCTGGTCGCGCGGTACCGTCATGTCGGTGCGGCCCACTGTCTCTGGCACGGTCGGCACATCCGGGTCCACGCACACCAGCAGGAACGAGCGGGTGCCATCGGGCACGCTGCTCCATGCCAGGTGCGGGTTGCGGTCCGGGGCGAAGCCGGCGGCATCGCCGGCGGCAAACTCACGGTCGATCGGTGCGCCGTTGGTCAGGCTGTTGCTGCTCAGCTGCATTGCACTCTCCTCATTCTTCCGGGTAGCCCAGGCGCACCGCAACCAGGGTGAGCTGGGCGAAGGCGGCGCTCATCACGTCGCGGTAGTTGCGCCAATGGCCCGGCGGGAAGCGCGGTGCGCCCAGCTGTGCAGCCGGCGGCATCGGCCGCTCGAACAGGCGGCCCAGCAGTTCGGCCATCGCGTGCGGATCGTTGCCGATCTGATCGATGCGCAGCAGCACGTGCGGGTACAGGTCTTCCTCGTGCAGCGTGGCGATCTGGGTCAGTGCGCGCGTCAGCCATTCGCCGGCTTCGGCCAGCGAGGTCATCGCCAGCGGTGCGGCGGCACCGTAGGCCACCCAGTCCAGCAGCATGTCGCGCGGATCACGCAGCACCAGCAGCAGGCGCCCCTGCGGCAGTTGCGGGCGCAGCGCCCACAGCAGGGCGTTGTCCCACCACAGCAGCCAGTCGATCACGGTGTCGCTCTGCAAGCCGCGCGCCGGCAGCTGCTCGCGCCAGCGCTGCACCAGCCGCTCCGGGGTCAGTACGCCCGAGGCCAGGTCCTGCAGCGTGTGGTAATTCTGGAACGCATCATCGGGCGCTTGGTTGGTGTAGCGATCACTGCGCAGCACCGGGCTGGCAGCGGCCAAGCCAGTCGCCACGCGTTCCACGCCCGAACCCGGCGCACCCCACAGGAAGATCGGCGCAGAGCTGGCGTCGCCCTCGATGCTGCCCTTGTCAGGCCAGCTCGGCGGCGACTTGGCCTGCGGCGGCAATGGCAGGCGCTGTGGCGCCTGGTCAGCCTGCAGCGCCAGCCACGTCTGCAGCGCCTGTTCCGGTTGGCCAGCGCGATCCTGGATTTCACCCAGCCAGGTACGCAGGTCGGCACGATGAGCTTCCGGCGCCATTTCAATCAACGCCTGCACGCGGGCGACTGCGGCAGCCGGATCACGCTGCAGCAGGCCTTCGACCAGGCGGGTCTCACCACTCACGCGCCCCGGCTCCAGGCTGACGATGCGCTCGGCGATGGCTTCAGCCTGCTCGCGCTCGCCCACCATGTCATGCAGGCGCAGGCGTGCTTCAAGTGCCGGCAGGTGGCCCGGCATGGCGTCCATCCAGCGTTCGACCGTCGCCGCGGCGGTGGGGCTGCCCACTTCTTCCACCGACAGGCGCGCCAGCCACAGATCGTGCAGCTGCGGATGCTGCTCCAGGGCGGCGTCAAGGCGCGCGCGCGCCTCGTCTTCGCGGCCCAGGCGCTGCCAGGACATCAGCAGCAGCTGCAGCACCTGGCGGTCGTCGGGGATCGCTTCCAGCAACGGCAGCAGGTGGTCCAGCGCCTGCAGCGGCTGGCCGCCGCGCAGCGCCAGTTCACCGGCCAGGCGACGCATCGACGGCGTATCCATGCCTTCCTGCTGCAGAGCGATCTGCATCGCTTCGGCAGCCGCCTCCACGTTGCCCTGGCGCAGCGCCAGCTGCACCACCAGCCCATGCAGCGAGCTGATGGCCGGGTTCAGTTCCAGCACGCGGCGGAACGCCTGCTCGGCGAACGCCAGCATGTCCTTGCCCAGGTAGGCGAAGCCCAGTGCATAGAGCACGCGGGTGTCATTCGGCTGCGCCTGGTTGGCGGCCGACAACAGCGTCAGCGCGCGGTCCGGGTCGTCGCGGCGCAGCGCGATCATGCCGTCGATGGCCAGCAGTTCCGGGTGGTCCGGCTCAACGCGCGAGGCCAGCGTGGACAGGCGCTGGGCTTCATCGAAGTCGTTGCGGCCGATCGCCAGGTGGGCCTGCATCAGGTAGGCGGAGAAGGAGTTCGGGTCGAGCCCGGTGGTGCGTGCCAGCGCTTCGTCAGCGCCCTGGTACTGGCGCAGGGCGAGCAGCAGGCCAGCGTGCTGCAGGTGCAGCTGGGCATCATCGGGGGCCAGCTGCAATGCCTGCTGCAGCGCCTCCATCGCGTCCTCGGCCTTGCCCTGCTGCTGCAGCGCAAGCGCCAGCCAGCGGTGGGCGTCGGCCAGGCCGGGTTCGTCACGGGTCCACGCCTGGGCCAGCTGCACGGCCTGGTCGGCCTGGTTCTGGCGCAACGCTTGGATGATCTGGTCTTGCATGGCAGTCCGCTTCAAGTGCAAACCCGCATTGTAGCGGGCTGCGCGCCGCTGCCGGTTCAGGCCTGCAGGACACGCTGCAGGCGTTGCGCAACCCAGCGCTCGGAGAAGCCGTCGCCCCGCCAGTTCTCGATGAATCCGCAGTGGCCGCCCCAACACGCGGTTTCCAGGCGCGCCTGGCGCGGCAGCTGCCAGTCACTGAAGGTCGCGTACGGAATCACCGGGTCATCCTGCGCCATCAGGATGTCGGCCGGCACCTGCAGGGTGGACAGGCGGTCGCCGGCAATCGAGTAGCCATCGAAATAGGCCTGCAGTGAGCCGAAGCTGGTGTGGCGCTCGACCAGCCATGCCGTCAGCGCGCGGATGTCCAGCTTCAGCACGCGGTCGTCGCAGTCGCTCAGCTCGGGGAACAGGTCGCGCTTGCGGCGCAGCGAACCGGCCCATTTGCGGCGGAAGTACCAGTCATACATCGCCGGGCCGTTCTCGATGCTGTCCATCGTCAGCGCCGGGTCCAGCACTGGGCATACGGACGCCACCCGCAGCAGCGGTACGCCAGCGGCCGGCGCGCGCAGGGCCAGCCGCAGCACGAAGTTGCCGCCCAGCGAATACCCGGCGGCCACCAGCGGCAGCTGCGGCCAGCGCTGGGCGATATCGCCGGCGGCATGCACCACTTCGTCGATCAGGTTGGAATGGAAGATGCCGGGGTTGAGATGATGGGTGTTGCCGTGGTCGCGGAAGTTCAGGCGCACCACGTCGAAGCCCTGTTCCAGCATGCGCGCGGCCGCCATGCGCATGTAGCTGGATTCGGCACTGCCTTCCCAGCCATGCAGCAGCAGGGCCATGCCTTTCGGTTCGCGGCCTTCGACATGGCTGTGCCAGCCCTGCAGGCGCACGCCGTCGCCGCCATCGAGGATCAGCTCCTCGCTGACCGCACCCGTGGCGGCCAGCAGCAGCAGGCCACGCTGCAGGCGCATGCGGCTGGAACTGAGCATCGACTGCAGGTGCGGATTGCGCAGCCAGCGCGGCGGCTGATAGTCAGCCGCGTGCAGCGTCGGCGTACCGGCGTCCAGGACAGGTGGCGGGATCAGGGCCACCGCACCCTCACTGCGTGCTCATGGCCGCCACGATGCGCGCGCGCGAGGTTTCCGCGATGCGCCGACGGCCTTCCAGGTCCTGGGCACCGATCGGCGCCAGGAAGTGCACTTCCGCACGTCGCGCCGGCTCACCGAGCAGGCGCAGGAAATTGGCGAAGAAACTCTCGCCCGGACCGAATGCGACGATGGTCTGCGCATTGCCATGCACGCCATACACCAGTGCCACCGGCTGCACCGGAACACCGGTTTCGACCGCGGCCTGGAAGATGCGGGCATGGAACGGCCCCACTTCGTGGCCACCGCGGGTGCGGCCCTCGGGGAACACGCCGACGGCTCTGCCGGCACGCAGGCGATCGGCCATCACCTGCATCACGCCACCCAGCGATTCGGTATTGCCGCGCTGGTGGAAGATGGTCTGCCCGCGCGCAGCGAGCCAACCGACCAGTGGCCAGCTGGCGATTTCGCGCTTGGCGACGAAACCCATCATGCGCTGGCTGTGCAGGATGCAGATATCCACCCAGCTGACATGGTTGGCGACGAACAGCACGGCGCCGGGCAGCGGCTTGCCGATCTGCACCAGGCGGAAGCCGAAGATCCACATCAGCCCACCCTGCCACCAGTTCACCACCTTGGCGCCGAAGGTCGCTTCGCCCACGCGCAGTTCGCCCCACGGCGGAAGCATGCCGATCAGGATGAGCGGCAGGAACACGGTGATGTGGACCAACAGCAGCGGTACGCGGTACAGGTAACGGCACACACGCGCCACGCCGCCGCGGGGGGCCGGAGTGGGGGAAGTCATCCGCGCACGATACCGGAGGGCCGTCATCGCTGCCAGCCGATTTAGGCCATAAGACCGATCGACCGGGGCAATCGATGGGGAACGCTGGGTTCTGCCGCCGTCAACGAGCCTCCAGGGGCTCAGCCGTGGCCGGCCGCCACCACGGCCAGGGTCAGCCGCGAGATGCATACCAGCCGGCCCTGCTCATCCTCGATACGGATCTCCCACAGCTGGGTGCTGCGGCCCACGTGCAGCGCGCGGGCAGTACCGGTGACCGTGCCCGAGCGTACTGCGCGTACGTGATTGGCGTTGATTTCCAGGCCCACGCAGATCTGCTTGGCCGTATCCACGCACAGGTTTCCGGCGCTGCTGCCCAGGGTCTCGGCCAGCACCACCGAGGCACCGCCATGCAGGATGCCGTACGGCTGGCGGGTGCGCTCATCCACCGGCATGGTGGCCTGCAGCCAGTCCTCGCCCGCAGCGCTGAAGACGATGCCCAGGGATTCAATCGCCGTGTTGCGGCTGAGCGCGTTGAGCTGCTCGATGGAAACGGCTTCGCGGAATACCTGGGTCATGCGGGCACCTTCAGAGGATGGGAACGAGGCCGGCGCCGAATGCAGTCAGCATGCGCACCAGCAGCCACTTCGGGCCGACGTTGACTTCGGGGAAGTCGCCGACGGCGACGTAGCAGTTGTGGAACGCCGGGTCCTGCCGGGGCAGCGGCTGCGGACAGTCGGGGCCCGGCTTGAATTCGTAGTCGGTGGCGTAACGCCACGGCCAGAAGTCGAGGATCGGCAACGCTTCGGAGGCCTTGCCGACACTGTAGTTCAGGCCCGACAGCACCGGCGGCTTGGCCCGCGGCGCCACTGTCCACGAGTTCTGCGGATGGGTATCGCGCAGGATGCTCTCGGCCAGCTGCTCGGCAAACACCGGGTCGTCGATGATCACTGCGCCTTCGGTGTTGTAGTTCTCGCTGCGCGGATCGAAATTGTGGGTGCCGACCACGCCGATGCGGCGATCGACCACCAGCGACTTGGCATGCAGGCCCATGCGCGCGCCCTTGCGGGTGACCGGCAACGGCTTGTTGACCGCCTTGCTGCCCAGGAACGACGGTCGTGTCTCGGTGCGCAGCAGGCGCGTTTCCACCTCGCTGCCGGCGGCACGGCGACGTTCGCGCGCGTTCTGGTAGGCGCTACCAGTACGCGGATGATTCACCGGCACCTGCTTGCGGGGCGCGGCCAGATCTCCGTCGCTGCCACCACCGGCATTGCTGCCAGCGGCGCTGCCGCCGATCAGCGGATTGCGCCCGCCGTCGTCGTCGCCCTCGGGCGCAGCGATCGGGTCGGGCAGCAGGTTGCGGTAGTCGACCGGTGCATCCAGCGGGAACGGCTTGTATTCGAAGATGTTGAAGCCCAGTTCGCGCATGTTGCGCCGCTTGTACTTGTACGACAGCGCATACACGATCGGGTTGTCGGTGGCCGCCAGGCTGTTACTGGACACCACCACGCGCGGTGGCTGCGGGCGCTTGCGCAGCTCGCGGAACAGTTTCTGTGCCGGCTTGGACAGCACCAGGTACGGCGTCTGCAGGATCACTTCCTTCTGCGCGCCGGCAATGAGTGCATCCAGCTGCGGCTCGGTCACGTGCTGGCCGGCCAGCGGCGCATCGGCCTTCTCTCGGCGATGCTTGCGCGGCAGGTCGGCCACATAGCGCACCGAGGCCACCGGCAGCGCGGTGTCCACGAAGGAACGCGTGACGAACTCGGTATCGTTGGCTTCGGCGCTGACCCGCTGCACCCGTTCCGGGCGCCGGAAGGTGGCCGGTGGTAGCACCGGCACCCCTTCACGCAACAGCGTGCGGCCAACATCGTTCAGGCGTTCGGCCGGTACGCTGCGCTTGGCGCGCCAGAAGGCATCGAAGTTGGCCGCCATCGCCCGCGCCTCCGGCCCCGCAATCATGACGTCGCGGTCGCGGAAGTTGTATTCGCGGTCCCAGTCGTAATAGTCGTCCTGGTAGTTGCGGCCACCCACCACACCGATCGCATCGTCGATCACCAGCAGCTTGTTGTGCATGCGCTGGTTGAAGCGACGGAAGCAGCACAGCACGCTGCCGGCGTAGTCGAAGTAGTTCAGCCGGGCCTTGCCGAAGGTCGGGTTGTAGACCCGCAGCTGGAAGTTCTCGTGGGCACCGGACAATGCACCGAGGATCTGCAGGTCGGAGATCGCCGACAGCTGATCGATCAGCACCCGCACCTTCACCCCGCGCCGCGAGGCGGCCAGCAGTTCGTCGATGACCAGCCGGGCGCTGTCGTCCTTGTCGAAGATATAGGTCTGCAGGTCGATGCTGCGGGTGGCGCTGCGCAGCAGGTTCAGGCGTGCGACAAGGGCCCCCTCGCCCTCGTCCAGCAGGGTGGCGTAGTGGCGCGGCCGCCCGGGGGTGGATTCGGTGAACGCCCGGCCGGCCAGCGCCCGCAGCGGTGAATCCTGTGCGCAGCGGTCGGCGCGCTGGCAATCCACCTGGGTCGAGCGCGCCTGCACGGCGATCGCTTCGGCGCGGTCACGCTCGGCATGGGACAGCGATGCACAACCGCTGCCCAGCAACACGGTTGCCAGCGCCAGTACACGCAGCAGGAGGTTCACGGTTTCGGCGCCTCGCTCAGGCGCGCTCGCAATACGAAGGTCACTCGGTCACTCAAGGCAAGCTGCCAGCTGTCCATTCCATACCGGCCTCGCTGCACGGTACCGCGGCTGACGACGTCGCAATCATAGCCGGGTCGGGCGCACTCCGCTTTCTCGACCTTCAGTGTCTCGGGGTGGCTGATCCCGCGCAGGGTCAGCCGCCCGTTGATGTCGCCCCCGTCTTCCACGGTCTCCGGCCAGTACGGCAGCGAGTCGAACTCGACCACGGGGTGGCGGCCCGCGTCGAAGAACTCCTCGCCGCGCATCCAGCCGGTGTAGCGCGCCTTGCCGGGGATCTCGACCGAGCGCGTGAACATCTTCAGGTGCACCTGGTGACGGCCATCGGAGAGGATCTCGATGCGGCCTTCGAAGTGTGGGAACAGGCCTTCGATGCGCTGCCCGAAGCGGGTGCGCACCTCGAAACCGATCTGCGAGCGTTGGGTATCCAGGCGCAGGACCCGGTGCCCTTCGGCGACCACCGGCGGCAAGGACGTTGGCGGTGGCGCCGCAGCCCAGGCCGGTCCGAATGCCAGCAGCACGGGCAGCAGGAAGCGGCTGCGCCGCGCCAGGCTCATTGGATCACGGCCACCAGAACGCGTTCAGGCTGGCCACACCCGGCTCGATCGAGGCCTCGCGCGGGAAGCCGAGCACAGCGATGCCGGCCGGCGGCATGCCGCGGTAGTCGCTGCTGGTGCCCTCGGTCATCAGCGCCACCAGGCGCTCCAGGCCCGGGTTGTGGCCGACGACCAGCACCCGGTCGAGGTCACGGCGGTCGTCCACCAGCGCCGCCAGGGTGCCGGGGGTGGCCTCATAGATACGGTCTTCCAGGCGCTTCTCCACGTAGCCGATGGTGCCGAGCACGGCCTCCAGGGTCTCGCGGGTGCGCCGTGCCGGCGAGCACAGCACGCAGTCCGGCAGCAGGTTGTTTTCCTTCAGCCACTTGCCGGCGGCTTCGGCTTCGGCCAGGCCTACCGGCGACAACGGCCGGTCGAGGTCGGCCTGGCCGGGGGTGGCCGGTTCGGCATGGGCATGGCGCAGCAGGATCAGTTCACGCATCGCGGGTTTCCATGAAGAAGAGGATGCAGCAGAAAGAGTGAGGCAGGCATCAAAGCTTGAGCCAGGACAGCAACGGTTCCCAGTCGGCCTGGTGTTCGCGTACCTGGGCGGAGCGGTAATCGAACAGGCTGCGGCCCAGGCCGGTCATGACCACGTAGCTCTGGCTGTCGCGCAGCTGCGCGACCACCGGGTACGGCCATTCGGCCAGCATCTGCAGCGCCTGCTGCGAGGTCTGGGTCCAGGGCTTGGTGCGGTTCAGGACCAGCCCCACCGGCAGCTTGCGGCTGTGTACCCGTGGGTTCTGGGCCAGGCTGTTGAGGAAGCCGACGATCGCTTCAATGTCCAGCGCAGACGGCAGCACCGGCACCACCACCGCGTCGGCAGCGTCAAGGAAATGGGGGATATCGTCGGCCAACGCACCGGCGGGTGCGTCGATGATGACGGTGTCGGTGCCGTCGGGCAGCTTCTGCGCCCACTGCTTCTTCCGGTACACGTCGATGGGGAGCACCGCGCTTTCCAGCCCGGCACGCCGTTGCGCCCAGCGGGTGCTGGAGCCCTGCGGGTCGGCATCGGCAATCACCGTGGCCTTGCCCTGCAATGCCGCGTACGCGGCCAGGTGGGTGGCGACGGTGGTCTTGCCCACCCCGCCCTTGGAACCGGCCACCAGGATCGTCTTCATGCCAGCCTCGCTTCCGGGTACGTGCCCCGAGCGTACACCGGCGGTGGTGACGGGAGGTAGCACCGTGCTGAACCTGTGGCCATCGCCTTTGCTATCGTGGCGCCCCCGAAGGATCGAACCGGCATGAGCGAACTGCAGGACCTGAGCGCACTGATCCGCGCCAATACCCCCCTGATCGTGATCGAGACCCAGGACGAGGGTCGCATCGTCGAGCTGTTCCGGCAGACGCTGATGCACGTGTGGCGGGCGCTGCACCGCTGGTCGATCACCGAGGGCCTGCGCCGCATCGACCTGGACAGCGAGGACCCGCCGGTCGGGCCACCCGATGCCAGCGCGGCCCTGCAGATGATCCGCCAGGCCGACCAGCGCGGCGTCTACCTGCTGCTCGATTTCCATCCCTACCTGGGCTATGCCAGCCACCAGCGCGCCCTTCGCGACCTGATCCAGCGCCGCCACAGCGAGCCGCATGTGCTGGTGCTGATCGGTGCCAAGGTGGAGCTGCCGGCCGAGCTGGAAGCGCTGGCGGTGCGCTTCAACCCGCGCCTGCCCGATGCCAATGCCCTGCTGAAGATGCTGCGCGAGGAGGCCGACGCCTATGCGCGCGAGCATGGCGGCCGACGGGTGGAAGTCGACAGCGAGGCGGTGAAGAAAATCCTGAAGAACCTGCAGGGCCTGAGCCTGGTCGATGCCCGGCGCATCGCGCGCCAGCTGATCTACGCCGACGGCGCACTGCGCGACGACGACCTGCCGCAGCTGGCGCGGCTGAAGTTCGAGCTGCTCAACCGCAGCGGCCACCTGTTCTTCGAACATGACAGCGCACGCTTCGGCGATGTGGCCGGCGCCAACCGGCTCAAGCGCTGGATCAACCAGCGGCGGGTCGCGTTCATCGCCGGCTCGGCGCCGGCCGGGCTGGATCCGCCGCGCGGCATGCTGTTGCTGGGTGTGCAGGGCTGCGGCAAGTCGATGCTGGCCAAGGCCACCGCCGCCGGCTTCGGCGTGCCCCTGCTGCGCCTGGACGTGGGCGCGCTGTACAACAAGTACCACGGCGAGACCGAAGCCAACCTGCGCCAGGCGCTGGCCTCGGCCGAACAACTCGCGCCCTGCGTGCTGTGGATGGACGAGATCGAGAAGGGCCTGGCCAGCGGTGGCGAGGATGGCGGCGTGTCACGCCGCGTGCTCGGTTACCTGCTGACCTGGATGGCCGAACGCAAGGCGCCGGTGTTCATCGTCGCCACCGCCAACCAGGTGCACGAGCTGCCGGCCGAGCTGCTGCGCAAGGGCCGCTTCGACGAGATCTTCTTCGTCGATCTGCCCTCGCCGGAGGTGCGCGTGGAACTGCTGCGGCTGCACCTGGGCCGGCGCCAGCTCAACGCCGACGACTTCGCACTGCCCGCGCTGGCGGCGGCCGCGAATGGCTTCTCCGGCGCCGAGATCGAGCAGGCGATCGTGGCTGGCCTGTATGCGGCACACGCCGAAGGCCGGCCGCTGGACACCGAGCTGCTGATGAACGAGATCCGCGCCACGCGACCGCTGTCGGTGCTGATGGCCGAGCAAGTGGAGGCACTGCGGGCGTGGGCGTCGGGGCGGACGGTTTCCGCGGACGACTGAGGGGTTTCCAGCGAACGGCGCAGCCCCTCGTGGCTGGTCGCTCAAAGCAACAGCCGTGGTTGGCCGGGTGGGTAGGCTGCGCAGGGGACGCTGCAAGTACGTCCATGTAAGCTCGGTCGCCGCATCCATGCGGCTCACGCCCCTGCGCAGCCTACCCACCCGGCCCCTGACAGTCTCCGGGGGCGATCAGCCACGTGGAAGAAAGAAGAAGAGCAAAAGCGCTTGGCCGGCCGCTCTTTGTAGAGCCGAGCCCACGCTCGGCTGCATTTCGATCAGATATTGAAAAATCGATCCCGATACAGATTCATCCACGCATGGCGTGGATCTACCGTGTCGACCAAGGTCGACATCTACCAGCAGCAGCGTCGAACCGTCAGAGGTGGGGCGGTGTGGGTTGGCAGGACCGTTGGCGCCATGGGCCCGAGGCATGCCTCGGGCGGGTTGGGCAGGACGCCCAACCCCGGTCTTGCCGTGTGCGCAGGACAGCGCACACGAGCAAGGCGCCATCGAGCCCCCATGGGTGAGGGCGCTTTGCCTGCGAGGCATGCCTCGCAAGCGCCCGAACGCACAGCCGCCAGCGGCTGGGCCGGACCCCGGAGGGGGTTTACGGCGTGTCCTGCCAACCCACACCGCCCCGCCATCCCACGGATTGCCCGCTGTTGCTGTTGCTGTTGCTGTTGCTTTGGCTCCAGCCCTTGCCTCTGCGGGTGCCGGGTGCAACCCGGCCGAACCCCTTCCCTCAGGGCCAGGCAGGCGGTGCGGCCGCCCAGGCCTGCTGCACCTCGGCCAGCGACGCGCGCTCATCCTCGCGCCATTGCGGCAGCAACTGCGCATGGTGGGCACTGGTGCTCCACTGCGTCGGCTCGGTACGCACCGCAGCCGCGTACCACTGCACCGCCTCCTGCTTCTGTCCCAGCCGCCACAGCGCCAATGCATAAGTCGGTGGCACCCAGCTCGGCTTCGTGCGCGCATTGCCGGCCGAGGCCAGCCACTGTTCCAGCGCCGCCTCCGGCTTGCCCTGGCGCAGCAGGTCCCAGCCGTAGTTCCAGCGCACGCTGCGGCCACTGCTGCTCTGTGCCGGTGCCTCTTTCATGGCCTCGCCATACAGTTGCTCGGCCAGCTCGCCACGACCCTGCGCGCCGGCCACCGATGCCAGCTGCACCGTCGCTTCCACCGCACGCCGGCCGCGTTCACGCAGCTTGACCAGCTGCGCCACCAGATCATCGCCCTCGCCCTGCACCGCCACCATCGGCGTGGCGGCCGGATCGTTGTCGAAGTAGAACTCCTGTGGTGCCGGCACGGCCGGCGCGGCCCACACCGTGGCCGCTCCCGAGGCCAGCAGCACGCTGGCCAGGATCTTTCCTGGAACTGACATCCCTTCTCCCCAGGCCGCAACTGCAGCCTCCCTCTCTCTCCCCGATCCTAACCCCAGCACCGCCGCGGGCGCGAGTGCCGGGGCCTCGCGGCCCCGCTGCTACAATTCGCGCCTTTCCCGCCGCGTGCCTGCACGCGGCCGGTGCCAGCCGATCCTACCGGGCCAGCCATGACCAGTACCGCGCAACTCACTTCGCCCTCTTCCGCCGACCTGCTCGACCGTGATTACACGCTCGACCACAAGTACACCCGCAGCGAGGGGCGGATCTACCTGAGTGGCGTGCAGGCGCTGGTGCGGCTGCCATTGATGCAGCGGCTGCGCGACGCGCACGAAGGCATCGACAGCGCCGGCTTTGTCAGCGGCTACCGTGGCAGCCCGCTGGGTGGCTTCGACCTGGAGCTGTGGCGCGCGCGCAAGCATCTTGAAGCCGCCAAGGTGAAGTTCACCCCGGGCCTGAACGAGGACCTGGGCGCCACCATGGTGTGGGGCACCCAGCAGACCAACCTGTTCCCTGGCGCCAACGTGCAGGGCGTGTTCGGCATGTGGTACGGCAAGGGCCCGGGCGTGGACCGCTGCGGCGACGTGTTCAAGCATGCCAATGCCGCCGGTACCTCGCGTTACGGCGGCGTGCTGGCGCTGGCCGCCGACGACCATGCCTGCCGCAGCTCGACGCTGCCGCACGGCAGCGAGGACGAATTCGTCAGCGCGATGATGCCGGTGCTGAACCCGGCCGGCGTGCAGGACATCCTCGACATGGGCCTGCTCGGCTGGGCGATGAGCCGCTATACCGGCCGCTGGGTCGGCTTCAAGACCATTGCCGAAACGGTGGAGTCGTCGGCGTCGGTCGAGGTCGATCCGATGGCGCGCCGCATCGTGCTGCCGGAAGACTTCGAGATGCCGTCGGGTGGCCTCAACATCCGCTGGCCGGACCCGCCGCTGGACCAGGAAATGCGCCTGCACCGCTATGCGGTGAAGGCGGCGCAGGCATTCGCCCGCGCCAATGGCATCGACAAGGTGGTGATGGATGCGCCGCGCGCGCGGCTGGGCATCGTCACCACCGGCAAGAGCTACCTGGACGTGCTGCAGGCGCTGGAATACCTGGGCCTGGATGAAGCCGCGTGCGCCGACATCGGCATCCGCGTGTACAAGGTCGGCATGACCTGGCCGCTGGAACCGCAGGGCATCGCGCGCTTCGCGCAGGGCCTGGAAGACATCATCGTGGTGGAGGAGAAGCGTGCCTTCATCGAGCGCCAGATGAAGGAACAGTTCTTCAACTGGCCGGCCAGCTGGGGCCAGCGCCCGTCGATCGTCGGCAAGTACGACGAGAGCGGCGAATGGATCCTGCCGTCCACCGGCGAACTGACCCCGGCCACCATCGCCGGCGTGATCGGCCGCCGCATCCAGAAGTTCTTCAACAACGAATCGATCGAGCAGCGCCTGCAGTGGATGCAGGAAAAGGAAGCCGAGCTTGCGCTGCCGCGCGCCAGCTTCCCGCGCGTACCGCACTACTGCTCGGGCTGCCCGCACAACACCTCCACCCAGGTGCCGGAAGGCTCGCGTGCGCTGGCCGGCATCGGTTGCCATTACATGGTGACCTGGATGGACCGCAGCACCGACACCTTCACCCACATGGGTGGCGAAGGCGTGACCTGGGCCGGGCAGGCGCCGTTCACCGACACCCCGCACGTGTTCCAGAACCTGGGCGACGGCACCTATTTCCACAGCGGCTCGCTGGCGATCCGCCAGGCAGTCGCCGCCGGCGTCAACATCACCTACAAGATCCTCTACAACGACGCGGTGGCGATGACCGGCGGCCAGCCGGTGGACGGCCCGCTGAGCGTGCCCGACATCGCAAAGCAGATGCGCGCCGAAGGCATCCACACCATCGTGGTGTTGTCGGACAACATCGGCAAGTGGACCGGCCAACGCGAGCACTTCCCCAGCGATGTCGAGTTCCACGACCGCAGCGAGCTGGACGAAGTGCAGAAGCGCCTGCGCGAAGTGAAGGGTGTTTCGATCCTGATCTACGAGCAGACCTGCGCCACCGAGAAGCGCCGCCGCCGCAAGCGCGGCAAGCTGGAAGACCCGCAGAAGCGGGTGATGATCAATTCGCTGGTCTGCGAAGGCTGCGGTGACTGCGGCAAGAAGAGCTTCTGCGTGTCGGTGCTGCCGAAGGAAACCGAGTTCGGGCGCAAGCGCGAGATCGACCAGTCCAACTGCAACAAGGACTATTCCTGCGTGAACGGCTTCTGCCCAAGCTTCGTCACCGTGCACGGCGGCCAGCCGCGCAAGGGCAGCAAGCGCGATGCCTCCACCCTGCTGGACAACCTGCCGGCGCCGACCCTCCGCGGCACGCTGGAACAGCCCTGGAACATCCTGATCACCGGCGTCGGCGGTACCGGCGTGGTGACCATCGGCGCGCTGCTGGGCATGGCCGGCCACCTGGAAGGCAAGGGCGCGACCGTGCTCGACCAGACCGGCCTGGCACAGAAGGGCGGCGCGGTGACCACGCACATCCGCATTGCCCGTCGCCCTGAAGACATCCACGCCGTGCGCATCGCCGCCGGCGAAGCCGACCTGGTGGTGGGCTGCGACATGGTGGTGGTCAACGACTACTGGGCCCTGTCGAAGGTGCGCGCCGGCCGTTCGCAGGTGGTGCTGAACACCTACGAAGCGATGCCCGGTACCTTCACCACCCGCCCGGACATGCAGTTCCCCGCCGCCGACATCGTGGCCGGTGTGCGCGTGGCACTGGGCGGCCAGGAGCCGCTGCTGCTGGATGCGACCCAGCTGGCCACCGCGCTGCTCGGCGATGCGATCGCCGCCAACCTGTTCATCCTCGGCTACGCGTGGCAGCAGGGCCTGGTGCCGCTGTCGTTCGAGTCACTGATGCGCGCCATCGAGCTCAACGGCGCCGCCGTGGCGATGAACCAGCAGGCCTTCGCCTGGGGCCGCCTGGCCGTAGTCGATCCGCAGGCCGTGCAGCAGGCCGCCGGCCTGGTGCGCAACCGCCACACCGATACCGAATCCACCCCGGGCCCGCTGCATCCGCTGCCGCCGGGCGAGTGGGAAGGCAACGAATGGGGCGCCACCGCCGCACCGCGCAACACCGGCGACGAACGCGAACTGCGCGGCCTGCCTTCGCACAGTGGCGACGTGGCGTTCCTGCCGCTGGAGGACGCCCGCCTGTCGCGCTCGCTGGATGAAATGATCGAACGCCGCGCCGCCTTCCTGGTCGAGTACCAGGACGACGCCTACGCCAACCGTTATCGCAGCCTGGTCGAGCGCGTGCGCGCCGCCGAAGCCGAGCGCATCGGCGGTTCCACTGCGCTGACCGAGACGGTGGCCCGCTACCTGTTCAAGCTGATGGCGTACAAGGACGAGTACGAAGTGGCCCGCCTGTACACCAGCGGCGACTTCCAGCGCCGCCTGCAGCAGCAGTTCGAGGGCGATTACCAGCTGCGTTTCCACCTGGCACCGCCGCTGTTCGCCAAGAAGGACGAGCAGGGCCGGTTGCTGAAGAAGGAGTACGGCCCGTGGATGTTCAAGGCCTTCGGCCTGCTGGCCAGGCTGAAGTTCCTGCGCGGCGGCCGCTTCGACGTGTTCGGGCGCACCGCGGAGCGCCGCATGGAGCGCAAGCTGATCGGCGATTACGAGGCCACCGTGCAGCTGCTGCTGGACGGGCTGGATGACGACCGCCTGGCGCTGGCGGTGGAGATTGCCAGCGTCCCCGAGCACATCCGCGGCTTCGGCCACGTCAAGGAAGCGCATTTCGAGCAGGCCAAGGCGCGCGAAGCCGCCCTGCTGGCGCAGTGGCGCAATCCGAAGGCGCTGCACATCGTGCAGGTGGCTTGAAGGTAGTGCCGGCCGCTGGCCGGCATCCATCCAGGCAATCGGTTGCCGGCCAGCGGCCGGCACTACCGGCGGTTCAGCCCAACCGCCACAGCAGCAGCCGGTTGTTGGCCGGCATCGCCACGTCACCCAGGCGGGTGAATCCGTGGTCGGCGGCCAGCGCCTGCACCGCTTCGCTATCGCGGATGCCGCTGCGCGGGTCGCGCGTCTTCAGCCAGGCATCGAACTGCGCGTTGCTGTCGCTGGTGTAGCGGCCGCCGTAGTTGAACGGGCCGTACACCGCCAGCAGCGCACCATGCCGCAGCACCGATGGCAGCGCGGCGAACAGCGCCTGCACATGCTCCCAGCCCATGATGTGCAACGTGTTGGCACTGAATGCGGCGTCGAACGTGCTGCCCTGCGGCAGGCTCAGGCCGGGCGCCGGCGGCAGTTCCACCTGCAGCGGCATCGGCGCCAGCAGGTTCAGCAACGCCGCCTCCGCGCGCCAGGCCTCGATGCCGGGCAGATGGTCCGGATGATCGCTGGGCTGCCAGCGCAGCCAAGGCCAGCGCTCGGCGAAGAACGCCGCGTGCTGTCCGGTGCCGCTGCCGATCTCCAGCAGCCGGTGGCGGTCACCCATCCACGGGTCGAGTGCGGCGGCGATCGGTTCGCGGTTGCGCTCGCAGGCTTCTGAATACGGCTTGCTCGACATCAGGACGGTGTCCAGGCGGGGTCGGCCCCATTGTGCACGAGGGGGTGTTGCTCGGCAGGGCTGCGCCCTGCACCCGCCGAAGCCGAAGCGGGAGCCAGAGCAACGTCAAAAGCTGGCATTCCGTGGGATGGCAGGGTGGGTCCGGTTGCGGGGGACGCCGTAAACCCGTCCTTGGGGGCTTGGCCGCGGCATCCATGCCGCGGACACCCCCGCAACCGGACCCACCCCGCCTTCGACAGTTTCCAGCGATCTGTTGGAACGGCTCTTGGGGTCAGATCCGTTTTCCGCAGGAAAACGGATCTGACCCCGGATTTATTTCGATATCTGACAGATGTGTCGACCAAGGTCGACACCTACCAACAGCCGCGCGGACAACCATCGCAGTTCCCAACAGCCGCGGAGATCTGTCGAAGGTGGGGCGGTGTGGGTGGGCAGGACCGTTGGCGCCATGGATGGCGCCATCGAGCCCCCTGGGGTGAGGGCGCTTTGCTTGCGAAGCAGTGCTTCGCAAGCGCCCGAACGCACAGCCGCCAGCGGCTGGGCCGGACCGCGGAGCGGGGTTTACGGCGTGTCCTGCCCACCCACACCGCCCCGCCACCCCACGGAATGCCCGCTGTTGCTGTTGCTTTGGCCTCTGCAGGTGCAGGGCTGCAAGCCCTGCCGAAACCCACCCAACCATGACTGCAGTCACTTGCCCGGACGCGCTGCGCTGGCGAAAGTCGAGTGGTTGACGTGATCGGCTCGGCCCGTTGCCGGCCGCACGCAAGCGAGAGAGAGAAACGCTGTGCAACGACGTGAGTTCCTGGCTTTTTCCGGTCTGGGCCTGGCGGGCCTGCTGCTGCCGCATTCCCGTGCCATCGCCGCCGAGCAGCTGCTCGCCCCGGTCGATACCGCCCAGCGCAAGCGCCTGGCGGACGTTGCGCTCGCCGCCGCACGCACCGCCAAGGCCAGCTATTGCGACGTGCGCATCGGCCGCTATCTCAACCAGTCGGTCATCACCCGCGAGCACCAGGTCGGCAATGTCACCAACCGCGAATCGTCCGGTGTCGGCGTCCGGGTGATCGTCAACGGGGCCTGGGGCTTCGCTGCCACCCACCAGCAGACCGAGGCCGCCGTGCGTGCTGCGGTCGAACAGGCGGCGGCCATCGCCCGCGCCAACGCCGGCATCCAGACCCGGCCGGCGCAGCTGGCGCCGACGCCCTCGGTGGGTGAGGTGCGCTGGCAGACCCCGGTCCGCAGGAACGCGATGGCGGTGCCGATCCAGGACAAGGTCGAGCTGCTGCTGGCGCTCAACGCCGCCGCGCTGAATGCGGGCGCCGACTACATCAACTCCACCCTGTTCCTGGTCAACGAACAGAAGTACTTCGCGTCCAGCGACGGCTCGTTCATCGACCAGGACATCCACCGCATCTGGCTGCCGTTCACCGCCACCGCCATCGACAAGGCCAGCGGCAGGTTCCGCACCCGTGCCGGGCTGTCCTCGCCGATGGGCATGGGCTATGAGTTCCTCGATGGCGATGCGCGCGGCAAGGTGCACCTGCCCGGTGGCATTACTGCCTACCGCGATTCCTACGACCCGGTCGAGGACGCCATTGCCGCCGCCCGCCACGCGCGCGAGAAACTGAAGGCGCCGTCGGTGAAGCCCGGCAAGTACGACCTGGTGCTGGACCCGTCCAACCTGTTCCTGACCATCCACGAGAACGTCGGCCACCCGCTGGAGCTGGACCGCGTGCTCGGCTACGAAGCCAACTACGCCGGCACCAGCTTCGCCACGCTGGACAAGCGCGATGCCGGTTTCCGCTGGGGCAGCGACATCGTCACCTTCTTCGCCGACAAGACCCAGCCGGGCAGCCTCGGTGCGGTCGGCTACGACGACGAAGGCGTGAAGACCCAGCGCTGGGATCTGGTGCGCGACGGCATCCTGGTCGACTACCAGGCCACCCGCGATGAAGCCCATATCCTCGGCCGCGATGCATCGCATGGCTGCAGTTACGCCGATTCCTGGTCCAGCGTGCAGTTCCAGCGCATGGCCAATGTCTCACTGGCGCCGGGCAAGCAGCCGCTCAGCGTCGAGGACATGATCAAGGACGTGGAGAACGGCATCTACATCCACGGCCGCGGTTCGTATTCGATCGACCAGCAGCGCTACAACGCGCAGTTCGGTGGCCAGCTGTACTACCAGATCAAGGACGGAAAGATCGCCGGCATGGTCGAGGATGCGGCCTACCAGATCCGCACGCCGGAATTCTGGAATGCCTGCACCGCCATCTGCGATGAACGCGACTTCCGCCTGGGCGGTTCGTTCTTCGACGGCAAGGGCCAGCCCGGCCAGGTCTCGGCGGTCTCGCACGGTTCGTCCACCACCCGCTTCAACGGCATCAACATCATCAACACCGCGCGCAGTCTCGGCGCTTGAGCCACCCATCCTTCGACATGGAGAGCAGCCTTGCAAAGACGTGACTTCCTGGCCCTGACCGGGCTTACCGCGGGCGGGCTGATCGTGCCCTCCTTCTTCGGCAAGGTGATCGCCGCCGAGCAGCTGCAGAGTACGCTGGACCTGGGGCTGAAGAAGCGCCTGGCCGATGCGGCGCTGGCCGCTGCCCGCCAGGCCGGTGCCACCTACTGCGACGTGCGCATCGGCCGCTACCTGCGTCAGTTCGTGATCACCCGCGAGGACAAGGTGCAGAACGTGGTGAACACCGAGTCCACCGGCGTGGGCATCCGCGTGATCGTCAATGGCGCCTGGGGCTTCGCCGCCACCAATGCGCTGGGCACCGCCGACGTGGCCAGGGCCGCGCAGCAGGCCGCGGCGATCGCCAAGGCCAATGCCGGCGTGCAGACCGCTCCCGTACAGCTGGCCAAGGCGCCGGGCGTGGGTGAGGTGAGCTGGCGCACCCCGATCCGCAAGAATGCAATGGAGGTGCCGATCAAGGACAAGGTCGGCCTGCTGCTGGACGTCAACGCCGCAGCGATGGGCGCCGGCGCCAGCTTCGTCAATTCGATGCTGTTCCTGGTCAACGAACAGAAGTATTTCGCGTCCACCGATGGCTCCTACATCGACCAGGACGTGCACCGTATCTGGGCACCGATGACGGTCACCGCCATCGACAAGTCCAGCGGCAAGTTCCGCACCCGCTCGGGCCTGTCCTCGCCGATGGGCCTGGGCTACGAGTACCTGGATGGCGCCGCCGCCGGCAAGGTGGTCAGCCCCAATGGCGTGGTCAACTACAGTTCTTCCTACGACATGAAGGAAGACGCCATCGCCGCGGCCAAGCAGGCGCAGGAGAAGCTGAAGGCACCGTCGGTGAAGCCGGGCAAGTACGACCTGGTGCTCGACCCGTCGCACACCTGGCTGACCATCCACGAATCGATCGGCCACCCGCTGGAACTGGACCGCGTGCTCGGCTACGAAGCCAACTACGCCGGCACCAGCTTCGCCACCCTGGACAAGCGCGAACAGCATTTCCAGTACGGCAGCGAGCTGGTCAACATCTTCGCCGACAAGACGCAGCCGGGCAGCCTCGGCGCGGTGGCATACGACGACGAAGGCGTGAAGTGCAAGCGCTGGGACCTGATCAGCAACGGCAAGCTGGTGGACTACCAGACCATCCGCGACCAGGCCCACATCCTCGGCAAGACCGAGTCCGACGGCTGCTGCTATGCAGACTCGTGGTCCAGCGTGCAGTTCCAGCGCATGGCCAACGTGTCGATGGCACCGGGCAAGAAGCCGCTGAGCGTGCCCGACCTGATCAAGGACGTGGAGAACGGCATCTACATCATCGGTGACGGTTCGTTCTCGATCGACCAGCAGCGCTACAACGCGCAGTTCGGCGGCCAGCTGTTCTACGAGATCAAGAACGGCCAGATCACCCGCATGCTGGAAGACGTGGCCTACCAGATCCGCACGCCGGAGTTCTGGAATGCCTGCACCGCCGTGGCCGACGAGCGCGACTACCGCCTGGGCGGTTCGTTCTTCGACGGCAAGGGCCAGCCGGGCCAGGTCTCGGCGGTCTCGCACGGTTCGTCCACCGCGCGCTTCAACGGCATCAACGTCATCAACACCGCACGCAGCCTCGGCTGACCGGTCAGGAGCCCTTACACCATGAGTATCTTCACCGAAGCCCAGGCCAAGGCCATCCTCGACAAGGTCATCGCCCTGTCCAAGGCCGACGAGTGCACCGCCGTGCTGGCCGGCGCGATCAGCGGCAACATCCGTTTCGCACTGAACAACGTCTCCACCAGCGGCATCGTCGACAACACCGAGCTGGCGGTCACCGTCGCCTTCGGCAAGCGCGTCGGTACCGCATCGATCAACGAGTTCGACGATGCCGCGCTGGAGCGCGTGGTGCGCCGTGCCGAAGACCTGGCCCGCCTGGCCCCGGAGAACCCGGAGTTCATGCCGGCCATCGGCAAGCAGAGCTACCGCGCCAGCCCGACCTTCAGCGAATCCACCGCAGCGATCGATCCGGCATTCCGCGCCAAGGTCGCCGCCGATTCGATCGCCCCGTGCCGTGGCCACGGCCTGATCGCCGCCGGCTTCCTCGAGGACGGCCAGGGCTTCCAGGCCACCGCCAACAGCAATGGCAACTTCGCCTACCAGCGCACCACCAACTTCGATTACACCTGCACCGTGCGCACCGAAGATGGCCGCGGTTCGGGCTGGGTCGGCCGCAACCTGAAAGATGCCGCCGACTTCAAGGCCGACCAGGACATCCGCATCGCCATGCGCAAGGCCACCGAATCGGCCGAAGCCAAGGCACTGGAACCGGGCAAGTACACGGTGATCCTGGAACCGGCCGCGGCGGCAGGCCTGATCAGCTTCATGATGAACTTCTTCAGTGCACGCTCGGCCGATGAAGGCCGCAGCTTCCTGTCGAAGAAGGGCGGTGGCAACAAGCTGGGCGAGCAGGTCTACGACCCGCGCGTGACCATGATCGCCGACCCGTGGCATCCGGACGCACCGGTGCTGCCGTGGGACGGCGAAGGCATGCCGCGCGAGCGCATGGCCATCATCGAGAACGGCAAGATCGCCAACCTGGACTATTCGCGCTTCTGGGCACAGAAGCAGGGCAAGACCGCCAAGGCAACGCCGGGCAACCTGCTGATGAGTGGTGGCGACAAGAGCACCGCCGAACTGGTGCGCGGCACCCAGAAGGGCATCCTGGTCACTCGTACCTGGTACATCCGCATGGTGGATCCGCAGACCGTGCTGCTGACCGGCCTGACCCGCGACGGCACCTTCTACATCGAGAACGGCCAGATCAAGCACCCGGTGAAGAACTTCCGCTTCAACGAATCGCCGGTGATCATGCTCAACAACATCGAAGAGCTGGGCAAGCCGGTGCGCGTGGCCGGCGATGAATCCAGCTACGTGATGATGATCCCGCCGATGAAGCTGCGCGATTTCACCTTCACCTCGCTGTCCGACGCGGTCTGATGGATCGCCGGGCCTGCCTGCGCTGGTTGGCCGCTGCCGCTTCTGCGGCGGCGCTGCCGGCCTTGGCGCAGTCAGGCCCGCGCAGTTCGCGCTACGACTTCTGGTTCACCCGCCTGCAGTACGACTCCGGCGATTGGGACGTGGACGCGCGCATGCCGTCCAACCTGATCACCTCGCTGATCGACTACACCTCATTGCGGGTGGATCCGCAGGAGCATGTTGTCGCACTGGCCGACCCACGCATGCTGGAAGCGCCGTTCTGCTACCTGGCCGGACACACCTTGGTGGAGTTCAACGCCGCCGAGCGGCAGAACTTCGTGCGCTATGTGCGCAATGGCGGCTTCGTCTTCGTCGACGACTGCAACCACGATATCGACGGCCTGTTCGCCACCTCGTTCGAGGCGCAGATGGGTCGCCTGTTCGGTCCAAAGGCATTGCAGAAGCTGCCCAACAGCCATCCGCTGTACCGCAGTTTCTTCCGCTTCCCCGATGGCCCGCCCGCCACCAGCTTCGAACTCAACGGCTGGGGCGACGACCTGGTGCACGACTACCTGAAGGGCATCGAGGTCGATGGCCGCCTGGGCCTGCTCTACAGCAACAAGGACTACGGCTGCGAGTGGGACTACGACTGGCGCAACAAGCGTTTCCTGGCCGAAGACAACACCCGCTTCGGCGTCAACATCGTGATGTACGCGTTGAACAATTGATAGGACCTGCACGCCCATGACCTCCCCCGACCTCGATTCCCTGCTGCCGCGCCTGCACGATCTGCGCGCCGCGCTTGCACGCGCAGTGGTGGGCCAGCACACCGTGGTCGAGCAGCTGCTGATCGGCCTGCTGGCCGGCGGCCACTGCCTGCTGGAAGGCGCGCCCGGGCTCGGCAAGACCCTGCTGGTGCGCTCGCTGGGCCAGGCACTGGAGCTGCAGTTCCGGCGCGTGCAGTTCACCCCCGACCTGATGCCAAGCGACATCCTCGGCACCGAGCTGCTGGAGGAAGACCACGGCACCGGCCATCGCCACTTCCGCTTCCAGCAGGGCCCGATCTTCACCCACCTGCTGCTCGCAGACGAACTCAACCGCACCCCGCCCAAGACCCAGGCCGCACTGCTGGAAGCGATGCAGGAGCGCACGGTCAGCTACGCCGGCACCACCTACGCATTGCCCGCACCGTTCTTCGTGCTGGCGACGCAGAACCCGATCGAGCAGGCCGGTACCTACCCGCTGCCGGAAGCACAGCTGGACCGCTTCCTGCTGCACGTGCTGGTGGATTACCCCAGCGAAGACGAGGAACGGCAGATCCTGGAACAGACCACCGGCGGTGCCACCGACGCGGTGCCGAAGGTGATGGATGCCGAGGCCGTGATCGCGCTGCAGGCCGCAGTGCGCCAGGTGCATGTCAGCCCGGATGTGCTGGCCTGGATCACCCGCCTGGTGCGCGCCAGCCGCCCAGGCGAAGGCGCACCGGCGGCGATCAACCAGTGGGTGAAATGGGGTGCCGGCCCGCGCGCCGGGCAGTCGCTGGTGCTGGCGGCGAAGGCACGCGCATTGCTGCAGGGCCGCTTCGCCGCCACCCGCGAGGATGTGCAGGCACTGGCCGCACCGGTGATGCGCCATCGCCTGCTGCTGTCGTTCGCCGCCGAGGCCGAGCAGAAGCGTGCCGACGACGTGGTCGCCGCCCTGCTGCAGGCCGTGCCGTTCCCGGGTTGAGCCACGCGTGAACGCAGGTGCCCCGCTGACGTTGCCACCGGAACTGCGTGCGCGCCTGCGCACGCTGCGGTTGCGGCCGCGCCTGGCCAGCGGCGCAAGCGGCATCGGCCAGCACGCCAGCCGCAGCCGCGGTGCCGGTCTCGAATTCGCCCAGTACCGTGCCTACGAGCCGGGCGACGAACTGCGCCAGATCGACTGGAAGCTGTACGCCCGCTCGGATCGTTTCTTCGTGCGCGAATCCGAACGCGAAAGCCCGATCACGGTCTGGCTGCTGCTCGATGCCACTGCTTCCGCCGGCCAGGCCGATCGCGCGGCACCGCAGCGCACGCGCCTGGACCACATGCGCGGCGTGGCCGCGTGCGTGGTGGAGCTGGCCCTGCAGCAGGGCGACCGTTTCGGCCTGCTGGCGATCAATGGCGATGGCCTGCAGCTGGTGCCCGCAGCGAACGGCGCACGCCAGCGTGACCGCGTGCATCTGCAACTGCATGCCCTGCAGGCACGCGGTGGCTGGCCTGCGGCCGATCGCCTGCGTCCCCTGTGGGAGCGCGTACGCCCGGGCGACCTGCTGCTGGCAATCGGTGATGGTTTCGACGAGGCCGGCATCGTGTTGCTGGAACAACTGGCCAGCGCGCGCCGCGAAGTGGCGCTGCTGCAGATCCTGACCGCCGACGAGCGCGACTTCCCGTTCGACGCCGGCCATCGCTTCCGCGATCCGGAGACCGGCGAGGAACTGCTGGGCGATGGTGCGGCGATCCGCGCCGACTACCTGCAGCGCTTCGCCGACGCACGCAGTGCGCTGCAGTCGCGCCTGCAGGCCAGTGGCATCGCCAGTGCCACCGGCTGGCTCGACCAACCGTTGGACCAGCCGCTGCAGGCACTGTTTGCCCGTGGAGGCGGCGGATGAGCCTGCTGTTCCCGCTCGGCCTGGCTGCGCTCGCCGCATGGCTGCTGCCGCTGCTGATCCACCTCGCCCGCCGCCACCCGTACACACAGCTGGATTTCGCCGCGCTGCGCTGGCTGCGTGCACAGATCCGGCCGCGCCAGCGCATCCGCTTCAATGACTGGCCGTTGCTGCTGGTGCGCCTGCTGTTGCTGGCCGCGCTCGCCTTGCTGCTGGCACGACCCGCATTGACCGGGCCTGCGCCAGCCCCCGCTGCGTGGACGGTCGTTGCTCCAGGGCTGGACGCGACCGCACTACGCGGGACCGCCGAAGCGGGCAACTGGCATTGGTTGGCGCCCGGTTTCCCGGCCATTGATCAAGTGCCACCTGCGTCCACGGCCTCCCTGCCCAGCCTGCTGCGCGAACTGGATGCACAACTGCCCCCGGGCACCGCATTGACCGTGCACATTCCCGATCCCCTGCCCGGCCTGGACGGCGCACGCCTGCAGCTGTCGCGCGAGGTGCAGTGGCGCCCGCTGCCGATACCGGCCACTGCGCAGCCGAGTGCCGCGACGTCGCCGCGCCTGCGCGTGCACAGCGATGCTTCGGCCACTGCCCAGCACTGGTTGAACGCACTGCAACGCGCGTGGGGTGTGCAGGCACCGCCCTCGCCCTTGGCCGGGGATGCTGTGCCCGAGCGCGGCGAAATCGGCGTGTGGAGCCGCAGCGATGCACTGCCAGCACACTGGCAGGCGTGGCTGCGCGACGGCGGTCGTGTCATGACTGCCGGCAAGCCTGCTGCCAGCGCCAGCATCCTGCTGCGCGACGCCCAAGGCGCACCGCTGCTGTGGCAGCAACGCATCGGCCACGGCTATCTGCTGGCGCTGCCGGGTGACTGGAATGCCGCCAGCAACGCTGCGCTGCGCGATCCGCAGTTGCCGCGTGCCCTGCTGCTGGCGCTGCAGCCGCCCACGGCTCCGCGCCTGGGCGATGCACGTGACCAGGCACCGCGCCGAACCGCACTGCCTGTGGCAACGCCGCTGCAGCGCGAGCCAACGCCTTGGCTGTTGCTGGCCATCCTGCTGCTGTTCGCGCTGGAACGCTGGATGGCCAGCAGTAGCCGACGCAGGGGGCCCGCATGAACACCCTGCAGCACGTCTGGCAACGCGCGCGCCGCCGCCATGCGCTCCTCACCCTGCTGCTGGGCCTGCCGTGGGCGCTGGCCGCAACGGTGCTGGCGCTGCGCCTGGCGGGATTCGACATCGCCTGCGTGGTCGGCACGATCGGCCTGCTCGCCTGCGCGGCCCTCGCCACTGCACGCGCCCGCCGGCTTGACCGCCAGTGGCTGCAGCGCCAGCTCGATGGCAGTGGTGCCAGCGAGGACAGTGCCGACCTGCTGTTCGCCGATAGCGCCACGCTCAATCCGCTGCAGCAGCGCCAGCGCGCGCATGTGCAGGCCACGCTGGAGCGCGCGATGCCGGAACTGCGTCCGCGCTGGCCGCGTGGGGCGTTGGCGCTGTGCTGGATCGCTGGCCTGGCCATCGTTGTGCTGGCATTCGGCTGGCCACGTTCGAATCCCGGTTCCACGCCTGCCCGCACGTCGGCGCCTGGCAGCACCGCCGCCGCGGGCCCACTGCACCTGCAGTCCACCCGCCTGCGCATCGACGCGCCGGCCTATACCGGCCAGGCCACGCTCACCCAGAACGCATTGGATGCCAAGGTCGCCGCCGACAGCCGGCTGTCCTGGTCCCTGCGCTTCAACCGCGCACCGGACAAGGCATGGCTGCAGTTCCACGATGGTCGCCGGTTGCCACTGAGCGAGCACGATGGACAGTGGCAGGCGCAGGATGTGGCACGCACACCGGTGCTGTACCGCGTGGTGAGCGAACCGGCACTGGCAGAGACCCGCCTGCATCGGCTGGATGTAGTGGCTGACCGCGCACCCAGCGTGCGCGTGCTGGAGCCCGCGGCCAGCCTGGTACTGGGCACGCCCGGGCAACGGCAGTGGGCATTGCGCTTCGAGGCCAGCGACGATTACGGCGTGGCCGTGCAGGCAACGCTGTCGATCACCACCACCCAGGGCAGTGGTGAGAACATCACCTTCGTCCGCCGCAGCGTCAGCCTCACCGGCAATGGCGAACCGACCGCACGGCGCTTCGCGCATACGCTGGATCTGGCTGCATTGGGCGCGCAGCCGGGCAACGATGTGATCGCCCAGCTGGAAGTGCGCGACAACCACACACCCACGCCGCAGACCGGGCGCAGCAGCAGCGTGATCCTGCGCCTGCCCAGTGCCGAGGTCGCGCTCGGTGCCGAACTGGAAGGCCGCATCAAGAAGACCCTGCCGGCCTACTTCCGCAGCCAGCGGCAGATCATCATCGATGCTGAAGCCTTGATCCGGCAGCGTCGCGGTCTGGCTGCGGAAGACTTCGTGAAGCGCAGCGATGCGATCGGTGTCGACCAGCGCATCCTGCGCCTGCGCTATGGCCAGTTCCTGGGCGAGGAAAGCGAAGGTGCGCCGAAGCCACCGCCGACCAGCGACCTGCCCACCAGCGATACGCCCGCCGCAGGCGACCACGGCGATGATCACGATCACGACCATGGTGCCGAGGCCGGAGCGCACGATGAGCATGGCCACGATCACGGCGGCAAGGCGTCCAATGCCGATACGCCACCGGTGTTCGGCAGCGCCACCGATGTGCTCTCCGAATACGGCCACACCCATGACCATGCCGAGGCCGCGACCCTGCTTGACCCGCAGACCCGCGCCACGCTGAAGGCCGCGCTGGACCAGATGTGGTCGGCCGAAGGCGAGCTGCGCCAGGGCCGACCGGAGCAGGCGTTGCCCTTCGCCTACAAGGCATTGGGCTTCATCAAGCAGGTGCAGCAGGCCGAGCGCATCTATCTGGCCCGTGTCGGACCGGAGCTGCCACCGATCGATGAAGGCCGCCGCCTCGGTGGCGATCGCGCCGGGCTGGCCAATCGTGAACTGCCGCTGGCCGCCCGCACCCCGCCCGATCCGGCCATCGTCGAAGCCTGGCAGCGTCTCGGCGATGACACCGGCGCGCCGGATCTGGATGCGCTCGCGGCCTGGCAGCAGCGCAACGCCGCCTACCTGCCCGATGCACTCGATCTGGCTGCGGCCATCGAGCAGCTGCGCATCGAGCCCAGTTGCCACGACTGTCGCCAGCGCCTGCGCGCACAGTTGTGGCGGGCGCTGCAGCGTCCGCTGCCGCAGGCGATGCGGCGCAGTGCCGCCGATGCGATGGGCCAGCGCTACCTCGACGCGCTGGAGGCGCAGCCATGAACGCCTCCGCTGTGAACCTGTGGATTGCGCTGGCCCTCGCCCTGATCGTGGTCATCGCCAGCGTGCGCCAGCTGCGTGGAGACACCGCGCACCCCGGCCGCCGGTGGATCTTGATCGCACTGCAGATCATCGTCGCCGCGCTGCTGTATTTCTGCCTGGTGCCGCCCGCCCGCCAGCAACCCGCAGGCGGCCTGGTCGTGCTGGGAATCGACGCCGGCAAGGCCGGCGCACTCCCGGCCAGCAAAGGCCCGCTGTTGCTGTTGCCCGAAGCTGCCGATGTGCCCGGCGCACAGCGCGTTCCCGACCTGGCCACCGCGCTGCGCCAGCATCCGGCGTCCACGCTGACCCTGGTCGGTGCGGGCCTGGTCGCGCGTGACCGCGACGCGGTGCTGCCACCGGATGTACGTTGGCAGGCCGCACCGGAGCCGCGCGGCTGGATCGCCCTGCAACCCCCTGCCGATGCCGCACCCGGTGCTCGTTTCGACGTGCACGCACAGGCGCGTGGTGCTGCAAAGGCGAAAGCCGAACTGCTCGACCCGGCGGGCAGCGTGGTTGATCGCACGGCGGTTGCCGAAGATGGCCGCGTACAGCTCAGCGGCATCGCCCGCGCCGAAGGCCGCAGCGTGTTCCAGCTGCGCCTGCTCGATGCCGAAGGCCATGTGGTGGACAGCGCGCCGGTGCCGCAGCAGACCCTGCCGGCCGCCCCCATACGGCTGCTGGTGCGTGCCAGTGCGCCGGGCCCGGAGTTGAAGTACCTGCGCCGCTGGGCCGCCGATGCCGGCATCCGCGTGCGGGTGCAGGCCGATACCGGCGCTGGGCTCAGCGTGGGTGATGGCGCGGTTTCGCTCGATGCTGCAACACTGGCGCGCAGCGACCTGCTGCTGCTGGACGAACGCAGCCTGGCAGCGTTGAGTGCAGGCCAGCTGGCCACCGTGCGCCAGGCGCTGCGCGAGGGACTCGGCGTGCTGGTGCGCAGTGCAGGCGCGCCTTCGGCCAGCGCGCGCCAGCGACTGCGTGATCTGGGCCTGCCAGTGCAGGGCGATGGCAGCAGCCGCCTCCTTGAACTTCCCGGCGATGGCGAAAGCACAATCCTCGCCGCACGACGCGGCCCGCTCGCCGCCGGCACGTTGCCGACCGGCTACGGCGAGGAGGCCGACCGCCGTTCGCACAGTGCCACCCTGCCCGCGCTGGAAGCCCTGGCGCTGCAGGTGCCGGGCAGCAGCGCGCTGCTGCAGGATCGTGTTGGCAACGCCATCGGCGGCTGGCGCGCGGCTGGCAAGGGCCGCATCGGCCTGCTGCCGATGACCGACAGCTGGCGCTGGGTGCTGGCCGGGCGCGACGACCGCCACGGCGAACTGTGGAGCAGCGTGGTGGCCAAGCTGGCGCGTGCACAGGGCAGCGCTGATGCGCTCTGGTCACCGCAGCCGATCAGCTGGGCAGGCGAACGGCAGACGCTGTGCGGCGTGCAGGCGCCGCTGCAGGTTTTCAACGAAGGTGGCGACGGAGTACCGCTGGTCGTCGATGGCGCGACCTCGACCCTGCGCTGCGCCGGCTGGTGGCCGCGTGACGCAGGCTGGCAGCGCCTGCAGCATGGCGACAGCATCGTCTGGCGCTATGTGTTCGACCCAAGGGCCGCGACCGCGCTGCATCGGCAGGCAATGATCGATGCGACGACTCAGGCGTTGGTCTCCAGCACGCCGGCGAACGCATTGGTGATGCAACCCGTGCCGGGATCGCGCTGGCCGTGGTGGCTGGCGTTCGCGCTGTGCGCCTCGCTGCTGTGGTGGCTGGAACGGCGGCGCATGCACGACCCTCGATTGACGCAACCAGCACCGTAGGGCAGGCGACGGCAGGTAGCCCCCACCTTGATAGTCCGCCTCTGCGCATATCAACAGGCGTGCCCGGATCGGGCAGTGCCGGAACCGCTGGGTTTGCCCTGTGCGGGCCACCCGAGGCAGACTGGTACGCGGACGGACAGCTCCATTGGAGGGAGCCATGATCGACACGATGTCGTGTGCATCACGCACATTCCCATTCCCATCCCCTGCCATCGCGTATCGTCAGCCTTCGGCCGGGGTGCGCCGATGAGCGTCTTCATCATCGTCAAGATCATCCTGCTGCTCGTGGCGCTGGTGGCTTGGCTGAACTACCAGTCGCGGCGCAAGGACAACCAGGATGCGCTGGCCGCCCTGCGCCGTACCCAGGTCGTCCGTGAACTGCAGGACGACGAAGCGCTGGCCCTGGAGTCCCTCCGCGTCGCCCACGGCCTCGCGTGGGAAACCGGTGTGCGTCGCCTGCGTGGCCGCTTCAGCCGCCACGGCATCATCGCCAACGGCGTCGAAACACTCCACGACACCCTCGGGGGCGTGGACGTGCTGCTGCCCTACGATGCGCCCTTGTTCCTGGCCGAGGACAACGACGCCGACGTTGTGCTGACGGAGCGCCAGGCCATCGTGGTGCGGCTCAATGATTTTTCCGTTGTCGAAGGACGCAGCCGCAGCCTGCACGACGGCCGCGCCGACGGGCTCCCGCCTGGTGCCCCGCCACTGCCCGCGCCCCCGTCGCTGGCCGCCCAGCCGGTCACGACACTGGAAGAGCGTGCCGAGACCTTCGAGGAAGCGCAGCTGCGGCGGCGGCCCGCGTTCGGATGGCTGCCCGCTGGCTTCTGGATCGTCGCGCTTTCACTGCTGTTGACGGCCACCATCGCCGACCTGGGCGATGCGCTGCCGCTGGTCATGCTGCTGGCCATTGCGGCGGCCCTGGCCGGTATCGTGTGCCAGCTCCGCCCGCCGCTGCGCAAGATCCGGCCTGGCCGGGTCCGTCGCGTAGAGGGCGTCCTGCATCGGCTGGAGATGCCCAATCCGATGAATGCCGCGCTGCGGCTGCAACGCTTCTTCGTCGGCGACAGCCTGCAGGTACAGGTCCCGGTGCACTGGCAGCAGTGCGGGCGCCTTCCGCTGCAGCAGACCGTGCAGCTGGACATCGCCCAGGACACCGGCGACGTCCTGTCGATCGGCCCGCACTGGTCGCGGCTGGATGAGCAGCGCCGTTTCCCGCCGATCCGCTGGGGCGGCACTCTGCTGCTCCTGGTGATCGCGCTGCTGGGGGCGGTGACCGCACTGCTGGCCGGTGACGGCGACGACCTCCGCCTGGCCTGGCATGGGCTGCAGGGCACCCAGACGCGGACTGACAGCCGTGCCGACAGCGTGCTGCAGGATCCTCCGCAGCCCGGTGACCGCGTGCGGCTCAGTGGAGAAGGCCAATGCGAACTCGCGTTGACCCGGCTGGCCGATACCGGCACGGAGGTGGTGCTTCCGGACTGCGCGCGGATGCGCTGGGGCGCCACCACGGTGGTGCTGCCTGCGCTGGCGGTGCCCGACCCGCTGCTGTCGCTGTATCGCGGCAGTTTCGTCGATGCGCAGAAGGACGGCTATTCGACGATGCTGCGCATGCTGATGATGCAGCAGATCAGCGATCCCTATCAGCAGGCGCTGATGGCCGCGCGCGGCGAGCAGCAGATAGTGACGGCGCTCGGCCGCATGATCGATACGGTCGAAGCCGCCTGCGCGGTCGGCCTGCGTGACTGCGCAGGGTTGCAGCAGTCCATCGTTCGCGCGCTCGGTGCATCGGTGGAGGTGGACGGCCAGGACACTGCACTGGACGACTGGCCGAAACTGGCCCAGCACATGCGCCGGCTGGCCACGGAGGGCGAGGACGGTATGTACATGACCGGCAGCGACCTCGCCGCACTGCGTGGAATCGCCCGCGAGCATGCCGGTGCCGCCATCGCCACCCGATTGGCAGCGCTCACACCGCAGTTGATCAGCCTGCAGCGCGGCGGCGTGGTGCTGGAAACCCCCGATGACCTGCGTGACGAAGCGCAACACGCACCGCGGGACCCCCTGCGTTCCGACACCCTGCTCGATCACTGGCAGGAGGCAGGGGCGGTGGTCGCAACCCCTGTACCGTTCGCGTTGCAGGGGCTCGTGCTGTCCACCCGGCAGGACGCAGGCGGTCTGCGCCTGCGCGTGGAACCCGGCGCCTCCGATGACCGCATCCAGCGTGCAGTGGCCAGCAGCCTGATGCTGCTGCTGTCACTGACGCTGATCGTGGTGCAGGCGGCCCTGCTGGCGCGGGGCATCCTGCGCGCCCGCGCCCGGCGACGCGCGCTGGACGCCGACCTGCAGTCACGCCCGGCACCGGGCCAACCGGCCTGAGCGGCGCGGCTACTTCACCGGCGGCGCGTCGCCAGCATTCTGTTCCTGGGAGAACAGCAGCGCGCGCCGCTGCTGCTCCGCACTGAGTTCCGGCGGTGGCCGCGCCACGGCGGCCTGGATCTGCGAAGGTCCACCCGTGAGCTTGTTCACGCCCTTGGCGGCCGCCATGACCCCCTTGACCACACCCATCATGATGTAGCCGCCACTCATGCTGACCTGCTCCGGCGACGGCGGTTCGCTCCAGTCACGGCTGAAACGGTTGTCGCCGAACTTCACCGGGTTCTTGAAGCGGTACAGGTCCAGCGGCTCGTCTTCAGGCTTGAGCGCACGCACTTCGCCGAGAGTGGTGACGTTGTCCTGCGGCAGTGCGGTGGAAACCGGCGTGGTGGTTGCCGCCGGCGCATCTGCAGGAGGCTCGGGCGCCGGGTCGGGCACCACGACCGGCGTGGACTGCTGTGCCTGCGCGATGCCAGCCAGCAGCATGCCGGCCAGGACTGCTCCCTGCGTTCCACGTCGTGCCACAGCCATCCACCCTGTTGGTTGCGTCCAGCACCCAAGGATACGGATGCAGGCTTCAGATTTCGTTGCTGCGTCGGTGGCTGTTCAGCCAGGGGAGATGCTTTGATGCCATGGCCTGCGCGCACTGAACGGTTCACTCCATCCCATGATCGTGTCTCACATCCTGAGACGTCTTTGTGGTGCCATGTGACCCCTCGTAAAACGTCCCGGCTCCATCTTCCATGGCTTACGAACTCGCCAAGCGCACCGCCGATGCCGAGCAGAAGCTCGCCACCCGCGATGGCCTGCCCGCCCGTGACGGCGCCCTGCTCAGCGCGCGCCTGCAGCGCCGCTACCAGGACCGCATTACCGGCAGCTTTGCCCTTCCCGGCCGGGAAGGCCGCTATGCGCCCATTCCCGATTCGGTTCCGCCGGCCCTGGCTGCCGCGCTGAAGGCGCGGGGCATCGAGCAGCTCTACAGCCACCAGGCCGAAGCCTGGGAGGCCAGCCAGCGCAGCGAGCACGTGGCCATCGTCACCCCCACCGCCAGCGGCAAGTCGCTGTGCTACACCCTGCCGGTGGTCAGCGCGGCGATGCAGGACAAGGCCAAGGCGCTGTACCTGTTCCCGACCAAGGCGCTGGCCCAGGACCAGGTGGCCGAGCTGCTGGAGCTCAACCGCGCCGGCGATCTGGGGGTGAAGGCCTTCACCTTCGATGGCGATACCCCCGGCGATGCACGCCAGGCGATCCGCCTTCACGGCGACATCGTGGTCTCCAACCCGGACATGCTGCACCAGGCGATCCTGCCGCATCACACCAAGTGGGCGCAGTTCTTCGAGAACCTGCGCTACATCGTCATCGACGAGGTGCATACCTACCGCGGCGTGTTCGGCAGCCACGTCACCAACGTGCTGCGCCGGCTCAAGCGCATCTGCGCGTTCTACGGCGTGCAACCGCAGTTCATCCTGTGCTCGGCCACCATCGGCAACCCGCAGGCGCATGCCGAGGCACTGATCGAGGCACCGGTCACCGCCATCACCGAGTCCGGCGCGCCCAGCGGCCCCAAGCAGGTGCTGCTGTGGAACCCGCCGGTGATCAATCCGGACCTGGGCCTGCGCGCCTCGGCGCGCTCGCAGAGCAACCGCATCGCACGCATTGCGATCAAATCCGGGCTGAAGACCCTGGTGTTCGCGCAGACACGCTTGATGGTCGAGGTGCTGACCAAGTACCTGAAGGACATCTTCGACCACGACCCGCGCAAGCCGCCGCGCATCCGCGCCTACCGTGGCGGCTATCTGCCCACCGAGCGCCGCGAGACCGAGCGTGCGATGCGCGCCGGCACCATCGACGGCATCGTCAGCACCTCGGCGCTGGAACTGGGCGTGGATATCGGCAGCCTGGACGTGGTGATCCTCAACGGTTATCCGGGTAGCGTGGCCGCCACCTGGCAGCGCTTCGGCCGCGCCGGCCGCCGCCAGCAGCCGGCGCTGGGGGTGATGGTGGCCAGCTCGCAACCACTGGACCAGTACGTGGTGCGCCATCCGGATTTCTTCGCCGAGGCCTCGCCCGAACACGCACGCATTGCGCCGGACCAGCCGCTGATCCTGTTCGACCACATCCGCTGCGCAGCCTTCGAGCTGCCGTTCCGGGTCGGCGATGGCTTCGGCCCGATCGACCCGGAAGTGTTCCTGGAAGCGCTGGCCGAAACCGAGGTGATCCACCGCGAGGGCGAACGCTGGGAATGGATCGCCGACAGTTATCCGGCCAACGCGGTCAGCCTGCGTGCGGTGGCCGATGGCAACTTCGTGGTGGTCGATCGCAGCGATGGCCGCCAGCAGATCATCGCCGAAGTGGATTACTCCGCCGCCGCGCTCACCCTGTACGAGGGCGCCATCCACATGGTGCAGTCCACCCCGTACCAGGTGGAGACGCTCGACTGGGACGGCCGCAAGGCCTATGTCACCCGCACGCATGTGGATTACTACACCGACAGCATCGACTTCACCAAGCTCAAGGTACTGGACCGCTTCGACGGCGGCGTGGCCGGCCGTGGTGATTCGCATCATGGCGAAGTGCACGTGGTACGCCGCGTGGCTGGCTACAAGAAGATCCGCTACTACACCCACGAGAACATCGGCTACGGGCCGGTGAACCTGCCCGACCAGGAACTGCATACCACTGCGGTGTGGTGGCAGCTGCCGCAGGCACTGTTGCTGCGCGCCTTCGCCAGCAAGCAGGATGCGCTGGATGGCTTCCTTGGCGCCGCCTATGCGCTGCACATCGTCGCCACCGTGGCGGTGATGGCCGATGCGCGCGACCTGCAGAAGTCGGTCGGCAACGGCGATGGTTCCTGGTTCGCGATCGCCGACCAGAGCGGCCGTGGCCAGCTGCGCGGCAGCGAGGGCGATCCCGGCGTCGTCGAGCTGCTGCAGGAATTCGTGCCCACCGTGTATCTGTACGACAACTTCCCCGGCGGCGTCGGCCTGAGCGAACCGCTGTGGCAGCGCCAGGCCGAGCTGGTGCAGCGCGCTCGCGAACTGGTGCAGCGCTGCGACTGCAAGGCCGGCTGCCCGGCCTGCGTGGGCCCGGTGCTGGCCGCGCAGGAAGAGGAGGACACCTCGCCGCGTGCGCTGGCGCTGCGCGTGCTGGATCTGTTCGATGCCGAGGCCTGCCAGCACGTACGCGACGTGGTGGTGACCGCGCGCGACCCGATGGAGCTGCTGGCCCCGTGAGCCTGAGCCTGGACAAGCTGCGCCTGCTGCGGAAGCAGGCCGGCGACCCGAAGGCGGCTACACCGTCGGCGCCGGATGTTCTCGCGGCATCTGCGGCACCGGTGGCCGCCAACGATGCGCGGCAACCACCGGCCGAGCGTTCGGTGTTCGCGTGGGTCGAACAGGAAATCCGCCACAAGCCGACCGGCGCTGCGGCCTCCACACCGGCACCCGCACCGCTGCGTCGGCCGGAAGTGGGCAGCCTGCACCGCCTGCTCGGCCTGCGCTCACGTGGTGGAGCCGCACCGGCACGCGCCAGTGCGCAGGATCGCCAGCTTCCTGGTGAGGAAATCGCACCGGGCCTGTTCCTGATCGAATCGCTGCAGCCGCAGCCCATTCCGGCACAGCCGCTGTCGCTGGATTTCGCCCGCCGCGAAGGCGAACACGTATCCCCGCGCGACCTGCTGTTCTTCGATACCGAAACCACCGGCCTGGCCGGCGGCACCGGCACCCGCGCCTTCATGATCGGGGCCGCCGACTGGCATGTGTGCCCGCAACGCGGCGAAGGCCTGCGCATCCGCCAGCTGCTGATGGCGACGATGGCCGCCGAGGACGCGATGCTGGCCACCTTCGCCCGCTGGCTGCAGCCCTCCACCGTGTTCTGCAGCTACAACGGCCGCAGCTACGATGCGCCGCTGCTGAAGGCGCGCTACCGGCTGGCCCGCCAGCGTTGCCCGATCAGCGCGCTGGATCACGTCGACCTGCTCTATCCGACCCGCCGCCGCTATCGCGGCACGTGGGAGAACTGCAAGCTGTCCACCATCGAACGCCAGCTGCTGCGCGTGGTGCGCGAAGACGACCTGCCCGGTTCTGAAGCGCCGGGCGCATGGCTGCGTTTCCTGCGCGGCGGCGACGCCGTGAACCTGCGCCGGGTAGCCGACCACAACCACCAGGACGTAGTGACCCTGGCCCTGCTGCTGCAACGGTTGGTACGCGAGGAGCAACGCGAGCGCGAGACGCTGGCATTGGTTGGGCAGTAAGCGTTGACGCGGCCTGACGGTGGCAGCGGTGACACTGCCGCCACCATCCACGCCTGGAGCCCGACGATGCGCCTCAATCCCCTGGTCCTGCTCGCCATCCTGCCCTTGGCCGCCTGCAGTCACGCTGGCAGCAGCACCTCTCACGATCCCGCGCCAGCACCCGTGGCCGATGCCGCGCACGAATGCAGGCCGGAGGCGCTGGAAGCCTTCACCGGCAAGACCGCCGACGAAGCCACGATCAAGAAACTGGTGGCTGACAGCGGCGCGCGCGGTGCACGGGTGGTCAAACCCGGCATGGCGGTGACCATGGACTTCCGCCAGGACCGCGTGACCGTGCAGGTGGATGCGCAGAACCGCATCGAACGCGCCAGCTGCGGTTGATCGCCTCAGGGGAGTGCCGGCCGCTGGCCGGCACCCCACATTGCAAGCCAGCGGCCGGCACTACCGCTCAGAGTCGCTCGGCCTTGCCGCTGGCCAGTGCGCGCGCGATCACCTGCTGTGCCTGCTGCGATGCCTGCGCATGCACGCGCGCCTGGCGCTCGCCCAACGCGGCCTGTTGGCTGCCCAGTGCCGCCTGTCGGTTGGCCAGTTCAGACTGCTGTCTGGCCAGGCGCTGCATGTCACGGGTACGGCCGGACTGCGCGGCCTCGCTGCGGGCTTCCTGCATCGCACGACGTGCCTCGGCGGCGGCCTCGCGCGCAGCCTCTCGCGCCACGGCCATATCGCTGGTCGCGCCGCGCGCCGCCTTCGCCGCTTCCGCCGCCGCCTCGCGGTTGATGTCATGCGCGGCCATCGCGCTGCGCGCGGCCTCGGCAGCGGCCAGTGCGATGCGGCGTGCCTCCTCGCTCTGCAGACGCCCCATCTCGCCCATCTGCCTGCCGAGTTCGCCCTGCTCGCGACCCAGCGCACTCTGCTGGCGGCCCAGTTCGCTCTGCTGGCGGCCCAGATCGGCCGCGCCGCTGTAGGCACGCTGCAGGGTCTGGATCATCATCGGATCACGCACCACGTAGCGCTTGTCGCCCTGGCGGAACCACAGCGCCGGACCCTTGCCGAGCTGCCTGCGGGCCACCGTCACGTCGTCCATGCCGCCGTTGGCGAAGGTCGAATCGCCATCGACCAGCACGAAGGCCTCCCGGGGCGACTTGCCCAGATCGAGGCGACCGTAGGTCGTGATGGAGGTGGTGGTCGTGCCGTCATGGTCCTCATCCATGCCAGAGGCATCGTCGAGGTAGGCCACGTCGGCATCATCAGGACCGGACGGTTCTTCCACATCAGCCGACTCGACCGGCGGCGCGGGCGCCACCGGCACGGCCGGAATGCGCGCGGACGAAGGCGGTGCGGGCGGCGCTTTCGGAGCCTTCGGCGGCGGCGGTACCACCGCCTTCGGTGCCGCCGGCGGCGCGGGCGGTGCCGGTGGCACTGGCGCAGCGACCAGCCGCATCGGTGCCACGCCCACCAGCACCACGACGGCGGTCAGTGCCATCGCCAGAATGCGCGGGCAGGCCCGGCGCGGCTGCAGCGAGAGCAGGCGACGCTTGAGGCTGGTGGTGTTCGGTGCAGCACTCGCCACGCCCAGATGCGGCTGCGGTGCCACGCCCAGCTGCAGCAGCAGGCGACCATAAGCCTGGCGGCTGGCGCCGTGCTGGCCGACCACGGCCGCATCCACTGCTTCCTCGCGGGCCTGTGCGTATTCGCGCACCGACAGGCGCAGCAGCGGGTGGAAGAAGAACAGGTGCTGGGCCAGTGCGGGCAGCAGGCCCCACTGCAGGTCACGCCGCTGCAGGTGCTGCAGTTCGTGGGTCAGTGCCAGGTCCAGCGCATCACCCTGCAGGGCGTTGTCGCCGGCCGGCAGCAGCAGCACCGGGCGGAACGGTCCAACCAGCTGCGGTGCGTCCACCTGCGTGCTCATCCACAGCCGCGGCGCAGGGCGCACGCCGTGTGCGTCGGAGGCCAGTTGCAGGGCCTGCACCAGCGCTTCGTCCTGGCAGGGATAGGCGGCGGCCAGCAGCGCCCGGCAGCGGCGCCACTCACCGAAGGTACGCAGGGCCATCAGCAGCACGCCGGATACCCACAGCGCAGCCAGTGCAACGGCCCACCACGCCACTGCCGGCACCTCCGCTGCAGGCATCGGCATCGTCGCCAGCAGCTGCGCCGAGGCTTCCGGCGCCAGCGGGTAGACCAGATCTGCGGCAACGTCGGTGGCGGTCATCGCCACCGCCTGCGGTGCCGGCAGCCAGGCCAGCTGCAGCGGCTGGCTCCAGAACAGGCCGAGCACGGCCTGCAGCGACACCAGCCACCACAGGCGGCAGCGGGTGGCCGCCGACAGCGATGGCAGCGCGCGGCACACGCCGTACACCAGGGCCACCAGCAGCACGGTCTGCAGGCTGGTCCATCCCAGCCGTTCCAACATCGGGATCAGCATCGTGGTGTCCATGGCTCAGCCCTCGTGGCGACGCGATTGGAGTTGGGCGACCAGCGCTTCCAGCTCGGCCAGCTCGTTGTCGCTGACCTGCTGGCGCTGCGACAGGTAGGCCACGAACGGCGACACCGAGCCCTGCAGGGTGTTGTCGACGAACTGGGCCACGGCACCCTGCAGCACGCTCTCCGGGCCACGGGTGGCCTGGTAGCGGTAGACGCCGTCCTGCTGCTGGCGCTGAAGATACCCCTTCGCCCGCAGCCGCTCCATCATCGTCAGCACGGTGGACCGGGCCAGGCCACGGGGCTCGGCGTAGCCACTGGCGACCTCGCCGACACTGGCCGGCGCATGTTCATCGATGTACTGCAGCAGGGCCAGTTCCTGGTCCCCGATCGTCTTGCCACGCATGACACCACTCCCTTGACTACACGTGTCGCCAATGTCAGCTTGACGACAGCTGTAGTCAACCCCCCGGAAGTCATGGGCCGACGAACGGTAGGCACACCGCGCGCTTAAACCTTTGACGCGCCGGCTGCATCCGATCCCCGGCACTCCACGGGAATTCCGCATGTTCCGCCCAACGCTTCGAGTCGTGCTCATGCTCATCAGTGCCCTGCCCTTCACCGCCATCTCCGCCAGCCAGGACCAGGCCAACGACCAGACCCGCCGCCTGATCCGCCAGATCATGCTGGAGCAGCGCATTCCCGGGCTGCAGGTCGCCGTGGTCAAGCAAGGGCAGATCGTGCTCTCCGAAGCCTATGGCCTGGCCAATGTCGAGAACGGTGTGCTCGCCTCGCGCGACACCCGCTTCCCGCTCAATCCGGCCACCAAGGCGTTCACCGGCGTGGCTGCCGCACAGCTGGCACAACAGGGGCAACTGGATCTGGACGCGCCCGCCTCGCGTTACCTGGATGGTCTTCCGGCCACATGGAGGGAGGTGCGCGTGCGTCAGTTGCTGGCACACACCTCGGGACTGCCGGACATCCTGGATGCAGGCGGACTGCTGGGAGGGGGCTCCGAAGCGCAGGCATGGACGGCAGTCACCGCGCGCCCCATCGAAGCAGCGCCCGGGCAGCGCTTTGCCTACAACCAGACCAACTATGTGCTGCTGGCACGGATCATCGCGCAGCAATCGGGCATGTCCTACGAACGCTTCCTCGCCAGCGGTCAGTTCGGCAGCGCGCGCATGGCCCGCACCACCTTCGGCGACAGCTATGACCTGATTCCGGATGTGGCGACGATGTACAGCCTGGCCCCGCGTGCCACCGACGCAGCCGATGCACCGCCGCGCCTGTCGCACTGGTTCTACGACATTCCGCCTTCACTGTGGGCCGGTGGTGGCATCCTCACCACCGCCGATGACACCGCGCGCTGGCTGGTCGCGTTGACCGACGGGCGCCTGCTTCGGGATGCACCTCGGAAGAGGATGTGGACCGCAGAGCGCCTCACCGATGGCCGTGCTGGACCATGGGCGGGCGGCTGGCCGGTGCTGCGCGCATCGCCCGACCTGCAGGTGGCCGGTATCGGCGGCGCGCGCTCGGCCTTCGTCGTGTATCCCGACCGCGACGTCGCGGTGGTGGTGCTGACCAATCTGGTCGGCGCCAATCCGCAGCTGTTCATTCCACGCATTGCCGATCTCTATGCGCCTGCGGTGACCGTGCCCTGAGGCTGCCGGCCAGCGGCCGGCACTACCGTCGGCTCAGCCCCGCGGCCCACCCATCACCGGCAGGATCACCCCGCTGATGTAACTGGCACAGACCGGCGAGGCCAGGAACACATACGCGGGCGACAGCTCTTCGGGCTGTGCAGGCCGGCCCATATCGCTGTCCTTGCCGAACTCGGCGACATCCTCGGCCTGCTTGTCGGCCGGGTTCAGCGGCGTCCACACCGGTCCCGGCGCCACGCAGTTGACCCGGATGCCACGTGGCAGCAGCTGGCTGGCCAGCGACTTGGTGAACGCATGGATCGCGCCCTTGGTGGCGGAGTAGTCGATCAGCGCCTTGCTGCCGAAAATGCCGGTTTCCGAGCCCGTGTTGATGATGCTTGCGCCGTCGCCCAGATGCGGCAGTACCGCGCGCGCCATCTGGATGTAACCGCCGATGTTGGTCTGCAGGGTTTCCTGCAGATGCGCATCTTCCAGGTCTTCCAGCCGTTCGCAGTGCAGCTGGAACGCGGCATTGTTGACCAGGATGTCGATGCCGCCGAACGCCTTGGCCACCTGCTTGACCGCCTTGTTGCAGAAGCGCGGATCACGCACATCGCCGGCGATCACCACGCAGCGGCCGCCTTCGCGCTCCACGTGCTGGCGGGTGATGTCCGCGTCCTCGGCCTCGTCCAGATGCAGTACTGCCACATCGGCGCCTTCGCGTGCGAACAGCACCGCCACTGCACGGCCGATGCCGGAATCGCCACCGGTGACGATTGCACGCATGCCCTGCAGCTTGCCGCTGCCGGCGTAGTCCGGTGCAAGAAAACGCGGCGCCAGCTCCAGTTCGTGTTCATGCCCAGGCTTGGCCAGCTGCTGCGCCGGCATCGCCTCTGGTTGACGGCGTGCGCCGGCCTGGGTCGCGGTCTTCTTTGTTGCCTTCTTGGCCGCGCGGGCGTCCTTGGCCTTCTCCTGGTCCTGCAGGCGCCGTTGCCGTGCTGCGACGCGCGCTGCCCGCGGATCGCTGGCAGCCGCCTTGCGGGTTGCGGTCTTCACCACGCGCGGGCGGTCGGGGTCGGCGACGGTCTTGGTTGCGGTGCTGCCTTTGCGCACCTTCGGCGATGCCTTGCGGCGGACGGGGGTCTTCCTGGCGGTGGCCATGCAGGTCTCCTCGGGGGGGAATGGGGTTGCCGGCCAGCGGCCGGCACTACCGGGCGCGGGCGCCGCACTACCGGGGCGGCATCCGCCGCGCCTGCAGTGTCTCCACCTATGCTGTTGGCTGCAGTGAGCGCACCGTGTCCACGATGTGCACGGTATTCATTCCGCCACCACGTGCGCCGTCGCACGCTGCACGCAACCACACAAGGAACACCACCATGAAACATGCCATCGCCACCGCCGCCGTCTGCTTCGCCCTCGCGGCCTGCAGCAGCACACCGATGGCCCAGGTGCAGCCGATCGACGGCGTGATTTCCGGCCAGTGCCATAGCGACATGGTGCGTGGCGCACTCGGCCTGGCCGCCTCGGATGCCACCGTGGCCCGCGCCCGCGTGGACAGCGACAGCCTGCATGTACGGGTGCTGCGTCACGACGGTCCGCGGGTGCCACCGGCGCACGAAGGCGGTGACCGCCTGACCATCGAGAAGGGCCGCACCAACAACATCACCGCGATCTACTGCGGCTGAGCCGGCGCGCCCTGCGCAGCACGCGCAGGGTGGCCTGTTCCCACTGGCGCGGCCCGCGCAGGCCGGCCAGCGTCGCCAGTTCGCCGCGCTCCCAGCCGGCGAACACGCACGGATCGATGTAGGCCTTGCGGCATACCGCCGGGGTATTGCCCAGCAGCGCCGCCACCTCGCACACCACCGCGCGCTGCGCCTGCGCCAGCGCGCGCTGGCTGGCCGGTTCCGGCAGCTCGGTGGCGGCGAACGCCTGCACCGCGGCCACGGTACCGCCCCAGGTGCGGAAATCCTTGGCGGTGAAGTCCTCGCCCATCACCTCGCGCAGATAGTCGTTCACTGCACCGGAATCCACCGGCTGCAGCGCACCTTCATCGTCGCGGTACTGGAACAACGCCTGCCCGGGCAACTGCTGCAGGCGCCGTACCAGCAGTCCCAGCCTGCGATCGCCCACGGTCACGTCCTGCAGCTGGCCGGACTTGCCACGGAAGCGCATGCGTACCCGGCCGCCACGCAGCAGCTCCAGATGGCGGTTGCGCAGCGTGGTCAGTCCGAACGAACGGTTCTGCTGGGCGTAGGTCTCGTTGCCGACCCGCACCAGGGTGTCGGCCAACAGCGCGACCACCACCGCCAGCACCTTCTCGCGCGGGAAGCCTGGCCGCTTGAGGTCACGCGACAGGCGCCTGCGCAGCATGGGCAAGGCCTCGCCAAACGCGATGATGCGGTCGAACTTGCCGGCGTCGCGCTCCTTGGCCCAGTCGGCGTGGTAGCGGTACTGCTTGCGCCCGCGCGCATCGCGCCCTGTGGCCTGCAGGTGGCCATTGGCGTGGGTACAGATCCACACCGCGGTGTAGGCCGGCGGGATGGCCAGCGCACGGATGCGTTGCAGTGTGGTGGCGTCGCGTATCGCGTGGCCATCGGCATCGCGGTAACTGAAACCCTTGCCGGCGCGGCGGCGGCTGATGCCCGGCTGGGTATCGTCGACATAGCGCAGGCCAGCCGCGCGCGCGGCCTGTCGTTCGGGGGTGGAGGCGGTTGGCATGCCAGTAGTGTCGCCGTCGACATGCCGCGATCCTGTCGATAACACAAGACAAACACGTGAGGGCCGGTTCGCCGCTATGCTCGGGTCTTCACAACCCCTTCCGGAGTCATGATGTCGTTCCCGATTCGCGCCCGTTCGCTCTCCGCCCTGTTGCTGCCGGCCGTGCTGGCGCTGACCGCCTGCCAGGCACCGGCGCTGGACGAACAGGATTCGGCCACCGCCCATGCCCAGCAGGCGGCCGAGGCCGCCAAGGCACCGGCCGACGACACCGGCAAGGCCACCGAGGCACCGCCGGTCGGCACCTGCGACGCCAGCCAGGTGCAGAGCCTGGTCGGCCAGACCTACACCGACGCGCTCGGCAAGCAGGCGCAGGAAGACGCCGGCGCCAGCCAGGTGCGCGTGCTCAAGCCCAACGACGTGGCCACGATGGAGTTCCTCGGCGACCGCCTGAACATCGAAGTGGACGACAAGGGCGCCGTCAGTGGCGCGCGCTGCGGCTGAGTCAGACCCCGCGCCGGCACACGGGTGCCGGCGCTTTCTGTTGCACCTGCAACCGTGTATTGCGGCGTTGCAGCAACCTGTGATCTAGTCGAGGCATCCGGTGGCCTCACGATGCGCTCCAGGGATTGAGCGGGCTTGAGTGTCCCCGTTCAATTCATTCCGCATCGAGGTAGAGATGGCCCCCCGCAACCGCCAAGGGCTTTACGACCCGCGCTCCGAGCGCGATGCCTGTGGATTTGGCATGGTCGCCCAGCTCGACGATCAACCATCGCGCCTGTTGGTTGATACCGCCATCGCCGCGCTTTCGCGCATGACCCACCGTGGCGGTGTCGCCGCCGATGGCCTGACCGGTGATGGCTGCGGCCTGCTGCTGCGCCGCCCGGATGCGTTCCTGAAACTGCTGGCCAGTGAAGCCGGCATCAGCGTCGCCGCACGTTTCGCCGCCGGCGTGGTGTTCCTGCCGCACGACGCCGATGCCGCGCAGGCATGCCGCGCGCAGCTGCAGGCGCAGGTGGAAGCCGTAGGTTGCAAGGTCGCCGGCTGGCGCGAGGTGCCCACCGATGACAGCGTCTGCGGCCAGCTCGCGCGCGACACGCTGCCGCGCATCGAGCAGGTGTTCGTGGACGCGGGCATCGGCCAGGATGATGCCGGCTTCGCGCTGGCGCTGTTCCTGGCCCGCCGCCGCAGCGAACAGCAGCTGCGCGAACACGCCGACTTCTACGTCACCACCCTCAACCCGGATGCGATCAGCTACAAGGGCATGGTGCTGCCGGACAAGCTCAGCCGCTTCTTCCCGGACCTGCAGCGCCGCGAGCTGGCCTCCAGCGCGATCGTGTTCCACCAGCGCTTCTCCACCAACACGCTGCCGCGCTGGCCGCTGGCGCACCCGTTCCGCATGCTCGCCCACAACGGCGAGATCAACACCATCGAAGGTAACCGGCGTTGGGCGCAGGCGCGCAGCAAGGTGTGGAAGACACCACGCTTCGACATCGCCGAGTTCGACCCGGTCATCTCCATGCATGGCTCGGACTCGCAGAGCCTGGACAACATGCTGGAGCTGATGGTCGCCGGAGGCATGGAGCTGATCCAGGCGCTGCGCATCCTGGTGCCGCCGGCCACGCAATCGCTGGAATTCAAGGATCCGGACCTGGCCGCGTTCTACGAATTCCACGGCCTGAACAGCGAACCGTGGGATGGCCCGGCCGGCATCGTCGCCTGCGACAGCCGCTATGCGGTGTGTACGCTGGACCGCAACGGCCTGCGCCCGGCGCGCTGGATGCTGACCGCCGACCGCCACTTCCTGGTCGCCTCCGAAGCGGGTGTATGGGAAGTGCCGACCGAGCGCGTGGTGCGCAAGGGCAAGCTCGGCCCGGGCGAGATGATCGCCATCGATCTCAAGCGCGGCGACCTGCTCGACTCCGATGCGGTGGACCGCATCAACCGTGGCCGCGCGCCGTACAAGCAGTGGCTGCAACAGGGCGTGACCTACCTGCAGACCGAACTGATCGATCCCTCGCTGGTGGAAGAACCCTTCGACGAAGGCACCCTGCGCAGCTACCACAAGCTCTACCAGCTCAGCAGCGAGGAAGTGGAGCAGGTGCTGCGGCCGCTGGCCGAGACCGAGCAGGAAGCCACTGGCTCGATGGGCGATGACACGCCGATGGCGGTGCTGAGCCAGCGCAGCCGCCCGCTGTACGACTATTTCCGCCAGGCCTTCGCGCAGGTCACCAACCCGCCGATCGATCCGCTGCGCGAAGACTGTGCGATGTCGCTGTCCACCCAGCTCGGCAGGGAGACCAACATCTTCCATGCCGGCCCGGAGACGGTGAACCACGTCATCCTCAACTCGCCGGTACTGAGCCAGCGCAAGCTGCGCCAGCTGCTGAAGATGGACCAGTATGTGCAGGCCAACCGCCTGCTCGACCTGTCCTACGGCGAGGACGAAGGCCTGCGCGCCGGCATCGAGCGCATCTGCGCCGAAGCCGAACAGGCCGCCCGCGAGGGCATGGTGATGCTGCTGTTGTCCGACCGCTACCCGGTAGCCGGGCGGCCGATGGTGCATGCGCTGCTGGCCACCAGTGCCGTCCACCACCACCTCTCGCGGCTGGGCCTGCGCTGCGACGTGAATCTCATCGTCGAGACCGGTACCGCGCGCGACCCGCACCACATGGCCTGCCTGCTCGGCTTCGGCGCCACCGCGGTGTATCCGTACCTGGCCTACCAGACCCTGTTCGACCTGGGCCGCCGCGGCATCCTCAAGCTGAGCAAGGGGGGTGAGCAGTCGCAGATCGGCCGCCGCTATCGCAAGGGCGTGTACAAGGGCCTGTCCAAGATCATCTCGAAGATGGGCATCTGTACCGTGGCCAGCTATCGCGGCGCGCAGCTGTTCGAGATCATCGGCCTGGAACCGGAGGTCGTGGACCTGTGCTTCCCGGATACCGCTTCGCGCATCGGCGGTGCCGGTTTCGCGCGCCTGGATGCCGACGCACGCGAGCTGTGCGCGCAGGCCTGGGACGCGCAGCAGGACGTGGATGTCGGCGGCCTGCTGAAGTACGTGCACGGCGGCGAGTACCACATGTACAACCCGGACGTGGTCACCACCCTGCAGCGTGCGGCGCGCAGCGGTGACCCGCGTGCCTGGCAGCAGTACTGCGATGCCGTGCACGCGCGTCCGCCGTCGGCACTGCGCGACCTGCTGCAGCTGGTACCGGCCGCCTCGCCGACGCCGATCGATGACGTGGCACCGGCCAGCGAACTGTTTCCGCGCTTCGATACCGCGGCGATCAGTCTCGGTGCGCTGTCACCGGAAGCACACGAGGCACTGGCGATTGCGATGAACCGCCTCGGTGGCCGCAGCAATTCCGGCGAAGGCGGCGAAGACCCCGCACGCTATGGCACCGCCAAGCGCAGCAAGATCAAGCAGGTGGCCTCGGGCCGCTTCGGCGTCACCGCCGAATACCTGGTCAATGCAGAGGTACTGCAGATCAAGGTCGCGCAGGGTGCCAAGCCCGGCGAAGGTGGCCAGCTGCCCGGCCACAAGGTCAACGAACTGATCGCGCGGCTGCGCTATGCGCGTCCGGGCATCGGCCTGATTTCGCCGCCGCCGCACCACGACATCTATTCGATCGAGGACCTGGCGCAGCTGATCTACGACCTCAAGCAGGTCAACCCGACCGCGCTGGTGTCGGTGAAGCTGGTCAGCCATGCCGGCGTCGGCACGATTGCCGCGGGCGTGGTCAAGGCAGGTGCGGACCTGATCACCATCTCCGGCCATGACGGCGGCACCGGCGCGTCGCCGGTCAGCTCGATCCGCTATGCCGGCGTACCGTGGGAACTGGGCGTGGCCGAAGCGCACCAGGCGCTGCTGGCCAACGACCTGCGCGGGCGTACCCTGCTGCAGACCGACGGCGGCCTGAAGACCGGCCTGGACGTGGTCAAGGCCGCGCTGCTGGGTGCGGACAGTTTCGGCTTCGGCACCGCGCCGATGATCGTGCTGGGCTGCAAGTACCTGCGCATCTGCCACCTCAACAACTGCGCCACCGGCGTGGCCACCCAGGACGAGCGCCTGCGCGAGAACCACTTCACCGGCCAGCCCGAGCGCGTGGAGAACTTCTTCCGCCTGCTGGCCGAGGAAGTGCGTGGCTGGCTGTCGTACCTGGGCGCGCGTTCGCTGGAAGAGATCGTCGGCCGTACCGACCTGCTGCGGCAGATCGACGCCGCGCCGCGCGACGGCGTGCGCGTGGACCTGTCACGCCTGCTGGCCGATGCCCGCTACGAGGGCAGTCACTGTGCCGCGCAGCGCCTGTACGAATCGCCGGACAGCCTGGCCACGCAGATGGACGGCCTGCTGGCCCCGGCCATCGAACACAAGCGCGGTGGCGAACATCGCTTCCTGATCCACAACACCGACCGCAGCATCGGCACCCGCCTGGCCGGTGCGGTGGCACGCGCACACGGTAACCAGGGCATGGCCGAGGCGCCGCTGGAACTGCGTTTCCGCGGCAGTGCCGGGCAGAGCTTCGGCGCGTTCAACGTCGGTGGCCTGCACCTGGAAGTGGAAGGCGAAGCCAACGACTACGTCGGCAAGGGCATGGCCGGCGGCCGACTGGTGGTGCGTCCACCGCGTGGCGCCCGCTTCGAGGCACGCAGCACCGCGATCATCGGCAACACCTGCCTGTATGGCGCCACCGGGGGCGAGCTGTTTGCCGCCGGCCGCGCGGGCGAACGTTTCGCCGTGCGCAATTCCGGCGCGCTGGCGGTGGTGGAAGGCGCCGGTGACCACTGCTGCGAGTACATGACTGATGGCGTGGTGCTGGTGCTGGGCAAGGTCGGCCTGAACTTCGGTGCCGGTTTCACCGGCGGGCTGGCCTACGTGCTGGACGTCGACCGCGATTTCGTCGACCGCTACAACCACGAGCTGATCGACATCCATCGCGTGTCCGCCGAAGGCTTCGAGAACTACCGCCAGCACCTGCACCGCCTGATCGGCCGCCATCGCGAACTGACCGGCAGCATCTGGGCGCAGCAGATCCTGGACGAGTTCCGCGACTACATCGGCAAGTTCTGGCTGGTCAAACCCAAGGCCGCCAGCATCGAGTCGCTGACCGAAACCCTGCGACGCGCCGCGTGATGTTTTCCGGTAGTGCCGGCCGCTGGCCGGCAACGTTCCCCCTTGCATTCCAGAGCCCGCCATGAGCCGCAAGCACGCCTTCCAGTTCCTCGACCTGCCCCGCACCATGCCGCAGCGCATCCCGGTGGAACTGCGCACGTCCGGCGACTGGGGCGAGCTGTACGGCAGGTTCGGCAAGGAAGACGCCCAGTACCAGGCTGGCCGCTGCCTGGATTGCGGCAACCCGTACTGCAGCTGGAAGTGCCCGGTGCACAACGCCATTCCGCAGTGGCTGCAGCTGGTGCAGGAGAACCGCATCCATGAAGCGGCCACGCTGTGCCACAGCACCAACCCGCTGCCGGAGGTGTGCGGCCGCGTGTGCCCGCAGGACCGCCTGTGCGAAGGCAGCTGCACGCTGGAGGAGTTCGGTGCGGTCACCATCGGCGCGGTGGAGAAGTACATCGTCGATACCGCACTGGCCAGTGGCTGGCGCCCGGACCTGGGCGCGGTACAGCCGACCGGCCACAGCGTGGCGGTGATCGGTGCGGGCCCGGCCGGGCTGGCCTGTGCCGACCGCCTGGCCCGCGCCGGCATCGCCGCCGTGGTCTATGACCGCTATGAGCAGATCGGCGGCCTGCTGCAGTTCGGCATTCCCAGCTTCAAGCTGGACAAGGACGTGATCCATCGCCGCCGCGAAGTGCTGGAGGGCATGGGCGTGCAGTTCCGCCTCGGCGTGGAGATCGGCCGTGACCTCAGCGTGCAGCAGTTGCTGGAGACCCACGATGCGGTGTTCGTCGGCACCGGCGCCTACCGCTACACCGACGGTGGCCTCGACGGCCAGGACCTGAAGGGCGTGCTGCCGGCCCTGCCGTTCCTGGTGCAGAACAGCCGCATCGTTGGCGGCGATGACCCGAAGGGTCGGCCGATTGCCGGCTGGGAAGACACCATCGCCCTGCCCGACCTCAACGGCAAGCGCGTGGTGGTGCTCGGTGGTGGCGATACCGGCATGGACTGCGTGCGCAGCGCGGTGCGCCTGGGCGCGGCCAAGGTCACCTGTGCCTATCGCCGCGACGAAGCCAACATGCCTGGCAGCGCGCGCGAAGTAGCCAATGCACGCGAGGAAGGCGTGCGCTTCCTGTTCAACCGCCAGCCGCTGTCGATCGAAGCCGGCGCCGACGATGAAGTGATCGGCGTGACCGTGGTGGAAACCCGGCTGGGCGAGCCCGATGCCAATGGCCGCCAGAACGCGGTGCCGATCGACGGCAGTGAATCGCTGCTGGAGGCGGATGTGGTGATCATCGCCTTCGGCTTCTCGCCCAGCGTGCCGGCGTGGCTGGCCGAACTGGGCGTGGAAGGCCAGTCCAATGGCCGCATCGTGGCCGGTGGCAAGGACCGCCTGCCGTTCCAGACCGCGCATCCGCGCCTGTTCGCCGGTGGTGATGCGGTGCGCGGCGCCGACCTGGTGGTGACCGCCGTGGCCGAAGGCCGCGACGCCGCTGCCAGCATCGTGCGGCTACTGAGCCGCTGAATCCGGCGCAAGCAGCACGGTCAACAGCGCGCGCAGTTCCTGGGTTTCCACCGGCTTGGCTAGGAAGTGGTCGATGCCGGCGGCACGACAGGCCTCGCGGGTGCGATCCAGCACGCTGGCAGTGAGAGCAATGATCGGCACCTGCGCACGCGTCGGGCAAGGGTCGGCGCGGATCGCCCGTGCCAGCGCGAAGCCGTCCATGTGCGGCATGTGGCAGTCGGTGATGACCAGGTCGAACGATTGCGCCTGCCAGGCCTCCAGGGCCTGCCGTCCATCCTCGCAGGCATGCACCTGCAGTCCCTGCTCGCACAGGCGCTGCTCCAGCAGGAGCAGGTTGGTGGGATGGTCATCGGCCACCAGTACCCGGGCCGGTGACAGCCGCCGCGTTGCCACGATCGGCAGAGGCAGTGGCTCCGCGGGCAACGCACAGGCAGCCAGCTCCAGCTCCATCCCTACCGTGGTGCCCTCGCCTGGCGTACTGCACAGCTGCAGGTCCGCGCCCATCGACTCGGCCAGCTCGCGGCAGATCGCCAGGCCCAGGCCGCTGCCGCCGAAGCGGCGCGTTGTGGATGCCTCGGCCTGGGTGTAAGCGGCAAACACGGCCTGCTGCCGTTCCGGACTGATGCCCACACCGCTGTCACTCACCTGCAGGCGCAGGCGCTGGCCGCCATCGATCGGCCGCAGCACCTGCACCCGCAGTTCCACGCCTCCTTGCTCGGTGAACTTGAGCGCGTTGCCGGCAAGGTTGAACAGGATCTGGCGCAGGCGCAGGCCGTCGGCAAGCGATCCGACCTGCAACGCCGGATCCAGCTCGGCGCGCAGGTACAGACCACGGCTGGCCGCCACCGGCATCAACAGCTGCTGCACCGCCCGCACGAGTGCCCCCAGATCCGTGGGCCGCAGCTGCAGCGGTGCAACCTGCAATCGCTGGCTGTGCAGCACATCGTCGAGAATCTGCCGCAGCATCCGCGCTGCATCACCGACCGTCGCCAGCACCTGCTGCTGGCCCGGGTCCAGCGCGCTGCCGGCCAATCGTTCGAGCATGCCCAGCAGGGTGCTCATCGGCGTGCGGATCTCGTGGCTCATCGTGGCCAGGAAGTGGGTCTTGGCCTGCGCTGCCTGCTCGGCCTCCCGGCGTGCTTCGGCCAGTGCGCGGGTGCGCGACTGGGCTTCGCTGACGTCGATCCAGTAGCCACTCCATTCGACATCGCCGTCATCGCAGGACAACGGCCGCCCATGCGAGCGTACCCAACGCCAGCCCTGTGGCGATCGCGTGCGGAAGGTGACGTCGATCGGGCCACGCGCCAGCGCAGCGGCATCGACCGCGTCCATCAGCCGATTGCGATCATCAGGGTGAACCGCTGCCAGCAGGCGCTGCTGGTCGATCAGTGCGGTTTCCACGCTGATCCCGAACAAGGTCTGCACGTCACCTGCAATCTGCGGAAAACTGTAATAGCCCGCGGCGGAGCGTCGTGCCTGGTAGACCACGGCAGGCAGATTCGAGGTCACCTCCTGCAGGCGTTGCGCGGCTACGCGGCGGCGCGCGCTTTCACGATGCACGCGCCAATAGCCGAAGGCGTATACCAATGCGAGCGCCAGCAGGATCAGCGAGGCGGGTACCAGCCAGCGCAAGGGTGATGATGGCGACTGGCTGCGTGGCACGGCCGGCAACCAGGCTGCACGGATCGCCTCGCGCTGCGAATCACTCAGCTGCGACACGGCGTGGTCGAACCCGCGGATGACATCGGCACAGGCGGGCATGGTGGCCAGCACCAGCGCGTCGTCGATTCCCGCCGGTGCCGCGACCACCAGCGGGTCTCCCTGGTAGCGGCGCAACGCGGCCTCGACCTCGCCGAGATTGGCGATCACCGCGTCGACCAGGCCGGTGCCCAGCAGCGACAGCGCGTGGTCCATCGGTGCGGGGGGCAGCAGTTGCGCACCGGGCGCCTGCTCGGCCAGCGCCGCAGCCAGCGGCAGTGGGTCGGGACTGGCCACGGTGCGCCCGCGCAGCGCCTCAAGTCCGATGACCGGTGGCGCATCCCGGCGCCGCACGATCACCTGCGGCAGCTGCAGGTAGGGCGCGCTGGCCACCCAGCCGGCGGGCACCTGTGAACGTGGCCACCCCAGCAGTGCCTGGGTGTCGTGGGGCAATGCCCCCTCGGCCACCGCAACGCCCGGCAACGGCTGCATCTGCAGCGGACGCTGTGCTTCCAGCAGTGCCAGGTACCCTGCGCTGAGCCCACGCGCCTGGCCCTGCTCACTGGAGGACAACGGTGCGCGGTCGGCAGGCCACGCGATGCGCAGTGGCGACTCACAGCCAGCGGCGGCGGCAGTCGCAGGCAGCAGCAGGCAGGCCATGACCACGGCGGCAGGCAGGCCAGCGACGTTCACGATGGGCATCCTCATTTCGCGGGCGGAAGTACACGGCCGCGCAGCGGTACCGCTGCCTGCCACGCTAGCGACGTGTGGACAGGCCGCAATGAAGAAAGTTGTAAAAGCATCCGGAAAGGGGAATGCCGACATACACTGCCGCCTTCACCCGTATCTGCGGAGCTTTCGATGCGCATCGGCCTGGCTGCCAACCGTCTCCACCACCACGACGCGCGCGCCGCCCTGTTCCGCTGGCTGCGTGTCAGCGAACCCGGCCTGCGTGAACTGGGGGTGTCACTGCATGCGGTCGGGCGCACCCACGATGCGATCGAACGGCAGGGATTCCTGGCCGGCTATGGCGGCCTGCACCGCTATCCCTATGGCCGCGAGGGTGGCTTGATGAAGCTGGTGGCCGAGGTGGTCGGGATGGGCCCGGAGCGGACACTGGATGGTGCGATCTATCTGATCGATCCGGTCGATCCGTCCTCGGTGTTTCCGGAAGCCACGGCTCTGAAACGGCAGTGCGTGATCCACGGCAAGCCGTTCATTTCGACCGTGGCCACCGCACGCGACTGGGTGGAGGTGGAGCGCGTCCATGCCGGACTGGCTGCCGACGCTGGCGCCGACGACCTGCATGCGTTCGAAGGGCAGACGCTGGCGCTGATCGCGCACGATGCGATGAAGCCGGCGATGCTGGCCTTCGCCGACGAGCACTTCGATGTGCTGGCACGGTTCGGCGAGCGCGTGGCCACCGGCACCACTGGCCAGCGCTTGAACGAACTGGCCTGGAGCCGCGGCTGGCCCAGTGATGCGCCGTGGGTGACGCGCTACCAGAGCGGCCCGATGGGGGGTGATGCGCAGATTGCAGACCGGGTGCTGGAGGGGCGTTGCCAGCGCGCGATCTTCTTCGAGGATCCACACGTGGCGCGCCAGCATGAGGCGGATATCCAGCTGCTGGAGCGCGCGGTGACGACGGTGACCGATCAGGCGGTGTGCATTACGGCGCCGCGGGTGGCGGCGCGGTGGGCGACGGCGGCGGCGTTGCGGGCGGGGTGAGGGTTTCGGCCAACGGCTGAGCCCCTCGTGGTGGGTGGGGCCTGCGCGGTCATGAGGTTGGCCGGGACGGGTGGAATTGCGGGGGACGCCGTGAACCCATCCATGGGGGCTTGGCCGCGGCATCCATGCCGCGGACACCCCCGCAATCCCACCCATCCCGTCCTTCGACAGTTTCCGGTGTGCCCACCACGGAAGAAAGAAAGAAGAGCAGGAGCGAAAGCGGGTCGCGCGCTGCGCGCGCTTTTGTAGAGCCGAGCCATGCTCGGCTGCTGTTGATCGCGAGGGCTGAATATCCGCGCTGCGCGCGTTAGCCGAGCATAGGCTCGGCTCTACAACAGCTGGCGGAGCATAGCTTTCAAGCGGCGCCCTTCGAGCTGGAAGTAATCGCGCTGTTCGCGCCAGGCGGGGAAGCGCTGTTCCACTTCGTGCCAGAACGCGGGTGAGTGATTCGGCTGGATCAGGTGGCAGAGTTCGTGCACCAGCACGTACTCGAACGCGGCCGAGCGGCCGAGCACGAGTGCCAGGTCCAGTGCCATGCTGCCATCCGGGGCCAGCGATCCCCATTGCGAGGACATCACCTTCAGGCGCAGGCGGCTGGGTGCGCGCGGCAGGGTGGGCAGGTACTTCGGCAGCCAGCGGCCGACGTCGGCGCGGGTCTGTGCTTCGTAGAACTCGCGCAGCAGGCGACGCAGGGTGGCGTCACCACCACGGGTCGGCCACTGCACGCAGGCACCATGCGCGTCGATCTCCAGGCGCGCGTAGCGGCCTTCCTGCCAGCGCAGCGGCAACAGTTCGCCGCGCAGTGGCAGCACGCCGTCTTCGCCCGGCCGCAGCGGTGCCGGCAGGCCCTGGCCCTGGTACTGGCGCAGCTGCAATGCCAGCCAGTCGCGGTGCTGTTCCAGGAAGCGTTCGCCCATCACCAGGCTTGCGCGCGGTGGCAGGGTCAAGCGTGCGCCGCGTTCGTCCACGCTCAGCTTGATGCGGCGCGCGCGTGGATCACGCACGCGCAGTACCTCGATCTCGGCATCCTCCAGGCGCAGGCGAACGGTGTCGCGCTGTACGGTGGCGGGCGGGGTCGGGCTGATCAGGCGGCGCAGCAGACGGCTCATGCGCCCAGCATAGCGCCGCTTCGGGCCGCCGGATGACCGGCGGCCGTCGGGCTGCCTGTTCAGTCAGCCTTGCTGAGCTTGAAGGCTTCTTCCAGCAACAGGAACAGGCGGCGGATCTCGGCACTCTGCAGGGCGAAGCGGGCATCGAACTCGGCGCGGCGGCCGTCTTCGTCGGCATGCTCCAGCTGGTCCAGGGCGCCGTCGAGGAACTTCAGCTTGCGCACGATCAGGTCGTCGCCGATGACGAAGGACAGGTTGTCCTCGAAGATCAGCGCCAGCTTGGTCACCTGCTTGCCGGCGTCCAGGTGCTTGTCGATCTCGTCGCAGCGCAGTTCCTGGTGCTGGCACTTGACCACCGCACCGCCCTCCACCGGGTCCTTCATCTCGCATTCTTCGCCCAGGCTCAGCCCGGTCGGCAGCGGCTCGCCGGCGATCCAGCCGGTCAGGATCGAACGCGGTGCGACTTCGGCGTTCAGCGGCATCGCCGGGAAGCTGCCGAGCAGGCCGCGGATGTCGGACATGAAGTACTCGCCGGTCTTGCGGCTGGAGGTATCCACCGCCACGTAGCCGTGCTGCAGGTCGATGAAGGCGTCGTTGCGCGAGGACTTCACGAAGGCACGCGGCAGCAGTTCATGCAGCAGGTCGTCCTTCATGCGCTTGCGTTCGCGGCCACCCGGGCGGCGGCCTTCCTTCTCCTCGATCTCCTCCAGCTTGCGCTCAAGCAGGTCGTTGACCACGGCCGCCGGCAGGATCTTGTCCTCGCCGCCCACGGTCAGCCACAGGTGTTCGGCGATGCGGTGGGAGAGCAGTTCCTTCTCCTCGCGGCCGAACGGCGAGATGAAGCCGCGCGAATTCATTTCCAGCGCGCCGACCGGCTTCAGCAGGGCGTGCGGCAGCAGGGTGTCGACTTCGGAAAAATCGGTGGTGGTCGGGAAACGGAAGAACGTCAGGTTGCGAAAGAACATGGAATTCCGGATGGCAAAGAGGAAGGGCGACCGACCTTAGACGGTGGGCGTCTCGGGATCTGCGTCGGCGTCGGCCGGGGAGCCGGCCAGCCAGGCATGGGCGTCGGGCAGCGGCGCGTCGTCGCGACGGCCCAGCGCCATGAAGTCGAACAGGGTGGTGTCGGCCAGCTGCGAGGGCCGGACTTCGCCCATGGCACGCGCGATCTGCTCGATGCGGCCCGGGTGGTCCTTTTCCCACTGCTTCAGCATCAGGCCGACCTGGCGGCGCTGCAGGTTCTCCTGGCTGCCGCACAGGTTGCAGGGAATGATCGGGAACTGGCGTGCCTGTGCGTACTCGACGATGTCGCTTTCGCGCACGTAGGCCAGCGGCCGGATCACCACGTGTTTGCCATCATCGCTGCGCAGCTTCGGCGGCATGCCCGACAGCTTGGCGTGGTGGAACAGGTTCATGAAGAACGTGGCCACCATGTCGTCGCGGTGGTGGCCCAGCGCGATCTTGGTGAAGCCGTGGGTCTCGGCGTAGTTGTACAGCGCGCCACGACGCAGCCGCGAGCACAGCGAACACATGGTCTTGCCTTCCGGAATGACCCGGCTGACCACCGAATAGGTGTCCTGCTCGATGATGTGGTACGGCACGCCCAGGCCTGCCAGGTATTCCGGCAGTACGTGCTCGGGGAAGTCCGGCTGCTTCTGGTCCAGGTTCACCGCCACCAGCTCGAACGGCACCGGCGCCTTCTTCTGCAGCTGCAGCAGCACGTCCAGCAGGGTGTAGCTGTCCTTGCCGCCGGACAGGCAGACCATGACCTTGTCGCCGGCCTCGATCATGCCGAAGTCGGCAATCGCCTCGCCGACCTGGCGGCGCAGGCGCTTGGCCAGCTTGTGCTGCTCGCGCTCGGCCACGCGCGGATCGCGGACGGCACGCGGCTGGGGATCGGGAAGGGAAATCACGGCACTCATGGGCTCCATTCTAACGGCTCGGAGCGGCCACGGCCGGGGGTCGGGATTCCCCTCTCCCGGCAGTCATCAACGCTGTGTATGCTCGGAGGCTGTGGACACCTACAGCCCCGCCGAGATCGTCGAGCACCTCGCCGCCCTGCGCGCCGAGCACCGCCTGCTGGATGAACAGATCACCCGCATGGCGGCCAACGGCGAGGATGAACTGGAATCCAAGCGCCTGAAGCGGCGCAAGCTGCAGCTGAAGGACTGCATCGCCAGGCTGGAAAGCCTGCAGATTCCCGACGAACCGGCCTAAAGACGGCCCTCGTGGGTGCCCACCTTGGTTGGCCTACTGCTCTGGTAGGTGCCAACCTTGGTTGGCACGGCTGGAAGGTGTGGACCAAGGTCCACACCCACCGTATCGCCCGGCGCTGCCTTCAATCCTGCGGCGCAGGCTCGTCCGGGCGTGCCGCTTCCGGGCTGACCCGTTCGATGGTGTGGCGCAGCTCGCGGCCGAGGATGAACTTGGCATCCTTGGCCCAGGCATCGAGGCGTTCGTCGAACAGCAGCTTGCTGTTCTCGTCCGGCCACACCAGGCGCAGCTCGCGCAGCTTCTGGATGAAGCCGCGGAACAGGGACTTGTCGAAGAACTCCGGTGCCGCCGGTGCATACAGCAGGCTCAGCCGCTGCGCCGCCTGCTGGCACAGGCTTTCCAGCTCGGCAGCGCCGAGCACGCCGGGGCCGTTCTTCACCAGCACCGAGATGGCGATGTAATAGCGCTCGAACGCCTGCTGCAGCGAATGGCCGATCGCACGCAGGCGGAACACCTCGTCGGTCTGCCCGGTATTGCGCGCCAGGATGCCGCCGTCGTCATCGTTGACGTTCTGCAGCAGGCCCTCGCGCACGAACACATCGATGGTCCGGTCGATGCGCAGGGCGAACTCGTCCTCGCTCCACGGCAGGAACAGCTCGGCCTGCAGGAACGGGTACACCGTACGGCCCAGCTGGACCAGGCCGGTGCGGCTCATGCGGCGGTTGTTCTGGAAGCAGCAGGCCACCCACGAAGAGGCGGTGAACAGGTGCACCACGTTGTTGCGGAAGTAGCTCAGCAGCACCGCGGTATCGCCGCTGACGCTGAGCACGTCGCCCAGCGGGTGCTTGATGCGGGTGAGGACGTTGATTTCCTCGGCGTGGGCGATGATCCGCTCCGGCGAGTGCGGGGTCACCGTCACCCGGTCCGAATACGGCATCTCGACCAGCAGGGTCTTGCACAGCTCGATCTGCGCGATCAGGTCGGCCTCGCCCATCGCGTGCTTCGGCGTGGACAGCAGGGCCAGCGCCAGCAGGTTGATCGGGTTGACGTCGGCGGCGCCGTTGATGCGCACCTGGATGCGTTCGGCCAACGTATCCACCGTGGTCGACAGCCACGCCGGCTTCTCGTCCTCGGAGACCGCCTCGCCCTTCCACTCCGGCGCCTTCTCGGCGAGCACGTCGTTCAGTGCGATCGGTTCGCCGAAGTTCACCACCACCTGGCCGTAGTTCTGCTTGAGCACCTTGGGGATGCCCCACAGCAGCGACCAGATCGATTCCTTTTCCTTCGGCCGGCCGGACAGTTCGTCCAGGTAGCTGCCGCCTTCCATCAGCTTCTCATAGCCGATGTAGATGGGCTGGAACAGCACCGGCTTGCGCGGCTGGCGCAGGAACGCGCGCAGCGTCATCGAGATCATGCCGCCCTTGGGCTGCAGCAGGCGCCCGGTACGCGAGCGGCCGCCTTCGACGAAGTACTCCAGCGAGTAGCCACCGGCCACCAGCTGCGCGACGTATTCGCTGAGCACCGCCGAGTACAGCGCGTTGCCACGGATCGAGCGGCGGATGAAGAACGCACCGCCCTTGCGCAGCAGGGTGCCGACCACCGGCAGGTTCAGGTTGATGCCCGCCACGATGTGCGGCGGCACGATGCCACGGTCGTACAGCAGGTACGACAGCAGCAGGTAGTCCATGTGGCTGCGGTGGCTGGGCACGTAGACCACTTCATGACCCGGCGCGGCGGCCTTGAACTTGTCCAGGTGGTGCACCAGCACGCCCGCATAGATGCGGTTCCACACGTGGCTGAGCATGAAGCTGGCCGAACGCACCACCGGGCTGGAATAGTCCGCGGCGATTTCCCAGGCGTAGGCGTGCGCCTTCTTCCAGGCATCGGCCGGCTTCGAATTGTCGCGCTTGGCCTGTGCGGCGATCGCTTCGCGCACCGGTTCGGCCGCCAGCACCTGGTCGACCAGCAGGCGCCGCGTCGACAGGTCGGGGCCGATCACCGATTCACGGATGCGGCGGAAATGGGTACGCAGCACGCGCTGCAGCTTGCGCACCGTGCGCTCCGGCTCCAGGCCTTCGTCCACGGTGCTGCGCAGCGAGATCGGCGGGGCAAAGCGGACGATGGTGCTGCGGCCGTTGAGCAGCACCGCCAGCAGGCGGCGGAAGCGGCCGACCAGCGCCCAGTTTTCCGAGAACAGCACGGCGAACCAGCCGCTCTGCTTGTCCGGCGCGCGACCGACGAAGATCGACACCGGCACCAGGTGCACGTCCAGGTCATCGCGCACGCGATGGGCCTGCAGCACCTTGGCCAGCGAATCGGAGTGGGTCTTGGCGCCGCGCTGCTCGGGAATCAGCGAGTTGCTGGAGCTGCGCCGCGACAGCGCCAGGTAGGCGCGCTTGCGGCCGGTCGGGTCACCGGCCAGCGGCACCAGCGGCGACGGCAGGCCGGCCTGGCGGCAGGCCTTGTCCAGGATCAGCGCATTGGACAGGCCGTAGTCTTCCAGCACGTACATGACCGGGCGGCCATCGTTGTACTGGCCCGGGTCTTCCGGTTCGATCTTCAGCGACAGCCACGGCTCGACCAGACGGCCGAGCAGGCGAGCCCACAGCGGGCGGCGGCCGGCCGGACGCGCGTGCGCGGGCGGCGGTACCGGGTTCGGGCCGGTACCGGTCGAGGGGGACGCCGGCACCGTATCGGCGGGCGTCGACTGGGATTCTTCGCCGGGGAACGGCAGCGGGTTCTGTTTCGACATCGGCGCCATTATGGCTTAGGCGGCAGTGTTGCCGCTTCCCCACCCTCGGGCGGGGTCTCGGCCGGTGCCGGCGCCGCTGCGGCACGGGCCGCGTCGGCCTTGCGCAGCAGGGCATCGGTGTCGGCCAGGGTGCGGGTCAGGTACCAATGGCCCTCGCGCCGGCTCAGCGGCAGCTGCAGGCTCATCTCGCGCCCCGCCAGATCGTAGTGCAGGCGCACCAGCGCGTTGTCGCCTTCCACCGACAACAGCTCGCCCCGCACGCTGCGCAGCGCGTCATCCACGCCCAACCCGTAGCTGCCCAGCACCGCCTTGAGGGTGTGGATGAACGGCGCCAGCTGCTGCAGGCTGCCTTCCATGCCCGCGGCCTGCAGGCCGGCCTCGTCATCGAAGCCGACCTTGCCGGCGGCACCCACCAGCGCGGCGATCGTGCTGCGTGCACGCGCACGGTCACTGATCGGCGCGCCCTGCGCCCAGCTGGCGAGGGTTTCAACCAGGGCGATGTAATGGGCCTGCTGGCCGGGCGTATAGCCCTTCTGGTGGCGCAGGTACTGCACGCCGAAGTTGCCCATCGACTGCGCGGCCTGGCGTACGGCGCTGGCCTGGCCAGCCAGCTGGCGATCGAAGCTGCGCTGCAGTTCGGCACCGGCATTGGGCTTGCGCAGTGCGGCCAGCATCGGCAGCAGTTGGTCGCCCAGTGGCAGTTCAGTCAGCGGCCACTGGCTATGGCCCTCGGCCCAGGCCTGCTGCAGGCGCTGGTACTGGCTGGGGGGAACCGACAGCTTTGCATAGCCGACCAGATCGTCCTCGGCCAGGCGCAGGGCCATCGCCTGCACCGCCGCGACCGGCTCGGCCGCCGGCTTGGCCGGATCGTTGGCCGATTCACGGCAGGCGGCCACGGCCAGCAACAGCATGGCTGCCAGCCCCCATCCACGCGCAGACCTTCCTCGCACTGCCACGCTCATTCACTCGGACTCCCCGGACCGGTCCGCATCTTGCGGCCTGCGAGGTTACAGCGGCAAGCCGCGCGGTCACGGTTTCCAACCAATGGGGTCAGATCCCTTCTGCCGCAGGCAGAAGGGATCTGACCCCAGAACCGCCACCGGCATAAAAAAAGAGCCGGGATCACGGGGATCTCAGGCTCTTCAAGCCGGCACGAGGCCGGAGGACAGTGTTGTGGCACATGTCCGGTCCGAGGACCGGATGGCGGCGATCCTACGCTGCCGCTCAAGTTAAGGCAACACTTCACGTAGTATTGTATAAATTATTGATTTTATTGATTTACATGGCATCTGATAGTGATGTCCATGACATCTACGGCAGGTTTTGCGGCGATTCGGGCACAACCGCTCCCCGGGTCAGATGCAGAAACGCCATCCCGCGCGGGTCGGGATGGCGTTCGAGCCTGCAGCCCTGGCAGCGGAATCTCAGCGCGCAGCCAGCGCGGAGGCGATTTCCTGCTGGATGGCCCGCGCCGCAGCCTGCGGGTCAGCGGCCAGGCGGATCGGGCGACCGACCACGATGGCATCGGCGCCATCGGCAAAGGCCTGGGCTACGCCAACGGTACGCTTCTGGTCATCGCCGACCGGGCCGCCGGGACGGATGCCCGGGCAGACGATCGAGAACCCGGCGCCGGTAGCGGCGCGGATCGGGCCGGCTTCCTGCCCCGAGGCGATCACGCCATCGATGCCGGCGGCCTGGGCAGCCAGCGCGCGCTCAACCACAACGTCGACCGGTTCACGATCGATGCCCATCTGCGCCAGGTCCGGGCGGCCCATCGAGGTCAGCACGGTCACCGCCAGCAGGCGCATGTCACCGCTGTTGGCGGCGGCGCAGGCTTCCATCATCGTCGGGTGCCAGCCGTGGATGGTGGCGTAGCTGACCGGCCACTGCGACAGGCGCTTGATCACCGCCGCGGCGGTGGCCGGGATGTCGAAGAACTTCAGGTCGACGAACACGCGCTTGTCGCGGCGGGCCAGCTCGTCCAGCACCTGGAAGTACTCGCCGGAGGCGAGCAGTTCCATGCCGATCTTGTAGAACGCCACGCTGTCGCCGAGGCGATCGACCCACTCCAGCGCCTGCACGCGATCAGGCACGTCCAGCGCGAAGATCAGGCGCTCATCATCGCGCAGCGGCAGCGGCGCGCGGCTCACGGTGCGTAGTCCAGGGCGGCGCGCTTGGCGTCGTGGCGGGCCTGGCGCGACTGGCTGTAGTCGTTGTTGAACTGCGCCGGCTCGAAGCCGCCGTAGGTCGGGTTCGGCAGCATCCACCAGCGCTCGCCGAACCAGTCGTGGTACTGCTGCAGCAGGGCGTCACGGCCTTCATTGGTGTTGGCGGTCACTTCCACGAAGTCGCCCAGCTGGTCACCGAACTGCATCAGCACGCGGTACTTCTGCCCGGCCAGGCGGCGGCGGCAGTTCTTCTCGCTGCCGGCCTGCTCACAGCCTTCGACCACGGTACCCAGGCCCAGGAACACGCTGTCATCGGCCACCGGCAGGCCCTGCTCGCGCAGGTTGGCCAGGGTCGCGTCCTTCAGGTGCACGGCACGGTTGGAGATGTACAGCAGGGTCACGCCCTTGGCGTTGGCGGCCTTGGCGAAATCAACCACGCCCGGAATGGCCTTGGCCTTCTTTTCGGCCACCCACTGGTCCCAGGTCAGCTCGTCGTATTCCTTGCCGTCGCGGACCAGGCGCGCCTGGTAGGGCGAGTTGTCCAGCACGGTCTCATCCACGTCCAGCACCACGGCCGGCTTCAGGCCCTTGGCCTCGTTGCCGCGTTCTTCCGGCACCAGCGCATCCCAGTGGGCTTCCTTCAGCGCGGCATCCAGGTGGTCGGCGGCGGCACGGTAGGTCTGCTCGGTGATCGCCTTGTACTCCTGCGCACGCTGCATCCACAGCACCGCATTGAGGTTGTCGTTGGCAGTGGCATCGAGCGCGCCATCGGCCTTGGCAGCGGCGGCCGGGGCCTCCGGCGCAGTGGCTTCGGCGGCAGGCGCATCCACGCGCTTGCAGGCGGACAGGCCCAGCGCCGCGGTGGCGAGCAGGGTCAGGGACAGGGAAACGGGACGACGCATGGATTCACCGGCAATCAGATATACCGGCGCATTTTACCGGCAAAGCCGGCCCGGGGACGGCTATGCTTGGCGGTTGACCCGTTGCCCTTCCGGAGGCCGCCATGACCGATTCCGTCCAGACCCCCAACGTCCCCCTGCTCGACGCCGTGCAGGCCCGCCTGCTGGGCTGTCTGGTGGAGAAGGAGGCGACCACCCCGGACACCTACCCGCTGACGGTCAACGCCGCCCAGTCGGCCGCCAACCAGAAGACCGCCCGCGAGCCGGTGATGAACGTCGACGCCGGGAGCGTGCAGCACGCGCTGCGCCAACTGGAGACACTGGGCCTGGCCCGCCAGCACTTCTCTTCGCGTGCCGACCGCTACGAGCACCGCCTGCAGGCTGCGCTGGACCTGACCCGGCAGCAGACCGTGCTGCTGGCGATGCTGCTGCTGCGTGGGCCGCAGACCCTGGGCGAACTGGTCACGCGCAGCGAGCGCCTGCACCGCTTCGCCGACGCCGACGAAGCCCGCCACGCCATCGAGCGCCTGCAGCAGCGCGCGCTGCTGGTGGTGTTGCCGCGCGCCAGCGGCCAGCGCGAAGACCGCTACATGCACCTGCTGTGCGGTGAAGTGGATGGCGCGGCGCTTGCGGCCAGGTACGCCAGCAGCGGCGGTGGCAGCGACGCGGCCGATCCGGGCCTGGCCGAGCGCGTGGCCCAGCTGGAAGCGGCCGTGGCCGAGCTGCAGGCGCAGCTGGCCGAACTGCGCGGTAACTGAGGCGCAGCCGCAGGGTAGTGCCGGCCACCGGCCGGCACCCCCTCGGGACCAATCCGCCCGGGACCGATCCGCGGTTCAGCAGCCTCCCACTCTCAGGAAGCCATCGCAGTTCGCAAGCGCGCGCACGCCCCATTCCTCCATCGTGTACTGATTGGTCAGCTGGCTGCCGTTGTTGCGCACACACCTGACATCGACGTAGCACTGCGTGCCGGGTCGTCCATCAATACGGTTGACATGGCAACTGCGGCTGGCTGATGACGCGTTCCACGCGCCCTGGCAGGCCTGCGTGCTCGAGTGCGGTGAAAGGTCACTCATCTGGGGAAGCGTGAACGCAGATGCAGACGCGGATACCACGCTCAACAGCATCGTCGTGACCAAAGGCATGAGCTTCATGAGAACTCCTGGAGTTTCCGGGTTTCGGGAATGACCACAGCGCTGCCCAACGCAGCAGGTGGGTCATCCTCATGAAACCCGGAAGCATCGGCGGCGAACCGGACGACTCGCCGGTTTATCGCCAAATGCAAGAATCCTCATTCGGCTTGTCCAGATGCGTCATGCCCCCCCGATGGGTACCGCCACCGCACCCGGCGTGGCATACAGCCGGCTCGGGCTGTCCACGCCCGGCAGCTGGATCACCCCACGCTCCTCCATGCCCAGCCCCAGCAGGATCTTCCCGGACACCACATTGTCCAAATCGGTAATGCCATACAGATCGTGCAGGCCCAGCTTCGCGCGCGCATGGGCAAACACCGCCCGCGCCGCCTCACCGGCGTAGCCCTGCCCGGCGAATTCCGACAGCACCGCATAGCCGATATCCGGCCCCGGCAGGCCATCCCGCCGCACCAGCCCGGCATTGCCCAGCCAGGCACCATCGGCCAGCCGCTCGATGGCATACATGCCATAGCCATGCAGCGCATAGGCCGGCAGTACCCGCATCGCCGCGTAGTCGCGCGCCTCCTGCTGCGTACGCACGCCTCGATCACCGATGAAGCGCACGAAGCCCGGATCATTCAACAGCGCCAGCATCGGCGCCGCATCGCGATCAGGTTCAATCGCACGCAGGCGCAGGCGTTCACTTTCGATGGGATGCACGCGCAGACCTCCAGCCGAAACCCCGATTCTGCCTCAGCCCCCGGCTGCTGCTGTTGCTTTTGATTTTCTTTTTTCTTTTCCGTGGCTGGCGCGCACGGAACCTGTCAGAGGCCGGGCGGGTGGGCTGGGCGGGACCGTCCGCGGCATGGATGCCGCGGCCGAGCCCCCAAGGACGGGTTTACGGCGTGTCCCGCCCAGCCCACCCGCCTGGCCCGCTCACGAATGCACTGCGGACGACGCCAGCCACGAGGGGCTGCGCCGTTCGCCGGTCAATCGAACAGCGCCTCGATCGCCGCCAACCCCGCACTCGCCCGTTCCTTCTTGCGCACCGCATCCGCCACCGGATCGGCGCCATCACGCTGGATCTCCTCGGCCGGAATCTCCTCGAAGAACCGGCTCGGCTTCAGCCGCACGTGCTCGCCGAACTTGCGGGTCAGCTTGCTGTAGCTCATCCACAGCTGGATCTTGGCGCGGGTGATGCCCACGTACAGCAGGCGCCGCTCTTCCTGCAGGTTGCCCTCGTCCAGGCTGACCTGGTGCGGCAGCACGCCATCCTCGCAGCCGACGATGAACACGTACGGGAATTCCAGGCCCTTGGAAGCATGCATGGTCATCATGCGCACCTGGTTGCCGCCCTCGTCCTTGTCGCTGCGCGACAGCAGCGCCAGCTGGCCGGCCAGGTCGGCGGCGGTAGCACCACGTGGGCCACCCTCGAACCACTGCGCCAGTTCCTCGATATTGTTGGCGCGACGCTGGTAACTGGCCTCTTCCTTGGCCTGCTGGCGCAGCTCGCTGAGCAGGCCGGATTCCTTGGCGACCTTGCGGATCATGTCGCCGGAAGTGACCTGCCGGGTCTGTGCACGCAGGTCACGCAGGATGTCGGTGAAGCGCGCCAGGCTGTTGGCCGCGCGCGGCGGCAACTGCTGCAGGGCGCCAATCGCCTCGGCGGCCTGTGCCATCGGCATGTCCTTTTCCTGCGCCAGCTCGGCCAGCTTGGCCAGCGTGCCGGCACCGACGTCGCGCTTGGGCGACTGCACCGCACGCATGAACGCGGTGTCGTCGTCGGGGTTCACCAGCAGCCGCAACCAGGCCAGCGTGTCCTTCACTTCCTGGCGTTCCAGGAACATGGTGCCGCCGGTCAGGTGATACGGGATGCGCAGCAGCTGCATCGCCTTTTCCAACGGGCGCGACTGGAAGTTGCCGCGGAACAGGATGCAGAAATCACTCCACGGCACATTGCGCGACTGCGCCACGAAGGCGATCTCGGCGGCAACCTTTTCCGCCTCATGTTCGCTGTTGCGGCACTCCCACACGCGGATGCGCTCGCCGTCGGCCTGGTCGCTCCACAGCTTCTTCAGATGCTCGTGCGGATTGTTGGCGATCAGCGCATTGGCCGCGCGCAGCACGCGGTTGGAGCAGCGGTAGTTCTGCTCCAGCTTGATGATCTCCAGCGTGGGATAGTCGCGCCCCATCTGCTGCAGGTTTTCCGGATTGGCGCCGCGCCAGGCATAGATCGACTGGTCATCGTCACCCACGCAGGTGAAGTTGCCCTTGTCGCCGGCCAGCTGCTTGAGCAGCCGGTACTGCGCATCGTTGGTGTCCTGGCATTCGTCCACCAGCAGGTAACCGATGCGCTCACGCCAGGCCAGCGCGATCTCCGGGTTCTCTTCCAGGATCTGCACCGGCAAACGGATCAGGTCGTCGAAGTCGACTGCATTGAACGCGGTCAACCGCAGCTGGTAACGCTCGTAGACGCTGGCCGCTTCCTTCTCGCGATTGCTGCGCGCGGCGGCCATCGCCTGTTCGGGCGACAGGCCGGCGTTCTTCGCGCGCGACACCAGGTTCTTCATGTCCTCGATGTCATCGGGCTTGGCCCCGTACATCAGGTCCTTGATCTGCGCGGCGGCATCGTCGGCATCGAAGATCGAGAAGCCGCGCTTGAGGCCCACCGCGGCGTGCTCGATCTGCAGGAACTTCAGGCCCAGCGCATGGAAGGTACAGATGGTCACCTCGTCGGCGTCCTGCTCGCGCAGGCGCTTGGCCACACGCTCGCGCATTTCCTTGGCCGACTTGTTGGTGAAGGTGATCGCGGCGATGCGGCGGGCCGGGTAGCGGCCACAGCCGATCAGGTGGGCGATCTTTTCCACGATCACGCGCGTCTTGCCGCTGCCCGCGCCGGCGAGCACCAGCAACGGACCTTCGATGTGCAGGACGGCGGCGGCTTGGGGGGGATTGAGACCGTGCATGGGATGGGGATTGTAGCGGGGCCGGGTGACGACCACAGCCGGTCGCCGGTGGGGTTGCTGAACGGCTTCGGCGAAGCGGGGCTGCGGCGTACAATCCGTCGATGGCCAAGCTCTACTTCTACTATTCGGCAATGAATGCCGGCAAGACCACCACCCTGCTGCAGAGCGCCCACAACTACCGCGAGCGCGGCATGCGGGTGGCGATCCTGACCCCGCGCCTGGACGATCGTGCCGGCGCCGGCGTGGTCGCCTCGCGGATCGGCCTGCGTGCGGACGGCATGGCCTTCGACCGCGATACCGACCTGCAGCGCTGGGTCGAGCAGGATCTGGCAGCCAACGGCCCGATGGGCTGCGTGCTGGTGGACGAGGCGCAGTTCCTGACCCGCGCCCAGGTCTGGCAGCTCAGCGAAGTGGTCGACCAGCTGCGCATTCCGGTGTTGTGCTACGGCCTGCGCACCGACTTCCGCGGCGAGCTGTTCGAAGGCAGCCAGTACCTGCTGGCCTGGGCCGATGAGATGCAGGAGATCAAGACCATCTGCCACAGCGGCAAGAAGGCGACGATGACGGTGCGCGTGGACGAGCATGGGCACGCGGTGCAGGACGGCCCGCAGGTGGAGATCGGTGGCAACGACCGCTACGTGTCGGTCAGCCGCGCCGAGTTCAAGAAGATCACCCGCGGCGAAGGCCGGATCGATCCGGCACAGGCGCCCCTACCGCTGTAAAGGGTGTTCGGCAGGGCTGCGCCCTGCACCTGCCGAGGCCGGAGCCAGAGCCACGGCAAAAGCGGGCTATCCGTGGGATGGCGGGGCACTGTGGGTTTGCGGGGACGCCGTAAACCCATCCATGGGGGCTTGGTCGCGGCATCCATGCCGCTCACACCCCGCAAACCCACAGTGCCCCGCCTTCGACAGGTCCCCACGGCTGTTGGTAGGTGTCGACCTTGGTCGACACATCTGTCAGATATCGAAATAGATCTAGGGTCAGATCCGTTTTCCTTCGGAAAACGGATCTGACCCCAAGAGCAATTCCCACAGATCACGGAGATCTGTCGAAGGCGGGGTGGGTCCGGTGGCGGGAGTGTCCGCGGCATGGATGCCGCGGCCAAGCCCCCAGGGATGGGTTTACGGCGTCTCCCGCCACCGGACCCACCCCGCCATCCCTCGGAATACCAGCTTTCGCTGTTGCTGTTGCTGTTGCGTTGAGCAGGTGCAGGGCTGCAAGCCCTGCAAACCCAACACCCCTCTTAGTACAGCGTGCGCTCCGGCGCGCCCGCCGGCGGCGGCGTGTACTGGTACAGCCAGGTCTCGGTGAGGGTCTTGCCGCCACTGCGCAGGAACAGGCGGATGTCGATCTGCTCGGTGCTGCCTTCCGGCGGCACCAGGTCGAACATCGCGCGGTAACCGTTGATCTCGCGCAACGGGCGCGCCGACACGATCTCGACCCGGCCGCGGCTGGCTTCCACCACCGCCTCGACCTCACCCTTGTCGATCAGCCTGGCCAGTTCGCCGCCTTCGAAGTCCACCGCGAAGCGCCAGCTGAAATACTCGCGTTTCTTGCCGACCACGCCCCCCAGGCCGGTGCGGCTGGCCACGCAGTGCGCCAGCGGCGGCCGTGCCGGCGGTTCGGCGCCCCAGTACAGACGGTAGCCGACCAGCAGCTCCTGGCCCGGCTGCGGCTTTTCCTTCGGGTTCCAGAACGCCACGATGTTGTCGAAGGTCTCGTCCACGGTGGGAATCTCCACCAGCTGCACCGAGCCTTCGCCCCATTCGCCCTTCGGCTCCACCCACAGGCACGGGCGCTTCTCGTAGAACACGCCGTCGTCCTGGTAATGGTCGAAGTTGCGGTCGCGCTGCAGCAGGCCGAAACCACGCGGGTTGCGGTCGACGAACATGTTGAAGCGCAGGTTGCGCGGGTTCAGCAGCGGCCGCCAGATCCACTCGCCGGCACCGGTCCACAGCGACAGGCCGTCGGTATCGTGGATCTCCGGGCGCCAGTCCCATGCCATGCGGCGGTCGTTCTCGCCCACCTGGTACATGCTGGTGCACGGCGCGATGCCCAGCCGCTCGATCGCCTTGCGCGGGTACAACGCGCTGTCGATGTCCATCAGCAGCACGTCGCCATTGGTGATGGCGAAGCGGTACGCACCGGCCACGCTGGGCGAATCCAGCAGGCCGTAGACCACGATCGTCTCCGAATCGGCCGACGGCTGTTCCAGGTAGTAGGCGATGAAGTCCGGGAATTCCTCCGGCTTGCCCATGCCGGTGTCGATCGCCAGGCCGCGCGCGGACTGGCCGTACTGGCCCTCCTTGCCGACCGCGCGGAAGTAGCTGGCGCCGAGGAAAGCGGCGAAGTCGCGGTCGGTGTCCTTGCGGGTGTTCAGGCGGAAGCCGGCGAAGCCGAGGTCGGCCGGCAGCTCGCCGTCCTTGATGCCGCTCTTGCCGTAGTTGAACGCCGCGCCGTCATACGCCAGCTCCTGCGCCTTGCCGTCGACCACGTCGAACATGCGCACCGGCGAATGGAAGTACAGGCCCAGATGGAAGAACTTGGCCTGGAACTTGCCCGGCTGGTCAGCCCACAGCGCATGGTCCTGGCGATAGCCGATCGACTGGTACTGGTCCCAGTCCAGTCCCTCCAGGCGGCCCGGCAGCACCCGCTTGTGGCTCTTGTAGGGCGCCTGGGCCAGCGCGCGCGCCTGGCCCTTCAGGGTGGCGAAGTCGAACGGCTGTGGCTGGCCGAGGCGGCGCAGGCCCATCTGGCCGCTCTTGCTGGCCGCGCATGCGGGCAGGGACGGCAGGCCGAATGCAGCCAGGGCGAGGGAGGCATTGCGGATGAAGTCGCGTCGTTGCATGCAGGCGCGTCAGGCACAGAGGGAAGGTCGGCCATCATAGGCAGACAAACGTTAACGGGCAGCGGAGACGTGCCCTGCCCGTTCAGCTGCCGCTGGCCGCCGGCTCAGCGCTGGCAGTGGCTGCACCAGACGCTGGCACGCTGGCCGATGGTGGCGTGCTTCAGCGCGCGGCCACAGTTCGGGCAGGGCAGGCCGTCGCGGCCGTACACCAGCAGTTCCTGCTCGAAGTAGCCCGGCGCGCCGTCAGGGCTGATGAAGTCGCGCAGCGTGGTGCCGCCACGGGTGATGGCGTAGCCGAGGATCTCCTTCACCGCGTCGGCCAGCCGCTGGTAGCGCCCGCGCGAGATCTTCCCGGCCTCGCGCAGCGGGCTGATGCCGGCCTTGAACAGGCTCTCGGCGGCGTAGATGTTGCCCACCCCCACCACCACCGCCTGGTCCATCAGGAACGTCTTCACCGGCGCGCTGCGGCCACGGCTGCGGGCGAACAGGTAGTCGCCGTCGAACGCGTCGTCCAGCGGCTCCGGGCCCAGCCCCTGCAACAGCGGGTGGATCTCGCCGGCCGGCTGCCAGAGCAGGCTGCCGAAGCGGCGCGGGTCGTTGAAGCGCAGCAGGCGGCCGTTGTCCAGGCTGATGTCGACGTGGTCGTGGGCGCGCACCGGCGTATCACCGGGCAGCACACGCAGGCTGCCGGACATGCCCAGGTGCAGCACCGCGCTGCCGATGGCGGTATCCAGCAGCAGGTACTTGGCGCGCCGGCGGATCTCCTCGATGCGCTGTCCCGGCAGCAGCTCGGCCACTTCCGGCGGGATCGGCCAGCGAAGATCGGCGCGGCGCAGGATCACGCCATGCACGCGACGGCCCTGCAGGTGCGGCGCCAGGCCGCGGCGGGTGGTTTCTACTTCGGGCAGTTCAGGCATGGGTTGATTCTACGCGGGGCCAGGCGAAGCCGCCGGTTGGGGCCGGGGCGAGCTACGGCACCAGGCCGGCCGCTTCCACCAGGAAGGCGCCCTCGACCAGTGCGCCACGTCCGCCCAGGCGCCAGAACGCCAGATAGGGCGCGAAGTCGACGGCTGCCGGGGAGAGCGGTTGGGCGATATACCAGCCCAGGTAGAGGTCCGAAGCGATGTGGTACAGCGCCTCGTCCAGCGCGGCAACCTGTGGGGTATCCAGCGTGCGCGCCTCGCGCACCACATCACAGACGACATCATGCAGATAGGCGGCGGGGCCCGATTCGCGCCAGGCCGCCTGCAGCTGACCGGCGGTGGCTGCCACCACGGGTACGTCGCGCAAGGTCGCCTGCAGCCCGGGCTCACCGGCCCTCCCGGCCACCCTCGCCAGCTCATCCAGCCAGGTCCGCGCGGCGGCCGCCACGGCCTGCGCATCGCCCGCGATGGCCGGCTGCAGGTACAGGTGCTCGCCCCAGCGGCCTGCGCCAAGCACGTCCAGCGCGCGCGACTGCAGCGCATCGGCATGCGGGAAACGGGCGAATATCGCCGCCAGCGTGTCCGGGTCAGTCACACCCTGCAGCAGGCCGGAAAAGTACCAGTCCTCCTGCTCGCTGCGGCCAGCGCAGAATTCAAGCCATTCGGCGAACAGCTCCTCGTCGATCCGATCATCCATGGGGGGCTCCTGCGGAAACATGTGGCCGCGATGATCGCCCGGCGGGCCGCGCGTGGGCCAGCCTGCACTCAGCGCGGTGGCGCCGACAGCTCGCGTGCATCCAGATAGCCATCACCGTTGGCATCCTGCTTATGGAAGCGCTGCACGATCACCTGCCGCTGCTGCTCGCGGCTGATCGCCCTGCCCTTGCCACCGGGCAGCTCATCGGCGCTCAGCACACCATCACCATTGCGGTCCATGCGGTCGAAGGCATACAGCATCCACTGCACGTACTCGGCCTCGCTGACCTTGCCGTCGCCATCGCTGTCCATCCGCTGCAGGTAGCTGGTGGTATCGGTGACCTGGGCCAGCGCCGCGCCCGGCAGCAGCACCGCCAGCACAAGCCCGTACCCTGCCCTCACGCGCCCACCAGGCTGTAGCCCTTCAACCGTGCGGCGTAGGCCTGCAACGCAGCGATCCCGCTTTCCTCGGCCTCGCGGCACCACGCCTGCAGCTGATGCAGGCGCTCGGCGGCATCGTGGCCGCGGGCCTCGAGCAGCGCCGCCAGCCGCGCGCGGTACTCGACCAGTGTGCGGATGCGCGGGCGCTGCGCCACCCATTCGCTGAGCTGGGCACGACTGTCCGGCTTCAGCCAGCGGCCATCGTTGACCAGGCCACGGCGCAGCCGGCGCGGCAGCAGGCGGCGCAGCTTGGCCCCGGCCTGCACGGCTTCCTCGCGCAGGGCCGGCATGAACACATTGCGCTGGTAATCGGTCATCGCCTGGAAGCGGTGCGACAGCAGCGCCTTCAGGGTTTCGGCATCGGGCACCGCGATGTTCGGGCGCACATCCATGGCCGGCGCCACCCGCAGCACCTTGGCCAGGCGCAGCGCCTGCAGCAGGCAGATCGCGCTCCAGCCAATGTCGAATTCCCAGCGCCGCATCGCGAAGCGCGCCGAACTGGGGAAGGCATGATGGTTGTTGTGCAGTTCCTCGCCACCGATCCAGAACCCCCACGGCGTGAGGTTGGTGGAGGTATCGGCCGACTCGTAGTTGCGGTAGCCCCACCAGTGGCCCAGGCCGTTGACCACGCCCGCGGCCCAGAACGGAATCCACGCCATCTGGATCGCCCACAGGGCCACGCCGGGCAGGCCGAACAGCACGCTGTTGATCACCAGCAGCAGCACCGGGCCGAGCGTGGCGTGCGGGGTATACAGGTGGCGCTCGATCACATCGTCCGGGGTGCCGCGCCCGTACTGCTCGATGTCCGCGCGCATGCCGCGCGCTTCCCGGTACAGCTCCACGCCATGCCAGAACACCGTGCCGATGCCGCGGGTGACCGGGCTGTGCGGGTCATCTTCGGTCTCTACCTTGGCATGGTGCTTGCGGTGGATGGCCACCCACTCGCGGGTGATCATCGAGGTGGTCAGCCACAACCAGAAACGGAACACGTGGGCCAGCGCCGGGTGGAAATCGACCCCGCGATGGGCCTGGCTGCGGTGCAGGTACAGGGTCACCGAGAAGATGGTGATCTGGGTGAAGACCAGCAGCACGCCCAGCATGGCCCACCAGCCCAGGCCGAGCACACCACCGGTCAACAGGGACATCAGGGCATCTGGCATGGCGGCTCTCCGGATCGACGCGGGGATGGCAGACATGATGGGCGCTTGCGTTGCAAACTGCATCCCTGCGGCGGTGATTGCCACCGCCTTCCGTGGCACCGTTCACAGTTGGGGACCTGAGTTGTCGAGCCTTGATCCACGCGCCAGCGCCATGACCGCCGCCCCGCCCCTGGCGGAGCTGCCCCCCTTGATCGAACTGGACCGCGCCACCGTGGTACGCGGCCAGGTGAAGGTGCTGCACGGGCTCAGCCTGCGCATCGCACAGGGCCAGCACACCGCCCTGCTCGGCCCCAACGGCTGCGGCAAGTCCACCTTCATCAAGCTGATCACCCGCGAGCTGTACCCGCTGGCCCAGGGAGACGGCTCGGTGGCGGTGAAGGTGCTGGGCCAGAACCGCTGGCAGGTGGATCGCCTGCGCTCGCAGCTGGGCATCGTCACCGGCGACCTCAGCAGCAACCTGTCCGACATGCCCGGGCTGACCGTGGAACAGGCCGTGCTGTCCGGCTTCTTCGCCAGCTACGTGGTGCCGGCGTTCCGCGAGGTAACCGCCGACATGCGTGCACGCGTTGGCGAGACACTGGCGATGACCGGCGCGCTGTCGCTGCGCGAACGCGCCTATGCCGAGTTGTCGGCCGGCGAGACCCGCCGCGTGCTGATCGCCCGCGCGCTGGTCAACCGGCCGCAGGCCCTGCTGCTGGATGAACCCTCCACCGGGTTGGACCTGGTCGCCCGCGAGCAGCTGGTGGCGACCATGCGGGTGCTGGCACAGCAGGGCATCACCCTGGTGCTGGTGACCCACCACATCGAAGAGATCATTCCCGAGATCGAGCGGGTGGTCCTGCTGCGCGACGGTCGCGTACTGGCCGATGGCACCCGCGCCGAACTGCTGCGCAATGAACCGCTGTCGGCGGTATTCGGTGGCGCGATCACGGTGGTCGAGCAGGAAGGGCGGCTGACCGCGTACGCGGGGTAATCGAGATGCCATTGTAGAGCCGAGCCCACGCTCGGCTGCTCGTGATCACGGCAAGCGGCAGCCGAGCATGGGCTCGGCTCTACAGGATCCAATGCAGCGGGCCGGAACCCGGCCCGCTGTACGCAACCTCAGAACCGCAACGCCAGCGCGCGTGACTCGATCGGTGCCATGCGGCTCTGGTCCTGCAGCTGCAGGTCGCGCAGCTCGTACGGCGCACCGAAGCCGGCTGGCAATGCGGCCTGGTCGAACGGCAGCACCAGCTGGCCTGCGCCCGGGCCATCGAACCACGCGGCCGCATGTGCCTGTGCGACCGGCTTCAACTGGCCATCGCGGGCGGTGGCATACAGCGTGCCCCGCGCCTCATAGCGTCCGGCCGCTGCCACCTGCAGCGGCAGCGCCACCTGGCGGCTGGCCGGGTCCGGTGCCGCCTGGCCACTGAAACGGGCAGTCGGCCGTGCGACCGCAAAGGCGACCTTGCCATCGCGCAGCACGCCATCGGCCTGGGCGAACACCTGCAGCTCCCACAGACCCTGCACGCTGCCGACATCGGCGGGGATCCGCACCTGCGCGCGCAGGCTGCCATCGGTGGTGCGCAGCAGCCGCTGCGGCCAGCTGCGGCCATCCGGTGCGACGAGCAGGGCTTCACCGCCGAGGCCGCCACGACGCGATGCCAGCTGCGCGGTGGTGGCGCCGTCTTCCAGCAGGCGTGCCTGCAGCTGCACGTTGCCACCGGCCAGCACCTGCGCCTGGTTGGCCTGCACTTCCAGCCGCAGCGGGCTGTTCGGCTCCAGCACCTGCACCACATAGCGGCCCTGTGCCTGCGCGCTCTGCAGCGTGTACGCACCGACTGCACTGGTCGCGCCGGTACGCAGCATGCTGCTGCCATCGCTGACCGGCATGCCGGCCTCCTGCAGTGCGCGCGCATCGACACTGCGCGCCACGCTGCTACGGCCGGCCGGGTCGCGCACCTGCAGGGTGCTGGCCGGCAGCGCGCGGGCACCGTCGGCCGGGCTCAGCTGGATCACCGCATCCGGTGCCGTCAGCGGCAGGTCCAGGCCGCGCTGCAGCTGCGTGCCATCGACCTGCTGCCAGTAGCTGCGGCTGACCGAGGCATACGGCGTGGTCGCCTGCAGCGGCTGTGCCGGGTCCAGCGCCCAGGCAAAGGCCAGTGGCGCGTGTTCGCTTTCATCGGTGGGCAGCGGTGCGGCCACCAGGGCGGCAGGCACCTGATCGCCCGCACGGGCGGCCTGCAGCGGCTGCGCGGCCTGCGCGGCGGAAAGGGACAGCACTGCCAGCACGGCGCTGGCCAGCAGGGTGGAATGGATCGTCATGGTCATCTCCCTCACTGGGCCAGGTCGTTGCGCAGGATCGTGCCGAGGCCGAAGCACTCGCGGCGGCTCTGGTTGTGGCTGAGCGGCTCGGCATCCTTGGTGCGCTGTTTGTCGGTGAACCAGGTGGTGCCGGCGGCCTTCTGGCTGCTGCACTCCAGGAAGCCATCGGAGCAGGACGACAGCCAGTTCTGGGTGAACTCCAGGCCGACATTGGCGGCGTAGCCACCGCAGTAGCTGTTGCTGTCCCACACCGCCGATTCCACGTCGCTGCCGACCACGGCGCGGAACGGCTTGGGCAGCGCAGGACGACCGGCGGTGCCGTACAGGTTCTGCGCGTTGTAGGTGGCCATGCTCGCCACCTGCTGCTGGCGCACCGCGTCGTTCTTGTAGCCCAGCAGCCAGCCCAGCGAGGTTTCGAAGGTGTTGCCGTTGAGCACCGCATCGGCCAGCGGCGTGCCGGCCGAGGACGGTGCCAGCGCGTTGACCTTGCGCACCGTGCGGATGATCTTCGGATAGCGGCTGTCGTAGGTCGGGTTGGACAGGATCCAGCGCATCACGTTGCCGCCGTTGGAATGGGTGATCACCACCAGCTGGGTGATGCCACGGCTGTCGATGAAGCTGGTCAGCTGGTTGGCCAGGCAACCGGCGGCTTCCGGCTTCCACATGTACTGGGTGAAGTCGCAGTTGATGACGACGTAGTTGCTGCTGTTCGGCAGGCCCTGGCGCACGGTGTCGATGATCGCCGGCTGCCAGTAGTCCTGGGTCGCGTTGGTCTGCGCGCCAGTGCCGTGCACGAAGGCCACGCCGACCACATCGGCGGCCTGCGTCGGCGCGATTGCCAGCCCGAGGAGCAGGGCCAGGACGGTACTTCCTGTTGCGGTGCTGCGCATCGCTTCTCTCCCTCTGTCAGCGGATCCCCCCGACCCGGCTGGAACTGGACGGCCCTGGCGCTGGCCGTTGTGCCGATGCTCGCGGTGCAGTCGCGTGAAAGTCCGTGCGCTGCGCCCGGATTCAGGAGACTGACGTCAATCGATGACGCTTTTCATATCGCCGGGATGACCATGCCGGGTCTGGCCGTATGACCGATGGCCACTGCGGTGCCGCATACGGGCTGCGATCATGACGCGATGTTTTTCCTCCGGAGCCCGTCCATGTCGCTGCTTTCCCACCCTGCCCGCCCGCTGCTCGGCCTCGCCGTCATCGCGGCCCTGGCCGGTTGTGCCGCCACCGCCACCGCCACCAAGCCGACCGCCGTCGAAGCCAACATCACCACCAAGGCGGTGGGCTATCTCGACAAGAGCGCGGTACCGGCCAGCCTCGACCTGGTGCCGGCACCACCGGTCGCCGGTTCGGCCGCCCTCGCCCTGGACGAACAGGTCAGCCGTGAAGCCCGCGCGCTGCGTGGCAGCCCGCGCTTCGCCCAGGCCGGCGTCGATGCGGAGCTCGGCTTCCCCGAAGGGGCCAACCACTTCTCCTGCGCCGCTGACATCGACGTCGATGCGGTGAAGACCCCGGCGCTGTACCGACTGCTCGAGCGCAGCCGGATCGACGCCAGCGCCGCCACCAAGGCGGCCAAGAACCACTACCAGCGCCCGCGCCCGTTCATGGTCAACGGTGAACCGACCTGCTCGCCGAAGGACGAGGAAGGCCTGCGCAAGAACGGCTCGTACCCGTCCGGCCACACCTCGATCGGCTGGGCCTGGGCACTGATCCTGTCCGAGATCGCGCCGGACCGCGCCGATGCCATCCAGGCCCGTGGCCGCAACTACGGCGAGAGCCGCCTGGTCTGCAACGTGCACTGGCAGAGCGACATCCTCGAAGGCCGTTTCATGGGCGCCGCCGCCGTGGCCCGCCTGCACGACAACGCCGCGTTCAACAAGGACCTGCTGGCTGCGCGCAAGGAAATCGCCGCCGCGCGCAAGGCCGGCCTGCATTCCAGCCGCGACTGCGCCACCGAGGAAGCGGTGCTGAAGGTGCGCCCGCAGAGCGCGTTGTAAGCGGTGATCCGGGGTCAGAGCCCTTCCCTTCGGAAAGGGATCTGACCCCAGCGCGAAATGCCGATGCCATCGGGGTCGGATCCCTTTCCGCTGGAAAGGGCACTGACCCCATTCGGCAACCGGTGGGTGTGAAGCAGAAGGGCCGGCATTGCGCCGGCCCTTCTTCATTGCATCAACGCAGCCACCGCATCAGAACTTCGCGGTGAACTCCACGCCCCAGGTGCGCGGCTCGTTGAGGAAGCCGGTCAGGTTGTTGAAGTCGATCGCGCCGACCACGCGGGTCTGGTTGGTCAGGTTGCGGCCGAACACGGCCACGTCGTACTGGCCGTAATCCCAGTTGTAGCCCAGGCGCAAGCCGCCTTCCAGCGAACTACGGCCGCGGAATTCCGGCGACTCGTAGATGAAGAAGTTCACCGCACTGCGGTAGGCCCAGTCCGTGTAGGCATACAGCTCGCTGCCATCGCTGAGCGGGAAGCCCACGCGCAGGGTCGCGTTGTGGATCCACTTCGGTGCCTGCGGCAGCGGGTTGCCGTTCACCAGCGCATAGGTCTGGCCGTTGATCACCGTGGTCGGGTCGGTGATGGTGCAGCCACCGCCACAGATCGCCACCGCCAGGTTCTTGTCCTTGATCTCGGTGTCGTTGTAGCTGCTGCCGAAGGTCAGCAGGACGTTGTCGGCCAGGTAGGCCTCCAGGTCCAGCTCCACGCCCTGGCCGATGGTCTTGTCGGCGTTGAGCAGGGTGGCGGTGTTGTTGGTGCCGCCCACCGCGATCAGCTGCTGGCCATCGACGTTGTAGCGGAACACGCTCAGGCCCAGGCGCGCGCGGCGCTCGAACAGATCAGCCTTGATGCCGGCTTCGTACGAGATCACCTTCTCCGAATCGGCCTGCGACAGGCCCGGCGCGAAGGCCAGGCGGCCCTGGATCGACGGCGCGCGGAAGCCCTTGGCCACGCGGGCATAGGCATTGATGTCGTCGGTCAGCTTGTACACACCGCTGACATCCCAGCTGACGTCGTTGACGTCGGTGTTGGCCAGGTACGGGCCACTGACCGGGGTACCGAACGGAACGGCCTGCAGCACGCTAGCGCTGAAGTCCTTCTTGTCCTGCGTGTAGCGCACGCCGGCGCGCAGCTTGAAGCGGTCGGTGACATCGAAGTCACCCGAAGCGAACACCGCCCAGGCCTTGTTGCGCTGGTTCTGCACCACGTGGCCGGTCTGCGGATTGCCCGGGGTCAACGAGTCGTAGTTGAAGTTGTTGATGGTCACGTCTTCATCGAAATAGAAGACGCCGGCCTGCCAGTCGAAGCGGCCCCACTCGTTGGACTCGATGCGGAATTCCTGCGTCCACTGGCGATGGTGCGGCAGGCCGTCAGCCGACTCCGAGGAGAATGGAATCAGACCCGGGCCGTAGTTGCCGGCGCCAAGGAACGCCGCACCGTAGCCACCGTCGATGTCGCCACGGTTGAGCGATTCGGCGGTTTCATAACCGGTGATCGAGTGCAGCGTCACCGAGCCGAGGTTCCACTGCAGGCGCGCGCTGCCGCCCCAGGTCTTCAGGTCGGAGAAGTTGACGCCATCGTTGGCCACCTTGTCGCGATCGAAGTTCTCGACCAGCGAATTGCCACCCTTCTGGATGATGTTGGCGCGGAACAGGCGCGCAGTGCCGTTGAGCTTGCGCTTGTGCAGGTTGAACAGCGCTTCGAAGTCGTCGCCTTCGTACAGGAACTGCACGCGGCCTGCGGCTTCGTCATAGCCTTCGAAGCCGCTGTTGGGGGCACCGACGCGGGTGTTGTCGACCCAGTCGTCGCGGCGCTGGTAGATCGCCGAGACACGTGCCGACCAGCGGTCGGTCAACGGACCGCCGTAGGCGCCCTGCACATTCCAGCTGTTGTAGCTGCCGTAGCCGACGCGGATGTAGCCATCGGCATCCTGCGACGGACGTGCCGAATCGAACTTCACCACGCCGGCCGGCGTGTTGCGGCCGAACAGCGTGCCCTGCGGACCGCGCAGCACTTCCACGTTGGCCAGGTCGAACAGCGGGAAGCCCTTCAGCAGCGGGCTTTCCTGCACCACGTCGTCGTACACCAGCGACACCGGCTGCGAGGCATTGAGGTCGAAGTCGGTGTTGCCCAGGCCGCGGATGTAGAAGCGCGGGAAGGCACGACCGTAGGACGACTCGATGTTGAGGCTGGGCACGCGTGCGGCCAGGAAGCGGATGTCGTCGCCTGCCGAGCCAAGCACATCCAGTTTCTCGCCCTGGATCGCGGTGACCGCGACCGGCACGTCCTTGGCGTTCTCGACGCGGCGCTGCGCAGTCACCTGCAGGGTGTCGAGGGCAACCGGATCCTTGGCAGCGGGGGTTTCCTGGGCGGCTGCTACCAGCGGCAGCAGGGCGGAAAGAGCGGCAACGAGGGGGCGCGCGACCGGAAATCGGCCACGGGAAGTGCGGGTCGGGGACATGGCGGTAGGCTGTGTTTGGAGGGGTGGTAAAACGGCGCTACCAGATAATTGTTGCAATACAGCACCTGCCCCGCAAATGCCGGCCGTTCATGGCCGCGCCTCCCGTCGCCCGGTGCACTCGCTAGACTCGGGTTTTCCAGCCCCGCGGAGCCGTCGCAATGACCCAGTGGTACTTCCATGCCTCCGCCCAGGCCGACCGCGTCGGCCCCCTCGATGACGAGGCCGCGCGCCGCTATGCGCAGGCCAACCCGCGCGCCCTGGCCTGGTGCCAGGGCATGAGCGGGTGGACGTCGATTGCCGAGGTGCCCGAACTGCAGTCAGCGGCCCCGGGCATGCCCAACATCCCGCCGCCAGTCCCCGCCGCCGCCAGCGGCCGCGCCGACGACATCGAATTCCGCATCGTCGGCCATGAAATGCAGTTCGTGGAGATCGAGCTCGACCCCGGCGAAAGCGCCATCGCCGAGGCGGGGGCGCTGATGTTCAAGGACGCCACGGTGCAGATGGACACCGTGTTCGGCGCTGCCAACGGCGACCAGGGCGGCTTCATGGGCAAGGTGATGGCCGCCGGCAAGCGCGTGCTGACCGGCGAGAGCCTGTTCGCCACCGTCTACACCCAGAGCGGCCATGGCAAGGGCAAGGTCGCCTTCGCCGCGCCCTACCCCGGCACCGTACTGGCAATGAAGCTGGACCAGCACGGCGGCCGCCTGATCTGCCAGAAGGACAGTTTCCTGGCCGGCGCGCGCGGCGTGCAGATCGGCGTGCAGTTCCAGCGCAAGATCATGACCGGCCTGTTCGGCGGCGAAGGCTTCATCATGCAGAAGCTGGAAGGCGACGGCTGGGTGTTCATCCATGCCGGCGGTTGCGTGGTGGAGCGCGAGCTGGCGGCCGGCGAGCGGCTGGATGTGGATACCGGCTGTGTGGTGGCCTACCACCCGACCGTGGACATGGACGTACGCCGGGTCACCGGCATCAAGAGCATGCTGTTCGGTGGCGAAGGCGTGTTCCTGGCCACGCTCACCGGTCCGGGCAAGGTCTGGCTGCAGTCGCTGCCGTTCTCGCGCCTGGCCGGCCGGATGTGGATGGCCGCGCCGCAGGGCGGCGGCCAGAACCGCGGCGAAGGCTCGGTGCTGGGCGGCCTGGGCCGGATGCTGGACGGCGACAACCGGTTCTGACCGCCTCCGGTCGTGCCGGCCGCTGGCCGGCAGCCCCATGGACCTTGGCGAGCATCCCGGTAGTGCCGGCCGCTGGCCGGCAGCCCCGTGGACCGTTGCCAGTTTCCCAATGATTGCCGGCCAGCGGCCGGCACTACCTTTATGAATGGGCGATGCTTCCCACCCTGCCCGCCCTGCCACGGCTTCGGTATGCTGGCGCCCTTTCCTGAATCCGGCGCCGCGAGCGCACTGCCGATGAGCCTGTTCCGCCCCCGCATGCTGCTGTCCGTCGCCCTGATCGGCCTGCTGGCCGGCTGCGGTGGCGATCCGGTCCGTCCCACGCCGCCGCCGGCACCCACCGTGGTGCCGCAGGCCAAGCCCGTCAAGATCGGCATCGCCCTCGGTGGCGGCGCGGCCAAGGGCTTCGCCCACATCGGCGTGATCAAGATGCTGGAGGCCAATGGCTTCGAGCCGGCCGTGGTGTCCGGCACCAGCGCCGGCAGCGTGGTGGGTGCGCTGTATGCCAGCGGCATGGACGCGTTCCAGATGCAGAGCAAGGCGGTCGCGCTGGATGAAGCCAGCATCCGCGACGTGCGCCTGTTCTCCGGCGGCCTGGTGCAGGGCCAGAAGCTGCAGGACTACGTCAACGAGCAGGTTGCCAACCGTCCTGCCGAGCGCCTGAAGAAGCCGTTCGCCGCCGTCGCCACCCAGCTGGAGACCGGCGAGCGTGCGATCTTCGTGCGCGGCAACGTCGGCCAAGCGGTGCGCGCGTCCAGCAGCATTCCCGGTGTGTTCGAACCGGTGAAGATCGGCGGTCGCAACTACATCGATGGCGGCGTGGTGAGCCCGGTGCCGGTGGATGCCGCACGCCAGCTTGGCGCCGACTTCGTGATCGCCGTGGACATCTCCAGCAAGGCCAGCGGCAAGGCGCCGACCGACATGCTGGGCATCGTCAACCAGTCCATCTCGATCATGGGCCAGCGCTTGGGCGAGCAGGAACTGGCGCGCGCCGACATCGTCATCCGCCCGAAGGTACTGGACATCGGCGCCGCCGATTTCAGCCAGCGTGGCACCGCAATCCTGGAAGGCGAAAAGGCCGCGATGGCGGCGATGCCGCAGATCCGCGCGAAAATCCAGCAGCTGCAGCGCGCACGTGCCGCGGCGGCCGCACCGGCACCGGTGGCCGCGCCGAAGTGCGAGGAAGCCTCGCGCCTGGGCAAGCTGATGGGCCGCAAAGACAAGTGCTGACCTGAGCCAGCGTGTCGCTGCCAGACAGCGACGCGCGTGCTAGCGCGCGGGCCGGTAACCGCTGGCCTGCTGCCGCTCGCGCCTGCGCATCTGGCGGGCCTGCTCCTGCAGTGTCGCCGTGTGCTGCAGCTGTTCCATGCCATCGGCCGGCACATGCAGCTGGCGTCGCGCACGGGTCAGCGCCAGATAGACCGCGCGCACCGGGTTGTGCCAGATGCGCCCGCCCTGCCCCGCACTGAAGCAACCGGGCGACAGCGAGACCACGTCGAACTGCAGGTTCTTCGCGTGCTCGGCCAGGCACAGCGCCACCCGCCCTTCAGCGGGCGTGTCCTGGTCATCGAGCGCCTGCAGCAGTGACTGCACCCGATCGGCGGACCCGAACAGTTCAACCAGCGCGCCGTGCCCTTCGTCGGCCTGCGTGGCCAGGAAGCGCTTCCATTCCTGGTCCGATGCGCTGTCGCGGCGCCGGCGCCACGCATCCAGTGGCCGTTGCAGCACGCCGCGCAGCGCACGCAGCGATGCCGGATGCAGGTAGGGCCGCAGCCCGAGCGCGTGCAGCTGTGCCGCATCCAGGGCCAGATCGGCGACGCTGCCATGGATGCGCAGGCCCTCGCTCGGCACCTGCGCCCAGTCGCGGTAATGCAGCACACCGGTGGCGCGGTCGGTGGCACCGACGAACGGCCCACTTTCCTGGCCCAGTCCATCCAGTGCCAGGGTCTGGTTGACCAGGCCCTCGACCTGGTTGCCCTGGCGCACCGACTGGTGCATTTCCAGCACCTTCGACGCGGCCCAGCGCGGCACCGTACCGGTCAGGCACTGGTGCGGATCACCCAGGCTGACCACGCCAGGCGCATGGCCGGCCAGCAACTGCTTCCACGACGGGCTCAGGTCATGCGCCTCGTCCACCAGCAGCATGCCCATGTCCTGCGGGGGGGTGACGCCGCGCAGCGCCAACCACTTGCCGATGTGCGCCGGGCTGAGGCTCAGCAGCGTGCCCCGCTGCAGCTCGGCGTCGAACATGCAGCGCCAGACGTGCTCGGCGGCCGCCATGTACGGCGACACATCGAGCATCGCGGCAGGCACCGATCGGTCGAAATGCTGGAACGCCAGGCCCGGTGCCGACGATGCGCACCAACGGTTGATGGCCTCGAACGCGGTCAGCAGCACCTGCTCCGGGCTGCGCCCACCGATGTCCTGCAGGCCGATGCGGCCGGCAATCTCGCGCGGAGTACGGGTGCTGCGCCGGTAGCTGGCAACGAAGCCACCGGTCTGGCCGCTGCGCGCAGCGTGCTGCGCCACGCGGTTGGCGAACTCGATCTGGGTCAGCAGGCGCACCGCAGTGCTGGCCGGCACGCGGGCGCGGAAGGCTTCCACCTGCCCACGCGAAGGCGCCACGTAGGTGTAGCGGCCCGGCCGCGCCTCCATCAGCGCCAGCACCAGGTGGCCCTTGCCGGTGCCGGCATAGCCATCGAGGTCGATCAGCTCATCGGGGTTGGCGGCGATGGCGCGCAGCACGCGGGCCTGCTCGGAGGTATACAGGCCATGGTGCTCGACCGACCGCGCATCCGCGGCGGCGACGTCATCCTGCGTGGCCTCGTCGTCGTCACTGGAAAAGGTGGCGGGAAAGCGGATCTCATGTTCGACCAGGGTTTCCTGGCAGGCCTGCTGCAGGGCCAGGCCCGGGTACTCCCGTGGCGACTGCGCGATGACGTCCTGCAGGATCTCCGCCGGTGCCAGCAGCACGCCGTGGGCAGCCAATGCGGTCAGCCAGGCATCCAGTTCCGGCTGGCCACCGCCACCGGGGCCAGCCAGTTGTGCAGCCGCGCCTTCGTTGCCGGCAAACAACGCGCAGGCATCATGCAGCAGGCGCTCGATCTCGGCCGCTGGATGCAGGCGCGTCCGGCACAGCTGCGCGGCCATCAGCCCGGCCTGCTCCACTGCGGTCTGCGGTGGCGTGCCATGGGCGACGTAGCGCGCCAGCGACTTGCGCTGCAGCGGCAGGAACGTGGTGGTGGGCAGCGGGTGCTGGAGTTCGGACATGCGTGGAACCGGAAAGGAACGCTGCGACGCGCGCAGGGCGGAGATGCTCGGCTACCCGCCCGGCGCCGTCAAATCGCGGCGGCGCGTTCATTCCAGCTGCGAAAGCGGCAATGCCTGGAAGCCCTTCACCGTGCGCAGCACGAAGCTGGAATTGGCATCGGCCACGCCGCCGGCATTGAGCAGCCGGTCCAGCAGGAAGTGCGAGAAGTGCTCCAGGTCGCGCACGTAGACGTGCAGCAGGTAGTCCATGTCGCCGGTCAGTGCATGGCAGGCCACCACTTCATCCCAGCCCTGCACGCTGTCCACGAAGTGGCCGATGGCGGCCTGGTCGTGCTTTTCCAGCTGCACGCGCACGAAGGCCTGCAGGCCCAGGCGCAGCTGGCGCGGTTCCAGCCGCGCGCCATAGCCGACGATCACGCCCTCGCTTTCCAGCCGCTGCAGGCGGCGCAGGCAGGCCGAGGGTGAGAGGTTCACCCGTGTCGCCAGCTCGGCGTTGGTGGCGCGCCCATCCCGCTGGATTTCAGCCAGCAGACGTATATCCGTGCGATCGAACTGGACTTCTCCGGCCATTGTTGCCCCGCAACATGGTGAGTACGCAAGGATATTGCGCCAACAAGGCCAATCGGCGCAACTTTTGCAACCCTGTTGCGCGCGCCCTGCCCTAGCATCGTGGGTATCCCGTCAAGGAGTGCCCCATGGACCTCGCCCAGCCCCGCCGCGTCGAACACCAGCAGACCGACAAGGGCTACGTGCCGGTGTATACCACCGCGCTCGTCGAGCAGCCGTGGGACACCTACAGCGCCGACGACCACGCCACCTGGAGCACGCTGTACCAGCGCCAGCGCGAACTGCTGGTCGGCCGCGCCTGCCAGGAATTCCTGGATGCACAGGACGAGATGGGCATGAACGCGCACATGATTCCGCGCTTCGACCAGCTCAACGAAGTACTGGGCGCGGCCACCGGCTGGACCCTGGTCGGCGTCGAAGGCCTGCTGCCGGAACTGGATTTCTTCGACCACCTGGCCAATCGCCGATTCCCGGTGACCTGGTGGATCCGTCGCCCGGACCAGATCGACTACATCGCCGAACCGGACCTGTTCCACGATCTGTTCGGCCATGTGCCGCTGCTGATGAACCCGGTGTTCGCCGACTACATGGAGGCGTACGGCCGTGGCGGCGTCAAAGCCCACGCGATCGGCCCGGACGCCCTGCAGAACCTGACCCGCCTGTACTGGTACACGGTGGAGTTCGGCCTGATCGATACACCCGACGGCCTGCGCATCTACGGTGCCGGCATCGTGTCGTCGAAGGGCGAATCGCTGTACTCGCTGGAATCGGCCGCGCCCAACCGCATCGGTTTCGACCTGCAGCGGATCATGCGCACGAAGTACCGCATCGACACCTTCCAGAAGACCTACTTCGTCATCGACAGCTTCGAACAGCTGATGCAGGCGACGTCACCGGACTTCACCCCGATCTACGCGGCACTGTCTGACCAGGCGCATCTGCCGGCAGGCGATGTGCAGGGCGATGACCGCGTGTTCCAGAAGGGCACCGGCGAAGGCTGGGCCGACGGCGGCGACGTGTAAGCCCACGGCGCACAGCACTTCGCACTGAAAAGAAAACGGCGCACCTGGATGCGCCGTTTTCGTTGCTGCCTGCCTGCACCGTCACGGCAGCGCAGGCGAGGGCAGGGCGATCAGGCGTCCACGGCCCGGCAGGAACCGCGCACCATCAATTGCGGATGCACGCTGGTTGCGGTCGGCGCATCCGGCACGTCGGCCTGCACCAGCATCGCCGCCGCCACGCGGCCGATGTCGGACACATGGCGACGCACCGAGGTCAGCGGCGGCCACAGCCGCGACGCCAGCGGGCTGTCGTCGTAGCTGACGATCGACAGCTGCTGCGGCACCGCGATACCCGCACGCAACGCCACCTGGTACACGCCGGCGGCCATTTCGTCGTTGCCGGCAAAGATCGCACTGGGCCGTTGTCCGCCCATCAGCAGCCGTTCGGCGGCATGCACGCCCGACTCGAACGTATCGCCCGCTTCCAGCACGCGCTCACCCGGCAGGGTCAGGCCCACCTGGGCCAGCCGGTCGAGGAAGCCATGAGTGCGCTCGCGTGCGGTACGGCGATCGCCCGGACCGGCAATCACCGCGATATCGCGGTGGCCGAGCGAGAGCAGGTAGCCCGCTGCCGCGGCTGCACCGTCGCGATCGTGGGTGACCACCGCCTGTGCCTCGTCATCCGACACATGCGCGTTGATGCGGACGTAGCGGCATTCGATGCCGTCGAGCATCTCCGTCAACGCGGCCGACTCGGAGGCACGCGGGCCAAGGATCACGCCGTGCAGCTTCTGCTGCTGCACGAAGCGCCGCACACCGTGCGCACAGTCCGGAGACTGGCTGTCGCAGGGATGCACCACCAGCTCATAGCCGGTGCCGCGCAGCGCTTCCAGCGCGCCATGCTGCAGATCGACGATGCATTGGGCGCCCGGGTCGTCATACACCAGGCCGATCAGGAAGGAGCGGCGGAACGCGAGGCCGCGCGCCAGCGGGTCGGGCACGTAACCGACCTCGCGCATCAACGCCTCGACCTTGTCGCGGGTGTCTTTGCGCACCAGCGGCGAGTTGTTGATGATTCTTGAAACCGTTTTCTTGGAAACTCCCGACAGTCGTGCGATGTCGTTGATCGTGGCAGCCTTGCCCTTCGATGCCGGCAACGCGGCATCGCTAATAATTCGCACTGACATGTATAGAACCAGGTAAGTCGGAGAAGTCTAGCCTTGGGCCCGGTGGGCGCGAAGTTGCGGAATGTCGCAGCGGATGTGGATCGTGTCGTGTTCGACCGGCCCGGCTGCGTGAGGTTCCATTGTGATCGCTCTACTGGATGTGCATCTGAACCGTTCTTCCGCGCGTGTTCACCCTGAATGCGGACGCGACGCGCGCGAACGCCAACATTCCCTTAACCAGGCTCCGCTACAGTCGGGGCATGGACCTGCAGACCTCTCCGTTTCCGGCGTTCCGTGGCCGCGACCGGTTGATCGCCGCAGTCGACGCGGCGATGACCTCCGGTGATGCCGAACGCATCACCGCCGACCTGCAGCTGGCGCTGCAGGAAGCCATCGCGGACAGCCGCATCGAATTGCCCGAGTGCGTGCACCGTCCGGTCAGTGATCATTACGCGCGACGCCCGCTGTACCACAGCCGCGAACACGGCTACAGCGTGATTGCCATGAGCTGGGGCCCAGGGCAGGGCACGCCGCTGCACGACCACGATGCCATGTGGTGTGTGGAGGGAGTGTGGTCAGGCGAGCTGGAGATCACCCGCTATGAACTGCTGGAGTGCGCCGGCGAGCGCTGGCGTTTCCGCCGCCACGCCGTGCTGCGCGGGGGCTGCGGCAGTGCCGGCAGCCTGATTCCGCCGCACGAGTACCACACCCTGCGCAACGCCAGCGACGAAGCACTGGCGATCTCGGTACACGTGTACGAGGCACAGATGGAGCGCTCGGCGGTGTTCGATCCGCTCGGTGGCGACTGGTACCAGCGCCGCATCCAGGCATTGCAGGCCGACCCGGCCTGAGCCGGGGGCAGGGCGGGGCACCACCAGCACCGTCGTGAGCCACGTGGCATCATGCGCCGCTGCGCTGCCGGACCCGGCGGCGATCCGCGATGCCCGGTCGGGCAAGGAGCAAGACGATGTCCAGCGCTGATCCGCGCCTGCGCGCGCTGTTGAAGCTGGCACCGGTGATTCCGGTGTACACCCCCGAAGATGTGAATGAAGCGGTCGAAGTGGCCCAGGCGCTGTTCCGCGGTGGCCTGCCGGTGATCGAAGTGACACTGCGCACGCCGCAGGCGCTGGATGCGATCAAGGCGATGGTCGAGGCCGTGCCCGATGCCGTGATCGGCGCCGGCACGGTACTCAATGCCGCGCAGATGCAGGCAGCGAAGCAGGCCGGTGCGCGTTTCGCCGTATCCCCGGGTGCGACACCGGCGCTGTATGCCGCCGCACGCGATGCCGACCTGCCGTACCTGCCCGGTGCCGCCACCGCCTCGGACCTGATCCTGGGCCTGGAGCACGGCCACGACACCTTCAAGTTCTTCCCGGCGGTGCAGGCCGGTGGCGCTGCGCTGCTGGCGGCCTGGCACGGCCCGTTCGCCGATGTGCGCTTCTGCCCGACCGGCGGCATCAGCGCGCAGACTGCGCCGCAGTTCCTGCACCTGCCCAACGTGCTGTGCGTGGGCGGCTCGTGGCTGACCACCCCGGCGCTGCTGCAGACCCGCGACTGGGATGCGATCGAGCGCCTGGCCCGCGAGGCGTCAGTGCTGGCCAGCTGAACCTGCTGCACGAATCGTCAAAGGTTTGATCGTGATCAAAGCGCCGGCCTCGTGCCGGCGTCATTCTGTGGGCAAGCGCACTACGGAGATCCGAACATGAATTCAACCATGAAGGCCGCTGTCGTGCGTGAGTTCGGCAAGCCACTGGTGATCGAGGAAGTCTCGGTACCGCGCCCGGGGGCGGGCGAGGTGCTGGTCAAGATCGAGGCCTGTGGCGTCTGCCACACCGACCTGCACGCCGCCGAGGGCGACTGGCCGGTGAAACCGAACCCGCCGTTCATCCCCGGCCACGAGGGCGTGGGGCACGTCGTGGCCGTGGGAGGCGGGGTAGGGCACGTCAAGGAAGGCGACAGGGTCGGCATCCCCTGGTTGTACTCGGCCTGTGGCCATTGCGAACACTGCCTGGGTGGCTGGGAAACGCTGTGCGAGACACAGCGCAACACTGGCTACTCGGTCAACGGCGGCTTCGCCGAGTACGCACTGGCCGATGCCAACTATGTCGGCCTGCTTCCGAAGGAAGTAGGCTTCGTCGAGATCGCGCCGGTGCTGTGCGCCGGCGTGACCGTCTACAAGGGCCTGAAGGTCACCGACACCAGACCCGGTGACTGGGTGGTGATTTCCGGCATCGGTGGCCTCGGCCACATGGCCGTGCAGTACGCACGCGCGATGGGCCTGAACGTAGCCGCGGTGGACGTGGACGACAACAAGCTGGCGTTGGCCCGGCAGCTCGGCGCGCAGATCACCGTCAACGCGCGCACCACCGACCCGGCCGCATTCCTGAAGAAGGAAATCGGCGGCGCGCACGGTGTGCTGGTCACTGCGGTGTCGCCGAAGGCGTTCGAGCAGGCACTGGGCATGGTGCGCCGTGGCGGCACGGTCTCGCTCAATGGCCTGCCGCCGGGCAACTTCCCGCTGGACATCTTCGGCATGGTGCTCAACGGCATCACCGTGCGCGGCTCGATCGTCGGCACCCGGCTGGACCTGCAGGAGTCGCTGCAGTTCGCCGCCGAAGGCAAGGTCGCGGCCACGGTCAGCACCGACCGCCTGGAAAACATCAACGACGTGTTCGCGCGCATGCACGCGGGCACCATTGAAGGCCGCGTGGTGCTCGACTTCGCCGCCTGACCGCCTGTGCATGGCCGCCGTCGCTCCGTTCCCCTCTCCCACGGACGCGGCGGCCATGCCTATCCCTGGACGGTGCCGACCGCTGGCCGGCAACCCCAGGCACTTCGCGCAGCCGTACAATGCGCGCATGCCCGGCCTGCTCAAGACCCTGTTCCTGTCCATCGTCGCCCTGATCGGCGGCGTGCTGTCGCTTGCGCTGGTCAGCAGCGTCGCCAGCTGGCTGCCACCGCTGCTGGGCCTGTCGCCGGGCGACAACAGCGTGCAGCTGGGGTGGGACCTGGCCTTCAGTGTGCTGGGCGGCATCGCCGGCATTTCCTTCGCCACCTACTACGCACCGTGCTGGCCGCGTTCGCATGGGTTCTCGATCTGGTCACTGATCACGCTCGGCTGCGGCTACGCGATGTGGACCGCAGGCGCGGATTTCCCGCTGTGGTTCGTCATTTCGCTGCTGGCGTCACTGCCGCTGCAGCTGCTGGCCGGCTGGTGGTTCGGACGCCGCGCCTCGCGCAGCGCAACACAGGCTTAATAATTCCTCCCTAGGCTCGGTGCGCGCCGAACGTCGGCAACGCGACGCAGGGGCCTGCTGCACGGTTATCCGGCAGGCGCGACGCACGTCACCACAGGGAACCGGGGAATCCATCCGATGCGTCACCAGATCCGGGAGGCTGCCGCTGCAGCCCCTCATGCGAAGCGTTTGTCCCGTGCCGTGCACGCCGTGCTGATCGGCGGCCTGGCCGTGCTGCCGGTCGATGCCATGGCCGAAGCCGAAGAGGCCGACGGCGATACCCGTGAACAGCTGCAGCAGCTGGACACCGTGACCGTCAGTGGCAGCTACGCGAAGAGCCTGGAGCGCGCGGTCGATCTGAAGCGCGCCAACATCGGCTTCTCCGATTCGATCGTCGCCACCGATGTCGCCGATTTCCCCGAACAGAACCTGGCCGAGGCGCTGCAGCGCATGCCCGGCGTCACCATCGAACGCAACAAGGGGCTGGGCAGCAAGGTCAGCGTGCGCGGCCTGCCCAGCGAGTTCACCCTGGTCTCGATCAACAACCTGGCCACCGCCTCGGGCAGCGGCGGGCGTGATGTGCAGTTCGACATCTTCGCCTCCGATGTCGTGCAGACCGTCACGGTGCAGAAGTCGCCCACCGCTGCGGACGAAGAGGGTGGCATCGCCGGTTCGGTCTACATCGAAACCGCCAAGCCGTTCGACTACGCCGAGCCGAAGTTCAGCGCCTCGGCCGAGGCCTCGCACAACTCGATCAACGGCAAGGTCGACCCGAAGATCTCGTTCCTGGCCAGCGATACCTGGGGCAACTGGGGCGGCCTGGTGTCGTTCTCCAAGGCCAAGCGCAGCAACCGCACCGATTCCAATTCCGGCATCAACTTCCGCCCGATGGGCCGCTTCCTCGAAGCGGCTGGCTCGCGTTCGTCGCAGGCCGCGGCCGTGCTGGCGCGTGATGCCGGCATCGTGGTGAAGAACCGCATGGACAAGGACGAGACCAGCCGCATCATCTTCCAGGACAAGGTCGGTGATCGTGTCTATCTCAACGAGCAGGACCAGTGGGGCGCGACTGCATCGCTGCAGTTCAAGCCCAGCGAAACGTTCTCGCTGAGTTTCGACGCGATGCTCGGCGGCTACGACACCCATGAGGACGAATACGATGCGGCGGCCTACTCGGCGTCCAGCCGCAGCACGCTGGACCGCATCTACGACTACGACCGCACCACGCTGGGCGACCATGGCATCACCGTGCTCAAGGACGTGGCCTACACCGCCACCCAGCACGAGATCCTCAGCAAGGACCGCAACGCCAACACCGACTATCGCCAGTTCAGCAGCAAGCTGGACTGGAAAGTGGGCGGCTGGGACATCGATGCGCTGGTCGGCTACTCCGGTGCACGCAGGGATTCGGACTACGCCAACCTCAAGCACGTCGCCTATGCGCCATCGCGTACGCGCTGGACCAGCAACGGCGGTGAAACGGTGCCGAGCAGCACCGGCGGTTTCGACATGTACAACGCCGCAGACAAGTACCTGTTCGAGGCGTACGAAACCGAAGTGGAGAAGGTGAAGGACGACAAGTACGCCGCACAGCTCGACCTGCGCAGGCAGATGAATCTGGCGTTCTTCCCGGCATTGAGCGCAGTGCAGTTCGGTGCGCGCTACACCGACAAGACCAAGCAGCGCGAGTTCGGCAGCGGCAAGATCCAGGGCCCTTCTGCCGGCAGTGCAGCGTGGGTGAACAAGCGCACGCTGGCGGACAGCAATCCGATGTGGATCAACCAGCTGGCACCGGGTGGTGCCTACCGCCCGAGCGGTCTGGACTGGCAGCAGATCTCCAATGCCTACGCACGCGCCACCTTCCGCTATCCCGGTTATGCGACACCCCTGGACCCGGGCCAGTATTACGAGGTCAAGGAGAAGACGCTGGCGCTGTATGCCATGGCTGATTTCTACTTCGACATCGGCCACGTACCGGTGTACGCCAATCTCGGCGTGCGGTCGATCGATACCGACGTCGACTCCTCCGGTTTCCATCCGGTGCAGAAGCCCGATGGCAGCAGCGGCTTCACCGCCACGCCGATCTCCAGCAGCGGCGATTACAGCAAGCTGCTGCCCAGCTTCAACATGACCGCCGAGATTGCCGAGGGCCTGGTCTTGCGCGGTGCGGCGTCGGAAACGCTGATGCGTCCGTCGCTGACCGACATCGCCTACCGGCGCACGGTCAGCTGGAGCAGCTTCCGCTTCATGGATGGCAATCCGGCGCTGAGGCCGACCACGGCGAAGCAGTGGGAAGTCGGCCTGGAGAAGTACCTGCAGAACGGTGGCCTGCTGGCGGCGTCCTACTTTTCCAAGAAGATCGATGGCGTGGTGCGGCAGTCGCTGACCGGCATCGTGCCGAACGTCGAGAAGCTCAACGCCAACGGTTCACTGGATGGCTACTACGACTTCGAGGTGTACCAGCCGGTCAATGCCGATGGTTCGTACAAGGTCAGCGGCGTGGAACTGGTCGCGCAGCTGCCGCTGTCGATGCTGCACCCGGCGCTGGAAGGGTGGGGCATCAATGCCAACTACACGCAGCTGGACAACTCGCTGACCGGCGCATCGGATCTCTCGATCCCGACACCGCCGGAGGGGCTGGCCGAAAAGGCGTACAACTTCACCCTGTACTACGAGAACGACCGCTTCAGCGCGCGCGCCTCGTACAACTACAAGGACAAGTACGTCGAGTACATCCACCTCAACATGTACCCGGTCTACCGCGATGCGTATGGCCAGCTGGATGCATCGCTCGGCTTCCGTCTGAACGACACCTGGAAGCTGAACCTGGAAGCGATCAACCTGCTGGATGAAAAGACCAGCGGCTATACGATCGACAAGGCGTTCCCGACCCAGTACGAGTTCTCCGGGCGCCGCGTTACCTTCGGCATCCGCGCGGACTTCTGATCGATGCAAGGGCGGCGCTTGCAGGCGTCGCCGTCCGGTAGTTGCCGGCCGCTGGCCGGCAACTACGACACACCTGAGCGTGTACGCAGAACCCCAGCGTTACTGCAGCAACGGCCTCACCGCCGCCGCCGGAATATGGTCCAGCGCGCGCCAGGCGTCTTCCACCACCGGCCGCGCCTGCGACCAGCTCAGCCGCGACTGCCCACGCATCTGTTCCCAGTGCTCGGCCAGTTCCTCGCAGGTATCGGCAGCGTCGCCACGCGGCCAGTCAGCGGCGTGCGTGGTCAGCGCGAAGGCATACACCGGGCACAGGTCACGCCAGTTGCGGTGGTTCTGCCCGCGACGCTCTTCGTAGTCGCTGAGCATGTACTGCAGGTAGTCCTGCGCCACCGCCTGCGGATCCTCATGGCGGCGCGTGCGGCGCTGCGCGGTGCGCTGGCCGAGCGGATCGAGCAGGGCGTTGAACACGGACGGTGCGGGTCGTTCAAGACGGGGCATGGCCGGCTCCTGCAGCGGGGGCGGGTGGGCAGGAATACGCGCGGTGGCGTTACCAGCGGGTGAGCGAGATGTTCATGACGCCAGGTTCGCGGCGGCTTTACCTGCAGGGCGGTGTAGTGGGAGCCCCGAGCGCAGGTAGCCAGACCATGAGCCGAGAGACCTCCCGCGACCCGCTGCGCGCGAACCATCCGCCCATTCCCGGCGAGCAGCGCGGCAAGCGCGATGCCGACAACGCCGACTACCGCGGCACCGGCGCACCGTTCTTCGACGCCGAGCACGGTGACGACCACCTGCCGGTGAAGCATGTGGCTGAACAGGCCGCCCAGGACCGCAAGGACGGCGGTGACCGCCATCGTGGCGGCCAGGAAAGCCCGCTCAAGCGGCGTGAACGCAAGCAGCGCGCCAGCGACAACCAGGACGAGGCGCTGGAGGAGACGTTCCCGGCCAGCGACCCGACCTCGCCGTTCGTGCCGGCCAAGGCCCCCTACTGACGGGTAGTGCCGGCCGCTGGCCGGCAACCTCCTGACGTCCTGCACGGCGCGATTCTGGCCAGGGCCCCCGATTTACGGGTAGTGCCGGCCGCTGGCCGGCAACTTCCTGACGTCCTGCACGGCGCGATGCCGGCCAGCGGCTGGCACTACCCCTTCAGCGCCACGACCATTGCAGGCCGACGTTGGCCCGCCGTCCCGGTCCCGGCTCGTAGAAGCGGCCATTGCCGTCATTGACGATCACCGAGCCGATGTAGGCCTGGTCCAGCACGTTCTCCAACCGTGCGAAGGCGCGCAGTTCGCCACCCGGCAGCGTCCAGCGACGGCCGGCTTCCAGATGCAGTAGGGCGAAGCCGGGCGCACGTTCGGTCGCCACGTCGTTGACCATGGTATCGCTACTGGCCGAGGCCTCCAGCGCCCACTGCCAGTCGGCGGGGGACCACTGCAGCCTGGCGAAGGCCTGCTGACGCGGTACCCCGGGAAGGCGGCTGCCGGCAGCAACCAGGGTGTTCGAGGTCAGGTACGGCGAACGCACCTCCGCCTGCAGCCAGGTCCACGCCAGCTGCAGCTCCAGCTGCTCGGCCAGCGGCTGTCGGTACTGCAGTTCCACACCCTGGCGGCGGGTGCGGCCGATGTTGCGATAGGTGCTGCGCCCACCAGAATTGCTGGCAACTGCCAGCTCATCGTCGGTATCTGCGCGGAACAGGCTGATATCAAGCTGGGTTCCATCCTGTGCGTGCCACTTGCTGCCTACCTCCAGATTGCGGCTGCGTGCAGCGGCCAGATCCAGCGCCAGACCGGCCAGGCCATCGGCGCGATACCCCAGCTCGTTGAAAGTAGGGGTCTCGAAACCCCGGCCCACGGCGGCGTGCAGCCGCCACTGCGGGTTGGCCTCGAAGCTGACGCCTGCCACCGGCGTAGTCGCCTGGTAGCGGCGGCGGCCGCTGTCGTCCGGGTTGCGATCGGTGATGTAGCGGTCATTCGATTCGAATCGCACGGCGCTGTGGCGCAGCCCAGCCAGCAACGACCAGCGCGGGCTCCATTGCCACCAGGCCTGGGCGAACTGGTCCACGTTCTGCACCGTGTCGATCTGGTCGCGGCGCAGGCGCCCGCGCACGCCGAGGGCGCTGCCGATGAAGTTCTCGTAGCCGGTGCGGTGCTGGCGCTGGCGGTCTGCGCTGAGCCCGGCCACCAGGTCCAACGGTCGGCCGGCGAGGTCGCCGTGCCAGCCCCAGCGCGCGTCCAGTCCACCATAGCCGCCCTCCAGATCGATCACCCCGCCGGCATGCAGCGGGTTGGCCTGGGCGGTCGGCGGAATCGGCAGGTATTGCGTCACCGTGCGCTGGCCGGCATAGCCCATCAGCTGCCAGCGCTGCGCGCCGGTTTCCCGGGTCCAGCGCAGACCGGCCTGCTGCTGGCGCACCGATTTGCGGGTGTTGTACTGGTGCGCCACGGCGGTGGCCTGGCGCGGATCCGCCGCCACCTGGGCGCGGCTCAGGCCCAGCGGGTCCTGCGCATCGGGGGCATCCAGCGCATTGAGCAGCAGCTCCAACCGCCCACCGCCCAGATCACCACCGATGCGCGCATTGAGCGATTCGCGGCGCGCACGGCTGTGGTCGCGCCAGCCATCGGTGCGGAAGTGGTTGGCGGCGATGTTGTAGTCCAGCCCGTGGCCTGCACCCTTCAGTTGCGCACCGACACTGAGCGTGTTGTCGGCGCCGGCATTAAGGCGCAGCCGCCACGGGTCGCCGGCCTGGCCCTGTCCGCTCCACACCTGCAGCACGCCACCGGAGGAATTGCCGTACAGCGCCGAGAACGGCCCGCGCAGCACCTCGATGCGTTCGGCGCCCAACAGGCTGGCGTGCGACAGCTGGCCCTGGCCATCGGGCATGGTCGCCGGCACCCCGTCGATCAACACCCGCACCCCGCGCACCCCGAAGGTGGAGCGCGCACCGAAGCCACGGATCGACAGCTGGGTGTCCTGTGCGAAGTTCTGCCGGTCGCGCGCCAGTAGTCCCGGTACGCCGGCCAGCGCCTCGGACAGCTGTGCGCCGGTGCCGGCACGGCTGGCGTCGATCCAGACCGTGTCCTGGCTGGCCGGCAGCGCGAACGGGCCGATGCCCGGCACCCGTGCAGCCTGCACCTGCACGGCGGGCAGGGCGGTGGGCGCAGGCTCGGCCATGGCCGCCAATGGCGACAGCAGCAGAGCGGACAACGGCAGGCAACGGCGGCGTGCGGCAGGATTCATGATTCAGGTTGATGGATCGGGCGGCAACGCACGCCATGGTACGGGGCGGCAGATGACGATGGCGGCGGCCAGCCCCGGCAGGCTTTGTTACGATGGGCTGTTTCCGGCCCCAAAGCCGTAAGCCGCGTGGCGCAATTCCTCCCCCTTTCCGTCTACCGAACGAGTACCGCCGTGTCCTTCTTTGCAAACGTGGAACTGGTCCCAGGCGACCCGATCCTGGGCCTGACCGAGGCATACAACGCCGACAGCCGCCCGACCAAGGTCAACCTGGGTGTGGGCATCTACTACGACGAGAGCGGCCGCATTCCGCTGCTGCGCGCCGTCAAGCAGATCGAGCAGCAGCTCGCCGCTGAAGCCAAACCGCGCGGCTACCTGCCGATCGATGGCCTGCCGGCGTATACGCAGGCCACGCGCGAGCTGGTGTTCGGCAAGGACTCGCCGCTGCTGGCCGCCGGCCGCGTCACCACCGCACAGACCGTCGGTGGCAGCGGTGCGCTGCGTGTCGGCGCCGACGTGCTGAAGAAGCTGCTGCCGCACGCCACCGTTGCGCTGAGCAACCCCAGCTGGGAAAACCACCGCGCCGTGTTCAGCGCGGCCGGCTTCGAGGTGGTGGACTACACCTACTTCGACCCGACCACCCATGGCGTCAACTTCGACGGCCTGCTGGCCGACCTGGGCAAGCTGGACGCCGGCACCGTGGTGCTGCTGCACGCCTGCTGCCATAACCCCACCGGCGCCGACCTCACGGTCACCCAGTGGAAGCAGGTCGCGCAGCTGCTGAAGGAGAAGCAGCTGTTCCCCTTCATCGACATGGCCTACCAGGGCTTCGACAAGGGCATCGAGCAGGACGGCGCCGCCGTGCGCATCATCGCCGAAGCCGGCATCGACAGCTTCATCGTCGCCAACTCGTACTCCAAGTCGTTCTCGCTGTATGGCGAGCGCGTGGGTGCGCTGTCGATGGTGGCGCCGACCGCCGCTGACGCCAAGGCCGTGCAGTCGCAGGTCAAGCGCGTGATCCGCACCATCTACTCCAGCCCGTCCACCCACGGTGCCGCGCTGGTGGCCGGCGTGCTGACCAACCCGGAACTGCGCGCGATGTGGGAGCAGGAGCTGACCGAGATGCGCGAGCGCATCCACGCCCTGCGCCAGGGCCTGGTGGAGAAGCTGGCCGCTGCCGGTGCCCCGCAGTTCGGCTTCATCAACGAACAGGCCGGCATGTTCTCCTACTCCGGCCTGAGCCGTGAGCAGGTCGAACGCCTGCGCGACGAGTTCGGCATCTACGCCGTCGGCACCGGCCGCATCTGCGTGGCCGCGCTGAACCAGAACAACCTCGAGTACGTCGCCAAGGCCGTGGCCACCGTCGCCAAGGGCTGAAGCAACGCTCAAGTGGCTTGAAGACAAAGGCGCCGAAAGGCGCCTTTGTTCTTTGGTCACGGTTGCACCCAGGGTTGCTGTAGAGCCAAGCCTACGCTCGGCTTGCGCGGTATGACGGACGAAGCGCAGCCGAGCGCGGGCTCGGCTCTACAGAAGCAGAGTGCCCCGTTTCTACAGCGCAACGCATCTGGAAACGATTACGCCTTCCCGCGATCACGCACGGCCCCGCCATACGGGCGACAATAGGCGTTTTCCCGCTGCCGAGACCTGCCCGCTCATGTCCCGTACTTCGTTGACCCGCTTCCTGATCCAGGAACAGCACGCCGGCCGCATCAATGCCGACCTGCGCCAGCTGATCGCGGTCGTCGCCCGCGCCTGCACCAGCATCTCCATCGCCGTCAGCAAGGGCGCCCTCGGTGGCGTGCTCGGCGACGCCGGTACCGGCAACGTGCAGGGTGAAGCGCAGAAGAAGCTGGACGTCATCAGCAACGAGATCCTGCTCGAGGCCAACGCCTGGGGCGGCCACCTCGCCGCCTGCGCCTCGGAGGAAATGGACCACAGCCAGCCGGTGCCGGACATCTATCCCCGCGGTGATTTCCTGCTGCTGTTCGATCCCCTCGATGGCAGCTCCAACATCGACGTCAACGTCTCCGTCGGCACCATCTTCTCCGTGCTGCGCTGCCCGACCAACGTCGAGCTGCCGGGCGATGACGCGTTCCTGCAGCCGGGCAGCAAGCAGATCGCCGCCGGTTACTGCATCTATGGGCCCAGCACCCAGCTGGTGCTGACCGTCGGCCATGGCACCCACGCCTTCACCCTGGACCGCGAGAAGGGCGAGTTCGTGCTGACCACCGAGAACATGCAGATTCCGGCGGCCACCCAGGAATTCGCCATCAACATGTCCAACCAGCGCCACTGGGAAGCGCCGATGCAGGCGTACGTCGGCGACCTGCTGGCGGGCAAGGAAGGCGCGCGCGGCAAGAACTTCAACATGCGCTGGATCGCCAGCATGGTCGCCGACGTGCATCGCATCCTGACCCGCGGCGGCATCTTCATCTACCCGTGGGACAAGAAGGATCCGTCCAAGGCCGGCAAGCTGCGCCTGATGTACGAAGCCAACCCGATGGGCCTGCTGGTCGAACAGGCCGGCGGCGCTGCCTGGACCGGCCGCGAGCGCATCCTCGACATCCAGCCCGACCAGCTGCACCAGCGCGTGCCGGTGTTCCTCGGTTCGCGCGAGGAAGTGGCTGAAGCCGTGCGCTACCATCACGCACACGACGACGCACAGGGCTGACGGCCTATCACCTGACAGCGGTCATGGCAGTTCGATGACATGACCGTGGGGTGACACCGAGGGCGGCAAACGGCACCATCAAGCCGTTGCCGCCTAAGGAATGCACGCATGCACGAGCAGGGCCCGGTCGATTTCATCGAAGTCATCCACAACGCCGTCCCCAGCGAGGTCTGCGCGGCCATCGTTGAACGCCTGCGCGCCACGCGTGGCCTGCAGCCCGGTGCGGTGGGCAGTGGCGTGTTCCCGGAACTCAAGCACAGCAAGGATCTGCGCATCAGTGGCCTGGACGGCTGGCAGGATGTCGACCAGCAGCTGCAGATCGCGGTGTTCAACGGCCTGCTGACTTATCTACGCCGTTATCCACAGGCGTTGATTGCGCCGCTGATGTTGCAGATCCAGGACAGCAACGGCCAACCGCGACGCCTGTCTGCCGAGGACTTTCCCGACATGCCGCCGCAGCAGCTGGCCGATCTGGCCCGCACCTGCCTGCGCCCAGGCGCGATCAACCTGCAGTGGTACGCGGCAGGCGAGGGCGGTTACCCGTACTGGCATTGCGAGCTGTACCCGAAGGATGCGCAGGCCGAGACCCTGCACCGGCACGTGCTGTGGACGCTGTACCTCAACGACGACTTCGACGAAGGCGAAACCGAGTTCCTGTTCCAGGGCCGCAAGATCGCGCCACGTACCGGCAGCCTGCTGATTGCGCCGACGGCGTTCACCCACACCCATCGCGGGAATCGACCACAGGGTGGCGACAAGTTCATCGCGACGAGCTGGATCCTGTTCCAGAGTGCGCAGAAGCTGTTTGGGGGGTGACGTCGAGCTGCACGTCGGGCTCGGATGTAGAGTCTTGCCATGCTCGACTGATGGACTCAGAACAACGACCCCTGCGGCGTATCCTTCTTCGGCGGCAGCGGCTTCAGGAACCGGCTGCAATCCAGCTTCGGCCAATGGCTGTTCTGTGCATTGAATCCCAACCGCTTGCGCGCCAGCTTGAAGCGGTTGTTCAACAGTTCGGCATATACGCCCTGGCCACGCATGCGGGTGCCGAACTGGCTGTCGTAGTCCTTGCCGCCGCGCAGTTGCTGGATGGTGCTCATCACGTGTGCGGCGCGATCGGGATGATGCGTATCCAGCCAATCGCGGAACAGCGGTGCCACTTCCAGTGGCAGGCGCAGCAGCACGTAGCCTGCGGTGCTGGCACCGGCATCGTGTGCGGCCTCCAGCACGGCTTCCAGCTCGCTGTCGTTGATCCACGGAATCACCGGCGCCACCATCACGCCCACCGGAATGCCAGCTTCATGCAGACGCTTCATCGCACGCAGCCGTGCATGCGGCGCTGACGCGCGCGGCTCCAGCTTCGCGGAGAGGTGCGGGTCCAGCGAGGTCACCGAGAAATGCACGCTGACCAGGTTCTCCGCGGCCAGCGGTGCAAGCAGATCGATGTCGCGCTCGACCAGTGCGTTCTTGGTGATCAGCGAGAAAGGATGCTTGGTCTCCAGCATCACTTCGATCAGTTGGCGGGTCAGCTTGAACTTGCGCTCGATCGGCTGGTACGCATCGGTGTTGATGCCCAGCGCAATCGGCTGCGGCACGTAACCCGGCTTCGACAGCTCCTTGCGCAGCAGTTGCGGCGCATTGGTCTTGGCGAACAGCTTGGTCTCGAAATCCAGGCCCGGCGACAGATTCAGATAGGCATGCGAGGGGCGTGCAAAGCAGTACGAGCATCCATGCTCGCAGCCGCGGTACGGATTCACCGACTGGCTGAAGCCGACGTCCGGCGAATTGTTGCGGGTGATGATGCTGCGCGCGGTTTCGGCACGCACCTCGGTGCGCAGGCGCGGGGCGAGGAATTCCTCACTCTCGTCGACCGCCCAGCCGTCGTCCACCGCCTCGCTGACGGTGCTTTCAAAGCGCCCGGCAAGGTGGGACGTGGAACCTCGGCCCTTGATCGCGATACCCATTGCGGCAGGGTACGTCGAGGCTGTCTCATTGGCTGCGACGGCCGCCTGAAGGGTTCAGGACTGTGCTGAGCCGAGCATGGGCTCGGCTCTACAATTGATGCAGAGACCTTGTAGAGCCGAGCCTAGGCTCGGCTGCAATGCATCAAAGCAGCGCCAGGTACCCGCGCACCGTGGCATCCAGCCCGTCGTACAGCGCTTCGCCGATCAGCGCGTGGCCGATCGACACCTCCAGTACCTCTGGCACGTGGGCCAGGAACTCGCGGAGGTTGTCCTGCGACAGGTCGTGGCCAGCATTGACGCCCAGGCCGACAGCCTGCGCTCGTCGAGCAGCAGTGGCGAACAACGCCAGCATCGCATCGGCATCGCCAGCCGCATGCGCCTCCGCATAGGGCCCGGTATACAGCTCGATGCGGTCCGCACCCACTTCGGCCGCCTGCTCCAGCAGCGGGTTGCCCGCGTCGACGAACAGGCTGACCCGGCAACCCATCGCCTTCAGGTCGGCCACCAGCGGGCGCAGGCGCTCGGCATCGCGCTCGAAGTCGAAGCCGTGGTCGGAGGTGATCTGGCCGTCGCTGTCAGGCACCAGGGTGGCTTGCGCCGGGCGGGTCTGCGCGCACAGCGGCAGCAGGCCGGGGTAGCCCTCTCGCGGCGGCGCGAACGGATTGCCTTCGATGTTGAACTCCACGCCTCGGGCGCGGGTCAGCGTGGACAGGGCCAGCACGTCCTCGGCGGTGATGTGGCGGCGGTCCGGTCGCGGGTGCACGGTGATGCCATGCGCACCGGCATCCAGGCAAGCCTGGGCGGCACGCACCACGTCCGGTTCGGCGCCGCCGCGCGAATTGCGCAGGACGGCGATCTTGTTGACGTTGACGCTGAGCTGGGTCATGGAACGGGACTACTTGGAAAGAGGGGACGGATCGTGGTCGGTGGCGTCATCATTGCGCCGGGCCTGGGCCTGCTCGCGCAGGCGACGCAGTTCCTCGGCATCGACCAGGGTGGCGGGGTCGCGCTGCAGGTCGCCGAAGCGGGCCACATAGCGGCCACGTACCCAGGCCAGCAGGAAGGCGAGGGCGGCCAGCAGGCACAGGCTCATCAGCCCGGCGCTGGGCGTCTTCAGCGCGAAGGCGAAACAGCCCAGCGCCAGCAGCAGGTACAACCAGTACATAGTCGGGCTCCCCGGATGATCGCCGCAGTGTAGCGCTGCGTCAGAGCAGCGGCGAGGCCAGCCGCGCGAAGGCCTCCGGCAGGCGGTGCAGCCACAGCGAGCGGCCGGCCTGGTCATGCACGCGGGTGGCGCGGTCGAATTCGCCCTGCAGCAGTTCGGCCAGCGCGGCGACACGGTCACGGTCGCTGATCATCATCGACAGCTCGAAGTTGAGCCGGAAGCTGCGGTGGTCGAAGTTGGCACTGCCGACAATGCAGACATCGTCATCGGCGATGAACGCCTTGGTATGCAGCATGCGCGGGCCGTACTCGTAGATCTTCACGCCGGCGTGCAGCAGCTCGTCGAAATAGGAGCGTGCGGCCTGGGTGACGAACCAGGAATCACTCATCTTCGGTACCAGCAGGCGCACGTCCAGTCCGCCCAGTGCGGCCGAGGTCAGTGCCATCCGCGCCGCTTCGCCGGGCACGAAATAGGGCGTCACCAGCCACACCCGCGCGTGCGCTTCCTGGATCGCCGCCACGTGCAGGCGGTGAATGGTTTCCCAGCCCGAATCCGGGCCGGACACCAGCACCTGGGCGCTGATCGGTCCATCCGCGCGCAGTGGCATGTCGGCCGGCCACAGGCGGGCGATGTCGAAACGGGAGTGGTCCTGGCCACTGGCATACAGCCAGTCCTCGGCGAATACCAGTTGCAGGCTGCGCACCACATGGCCGCGGATACGCATGTGCAGATCGCGGTAGGCGTCCGACTTGCGGCTCTCGTCTTCGTCGTCGGTGATGTTGATGCCACCGGTGAACGCCAGGCGGCCATCGACGATCACCAGCTTGCGGTGGGTGCGCAGGTTCAACCAGGGGCGCTTGAACGGCTTCAGCAGCTGCCGCGGGTGGAACCAGACCGCCTCCCCGCCGGCCTCCAGCAGGGGCTGCAGGAAGCGGCGGGGCAGGGCCGACGATCCCACGGCATCGAGCAGCAGGCGCACCTGCACACCGGCGCGGGCGCGCTCGACCAGGGCATCGCGCAGGGCAGTGCCAGCGTGGTCCGGGTTGAAGATGTAGTACTCCAGATGCACGTGGTCGCGCGCCTGTGCGACCGCTTCCAGCAAGGCGGCGTAGGTCGCCGCACCGTCCACCAGCCAGGTCACTTCGGTGGCACTGCTCGGTGCCAGTCCTGTCGTGGCCTGGGCGATCTTCGCCAGCTCGGTGCAGTCGGCATCGGGCGGGCAGACATCGCTGTAATGCTCCATGCCCGAACGCGCGCGGCCACGGCGCAGGCGCTGCCGCTTCACCTTCTGCGGGCCCAGCAGGTAGTAGATGAAGAGGCCCAGGTAGGGCAGCAGCGCCAGTGACAGGATCCAACTCAGCGTGGCGACCGGCTCGCGCTTCTGCAGCATGATCCAGCCCGCCAGCGCGAACAGGTACAGCAGGTAGGCCACCGCCAGGATCGTGCCGAGGTGGGCGATGCCGTCGAGCCAATGGCGCAGGGAGTCGAAGAGGGCGAGCATCCGCCGATCATAGCGGCGGATGCTGCCTGTTGGGGTCAGATCCCTTTTCCGCAGAAAAGGGGATCTGACCCCGATGGGACCCCTCGGGCACAAAAAAAGACGCCCCTGTTTCCAGGGGCGTCTGCAGTCGCGTCATGACTGTTGTATTGCGGTGTTGCGATTACTGCTGCACAAAACCGATCTTCTTCATCTGAGCATTCTTCGCGGCGGCCAGAACCTTGGCCATCACGTCGTACTCGGAATCCGGGCTGGCGTCGATGCGCAGTTCCGGCTGGTTGGTCGGGTCACGCTGGACCTCCTGCTCCATCCGCTGCTGCAGCTCGCTGGTATTGATCGGGCTGTTGTTCCACGAGACCTGGTTGCTGGCGTCGATCTTCAGTTCGATCGGCGGCGGCGGTTCGACCAGCTGCGGCGGTGGGTTGAGCACGCGCTGCGGCAGGTCCACGGCGATCGGGTACGTCATGATCGGCGCGGTCACGATGAAGATGATCAGCAGAACCAGCATCACGTCCACGAGGGGCGTGACGTTGATGTCTGCCATGGGGCCCTTGCCACCACCACTACTGAATGCCATGGCTTATTGCCCCTTTTCTTTGGTCGCGACGAAGCCGACGTCCAGCATGCCCTGCTCCTGCGCGACCTTGGTCAGGTCGTTGATGACGCGCATCTTGGTGGTGCGGTCACCACGCAGGTTCAGCGGCGGCTGCGGGGTCTGCTGGGCGGCGGTCGCCAAGCGCGACTCGAGAGTCTGCTTGTTGATCTCTTCGTCGTTCCAGTAGATCGAGCCGTCTTCCTTGACTGCCAGGGTGATCGGTCCGGAACGCTTTTCAGCATCTTCCGGCTTCTGGATCAGGTTGGCTTCCGGCAGATCCACCTTGACCTTGTGGGACATCAGGGGCGCCGTGATGATGAAGATGATCAGCAGCACCAGCATCACGTCCACGAGGGGCGTAACGTTGATGTCGGCCATGGGGCCGCCGCTGTTACCACTACTGAAAGCCATAACGGGCTCCGTCTAGATCTTGGTGACTACTTACGTTCGTCGCAGGGTGACGCGCGCCGCAATTAGCGGACGCGCGAGCCGGTGGCGAAGAAGTCGTGCAGGTCGTGCGCGAAGGTATCGAACTTGCTGATGGTCGCGCTGTTGATCTTGCTGAAGAAGTTGAAGGCGAACACGGCCGGGATCGCGACGAACAGACCGATCGCGGTCATGATCAGCGCTTCACCCACCGGGCCGGCAACGGCGTCGATCGAAGCGGAGCCGGTGGCACCGATCTTGATCAGCGCGCCGTAGATGCCCCACACGGTACCCAGCAGACCGACGAACGGAGCGGTCGCGCCGACGGTGGCCAGCAGGGTCATGCCCGACTGCAGCTTGTTGCTTTCGCGGGTCACGGCCTGACGCAGGGCGCGGTCGACGAACTCCGAACGGCTCAGGTTTTCACCGACGCCGCCGGAAGCACCGCCTTCAGCGCGCTGGTGGTGGGCAGCAGCCTGGGCAGCGTCCAGGGCGATCTTCGAGAACGGCTCGGAAGCCGGCTGTTCTTCCATCGCACGGATGGCGTCCTGCGCGTTCGGGGTGTCCCAGAACAGGCTGACGACGCGATCAGCGGCGCTCTTCAGGCGGGTGGCACGGAAGATGTTGATGACGGTCCAGTACCAGGACATGGCCGACATGGCGATCAGGGTCAGCAGCACGACCCAGGAAACCGCGAAATCACCCGGCTTGGTGGTCATTTCGTGGATCAGGTGCTCGAAGCCCATCTGCGACAGGGCGTTGGACGGATTGCCCCCGGCAGCAGCGGCGATGAAAATTTCCTGCAGCATGACGCTTACCTTTGTTGTGTGTGGTGATAAAGGGTGTAGCTAAGCTAAACAATCGAACCGGGAGCGGGGGTGGCCAGGCGGCCACCCGGACGCATCAGTTCAGCGCAAAGTTGACCGGGACGCGAACGCGACCTGCCGCCTTCTTACCGCCAGATTCAGCGGCGTTGAAGCGCCACTTGCGAGCTGCTTCCATCGCAGCACGGTCCAGGTCGCGGTTACGGCTGGACTTTTCCACCGTGACATTGGTGACGTTGCCGCTGGCATCGACATCAATGATCAGGATCACTTCGCCCTGGATACCAGCGCGGAAGGCTGCCGGCGGGTAGCGCGGCGGATTCATGGCCTTCGACGAGATGTCCACGCTGGCCTCGATCGAGGTCGCAGGTGCCGGCGGCGCAGGCGGCGACGGCGGGGTGACGATATCGTTCGGACGCGGTTCCGGCACATCCACGACCGGCGCCTGCGGCGGCGGCGGGACCGGCGACGGCTTCGGCGGCGACAGATTCTTCACCGGCGGCGGCGGAGTATCGGTCGGCGGCGGCGGCGGCGGCGGCGGGGGCGGCGGCGGCGGCGCATCGACGATGGTCACCATGACGTTGCGCTCCTTCTCCGCAACGGCCTTGGGAGCCACGGCGGGAATGAGGAGCATCATGAAGGCGGCCAGATGCAGGGCAATTACAAACGCGATGCCGACGATGCGAGGCCAGCTCAGCCCCTTGTCATCGGGTTGTTCGTACCGGTGAACGACTAGTTGTTCCGTCATGCGCCAAGAGCTCAATAGTGGGGCCGGGATGCCGGGGGCGGAATCCCTGATCAGCGGTGCATGACACCGCAGGAACCTCCAAGCTTATACCAATCCTGAGCGCCTGCGCATCAACTGAGCAGGCATTCAGGCGTTATTCCTACTTACTTCAGGTTGATGATTTTTTTGGCATCAGCCTGGTTCTTCACACCCTTCGCCAGCGCCTGCTGGGCGGCCTGCTTGGCCTCCGGGATGCGACCTTCGGCATGCAGGACGCGTGCCAGGTTCAGGTAGGTCTCACCGTCCTTGGACAGCGGGGCAGCCTTCTGCCACGCATCGATCGCCTGCGGCACCTGGTCGGAGTAGTAGTAGGACTGGGCCAGCGCCAGGTAAACCTGGTAATCCGGCTTCAGGATGCCCTTCTGCAACCCTTCGTTGATGACCGCGATGACGTCCTTTTCCTTGTGCTCGGTGTTGGCATAGATCGAGTACAGCTGCTTGTACTCGCGCTCTTCGGTGAGCTGGCCGCTGCTGCGCAGCTTGTCCATCACCGCGGCCGCCTTGTCCATCTGGTCGGCCTGCATGTACATGCTGGCCAGGTTCAGCTGGGCCTTCTTGTCGTTCGGGTTCTTGGCGGCCAGGGCCTCGGCTTCCTTGACCGCTTCACCGGACTGGCCGGCTTCGGACAGGGCCGCCATCAGCAGCTGGTTCCAGTTGTCCTTCGGTTCGGTCGAGCCGGCGATGGCCTGCTTCAGCACCGGAATCGCTTCCTGGTAGCGCTCCAGCTGGTACAGCGCCTGGCCCTTGGCGATCAGCTCTTCCGGCTTGGTCGACTTGCTCTCGGCGAAGTACTTGTCGAGCGTCGCCAGGCCTTCAGCGGTCTTGTCTTCCTGCAGCTCCAGCTGGCCCAGCATCAGCATCGACTGGAAGTGGCCGTTGTTGTCCAGGCCGTTGAACTGCAGGACCTGCTTCAGGTAGGCGATCGCCGCAGCGGTGTCGTCGGTCTGGTACGCGGCCTGCGAGGCCAGCTGCGCAGCCAGCGACTTGTCGTACTCGTTCGCGGCGCTGTCGGCCAGGATCGCGTCGGCCTGGGTGCGGGTCTCCGGGAACTTTTCCTTGTTGTAGCTGTCGATCATTTTCTGCAGCTTGCTGCCGAGCTTGGCCGAAGCCTTGACCGTCGGCTCCTGGCGGGTCGCGTTCGGGTACAGCACCTCGGCCTTGGCCTGCTTGCCGCCGCGGTTGCCACGCTCGGACGAGCGCGAGGACTGCGCGAAGGCATCGGTGACCACGGCGCCGGTCAGGGCGGTCGCGACGAGGACGGAAAGCACAGCTTTGTGGTTACGGAAAATCATCGTTCACCTCGATCGAACCGCCGGTTAGCGGCAAAGTCGGACTGTCAGAAAAATCTGAGCCGCCAAACGTATCAGAAACAGATGGCGTGAGAAATCGTTTTATGTGCTGCAATACAGCATGAAACTGCGCACTCATCCGCACTTTGGCCGCAGCCCGGCCGCCTGCGCCTGCTGATAGACCGGCGTCAGGGCCGGTGCATCGCGTCGCAGTTCCTGGATCCGGTTGGCCGGGTCGGGGTGGGTGGACAGCCATTGTGGGCTGCGACCGCCACTGGCGGCCATCATGTTCTGCCACAGATCGACCGCCTGTGCCGGGTTGAAACCGGCCTGGGCCATCAGTCGCTGGCCGATCACGTCGGCCTCGCTCTCCTGGGTACGCGAGCCGGGCAGCAGGAAGGCGGTCTGCGCGCCCATCCCGCCAAGCTGGTTCACGGTGCTGGCCGCCCCCTCGCCGTAGGCGGCGCCGGCGAGTGCACCGAGCACGGCCAGCCCGGTCTGCGCGCCCATCTGGCGGGTGATGCGCTCTTCGTGGTGGCGGGCGATGACGTGGCCGATTTCATGGCCGATCACGGCAGCCAGCTGGTCCTGGTTCTTCGCGACGGTGAAGATGCCGGTGTTCACGCCGACCTTGCCGCCGGGCAGCGCGAAGGCATTGGGTTCCTTGTCCACGAACACCGCGGTCTCCCACCGTACGCCACGGTACTGAGGCGGCAGCTGTGCGACCAGCGCGTTGACCACGCACTGCACGTAGCCGTTCTGGCGCCCGTCGGTGCTGATCTTTTCCTTCTGCTTGGTTTCGGCGAACGCCTGTGCGCCGAGCTGGTCCAGCTGCGCCTGCGATACGCCGCCCACCATCTGCCGGCGGCCGGTCGGGGAGGTCGTGGTCGCGCAGGCGCTGACCAGAGTGGTGATGACAAGGGCCAGCAGCAGGTGTTTCATGGAAGCTCCCCCGTGTTCATGTGCGCAGTGTGTAGCGTAACGGCTTAATCTTTCGTCAAGCGGACACGGCGTTACGTTGACCCCAGGAACACCATCGCTGCAAGTGCGACAGCGTTGTTCAGCGCATGCGCGGTGATCGCCGCCCACAGCGTACCGGTGCGCTGGTAGAGCCAGCAGAACGCGGCGCCCATGCCGCCATAGACCAGCCACAGCTGGGCCATGCCCAGCAGTGAATTCTTGCTCAGGCCGGGCACTTCGTGGACCAGGGCGAAGGCCAGGCTGCTGAGGATGATGCCCAGCCAGGGGCGGCCTGCCTGCCACAAGCGCCCGAACAACACACGGCGGAACAGCAGTTCTTCATAAGCCGGGGCGAGCACCACCGCGAACAGCACCAGGAACAGCGGGAAACGCGCGATCGCGTTCTGCATCAGTTCCACGTTGGTCGGTACCGGCTCGATGCCGAACTGCTTGGCCAGGAAGGCGATGCCGTTGCTGCCGAGCACGATCAGCGTGGCCACCAGCAGGGTCCAGCCCCAGGTCGAGGGACGCCGCAGTGCCTGGCGGGAGGCGAGGCGTTCGTCCGCATTGGCGGGACGGCGCCAGAAGTACAACAGCAGTGCGGCGCCTCCGGTAGCGATCAATGCCATCAGGATCTGCGCCAGGGCACCCGGCTGGCCAACCGCCGCGCCGACCGCGTCAGGCGACAGCACGCCGCCATTGGCCTCCGCATTGGCACGGCTGACCATGATCGCGCGGTAGAAACCCCAGAAAAGCCCGGTGACCAGGCTCAGGCCGAACAGGGTGATGGCGGCAATGCCCAGGTCGATGAAGAAGCCCGCCAACGGGGAGCCGGCACGCGGCGCGACCGAGGCCGGTGGAATCGGGGGCGGGGCGGAAACCGGGGCGGATGCGGACATCAGGTACCTGCGTTCAAGGGTCGAAGGCCGGCGCGCCTCCCCGCGCACCGGCCGTCACCAGATTGTGTCAGATATCCAGGTTGGCGACCTTCAGTGCATTGTCCTCGATGAAGTCGCGGCGCGGTTCGACCACATCGCCCATCAGGGTGCTGAAGATCTGATCGGCGGCGACGGCATCTTCGATGCGGACCTGCAGCAGCCGGCGCGTTTCCGGGTTCACAGTGGTGTCCCACAGCTGCTCCGGATTCATTTCACCCAGACCCTTGAATCGCTGGATCTGGCGGCCGCGCTTGGCCTCCTCGAGCAGCCAGTTCTGCGCCTTGGCAAAGCTGTCCACTTCGATCGACTTGGCGCCACGCGAGATGGTCGCGCCTTCGCGGACCAGGCCGTGCAGCAGCTTCGATGCCTGGTGGATCGCGCGCAGTTCACCGCTTTCGAAGGCCGACATCGGCAGCACCTGGATGTGCTGTTCGCCCATGTGGCGACGGGTCACCAGCACCGCTGCAGGGCGCTCGTCATTGGCTTCCTGCAGCTCCAGGCTGAAGCGCGGGCTGCCCAGGCTGCCCTGGTTGAGGCGCTTGGCCAGTGCATCCAGGCCTTCGCCTTCGCCAGCGCTGCGCAGGCTGTCCAGATCCATCGGCACGAAATCAACGAGCGCTTCGAGCAGGTTGCGGTCGTAGCGGTGCGCGTTGCGTTCGATGGAATCGAGGGCGGCAGCATAGGCCAGCAACAGCTTCTCCAGCGCCAGGCCTTCGATGCCCGGTTCGCCGGTGGCGGGCACCAGTGCGGCGTTTTCCACGGCGCTGCTGGCCAGGTAGCTGTCCAGGGCCGGGTCGTCCTTCAGGTACAGCTCCTGCTTGCCCTGCTTGATCTTGTACAGCGGCGGCAGGCCGATGTAGACGTAACCGCGCTCGATCAGCTCCGGCATCTGACGGTAGAAGAACGTCAGCAGCAGGGTGCGGATGTGGGCGCCGTCGACGTCGGCGTCGGTCATGATGATGATCTTGTGGTAACGCAGCTTGTCCGGGTTGTACTCGTCACGGCCAATGCCCGTGCCCAGCGCAGTGATCAGCGTACCGACCTGGTCGGAAGACAGCATGCGGTCGAAACGCGCGCGTTCCACGTTGAGGATCTTGCCGCGCAGCGGCAGCACCGCCTGGTTCTTGCGGTTGCGGCCCTGCTTGGCCGAGCCACCTGCCGAGTCACCCTCGACGATGAACAGTTCGGACAGCGCCGGATCCTTTTCCTGGCAGTCGGCCAGCTTGCCCGGCAGGCCGGCGATGTCCAGCGCGCCCTTGCGGCGGGTCAGGTCGCGGGCCTTGCGCGCCGCTTCACGTGCACGCGCGGCGTCGACGATCTTGCCGGCGATCGCCTTGGCTTCGTTCGGGTTCTCCTGCAGGAACTCTTCCAGACGCGCACCGAAGGCGTTTTCCACCGCCGGACGCACGTCGGAGCTGACCAGCTTTTCCTTGGTCTGGCTGGAGAAGCTCGGGTCCGGCACCTTCACCGACAGCACCGCGATCATGCCTTCGCGCATGTCGTCGCCGGTCAGGTTGATCTTGGCCTGCTTGGCGATGCCGTTCTGCTCGATGTAGCTGTTGAGCACACGAGTCAGCGCACCGCGGAAACCGGCCAGGTGGGTACCGCCGTCCTTCTGCGGAATGTTGTTGGTGAAGCAGTACATCGTCTCCTGGTAGGAGTCGGTCCACTGCAGCGCCACATCCACGACGATGCCGTTGTGCTCGCCGGTGACCGAGATGACGTTCGGGTGCAGCGGGGTCTTCAGCTGGGCCAGATGCTCCACGAAGCTGCGGATGCCGCCTTCGTAATGGAAATCATCGCGACGGCCATCGCCACGCTCGTCGGCAAGGACGATCTTGACGCCGGAATTCAGGAACGACAGTTCGCGCAGGCGGCGGGCCAGGATGTCGTAGTGGAATTCCACGTTGTCGTGGAAGGCGACGGTCGACGGCCAGAAGCGCACGGTGGTGCCACGCTTGGTGGTGGCTTCCAGCTTGGCCAGTGCGGTCACGGCTGCGCCGTTGCTGAATTCCTGCTGGTAGTGGGAGCCGTTCTGGAACACGTCCACCAGCAGCTTCTGCGACAGCGCGTTGACCACGCTGACGCCGACGCCGTGCAGGCCGCCGGAAACCTTGTAGCTGTTGTCGTCGAACTTGCCGCCTGCGTGCAGGACAGTCATGACCACTTCGGCGGCGGACACTTCGCGACCGAGCTTGGCACTCATCTGCTCGTGCTTGCCGGTCGGGATACCGCGGCCGTTGTCGGATACCGAAACCGAGCCGTCGGCGTGGATCGTCACTGCAACGTGGTCGGCGTGGCCGGCCAGCGCTTCGTCGATCGAGTTGTCGACGACCTCGAACACCATGTGGTGCAGACCGGTGCCGTCATGCACGTCGCCGATGTACATGCCGGGACGCTTGCGGACAGCCTCCAGGCCTTCCAGGGCGGTAATGCTGTTGGCGTCGTAATTGCCGTTGTTTGCCGGGGTGTTCTGTTCGTCGCTCATTGCGCTTGCCGTAGGCTCCGCAGGTCGGGCACCGCTTGGGGCGATGCGCCGAGAATGAAAGGATTCCAACCCGAATTATACCAGCCGGGGTCGAGCGGCCCTGGTGTGCCCACTATGGCACAGCCACGATCTGTGCATGTTCCACGTGGAACCGGGCGATGTGGGTCAGTTCTTCCAGCGCCGCCGGCGTTTCGGTGGCGGTGATGAAGATCTGTGCCGGTCCATTGAGCAGGCGCTCCAGAACCCGCGCCTGGTGGGTGCGATCCAACTCCGAGGCCAGATCATCCAAGGCGATCACGGGCCATTCGCCGCGTTGTTCCGCATAGTCCTCGGCCTGGGCCAGCAGGCAGGCCAATGCCGTCAGCTTGGCCTGGCCGCGGGACAACGCATCACGACCCGGGATGCTGTGGAAATCCACACTCCAGTCCGCCCGGTGGGGGCCGACCGAGGTATACCCGGCCTGCCGGTCACGTTCCCTGGCGAGAAGCAGGGCATCCGCCAGGGGAAGCTCATGCCGCCGCCAACCGGGGCTCAGCTCCAATCCCTGGATACCGAGTTGCGGAGCCAGGCTCGCGGCCAGGCCCACGGTGCGCTGCTGCAGGCGTTCCAGGTAGTGCTGCCGACGGCTGGTCAGCGGTTCTCCGGCCTCGGCCAACTCATGATCCCAGGTATCGAGCATCCGCGACGGCCCGCCTTGCTTGAGCAGGGCGTTGCGCTGCTTCAGCGCCCGGGAGTAGCGGCGCCACAGGGACAGAAAATCCGGTTCCACGTGGAACAAGCCCCAATCGAGGAAGCGGCGGCGGGGCTCACCACCACCGCTGACCAACGCATGGCTACCGGGCTCGAAGGTCACTACCGCCAGCGCTGCGCAGAGATTGCCCAGCTGCGCGACATCTTCGCCGTCCAATCGTCCCTTCCAGTCCTGGCCACTGTGGCGCAGGCCAGCCTTGCGGCGGTGGGGCGGGTGATGGGCACGCTGTTCGTCCCATTCCACGAAGATCTCCAGCGCTTCCTGGCCCTGGCGCACCAATCCATCGCGGACCCGACCACGGAAGCTGCGCCCATACGCCATCAGGTGGAGGGCTTCCAGCACACTGGTCTTGCCGGCACCGTTGTCACCGGTCAGCAGGTTCAATCCTGGCTGGGGCGACAGGTCCACCGCACTGAAGCGACGCAGTTGGTGCAGGGCGAGGCGGCGGATAAGCATGGGGCGCGAAGGACCATCCGCACGGGGCGGTAGAGGGGGCGGGGAATCCATCAGCTTACTGCATCGGTCAAGCCGGACGGGCCCTGGGCGGCTGCCATGCCGGAGGGGGGAACGAAGCGGAGATCCGGATCGCGTGTTCCACGTGGTGGCGCTTCAACGAAGGGCACGATCACCGGTCTGAAGCCCCTGGAAATCCTTCAAATCTGCAGCGGGAGGCAGGGTATGGCCCCTCAGAATTCAACGATTCCAGGCCCTGTGTCCGGCCCCCGTGCGCACCACGTTTCCGCAGTCGCCGTAAATGGCCCGCAGATTCCTTGAAATCTGCGATGCCGTCTCCTGGACGGTTCCACAGATTTCAAGGAATTCACGCCGTCCGTTTCACGCTGTCCACAGCGGCCATGTATGACTTATACACAAGGTATGGGCAATCTGTGGATAAAAAAGCCATTTTGACCAGGCTCTGAAACTATCCACAGGTTCCCCCCCAGCCTGAGGGGCCTCTATACAGGGGGTTTCAGGTGTATAAATACCTTTTAAATCATGGAGATAAGGCATTTTTCCACGAGATCTGGCCCTACCATCACCACCATGCTTTAGATTTATACCCAGATTTAGAAGCTAGGCTCGGCCCGATCTGACCCGAACCAGAGCTGTGGACAGTGGCGTTTCCAGAAGCGGCAACGAAGATGCAGGACGTCCATTCCACCTGCTCGCTGATGGGCAAGCGGGGCACCGAAGCTTGATCCTGGAATCCGGCAAGCGCGGCAGAACAATGCGGTTTGATCCTCTGACCATGGCCTGTTGCCCAGCTGTTTCAGTTCAAAGGTTTCAGAAGGATCGTTCGGAGACATCAAGCATCCCGTGACCGAGGACATCCACTCGGGCAGGATCCATTTCACGGGTTCGCGTTCGATGCTCCACGTGGAACCAGCAAAAAAAACGCCCGGGAAGATCCCGGGCGTCGTTCGGTTCCACGTGGAACAGCGCAGCGGTCAGAGCCGCAGCGGCATCACCACGTGGCGCGACTTCTCGCTGCTGGATTCACGCACCAGCGCCGACGAGTTGGAGTCGCGCAGCTGGATGATGACTTCCTCGTCGCGCAGGGCGGAAAGGGCGTCCAGCAGGTAGTTCACGTTGAAGCCGATGGCCAGATCGCTGACCGTGGTGTCGGCTTCGATCTCTTCCTGGGCTTCTTCCTGTTCCGGGTTGTGCGCGCTGATCTTCAGGTTGCCCGGCGAGACTTCCACGCGGATGCCGCGATACTTCTCGTTGGACAGGATCGCGGCGCGCTGCAGCGAGGCACGCAGTGCTTCGCGATCAACCTTCACTTCGCGGTCGGCACCGATCGGGATCACCGCTTCATAGTCCGGGAAACGGCCGTCGATCAGCTTCGAGGTGAAGGTTACATCGTCGCGCTTGACGCGGACGTGGCTGCGGCCGACTTCCAGCTCGATCTCGCGATCGCCGCTCTCCAGCAGCCGCTGCAGTTCGGTCACGCCCTTGCGCGGCACGATGATCTGGCGCTTGGAACCACTGGGCTTGGCCAGGTCGGTTTCACACAGCGCCAGGCGGTGGCCGTCGGTGGCGACGGTACGCAGGGCATCGCCGCGCAGATCGAACAGCAGGCCGTTGAGGTAGTAGCGCACGTCCTGCTGGGCCATCGCGAACGCGGTGCGCTCGATCAGTTCCTTCAGGGTCGCTTCGCCGATGGCCACGCGCTCGGTGGCTTCCACTTCGTCAACCGACGGGAAGTCGTTCGAGGGCAGGGTGGCCAGGGTGAAGCGGCTGCGGCCGGCCTGCACGGTGATCTTGTCACCGGTCTGCGAGACGGTGATCCGGCTGCCGTCGGGCAGAGCACGGATGATCTCGAACAGCTTGCGGGCGGGGATGGTGGTTTCGCCGTCCTGGGCATCTTCAACCGCGATCCGCGACACCATCTCCACTTCCAGGTCGGTACCGGTCAGCGACAGCTGGCCGTTCTGCACCTGGACCAGGAAATTGGCCAGAACCGGAAGGGTCTGGCGGCGTTCGACCACGTTGACGACCTGTGCCAACGGCTTGAGAAAGGCTTCGCGCTGCAGTGTGAAACGCATGTGGTTCCGTGCCCCTATGCTTTAAAAAATGTGGAATAAATCAAAAGCTTGGTGGTGCTGGTAGAGACAGAATCGCTGGAAAACAACGCTAAGTCTTTGTAAATAAAAGAGTTTCAGGCATCGAAACCCTCTGTATTACCGACCCCCAGGGGGTGGGGAAAGCTGTGGATAGATCTGGCGCCATTTCAAACGCCATTTTTATCCACAACGTGTCCCGCGCTTGCTACCGGATTCTGCACCGTTTTGTGCGATGACGCCTCATCGGCATCCGTACATCATTCGCTCAGCTTCCGGATCAGCTTGTCCCAGTCCTCGCGGAGCTTGCCGTCGGTTTCCATCAGGGTCCGGATCTGGCGGCAGGCATGAAGCACCGTGGTGTGATCGCGACCGGCAAAGGCATCGCCGATCTCGGGCAGGCTGTGCTCGGTCAGTTCCTTGGTCAGGGCCATGGCGACCTGGCGCGGGCGGGCCAGCGAGCGGGTCCGACGCTTCGACAGCAGATCCTTGATCTGCAGGCCGTAGTAGTCGGCAACGGTTTTCTGGATGTTGGGAATGCTGATCGCCTGCTGCTGGGCGCGCAGCAGGTCGCGCAGGGTTTCCTGGGCGAATTCGGTGGTGATCGCGCGGCCGGTGAAATTGGCGCGGGCGGTCAGGGTATTGAGCGCACCTTCGAGGTCGCGCACGTTGGAGCGCATCTTCTTGGCGATCAGGAACGCAACATCATCGGGAATCTCGGCACCGCGCTCGCGTGCCTTGGCCAGCACGATCGCGGCGCGGGTCTCGAAGTCCGGCGGTTCGATCGCGACCGACAGGCCCCAGGCAAGCCGCGATTTCAGGCGCGCTTCCAGGCCCTCGACTTCGCGCGGATAGCGGTCGCACGTCAGGATGATCTGCTGCTTGCCATCGAACAACGCGTTGAAGGTGTGGAAGAACTCTTCCTGGGTGCGGTCCTTGCCGGCGAAGAACTGGATGTCATCGATCAGCAGCGCGTCCACCTGCTGGAACTGGCGCTTGAACTGATCCATGGTCTTTTCCTGCAGGGCCCGGATCATCGCGCTGAAGAACTGTTCCGAACGCAGGTACAGCACCTTCGCACCGGGATTGGCCTGGCGCATGGCGTTGCCGGCGGCGAACATCAGGTGGGTCTTGCCCAGGCCGGTGCCTCCGTACAGCAGCAGCGGGTTGTGCGCGCGGTCGCCCGGCTTCTGCGCTGCCTGGAAGGCGGCGGCCAGGCCCAGCTGGTTGCTGCGGCCTTCAACGAAGTTGGCGAACGTGTAGTGATTGTCCAGGTTGCCGGCAAACGGCACCTGCGGTTCACTGGATACATGCGCCGATGGCGTGGAAACCGGCGCGTTCTGCGCCTCCACAGGGCGCGGGCGCGAGCCGATTTCAAGAAAAACGTCGCTGAAACCGGCGAAATGCGCCAGCAGTTCGCGGATCCGGGCCAGGTACAGCTCGCGGACCTGGTCGACGATGAAGGCATTCGGTGCATACAGCACCAGGCTGTCCACGCGCAGATCGGCCTGCAGCGGCTTCAACCAGGTATGAACGTCTTCCGGCGGGAACTCCGCTTCGAGGCGCTCGAGACTACGGGACCAAGCATCCATCAGCAATAATCGTCCGGTGGCCGGGGCATGGACGCGACAAGGCGCCCAAACACAGGCCGGAAAGGGGGGAAATGGATGGCTCAGACTACCACCGAGCGCCTGCCTTCGGAATGCTTGTCCCCTACTTATTCACAAAAACATCCACAGCTATTGCACAGCCCAGTGAATTCGCGTAGCTGCCAGGGGTTGACTTGGGGCGGGGTACCTCTCTAGAATTTCCGGTTCTTTCCGTCCCATTCATACGAGAGGCCCCCAATGGCCACGAAGCGCACCTACCAGCCCAGCAACCTCAAGCGTAAGCGCGACCACGGCTTCCGTGCCCGTATGAAGACCGCTGACGGCCGCAAGATCCTGTCGCGTCGCCGCGCCAAGGGCCGCAAAGTCCTGAGCGCCTGATTGCCATGCCGCACCTCGCGGCAGACGCAATCCCTTCGACAGTGAATACTGCAGACCCGCGCAAGCGATTCCCTCGCTCTGCGCGGGTTCGCACGCGTGCCGAATACTCAACGGTCTTCAACGGCGCCCGCCGTGTGTCCGATCCGCTGATGACCCTGCACTGGCTGCCGGCTGACCGGCCGGCCAGGCTGGGTCTGGCGGTTTCCCGCAAGGTTGATCCGAACGCCGTCGGGCGTAACCGGATCAAGCGCGTCCTGCGCGACATCCTGCGTCAGACACGTACCGATATCCAGCCAGGCGACTTTGTCGTCGTGGCTCGTAGTGCTGCGCGTTCCGCCAGCAACGACGAGATCCGCCAGGCCTTCCTGCGCCTGCTGCGTCGCCTGCGTGCATTGCCCGCGCCGGGCGTGGACGGCACAATGCCGCCGCCTGATGGCATCGCAACTCCTTCTTTGACCGAGCCGGCATCGCGTCCCGGCCCCGCCGAGCCTGTCCGCTGATGAACCAGACCCGCGTATTCCTCATTTTTGCCTGGCTGATGGTGGCCGTGCTGCTGTGGATGGAGTGGAGCCGTGAAAAGGCTGCTCCGACCCCGGCTCCGACGACGACGTCGGCCCCGGCCGCCGCACAGAGCGTTCCGGGTGCGACCCCGGGTGCGATCCCCAGCGCCCAGGTGCCGGGCGCCCCCGGCCAGGCCACCGTGCAGGCCCAGGCCAGCGCTACCCCGGCCAGCCAGCGCGTGACCGTCACCACCGACGTGCTGCGCCTGGTGCTCGATGGCGGCCGCGTGCTCGACGCCGAGCTGCTGCACTTCCCGCAGACCAAGGACGAAGGCAGCCCGCCGGTTCGCCTGCTGACCGAAGATCCCGCGCATCCGTACAGCGCGATCAGTGGTTGGGCCAGCGAAGACAAGAACACCCCGGTGCCGGGCGCCGACGGCTTCAAGCTGGTCGGTGACACCACCGACTTCGTGCTGGCCAAGGGCCAGAACGAACTGCAGATCCCGTTCGTGTGGACCGCCGACAATGGCGTGACCATCAAGCGCACGCTGACCGTCTCGCGCAACGAGTACGCCGTGCGCTTCAAGGATGAAGTCAGCAACGCCGGCGCCGCACCGTGGAACGGCTATGTCTACCGCACCCTGGACCGCACCCCGACCATCCTGTCGCGGAGCATGACCAACCCGGATTCGTTCAGCTTCAACGGTGCCACCTGGTACGACAACGACAAGAAGTACCAGCGTCGTGCGTTCAAGGACTACCTGGACGACGGCACGCTGAACCAGAACATCACCGGCGGCTGGCTGGCGATGCTGCAGCACCACTTCTTCACCGCCTGGATCCCGCAGAAGGACCAGACCGCGCATTACGTGCTGTCGCAGGTGGCCGGTCGTGACCTGATCGAAGCGCGTGGCCCGGCCTTCACCGTGGCCCCGGGCCAGTCCACCAGCACCGAAGCCCGCCTGTGGGTCGGCCCGAAGCTGGTCAACCTGATTGCCAAGGAAGACGTGCCGGGCCTGGACCGCGTGGTCGACTACAGCCGCTTCTCGATGATGGCGGTGATCGGCCAGGGCCTGTTCTGGGTGCTGAACCAGGTGCACAAGCTGGTCGGCAACTGGGGCTGGGCGATCGTCGGCCTGGTGGTGCTGCTGAAGCTGGTGCTGTACCCGCTGTCGGCGACCCAGTACAAGAGCGGTGCCAAGATGCGCCGCTTCCAGCCGCGCATCGCGCAGCTGAAGGAACGCTATGGCGATGACCGCCAGAAGTTCCAGACCGCGATGATGGAGCTGTACAAGAAGGAAAAGATCAATCCGATGGGCGGCTGCCTGCCGATCCTCATCCAGATGCCGATCTTCTTCGCCCTGTACTGGGTGCTGGTGGAATCGGTCGAACTGCGCCAGGCGCCCTGGTTCGGCTGGATCCAGGACCTGACCGCACGCGACCCGTACTTCATCCTGCCGGTGATCAACATGGCAGTGATGTGGTTCACCCAGAAGCTGACCCCGGCACCGGGCATGGACCCGATGCAGCAGAAGATGATGCAGTTCATGCCGCTGGTGTTCGGCGTCATGATGGCCTTCATGCCGTCCGGCCTGGTCCTGTACTGGGTGGTCAACGGCGGCCTGGGCCTGCTGCAGCAGTGGTGGATGACCAAGCGCCATGGCGGCGAGCCGGTCCCGGCCACCACCGCGCCGGCCCCGGTCAAAAAGAAGTAATCGGTAGAGCCGGCCGCTGGCCGGCTGACCCCAGCAGAAGCCCGCCGCAAGGCGGGCTTTTCGCATGCGGCGTTAGAATCGCCGGCACACCGTTCCTCCCACCTTCGAGTCCACCATGCCGCGTGCGTCGTCGTTCCGCCTGTTCCTGCCCTCGCTGTTGTTGACGCTGGTTGTTGCCGGCTGCGGCGACAAGGATGCGAAGGCGCCGACGACCACGGTCACCCAGCCCAGCGCGCAGGCCGCAGCCGCCGCCGATCCGGCCGCGGCACCGCTGCTGGCTGCGCTGCAGAAGCAGCTCGACGGCTACCGCCGGATCATCGTGCTGCTGGCCGATGAGGACCAGCAGTCGGCCGCCGACCGCAGCACCTCCACGCGCGTGGGACAGCAGCTGTTCCACGATGGCCTGGAACAACGCTCGGCGATCGCCGCGCAGTTCGACACCCTGCTGCGCGGTACCAGCCCGCAGCGCTTCGCCACCCTCGGCACCGTGCTGGACTACATCGAGTCGGCGCCGGAACTGTTCGACGCTGACCGCCTGGCCTTCCGCGAAGTGCTGCGTGATCTGCATGAGCGCATTGGCACGGATTCGTCGCTGCCGGCGGTGAAGCTGCACCAGCGCGTCGGCGAGGATCTGGAGGCGCTCGACGAGATCGAGCGCAACTACAACCAGGAACTGACCCGCATCTTCAGCCGCTTCGAGCGCACCCGTGCCATCGAGCTGAAGCGTGAGAAGTGGGACGACTACATCGCCCACCTGCACAAGGACTACAGCCGCGAAGCGATCCTGCGCGACTATGGCGTGATCGAGCCGTACCCGATGTCGATGAAGGACAGCGACCGCGAGATCTTCGGCCGCGACCTGCCGGCCAAGACCGTGGTGCTGACCTTCGACGATGGCCCGCACAAGGCCTACACCGATGAAGTGGTGGCCATCCTCAAGCGCTATGACGTGCCGGGCGTGTTCTTCGAGGTAGGTCGCAACCTGGGCAAGGTCGAGGCCGACGGCAAGGTCAGCCTCGGCCCGATGGCGAAGATCAGCCGCAACCTGATGGAAGAGGGCTATGCGGTCGGCAACCACAGCCTGACCCACGCCCAGCTGTCGCGCACCACCGGGGATGCGCTGCGCCAACAGGTACTCGACACCGACACGCTGCTGAAGGACGTCGACAGCAAGCGCGCGCCGCTGTTCCGCTTCCCGTACGGCGCGCGCAACGCCGAAGGCCTGCAGTTGCTCAACGAGGCCGGGCTGAAGTCAATCATGTGGAACATCGACTCGATGGACTGGGCCGACCCGGTACCGGAGTCGATCGTGCAGCGCGTGCTCGACCAGGTGAACAAGGAACAGCGCGGCATCATCCTGTTCCACGACATCCACGACCGTGCGGTAAAGGCGCTGCCGCAGATCCTCGACCGGCTGATCGCCGATGGCTACCAGTTCGCCGGCTGGAATGGCCGCGAGTTCACCGTTGCCCGCGCGCGCAAGGGCGAGGCCAGTGCCGCCACCGTCACCACCGGCTACGAGAAGTCCTGGGCGATCGTGGTCGGCATCGACACCTACGCCAAATGGCCGAAGCTGGAGTACGCCAGCCACGATGCGCAGGCGGTGGCCGATACCCTGACCGGGCAGTTCGGCTTCCCGTCCTCGCAGGTGATCGTGCTGAAGAACGAGCAGGCCACCCGCAACAACATCCTGGCCGCTTTCCACGACCGCCTGGCCGACGACCGCACCGGCAAGAACGATCGCGTGTTCGTGTTCTTCGCCGGCCATGGCGCGACCCGCCAGCTCGCCTCCGGGCGCGACCTCGGCTACATCATCCCGGTCGATTCGGATCCGAAGGAATTCGCCACCGACGCGATCGCGATGACCGACATCCAGAACATCGCCGAAAGCATGCAGGCCAAGCATGTGATGTTCGTGATGGATGCCTGCTACAGCGGCCTCGGCCTGACCCGTGGCGGCCCGTCGTCGTCGTCGTTCCTGCGCGAGAACGCGCGTCGCAGCGCGCGGCAGATGCTGACCGCCGGCGGCGCCGACCAGCAGGTGGCCGATGCCGGCCCGAACGGTCACTCGGTGTTTACCTGGGTGCTGCTGCAGGCGTTGGCCGGCAAGGGCGACCTCAACGGCGATGGCCTGATCACCGGTACCGAACTGGCCGCCTACGTGGCGCCGGCGGTCTCGGCGGTCTCGCACCAGACCCCGGCCTTCGGCAGCCTGCCCGGTTCGCAGGGCGGCGAGTTCGTGTTCCAGGTGCCGGACAGCCAGGAATTCCTCAACGCCGATACGCGCCAGCTGACCGCCGATGCGATCGCGCTGAACAACAAGGTGGATGCGGCCAGTGAGGCCAAGGGCAGCCAGGCACCGGTGACCGTGGCCGACCTGCAGGGTGGCAAGGCCAAGCTGGTGGTGCCCACCGCCGGCCCGGCATCCGACCGCCAGCGCGCGCAGCAGGCCAACGACCGCGGCCTGCAGCTGTACCGCGAGAAGCAGTACGACGAGGCGGCCGCGCAGTTCACCGAGGCGCTGAAGCTGCGCCCGGACTTCGCCCAGGCCGCCAACAACCTCGGTTTCGTCTACTACCGCCAGCAGCGCTATGCCGAAGCCGCGCGCTGGCTGGAGAACACGCTGAAGATCGACCCGTCGCGTGCGGTGGCCTATCTCAACCTGGGCGATGCCTACTTCAACGCGGGCGACAAGGCCAAGGCCAAACAGGCCTACACCACCTACCTTGCGCTGCAGCCGCAGGGCAGTGGCGCGGCGCAGGCACGTGCGCAGCTGGGGAAGCTCTGAGCGATGAACGACGCGATCCGTACCGACACCATCGTGGCCATCGCCAGTGCGCCCGGCGCCGGCGGTGTCGGCCTGCTGCGCCTGTCGGGCCCGCGCGCTGCAGCGATTGCCAATGCGCTGGGCGCACCTGCATTGCGTCCGCGCCACGCGCACTACGCGCGCCTGCGTGATGCCGATGGCGAGGTCATCGACGATGGCATCGTGCTGTGGTTCCCGGCACCGAACAGCTTCACCGGCGAAGAGGTGGTGGAACTGCAGGGCCATGGCAGCCCCGTGCTGCTGCAGCAACTGGTCGCGCGCTGCATCGCGCTCGGTGCACGCCAGGCGCGCCCGGGCGAGTTCAGCGAACGCGCGTTCCTCAGCGGCAAGCTCGACCTGGCCCAGGCCGAGGCCATCGCCGACCTGATCGCCGCGGGCGACAACCGTGCCGCGCGCGCTGCCCGCCGTTCGCTGGACGGCGTGTTCTCGCGCCGCATCGAGGCCGTGGTCGAACAGCTGGTGCTGCTGCGCATCCATGTGGAAGCGGCCATCGACTTCGCCGACGAACCGCTGGATACCCTCGGTGGCGCGCAGGTGCGCCGTGGCCTGGAACAGGCGCGCGGCGATCTTGCTCTGCTGCGGCGGGATGCCGAACGCGGCCGTCGCCTGCGCGACGGCCTGCACGCGGTGCTGATCGGTCCGCCGAACGCGGGCAAGAGTTCATTGCTGAACGCGCTGGCCGGCAGCGAGCGCGCCATCGTCACCGACATCGCCGGCACCACCCGCGACACCCTGCGCGAGACCATCCGCCTGGATGGCCTGGAACTGACCCTGGTCGACACTGCGGGCCTGCGCGACGGCGGCGACGCCATCGAACGCGAAGGCATGCGCCGCGCGCACGTGGAAATCGAGCGTACCGACCTGGCGCTGATCGTGCTGGATGCGCGCGATCCGGCTGCGGGTGAAGCGGCGCTGGGCGATGCCGTGGCGGCGGTGCCGCACAAGGTCTACATCCACAACAAGTCGGATCTGCTGACGGCGCTGCCGACGCTGGACGATCCGGACCGCGTGTTCGTTTCGGCCGCCACCGGCGCCGGACTCGAAGATCTGCACGCGCGCCTGCGCTCGATTGCGTCGGCCGGGGCAGGCGAGCAGGTGGACGGCGAGTTCTCCGCGCGCACCCGCCACGTCGATGCGATCGAACGTGCGCAGGAACATGCGCAGCGCGCCGATGGTGAGCTGGCGCATGAGCACCTGGAGCTGGCCGCCGAGGAACTGCGGCTGGCCCACGATGCGCTGGGTGAGATCACCGGGCAGATGAGTGCCGATGACCTGCTGGGAAGGATCTTCTCCAGTTTCTGTATTGGCAAGTGAGGCTGGGGCCAGATCCCCGAAGGGGCTCCGACCCCGTCATCGATCAACCGCGTGGCTCATGCTCTGGCAGGTGCCAACCTTCGCTCTGGTAGGTGCCAACCTTGGTTGGCACAGGGCGTCCGGGGTCATGGACGCCGGCTGGCAGAGCGCCGACCAAGGTCGGCGACTACCGGATCCATGGGGTCCCCCGCCTGTCACATTGCCGCCGCATACTGACGCCCATCACATACCGCTTGGGGAAGTCGCAGTGAAGTCGTGGGGTTGTGCGTTGCTGTTGTCGCTGGCCGTGGCACCATCGGTGGCCATGAGTGCTGAATCCTCCACCCCGGCCGCACACAAGGTGTCGGTCTATGGCCATCGTGGGGCAAGCGCGCTGCTGCCCGAGCACACCCTGGCGGCCTACGCGCAGGCCATCGCCGATGGCGCCGACTACATCGAACCGGACCTGGTGATGACCAAGGACGGGGTGATGGTGGCCCGCCACGAGAACGAGATCAGTGGCACCACCGATGTCGCCTCGCATCCCGAATTCGCCAGCCGCCGCACCAGCAAGGTCATCGACGGGCAGAAGGTCGATGGCTGGTTCACCGAAGACTTCACCCTGGCCGAGCTGAAGACGCTGTACGCACGTGAGCGCCTGCCGGAACTGCGCAGCACCGCCTACGATGGCCAGTTCCGCATTGCCAGCCTCGACGAGATCCTTGCCTTCCTGGTGCAGCAGGCCGGCCGTGCCAACCGCGGCATCGGCCTGGTGCCGGAGATCAAGCATCCGACCTACTTCCAGTCGATCGGCCTGCCGATGGAAGACAAGCTCCTGACCGCGCTGCGCGGCAACGCCTATACCAACGTGGGGCCGGTCACCATCCAGTCGTTCGAGACCGCCAACCTGCGCTACCTGCGCGGCAAGATCGGGCGGGGCAGCAACATCCGCCTGCTGCAGCTGCTGTGGAAGGGCGATACCCAGCCGGCCGACATCGCCAAGGCCGGCGGCACGCTGACCTATGCGCAGATGATGACCCCGGCCGGATTGAAGGACATTGCCGTCTATGCGGACAGCATCGGTCCGGAGCTGCGCTCGATCATTCCGCTGGACGCCAAGGGCGCATTGGGGACACCGACCACGCTGGTACAGGACGCACATGCAGTGGGCCTGATGGTGATTCCGTATACCTTCCGCCCGGAGAACCACTTCCAGGCCAGCAACCTGCGCAAGGGAGCCGACAACGCGCGCAATGCCGAGGGTTCGGTCGCCGAGATGCGCGCCTATCTGGCCACCGGCATCGATGCGTTCTTCACCGATGACCCGGCGCTGGGCCGGCAGGCGGTGGATGGCATGGGCAAGGCGGGGAATGCGGCGAACTGACGGGCTCTGGTAGATGCCAACCTTGGTTGGCACACGCGAGGAGTGCCGACCAAGGTCGGCCACTACCGGTTCATGAGGTTGCCGGCCAGCGGCCGGCACTACCGGGGCATTTTCAGCCGCGCGGCTCGTCCGGCCGGCGGAACGGGATCACCACGTAGTCCTGGCCCTCGCGCGGCTGCCACAGCACCGGCACGCGCTGCGGTGACGGCGGCTCCAGCTCGTCGTCGGCCAGCGGCTCGACCTCGTCCTCTTCATCTTCCCAGCTGTAGCGCGGGCGCGGCGGCAGCGGGTCGGCGTTGCGGAACAGCAGTGCGGCGATGATGCCGGCGAAGGCGCCGCCCATGTGCGACTGCCAGGACACACCATCGGCGTGCGGCAGGATGGTCATCAGCATGCCGCCGTAGAACAGCATGCCGATCAGGCCGGTGGCGATGGCCGCGCGATCGCGGCGCAGCAGGCCCAGGCTGGCCAGCAGGAACATCAGGCCGTGGGTCACGCCGCTGGCGCCCAGGTGCACGCTGCCCGGATTGCCCAGCATCCACGCACCGATGCCCGAGCCCAGCCACAGCAGGGGCAGGGCGCGCACGGTGGCTTTCGGGTAGACGCTGCCGGCCAGCGTGCCGAGGATCAGGATCGCGATGCTGTTGGCGGCGATGTGCTCGACCGAGGCATGCAGCATCGGGCCGCCGATCAGGCCGAGCAGGCCCTTGGCTTCCAGCGGCGCGACTGCCCACGGTCGCCAGTCGAACGTGCCCTGCAGGGCGAACACGGCCACCAGCACCAGCACGGCGGCCAGGCTGACATTGAACGCCCGCAGGATGCGCGAGCGGTCATTGCGGGGGGCCGGCACGTCGCCAGCGGGCAGGGGCGCGTTGTTGTTCATACCTCAGCAATGGCGGTGGTTGGTGCGAAACCAAGGCCACCGCCGCGGGAGAGTGGAAACGGCCGGCGGGACAATCCCACCGGCCGCGCCATCCAGCGGGTCAGGCTCAGGCCTGGCCTTCGCCTTCCTTCGGCGGGTACTTCAGGCTCAACACCACGGTCGCGGCGATGATCACCGCCACCACGCCCAGCGAGATCGGGGTCGGGATCTTGAACAGGTCGATGATCATCATCTTGATGCCGATGAAGCCCAGCACCAGCGCCAGGCCGTACGGCAGCAGGTGGAAGCGGTCGGCCATGCCGGCCAGCAGGAAGAACATCGCACGCAGGCCCAGCACCGCGAACACATTGGAAGTGAGCACGATGAACGGGTCGGTGGTGATCGCGAAGATCGCCGGGATGCTGTCCACTGCGAAGATCACGTCGGTGACCGCGATCAGGATCAGCACCGCGAACAGCGGGGTGAACCAGCGCACGCCATCACGCTTTACGCTCAGCGCATTGCCCGCGTAATCCGGCAGCAGGCGCAGGTGCTTGCGCATCCAGCGCAGGGCCGGGTTGGTCTCCAGGTCCGGCTCCTGGCCGGCGGCGAACCACATCTTCCAGCCGGTGAACAGCAGGAAGGCACCGAACACGTAGAGCAGCCAATGGAACTGGCTGATCAGCACGCTGCCGGCGAAGATCATGATCGTACGCAGCACGATCGCGCCCAGGATGCCGATGATCAGCACCTTCTGGCGCTGCTCCTCGGGCACCGCGAAGTAGCTCATGATCATCAGGAAGACAAAGATGTTGTCGACCGCCAGCGCCTTCTCGACCAGATAGCCGGTCAGGAACTCGAGGCCGACCTTGTTGGCCACCACCTGGCCGGCGGTCTCATTCAGGTAGTACCAGAGGCCCGCATTGAACAGCAGGGCCAGCGCGACCCAGCCGATGGACCACCACAGGGCCTCCTTGAAGGTGACCTTGTGCGGCCCACCATGGCGCATCAACACGAGGTCGATCAGCAGGGCGATGACCACCACCGCTGCGAAGCCGCCCCACAACCACACGTTACCGATCGTCTGCATTGGGAATGTCCGTTGGAAAGATGAATGCCAGGCCGGACGGCGAGGATCTGCAACGGAGGATCGGGAGGGGGATCCAGGGACAGAGCTTCGCCAGTACGGCGAAGGTCTCGCTCGCAGTTCCAGTCGGCTGGAACTGCCGTTGCACCGGAGCCTGCGGGCTCGAAATGACGGCGACAACGTCTGGGAGCTACTCCCCTTCTGGCGCCGATTCTGCGGCCTGGCCGGGCTGCCGTCAAATGCCGGGCGGCCGGGGTCCCCGCTCTGGTAGATGCCAACCTTGGTTGGCATGCCGGCCGGGGTCAGAGCCCCTGCGGGGATCTGACCCCGGTGCCCGGTTTACAATAGGTGGATGAATACCCCCCTTCCGATTGTCCGCCTCAAGAATGCGTGGCGTTCCAGCCACCCGTGGATCTTCCAGAAACTGGTCGAGAAGCCGACCGTCCGGCCCAAGCCCGGTTCCATCGTCGACGTGGTCGGCATCGATGGCGAGTTCATTGGCCGCGGGTTCTACAACGGGCACTCGCGCATTGCCGTGCGCATCCTCGAAACCGACCAGAACGTGCCGGTGGATGCCGGCTGGTTCTCGCGCAAGATCGCCCAGGCGGTGTCGCTGCGCCGTGAGGTGCTGAAGCTCGATGCGGTGTCCGACGCCTGGCGCGTGGTGCACAGCGAAGGCGACGGCCTGTCCGGCCTGGTGGTCGATCGTTACGGCGACCTGGTGGTGGTCGAATTCTTCGCCGCCGGCATGTTCCGCCACCGCGAATGGATCTACGACGCCCTGCGCGAACAGTTCCCGGGCTGCCGCTTCCACAGTTTCGCCGACGAGCACGTGCAGAAGCAGGAAAGCTTCGACTTCCACGGCAACACCACCACCGAAGCGTCGGTGATCACCGAGTACGGCATCAAGTTCCGCGCCGACCCGGCCGGTGCCCACAAGACCGGTTTCTTCGCCGACCAGCGTGAGAACCGCGAGTGGCTGAGCCAGCAGGTCGAAGGCAAGAGCGTGCTGGACCTGTGCTGCAACACCGGCGGTTTTGCGGTGTATGCGGCGGCGCGCGGCGCCTCGGACGTGGTCGGCATCGACATCGATGAAGACGTCATCCAGATTGCCAAGGGCAATTCGCGCCTGAACAACGTGCGCCCGAAGTTCATCCAGTCCGACATCTTCCCGTGGCTGCGCGACGCCGCCAACCGCGGCGAGCAGTACGACGTGGTGATCCTGGACCCGGCGAAGATGACCCGCGACCGTGACCAGGTGATCACTGCGCTGAAGAAGTACCTGGACATGAACAAGCTGGCGCTGGGCGTGGTCAAGCCCGGTGGCCTGTTCGCCACGTTCTCCTGCACCGGCCTGGTGGCCGAGGACCAGTTCCTCGACATGCTGCGCCGCGCGGCCTATTTCTCCGGCCGCACGATCCAGATCCTGAAGGTGGCCGGTGCCGGTCCGGATCATCCGTTCATGGCCCACGTGCAGGAATCGCGTTACCTGAAGGCCGTGTTCTGCCGCGTGGTGGACTGATTCCAACCTGTAGAGTCGAGCCCTGCTCGACTCGCACGGTGCTTGGCCAGATCAGATCAGCCGAGCATGGCTCGGCTCCACAAGACCGAGGCCGCCGTGCCTGCATCGCCAGGAAAGGCCCATGCGCAAAGCCGACCGCCTGTTCCAGCTGGTCAACCTGATCCGCGTACGCCAGCCGGTGACCGCCGCCGTGCTGGCGGCGGAGCTGGGCCTGTCGGTGCGCAGCATCTACCGCTACATCGATGACCTGTCCGTGGCCGGTATTCCGGTCTACGGCGAGGCGGGCATCGGCTACCGGCTCGACCCGGGTTTCGAACTGCCCCCGCTGAGCCTGGATGCGGCCGAGGCCGAGGCACTGCAGCTGGCCGTGGAAATGCTGGCGTGCAGTGGCGCTGGCCACCTGCAACCGGCGGCGCGTTCGCTGCTGCACAAGCTGCAGGCGGCGATGCCCGAGCGTGCTGCCAGCCCGCGCACCGCTCGCGCGCTGCGCGCGGTGCCGGTTTCGCTGCCGTACTGGCAGCCCTTGCATATCGCCATCGCCGCCGGCCGCAGCGTGCATCTGCGCTATCGCACGCTGCAGGGCGCGCCGAGTGATCGCATCGTGTACCCGCTGGGCCTGTTCCATTGGGGCCAGCACTGGACGCTGGGCAGCTGGTGCGGGCTTCGCCAGGACTACCGCGATTTCCGCCTGGACCAGATCGAAGCCCTGGCCGAAGCGGATGGCCTGGCCCTGCCTGCGCAGGTCGGCCTGGAGGCCTATCTGCGCCACCAGCAGCGAGCCTGGACGCTGCGCGGCCACTGACACCCCGGTGGCAGCAGGGGGAGCACAGACTGCGCGCTCCTCCACCAACGGGCTTCACCATGCACCCTGCTTCTTCCGTCCTCGAACTGGCCGTGTTCACCGTCAAACCGCACGCGCGCGCCGACATGCCGATGCTGCGCGAGCAGTTGCGCACGGCCATTGCGCAGTTTCCCGGCCTGATCGACTACCAGCCGTTCTCGCCGATGGACGGCGACGACCGTTTCGTCGACATCGCCCACTGGCAGGACCTGGCCAGCGCACAGGCAGTGGCACAGGCCTTCGCCGGTGGTGATGCGCGTTTTGCACCGTACATGGCTGCCATTGATGAGCTGCAGCTGATGCAGCATTTCCTGCCCGGTTGATCACCGGCGGCGCGCGCCTCAGGGCTGCGCGCCCGCCTGCGCCGGTGGCGCCTGCAACTGCTGCAGCAGGCCGTTGATCACCCGGGCCCGGCCGCGCACGTGATAGCCCAGGGTGGTCAGGCCGATGCCAGCGATGACCAGCAGCAGCAGTGACCAGGCGATCGCTGTGCCGATGAAGTGCAGCGCGCCCATGCGCAGCCAATGGTCACGCAGCCACGCTTGGCTGCGCGCCGAATAGGGGACCTTGGCTTTGGCCTCAAAGCGCGCACGGATGACATCGGGCACCGCGATACCGATGTCCTCGCCGCGGGCGATGGCCTGGCCGATGTCGTTCAAGGGGATGCTGGGTCTTGCCAGCGAGCGCTGCGCCTGCAGGTAGCCCTGCCATTGCGGGCTGAGCGTCGTGAAACCCGGGCTGTCGATGAGCTTGCCGAGCTGGCTGCTGTCGAGCTTCGTGCCATCGCCGGCGTCAGCCCGGCTGAAGTCGGGACTGACGATTCCGTTGCCGAACAGCAAGCCGACCAGCAACGAGCCACCAATCACGAACGAGAAGGTGAAGTGGCGTACGCCGCGGTTGAGCAGCACCCTGCGCAGGCCGAATCCCATCCAGAACAGCAACCCGCCAAAGAGGATCAGGCTGGCCAGCAGCAGCATGGCAGACGTGCCGGGATCAGTACCGTAGCCGGCCGGCACGTGTGCCGAGGGCGGACTGCCGGTCAGCCCCTGCAGGAATATCATGGACAGCAGCGCCGTGGCCGGCAGCACCGCCAGACACGCCAGACCCAGGGTGCGTGCGAACGAACCCCGGCGATACAGCGCGCGCAGCCCGGGAACGGCTTCGACCCGCGGCTGCAGTTCCGCCGGTACCCTCAGTGGGTCGGGCCGGGACGTGATCATGCCGGTTCTCCGGAAGTGCGCAGCAGCTGCTGCAGGGCCTGTTTCAACTGGTCCTGTGCCTGCGAGGCGCGGGCGACCATCTGCGGGCTGGCGTTGTCGTTGTTGTGCAGGGCGAGGATGGTCTGACGCCAGATCGGCAGCAGGATCTGCACCGTCTCGCTGTAGCGGTCCAGCAGTTCGATGGCGTGGTTGCGCGCCAGCTGTACCTGGATCCGGCTCATCGAATGGCTGGCCAGCAGCGCGGTCAGGTTGGCGATGCGGCGCTGCAGGCGCTCCACCGGTCGATCCAGCACCATCGGATCGTCACTGGCACCACTGCCCGGGGGCAGTTCCTGCAGGAACTGCACGCCCGCATCGATGTAGATCTGCAAGTGGGCGCCCTGCATGTCATGCAGCTCCAGCTGTGCGTTCAACCGATCGACGCTGCCGCGCACCGCGATCGCCTGGCGCTCGATCTCGGCCAGGACGTCACCGTTTCCCCCCAGCGCGATGCGTCGACGCAGGCGCTGCTCGATGTCGGCACCAGTGAACCGGTCCCACCAGCCAGCGCGTTCCAGCAGTGCATTGGGGTCATGCTCGGAGAGGCGGCTGACCAGTTCAGCCAGCGCCTTGGCCAACGCGTTGGCACTACCGTCCTGCCAAGCGGGCTCCGCACTGGCGCTGGCCAGTTCGGCCGGGCCATAGCGACCGATGTCGATGCGCCCGGCGAACAGGACCGGCAGCACATCGCGCTTGAGCTGTTCGACGCAGGGCCCGGCGGCAACCGGGTGTTCGCTGGGGAGTGGTGGAGGGACAGGATGCGGCATCAAGGTTCCGTTCCAGGGGCAATGCAGCGCGGGGCCGTCAGTGCCGTTAGCGGCTGCCGCCGAGTGTAATGGAGCACGCGTGCTGTCGTCCGGCACTACCCCGGGCCACCCTCACGGCGCTATGGTCGGCGTCTCCCAACATCGGTGGATGCCCATGCCTTCGTTGCGTCACTTGTCCGTCGTGCTTGCCCTTGCGCTGTGCGCGCCGCTGTCCGCCCACGCCATCGAGTTCAGCGCGCAGGAGCTGGCCCGTGCCAAGGCCCTGCAGCAGCGCCTGGTGACCCTGGACAGCCATCTGGATACGCCGGCCAACTTCGGTCGCAGCGGCTTCGACATCGAACAGCGGCATGACCGAAACGCGCTTTCGCAGGTGGACTACCCGCGCATGGTCGAGGGTGCGTTGGACGGCGGCTTCTGGGCGATCTACACCGATCAGGGCGATCGCAGCCCCGCCGCGCACCTCGCGGAGCGTGACCATGGCCTGCAGCGGCTGCTGGAGATCCGCGAAATGCTGGCCGCCACCCCCGAGCGCTTCGCGTTGGCATTGACGGCGGATGACGCGGCGCGGATCAAGGCCGCCGGCAAGCGCGTGGTCTACATCAGCATGGAAAACGCCAGCCCGCTGGTGGAAGACCCGAGCCTGCTTTCGTTCTACCACCGCGCTGGCCTGCGCCTGCTCAGCACCGTGCACTTCGCCAACAACGAGTTCGCCGATTCGGCCACCGATCCGAAGGGCGCCGAGTGGAAAGGCCTGAGCCCGGCGGGCAAGGACCTGGTGCGGCAAGCAGCGAAGCTGGGCATCGTGATCGACCAGTCGCATGCGTCCGACGCGGTGTTCGACGACCTGCTGGCGATGATGCCGGTGCCGTTCGTGCTGTCGCACAGCTCGGCCAAGGCGGTCTACGACCACCCGCGAAATCTTGATGACGCGCGGCTGCGCAAGCTGGCCAAGGCCGGTGGCGTGATCCAGGTGAACGCCTATGGCGGCTACCTGATCGACACCGCGAAGACGCCCGAGCGCAAGCAGGCCGAAGAAGCGCTGAGCAAGCAGCTGGGCGGCTGGGAAGGAATGGGCATCGAGCAGGGCGTTGCCCTGCTGAAGGCCGAGCAGGCGCTGGACCACGAGCATCCGGTGCGCCATGCCAGCCTGGACGATTTCTTCGCCCACTTCGAGCACATCCTCAAGGTGGTCGGCCCCGAACACGTGGGCATCGGCCTGGACTGGGATGGCGGCGGTGGCCTGAGTGACCTGCCCGATGTCAGCCAGCTGCCGAAGATCACTGCGTGGCTGCTGCGCAATGGCTATACCGAGAAGCAGATTGCCGGCATCTGGGGCGGCAACCTGCTGCGGGTGATGCGTCAGGCGCAGGACTACGCTGCAAAGCAGGGCGGTTGACCGCCCTGCGGTAGTGCCGGCCGCTGGCCGGCATGGCCCGTATCAACAGGATCCGAGTTGCCGGCCAGCGGCCGGCACTACCGGTGAACCGGTTATTTCGCGATCAGCGCGTGGCGACGGCTGTACAGGAAGTACAGCACCAGGCCGGCCAGGTTCCACAACAGGAAATACAGCTGGGTGGTGTGCGGCAGGCTGATGAACAGATAGATGCAGCCCAGCGCGGCCAACGGGCCGACCACGAAGGCCAGCGGCGTACGGAAGGTACGTTCGCGGTTCGGCTCGCGCAGGCGCAGCACCACCAGGCAGATGCCCACGGCGGTGAACGCGGCCAGGGTGCCGGCATTGGCCAGGGCGGCGATCTCGTCCAGGCGGGCCACGCCGGCCAGCGCCGACACCACCACCGCGGTGAACAGCGTGGTCGCCACCGGCGTGCCGGTACGTGCGTTGACCTTGGACAGGCTGCGCGGCAGCAGGCCATCGCGGCTCATCACGAAGAAGATGCGGCTCTGGCCGTACAGGAAGGCCAGCAGCACCGTCGGCAGCGCGATGATCGCGATCACGCCGATCACCATCGCGGCGGTCGGATGGCCCAGCTGGCGCATGATCAGGGCCAGCGGCTCGGCACTATGGCCGAACACCGCGTAGCTCATCGCACCGACGGCCGCGAGCGCGACCAGCACGTAGACGATGGTGCAGCCGATCATCGAACCGATGATGCCGATCGACAGGTCGCGGCCCGGGTTCTTGGTTTCCTCGGCAGCGGTGGAGATCGCATCGAAGCCATAGAACGCGAAGAAGATGATCGCCGCTGCCGCCATCACGCCGTGTTCGACGCCATCGGGGCCGATCGACTTGGCGAAACCGTACGGCATGAACGGCTGCAGGTTGTTGCTGTCGAACGCGGGCAGGGCCACCGCCACGAAGATGGCCAGCGCGATCAGCTTGAACACCACCAGGATGGCGTTGAGGGTGGCGCTTTCCTTGGTGCCGGCCATCAGCATCCCGGCCACCAGCCAGGTGATGATGATCGCGGGCAGGTTGATCATGCCGCCTTCCACGTGCGGACCGGCCGCCAGCCACGCGGGCAGGTGCACGTTCCAGCCGAACTGGGTGTGGACCCATTCGAGGAAGCCGACGAAGTAGCCGGACCAGCCCACCGCCACGGTACTCACCACCAGCGAGTACTCCAGGATCAGGCTCCAGCCCACCACCCAGGCGAACACCTCGCCCAGCGCGCTGTAGCTGTAGGTGTAGGCACTGCCGGCGGCCGGCATCATCGTCGACAGCTCGGCGTAGGACAGTGCCGCACAGGCGCAGACCGCACCGGCGATGGCGAAGGAGATCAGCACGGCCGGGCCGGCCAGGTTGGCACCGACACCGATCAGCGTGTAGATGCCGGTGCCAACGATGGCACCGATGCCCAGCGCGATCAGGTGCGGCCAGCTGAGCGTCGGGATCAGGCGCCTGCCGGCTTCATGGACGGTGACGGAATCTAGGGACTTGCGCCGGAACAGGGACATGCAGGCCTCGGAAGGGGTGACTAAGAACGACAAGTTCCCGAGTGTGACCGAACGCAGCGCAGCATTACCACTGACGGGGGTCATGCGAGGGTCAGATGCGTCACCGGCGCGGCTGTACTCCGAGCATTCTGCCGGAATCGGCACAAATGCCGGCAGGATTCGAAATGATTCGATCCCTCAAGGCGAGCCGGGAGGCGCTTGAAGCGTGAGAGCAGGGGCCAGATCGATGCTGACCCGCCGCGGATCGACCACCGGCGCCGCACCTTGGGTTCTCAACTGGGCCACCAGCACTTCGAAGCCCTGGGCGCGGCCGAACGCATGCTCGTCCAGGGTCAATGGCAGCAGCTGCAGGAAGTCGAATCGTCCCGATGGCAGTTGCTGGGGTCCAGGAAAATGCAGTGACGGAACGAAGACGGCCGCCTGCAGCATGCTCCCTGCGTGATCCACCGGCCCCCCCAGCTTCAGCCGGTCCCATGGCGCCAACGGATTGCCGGGCATGCGTGAGTGGCACAGCAGCAGGTGGTACGCGGTGAACCAGCGCAAGGTGGTCAGTGCCCAGGTCGCTTCTTCCTGCGTCTCAAGCATCAGTTCGATGCCCAACCCCGAATCGCCATCTTCGTGCCGCCCTTCCCAGGGGTTGGACAGGCCGGAGCTGACATAGATCCAGTGCCTTCGATCACCGTGCGGAGGGCAGGCATTGACGCCGACATGCAGCCAGCGCGGGTCGATCTGGTCCTGCTTGAAGACGTTGCGCAGCAGATCCATGTCGATCGGATAGATCCCCGGCCCGGTATCGCCGAACAACCGCCGGTACAGCGTCTCCTCCCGATATTCCCAGCTGCGCTCCAGCAGGGTGTCGTCGTCCATGGTGCTCACTCGGCCACCTTGCCGGGCCAGCGGCAGCCGTCTTCCTGCCAGGCCTCGACGTCATCGTGGAAGGTGGTGCGACGTCCGTCGCGGCTACGCTCGTAGCTCAGGTCCAGCACCAGCGCGCCCTGCGTGCTCAGCAGGTAGCGGCCGTTGAGGCGCCCGTTGATGCGCTCTTCCCAGACGCTGTCGAACTGGTAGGGGCGGTCTTCGGCCAGCACCGTGGTCTCCATTGAAACCCGGCGCAGCAGCAGGCGTTCGCGCTGCCCGGCATAGCGAACGTCGGCCTGGCCGTCCTCCAGCCAGCGCCATTCCAGGTGGATGCTGTCGTTGCGACCGCCGCTCAGGCAGCGATGGTCCTGCGCGGTGGCCGCCGGGGCGGTCGTGTTGGCCAGAAGCAGCAGGGCGCCCATCGCCGTCGACCAGGGTTTCATCCGTTCAGCCCCAACCGGATGCCGAACCCCACCAGGAACAGGCCGGCCACACGGCGCAGCGCATCGCTGATCCGTGGGTGCTGGATCAGGCGGCGACGGGCCAGGTTGCCCACGCCGATCAGCATCGAGCAGTAGGCGATGCTGACCACCAGAATGATGCCGGCCAGCGCAGCGAAGGTGGCGATGCCCTGGTGTGCCTTCGGATCGATGAACAACGGCAGGAAGGCCATGTAGAACAGGATCGCCTTCGGGTTGAGCAGGCTGACCAGGATCGCCTGCTGGAAGTAGCGGCCCGGCTGCATGCGGATCGGGCCGGCGTCGCCGCTCTCGTGCTTCGGCGTGCGCAGCAGGCTGATGCCGACCCACACCAGGTAGGCTGCGCCGAGGTACTGCACCGCGTGGAACACCAGCGGATTAGCCTTCAGCAGTGCGGCCACACCGGCCAGCGCCAGCCACATCAGGATCTGATCGCCGACCAGCAGGCCGGCCAACGCGGTATAGCCACCACGCACGCCGCCACGGCCGGTGGCGGTGAGCAGCGTGAAGGTACCGGGGCCGGGCAGGGCGAGAAACACCAGCACAGCGACCAGAAACGTCCACAGGTCCTGGATGCCCATCCACGGCATGGCGGCGTTCTCTTGTTACGGGGGGCCGCCATTGTCGGCCAGTGCTGCCGTTGGCGACAGGGGGCGGGTGAGGCCAGTGGGCATGCCAGACAGCAGCGGTTGCAGGTGCTGGCGCAGTTGCGCGTGCAGCTGCCGCACGGCCGGTGAGAACTGCTTGCGGTGCGGGCACACCAGCTGCAGCGGAATGCTGCTGCCAACACCGTCGAGCAGCAGCTGCAGGCGCCCGGCCTGCACGTCCTCGCGCAGGTCCAGCCAGGACTTGTAGGTGATGCCTTCGCCGGCCACGGCCCAGCGCCGGACGACGTCGGCATCGTCGCAGACCAGGGGGCCGCGCACCGGGATCACGTTGCGACGCCCTTCGACCTCGAATGACCAGCGATCGTAGGCGCGGCCGTTGAGTTGATAGACCAGGCAGTCGTGCTCGCGCAGATCCTCCAGGCGGGTGGGCGTGCCACGCCGCTGCAGGTAATCGGGCGAGGCTGCGAGTACGCGCCGGTTGCCTTCCAGCAGCGGCAGGGCGACGTAGCTGGCGTCGTCGAAGTGGCCGATGCGGATGGCCACATCGACCGGATCGCGGAACACATCGGCCACCTCGTCGGACAGGCGCAGGTGCAGGCGTAGCCGCGGGTGCGCAGCGCGGAAGGCGCTCAGCCAGGGCAGCAGCAGGTTGCGGCCGAGGTCCGAGGGGGCCGACAGCTGCAGGGTGCCGTGCAGCTCGGTGTCCTCTCCCTGCACGCGCGCCTGGCCCTCGCGCAGGGTGGACAGCACGTCCTGCGCGTACGGCAGGTACAGCGCGCCCTCGCCGGTGAGGCGCAGGCTGCGGGTGGTGCGCACGAACAGGCGCAGGTCCAGTTCGCGTTCCAGCCGCGCCACCGCCGCGGCGACCTGCCCGGGCAGCAGGTCGGCCTCGCGCGCCGCCTGCGAGAAGCTGCCCAGTGCGGCGGTGCGGACGAACAGCTGCAGATCGTCGAAGCGGATCATCTTCATTGCCAGAGTGAAAGTGCTGCCCGATTCTGCGCCTTTCTGCGGGAGCGCGTGCGGCGCAACCTGTCGCCTCCTTCCCCACTGGACCGCTGCCATGCGCGCCATTGCCTACACCCAAGCCGGCCTGCCGATCGATGATGCCCAGGCCCTGATCGACATCGAACTGGAGCTGCCGCAGCCCGGCCCGCGTGACCTGCGCGTGGCGGTACGCGCGGTGGCGGTGAACCCGGTCGACACCAAGGTCCGTCGCGGCATGGCCACCGATGGCCCGCGCGTGCTGGGCTGGGATGCGGTCGGCATCGTCGACGCGGTGGGCAGCGAGGTGACCCTGTTCCAGCCCGGCGATGCGGTCTACTACGCTGGTGTCATCGATCGCCCGGGCAGCAATGCCGAGTACCAGCTGGTGGACGAACGCAGCGTCGGCCGCAAGCCGGCCAGTCTGGATGACGCCGCCGCCGCCGCGCTGCCACTGACCGCGATCACCGCCTGGGAGCTGTTGTTCGACCGCCTGAGAATTCCCGAGGGCGGCGGCGAAGGCCAGACCCTGCTGGTGATCGGCGCGGCCGGTGGTGTTGGTTCGATCCTGGTGCAGCTGGCGCGGAAGCTGACCCGACTGACGGTGATCGGCACCGCCTCGCGTCCGGATACCCAGGACTGGGTGTACGCAATGGGCGCGCACCACGTGATCGACCACAGCCTGCCACTGGCCGAGGGCCTGGCACGACTGGGCTTCAGCGAGGTGCAGCACGTGGCCAGCCTGACCCATTCCGACCAGCACTACGCGCAGATCGTGGAACTGCTGGCGCCGCAGGGCCAGCTGGGCCTGATCGATGATCCCGGCCAGGTCGATGTGATGGCGCTCAAGCGCAAGGCCCTGTCCCTGCACTGGGAATCGATGTTCACCCGGCCGCTGTACAAGACCGCCGACATGCAGCGCCAGCACGACCTGTTGAACCGGGTGGCCGAGCTGATCGACACGGGCGTGCTGCAGACCACCCTGGGCGAGCACTTCGGGCGCATCGAAGCCGCCAACCTGCGGCGTGCCCACGCGCTGCTGGAGAGCCACCGCGCCAAGGGCAAGATCGTGCTGGAAGGCTGGTAACGCAGGTTGTTCCCGCGCCCTTGGGGTCAGATCCCTTTCCCGTTGGGAAAGGGATCTGACCCCTGCCTCAGGCCACGCCGTTGTCGACGTGTTCGGCGAAACCGGGCTGCTGGCGCAGGCGTTCGAACCACGCCGCGAGGTGTGGCAGCACGGGCTTGTGGCCGGGCGTGCTGCGCCAGCGTTGGGTCGACAGCCCGAGCACGATGTCGGCCAGAGTGAAGGTGGTGCCCGCCACATGGCCGCTGGTAGCGGCCAGCTGTGCATCAAGCACACCCATCAGCCGGTTCCACTGCGCCAGGCTGGCCTCGGCGCGGGCGTCATCCGGATAGTCCGGATGCTGGCGCACGCGCGCCATGAATACATGGCGCCAGGCGCTGTTGAGGTCGCTGGCCTGCCAGTCCATCCATTGCTCCACCCGTGCACGGGCCTGCGCCGTGGCGGGCAGCAGGTCCTCGCGTCCGCCGCGTGTGGCCAGGTAGCGGCAGATGCTGTTGGACTCCCACAGCACGAAGTCGCCATCGCGCAGCACCGGCACCTGCCGGTTCGGGTTCAGCGTGGCCAGCATGTCCGCCGGCGGTTTTGGCTCATGGTGAAGTGGCAGGTCGAGCCCGACGCACAGCCACAGCACCTTGCGCACGTTGATGGAGGTGGGCTTTCCGTAAAGAGCGAGCATGGGGGCTTCCGGGGCAGACCGACCCAGCCTAGCGCAGCGGGGCTAAACTGATCGCATGAATATCGAAGTCCTCATGATCCTGGCAGTGGTCCTGCTGCTGGCGACCTTGGTCACGCTGTTGCTGCTGTGGCGTCGCAGTGCCGGCGGTGCACCGTCCGGTGAACTGCAGCGGCAACTGGACAACGAGCGCGAACAGCATCGCCTCGCCCTGGTCGATGCCGGCCAGCTGCGCGGCCGCCTCGATGCGCTGGGCGCGGAACTGGAAAGCGAACGGGGCCGCAGCCAGCAGCACGCACAGGCGGTCACCACGCTGACCGCCCGGGTGGAGCGCGAAGCGGCGCTGTCGGCCAGTCGCGAAGCACAGCTGGCCGAACGTGAAGCGGCCCTCGCGCAGGCGCGCGCTGCCGTTGCCGATACCAGCAGCGAACTGCAGCAGGCGCAGCAGCGCTACCAGCAGCTGCACGGTGAACACGCCCGCGCGGTGGCCAATCTGCAGCACTCCGAACGCGCCAGTGCCGAACTGCGCAGCTATCTGGATACGGCCAAGGAAAAGTTGTCCGGCGCCTTCGCCGAACTGGCCGGCAAGGTGTTCGACGAACGTGGGCAGCAGTTCGAGAAGAACGTGCGGCAGGCGACGGTGCAGTCGCGCGCGGATATCGAGGGACTGCTCAAGCCGTTCGCGGACAAGCTGGGCGACTTCCGCACCCGCATCGATACCCTGTACGGCGAGGAAGCGCGGCAGCGCGCCAGCCTGCTGGGTGCGGTGGGCGAACTGAAGACGCTCAACCAGGACATGGCTGCGCAGGCATCGGCGCTGACCAACGCGCTGAAGGGCAATGCCAAGGTCCGCGGCGACTGGGGCGAGCTGATGCTCGACAACGTACTGCGCGGATCAGGGCTGGAAGAGGGCGTGCACTACCAGCGGCAGAAGCATGCCGTGGATGACGAAGGTGCGCGCCTGCGACCGGACGTGGTGGTGCAGTTCCCCGACGAACGCAGCGTGGTGATCGACAGCAAGGTGAACCTGATCGCCTGGCAGGAAGCCATGAATGCCGCCACCCCGGAGCAGTCGGAAGACGCGTTGCGCCGGCACGCGGTTGCGCTGCGCCAGCACGTGAAGGACCTGGGCGAGAAAAACTATCCCAAGGCACTGGGCAGCGAGACACTGGACATCACCATCGCCTTCGTTCCCATCGAAGGGGCCTTGTCGGCTGCACTGGGCGCCGACGGCAGCCTGCAGGCGTTCGCCTTCGACAACCGCGTGGTGTTCGCCTCGCCCAATACCCTGATGGCGCTGCTGCGCGTGGCCGAGCGCCTGTGGACGCGCGACAAGGTGCAGAAGCAGGCGCTGAAGATCAGCGAAGCCGGTGGCTTGGTGCTGGACGCGCTGACCGGGTTCCTGCAGGACTTCACCGCCATGGGCAAGAAGCTGGACGATGCCGGCAAGGCCTACGCCGATGCGCGCAATCGCCTGATCGATTCGCCGCAGTCGGCCATCAGCCGCGCCCGTCGGCTTGCCGAACTGGGCAGCAAGGCCAAGCGCGCGCTGCCGCCGGAACTTACCCCGGACCCGATGCAGCAGCTGAGCGCGCCGGAGGACGAGGAGGACGGCAATGCGGGCTGACACGACCCGTGCACCTGCGCCTGGCTATGCTGGGCGCCCTGGCTCCGTGGCGGGTATCGACATGCGCTTTCGCTCCTGTGCCGTTCTTGTCCTCGCTGCGTTGCTGGCTGCGTGCAGCAGCACGCCCCCGGTTGTCGACACCACCACGGCCGCTCCCACGCCGGAAGCCACCGAGGCCTACCGCGAAGCACGTGACGTCGACTGCCAGGCCGCCGGCGGCACCCTGCAGCGGCTGGGCCGCCTGCAACGCGAGCAGTGCGTGATTCCCTATGCCGACGCCGGCAAGGCCTGCAGCCGCAAAAGCGACTGCACCGGCCAGTGCCTGGCCGGTGCCGAGGTGGCCGCTGGCAGTGTCGCCACAGGCACCTGCCAGCGCGATGTGCGCCAGAGCTTCGGCTGCCGCCAGCGCATTGATGACGGCAAGGCGCAGGGCACGATCTGCGTGGACTGATCGTAGTGCCGGCCGCTGGCCGGCAACCGCATGAACCCTTGCGAACGGTCGCACGATTGCCGGCCAGCGGCCGGCACTACCGCCATCGCGCGGCGCTATGCTGGTGGGCCATTCCCCGCTGTTGCCGGAGCCCCCGCGTGAGCACCCCGATCCAGGACATTTCCCTCACCACCATCGACGGCCAGCCGTCCTCGCTTGCCGACTACCAGGGCAAGGTACTGCTGCTGGTCAACGTCGCCTCCAAGTGCGGCCTGACCCCGCAGTACGAAGGCCTGCAGGCGCTGTATGCGGAAAAGCACGCGCAGGGTCTGGAAGTACTGGGCTTCCCCGCCAACAACTTCCTCGGCCAGGAGCCGGGCAGCGAGGCAGAGATCCAGCAGTTCTGCCAGCTCACCTACGACGTCAGCTTCCCGATGTTCTCCAAGATCAGCGTGGCCGGTGACGATACCCATCCGCTGTACCAGCAGCTGACCGCCGCCCAGCCGCAGTCGATCGGCGAAGGCCCGCTGCGTGAGCGCCTGGCCAGCAAGGAGATCCCGATCCACGCAGCACCGGCGGTGCTGTGGAACTTCGAGAAGTTCCTGGTTGGCCGCGACGGCAAGGTCATCGCGCGTTTTGCCCCCGACGTGGCTGCCGATGACGCGCGCCTGCGCGAAGCCATCGAGGCAGCGCTGGCCGCCTGAGGAACGCGTGCCAACCAAGGTTGGCACCTACCGGAAAAGAAAAACCCCGCCTTGGCGGGGTTTTTCATGCGCTGCAGACCGGACTCAGTGCGTCCACTGCGGCATCGGCATCGCATCGACCGGGATCGGCGAATTGGCATCGTCGTGGCCACGGTCGCGCTTGCTGCGCAGATCGTTCTCGATCTGGTAGTTGCGGCGCTGCATCCACGCATCGCGTACCAGCGAGTATTCGTCCACGGCGGTGTCACGCAGGTCGTCGATCGCCAGCAGCTGTGCGCGGGTGTCGACCAGCTGCAGGCCCTGCAGGCCGATGCGGATCTTGTCTTCCTCGATGCGGCGCATCGGCGACAGCGGGATGTCGCCGGCCAGTCCGAACACATCGCGCACCGTACGCGGGCCGAAGAACGGCAGTTCCACGTAACGCGAGCGACGCCAGCCCCAGACACCCAGGGTCTGGCCGAAGTCTTCATTGCGACGCGGCACCATCGCCTTGCTGGCCGGATCGAACAGGCCGCCGATACCCAGCGTGCTGTTCATCAGGAAGCGGCCAAGGCTGTCCCAGGCATCGGCACCGCGGCCCTGCAGCAGCTGGTTGGTGATGGTCACCGGTGCGCGCAGGTTGCTGAAGAAGTTGCTGACGCCGGTACGCGCGAAGCGTGGCACCACGTGGGTATAGGCGGTGGCCAGCGGACGGGCGATACCACGGTCGACCGCGTTGTTGAACGTGTGCACCTTGCGGTTGAACGGTTCCCACGGGTCGTAGGCCGCTGCACTGCCGGTGTTACCGGGACCGCCGTAGAGGGCATCGAAGTCGTCGTCACCGCCGGGTGCGGTGGCGGCTGCGGTCTTCGCCGCGTCAGCCTCGGCACTGACCGCCGCAGGGGCGGGTGCAGATGCAGTGGCGGCCGGTGGATTGGCCACCGGGGCGACCGGTGCAGCGTCAACCGTGCCGGTGTCGGCGACCACGGCCGGGGCCTCGGTTGCGGCACTGGCCGGGACCACGGTGCTGGCCGCCGGCGCATCGCTGCGCGCGGGCTTGCCGGCACAGGCGGTCAGGGCGGTGGCCAGGACGATCAGGGGGAGAGTGCGTACGACGTTCATGTCAGCTCGCAGCAGAAGTAGCGTTGAAATCCAGGTCGGGCGACAGCCGGTAGGCCGCGCTCAGCTCGTTGTAACCGGCCGGTGCGCCGGAGATCGCCAGCGGATGGCCGGCCTTGCGTGCACGTGCCGCCAGTTCGGCCAGCAGGGCCAGGCCGGCGCTGTCCACGCGCTCGACCTCGCCCAGTTCCAGTCGTGCCAGCTGTGCCGGCAGCGCCTGCAGCTGTGGCCACAGCGCGATCACCGCGGCACGGTCGAGCACCCCGCGCAGGCGCAGGGTGTCGCCTTCCAGCAATGCCAGTGCGTTACTTGCCATTGCCCGCGGGCCCGGCCTGCATGCTGCCGCTGTGCAGCTCGGTGGCCACCTGCTTGATGCCCTTCTGGCGCAGCGGGGTGTCGAACTGGTTGCGGAAGGTCTGTACGTAGGAGATGCCTTCGATGTTGACGTCGAAGATCTTCCACTGGCCGTTCACGTTGCGCATCCAGTACTCGACCGGGGTCGGCTCGTTGCCGGCGCGGACCAGCTCGGTGCTTACGCGCACGCCGCGGTTGCCCGGCAGCGGGCTTTCACCCTTCAGGCGGAAGCTCGGCTTGCCCTGGATGTTGAGCAGGGTCGAGCCGTAGCGCTGCATCAGGCTGTCGGCCATGGCATCGGCGAACAGCTTGATGTCGGCGTCGGAGGCGCCACGGGCGTGCGGGCCCAGCACCAGGCGCGCGGCGTAGTCGCGATCGAAGGTGCGGGTCAGCTCGCTGTCGATGTAGCTGCGCAGGCTGGCCGGGTTGCTGGTGAACTCGCTCTTGCGCTGCTGCAGCGTGGACAGGATGCGGCTGCTGGCATCGATCACCACCTTGCCGGCCTGGCCCTGCGTCGTGGCAGCGGCGGGAGCGGCGGCCTGTGCCTGGGCAAGGAACGGAGTGGCTGCCAGCAGCGCCGAGGCGAGCAGGGCCGGGATCAGTTTCATCTTCATGGTTGCGGTTCCGTTGCAGGCGCCTGCGCGCCATCGTTGGGCTTCTGAGCAGCGCCGCCACCGGCGCCGCCACTGAACATGTACTTGCCGACCAGCTGGATCAGGTCCACCGCCGGCTGGGTGAAGACGATCTCGTCGCCGGCCTTCAGCACGTCCGGATCACCGCCCGGCTGCAGACCGATATAGCTCTCGCCGAGCAAACCACTGGTGAAGATGCCGGCCGAGGTATCCGCCGGCAGGTCCTTGACCTTGTTGTCCATGCGCAGGGTGACGATGGACTCGAACTTCACCGGGTCCAGGTCGATCGCGGCGACCTGGCCGACAGTGACGCCGCCGATCTTCACCGGCGCCTGCTTGCGCAGCTGGCCGACCTGGGAGAAGCGTGCCTTCAGCTCGTAGCCTTCGCTGCCCCAGCTCCAGCGCTGGTTGGTCGAGGCCACGGCCAGCACCATCAGCGAGGCCAGGGCCAGCAACAGGAACGCGCCGACGGAAAATTCGAGTCTGGGACCGCGGATGGCCATGTGGATTACCTGATCGAGTCGTTGTGGCCGCGCGCGCCTGCGCACCGCCGGTGGAGGGGTTAGGTGAACAACATTGCCGACAGCACGAAGTTGAACATCAGCACCAGCAGCGAAGCATTGACCACCGCACGGGTGGTCGCCACCGAAGTGCCTTCAATGGTGGGCTCGGCGTGGAAACCCACATAGGCGGCAACCAGCGCGGCAGTGCCGCCGAAGATCGCCGACTTCAGCATTGCCACGCCGAAGTCGTCCCAGAAGTCCACGCTGTTGCGCAGCGCCGACCAGAACACGCCGTTGTCCAGGCCCAGCACGTGCACCGCTTCGAAGTAGCTGGCACTGATCGCCAGCGAACAGAAGATGCCGGTCAGCAGCGGCACGGTCAGCACCGCCGCCCAGAAGCGCGGCGCCACCGCCTTGGCCACCGGGTCGATCGCCATCAGCTCAAGCGCCTTGATCTGGTCGGTGGCACGCATCAGGCCGAGTTCGGCGGCGATCGAACTGCCGGCGCGGCCGATGAACAGCAGCGCGGTCAGCACCGGCGCCAGCTCGCGGTACAGCGACAGCCCGAGCAGGGTCGACAGCGCGTCGGCCGCACCGAAGGTGGTCAGCGTGCGGTAGCCCTGCAGGGTCAGCACCAGGCCGACGAAGGCACCGCCGACGGCGATGATCGGCAACGAGCGCGCACCGATCTTGTAGATCTCGCGGGTCAGCTCGGCCAGGAAATCACGGGTTGGCAGCGAACCGCGCAGCACGGTCAGCGAGAACAGGCCGGCGCGACCCAGCGAGCGGGTGGCTTGGACGAACGGCATCAGGCGACCCTCGCGCGCGGCGCGGCATCGAACGGGATGGGGCCATCGGGCTGGCCGTGCAGGAACTGCCGCAGCAGCGGGTCCTGGCTGGACTGCAGCGCCTCGGGCGTGCCCTGGAACACGATGCCGCCATTGGCGATCGCGATCACCTGGTCGCAGATCGGCAGGGTCTCGTGCACGTGGTGGCTGACGATGATGCTGGTCAGGCCCAGGCTGTGGTTGAGGCGCTGGATCAGGCTCATGATCACGCCGGAGGCGATCGGGTCCAGCCCGGTCAGCGGCTCGTCGTAGATCATCAGCGGCGGGTCCAGTGCCAGTGCGCGGGCCAGCGCCACGCGGCGCGCCATGCCACCGGACAGCTCGCGCGGCCAGGCGTCGGCGGCGGCCAGCAGGCCCACCGAATGCAGCTTCATCTGCACCAGCCGGCGCAGCACGGCGGCCGGCAGGCGGGTGTGCGTGCGCAGCGGCAGCGCGACGTTCTCCGCCACGGTCAGGTCGGTCAGCAGCCCATTGCCCTGCAGCAGCACGCCCACGCTCTTGCGCATTTCAAGCAGCGCGGTGCTGTCATGCGGGATCGGCTTGCCGAACAGGGTGACCTCGCCAGCGACCGGGCGCAGTTCGCCGGTCAGCGCCGCCAGCAGGGTCGACTTGCCGCTGCCGGACGGACCGAGCACGGCGGTGATGCTGCCCTTGGGCACCTGCAGCGACACGTCGCGCAGGATCGAGCGCCCGCTCCGGTCGATGCGGACGTTGGATAACTGCACCAGACTGGAGGAGGAAGCCGACATGGGCACCATTAACGTTTTTTAGACATCGAAGGATCGGGCCAGCCGGCTGAACATAAGCAGACTGGACGGTGCAGTATTGTTGCACGACACGTCCTGGCGCAGGCCGGGACAATCGGCCGGCATCCCGGAACAATCCGTACCGCTGGCGGGCCAACCATTGAATACTGCCTGCCGTCCTGCACACTGTGCATGATGAGTGACCCAGGCAGCGATTTCCGCCTCTACCATTCCAATTCCCTGGACGTGCTGGCCGCGCTGCTGGCACGCAACGTGCGCGCGCCCGTTCCTGGCCAGCCGCTGCTGGCACCGGAAGTGGTGCTGATCCCGCAGGTGGCGATGCGCCGCTGGCTGCAAGCGACACTGGCTGCGGAATTCGGCGTCGCCGCCAACCTCGAATTCCTGACCCCGGGCGAGTTCGTGGCCCGCGCACTGAAGGCCAACGTCAGCGGCGAGCAGGATGACCTGGACGCGGCCGGCCTGCGCTGGAAGCTGTACCAGGCCCTGCGCGACCCGGCGTTACTGGCGCAGCCACCGATGCGTGCGCTGCAGTCCTATCTTGCCGGCGATGACGCATTGAAGCCGTGGGCGCTGGCCGGCGAGCTGGCCTCGGTGTTCGAGAAGTACCAGGCCTGGCGCCGCGACTGGCTGCTGCGCTGGGCGGCCGGTGCCGATCCGGCCGATCCGCAGGCGATCCTGTGGCGCACCATCACCCACGGCCACGACTATCGCGCGCGCCGCATCCAGGAATACCTGGACCGTTTCGAAGGGGCCGGCCAGCCGTTGCCACAGGGCTTGCCGCCGCGCATGTCTGCGTTCGCGACGCTCAACATCTCGCCCGACGTGCTGCGGGTGATGGCCACCCAGGCGCGGGTGGGCGAGCTGCATTTCTATATGCCCACCCCGGTGCAGTCGTACTGGGGTGACCTGCAGACACTGGCCGAGCGCCTGCGCAGCGGCGCGCCCGATCCCTTCGGCGAAGCAGCCGGCGAAAACCGCCTGCTGGAAGCCTGGGGCGCAGCCGGCCGCGACTTCATGGCGGTGCTGGGCAGCTACGAGGTGGTGCACCCTGCTGGCGAGATCGCCGCCTATTCCGATCCGGAGGAGGACACCCGCCCGAGCCTGGATGAAGGCGGCCTGTCCGACAGCCTGCTGCATCGCCTGCAGCGTGACCTGTTCCACCGCCGCGCACTGCCCTCCGGCGAGCTGCGTGACGGGCTGCGCAGCGACGACCCCAGCCTGCAGGTACACGCCTGCCATACCCGCCTGCGCGAACTGCAGGTGCTGCACGACCAGCTGCGCAGCCTGCTGCAGGACCCGCGCTTCGACCCGCCGCTGCAGGCGCGCGAGATCGCGGTGCTGGCGCCGGACATCGATCCCTACGTGCCGTACCTGGAAGCGGTGTTCGGCGGCCGTGGTGGCGAGGAGGAGCACATCCCCTATGCGCTGGCCGACAGCAGCCCGCTGGCCGGTGAACCGCTGGCCGATGTGTTCGTGCACCTGCTGGGCCTGCCGGTCTCGCGCTTCGGCTTGAACGAAGTGCTGGACCTGCTGGCCAGTGCACCGCTGGCCGAAGCGGCCGGTCTGGAAGCGGTGGACTTCGACCGCCTGCATGGCTGGTTGCAGCAGGCGGGCGCACGCTGGGGCCTGGATGCGAAGCACCGCAACCAGCACCAGGCACCGGCCGACGACGCCTACACCTGGCAGTTCGCGCTGGACCGCCTGGTGCTCGGTCACGCGACCGGCAGCGAGGCCGATCTGGCCGGTGTCGCACCGTGGATCGAGCTGGAGGGCGGCGCATTGGAAGCGCTGGACCGGCTGCTGCGCCTGTTGCGCGTATTGGCGGTCTACCAGCGCCGCCTCGGTGAGCTGCTGACCCCGGCGCAGTGGCGGCAACGCCTGCTGTCGCTGCTGGACGCGCTGCTGCCGACTGCGCCCAGCTCGCCCAACAGCCAGCGCGCGCTGGAGCGCCTGCGCAAGCTGCTCAACCAGTTCGCCGATGATGCCGCCAAGGCCGGTTTCGCGGACGGGGTGCCGCCGGAGGTGGTGCGCGCGCACTTCGCCGGCGCGCTGGGCGAGGCGGATACGCGCGCACCGCTGCTGACCGGTGGCATCAGCTTCGGCCGCATGGTGCCGATGCGCCTGCTGCCGTTCCGGGTGATCTGCGTGCTCGGTCTCAATGATGGCGATTTCCCGCGCCGTGACCCGGCGGCCGGTCTCAACCAGCTCACCGCCGAGCTGGACACGCCGCGCCGCCGTCCGGGCGACCGCTCCACCCGCGAAGACGATCGTTTCCTGTTCCTGCAGCTGTTCGCCGCCGCGCAGGAGGTGTTCTACCTCAGCTACCTCGGTGCCGATCCGCGCGATGGCAGCGTGCGCGAGCCGTCGGTGCTGGTCAGTGAACTGATCGATGCCGCCGCCACGTATCACCTCGATCCGCCTGCGGCGGTCCGCGACTTCACCGTGCGCCACGCACTGCAGCCGTTCTCGCCAGCCGCGTTCGGTGACGGTGATCCACGCCGCTTCAGCTATCGCCGCCAATGGCATCCGGCCGCCGGTCGCCTCACCGGCCAGCGTGGGGGCCTGCAGCCGTGGTTCGATGCCCCCTTGCCGCCGCCGCTCGACGATGCGGTGGAAGACGACGTCGCACTCGATACCCTGCGCCGCTTCCTGTGCGACCCGGCCGGGCAGTTCCTCGCACAGTCGCTGGGCCTGCGCCTGGCCGACGATGTCGAGGACGTCGATGACCTGGAACCGCTGGTGCTGTCCTCGCGCGGGCCGGAGAAGCGCAGCGTACAGGCGGCGGTGGTGCGCGCCACGCTCAGCGGCGATACCGAGCCGTTGTACCCGCGGCTGCGCGCGCGTGGCCTGCTGCCGTCGGGCCCATTGGGCGAGCGCCAGTTCGAGGTGGAGCAGTTGAAGACCCGTCCGTATGCCAGTGCGTTGCTGGGCTGGATGCAGGGCGAACCGCTGGAAAGCCGTCGCTACGAAGTGGACATCGACGGCGTGCGCCTGCATGGCCGCGTGGCCGATCGGCATCCCGAGGGCCTGGTGCGCCTGCGCGCCGGTACCCTCAATGGCAATGCGGTGATCCGCCAGGGCCTGGATTGGCTGCTGGCCAACGCCGCCGGCGATGCGCTGCCGCTGGTGCAGTTCCACGATGGCGGTGACGCCGGTCCCGGCCCGCATGTGCTGCCGGCACTGAGCGCTCCCGCTGCACGCGCCGCACTGCGTGCACTGCTGCAGCTGCGCCAGCGTGGCCTGCGCGAGCCGCTGCGCTTTGCCCCGTACACCGGCTGGGTGCTGTACAACGCGCCGGCAGAAAAACAACGCAGCGAAGGCTGGAAGCAGTGGCATGGCAGCGACCGCAGCTGGGGCGAATCCAGCAGCGACGCCTGGCAGCTGCTGTTGCGCGGTGCCGACCCGTTTGCCACCGACGCCAGCTATGCCGACCTGCTGCGCAACAGCCAGCTGGTCTTCAGTGCGGTGCGTGAAGGCCGCGCCCTTGGCGCCGACACCAGCCAGGAGGGCAGCGCATGACCCCCGCCATCGCAGATGAGGAAACCCAGCGCATGGCGGGCGATCCCTACCTGGCCCTGCCGCTGGATGGCATCCGCCTGATCGAGGCCAGCGCCGGTACCGGCAAGACCTTCACCCTGGCGACGCTGTTCACCCGCCTGGTGGTGGAGCAGGGCCTGCGCATCGGCCAGATCCTGGCGGTGACCTTCACCGACGCTGCCACCCAGGAACTGCGCAAGCGCATCCGTGAGCGCCTGGCGTTGGCCGCGCGCCTGGTCGATCTGGAACCGGCCGAGGGTGAAGCACCCGACGCGAGATTGACCCGCGACGTGCTGCAGCGTCATCTGCAGGGCGGCTCCGAGAGCGCCGCTGCACTGAAGCGCCGCCTGCAGGTGGCTGCCGACGAAATCGACCTGGCGTCCATCTTCACCATCCACGGCTTCTGCACCCGCGTGCTGCGCGAGCATGCGCTGGAAAGCGGCCACACCTTTGATCCGCCGGAACTGCTGGCCAGCGATCGTGAACTACTGGAGGAGCTGGCCGCTGATCTGTGGCGGGTGCATGCCAATGACCCGGCCACATTGGAGCCGCTGACCTGGTTGTGGTCCAACCCGGACGCGCTGGCCGCCGATCTGCGCGCGCTGCTGGGCACGCCGCCACTGCACCCGTTGCCACAGCCGGTGACGTTGGCTGATCCACACGCGGCGCTGCAGAGCGCGGCCGAGGCACTGTCCGCAAGCGTGCGCGAACATGGCGAGCAGTTCTTCATCGACCTCTGCGATGCCGTCGACAACAAGTGGATCAATGGCGTGTCCTACAAGCTGGGCTGGCTGCACCCTCTGGGCCGCCAGCTGCTGGACTGGGCCGAGCGCGCCGACCCGCGCGAGCTGCTGGCCGGCGAGCGCCTGCCGGCGCTGCTGCCGGAGGTGCTGGCCGACAAGACCAACAAGAAGTTCCCCGACCGCACGCCGTCGTCGCCATTGCAGGCGCCGTTGGCGCGCTATGTCGCGCTGCTGGCCGAACGCGATGCCTGGTTGCGTGGTACCGCGCTGAATTTCCTGCACACGCTTCGCGCCGAAGCCACGCAGCGCCTGCAGGCGCTGAAGCGCGCGCGCCGGGTACAGACCTACGACGATCTGATCGATGGCGTAGCGCTCGCCCTGGAAGGCCCGCAGCGGCTGATGCTGGTCAAGCAACTGCGTGCGCAGTACCGCATCGCGCTGGTCGATGAGTTCCAGGACACCGACGATCGCCAGTGGGGCATCTTCCACACCGTGTTCGGCGATTCGCCGGAGGTGCGCGAACTCGGCCTGGCGCCGGCGCTGTTCCTGATCGGCGACCCCAAGCAGGCGATCTACGGTTTCCGCGGCGGTGATATCCACACCTACCTGAAGGCCAAGCAGGTGGCGCAACAGGCGCCGGTGCTGGACCAGAACTTCCGCTCGCGACCGGCTGTATTGCGCGCGCTGCAGGCGCTGTACGACAACGGTGGCGAAGACGCCTTCCTCGAGCGCGACATCCAGTTCGAGCCGGTGCGTCCCGGTGGCGTGCGCATCGACGAGGACTACCAGCGTGATGGCCATACCGCCACGGCACTTACCCTGCGCGTGCTGCGCAGTGGCGGTGACAAGGCGATGAGCGCCGACGCCTCGCGTGAGGCCGCGACCCAGGCCTGCGTGGCTGCGATTCACCAGATCCTGGTCGAGGCGCGTGCGGGCAATGCCGTGTTGCGTGGGCGCCCGGTGCAGCCCGGTGACATCGCGGTGCTGGTGCGCTCGCATCGCGAGGCGACGCTGGTGCAGCGCGCGCTGGCCGCGGTCGGCATTCCCGCCGTGGCGGCCGGCAAGCAGAGCCTGTTCGCCACCAGCGAAGCGCGTGATCTGCGCGCGCTGCTGCTGGCGCTGCTGCAACCGGCCGACGAAGGCCGCCTGCGTGCGGTGCTGGCCACCGTGCTGCTTGGCCAGCGGGCAAGTGCGATCGCCGCGATGGAGCGCGAGGGCGACCTGCAACGCGAGTTCCAGGCGCAGCTGCTGCACTGGCGCGAGCGCTGGCAGCGCGGTGGACCGTTCGCGGTGATCGCCGATGTCTGTGCCGCGCAGGGCGAACGCCTGCTGGCGCTGATCGATGGCGAGCGCCGCCTGACCAATTACCTGCAGCTGGGTGAACTCCTGCAGGAAGCCTCGGCGCAGGCGCTGGGCATGCATGGCCTGCTGGACTGGCTGCAGGGGCAGATGGCCAGCGCCGACCAGGATGACGAGCAGCAGCTGCTGCGCCTGGAATCGGATGCGCGCCGCGTGCAGATCATCACCCTGCACAAGAGCAAGGGCCTGGAGTACCCGCTGGTGTTCCTGCCCTTCGTCGGCATCGACGGCGGCGCACCGAACACCGCTTCGCACTGCACCGTGCACGTCGGCGGCCAGCGCCAGCTGCACTGGAAGCTGGACAAGGATGAGGCCTGGGAAGCGGCCAGCAGCCAACGTGAGCGCGAGCAGCGCGCCGAGGATGCGCGCCTGCTGTATGTCGGCCTGACTCGTGCCGAACACGCGTTGTGGATCGCCGTGGGTGATCTGGCCGGGCTCGGCAGGACACGGCTGGCGCCGTTGCTGGGCGACCTGCAGGCGCTGCGCGCGCATGCCGACGTGCACCTCGATGACAGCGAGACAGCGGCCGCGCTGCCGCAGCTGGCGGCCGAAGTGGAAGGTGACCTTCCGGCGGTGCGTGCCCTGACCCGGCGCGTCCCGCACGACTGGTGGGTATACAGCTTCACCCAGCTGGCGCATGCCGATGCGGGCGCTGACAGTGATATCGAAGCCGCCGCTACCGAGCTGCCGGCACCCGCCGCCGACGAACCCGCGGGCCCGGAACTGCCGCTGGAACCGGCACTGCCGGAACCCGCCGCGGCGGCCGAAGACAGCACACCGGTCGACCCGCGCTTCATGGGTAGTCGCTTCGGCAACGTGCTGCACGAAGCGATGGAGAACGTCGACTTCGCCGCATGGGGTGACTGGCAGCCAGGCCTGCAAGCCCCTGAGGGCCAGGCCGAGGTGCTGCGCAAGGCACTGCACGACGAAGGCTATGCCGACGTCGATCTGGACGATGGCGTGGCCGTACTGGTGCCGCTGGTCGGCCACACGCTTACCGTGCCGCTACCCGAAGGCGGCGCGCTGCACAGCCTGGGTGAAGGCGAGCGTCGCGCGGAAATCGACTTCCATTTCGCCATCGAGCCGACCACGGTGCCGGCGCTGCTGCAGGTGCTGCATGCGCACGGTGTTTCCAGCACGCGACGCGGCTTCGGCCAGCGCCGCCGGTTGGAAGGGCTGATGACCGGCATGATCGACCTGACCTACGTGCGCGACGGGCGCTGGTACGTGCTCGACTACAAGTCCAACCGCCTGCCCGGTTACAGCCCGGACCTGCTGGCCATTGCCATGCGCCACAGCGAGTACGACCTGCAGGCACTGATCTACACCGTGGCCCTGCATCGCTGGCTGCGTTTCCGCCTGGGTGCGGCCTACGACTACGAGCGCGACATGGGCGGCATCCGCTACCTGTTCTGCCGCGGCCTGGATGCCGCCGGCAACGGTGTGCATGTGGACCGCTTCCCGTTGGCGCTGGTGGATGCCCTGGATGCGTTGTTCGCCGGTGGCGAACAGGCCCAGGCCGAACTGGCCGCGCGTGCCCGTGGAGCCAGTGCATGAGCCTGCTGAAGGAACTGCACCAGAAGGGCCTGCTGCGCACCCTCGACCATGCACTGGCGACCAGCCTGCAGCGGCTGCGCGACGACACGCCCGAGAGCGTGGCGCTGGCGGCCGCGCTTGCGTCGCTGGCGGTATCGCAAGGCCATGCTGCGTTCGATCCGGCGCAACCGCAGCGGTTGCTGGAAGGCGTATCCGAGTGGCCTGCCGCACAGGACTGGCTGGCACAGTTGCGCGCATCGCCGTGGGTCGCGACACCCGAGCAGGCCGATGCCATCGCCGAGGATGCGCCGCTGGTGCTGGAAAACGGCCTGCTCTACCTGCGCCGCTACCGCGAGTACGAGCGTCAGCTGGCGGCCGGCCTGCAGCGTATCGGCCGGCATCCGCTGCCGGCGCCGGATATGGCGGCACTGGCACCGTTGTTCGCGCGGCTGTTCCCGCAGGCATCGGGCAGCGAGGATCACCAGGCACGCGCTGCCGGCGTGACCCTGCGCCATCCGCTGGCACTGGTCACCGGCGGCCCCGGCACCGGCAAGACCACCACCATCGCGCGCCTGTTGCTGCTGCTGGCCGCGCAGGCCGGGCACGCCGGCCAGCCGCTGCCTGAGGTGGCATTGGCCGCGCCCACCGGGCGCGCCGCCGAGCGCATGGCCGAGAGCCTGCGTGTGGCTGTGCAGCGCCTGCAGGAACAAGGACTGGACCCGGCGCTCTGCGCGGCGCTGCCCAGTACCGGCACCACCCTGCATCGCCTGCTCGGGGTGATTCCCGATTCACCGCGCTTCCGTCACCACGCCGACAATCCGCTGCCGGTGGACGTGGTCGTAGTCGACGAAGCCTCGATGATCGATCTGCCGATGATGGCCAAGCTGGTCGACGCAATCGCCAGCGGCACCCGGTTGATCCTGCTCGGCGATCCCGATCAGTTGCCCTCGGTCGAGGCCGGTGATGTGCTCAGCGCGATCCTGCGTGCCAGCGGCGACGGCATCGGCACCCGTGCCGACGACGCGCAGGCGCTGCACGGCCTGCTGGCGCCGGCCACCTTGCAGCCACAGGCCGCACCACGCGCCTTCGCCGGCCGTCGCGTACAGCTGCAGCGCGGCTACCGGCAGAGCAATGCGCTGGACCTGGCACCGCTGGCCCATGCCGTGCGCGAGGGCGACAGCAGCACCGCGCTGCAGCTGCTGCGCAGTGGTGAACTGGCCGGCGTGCACTTCCACGAAGGCGAAGCCGACCCGTTGCGTGGCCAGCGCGAGCACCTGCTGGGCCACTGGCGCGCGCTGGCCGACGCCGCCGATCCGGTACTCGCCCTGCAGCAGGCCGGACGCCTGCGCGTGCTGACCGCACTGCGCGAAGGCCCGCAAGGCGCACGCGGGCTCAACAGCCGCATTGAACAGCTGCTGGCCGGCAATGCGCCGGGCTATTTCCAGGGCCGGCTGCTGCTGGTCACCGAGAACAGCTACCGGCATCGTCTGTTCAACGGCGATATCGGCATCTGCCTGCGCGATGGTAGCGGCGCGATGGTGGCCTGGTTCCCTGGCGACAGCGTCGACCAGCCGCGCGCCTTCCATCCGGCGGCACTGCCCGCGCACGAAAGCGCCTTCGCGATGACCGTGCACAAGGCACAGGGCTCGGAGTTCGATGAAGTGTGGTTGCAGCTGCCACGCCAGGACAGCCGCGTGCTGTCGCGCGAACTGGTCTATACCGGCCTGACCCGCGCCCGCCAGGTGCTGCATGTGGCGGGCAGTGCGGACGTGCTGCAAGCGGCGTTGAAGCGCCATGCCAGCCGCTTGGGTGGTCTGGCCTGGCGGCTGGGTGCGGAGGCAGTGGCCGAAGCACCGGCGCGCATTGAACAGCCCACGGTGCAGGGCACGTTGTTCTGAATCGGGCGCGATGCGCCCCCTGTAGAGTCGAGCCATGCTCGACTGCGCTGCAATAATGTGGAGCCGAGCCATGCTCGGCTGATGGGCCATGGAGTCGAGCATGGCTCGACTCTACAAAAGCGCGTTCTGATCGCTTCGGGGTTCATCCACACATTGCGTGGATCTACGCGATCAGTACCAACCCATCCGGGAACACGATCGCCGCTTCATCAGCACTCACGTCGAAGAAGCCCACGCCGTGCTTCTCGGCCAGGTCCTGCACCCGCCCGTGCGCGCGCTCGGCCACCGAATAGGCGAATGCACCGTAGATCACCTGACTACCGATGCTGTACTCGGTCACCTCGGCACGATCATCGTCGTCATTGCTCAACGGCCCGTTCATCGGCGGGAACTCCTGCGCCATCTCCGCGAACCACGCCTGCAGCGCCGGGCTGCTGACCGCCGGGTCGTCGTATTCGTGGCGCTCGTTCCACTGCGTCTGCTTCTCGAACCAGGCGATGAAGGCCGCCGCCTCGCGTGGGGCGGCGCTGGCCTCGAACACCATCATGTCGTAACTCATTGGAGCTTCCTGTGCTGAGCGGGGGTCAGAGCCTTCGCCGGGGGCGAAGGATCCGACCCCTGCGCGGAGTCTGTGGACGCACAGGGTAGCGCGCTACGGCTGCGTCGCTGTGCGCATCGCCAGCCCCGGCGCCAATGCCTTCGCCTCCGGGAACAGCGCGAAGCGCAGGCCGATCAGGCCCATCAGGGCTTCATCGCGGGCCTTGCAGGCGGCCACGCTGCCGACCCGGCCCAGCGAGGTATCCAGCCGCTCGCGCAGCGCTTCGGCCGCCACAATCGGTTTGCGCGCAGCGATCTGCCGGCGGTAGTGCACGGCGATCTCTTCCAGGATGTGCTCGACTGCTTCGCGGCTGCGTTCGGGCAGTTCCAGCCGTGCGCGACGCAGCTGCAGGATGTTCAGGCCGATGCGCGCCTCGTTGAGCATGTCCACCGAGGCGATGTCGCTGCCCTCGGGCGTCGCTGCCAGGCGCGGTGCGAGCAGGCCCAGCAGGTCGAGCATGCGTGCGGCGAAGCGCTGCCGGTCCTGTTGGCCACGGCCTTCGGCGGCCTCGGCCAGCGTGGTCCAGCCCTGCCGCACCAGGCGGCGCGCGGTCCACTCGGCACCCACCGAACGGAACAGACGGGTCATCACCACCGCAAAGCCGATGCCGATGAACATCGCGATCGACGAATTGAGGAAGGTCTGGATGTTGGCGCTGTAGGTGTTCTGCAAGCTCAGCAGCGCTGCCAGGTTCACCGTCAGCGGCAGCGCGAACAGCGCGCTCTTCGGATGGTGCAGCATCAAGCCCAGCGGCAGGAACACCACTGCCAGCACCAGCGCCAGCAGGCCGAAGTCGTGCACCGCCGGGAACACACCGAACAGATACACACCGGCCACCACCGAGGCGACCATCGCCCACACCAGGAACGACACCATGCTCGGTGCCGGGTCGTCCTGCGCGGCGAAGAACGCGGCGGTCACCGCGGCCATCATCGCGCCGTTGCCACCACCTTCCCAACCCAGCGCGATCCACAGCACGCAGTAGCTCATCAGCGCCACGCCGGCACTGAGCGCGGAGAACAGCGCCATGCCGTAGTCGACGTGCTTGTCGGCGGCCACGCGTTCGGTGCGGATGCGGTAGTGCGCGCGGTCCAGCGGCGCGGTGCCGTGGTCGATCGCGTGCTGCAGCGTGCGGCAGTCCTGCCACAGGTCCACCAGTTCCTCCAGGCGCAGCAGCAGGCTGGCCAGCTGCAGGTGCTGCAGGTCGCGGTCCACCTGCGGCTTCAGTGCGCTGATGCGCGCGCGCAGGCGGGCGTACTCGCTGGCGTTGGTCGGCCCGTCCAGCCAGTCGTGGATGTCATCGACCAGTGCCGGCAGCCCTTCCGGCAGGGCCTGGCCATCGCTGCGCAACGCGCTCAGGCGGTCGGCAATCGACGACAGCACCGGCAACAGCAGCAGCATGCGCTCGCGCAGGCGCTCCATCGACACCGCCGAACCGGCATGGCGTGGATCATCGCGGCGCAGGAACTCGATCAGCGCCTCGAACTGCACCAGGTCGGCGGCCAGCCGGTTGCGCGGCGCATGCGCGCGGCCACGTTCAAGGATCTGCCGGCACCACTGCGCGGCGTCCTCCATCCAGTTGCCGATGCGCGCGCGCAGCATCGGGCGTACCGAGGCCGGGAACAGCAGCGACGCGAACAGCACCGCCACCACCGTGCCGAGGATGATCTCCTCGCTGCGTGCCACCACCGTGTCGAAGATGGTTTCCGGCGAGGTCACCGCCGGGAAGCCGATGAAGGCGGTGGTGTAGCCGGCCAGCAGGAACGCGTAGCCGCGCGGGCCGCGGTTGAGCAGGGCCATGAACAGGCAGCCGGCCAGCCAGATCGACATCGCCGCGCTCAGCACCAGCGGCGTCTCCACCAGCGCCGGCAGCACCAGCAAGGTGGCCAGGCCGGCCACCAGGGTGCCGACGATGCGGTACACGCCCTTGGCCCGGGTCGGGCCCAGCAGCGGCTGGCTGACGATGTACACCGTGCCCATCGCCCAGTAGGGGCGCGACAGGTTGCCGGCCATGGCGATGTACAGCGCGGCCACCGCGGCCAGGTAGGTCTTGATCGAGAACAGCCAGGCCTGGCGGTCGGTCAGCGCGTTCATGGCTTACTTCGCTGCGGTCGAGGCGTTGGGCGCGGCGGCGCTGGCCTGCCAGCCACCACCCAGCACCAGGAACAGGTGGATCTGGTCGCGCGAGACCTGCGCTTCGGCGGCCGCCAGGGTGGCGTCGCTGGTGGCCAGGCTGCGGTCGGCATCCAGGCTGGACAGGTACGGCGTGCGGCCGCCCTGGTACAGCCGGCGGTTCTGCTCGGCGGCCAGTGCGGCCTGCTCCTGCGCGATGCGCAGCGACTGTAGCCGGCGCAGGTCCTGCGCGTAGCGGTCCAGCGCGGTCTGGGTCTCGCGCAGCGCCTGCAGCACGGTGTGGTCGAACTCGGCCAGGGCTGCATCGGCACCGGCTTCGGCGGCGTGGATGCGCGCGTGGGTGCCGGACGACGGCAACGTCCACGAGATCAGCGGGCCGATCGACCACTGCTGGGTCATCGGCGTGCCGAAGTCCTCCAGCAGGCCGGCGGCACCGAGCGAGGCACCCAGGCGGATGTCGGGGTACAGCTCGGCGGTGGCGACACCAATCCGCGCGGTGGCCGAGGCCAGCTTGCGTTCGGCCTGGCGCACGTCCGGGCGACGCTGCAGCAGCGCACGGCCATCACCGACCGGCAGCGGCTGCGCCAGGGCGGGGGCGTGCGCGCAGTCGATCACACCGGCCGGCAGCTGGCCCGGGGTCTGCCCGAGCAGGGCGGCCAGCGAATAGGCGGCCGCCGAACGCTGCGCCTGCAGCGGCGGCAATGCAGCTTCCAGCAGCGCCACCTGGGCATTGGCGCGGGCCAGTTCCGGCGGCGTGCCGCGGCCGGCCGCGATCAGGCGCTCGGTGACCGTGCGGCTGCGCTGCTGCAGCTGCAGCGAATGCTCGGCCACGTGCAGTTCGTGGTTGGCATGGCAGATTTCCAGGTAGCTGTCGGCCACCTGGGCGACCACGCTGACCTGGGCCAGGTCGCGCGCTGCGGCGACCGACTGCTCGTCGGCACGCGCCGCTTCGGCGCCGCGCTTGAGCTTGCCGAACAGGTCGAACTGGTAGCTGACCGCGAACTTGCCATCGGCCAGGTTGATCACCGGCAGCTCGTGTTCCTGCAGGAACGATTCGGCCGACAGCTGCGCGCGGCTGACCCCGGCCTCGGCCTCGTACTCGAAGCCGCCAGCGTCCAGTGCCTGCTCGTACACCGCCGCCGCACGACGCAGGTGCGCATCGGCGGCCTTCAGTTCCACGTTGTCACGCAGCGCCTGGGTGATCAGGCCATCCAGCACCGGGTCGTTGTACAGCGACCACCAGCGGTCGGGCAGCGCCTGGTTGGCGGCCACCTGCGGGTTCTGCGTATCGATGAAGGCCGCATTGGCCTGCGGGCGCTTGAACGCCGAGCCTTCCGGCAATGCATAGTCCGGGCCGACGGTCCTGCACGCGGCCAGGCTGGCCAGCGCGACGATCAGGCCGAGACGGGGAAGGGCGGCGTTCACAGGCCCGCCTGTGTCGGCGCGGCGCCGGCCTTGTCGTTGTGCGGGTGGCGGCCGGTGTCCACGGTGACCGTGGCGGTGCGGCCGGCGATCAGTTCCACGCCCTTGGGTACTTCGTCGATGGCGATGCGCACCGGGATGCGCTGCGCCAGCCGCACCCAGTCGAAGGCCGGGGTCACGTTCGGCAGCAGGGTGCTGCCATTGCTGCGGTAGCGGTCCTCGATGCCGGCGGCGATGCTCTCGACATGGCCGCGCAGCGGGGTCGATTCACCCATCAGGCGGATGTCCACACGCTGCCCCGGCGCCACGCCACGCAGTCGGGTTTCCTCGAAGTAGCCATCGATGCGGAACGAGCCGGTATCCAGCAGCGCCAGCACCGGCTTGCCGGCCACCACGTAGTCGCCCACGCGCATGGTGCGGTCGTTGACGCGGCCATCGGCCGGTGCGCGCACCTCGGTGCGGCCCAGGTTGAGCTCGGCCAGGTCGACCGCGGCCTGCGCGGTGGCCAGCGCGGCCTGTGCAGCCTGCAGCTTGGCGCGGCGCACTTCGGCGTCCTCGGCGGCGACCAGGTCCTGCAGGCTGCGGTCACGGCCGATCTCGCGGCGCAGCTGTGCCACCGAGGCCTGGCGCTCGCCCAGGCTGGCCTTGGCCTGCTCCAGCGCGATGCGGTAACGGGCACGGTCGACCACGAACAGCAGGTCACCCTTCTTCACCGCCTGGTTGTCGGCCACCTGCACCGTTTCCACCAGTCCGGATACGTCCGGCGCCACCTGCACCACGTCGGCGCCGACATGGGCATCGCGGGTCCACGGCTCATCCATGTAATAGACCCACAGCTGGCGCAGCACCAGCAGGGCGACGATCACGGCTGCGCTGGTGAGCAGCACCGGCAGGGTCTTCTTCACGATCTTGTTCACGATTGCATCCAACGCAGGAGGTGGAACAGCAGGCCAAGCACGATCCCGTACAGGGCCAGGTTGAACAGCGCCGGGTGCCATACATGGCGATAGGCGCCGGCACGCTGCAGCAGCGCGTGCAGGCCGCTGTTGACCAGATAGGCCAACAACATCAACCCGAGCAGGGTCGGGACGAACACTCCGTGGAGACTGAATTCACCGGGCATCGGTAGGGGCGGGGGCGAGGTGGGGGAGGGGAGGAACAACGAAACAACAGCAACGGGCAAAAGCCGCTGGCGTGTGCACGGCAGCGGCGGTATTCGGGGGCAGCGGTCTTACGTGATGCGGTCGGCGGCCTCGGCCAGCAGGCGCCATGCCTTCAGCACGGCGTGCAGTTCATCCATGGAAAGCTCGCCGAACACGTCCTGGCGCAGGCCGATCAACTGGTCTTCCAGCTCGCTGACCAGCGCGTGTCCCGCGTCGGTCAGCCACAGCAGGTTGGCGCGGCGGTCGCTGGCGTCGCTCTCGCGGCGGACCAGGTCGCTGGCGCACAGCTTGTCCAGCAGGCGGACCAGGGAAGGCCCTTCCATGCCCAGCTGCTGGGCCAGCGCCACCTGGCGGATGCCACCGCCGGAGCGGCCGATCATCAGCAGGGGCATGGTGCAGGCGGTGGAGATGCCGTAGCTGCCGAGCCGGCTGTCGGCCAGGCGCTGCCACTGCCGCCCTGCGTACAGCAGGCCGGAGCTGAGCTGCATCTGCAGCACGGTGCGCTCGTCGAGGGGTCGGTCCATAAGATATAGATAGGATACTACTAATTTCATTCCTATCAATGGGTTTTTATGAATGGGCGGGGTGTAGTGAGGAAAGCGTTGCGCCTGCTGGCTATCGGCTGGGGTGGCGGAGGGTTGGCTCTTAGAAGCAAGAGCAGAAGCAGTGCGGACCAACGGTCCGCACCCACCACAGCAGTCGCGCAGTCGCGCGGGGTGCTTCCGAAGCCATGAACCCCCGCTTTTGACCCCGCTTTCGGGGGGTCCGGCCGCGCCCGAAGGAAACCGTCAGGGAGGGGGAGAGGGGGCTGCGCAGGACCGTTGGCGCCATGGATGGCGCCATCGAGCCCCCATGGACGGGTTTACGGCGTGTCCTGCGCAGCCCCCTCTCCCACTCCAGACCGACAGCAACGACGCGCCAACACGACCCCCGATGAACCGTCCCAACAGGACGACCCACCCCCCGGTCGGGTACGATGCTCGCCCCCCGTTCGGGACGCTGTACGCAATGAGCAAGAACAACGAAAAGGCCGCCCCGCAGGGCGACGTGACCCAGGACCAGGCCGAGGATGCCGTGCGCACCCTGCTGCGCTGGGCCGGTGAGGACCCGTCCCGTGAAGGCCTGCTGGATACCCCCCGCCGTGTCGCCGAAGCCTATGGCGACTGGTTCAGCGGTTACCGCGACGACCCCCGCGCCTACATGGAGCGGACCTTCGAGGAAGTGGCCGGCTACGACGAACTGATCGTCCTGCGCGACATCGAGTACGAAAGCCACTGCGAGCACCACATGGCGCCGATCATCGGCCGCGTGCACGTCGGCTACCTGCCGGCCGGCAAGGTGGTGGGCATCAGCAAGCTGGCCCGCGTCGTCGAAGCCTATGCCCGCCGTTTCCAGGTGCAGGAGAAGATGACCGCGCAGATCGCCCAGTGCATCCAGGATGTGCTGCAGCCGATCGGTGTCGGCGTGGTCGTCGAAGGCGCCCACGAGTGCATGACCACCCGCGGCATCCACAAGCGCGGCGTCAGCATGGTCACCTCGAAGATGCTGGGCAGCTTCCGCGACGACGCGCGGACCCGCGCCGAGTTCCTGCGCTTCATCGAAGTGGGCGGCAAGCGCTGAGCCGCTTGCCCGCACCCCGCCGGCCGCTGCGGGCCGGCATGCCCACGGCTGCCCGCGCGGCAGCCGTGCGTGGCGGCTCGTCCCTGTCAGCCCAACAGACCTCTTTCGCTGCATGAAGCATCGCGAACGCATCTCCCGTTACCGCCATCTGCGCGAACAGCCCCAGTGGAAGCTGCTCGCCGCCGACCACGCTCCGGAAATCATCGGCCTGCTGCAGGGGCTGCTGATGGACGGCGAGCGTACGCTGTCGTCGTCGGTGCTCAACGAGCGCCTGCAACGTGGGCTGGACCAGCTCAACGGCGACGAACTGTCGCGCGACCTGCCGCGTACCGCGCAGGCCTACATCGCGCACTGGCTGGCCCAGGGCTGGCTCGAACGCCGCCTGCCCGAAGGTGCCGACCAGGAGCAGTACGAGCTGTCGACCGCAGCGCTGCAGGCGATCCGCTTCGCCGATGGCCTGGAGCAGGCCCGCGTGGCTGCCACCGAAAGCCGCCTGGCGCTGGTCATCGAACAGCTCTCGCAGCTGGCCGCGCAGACCGAATCCGATCCGGACGCGCGCCTGTCGGCGTTGCGCGACGAGCGCGACCGCATCGACGCCGAGATCGCCCGCGTTGGTGCCGGCCGCGTGATCGCGCTGGACGGCAAGCGCGCGCTGGAACGTGCGCGCCAGATCATCGGCCTGGCCGACGAGCTGACCGAGGACTTCCGCCGCGTGCGCGACGACTTCGAGCAGCTCAACCGCGATTTCCGCGAGCGCATCATCGACGACGAGGGTGAGCGCGGCGACGTGCTGTCGCAGTTGTTCGAAGGCGTGGACGTGATCGGCGAGAGCGATGCCGGCCGCAGCTTCCAGGCGTTCTGGCGCCTGCTCAACGACGCCGAACAGAGCGCCCAGCTCGATGCTGCGCTGGAAGCGGTGCTGGCGCGTGGCTTTGCGCGCCGCCTGGACCGCAACGAACGCAACTTCCTGCGCGGCTTCACCAGCACCATGCTCGAGCGCGGTGGCCAGGTACACGATGTGCTGCAGAACTTCGCGCGCAGCCTGCGCGGCTTCGTGCAGAGCCGCGGCTACCTGGAACAGCGCCGCCTCAACCAGCTGCTGAAGCAGGCGCAGTCCGAAGCGCTGGCACTGCGCGACGAGTTCCCCGCACAGCGCGGCATCGGCCGTGACCTGCAGCTGACCACCAGCCGCCTGCGTTCGTGGTCGCAGTGGAAGCTGCATGATCCACGCAGTGCCCAGGTCGATGGCAACGTCGAGTACAACGACGCGGCTGCGATCAGCCTGGAAAGTGTCGGCGACCTGGTCGCTTCGTCCGAAATCGACTTCCGCACCCTGCGCCGCGACCTGCACGACCTGCTCGATGCACAGCCGCGGCTCAGCATCGCCCAGGCCCTGTCGCAGCGCGAGGCGCCGCAGGGTCTTGGCAGCGTCATCGGCTATCTGTCGCTGGGCACGCGCTTCGGCAACGTGGTCGCCGGCGAGCAGGAGCTTGCCGAATGGCGTGGTGGCGACGGCCAGGTCCGTCGCGCCCGCATCCCGCTGGTTTGGTTCACCCAGGAGAGACGCCATGAGCTGGCATGAAGATCCCATCGACGCACCGCAGGCCGACGTGGCGGAAGACGCCTACGAAGCCGAACCGGTGGCGGCCGTGGCGCAGCCCCGCCGTGGCAACGACGTGTACTACCTCGGCGATACCGGGCGCCTGCCGCTGGATGCGCGCCGCGCGCTGTGCCAGCTGCTGATCGGCCCCAGCATCGACCAGCTGCGCCACGCCAAGCTGTGGCCGGCGCTGATCCGCAGCGAGGCGGCCATCCGCTCGTCGCTGGCGGACCTGTTCCTGGAACTGGTGCTCGACCGCGACAGCGGCGTGGCGTTCACCCGCCAGGCCGATACCGAAGACGTTGATGCGCCGGTGCTGCTGCGCACCTCGCCGCTGACCTTCATCGACTCGGTGCTGCTGCTGTACCTGCGCCAGCAGCTGGCCGAGGCCGATGCGCGCGGCAACCGCGCGGTGGTCGCCGACGCCGAGATGGCCGAAGCGCTGGCCATTTACGAGAAGAACCTGTCCACCGACCGCGCCGGCTTCAACCGCCGCGTCGCCTCGGCGGTGCAGAAGATGAAGGACAATCACATCCTGACCCGCCTCAGCGGCCAGGAAGACCGCCACGAAGTCTCGCCGGCGCTGAAGCTGCTGTTCTCCGCCGAAGACGTGTCCCAGCTTTCGGCGGTCTACCGCCAGCTGCGCGAAACCCCGGCCGCCGAGGCCTGAGAGACCCGACCATCGCATGGCTATCTCCAAGCACACTCCCGCCCTGTTCAACGAAGGCCTGCCGGACCCGCGCCTGCAGCAGTTCCGCATGCGCCGCCTGCAGGTGCACAACTGGGGCACCTTCAACGGCCTGACCGAAGTGCCGATCGCCGAGCGCGGCTTCCTGTTCGTCGGCCGTTCCGGCTCGGGCAAGTCGACCCTGCTCGATGCCATGTCCGCGCTGCTGACGCCGCCGGCCATCGTCGACTTCAACGCCGCCGCGCGTGAAGCCGAGCGCAGTGGCCGCGACCGCAACCTGGTGTCCTATGTGCGTGGCGCCTGGGCCGACCAGCAGGACAGCGGCACCGGCGAAATCGCCACCCAGTACCTGCGCAAGGGCGCGACCTGGACCGCACTGGTGCTGGAGTACCGCGCCGGCGATGGCCGCGTGGTCAGCCTGGTGCGCCTGCTGTGGATCTCCGGCAATGGCACCTCGGCCGGCGACGTGCGCAAGCACTACATGATCGCCGAGCGCCCGTTCGACATCGCCAAGGATCTCGGCGGCTTCGACCTGGACCTGCGCAAGCTCAAGCAGAAGCTGTCCGACCTGCACCACTTCGACACCTTCTCCGGCTACGCCGAGCGCTTCCGCGACCTGCTCGGTATCGACAACGAAATGGCGCTGCGCCTGCTGCACAAGACGCAGTCGGCGAAGAACCTGGGCGACCTCAACGTCTTCCTGCGCGACTTCATGCTCGACACGCCGAAGACCTTCGACGCCGCCGAGCGCCTGGTCAGCGACTTCGCCGAGCTCGATGGCGCGCACCAGGCCGTGGTCACCGCGCGCCGCCAGGTGGAAACCCTGCTGCCGGCACGCGCCTACTACAACGACCTGAAGGAAATGCACCGCCAGCGCGGCGACGACGAAGCACTGAAGCTCGGCGTCGACAGCTTCCGCGAAAGCCGCCGCCAGGCGCTGATCGAAGCGCGCCTGCGCGAGATGGACGTGCGTGACCGTGGCCTGCTCGGCGAAGAGGCCCAGCGCCGCGCCGCGCTCGACAACCACACCGAGCGCCTGGCCGAACTGGAACTGCAGCGCCGCCAGCAGGGCGGTGAACGCATCGAGGAACTGGAACGCGAGCAGGGCCGCGCCGAAGCCGAGCGCGACCGCCGCAAGGCCAAGCGTGACCAGGCCCAGGAAGCGGCGCAGCAGCTGCAGGCCGAACTGCCCGACGATGCCCATGGCTTCGCCGAGCTGGTCGAGCGCGCGCAGAACGAACTGCAGGACCGCCAGCGTGCCTCGGCGGCACTGGACGATGCGATCAGCGATCGCCTCGGCGGCAAGCGCGACGACGAGCGCCGCTTCGGTGAAGTGCGCAGCGAACTCGAAGCGATGCAGCGCACCCCCTCCAACATCCCGGCGCCGATGCAGAAGCTGCGTGCGCGCCTGGCCGAGGAAACCGGCATCGCCGAAGCGGCGCTGCCGTTCGTCGGCGAGCTGATCCAGGTCCGCTCGGAAGAGCAGGGCTGGCAGGGCGCCATCGAGCGCGTGCTGGGCGGCTTCGCGCTGTCGCTGCTGGTCGATGACAAGCACTACAACGACGTCGCCGAGTGGGTGAACCGTACCCACCTGGGCATGCGCTTCACCTACTACCGCGTGCGCCGCAACGATGATGCGTTCGCGCGCGAGCCGTCGGCGAAGTCGCTGCTGCACAAGCTGGAACTGCGCGAGCACGTGTTCGAAAGCTGGCTGCGCCGCGAGCTCGGCAAGCGCTTCGACTACGAGTGCGTGGATGCCAAGCAGCTGCGCAACGTCGACCGCGGCATCACCCGAGAAGGCCAGGTCAAGCATCCGGGCGACCGCTTCGAGAAGGACGACCGCAGTGCGGTGGGCGACCGTCGTCGCTGGATCCTGGGCTTCAACAACCACGACAAGGTGGGCGCCTTCGAGCGCGAAGCACAGGAACTGGCCAAGCGCATCGCCAGCTGCGAGACCGACATCGCACGCCTGCGCGGCCAGCGCGACCGCGACAATGAGCGCCGCCTGGCCTGCCACGAGCTGGTCAGCATCAGCTGGAACGAGATCGACATCGCCGCCCCGCAGCAGCGCCTGAGCGATATCGAAGCGACCCTGCGCGACCTGCGCGAAGGCAACGCCGACCTCGCCAAGCTGGCCAAGCAGATCGACGCCGTGCGCGCCGACATCGAACAATCCCGCCGCACCTATGAAGACGTCCGTGTCGAGCGTGGCCAGCTGGTCAAGGAACGTGATCGCCTCGACCGCGCCCGCCAGCAGAGCCGTGCGCTGGTGCTGCCTAGCCTGGCCCAGGAGCAGGAAGCCGGGCTGGCCGAGCGCCTGCAGGAGCAGGGCCCGCTCAGCCTGGAAACGCTGGAAGCGCACATGCGCCAGGTCAGCAACGCGCTGAACGAGCAGCTGTCGTCCTCGCAGCAGGACCTCAACCGCATCGAGAACCAGCTGATCGGCTGCTTCCGTCGCTTCATTCAGCAATGGCCGGAGGAATCGGGCGACTTCACAGTCTCGGTGGCCTCGGCCGAGGACTTCCTCGCCCGCCTCGAGCGCCTGGAGCGCGATGGCCTGCCGCAGCACGAAGAGCGCTTCTTCGACCTGCTGCAGAACCAGAGCAAGAACAACCTGCTGGCCCTGCAGCGCCACAGCGCCGAGGCCCGCAAGTCGATCGGCCAGCGCCTGGACGAAGTGAACGCCAGCCTGGAACAGGTGCCGTTCAACCGTGGCACGCTGCTGACCATCGAACTGAGCGACCGCCGCCTGCCGGAAGTCGGCGAGTTCCACCTGCAGCTGCGCGAGGTGCTGTCGCAGCAGCAGACCGAGCAGCGCGAGCTGGCCGAATCGCAGTTCACCGTGCTGCGCCAGCTGGTCAACCGCCTTGGTTCGCAGGAAGGTGAGGACAAGCGCTGGCGCGAGCTGGTGCTGGACGTGCGCATGCACGTGGAGTTCATCGGCGTCGAGCTGGATGCGGAAACGCGCCAGCAGGTCGAGATCTACCGCAGCGGTGCCGGCAAGTCCGGCGGCCAGCGCCAGAAGCTGGCCACTACCTGCCTGGCTGCGGCACTGCGCTACCAGCTCGGCGGTGCCGACAGCCAGCTGCCCAGCTACGCCGCCGTCGTGCTCGACGAAGCCTTCGACAAGGCCGACAACGAGTTCACCGCACTGGCGATGAACATCTTCGACAACTTCGGCTTCCAGATGGTGGTCGCCACCCCGCTGAAGTCGGTGATGACGCTGGAGCCGTTCATCGGTGGCGCCTGCTTCGTCGAAATCAGCGGCCGCCACGACTCCGGCGTGCTGCTGATCGAGTACGACGAAGAAGGCAAGCGCCTGAAGCTGCCCGAGCGCAGCCGCCAGCAGGCCAACGAACCGGAAGAAGCCGAGGCCTGACCGCCTCGGTCCAGCGACCTGTAGAGCCGAGCCATGCTCGGCTGCTCTTCGCGATCGGAAACCGTGTGCCAACCAAGGTTGGCACCTACCGGATCATGACGCTCGTTCACGCTCCGCGGAACGTATCCCACGCCATCCGCGCGATCAGCACCACCACCAGCCCCACGAACAGCTTGCGGATGAACGGCGTACCGCCCTTCAGCGCCAGCCGCGTGCCCACCACCGAACCGATGATGTTGGCCGCCGCCATCGGCAGCGCGAACAGCCACAGGATGTTGCCGGTCGGCACGAAGAACGAGATCGCTGCAACATTCGTCGCCAGGTTCACCACCTTCGACGCCGCCGAGGCGCGCAGGAAATCCAGGCCGAAGAAGCGCACGAACAGGAAGATCAGGAAGCTGCCGGTGCCCGGCCCGAAGAAGCCATCGTAGAAGCCGATCGCTGCACCGATCGCCAGCGCGATCACCAGCTCGCGGCGGCCGATTTCCTGCGGCCGGTGCAGCGCGCCGAAGTCCTTTTTCCACAACGTGTAGGCCAGCATCGCGATCAGCAGCACCAGCACCAGTGGGCGCACCGCGTCCTTGGGCAGCAGGCTCACCGCAGTGGCCCCGGCGAAGGAGAAGACGAAGGCGGTGCCGGCCGCGAACAGCACCGGCTTCCACGGGAAGCGCACGTTGCGCGCATAGCGCCAGGCAGCCGCACCGGTGCCGAACATCGAACTGAACTTGTTGGTACCAAACAGCATCGCCGGCGTCTGCTGCGGCAGCACCGTGAACAGGCCGGGCAGCTGCACCAGGCCACCGCCACCCACGGCGGCATCCACAAGACCGGCGATGAAGGCGATCACCACCAGCCACCACAACTCAGGGGGAACCAGTTCCAGCACGGCGATCAATCAAGGTGGGGGCGCGACAGCATACGCCTGTCCTGCTTCAGCTGGCCCGTGCCGCGCGTGGATCAATCCGCGCAACCCGGCGACAATGCCGGCATGAGCCGAAAACCCGCCGATCCCTGTCCCTGTGGCCTGCCCGCCGACTATGCTGCCTGCTGCGGCCGTTTCCATGCCGGTGAGGCCGCGCCCGATGCCGAGCGCCTGATGCGTTCGCGTTACAGCGCCTACGTGCGCGGTCTGGCCGACTACCTGCGCCAGAGCTGGCATCCGGACACGCGTCCGGCCGAGTTGTCGCTGGATGATGCGCCCGGCCAGCGTACCCATTGGCTGGGCCTGACCGTACACGAGCACACCGTCACCGGTACCGACAGCGCCGACGTCCGCTTCACCGCGCGCTATCGCGTCGGCGGCGGCAGTGCGGTCAAGATGACCGAACACAGCCGCTTCCAGCGCATCGACGGCCGCTGGTACTACCTCGACGCGGTCTGAGCCTCAGCCGCCACGCATGGCCAGCACGCGCTGGCCGGCATGCGCGTGCACCTGGTTGCGACCCCCGTCCTTGGCCACGTACAGCGCCTGGTCGGCGGCCTTGACCACCGCCATCGGGCGCGGATCCACATGGCTGTCGGCCAGGCCGATGCTCACCGTCACCTGTACCACCTGGCCGCTGCCACCGCGTCCGCGCTGCTGGCGGCCGGCTTCGTCATCGCGGCTGCGGGTGCTGCGGTCGCGCAGCTGCATGCGGGTCTCCTCGATGCTCTGCCGCAGCGCCTCCACGGCATCCATGCAGGCCGCCGCCAGGCGGTCCAGGAACACCACCGCGAACTCCTCACCGCCATAGCGGAACGCCCGCCCACCGTCGCCAACCTTCGCCAGGCGCGAGGCCACCAGGCGCAGCACATCGTCGCCGGTGTCATGGCCGTGGGTATCGTTGAACGATTTGAAGTGGTCCACGTCCACCATCGCGATGCTGTAGGTGCCGCGTGCCCGCTGCAGGGTCTCGTTGAATGCCCGGCGTCCGGGCAGGCCGGTCAGCTCATCGCGGAAGGCCATGTGGAAGGACTCCTGCAGCATCGCACCCAGCATCAGCAGCAGGGCGGCACTGCTCAGCGCCGGTAGCAGCACCGGGTGCAGGAACACCCGTGGCAGCATCCACCACAGGCACAGCAGGGCCAGCAGCATCGCCGTATGCAGTGGGCGCGGGTGCCGCCACGCCTGCCAGCCCAGCGCAGCGGTGGCCAGCAGCAACAGCACTGCCGGCAACTGCGCGAGCGCGTTCCAATCGGCCGGGATCCACGCCCAGTGGCGGTTCGACAGCAGATCGTGCATGCCACGTGGCTGCTGCGCGGCCAACAGCAGGAAGATCATCAACGCGGTGCCGCTGGCAATGCCGCGCAGCAGCAGGTCCTGGCGTCGGCGCCCGCGCTCCGGCCACAACGCCAGCCCGGCGAACAACAGCGGCAACCAGGCCGAGATGGCATGGAAGCGCAGCGGCGTCAGCGCGGCGACATGGCCACTGCGCAGGTAGCCAGCGACGTCCTGGTGCAGCAGCGCGAACATCACCGCCACGACCAGCAGCAGGCACAGCGTGCGCACCTGGTGGTAGAGCAGGGCCAGACCGGCACCGAGGCAGGCCAGCAGCCACGGCAGGACGCGCTGCGCCGAGCTGGCCACGTCCGCGGTATCCAATGCGGTCCACACCACCACGGCAACCAGCACGGCGGGCAGCACGAACAGGTAATGCGCAGGCTGGCGGAGCGGATGCAGGGGCAAGCAGGAATTCCAGCGCGGTGACGACGCGGCCGCAGCACTGCCGTTAGCGGCGTGCGTGCCTGCATCTTGAATGCGGGGGCCCATCCATGTGAACAAAGTGACGCCGAACCATGACATCGCACTCACCGCCCTGCGCCGATGCTGCCCACATGGACAGCGTACCCGCCGCCGTCGCTGCCCCGCAGCACGATCTCGCCCGCCAGTTCGCCCATGTACGGACGCGCAGCCTGCAGCTGGCCGCGCCGCTCAGTGCCGAGGACGCCATGCTGCAGAGCATGGCTGACGCCAGCCCGAGCAAATGGCACCTGGCCCACACCACCTGGTTCTTCGAACGCTTCGTGCTGGCGGGTTTCGCCACCGCGCCAGCGCATGACCCGGCCTGGGACTACCTGTTCAACAGCTACTACAAGAGCATCGGCCCGGCGCATGCGCGGCCACAGCGCGGGTTGCTGTCGCGGCCCTCGCTGCAGCAGGTGCGCGACTACCGCCAGCAGGTCGATGCACAGGTGCAATCGCGGTTGGCGGCGGGCGATCTCGATGAGCAGGCGCTGCAGCACCTGCAGTTGGGCCTGCAGCACGAACAGCAGCACCAGGAACTGCTGCTCACCGACATCAAGCATGCGTTCTGGTGCAACCCGCTGCAGCCACCGTATCGCGAGGATCTGCGGCCCGTCGCCAGCGTCGCCACTGCGCAGGGCTGGGTCGAATCACCCGAGCGCATCGTCACCGTCGGCGCCGCAGCCTGGCCGCAGCACACCGCGTTCGCCTACGACAACGAAGCGCCAGCGCACCGCGTGCTGCTCCCCGCGCATGCATTGGCCGAGCGTCCCGTCAGCAATGCCGAGTACCGCGCCTTCATCGACGCCGGCGGCTACCACGAACCGCGCTGGTGGCTCAGTGAAGGCTGGGCATTGCGTGAAGCCGAGGACTGGCGGCATCCGCTGTACTGGGATGACGTCCTGCAGCGCGAGTACACCCTGGGCGGTTGGCGCGAACTGGATCCGCACGCGCCGGTCTGCCACCTCAGCTACTACGAGGCCGATGCCTGCGCCCGCTGGGCCGGCGCGCGCCTGCCCAGCGAGTACGAGTGGGAAGCCGCTGCCGCGTCGCAGCCGTTGCGGGGACATTTCGCCGATGACGACCGGCTGCACCCGCAGGCAGCGCAGGGCAGTGGAATGCGGCAGCTGTTCGGCGATGTCTGGGAATGGACCCACAGCGCGTATGGCGCCTACCCGGGCTTCCGCCCCTTCGCCGGCAACCTCGGTGAGTACAACGGCAAGTTCATGTGCGGGCAGTGGGTGCTGCGTGGTGGCAGCTGCGCCACGCCCCGCGGCCATGTGCGCGCCAGCTACCGCAACTTCTTCATGCCGCCGGCGCGCTGGCAGTTTTCCGGACTGCGCCTGGCCAGGGACCTCACATGAGCACCGTGCATGACGCGCTGCAGGCATTGACCGATCTCACCCCCGGGCGCCAGCAGATCCTCTCCGACGTGGTGGCCGGGTTGTCGCGCACGCCCCGGCAGCTGCCGTCCAAGTACTTCTACGATGCGCGTGGCTCGCGCCTGTTCGAGCAGATCACCCAGACTCCCGAGTACTACCCCACGCGGACCGAGTTGGCCCTGCTGGCGCGTGTGCTGCCGGACATTGCCCGGACCGTTGGACCACGCCTGCATGTGGTGGAGCTGGGCAGCGGCAGCGGACGCAAGACCGCGCAGCTGCTGGCCGCACTGCACGACCCTGTGGCCTACACGCCGATCGAGATCTCGCGGGCCGCGCTGCTGTCCAGCATCGACCATCTGGCACCGGCGCTGCCCGAGGTGGAGATGCTGCCGGTCTGTGCCGACTTCACCCGCCCCGTGGCTGTGCCCATGCCTGAACGCGAACCCGCGCGACGGCTGCTGTTCTTCCCCGGTTCCACGCTGGGCAACTTTGAAGGCGAAGACGCGGTCGCACTGCTGCGGGCGATGCGCCAGACCATGGGCCGCGACGGCCTGGCCCTGGTCGGCATCGACCTGCACAAGGACCCGGCGCTGATCGAAGCGGCCTACAACGATGCGCAGGGCGTCACTGCCGCATTCACCCTCAACCTGCTGGCCCGGCTCAACCGCGAGATCGGCAGCGACTTCGACCTCGACGGCTTCCGCCACCGTGCCCGTTACAGCATCGCGCGGCTGCGCATCGAAACCGATCTGGTCAGCCGCTGGGCGCAGGATGTGCATCTGGATGGCCGCAGCTTCCACGTTGCCGCCGACGAACCGATCCGCGTGGAGTATAGCCACAAGTACACCGACCACAGCTTCGAAGCGCTGCTGCAGCAGGCGGGCCTGCAGGTCATGCAGCGCTGGGACGCCGACAGTCCCGCCTATGGCCTGCGCCTGCTGCGCACCGCCTAGGGCGGACGGCCAGCGGGTGCCGCTTCAGGTTCAGCGACGCCGGTGCCCCTAAGATGGCCGTGCAACGGCAACACGGAGGACGCCATGCCCATTCTGACCACGCTCGGCCTGGCGGCCGCTCTCGCCTCGCCCCCCGCGTTGCCTGCAGCACCGGATGCCAGCGTCGATCCGGCCTTCAGCCGCTGCCTGACGGGCCTGCAGGCCACGGCCGCCAGCCAGGGCATCAGTGCCGATCGCTTCAATGAAATCACCGCCGGGCTCACCCCGGACCCCAGTGTGCTTGGCCTGCTCGATGCGCAGCCGGAATTCACCACGCCGATCTGGGACTACCTGGCCGCGCTGGTCGATCGCCAGCGCGTGGCTGATGGTCGCGCCATGCTGGAGCAGCATCGCGACCTGCTCGATCGGGTGTCGGCGCAGTACGGTGTCGATGCCGCCACCATCGTCGCGGTCTGGGGCGTGGAGAGCGACTACGGCCGCGTGTTCGGCAAACGTCCCCTGCTGCAGTCACTGGCCACGCTGTCCTGCGCCGGCCGTCGCCAGCCGTTCTTCCGCGGTGAACTGCTGGCGCTGCTCAAGCTGATCGACCGCGGAGACCTGCAGGCACAGGGGCTCACCGGTTCCTGGGCCGGTGCCTTCGGGCACACCCAGTTCATGCCCAGCACCTATGCACGCATTGCCGTGGACGGGGATGGCGATGGCCGCCGCGATCTGGTCGGTAGCATTCCCGATGCACTGGCCTCCACTGCCAACTACCTCAAGCGCGCCGGCTGGCGCAGTGGCGAGCCGTGGGGCATGGAAGTTCGCGTTCCCGCTGGCTTCAACGCCAGCCAGGCCGGACGTACCCAGCGTCGTGCCCTGGCCGACTGGCGTGCGCAGGGCGTGACCGCGCTGGACGGCAGCGTGCTGGCTCCGGCCAACCTGCCCGCCGACGCGCGCGCCGCCCTGCTGCTGCCGGCCGGCAACAAGGGCCCCGCGTTGCTGGTGTTCCGCAACTACGACGCGATCTACAGCTACAACGCGGCTGAAAGCTATGCGCTGGCGATCGCCACGCTGGCCGACCAGCTGCGTGGCGGCAGCGGGTTGGCCACCGCCTGGCCGACCGACGACCCGGGCCTGGGCCGCGATGAGCGCCGCCAGCTGCAGGCCCTGCTGCTGGCGCGTGGCTACGACATCGGCAGCGCCGACGGCATGATCGGTACTGCCACCCGTCGCGCGATCCAGTCCGAGCAGCAGCGCCTCGGCTGGGCCAATGCCGATGGGCGTGCCGGGCAACGCATTCTGCATGCACTGCAGGAAGAGGCCGCTGCTGCAGCACCCAGCGCGCAGAAGGCCTTGCCCCAGGCACGCTGACCGCGACATCATCGCCGCGGTCTTCAAGGAGCGTCATCGCATGCAGTCGAATCCGGACATCAGCAGCGGCCTGTATCACGGGCTGGAGGCCTGGCACGTGCGCACCCCCAGCGCGACGGCGGTCATCAGCGTGTTCGGCGGACAGCTGCTGTCGTTCATTCCGGAGGGGCAGCCGGACCTGCTGTGGCTGTCGCCCACGCGCGCCGCACTGCCGACGCCGATCCGCGGTGGTGTGCCGGTGTGCTGGCCGTGGTTTGGCCGCCAGGGCCAGAACAATGATGTGCCCGCGCATGGCCTGGTGCGCACCGCGCGCTGGGAGCTGCAGCAGGTACAGCAGGACGACGCGGGAGAGCTGGTGCTGCAGCTGGCGCCGCCATTGCCTGCCGATCTCGGCTTGTGCCTGCAGATGCAGCTGCGCATCGGCCACCAGCTGCACCAGCAGTTGACCACCGGGAACGCTGGAACATCGTCGGTGACCTTCACCCAGGCCCTGCACAGCTATTTCCGGGTAGGCGATGCCGAGCGCGTCGAGGTCGATGGTCTCGATGGCCTGCAGTATCTGGACAAGTACGAGGACTATGCGCAGTCGCGCCAGCAGCAGGGGCCGTGGTCACTGCGTGATCCACGTGATCCCGGCCGCAGTGATCGCATCTATACCGGTGCCAAGGGGCACTACGTACTGCGCGATCCGGTCCTGCAGCGGCGGATCGAGGTCCGCAGCGAAGGCAGCCAGACGCTGGTGGCCTGGAATCCCGGTGCGGAGGCGGCAGCGAAAATGGCCGATGTCGGCGAGGGCTGGCGTGATTACGTCTGCCTGGAGGTGGCCAATGCCGGCCCCGACCAGATCACGCTTGCGCCGGGCGCGCGCCATCAATTGATACAGACCCTGGCCAGTACCCCGCTGTAGTGGGGGGCCGGCAGTCCCGTTTTGAAGAAGTGACCCGAAAGGATGGAGAACATGCAGGAAGCACAGTGGTGGTATGCCAACAGCAGGCAGAGCGAAGGACCGGTGGACCTGGCCGGCCTGCGTCGCCTGCAGCAGGACGGGACGGTGACGGCGCGCACGCTGCTCTGGTGCGAAGGCATGCCGTCGTGGCGGCCGTTGGCGGAGCTGGATCAGGCCGCAACGCGGGTCGAGGTGGCTCCGGTCCTGGATATCGACGCAGCGCCTGCGGCTGAGGGCATTGCGCCGAGTGTCGGCGATCCGTCCGATCCCTATCGTGCGCCAGTTGCGGCACCGGAGACGGCTGCGGCGGCTGGGCTGGAGGGCGACATGGCGCTGTATGCCAGTGTGGTCGGTGGCAACTTCCCGATCTATCGCCAGCGTTGGCGGTTGGATCAGGGCATCGCCACGGGCAGTGGCACCTGGCACTGGCCGGCATTCCTGCTCGGCCTGATCTGGATGATGTATCGCAAGATGTACCGCCTGGCGGCGATGTGGGTTGGCCTGCTGCTGCTGGTCAGCGTGGTCGAGACCCTGCTGGATGTGCCGGATGGCCTGTCGCTGGTCATCACCTTCGCGCTCAGCATCACCACCGGGATCTTTGGCAACAGCTGGTACCTGGCACACTGCCAGCGCCTGATCGCCCAGGCCCGTACCGTGACCGGCGGCGATGATGCACGGCTGCGCAGCGAGCTGAGCGCACGCGGCGGCACCAGCGTGGTCGCCACGCTGGTCGCCATCGTCATCGCGGTGGTGCTGAGCATCGTGGGTGCCGCATTGGCGGGGTAGGCCGGGTCAGCGGCCCTGACCGGGCCGCAGCACCAGCAGGCACAGCGCACCGGCTACCAGGCCCCAGAACGCCGAGCCGATGCCGGCCAGTGAGACGCCCGAGGCGGTCACCAGGAAGGTGACCAGTGCCGCCTCGCGGTCCCGCTCAAGCGCCAGCGCACTGGCCAGACTGTTGGCGATGGTGCCGAACAGCGCGATACCGGCCACGCAGGCCACCAGTTCCTTCGGGAAGGCGGCGAACAGGGCCGCCACGGTGGCACCGAACAATCCGATGATGATGTAGAAGGCGCCTGCCGCCATGGCCGCGGTATAGCGCCGTGCCGGGTCCTCATGTGCATCGCGGCCCATGCAGATCGCGGCGGTGATCGCCGCCAGGTTCAGCGCATACGCACCGAACGGCGCCAGCAGGGTGTTGACCACACCGATCCAGCCGATCAGCGGTGATACCGGGGCGTCATAACCGGACGCACGCATCACTGCCACGCCCGGAATGTTCTGCGAGGCCATGGTGACCACGAACAGGGGCAGGGCGATGCCAGCCACGGCGGTCCAGGACAAGGACGGGGTCACCCATTGCGGTACCGCCAGTTGCAGCTGCACCTGCTGTGCGTGCAGCAGGCCACGGCTGGCCGCGACCGCGATGCCGACCAGCAGGGTGGCGATGACCGCATAGCGCGGGAACAGGCGGCGTCCGGCCAGCCAGGTGGCGAACATGGCCAGCGCCAGTACCAGCTGGGTGTTCATGGCCACGAACACGTCCAGACCGAAGCGCAGCAGCACCCCGGCCAGCATGCCGGCGGCCAGCGCCATCGGCACCCGCTGCATCAACCGGGCGAAGATGCCGGAGAAGCCAGCCAGCATGCCCAGCACCGCGGCGAGCAGGAATGCACCGGTGGCCTCGGAAAGCGATGCGCCGCCGGCACCGACCACCAGCATCGCCGCGCCCGGTGTCGACCATGCGGTCACCACCGGTACCCGATAGCGCAGTGACAGCCCGATGCAGGTGACACCCATGCCCAGTCCCAGTGCCCACATCCATGAGGCGATCTGCGCCTGGTCAGCACCGACGGCCTGTGCCGCCTGGAACACGATGACGGCCGAACTGGCGAAGCCGACCAGCACAGTAATGAAGCCGGCAACGAGGGCCGGTACTGAAAGGTCGCGCCACCACGCTTGCCGCACCTGCATGTTCATTGCCGTCTCTCCACCGTGCATCCGTGCATTGATAGCCCTTGTGGCGTTGACCGCGCAACGCGCGGTCAACGCCACAGTGATCTTCGAGCGTACGTCATGCGTGATGTTGCGTTGGCTCTGTCATCACCCTGCAAAAAAATGCTTGACGAAATCTGCAGGATCTCTAGAATTCGCTCCCTTGCTGCAGCGCACCGCTTCTTCGGAAACGGCACGCGAACAGCAACGCCACCACCGACGAACGAGATGATCGAACGAAGGTGTTGACGGACTCGAAAAGTCCGGCATAATAGGCGGCTCGCAACGACGAAAGACCTTCGGGTCCAACGACGAAGCAGCATCGGCAACAACGTCCACTCCGGTGAGACGGCCTTGAAAAAAGGTGTTGACGAAGCGGAAAAGCCGGCTATAATGGGCGGCTCGCTACGAAGGAAACTTCGCAGCACACGGGAACGGCGCTGAGGCCACTTCCCCGGATCTTTGAAAGTATGCGCAGGTATCTTGTGAAGGCGCCTGCAGGAAGGATGATTGTCCATCTTGCAGACGTTTGATCAAGCAACTATTAATTGTTTTAAAGCAAGCGATACGTTGCCAGAA
>NZ_JAZARB010000003.1:2500-5340 GCF_040984485.1 Stenotrophomonas sp. WED208
AACGCTCTGGAAAGAGCGGCCATAGAAGGTGATAGCCCTGTATCTGAAAGGGCCATTTCAGTGAAGACGAGTAGGGCGGGGCACGTGAAACCCTGTCTGAACATGGGGGGACCATCCTCCAAGGCTAAATACTACTGACCGACCGATAGTGAACCAGTACCGTGAGGGAAAGGCGAAAAGAACCCCGGAGAGGGGAGTGAAATAGAACCTGAAACCGTGTGCGTACAAGCAGTAGGAGCTCCGCAAGGAGTGACTGCGTACCTTTTGTATAATGGGTCAGCGACTTACTGTTCGTGGCAAGCTTAACCGTATAGGGGAGGCGAAGGGAAACCGAGTCTGATAAGGGCGCATAGTCGCGGGCAGTAGACCCGAAACCGGGTGATCTAGTCATGCCCAGGGTGAAGGTGCGGTAACACGCACTGGAGGCCCGAACCCACTCCCGTTGCAAAGGTAGGGGATGAGGTGTGATTAGGAGTGAAAAGCTAATCGAACCCGGAGATAGCTGGTTCTCCTCGAAAGCTATTTAGGTAGCGCCTCATATGTATCCTCTCGGGGGTAGAGCACTGTTATGGCTAGGGGGTCATCGCGACTTACCAAACCATTGCAAACTCCGAATACCGAGACGGACTGTATGGGAGACACACGGCGGGTGCTAACGTCCGTCGTGAAAAGGGAAACAACCCAGACCCACAGCTAAGGTCCCAAATTCACTGCTAAGTGGAAAACCATGTGGAAAGGCACAGACAGCCAGGAGGTTGGCTTAGAAGCAGCCACCCTTTAAAGAAAGCGTAATAGCTCACTGGTCGAGTCGGTCTGCGGGGAAGATTTAACGGGGCTAAGCAGTGAACCGAAGCTTGGGGTGCATACTTTGTATGCGCGGTAGAGGAGCGTTCCGTAAGCCGTTGAAGGTGGATTGAGAAGTCTGCTGGAGGTATCGGAAGTGCGAATGCTGACATGAGTAACGATAATGCGGGTGAAAAACCCGCACGCCGAAAGCCCAAGGTTTCCTTGCGCAACGTTAATCGGCGCAGGGTGAGTCGGCCCCTAAGGCGAGGACGAAAGTCGTAGTCGATGGGAAGCAGGTTAATATTCCTGCACCTCGCGTAAGTGCGATGGAGGGACGGAGAAGGTTAGGTGTACCAGGCGTTGGTTGTCCTGGGGAAAGGCGGTAGGTTTGGATCTTTGGCAAATCCGGGATCCTTTAAGACCGAGCACCGAGACGAGCCTTTAAGGCGAAGTCACTGATACCACGCTTCCAGGAAAAGCTCCTAAGCTTCAGCTTACGCAGACCGTACCGTAAACCGACACAGGTGGGTAGGATGAGAATTCTCAGGCGCTTGAGAGAACTCGGGTGAAGGAACTAGGCAACATGGCACCGTAACTTCGGGAGAAGGTGCACCCTTTTTGGTGGCTCGTGCGAGCTATAGCTGAAGAGGGTCGCAGTAACCAGGCCGCTGCGACTGTTTATCAAAAACACAGCACTCTGCAAACACGAAAGTGGACGTATAGGGTGTGACGCCTGCCCGGTGCTGGAAGGTTAATTGATGGGGTCAGCCGCAAGGCGAAGCTCTTGATCGAAGCCCCAGTAAACGGCGGCCGTAACTATAACGGTCCTAAGGTAGCGAAATTCCTTGTCGGGTAAGTTCCGACCTGCACGAATGGCGTAACGACAGCGGCGCTGTCTCCACCCGAGACTCAGTGAAATTGAAATCGCTGTGAAGATGCAGCGTTCCCGTGGCAAGACGGAAAGACCCCGTGAACCTTTACTATAGCTTTACACTGAACGTTGAGTTCGTCTGTGTAGGATAGGTGGGAGGCTATGAAACTGTGGCGCTAGCTGCAGTGGAGCCATCCTTGAAATACCACCCTGTCGTGCTTGACGTTCTAACCTGGGCCCATTATCTGGGTCGGGGACCGTGTATGGTGGGTAGTTTGACTGGGGCGGTCTCCTCCTAAAGAGTAACGGAGGAGCTCGAAGGTACGCTCAGCGCGGTCGGACATCGCGCACTGTGTGCAAAGGCATAAGCGTGCTTGACTGCAAGATCGACGGATCAAGCAGGTAGGAAACTAGGACTTAGTGATCCGGTGGTTCTGTATGGAAGGGCCATCGCTCAACGGATAAAAGGTACTCCGGGGATAACAGGCTGATACCGCCCAAGAGTTCATATCGACGGCGGTGTTTGGCACCTCGATGTCGGCTCATCACATCCTGGGGCTGTAGTCGGTCCCAAGGGTATGGCTGTTCGCCATTTAAAGTGGTACGCGAGCTGGGTTCAGAACGTCGTGAGACAGTTCGGTCCCTATCTGCCATGGGCGTTGGAGATTTGAGAGGGGCTGCTCCTAGTACGAGAGGACCGGAGTGGACGAACCTCTGGTGTTCCGGTTGTCACGCCAGTGGCATTGCCGGGTAGCTATGTTCGGAAGCGATAACCGCTGAAAGCATCTAAGCGGGAAGCGCGCCTCAAGATGAGATCTCCCGGGGCACAAGCCCCCTGAAGGAACCATGTAGACTACGTGGTTGATAGGTCAGGTGTGTAAGTACAGCAATGTATTGAGCTAACTGATACTAATGATCCGAGAGGCTTGACCATATAACCTCAAGTTGCCTTGGCTTTACGACAACGTCGTAAGAGCATCCAAGTGCACGCTACGTCACAAGAACTATGCGAGGCTGGCGCCTTGTCCTCCGGGACGAGTGCGACTCTCCAAAAGCCTCCCTGGTGAAATTAGCGCTGTGGAACCACCCGATCCCATCCCGAACTCGGAAGTGAAACGCAGCTGCGCCGATGGTAGTGTGGCTCAAGCCATGCGAGAGTAGGTCATCGCCAGGGTTTACACCC